>NZ_PUGE01000009.1 GCF_002967075.1 Corynebacterium sp. J010B-136 | reverse complement strand
TTGAGGCTGGTAACGACGGTGATGTCAATGATTTCTTGGAGTCGTTGATTGGTCAGCGTGGTGAGGATGGCAAGTCGGCGTATGACTTGTGGATTGAGGCTGGAAACTCTGGTTCTGAGCAGGATTTCTTGGATTCCTTAAAGGGTGACAAGGGTGATCAGGGTGAGCCTGGTAAGTCTGCTTATGAGTTGTGGGTTGAGGCTGGCAATGACGGTGATGTCAATGATTTCTTGGAGTCCTTGAAGGGTGATCAGGGTGAGGCCGGTGAGCCTGGTGTAGATGGTAAGTCTGCGTACGAGCTGTGGGTTGAGGCTGGTAACGACGGTGATGTCAATGATTTCTTGGAGTCGTTGATTGGTCAGCGTGGTGAGGATGGCAAGTCGGCGTATGACTTGTGGATTGAGGCTGGAAACTCTGGTTCCGAACAGGATTTCTTGGATTCTCTCAAGGGTGAGAAGGGTGATCAGGGTGAGCCTGGTAAGGATGGTGAAGACGGCAAGGACGGCACTGGCAGCTCGAATGCCGGAATCGGTTCCGGTAGCTCGATTGGTAAGTGCACCACTGAAGAAGCCGCTGGTTTGATTGCTCTGCTGGGTGTTCTGGGAGCTGTCGGAATTGCAAGTGAACCTGCAGTATCCGATTTCCTGAAGAAGACTGGTAACACGAGTGCTGAAATCTTCGGGCCACTGAAGCTCTCCGGTCCAAACCGTCCGGCATGGTTGGTCTCAGTAGACCACGCGCTGGCACGAGTCGGAACCTCCTTTAGCGAATTGGCTGGTCCTTTCGCTCTGGTTGTTGGCGCGGTTGCTGCACTGGGTGCTATCGGTGCAACCTGTGCGCCAGGAAGCAAGAACTCCTAAGCCAAGTTCTTAACAAGTAGATGAAGTAATAGGTCGCTTCCCCATCTAATACCAAGATGTGGGAGGCGACCTTTTGCTATTGGTGATGTGTCACATAAAAGAGCGTTTTCCGGAATAGTTTCGCCAGGATGGTAGTTGCCAGGATTAAGAAGCTATTTAAAAACAACACAAAGGATGCGCCGTGGCGGATACTCCCAACCTCATGCACGACTTCGGCTTTGATAAAGGTCAAGGTCTGGAATTTGGTATTTATACTCTAGGTGACCACCTTCCCAATCCGAATGATGGTTCCCGGGTTAGCGCCAAAGAGCGGGTGCAGGAATTTATCCGCTACGCGCAAGCTGCTGAACAGGCAGGGCTGGACTACTTCGGATTAGGTGAATCGCACCAGGAATTCTTCGCCTCCCAAGCTCACGCTGTCATCTTGGGTGCTATCGCGCAGGCAACGTCCACTATGCGCATCGGTAGCTCCTCGACGATTATTAGTACCTCGGATCCCGTCCGCGTCTATGAGAATTTCTCCACGTTGGACCTCATATCCAACGGACGTATCGAGCTGGTTGCGGGGCGCGCATCACGCGTGGGACTCTTTGAACTTTTAGGATATGACCTTCGCGATTATGAAGAGCTCTATGAAGAAAAGCTTGAGTTACTACTGCAGATTAATCGTGAAGAATCCGTAACGTGGTCCGGACAATTCCGTGCACCTTTAAATGAGGCCGAGGTTATCCCGCGGCCGACTGAAGACCGGCTGCGCATCTGGCGGGCTGTTGGCGGCGCACCAGGTAGCGCGATTAAAGCCGGATTCGCTGGTGTGCCAATGGTCATGGCGCACCTCGGCGGAACTACCTCCATCTTTTCCCGCACAGTTGATGCTTACCGACAAGCAGCAGAACACGCTGGGTTCGACCCCGCTACCCTGCCAATTACTACCGCTGGTTTCTTCCACGTGGCAGAGACCTCGCAAAAGGCACTGCAGAATACCTATCGCTTCATGAACGACGGCATGATCCGCACCAATGGGCAAGGTCTGTCGAAGCAAATGTACGCCCAAAACGTTGACCCCATGAGTATTGCGAACATGGGAAGTCCGCAGCAGGTTATTGAAAAAATCTTGCATCAGCACGAAGTCTTTGGACATCAGCGATACACTGGACAGATCGACTTTGGTGGTGTGCCATTTGATGAAGTCATGAAGCAGATTGACATCATCGGCGAGGAAATTCTGCCAGCCATTCGCAAATACACGGCTGCCGATACACCGGCTACAGATGAGGAGAAAGATAATTAATGCGCGTCGTACTGATTTCAGGCTCTAATGTCGGCACCAAGACCAAAACAGTATCGGAGTATTTAAAGCAAGCTTTTGCAAGCTACGAGGCTGATATCGACGTCGAAATCATTGATCTGGCCGAGGTCGACATGGTCTTTTCCGATGGCCGAAACTACACCGAATACACCGGTGATACAGGAGTTATCGCGCAGAAGATCATGCAAGCTGATGCGTTAGTCATCGGCACGCCTATCTTCCAAGCTTCCATCCCCGCGGCGTTGAAGAATGTCTTCGATATCTTGCCCACTAATGCCTTCCGCGACAAGGTCGTCGGGATGTTTGCCACCGCCGGTTCAGCCAAGCATTATCTCGTATTAGCGCAGCAGCTACAGCCCATCGTGACCTATATGAAGGGCCAAGTCGTGCAACCTTATGTCTTTGTTGAAAGCGCCGATCTGCTGCGTGGAGAAATAGTAAACCACGATGTCCTCCAACGATTGGATCGTCTAGTAGAAGACACCGTGGTGTTGACCCAGACCTATCAAAAGATCCGGGATGAAAAAGACGCCGAATACGGCTTTTAGTGTTCGCCCCCTGCAAACTCCTCGATGATCTTTGCATTGAATGCTGGCAGATCATCCGGGGTGCGGGAAGAAACTAGCCCGTTATCGGTGTGCACTTCCTCATCCACCCAGGTAGCGCCAGCATTGCGCAGGTCGGTCTGAATGCTAGGGAAAGACGTTAGAGTACGGCCCTTGAGCACATCGGCATCGGTTAAAATCCAGCCGCCGTGGCAGATAACGCCGGTTGGTTTCCCAGCGGCGAAGATATCAGCCACAAGCTTCACAGCGTGGGAATCCATGCGAATCTTATCGGCATTGCCGGTGCCGCCGGGAAGAATCAAGGCATCGAAATCCTCTGCCTTAGCTTCCGCAGAAGTCTGATCTACCTGCACTTCCGTGCCATTCTTACCGGTAATTGGCTGGTTCTCAGTCGAGATAATGGTCACCGTTGCGCCAGCTTCTTTGACTGCATCTACTGGGCTGGTGAGTTCCGAATCTTCGAAACCATGGGTTGCGATAACTGCTACTTTTCGGTTGCTTAGTTCTGCCATTGTTCCTCCTCCTTTGGTGGAGACTACGTGCTGACAGCCCCCAGCCTAACTACATCATCTTGGTCTTCGCCAGCGCTTCATTCAGGCTCGAGGTGTACTTGGCCAAAGGCTTGCGCAAGATCACGCCCAGAATCAGAGCGGGGATGATAAAGAGCAGCAAGGTAGCTATCGCAATCCAATAGTCGGCGTCATAAATACCTGCGAGTGCTGACCTGAATGCCCGGATCGCATAGGTTGCCGGTAGCCACGGACTAACACTTTGGAACCAATGCGGCAGAAGCTGCAGAGGGTAAGAACCCCCAGCACTGGAGATCTGAATAACCAGCAAGAACACCGCCAGTGCCTTACCGGTATTGCCCAAAGCTACTGTGAGCGCGTAAATCAGCAGCATGAAAATACAGGACGTGACCCAGCCAGCCAGTACCAGCAGGAATGGGTGGGCAGGTTCGAGCTTGACGAAGAAGATAAGCCCCAAGGTCAACAACGTGGATTGTGCTAGTCCAATGAGGGCGAATGTGCCGTAGCGTCCGAAGTACTTGGCAAAAGGTCCGATCTCTTCCGGCTCTTCTGGTTCTGCTGGCTCTACTTCTACATCTTCTTCAGAGTCATCTTCGTGGGCAGCACGGGATGGGCGGTGCTTGGTGAGCTTAGCGACGACATCGGTGCGCAGTGCGACCGATGCAAGGATGGCACCAACCCAGAGTGCGAGAGTTGTGTACAGCGGAGCCATACCTACGCCGAAGCTCGCAACCGGGTAGATGGCCTGGCGGTCGACTTCCACCGGAGCGGCAAGTGCCTGTGCGAAGGCTTCTGGGTCATCACCAACAATTGCGGCGATCTCTGATAGGTCTCCAGTCTCGCTGGCGGTGTTGATCCGATCGCGTAGATCATTAAGCCGGTCGGCATTTTGATCGAGCGTGGCACCGACATCGTCAAGCGCTGCACTCGCCCCTGACAAGGAATCGGTGTTGAGCTGAATATCGCCTTCTGGTAATTCGATGGTGTCGCCAATACCGCGCAGGGTCTCCCCTAGCTGGCTGATCTGGTCACGAATTCCAGAGTTGCGGACATCCTCGATGGCGCTGGCTGCTTGCTCTAAGGAAGAGAAATCAGGACGCTCGGAACTGCCGGAGTCTGCTGCAGCGCGCAGGCGATCGCGCACGCTTTCTTGGGCCGCGATGGCTTCATCTAATTGGCCGCGAATGGTAGCCGCCTCTGCTGGCAGCACCGGACGAAGGCGGGTGTTGATGGTGTCCTTGAGCCCGTTATAAGCATCGATATTGAGCTGGACATTGTCCGCCAAGGTATTCAGCGTCTCCGAGCGTGTTTCACGTGAAACGTCGGCGGTGTCGTAGAGCGCATCGATGCGGTCGCCTACCGTGGCATAGCTTTCGCGGGTGGCAGATAGCGCACCGTCGAGGGCATCGGAAGAGGAAGAAATATCAGCGATACCGTTGCGGGTGGTGTCGGGAAGTTCTGGCAGTGGTGCATCGACAATGCGCTGCGCGCTTTCAACCAGCGGGATGGCAGATTCGGTTAAATCGCCCATCGTTCGTGCCGTGCGTGCACCATTGCGCAGCTGCGTCTGCAGGTTCTCAGCGCGGGCCTCAATGCGATTGAGGGCATTTTGGGTGTCATCTTGGTCGAGGAAATCCGACAGTGAAGACACCAATCCCAAGGAGACATCACCGACGGTGCGGGTAAAAGTCTCTGAGATATTGGTCGTGAGTCCCTGGGCGCCTTTATTAGCGATAGTTGGCGCTAGCGCATTCTTTTTCTCATTGGTGTGCAGCGCGATTTCAGCCGGTTCTGAACCATTGGCGTAGAAGGTCAGCATGTCGTCGCTGAAGGAATCGGGCAAGATGATCGAGGCGTAGTACTCCCCTGACTTCGTGCCTTCTAAAGCATCAGCAGCATCTGTAATAACCCAATCCATTTGGTCATTTGCGCGAAGCTGGGACAGCACTTGTTGACCAACGTTGACCTCGACGGGGAAGAAATCGCTGGTGTAGCCTTCATCCTCGCTGGCCACGGCAATCTTTAGGTCCTTGGTATTACCAAAGGGATCCCAAGCGGCAAGTACGTTAAACCACGTAAAGAGCAGCGGAATGATGATGAGAAAGAGCAACAGGCACGTTGCCATGACGCTGCGGCGAACTTTGGAAAAGTCATTTCTAATGACAGAAAGGGCATCACGCATTACTTCTCCCCTTCCGTACTTGCTGTGGTTTCTGTAGCTGCTGCTGAAGCTTCGATGGTGTGTAGTCCGCCGGCCTGGGCAGAAACAGATTTGTGCAGCGTCTGGTCATCGAGCTGGACGATTTCCTCGGACTGCTTCAGGGACTTGCGAATGTAATCGAAGGTGATGACCAAACCCATGAGCAGGAGCGTCCAGGCGGTCCAGAACCCAAGCAACAGAGCTTTGGCATCGGGAAGCGCCCATGCGGCAACAGCAAGGACGATGATGCCAACTACACCGATGCCTGCGGTGATGTGGATGCGGCGGGTGTAGCGATCGGCTTCATTTTGGATGCTTTCGGCGAACCCCTCGCGGTCTTCTAAAGCGCGAACGATGTCCGCGAGGCGGTAGCCATCACCGACGATCTGCACGTTCTCAGATTCAATGAGCTCGCTTTTGGCCATCTCTTGGTTAAAGACGGTGCTGAAATGCCCGAGCTTTCTGCGCAGGACGATACCCAGGAAGAAGGCGACGACGCCCATGAGTGCGAGCATTCCCATAAATTGCAGATAGTGGGTGCCGTAGAAGCCACCGATGGTTTCGCGCAGAGCATCGATGCCGTAGGAAAATGGCAGGAAAGGATAAATAGCCTTGAAGAATCCGGGCAAAAGCTCAATGGGATAAAGGCCTGATGCGCCGGGGATCTGCATGATGACCAGCAATACGGCGATAAATTTGCCCACCAGTCCGAGCGTGGAGGCCAAGGCATAAATGATGCTTAGATAAGCCAAGCCCACTAGGACGGCGGTGCCGATGAAAGCAAAGGCATTGACGGTTTGTACACCGATGATCAAGTTGCCGGTAGCAACGATGCTGGCTTGGAGTGCGACCATAATCGCCATCAAGATGAAGCGGCCGATATAGGCTTGGCGGACGCTTAAGCGCTTAAACCCTTCGGTATCAACCTCGACGCGGAAGACGACCATGAGCATGAAGGCGCCAATCCACAAAGACAGGTTGGTAAAGAGCCCCGCCATGGCAGACCCATAGGAGTTGACCTCATAGACGGGTTCGCTACTAATGGTGACTGGCTCGGCAAAGAAAGAGCCAATATCGTCAGCATTAAGCCCGGTGATGGTTTGTAGTGCCTCGGAGTTGGAGCTGGCGGTTAGTGCCAGGATATCGCTGCGGACATCGCGTACGCCGTCTTCTAAGCCGGCCAAAGTAATATCAAAATCATCCAGTGCCCCGCGGGTGGACTCTAATTGTGAGACCACTCCGTCGATGAGGTTATTGGCCTCCCCAAGGGTTGCGCGTTGGCCTTCTAATGAGCCTGCGAAAGAACCGGCCATGGTGCTGAGATTGCTCAAAGCGCTATTAAGTGAGGGGATGCCATCGCCGACGGCATCGCGGAGGGCCTGGGTCGCCGCGCTGGTATCTTGCGCGGCGGCATCGATGGCACCAGCGGCCTCGGAAATAGCATCGGCGGTATTGGCCGTATCGGAATTCAAGCTAGTGACATCGCTAAGCAAGCGCTCACTGGCGGCATTGCTGGCTTCCAAACGTTGCAGCGTGTCTTCTAAAGGCGCCGCTAGTTCGGGGCTGAGTGCGCTGTCATTGAGTAAGCCTTGCACTTGTTCGATGGCAGATTTACCAGCCTGGATGGCATCGTTAGTCTGCTGACCGGCAGTGTCCAAGCGCCCACTAGTTTGCTGCAAGGTGGCATTAATATCGGCGATGGAAGCATTCGCGTTGGCGGTGCCTTCCGCGACGGCAGTCGTGCCATCGACGAAAGCCGAGGTGGTCTGATCGGTAAAGCTGGTGACTTCGGTTTGGATTGACTCTGCTAGATCCTGGACCTGCGCGAGGGCGTCTTCGCCTTCGACAAGAGCCTGGTCCACCTGCGCGATGGTGTCTTTAGCGCCAGTCATGGAAGCCTCAGCCTCACTTAGGCGGGCTTTAAAGTCCTCTAGTCCCCCACGCGCGGACTGCAGGTTCGCAGCGGTTTCCCCGAAGGTGGTATTCGTGGTGTCGCGCGCATCCAAGATGGCGTCTTCTAAAGACTTGCCTTCGTCGCTGATGGTGTTAGCTGCAGCGGTAGCAATTTCTTGCTTGAGCGCAGAAGTAATGGACTGATCGATACCGGTAGCGCCACTGTCAGTGATCTGCGGTGCGATAGCGCTGGATTTTTCATTGACCCGGTATTCCAACGTAGGCCGGGTCAACGTGCCTTCTGTAATAGCTAGAAGGTCTGAGGTGAAGTTTTCGGGGATGATGATGCTGGCATAGGTCTCCCCGCGCCGCAGTTGGTCCTCTGCAGTTTCCGCATCTTGAATCAGCCACCCCAATTGATCATTGCTGGTGAGTTGCTCAGTTACTTGCTTTCCCACATCTAAATGGCCAATGGCCTCAGAATCACCTCCGAGATCCTCATTGACTACGCTGACCTTAATATTCTGCGTATTGCCATAAGGATCCCAGAAGGCAGCAATGTTAAACCAGGAATAAAGTGCTGGAACAAAAAGCATGCCAATTAAAATGATCCACGCTTTGGGCACGCGCCCTAAGCGTTTGATGTCACGAGTAAAAATCTTCCAACTTTGGCGCACGCAGGCGAGTCTACTCAGAGTTTTTAACCTTGTTAAACTCGACAAACGTTAAAGTGATTTTGCCAGTGAATTACTTTTAGAAGGCTATTGCTGGGCGATGAGATTGCCGGCGAAGTAGGCATCGACAAGCTCTGGCTTATCAAGCGGCAAGACCGCACCGACGTACTGATCTGGGCGCACGATAACAACAGCGCCATCACGAGAGATTCCACGGGCATCAAAGATGTCCTGGTCCTTGTCCGCATTCCACACGTTCTCCCAGTTGGTGATCTTGTACCTACCGTTAAGAGGGCGGAAAATGCGTGGGGCGTCCGCATGCTCATAAGTATGGTGATGCTGCTGGTAGATCACCTTGACATCAACCAGAGCATTTTCATCGGCACGCTCTGGCGTGTACTTGGCAATGGCCTCGCTGACAACATCAGCCCACTGCACCACCGGCGAGTTCTGATCGTCCGTGCTTGGTGCAGTCTGGTCGGCGAAAACATAGATGCGGTAGCGGCCATCGGCAAAATGCTGGTGACCAAGGTGCAGCAGACGCGCATCCGCGCGACGCTTAGCAACATAAGACTTAAACCGCTTGCCCACCGGGAAACCAGTGGCCAGATCCTGATAGGTCGTATCGCCCACGATGGCATTCGATGCATACTCAGTGAGCATGCCCGCGGCGAACTCTTCCGCAGCCACGTAGTACTTCTCCACAGCTTCTGGATCTTCGAGTTCCTCAACAGGAGTAGCCATCAGCGTGGACCATTCGCGGTCAAAGTTAATAAGGTTCTGTGCCGCTGGCTGGCGCTCACCGTGGTACGTGCACAGCAAATCTTCCGGCGCACGGCCATCCAGCACATGCCCGAGCTTCCACGCAATATTGAAACCATCCTGCATGGAAACATTCATGCCCTGACCCGCCTTCGCGGAGTGGGTATGGCAAGCATCGCCGGTGAGGAAAACGCGTGGAGTCTCATCATGATCGTGGAAAGAATCCACCAGACGGTGACCGACCTCGTAGACCGAATGCCACGCTACTTCCTTAACATCAATGGTGTACGGCGCATAAATCTCATTCGCCTTGCCCACGATGGTGTCAATGGTGGTCTTGCGGATCTGACCATTGTCATCCGCCGGAACCTCACCTAGGTCAATGTACATGCGTGAGAGGTAGCCGCCCTCACGTGGAATGTGCAGTGCCGAGCCAGCCTTCGAGTGAATCGCAGCCTTGGTGCGCCAATCCGGGAAGTTGGTTTCCACCACAACATCCGCCACACCCCACGCATGGTTCGCCTTATCCCCCGCCATCGTGCGGCCGATGGACTTACGCACACCAGAATGCGCGCCGTCGCAGCCAACCACATACTTGGTGTGAATGACGCGCTGATTGCCATCGGTATCTTCCACCGTGACAGCCACTGGGCGCTCACCGTCTTGCTCAACTTCCAGGCTCACAAAAGACCAGCCGTAGTCCGGAGTGATGCGCGCCGGGCCGTACTTGGCAAAGCGGGCAAAGTAATCCAAAACGCGCGCCTGGTTAACAATCAAGTGTGGGAATTCAGAGATTCCAAATTCATCATCAAGCGGGCGTGCACCGCGAACGATGTTCTCTGGATTCTCAGGATCCTTGTTCCAGAAAGACATCTCAGTGATCTCATAAGCTTCATCCGTAATTTCGGTAGCGAAGCCGAAGGCCTGGAAAGTCTCCACGGAACGCGACTGAATGCCGTCAGCCTGCCCCAGCTTCAAACGGTGCGGGCGACGCTCAATGAGGCGCGTATTGACGTTTGGGAACATGGACAGCTGAGCCGCCGCAATCATGCCCGCTGGCCCGGAACCAACAATGAGCACATCCATTTCGTCTGGAAGCTCAGTGTCGCGGTCTACGCCGTAACCTTTGGCGGGCAAAATTCGTGGATCTTCAGATACATAGCCATTGTGGTGAAACTGCATGGGGCTCTCCTAGGGGGTGTTTCATCTGAAAGTGAGTGTGATGATTCAAAGAGGTGAACGTGACTGGCAACTAAATGCTGTCGCTACTGTGACGCATACCCTATGCGGTGAATCATATATGATGTTGACCCGTCGGGCAATAGCGAATCACAAAACAGAGATGAAACAGAAGAGTTTTAGCGCTAGTTGAAGATGAAGTGGTTTCTAGATTGCTCTTCTTCGTGGTCTTTGGACAGCGGGATGCCCTTGCGTTCCTTTAGTAGGAATGCACAGATAAAGCCGATGACACAGGCGCTGACCAGGTAAATGGATACCGCGGTGGTGGAGCCAGTGGCTTCCACAAGGGCCGCTGCGATCATTGGGGCGAAGGCACCACCCAGGACGGAACCCAGCGCGTAGGTGATTGATACGCCGCTGGCGCGAATCGACGCTGGGAAAAGTTCTGCGTACATGGCGGATTGCTGGCCATAGGTAAGTCCCAGACCGACCGTCAGTGCAATAAGTGCGAAGTACAAAAGACCCAAGTTAGCAGTGTTGACCAGTGGAAATAGTGCTGCAGCGGCGATGGCTTGGAGCGCGAAACCGATAAGGTAGGTCGTGCGGCGGCCAATCTTGTCGGAGATAAATCCCGCGAACAAAGTAAAGAGCATCCAGGTAAATGCAGAGAGCGTAACCGCGTTGAGAACATCACCGCGGGCAAGACCTACTGGGCCATCTGGGTTGGAGGCATAAGACTGGATGTAGCCGCCGGTGGTCATATAACCCACGGTGCCGTTGCCAGCAAAGACCAGAGCCGCGACGATAACCAGCGGGGTAAAGCGCTTGAACAGCAACTTAGCTGGGTTTTCGGCTTCGACTTCCTTGCGCTCAGCCATCTCTTCAAAGACAGGGGATTCATCAACGCCCATGCGCACGAAGTAGCCCACGGCTACCAGGGCGATGGAAAGTAGGAAGGGCACGCGCCAGCCCCACTCCATGAAAGCGTCACCTGGCGCAACCCAGTTCATGATGGATAAAACTGCCGATGACAGCAAAAGACCGATGGGTACACCAATCTGGGGGCCGGCGCCGAACATGCCGCGCTTTTCCTTGGGCGCGTGCTCAACTGCGAGCAGGACTGCGGAACCCCACTCGCCACCTGCGGAAATACCTTGAATGATGCGCAACAGGATGAGCAGCAGTGGTGCAAGGTAGCCCAGCGTGTCATAGGTGGGCAGCAGGCCGATGAGGGTGGTTGCCCCACCCATGGCAAAGAGGGTGACCATCAGGACGAAGCGGCGGCCCAGGCGGTCGCCATAGTGCCCGGCTAAAAAGGCACCCAGAGGGCGGAAAAGGAAGGAAATTCCCACCGTCAGAAAGGCGATGATGCTGGCTAGGCCACCTTCCAGTGGGCCGAACATGACCTTGTTAAATACGAGGCCGGCGACCGCTGCATAAAGGAAGTAGTCGTACCACTCGATGGCTGTGCCGATCGTGGTGGCCGCAAGCACTTTGCGGCGTTCGCGTCGCGAAACGCTAGTTGTCGTGGTCATTGAAACCCTTTCAGTTGTGGTGCTGCTTGTAGTCTATGAAGGTTTGTGAGTTGACCCACTTGCCCTATGGAATGAAATGATATACGATTTGTGTCAAATATCAATGAGCAGAAAGGAATTCTTCGTGACTGTTCCTTCGTTCCTCCCGGATAACCCGGGCAAAATGATTGCTGTCCATGTGGCGTTTGAGTCGCGGGCGGCACAGCGTGGACGTCGGCCTAAGTATCCGAGCTACTTCATTAAGGCAACTAGTACTCTCGCGGAATCTGACGGAGTAGTAGAACGCCCCGCCGGCACTGAGTTGTTGGCGTTTGAAGGTGAAGTCGCTTTGATCATCGGCAAGCCGGCGCGCAACGTCTCCCTTGACAAGGCTTGGGAGCATGTTGGCTATGTCACCGCGGCCAATGATATCGGTTTATACGACTACCGGGCGCAGGATAAGGGCTCTAACACCCGTTCCAAGTCGCGCGATGGCTACACCCCGATTGGGCCAGAGCTTATCGATGCCCAAAGTATCGACCCCAAGTCCCTGCGCCTGCGCACCTGGGTCAATGGCGAAGTTGTCCAAGAAGACGGCACCTCCGATGAAGATCTAATCTTCCCGCTGGCGCAATTTGTTGCAGACTTGTCGCAGCACATGACCTTGGAGACCGGCGATATTATCTTGACCGGCACCCCGGCTGGCTCGACCGTCATCGTTCCTGGTGACGTGGTCGAGGTAGAAGTCGATGTCCCTGGTGGCGTGACTTCGGGTCGTTTGAAGACCACCGTCGTCGAGGTCGAATCCTCCTTTGACCCGGCAGTGGGCATGTTGCCGAATGTGGATGACAAGCAGCGCGAAGATGCTTTTGGTGACCGTGAGTCCGCTGGTCTGCCACCAGTTGAAGATAAGCAGACCATCTCGCCAGAGCTGAAGGCCAAGCTGCAGAAGGCTCCAACCGCGGGTCTTTCTGCTCAACTGCGCAACCGCGGCAACGTGGATTGCTTTATTGAAGGTGTCTTCCCGCAAACCACTGGTACCAAGCTGGTCGGCGTGGCTCGTACCTTGCGCTTTATTCCTTTCCGCCCGGACCTGTTTAAGTCCCACGGTGGAGGACTGAATGAGCAAAAGGCTGTCTTTGATTCCGTGCGCGAAGATGAAGTCATCGTCATCGAAGCCCGCAGCACACGTGAGGCCGGAACCTTGGGCGATATTCTGGCGCTGCGCGCGCAAGCTAATAAGGCAGCTGGCGTGGTTACCGATGGTGCTGTGCGTGACTATGAAGAAGTAAAGCGCATTGGCCTGCCGGTCTTTAGCCAAGGTCCGCACCCATCAGTTCTAGGCCGCAAGCACGTGCCATGGGATTCCGATATCACCATCGCATGTGGCGGAGTGGCAGTACAGCCAGGAGATATCATCGTCGGCGATGATGATGGCGTTCTTGTCATCCCACGCGATATCGCCGAAGAAGTCGTGGACGCAGCACTGCGCAAAGAACACGAAGACGAATGGGTAGCAGCCCGCGTTGCCGAAGGCGCAAGCCTAGACGGATTGTTCCCGCCAACCGGCAAGAACAAAGAGGCCTACCAAGAATACTTAGCGGCGAATCCTGATGACAGCGCAACTAAGTAATCAATCCAAAGCGGAGCAGGCCTATGCGTGGATCCGGGAGAAGATTCGCACCCGTGAATATGAACCCGGATACCGCTTGGTGCTCTCGACCATCGCCGATGCACTGCAGGTCAGCGTCGTTCCAGTACGCGAGGCCATCCGGCAGCTCGAGGCAGAAGGTTTAGTCACCTATGAGCGCAACGTGGGCGCTCGGGTTTCTACTTACAACCAAGCGGTGTACTTCGAAACCATGGAGACCATCGCGGTGTTAGAAGGTCGAGCCACTGCCCTGTCCGCACCACTGTTGACCGCGGAGGATCTGAACCAAGCCCGCCGCATCAACCAACAGATGCGGGACCTGCTGAATAATTTCGACCCTCTTGAGTTCACGCACCTTAATAAAGAATTCCACCAGACGTTGTTTAGCAAGTGCCCGAATGCTCGGTTGGTGCAGTTGCTTTTCGATGAATGGGAGAACCTCGAATACTTCCGCGTCTCTACTTTTCGGTATGTGCCACACAGAGCAGAGCAATCAGTAGAAGAGCACGACAGATTAGTAGCGCTTATCGAAGCTCAGGCAGAAGATTTCTACATCGAATCTCAAGCCCGCAACCACCGCCTGACAACCGCAACGACCTACCGCCAACGTTTAAATTCCGAAAGTCATCACGAAGAACAAGGAGTGCACAATGACTAACAACGATGCAGCAAAGCCACAGGATTTGCCAGAGAAGATCCTTCACTACATCAACGGTGAATTCGTCCCATCCGTCGACGGCGATGAGTTCGATGTCATCGACCCAGTCACCAACCAGACCTACATCAAGGCCGCATCCGGTAAGCCGGAAGACATCGACAAGGCAGTCGCTGCAGCTAACGATGCCTTCAAGAACGGCCCTTGGTCTTCCATGCTTCCTCGTGAGCGGGCTCGCGTCCTCGATAAGATTGCAGACGTTGTGGAATCCCGCGCGGATGTTCTGGCTACCTGGGAGTCCTTCGACTCCGGTCTGCCAATCACCCAGGCCACTGGCCAGGCAAAGCGCGCAGCAGAAAACTTCCGTTTCTTCTCAGATCTGATTGTCGCGCAGGCCGATGATGCCTACAAGGTTCCAGGCCGCCAAATCAACTACGTCAACCGCAAGCCCATCGGCGTCGCTGGTCTGATTACCCCTTGGAACACTCCGTTCATGCTGGAGTCCTGGAAGCTTGCACCTGCTTTGGCTACCGGTAACTCTGTCGTGCTCAAGCCAGCAGAGTTCACCCCGCTGTCCGCTCAGCTGTGGGCTGGCATCTTTGAGGAAGCTGGCTTGCCAAAGGGCGTATTCAACCTGGTCAACGGCTTCGGTGAAGAGGGCTACGCTGGTGACCCATTGGTCAAGCACCCAGACGTGCCACTGATTTCTTTCACCGGTGAATCCCGCACCGGCCAAATCATCTTCGGCAACGCAGCACCGCACCTCAAGGGCTTGTCGATGGAACTCGGCGGCAAGTCCCCCGCCGTCGTCTTCGATGATGCCGACTTGGACGCAGCTATCGATGCCACCATCTTCGGTGTATTCTCCCTTAACGGCGAGCGTTGCACCGCTGGCTCCCGCATCCTGGTCCAGCGCGGCATCTACGACGAGTTCGTCGAGCGCTACGCAGCGCAGGCTAAGCGCGTCAAGGTTGGTCTTCCATCCGATCCAACCACCGAAGTTGGTGCACTGGTCCACCCAGAGCACTACGAGAAGGTCACCTCCTACATCGAGATTGGCAAGCAAGAAGCCAAGCTGGCCGCCGGTGGCGAGCGCCCCGCAGAATTCCCAGAAGGCAACTTTGTACAGCCAACCGTGTTTGTCGACGTGGATCCATCGGCACGCATCTTCCAGGAAGAAATCTTCGGCCCAGTCGTAGCAATCACGCCATTCGACACCGACGAAGAAGCACTCGAGCTGGCCAACAACACCAAGTACGGCCTGGCTGCCTACATCTGGACCTCCGACCTGAAGCGCTCCCACAACTTCGCGCAGAACGTCGAAGCCGGCATGGTCTGGTTGAACTCCAACAACGTCCGCGACCTGCGCACCCCATTTGGTGGCGTCAAGGCATCCGGTCTGGGTCATGAGGGCGGCTACCGCTCCATTGACTTCTACACCGACCAGCAGGCTGTTCACATCAACTTGGGCGAAGTCCACAACCCAGTCTTCGGCAAGCAAACCAACTAGTTTCCTTTATCCACCACTCCCCTTTTAACCCCACTAGGAGTCATCATGACTGAAGTCCAAGCCCCAGATATCCTGCGCTGTGCCTACATGGAGATCATTGTTACCGATCTGGCCAAGTCGCGCGAATTCTATGTCGATGTTCTCGGCCTCGTTGTCACCGAAGAAGACGACAACGAGATCTACCTGCGCTCCATGGAAGAGTTCATCCACCACAACATCGTGCTGAAGCAGGGCCCAGAAGCGGCTGTCGGCGTATTCGGCTACCGCGTGCGCACCCCAGAAGATGTGGATGCAGCGGAAGCTTTCTACAAGAACCTCGGCTGCCGCACCGAGCGCAACAAGGATGGCTTCGTCAAGGGCATCGGTGACTCCGTCCGCGTCGAAGACCCACTGGGATTCCCTTATGAGTTCTTCTACGAAGTCGACCACGTAGAGCGTCTCGCTTGGCGCTATGAGCTTTACAGCCCAGGTGCTTTGGTTCGCTTGGACCACTTCAATCAGGTCACCCCAGATGTGCCTAAGGCTGAGAAGTACATGGAAGACTTGGGATTCCGCGTCACCGAGGCAATCCGCGACGACAAGGGCACTACCTATGCTGCGTGGATGCGCCGCAAGCCAACCGTGCACGACACCGCGATGACCGGCGGCGATGGCCCGCGTATGCACCACATCGCATTCGCTACCCACGAAAAGCACAACATCTTGGCCATCTGCGACAAGCTCGGCGCACTGCGCAAGTCCGATGCCATCGAGCGCGGCCCTGGTCGCCACGGCGTCTCCAACGCTTTCTACCTCTACCTGCGCGATCCAGACGGTCACCGCGTGGAAATCTACACCCAGGACTACTACACCGGCGACCCAGACAACCCAGTCGTTGTGTGGGACGTGCACGATAACCAGCGTCGCGACTGGTGGGGCACCCCAGTTGTTCCTTCCTGGTACACCGACGCTTCCCGCGTCCTGGACCTCGACGGCAACCCCGTTCCTCTGGTCGAGCGCACCGATGCCTCCGAGCTGGAAAAAACCATCGGCGCCGACGGTTTCTCCTACACTCGTGCAGAAGACGAGCAGGACATGCCAGAGTGGAAGCAAGGCGAGTACAAGTTGGGTCACCAGCTTTAATCGCAGGAGGAGTAATCGACGATGCTATCTCAAGACCAGCTAGAAGACATCGCTAAGCAACTGCATGAAGCGGAAAACAGCCGCACCATGATTCCGCGTTTGACCGCAACTTATCCCGATATGACCGTGGAAGATTCCTACGCGGTGCAGGGAAAGTGGGTCGAGCGAAAAGTCGCCGACGGCAAGCGCTTGGTTGGCCGAAAAATTGGCCTGACCTCGAAGGTCATGCAGGAAGCCACCGGCATCACCGAGCCAGATTATGGCGCGATTTTCGAAGACCAGATCTTTGAAAACGGCTCTGTCATCGAGCACGCACAGTTCTCGAATGTGCGCATCGAGGTCGAGCTAGCCTTCGTCCTCAAGGAGGACCTGTCCGGCCCGAATGCCAGCATCTTCGATGTTCTGCGCGCGACCGAATATGTTGTGCCCGCGCTCGAGATTCTGTCTTCGCGCATTGAGATGGAAGGCCGCACCATCGTCGATACCATCTCCGACAACGCCGCGCTTGGCGCCATGGTCTACGGCGGCAACCCCGTCGCCCCGGACGCCGTGGACCTGCGGTGGGTCTCTGCCCTGCTCTACCGCAACGAATCCATCGAAGACACCGGCGTCGCCGCGGCCGTGCTCAACCACCCAGCGATGGGCGTCGCCTGGCTGGCCAACAAACTGCACGCGCACGGCGAAACCCTCAAGGCCGGCGAAATCATTCTGGCCGGGTCGTTCACCAAACCAATGTGGGTTCACCCAGGCGATACCGTCCACGCCGACTACGGCGAGCTAGGAGCAATCACATGCCGTTTCCAGTAGAACTTCCAGACACGTTTGCCAAGCGCGTCACCGATGCGGACAGCGCGCAGGTAGGACTCTTCATCTCGTCGGGTTCGGAAACCAATGCAGAGATCGTCGCTTCCGCAGGCTTCGATTGGCTGCTTATCGATGCCGAGCACTCCCCTTACGGCCTTGAAACCATCACCAGCTTGTTGCGCACTGTTGCGGCCTATCCTGCTACCCCAGTGGTACGGATTCCAGTCAACGACACCGTGCTGATCAAGCAGTACCTGGACTTGGGCGCGCAAAACCTCATGGTTCCGATGGTGCACAACGCCGAGCAAGCCGAAAAGGCAGTCGCCGCGATGCACTATCCACCCCGCGGAGTCCGCGGTATCGGTGCAGCACTGGCACGTTCCTCCCGGTTCAATGGCGTCGATGACTACCTGAACAAGGCGAGCGAGACCGTGAGCCTAACCGTCCAGGTCGAGTCTGCCGAAGCGGTAGAAAACGCCGCAGAAATCGCTGCTGTCGACGGCGTCGATGCTATCTTCATCGGCCCTTCCGACTTGGCTGCATCCATGGGTCTTTTAGGCCAGCAACAGCACCCTGACGTGCTAGCTGCTGTGGATACGACCTTCAAGGCAGTCCGCGATGCCGGCAAGCTCGTTGGCATCAATGCCTTCAACCTCGAACAGGCCCAGGCCTATATCGATGCTGGCGCATCCTTTGTCTGCGTCGGCGCTGATGTTCAGCAGTTGGCGAGTGCTACCCGTGCCCTCGTGGAGAAGTTCAAGGGCTAGAACGGTGGGTCTTCAGGATTGGTAGGAACCTTCGCGGGTTCCTCCGATTCTTCTGACTTCTCGGTTTCTTCATTTCCTTTCTCTTTTTGCTTCATAATTTCTTCGGCAAGCTCGTGCGCGAGCTTTTCAGCCTCCTCCAGAATCCGCCGTTCATTCTCTGCGCGTTCATGCTCCAGAAGTTTCTTCTGAATCCGTGCCCATGGCGCGATACCGTCATTAATGTCGAGGTCGAGGCCCATTTTGTGGATAGCTTCGAGCAACGCGAAGACGTTGTCATTGGCCATGAGCGGATTTTCTCCCTCAAAGTCACCTTCGCGCAGTAATGCTTGAGCTAATTTCACGTCATCGACCCATAACTCGTCGATAATGTCACGCTGGTCTTGCTCGCGCTTGTCCTCTTCGGCGCGCTTTTTGTAGTATTCATCGATGGCATCGGCAAGCTCATGCGCACTTTCCTGCGCATTCTTGCGCCGCGCTGCAATCTTTTGTTCAAAAGTCTGCAGCCAATTCTTCGCACCTTTACCGATAGGTCCGTCTTGTGCTGTGTCAGAGACCCAGGTGCCGTCCTCGAAGAGCCAGAACACGACATCCGAGATGGGATCGACGATATACATCGCGCGAGTATCAGTCTTGATGTTGTGATGGTGCTGGCACAGGGCGAACAGGTTCGACGGCGAGGTCGGACCACCCTCATCAAAGTTGTGGCGGTGATCCAGCTGGCAATTCTGTGCGGGAACCGAGCAGCCTGGCCACCGGCAGGTGCCATCGCGGCCTTCGACGAAGGTACGGATGGCATCGGTGGGTTGGTAGCTTGCTGTCTCCGCATGAGCAGCTTCATCAGCGTCGATGATGGTTGCGCCCTCGCGCAGCCTTTCGACGGTCTCTGGGCCCACCCACCCGAAGCCTTGCAGGAAGGCTGGCGCGTTCTCAATGTCCTTTGCGCTAAACAGCACCAGCTTGGTTACTGCATCCTTGGCTGGGGTGTCGCCGCTGAGGACTTGCAGCATGGCCTCCGCGCGGCTGATGCCTAGGGCATCAGCGGTTGCTTTGACGCAGTCCTCGGCTCTTTGGATCTCTTCGTGCGGTGCTTCTACCGCTAGTGAGGAAGAGTTAGCGGTTAGTTTGTCTTTGACCATGCGGCGCTGCGGCCGTGGGTCTTTCACCGGAACACGGTCATCGAACTCATTGACAAGCTCCCGGACTCGCTGGCTGATGCGTTTTGCCGAAGGGAGCTGCTGATTTTCTAGGCGTGGAGTGAGATAGTGAGCAATCTTGCAGTCTATCTCTTGGATGATGTCCTCCCCTGCATCATTCCCGAGCTTCGACAGGGCTGTATCGATGGCGATAACTCGTGGGAAAGCCAAATGCCAGTGCTTTTGAATCACCGCGTATAACTGCGGCAATTCGTTGGTGAGACGTTGTAGGGCGAGGAAAGTTTTGGTGACTACTTTGACAGATTGCCCATAATGGCGGGCGCACTGTTCGGAAACTAATTCGAAATCTTCTTCTAGTTCAGGAATTAACTTGAGCCACGCGTCATATTCGGCGTAGCGGGCGGCGGTGTAAAGTTGGGCTAAAGGTTGGGATAGGTTGTTAACTGCATAGAAATGATCAGCCATAACATTCTCATCTGTTTAGAACTAACTTTCAAACATGATGATATAGCCACCGATCACTCTTGCGCTAGTTCGAACAAACAATCGAAATCAAACTGTTACCTCATGTTCGAGCGCGGGAAAATATCCTCGCCAGTCCATGCGGTAAATAGAATTCGCGTGATGTTATCTAGGGAAGCTTCGCGTGGGTTTCCGTAGGATTCCTCGTGTACTTGGCGGGCGATACGCGGGATATCTGCATAAGACATTCCCAGCGATGCCAAGGAGGCAGGGGCTCCTAGTTTGGTGGCCAGCTCCCACAGTCGTTTCGCGGGATTCTTCGTGCCACCGAGCGCACGCGATAATGCCCCCACAGCAGTTGGTATTTCTGGCTGGTTAAACGCTAGAACATGCGGCAACATCACGGTGTGAGTCTCCGCATGTGGGAGGTTGAGCGTCCCGCCAAGAGCGTGGCATATTTTGTGGTGTAGCGACATCGTAGTGGAGCCTAGGCAAGCGCCGCAGAGCCAGGCGCCATAGAGGGCATCGCTACGCGCCTGAAGGCTTTCTGGGTTGGCGGAAATCGCGGGCAAGGCGGTGGTTAATGCGCGAACGCCCTCTTCTGCCATGAGCGAAACAATTGGTGAGCGATCGGGTGCGTAAAGTGCCTCCACAGCATGCGCGATGGCGTTGAATCCGCTGGTCACGGAGGTATCTACGGGCAGGTCCGTGCTAAGTGAGGGATCGTAAATAACACTTTTGGGCAGGACCTTCTCATCGCGGCCGGTTTTCTTCTTGCCAGAAGCCGTACTCCCCCAGACCGTGGTCATCTCTGAACCGGCATAAGTCGTTGGAATGGCAATAGTGGGCAATCCCAGCTCAAGTGCCACGGCTTTGCCCAGTCCAATTGCAGAACCACCGCCGATGCTCACGCAGCCATCAGCGCCTAAGTTTTCAACCTCGGCGATTACATCCTCGGCTAGCTCTTGAGGCACGTGCATGACTGCCTTGGGGATGGTGGTGAGATGGAAGGCGCCGAGGGCATCGGCAAGCAACTGCCCCAGTTCTTTCTGGCCCGGCGAACACAACACCACAACCTTTTTCATCCCAAGGTGTTCAAGCTCTTCTGTGATGACATCAAATGCCCGCACGCCGAAGCGCACGCGCATGGGAAGTGCCTGGTAGGTGAACTGCTGGGTCATATTCTTCTCCCCTATCTATGGTCGCAAGACGCGGGTGCGAAAGGCGCTCGGTGACTCTCGGAACTCTGCTTTAAAAGCGCGCGAGACCTGCGAAGGATCATGAAGGCCGTAGCGCGCGGAAACGGTGGCGATGGAATCGCCTTTGTGCAAGGGGTTGGCTAAATCGGCGCGGATGCGTTCCAAGCGCCTAGTTCGAATATAGGCGCCCACGGTGGTCTTATGCGCAGAAAAGCGCATGTGCAGCTGACGCACGCTGACAAACAGCGCCTGGGCGATAGACTGTGGGCCCAAATCCGCGTCAGCAAGATGCTTATCGATGTACTTTCGTGCCTGCTCAAATAACAAATTCTCAGGCTGCGAATCCAGCTCAGAGGCGAATACCGCCACCAACATATTCAGCGCTGACTGCAATAGCGCACCTGCGTGTGGGCCTTCAAGGACTTCGATATTGTCTGCGAGCTGTTCAAAGAGCGGAACCATGACCCTGCCCAGACCATGGTCGCGGGAAACTGGGCGTGCTGTGATCGTTTCGATTTGAACTGGGGTGAGGTGCAGATAGCTCTGCGGAAAAAGTACGACGAGCGAATGCTGGTCCTGTAAATACTGCAGCTCATACGGACGGTGGGTGACATACAGAGCCAAATCCCCCGGATTTAGCTGACATTCGCGGCCATCTTGGCGCAGCGTTGAATTGCCGCGCAGCTGCAAACTGAGCTTGCAATAGGAAATATCCGCGTCCCGAATGTCGCCAGCGCGCCGGGTGACAGAGTGCGCGCCGGTGCGCATATCAAATAGAGACACATCCCCTGCTGTGGCGGCTCTTAGCTCTACCTGGAAAAATGCGGGATCGTGGGCGTTGATATGCAGCTTGCCAAAAGCCTCGTCTGAAGCAATGCGCCACTGGTTAAGATCCAGATGAGAGACGGGTAAATGTGGCATAACCCAACTATATCGCCTGGCGGGTGGGTAAGAGTCTCGTTGGGAAACAACAACTGTGCGCGCAAACACAACACGAAAGTGACGTGAGCTATATCCTAGTGGTTAGTGTGATTTTAACGGTTACTAACTAATAAGGAGCACGTCGTGTCTCAGTTCGATACCTACGATTCCCTACTCAATTCCATCGTTGCGGAATCTGGCGATGAAGTAAAAAACCCAGCCACCGGTGAGGTCGTCGGCATTGCGCCTGCTGGTACCCCAGAAGATATGGAACAAGCCATTGCGCGCGCCCGCGAGGCGCAAAAGGACTGGGCCAAGCTGGGTGAGGAAAAGCGCAATGAGCTGCTGCTCGCTGCTGCCGATGCCATCGAAGCTGCGGCAGAACCCCTCGCGGAGCTACTTTCTCGCGAACAGGGCAAGCCGCTCAACGGCCCGAATGCCCGCTTCGAGGTCGGCGCATGTTCGGCGTGGCTGCGTGCCACCGCTTCCTTCGAGTCTCCTGACCACACCGTTGTGGAAGACGGCGAGACCACGGCGAAGGTCTTCTACCGCCCACTCGGCGTGGTTGGCGCAATTGGCCCATGGAACTGGCCAATGATGATTTCCGTATGGCAGCTGGCCCCAGCATTGCGCATGGGTAACACGGTTGTCATGAAGCCTTCCGAATACACTCCGCTGTCTGTTCTGGCGCTGGTCAAGGTCATTAACAGTGTGCTGCCAGAAGGCGTGCTCAACATCGTCACTGGCGATGGCAAGGTGGGTGCGGCGCTGTCGACGAGCCAGGGCATCGACAAGCTGATGTTCACTGGCTCGACCGAGACTGGCCGCAAGATTGTTGAATCGACCGCCGCTTCCCTTGCGCGCGTGACTCTGGAGCTCGGCGGCAACGACGCTGGCATTGTGCTTGACGATGTTAACGCCAAGGAAATCGCCGAGGGACTTTTCTGGGGAGCTTTCATCAACACTGGTCAGACCTGTGCCGCGATGAAGCGTCTGTACGTTCCGGAATCTATCTATGACGAGGTCGTTGACGCGCTCGTTGAGGTGGCCAAGAATATGCCGATGGGCGTGGGTCTGGAAGAAGAAAACGTGCTGGGGCCGCTGCAGAATAAGCAGCAGTTCGATATCGTCGACAAGCTGGTCAAGGCTGCTAAGGACGGCGGCGCACGCGTGCTTGTCGGCGGTGAGCCTGACTACGACCAGCCGGGTTACTTCTTCCCTACTACCCTGGTCGCTGATATCGACAACGACAACCCATTGGTTGCCGAGGAACAGTTCGGCCCAGCCCTGCCGATTATTAAGTACTCGACTGTCGATGAAGCCATTGAGATGGCCAACTCTCTCGATGTGGGCCTTGGTTCTTCAGTCTGGTCTGCTGACCGCGAGCGCGCCCTTGAGGTCGCCTCGCAGCTCGAAGCCGGTACCACCTGGATCAATGCCCACGGCAACGTGGACCCACGCATCCCATTCGGTGGTACCAAGAACTCCGGCTACGGCGTCGAGTTCGGTGTGGAGGGCCTCAAAGGCCTTGCCTACCCACACGTTGTAAACGGCTAATTTACCCGCTCTAAACGGCGTGCAAGCTGTTCGTGGTGATGCCCAGGTAAACAATGGGCATTCACCACTTTTTCTAGGTTTTCTTTGGCACCCATCTTCACGGCGAACGCTTCAGCCATAGTCACGCCGTGGCTCGGTGCTTCTTCAAGAATTATCTCGTCATCCGGGGTGATGGTGCCAGGGGAGATAACTCGAAAATAAGCCCCGCAGTCGCCACGCGCCGTGAACTTTTTCACCCACCCTTTTTCTTCTAGCCAAGCAGCAAAAGTCGCGCATGGGGTACGGGGGACAGAGACCTCTAGAACCGCGGTTCCAATTCGAACGCGCTGATTGATGACAAGACCACCCAGGTCGATGCCCTGGGTGGTGAGGTTTTCGCCAAAGGAGCCATCGTAAAGCTTTCTACCTAGCTCATCTTGCCAAAAGTCCAGCTCTTCGCGCGAGAATGCATACACGGCTTTGTGTTCACCGCCGTGGTGCTGGTCATCGCCAATAAAATCTCCGGTTACGCCGGAGCCGTCGCCGTAATTTGGTCCGGGCGCGAACACGGAGATGGATTCGGCCGGCTGTTTATCGATCCCGGTGCGGCTGTAGGTACCAGCCGCATTGTGGCGGGGGACGGCAATATTGGTGGAGATAACGCGTGCGTTCATGCGTCTATTTAACCACCCGCAGGAGCAAGCGGCAGCTTAGGTGAACTGACGGATCAGGCGGTCAATCGCAGAGGTGTCAATGGTAACAACACCCAGGGACTGGGCGAGTGCTACCAGTGCACCAATGACAGCAGCCATGATGCCCGCGCCAGCAAGCCCAGAGAAGGCGTTGCTGGAACCAGAAGCAACAGGCTTCTTGTCATCATCGTCGTTTCCACCGTTGTTGCTGCTGTCGGTCCACCAGGTGTTTTTCGCTAGCTTTGCGATGTCAGTGTTGTCAATGTAACCACCGCGCACTGGGTCGGTGCCCTTGACCTGGCCCATGATGTCTTCAGAGCCCGCGCCCTTGAAGAAGAAAGGAACTACCTGGTTGGTGTGGTCGCCGGAGTACCACTCGTGAGTTGGCAGGGTAGACGTGTCACCGGCCATGACATTCCACTTGCCTTCTTCTGGCTCGTTCATGCCGGAGAGGTAGCCGGTTTCGTGGTCAGCGGTAACAATCAACAGGGTTTCTTCCCAGTTGGAGTTGGTCTCAACCCACTCGATGGCGGCGTCAACGGAAGCGTTGAAGTCCTGCATTTCTTCAATCTCACGTGCGGACTGGTTAGCGTGACCAGTCCAGTCAATAGCGCCGCCCTCAATCATGACAGTGAAACCATCTTCGTCCTGGCCCAGGACATTCAGCGCGCCAGTGGTCATGGTTGGCAAATCAACCACGTCATTCATCGGGTCGCTGTATGGGGTGGAGTTCTCATCGCCCGTGCGGCCTTGCTGCAAGGTTGAGCCAACCTGAGGGATACCGAAGTACTTGCCGCCTTCAGCAACTTCGCCGTTGGCGAGTGCCTCGAACTGCTCATTGTTTTCCATGAATTCCCAGTCGGACTCACCAGATGCCAAAGCATCGAATTCTGGCTGGTCGATGTATTCGTAGGCTGGAGTAGCGCGGAGGTTATTGCTGTCATCGTAAAGCGGGTGACCAGCGCCCATGATGACGCTCAAGTCGGACTCAAACATCTCCTTGGCGATCTCGTCAAAAGCGTTGCGATCCGGGTTGTGAGCTGCGAAAGCAGCAGGGGTTGCATGCGAGAAAGGTACGGAAGAAACGACACCAGCAGACTTGCCCTGCTTGATAGCCATCTCAGAGAGGTTTTCCATGGCGTGTCCATAGTTGGACATACCCAACACGCCGTTTTCTACCTTGGTGCCAGTAGCCATCGCGGTACCTGCAGCGGCAGAGTCAGTGATGATGCCTTCCTGCACGTACTCATGGCTGGCCCAAGCCTGCTCTGGATCATAGGAACCGCCCATGGAGTAGGTGGTCTGCGATAGGCGGTTGAAGTCCTCATAAGACTGAACGGAGTTGCCCTCTTGTTCCTTAATGTCTTCAGAACCGAACTCGCCGTCAACCAAGTACTTGGACTGGCCGGATTCGTAGAGGTTGTTATAAGCAACGTGGTTGTAGCCCATGCCATCACCAATCATGTAGATGATGTTCTTCGGGCCGTTGGATTCCTGGGCAGAAACCGGAGCAACAACAGTTGCGGAGATAGCCAAGCCAGCAGCGATCGCGATAGCGCGATTAAAACGACGCATTAAATTTTCCTTTAAGCAAGAAATGAATTGAACATCCACAGGCTAGGAACCCAAAGTTGCTAGGCAGAGAAATCAAAGTTAATTGCCAGCAAACAATAAGCAACTAGGAAATATTTTGTTCATAAAGCAATTTCTGGTTTGCTAATTGGCCTGCTCAACATAACTTTTGAGCGCGCCGGGGGAGACGTGCCAGCGACCTGAGTGCGATGGACTCGACATCGTGATGTGGCTAAGCGCAGGGGAGAAGTATCCAACTTACGCTGCTGGTGGGTTGACCTACTAGACTGTGATGCTATGACGAACCCTAGTGAAACCACTACGCACCGCTATACCCCGGAACTGGCGACTGAGATTGAACAGCGCTGGCAGAAGTACTGGATTGATAACGGCACTTTTGATGCCGCCAACCCAGTAGGGAAGTTAGCCACCGATAAGCCATTGCCTAAGGACAAGCTCTTTGTCCAGGACATGTTCCCTTATCCTTCCGGTGCGGGTCTTCACGTTGGTCACCCGCTGGGTTATATCGCAACTGACGTCTTTGCGCGCTATAACCGCATGCTGGGCAAGAACGTTTTGCACACTTTGGGTTATGACGCTTTCGGTCTGCCGGCGGAGCAGTACGCTATTCAAACTGGTACGCACCCACGCACGACCACGATGGCGAATATTGAAAACATGCGTCGTCAGCTGGGCATGCTGGGCCTGGGTCATGACCAGCGCCGTTCGGTAGCTACTACGGATCCGGAATTCTATAAGTGGACGCAGTGGATCTTCCTGCAGATTTACAACGCTTGGTTCGATGAGGATCAGAACAAGGCGCGTCCAGTTTCTGAACTGATCGCGGAATTAGAAGCAGGCACCCGCACCACCAAGGATGGTGCTGTTTACAACGACTTGTCTAAGGCTGAGCAGGCTAAGGCTGTCGATGAGTTCCGCCTGGTTTACTTGTCCAACTCCACTGTGAACTGGTGCCCGGGTCTGGGTACGGTTTTGGCGAATGAGGAAGTTACTGCTGATGGCCGCTCTGACCGCGGCAATTTCCCAGTCTTCCGCAAGAACTTGAGCCAGTGGATGATGCGTATTACCGCGTACTCGGATCGCTTGTTGGATGACCTGGAGCTGCTGGATTGGTCGGACAAGGTCAAGTCCATGCAGCGCAACTGGATTGGCCGTTCCCGCGGTGCAGAAGTAACTTTCGATGCCCAGGGCCATGACATCCGCGTATTTACTACCCGTCCTGACACCTTGTTCGGTGCTGAGTACATGGTGCTGGCTCCTGAGCACGAGCTGGTGAAGGAACTGGCAAGCACCGAAGATTACGGTGCGGATATCAACACCAAGTGGACCTACGGCAAGAGCAACCCACAGGATGCTATCGATGCTTACCTGAAGGACATTGCGTCCAAGACGGAGCTGGAGCGTCAGGAAAACAAGGAAAAGACCGGTGTATTCATCGGTGCTTATGCCACCAACCCGGTCAACGGCAAGCAGATCCCAATCTTCATTGGTGACTACGTGCTGATGGGCTACGGTACCGGCGCGATTATGGCTGTGCCAGCGCACGATACCCGTGACTACGAGTTCGCTACTGAGTTTGAGCTTCCTATCACCGAGGTTGTTGCCGGCGGCGACATCACCGAAGAGGCATACACCGGTGAAGGCACCGTGGTGAACTCCGCGAACGATAATGGCCTAGACATTAATGGTCTGAGCAAGTCCGATGCCATCGCCAAGACCATTGAATGGTTGGAGTCCAAGGACTTAGGCGTTGAGAAGATCCAGTACAAGTTGCGTGACTGGCTCTTTGCCCGCCAGCGCTACTGGGGCGAGCCTTTCCCAATCGTCTACGACGAAGACGGCCAGGCACACGCACTGCCTGAGTCGATGCTGCCGATTGAACTGCCAGAGGTCGAGGACTACCAGCCGGTGTCCTTCGATCCGGATGATGCTGATTCCGAGCCACAGCCACCATTGGCGAAGGCCAAGGAGTGGATTGCGGTTGAACTCGACCTGGGTGAGGGCACCAAGACCTACTACCGTGACGCGAATGTCATGCCGCAGTGGGCTGGTTCTTCCTTCTACCAGCTGCGCTACATTGACCCGGTCAATGATGAGGCAGTAGTAGATATTGAGAATGAGCGTTACTGGACTGGTCCACAGCCAGATGTTCACGGCCCGAATGATCCAGGTGGCGTTGACCTGTACGTCGGCGGTGTGGAGCACGCCGTGCTGCACTTGCTGTACTCCCGTTTCTGGCACAAGGTGCTCTATGACTTGGGCCATGTCACCTCCAAGGAGCCATACCGTCGCCTGTATAACCAGGGCTACATCCAGGCGTATGCCTACACCGATTCCCGCGGCATCTACGTGCCAGCAGCCGAGGTAGAGGAGAAGGACGGCAAGTTCTTCTACAACGGAGAAGAGGTCAACCAGGAATACGGCAAGATGGGCAAGTCGCTGAAGAATGCGATTGGCCCGGATGATTTCTGTGAGGAATTCGGCGCGGACACCCTGCGTGTTTACGAGATGTCGATGGGTCCTTTGGATACCTCACGTCCGTGGGCAACCAAGGATGTCGTCGGTGCGCAGCGCTTCTTGCAGCGCCTGTGGCGCCTGGTCGTTGATGAGACCACCGGTGAAACCACGGTTACGGATGCAGAGCTTAACGATGAAGACTTGAAGCAACTGCACCGCACCGTCGCCGGTATTCGCGATGACTACGACCACCTGCGCGCGAACACTGCTGTGGCGAAGTTGATTGAGTACACCAACTACTTGACTAAGAACTACGGCAAGAGTGTTCCACGTGCTGCGATTGAGCCAGCATTGATCATGACGGCGCCGGTTGCACCGCACATCGCGGAGGAGCTGTGGAATAAGCTCGGCCACGAGGACACCATCACCTTCGTTGACTTCCCAACCTTTGATGAGAAGTGGCTCAAGGACGATGAGATTGAGATTCCAATCCAGGTCATGGGCAAGGTCAAGTCCCGCGTATCCGTGCCAGCAGATGCCGATCAGGAAACGGTACTGGCCGCCGCGCTTGCCGATGAAAAGATCGTCGCGCTTACCGATGGCAAGACCGTGGTCAAGAAGATTTACGTCCCTGGACGCATGGTTAACCTGGTCGTGAAGTAAGAAAGCAGCCCGGCAGCTTTCTTACGAGCTCATTAGAAAAGTCCGAGCATCCTGCAATTATAGTGCAGTGATGCTCGGGCTTTTTGGAAATAACCTTCTCCTTAGCCATTAGTACAGTTGATTTTTTGCACTTTACTTCTGGTTTTGGAAGTAAGAAAGGTTATTTTCCATGTCTAAAGCTAGTTTAAATTTTCACTCTAGAGTATTTGGTTTCAATGCTTTCAAGGGCGCAATCGTCGTCATTTTCGCAGTGCTTACTGCATTCTTCTTCTGGAGCAATGACTACACTGTTGCGGCAATTCTGGCCGTCGCAACCATGGTGATTGCCGCTTTCAATATCGCCGTCGATGCAAATCCGCAGCGTATCAAAATATTCGCGCTGTGGATTCCGGTGCGTACCATCGATATTTCAGACATCAAGAACATTGAACTGCTCAGTAGCGCTCCTTTGTCAGAGCGCGCCACGCTAGGCGTGCATATCTTAGATGGTTCTTGGTCTTACCATGCGGGACCAGCCACAATGCGTATTGTCACTCACAGTGGAAATCACATTCGGGTGAGCGTGGACAACCCAGAAGCTCTTCTCGCTCTGGTAAACAGCAGCTCCCCAGCACCGACGGGAGCTTTTCGCTCATAAACTACCCGGAGATCTAAAAAGCCCGAGCATCCGGCAATTTAAGTGCAGTGATGCCTGGGCTTCAATTATTTAGTCCTCGCGCAGGTAGTACTTCAACGCGTTGGGGTGCTTGGCCAGTGGCGTGATTTTTACGTCCATGTATTTGAACATGGGGAAGCCGCTGAGGATGGTGTGCAGCTCATCGTGGTCATCGACGTCGAAGATGGAGTAGTTGGCGTACTCGCCGACGACGCGCCAGATGGCGCGCATGATGCCTTTTTCTTGCAAGTTGCCGGAGTATTCCTTCTCGCGGGCCTGGAAGTCAGCGGTTTGTTCAGGGGTGAGTGAATCGGGGAAATTTACATCCATGCGTGCCAAAAACAGCATTCGTATTCCTTTCTACTTTCGCGTGAATTTCTCGATCTGATCCCAGTCAGGGTTCAACCCGGTGCCGGGACCTTCGGGGACAAAGACTTGGCCGTCGCGGTACTCGATGTCGTTTTCGACGTAGGTTTCCTTCAGTAGCATTGGGCCGAAGAGCTCAGTGCCGTAGGTGACGGCTGGCGTTGAGGCGCAGAAGTGTAGGGAAGCGGCGGTGCCGAAAGGTCCTTCCAGGGAGGTGGCGCCGTGGCAGGCGAGACCGGCGCTCTCAGCGATGGCGGCGGTCTTCTTGGAAGCGAGCAGACCGCCGAGCTTGGTGGTCTTGATGGCGACGACGTCGGCGGCTTGCTTCTTGACTACGGCGAGCGCATCGGCAGGGGAGCAGACGGACTCATCGGCCATGACAGGCACGCCAATGCGCTGGGTGATCTCGCGGAGGGTGTCCAAGTCATCGGCGGGGGTTGGCTGTTCAAAGAGCTCTACGCCGGCCTCAGCGAGAACTGGGAGGAAGCGCAGAGAAGTTAGACGGTCCCAGCGGGCGTTGATGTCGATGCGGAAGGAGACGCGGCCATCGAGGGCATCGACAAGCTCTGCAATGCGGGAAACGTCTGTTGCTGGATCGCCAGAGCCCATCTTGAGCTTGAAGGACTTGTGCCCATGTGAAGCAATGCGCTCTTCAACCTCGGCTACGGCCTGCTCGAGCGGCAGTACGCCGAGTGCCCAGGTGCAGTCGAGGCTGTCGCGGAACTTGCCGCCGAGGAGGTCTGCGAGTGGGATGTTCAGCGAGCGTGCGTAGGCATCGAAAAGAGCGATCTCTAGCCCGGCCTTGGCAAAGCGCATGTTAGCAACGTGGCGTTCCCAATCGTGCACGATGCCGGAAATCTCCGAAGCCTTACGGCCAATGGTGGCCGGTGCCAGGTATTTTTCGACGATGACCTGCATGGTCTCAACCGTCTCCCCGCCCCACCAAGCGCCACCAGGTACGACACCCTCGCCGAATCCCGTGGACCCGTCCGACAGCTTGACCTGCACGAGTAAAATAGGCTGCTCATTAGCGGTAAAAGTCGCGAATCCGTGCGGACGGATAAGTGGAACATCTAAGATTCGGGTTTCAATAGCTTCAATAATGGGTGCTGACATGTAATTATGCGTCCTTTCATGACTAAAGCCTCGTATCCCACATTAGCCGTGGCGGCCACTGTGAACACGAGGCGATAGGGGTTTAACTAGCGGAGAGGATTAGTCTTCCTTATCCAGCGCGAATGGGTAAACAACCTTGTTGGAACCATCTGCCTGTGGTTGAGGATCCAGAACCAGCTCAGGCTTAACTGCGGAAGCAACGTCATCCTGCAGGTGCTCATCACCAACGAAGTACAGCTGGGTGGTGATGGTGCGGTAGCCAGGGTGCTTGATGCGCAGGTGCAGGTGCGCTGGGCGCCATGGGTGGCCATCGTAGGAATCAATGAACCAGCCAGTTGGGCCGTCGTGAGGAATACGGTAAGGAGCAGGCTGCAGGGTCTTGATGTTGTAGTTGCCCTCTTCATCGGTCACGATGGTGCCGCGCAGGTTCCACTCTGGGATATTTGGCGCGAACTGGGAGTAGTAGCCCTCCTCATCCGCGTGCCACAGCTCAACGGTAGCGCCGCCGAGACCATTGCCGTCGATGTCGGTGACCTGACCAGTGAAGTACAGTGCCTGTGCTTCGCGGTCCTTATCGCGCATTGGCATCTCGCACTCAGCAGGAAGCTTAGGAGAGTTGTCTACGTAGTAAGGGCCCTCAATGGAACCCTGGGTGCCGGTGTAGCCCTTGCGGTCGTAGTTAGCCTTTTCCACAACGTGCTCGTAGAAGACGTCCAGCCACAGTGGCCACTCGCCGTTTTCGCCGACCTGAATCATCCACCACTTAACAACTTCGTACTCGTCGTAGGTGATCTGGTGCTTCAAGGTGATTTCTTCAAAAGCCTTGAAGAGATCCTTGTAGATGGCTGCTGCGCGCTCCGGGGAAGTATCCGCGTGCGGTGCGCGGGTCTTCTTAAACTTGTCCGTTGCCGCAGTGCCGGATGCTTGTGCTGTTGCGGTTTCTGTTGCCGTATCCAAAGCCATGGGAAAGCCTCCTTGTATAGACTTCACTGCCTTGCGGTAATGAAGCTAAGTGTATTTGTGGGAAGTGCAGCGAGTTGTACATCGGTGCGGGGGTGATGCTCCACAGTATCTCCCGCGGTGTCGTCGAAAAATTACTTGTGATGTGAACTGCTTGCTACTTAATACTGTGGCCTAGCGCATGGCCTAAGTCAATCGAATTTCATTACGTAAAAACTTTATCCGAGCGATAGGCCCTGCTTTTTAAAGTAAAACTGCAGCTAGTTGAGCTTAAATGTTGCAAAGTGCGGCTAGCGAACGTCAAGACCCTACTAAACCCTAGGATCGTACCTAGTGTTCTATCTCCCCAACCTCCGTATGGTGAGTCCTACATCACGGATCGTGACTGCGTGAGATGCAGCAGGAAATGCATCTTTCATGAATCGGTGAAAACACAATTCGCACACCTGAAATTGGGTGTGAATCTGCGGGGTATCCCGTGGAGACGATGTAAGTCCCCAAGGCTAAAATTCAAAGGAGCGTACACATGTCTGTACAAGCGCGCCGTAATTCGGTAGATGAAACACTGGAAAACGCACTGGACTACCGTCCTGAAGAAGGCGTTGTTCGCGTCAACCGCAAGGTGTTTACCGACCAGGAACTTTTTGACCTGGAAATGCGCTACATCTTCGAAGGCAACTGGATCTTCCTCGCGCACGAATCCCAGATTCCAAATGTTGGCGACTACTACACCACTAACATTGGCCGTCAGCCAATCATGATCACTCGCTCCAAAGGCGGCGAGCTCAACGCACTGATCAACGCATGTTCCCACCGCGGTGCGATGCTGTGCCGCCGCAAGACCGATAACCGCACCACGATCACTTGCCCTTTCCACGGCTGGACCTTCTCCAACGATGGCCGCCTGCTCAAGGTCAAGGACGAAGAAACCGGCGGATACCCAGAAAACTTCCGCAAGGACGGCAGCCACGACCTGCGCCGTGTTCCACGCTTTGAAAGCTACCGCGGTTTCCTCTTTGGTTCTTTGAATCCAGACGTAGTTGACCTGGAAGAACACCTCGGTGATTCACGTGCTGTCTTGGACATGCTCATTGACCAGTCCCCAGAAGGCTTGGAAGTCCTGCGTGGTTCTTCTACCTACACCTACGACGGTAACTGGAAGCTGCAGGCTGAAAACGGTGCGGATGGCTACCACGTTTCCTCCACTCACTGGAATTATGCGGCAACTACATCGCGTCGTGACTCCGGTGAGTCCAAGAATGAAACCCGCGCGATGAGTGCTGGTGAGTGGGGCAACCAGGGTGGCGGCTACTTCTCCTTCCCGAATGGCCACCTCATGCTGTGGAGCCAATGGGCAAACCCAGAAGACCGCCCAGTGTATGACCGGCTGAGCGAACTAAAAGAACTGCACGGTGAAGAGCGCGCAAACTTCATGGTGGGCGCATCCCGCAACCTGTGCCTATACCCAAATGTCTACATCATGGACCAGTTCTCCACTCAGATCCGACGCCTCGAGCCAATCTCTGTGGATAAGACCAAGGTCACCATTTACTGCATCGCGCCCAAGGGCGAATCTCCAGCTAACCGTGCAAACCGCATCCGTCAGTACGAAGACTTCTTTAACGCGACCGGCATGGCTACTCCAGATGACCTGGAAGAGTTCCGTTCCTGCCAGAAGACCTACCTGGCTACCTCGTTCCCATGGAATGACATGACCCGTGGTCTTCACCAGCAGCAAAGTGGTCCTAATGAGTTGGCTCAGAAGCTGCAGCTCAACGAGGTTCTCTCCTCTGGTGCACGTACCGAAGACGAAGGTCTGTACCCAATCCAGCACGGCTACTGGGAAGACGTCATGCGCGCTGCGGTCAAGATGGACGCTTCTGTCAACAAGGATCTCTTCGATGAAAAGGCCGCAACTGAATCCGCGCGTGAGTATGCACTCGCCGCTGCCGCACGCAAGGAAGCCGCTGAAGCAGCAGCCGCAGAAAAGGCTGCCTCCGGAGAGGGCGCACCACGTCGTTCGCGCCGCTCCCGTCGTCGATAAGCAACTGCACGCCGGCACTTTTCATACAGATTCTTTTTCTCAACCTTCTACATACGGAGAGGTCTACCCACCATGTCGCAAGCACTAATGACCCAGGAAATTACCCGCACGGAAGTAGAAGACTTCCTCTACTACCAGGCCAGATTGCTCGATGACCGCCACTTTGAAGAGTGGATCGAATGCTTCACCGAAGACGCCGAGTACTGGATGCCCGCGTGGGACGATGACGGTGAACTCACCGAAGACCCACAGTCTGAAATCTCGCTCATTTACTACCCGAACCGCGCAGGTCTGGAAGACCGTATCTTCCGTATCCGCACCGAGCGTTCGTCGGCTACCTCTTTGCCAGACCCACGCACTGGTCACAACATCACCAACGTGGAAATCCTGGAGCGTCGCGAGAACGAAGTAGATATCCGCTTTAACTGGACCAACTACTACTACCGCTACGAGACCACCGATAACTACTTCGGCACTACGTTTGCCACCTTGGACCTTTCCACTGGCAAGCCACTGTTTAAGAAGCAGCGCATCATCTTGCGCAATGACTTCATTCACCACATCGTCGACGTTTACATGGTCTAGTCCGCAGACCACAGCCGATTTTTCGGACCCTGAAATTCTTAAAAGGAGGACATGATTATGTCTACTAAAACCGAGCACAAGATTGCATTGGCCTTTGAAGACGGAATTACCAAGTTCATTCCGTGTGCCGAAGACCAGACCGTTGCAGATGCTGCCTACCAGTCCAAGATCAACATTCCTTTCGACTGCCGTGACGGCGCCTGCGGTACCTGTAAGGCATTCTGTGAATCCGGCGACTTCGATGAAGGCGAATTCGTAGATGACGCAATGACCCAGGACGAGCTGGATAACGGCTTCTGCTTGCCTTGCCAGGCAAAGCCACGCTCCGACATGGTCTTGCAGATTCGTACCACTTCCGTTCTGGCAAAGACCGGTCCGGAAACTTTCACCGCAGAAGTAACCAAGGTTGGAGCTCTTTCCGGCACCGTATTTGAGCTGGAGCTCGAGGTAGAAGACCGTGAGCGTCTGAACTTCTTGCCTGGCCAGTACATCAACATCACGGTGCCTGGCTCTGAAGAGACTCGTTCCTACTCCTTTGCTACCGGTCCGGATGAAGACAAGATCGGCTTTTTGATCAAGAACACCCCTAATGGCTTGATGACTAACTGGCTCAAGGACGTGGCGAAGGTCGGCGACAAGTTGGAATTTGAAGGCCCAATGGGTTCTTTCTTCCTGCGTGAGCCACTGCAGCCAGTGCTTTTGCTGGCCGGCGGTACGGGCCTTGCACCGGTGATGTCAATCATGGAAGCTTTGGCCAACGACGATCTTCTCGATGTCCCAGTGCGCCTCATCTACGGTGCTAACACCAGCGAGGACCTGGTCCGTTTGGAAGAGATCGCTGCATACAAGGATCGCATCGATGACTTCGACTTCTTCACCGTGCTTTCTCAAGAAGAAGGCCACGAGCGTTGCGGATTCGTCACCGACCACATGGATCCGACCGAGCACCTCGCTGAGGGCGAAGCTGACTCCTACCTGTGTGGCCCACCACCAATGGTTGAAGCAGTACGCAAGTACTTCGACGGCCACGACACCCCACCGCTGAACTTCTACTACGAGAAGTTCAACGCTAATCAGCAGCCTGGTGCCGCTGAAACTGGCGAAAAGGTTGCGGAAAAGGCTGAAGAGGTCGCAGAAAAGGTCGGTGTTTAGATGACGATGCCAGTGGGCGGCGCCGCCGATGAACAAGGAATTTTCACCCCGCAGCGTTTCAAAGACCAAATTGTTATTGTCACGGGCGCAGCCCAGGGCATCGGCTTTGCCGTAGCCCAGCGCGTTGCCCGCGAAGACGGCACGGTGGTCTTAGTAGACCGCGCTGAGCTGGTGCACGACAAGGCGAAAGAGCTTGCCGGCACTGGAGCGGGCAAGGTGTATTCCACCACCGCTGACCTAGAAACCTTTGCTGGCGCACAGTCCGCCGTGGACTTTGCACTAGAAAAGGCCGGGCGCGTGGATGTCCTTATTAATAACGTCGGTGGCACCATCTGGGCAAAACCTTATGAGCACTACACGCCGGAGGAGATTGAGAAGGAAATCAATCGTTCTCTCTTCCCCACGCTGTGGATGTGCCGGGCGGTATTGCCAGCACTGATCGATACCTACTCAGGTAAAGATAATGGTCAGGGCGTTATCGTCAATGTGTCATCAACAGCAACTGGCGGTATCAACCGTGTGCCTTATGCAGCAGCCAAAGGTGGTGTCAACGGCATCGTCTCAGCACTTGCACACGAAGCAGCACACCATAATGTGCGCATCGCTGCCGCAGCACCAGGTGGTACGTTGGCGCCAGCGCGCGCAGTACAGCGCGGTCCATTGCCTGATGATGAGCAAGAGAAGGCGTGGTACCAGCAAATTGTTGACCAGACCGTGGAGTCATCTTTGATGAAGCGTTATGGCACCTTGGATGAGCAAACCGCACCCATCTGCTTCTTGGCATCAAAGGAAGCAAGCTATATTACCGGTTCTGTGCTTCCGGTTTCCGGCGGTGATCAGGGCTAAGACCTACTGATGGTCTAAACGTTCTTCCAGGTCCATTTCGAGTACAGAAAGTAGACAGGCTGCACGAGCTTCTATCAGTGAAGCTTATGCAGCCTGTCATTTTGCATATGACGACGGCTTTTTCTTCTAAAATGACTTCAATGGCCACTAATAAATCGCAGCGCGGCGGAATTGATCTGTCGTTATTGGCCCGTCCCGAGATCCAAAAGGTGATGTCGGAGATTAACAACTTAAGCCCAGGCATTGGCCAGATTCTAGCTATCCATGGGGATTCTGGGACCGGCAAGTCTTCGCTGGCGCGTTCAATCCTGCGCAATCTTCGTGGGTGGTCGGCCTATTCAATGTCAGCTACCTCGGATATGAGCACTGAGGAAGTTATCAACCGCATTAACTTGGTGCTCAATGAATCCGGCCGCGATGATGTTGAAGCTGCAAGTGATGATCCACTGGAAGCGATGGTGGGCGTGGTGGATGTGCCTTTTGCATCCACGTTGGTACACATCGATGATGCGCACTTGTTGCAAGCATCCACGGTGGAGGCCATCGGGGCTGCGCTGAGTACATTAAGAGATGGCCGGTTTATCGTCTTGTTTACCGGGGCATCGAACGCGCCTTACTTGGCGTACGCAGACAGTATTGCGCAACTAACCCCCATGAAGGTAGAGGAAGTTCAAACCTTTGCTCTGTCAGATGTCGGCGCGCGCATCCCGATGGAATTGGCAGAACGCATCCAATCCATGTCGGGCGGATACTTGGGCAAAGTACATGAATTATTAACGGCTCTGCCTGCTGATTCGTGGAATAACCGCAATATCACGGTTAAGATACCGCAGCAATGGATTAAACGGTGGGAGGAAAAATCCCAGGGGCTTAGCGAAGAAACCTTGTTGGTACTCCAAGCCTTGTCATGCGTTGATGAACCAGCAACGTTGGATCTCATTGAGCAGATGGTGGATATCGAAGATGTGGATTGGGCCATCGAAGCGGCTATTGATGCTGGTATCCTGACCGTAGTTGCCGGGGTCTTTCCACCGGTGCTGGAATTTAGCGCGGTGGAGGATAAGTCCACCGTCGGCGGGATCGTGGGCCCTGCGCGCCGACGCGCTTTTCATAAAGGTGCGCATGAATTTTATGCCGCCCGCGGAAATCAAGCACAAGCGCTGGTGCACCGCGCGCGAGGTTTAAGCAGCTACGACGAAAATGTTGCCACTGAGCTGGCAGAAACCGCCGATAGCCTAGGCAGCGCCGGGCGTTGGAAAGAAGCTGCTGAATTTTATCAGTTAGCTTCTGAATTGGCTGCTACTGAGGCACAACAACGCCAGTATGAGCTCAACCAAATGGAAGCTTTAGTTTCCTCCTCGAATATTCGCGCCGTAGCCCATCGCGCCCGCACCTTAGACACCCGGGCTCCAAGTATGTGGCGCGATTCCTTGCTGGGCTATTTGGCTATTCACCAGGGACGACGCAATGAAGCTATGTCGCGTTTTAGCAACGCGATGCTAGATAAAAACGCGCCTGATGAAGTACGTGCACAGCTAGCTGCGCATAAAGCATTGGGAGAAATTGCTAACTGGAATCCGCAGGGTGTTATCGATGCCGCAGAAGAAGCGGTGAAATGGGGCGGACCTGAATCAGAGCCCGCCTTGTCCGCAAGCTACATCGCCAACGTCGCGAAATCAGCACTGAACGGCACAAATGTCGATATGCCTGCTATGCCCGGGGAGTCCCAAGTTCTAGCCCAGCGCCGTCATATGGTCGTGGGCTGGGTCAAACTGGCCAATGATGATCCGGTTTCTGCCCGCCAAGAGCTCCAGCAGCTTCCACGCGAAGAAGGCGCTACCCGTATCGATTTGTGGCAGATTGCGTGGCTTGCGCGCGCGGAGTTCTTACTCGGTGAATGGGATGATGCGCTCGCCACGGTGGAAAAGGGACTGTTCCAATCCGATTACTTCGGGATTGACCTCCTTGATCCGTTATTGCTGTGGACTGGTGCGATCATTTCGCAACTGCGGGGTGATTATTCCATCGCTGCGGATTACCGAAACCGTTTGATCATCAGCAACGATGCCTTTGTCATTCAGAAAGTTCCTGCTGCGATTACACGCGTGGTCACGGGCTTGCGGGAAAACCAGATGGTTGATGCTGTCCGTGCGACAGACCAGCTCATTGAGTTAGATAAGAAACAATCTATTAGTCAGCCCGGATTTTGGCCATGGCGCGACTTAGCTGTTCACGTGCTATTAAAAACTAAGCGTCTGGAAGAAGCGGATGAGCTTCTCAGCGTTGCAGAAGAAGATGCTAACCGCGTAAATAATCTGGGCCTCCAAGCCCGCCTGGTCGCTGAGCGTGCGCATCAAGCGTTGGTGTTGGGCGAAGCTGACCGTGGGGTAAAACTGTATGAAGAAGCCATCGACATGATGGCTAATACCCACATGCGCCCCTATCAGGGCAGAACGCTTTTTGCCTTCGGCCAGGCGCTACGCAGGTTGGGTCGACGCCGGCACGCCGATGGCTACTTAACTCGCGCAGCCGAGGTCTATCAATCCATGGGCGCGCATGCGTATGTAGAAAAGATCAACCGAGAGCGCCGTGCCGGCGGCCTGGGGCCGCGACAAAATTCGGTGTCTTCGCTAACGACACAGGAGCTAGAAGTCGCACAGCATGCCGCGAGCGGGTTGACCAACAAGGAAATCGCCGCGCAGCTCTTCCTCTCGCCCAAGACGGTGGAGTTTCACCTCACGCGTATCTACCGCAAGCTGCGCATTCGCACCCGCACCGAACTCCCAGCAGCGCTCGCCCAAGCCCTTCGTGAATAAACGAGCAAAAGAAAAAGCCTGCAGGCGCGTTCGTCCTGCAGACTTCCTCTTACTCATGATGAGAATATTTATTTAGTAAAGTGCGCGCGCAGGGCGTCGGTGACTTCCTGCGGTGCCTCGATGGTGGGCACGTGCGCACCGGGCTTGATTTCCACGTAGGTGGATTCGCCGCTGACTGCTTCGCCGATGCCTTTGAGCACCTCAGGTGGGGTAGAAGGGTCATCGGCGCCGGCAAGAACCAGCACGGGGACAGAAATCTTCGGGAGTTCATCCGCGAAGTCCCAGGCGGCCAAAGCTTCAGAGCAAGATGCGTAGCCTTCAGCCGGGGTAGTAGCAATCATGTTGCGGTAGAAGGCAGTCGAAGCGGGGTTTTCAGCGATCCAGCCTTCGGAGAACCAGCGGCCCACGACGGCATCGGCAAGCGCGGCGGTGGAATCCGCACGCACGGTCCGCGCGCGCTCATGCCAGGATTCTGGGGTGCCAAACTTCGGTGCGGTGCACAAGAAGGCAGCCGAGGTGACCTTCGGATCATTAGCCGCGAGGTACTGCGCAACCGCGCCACCAAGGGACAGACCAACTACGCCGTAGGTGTCAACGCCGAGCTTTTCGATGGTTTCTTGCACGTCACTTGCCAGATCCGTAATGGAGGCAGGACCCTCAATAACAGGGGACTGGCCGTGGCCGCGGTGGTCAACGGCGATGACGCGGAAGACATCGGAAAGCGCATCGAGCTGCGGCAACCACATATCAATTGTGGAGCCAATCGACCCTATGAACACCAAGGTGCCCTGTGGAGTCTCCGCCTTGCGTGGTCCGTATTCAACAAAGTGCAACTGTGCCATGTGTTTCTAGCCTTCCTTTTCTACAACTGCTGCCATGCCCTGACCGCCACCGATGCACATGGTGGCAAGACCCAGCTTGCCGCCCTCGCGCTTGAGGCGGTGCGCCAATGTCACCAGCATGCGAGCACCGGTCGCACCAACTGGGTGGCCCAAGGAGATGCCAGAGCCCCAAGTGTTCAGGCGGGAATCATCCCATGCCAAGTCCCACTCCTGCAGCACAGCGAGTGCTTGTGCTGCGAAAGCCTCGTTGAGCTCAATTGCATCCAGGTCATCCAAGCTGACGCCGGTGCGCTCTAGTGCCTTCTTGGTTGCTGGAACTGGGCCAACGCCCATGGTCTCTGGCGCAACGCCTGCAACAGCCCAGCCCTTGAGGCTTAACATCGGGGTAAGTCCCAGCTCAGCAGCCTTCTTGCGGGTGGTGACAATCATGGCCGCAGCGCCATCGTTTTGCGAGGACGCGTTGCCCGCGGTCACGGTTGCTTCCTCATCAATCTTGCCGCGGATAGAGCGCAGCTGAGCAAGCTTTTCTGGAGTAGAACCCTCGCGTGGACCCTCATCGGTGGTCACAACGGTTGGCTCCTGGCCGCGCTTCTTGGCTGGAACGGTAACTGGCACGATTTCTTCCTCGAACCAGTTCTCTGCCTGTGCCTTCAGAGCACGTTCATGCGATGCGGCTGCCATCTGGTCTTGTGCTTCACGGGTGAGCTTGTAATCGCGGCGAACGTTTTCTGCGGTTTCAATCATGCCGCCAGGAATCGGGTGGTTCTTACCACCGGCGGTTTCACGTGCCTCAGCCAATCGGTCACGCAACTGCATGTCACCGCCTTTGACACCCCAACGGATGGAACCGTCAACGGTGTACTCGGTGCGCGACATGGATTCCGCACCACCAGCAATAATCAGGTCAGCTGCACCGACTGCGACGTGCGCAGACGCGGTCATGACTGCCTGCAGGCCGGAACCACAACGGCGATCCAGCTGCATGCCTGGTACTTCCTTGCCCAAAGCCGAGTTCAGCGCGACGATGCGACCAAGCGCTGGTGCTGCACCATTCGGGCTAGCCTGGCCCAAGATAATGTCATCGACGTCCTTGGCAGTGACTCCGGTGCGCTCCACGATGGCATCGACCACGGTGGTAGCTAGATCTTCTACCGGGATATCCTTGAAGATTCCGCCGTAGCGTCCCACTGGAGTACGCAGTGGGGAGCAAAAGACAATGTCATTATCGTTGTGGTTGGTCATTGAAGACTCCTTCATTTATTTAAGGTATTTGAAAATTAGGGATTAATTGCTGGCCATGACCAGGTCGCGGGAAATCTCGCTTGCGGTAGATAGCAACACCGGCAAATAATTGCTGGTTAATTCATGTACAGATGTCACCGCAGATTGCGTCGAGATATTAATTGCTGCGACGACGTTGCCATCAGCATCAAAGATCGGGGCTGCAAGAGAGCGCAGGCCAAGTTCTAATTCTTGGTCTACCAAGGACCAGCCTTGGTTGCGTACAGCAATGATTTCTTCGAATAGTTGCTCCTTATCTGTCAATGCCCGCGGGGTCAGACCGTGCTCCAAAGGAACCGAATCCAAGAAGCTACGAATCTCGGCGTCCGGCATGCCGGCCAAAATCACGCGGCCCATCGAGGTCGAGTGCGCGGGAAAGCGCGTACCGATGGTGATGTTGACCGTCATGATCTTGCGCACCGCCACACGCGAGACGTAGTGGATATCCGTGCCATCAAGCACCGACATCGAACAGGATTCGCCCACCTGCGCGGAAAGTCCTTCCAGCCGCGGCTGGGCCAGCGCCGGCAGAGTAAGTGCTGACAGGTAGCTATATCCCAGCTCTAGTACGCGTGGGGTGAGCGAAAATTGGCCGTCATTATTTACGGCGTAGCCTTCTTCCACCAAGGTGTGCAGGAAGCGTCGAGCTGCCGCGCGGGATAGGCCGGTTGCAGTAGCCACCTGCGACAAGGTCTGCGATGGCGCGGTGGCATCAAAAGAGCGAATCACCATGAGACCTCGGGCAAAGGACTGCACGAAGTCACTTGAGGGACTAGTCATAACTCTCCTTCCAAGGTTGCCACACACACCATAATTGTGCGTATTGCGAACCGTTGTACTAATGATGAACTTGAGTGTAGCATGAGGCACATGGTTGATAAAAGGACTAATTCCGCCACAGAGGCGGTGCAAGACATTGTTTCGGGATCCTCGATCGCCGTCGGTGGCTTTGGGCTGGTAGGCATTCCTACCGTGCTCATCGAAGCCCTACGCGCTTCGGGTCCAAATGACCTCACCATCGTGTCCAATAACTTGGGTGCTGATGGCTTCGGCTTGAGCTTGCTGCTCGAAGACGGTCTCATTTCCCACTCGATTGGCTCCTACATTGGATTCAACAAGGAGTACGCACGCCGTTACCTGGCAGGCGAGCTCACCGTGGAATTCACTCCACAGGGCACTTTGGCTGAGCGCATGCGCGCTGGCGGCGCAGGTATCCCAGCGTTTTACACCGTTGCCGGTGTGGGCACCCAGGTTGCTGACGGCGGCTTGCCAATGCGCTATAACTCCGACGGCACCGTGGCTCAGTACTCCGAGCCTAAGGAAACCCGCGAATTCAACGGTGAGACCTTTGTGCTGGAAACCGGTATCCGCACCGACTTCGCGCTGGTTCACGCGCACAAGGGTGACCGCTACGGCAACCTGTCTTTCCGCAAGACCGCTGAAAACTTCAACCCAGATGCAGCGATGAGCGGCAAGGTCACCATCGCGCAGGTAGAACACTTCGTGGATGTATTGGATCCAGAAGAAGTAGACCTGCCAGGCATCTTTGTCGACCGCGTTGTCGTGGTCGGTGAGCAAGAAACAGGAATTGAGTACAGGACGGTGCAGAGCTAATGACTTGGACACATGATCAAATGGCGGCGCGTGTAGCTGCCGAACTAGAAGACGGTCAGTACGTCAACCTTGGTATTGGCATCCCAACCAAGGTGCCAGGATTCGTTCCTGCTGATAAGGAAGTTATCCTGCACTCCGAAAACGGCATCCTCGGCGTGGGCGCATACCCCACCGAAGAGCAGCTGGATCCAGAACTCATCAACGCCGGCAAAGAAACCATTACTGCCGCGCCTGGTGCGAGCTACTTCAGCTCCTCGACCTCTTTTGCGATGATCCGCTCCCGCTCCGTTGACGTTGCAGTTCTCGGTGCGATGGAAATCTCGCAGTACGGCGACCTTGCCAACTGGATGATTCCCGGCAAGATGGTCCGCGGCATGGGTGGCGCAATGGACTTGGTCCACGGTGCTGAAACCATCATCGTGATGACCGACCACGTGACTAAGAAGGGCACCCCGAAGATTCTCGCAGAGTGCGCACTACCTCTAACCGGCGCTAAGTGTGTGGACAAGATTGTCTCCACCCACGGAGTATTCGATGTTGACCCTGAAGAAGGCCTCACGCTTATTGAGCTGGCCCCCGAGGTCACCCTTGACGAGCTCAAAGAAATTACTGGCGCACCATTCAAGGTCGCCGAAGGCGTTGCCTAAAAAATCTCTGTTGCAGGATTAGTCCTCAACTTATTTAAATCCCGGCGAAGTTTATCTCGCCGGGATTTTTGTGTCCTGGTTGTACCCCGATACTTACCCCCTTGCGTGAATTCTTCGTGTCCCGCCACGAGTAGAAACCGCAGCGCACGTATGGTTTTTATCATCTGCCGGTTTATATACGACTTCGTCGTTATTTTTGTTTTCAAAGTAAAGGGAAAACTGTGAGGATTTCAATCCAACAAATAATGTCAGGGCTTACCGCATTAGCGGCCGTTCTTACCTTGGCTGGAGCAGTGGTAAGTGCTGCTTCATTTTCTGGTTCAAGCACAACTGGGGAAGGTCGTGCGCACCATCAGACTGTAAATTCAGAGAACAATACTGCGCGTGACGTGATCGTTGATGGTGTTGCGCTTACTGCGCACGAAGCAGCGTTTATTAAACGCCTCAATGATTACCGGGAATCCAAGGGCTTGAACCGCCTTACTGTCTCTCAGAAACTGACTGATACGTCGCGGGAATGGTCGAAGACTATGGCTGAGACCGGGCGTTTTGAGCACGGCAATGCTTGGAACGTCGGCGAGAATATTCTGCAGAATTCTACCGGCACTTCAAAAGCGAACTTTGAGCAATGGAAAGCTTCCGCTGGGCATAATGAGAATATGTTGCGACCTAATTACGGGACCGTCGGATACGGGCAGGTGCGTGCCGCTGACAATCGCTACTACGCCACCACGCAGTTCCAGCTTCGTTAAGTCTGGCGTAGAAATCCCGGGAGCGGCCTATTTGGCATTCTGCTTGCCGGGATTTTGTTGTTTCTGAAGCAAGAAGTGCATGCGTAGCGGGAGTAAAAGTGCGCTGAGAGGACATATCGCCCTTGGCGAAGAACGGGAATTCCCCTAAAGACGAATGGTCTGGCTCACGGTTTGATTGGCTTATGTGAAAAATCATAAAAGATTTTCATATCCATTGTGGCCACACTTTAAAGGAGCAGCGATGACCACATCTTCTACTTTGCCTTCAAAAGCTTCCAAGACATGGGAGTCACCGGCTCATAAGCGTACAGTTTACGGCGTCTTAGCCATCGTAGCTATAGCCATTTTATTTGATGGCTATGACCTTGTTATCTATGGTGCCGTCTTGCCCAATCTATTGGCGGATCCAACCCAAATCGGCCAACTCAGCCCAGCAGTAGCTGGCACCCTAGGTTCCTGGGCGATGATCGGCGTGGCCATCGGTGCGCTATCTGCCGGTGCTATCGGTGACCGTTTGGGTCGTCGCCGCGTATTTCTCACCGCTATTGCCTGGTTCTCGCTTGGTATGGCGCTGACCGCGCTATCGACTTCCGTTCTCGCCTTCGGTGTTCTGCGCTTTTTCACCGGCCTGGGCGTGGGCATTATCGTCGCAACGGGTGGAGCAATCGTCGCGGAATTCGCGCCTGCTGGGCGCCGTAACTTCTTCAACGCCATTGCTTACTCCGGTGTCCCCGCCGGTGGCGTGATGGCGTCTTTGGCAGCACTTGCATTAGAAGATGCAATTGGCTGGCGCGGACTCTTCATGATTGGCGCAACCCCTATTCTGTTCTTGCTGCCTCTTGCATGGTTTATGCTTCCGGAATCCCCAAAGTGGCTGGTTGTTACCGGTCGTTCCATGCGCGCGCAAGAATTGTGCCGAAAGTTCGGCCTACAGGAATCCCAATTCCTCACCAAGCCAGTCAGCCGGGAGGCCGCCGCCAAAGCTCACGTCACCCCATCGAGCCCCACGGGTAAATCCGGCTTTGCCGCAATCTTCTCCCGTGTATATCTCCCCGGGACCCTGCTTATCGGCACCATGAGTTTCATGGGTCTGCTATCTACCTACGGTTTGAATACTTGGCTACCTGTGATTATGGAAAATAACGGCGCATCCGCAGCACACTCCATGTACACGCTGTTGTTCCTTAACGGTGGTGCGGTTGTCGGTGGTCTGTTTGCTTCCATGATTGCTGACCGCGTTGGCGCGAAGGCAGTTATCACCGTGACCTTTACCCTGGCGGCTATCTCGTTGATGATCCTGCCGTTTACCAACAACGTCTACCTGACCTACATCCCAATCGTTATCGCCGGTGTTGGCGTGCTGGGTACCCAGGTTCTAACCTACGGTCTGACCTCGAACTACTTCGACACCTCCGCTCGTGCCGCCGGTGTTGCTTGGTGTGCTGGCTTCGGTCGCCTCGGCGGTATCGTCGGCCCGATGGCAACTGGTCTCATGATTGGTGCCGGCTTCGGCCCCACTTGGGCATTCGGTATGTTCGCCGGTGTCGCCGTCATCGGTGTTATCTGCACCGTGCTGATTCCGAAGTCTCCTGCAGTTGAACAGGTAATTTCCACCGAACCAACCGCGTCCCCCAATGCATCCGCGAAGGTTACTGAGGGTGTTTCTTAAAACCCCTCACCGCTAGTATTGCGGTGCACAAATATAGACGCACGCATAAAAATGAGACTCAGGGAAAATCCTGAGCCTCATTTTTGTCTATCTATGACTGACTTTGTTCGCGGTTAGCCCAAAACCCTGCACCGAAGGATAAAAAGACGGTGCCATCGAAGACATTACCGGCCTTGACCTGGGTATCACCGGGGAAGAGAACCGGTAGTTCGCCGGCGGGGTAATTGATGGTGGCAATGAGGAAAGTCTGCTTGGTCAGCTGGTTGGTACGCTTCTTAATTTCAGCAATCTCGCCCACGAGCTTGGCATAAGGGCTTAAATCACGCGGGCTAAAATCCTGGTGGAATTTCTCCGCGGAGGGACTAAACAGCATATTCGGGGTGGTCTGTTGGTTGCCGTCGGCGTCTTGTGACGTAAAGGCTTTGTCGGATGCGGCCCAAGTGGCGGCGTCATCGAAAAGCTCATACTCTTTTGCCCACGCGCTCAACGCGCCCTGCGGGGTGCGGATGCTTTGACCCCCAGCTGGATTGCCTGGAGGCAGGGCGAAGAATTCATCGCTCGCGGCAATCACGTTATTGAAAATTTCGCCGTTATCCGCGCGGCGTATAGCGACATGCGCGATGAAATCCCCAGCGCGGTACGCGGTGGCATCAATCGGGGTATCGGTTAAGAAACCGGGATTAGTCCGCCACCCATCCTCATCTTTAAAAGCAGACATGCGCGGGCCTGTCGGATCTTGATAGACCACCACACCTTCAAAACCGGGAAAGGTGATGCCTTTCCCGCCGGTCTCATCCATGAGGTCATACATCAAGTCATCGAAGGAATCATAGGTGAAACCAACTGCCGCATATTCGTTGTCCATCATGATTAACAGTCTAAAGACTAATCGCAATCGCGGGGCAGCTGGTAAGTTGAGATTATGTCGCTCAAGGATCAGCGGTTATCCCGCCATATCCTTTGTCCTCTTTCCGGAAGATGAGCATTTCGAAATCAATACTTTCAGCGGAATTCCATTGCTCTATGCCAAGGTGGGCTTTTATTGGTTGGACACCGCCTATGTCATCGCAGGTGTATTGATGTAGCGGTGGTTCTCACGCGCTGCGGAGAATGCTTGTTTCAGCGCGTGAGAAACGTGCTAGTTCACATCATCGAGGATGAACTTCGCGGCGCGCTCAGCAATCATGATGGTCGGGGCGTTGGTGTTGCCGGTAGGAACCAGCGGCATGATGGAAGCATCGGCAACGCGTAAGCCGTTTAGGCCATAAACGCGAAGGGTGTGTGGGGAGACCACGGCAAGGGCATCGGTGCCCATCTTGCAGGTGCCAACTTGGTGGTGATAGGTCACTACGCTGCGGCGCACGTAATCTTCTAGGTCGTCATCGGAAACATCTGCGCCGGGGTAGATTTCCACGGGACCCCATTCAGCAAGGGCTTCTTGGCGGCCGACTTCGCGGGATTCTTTGACGGACGCTACCAGCGCATCCATATCGGATTGCACGCTGAGTACTCCCACGTCGAGTGCGATCGGGTCATCATCTTCCGGACCAGTCAGCGTTAGCTCGCCGCGGGAGGCCGGACGCACCAGTCCGCCCATCAGCGTAAAGGCATTGGCGGGGCCTTCCATGTCCTCGTTGTACATCGGGACGGAAAAATACAGCGGCTGGGTATCCGGCACGGCCTTATCCGGAGCAGACTTGGTAAACACGTGCACCTCAGCCGGCAGTACAGGGGAGGCAGGGATTTGCTTCTCTGTAGCTTCAAAGATGACGGGGGAGAGGATGTGGTCGTGCAGGTTCTTGCCCACACCAGGCAAGTCATGGGTCACGGTCACACCCAGGGCTTCAAGTTCGTCAGCAGGGCCGATGCCAGAGCGCAGGAGAATTTCGGGAGAGTTCAAAGCACCAGCACACAGGATGGTTTCTTGTGCATAAAGCTTATCGATGCCACCCTCACCCCTTATCTCCACGCCCTTTACGGTGTCGCCGTCCACGATTACACGTTGAACCTTGGCGTCGGTGATGATGGTGAGGTTGTCATGATCCGCCACTGGCTTGAGATACGCGTGCCAGGTGTTGAAGCGATTACCGTCGCGGACATTGGCCTGGATCCGGCCGATACCTTCGGGGTTGCCGGAGTTGTAGTCTTCGTTGAGCGGAATGCCGGCTTGTTGCCCGGCTTCCAACATGGCGTCTTGCAGTGGATTGGTTTCATAATCGCTGCGGACATCCAGAAGGCCGTCATGCCCGCGGGTTTCTGGGTCACCGTCGGGATAGTTTTCAATAGCTTTGAAAGCTGGCAGAACTTCATCCCATGACCAGCCGTCACAGCCGAGATATGCCCAGGTGTCATAGTCTTCCTTTGCCCCGCGCACCCAGATGGTGGCGTTCAAAGCATGGGAGCCGCCCATGACCTTGCCGCGCGGAATGTGCAGTTCACGATTATTGGCGTGTGTCTGCGGCAAAGTGCGATAGTCCCAGTCCTGCTCGCTGTGCCACAACTTGCCTAGGTCATAAACCTTGGTGATATCCGGATTGGTGTCATAGGGGCCGGCTTCAATAATCGCGACGGTCTTGCCGGCATCGATTAGTCTGCGTGCAATGACATTTCCTGATGAGCCCGCACCCGCAATGATGAAATCAAAATTCTGCTCAGCCATGAACAACCTCCACTAATGTGTTGCGTAACAATATTGGAGTTAAATGTAAGTCAGTTCACTCAAGTTGTCAGGTATTTACGCGCATTCTAGTTGTCATTGCGTGCTGTGCTGCTACTTCTGCGCGTAGATGATGCCCATAGCAAGTATGGAAATATAAGAACCAGTCGATTGTTGTAACGTATTCAAATAATGGACATATTGGAAACGGTGGGGTGAAGTGCTAGTGGAAGTTTCTGATTTCGAAGCTGCTATTGAGGCTGTGAACAACAGAGATGAAGCCACGCTAGTGGCTTTGTTTAACCAGTTTTCTGCAGAGGAATGGAGTGAAGTTTCGTATGAGTGGAAGTTTGATAATGCTGAGAAAGTAAGTGATTTCATTCAAGAAGTCGTCAAAATTCTTCCAGCGAGTGTGGAATTCGAGAGAATTCAGAATTTAGTTTATGAATATCTGTTTCCTCTTGTTCATCTTCCGGGGTCGGTTGATCTAGCTGCTACAGCTTTGGTGACGTTTTGGAATAGACACCAAAATGGTGACCCTAATGCTCTGGTCGAGGAATTAAAGGACTTCGAGGAGCATCCTGATGGCGATCGAGTGGCTGAAATAGCTGCTACGGCTAAAGGGATCGACTTCCAGAAGTGAAGTCCTCAACCTGACCCATGAAAGAGCAGTACTGCATAAAATGCAGTACTGCTGTTAAAGGGTTTCGCGGTTACTTCTGCGCGTAGATAGTGTCCTCCTTTTCCACCAGGGTCAGCACGTCGTAGGAAGCGACGAGGACGTCGTCTTGGTTGTAGAGGGCGGCGTCCCAGCAGACCTCACCGTAGTCATCGGTCACACGTGGGGTAATTCGCTTGGCGGTGAGCTCAATGCGCACGGAGTCGTCGTAGGTGACCGGCTCGATAAAGCGCAGGTTTTCTAAGCCGTAGTTGGCAAGGACTGGACCTGGAGCAGGTTCAACGAACAGACCCGCGGCCCAGGAAACCAGCAGGTAACCGTGGGCCACACGCCGTGGGAAGAAGGGGTTGGCCATGGCGGCTTCTTCATCGGTATGCGCGTAGAAGGTATCACCGGTTTCCTTCGCAAAGGCCAGGATTTCCTCAAGGGTGACCTTGCGCAGGTCAGAGGCGAACTGGTCGCCGATATTGAGCGTTGCCAGGTCCTTGCGGAAGGGGTGCACGCCGGTGCCATCGATGACATCCTGACGGGTCACGCGGTTGACTGCCGCGCCGCGGTGCCACTGGCCAGTCACGGCAGTGAGGTGATCCGGGCTGCCCTGAACCGCGGTGCGCTGCATGTAGTGCAGGATGCCGCGGATACCGCCGAGCTCCTCACCACCGCCGGCGCGGCCTGGGCCACCGTGGACCAGGTGTGGCAGTGGGGAACCGTGGCCGGTGGAAGTCTTTGCATCCACGCGGTCCAAGAAATGCACGCGGCCGTGGTAGGCAGCAATGCCGCGGCCATATAGTGCGGCGAGCTCGTCATCGTGAGTAATGACAGAAGCCACCAGGGAGCCAGCGCCCTTGGCAGCGAGCTCAACTGCCTCAGTTGGCTCGTTATAGCCAATGACAGAGATGACCGGGCCGAAAGCTTCGGTTGAGTGCACGGCTTCGGCCTGGGCATCATCGAAACGCAAGATGGTCGGTGCGAAGAAAGCGCCGTCGAGCTTATCGGCGCCGCCGTAGACGACCTCGCCGCCGGCATCGATAAGATTCTGCACTGCCGATGCCACATCGTCACGCTGCTCGATGGAAACCAACGGCCCCATCGTCGCATTCTCATCGCGCGGATCGCCGGGTACAACCTTGGACTCCAGACGCTGCGACAACGCTGCGATAAATGGCTCCACCAGGTCATTGGGCACTATCGCGCGGCGGATCGCCGTACACTTTTGTCCAGCCTTCGAGGTCATCTCATTGAAGACAGCCTTGGTGTAGGCCTCAAACTCCGGGGCATCTTCGGTGACATCGGTGCCCAAAATCGCCGAGTTGAGGGAGTCTGCCTCCGCGGAGAACTGAATCCCGCCCTCCAGGACATTCTTGTGCGCACGCAGTGTATTCGCTGTCTGCGCAGAACCCGTAAAAGCGACGTGGTCGCGGAAATCCAGGTGGTCAAGCAAGTCGCGTGCGGAACCAGAAATCAGCTGCAGCGAACCTTCCGGCAAAATCCCCGACTCCAACATCAAACGCACCAGGGCCTGGGTGACAAAGCCAGTTGGCGTTGCTGGCTTGACGATGCTCGGCACGCCCGCAATAAATGACGGCGCGAACTTCTCCAACATGCCCCACACAGGGAAGTTGAAGGCGTTAATCTGCACCGCAATACCCGGAATGGTGGTGTAGATATGCCGGCCGATGAAAGAGCCGTCCTTGGAAAAGACCTCCGGCTCACCATCGGTGACCACGTGCGCATTCGGCATTTCACGGCGGCCCTTGGAAGAAATGGTGAACATGGTGGAAATGCCGCCATCGACGTCAACAAAATTATCGCGCTTATTCGCACCCGTCTTATGCGCCAATGCGTTAAGCTCATCGCGATGGTCCTGCAAGAAGATGGCCAGTTCTTTAATCTTCAAAGAACGCTCATGAATGGTTAACTCTTGCAGGTTCTTACGGCCGATATCGCGGGCATAATCAACCGCGGCGGCAATATCTAAACCTTCAGCGGATACGCGCGCGACAATCTCACCGGTCGACGGGTCAGCAACCTCAGTGATACGGGTTGGATTGTCCGGAGTAAGCCACTTTCCAGATAAAAAGCTGGGGACGATGGTATCGATAAGGGAGGTAGTCATGGTTGCCTTTCTAAAACATTACGAAGAAAAGAAGAGAGAAGAAGAATGCAAAAGTATGAGCCGTGGACGATTGAACTGGGAGAACTCGATGAAAAGATGGGGGTCAAGGTACTTGAGCAATCAGCCACCAAGGTAGTTGCCACCATGCCTATCGATGGCAACCGGCAATCCCTCGGCCTGCTCCACGGCGGGGCCATGGCGTGTTTGGCTGAAGCGGTTGGAAGCTGGGCCGCTGTTATTCACGCCTCTACCTTGGGAAAGGTAGCCGTGGGCGTGGATATCAACGCCACCCATCATGCTTCCGGCTATGCCGGGATGGTCACCGCTACCGCCACCGCATTGCACTTAGGCCGCAGCCTGACCAGTCATGAAGTTGTCATTGCTGATGAATCCGGCCGCCGTTTGTGCACGGCGCGTATCACCAATGCTGTTATTGAGAAGAAATCTTAGGATTTTTCTCAATAACAGCATTAACCGATGTTGAACGATTACGAACTTTGTGAGTAATCGTAAAACCCTTTGCCGGACTTGCGGCCCAGCTCGCCGCGGGCGACCATGTCCCGCATCAACTGCGGCGGAGCGAAGCGCGCACCCAGGGTGGACTCGAGGTACTCAGCGATGCCTAAGCGGACATCGAGGCCCACAATATCGGTAAGCTCTAGCGGCCCGATGGGGAACTTGTAGCCCAGCACCATCGCATTATCGATATCGCGTGCAGATGCTACGCCCTCTTCCACCATGCGGATTGCTTCCAAGGCGATGGCAACGCCCAAGCGGGATGATGCAAAGCCTGGTGCATCCTTAACTACCACCGCGGTTTTGCCGAGGTCTTCGACCCAGCCCTTCGCGGTTTCGACCAAAGCGTCTGGGGTGGATTTCGCGATAACGACTTCCACCAGCTTCGAGGCTGGCACTGGGTTGAAAAAGTGCAGGCCAATCACGTCATTAGCCACGGTATCTGCCAGCTGTGAGACCGACAGTGACGAGGTATTCGTCGCGATAACCGCCTCCGGTGCCGCCTGTGCGATATTGCTAAACGCCGTGGTCTTGAGCTCCATGGACTCTGGAACTGCTTCGACGACGAGGTCAAAACCAGCGAATTCTGACACCTCGGTGGAGAGCGTCAGACGCTCTGCCCAGGACTCGAAGGTGCCTTCGGCACCGCGGTCGATGGAACCTTGAATGGCCTTTTCCACCCGAGCTTTCGCGGCCGCAACCGCATCGTCGTTGATGTCGACGACTTTCACATTCGCGCCAGCGGCCAAAAACGCGTGCGCAATGCCCGCGCCCATGCGGCCACCGCCGAGCACCCCAACCTTTTCCGGTACAGCCATGTTCCGTCTCCTTAAACTCTTCTGATTCTTACTTCTTCTTGCGGTCTAAAAATGCCTGCATACGGTCAAATTTTGCTTCGGATTCAAAGAGCACCGCCTGCGCGATATTGTCTATTGCCGGATGTGCTTCCACGGGCATATCGAAAAGCTGCTTGGACAGCCGCACTGCCAGTGGATCCAGCGCGGCAATCTTCTTCGCCCAGGCGCGGGCACCGTCCTCGAGCGCTTCTGGTTCGAAAAGCTCGTTGACCAGGTGGGACTGCGCGGCTTCCTCGCCGGTGAGTACGCGTCCGGCCAGCAGAATCTCTTTCGCCAGCGGGTTGCCCACGGCTTCCTTCAGCCGCCATAGCGCGCCTGCGCCAGCGATGATGCCGAGGTTCGCCTCGGGTTGGCCGAATTTCGCGCCGGGCGTGGCAATCCGGAAATCTGCTGCCAGCGCCAGCTCCAGGCCACCGCCGAGGGCGAACCCGTCGATGGCTGCAATGACTGGCGCGGGCAGTTTCGCTATCCGATGAAACACGCCCGAATTAATCCCGCGCAGCGCATCCTCGCGGCGGCGCTCACGCAACTGCGCGATGTCGGCGCCAGATGCGAAAATACCGCGCGGGCCCTTGGAGGTTTCCGCAACGCAGCCGGTAATTACTAGAATCTGCGGGTCACGCTCGAGCAATCCACACAATGTGTGGAATTCCTCGACCATGGTTTCATCAATCGCGTTGCGTACCTCCGGTCGGTTCATCCGCGCAATGACAAAGCCGTCTTCCACGGTGACCTGTAGCGCCGAGAAGTCCTTGGTGGCAGTCTGAATATCAGTCATTAGACCCTCTCAATCGCAATCGCTGTACCCTGGCCTACGCCAATGCACATGGTGGCAATTCCGCGGGTGCCACCTTCGGTTTCGAGCCGGTTGAGCAGCGTCAACGTGATGCGCGAACCGGAAGAACCCAGTGGGTGGCCCAGTGCAATCGCACCGCCCCACGCATTGGTCTTCTCCTCATCCAGATCCAGTTCGCGGATACATGCCAAAGACTGCGTCGCGAAAGCCTCGTTGAGTTCTACTGCGTCAACGTCGTTGAGGTCCCAGCCGGTGCGGCTGAGAATCTCGCGTGTTGCCAGTACTGGACCCATGCCCATGATTTCTGGTTGTAGACCACGTGCCGCATTCGCTACCACTCGGGCGCGGGGTTTGAGCCCCAGCTTTTCGATGCCTTTTTGTGAGGCCACGATGACCGCGGATGCGCCATCGTTAAGTGAGGAGGAATTGCCGGCGGTGGTGACATCGCCAAGCTTGGTCACCGGACGAAGCTTGGACAGCACCTCTGGGGTTGAACCTGGGCGTGGGCCTTCATCGGTATCAACGATGGTGACATTGCCCTTGCGGTCTTTGACCTCCACGGGCACGATTTCGGCATTGAATTTTCCATCTGCAATCGCTGCGAGTGCACGCTCATGGGAGCGGGCTGCAAAAGCATCGGCATCCTCGCGGCTGATGTTAAAGACCTTGGCTACTTCCTCAGCCGTTTCGGGCATGGAATAGGTCATCTTGTCCATGCCGGCGAATTTCTTGTTCACAAAACGCCAGCCGATGGAGGTATCAAAGACCTCGCCCGGACGGGCGAAAGCTGTCGTGGGCTTTTCCATCACCCATGGTGCGCGCGACATGGATTCGACGCCGCCGGCCAGGACGATATCTGCTTGCCCGGACTCGACCATGGCGGTGGCCAGTGCAATCGCGGACATACCTGATGCGCACAAGCGGTTGACGGTAATGCCTGGCACGGTATCCGGGTAACCAGCAAGCAGCCAAGCCAAGCGCGCGACGTTGCGGTTTTCTTCACCCGCACCATTGGCATTGCCGATGATGACTTCATCTACTGCCGCTGGATCGAGCCCGGCCTCTTCGACGGTCTTTTGAATAGTCAGCGCCATCAGGTCATCAGGGCGTACCGATGACAACGCGCCGCCGTACTTTCCCACCGGGGTTCTAAAACCTGACACCAGGTATGCACTTGAATCAGTCATGCTTGTCCTTCTTGCTTGTACTTAACTAGGAACTATTGAAGTCGTTCTCGCTGGTCTAAATACCTTTAAAGACGGGGGCGCGCTTTTCATTAAAAGCGGCGAAACCTTCGAGGTAGTCCTCGGATGAACACAGCGCGCCTTGGGCAAAGTTCTCATCATGGACGGAGTCCCACAGTCCGGTCTTGGAGTCGCGGATATCGGCGACGAGCTTCTTTGAGGCCACAAAAGCCTGCGTTGCACCGCGGGCTGCGCGTTCAACTTTTTCGCGGGTGAAGTCCAGGAGGTCATCGGCAGGCACTGCGCGTGAGAACAATCCGGCTTGAACAGCTTCGGCACCGGAAATCATGTCACCGGTGACAATCAGGTCCATCGCGCGATGCGCGCCGAGCCTTTCGACGAAGAGCGCATGTCCGCCCGAATCCAGCGTCGCACCGAGATTTGCGAACGGTGAGCCGAACTTTGCATCTTCGGCGACGTAGACAATATCTGTGGCAATAGCCAGACCGAGTCCGACGCCGAGGCAGACACCATGGACTGCGGCGAAGGTCGGTGCAGGAAACTGCGACATCTGCTTGAGCACCGGGGTGACCTTGTTGGCCAAGTAGTCGGTTGCGTCGTCATCGCGTGGATCTAGGCCCTTGATGTTGCGTCCAGCGCTAAAGCCACGGCCTTCCCCACGCAGAAGAAGCGCGCGGACACCGGCTTGTTCAGCCTCGGTATAAGCCTGCGATAGCTCGGTGAGATCCTCAGGCGCCAGGGAGTTCATGGCCTTGGGATTATTGAGTACGACCTCCGCAATTGTGCGGTCCTCGTTGAATAATAAGTCAATCATGTGCCGCCGCCTTAAGCATCAAAATCAAGCTTGATTGAGGCGGTCTTTGGACGGGACTGGCAGGTGAGGATGTAGCCCTTTTCAATCTCGTCTTTTTCCAAAGCAAAGTTCTCAGCCATATCTACTTCGCCTTCAACCAGCTTGGCGCGGCAGGTGCCGCACACGCCGCCGGCGCAGGCGAAAGGAACATCGGGACGCACGCGCAGCGTTGCGTTGAGCAGAGTTTCATTGGCGGATTCAGGGGATTCCACCTTGCCGGAGAGACCATCGAGGTTGAAGGTGATCTCCACATTCTTGCCATCGGGGTCTGCTTCGACGTGACGGCCGGTCTGCTGCTGGCTGCCGGTGGGCTTGCCGGTGGTAAAGAGCTCATAGCGCACAGCCTGCTCATCAACCTTGCGGCCATTAAGTTCATCGCGCACGAGCTGGACGAGTTCGAAAGGTCCACACAAGAACCACTCATCGATGGCTTCGGTACGAATGACATTATCCAGCAGAAGCTGCAGCTTTTCCGAGTCAATGCGACCCGAGAACAGTGGGTTCACGCGCTGTTCGCGCGAGAGCACGTGGTGCACAGCAAAGCGGGTTGGGTACTTGTCCTTGAGGTCACCGATTTCCTCGGCGAACATGACTTCGCTGCCGCCCTTGTTGGCGAAGATCAGCTCGAAAGTGCTGTCATCGCTTTCGGCGAGGACGGTCTGCGCAATCGCCATGATTGGGGTGATGCCAGAGCCCGCGGCGATTGCCACCAGATGTGGGTTATCAATTTTGGAAATTTCCTCGCGGATGACCTCTGGGTTATTCAAGCCCGTGAGGTGGGTCTTGGACACGAACGCGCCCTGTGGGTTCATCACGTCAATCTGCGTGCCCGCTTCCAAGGTGTCATTAGCCCAGGTGGAGAAAATACCGCCACGGTCGCGCTTGATAGCAACGCGCAAACGCCCAGGACGAGGGACATCACAGATGGAATAGGAACGACGGTGTTCCTGGCCATCAATCATCGCGCGCAGTGCAACGTACTGGCCGGGGATGTAGTCATAGTCATCCTGAAGTTCTTCGGGGATATCGAAGGAGACTTCTACCGCATTATCGGTAAGCGGACGAACCTTGGAGACCGTCAACGTGTTGAACGTGGCCTTTTTCTTTTTTGTCGGGTTCAGCGAAGCAGTCATTAGTGCACCTTGAAGTAATCGAAAGGTTCAAAGCAGTCGCGGCAGCTGTACAGCGCCTTGCAAGAAGTCGAACCAAATTGGGCGAGTTTAGAAGTATTTTTAGACCCACAGCGCGGGCACGCAATCGGTGTCGGCGCAGCAAGTGTTAAAGGAATCGGGCCACTCTTCGCAGCCTTGCCGGTAGGAGGTGCAATGCCATATTCACGCAAGTTCTCCCGGCCCTCTTCGGTCATCCAGTCCGTGGTCCACGCTGGTTGCAACACCAGGTCAACCGTGACGTGGTCGAAGCCGGCGGCTTTTAAGGCATCGGTGACATCGGCGGTGATGTGGTCCATCGCGGGGCAACCTGAGTAGGTGGGCGTGATGGTGACGATAGCTTCGTCACCGACCAGCTTTGCATCGCGCAGAATGCCTAAATCAGCAATGGAGATAACCGGGATTTCTGGATCCGGAACCCGTGCTGCAATATCCCACACCGCAGCGTCCTGTTCATCGACAGGGCGAAGCGGGTGGTCAGAAGGGTTAACGGTAGGTTTATCAAAAGGGTGCGGGGATGTTGCGGCAGACATGGCTAAAGCCTCCTTCTACCAGGTTGCGCCAGGGTGCTGGCGTGCCAGCGATTGCATTTCGGCCAAGATATAGCCGCGGTGTTCAGAAAAGCGGCCGGTGCGCTGACTCGATCGCGCAGGCTTGACCTGGGGGATTTCTACATTGGACTTCTCCAGCACTTCGGTGATGCGTCCAAGTGCTTCATCGCGCAAGGTTGACGGCAAGACAGCAATGTCTCTTGCGGCCAACTCTTTGTGAAGGTCGAGGTCCTCGAAGAGTTCTTCCAGGTAAGGCCACATGTAGTAGATACCAGCAGAGATGCGGCGGTGTGATTCCTCGGTGCCAAGACCAAGACGCAGCATCCACTGGTTGGAGTGGTCAACGTGGTATTCCACTTCCTTGATTGCCTTCGCAGCAATCGCAGCGATGGTCTCATCGGCAGAGTCTTGCAGCTTGCTATACAGCGCGTACTGGTAGTGCGAGAAGAGCAATTGCCTAGCGATGGTCTGTCCGAAGTCGCCATTTTCCTGCTCCACTAGGCGTGCTGAGCGGAACTCTTCTTCGGTGCGGAAATACGCCAGGTCATCTTCGGTCTTATCCCACGCGCTGGCCGCGTAGGTGTAGAAAAAGCGCGTGTGCCCAATTAAGTCGAGTGCGATATTGCCGAGCGCGATATCTTCTTCCATCTCTGGAGCACGTGAAATCCACCAGCCGAGGCGTTGGGCGAGGATCAGGGCGTCATCGCCAAGCATGGCGGCATACTGCGCGACCTGGTCATCAGCCTTGATCCCGGAGTTACGAATATCTTCAGTAGAGATTGCATCACCCAAAGATTGGGTGGTTGCGGAATCTGCTGCAGCGAATCCACTCATAGGTGTGGCACTCCTTCGCTCTTGTTGTAGTAAGTAGCGTGGCGGTAAGCCTTGCCCTTCGCGGATTCGAAGAAGCCGCCCTTGGAATCTGGGTCGGTGGAAGAAATTGCTTCAGATGGCACAACCCATACGGAGCTGCCCTCATTGCGGCGGGTGTACAAATCGCGGCCATTGCGCAGTGCCATCGTGGCATCAGGTGCGTGCAAAGAACCAGCGTGAACGTGTGATAGACCGCGGGAGGAACGAACAAAGACCTCCCACATTGGCCATTGGTTTTCAGTCATGGGGTGACTCCTTAAATATCAGAGGATTAGGCCGAAAGTGCGGATTCGGCGCCGTGGTACTTCTTGGCAAATTCAGCAGCAGCCTCACGAACCCAGGCACCGTCTTCATGTGCCTGGCGGCGGCGCTGCATACGCTGCACGCTGCATGGGCCTTCACCCTTGATGACTTGCTTGAACTCATCCCAGTCCAACTCGCCAAAGTCGTAGTGGCCGCGTTCTTCATTCCACTTCAGGTCTGGGTCTTCAAAGTGCAAGCCCAAAGCCTCTGCCTGCGGAACAATCATGTCCACGAAGCGCTGGCGCAGATCGTCATTGGAGAAGCGCTTGATATTCCATTCCATGGACTGCTGGGAGTTCGGGGAATCTGTATCTGGTGGGCCGAACATCTGCAGTGCCGGGCCGTAGAAACGATTAATGGCTTCTTGCGCCATCTGCTTTTGGGCTTCGGTGCCGTGCGCCAATTCGTAGAGGATCTCCCAGCCCTGACGCTGGTGGAAGGACTCTTCCTTACAGATGCGCACCATCGCGCGGCCATAGGGAGCATAAGAAGCGCGGCACAGTGGAACCTGGTTAACAATCGCAGCACCATCAACCAGCCAGCCGATTGCGCCGATATCAGCCCAGGTGCGCGCCGGGTAGTTGAAGATGGAGGAGTACTTGGCGGTGCCATCGAGAAGCTGTTGCACCATCTCATCGCGGGAGGTTCCCAGGGTTTCTGCCGCGGAGTACAGGTACAGGCCGTGGCCGGCTTCATCCTGGACCTTTGCCATCAAAATGGACTTGCGCTTGAGCGAGGGCGCGCGGGTAATCCAGTTTGCTTCAGGCTGCATACCGATGATTTCGGAGTGCGCGTGCTGGGAAACCTGACGCACTAGCGTCTTGCGGTAGGCCGCTGGCATCCAGTCGGTGGGTTCAATGCGGGAGTCGGCGGAGATGAGTTCATCGAAAAGCTTTTGCCCGGCGGCGTCGTCTTCGCCAACCGAGCTAAGGGAGCGAGCAGTGGTTGTCATGGGGCAACCTTCCTTTGAAAAGTTCATTACTTACTGACTGGTTGGTCAGTATATGGCTAAATGTGATGCACGTCAATATTTAGCGAAGATTTGACGTGGATTTAGTGCGCGACTGGCCGTTTTCGGGCCTCTGGCTTGCCGGGAAGCTGCCGGAAAGTGCCGCGGAATTCGGCGATAGGCTGGCCTTCTTTGGTGAGATGTACATCCACGATGCCGTTGCGGCCCCAGTGTTGTTTGATTTCTGCCGTACCGTGAATTTCATCGCCGTCAAAGGCAGGGGCGATGTAGTGGATGGAATTGTGCACGGCCACGGCGACTTCGCCGGGCGAATTGCACGCCCCGGCAAAAAGTGAATCGGCAAAGGTAAATAGAAACCCGCCCTGGGCGGTGAGGTGCCCGTTGCACATTTCCGGGGTGATGGTGAAAGTGCCTTCGCAGCGGCCAAGGGATAAAGAAGTGATGGTGATGCCGAGATTCGCGGTGGCGAGATCATCGGCGAACATGGTGCGGACGTGGGCGAATTGTTCTTCTTCGGCGACGCCGGGTGCCAAAATCTTGCGCATGCTGTGCTCCTTGTGCGGAAAAATTCTGCGCAGCCATGCGGAAACCAGAGGTTTAAAGGGTGTGGTGGGAGATAGTGTACATGCTGACTGTCCGTTCGGTTTCTTTAACGCTGTGGCCAGCGCTTATCGGCACATCCGTGAGGCGGGGACTATCTGAAGTGAAGTTTCTTTGCTTGAATGTAAGACGTGAACCCTCCAGTGAAAGTTACTCCCTCTCCCAACCGCGGACGCCCCGGCTATTCCCGCGATGATGTCATCGATGCCGCGGTGCGCGAATTTAACCAGCGCGGTTATGAGGCAACCAGCATGGGTCATGTCGCCAGCGTGCTGGGGATTTCTAAGTCTGCCCTGTACCACCATATTTCTTCCAAGGAAGAGATTTTGAAGTGCGCGGTTACGCGTGCGCAAGATGCGCTTGATGGGGTAGTGGATAAGGCGGAGGCAAGTGATGCTTCGCCAGGCGAGAAGGTCCGCGCGCTTATTTATGGCTCCATTGAGGTGCTGTGTGCTGACCAGGAATCGGTGACTTTATTGCTGCGTCTGCGGGGTAATTCCGAGTTGGAAATGCGCGCCTTGCAGCGGCGACGCGAATTTACCCGCCGCGTAATTCCGCTTATTGACGCCGCGCAGGCCTCGGGCGAGATTCGCTCTGATCTGGATACCGGCGTGCTCACGCGTTTGATGTTCGGCACCGTCAACTCAGTTATTGAATGGTATGAGACGGGTGGGCGCCTCTCGCCCGATGAGATTGCCCGCCACGCGGTCGTGTTGCTCTTTAACGGAGCTGCACAGAGCTAGTTTTGCCAGCATTTTCTCTCGGGGGATTGCGTAGCGTTTTGCGACGTGGCTAAAAAAGATTTTTAATTGTGTTGCAAGTAACACGAAGACTTAGTACGCTTCAACCATGATTTACCTGACCGATTGGTAAGTCAGTAAGTGAATTTTTGCCACGCAGGGCGCTGCGCGCGCGGACATCTGGTCAGAGTCTGCGACTTCTTCCAGGGTTTCAAAACCTGAGAAGATCGCGCTGTGGTGACAAGTTCAGATGACATTTAGATCTCTGCACAGCCAGTGGGAAACCTGGTTTAAGGGTGTGGACCCCCAGACTTTCCCGATGAGAAAGGCAATACCTTGACCGCCATTTTTGACATCTTTTCCAACAATCACGGCCCCCAGATGGGCATTGAGTACGCATCCCGTGATGAAATCATCGCGCTGCAAACCCAGCGCGCGAAGAATGAATTGCGCCATGCGTACTACAACGTGCCACACTACCGCCGGAAATTTGATGAAATCGGCGTGCACCCCGATGACTTCAAGGAACTTTCCGACATGGCTAAGTTCCCATTTACTGATAAATCCACCCTGCGCGCCGAGTACCCCTTTGGCATGTTCGCAGTTGGACAGCACCAGATTGCACGCATCCACGCATCATCCGGCACCACCGGCCGTCCCACCGTGGTGGGATACACCCACAATGACATCAAGATTTGGTCAGAGTTGGTAGCACGTTCTTTCCGCGCGGGTGGGCTGCGCCCATCCGATAAAGTCCAGGTGACCTTCGGTTATGGCCTCTTTACCGGCGGCCTCGGCGCGCACTACGGCGTTGAAGAACTCGGTGCTACCGCCATTCCAACCTCTGGTGGTCAGACCGAGCGCCAGATCCAGCTCATGCAGGACTTCAAACCAGATGCCATCTTGGGAACCCCGTCCTACATGCTGACGCTGTTGGATCGCATGAAGAAAGAAGGCATGGACCCGCGTGAGTCTTCGCTGCGCGTCGGTGTCTTCGGTGCCGAGCCATGGACCCAAGGCATGCGCCATGAACTTGAAGAAGGATTCGGCATCGATGCCACCGATATCTATGGCCTCTCTGAGGTCATGGGTCCTGGCGTAGCTCAAGAATGTGTGGAGACCAAAGACGGCCTGACCGTATGGGAAGACCACTTCTACCCAGAAATCGTGCACCCAGAAACTCTCGAGCCGCTTCCTGATGGTGAATATGGTGAGCTTGTCATCACCACCTTGACCAAAGAAGCGCTGCCGATCATTCGCTACCGCACCCACGATCTCACCCGCATCTTGCCAGGCACCGCGCGTTCCATGCGCCGCTTGGACCGTATCACCGCACGCAATGACGACATGATCATCTTGCGCGGCGTGAACTGCTTCCCGTCCCAGTTCGAAGAGATCATCACCGAAGACCACCGCTTGCGCCCGCGCTATCAGTGCGTGCTCTCGAAGAAGGGCCGCATGGACCACCTCACCTTGTTGGTCGAGCGCGACCCGCAAGCCACCGAAAAGGACGTGGAAGATTCCACCGATTGGCTGGGCAAGCAAATCAAGCAACGCATCGGCGTCACCGTCGAAGTGCTTGTCCAAGACCAGGTCAATAGCGGCGATGGCAAAGCCAAGCGCCTTGTTGATAACCGCCCTAAAGATAACCACTAAAGCTCTAACCCCCGATATTTAAACCCCGACGCCTATCGTCGCCGATTTCCCGGAGGTTTGTAGGACATGACTGCTTCTACAACTTATAACCCACAACCAGCCGCGGGCATGACCGCTGAACACAAGCGCGTGCTCGCAGGCTCCATGGTCGGAACCACCATTGAGTGGTTTGACTTCTTTATCTACGCCCAAGCAGCCGGGCTGATTTTCGCTGCGCAGTTCTTTGACCCTGTGAGCAACGAGAATCCGTCGCTCGCGCAGATTATCTCTTGGGCGTCGCTGGGTATTTCTTTCCTCTTTAGGCCACTCGGCGCGATTTTGGCGGGGCACCTCGGTGACCGCATGGGGCGCAAACCAGTCCTGGTCATCACCTTGCTGGGCATGGGCGTGGCGACTATGTTGATGGGGCTTTTGCCGACCTATCACGCCATCGGACTGGCAGCGCCACTCCTGCTGGTGCTGCTGCGCATCTTGCAGGGCATGTCAGCCGGCGGCGAATGGGGTGGTGCGGCACTTTTGACCGTCGAGCACGCTCCGAACGGTCGTCGTGGCTTCTTCGGTTCCTTCCCACAAATCGGCGTTCCTGCTGGCATGGCGCTTGCCACCATTTTTATGCTGGTGCTCTCCAGCGTGCTTTCCACGGAACAATTCCTGGCCTGGGGCTGGCGGATTCCATTCTTGTCCTCTGTTATCTTGATTGTCTTGGGCTACTTTATTCGCCGCGCGGTGGAAGAATCTCCAGCGTTTGAGGAAATGCAGGAGCTCAAGAAGGATTCGTCCGCACCCCTGGCAGTTCTGTTTAAGAGCCACTGGGCCACCGTCTTAAAGTGCGCATTGATTTTTGCTGCGAACAATGCGATTGGCTACTTCGTCATCGCCTACTTCCTCGCATACGGCACCAAGTACGTTGGTTATGAGCGCACTGATGTGCTCGGCGCATCGCTGGTAGCCTCTGCATTCTGGCTCGCCTCAACACTGTACTTCGGTAAGCTATCTGACCGCGTCGGACGCAAGCGCACCTTCATCATCGGTTATATCGCACTCGCCATCTGGTGTGTCCCGATGTGGCTGCTCGTTGATACCGGCTCCATCGCGATGTTCTACCTCGCAGTCATCGTCACTGGAGCCCTCCTGGGCCCAACATACGGCCCGATGTGTGCGCTATTCGCCGAAATGTTCCCGGTTAAGGTCCGATTGTCTGGCGTCTCTATCGGCTACGCGATCGGCTCCATCATCGGCGGCGCGTTTGCACCAATGATCGCAGAAATCCTCTACACCACCTTCAACACCTCTATGGCGATTGCTACCTACAGCGTGGCCATCTCGCTCATTTCGCTCATCGGTGTCCTCATGGTGCCTAAGGGCATTCAGGATAAAGACTTGCACGTGTAGACCACATGTAGAAATTGCTTTTGGCAATTGCCATACTTCGGCCAGTTGCTTTTAAGATCCACCTGTTAAGTTAGGTCAATCATGATCTCAACTTCGACCCGCATGCCCCAGGTGATAAAGCCACAGCGCAGTATTTCTGTGTCTGTGGCTATCGCCTTGTCCACAATCATCATTGTGTTGGTGACTTTGGGCAAGCCTTTCGTGGACATTCCCGGAGTGGTCGATGGGTCAGCGCATGCTATTCGCAGCATCGATGCGCAGCTTTTCGATGGCTTCGACCGCCCCAATTATTGGTACGCCCCTTGGACAAACTCGCTGGGCAATATCGCGCTATTCATGCCGCTCGCGGCCGGTATCTATGCGCGCACGAAAAGCTTTATTGCCGCGGTCGGCATTAGCTTTTTCGGCTCGCTGGGTATTGAAATAACCCAGTACATCTTCGCACTGGGTTATACCGATATCGATGATGTTTTCTTCAACACCTTAGGCGGCGTGCTGGGTGCCGGCGCACTCGCGCTGATTCCGCACAGCGAGCACCGCGGCCTCATGCGCCTGCTAGTCATCTTGCTCGCGATGCTCTTGGGTGCAATGACCGTCCTCGGACTCCGGTATCACGTTTAACTCACTAAACGTGATACTTAGAAGATGGAATCGCTCCACCAGCGGCGCTCGGGCAGGCCAGCGCGGCCGCCTTCCTCGTCAAGCTTGATGCCGACGAACTGATAAAGATTGACCACGTTGTGCTCAAAGCCCCACTCAGAACCTGCCATGTACATTCCCCACAGCTTGGCGGTAGGCAGGCCAACCAGTGCCACGGCCTGATCCCAGTTGCCCTTCAAGTTCTCACACCAATCGCGCAGCGTGCGCATGTAATCAAAGCGCAAAGATTCGGTGTGGACTATCTCGAAACCAATATCTTGCATCGACCTAGTGATCGTGCCGGAGCCAGATAACTCACCATCGGGGAAGATATAGCGGTCAATAAACGTCCCCTTGGCCGTCTTGTGATTATCCGGGTATGTGATGCAGTGGTTGAGCATCACTCCGCCTTCATGCAGCTTGTCGTGCATAAACTCAAAGAAGGCCTGGTAGTTATCCACGCCAATGTGCTCTAACAAGCCAATGGCGGAAATGCCGTCGAAGCCGGATTCTTGCACATCGCGGTAGTCCAAAAAGCGCACTTCCGCTAAGTCCTCGAGGCCTTCTTCTTTAATCTTTGCCTGCGCCCAATTAGCTTGCTCGCGCGAGAGCGTCACACCGAGCGACTTCACCCCGTGACGTGCAGCGTAGCGCACCATGCCACCCCAGCCGCAGCCGACATCCAAGTGCGTATTGCCGGGCTTTAAGTTGAGCTTTTCAAATACCAGGCGGTACTTATTTTCCTGCGCTTCGTCCAAGCTGGCGTCTTCCGTGGGGTAGTAGGCGCAGGTATAAGTCATCGCTTTGCCTAAGAACAGTTCATAGAAATCATTGCCGACATCGTAATGGTCGGAGATAACATCCGCGTCGCGCTCTTTAGAGTGCCGCGATAAGCCGCTGCGAATGGTGCGCTCAATCCAGGAGGCACGCTCTACCTTCGGCACCGGCTGCACCTGGATAGCGCCCATCGAGCCCAAAGAACGCAAAATCTTCGCCATCGTCGCAAAATCTGGGGTCCGCGTCTTGCCGTTCAGCTCACGCAGGGCGTCAAAGATGCCATAAGGGTGCGCAAGATGCTCACCTTCTACCGTAAGTCCCTCGGTGACAAAAGCGCGCGCCAGCCCAACATCGCCAGGTGCCGTCACGATATAAGACAAACCCTCTGCCGAGTTAATGTTCACCGTGTACTTTGACTCAGGTGAACCAGAGGTGGAGCCGTCGAAGGCTTTCCAATAAAAGGGGTTATGGCCGTCGATGAAAGCGTCAATAATTTCCCCGACAGTCATGGGTTCAAATGCAGTACTCATCGTTAAGATCTACTTTCTTGTGCTCGATATTTAGTGTTGTTTTGTAGTTATTGACCGCTGACGGTCTTTTCATACAGGCCAGGAAAGCGCTGGTGTGGGTCGTAGATGTCCTTGAGCTGGTGCGGCAAGGTCCCGCCGTAGAGCTTTTCGAATTCCTCACGGCTATAAAAGGCCTCGGAGTACAAAGACTTGTGCCCGCCAAGTGCGGATACTTGCTTTTCAATGACCCGGTTAAACGCCCCCGGCTGCGCATCCGCGGAGACGTGGTCACCGGGCACCGCGGACCAAAACCCGAAGTTAATCCACGTGGTGTTCGTATCAAGCGGATACAAAGGCCACGGTACGTTGGCATCTTTGGTTGTTTCGCCTGTGCCAACTAGCCCGGCTGACGATGCCCTTAGCTTAATCGGGCACAACCACACCGGCTGAATATCGCACGCGCCAAAGAACCACATCAGCCAGTCAGCGATGTGGTTGACGGTGACTTCAATGTCTTGGACTACGCGTTCGCGGTGCGGTTCGCCCTTGCGCTTATTAATCAACCTGTGCTCGACATCGTATTTGCGATCGATGCCGATCAACTTCCAGTAAAAAGAGCTGCGCCGCAGCTCACGCGGCCACAACTTGCGGATACTGGGCTGCTGCGCGCCAAATGCACGCGAGCACCAGATAGGATTCTTCCGGCGAAAAAGATACGCCATCTATCCCGTGCAGCGGCTGGCCATCAAATTCCTGGCTCTCAACGTAATGCGCAACGGCATCTTCATAGGTTTCTAAATCATGAAAGCGCACGTGGTTTAACTCGATGAAGTCCGTGACTTCTTCCAGCTCAATTTTTAACCGCACGGCATAGCCCAAAGAACCATAAGAGTTCGGGAAAGCGCGGAATAAATCTACGTTCTTCTCCCGCGAACACGTCACGATCTCACCCGTGCCGGTGAGAATAACCATCTCCAGCACTGATTCATGCGGCAGGCCATTGCGAAAAGATGTGGACTCCACACCCATGCCGGTTACCGCACCACCTAAGGTGATGGTCTTTAACTGCGGAATGACAAAAGGCGCAAGCTTATGCGGCAATGTCGCATCGACTAAATCCTCATAGGTGCACATGCCTTGTACTTGTGCGGTGCGCTCCACCGGATCTACTTCGATGACCCCGTTCAAGCCGCTGACATCTAAGCCCGCCGACTCGCCAGTGCGACCGCGAAAGAGGTTCGATGTTTTCTTCGCCAACCGCACGCGCTGCCCGTCAGGTACCGCTGCGAAGCTCTTCGTGAGTGTCTCTACGCCCTGCTGGTGGCGGTGCCACCCGACCGGAACGATTTCTTCCGCGTCAACGCTACGCTGCTGGATTAATGACCCTAGGGCATTAGTGATGCTGCCCCCGATGCTTAGCAAATTCTGGGAAACACTCATGTAAGGCCACTTTAACCCCTTTTGCTCCCGCGCGCCCAGCAAAGCTGGGACCCAAGTTAAATCAGCTTGCGTTCGCGCGCGACCGTGACCGCAGCCGTGCGATTATCCACGCCGAGCTTTTGATAGACGTGGATCAGGTGCGTTTTCACCGTTGCCTCGGAGATAAATAATTGCTGCGCCAAGGTCTTATTCGAAGCGCCGGTGGCCAAAGCCTGCAAGATTTCAATCTCGCGAGCAGAGAGCGCTTGCTGCGGCCTGCCCACACGCTCTGCCAAAAGTCCTGCGACCTCGGGCGATAAAGTGCGGCGCCCTTCAACGGTGGCGACGACGGCATCGTGAAGCACTTGCTCTGGGGAATCTTTCAGCAAATAACCCAAAGCCCCAGCTTCCACCGCGGCAATAATATCGGCCTCGGTGTCATAAGTCGTCAAAATCAGCACCGGTGGCCCGTCATTATCGCGCACGCGCCGGGTCGCGGAGATGCCATCAACGCCTGGCATCTGAATATCGCAGACCACGACATCGACAGCGAGCGATTCCGGTGCAAAAAGCCTATCGACGGCCGCGCCGCTGGAGCCTTCAGCGACCACTTCGATATCGCTAAAAGAATCCAAGATAGCGCGCAGACCCGCACGCACTACGGGGTGGTCATCAATCAGCATGACTTTAATGCTCATCGCGGTCCTCTCTTTCACTAGTTAGCGGTAACCGGGCTGCTAATGCAGTGCCACCGTTAGGTTGTGACTCCACACTCATCGTGCCACCTAAAGATGCAATGCGCTGCTGCAAACCACTCAGGCCAAAGCTCGAGCTAGAGGTGGAGTTCGAGGCAGCAGCAGTATCCATGCCGACGCCATCATCAACAATGTCAATGGTTAAAGCATCCGCAAAGATACCTAAGGTCACCACCACAGTAGAGGCATGGGCGTGCTTGACGACGTTCGACAGCCCTTCTTGGGTACACCGCAATGCAGCTGCGGCAATCGGCTGGGGAATAGCCGTGGTGGTATCCCCGGCAAACTCTAGACGGAACTCCGTGTCTTCCCCCAAACCTGCGCCCCGGTCGCGCATGCGTGCGACCGTGGAACGTAAAGCTTCCGGCAAAGACTGCTGCACATCTGGTGATGCCAAATCGCGCACAAACCGCCGTGCCTCAGCCAAATTATCTGCCGCGACCGATTCAATCGTGGCTAATTGCGAACTCGGATCCGCACTACTTTTGGCCGCGCGCGCCAACAACACAATCGAACTTAAACCCTGCGCTACGGTGTCATGAATCTCGCGCGAGAGCCTTTCGCGCTCCTCCAACCGGCCCGCTTGATGCTCACTCGCCGCTAGTTCTTCTTGCGTGGCACGCAGCTGCTTGGCGATGGCCCGGTGGTGCTCAATTTCCGCATGCAGCGCGCGATAGGCAAAGAAAATGGCGATGGCAAAGACCGTGCCAATCAACGGTCCCACAGCAGATGCCACACCCCAGGTATCAGGATGCAGCCATAAAGGCACAAACGCTGCGACCAGCCACAACCCCAGTGAGATCAAAAGCGCCGGCACCAGCGCTGCGATATGCAAGGTCAAAAGCACCAGTGGAAATTCCAACCATAAAAAGTCCTGCGAATGCGTCAGCAACATTAACCACAGCACCAAAATGCCTGTCAGCCACGCATATTTGGCGCCGTTTGAAATTTCCACCTGCGCCCGCGCGCGATGCCGCTCTAAGACCGTGCCGTACACATACAACCCAGCCATCAACACGGAAAAGAGAGGGACGGCGGCGCTATGCGGGGCATCGAAAAGCGAGCGAAGCACACCGAAACCCAATAAAAAGGCAAACATGATGTGCAAGCCCACCCGCAACGCATCAAGCACGCGTACCAGCGAGGAAAAATTCGAAGTACTCACGCATCAAGGCTAGCGTGACAAATAGGGGACAAGGAATCAACCAGACGGTTGATTAGCAAACCAACCAGCGACCCGATTACAACGTGACCTGCGCAAACCACAATAGAAGTCATGTTCTTAAGTCTTCGAGATATCGCGTACGCCCGCGGCCGGTTCGCGCTAATGACCGGCGTCGTCGGGATGATCACACTCCTACTAGTTATGCTCTCCGGCCTAACCGGCGGGCTGGGGAAGCAAAATACCTCAGCGCTTGAGGCCCTTGACCCAGCCGGCGTGGTCTTTAGCTCGGAGGAGCCTTCCTTTACCGAATCCGCCATTACTACCGATGACATTCGCGCGCATGACAACGCCACCGCACTGGGTGTGGGGCAAACTCGCATGGAAGCCAATGACACCGCCGCAGGCGTGGGCATTTTCGGCCTGGCCGAAGGCAGCGCCATCCCCGGCACGGAGGAAACCATCGGTGAGGGCATTGCCATTGCTGAGACCACCGCCGAGGAACTAGAGCTTGCTTTAGGCGAGGAAGTCACCTTGGCCGGACAATCCCAAGAAATTACTGCGATTGTGCCTGACTGGTACTACTCCCACTCACCTGTAGTGTGGACCAGCCTTTCTAACTGGGCTGATATCACCCACGCGCCGGCCGATGTGCGCGGCACCGTGCTGCTTACCGATGCTGACGACGCGGATGCAGTCTCCCTCAAAGAAGCCTTCGCAGGACTTGCCTCCTACTCCTCGGAGCAAGGCTCCTTGTTGACCATGCAGGGTTTCCTCTACGTCATCTCTGCTCTTGTGACCGTGGCCTTCTTGACCGTGTGGACCATCCAACGCACCCGCGACTTGTCGATTCTGCGCGCATTGGGCGCATCCGGAAACTACTTGCTCAAAGACTCCCTGAGCCAAGCCGCAGTCATTTTGACCATCGGCGCAGGCCTTGGCGGTCTTATCGGCTGGGGACTTGGTGCCCTTGCCTCTGGTGTCCTGCCCTTTGAACTAAGCGCTGCCACTGTGGTTGTTCCCACCGTTGGCATCTGGCTGCTGGGACTACTTGGCGCGCTGCTTGCTACCCGCAAGGTATCTCAAACTGACCCAATGATTGCTCTCGGAGGAAATGCTTAACATGAACAACAACACTCACGCACTCGAAATTTCGCAGGCCACCGTGGTCTACCCCGATGGAGAATCCACCGTCACCGCATTGGACAAGGCTGATTTATCCGCCAAGCCCGGTGAGCTGACCGCCATTATCGGTGAATCCGGCTCCGGTAAATCCACCCTGCTCTCCGTTGCCGCTGGCCTGGTTGTCCCGACCTCTGGCCGCGTAGAAGTCGCCGGCATTGATTTGACCGGCGCGGATGATAAGACCCGTTCCAAGGTGCGCCGTGAGAATATCGGCGTGATTTTCCAGCAAGCTAACCTCTTGGCATCGTTGACGGTGCGCGAACAGCTGCTGATTATGGACCACATCCGCGGGGTGCGCATGCGCCCGCAGCGTGCCGATGAGCTGCTTGAGCAGGTTGGTCTGGCCAACCTGGGTAGTCGCCGCATGGCGCAGCTTTCCGGTGGTCAGCGCCAGCGCGTGAATATCGCGCGCGCTTTGATGGCCGAGCCAGCGCTGTTGCTTGCCGATGAGCCCACCTCCGCCCTGGACTCCTCTTTGTCCCAGGAGATCATGGCGCTGATTGCGAAACTTACCCGTGAGATGAACACGGCCACCGTGATGGTCACCCACGACCGTCGCCTGCTGGACTACGTCGACCAAGCCGTCGAAGTCCGCGACGGGCGCGTTAGCGACGCACGCGTCGCGAACGCAGGGGTGTAGCACTCGTTAGCAACCCACTAGATCCGCAAAGCTTAACGGGTGTTTAACTTGGCGATAGCTCGGCTTAGTGCCGTGGCTATCGCCATTGCTGTCGTTGGCGCATAACCTTCCGGCTGTTTGGCTGACAGCGCTGCAGCATGCGCGTGAATAGCTACCGCCGAAAGCAGGGTTTCCTGCATCGAGTGTTGCATCGAATCTTGGGTGGGGCGATGTACGGAGTGCCAGGCGAGTAAAGCGCCGATAACGCCTGCGAGAACATCGCCAGAACCTGCGGTAGCCGCGAAAGAATTCCCGGTATTGACACTTACCGGCAGCTCATGCGGGGAAGTAATCGTGGTGATACGCCCTTTGAGCAGGATGTGGCAGCCAAGCTCATCACTAAGCTGCTGCTGGCTTTTACCACCTAGACGGGCGAATTCGCCGGCGTGCGGAGTTAAGACGGCCCCGCGCACACGCTCGCGCAGGTGCGGATGCTGGGCAATCAGCGTGATGGCATCAGCATCGATAACCACCGGGAGTTTGGAATCTAGGATTTCTTCGAGCTCAGAAAGCGCAGCATCATCGGTCCCGCGGCCAGGGCCCACCACCCAGGCATCCACGCGCCGGGCTGCGGCGACGTCCTTGACGGGCACCACCTCAGGAAAGTTCGTGATATCGCCGATGGTCAGCACCATCGAAGTAGTGGTATGTAATGCACCTGCGGTACACATGATGCCAGCACCTGGGAATTGCTCACTTCCTGCAGCGATCCCTGTGACACCGTGGGTGTATTTATTATCAAAAATCCCTGGAATAAGCCGCGGAATGGGACCGGTATCAGCCAGGCGAGCAATACCTTCAGGCAGCGGCGATTCCCACAGGTTGCTATCGCAGCTGGGCTCAGCGCTGGTATAACCCACGGGCGCATGCTTTTCGATGACCTCCGCTAGCCCAATATCCGCAATCAACACCTCGCCGCACTCAGGATGCTCAGCATGCACAGTGCGGGCATGTCCAAAGGTAATCGTGGCATCGGCAATCACGCTGCGCTGGGTTCCACAGCCCGTGGGAGCATCGATGCTCAAGATCTTTTGCCCACGCGCCATAAGGGCTATTACTTCCTCGGTGGCTTCACGCGAAGAACCTAAGCCAGCGACCGCGTCAATTACTAGGTCATAAATTCCGTTCGTCGAAGCGTCTTGCGTTGAGGCGTTTTGCGCGGATGCATCTTTATCTGGGACGACCTGTCCGCCAGCTGCAAGGAAAGTAGTGTGTGCTGTTTCGTGCGCGGTGTCAGCCGTTAGAACGGCGTGCACTGTGTGACCCAGGAGAGCTAAATGCGCGCCGGCAAACAGCCCATCGCCACCGTTGCCGCCGGGCCCGGCGACCACAAGGACGCGGGCAGGCTCTGTCAGTCCAGGCGTTGGGAGCAGCGCGGCGGCGACTTCCGCGCAGGCATGAGCGGCTTTCTTCATCAGCGCATCGGGCTCTACTTCGCGTGATAGAAGCTCTGCTTCAGCAGCGCGCGCAGCCTCCAGGCTAAAAACCGGGCTTAAAGCAGGGGCTATCGTTGACACGTCGCGCACCAAAATACCTTTCGACCTTCCATAATGCGTGAGACCACCGGCGTGCCGCAGACATAACACGGCAAGCCCTCGCGTCGGTAGACATAGACTTCACCACCGTGGTCATCCTTGCGGGGATCGCGTCCCATCGCCTCAGGGGTGTGCTCTGGCGCGACCGTATCAATCCGGCCCACGTCCACGCCATCTTGCATCAATGCCACGAGGTCTTGCCAGAGCGCGGAAAACTCGGCATCGGAAAGCTCATTGCCCGGGCGAAACGGCACAATCTGCTGGCGGAATAACACCTCGGTCCGATAAATACTCCCCACCCCGGCAAAGAGTCCCTGGTCTAACAACAAGGACCCAATCGCACGCTTGGAACGCTGCACCTTTGCCTGCAGCGGTGCCGGATCGGTGCCGGCTATCAGCGGATCCCAACCGACCTTCGCAAGCTGTGCTTCATACTCTTCTTCCGTAAACAGCCGGCACCACTGCGGACCTCGTAAATTCGCCGCTTGCTCGCCATTCGAAATGTGCAGCCTAATCTGCCCACGCAGCGTATCCGGGTCTTCAAATAAAAACTGCCCGATAAGCCCTAAGTGGATGTAGACGATGTGGGAGGGCGAGGGGGCATCGAAAAGCAAGAAAAGATGCTTCCCCCATGCCTCAGCGCGCTCCAAGCGGTGCCCATCTAACTGCTCGGCCTCCGCGGCAAAACGGCCCTGAGGTGAGGACACCTGCAAATCCATCCCGCGAAAATCTTGATTAAACGTGTGGGCTAAACGGTGAATTACGTGTCCTTCAGGCATATTGAATAGTTTATAAGTTTTTCCGGTACATTCAGTGATTGAACGCGAACGAGAAAGGCACACTAGATGACGCATGCACAAGGATTCGACCGAGAGAAATACATCTTGTTGCAATCCGAACACATCAACAAAAGGCGTGCAGACATCGGAGGCCGGCTCTACCTAGAAATGGGAGGCAAGCTTTTCGACGACATGCACGCCTCTCGCGTTTTACCAGGCTTCACGCCGGACAATAAAATTGCGATGCTTCAGCGCATTAAAGATGATGTCGAGATTTTGGTGTGCATCAACGCCAAAGATATCGCGCGGCAAAAAGTCCGCGCCGACTTAGGCATCTTGTACGAAGATGATGTGTTGCGCTTGATTGATATCTTCCGCGAGCGCGGATTTTTGGTCGAACACGTTGTGATGACCCAGTTTGAAGAAAGCAATGAGCAGGCAGTCGCAGTAGTTGAGCGCCTGCGCCGATTGGGTCTCAAGGTTGCGAAGCACCGCACGATTGCCGGTTATCCCACCAATACTGATGTCATTGTCTCCGAAGAAGGCTTTGGCAAGAATGAATACGCCGAGGTCACCCGCGACCTCGTGGTGGTCACCGCGCCAGGACCGGGCTCGGGCAAGCTGGCAACGGCACTGTCGCAGGTCTACCACGAGCTGAACTCCGGGAAGACGGCTGGCTACGCGAAGTTTGAAACCTTCCCCGTGTGGAACCTGCCGCTGGAGCACCCAGTGAACCTGGCTTATGAGGCTGCGACCGTGGACTTGAATGACGCCAACGTCATTGACCACTTCCACCTCAAGGCGCATGGTGAATCTGCGGTCAACTACAACCGCGACGTCGAAGCCTTCCCGCTGCTGTCCGCCCTGTTGGAGAAAATGACCGGGCATGTGCCTTATCAGTCTCCGACGGACATGGGCGTCAATATGGTGGGCTTTTGCATCACCGATGATGAAGTCTGCCGCAAAGCCAGTGAGCAGGAAATCATTCGCCGCTATTTCAAGACGCTTGTCGATGAAGCCCGTGCCGGCCTGGATGATGTCTGGTCTTCGCGCGCCGCTGTTGTCATGGCCAAAGCTGGCATTAAAGAAACCGACCGCCGCGTAGTGGCACCCGCACGCATGCGCGCTGAGGAAACCGGCGATGCCGCATCTGCCATTGAGCTTGCCGATGGCACCATCATCCGTGGCCGCACCTCGGAACTTTTGGGCTGTTCCGCAGCGATGCTGCTCAACGCACTCAAGTACTTGGCCGGTATTGACGACGAGACCTTGTTGCTCTCACCAGAGTCCATTGAGCCGATTCAATCTCTCAAGACCAAGCACCTAGGCTCGCTGAACCCGCGACTGCACACCGATGAAGTATTGATTGCGCTGTCTGTGTCTGCAGCGAAAGACGAGAATGCGCGCCGGGCTCTTGATGTCATCAAGCAGCTGCGCGGTTGCGACGTGCACACCACCACGATCCTGGGCTCGGTCGACGAAGGCATCTTCCGTAATCTCGGCGTGTTGGTAACCTCCGACCCAGTCTTCGCGCGCAAGAAGGCCCTGTACCAAAAGCGGTAGATTTTTCCTTTCGGAAAATCTACCGGAAATCTACCGAGAACTCCTATCGGGAGGAAAACCTGAAGCTCAAAGTACCGTAATTCCACAAAGTGGAATTACGGGTTTAGACTAATGCCCGTGAGCATCGGCAAAATTCTTCTCTACTACAGCTTTACCCCTCTCAAAGACCCAGAGGCCATCATGTTGTGGCAACGCGACCTCTGCGAATCCCTGGGTCTGAAAGGGCGTATTTTGATCTCCGAACACGGTATTAACGGCACCGTGGGCGGAGACATGGAAGCGTGCAAAAAATACGTACGCAAAACTCGGGAATACCCAGGCTTTAAGAAGATGGCCTTCAAATGGTCCGATGGCGATGCCGAGGACTTCCCACGCTTGTCGGTCAAAGTCCGTGATGAAATCGTTGCCTTCGGCGCGCCAGGTGAGCTGAAAGTCGACGAAGACGGTGTCATCGGCGGCGGTGTGCACCTCAAGCCAGAAGAGGTCAACGAGCTCGTCGAAAAGCATGGCGATGACGTGGTCTTCTTCGATGGCCGCAACGCGATGGAAGCCGAAATCGGCAAGTTTAAAAATGCCGTGGTGCCCGATGTGAAGACCACGCACGATTTCATTAAAGAACTCGAATCCGGCAAGTATGACTGGATGAAAGACCGCCCGATTGTCTCCTACTGCACCGGCGGTATTCGCTGCGAGATTCTATCCGTGCTGATGAAAAACCGCGGATTCAAAGACGTCTACCAAATCGACGGCGGTATCGTGCGCTACGGCGAAAAGTATGGCAACGAGGGCCTGTGGGAAGGCTCCATGTACGTCTTTGACAAGCGCATGCACCATGAATTCGGCGCTGGCGTCAACGACCCCGGATTCATTCAACTGGGCCACTGCGTGCAGTGCGGTGCCGGTACCAATACCTTCGTCAACTGCGTCAACGAAGACACCTGCCGCCAGCAGGTGCTGCTGTGTGATGACTGCGCTGCGCACACCGCGACGGCCAACTGTGGTCGTGAGGATTGCCAACAAGTAGCAGCGGAGCTTGCCGCAGCGGAGCACACTGCGTCGAGCTCCGCTGCTGAAAAGAACTAGGAGTTCAGCACGTTCGAGAGCTCCAGCAGGGTTTGCAGCAGCCAGAACATGCAGTGTGGAACCATGATCCAAAAGGCGCCCATCCAGGGGCGCCAGCGTAAGTAGCTGCGCAGTTTGCGAACCAGAATAAGCCCGGAGGCTAAAAGCCCAACGATGGGGACGATTGAGGCGCCAATGATCCAGATGACGCGCTGAGTATTGGAACAAAACCACACTGCTTCGCCGGCGGTACACTCTGGGCCGCCCACCAGGCGGAAAATGACCACGAGGCCGAGTGCAATTGCGAAAGACAGCGCGACCGTGATGATGGTAAACCACACGGCTTGACGTGTGGAGGCGCGGTTTAATTCGGCGATTTTCGCCGGGTCTGGCTCATCGGCTAAGTCATCGAGCGAGTGCGGTTCCGGCCGCGGCATATTGGTAAAGTCCGCGTCCGTGGACAGATCATTTTCAGGGTGATCTGGACCTGTGAAATCAAACCGACGAGCGCTCATACATTTAAGCCTACTAGCTTGCTTTCCGCGAAGGCCATACGATGATCGGTACCGAAAGATGCGGCAGCAATTCCGTGGCGCGGGAGCCAATAAATACGCGTTCGATAGCGCCCATTGGGGTAGAGCCCAAACAGATTAAATCGCCCTTCTTCCACTTCAGCGAGTCAACAGCTGCGCGCCATCCCTTTCCAGAACCAATCTCAGTACGGATTTCTAGATCGGGAAATTGCTCGCCGACCTTCTCGCGTGCGATATCGAGGCGTCCCAAAGAATGCTCGCGCCACTGTGAAGTCAGCTCCAAAGCAACGTCCAGGTTGTCATGAATAGGCGCGGCAACTAGCCCATGCGAAGAGAAGACGACGATCCTTAAGGGAACGTTCCATTGGGAGGCGAGCTGGGCGGCATCGAGAAGCGCGGGCAAATCATTGCTGCCTTGTTCCTCAGTCATCGCAAAATTCAAACGCGTGACGCCGTGCTTGGATAGTTTCACCGCGCGCGGGGTAAGGCCTACGGGAATAGGCGAGTAGTGCAAAAGGCTATCGGCGGTCGAACCTGCCACGAAGCGGCCTTTCGCGGCACCTTGATTGGTTCCCAAGAGCACCAGGTCGGCATCGAAGTCTTCGGCTGCCTGGGTTAAAAGCTGCGGTTTGGAAGGACCATCCATGAGCACGGAATAGTCCTTATTCCACTGCTCACGCGCAATCCCTGCTGCCTGCAAAGTATTTTTAACCGCTTGCTTGCAGGCCTTGGCTTCCTGGGCGAACCATTTATGGTACTTTCCGCCCAATTTCTGCATGGAAACCTCATGCCAGGGCTGGACGAAAGCGGAAACTACCCGAACCTCAATTTTTGTGGTGCGAGCAAGCCAAGCGGCATACTCGATCGGTTCAGTGCCGCCGGAAGCCGGCGTCCAAGAAATGAGGATGCGAAAAGCGCGATTATCTGAATTCAGCGGCATAAAGAAACAACGTCAGGTCAAAGGGATGCGTTCTACACCCTCATCTTAGAGATTCGACACTATTTCTGTGAATCCTGGGTAGGGCGATAAATTTCCGCGAGCTGATTAATCAAATCAGAAACCTCACGTGCTGTCTGTAAACCTTCGGCATCTAGCCACCGCAGAATCTCCGCTAAAGCCTCGGCGCGTTCGCTGCTAACGCGCTGAAGTTCGGCTTCGCCCTTCTTCGTCAGCTGCACCATAACGCCGCGGCGGTCTTTTTCATCGCGACTGCGCTCAATAAGATTGCGTTGTTCTAATTGATAAAGCGCATTAGATGCCGTGGGCATGCGGATAAGCTCAGCGGCCGCGACCTGGCTAACGCGCGCTGCGCCGCGAGCTTTGAGCTGGTTCATAATCGAGACCTGTGAAGTCGTAAGCGATCCACCTTCGGTGGTGCGCTGAAAAATCACGACTAATTTATTAAGCGCCGGTTGAATATCCGTTGCGACTTCAAGGGCGTCTTCGAGACTGGACGGGGAGTTTTTATTAGCTTCGGTCATAAAAATATGATACCGCCCACCTTGCTCGATGTGTTGTTAATTGACCAAAACGTTAGGTTTTGGACCCTAAAATATTTCTGTATAAAGCTAAACCACGCTTTCGGGAGCTAACACATGTGAGAGCGTGTCCGAAAGCGTGGTTTTGCAGGCTAGTTTGCGTCGATGATGAAGGCTTCGAGTGCAGCGCGCGCTTCATCGTCAGGCATTTGCTGCGGCGGGGACTTCATCAAATAAGCCGACGCCGGCAGGATAGGTCCGCCGATGCCGCGGTCGAGCGCAATCTTCGCCGCGCGCACCGCGTCGATGATGATGCCGGCGGAGTTTGGGGAATCCCATACTTCGAGCTTGTACTCCAGGTTCAGTGGAACCTCACCGAACGCGGAGCCTTCCAAGCGGACATAGGCCCACTTGCGGTCATCGAGCCACTCGACGTAGTCGGACGGGCCGATGTGCACGTTGCGGTCTTCCTTCTTGCCCGCGAGCGGGGAATCCTTCAAGTTGGAGGTAACAGCCTGAGTCTTGGAAATCTTCTTGGATTCCAAACGGTTGCGGTCCAACATGTTTTTAAAGTCCATGTTGCCGCCGACGTTGAGCTGCATGGTGCGCTCGAGGCGCACGCCGCGGTCTTCAAAGAGCTTGGCCATTACGCGGTGGGTAATCGTCGCGCCGACCTGAGACTTGATGTCATCACCAACAATAGGAACGCCAGCGTCGGTGAATTTTTGTGCCCACTCAGGATCGGAGGCAATAAAGACTGGCAAGGCATTGACGAAAGCGCAGCCGGCATCGATAGCAGCCTGGGCGTAGAACTTATCCGCTTCTTCTGAGCCGACCGGAAGGTAGGACACTACGACCTCTGCGCCGGAATCTTTCAGAGCCTGGACGACATCAACAGGCTCTGCGTCAGATTCTTCAATAGTTTCCAGGTAATGTGTGCCCAAACCATCTAAGGTGACACCGCGCTGTACTTCCACACCCAGGTGTGGCAGCTCAGCAATGGTGATGGTGCAGTTGCGGGATGCGCGGGTGGCATCGGAAAGATCCTGGCCTACCTTGGCTGCATCGACGTCGAAGGCTGCAACGAACTCAATATCGCCAACGTGGTAGTCGCCAAACTGCGCATGCATGAGGCCGGGAATTTTTTCATCGACCGCGGCGTTGCGGTAGTACTCCACGCCTTGGATAAGGGAAGTGGCGCAATTGCCAATGCCAACGATGGCAACCTTTACTTGTGAGGCCATTTTCTAAACGTGCTCCTTGATTATAATTTTTGGTTAAGCCTTGAACTCCCAACCCTAGGGAGGAAGGCCTCTCAAGTGCTACTTCGTGGCGAGGTGGATCGATAAAGTTGATGATATGAAGGCGGAAAAAGTGAGTGGCATAACACCTCAAGTGGCGTATAAGCACAAGGTGTCTCATGAATGGGAACGCGCAGCAACCCTTCGTGAGCTGCGGGCCGGACGGCTCGCACAAGACGATGTCTGCGATGCTGACTTTTTGCTACGCGCGGCAGCCACCCACCACGGTGTTGATTCGAAACGTGCTTGCCCCATTTGCGGCTCTGTACTGCGCAATACGCGCTGGGTCTATGGCGAAGTGTTGGGCCGGCGCGCGGGTAGTGCCCGCAGCGAGAAAGAAATCGCCGAATTTGTTGCAGAAGGCTTAGAATTTACTGTTCATACCGTAGAGGTTTGTCGAAGCTGCCGATGGAACCACCTTTTAACCTCCGAAGTTGCCTTTCGAAAGTGTTAACGTGCATGTATCGCAGTAGTATTAGACCCCAGTGATATACCCGGCGACTATTAAAGCTATATGGAAGTAAGGCGCGTTTAGGTGAGCGATAAGAAGGAAACGACTCCGTCTGCAGGCGGTAGGCGCAGGAAAAGCACCCGCCGTTGGCCGTGGATTGTGCTCATTATTGCCGCAATCTGCATCGTCATTCCCGGCGGAATGTTTGCGTATGCGTATGTGCAGTATGAGGTTCCCGAGCCAGAAGACCTGGCAAATAACCAGATTTCGACGATCTACGCTTCGGATAACAATACGCAGCTCGCGCGGATTGTGCCGCCGGAAGGCAACCGCACCCACGTGAGCTTAGAAGAGATCCCAGATCATGTTGAAAGCGCCGTTTTGGCTGCTGAAGACCGTGACTTCTGGACTAACTCAGGTTTCTCTTTTACCGGCCTGATGCGCGCGGTCGTCGGCAAGGTTACTGGTGATGACTCCGCCGGTGGTGGCTCGACGATTACCCAGCAGTACGTGAAAAACACGCTGGTGGGCAATGAGATCTCCTACGTGCGTAAGGCACGTGAGCTGGTGTATTCCATCAAGATGACCAACCAGTGGTCGAAGGAAGACATCCTCAACGCTTATCTCAACACCGTTTACTTCGGCCGCAACGCTTACGGTCTGCAGGCCGCTTCTTTGGCGTACTTCGACAAAGATGTTGAAGAGCTCACCGTTGAAGAAGGCGCCATGCTCGCCGGCATTATTCAGGCGCCAAGCAACTGGGACCCAGCCGTTAATGCTCAACAGTCTGAGCAGCGCTGGAATTACGTGCTCGATGGCTTGGTAGACATGGATGCTCTGCCAGCCGAAGAACGCGCTGGCATGCAATTCCCGCACACCGTAGAACCATCGGCGGTGTCGGCTTATACTGAAGCCACCGGTGCGAATGGGCACATTAAGAACAAGGTGATTGAGGAACTCGAAGAAGTTGGCATCTCCGAAGATGACGTCAACACTCGCGGTTTGCGTATTACCACCACGATTGACCCGACGGTGCAAAATGCCAGCGTCGATGCAGTAGATGCCAACCTTGCTCCGCTGCAAGAAGATGCGCGTGCGGCAGCGGTGACCATCGATCCATCGACAGGCGCAGTGCGCGGCTACTTTGGTGGTAACGAGGCTGAGGGCTGGGACTACGCCAATGGTCCTACTGAAACCGGTTCGACATTTAAGGTTATGGCCCTTGCGGCAGCGCTGCAGCAGGGAATTCCGCTGAGCCAGAACTACTCTTCGGCGCCTTATGACCTGCACGGGATTACCGTGGGTAATGTTTCAAATAACACCTGTGGCGTGTGCTCTATTGAAGAAGCGCTGATGCACTCCTACAACACTTCCTTTATGCGTCTGCAGGCGGATTTGGAAAACACCACCCAGGACACCGCTGACATGGCTTATGCCTTGGGCGTGGCCAAGTCCTTGCCGGGCATTGAGCGCACCTTGACTGAAAATGGCGAGCAGCCTTATGAAGGCATCGTGCTGGGTCAGTACCGCTCCCGTCCGCTGGATATGGCTGTTGCGATGGCAACTTTGACCAACCGTGGCGTGTGGCACGACCCGTACTTTGTCCAGCGCGTAGAAACCAACTCCGGTGAAGTGCTGTACGAGCACCCCGTGGATGAAGGCGAGCGCCGCGTTTCCCAGCAGGTAGCTGACAACGTTATCCAGGCGATGAAGCCTATTGCGGGATGGTCCAACGGTGCTCTAGCCGGTGGCCGCGAGTCAGCTGCGAAGACCGGTACTCACCAGTTGGGTGATACGGGCCTGAACAAGGACACCTGGATGATTGGTTCGACGCCACAGTTGGCATCGGCTGTCTGGGTGGGTGCTGCGGATAATGCCTCTGCGATTAATAACGCCTGGGGTGGTGTCATGTACGGCGCCGGTGCACCAACGCAGATTTGGAAGCAGATTCTAGACACTTCGCTTGCCGATGCTGAGTGGGAGTCCTTCCCACAAGCCGTGCCCGTAAGTTACGGTTTCAATGAGCTCTCCAACGCCACCGCGTGGGATCCATCGTGGAACTATGACTCCTCCGGTGATGCAGCAACGACTGAAGATTCTGAGACTGACGGTGAAGGCACCGAAGGTGATGAAGACGGCAACGATGAGGCGAACCGCGAAGAAGAGCAGTCGCCGGAGAACACGAGCCCATCCAACGGCGGTGGTGGAGGCGGCGGCGGCGGTGGTGGAGGCGGCGGCGGTAATGAACCGAACTTGCCGCAACCGCCGACAGTCGATGATGTCATTGGTGACTTAGAAGATCTCTTCAACTAAGCACTGGCCAAAGGACCGACTTAAGGATCGTGGGGTTTAGCCGGTGATGGGCCATAATGATAGCCATGAGTGTTGTCACCATCATCGGCATTGTGTCAATTGGCTTGGGCTTTATCTGCGTTCTGAGCGCTTATTACACCTTCCATCGCGGTAAAGACCGCCGGGTTCCGCTGGCGCTGGGAATTGCAGCGCTTGTCCTTTTGACCATCATTCCGGTTACCTGCGCGGTATTTTATGCTGCGACCTCGCACGGCTATTAAATCCACAGAGATTTTGCTGGTGCGGGGGATTTTCGATCCGTGCTGCTTTGCGGTACGCTGTTGAGGTTGCTTGACGCAACGTACCCTCCTGCCATGTCCGCAAAGGTGATGTGGCCGAAACTACTAGACCATAGGAGGTGATGAGGTCCGTGCGTCACTACGAAGTCATGATCATTTTGGATCCGAGCCAAGATGAACGCACTGTAACCCCGTCCCTAGACAAGTTCCTCGAGACCGTTCGCTCTGAAGGCGGCAAGGTTGAGAACGTTGATGTGTGGGGCAAGCGTCGCTTGCTGTACCCAATCAACAAGAAGGAAGAGGGCGTTTACGCTGTTGTAAATCTCGAGTGCGAGTCTGCGACCGTGCTGGAGTTCGACCGTCGCCTGAGCCTGAACGACTCTGTTCTGCGAACCAAGGTTCTGCGCACAGACAGCAAATAACGGATACTGGGGCTTAACTCATTAATCCGATTCTCAAGGAGTAGGCAAATACCATGGCACAGGGCGATACCAATATCACGGTTGTTGGCAACATTGTTGCTGACCCAGAGCTGCGTTTTACCCCGTCGGGTGCACCAGTCGCGAACTTTCGCGTAGCGTCCACCCCGCGTCGCTTCAATTCCCAGACTAATCAATGGGAAGACGGCGAGGCTATGTTTTTGACGTGCAACGTTTGGCGCCAGGCAGCTGAGAATGTCGCAGAATCCCTGACTAAGGGCATGCGCATTGTCGTTACCGGTCGTTTAAAGGCACGGTCTTTCCAAACCCGTGAGGGCGAGAATCGTACCGTCTTTGAAATTGACGTTGATGAGGTCGGGCCATCGCTACGCTATGCCACCGCACAAGTTAACCGTAATCCACGTGAGGGTGGACAAGGCGGCAACTTTGGCGGAAATCAAGGCGGCGGACTACCTGGTGGAAACCAGGGCGGCGGCAACCAAGGTGGCTTTGGTGGAGGATTCGGTGGAAACCAATCTTCCGGTGCGCAGTCACAGCCAGCTAATGACCCTTGGAACTCCGCTCCACCAGCTGGTGGATTCGGCGGAGATGACGAACCCCCGTTCTAAATTTACTGTCAGCGATTAATCAACATTCAACTTAAAAACATATAAGTGAAAGGCAGGGATCATGAAGCTGATCCTCACCGCTGCCGTTGATAACCTCGGCGCTCCAGGCGAAGTTGTTGAGGTTAAGAACGGTTACGGACGTAACTACCTGCTTCCACGCGGTTTGGCAATTGTTGCTACCCGCGGCGCTGAGAAGCAGATTGAAGGCATCAAGCGTGCACAGGAAGCTCGCGCAATCCGCGACTTGGACCATGCACGTGAGGTCCGCACTCAGCTCGAGCAGCTGGAGAAGGTCGTTGTCGAGGTCAAGACCTCCGACAAGGGCAAGCTCTTCGGTTCTGTTACCGCTGATGATATTGTTGCCGCAGTCAAGAAGGCTGGCGGCCCTAACTTGGACAAGCGAATCATCGAATTGCCAAAGGGCCTAGTCAAGAAGACTGGCAACTACCAGGTCGAGGTCAAGCTGCACGCTGACGTTCTCGGCAAGATTAATTTCTCGGTCGTCGCTGCCTAATAATTGGCGCGTTCGACGGTCATAATTTCTAGAAATTTATAGACCCAACGACAACAGCATTTAGCGCGCAGGCCCCGAAGTATCATTCCTATGTGAGGTGGGAATGGCATCGGGGCCTGTGCGCTTTTTATCTGTGGACAACTGTGCACTATTGTGGATAACTGTGGATAACTTCGCAAACCTGTGGATAACTTCAGCTAGATAGGGGCATCGAAAAGCGCTGCTCTTACCTGCTATTTTTGGAGCGGAAACCACCTTTGAGCTGTGCAAATGGGGAATGGTTCAAACTATTCCCCAGGGTTAAAAAGGGAAAACTGTCGCTGACCTGCAAATTGCACAGGCGCCTGTGGATAACTGTGGATAACTATCCCCAAGATGTGTTCAAGTTGTGCCCAAGCGAAGGTTGCGTGGACGTACTAGGCTAGAAGAGGCCTTTAATAATGAAAGGGAAAAGTCGATGACGTCGAGTATGGGAGCAAGTTTCGACGACGATAACTACCTGCCGCCGGAAGAGCCGGCGCCGGAGTCTTTCGATATCCCCGAAGCAAGCTATCCGTCCAATAATTACGGCGGTGGCCGACGCAAATACGGTAAGCGAGATGAGCTCGAAAACCCGCAACGCTACGGGGAGTTCCGTCAACCGCCGTCGGATAAAGATGCCGAACAGGGCGTACTCGGCGCGATGCTGCTGTCGCCCGCGTCAGTCATTGAGGTTATCGATGAAGTCGACCCGGAGGACTTCTACTATCCTGCGCATCAGCTGATCTATGCTGCGATGCTGGACTTGTACTCCGATGGCACCGACATTGACCCAGTGATTGTTGCGAGCCGTCTGGACCGACAGCAAAACCTGGAGCGCATCGGCGGTGCTGTGTACCTGCACACCTTGTTGGCAACAGTGCCTACGGCCGCCAATGCGCGCTATTATGCCGAGATTGTCGCTGAGAAGGCACTGCTGCGCAAGCTTGTCGATGCCGGCACGCGCGTGGTTCAACTCGGCTTTAACGGCGATGAGGACGCGGAAATCGAAACCGTGTTGGACTTGGCGCAACAGGAAATCTTTAAGGTTGCGCAGAAGAAGACTACGGAAGATTACAAGGTCATTGGTGACCTGATCATCCCGACCATCGATGAGCTCACCGCGCTGCAAAATAATGGTGGCCTAGAATCCGGTGTTCCCACCGGTTTCATTGACTTAGATAACCTCACCAACGGTCTGCATGCAGGACAGATGATTATTATCGCGGCGCGTCCTGGTGTTGGTAAGTCGACGTTGGCGCTGGACTTTATGCGCTCGTGTTCGCTGCACCATAATAAGGGCTCGGTGGTCTTTTCTCTGGAAATGAGTGCCTCCGAAATTGTGATGCGTTTGCTGTCTGCAGAATCTGAGGTCAAGCTATCGGATATGCGCTCCGGCAAGGTTTCTGGTGAAGACTGGGAGCGTTTGACCGATACGCTGAATCGGATTCAGGATGCACCGCTCTACATCGATGATTCCCCGAATCTGACCATGATGGAGATTCGCACCAAGGCGCGTCGTCTCAAGCAGCAACAGGGCTTGGATCTGGTCGTGCTCGACTACCTGCAGCTGATGAGTTCGGGTAAGAAGGTTGAATCACGTCAGCAAGAGGTTTCGGAATTTTCCCGTCAACTGAAGCTCTTGGCGAAGGAACTCGAAGTACCGGTTATCGCTATTTCGCAGCTAAACCGTGGCCCCGAGTCGCGTACTGATAAAAAGCCGCAGTTGGCTGACCTTCGTGAGTCGGGCTCGCTGGAGCAGGACGCCGATATGGTTATGCTGCTGTACCGTCCTGACTCCCAAGACCGCGACAATGAGCGTGCCGGAGAGGCCGATATTATTCTGGCCAAGCACCGTGGTGGCCCAATCGATACCGTCCAGGTTGCACACCAGTTGCACTACTCGAAGTTCGTGAATATGGCTCACGGCTAGTCCGCGATGTATTAAATTCATCACAGCCTGTTGGCCTAAAAGTCGGAGAGGCTGTGGCCCCACCGGTGCTCGAATGTATTTATACTGGTTAAGACGTTATTTACTGGTATTATGAGGCTTTCCTATCTAAGTATGACCATAGATAGGAAAGCCTTTCCATCGATGAAATCCCTGCTCACAGGTGGCAATGTTAGTGCTACCGACGAATTGTGAGGAGGAAAGATGAGTATTTCGGTATCCCGCACCACCACTGCGACCGTGTTGTCGAATGTTCCCCGCGATATCCGCGAGATTGAACGCCAGGCACCTCGTCCTTCGGGCTTTGCGGCATTTCTAGCCCGCGTCTTTGGTGCTAAGCATAATTAAAAGTATTCGCACGCTAAATGACAGCGTGTGTGGGCCTTCGCTGTTAACTCGCGAGGGCCTTTCCTTTGTTTTCCGGCAGGGTAAAGGCAGCGATGGCTGCGATTGCAAAGGCGCTGGCGAAGAGAACGAAGAGCCAGGGCTGTCCGGCAGCAGCGAGAATCGGCGGCACGATCAGTGGGGAGATGATCGAGGCGATGCGGCCAAAGCCAGCAGCAGCGCCGGTGCCGCGGCCGCGAATGTGGGTGGGGTAGAGCTCAGGGCCAATCGCATAGAGCGCGCCCCAGGCGCCGAGGTTGAAGAAGGACAGGAAGCAGCCGGCGATGATGATGCTGACCTCGGAGTCTGCGAGGCCAAAGGCGCCGGCGGAGACTGCGGAGCCGACTAAGAATACGGCAAGTGTTACTCGACGCCCCCAGACTTCAATGAGCCAGGCGGCAGCGGCGTAGCCCGGCAGCTGCGCGAGCGTAATGATGAGGGTAAAGCTAAACGAGCGCACCAGCGTAAATCCATCGGCGACCAACAGCGAAGGAATCCAGATGAATGCGCCGTAGTAGGACAAGTTGATGCAAAACCAAATAATCCACAAAGCAGCGGTGCGTGCGCGCAGCCGCGATGACCAGATAGAAGATTCCGTGGAGGAATCTTCTGGTGATTGTTCGGAGATTGCCTCAATAGCAGCCTGATCATTCAGGGGCTTGCCCTCGGCTAAAGCGGCGTTTTCGAAAGAAGTGACAATTTCTTCAGCCTCTTGATGGCGATTCTTCGCCTCAAGGTAGCGGACGGACTCGGGCAGGGCTAAGCGGACATAGAGTGCATAGGCTGCTGGAACCATGCCGATAGCTAATGCCCAGCGCCAGCCGGAGTCAGAGGCGCCGACGACGAAGGTGCCAATGACAGCGGCTGCGATCCAGCCGGCGGCCCAAAAGGCCTCAAGTAAAACCACCATGCGCCCGCGGATACGGCGAGGCGCAAACTCAGAGATAAGGGTTGAGGCAACAGGGAGCTCGGCGCCTAAGCCCAGCCCGACGATAAAACGCAGAGCAATGAGCACAGCAAGCCCGGTTGCCAGCGCTGAGGCGCCGGTAGCGAGCCCGTAAACCAATAAGGTAAGGGCGAAGACATGCCTGCGGCCGAATTTATCAGCCAGTAATCCGCCCAAGCTGGCGCCGAGCGCCATTCCGACAAAACCGGCGGTGGCAATCCAGGAGGTCTGGGTTGATTCTAAGTTCCAATGCACCGCTAGCGCGGCCATGATGAAAGAGATAAGTCCAACGTCCATGGCGTCGAGCGCCCAGCCGACGCCGGAACCTACCAAGAGCTTTTTGTGCTTGGAGGTTACCGGCAGCCGGTCAAGGCGCTCGTTTTTGCTTAAAGGTGAAGCAGTAGTTTGAGTCATGGGCGCTGATAGTAAACAACGCGGTAGGTTTCTGCCTAATGGGCTAAAACCTATTGGGTGTGGAAGGACCGCAAGCGTAGGGAGTTGCCAACCACGAACACGGAGCTAAAAGCCATGGCCAGACCTGCAAAGAGCGGGTTTAGGAAACCAGCAGCAGCGACTGGAATCAAGAGCACGTTGTAGGCGAAGGCCCAGAATAAATTACCTTTAATCGTGCTAAACGTCTTACGCGAAAGCAGGATTGCTGCTGCGGCTGAGCGCAGATCAGAGTTCATCAAGGTGATGTCTGAGGCTTCGATAGCAACGTCGGTGCCCGCGCCCATCGCCAAGCCAAGATCGGCTTGGGCTAAGGCGGCAGCGTCGTTGACACCGTCGCCCACCATCGCCACGGTCAGACCAGCATCTTGCAGTTGGCGTACTTTCGCGACCTTTTCTTCAGGCATCACGCCGGCAAAGACGTGAGTCTTATCAATTCCGACTTCCCGTGCAACCGCATGCGCCGCACCGGCATTGTCGCCGGTGAGCAGATACGGGGTTAAGCCTAAGTCCTTGAGCTGAGCAATGGCAGCAGCGGAGGTGTCCTTGATGGTATCGCGCACGGCAATAATTCCGGCCAGATTGCTATCGATGCGCACCACAATCGCCGTGGCGCCGGATTCCTCGGCGGCTGTGAAGGCATCGGCAAGCTCGCCAAGCTCGTCTTGGCTTGCGCGGCCGATGGATACCAGTGCGCCTTCTACAGTGCCGGATACTCCGATCCCAGCCTCCGATTGAAAATCAGAAACGGGCAAGATGTCATCGGCATGCTTGACGATGGCCTGTGCAATCGGGTGTTCAGATCCAGATTCCACTGCCGCGGCGTAGTTGATGAGCTTGTGTGAATCCACGCCAGGAGCAGGGATAACGTCGCTTACGCTCATCGCCCCGGTAGTAACCGTGCCGGTTTTGTCTAAGACGATGGTGTCGACTTTCTTAGTGGACTCGAGAATCTCTGGACCTTTAATAAGCAGGCCCAGCTGCGCGCCACGGCCGGTACCGACCAAAATCGCAGTCGGGGTAGCAAGACCCATCGCGCACGGGCACGCGATGATCAAGACCGATACTGCGGCGACAAAGGCTGGGGCAACGCCTTGTGCCAGCAGTAGGTGCGCAATGAGCGCAACGACAGCGATGATTACTACCGCAGGGACAAAGACCTGCGCGATGCGGTCAACGAGGCGCTGCACCGGTGCCTTGGAAGACTGGGCTTCGGTGACCAGCTTGGCCATCTGTGACAAGGTGGTGTCTTCACCCACGCGAGTAGCGCGAACAATGAGCTTTCCGGAGGTATTGATAGATGCGCCAGTAACGCGTGAGCCTTCCTGGACTTCCACTGGGACCGATTCACCAGTCAGCATGGACTCATCAACAGCTGAAAAGCCTTCGATTACTTCGCCGTCCGTGGCAATCTTTTCGCCTGGACGCACGACGAAGAGATCCCCAATGGCAAGGTCAGTGATGGGAATGCGGGTCTCTTTGCCATTGATAAGCAAGGATGCGTCTTTCGCACCCATATTCAACAGCGTGCGCAGCGCTTCTGAGGACTGCCCCTTCGCTTTGACCTCAAAATAGCGACCCAGTAGTAAGAATGTGATGACCATGCCCACGGACTCGAGATAGATATGGTCCATCTGCGCATTATTGGAGATAAGCTCCATGTGCATGCGCATATCGGGCATGCCGGCGTGGCCGAAAACCATGACATACAGCGACCAGAAGTACGCCGCTGAGGTGCCCATCGTAATCAGCGTGTCCATGGTAAATGAGCCGTGCTTAATATTTGTCCACGTCGCCTTGTGGAACGGGGCACCGCCATTGATGAAGACGATGGTGGCCAAAATGGCACTGAGCCATTGCCAGTAATCAAATTGCAGTGCCGGGATCATCGACACCAGCATGATGGGAAGGGACAAGGCGCCAGACATAATCGTCAAGCGCTTGAGATGGCTTGCTTCTTCCTCGCGGGCGATGTCAGCTGGGGAGGCGTCGACAAGTGTCTCCGCCTCGTCTTGTGCGGTAGGACTGGCGTCGTAGGCATCGTATCCGGCGTCCTGAATGACCTTGATGAGGTCCTGCGGCGCAGTCAAGCTGGGATCGTAGCTAACCGATGCAGACTCGGTGGCATAGTTAACGGTCGCCTTGACGCCCTCGACTTTATTGAGCTTGCGCTCCACGCGCGACGAACACGAGGTGCACGTCATGCCGGTGACGCCGAGATCGATGTGAGTGGTCATGGCGGATTAAACCACCTTGTAGCCTGCCTCCGCGACGGCGGCGGAGACCTGCTCATCTGTAAATCCTGCGCCTTCAACGGCAACCTGGCCGGTCTTGTGATCGGCGTTGACCGCGGTAACACCTGCGATTTCGCCGATTTCTTCCTGTACGGACATTTCGCAGTGGCCGCAGGTCATGCCTTCGACGGTGTAATGGGTAGTTGCCATGATGGATGCTCCTTAAAGGTGGATGAATGTGCTCTAACAATCTTCATGATATACCCCCTTGGGGTATCTGACAAGGGCGTGCTGCGGGAATAGTTTGTCTTTCGGTACCGTTGAACACCAACAGAGCGGAAAATCCGAAACTTATTTAAGGAGAACAATGGCAACCGTAGAAGTAACCAAGGAAAATTTCGAAGAAACCACCATCGGTGAGGGCATTACGATTGTTGACGCATGGGCTGAATGGTGCGGACCATGCAAGCGCTTTGCTCCAGTCTTTGACAAGGCTTCTGAAGAGCATGAAGACATCACTTTTGCCAAGCTTGATACCGAAAATAACCAGGAACTAGCCGGTGCGCTGCAGATTCAGGCAATTCCTACCTTGATGGTCTTCCGCGATGGCATCCAGGTCTTTAACCAGGCTGGTGCTTTGCCACCTGCTGCTTTTGAGGATCTGATCAAGCAGGTTCGCGATTTGGATATGGATGCTGTTCGTGAACAGGTTGAGCAGCAGAAGAATCAGGGCTAATTCCAGCAAGTAATTGCCCCTTTTACTCGACGCTTTCTTGTGAGTGACGCTACACTCGCTAGAAAGCGTCTTTTTAATTGATTGAGAACATTTACAAGGAGTGAGGCGGGCGATGGCTAACCCATTTTCTAAGGGCTGGAAGCACTTGATGGCATCTTTCGATCAGAAAATTGACGAAAATGCTGATCCTAAGGTCCAGATTAAGCAGGCTGTGGAAGGCGCAAAGAAGCGCCACCAGGAAATTACCGAGTCAGCTTCGGAGATTATCGGCAATCAGCGGCAGCTGGAGCTGCGGTTAAACCGTTTGCTGAAATCCCAGGATGATTTGCAAACGCAGACCCGTCGCGCTCTAGAGCTAGCAGACAAGGCGCAATCTGACGGAGATTCAGCTACCGCGCAGGAGTACAACAACGCCGCCGAGGTTGTTGCGGCACAGCTGGTTGCTACAGATCAGGAAATCGAACAGGTCAAAGCCCAGCATGAATCTGCAACGCAAGCTGCGAAGCAGGCGCAGGAACAGCAAAAGCAGTCCGAGGCGCGCCTGCGTGAGCAGCTCGCGCAGGTAGACCAGCTGATTGCGCAGGCGGACCAGGCCACCATGCAGGAGATGAATGCAGAGGCGCTCAGCTCCATGGATGATCTCACCCCTGATGGTTCGACTCCAACCTTGGACTCGGTGCGCGCAAAGATTGAAAAGCGCTACTCGAATGCACTTGGTGCCCAAGAGCTGTACCAAGCATCGGGCGGCAGCCGCATCCAAGAAGCCCTCGAGTCGACCGAAGATATGCGCGCAAAATCGCGTCTTGATGAAATCCGTGCCTCGATGGCAGGCGATAAGCAGCTTACCGCTGGCGATAAGTCTTCGGCTGAACAAAAAGACGCTAATGCTGAAGTAAACGCGGACGTTGAGGCTGAAGCGGTAGATCCAGAAGTAGCCGGCGATGCCGCAGCGAAGACGGCGTCCGACGATGTCCATGATGCCGAAATTGAACAGGTCTTAGAAGAAGCCAAAAAGGCTGTCGACGACAAAAAGTAGAGAGCATAAATAGCTTTCTACCGGCAAAAAGAAAGCAGCGAGGCCCCAAGTAAATGGTGGCCTCGCTGCTTTTATTTATGCCCAGTGATTTTTTGTAGCTACTGGGATTTATGGCGAGTGATATTGATTAAAACCCCGCGAATGCCGGAGTGGAATCCGTCGCGAAGATTCACGCGCTGCGCTTCACTCAGGGTGTATTCGTGGAGGGTTTCGCACGCGAACTGCAGCAAAGGGCGATCGATTTCTGGCGGAAGTCCACCGCCGGACAGGATATGAGCCTGGTCGCGTTGGTCAGCCGATGCAGCATTTTCAAACCACCAGCTCGCATATTGTTGGCCGACATCGAAAGGTGTTTGGAAACCAGAGGACGTCCAGACTTCTTCTGGCAGCGGAACATAACGTGAACGCAGCTTCCGTCGCGGCGCCATCATCGATGGCTTTGGAATTCCAGAAGGCTTTGGCGCTTCAGCGGCGTCCTTTGCATCCTCTGAATCCTGTTCGTCCTGCACATTGTCGGCAACCTCGGTTGATTCACCAGCTTCCGGTAGCTTCGGAGCTTCCGTGGCTTCTACAGCATCTGGTTCGGAAGGGGTTTCTGAAACCTGTGGGTCCGGATTCGGGGTGGAAGTAGGCACCGCGGCAGGCGTTGGGCTGGGCTTTGGTCCAGGGGTGGGAGTCGGTGCTGGAGTAGGAGTCGAGGTGGGTTCGGTGCTTTCCTCGGCTGGCTCCTCTGTTTTGATTAGCGGTGTGGAGGAGAAAGCGGCCTCGACCTCGGAAGGCTCGCCGCACTCATCGCGCGCAGGTAGTTCGTCTGCAGAAGAGGATTCGTCGTCTGTGGACTCTGGAACCACTGGTGAAATCGGACCTTCTAAAACCTGGATTTCCATACAGTCCTGGAAATCCTCGCGTGGATCCAAAATGGTAGTGGTGTCACAGGCGTGGCGCAGTGCCGAAGACATGGAATCCCAGCCGAATCCATAAAGGTGCACGCGCATGCCATTATTGGCTGCTTCGTTCACGCCGGGAATCATGTCCGCGTCACCGGAGACCAAGACAAAGTCGGTGAAGTGCTGATTCATGGCGGTGACCACCATGTCAGCAACGAGGCGAGTATCTACGGCTTTTTGTGTACGTCGCTCGCCCCATTCAATGAGCTGACCAGTGCGAAGTTGCACACCATCACAGGTGCGCAAGGCACGTTGGTAGCGGTGCGGACCAGTATCCGGAATACCGTCATACCAATTTTGACGGTGGACGGGATGGCCGATCTGGTTTTCGATCATAGACCGTAAAGTGGCTACGACCTCGGGTAAGTCAATTTCTAACTGGGCACGTGCACCGATTTCCCATGAGTTATAAAAGCTGGCCAATAAATAAGAGGTGTCAACAAAGACAACTGTGCGTTCAAGCATGGCTCCTAAATTCCGTTCATTTGATTCTAATTTTATTTGTATTCCTCTAGTTTGCCTCATCTGTCACACTACGTCGATATCCTTGCGCGAATCTGCTGGTAATTTCCATTTGTCCTGAGAAAGTATGCTGTTTGGCCCGTGAATTTATGTCGAAAGATAGGCAAAGCCTTGCGGATTAGCAGCGTTGGTTATACGGTTGGTTACATGAGTAACGAACCAACTTGGTTGGGGAGCTCAGTTCAACTTCTACGACAGGTGCAATGACTATGGCGATGGATAACTCAACGCAGCCGCTATTTAGGCAGATTGCTTCTTTGGTGGAGGACTCCATTGTGGACGGCGTCCTGGCGGAGGGGGCGCGAGCGCCCTCGACTAATGAGCTCGCTGATTTCCACTCGATCAATCCAGCTACTGCACGCAAAGGCTTAAATCTCTTGGTTGATGTTGGGGTGCTGGATAAACGCCGCGGTATTGGCATGTTCGTGTCTGAGGGTGCCATTGAGGTTATCCGTCAGCGCCGCCGCAGTGAGTTCGCGGCAGACTACGTCGCCCCGCTTATCGATGAAGCGGTGCGGCTGAATTACTCCCGCGCAGCATTGCTGGACTTGATCGAAAGAGTTGCTGAAAGCCGAGGGCTATACCAATGACCGACACTTCCACCGGGTTAGGACAAACCATGAATGCAATCGTGACTTCGAAAAGCTATGCGCTGGACCAGGGGCTTACCCATGGGGTGGTTGGCCCCAATGGCATTGGCAAGACCACGTTGTTGCGCAAAATAGCGGGGCAGCAACCATCGAAAGACCTACAAGTTTTTGGGCAGAAACCTTTTGATAACCGTGCGGTTATGGATCGCACCATCTTGATGGGGATTGATAATCCCCTCGTTGACGGCTGGAACATTGCCAAGCTCATGCGCCTGGGCAAAGCCCGGTGGGCAACCTGGAATGCAGAGCGTGCCGAGGAGCTCCAGGACCGTTTCGAATTGCCATCCAAGAATTACTCGGCATTGTCACGGGGTCAAAAGTCTGCGATGGGCATCATCATGGCAGTAGCTTCAGGTTGTGAGCTCATGCTTCTCGATGAACCCTATCTCGGTCTCGATGTTGAAAAACGCCAGGTGTTTTACGATGTGCTGCGCGAAGAGCATGGCCGGACCATTGTTATCTCGACCCACCACCTCAATGAACTCTCTGGGCATCTGGATACGGTGCTCATGGTCAACGGTATGAAGCACGGCGCGGTGGAAGAGCTTATCGACGGCATCTTGGAGCTAACCGGCCGCTCAGAAAACGTTGACCGTCTGCTCAACCGACTGCAGGTAAAACCGCTCTCCCGTGAATCAACTGCCCTAGGAGAGCGCGTGATTGTTGATGCCATTTCCCTTGGACCGGACCACGTCTTTGACGCGGCAGGTGATGTCGATGTCCGCGTCCGGGAAGTAAACCTAGAAAGAGCAGTCCTCGCTCTAGGTGAGGAGGGACTTGCATGAACGCGCGCTTAATGTGGGAACTGGTGGACAAGCCGAAATGGGCATTTCGGCTGGTTATGTTCGTATTTCTAACCTTGGGGATTAGTACGGGTACGCGCATGCAGTACCTCTACCTAGTTGTCATGGGCCTTATTGCGTTAATGGGACCTGCAGGAGATGCTTTCTGGATACTGGGATTAAGTCGACGCGATTACAACTTTCAACGCCGGATAGAAGTTGGGGTTTCGGTAACGATATTTGTCGTTGTCATCCTGCTGATTACCCAGATGCCATCTTTTCTCATTGCTGGGTATTTGGCCATTGCTGCAGTTGTCTTGTTTTGGGATTTGGCCATCCCACAAACAGATAAGTCGAGGAAGAAAGAGTTTCTCTCTCAATCTAGTGGCCGAACTAATGAGGGCCGCTTCCCTCCGACAATTGAAGGCCAGCTGATTGACCGGCCACAGGTTAAAGGTTGGATACTCATCGTGTGCTTAACCGTAGTCACCAGCCTTATTTACTGGGGCATAACAGTGATCTGGGGTGGTGAGTGGTCGCAGACTATCTCAATCCTGGCGATTATTTGGACAGCTATGTTCTTCGTGGTCTACCAAGACACTTTGTCGAGCTCCCTACGTGAATACGTGACTTTCGGTGGAACTAGGACGTTCTGGGCTAAGCGCACCATGCTCATTAATGCGGTTGTGCCCGGTCTGCTTATTGCTGCTGGTGCTGTCGTGCCGCGATGGCATTTGATTAGCGCACTCGGCGCTATCTATCTCTTGCTTATCCTCATGGTCATTGCCCTAGGTCTAACTGCACGAACAAGCTGGCCCGTAACCGCACCTGTCCTCATAGGGGCAATAGCACTCGAGGTGTACATAGTCATCGGTATAAACCACGAGAGCTATATCCTGCCGACCATCGCGGCGGTCGCAGGGTATGTAGTTGGTGGACTCCTGCTTCCATCTATGGCTAGAAGAACCGATATCTACTCCGGAGGCCTGGCTCGATGGCTCGGAATGGCATCAACGACAAGCTAAGCATCAAAGCGATGTTTATAGATCAATCGTTTATGTGTGTTTACCTGGGGATTTGTGTTGGTTCGTGTGGGTGTGTAACTTTATGTGAGTCAGCGAGACCGACAAC
>NZ_PUGE01000008.1 GCF_002967075.1 Corynebacterium sp. J010B-136 | reverse complement strand
GATCTCGCGGCTGATCTCGGCCCTAGATTAGCCCCGCTGCAGAACAGGCGTGTCAATTATGTCTTGAAGTACGACACCGTCAGCCACCCCCAAGAAGTACCCTTACCTGCACAAACAGGTAAGGGTACTTTTCATGTCTGAGCCAATTCAGCTTCAAACTACGCTTAAGCGTTCAGGTTCATGCCAAGTAGCACAACTACATCGACGGCACGGATGACTACCTCTCTCCCCGAAGGGGCCCAGCCCCGCAGACCGTCCACGGCTACACCGACCTCAGCAGCCGCCTGTGCGCTTCCCTCCCCCACCAACGACCATCACCCCACCCGAGACAAGGAAGATCGGTCAGCACGCCCCACAGACCGCGTGGGCGCACTGACCGATAACACCGAGAAGAGCTCTACCGGGTCCGCTCTGTGGCTCCAGTCGCCAAGAGGTCAGCCAGGGAGTCGGCGGTGGCGATGTCGTCCTCGAAGGCGATGAGATAGCCCCACGACTGGCCTACGTAGTCCGGTTTGCCGGCAAGCAGGCGAATGGCCTTCTCGGCGGCGTCCTTCTTGCGCTGGACAGTTTCGTCGTCGCGTCCCCGCTTCGACTTACCCTCGATGATCCAGTGGGTGCCGTCGGTGGCCAGGACCACGAAATCCGGGTGGTAGTCATTCTGTGGTGTGTAGGCGACGACAGCGCCCTCGTGCGGGTAGAGACGCTTCCACCACACCACGTCCGGGTCGAAGTTGAAGATCTCCGCTAGGCGGTACTCGCCGGAGAAGGAGTCGAAGGCCGCGGCCTCGAACAGTCCCTTGGTCCAGGGGCCGTAGTACTCACGCTCCCGGAAGCCGGTGGTCGACTTCCTCGAGTTCTGGGTCACCGTCAGACGCTCGAGAACTTTCCTTCCGAAATCAAGGGTGAAGGAGTCATCAATCGGCAGCTCAACCGGGGTGATTGTTGTCCTGGTCTTGGCCTGGCTGGCGGCCTTCTTCATCTCGGCGACGACAAGGCCACGCAGTTCCTCGGCTGCGGAAAACTTCGCCTTCTCCGTCCACGCCTCGATGCCCGCGTGCTCCATGAATGTCGGCACAATACGGTGGGTGAGCTGATTGCGGTTCTCCGGATCCGTGGACACGATTCCCGTGGTGAGCACGCGGCGGATGAGTTCGGTGCGCACCTCCGCCTCCGACTGCCACAGGCTCTCCACCGCCACCCGGTCAGCGTCCTGGGCGGTAATTGCCCCTTCGCCGGCCTGGTCTGCGTCAGCAACGATCTTTGTGCGCTCGAGATACTCGGAGGTGTTCCGGGTGCGCCTGGCCGCGGCCGCGACCGCCTCGGTCGAGATATCAGCCAGCTCGAAGGGAGCGATGGTCTTCTCCATCGCCGTCGCCGGGAAAAGGAAGGTGGTGCCCGCGAACTCAGGGTTGATGGAGATCGTCACCTGCTCAAAGAGGTCAGCGTCGTCCACGATGTCCTCATCGTCGGTCAGAGCACGGGCGCCGAGAGCGTCAGCCACCGACTGGGCCGGCGAGCTCGCGGCGGCGACCCCCGATGTCTGTTCCTCGCCAGCGGCCGGGCCAGGAATCTGTGGCCCCGTGCCCGCCTGCGGGTGGGGAACATGCCTGGTGCCCGGCCGAGGCAGTACGTCCTCCGGGGCCACCTTTTCCTCAGAGTCGATGCCGAACTCGCGCAGGACGTTCTCAGTCTTGAGCAGGGAGACAAATGACTTATGCGAGATGATGTCCAGCTCGTCGATGGCTCCTACCCCGGTCAACTTCCCGAAGGGCAACCGCAGACCACGGCCCATGACCTGCTGGGTCAATACCTCCGAGCCCATGGCCCGCAGGGTGCACATCACCGCAATACGCTTGGTATCCCACCCCTCGCGAAGCTTGTTGACCGAGACAATCACCCGTACCGGGGAATCCCCGGTATCGAGATACCGTAGGAAGTTCTGGGTGGCAGCATCATCATGTTCATTGTCGACCTGCAGAACAGCCACGTCACTGCCGGTAAACGTCGCGGTGCGCAAGCGCGCGGCGGTCTCGCTGGCATGGGCGACATCGGAGCAGACGACGAACAGCAGCGGTTTAGTCTTCTTGCTTCCAGGATGGGCCGCCCGCCACCCGGCATAGGCCTTCTCCTTCAAAGCCAGCAGGCTCATCGCGTCCTGAAGCTGACGCTCCTCGGAGTCGTAGCCGGAGTTGCGGTAGACCAGCACCGGCTGTTTGACGTAGCCGTCGCTGATCGCCCGCCACAGCGGATACCGGTAGACAATGTCGTCCTTCTTGCCCGGTGAGGCGGTCAGGCCCACGGTCGCCTGTGGCAGCAGCTCCTCCAGCGCCGAGCGGTAGACCTTGGCTGTGGACCCGAACAGGTGCGCCTCGTCGACGATGACCACCAGGTCGTCCAGGGAGCGCAGGTGATCCATCAGCGAGCCGTACTCCTCCTGCCAGCGCCAGGTCTTGCGCCGCTGCGCCTCCTGACCGGTGGCCTGGGACTTGCCGCCGTCCTTGGGCGGGAACAGCTGCTGGACGTTGAAGACGTAGAGCATGGACGCCTCATCCGTGGTGAAGAGGCTGCGGGTGCTCTCAGCCAGGGCGAATCCCTGGGCGTTGTCAGGGGTCACCATGACCGGGGGCCGGGTGAACCCGTCAATGTAGCGCTCGGAGCCGTGGGAGAAGTCCCGGACAGTCTTGTCCTGGACCACCGTATTGGGGGTGACGACCATGACGTTGCGGTGGCCCTGGCGGTTGAGGTACTCGATGAACGCCGCCATGACGAAGGTCTTGCCCACTCCGGTGGCCAGGTCCAGCGTGAGCTGGCCCAGGGGCGTGTACTCGCCGACGTCCAGGCGCCTGACCAGCTCGGTCAGGGCCTCACGGTTGGGGGTGCGCAGGTCGAATCGGGAGGACAACTCCTCGACGAGGTTTTCGTCGTAGCTGATATGCAGAGCCATGGTCTACTTCTCCTCCTGGGCCGTGGTGTAGGTGAACAGGTCCAGCGGGACGTGGAGCACCCGGGAGCCGTTCTTGAAGCGTCGGACATGATCGCGCACGCCCTCCGGGACAATCGTCGCCGCGAGCAGCAATGTGTGCCCCTCGGGCAGATGCGCCATCAGGTCGTCGACCTTGGCGTCGTCGAGGATCCCCTCGACGACCGCGAGATGCTGCCGGCCCAGGATCCCGTCGAAGTGGCGGTCCTCCGGGGTGAGGTAGAAACCCAGATTCGCCGCCACGGACGCCACCAGCGTCGACCCGGTCGCCGCCTCCGTCAGGGTGGTCAAGTTTAAGTCGGGGTCGTAGTCGAAACACGACGGCGACAACCGCGCTACCCTGAAACCACCACCACCGCGCCAGTTGATGACATCCTTCGTCTTCTTGGTCTTGACCAGGTCTTTAACAGCCTTGATAGCCGAATTCTTCTTCAACTCTGGCTGCTCTCTAATAGCCTTGTTAAGCAATGAGGTGAGCTTTTGTGCTTCGTCCGGGGTCATTCCCTCTGGCAAGCCTTCGTCTGTGTTGTCGACACGCTCGCCCGTAGTTAGTGAGATTCCGCCCATGTCCTCGCCATTAATCACCTTGGAGAGACGCGGGAGCGTGAAACGATTGAATGTATCCTCAACGAGCTCAATCGTCACCCAGCGGCGCCCCATCTTCTGGGCAGCTGCAGCAGTCGTACCGGACCCCCCAAAAATATCCAGAACAATGTCACTCGGGTTGGTAGCAATGTGGATAATGCGCTCCAGGAGACGCCCAGGCTTAGGAGTTGAGAAAGCAGACTGGCCCGGAAAGAGGGCGCGAATTTCTTTAGCAGCTGTGTCGTTGTGTCCAACATCTTTCCACTTCAGCAGATTTCGAGGAGCGGAACCCTCCCTTTCCGACAACCATCCCTTCCTCTGAAAACCCCCCGATTTTCGAACGACGAAGTACGGCCAGTTCATCTTGGAGATACGCTGCAAGGCTTTTCTAGCGGCGCTTTCTCTGCTCTCCGCAAGGACCAGGGCCTTAACATCTGGTCTAACTTCCTCGACAGGTAACCCTGCGAGGTCGGCCCTCTCCTGTTCATCACCGATATCGGCGAGCTCATAGTCCGCTCATTCACCCATAACCCGCAATAGAGATTCTTGTGCGAGGCTCCAATGTCGACCACTAGGTGGATAAACTAAGTCGCCGGTAATTGGGTGCTGGATCGCATAAACCATGCCTTGGTGAGTTGCCGAACCAGGCGCCGTTGTATCAGCTGGTTTCCAGGGGCCCTTAGGGTCATGATCCGGGTTCTTATACCTTGAGTCCATCTCAGAGTTTCGAGAGAGCGAATTTACCGAGAAAGACTTGGACTTTCGGTAGACCAGAATGACATCAGTAACCATCGGAATGCCTTTGGAGTCATTTCTAGGGGAATATGTTTTTTCCCATTGCATTTCCGCAACGTAATTTGAGGAACCGAATACTTCATCCATTAGCATGCGCATCCGGTGATTTTCAACATCATCGAGGTGCACCCAAATGGAACCGTCATCGGAGAGCAGCTGGCGCAGGTGGATGAGGCGGTCACGCATCATGGTCAGCCAGATGGAGTGTTCGAGGTTGTCCTCGTAGTTGGCAAACGTCTGTGCGGTGTTGAACGGCGGATCGATGTAGACGCATTTGACCTGGCCGACGTACTTATCGGCGAGTTCCGGCACCTGGGTCAGCGCTTCGAGCACGTCACCAGATTCGCCGAGGATGAGCAGGTTGTCCTCGGTGGGTTCCAGGTCTGCACGCTCGGAGTACGTCACTCCCTCTTCCTTCGGGGATTGCTCACCACGAACTACGCCCTCAGCGACCAGGGTGTGGACCTCACAGTAGCGGGGATCCTTAGGATCGACCCAGGTGTAGCCGTACTTGCCTTCCTCAGTCGGAATCAGTGCCTGGTCCTTGTTGAACCAGGTCAGCTCCAGCTTCTGCGGCCGTCGGCCCATGCTGTCCTCCATCAGTGCTTGATCAATAACTTCAACCAGCTTATCGGCTGGCCTGGGCATCATCTGGTGCAGCATCGAACACGTGTCCCTAGTGGGTGTATTTTCTCAGGACTTGCCCTGGCACTTCATGCCGGTGCCGCCACGTCCTAGAAATCAAGCAGGTTGATGCCGGCGGCCCGGAATTGCTGTTGGTAGTCCCAGTACTGGGCACGTTCCAGCTTCGACGAACGGACACCCCCGAGAGGACGGGTAATCCCGAGAGGACGGGTAATCCCGAGAGCATCGGCGGGGTGTACGGTATCGGCGTAGTCGACAGGGATATGGAAGTAGCGGTAGTTAGCGACCGCGGTGGGATGACCGAGGAGCGTGAGGTACTTGAGTTTCAGGCTGATCCACATCTGCGCTCGGCCGTAGGTGAGGGTGAAGTCCTTCTCATCAGGAGCCTGAGAATGCTCGTTGAACGCCGTCATCCTGTTTACGCACCACGCGTGATGGCGGGCATCGAAGTTTTCTTGAGCGGCCTTCGAGTACTGGACGGGCAGGGGGTCGTTCTTGAGATTGGTGATGAACTCGTACAAGGAGGCGTGGGTTTCCTCCTTAATGGTATCCTTGGCCGGATGCTCTTTGATGCCCTTCATTGCACTGCTCAGCTTGCTGTAGGCATTCTCCGATACCCGTTTCACTCCCGCCGGGGAGATGAAGTCCTCGATGATTAAGGAGCCGAAGTGGGTTCTTAAGAGGCTGTTAAGCCGTTGCGTTTCGTTCACACCCGTCACAGTAAACGCTTGCGTATTTCGGGCAGCGCACTGGGTGTTCTAAGGATCAACAGTTTGGCTCATGCCAGCGCACGGAGGAAGGCCCCCAGGCAGCGCGACCAGATGCTTGGGAGGCTAAAGGTGATGCAAAATTCCCAAGGTCGGCTCCACTTCCGGATCATATGAACTACAGGGCGATTAAGCCATGCCGGGCCCAGCGGTTATCCCCGTGATGGGCATGCTTTCAAGGTGACAGACACTGGCGAAGCTAAACATACGTATGTTTTAACGTTGTAGCGTCATATCGATTTAGCGTATAAAAGTCCGGTTCCCAGACCTCTACTTAGTTCCCCCAGACGGGCTCTTTTGCCGTCCTTCCTGCAGGAAAGTGAATCTGGCGTTTAGGCAAACTTGTCGAACCAGCCCTCATTGACGGTCGGCTGGAAACTAACTCCGGATTCCCCGTCTTCACGGATCAAATCCGCCAGGCGGTCCCCGTCGATGAGATCAACAGTCGGGATGGTGGTCGTGGCGGCTTTGCGGGCAGGCTCGGTGAACCGGCTAAGTGTCACCAGAATCGCCCGTTCTGCCCCCTTGGTTTGGGCATCGCGCTGGAACAAGGCTACGGTGTCCCTCCCAATGGGTTTTCCGTTCGGATCGTAGCGTTTAACCTGGACCGCTACCCGTGAGGAGAGCACCGGACTCAAAGGCGCGGTGCCGATCCCGTCAATGCCCTCGTCTCCACTTCCACCGATATGGGTTAGCTGGAGGCCGTAGCGACGCAGTAGGTAGAGCACGAACTTCTCAAACCCCTCCGGGGAAAGCCGGTGCAGGCGCTCCAGCAGCTGGATCTTCCACCCCGAGGCGGAACTATCGTCGTCGGCTTCTGAGACGGCCAATACCTCTGCGGAAGGCTCATCCTCGTCCCGACCCTCGACACCTGCAGTGAAGGGGTCTTCCAGTTTCTTTCTGCGCTGCTCTCGGTAGTACTCGCGGTCTAGCTCGCGGATCTTCTCGAAGGCTTCCACCTCCGGCAGGGATAGTAGTTCTTCTCCCAGGTCTGTGGTCAGATACATTCCCCGGGAAGGTTGCTCGAGAGCGCCGATGAGTTTGGCGGTGGACCGTCCCCAGGAGGCGCGTTCGGGGAAGACAGCCACGTCCGGGCGGTTGGGGTAGGTCACCTGGAGGAGGTCGTCCGCATCGGGATAATTCTCGACGATATGGTCAATGATCTCCTTCGCTTTCGCTGACCCGCCCAGCTCTGCAACAGCGCGAATAGCCGGCAGTACCAAGTGCTGATGAGTGGGCATGCCCTGGTTGGTAAGCGACATCCATATTCCTTCCTCCAGCAAGTATCCTCATCCTTCCAGAAGCCCTAGGGCACGTCCGGAGAATGGGTCGATCTGTCGATAAGGCTGTGTTTCTTCTAGCTTTATTCCTGATCACCGCTTCCTCTGTAGAGCTCTCTCTTCGAATATTTATCCCTGGCGGGCGGCCCACAGTGCGTCGGGAAGGCGAAGGGCGGTGGTGTTATAAAATCTGGAAGGGCCCTGCAGTGATCAAGGTCAAAGTGCTCTGACCATTACCTATACGTGTCCTAGGGGGTGTCCCTATGTTTTTGTCAAGAGGCAAGCGTTGTACTCACTGAAGTGTTTCGGGGGTAGTTCGTGATTCTCGTGGTGGGCATGACTGATCGACTGGTCGACATGGTCACCGTCGACCAGCTGATCGTGCTGAAGTTGGACTAGGCGGCCACTCTGGCTGGAACTTCCCGAAAGAACTCAGCTCTAGTCAGCATGGCGTAGATGACATTGCACCTGCGTCTAGCCAAACACATCACCGCAGCGTTGTGTCGCTTACCCTCGGCCCGTTTTCGCTCGTAGTAGGTCTTGGATGGCTCGTGAAACCGAATTGATGCGAATGCCGAGTAGAACAACGCATTCTTGAGTCTTTTGTTACCTGATCTAGCCGGGAATTCACCTCGAATGGATGTGCCGGACCTTCGGGTCACCGGGGCGATTCCCGCATAGGCAGCCAGGTGGCCGGCGGACCGGAAGTCAGAACAATCACCGACGGCCAGGAGGATGTTGGCTGCAGTCTTGATGCCAACTCCCGGCATGGACATCAAGACCTGGTGAAGAGGGAATTCTTCGAGTAGCTCCTCAACTTGTTCCGCGATGGTCTTGCGTTGTTCCAGCAGGGCTTTGATGTTGGTAGCCAACTGCGGGATGACGATTTCCGCAGCTGTCGTGCCAGGCACTGTCACGGTCTGGGCTTTCAGACCATCAAAGATCGCATCCACGAGTGTGGTGGGATCCTTCTTGGCGCGTTTACTCATCCAGGCTAAAACCCGGTGGTAACCGGCCTTCTTCATCTTCGTCGGTCCGCCGTAGTGGATGAGCATGTCCAGGACCAAGGGCCTGGTGATGATGTCGCCAGCCAGGGCTCGTTCGAAGCTGGGGTAGATCTGGGTGAGCACGCTGCGCAGTCGGTTAATCGTGCGAGTGCAATCCTTGGCGATGTCATCATCGAATCCGGATAGCATCTTCAACGCCGACAGGATTTCGTTATCCCGGTCTACTGCCCGCAGGGTGTGTGGCATGGTCCGTGCGGTATCGGCGATGATGAAGGCGTCCCGACGGTCGGTTTTAGACCGCCCTGGATAAAGATCAGCGGCCTTGCGCATCGCTAATCCGGGCAGGAACCCACCAGACAGCCGGCATCTCTGGCCACTGCGATGGGCAAGGCACCGATGGTGTTGGGTTGATCGACAACCACCAGGACGGTGCCATGGGTCTGGAGTTCGGTGAAGACTTTCCGGAGTTGGTTTTCGTCCTGGGGCAGGGGTTTGTCGTAGATGATTTCGCCTGTTTCCAGCATGGCGCAGGCGTGATGATTAGTTTTGCCGACGTCTAATCCGATGTAGACGTCGACGGTGCCGGTGGTCATGTTCCGGCCTCCTTGAATGTCGTAGCAACAGTGACGGGTCAAACTACGTCGCTGGTGTCTTGACATCCGGTGCTGGCACCCACGTTACAAAGAGACCTAAGACAAGTTGCTTGGCCGTGTCCCTATTAGCAGTCAACGGTTGTCCTGGAGTCCCGGGGGCAACACCCCCCGGATCATTGTAACTACAGGGGCAATAAGCCATACCGGGCCCAGCGACTATCCCCATTATCGGGGATACCATCAAAGTAACGGGCGCTCGCTGCGCTCGCCGGTTGCCTGCCGGTGTGCCTCCAGGTCAATAACTCCCATGCGGGCCAGCAGATCATCAATGTCAGGGATCGGCTGTGAGTCCCACGTCGCCTGCTGAGCAATCTGGCCATAGAGCGTGATCCACGGCTCAAAAGACAAACCTGACTCGTGCATCATCGACGCGGCACTGGCGAGATGGAGACCGTGCTTTGCATCGGTCCAATCCAGCTCGATGTCATGACGAGCGGCGAGCGTTTCCATGTACGCCCGCGTCGTGCGCCCGTTGCCCTCCCGCAATGGGTGGACAGCGTTGAGCTGAGCGTGAACCTTGGCCAGTGCCTTGATCTTCTCGATCGTGCCGAGGTCGTCCCACGGCGTTGCTTCCATGCGGCTTTGGATCACGTCAAGATTGTCCTCGATGGCCTCCCATGATGTGAAGGTCACCGCGGAGTCAGCGAGCACCGGATGCTCTTTGCTGATGTCCACGTCGCGCCACTCACCGGCCCACTCGTAGCAGTCCTGAAAGATCGTGTGGTGGATCTGGCGGAGCTCGTCGGCAAGGTGGCCGGCGTCGAACCCGAACTCGGGAAGATCGACTTCTCGCAGTGAGACCAGCTCGGCCTCGACACGCGACCAGGACGGGTCGGTGAGGTCGAATTTGTTGCGCAGCACGCCAGTGTCGGGATAGAGGTAGTCATCCCACCGCTGTCGGTGCGTGCGTTCCCATGACGGCTCTCCTGCATCATCCTGACTCATTTTCAGCCCATACTTTCGCAGCACGTCCGCCCGAGCTTGGTCAGCGGTCGTGACCCCGGCCATCACGCGGGTCATTCGGCTAACCGCGTCCTGGTCAAGATCGGCGTCCTCGATGTGGGCTGAGGCCACAATGTTGTCGAGCCGATGTTGCTGACGCTTTGACAGTGCGGGGTGCTTGCGGGGGTTGGGCATGATTTCCTTCCGGTGGTTTTACGCGGGGGCAGGGTTAGTCGAGCGGTCAGTCTTCTCGTTCTAGTGCGCGGTAGAGGGTGGTGCGGTTGACGTTGTACTCGCGGGCGAGCTTGGCCTTGGTGTCGGCATCAAAGGACGTTTGCACAGGTGTCAGAAGTGGTCTGCACGTTTGCTCACCCACACGGAGGAGCCTCGGGTGGGGACCCCCATCCACTGGTCATCATGTGATGTATGGTCAGTACATGCTGACTATAGCTTCCCGTGTTGATGTGATGAACCGATTGGGCCGGGCCATGGCCGATCCCACCCGCTCCCGGATTCTGCTGTCCCTGCTGGAGGGACCGGGGTATCCGGCCCAGCTGGCCCGCGACCTGGATCTATCGCGGACGAATGTCTCCAACCACCTGGCGTGTCTGCGCGGGTGCGGGATCGTCGTCGCCGAGCCCGAGGGCCGGCGCACCCGTTATGAGATGGCCGATGCCCACCTGGCCCGGGCGCTGACCGCCCTGGTGGAGACCACCCTGGCCGTCGATGAGAATGTCCCCTGCCTGGCCCCGCAGTGTTCGGTTGAGGGCTGCTGCGACACAGAAGGAGGTGACCGGCAGTGAGCTCCGCGTGCGGCTGTGAACCGGCCGAGCCGATGACCGACCACGAGGAGTCCCGCCCCTGGTGGCAGGACAGGTCCATCCTCATCCCGATGGCCTCCGGTGCGGCCCTGCTCATTGGGCTGATCCTCGAGTGGTTTATCCCCGGATCCGACGCAGTAGCCCTCGTGCTGTTCTGGGTGGCGCTGCTGTTGGGTGCCTCCCAGTTCGTCCCCGGGGCCCTCAAGGGGTTGTTCACCAAGGGCAAGCTCGGTATCGGGTTGTTGATGACGATCAGCGCCATCGGCGCGGTGGTGCTCGGTTTCATCGAGGAAGCCGCCGCCCTGGCCTTCCTCTATTCCATTGCCGAGGCCCTGGAGGACAAGGCGATGGATAAGGCCCGTTCGGGCCTGCGAGCCCTGCTGGCCCTGATTCCCTCAACCGCGACCATCATTACCGCGCACGGGGCCACCCGTACGGTGCCGGTCGAGGAGCTCGTCACCGGTGATGTGCTGCGCCTGTCCGCCGGTGAGCGTTTGGCTACCGACGGGGTGGTCCGCTCCGGGCGCAGCAGCCTAGACACCTCGGCGATCACCGGGGAATCCATCCCCGTGGAAGTCGGCCCCGGGGATGCGGTGTTGGCCGGATCGATCAACACCTCCGGCACCCTCGAGGTCGAGGCAACCGCCGCCGGCACGGACAACTCCCTGACCACGGTCGTCGCCCTGGTTGAGCAGGCCCAAAACGATAAGGGGCAGCGGGCGCGGATCGCCGACCGCCTGGCCCGCCCCCTGGTACCCGGGGTGCTCGTCCTGGCGGTGCTGGTGGCCGTGGTCGGTTCCCTGGTCGGGGACCCGGGGGTGTGGATTGAACGTGCCCTGGTGGTGCTGGTTGCGGCCTCGCCGTGCGCGTTGGCGATCTCGGTGCCGGTCACGGTGGTCTCGGCGATTGGGGCGGCCAGTAAATTCGGTGTGGTCATCAAATCCGGGGCGGCGTTTGAACGCCTCGGCGGCATCCGCCACCTGGCACTCGATAAGACGGGCACCTTGACCCGCAACCAGCCCACCGTCACGGCCGTCCTGACCACCGAGGACGCCAGCCGGGCAGAGATCCTCGGGTGGGCGGGCGCGCTGGAGGCCCACTCCACCCACCCGTTGGCCGCGGCGATTACCGCCGCCGCCGATCATGTTCCGTCCGCCCAGCAGGTCGATGAGGTCGCCGGTCAGGGGATGACCGGGCTCATCGACGGGGCACAGCTCGCGGTCGGCAGCCCCCGTTGGCTGACCCCCGGCTCCCTGGCCGGTGAGGTCGAGAACCTGGAAAACCAGGGCATGACCGTCGTCGTCGTCCACCGCGACCATCAGCCGGTGGGGGCGATCGGGGTACGCGATGAACTGCGTCCCGAAGCGGCCGAGGTCATCGCGTCCCTGACGGCCGAGGAGGTGGGGATCACCATGCTTACCGGTGACAACCGGCGTACCGCCACCGCCCTGGCCCACGAGGCCGGTATTGAGGATGTGCGGGCGCAGCTGCACCCGGAGGACAAGGCTCAGGCGGTGGCGGGGCTGGCCGGTCGGGGTCCGGTGGCGATGATCGGTGACGGCATCAACGACGCCCCCGCCCTGGCACGGGCCGATATCGGCATCGCCATGGGGGCCAAGGGCTCGGATGCTGCCATCGAATCCGCGGATGTGGCCTTTACCGGCGATGACCTGCGCCTGATCCCCCGGGCCCTGCACCATGCCCGCCGGGGACGGGCCATTATCAACCAGAACATCGCCTTGTCGCTGGCGATCATCATCGTCCTCCTCCCGTTGGCGATCACCGGCGTGCTGGGTCTGGCGGCTGTCGTGCTGGTCCACGAGGTCGCCGAGGTCATTGTCATCGCCAACGGCCTGCGCGCCGCCCGCACCGCAACTATCACGACCCCACGGGCCACTGGCACACTGTCTACGCCGGTGCCCAGCCCCGCCGGGTCGCACCCCTGACCCCCTTTTGATCTGACCGTGTCCGATTTTTCTGAAAGTAGAACACTGCCGTGAGCAAAAACGCGATCCTCTCGCTGTCCCTGATCGCCCTCGTCCCGATCCTCCTGGTCGCCCTGCTGGCCTTTACCGGCCCCGAGACCCCCGAGCCGGAGGGCCTGACCGGGGAGATGGCCCCGACCGAACTGCTGGTCCGCGAGGACAGCCCCCGGCTGTCTGAGGGGGAGGAGACGGTCTTTGTCGAGTTCCTCGACTTCGAGTGTGAAAGCTGCATCGCCCTCTACCCCGTCATCGAGGACCTGCGGGCCGAGTACGGCGATCGGGTCAGCTTCGTGGTGCGGCATATGCCGTTGCACGCCAACTCCGTCGATGCAGCCCTGGCCGCCGAGGCCGCCGGTGAGCAGGGCCAGTTCGAGGCGATGTACCAGCGCCTGTTCGAAACCGACCACGAGTGGGGGCATCAGCCCACCTCCCAGCAGGAGACCTTCTTCGGCTACGCCGCGGATCTCGGGCTCGACATGGACCGCTTCGAAGCCGACTTCCACGACCCGGCCACCCTGGCCCGGATCGAGCAAAGCCAGCGCGACGCCCAGGCCGTGGGCGTGACCGGCACCCCGACGTTCTTCCTCGACGGGCAGCGCCTGGACCCCACCAGCGTCGATGATCTGCACGCCAGTGTTGAGGCAGTGCTCAATGACTGACCTCCAGACCCGCTCTGACACGGCGGCCCCGGCCACCCCGACCGCCCCGGTGGCCGGTCGGCGGCTGGGGGTCCTGCTGCTGGTCGGTGGAGTGATCGGGTTGATCGCGGCGACCGTGTTGTTGATCGAGAAAATCGCCCTGCTGGGCAACCCCGACTACATCCCCACCTGCAATATCAATCCCATCCTGTCGTGCGGCTCGGTCATGACCACCCCACAGGCCGAGGCGTTCGGTGTCCCCAACCCGGTGATCGGGATCGCTGGGTTCGCCGCGGTCGCGGTCATCGGGGCGGCGATCCTGGCCGGGGGACGTTTTCACCCTTGGTTCCGGGTGGCCACCCAGGCAGGGGTCACCTTCGCGGTGGTGTTCGTTCACTGGTTGATCTACCAGAGCCTGTACGTCATCGGTGCCCTGTGCCCGTACTGCATGGTCGTGTGGGCGGTGACGATCCCGCTGTTCTGGTACACCACCCTGGCTAACCTCCAGCCGTTCCGTCAGGCGGGGCCGCAGTGGGCCCGCAGGATCATTGACACTCTCACCAGTTATCACGGTGTGGTGCTCACCGTCTGGGTCCTGGGCATCATCATCTTGATCGCCCACCGGTTCTGGGACTACTGGACCACCCTGGTGTGAACCTGGTATCTCGCTTCCCTAGAAGTGGAACACTCCGAGCAGAGCTACTTGGAAAATCCTGGTCCCAGGACAGGCTCTAGCCGCTTTTCGGCTGTAGCCGTCCCGTGACGAGATGGCACCAAGCAAAGCGGCCCTGTTGTTTTCGAAGCGAGGACGGGTGGGGGGCTACCGGTGAGATAATGATTCCATGGGAAAGAAGCCAGGTCGGCCCTCGCGCCATACTCGCCGGAAACAGCAGCGGTTAGACCGCGGTTTTACGCTCACGGTGGGGGCCGCTCCCACCAGTCGAAGTGCTAGTGGTGCGGTTGCCTTGCACAACGAACTCCGCCTTGTTCGGAGCTCGTTGTTGTATGCCGATCGGGTTGACCTGATCGCGCCTGCCGCGTCTTTGCTGTGGACGTTTGCCCCTCTGCGTGGATTAGATCCAGACGATGTGTGGGAAACAGTCGCGGATCTTCCGCCAGAGGCATTGCAGCGTCTGGGAGTGGAAGAATCTGCGGTGCCGTTGCCGGTCTTTCGCCAGATGATGCGCAGCCTGGGGAAACGCTCGGCGATGGACCCGGAGCGTGTGGAAGGCGAAAGGCTGTGGCGGCCGGCCATCCAGGAGATACTCCGGGATGTCGAAGAGACTTTTGGCGGGGCGGAAGCACCCGAACTTGAACTGGCCCTGGACACCGGGGATGTCCGCCTTCTCGACACGGGTAAGCAGCTAGAGGACCCTGTCGATCAGCAGGTGGCAGGGTTTCGACACCGGATTGCCGAGGCTCTGGACAATCCCAGCGGTACGGTCTTATTTGATCAGCTCACCACGTCGATAGTTCGGGAGGACGATTCCCTGCGGGAGAAGTTTTCACCGGTGGGAAGGGACCGGTCTCGTCGGGCAGCGACCGGAACCGGGTTGGTGGAGTGGTTGCCGGTTTTCCCTGACGCTCCCATGTCGTCCGTCCTCGAAGCGCGGGAGGAGCTCGCGGACGGCCGCGCTAAGTACCGGGCTTCGGTGAAGGCTCTAGCTGCTGAGCTTCAGTCCTCCGCCCTCGATGACACGCTGCCCAGTGACATTGAAGAGCTATGGCGAGACGAAGTGCGTCCTACTCTTGTGGATCTACGGAAAACAGTGAAGGGCTCCCGGATCGCCAAAGAAACTGGTCTCCGCCTAGCCACTGAGGGGTACGGCATTCCGACCATCGCAGTCACCCTCACCAGCCTGAGCAGCGTTGTCGACCTCCTCCCTACCGCAGCCGCGGCGATGGCGGCTTCATTGCGGATTGCAGCTGCTGGGGCGAGGGAAGCAGTCGAGGCGAGAGCGGCCAAGAAGAAACATGAACTGGTGTATCTGTTGGACCTCAACAAGAAACTGGGGAACTTCGGACTCGATTAATTACCCTCGTTCGAGTGCGCGGTAAAGCGTGGTGCGGTTGACGTTGTATTCGCGGGCGAGCTTGGCCTTAGGCACACCAGCGGCGATCTTCTCTCGAATCTCCTGGAGGTCCTCGTCGGTGAGCTTTTTCGCTCTCCCCTTGTACTTGCCGGCGGCCTTGGCCAGAGCGATACCCTCGGCCTGGCGCTCACGAATCAAGGAGCGCTCGAACTCGGCGAACGACCCGAGGAGGTTGAGGGTCAGCTGATCCCGTGGGTCGGTGGCGTCGGGGCGGTAGATGGCTCGTTCCTTGATGAAGTTCACGGACGCGCCCTTGGCGAGGATCCGGTCGACTAGCTGGCGGAGGTCGATCAGGGAGCGGGCGAGTCGGTCCATCGAGGCGACCCGGAGCTCGTCGCCGTCGCGGAGGTAGTCGATGCAGTCCTCGAGTCCCTGACGGGGTGCGCCGGTTTTGCCGGAGGCGTGATCGGTGAAGACGCGGTCGACTTCTCCGATGGTCTCGAGTTGGCGGTCCAGGTTCTGGTCGATGGTGGAGACGCGGCAGTAGCCGATCAGGAGGCCGCCGGGGCACGAAGTGTGTTGCACCATGTTTAAGAGTGTTGCACAGGTGTGTTGAGAAATACTGTTTTTGGACTTACCGCAACAGGGGTTTTGGGACTCGTCTCACCTGTTGCTCTGGGGTATACCCAAACAGCCCCTCACTCCCTCCTGGCATTTACAGGCCCTTCATTAAGAGATGTGAAAATGGTTAGCGTCACTTGAGTTATGTTCAGGGACGCTCCTACAGCAAATAGCAACCCCTTGTTAATGCTCAGTGGCGTGGTTGCCAGCGCCGGAGGTGGCCCCTGCCTTGCCCGGACCAAAATGTGAGCCCTCAGCAGAACCGAGTCGGCTTAGTAGGGCGAAGCGGTATCATTAAGTTTTCACTCCGCGCATCGATTCTCGAGGATGCTATACGGGCAGGTGAGGAGTGCGGTGTGCATGACGAGTATGTATCGAGCAAAAAGAGTGTTTGGAGACTTTCGCAATGAGTGAGACCGCAGGAACTTGGCTAAACAACCTCACCAGTCTCTACACCCCCACCTCCACGCAGTTCGATGCGGCTAAGAGTCACCGTTCCTCGATCGAGGCGCGCTTGAATGACACCATCGGCATCTACCGAATGTCTGAGATCGGTTCTTTGCGGCACGGCACGGGCATCTGGACCTTTAGCGACGCCGACTATCTTGTCTCTCTCAAAGGCGACAGGCCATCATCGCCGTGGACAACCCTGATCAAAGTCAAAGAGGGGCTTCAGCAGCGCTTTCCGGGCACTCACATTGCTATCCGCCAACCTGCTGTCGTCTGCGAATTCTCTGATGGGGTGGTTGAGGTTGTTCCCGGATACATCAGCAGTAGTGGTTATTGGATCCCGAACCCCGCCGGTGGTTGGATGAAGAGCCATCCGGAAGAACACAACGAATATGTCAACAGCGTCAATAAAAAACATAACGGTGGCGCAAAGACACTCGCTCGTCAGCTGAAAATCTGGAAGTATCTTCGCAGCGTCCCAGTCTCCTCTTGCTACCTCGAGATGCGGGCCGCCCAACATCTGGCAGATGAACCAGCATACTTAGCGTTCTGGGACCTCCACGTTGCACTCAAGAAAATGCACAACGCGAGCCTGGCGGCGATGAACGATCCGACCGGACTAGGTTCACGGTTCGGAGCATGCTCCTCAGAGGCGAAACGAGCCGAAGCGCTCTCTAAACTTGGCACAGCCGTTGTACGCGCACGCAAGGCTCGAGAGTTTGAGTCGGCCGGGGAGCACGCCCAAGCAATAGAGCAGTTGAAGTTGCTCTTCAATAGATAGTGGTCAGCGATGGTTGTTACCGGTAATTACACTCCACCAAAAACTGGAGCTACCCTCCTGAGGCGTCAGAATGAACTTGTTGCCTTGCGCCTCCTGATCGCCCAGAGGCGCCTGTACTCACGCGCAAAGCGGTGCGTCGCACTTCGCTGGTGCGGGATGCTCATTATCGGCCTCGCTGCACCCATAGTCGCAGTGATCTGCCCGCAGAGCAGTGTGATGATAGGAAGCATCGCGGGAGCCTGGCTCTTCCTCGGACGCACCCTGCTGCTGCACCTTCAGACGGAGAACACGGAACAGGCGGCTGCCGTGCAAGAACAGTTCGATCTCTATGTCTACGACATGCCCGCGGGCACTTCTCGCCCAAAGCTGCCTCCACTGGAGGACATTTCTCTCGTGGCTGGTCCAGACAGTGAGCTAGTCACCGTTGCGAAGCAGGAGGAACTGCTCAATTGGTATGAGGTCGCTAAGGATGATCTGGGGGAAGTCGCGGTTGCAACCGCACAGCGCTCGAACGCTGCCTATAGCTACCGCCTCCTGAAGATTACGGGAGGCATCTGGGCGACGGTTGCTGCGCTTTGGGTAGCGGCGCTCATCGTAATCTGCATCGTTACGGGTCTGACGCTCGCGATATTTCTGCTCGGGGTCGTACTTCCACTGCTCCCCGCATTCCTCGACGTAACTGATTACATCATCGGAATTATGCGTTCGACCAGCGACCGTAAGGCGCTTTACCAAGAGATTGAGAGCAAGATCGCAAACAAGGACGACGGGATCACCGGCGAGAACTTGCGCATTTGGCAAGAAGCGCTGTTTGAACTTCGCCGCGATACGCCCGCAGTGCCCGATTTCATTTATAAGCTTCACCGTCAGAAGAGTGAGGTGGCGATGTCAACTGCTGCTGTGCAGTTAAGCAAGAGCGCTCGCCAGGTGAACGAGTGATAACGAGGGTGCCCTGGGATTACTGATATCGTTCGCACCACCAAAGCGGTGTGGACCGGTGAGATCTTCCCTCGGGTGGGGTGCTTCACCGCCGATGGGCGATAGTCTGAAGTGACCACTCATCATCATGAACGGAGGTCGGTGTCACCGTGTACCCCAACGATTCAGCGGCCCGGCGAGCGCGACGAAGGAGAGTCGACACCATGGAGATCACCCCGCAACGCCTGGCCACGGCACGGCGACTGGGCAACACTCCAGCCAAGGTCATCCGGGAGAGCTGGGAGACGGTGTTCCAGGCTGTCGACGACTCCGCCAGGACTCTGCTCAGGTAGCCGCGACCAAAGGAGTCACAGCCCTGCAACCGTGCCATGAGGGTGACCGGATGCAGGGCATTCTGTATGCCTGGCGAGCAGGTTCGTGTAATTCGACCGAAAGCTTACGTTTCACCCACGTGTAAGACACGACGAAGCCCCGGGAATGCGCGACCTCAGTGTCGGAGATATGGTCACTGACGTATCCCCGCCCTCGTAGCAATCCCCCCGAACGCTGCGCCTGTGGCGGGGATGCGTGTATTCCCACCCCGCCACACCGCCGTGGAGCCTCCTGCTGCTTACCCGCCGAACTGGGGTCCCGTGTCCTTCCCCTTGCTCAGGCCGTGGCTGGAGCCGCGCCCAGTGGCAGGGCTGGCTGCCATAATCCGTCGCACCTGCTCGGGATCGGTAACCGGGGTCGCGGCCGCCTGTCGGGTTTTCGCGTGAATCTGCTGCTCCGTGGGGCGTACCGGCGTACCGATCATCAGGGTGCTCTCTGCCTCGCGGCGCAGCTTGCTCATCACCTGCGTGCGGCCCTGGTCAATGCGGTCCTGGCTCCCACCCGACAAGGCCTTGATCAGCTCCATGGTGATGCGCTTCTCGCCGCCGTCACGGGTCAGCAGATCGGCCACGGACTCGTTGAACTTGCCCTGGCCCTGCCGGAATCCCTGTGTGAAACCGTCGGCGTGGGCGGTTTCCTTGGCGTTCTGGGCATCCTGGCGCATGATTGCCGCCTCCTCGGCCGCGGCGGTGAGTTTCTGTTCGGCCTCGGCCAGAGCGTCTTGAGCCCGAGCTCGGTAGGCGGCGGCGTCAGCCACCGCCTGGTCGGCCTGTGCGCGCTTCTCCGCGGCCGCGGCCTCAGCGTCGTGGCGAACCCGCTGGGCGGCCTCAGCAGCCTGCTGCGCCACCCGCTGGGCCTCGGTGGCCGCTTGGGCCTTGATCTTGGCCGCGGCCTCCTGGGCAGCTTCTTGGGCGGCCTGCAGGCCTTCAGCCTTGCCGGCCACATGCCCTTCCTCACGGGCTTTACGCTTCAGCTCCGGCAGTGAGGCTTCTTTGGCCTCCACGGCCCTCTCCCGGGTCTCCACGGTCTCTTCACGAGCGGTTACGGCGTTTTCGCGGTCATCGAGCTCTTCTTTCACCTCATCCAACTTGTCGGAGAAGGCGAGAACGTTGCTCATGTCGACGTCCACCTCCTCCCTGGCGAACCGGAGTTTCTCAATGTCAGCCTTGAACAGGGCGACATCATTGTCGAAGTTCCGTTGCGCCATACCCAGCACTGCGGCATCGGCCGTGTACTTCTCACGGTCGGCCGCCAGTGCCTGCTGGTCGGCTTCCAACGCCCGCCGCGCATTGTCCTCGGCGGCATAGCGATCTTTGTCCAGACTCTCGTGGGCTCGTTCAGACACATTAAGCTCCACCTCATAACCCAAGCCGTGCATGTACTGACGTAAGCCTTGCTGATACATGCGCATCTTCTGATTACCGCCCATCTGCTGGCCGGCCTGAGGATGCCCCTCAGGATAGCGCACATCCCGGTGTGACCCCCATGCCCGTGACGCCTCGACCCGGAGCACCCCGGGCTTGTGGGGGTGCTCGGCGAATGTGTCGGCCATGATCTGCACGTGTGGGGTCGATTCGTCATGCTGAACGTTGAACCCGTGCACGGCCTCCCGTCCGCCGGGCAGCACGTTGTCGGCGAGCCACTCCGTGGCCTGGATCAGGTACCGGTTCGCCTCGGCTTGGTCACGGGCGACCCACCGCGACCGACGAAGCTCGTTGCCGTCCTTGTCGTGCTTGATCTGACCGTCCTCGTCATAGACCGGGTAATACTCCGGCACCTCCATGCACAGGGTGCGAGGTAGGTGGACCACCAGTGTGGTGGTCTCAAATGAGGTGGCTCCGATCTTCCGACCCACCCGTGCGGCCCGGTCATCACCGTAGGCGACAACCTCCTCGACGCACTTCGGGGTTTTCCACCCACCGGTGTCTGGGTCAAGCATGAAGCTTTCGTTGAGGTGGGTTTCACTCAATACGATGTTGGGGTTTTTCTTCGCGTGATGCTGCGCCCACCTCTCTTCAAGTTCGCGCATCATTTCCTCCAGCAGACGCTGGCGGTCGCCCGTGGTGCCGGACTTGCCTTTGGCGTGTCCGTCGCCGTGGCGAAAGTGTCGTACGTTGACTGCCGCCCTGCCTTTGTCTGTCACGTTGTGTTCCTTCCGGCGGCTGTCCGGGGTGGTGGCATCGTGATCGTTAGACACGGCTTCGGTTCGTACCTCACCTGTGCACGGTCGAAGCGATCAGCTCGCCACCACCCCTGACGACAATCGCGTTCCTGGGGCCCCTCGGATGTGTGGGGAGCCTCTGCTGCGCCCCTCCCCACACATCCTACCCCAGGAACGTGATTGTCTTTAGCGCCCTAAAGACAAACACTCCTACGTCGGTTTGTCGGGCGCCCTGCCGGGGGCTGGCCAGGACCAGCACAAGCCCTCGCTCGCTCGGTTTGTGTCGGTCCGGGCAGATGGTGATCCCGTCGTTGCTGCGGCTCTCGCACCGCCGGGGTCACCATCATCGCCACCGTCCCGGTGGCATGTCCGCAGCCATGACAACGACCTCCTGAAGATGATCTGCAGGGGGCCGTCACCGCGTGGCCGCGGGGCCGCGCTGACTGGTTTACTGGGTCAGTTCCGACCCGGTTTCCGGTCCAGAACTGACCCAGTTCTGACCTGGATTCCCAGCCTCAGACACCCTCGTCGCGAGCTTCCTCGCGGCCTTAATGTCAGCCTTGAGGCGGGTCACATCGTGGCGGATCTGGGCCAGTTCCAGGGCCTCGACCTCGTCGGCGGGCAGGGTGCGGGCGTGGGCGGTGATCAGCTCGGTCAACTCGTTGTGTTCAGCGCCGAGCTTCTTCTGTTCCAGTTCGGCCAGGCGACGGGCGTGGGCCTGCTTCTCGGCGTCGATCTGGGCCTGAATTTCGGTGGCGGTAGCCATAGTGTTTGGTGTCCTTTTGGGGGTTGTTGCGAGTTATATTCCTGGGCAGGTGGCGTGCAGCCCGCCGGTGGGGACCGTGGCCGCCCAAGGCTTGGAAGCGAGATCATGCAGCCTCACCAGCCGCATCCAGCACGTCTTCGACCACGCACTTGATCACGTCGATGTCGGCGCTCTTGAGCACCCGGGCCCGCCGATCCCGCTTGCTCATGTGCTCCCACTGAGCACGGGTAAAATCTCCGTATCCGAGACTCGACAACCACGTGAGTTTGTCAGTCACAGGCTGCTTCGAGGCCAGTACCGGCAATGACCACAAACCTTCCTTGTGGCCGGCGACCAACTCGGTCAGCGTGGCACTGTCGTCGGTGCGCACGCGTCGCTCACCGTCGTGGCCGATTCGACGCTGCAGGGTCCGCCATTGCTTGATGGTGCGCAGACACCCTGTGGGGCGGTCATCCCCTGTGGTCCCCGGACGATTGGCGGCAATGTGTCGAGCCTTCTCCTTGGCCCGGGTGTAATCACCCACCGTGTCCCATGCCGTGGTGGCGAACGAGGCAAACTCATACTGCTCACCCTCGAATGGCACCGTCTCCGCGGTCATCGACGACCACACGGGCTGTCGCTTCAGGTCGTAGTCCAGGCTCCGGTCAATCTGGGTATAGACCGGCATGAAATCCACCCGGTCAGTGGCGTGCGATAACTCCCGAAAACTCGGAAAACGTGTGTAGCCGTAGGTTACTTTTCCGGTGCGCGACAGCACGTGACGGCGGTACCATGCCCGCTCGTCAGGACTGTCGCGCTTCACGCTTTTGGGGCTTTCAGCCCGTCCTTGGCCAGTACGCCATCCTCCTGCATAGAGGAGTTACCACGAGTGGTGACGTTGACCAGATCAGTCTGGGAGTGCTTAACCTCCCAGACCGTGGAATCACCGACCAGCGCCGTACGCGCGTCCTGGAAAAGCTCAGAAAGGCCGTGGAAATCCATAGCCTCGATAACGTCAGCATCGACGTCGGCAATGCATCCGTCCGTGGTCACTGAGTAGACCCGGCCACGAAGGTCATTCATGACCGCCAGCAGCATCGCCCGCACCAGCGAGGTAATCATCATGGCATGGTACGGACTAGTCACCGCCGACCCCCCGATGTCATTCATCTCCTGGACGAAACTCTGCCAGGCGTTCTGCGGATCCAAATCCTGCGCCAGCTTCCCATAACACGAGTTGGTGGCAATCTTGATGACCAGTTCCTGGATACTCTTCTTGCCGTAGACCCGCTTCGCAGTAGCCCGGTCCTTAACCATCATCTGAACCGCTGACCGCATTGACCGGGAAGGGATCTGCTCCACATCGTCATCAGCCTCGCTCTCGGCATCGACGGTCAGCACACGCCCGAGGTAGCCCATCTGGCAATGCACGGTTGCGCCCAGCTTCAAGGCGAGAAGAATCTCCGGTCCCGCAGCCCATGCTCCGTGAACACCGCTGTAGGAACCGTTCATCCCGTCCCCCTGAGCAGCACCACACCCCTGGGAAGTCCGTGGGTAGACGATCGACCCGTCTACTACCACGGGAATCGTCGGTTCTACCTCCTCAGGGAAGTCCCATGAGACGAACGCGACCAGCGGGGTCACGTAGCCCAACGCAAAATCATCTTCCGACAAAGCGCGATCCTTGATGACGTCATGGACACACCCGGCTTCGTAGTCGATATCGATGATGCTGGCCATGGCCGTCGGGTAGGCCGACTGCAGATCGAGGTCGTAGGTCCGGAACGCGTAGTACCCAGGCTGCGGACACGTATTCAGACCGCCGTGGAACGCCTTCGCACACGCTGCGTGCATGACGGTCGCGTCCCCATCGACAGGCACCATTTCATGAACCATGTAGTACGACAGTCCCTCAGCGGAATCGACCTCGACCTCGGAGTCCTTAGCCTTGTAAAGCCCCTGAAAGCGTGCACGAAAGGATGCAGTCGAGTCAGTGAGAAGCCCATGCGACGACCAGTACTTCATGACGCCCGCACGCATGGCGCTCGCACCACCACCGGATAAAGGTCACCGGCGGCAAAACGTTGTCACCCCAGATCCGTGCCAAGTACTCCACCACGATCAGTGCGTCATTGACCCCGTATTCGAGGAATTCGACCAGACGGTCATGACGAAAGCCCGTCATGAACTTCTTACGACCTTCAGAAACCTCGATCTTGGGAATACCGCAGCTCTCCCCGAGAACATCTAAGCCTTTAGACCCCGGCGGTGCGTGCCCCATGGTGTCACGCACCGTGACACTCATCGGCACCCACCACCGCCCCCGACCGTCAGAGCGGGTGATGCGCACCGGCCGCAGGCTCACCAGACCACCGCTGGCACTAGTGACGTGCCGCATGATGTCGGCGTATTTCTCGGAGCCGTTCTTCCGGGGAGTCGGCTGGGCGAAGGCGGTCAAGTCAGCGTTTCCGTAGTGACACGCCAACGTCAACTGGATGGCGAAGCTGCTGTACAGCGCATCCATGACCTTCTTGTAGTCGTCATCGTCCTGCCTGAAGTGACGGCGTGCCACGCCCTTGTCGGTCATGGCTTCAGGATTCTTGGAAACAGCCCAGAGACCAGCCTCCCGAACCACGAGATACAGCGCGTCCTCGACGAAGATGCGCTGCCCCTGCAACGGCAAGATCACAACATCAACGCGCTGAGTCGTGTCTTCAGGGTCAAGAGTGCTGAACTGGTAGCTGTCGATGGTGCGGGTGCCATCCGGCTCGTTGGTGAACTCAGTGTCGAACCCGATGACCCAGGTGCGACGACCCGTACCCATAGCCTCAACAGTGGGCAGCGAACTGAAGTCGATCGGGGCAGCAGCAGGTCCCCCCACCCCCTTCAGGCGCCGGCTGACGCCGTCGCGGCCGGCGCGATGGCTTGCCCCTTCAGGCCAAGCCATTCCCCTCTCCCATAGGGGATTATGGCCTGAAACTGTTCGAATAGTTTGACCAGCGGGAATATGGTCGTTGTTCGAATTAACAGGTGGGCACGTTTCTAAGATGTGCCCAGTTTTTTCCCCTGACGTGCCCGCACTCGAGCCCACTTCTCCGGCGTCGCTGTCGAGATCGCCGATGTCGGCGCCTCGAGCCACGCGGCGGGTCAGGACGGCAAACCACGAGGGGGTCCGGGATCGGTGGTCTGCAGCCACATCAACCATCTGAGGGACCCAGGCGGTGCCGTCAACATCAGCGACGATGCTGTCGTACTCACCTTCAACCAGTGCTAAACTAGTGGTCGAAGCAGCTTCACCCTCAGCCTCGCCGTGTTCCAGCACGGCGAGGTTTTCCCATTCAGCCATAATTAACGACCACCGCCCACGGCAGTCGCCTCGAGAAAGTGATTCAGGTCCGCTACGCGGTAAACAATGCGACGGCCGGGGCGGCTGTAGCGGGGGCCCCTCCCCTGCGTGCGCCACTTTTCGAGCGTACGAGGAGAAAGCCCCAGATGGGCAGCAGCGCCTGCGGTATCAGTTACAGGCGACGAAATAGTATGCGAAAAGCGCACAGGAAATCCTTTGATCGAATTTCCACCTGCACTTTTCGCGTGGCCCCTGCCGGGGATCGTCCACCTGCTATCACGGTTGTCCGGGGCCGTGAGCGCCCACATCGCCTGTCGTTTTCCCCCGGGGTCATCACGCGCAGGCGGCCGCACATATACCGTGAGATTGGAACTCATCTCTCGTCTGGCAGGAGTCCAACCCTGTTGCCCCAGACGGGTGGTCAGCATCTCGTGCTGATGCCTACGATTATATACGACAATCTACGCGTCAACAACGCTTCTACCTGCTTCATGGAATAATCGATTCCTATGACTGCAGCGGCCAAAACCAAGCTTTTACCGGGCACCCACAGCATCGACCGTGTTAACCCGCGGAAGACGGACGAGGGCGCCTACGTCCTCGATTGGAGCGTGCGCACCCACGGGGGAAAACTTCTCCGCCGCAGATCACAGGGCAGAACCAAGGGCGAGGCCCGGGCCAGGGCGCGCACCAAGGCTGCAGACCTCCTCACCACAAGCGGCGGCGCCTGGGCCCCGTCATCACCCTTGACCGACTACCTCGACCAGGTCGTGCAGCCAAGCATCGAGAACGCGAGCACACTCAAAGAGTTGAGCCGCAGCCGTTATCTAGCGTCACTGAAGCTGGTACGCCACGAACTTAAGGGTTACTCCATCCACGACGGCACTCGGTTCCGTGTCCTGGAGAAGTCACTGCAGGCTATCGCACAGAAGAAGACAGGGTCGGTATCGTCGGCACGCACCGTGCTGTCCAAGTACCTGATCACCCAGCTCATCCGTGACGGCCTCCTCGACGGGAACCCGCTCAGTGGTGTGAGTCTTGACCTCGAGGTCCCCGGGGGGGAAGGGGTCTCGGGGCCGACGTACGCTCACCAGAACCGAATGGGACACTGTGGTGGAGCATCTGCTGACCCGAGACGTGAGCCCGCTGCTTATCCCGTCCAAACACAAGAACATCAGGAAGAGCACGCGGGCAGTTCACGGCCGAGTAGTCAGGATGACCCTCCTGCAGGCCGTAACCGGCCTGCGCATCAGTGAAGCCAACAACGTGCAATGGAAGCACGTCATTGAACACGGGGACCACCTGCTCATCGATGCCACAAGAGACATCGTCAAGGGCCGCAAGGGTAAGGAGAAGGGCAGACACATCCCTATCCTGCGCGAGGACGTGGCCGATTATCTCCGCTCGCACCGGGAGGATGATGACCACTACGTGATCGGGTCCCCCTCCTCCACCACCAAGCCGTGGAATCCGACGAACGCTGATGACGTCGTTCCGGAGCTCTACCGCCAGGTTGCCGAGGCCACCGACGTCGCCCTGTTGGCCGACCTGCGCAGCCACTCATGGCGCGCCACACTGCATGGGGTGTACGCCGACAAGATAGACCCCGCCACGAGGGCGACTATCTTCGGCCATACCGAGCAGTACTACACAGACCGGGAAAACATTGAGGCCGTCCTACGCTCAGTTACGCTTTAACCTACGCTTATGTTACGCGTAATCGGTCGCAGAGCGTCGTAGTTCATCGTAAATGACCCTCCCGCGAATAGCCCATCTAACTGCAACAACAGAGGGAATTGGGCGGCGGCATGAGCGGCAAACGGAACAAACTCATGTCCCTGGGTGTCGCGGGTTCGAGCCCCGTCAGCCACCCCAAAGTAATTTGGCACATAGTTGGCACAACGCGCCAAACAAAGGTTGACAAGAACGCAGCTTTCATTCCGAGGAATGATAGCTGCGTTCTTGTATATTATCCAAGAGCTACAAAACATTTTCGCTCCCCAAACAACAACCGCTGGGCGTCTGTAGGATGACACAATCTAAAGTGTCTACATCGCCCCAGCCGACGAGAGGCACCCAATGCCGAGTTCGACAAACACCATTATCAAGGTTTACAACGAAAGCGCCTCGCGGGCCGCAAACCAAATCATTGCTCGGTATTCATCTAGCTTCGCACTAGCGACTCGGTTACTTTCAGAGCCCACGAGAACGGACATTAGAAATCTTTATGCAGTTGTAAGAATTGCAGACGAAATCGTGGACGGCACAGCACTTTTGGCTGGCGGCAATCCCCCCGCATTACTCGACGAATACGAACAACAGGTGCGTTCGGCTAGCCGTGAACGGTTCCATACTGACCCTATCCTTCAAGCGTTCTCCAATACCGCTCGAAGGTGCGAGTTAGAAGATGAGCACTTAGAAGCATTCTTCACCTCAATGAGAAGCGATCTCGATATCAAACAGCACGACGACGCCAGTTTGAAAGACTATGTTTACGGCTCTGCCGAAGTGATTGGCCTGTTGTGCCTTGATATCTTCCTCACCGATCACCCAACCAGTGCTTCTGAAAAACAGCGGCTACAAGCTGGCGCCAAGAGCCTGGGCGCTGCATTTCAAAAGATTAACTTTCTAAGAGACCAAAATGAAGACGCTGAAATGCTCGGTCGGGAGTATTTCCCACCAGATTCTGAGCGATCAAAGATAATCAAAGAAATAGAGATGGACTTGAAGTTGGCAAAAGAAGTCATTCCCTCCTTGCCGTTGACTGCTCGAGCTGGCGTCTTAGCCGCCACCGGGATTTTCGAAGAATTGACAAGTCGGTTGGCCCAATCCGGGCCAACTCGCGAGCGTATACGAGTTTCTGGTGCCAAGAAGCTCGCTATTTCAATTCAAGCCGCCGGCACAGCTTTAAGAAGGAAGCAATGACTAACACCGCGATAATCATTGGAGCTGGAGCTGCAGGACTTGCAACGGCCGGTTTACTGGCGCGTAAAGGGTACCGGGTGACTGTCTTAGAAAAGAACCAAGATTTCGGCGGTCGCGCTGGGAGTCTCGTAGAAGCGGGTTTCAGGTGGGACACCGGGCCATCATGGTACCTAATGCCCGATGCTTTTGAACGATATTTTTCCCAGATGGGCACCTCAGTCGATGAAGAGCTAACGATTGTTCCGCTTTCTAATCCCGCATATCGGGTCTTTCCCGAGCGATATTCGCCTATCGACGTTCCTGCTGGAAAGCAAAATGTCGTGGAGCTTTTCGAATCAATTGAACCTGGTGCCGGACTAGAGCTGGAAAAATATCTAGCCAGTGCAGAGTTTGCATATAACACGGCATTCGACAATTTTCTGTACACCACTTTCTCTAAATTTTCCGTATTCCTGCAGCGCAAAATACTATCCAACTTTTCACTTTTAGCGACTTTGCTACTAACCCCGCTAGAAAACTATGTAAATAGGCGTTTCAAAGACATAAGGCTTCGCCAAATATTGTCTTACCCAGCAGTATTCTTATCTTCTCGGCCTGATAAAGTTCCTGCGCTCTACCACCTTATGAGCCACACTGACCTTACGCTGGGCGTTGGATACCCGATGGGTGGTTTCCACGCCGTTATTCAGTCGCTCCACCGCTTAGCAGTCAAGGAAGGAGTTGAGTTCCGTTTTTCATCCCAAGTTACAAATATTACGGTCGAAAACGGTCAAGCCACTGGTGTAGTAGTCGACGGCGAATACATCCACGCCGATGTCGTTGTTAGCTGTGCAGACTTGCACCATACTGAAACTCAGTTGCTGCCTGAAGAATTCAGGACTTATCCAGCTGATTGGTTCAGTCGCCGAGATCCAGGAATTGGCACAGTTCTTGTGATGTTAGGTATCCGTGGCTTGCTCCCTGAACTCGCACATCACAATTTGTTCTTCAGCGACGATTGGATAAAAGATTTCGATGCGATTTCAGACAAGGGCGACTGGTCACGATCTATTTATGTTTGCAAGCCTTCTGCAACCGATCCTGAGGTCGCACCGACAGGCTGTGAGAACCTTTTTCTACTGATTCCTGTCGCAGCCGATTCCAGTTTCGATAAGGTTAAAGAAGTGTCAGATTCGGCTCTCGAGCTGTTAGCGTTGCGCGCAGGAATCGATGATCTCCAAGCACGAATTGTTGCTAGGAATGAGATTGGGCCCGCAGATTTCGCAGCAGACTACAATGCTTGGTCTGGGGGCTCTATTGGGCCTGGCCATTCTTTGAAACAGTCAGCATTTTTCCGAGGGAGAAACAAGTCCAAGAAGGTAGAACGTCTTTATTACGCTGGGGCAACAACTGTTCCCGGAGTTGGGATACCGCTTTGTTTAATTTCTGCAGAAAACGTTTTAGAGCGGCTTGATGATGATGATCTCTAAAAACTGCCACTCAGGGAGAGAAACCACCGCCCCAGAAACTTCTAGCCAGCCAACTTCAGACGTGTCCCGAACTATTAGCGTCGTTATCCCGTGCAGAAATGACGGAGCATTACTGGAGAGAACTCTCGAAAGTTTGGGCCTGCAAACTCTAGCTCCTAATGAGATTATTGTCGTGGATAATGCCTCCACAGACAAGACTCAGGAGGTCGCTAAAAAATATGGTGCCCGGATTATCTACGAAAGCCAGCCAAGTGTCCTCCGTGCAACAGCCGCAGGATTCGATGCAGCGCGTTCTGATGTAATTCTTCGAACCGATGCAGATGTAATCATTCCAAGTGACTTCATTGAGCAGGTTCATCGAGCTTGGACCTTAGCAGAACTAGCCTCTGGGAAGTCGGTCATAGGTATTACCGGCTCTGCAAGATTCGAACTTCCGGGCTGGAAGGGGGATCTAATTAGCCGGATCTACTTAAGGGCCTATCAAAAAGCCGTAGGTTCAACCTTAGGTCACGTCCCCTTATTCGGGACCAACTGCTCAATTCTTACAAGTTGGTGGCACGAGGTGCGCTCACACCTCGATTTGTCCGATCCCCTTGTACACGACGATATGCACATATCCTTTGCGGTTCGAGCGAACGAAACCATCTGGCTTCAGGACGATCTAAGTTTGGACACAGATCCACGTCCGCTCTTCGGGCTTAGACAACTCTTCACAAGGTTTCATCGCGGATTTCACACAATCTTCGTGAACTGGAAGACGAGTCCGCCGCACCGCCGACTACAGGAACGGAAAAATTCATGAACCGCAACTGGATTGACAACCGCGTGAGTGAATCCCTGTCGCTCCTCTCACGGCATCTTCGAACGCACGCAGATGCAACCTCCCCAATGGTTGAGCAAGCTGTTTCTGGGCTATCTCGTTACACAATGTCCGGAAAACATCTCAGGGCACGGCTGGTGCACATAGCAGCAGGGCGTGTCGAAGGAACGGCGCGGGAAGCCGCCACCGTGTTTGGTGCGTGTGTTGATCTAGTGCACGGCGCTTTCTTGATTCATGATGATTTCATTGACAGGGATTCCACCCGCCGAGGCTCCCCAACGCTTCACAAAGATTTCGCTGTGAAATTCGATAACAATCATTTAGGCAGTTCTCTTGCACTTCTCGCCGGGGATTTAGGGATCATCAGCTCATTCCAATTGCTTAGCAATTCCCAACTCAGCGATTCCCTAGTGCGATCAGCGATGAATCGATTAGCACATTCCTCTGAAATAACCGTTCGAGGAGAAATTCTAGATATCGAAAATGGAAATCAGCTTGATCCCGACCCCGATAGCATTCGACGGGCAAACGCATTGAAGACTTCTGATTACAGCTTTGCATGCCCATTGCATCTGGGTTCGTTGGCCGCGGGTAGAGATCCAAGACCAACAGTGCCGATTGCCCGAGAACTGGGTGCAGCGTTCCAGGCGGCCAATGACATCGCCGGCGTTGCATTGGACTCTGCCGTCAATCGAGCCACCCTTGCATCAATTCAAACTGTTCCCCAAGTTGCCGATGAAACTCGAAACCACATACGATCTGCAATCGAACACATCGAACGCGCGGACTTGCCCACAGAAGTTGCAATTGGGCTGACCGAAGTCGCATTGTGGATCGAGTCTATTGTGAATAGAGCGACAGCATGACCCTTCTATATTTATCGATTTTAATAGTCTTAATCTGCTGCATGGTCCTATGTGATTGGCGCTGGAACCTAGCATTCTTTCGAGATTTTAAGCGTGCATCTTTGCTTTGCTTGTCGATGGTCATTGCCTTCATAATCTGGGATATTTCCGGGATCGTAACTGGCACCTTTTCCCGCGGTAGCTCCCCGTATATGACCGGAATCGAGATTGCTCCCGAATTACCGATCGAGGAACCATTTTTCCTCTTTTTCCTTACATACTTAACGATTAATCTCGTTTCAGGGGTCCGCGGACTCGTGGAGAGGATTCAATCGAAATGACTTATTTGCTAATAAGTATCCCGTTCTTAGGGCTGGCTGCACTGATTTGGGCGCGGAATCGCAAACTTTCCGGTAATCAAGTTCTAGTCACGCTAATTTCCGCTGCTGTCCTCTTGGTTTTGACGGCCATTTTTGACAATTTAATGATTCACGCTCAACTAATTGAATATGGAAGCTCGCAAAACCTGGGACTCAAAATAGGGCTAGTGCCCATCGAGGATTTCTTTTACCCACTTTTCGTTGTACTCGTGATCTCCGCACTCTGGCCGCACGCAGGAGGGCGCAAATGACTACCCTGATTCCTGGTATCTTAGCTGCTTCTCGCCCTATTAGCTGGGTTAATACGGCTTTTCCATTCGCAGCTGCTTATCTACTTAGCGGTGGAAAAGTTGATTCGATCCTTATCCTTGGCACCGTATTTTTTCTTATTCCGTACAACATAGCGCTCTACGGAATTAATGATGTATTCGATTACGAATCAGATATCCGAAACCCACGAAAAGGAGGTATAGAAGGAGCAGTCCTACCCAAGCAAATGCATGCTCCACTGCTGTGGGCTTCAATACTGACAACAGTTCCGTTTCTCGCCTATCTTTTCTGGAACGGCACTGCAGCATCCGCGTTGTGGCTCGCGTTAACAATATTCTCAGTGATTGCTTATTCCGCCCCCCGCTTGCGGTTTAAGGAAAGACCGATCCTAGATTCTGTTACGTCATCAGCACACTTCACCGGACCAGCGCTAGTTGGCTCTACCATCACGGTTGGAGACACTAATAGTTGGTTTGTCCTTGGCCTAGTAGCTTTTTTCATTTGGGGTGTTGCTAGTCACGCATTCGGCGCGGTACAAGATGTCAAAGCTGATCGAGAGGCAGGGTTATCCTCTGTCGCGACCGTCCTTGGAGCGCGTTGGACAACCAGAGCATCAGCAGCTCTTTATCTTTTAACCACAATCCTGCTGTTTTTTCTTCCGTTTCCGAGCCAAATTGTAGCGCTGTTTTCCCTTGGCTACGTGCTCATCACGGTTCGTTACTGGAGTATTACTGACGAAACTTGCGAACAAGCCAATTCCTCATGGCGAATGTTTTTATTGCTTAATTACCTCTCCGGAGCGGCGGTTACTATTTCGCTCGCTTGGGTATTCTTATAGATTGCTGAGCATCAAGAAATTATCCCTTTGTGCTTCCTCACGCCATCGGAAACCGTGTTCAGGTTTCCGATGAACCAGAAGTCGCCCCTTTAGCTCATTGGCTCAAGGACTCTACTGCGTACACAGCGGTACTACATCCCCGCGGCCATTAGCCATAGGTACGGTGAGGAACGAACAAGACCACCAGCCGCGCTGCTCAACAATTTCGCGGACTTGAGACCACTTGTTGGCATCCAGGTTCGGAGTACGTGACAGTACAAATCCGGATCGACGCTGCGGGTCTCCCACAATCGCCAGGGAGTAGTCAGAGTCCAGGTAGGTTACCCGGTAGTTCACAGGACCATTTGGGTCCTGGTATGGAATGCCCGAGAAATTAACCCTCAGTGAGGCATCGGAACGCACTGACGCGGTGCCTGCAATACTGGAATCCGGACCAACTAAGGTGCCACAGGAGTTCTTCACCGAAATCTTGGTGTCATCAATAACCTTGTATTCAGCTTTAGTGTCATGAGCACACTGCACGCTAAAAGGCTGCGGAACGGCAGCTACTTGGTACCAGGTTCCCTGATAGCGCTCAAGGTCTACCGGTTCAGAGTTCTCTGGAAGTTCGTTGCCTGAGGACGATGATCCCTGAGGTACAAGCTGGGAGGATGCACCACCTAATCGGCCGCCATCAAACACATCTGCGGCAGCAACCGCAGGTGTCACCCCGCCTATTCCTACTGCCAATGCAACTAGTACTGCAACGATTCTGCGCCTCATGTTTCCTCCAAGGAGTGTCGGTCAGCCCGAGCTTGAGCTGTAGTTTTCAGGTTATACCAATATCTGCAACGCAGAAATAGCTTGGAAAAATTACTTCTCTCAGAAAGTGAATCCCCAAAGAAGCTCTAGGGAAACTATGCTCGTGAAATGAACAATTCATGTGGCACACAACAGATAGAAACCCCGGATACTCAAACCAGTTCGGCTAATACCACCTCAATTATGTGGTTTAGAGATGACCTTCGGCTCACTGACAATAGCGCCCTTGCCGCTGCGGCAGCTGAAGGTAATGTCGTCGCACTGTATGTCGTGGAAGACCCGAATCTCACGGGCGTCAGGGCTCTGGGTGGTGCATCCAACTGGTGGTTGGATCAAAGTCTAAGAGACTTGGCCAAGCGCCTAGACACATTTGGCATCCCACTATTAACAGAGCATGGTGACCCGCGCCTAGCGCTCCCGCAGCTGGCCAACGACCTCAATGCAACGTTTGTCGCTTGGAGTGAGCGCTACCATGAGCCCCAGCGCAGCATTGATGCTGCGGTGAAGGAAAAGCTTGAGACTTCAGGAATCCCAGTTCATGAATTTCCGGGCCATCTTTTGCTACAACCGTGGAATATCACCAATGGTCAGGGAAATCCCTATAAAGTATTTACGCCTTTCGGCAAGAAGTTGAAGGAATTACTAGATGAACCAGCTGACCCGGCAGTTCCTACGCAGATTGGTCCTGACTTCCCGCTCTCGGGGACAGGCTCGTCACTCGACGACAGTCTCAGCAACATCGATGCCCTAAACCTTGTCCCGTCCGGTTCTCAGTGGACCGAAGGACTTCAATCGCGTTGGGCACCCGGAGAAGTGGGTGCGCAGGAGCGATTCCAGCGTTTCATCACAACCCTTCTCAACAACTCTGAAGGTAAAGGTTATGCTGAGGGCCGCGATATCCCCGCGCTCAAAGTTACCAGTGAACTCTCCCCTCACCTGAGATTCGGAGAGATCAGTCCGAGGTTCATCTGGCACAGTATCACTCGGTCTTCGCTTGCCCCGCAGGATTCAAAGTCATTTCTCAGTGAGCTCATGTGGCGAGACTTCGCCTGGCACCGGCTTTTTCATCGTCCGAATCTCGCTGAAGTTAACGTTCGCAGCGAATTCGATCACTTCGATTGGTTGTGGGATTCCGAAAATGATGTAGCTACTACCCATCACGACTTGACAGATCCAAGAACCCGCCCTCTGAGTAAGAAAGCCAGGCATCAACTTCCTATAACGGAAGCAGACCAGTTCGAGAAAGCACTAATCGCGTGGCGTTCAGGAACAACCGGAATCCGCCTGGTCGATGCCGGAATGAGAGAGCTGTGGGCGACTGGGCACATGCACAACCGCGTGCGGATGATCGTAGCCTCTTTCCTGACTAAAAATTTTGGTATCCATTGGCGCCATGGAGAAGAGTGGTTTTGGCAAACACTTGTCGATGCAGACCCGGCCAGCAACGCATTCAACTGGCAGTGGGCAGCAGGTTGTGGAGACGACGCTTCCCCGTATTTCAGAGTATTCAATCCTGAACTGCAGGCCAAAAAGTTTGATCCCGATGGCATATATGTTTCGAGCTGGATACCAGAACTAAATTCTCCTAATTACCCGCAGCCCTTGGTTGACTTGAAGGAAAGCCGTGCTGCAGCGCTCGAGCAATACGACAGAATTAAATCTCTGCGAGAAAGCCCTGCATAAACACGGTCGAATTATAATTCCTGCCCCAGTGAAGAAAACTTAATTATGCTGGTGAAATGAACTCCTCACCAACACCTACTCTGGACTATCTGGCCAAGAATCCCAACAGGACCGTTTTGGTTACCGGTGCCTCCGGCTATGTAGGGGGCCGTTTAATTCCTGAGCTCTTAGCCGCCGGTTTTAGCGTCCGTGCGACATCACGCAACATCAAACGCTTTGACCGCTTTCCGTGGAAAGACGACGTGGAGCTCGCCGAGGCTGATCTGGGTAAAGCCGATGACGTAGCGCGTGTCATGCAGGGCGTCGACATCGCTTTTTACTTGGTCCACTCCATGGGCGACAAAGGTGAAGACTTCGAAGAAACCGAACAGAAGTCGGCTGAGATTTTCGCCAACGCAGCAGATAGCGCGCATGTCGCTCAGATTATCTACCTCTCCGGTCTCCATCCCCGCCGAAAACCATTAGAAGACTTGTCCAAGCATATGCGCTCTAGAGAACGCGTGGCTCGCACCTTTCTTGCCGCTCAAACCCCAGCTCTAGTTTTTCGAGCGGCAACTCTCATCGGTTCCGGCTCGGCGTCGTTTGAGATTATTAGGCATTTAACCCAAAGGCTTCCGGTTATGGTGGCACCGGGCTGGATTAGTAATTCCATTGAGCCGATTGCTATTCGTGACGCCCTGTACTACTTGGTTTGCGCGGCAGACTTAGATAAAGCGGTGAATCAACAATGCGATATTGGCTGCGGAACCACGTATAAATTTGCCGACCTCCTACACATCTACGGAAACTCTCAGGGGCTAAAGCGGCGCATCTATTCTCTCCCCATTCCGCTTCCCATGGATAAATTGTCAGGTGGGTGGATTGGCCTGGTCACCCCGGTCCCGTCACGACTGGCGGTTCCACTTGCACAATCCATGGCAGAAAACGCCATCACAGAGGAACACGGCATTGCAGAAATCATTCCTGATCCTCCTGGCGGATTAATTGACTACCCGCACGCCGTGAAACTTGCCGTGCAGGCTAACGATTCCCGTGGCGTGCCCACCTCGTGGGACCAAAGCTGGACGAAATTTGGTAACTCTGCCAATGATCTGGCCACCGATCCCGATTGGTCCGGTGATTCTTATTACGAGGATATCCGTTCGGCAGACAGTAGCCTTTCACCAGAAGATATATGGCAGGTCGTCGAGGGAATAGGCGGGGACAATGGTTGGTATTCGGCGCCGTTGCTGTGGGGAATCCGTGGGTTCATGGACAAAGTTTTCGGCGGTCCTGGCTTAGGGGGACGCCGTGACCCTCATCGTCTGGAAATCGGAGACCGTGTTGACTGGTGGCGCGTTGCACAATTAGAACGGCCTCATCGTCTAATTTTGAAAGCTGAAATGAAAATCGATGGTGAAGCATGGCTGACATTCGATGTCCAAGCCAACGACAATGGTTGCACTTATACCCAGCGAGCTTACTATTCACCAACTGGCTTATCAGGAAGAATATACTGGCGGTCAATGGCACCATTCCATGCATTCATTTTCCCCGCAATGATGCGCAGTATTCTCAACACCGCAGAAAAATCTGCACACGACGCTAGGAAATAGATGCGAGAAACCGATTTAACTCTGGATGCCCTGCAGATCTTCAAAACGGTCATTGCCACCACCGGAACCTGGTGGATCTGCGTAAACCTTTTAGATTCACAGATGCCGTTCTTGGCACCATGGATCGCATTCCTTGTATTGCAACCGACCGTCTCTGGTTCTATCACCAGTGGGTTGCAAACAGTCATTGCATCAGGGTTAGGAGTTCTTCTCTCCTATGCGATTGGAGCATACATAGGTGTCGAAGTATGGAGCTATGCATTGGCATTAGTACTGGGAATGCTGGGCTCACGGATCCCAGGGCTACGGCAAGAAGGCGCGACTATTGCTACGACCGCGGTGTTTCTTCTTTCTACTGGGTTTACCGAAGATGGCCCGGCATTGCTCGACCGCATGATAGAAATCAGCATCGGAGTGGTCATAGGTGTCGGGGTCAACATACTTATTGTTCCTCCCCTTCGAGAAAAACAAGCCGCACAGACCGTGGAATCCCTCCGGGTTCGTATGGGCGAGATATTGGTCGAAATCAGCGATGATTTCAGAGAAGAATGGGACCGCGACAAAGCACGGGAATCTTCAAAAGCTGTCCAGCAATTACGTAATGATTTGGACCAGTCCTGGTCAACCGTTCAGTTTGCAAGAGACAGCAGGCGACGAAATCCACGTCTCCTTTTCCAAGGAACCAGCAGGGAGAAATACGAACAGGTTTTGACCGGACTCGATGAAGCCGTCGCACACCTTCGTAACCTCACACGCACGCTGGAAACTACAAATTCTTCAGAATCAGCCGGAGGCCAGCGTTTCCGTGAGCGCTGGTCGGAGATCCTCAAAACAATTGCTAAGCGAATCAGTGATCCCAACGCCGATGTCGAACCCTCTGTTGACGAATTAGACCGACTGGCGCGAGAAATGGTGGCCGAAAATCAGCTTTCTGAAACAAGCTGGCCACTTTATGGTGCGCTTATCTCTTCCACTCGCAATATTTTCGTACTCATCGAGCAGATGTCGACTGCGACCGAAGAGCAGCGCACGTAAGAACTACAAGATGCCAGCCAGCAGCTCTTCGCTGCGGCTTCGACCCTCACGGTCTGGAATGTCGCCTGTGATGAGGAATTCATCGACGGATAGCTGCGCGGTGGCATCGGCAAGCAATGCTCCCACCTCTGCCGCTGTGCCATAGATCGCATTGACCAGCGATTCATCAATGCGCTTCTTTTGCTGCGAGGTCAAGGAATCAATGTCCAACTCCGAGGCTGTCCTGAGCTGCTCAAACACACCCGTGGAACGCGAAAGCACCTGCGAATAAGCCTCTGGCAACAGCAAGTTCCGTGCAGCCTCTGTGGTATCTGCTGCGGCGATATTCATCGACGCAATCACGTGCGGGCTATCCAAGACCTGGGAAGGCTGGAAGTTCTCCCGATAGGCCTTTATAGCATCTGCCTGCGTGGACAAAGGCCCACCCGTAATCACTCCAATGCCCAGCCTTGCCGCCGTGAGCGCTGAGCGGAACCCAGCGAGCATATAGATGGGTGTGCGCGCATTATCTGCCGGGTACGAACTCACCGCACCACTGCCTGAAAGGTAGTCCATGAGCTCTTCGACGTCTTCTTCCAGCCGTGCTTTCAATTCGTGCGGATCACCTTGGCGCAGTGCCTTGCGTACCGGCTTGGTAAAGCCCACCGACGAACCTAACCCGATATCAATGCGATCTGGAAACAGCGACTGCAACAAACCAATCTGCTCCGCGATGAGATACGGCGGATGGTTCGGCACCATAATCCCACCTGTGCCCACTCGGATAGTGCTGGTATTTGCCGCAACATAGGTTGCCAGCTGCGCCGGCTGCGAACCTGGAACCCCCGGCACACCGTGGTGCTCAGCGACGAGGAAACGGCTAAACCCGAGCTTCTCCACGTGCTGCGCGTGCGTTGCCACGCCTCGCAATGTCTCATCTGGGGTCTCACTGTGGGTTCCGGCTGCCCGGTCAAGAACAGAAAAGCGCATAAGTACGACTGTACTCATGCGCTCATTGTCCTGGTAAAAAGTTCGCTACCAGCTTAAGCGTTGCCGGCGGACCACTCTTCCCAGGACATGTTCCAGTCACCCAGACCGTCATAAACAGGCAAGGTGCCCGCCGTGGTGTTTTTAACCACCACGATGTCACCACGTTTGGTGTTGTTCATAAACCACTGCGCGGCTTCTTCCGTGACGTTGATGCAGCCATGGGAGGTATTGGTATTGCCCTGCGCCCATTCTGACCAAGGTGCGCCGTGGACATAAATGCCGGAATAAGACATCTGTGTCGCGTAATTGACCATCGTCTTATAGCCGCCGTCTTCGATGGAATAACCGAATGTCTCCGAATTCATCAACAGAGATTCGTGGCTGTCACCAATCATGTACCGGCCGTTTGGCGTCGCCCAGCGTCCGCCATCCCGGCCTAAGGAGACTGGAATCTCACGCAAGACTTCACCGTTTTTGTAGACGGTCATCATCTTCGTAGCGTCATCAACAATGGCCGTCACTCGGTCACCGATGGTGAAGTTGGTTTCATTATTATCACTGCCGTAGATGCCATCGCCCAGGTCCACGCCTTGGATATCAACATCAACGTTGACCTCAGTGCCTGGCTTCCAGTATTCCTTCGGGCGCCAGCGCACTTCATAATCATTGAGCCAGTAAAACGCACCTTCTACCTCAGGCGCGGTGGTGACAGTGATTGCTTCCTGCGCCTTTTCGCGGTCCGGAATGGCAACGCCGAAACGCACACCGATGGTTTGTCCGACTCCGACCTCGGAATCTGGCAGCGGAGAAAGAGACGCCGCCGTGGTGTTAACCATCTCTGGGGTCTTGAAGGTGACCGAGGTGGACTTGCCGTTTTCATCTTTCGCTTCCACCGTATAGGTGCGGTTGAAGCCTAAGGTCTCAGCCGAAGTCCACTCCATGCCGTCATCGGAAAGCTCTTCCATGACGACATAACCTTCTTCGTTGGTCATGGTGACCTCATCCAAGCCTGAGCCCAACGAAGTAACCGTGACCGGTTCATAAGGATTGTGGTCCTCGACGCCGTCAGCCACAGAAATTTCCGGCGCCAGCTTTTCCACCTTGTCTTTTACTTGCCCTGCCCCATCAGAAGATGCGGCATCCACGGACTGCGCATCCGGATTATCTGTTCCGCCTTCGATGGTGCAACCGGCTAATCCCAAAGCTGCAACGACTGTGAGCGCTACCAGCGAGCGATTAAAACGCTGAGCATGTACTTTACCTAGACCGAGCAACGGACAAGACCTATCTTCCTCATTTCAAAACAACTCCTCCAACTTATCGGTACATGGGCTAAAACACTAGCCAGACCACGCCGCGACTCTCGCTTCGTTACCAAATTAATATCAACGAGAAACTCCCAGGTAATAGGTTTATTTCTAATAATATTTTATGCGAAAACTACCCTGTTTCCGCCTGACCCACACACGGCGCCACATTCGCCGCTTTACGATGATTCCCCGAACCCTCTAAACACGGCCAGAATTGGGGTCTACCTGCCGATTTTTTAAAAAACAGAATCTGATGTTAGAGTTAATTCTCGTTGAACAGCGAGGCAGTTGCTAAAGCACAGCTTTTAACCGCCCTGCATGAAACAACAACGCGCCATTAGCTCAGTTGGTAGAGCAACTGACTCTTAATCAGTGGGTCCGGGGTTCGAAACCCTGATGGCGCACACTAAAGACCAGGTGGGAAGCTTTCACAAGTTTCTTCCCTGGTCTTCTTGGTTTTTACCTAACCACATTCGGGGGCGAAGCGCTCCCGCCAAGTGTCACCCAACTGAGGGTTCAATCAACGCCGCTCCGACCACGGCGTTTAAGTGTACAATCACAGGTACATAGTGTTTCGAATCACATCTAGAAAGGATGAGATCGTGCGTGTACTTCCTCAAGATTTGACCCCCGGGCTCGCTCGCGCCGGACGTGCCTTAGCTCAAATTAATTCTCTTATCATCTCCGAAGAAGCTGGCCTGACCAGACAGCAAGTCAGGGACTTTGAAAAGCGCGTGGGAAGCCTCACCCTTGATGAGAAAACTCGGCTCCAAAAAACTCTTGAGAGCTACGGCGTAGTTTTCATCGCTGAAGAGGACCAGATCGGCCATGGAGTGCGCAAACGCTACAACGCCTCCAAGGCCCGTCAACTCAAGCGCTGGGAAGATGAAGGCGGACGACCTGGCGAGAACGACTACTAGGTATTAACCAGCGGGCGTGGGCAGGACTCCTTGCTCGCGCCCGCAGTTACCAGAGTTCTTCCCCGTTGATCATGTAATCCTCATTTTCATCACGGCGAACCTTCGTTCCATCCCGCATGGTGCGGTCTTTAATCAGCTCTTCTGGGTCGATAACGCCGATCTTGTAGCCTGCCTCGCGCATGCGCCGTAAACCTTCTTTAAGCATGATTCGTCCGATGCGGTTAACGGTGGTGACTTGGCTAAAGTCCAACAGCACTTCATCGGCAGTGATGTCATAGTCTTCCAACCGGTACAGAATGGATTCTGCCGCCGAGAAGTTCATCACGCCCTGCAGGCGCACGACCCAAGCGTCGTTGATGACTTCCACCTCACGGATGGGGTGAATGCCGTAGCGTTGGTCCGTTGACATCAAGTGCAGGCCCATATCTTGGCTCAGGCGCTTAAACGCCTCCACTCCGCGGACTGAATTGCCTTCTGAGTTAAGGCGCGGGGAAAAAGTCGCAATCCCCAACTGCCCCGGCAATGTCCCCAACAATCCCCCGGAGACTCCCGATTTCGCCGGGATTCCGACCTCAGCCATCCAGCGCCCAGCCCCGTCATACATGCCGGCAGAGCTCATCACCGCCTGGGTCAAGCGACATACATCTGGGTCTAGAATCCTCTCGCCCGTTACCGGCTGAGTACCGCCATTAGCCAGCGTCGCGGAGATAACCGCGAGGTCTTTGACGTTGACTTTCGTTGAGCACTGCAAGGTATAGGTCATTACTGCATCGTGTGCATCATCTTGGATAATGTCGTAGTTGCGCAGCATGTGAGCCAGAGAAAGATTGCGCTCAGCATGCTCTAGCTCAGAGTCACAGGTTTGATAGTCAATGCTCAGTTCACGCCCCGCAAGGCGCGAGAGATACTTACGGATGTGTTCTACGCGTTCTTCAACACCAGAATCCACACCGTTAATCAGCTGCGTCACCGTCATCGCACCAGCATTAATCATGGGATTAACCGGGCGGTGATCATCGCGGTTGAGCGATAACTCATTGAACGCTTCTCCGGAAGGTTCCATACCCACCACGGAGCGAACCGCATCCAAGCCCAGTTCCTGCAGCGCCAAAGCGTACACAAAAGGCTTAGAAATCGACTGCATGGTGAATTCTTCCTCATCATCACCAGCGCTATACAGGTGGCCCGTGGTCGTGCACAGGGCAGCACCAAGATAGGACGGGTTAGCGGCTGCTAACTGCGGAATGTAATCCGCAACCGCGCCGCCATCTTGGTAACGAACTTTCTCCAAGATTTCATCGAGATAAAAAGGAATAGGAGTTTGCACCTTCACCAGCCTAGCTAATGGATTATTGCCATGTGCGGCGTTTTTGGAATCTTGCAGGCTTCACAGATCGCCAAAAGCCGGGCACCCACGATGTGAGCCCCGGTTGATTGTGCGAAAAATTAGCGCTCGGAGAGCAGGCGCTGCAGTTCCTTCAAATCGTTGCTCTTGCGACGAGAACGAACAACGCTAAATGCAATTGCACCAACGACCAGTGCCGCAACAGAAGCTAAAGCGATTTGCACGTTCTGCTGTGAAAGCTTTTCAGTTGCCGCTGCCTTAGCATCATTGGCCAAATTAGCTGGCTTGGAGCGATCCGCTAGCTCATCCAAAGTGCTTGCGAGCTGGCGACGGGTGCGCTCGATGTCTCGCTGAATGTCATCAATATTGCGTGCCACGTTTATTGTCTCCTGAAAAGTTACATTGGATATTAGGTTCGCACCTAGTCTAGCGCGACTTAACTTACGATAGAGTAAAAGGCATGACTGAGCAGATTAGATTAGAAGTTGGAGACACGGCACCTGCATTTTCTTTGAAAGATGATGCTGGAAACACGGTCTCTTTGTCCGATTACGCTGGAAAGCGCGTTGTAGTCTACTTCTACCCTCGCGCAAACACCCCTGGGTGCACCACCGAAGCCTGTGACTTCCGTGATGCTATGGAACAGCTCAACGGCTCCGAGGTTGCAGTCCTGGGCATCTCCCCTGATAAGCCAGAGTCTTTGGCGAAGTTCCGCGAAGACCACGATCTGAACTTCCCACTGTTGTCTGACCCCGAAAAAGAAACGCTGACCGCCTACGGCGCTTTCGGTGAAAAGAATAACTACGGCAAGAAGGTCCAAGGCGTAATTCGCTCTACCTTTGTGGTTGAACCAGATGGCAAAATTGGTGTTGCTAAGTACAACGTTAAGGCCACTGGCCACGTTGCCCGCATCATCAAAGAGCTCGACTAAGAAGAGTCTGCATTTTCACAGATGACCGAGAAGAACCCACAGTTGCTTGTCCCCCGGCGGCGCCCTGCACAGGCGCGCAGCCGGGTACGTTTCGAACGTATCTTGAAAGCAGCTCGTGACGTACTGGTAGACCTTGGCTTTGAGTCTTTTACTTTCGATGAAGTCTCAAAGCGTGCTGAGGTTCCCATCGGTACGCTCTATCAGTTCTTTGCTAATAAATACGTTCTGATTTGCGAGCTGGACAGAGAAGACACAGCAGCCAATGTCGAAGAGCTCAATAAGTTCTCCCAACGCGTCCCTGCCTTGCAGTGGCCGGACCTACTGGATGAATTTATTGACCACCTAGCGCGTATGTGGCGGCAAGACCCGTCCCGACGCGCGGTGTGGCATGCCGTGCAATCTACTCCTGCTACTCGCTATACAGCAGCTGCGACAGAGCGCGAGATGCTCGAACCGCTCTCAGAGATTCTTCGACCTTTGGCGCAATGGATGTCTGAGGAAGAACGCATGGAGCTCGCTGGTTTCTTGGTCCATACGGTTGTCTCTTTGCTCAATTACGCTATCCGCAGTGACGATCCAAAGGCGATTGACCGCGTCATCACTGAAATCAAGCGTATGCTCATCGCGTATCTCTTCAGCGTTGCCCAGGGACAACAAATCCCCGTTCAGCAACTTACTTCAGATCCGGAGCTTTAACTTTCAAAGAACTCCGCCCTTGATAAAGGTCTTCCCAGCTTGGGAAGACCTTTTCGTGTTTATAGGACTCACTCCCGCATCGCTCCGGTCGCAGCGCTTGTGGATAACTTCGGCCGTTGCGTGACGTGTCAACGTAGTTATCCACAGATTTTCGAGCTTGCACTAGCGCACACTTGCATAACCGTTTTAGTGTCAAAGTTATGAACGACATATGGCAAGCATTCAAGCTCCTCACCAGCCACGGCATAGGCTTTTTGCGGCTTTTCGATGAGCTTTCACCTCACGACCTATCCGACGAAGGCATAGAAGTTTCTCTCGCCAAAAATTACGCCCGCCTCGCCACCGAACTTTTTAGCCCCTGCGACTCCCCACGTGTGCAGCAAGAAACTATCGCCCTCGCCGAAGAGCGACAGCTCAGCGCCAACCACTTGCTGATGGTCAATAAGCACGCGAGGAAGCTCAAAGCCCGCGGCGCGGCCTGGAAACTGCGTGCAGAGCTCATAGCCCTTGAAGGCTCTTTAGAAGAAGTCGAAGCCTACGCCAAAAAGCGCGTGACCGAAGAAGGCGGCGACACCAAAAAGAAACCCGGTGTGCGTCTCGGCCGCGTCATAGACGGCCTACGCACTATCAGTATCACCGATACCCAACGCCGCATCACCGACCTCGAGAAAACCCTCGACGCAACTATCAAAGACGATGACCAGCCACGCTCCGAAGCATTGCTCGAACCATTCTGGGACCTCGTCGAAGGAAACGACACCGGGCTCATCAAGCCTGAGTACCGCACCGTCATCGCTATCGGTCTTAACGATTTCGCCAAAGTCTCCTGCGGCAAAGGCGACGAGGTTATCATCGGCCTCTCCGATGGCACCACGATGACTGGCGCCGAGTTCATCAACGCTGCGATGGAAGGAGCACTCGGCGACAAACTCTACGTCGGTCTCTTCCACCCCACCGCCGGACCAGTCAATCTCTACGAAGCCCGCTTCGCCTCCGACAAGCTGCGTACCTTAGCCATGGCAGAGAACCTGGTATGCCCGTGGCCGGACTGCAATGTGCCTGCGGATAGATGCCAGGTCCACCACATCGACGCCCACAAACACGGCGGGCATACCAAACCCTCCAACCTGACCATGTTATGCAAGTACCACAACGGCGTCAACGACGACGGTGACCCGGCTAATCCCGGGTCACAGAAGAGAAAAAATAAGCGAGGAAAAGGGAAGCCGAGTCCGGGTAAACCCAAGCGCGGTCGGATGCGACGCCACCGCGGCAAAGTCCGCCTGCATACCCCAAGCGGAAAACTTGTGGGCAACACGCATGACTTGAGCAGCATGGGGGCAATGAACCTCATCTAAAGCCGGGGTGCTCCCCGCAGCTAGCAAAAGCTAACTAGTCAACTAGGCTGGTTAGCCAATTCGGCGATCCCTTTTCAATAAAGCCGTATCTGCGCAGTCAACAGCAGCTCGACACAGCACTCCAGGAAGAGAACTAACGCGCCAAAAGGGCCTTCCCTTTAACAGGAAAGGCCCTTCATGTCATTGATGCCCTAACGCTGGTAGCGCATCAAGCACTGCGCGGTGGCGTAGTCGCCATCGTGGCTGATGCTCAAACTCAACTCCACGTCACCGATGGATTCCTGGAGTTTCGCAGCCACTTCACCTTTCAATTGCAAAGCCACCCGTCCCCAGCGATCCGGCAAGACTTCAATCTCAGCGAAGCTCACTAGGTCTGGTTCAATAACCGGCGGGTTGCCGTAGATAGCCTGCGACCACGCCTTGATGAAAGCCTCTTTGGCTGCCCAGCGACCAGCAAGGTGCTCAGTGCGCGAGCCCGCAAGGCTGGCATTCGCCACCCCATCTGAACCTCCGGCATCGCGGCGCTGCTGGGCATGACGGCGTTCCAACGGCGAGAAGACTTGCTCAAAGGTAGAACCCGGCCGAGCAAGCTGCTCGGCAAAGCCGGGGATATGGACCAAGTCCACTCCCACGGTCATTGCGTCGCGTTTATCCATCGCTACTTCTTCGCGTGCTTTCCAGCGCTAGCGCTTGGCTCCAGCAGGTTGCCGCGCAGACGAGCGTCATCGTCAAGCAGGACTGCGGCTTCGCGTTCCTTGACTGCGTCACCGGTGCCGCCGAGGTTGCGGTCAACAGGACGCTCGTACAACGCCGCGCCACCGGAGATGGCAGCGGTCAGGCGCTGCAGACCAGCAGCCTCACGTGCAGCAGCTGCTTCTTGCCACTGTGTAGCCGCTTGCTCGCCACGCTCAGCGCGCAGAGCCGCAAGGAATGCACCTGGGTGCACCACAGCAACCAAAGCGGATACGTGACCGAAGCCGAGGGAGGTCACCAGACCAGCCTTTGGCGGGGTCGCACGCAGGTCGAGCTGCTCACGCAACCAGGTCAGGTGCGAGTGACGGCGCAGCACCGGATCCACACAGTCCAAAGAACGGTTCGGAGGCAGCACACCATTGCGCAGCACCTGGGTCAGACCAACCAGCTGGAATGCGGCGGCACCACCCTTAGCGTGACCGGTCAAAGTCTTCTGCGAAATGATAAACAGCGGGTTACCAGCATCGCGGCCCATAGACGCTGCAATACGCTCATGCAGGTCCGACTCATTCGGGTCATTGGCGTTGGTGGAGGTGTCGTGCTTAGAAATCACAGCGATTTCATTCACGCCCACACCAAGCTCATCCAAGCCCTGTGCCAGACGCGAATCCGCACCACCACGGGCAGCAGATAGCGCGCCCAAGCCCGGAGCAGGGATAGAGGTGTGAGCACCATCGGCGAAGGACTCCGCAAAGCCCACAACGCCCAACACTGGCAAGCCCAACTCAGCAGCGAGGCTACCGCGCGCCATCAAGATGGTGCCGCCGCCTTCAGACTCAATGAAGCCACCACGACGGCGGTCATTAGCACGCGAGAAGTACTTGTGGTCAATGCCCTTTTCTTCCATCTCGGAAGAATCCGCCGTAGCAGCCATGTCACCGAAGCCAGTAATACCCTCGATAGACAGGTCATCAATACCGCCGGCAACCACGAAGTCGGCCTTGCGCAAACGCAGCTTATCCATGCCCTCTTCGACAGAAACAGCCGCGGTCGCACACGCCGCAACCGGGTGTACCATCTGGCCGTAGCCGCCGACATAAGATTGCATGACGTGCGCTGCCACAACGTTTGGCAGTGCTTCCTGCAAAATGTCATTCGGACGTGGCTGCGCAAGCAACTTATCCAGGTACAGCGAGCGCATCGACTGCATGCCGCCCATACCGGTGCCCTGGGTGGAGCTAACGCGGGCGGGGTGCACGTGGCTGAGCAGCTCAGCTGGGCTAAAGCCCGCAGCCAAGAAAGCATCGACGGTACAAACCAGGTTCCACAATGCAACACGGTCGAGGTTGTCAATCATGTCAGCCGGAATGCCGTAGACACCTGGGTCAAAGCCCTTCGGTACCTGGCCGCCGACAAAGCGGGTCATCGCTACGCGGCGCGGTACGCGAACCTCGGAACCAGCCGGGCGGGTAACTTGCCATTCCTCACCGTCGAAGTGCGCAGTTGCGCCCTCCACATCAGCCACGAAGGTGCGTGCGGTTTCTTCATCTTGCACGGCAAAAGTCATGTCGCGCTCAAGGTAGATGGTGGTCAGCTCAGGTGCGAGGTTGTCCACCATTGGCATGTTCGGGCCGTAATCGTCGTGGTATTTACGCACGCCAACATTCGCCAGAACTTCGTCGTGGAAGCGGTCGTAGATGTCTTCTTCGGCGATTTCCTCGCCGTCAGCATCGAACCAGGCGCCAGCAGCATCGTCCCAGGCAATCAGACCGGTGGTCCACGCCAGTTCGATGACACCAGCAGCGCTAAGGTCGCCAGTCATTTCCACTTCAAAGCGGGTACGCGAGGAACCAACAGGTCCGATTTCGCCAGCACCGACGATGACCACCATGTCATCAAGCTTCTGGCTCACGCCAGCAAAGTCTGGGGCGGTCCACTCGATGCGCTCGCGGATATTCGGCAAAGCGCGCAGCTTGATGACCTCGGAAGCTTCCTCGGTCACAAGCTGAGAAGATAGGGAACGCGCCAGCTCCGGCAGGTTGATATCGGCTTCGCCCAGGCCGCCAGTAAAGTCCAGGGTCACAGGAGCTTGCGCTGCGGCTTCGCGCTTGCTTGTCGATGCCCCCTCGCTCACCAATTTCTCCGCCATCTCCTCGGTGGAGTAGGTGGTGACGCCCTTGGCTTCAACGGCATCGACAAGCGGGTCATTGCCGCCCATCAGACCGGTGCCGCGAACCCAACCGATGTGTGCGTGAACAATCGAGGTACGGTCGCCCCAAACAGGCTCTGCGTGCCAGCGCGTGACCAGCGCATCGAGTGCTGCCTTGGATTCGCCGTAAGCACCATCGCCACCGAAACGGCCGCGGTTTGGGCTGCCCGGAAGAACAATGTGCAGGCGCTGGCCCACATGCGTGCCGGTGCCAAGTTGGCTCAGGCCCGCAATCAGCTTTTCCACGCTCCACAGCAATAGACGCATTTGTGCTTCAGCTGGTGCGCCGGCATCAGCCAGGGTGCCTTGCACGCGAGGTGCGGCGAATGGGAAGAGCAGGTTGGCAACCATCGCTGGCTTGACCAGCTTGGAAGAACCGCCGACGGTGGCGGTTTGCTCGGTGCCAATCCAGTCAATCAGGTTGTCGAGGTCAGCAAAGGAGTTGAGGTTTGCCGGCACAACCCACAGCTGTGCATTACCGCGCGCGGAGGTGCGGTAGAGGTGCTTGTAGAACTCCAGACGGTCGTGACCCAGGCGTGAGGTGGTTGCGATAACGGTTGCGCCTTCGCGCAGCAGGTTCGCGACAACCTCAGCCGCAATCGAGCCAGGAGAGCCACCGGTAACAACAGCGACTTCGCCGTTGTGTTCCAGGGTGGAGGCATCGATACGCGCTTGCGCTGCCTGTGCATCCAAGCCCAAGTACTCGGCCATCACGGCTGCTTCTTCACCCGCGCCGGTGATGTCGAGTGAGTCGATTTCACCGTGTGCCAAACGCACGAGGTCTTCACGCGCGGATGCCCAGCGGTCATCGAGCTGCACGGCCTTATCCGCGTCAAAGCTAGGCGCAACCAGACGTGGCCAGTCAGAGCCTAGCTCAGCGGTAACTAGGTCAACGATGGCTGCGTTGTCATCAGCCTCAGCGAACTCGGTGGTTGGTGCCTGCTGGCCCAACTGCGCCAGCAAAGTACGCGCGGTAGTCGCTAGCGCCGAGTTCATCTTCTCGGAGTAAGCATCCAAGGCCGCGGAGTCCACTACCCCACCGCCAGCGCCGCCGCCTGCCGATGGCTTCGAGATAACAATGCCGACCTTTGCGCCCGCAGCATCCACTGCGGCGTCAATTAATGCGTCGAGCTCAGCTGTCGATGCCGGATTTGCCGGCGAAAGCAGCGCCAAGTCGCCGCCGCGTAGCGATGCTCCCTCGCGCGCACCCAACACCAGCTCCGCGGTGACGCGGTCGACCCAACCCGCACCCAGACCCCAGGTCTCGGATACGCGCTGTGCGATGTACGCAGGCTTCTTACCAGCAGGACCGGTAATACAACGCAAGGATTCTGCGACCTGTGCAGAAAGGACTGGGCCGAATGCCTTGTAGCCCTTTGCCATGCCAGCGACCTGGTCTTTTAGCGCGGAGATTTCTGCATCGGCTGCACCCTCGATTGCGCCGAGGCCAAATTCCACGCCGAGGTCCAGCAGCAGCTGGTTACGACGGGACGAGACACCCTCGACGAGCAGCTCGATGGTATCTGCCGCACCCATCTGGTCAGGGCGCACCTTGGTCCAGATAGCAATGAGCATCTCGGTGGCATCAGCGGCGCTAAATGCCTTGTCGTCTGGCGTGCTTCCACCAGCGGCTGGTGCTGGTGCCGGTGTCGAAATAACCGGTTCCGGCGCCGCGGCAGGTGCTGCGTTGGCTTCAGCAATTTCTGCTGCTGTTGCGGTAGATGCTGTGTCCGCTGATTCAGTAGATGATGCTCCAGTATCTTCTACCGGGCGCTCGATGGCGTCTTCGGCGAAGACGGTTGCGCGGTCGCGTTCGACGTTGAGGACCTCGATTGGGTTGCCGGCGTACTGCGGCAAACGCAAAGTCTGGCCGAGCATGTTGGCCAAGGTTGGCGATGAGCCGACGCCGATTTCGACGAAGCGCTCCACGCCCAGACCTGGTGTGCCGGCGCCAGCGGTGACGCTGGTGTCAGAGAGCAGCAGATCCTGGGTCTCAATCCAGCGCACTGGGGATGCGAATTGCCATGCCAAAAGCTCGATGAGCAGGGTGCGGCCGAGCTTGACTGGGTTTTCCAACGCAGAATCGAAGTCCGCGAGAATATCCGCGACATAGGTGGAATCCACCACCGCTGCCATTGACTCTACGAACTCGCGGGTGAGCTCGAATGGACGCGCGACCAAGTTCGGGATGTAGCGGCCGCGCAAGATATCCAGGTCTACTTCTGCTGGAATCAAAGAATCCAGGTGCGCGCGGAAGTTATCAACGCCGCCCAACAGGTGCGAGGAGTGGAACGGCACGTCGATGCCCGGAATCATGATGAAGGCACGTTGGCCCGGCGCGCGGGATTCTGCATCGGCAGCCAAGGCAGCCAGACCTGCACGGGTACCGGCGACGGCGTACTGCACACCAGCGATGTTGTAGTTCACGATTTCAAGGAATTCGCCGCTGGCTTCAGAAACCTGCGCAACGTAGCCGAAGACATCATCGGCGCGGATGCCGATCTTGTTCGGACGCAGCGCTGCCAGACCGTAGTTAGAGTTGCCCTGGGCATCGCGGTCTACCAGGCGGTGCATGGTCAGACCACGGGCGTAAACGATCTCGACTACGGCTTCGAGCGACAGCACCTGCGCGTATGCCGCCAGCGCGTTGTACTCACCCACGGAGTGGCCCGCGAAGAAAGTATCCTGCGACTTCACGCCGGCCTCAGCCAGCTCAGCAATCTGCGCACAGCCCAAAGTAGCCATCGCGACCTGGGTGAACTGGGTCAGGAACAATGCACCATCAGGGTGGGTAAATTCCTCACCGTCAACCACGACGCGGTCAGGGTTGTTGCGCACGATTTCCAGGATGGAGAAACCGAGCTTGGAGCGGGTGTGGGCATCGGCACGCTCCCACACGTCACGCGCGGCAGCCGAGGATGCATAAGAATCCATGCCCATGCCTGGGGTCTGAATGCCCTGGCCTGGGAAACCGTAGAAGGTACGTGGCGCTGCCATGGTAGCGGTTGCCTGCAAGACAACATCGCCATCCACGCTTGCCGTGACAGTGCGAACTTCGCCGGCGCCTGGGCGGGAATCGATGCCGGTGCGCTCGACGATGAATTCCACCTGCGCGCCGGGCAGCACGGGGCTGAGCATATTCGCGGACCATTCAGCAACGGCAACGCCATCGAAGCCTGCTGCAAGCTGCGCAATCGCAGAGGTCCACATGCCGTGGACGATGACGCCATTGTCCAAGCCAGCCAGACGCGCGGCGGCGCCGGAGACGTGGATTGGGTTGCGGTCACCGGTGACCACAGCGAATGGGTGCATGGATGCCGGTGCGGTCACGGTGAGCTGGTGACGGAAAGAAGCCGGGGTATCGGTGATGTGCTCGGTGGAGTTGACTGGCTCGAGGTCCTGCTCGCCGGTGCGGCCGACGATGGCGAAACGCTCTTCCAGGCTAGCTAGCTGAGCATCCTTGAGGTCAGCGCCGTCGATGTCGATGGAAACTGAAACCTCAACAACGCGGCCCACCAAGGTATCGCGGACTTCACCGCCGGTGGCGGTAATGGTCAGTTCAACTGGCTGGGTTGGCAGTGCTTGGTGCAGGCGCAGGTTGTGCTCGAGGTGAACCAGATTCAGCAGGCCTTCGACCACGCGTGCAGAGTCAGTGCCTGGGACAATCGCGTTCGCGATAACGGCGAATACTGCTGGCCATGCGCGGCCAACGATCACGTCTGGGGCAATAGCGGAGTTGGTTTCTGCACTTGGGATATAGCCGGTAGTAACACCTGCATAATCTGCCAATGCAGCAGGATCAAGCGTGGTCTGCCAAGTTGCTTTGCCGTCGATAACCTCTGGCAAAGTGCCGCCGGCAGCAACTTCTGCCAATGCTGCCATGGATTCTTCGGCAGCTTCAGCGGTGATGATTGGGGTGGACGACAACGGTGCATCGGCAGGAACGGTGATGCGAAGGGTCAACTGTGCACCAGCAACGGAACCAGTCAAAGCGACGGTGAGCTCGACGGTTTCGGCATCGATGGTAGAAAGCTCTGCGCCTTCCGCGCGTGCCGATGTCCCCTCTGCATCCAAGGTCCAGTCTTCAGAAATCTGCGCGACTGGGTTTGGACGCTGGCGTCCTGCCCACTCCACGGACTTCGCGGCGAGAACGCGCTGCAGGGCGGAGCTTGTGACATCGGCAGCTTCAGCATTGGCTGCAACAACATCGTGGACTGCGGCTGCTTCAAAACGTGCGAGCAGCTCAGCGACAGGCTCATTGGCCTTGGTAATTCCAGCAACAGCGGTAGTGCCGGGGATGATGCCTACTTGTTCTGCGGTGTAACGCTCATCGTGTGCCTGCCACAGGGAATCCTGGCGCCACCAACGCCGCACGTCTGAATCAATAACTGGAACGAATGCTGGTGGCTTGCCCTTGCCGCGCAAAAGGTCGATGAACCAGGCGACATCGGAAGCGGTAACTGTGTGCTTGTCAGCTGCTGGGTATGCCGCAACGACATCGGCGATAGCGCGCTGCGGATTGTCGATATCAACGACAACCTGTGCTTCGAACTCACCGTGGTCAGCAATAGTCAGGCGCTGTTCAACGCGTGCGACCATCTGCTCAAAACGACGTGCCCAGGAGGTATCTACCCAGGAGCCCATGTAGGAGACTTCGAGGTAGCGTGCCAGCCACTCGGCATAGGTCATCTCGCTAATATCGCCGAAGTAAGGCTTGGCGGTACCGGCGATGGCTGCGATGATCTCATCGCGACGGGCGGCAACAGCGTCGGCGTCACCAGCGACCTCGTCCAGAAGGCGACCAGCCTTGGCAAAGGTGTTATCAATCTCGTGGATATCCGCGCCCAGCTGGGAGCGACCCGATGCGATACCGTCGCGTGCGCCGCCGGCTGGAACCCAGCCGCCACCAGGGATATCTTCAAGCCCCTGGGTATCAACCAGCGCCTGCTTGACGGATTCTGACGCAGTGGATTCCAGGGTGGCCATCGCAGCGGTGCCGATCATGATGGCATCGACAGGCATTGCTGGCAGGCCATAAACCTTGGCCCACTCACCAGTCAGGTACTGCGCACCACGCTCAGGAGCGCCAATGCCGCCGGCAGCCATAAGCACTACATTGTCGCGCTCGCGGATATCGGCGTAGGTTTCAATCAGCAGGTCATCGAGGTCTTCCCACGAGTGGTGACCGCCGGCCTTGCCGCCTTCAACCTGCATGATGATGGTGGTATCTGGCAGATCATCGGCGATATCGAGGATCTTCTTGACCTGGCGCACAGCACCTGGCTTGAACGCTACCCATGGAATATTGTCATCCTGGAGCTGACGCACCAGCGCCAAAGCTTCCTCATGTGGTGGGATACCAGCGGAGCAGACCACGCCATTGATGGAAGCGCCGTTCGCACGGGCACGTGGGATCAGACGACGTCCTTCAATCTGGGTACGCCACTGCTTGGGCGACAAATACATCGCGTTGAACTGAGCGTTGATGCCCGGGTTCAGCAGCTCTTCCAAACGCTCCAATGAGTCATTCAAAATCGCTTCGGTAACCTGGCCACCGCCGGCCAGCTCTGCCCAGAAACCAGCATTCGCAGCAGCGGCAACAATTGCTGGGTCTACTGTCGATGGCGTCATACCCGCCAACACGACTGGGGAATAACCAGTTAATTCAGTAAAGCGCGTGGACAAACGGGTCTTGCCGGCCTCATCGAAGACCTTCGGCGCAAACTTCTCGAAGTTGAGAGGAAGTTCAGGGGCCTGGCCGACATCGAAAAGTGCTGCTTGGCCATCGTCGGTGGAGACAACCTGCACGCCAATGCCCTGGCCTGCCACAACCGTCTTAGTTACTGAAGACATGCCCTTTTCAGGACCGCATTCCAAAATCCACTGCGCGCCAGCATCGATAGCTGACTGCACAGTTGCTGGCCAGTCGACGACATCAGTTAAGACGGCCTGTGCACCATCGCGCGCAAGCTCTGCATCCAGGCCAATCTGCGCAGCCCAGTTAATAACGAGCTCAACGGCTGCCTGCATCTTCGGGTGGTGATAAGCCGCTTGTACCGGCAAAGCATTAATCCGCGGGGCAAAAGGATTGCCGCCGCGTTCTTTATTCTCAATCGCCTTCGCGTCTTTTTCCGCGAGCTTGTCGATGACCTCGATAACCTTGTTGTTATCTTCCGGCGTGCCCACGATAACGAAGGTATTGCGGTTATTCTGCAGACCAATAATGCTGCCGACACCGGTCTTAGCCAGCACCTTTTCTAACTGCTCACGGGTAATACCTGCAATCGACACCATCGGGGAACCAGCTGCGGTGCGAATAAGCCCGGTGGCGCGGGCAGTCTTAGAAATAGCGACGCCAATAAGCTGCGCCAAAGCAATAACCTCTGCCGCCTGGGCACGGCCTGAAGAAATATAAGTCGCCAGCACGCCCTGAGAATGGCCGATGTGTGCGGCTGCGTCTTCGTAATTTAAACCCTGCTGCTTCAAAGACTGCAAAAGACCATACTGCGCGAGCACGATACCCGGAGTAGAGATAGCAGAATCAGACAGATCCCATGCTGGATCCTCGTCCTTTGCTGCCCACTGCACGGGGTTGAAACCGTGTGGCATCGCTGCGACTAGCTCATCGGCAAGCGGCTCAAGCAGCTTCTTGGCACCGTCTACCGCACCAGCCACCTGCGACCCCACGCCACCGGCAATAACGGTGCGCAAAGTTGGCAACCAAGGAAAACCCTGCCCTGAAAAGCTGAGAGCAAATTTTTCAGTCTCCAGGCGGTTCACCAGGCGGTGGTTAGAGATGTCAATAGTCACGATTCGTTTAACTCCTAGTGATATCGGTTATGACCAATGGCAGGGTTTCGCATTGAAAGATTCGGATTAGATTCGCGAAGAACAAAACGAAAATGGCAGGCCAAAAATTCAGCTGGTTTACTAGCATGCCACAAAATCATGAGGGAACCATCATCTTTTGCCCCGCGCCGCCAATGACGTGCAACTTTAGGGCAAATCAACCGATAAATTCACTCACCACTGCTTTTGTGACCTGAACTATATATCGCTGCTAAGCATTCGTTCCACTGCATCGCGCGCTTGTTCAAGCGAGGGCGCAGGAATAGGAGATTCTTTGACTGAATCATCACTTTCCAGGACTTCCCCATCGAAGACCTGGCAGGCATGGTCTGGGACAACTTCAGCACTTCGAGCAATCCCGGCATCATCCAGATAGTCATCAAAGATGTAATCAATGCTCACGCTCAAAGTCTCCGTTCTTCCCGGTTCCACTCTTCTCTGCTCAGCAGATTCTTCAACAGAGCCTACCGGCTTCCCAGCCCACATCAGCTAACTAAGCTAGACGGGTCTGACGGCAAATCGCGCAACCAGTTGCGAGAACTTTCGGCGAAAGCTTTTACGTCCAGTGCGCCTGCCCCCTGCGGAATGCATCCCCACAAGCGAACGCCAGTAACTTTCTCTAGCTCCTCGATATTCAGCTGCGTTGCAAGATCGGGGTTTGCCGGCATGCTTCCACCGATTAATCCCGCTACCTGCAGACCGCGGCGCTGCGCCTCGCGCACGGTTAGCTCCGCCCAATTCAGGCTGCCCAAACCGAGGGAGGTGACCACGAACAGGGGTGCCTCGAGGTCGGCTGCGATATCCGCAAGCGTGAAATCATCGGCAAGCCGCACTAGGAGTCCACCGGCTCCTTCTACAAGAACGACGCGCTCCGGATCATCCAAGTGTCTAATCCAGTCCGCCAGTTCACCCCGGTCTACTTGGACCACACCGGCGCGCCTAGCTGCGAGGTTTGGCGCCAAAGGTTCTGGATAACGCACATATTCTGCAATGTCCACATCAGTTAGCGTTTTGACCGTGAAGATATCGCCTTGGACTATCGGCTCACCAGTTTGCACCGGCTTTGCCACCACCACGTCATATCCATGACTCCGATAATGGCTCGCAAGAGCCGCAGTAACAACGGTCTTCCCAATATCTGTTCCTGTACCAGTTACAAAAATGATCATGGCTTATGCGCTTTCCGCTGCTGCGACCATTGCACGTGCAATTTGTGCAACTTCATCATCCGTTGAGATAAACGGCGGCATGGCATAGATAAGCCGGCCGAAGGGCCGCAGCCACACCCCATTGCGCATGGCTGCTGCGGCAGTAGCTGACATGTCTACGTCATGCGCCATTTCAATCACGCCGATGGCGCCGAGGACGCGGACATCCACAACTCCGGAAATTTCCACTGCCGGAGCCAACCCGGCGCGCAGCCCCTTTTCAATTCGCGGAACGTCTTCTTTCCACGCGCCTTCAGCAATCAGCGTTGTTGCTTCTGCCGCAACTGCGCAGGCCAATGGATTCGCCATGAAAGTTGGGCCATGCATCAGCGCTTTGGGCTCCATCCCTTCAACGACCTTCGATGTTGCCAGCGTTGCCGCCAGCGACATGAAACCACCAGTCAGGGCCTTTCCCACGCAGATAATGTCAGGAGTAATCCCAGCGGCATGCGTTGCGAAAAGATCACCGGTACGGCCAAACCCGGTAGCGATCTCATCAGCAATGAGCAATACGTCGTTGCGGTCGCATATTTCACGCACCCCAACGAGCAGTTCATGGTCATGAAACCGCATCCCGCCAGCACCTTGAACCACGGGTTCAATTAACAGGGCGACTATTGGCTCATCGATAAGCTGCTCTAGGTGCTCCAAGTACTTCGCTCGCTGGGTGGCCGAAGCCCCACGAACCGGTGGCGCATCCGCAAAAACTTGTTCGGTCAGGACATTAGGTCCCCACATGGCGTGCATTCCACCGACTGGATCGCACACGCTCATCGTCGCGAAAGTATCCCCGTGGTACCCAGACCTCCACGTCAAGAACCGGTCCGCTTTCTTGCCGCGCCCGCGTGCCCACTGCAGCGCCATTTTCATGGCAACTTCTACGGCGACTGAGCCCGAATCCGAGTAAAAGACCTGGGAATACGCGCCATCGGTGAGATGCATCAGGTTCTTCGTCAGCTGCGCGGCCGGTGCGTGAGTAAGCCCGCCGAACATGACGTGGCTCATTGTGTCTATCTGCTTCTTTGCCGCGGCCACAAGCCGCGGATGCTTGTGCCCGTGGGCGGCGGACCACCACGATGACATTCCATCAATCAGCTCGGCTCCATCCGCCATGGTGAGATACACGCCATTTGCACTTGCGACCACAAAGACGTCTTGGCCTGGCGCGGCGTAGGGGTGCCAAATGTGCGCGGAATCAACATCGCGAACGGCGTTGCCGTCCAGTTCCAGCACGCTCCCATGAACACTGTTCAATAATTCCATACCCACTTGTTTATCACATCAAACCATGCGATACATTGTCTCCCATGACCATAATTGAACACCATTCAATAAAATCTCCGGTTGCCCGCTCCACCGTCCCCACCATCGCCGGGGTAGAGATGTGGGAACGCTTCAGCTTCTACGGAATGCAGGCGATTTTGGCCTACTATCTGTATTCAACAGTCACCGACGGCGGACTTGGCATGGAACAAACCCATGCCACCGCACTACTTGGTGCCTACGGCAGCTTGCTTTACCTGTTCACATTTGTCGGTGGATGGATTGCGGACCATCTCTTAGGGGCGGAACGAACACTTCTGACCGGCGCATTAATGCTGGTGATCGGACACCTGTGCCTGTCACTTGTCCCCGGCTACCTAGGGCTCATCGCTGGGCTTCTTCCCATCGCGGCCGGTTCTGGCCTGCTTAAGACAGCAGCTATCACCATCTTGGGTGCGGTATTTGAGGCCAACCCTGGCGCGCGCGATGCCAGTTTCCAGGTCTTTTATTGCGGGATTAACATCGGAGGTCTTTTCGGCCCGCTTCTGACCGGTTGGCTGGCCCAGCGCTATAACTACCACGTGGGCTTTATGGCAGCTGGCACGCTCATGATCATCGGGCTTTTAAGCTATGCCGTTGAGCGTCGCTTTATTCTCAAAAATGCAGATGACCGGCTCAAAGATGTCATCGCAAAGCCTGCACACTCATTAGGTAAACAGGACTACTATCGGACTGCAGCCGCTACTCTCGCGTGTTGCATTGCCGGAATATGCGCAGTTCTATGGCTAGATCCCACTACGATTTCATACGTTCTCCTAGCGCTGACAGTAGGCGTCGCCGGTTTCCTTATGTGGACCATGTTCCGCTCACCGCTGGTTACCCCTACAGAACGCGTCAAGGTGCGCGAATTTCTTCCTATTTTCGTATGCTCTGTGGTCTATTGGTGCCTGCAATCGCAGATTTATGGCGTCCTCGCTGTCTATTCAGAGCAACGCTTAAACCGTGAGGTCTTCGGATTCCTCATTCCGGCAGCGTGGACTCAGTCCCTAAACCCGCTATTCATCTTGTTATTTAGCCCAATGCTTGCAGCACTTTTCCTGCGCTATTCAAAGTTCTCCCCACACAACCGCACACTGACAAGCATTGGCGTCATCATTGCTGGCGCCGGAATGTTTCTCTTGCTCCCCTTTACTGGCACAGGCCCCGGCTCGACTCCATTCCTAATTCTTGGCGGGACTATTTTGCTCATGACACTGGGCGAGCTTTTCGTCGGACCCGTCGCGATGGCTGCCGCCGGCACTCACGCTCCCCGCGCTTTTAACACTCGGTTCTCAGCGCTCTACTTTCTCACAATGGCCATTGGCTCATCGCTCGCCGGTGCTCTTTCGACGTTCTACGATCCAAATTCCCCAGCTGGCGAAACTTTCTATCTCGCCGTGGTTGGTATTGCGCCCGTCGCGCTGGGCGCAATTCTTCTTATGCGAGCACGGATGCGCCGCGCATAGCCCTTCGCAACACCGAATCTGAACAGTTATCAAGCACGCTTTTATCAAACATGTTTTCGTCACCAACTTCGAGTGTGTCCCACTGGCAGTCTAGAATCATCATCCATCATGACTAAAGGTTTAAAGCGTGTGGCAACGATTGCTGTTCAAATTCTCATTCTCTTAGCAATCATCATTGGCGTTGCTTTTTACAATGACGCCGATTCCCGGAATGCCCAGCCTGGGTCGGTTGAAACTTTCGCGGAAACAGCACCAGCCACGCAGGAAGCTACCGCTGCCCAACCGGATGTTTCCCATCACTACGTCCAAATTCTAGACAGCCTGCGCGTTGCAGGACGTGCGCCAAAGACCGGTTATGAACGTGAACTTTTCGGCCAGGCATGGAGTGATGATGTCACGGTGGAATTTGGCCACAACGGCTGCGATACCCGCAACGATATTTTGCGCCGCGACCTGGTCAACACAGAAATTAAAGAAGGCACCTACGGCTGCGTGGTTTTATCGGGCACGCTGCACGACGCTTACAGTGGTGAGACCATCGATTTCACCCGCGGGCGTTCGACATCTTCCGAAGTTCAAATTGACCACATCGTGGCACTTGCCGATGCCTGGCAAAAAGGCGCGCAACAATGGGACGAGGAAACGCGTCGCAACTTTGCCAACGACCCGCGCAATCTGCGCGCGGTAAAAGGTCGCCTGAATTCACAAAAGGGCGCTGGCGATGCCGCAACCTGGCTCCCACCGCAGCGCCGGCACCGTTGCGAATACGCCCGCGACATCATTGACGTGAAGTCCGAATACGGACTGTGGGTAACCCCCGCAGAAAAAGACGCGCTGCACACCCAGCTCGCTACCTGCACAAACTAAGCATTTTGACCTTTGCTATTGCCATTTGTCCGCAAATGGCTATATGGTTACCCACACAGGTGGTTAACCCATAAACCTAAGGAGCCGCCAATGCCTGAAACTCGACCCATCTATCAGCGCCTCGCCGCGGGTATTCGCGACCAGATTTCTTCTGGTCTTTTGCCGGAAGGCGAACGCGCGCCGTCCACGAATGAACTCTCTGCTTTTCATTCAGTCAACCCCACCACAAGTGCCAAAGCGCTCACGCTGCTTGTCGATGAAGGCTTGCTCGAAAAGCGTCGCGGCCTGGGCATGTTCGTAGTCCATGGTGCTCGTGAGAAAGTTCGTGCCACCCGGCGCGAAAATCTTGCCGCCAGCTTTATTCGTCCGCTTCTTGATGAAGCACGCGCACTTGGTTTAAGCGACGCGGAACTTAACCGTCTCCTCGATGAGGAAAGGAACCGACTATGACCCTCGACCTCTCCCCTGGCGCATATGGCCTCATTGGCCCTAATGCGGCGGGTAAAACCACGTTGCTGCGAAAGCTTCATGCCCAAGGCAATGCATCCATTGCGCCATCGGCTGCCGATGCGACGTTTGCGGGTTACACGGTTGCCGACCACTTAGCGTGTGCTCGCCTTGCTCGTCCTAACTTTGATGATGCGCTCGCATCGCGCATCCTCGGTGACATCTCGCTTAAGGCACGGTTTGCATCGTTAAGCGCTGGGCAGCGTCGCTTGCTTACTTTGGCAAGCACCCTGGCATCCGATAGACCAATGCTGCTGCTTGATGAACCACTCGATGGATTAGACATCGATTCCCGAACGATGCTGCGCGAGGTCTTCATCGAATTGCTCGCCGAGTCCGACCGCATTGTCGTCATTGCATCGCACCGCGCTGAGGACTTAGTCGGCCTTGTTGAACACGTCATTACCGTTTATGACAACAGTGTGTCCGCCCCCGTGGAACTAGACATCGTCCGCGAGAATTTCCCAACGCTTACTGGTTCTACAGCTGTTGTTGAAGAGATTGTCACGCGGAAGAAGGTCGTCGACACGCGGGCTTTAGGCGGTATTTCCGCAGTCACCCTAGCCGAAGCCTTGTCTTCTTCGGAGACTGTTCGCGCACACGCTGAGGGTATCGATATTTCGACTGCCGATGACCCCACGCTTATCAACTTGCTGGCTTCTACCGAAAGGAACTGAAATGTTCGCTGCTTTCTTAAAACCCGTCCGGCGCGAATTCCTCTTCGCGTTCATAGTCGTATCCCTCGCACTTGCTTTCGGTCGCTGGTGGGCCTTCGATGGAGGGCTATGGACATGGGGCGGACTATTTTTGAGCGGTTTACTCTTCACTATTGCCGGCCACAACTGGCCAAAACTCCACGCACTCGACGTTCCTGCTCGACGCTGGGTCGGCGGCGCACTTACGACCGCAGCTCTGTGGTCGGCTGTGATGGCGGCGATTGCGGCTGCATCAGCGCTGATCATGCAAAGAAATTCGCCCTATTACACCTGGTATGACTGGTTTGTTAATACTGACGGCCCAGTTACGCATCTTGATACCAACGGCGCGGAATACGTGCTCCCAGATATGGGAATTACGGCAGCTTCTGTGGCCTGGACCTACTTGATTTTGGTGTCGGCTTTCTTAACCTTCACCATCACAGGCCTTGCGGTGGGAATCTCGCTTCGCCGCTGGCCGCAGCTGCTGACGATGGGAATATCAGGCGTGGTTGCGCTTGCCCTTCTCATTGCTGTCACGATCTACTTGAGCTGGACTGCTTATCAACGTGCAGAAAATCCAGACGTAGTCTTCCCAATTATGCTCGAATCCTGGCAACGCTTCCTTTTGGTTCTAGCTGTGGGTGCAGCCCCGGCGATAGCTGCGTGGTGGGCTATCCGCCGCAGCCTGCGCAACCCGTGGGCTTAACCACCGCACACCCTGAGGATCGCAAAAGACCCTGCCGAAGCAGGGTCTTTTCAATGCGTAGCGTTCAACGCTGGGCTAAAAATTACTGGCCGCCACCACGGAGCTGGTCGCGCATTTCATTGAAGTACTCACGCGCGGACTGAACCTGCTGCGGCTGCTGCTGGCGCTGCTGGCTCGGCTGGGATTGTGCCGGATTGGACTGGGGCTGCGGCTGGGAAATCTGGCGGGGCTTGTTATCAGCAACCTTTGCGGAGCCATCGTTTTTATCGAGGGCGTGCGAAGACATGAGAACATCACGCATACCGTTGAAAATGTCGCCCATCCCGCCTGGGTTCGAAGGCATGAACAAAACGTTGGACTGGGAGTTGCTGGAGACATCCACCATTGCATCTAGGTACTGCGATACCAGCATCAAAGCTTCTGGAGATTCATCAATACCTGCGGCACGCAACATCTCATACTGCGCTGCGATACCTTCAACAATTTCCTTACGCTGCTCAGCAACACCGCGACCTTGTAGCTTGCGGGCTTCAGCGGAACCTTCTGCTTCTTTAATGACGCGAATCTTCTCAGCCTCAGCTTGAGCAACGGCTGCTTCACGCTCACGCTGTGCCGCGTTAATCGAGTTCATGGATTCACGTACACGGGCATCAGGGCGAATATCGGTCACCAGGGTGTTCACGAAGTTCCAGCCGTACTCCGCCATGTTGTCACGCAGGGACAAACCAACGTTTTGAGCAATCGTGTCCTTGGAAGAGAAGGAATCATCCAGATTCATGTTCGCGACCGAAGAGCGAACGTTGTCCTGTACGTAGGCAATAATCTGCTGTTCATGGTCGGATAGGCGGTAGAACGCTTCGCGCTCCCGACCTTCGACTGTTTCATACTGCACGGCTACTGGAATCTGCACGAAGACGTTGTCTTTGGTTTTGGTTTCAACCATGACGTCCAGCTGGTGAATCTGCAAAGAAATCTTGTCACGAACGCGGTCAATATAAGGCAGCTTGAAGTGGAAACCCGCGTGCGCGACCTTGTTGAACTTACCGAGGCGCTCAACGATGGCGGCCTCTCGAGTGCGAACAATGAAGTAGCCATCAAAAATGGTCACCACAACGAGGAGTAAGAGGACTGCAAGCACAATTAAAGTAGTCAAAATTATCACCGACTGGATAGGGCGTGGACACCCCGATGAACTCGAAGCCTCACACTATGTATTGAACTGATTGAAAAGGGTTACCTAATCCATGGTCGCACAAAATTAGTTTATGCGCACTACCTATTTTCCAGCGCAACATTGCTTCAGGCATAGAAAAGACCACCTAAGTTAATTAGGTGGTCTTTCATGGTGCGCCCGGTGAGACTTGAACTCACACGCCCTGAGGACACTAGAACCTAAATCTAGCGCGTCTGCCAATTCCGCCACGGGCGCCTGCGGAATTGATAGTACAACAAATCGTGGCCAAACTAATAATCGAGCAAATAGGGCTTTTGGAAAATCATGGGTAGGGTGGAAGATGTGAGTCAGCAGCGAAATAAAATCAAACCACGATGGTGGCATTTTGTGCTCATCGGGTTTTTCGTAGTTGCCTTTCTTGGCCTTGCATGGTGGCAGTGGACGCGCTTTCAATCCGGCTCGGGCACCTTCCAAAATCTGGGATACGCCTTTCAATGGCCGCTCTTTGCAGCCTTTGTGATTTACGCATATCGCACGGCACTGCATTACGAGAATCAACGAATTGATGCAGAAAATGAAGCTGCCCAATCCGGCACTGAAGACTTTGTCTACCAGGCACCACAAGATACTGATGACCAAGTCACCAAGATTGACGAAAACTTCCTTCCCCAACGCAGGCAGCTAAGTGTTGAAGAGTTCAACGCCCTGAACCAGCCGCGGCGGAGGCAATCAACATCCGAGCAGCGCCGAGATGACCATCAAGTGGATTTCTAGAATCTATTAAAGCTAGAGCTTGGAAATCAATAGTTTCCACCACCCCTTCACAACCGAAAAGGACTTTTCTTTAAAATGGCTAGCCCGCAGCAGGTACACCCAGAACGTCAGAAGCGCGTTGATACCGCATTGAAATTCTTCACCATTGCCGCGACGATTACCGGTATATTCCTGGTAATCCTGGTTATCCGCATGATTTTGGAATACATCATAGGCATGGAAATGCCGGACTGGGCCACCCTGATTGCACAGGCTCACGGTCTTGCTTACATGGTGTACTTGCTTTCCATTTTGAACCTGGCGCCTAAAGCACGTTGGTCTGTGGGCCAATGGTTTACCACCGCTCTTGCCGGTGTGATCCCCTTCTTCTCCTTCTGGATGGAGATCAAGCGTCGCGACCAGGTCAAGGCAATGTTCCAGCTTTAAGAGCTCAATCCTGAAGTTTTAGCTGAATGAGCTGAGGATATCCCAAAGCAAAGGACCGTACTTTTGTAATGTACGGTCCTTTCACTATTCCCAAGCTAGGTTTTCTTGCCTCTCAAGCTTGTGAGCTAGCGTGAGGCAGCGAGCTTTTCGATGACCGGCACCAACTGTGCCAATGCACGCCCGCGGTGCGAGGCGGCATTCTTTTCCTCAGCAGTCAGCTCCGCGGAGGAACGAGTGTCACCTTCGGGTTGGAAGAGCGGGTCATAGCCAAAGCCAGCCTCACCACGCGGGGCTGTCAGCAGTGTGCCCGGCCAGCGTCCTTCGGCAACGTGCTCTTGGCCCGCCGGAGTGACCAAGGCGCACACCGAAACAAAAGCCGCCTGGCGGCGTTCGGACGGAACATGTTCCATCTGCGCCAGCAATAATTCATTATTCGCCGCATCATTGCCGTGCTGACCAGACCAGCGTGCAGAAAGCACACCTGGCATGCCGTTGAGTTCTTCCACGGCAATGCCGGAATCGTCAGCAATGCAGGCAAGACCCGTTGCCTTCGCGCCGGCGTGCGCTTTAATCAAAGCATTATCGGCAAAGGTGCGTCCGTCTTCGACGGGCTCGGCATAAGGTTCGACGTCACGCAGTGGAACTAGCTCAACGGAATCGATGCCGGCATCAGCCAGAATCTTTTCCAGCTCGCCGAGTTTCTTCGCGTTATTCGATGCAACAAGAAGTTTCATGCGACCTAGATTCCAAGTGCTGCGCGCTGAGCCGCGATGAGTTCAAAGCAGCCCTTCTGTGCAACATCGAGCATGGCGTTGAGCTCATCGCGTCCGAAGAGACCGTTTTCACCGGTGCCTTGAACTTCCACGAAGTTGCCGGATTCCTGCATGACAACATTCAGGTCAACTTCTGCGCGGGAGTCTTCCTCATAGGGCAAATCTAAGCAGACATTGCCCTCGACGATGCCGACAGAGACCGCAGCGATGGGGTCTAGAAGTGGCTCGCCGGGAACGACGCCTTGGTCTTTGAGGACAGCGATGGCATCGGCAAGCGCGACATATGCACCCGTAATCGATGCGGTGCGGGTGCCGCCATCGGCCTGAAGCACATCACAGTCGATCTGGATGGTGTTCTCGCCGAGCTGGCTCAAATCAATCGCCGCGCGCAGGGAACGGCCGACCAGACGAGAAATCTCATGAGTGCGGCCCTTGACCTTGCCCTTCATGGACTCACGTGGCATACGGTCATGGGTTGCAGAGGGCAGCATAGCGTATTCCGCAGTCAACCAGCCTTCACCGGAATCCTTCTTAAAACGCGGAACGCCCTGCTGCACAGAAGCAGTACACATCACGCGGGTGTTGCCGAACTCAACCAGCACAGAGCCGGCAGGATTAGTGGTGAAATTGCGGGTAATACGGACACTTCGCAGCTGGTCTAAGTCACGACCATCAGCACGTTGAAAATCAGTCATGTCCTCAAGGGTACCGCGCGTGGTTAAAGTTCAAACTCCATGCCCGGCGCGCCCAGCACAATTTCCCCATCAAATTCTGAACGTGCTGCATCGAGGGTAGATTGCGGATCGCTCCATGGCTGCAGATGAACCAGGACGAGCTTTTTGACATCGGCAAGCGTTGCTAAACGCCCGGCCTGATTGCCCGACATGTGCATGCCCTGTGGGCGGCCTTCGGTCTCACAACCCCAGGCTGCCTCCGCGAGGAAGATATCCGCATTCTGCGCTGCTGGCACCAAATCTTCGGTGTAGGCGGTATCACCGGTGTAGCAGATTACCTTGCCAGTCTTCGAGTGCTCCATGCGCAGGCTAAACGCCTCAATCGGGTGGATGGCATGAAAAGGTGTCATATAGACATCATCGATAAGCTCGCGCTTACCGTGCTCCCAGGCAGAGAACGCGAAAGAATCCGAGAAATCATCCACTTCATCAATATGATCCGCGCTCATTCGCCCTAGGTGCGTTGGGGCATCGTGGGGGCCAAACATGAAATTGCGCGAGGCAGCTGGGGCATCCGGGTGGAAACGGCGCCAGACCATCAACGATGGAAAGTCAGTGCAGTGATCCGCATGCAGATGGCTAAAGGTCATGTGTGCATCGCACGGGTCCTGGATTTCCTGCAACGCCGCAAAGGTTCCAGGACCTAAGTCCATCACGATAGATGGTGCGTCTGGGAAAGAAACCAAGTAACCTGACGCAGGGTTATTAGGACTGGGCACACTGCCCGAGCATCCTAGAATGGTCAACTTCATGAGGCTATGTTGTCATGAATTAAGCCAAAAAGCTTGAAATACATACCTTCTAACGGCCAAAGACACTAACTATAGCCCCATGTGGGGATCCTCACCGCGCGGCAAAGCTACAGCTGAGGGCCCAAAAATCGTTGTGCAAGACGCGAAAAAGTTTCTGGATCGCCCGTGGACTCAAATTTGCGGGTGGGCTTATTATCCACCGGCGCGAGCTCATCCCGCTCGGTCAAGATACGCAAAACATCTTTGGCGGTTTCTTCGGCAGAAGACACCAAGGTCACATTATCCCCCATGGCCAGCTGGATAATGCCAGTTAACAAGGGGTAGTGCGTGCACCCAAGCACCAAAGTATCAACCCCGGCTGCCTGCAGCGGAGCAAGATACGCTTCTGTCACTCCCAGAATCTGCCGACCGGAGGTAATGCCGCGTTCCACAAAAGGTACGAAGTCTGGGCACGCTACCGCAAGTGCTTCTACCTGCTCATCTCGGGCAAAAAGACGTTGGTAGGCCTGGGAATTAATGGTGCCCTCTGTACCGATAACGCCGACCTTGTGGTTGCGTGTTGTCGCCAGCGCACGGCGCACTGCCGGCCGGATGACTTCCACCACGGGGATGTCATAGCGGTCACGGGCTTCATCTAAAAATGCTGCGGTAGCGGTATTGCACGCAATCACTAGCATCTTGCAGCCGCGCGCTACTAGATCATCAGCGATTTCGCGCGAGAGGTTTTGCACATCTTCTAATTCCCGCGGACCGTATGGGGCATGCGCTGTGTCACCAACATAGATTATGGATTCCTGCGGCAATTGCTCCATGATTGTGCGCGCAACAGTTAAACCACCGACACCTGAATCAAAAATGCCGATGGAAGCTAACTGGTCCACTTATCTAACCGCCTTCGCTTTACGACGAGCAATCTGCGCCTTGGTGTCATCTGAAGTGATAACACTACCCGCTAGAACACCGCCGGCCGCACCGAAGAGGTGCGCTTGCCAGGAAACCCCTTCATAGATTGGCAATACCCCGAAAATCATGCCGGAGTAGAAAATGCCTAAGAGGATGCCCAAAGCAATCTGGCCCAGGGAGCGGTTAAAGATACCGCGAAGCAGCAAGTAGGCCCACCAGCCATAGACCACGCCGGAAGCGCCGATGTGATTGGTACCGGGCCCGCCAAGCAGCCACGTGCCGATCCCGCCGATTAATACAACTAGTAGGGTGACTTCCCACCAGGCGCGGCGGCCAGAAAGACCAACTAAAAAGCAGAAGATGGCGCCTGAAATGGAGTTAGAAATCAGGTGCTCAAAGTTAGCGTGTAAAAAGGGCGAGGTAATAATGCCCAACAGACCATTGAAATCCAGCGGGTGAATACCGAAATTCGTCAGCGCGCCGCCGAAGATGAAGGTGTTGACTAGATGCACTAGCCACAGCACTGCAACATAGCCGAGCGCAAAGGTTAACCCGGTGGCAATGCGGCCACGCTTGGTGTAATTCGCCGAAATACCGTTGTTGGAGGTTCTTTTGCCGGCGGGCTGCGGAATCGGTGCTGGGTAAGTCATAATGGCTTTTAGTTTAACCCACTCCAGCTGACGTCGCCGTCTTCTTTCTTAGCTAGCCAACTAAGGCTTCTAATAAGGAATCTTGGCAATATCCAAGCCACTCCACCAAAGTGTCGCGGTTTTGTTCATCTTCTTCGCTAAAAATAGGCCCGCTGGCCAAGTACAGGCGCAGGTCATTGAGACCAGCAAGAAATGCGTGCGCATCAGCTTCTTCGATGGAGACTTCTACCCCACCGACTGGCCCGAGCGCGTGGTTGATGACTTGCAGGTTGCGCAGTTTTTCTTTGGCGATGTCATTTTCATGCAGACTGCGCATCAAGCCTGCATCCCCGTCATATTCTTCTTCGCCTTCTGCGAAAAAGTCTGGAAAAAGTCGCGCTAAGGAAGGATCTGCTGGGGCTTCTTTGTGCCCACTGGGCATATCCATCATTTCAGCCAGCTCATCTTTGGGAGCAGATTGCGCTCGTTGAATAATGGCTTCACTGACGGTGGACGTGAGGTTTCCTAAGACCTCTCGTTCCATAGGCTCCAAGACGGTTTGAAACTTCGCGCCGCGTAATAGAGCCTTTTTCTTTCTCCATGGTTGCATCTATCTTTTAACCTGCCTGCTGCATCGTTGCCCAAAGCCCTGCTACTTGCAGCTTTTTCACGTCGGCTTCGACTTTGTCACGTTCACCTGAGCTTACTGCGGCTTTGCCTTCAGTATGCACTTGCATCATTAATTCATTGGCGCGCTTTTTGTCATAGCCCAACACGGTTTGAAAAACATAAGCCACATAGCTCATGAGGTTGACAGGGTCATCCCAAACGATGCACATCCACGGGAGATTTTCTTCCGACTGCACCGAGACTTCTATTGCCTCATCGAGCTCCGGAGAAGCCATGGGGGAACTTAGTTGCACGTACATGGCTCCTAGCTTAACGAACTTTCTTACTTTCATAGGAGATTTTCGCTAGAGTTAGGCACTGCACCTTCCGCTTAGCTGCTTGCAAAGGCCCAAGAACATGCAATTGCCACCGTCTATCGCCAAAAAATTCCAGGAACTTTTCTCTGGTACTAATCCCGCGAACCTTCTTAAAATCGGAATTACGGCGATTACGCTGACGCTTACTCTCATTGCCGCGATCGCTTCCGGTGGCACCTCGTCGCCCGATGGTGATGGTGACGGCGAGGATACTTCCGAGGAAATTCCAGTAACCGGGCATCCTGATTATGTGCCTCCCCCGCTCGAGGTACAGACGAAACTCGCGACCATTGAAACCGAGGTCTACGATGCAGTGAACCAGATGCGTCAAGAGCAGCACTTAGGCATGGCTATTAAATATCCAGAGCGCCAGGCCGCGACGCAGTATAAGGCACAAACAAATGCTTTAACCGGGCAAGAAGACCCAGTTGAAGAAAATATCAGCATGTTGCAGGCTCATTTGCCGCTTGCCGATGCCTCCGGATATGAATTTATCGAAATGCTGCGTACCTCCGAACCACACGCAGCAGTATTGATGCAGCCGTCCAATTTGCACATGGCGGTCTCAGCAGCATATTCTGCCGGCGATGACATGGTGTGGCTGGTGCTGCAGTTCGATTAATGCGCGGGTTTGACCCAAGATGCCGCCGATCATCGATCTCGCGCGCTAGAATTGTTCGCTGTGAACCCTCAGTTAAATAATTCCCAATCCACGGCTCCATCCACGGCACTGCTCACCGACATGTATGAGCTGACAATGCTGCAAGCAGCGCTTGTCGATGGCACCGCTGACCGCCCAGTTGTCTGCGAAGTCTTCGCCCGCCGGCTGTCTAATGAACGTCGTTACGGTGTTGTCGCTGGCATTCCGCGCGTGCTGGAGGCAGTGAAGAACTTCCGCTTTACGGAAGAACAATTAGAAACCCTGACCTTTTTAGATCCAACGACATTAGATTACCTGCGCAATTACCGCTTTTCAGGGCAGATTGACGGCTACCGCGAGGGCGAGTTATTTTTCCCTAACTCCCCGCTGCTGACGGTTCGCGGCAGCTTCGGCGAGTGCGTTTTATTAGAAACCGTCATCTTGTCGATTATGAACTCCGATTCCGCGGTAGCTTCTGCGGCCTCCCGCATGGTGGTGGCAGCCGATGGCCGCCCAATCATTGAAATGGGTTCGCGCCGTACGCATGAGCAGGCGGCAGTTACTGCTGCACGCGCGGCTTACCTCGCGGGCTTTGAATCTACGTCGAACCTCGAAGCTGCAGCCCGCTACGGCATTCCGGCATCGGGTACCGCGGCGCACTCCTGGACTTTGGCTCACGTCAATGACGACGGCAGTGCGAATGAAAAGGCCGCTTTTAAATCCCAAATTGAAGCCCACGGCGTCAAAACCACGCTCTTGGTAGATACTTTCGATATCACCCAGGGCGTCAATAACGCCATCGAGGTCGCTGGCGTAGAACTAGGCGGAGTGCGTATTGACTCTGGAAACTTAGGCGCCATCACCCGCCGCGTGCGCAAGCAGCTCGATGATTTAGGTGCGCACAACACCAAGATCGTGGTTTCCTCTGACCTCGATGAGTTTGCAATAGCTGGCCTGCGCGGTGACCCAGTGGATGTCTACGGTGTGGGTACTTCCGTAGTCACTGGTTCTGGTGCGCCAACCGCGAGCATGGTGTACAAAATCGTGGAAGTCGATGGACATCCCGTCGCCAAGCGCTCTGAAGCGAAAAAGTCCGTCGGCGGGGCCAAGCGCGCCCTGCGCTCCTACCGTTCCTCTGGCGTTGCTATCGAAGAGATTATCTTCCCATTTGATAGCGAGGAGCCTGATACCGGTCACTTAAGCTCCAAGATGCTGACGGTGCCTTTGATTCGGGACGGGGAAATCGTCGACAAGCAACCAAGCCTTGATGAATCCCGCGAGTACCTGGCGCACAGCATCAAGACCTTGCCATGGGAAGGCCTGGCGCTGACGCGCGATGAACCTGCCGTGCACACCCGCTACGTGGGCTTCGAATAACTTAAAACGTTTTACAGCGGGTAAAGCCGTTTCGGGGATTTGCGCAGATAGCTTAGACTCGGTGAGGTGAATGACGAACCCCTCAATCAGACAACGGAAGAATTGCTAGACCAAGCCGTAGCTGCCTTGGGTGGTGCCCGCCGCGATGGCCAGCACGCTATGGCTCAAGCTGTCACTAAAGCTTTAGAGTCCGAACGCCACTTGGCTGTGCAAGCTGGCACCGGTACAGGCAAGTCTTTAGCCTATCTGGTGCCGGCGATTCGTCATGCGCATAATACGGGCTCCAGCATCATTGTCTCTACCGCAACCATTGCGTTGCAGCGCCAGCTGGTAGAGCGCGACCTTCCCCGGTTGGTGGAGGCACTGGAGCCACATATGCAACGCAAACCTACGTTTGCGATTATGAAGGGCCGCAACAACTACGCTTGTCTTAACAAGGTTGCGCAGGCAGGATTTGAGCCCGATGAAACGCTGCTCGAAGATGAGGATATTTCCTGGACCGGCAAGCACGTTAAGCGGGTTTTTGAGTGGGTTGATGAAACCGAAACTGGTGACCGGGATGATTTAGTCCCCGGCGTTCCCGATCTCGCATGGCGGCAGGTATCTGTCACCTCACGCGAATGCTTGGGGGCATCCCGCTGTCCCCAAAGCGAGGATTGTTTCGCCGAATTGGCCAAACAGAAGGCATCTCAGGTCGATATCGTGGTGACCAACCACGCACTTTTGGCTATCGATGCCGCCGCGGAAACCAATATCTTGCCCGAACATGACGTGGTGATTGTGGATGAGGCACACGAGCTGGATGCTCGTATTACTTCCGTGGCCACTGCAGAGATTAATGCGCGTGCCATCAAGATGGCCGCAAACCGCGCTAAGTCTTTAGGTGCTGAAGGCAAAGATATCCGCCTAGCAGAGCTTGCCGATGATTTTGCGATCTTCATCGATTCCTATGACTCCGGCCGGTGGGTGGATATGGATGAGCCGTCCAAGAATCAGCTCGACGGCTTGGCCACTGCAATCATTGAGTGCAAGACTGCTGTTTCCCGCCCTAGCGAAGGTGAGTCCACCAATGACCCGGAGAAATTCGCTGAACGCCAGAACCTGACTAACCACCTATCAGAGATGGCCGAGACCATTCACCGTATCTTGGAAGTCTTTGACACCGATGATGCCGCTGACCAAGATGACGTGGTCTGGGTGGACGATTCTTCTTTGGCGGTTGCCCCGTTATCGGTGGCAGATATGCTGCGCGAGAACCTCTTTGGGCAAAATACCGTCGTGCTGACTTCAGCAACGCTGGCGCTCGGCGGCCGCTTTGATGCGATGGCTGCGCAGTGGGGGATGCCGAAGGGCACGTGGGACTCCATGGATGCCGGCACGCCATTTAATCCCGCCAAATCGGGCATTTTATACGTGGCGTCTCATCTGCCTGCCCCGGGGCGCGATGGCATTGCCGAAGAGACGTTGAAAGAGATGAAAGAGCTCATCATGGCCGCCGGCGGCCGCACCTTAGGGCTATTCTCGTCGCGTCGGGCAGCAGAAGAGGCCGCAGAGAAACTGCGGATGCAGATACCTTTTGATATCTACGTCCAAGGCCAAGACACCACGGGTGCGTTGGTGGAGAAATTTTCCAAGCATGAAAATTCCTGCCTCTTTGGCACCCTAACCCTATGGCAGGGTGTGGACGTGCCAGGGCCTGCGTGTTCTTTAGTGCTAATTGACCGCATTCCTTTTCCCCGCCCCGACCAGCCGCTGCTGCAGGCACGCACGGAGGCAGCTAACGCCGCCGGCCGCAAGGGGTTTATGGAAGTCTCTGCCACCCACGCTGCGCTGCTCATGGCCCAAGGTGCTGGCCGTTTGCTGCGCTCCACCAGCGACCGCGGCGTAGTTGCGGTGTTAGACAACCGCTTGGAGACCAAACGCTACGGCGGATTCCTGAAAAATTCCATGCCGCAATTTTGGCCCACCACCAACCCTGACACCGTGCGTGGCGCGCTCAAGCGCCTCGTGGCATCCTAGCTTCCTAACGGCGAAGGCAAGGCGACTACCGTCGCGGAGTCAGGTGCCACCTCGGTATAACCGGCATCGCGGATAACCACGGCATCAGGTACCTCGAGGGCTTTGTTAAAGACTTCACGGGGTACTTCGCGCACACTGAGTAGAAAGTCCTGTTGCTTCCACTTCCAAACCTCTTGCGCACTCAAGGACGCAGCGTAGAGCATCGACCCGTGTCCGACTTGGGCTGCAGCCTTACCCGCGGTCATCTCCAAGGTGTTATCCACGTAAATTACCGGCGCATTAGCTAAAGGCGCACCAACCTCTTCGTGCGGGAGATCAGTGTGTCCGATTTGTAGTTTCGCAATCGGTGCGGGGACATCCTTCACTGCTGAAGGAATAAAAGCCCGGGCTTGATTACTGACCGTTACTCCGGTCAGGCCTTGCACGTCTTCCCACGCCTTATTGCGCGCACGTCGGGCGACCTTGCGGATACGGTGGCCGTACCACTGCCCTAATGCTTCCGCGAAGAATCCATCTTGGCCTGCCCGCTCATCCAGGCACACAGCAACGACAGCACGCGCTGCAGATTCTAGGACCTCAATGCGTGATGGCGGAGTGGCCTTAGGTAAATTCAGCGCTATTTGCATCGCTTGAACGGTTTCTGGATGCTGCGGATCTTCGTCGATGTCGCGCCAGGAACGGCCCGTGCAGGCATCGACAAGCAGCTTGTGCGCTGTGAGGAACTCTGGTGGCACTACTTGTCATCTCCCAAGGCCTGCGCCCCGAGAATCTGCACCAACCCCGCCAAGGTCGGAAGGTGGATAGACACATCGGCGTGCTCGCGCAACGCTGGTTTGGCGTTGAAAGCAATACCCAAGCCAGAAGCATTGATCATGTCAATGTCATTCGCGCCATCGCCAACAGCGACTGTCTGTTCCATTTCCAGGCCCAAGTCCGCTGCGAACTCCCGCAGGAATTCTTCTTTTGCCTTGCGGTCTACGACTTTGCCTGTGACGCGACCAGTTAGGCGGCCGTCTTCAATTTCTAAAGTATTTGCCCGGACATAATCCAAGCCCAGCTCACGCGCTAGTGGTTCTAGTACCTGGATAAAGCCGCCGGAAACCACAGCTACGCGGTAACCCTCGGCCTTCAAGGTTGCCAAGGCATCTTTTACCCCAGGGGTTAATTCGATCGCCTGGGAGACTGAAGCAATCACTGATTCATCCAGCCCCTCCAGCACTGCCACACGTTCACGCAAAGACTCCTCGAAGTCGAGTTCGCCGCGCATCGCACGATCGGTCACCTCTGCGACTTCTGCTTCTTTGCCGGCGTGTGCCGCCAGCATTTCAATGACCTCACCCGTAATCAAAGTGGAGTCACAGTCGAGGCAGATAAGACCGCGGGAAACAGAACTTCCCACGGGTAACAGGGCAACATCGACCCCATGCTCGGAGGCTACTGCAGAAAGGTCTGCCGCCGAGCCCTCAAATTTAACCACCAGTTCAACACCGTCGAGCGCATCGGTCGGTACCGGGCGCTGCTCGAGGATGACTACTCCTAATTTCTCGAAATCATTAAGGAGATTGTCTGGGATGGAAGGGCCAACAATTATCAATAGATGAGTAGATATCACGTAGCCATGATACGACAAAGCCACCTCCCGAGGAACCGGGAGGTGGCGAAGTGTCAGGAGGATGAATAGTGCTTAGGCACTAATTCTATCCAATCTAGTGTCCTGGACCAAAGTGCGCTTCGCTGCGCAGACGCTTAACCATGTGAGGGTAGTGCAGCTCGAAGGCTGGACGCTCAGAACGGATGCGTGGCAAGGACTCGAAGTTGTGGCGTGGAGGAGGGCAAGAGGTTGCCCACTCCAGGGAGTTACCGTAGCCCCATGGGTCATCAACGGTAACGATTTCGCCGTAACGGTAGGACTTGAAGATGTTCCATACCAGTGGGATGACGGATGCACCCAAGATGAAGGAGAATACCGTGGAGATCTGGTTGAAGATGGTGAATCCATCAGACTCCAGGTAGTCCGCGTAACGACGTGGCATACCCATGTTGCCGACCCAGTGCTGAATCAAGAAGGTGCCGTGGAAACCAATGAAGGTCAACCAGAAGTGGATCTTGCCCAGACGCTCATCCAGCATACGACCGGTCATCTTAGGGAACCAGAAGTACAAGCCAGCAAATGCAGAGAATACAACGGTACCGAAGACGGTGTAGTGGAAGTGCGCAATCAGGAAGTAAGACTCAGCCAAGTGGAAGTCCAATGCTGGAGCTGCCAACATAACGCCGGTCATACCACCGAAGAGGAAGGTGCCCATGAAGCCCATGGCCCAAATCATTGGGGTGTCCCAGGTGATGTGACCCTTCCACATGGTGCCGACCCAGTTGAAGAACTTCATACCGGTCGGTACCGCAATAAGGAATGTCATGAACGAGAAGAACGGAAGCAGAACCGCACCGGTTACGAACATGTGGTGTGCCCAAACAGCCATCGACAGTGCACCAATTGCGAGCATTGCGAAGACCATGCCGGTGTAGCCAAACAGTGGCTTACGGGAGAACACTGGGACAACTTCAGAAACGATACCGAAGAATGGCAACGCAATAACGTAGACCTCAGGGTGTCCGAAGAACCAGAACAGGTGCTGCCACAGAATTGCGCCACCGTTGCCGGAGTCGTAGATGTGGCCGCCAAGCTTGCGGTCGTAGAGAACGCCAAGTGCTGCAGCAAGCAGCAGTGGGAAGATCAGCAGCGACAGAACAGCGGTGATGAAAATACCCCACACGAAGATTGGCAGACGGAACATGGTCATGCCCGGTGCACGCATCGTCAAAATGGTGGTGATCATGTTGACAGCGGAAAGCACGGTACCAATACCGGTTGCGCCAACACCAATGATCCACATGTCTGCGCCAACGCCTGGGGTGTGAACACCGTCAGCCAAAGGCATGTACATGGTCCAACCGAAGTCAGCTGCGCCACCTGGGGTCAAGAAACCAGACAGCATGACAAGTCCGCCAACGGAGGTGATCCAGAAACCGAATGAGTTCAAACGTGGGAAAGCCACGTCAGGAGCACCGATTTGCAGTGGAAGCACGAAGTTCGCGAAGCCCCACACGACTGGGGTTGAGAACAGCAGCAGCATTACGGTGCCGTGCATGGTGAACAGCTGGTTGTACTGTTCGTTAGAAAGGAACTGGAGACCCGGGGTGAAAAGCTCAGCGCGGATCAGCAGTGCCATCAAGCCACCGAGGAAGAAGAAGCCGAGGGACATGATGATGTACATGATGCCTAGCTGCTTGTGGTCGGTGGTGGTCAGCATCATCCAGGCCTTTGAACCGGGTTTTCCATTTCCGGAAGGCTCTGGACGAGTTGGCTGGACATAATCGTCTAGCCGTGGCGCCACAGCGGTCATTGTTTTCCTCCTGAATACAAAGCACGACAGAACCAAACCTGAAGTGCTTAAAGGTTTACCTGCCTTATATTAGGCACTATTTTCCCTTATTGCCAGCTCATCATAATCTTCCCTCCCCCGTCTGATTAGGGCTTTGTTACTAAAGTGACGCTGTTGTCCCAGTACGAACGGGGCGCACGAATGAGCCTTCAGAACGGTTCCATAAATTTAGGTGGGATACGCCACAGTTTTCCGTTGAATTCCCTGGCAAAACCTCCCCCAACTCCCCGCTTCAACCCCCCAGTTGTTGTCATCCAATAGAATGATGCGCGGTCATTAGCAAAGCTTGCCAAATATGAATTCATGGGCATTTTCGCCGATCACGAGCATTTCCGACACTTTGGGTAACCCCCACGATCACAAAAGCGGCGGAGGCTCACTACGTGAATCATCCGCCGCTTATCAGGCAATAGCTATCTATGCCTGGCAGGCTATTTTAGAAGTCCCAGTCATCATCGGTGGTGTCTTCTGCCTTACCAATAACGTAAGACGAACCAGAACCAGAGAAGAAGTCGTGGTTTTCATCAGCGTTCGGGCTCAGCGAAGACAAGATTGCTGGCGATACCTTGGTCTCATCAGTTGGGAAGAGACCTTCGTAGCCCAGGTTGTTTAGTGCCTTATTGGCGTTGTAGCGCAAGAAACGCTTAACGTCTTCGGTCCAGCCCAAGTCATCGTAGATATCCTCGGTGTACTCAATCTCGTTTTCATAGAGATCGTACATAAGGTCAAAGGTGTACGCCTTGTATTCTTCCTGCTCAGCCTCAGAAAGCTTCTTGACACCCTGCTGGTATTTGTAGCCGATGTAGTAGCCGTGCACGGACTCATCACGAATAATGAGGCGAATAATATCAGCGGTATTAGTCAGCTTCGCGCGCGAGGACAGGTACATCGGCAGGTAGAAACCGGAGTAGAACAAGAAGGATTCCAAAAGCGTGGAAGCTACCTTCTTCTTCAGTGGGTCATCACCGTTGTAGTAAGACATGATGATCTTTGCCTTACGCTGAAGGTTTTCATTTTCCTCAGACCAGCGGAATGCTTCATTAATCTGCGGAGTCGATGCCAAGGTCATAAAGATATTGGAATAAGACTTCGCGTGCACGGATTCCATGAAAGCGATGTTGGTGTACACCGCTTCCTCATGCATCGTTTCAGCATCGGGCAGCAAAGAAATTGCGCCCACCGTGCCCTGGATGGTGTCCAAGAGAGTCAAGCCAGTAAACACACGCATGGTGGCTAGCTGTTCTTGCGGAGTCATCTTGTTCCAGCTCTGAATGTCATTGGATACTGGAATCTTTTCTGGCAACCAGAAGTTACCAGTCAGACGGTCCCAAACTTCCAAGTCTTTCTCGTCGGGAATGACGTTCCAGTTAATCGCTTTTACCGGATCTGTGTGGTTAGCGATGTACTCGTCATATTCATTCGACACGAAATCAACCTACCCTGTTCTACCTCGAAAGTTTTATTATTTCAGCCTCCCAGCATACCCAATAACTAACCCTTCAGCCGCCTCGGGTGCCGCATCTCAATGAGGCAGCTTTTCCCGGCTCATTTCATGAAGACCATGGCGAATTAACCCGTGTTTACCTGCAGATAATGTGATTCTGCTTGCGCTTTGGATCCTTCGTGAGCAAGCCACATTCGGTATACATTCGCTACGCTTTCGCTTATCGATGAAGTTTGCTCGATAGCTACTGAACCCAGTAACCACTCATGGAGCAAAATGAGCCATACTAGGTTTGTACAAACGCCGAATTACTGGGAGGTTAAACGTTTATGACTGATTCACAGCGTGTGCCTTTGGTGAACCCAGTTTTAGATTCTATTGGTACAGATATTGTGGCCGGCGTGATGAAAGTTGGGCAGACATTCACGTTGACAGATATTGAAAGAAAATTCGATGTCTCGCGCACGGTCGCCCGTGAAACCATGCGCACACTCGAGCACATGGGGCTGGTAAAAACTTCGCCGCGAGTAGGCCTCACGGTTCTTCCCCAATCAAGTTGGGTCAGCTTCGATCCAACGGTGATTCGGTGGCGCTTAACCAACGATAAGGCTCGACCGGCACAGCAAAGATCGCTCAATCAACTGCGCTTTGCCGTTGAGCCCATCGCGGCATCAGTCGCCGCGGGTGCGGCAACCGATGATGAGCGAGCGGAGATTCTGGCGCTCGCTCACCGCTTGGTGGAATTAGAGGAGCGCCCATCATCGAGGGTGGGAGAAGCACTCGAGGTGGATCTCAAATTCCACACTCTGATTTTTACGGCATCTCATAATGAGATGTTTGTTTCCTTGGCGCCGTCGCTACTCGCGATTTTGAAAGGTCGCTCAGTGTTCGGTTCCCAAAAGCGCAACCCCATTGGCAAAACCGCAGCCCTACACGTGGAATTGGCAGAAGCCATTAAAGCTGGCAATCACGTGGATGCGCAAAATATTTCGCGCCGCGTTCTTTTAGACAGCCGCGATGAAGCGGAGCAACTCTACCGCTAGCCCAGCAGTGAAAACGCTAAAAGCCTGAGGTAGCAACACATTGTGTGAAGCTATCTCAGGCTTTCGGCTATCTTCCCTCGCTACTTATTGGCAGCGATGAAAGTTAGCTTTAGAGCATGCAGGAGACGCAACCTTCAATCTCGGTTCCAGCCAGCGCCATCTGACGCAAGCGGATGTAGTACAAGGTCTTAATGCCCTTGCGCCATGCGTAGATCTGCGCGCGGTTGATATCGCGGGTGGTCGCGGTGTCCTTGAAGAACAAGGTCAAAGACAAGCCCTGGTCCACATACTTCGTAGCAACCGCATAGGTGTCGATGATCTTTTCGTGACCGACCTCGTATGCATCCTGGAAATAATCAAGATTGTCGTTGTCCATGTGTGGAGCTGGGTAGTAGACACGACCAATCTTGCCTTCCTTGCGAATCTCAATCTTGGAAGCGATTGGGTGAATCGAGGAAGTGGAGTTGTTGATGTAGGAGATCGAACCAGTTGGTGGAACTGCCTGTAGGTTGCGGTTGTAGAGACCGTGCTCCATAACCTCAGCCTTGAGATCTGCCCAGTCTTCCGCACTTGGGGTGTGGATGGTGGAGTTCGCAAAAAGCTCCTTGACCTTATCGGTCTGTGGTGCAAACTCTGCTGGATCGTAACGGTCGAAGAATACGCCGGAAGCGTAGTCGGAGTCCTTGAACTCGCTAAAGGTCTCGCCGCGCTCCTTGGCAATCTTGTTGGAAGCACACAGTGCTGCGTACAAAACTGCCGCGAAGTAAGCATTGGTAAAGTCCAAGCCTTCTTCAGAGCCGTAGTAGATGTGCTCACGGCCCAAGTAGCCGTGGAGGTTCATCTGGCCCAGGCCGATGGCATGAGACTGGTCATTGCCGTGGCGGATCGATGGGACGGAATCGATAGAGGTCTTGTCCGCTACTGCGGTCAGGCCGCGAATAGCTGCTTCGACCGTGCCACCGAAGTCTGGAGAATCCATCGCCAAAGCAATGTTCATGGAGCCGAGGTTGCAGGAGATGTCACTGCCCATTTCCTCGTAGCTCAAGTCATCGTTGAAAGAGGATGGGGAGTTGACCTGCAGAATCTCGGAGCACAGGTTCGACATGTTGATGCGACCAGTCTTTACTGGGTTCGCATTGTTTACGGTGTCCTCAAACATGATGTATGGGTAACCGGATTCAAACTGCAGCTCAGCAACGGTCTGGAAGAAGTGACGTGCGTTAATCTTCTTCTTGGTAATGCGTGGGTCTTCGACCATTTCTGCGTAGTGCTCAGAAACGGAAATATCACCAAATGGCTTGCCGTAGACGCGCTCAACGTCATAAGGGCTAAACAGGTACATATCTTCATTGCGCTTAGCCAGGTCGAAGGTGATGTCTGGAATGACAATGCCCAAAGACAAGGTCTTGATGCGGATCTTCTCGTCAGCGTTTTCGCGCTTGGTGTCGAGGAAGTTCAAGATATCTGGGTGGTGAGCGTTCAAGTACACTGCACCGGCACCCTGACGCGCACCCAGCTGGTTAGCGTAAGAAAATGCGTCTTCCAGCATCTTCATGATCGGGATAATGCCCGAAGACTGGTTTTCAATGTGCTTAATTGGCGCACCGGATTCGCGGATGTTGCTCAGCAACAGGGCAACGCCACCGCCGCGCTTGGAAAGCTGCAGGGAGGAGTTAATGGCGCGTCCGATGGACTCCATGTTGTCTTCGATACGCAACAGGAAGCAGGAAACAAGCTCGCCACGCTGTGCCTTACCAGCGTTGAGGAAGGTTGGGGTTGCGGGCTGGAAGCGACCCGACATGATTTCATCAACCATGCTTTCGGCAACTGCGGTGTCACCGTCTGCGAGGAAAAGCGCAGTCATCGACACGCGATCTTCAAAGCGCTCCAAGTAACGACGACCGTCGAAGGTCTTTAGGGTGTAGGAAGTGTAGTACTTGTAGGCACCCAAGAATGACTTAAAGCGGAACTTGAAGCTGTAAGCGCGCTTAAACAGGGACTTAATGAATTCCCAGTCATAAGCTTCGATAACTTCTGGCTCGTAGTACTTGTTTTCAACTAAGTATTCAATCTTTTCTTCCAGGTCGTGGAAGTAGACCGTGTTTTGGTTTACGTGCTGCAAGAAGTACTGGTTGGCAGCTTCGCGGTCTTTATCGAACTGAATTTTGCCGTCTTCGTCATACAGGTTCAACAGTGCGTTGAGAGCATGGAAGTCTAGCTTCTCGGAATTCTTTACCGGCTCGGCAACGGTTTTGCCCAATTGTTGAGTCACTTGAAGCACTCGGCCTTTCATTAGGTTTTGTCTAAGGTGTTGCGGTCGTAATACCTCATGGTAATCACGGCATTAAGTTTTAGCTGGCTTGTTTTTCAAGCCCCAGCTTGGCTGCGTTTTGTACTAGTCCCCCGCGGCAAATACGGACATCATCTTCGTTGCCCATCATCTCAAAGCGGTAAACATAAGGCACTTTGCACTTGGCGGAAATAACCTCACCAGCTTTTCCGAAATCAGCGCCGAAGTTGCTGTTTCCTCCTGCCACTACTGCGCGGATAAAGCTACGATTGTGCTCATTATTCAGAAATCGAATGACCTGTCGCGGAACAGGCCGGCTATTTTCACCAGTAAGTGAAACTCCGCCACCATAAGTTGGACACACCAAAACATAAGGCTCATTAACTATTAAAGGCTCGTCCTTTAACCGCAGCGGGATCCGCTCATTCGGTAGGTCGAGCTTTTGCACAAAGCGATGGGTGTTGTCGGTGACGGAGGAAAAGTAGACGACCAGCACGGCCGACTCCCTCCTTTAAAACTTTCTAGATACTTCCAAGAATTACTTAGCCTCTGTGGAAGCGGTGCCGGGGTCTATTTTAGCGGGCGCTCACCCCTGGCTGCGCCCTTAAGTTGGGGCTATTTAAGCGGCCTGTAGCTGCTTGATGCGCTCTGGGCGGAAGCCGGACCAGTGCTCGCCGTCTACCTCTACAACTGGAGCCTGAACGTAGCCCAGCGCCATAACGTAATCACGTGCTTCATCATCGAGGGAGATATCAACAGTGTTGTAAGCCAGACCAGCACGGTCAAGGGCTTTTTTAGTAGCGGTGCACTGGACGCAAGCTGGCTTGGTGTAAAGAGTGATAGACATTGTGCTGACCTAACCTTTGATATTCGTGCGAGCCGCTAAGTGGCCCTAGCGGAGGGATAAAGAACAATTCTCAAGCGGTGTTTCCTGCCCCGTTGAGCGATACCCACAACACTATACTTTGTGTCGCTGACCTGCAACCATCACAACATGTAGTAGTTACACGCATGGAATTACCAGGATGGCCCCACATCACGCCCCACATGTAGGCCGCCGGGCCAACAGGTAATTACATCGATGCGAGTCATTAAAAACTACATTCGCGAAACCACCTGCAGCTTTGTCGATTTCGCCAATCTAAATGAGACAAACCTCACAGTGCCCTCGTGTATCAAGCAACTTCTGCCCCATTTTCAACAGAGGCCTCAGGGGTAACAACTATTTAGTTTTGCGGCGAATTAATCTTAGCTGCCCGACTTCCCGCAGCTGCCATCAGGTGCAGGTGACCCTTCCGACTGCTGCAGATCGGAGCATCGGAACAATGGCATCGCAAAGCTTGTGAAGGCAAAGCGAAGGCCACCCGAGTCATCACGAGGATAACTTGGGTGGCCTTTGCCGAAATCGCGTATCTTAGCCCTGACGAGCCTTGAAACGTGGATCCTTCTTGTTGATCACGAAGACCTTACCGTGGCGGCGAATAACCTGGGCGCCCGGCTTCTTCTTCAGCGACCGAAGCGACTTGCGAACCTTCATCGGGCGCTCCTTTCGTTATGCGCATCCTGATTCGCCGGGAGTGGCAAATCATCAGATTTACTGCGGTTAATACTGTTCAAGCACGCGCCGAAGTTTAAAGAAAACTCCGGTCATGACACGAGGGAAAATACTACCCTATAGCACCGTGAAGACAAAATAAGACAATCAACACGATGCTCGAACCTGCAGATCCCACTGCCCGCAAACCCGGGGTCGAACCTATAAATTCAATGTCACTTATGAGCATAGCGGTTGTGCATCTCAGCCCCAACCTCGTCTAAAGACTTACCCATCGTCTCTGGCACCAATGCGCGGGTATAACCCATCGCGATGATGCCCAGTACGCCGAAAATCGCAAAAGCAACAGGTCCCGTAAGCCACTCAACCAGCGGTAGGAAGTACTGCGCCACAGCCCAGTTGGTCACCCACAGGCTTAAGCCCGCAATGCCCATGCCTAAGCCGCGGACTTGGGCGGGAACAAGCTCAGAAATGAGCAACCAGGTCGCAGGCGATACAGCCGCTTGTTGTGAGGCGATAAAAGTTGCCATGAAAAAGAGCGAGACCATGGCGAAAAAGACCGAGCCATTAGCAAAGGAGTAGGCGCCCGCCAGGATAAATAGCGAGATGGTATTGCCGGCAAGACCAATGAGCAATAGTCGCTTGCGGCCGATGCGGTCTACTACCTTGATGCCGACCATGCAGGCGATAACGGAGACCACGCCAATCACAATGGAGGTATAGACCGAGTTCGTCGCAGAAATACCCACTTGGTTCATCATGATGGGCGCGAAGTAGACCACGGCATTAACGCCGGTGATTTGCTGGGTTAAGCCCATGAGCATCGCTAAAAGCACCGTGACGCGGATCCACCGGGTTGCTTTCAGCACCGACCATTCTGTTGAAGCGCCACGGCTGCTTTGCGCAGGCGTGAGCTCTTCTAACCGCATGCCTAACCGTGCGGCAATATTCTCGGCCTCGTCAACTCGCCCACGCGAGACCAACCAGACGGGTGAATCGGGGACAAAGAGCATGCCGATAAACAGCATTGCGCCAGGTATCGCAGCCAGCCCAAGCATCCACTCCCAGCTGCCCGTTGTCGCAAGTGCAGAGTTAACCAAATAAGCGGCAAGCTGGCCGACCACAATCATCAAAGTATTAAGCGAGACCAGGCGTCCGCGCATCGCCGGAGGCACTACCTCGGCAATGTACATCGGCGAAACAATAGAAACACCGCCTACGGCTACACCTAGAAATGTTCGCGCGGCCCCCAGCGCAAAGATGGAACCTGCTAGCGCGCACCACAACGAGCCGATGATGAAAATCGCTCCACCGATAAGCAAGGTTGTGCGCCTGCCCCAGGCATCGGCCGCCCGACCGGCAACCAGTGCGCCAACCGCAGCACCGACCAATAACATGGAGGTAACCCAACCTTCTTGGTGGGCCGTCATGGAGAAATCTGGGCTAATAAATAACAAAGCACCGGACATCACTCCGGTGTCATAGCCAAAGAGCAGGCCTCCCAATGCCGCGATTAGGGCAACTAGCTTTACGTATTTGTCGGTATTCACAACAGTCCATTAAAGCACCGCGTGTGGCTAAAACTTAGAGAGCAATCCGTACTGAATCCATCAAGATGACCACTAACAATAATTGCTGCTCGGGTTAGAATGACCACATGGATAATCTGCAGCGCACCATAATTAATACTTTAGGAACACAGCCCAGCATCGATGCGGCCGAAGAGGTTGCCCGACGCGTGGAGTTTTTGGTCGACTATCTTCGAACCACCGGCGCCGCAGGCTACGTCTTAGGCATTTCTGGGGGCCAGGATTCCACTTTGGCCGGCAAGCTTGCGCAAATGGCCGTCGATCAAGTTGAAGGCGCTGAGTTCTACGCCTTGCGCCTGCCGCATGGCGTGCAGATTGATGAAGAAGATGCGCAGATGGCCCTCGAGTTCATCCAGCCGGACCACAGCCTCACCATCAACATCGAAGGCGCTACTGCCTCACTCAATGACCAGGTCGCGCACAGTGTAGGTGGGCAAGATTTAGGCGATTTCAACCGCGGCAATATCAAGGCACGCTTACGCATGATTGCACAGTATGCCGTAGCTGGCGAAAAGAATCTGCTGGTCATCGGCACCGATCATGCTGCCGAGAATGTCACCGGCTTTTTCACCAAATGGGGCGATGGCGCAGCAGACCTTCTCCCATTGGAGGGACTCAATAAACGCCAGGGCGCACAAATGTTGCAGCAGCTTCAGGCCCCAGAGGACACCTGGCGCAAGGTTCCTACCGCGGATTTGGAAGACAACAAGCCAGGTTTGCCAGATGAGCAGGCACTTGGCGTAACTTACGCCCACATTGATGATTATTTAGAGGGCAAGCAGGTACCTCGTGAGGCCGCAGAGGTCATCGAAAAGCACTGGCGTCGTGGCGGGCACAAGCGCCATATGCCGGAAGGCCCGGTCAGCTTCGGCACCCTCTAATCCCCGTAACGTTGCACGACTTCCGCGGCGGCATCGGCTAGCGGGCGGTGATAAGCCGTGCCGTGAGTCATCGCATGCACAGCCAAGGGATGCAGCTGGTGCAGGGCAAAATCCACATCCGGGTTACCGTAGCCGGCAAGAATATCAACCAGGTGCGGGGTGCCAAAAAGCTCCAACATTGCAAGGTCGGTGTGTGGGTGCCCGCCGTGCGCCGCCGGGTCAATCATCACCACGCCATCAGTGCTAAAAAGCACATTGCCTGCCCACAGGTCGCCATGGATACGTGCAGGTGGCACATCGAATTCAGGCGCATCCGCATGCTTAACGATGCCCCCACACGCCTTTTCCACCAACTGTTCAATTTCCGGCTGAAGATGTGCCCGGCGCGCGAACGGCAGCACACGTTGCTCGGTGTAAAACTCCGCCCAGTTATCCCTCGGGGTGCATGATTGCTCAACGCGACCGATGTAGTTCTTCCCCGTCCAGCCTTCAGGCGGCGCGCCAAAGGCCTCTGCCCCGGCTTCATGGATGCCGCGCAAAATTCTGCCGAACTCAAATGCTGATTCTGGATCCGGGCGTACCGTTTCCACGCGCTGTTCCACAAGCGTTGTGCCGCTGACCTCCACGACCTTGACCACAGACTTTTCTGCTTCCGGCGTCGCGGCTGCCAACCACTTCAACCCCGCTGCTTCCGCGTGGGCTTGGTCAGGAGTATTCGTGGTTTTGGTAAAAGTTGCCATGAGATTTCGCCCCTCCTGTGCCTTTTACTTCTTTACGCGATAGATCATTTTCTGGATTCCGTTGGAATAGCGTGCGTGCTCTTCCAACTCCAGGTGCTGGGTGGGCAAGCTAGCACCACTAAACATCCGCTTTCCCGCACCCAGCAGCAGCGGAAATACCAGCAGGTAGTACTTATCAATGAGCCCTGCTTCCTGCAAAGCCCTCACCAACGTGGAACTTCCGTGGACCAGCAATGGGCCATCAAAGTCACGATCAAAGTCTGTGCGACTTTGGCCCTTCTTAAGGGCTTTCACATCATCGAGTGAGCGCAGGATTGTTGCTGGCCAACGCACATCATCGCCTTCTAGAGTCGTGGAGACCACAAACCGCGGCATGGTGTTGTAACCAGCGAATTCATCTCGGCTGGGCCAAATCGGCGCGAAGGCTTCATAGCTTTTACGCCCCAAGAGCAAAGCTCCCGCTTCCTCTTGCTCCGTGCCTTTTAACTCATAGGCAGCCGGGTCAAATTCCACATCGTTAAATGTCCATCCGGCATTGCGGTATCCGGTTTCGCCGCCTGGCGCTTCGATGACGCCATCGAGGCTGAGCATCTCGGTCACTATTATCTCCCGCATGCCACCCCAGGGTACCTGCGAAAGGAATCTCGAACAGCTCGTAATTTTCTAGACGAGGTTGAGCAATAAAATGTACATAGCTGTGCCCAGTCCAATACTGAGCAAATTGCGGCGGCCGAAAGCGAGGTGGGCGAAAATTGTCACGGCTACTGCCACGAGTGCTTTCCAGACATTGCCCAGATCGCCGCCGATACTGCTGCGAAATGTTGAAAGCGCCAGAGCCAACAAGATTCCAGCGGGCATCCACACCGACATGAGGTTGATCGCCTTCGCATTGCGCAGTGGCTTGAGCATCGCAAAAGACACCGCGCGCAGGGCGAAGGTAATACAGAATACGATGGCGAGCACCGCCAAGATATAGCTTGTCTCCGGCATTATTTTCCTTTCCTTGCCACGAACCCATAACGAACCGCGAGCAGCACGATAAATCCGATCATCCCGAAAAATAGTGCTTGTTCAGGAACCACAACAAAAGCAACAGCAAAGCTGGCACTGGCAAGTAATACCGAAGGAACTTGTTCTTTAGTCCGGCACGCATCTAGCGCTAGGGTTACGAACAAGGCACACAGCGCGAATTCCAGCCCCTCGATATTGCCGGGAATAACTCCCGCTAGGAGTACTCCGAGAATTCCGCCGCCGACCCAGTAGGTCTGGAAAGAAATCTGCAGCGCCAACAGGCGCCAGGAGGTCCAGCCCTTTCGTTCCGCTGCGGTGACGGCATAGGCTTCATCGGTAAGCGCATAGACCGAGTAGAACTTCGCGATGGGATTTCGCACCACGTGTAGGGGAAAAGTAAAGGCGTAAAAGACGTGCCGGAAGTTCACCAGCAAGGTGGTCAACGCGATGGCAGCCAGTGGGGTTGCCGCGACCATCATCCCCACGAGCAGCAGCTCCAAAGAACCTGCGAAACCAAAGATCGATAACGCAGGCGCTACCCACCAGGGCAGACCGGACTGCACCACTAAAACGCCAAATGCCACGCCTAGGGGAATCATGCCTAGCCCGGCAGCTAGGGATGCTTTCACGCCCTGGGTAACCTCGTGACGCCTGCTATTAGGCGGGGCCTGTGGGTGATTTTCGGTTTTTGTGAGAACTTCTCTATCCATACGGAATATTTTTGCAGGAAGGTCCAGAAATCCGATTGCGTACTTCGAAGATCTGAGGGCTCTTGTGCAATTATTCAGCAAAAGAAAACCGACCGCCGGATTCTTCAGATCCTTCAACGAAACGGAAGAATCCCCAATAACGAGTTAGCGGATGCGGTGCACCTGTCCCCCTCTTCGTGCTTGCGCCGCGTGCGCGCGCTGGAGGACGCCGGAATCATCAAGGGCTATGTTGCTTTATTGGATCCTGCGAAGATTGGCAAAGGGTTTACCGCTTATACCCGGGTGTGGTTAACAGGCCAAGATTTAGACACTGTGCAGCACTTCGTCGATGAAATCCAGCCGCTTCCTGAGGTCGTAGAGTGCCATCTCATGGCTGGTGAGTGCGATGTCATGCTGCGGATTGTCGCAGCTGACCTCGCGGCGTACCGGAAATTCCAGGTGGATCACCTCTCCCGCATCGACTGCGTGCGCAGCGTCAAAACTGAGATCCCCATGGAGCAAGCCAAACTGACCTCAGAACTCCCAATCTAAGCGCTAACGCGGTCACGCGTTAGCGTGGGCCCAAGTCGGAATCATCAGGGGTGCGCCGGACTCAGGGTCGGCGATGATTTTAGAATCCACGCCAAAGACCGTGCGCACTAGTTCTTCAGTGATCACGTCGGAAGGATTACCGGCGGCTACGACTTCCCCGTCTTTCATGGCGATGATGTGATCGGCATAGCGGGCAGCCTGGTTTAGGTCGTGCAAGACCGCTACCAAGGTATATTCGCGCTCACGGTTGAGCTTGCGGCACAATTCCAGCAGCTCAATCTGATAGCTGACATCCAAGAAGGTGGTCGGTTCATCGAGCAGCAAAATCGGGGTTTGCTGCGCTAACGCCACCGCCATCCAGACGCGTTGACGTTGGCCGCCGGAGAGTTCATCGACAAGCCGACCTGAGAGCTCCCTGATACCTGTGGCATCCATGGCCTCTTTGACTGCTTGTTCATCTTCCGGCGACCACGGCTTAAACAAACTCTGATGCGGGTAACGCCCACGAGATACCAAGTCAATGACCCGAATTCCGTCTGGCGCAACCGGACCTTGCGGCAGCAAACCAACCTCGCGCGCGACGTCTTTCGTCGGGCGCGAATGCAGCGACTGCCCATCCAGGCGAATCTGACCATCTTGCGGCGCAATCAACCGCGTCAAGCTCTTGAGCAACGTGGACTTACCGCAGGCATTGGGGCCGACGATAACGGTGAAACGACCATCGGGGATTTCTAAATCGACCCCGGGACAAATGACTTTGTCCGCGTATCCGAGCCGTGCGTTATCTACTAAAAGACGTGTCATTTACGTCGACCTTCTCTCATTAACAACCACAGGAAATACACGCCGCCGATGGATACGGTGACAATTCCAACTGGAAGTGGGGATTCAGGATCAATTCTTTGCGCTATCGTGTCCGCGAGGATCAACAAGAATGAGCCCACGGCTGCGGTGGGAGCCAGAGCCAGGCCATCCACGTGGACTAAGCGCCGGGCAATCTGTGGCGCGGCTAGTGCAATAAAGGAAATCGGGCCCGCGGTGGCGGTAGCTAGAGCAGTGAGGCCAATACCAGCAACCACGGCGAGAATCTGCACGAGGCGCACATTTTGCCCCAAGGCCACGGCGAAGGGAATGCCAATCTGCATCAGGCGCATAGGGCGTGCCAAAAATGCTGCCATCACGATGAATACCGCTGAGCCGACCACCGCAAGCAGGAGCGAATTCCAGGAGGTACCGGCCAAGTTTCCTGCACCCCACAGGCTGGCCATGATGGCATCTTCTACCGAGGCAGTCAGCAAAATCCACACGTTGAGCGATGCCAGCATAGCGCTGACCGCAATGCCGACGATGATCAGGCGCACGCCGCCAGCAAAGCCGCGCTTCGAGGCGAGGAAGAACACCACCAACGCGGTGGTGATTCCGCCGATGAGCGCGCCGATCAGGGTCTGGGTGGAACCGCCGCCGATAATCAACATGACGATTAAAGCACCGGTATAAGAACCTGTCTGAAAACCAATCACATCAGGCGAGCCCAGTGGGTTGGCTGTGAGGTTTTGAAAGATGGCGCCACTCATCGCCAGCGTCGCACCCAGCAAGATTGCCAGCAGTGTGCGCGGGGCGCGCCATTCCACCACGATCATGTTGGTGTAGGAATCACCGTTTCCGGTCAGCGCCGCGAAGGCTTCGGCGACGGTGATGGACGCGGAGCCATCGACAAGCGAAAATACGGCGATCACCGCAGTGGCCAGCCATAAGCCGACCGTGATGACTGCGGTGCGCGCGCCGATGAGCATAAACGGACGGTCCTTAGGACCAATGCGGAAGATTTTGCGCCCGAATTCCAGTTCCGAATCTGCCGTTGAGGTTGCTGTATTAACCACCAGTTACACCTCCGGGATGCGGTATTTGCGCACCATATAAATAAGCAGCGGGGCACCGACAAACGCTGTGACCACACCAACGGGTACTTCCCCGGACGTAATAACGCGGCCGATAACATCACTGACACCAAGCACGGCCGGGGCCAAGACTATGGAATAAGCCATAATCCAACCCTGATGCGGACCGACAATCATGCGCGATAAGTGCGGCGCCAACAAACCGATAAACCCAATAGGACCTGCTGCCGCGGTCGCACCGCCGGCAAGCAATGCGATAGCGATCAAGACCACTAGGCGTGTTCTTTGCGGATGCGCGCCCATGGCAACGGCTGCGGCCTCCCCAAGAGATAACACATCTAAAGCACGCGTACTGGCCACGGCAATGAGTAGGCCCACCACGATAAACGGCGTGATAGATAATGTGGCATCGAGTGGTTGCGATGCCGTTGTTCCAGCAGACCAGCCGCGCATGCGCTCTAGAACTTCTGAGTTAGTCAGCAGCACTGCGGAGGTAAACCCACCAAGAACTGCGCCAAGCGCGACTCCTGACAGCGTCATGCGAACAGGACTTCCGCGCATGGGGCCGGTATTGCCAATGGCAAAGACCGCCACCGAAGTAATAATGGCGCCTGCAAAAGACCACCACATGTAGTGCGAGATATCGGTGACTCCGAAAAAGGCCAAGCCGATAACCACCAGCAAAGACGCGCCAGCGTTGACACCTAAGATTCCGGGGTCTGTCATCGGGTTGCGGGTGACAGCTTGCATCAACCCACCAGCAACGCCCAGTGCACTTCCTGCTACTAGCACCAAGAAAGTGCGCGGAACCCGTGATTGCCACACCACCTGCGAGAGCGGATCAGCCGGGTCCGGATGCAACAAGAAATGCATGATTTCTGCCGGGGCAATACTGCGCGAGCCCACCATCATGCTGAGCATCAATGCACCTAAACAAATCACGACAAGGACTACCAGTCCTAAAAGCCGTGTCTGCGCGATTGGTCGTGCTGTATCTTGTCCTTTAATTATTGCCGGTGTCGGCTCTGTCGGCGCTGCTGGTGAAGACATTAAGGCCTAAGCCACCTTGTCGTAGGTTTCTACCTTGTCTGCCAAATCCTGCAACCAGTCCGCATAAGTACGGCTGGTCAAAGCACCCTTTGAAGACCAAGTACTGAGCTGATCTGCCTTTACTGCTGGCAGGTCATCCCACAGCTCCGCAGTAAATGGAGCCTCAGGATCGAAGTTCTCAACCAAGATGACATCTGCTGGATAGGTCGAAGCATCTTCCCATGCCACCTGTCCCCATGGGTTGCCTTCAGCTGGTGCATCTGGGCCGACGATGTTCGCGCCGAGCTCTTCTAGCAAGTCTGCCTGCGCGAAGCCTACGCCCGTGTACAGCATTTCCTTGGTTGGGCTGGCCAGCAAGAAATTGTAATCCTTGCCTTCCACCGCCTGGCTAAACGCTTCCTTCGCTGCTTCATAGTCTTCATCAGCGGCAACAATGTTCTCTGCTTCTACATCTGCGCCAAAGAAATCTGCGATCTCGCGGGTATCAGCGATCTTTTCATCAATCGAGCCTTCAGAAGGCAACGGCACAAATGGTGCCACGCGGGTCAGCTGCGCATTAACATCATCATCGAACCACGACCAGCCATCAGCATTGCCGTTGCCGATAATGGCATCCGGGCGTAGCTCTGCAAGCTTTTCCAGGTCGATTTCTGCATCTTGTCCAACAGTCTCGATACCTTCGATATCGGCATCGCCCATCAATGCTTCGTTATCGCACTCAAAACCAAACAGCGCGTCTGGCTCCAGCCCATACTCATGCAAGGAGCTATATGCATAGCAGTCCATGACTAGGGTCTCTGGGGGATTTTCAAAATCGATATTCAACCCCTCGATGCTGGGGTGCGAGAGAGTGAGCTGCTCACCGTTGGCAGCAGTTGAATCTTCCTGCGCGTTATCAGAATCAGATGTCGAGCACGCCGCAAGGACCATGGCTGCAGCTGCACCAAGAGCCACTAGTGCCGTCTTTTTCACGAGAGATTTCCTTTTGCTAGAGAACAGGTATCTATTACCACGGCAAAATATACACGGTGGCACGAGGATTGCCTAACCTTAATTAGGTATGACTTGCCAACCAAAAGACGTATAGCAAGCTGCCCACACCGTTACCAGTGCGAACAGTGAACACAATTAAGCAATTGCGTATAAACTCGAAATAAACCGTGTAAATACCTCGAGGCAAGGAGCTCCCATGGCTGATTCCAGCAATAACATTGTCAACCTTCGCGATTTAAGTGCCGAGTTGCTGGAAAAAGCAGCAACGGTCAAACATGGTCGCGCAACGCATTCTTTCCGGGCGGTACCAGGCGGTCATCTCACGCAGGTACTCCTGGCGCTCAAGGCCGGCAAGAGCCTGTCCGACCACGAAAATCCCGGTGAAGCGCTGCTGCATGTCCTGCAAGGCACAGTCCAGGTCACGGTTGGCGAAGACGCGATTGAGGTGAAAGAGGATGAGCACGCCGTGGTTCCTCAACAACGCCACGGGCTAGTGGCCGTGGAAGACTCCGCGGTCTTGCTGACTGTCGTGCGTGATCTCTCCTGACTTAAATTCCAACTAAGCCCTGCTTACGCACGTAGCATGGCGAATATGACCCACGCGGTCGACTTCGGAGCCGACCGCCCATTGTAAGTAATGAGGAGGATGGCATGAGTACCCCAGAAAATATTGTCATTATTGGTGGTGGCCTGGCAGGAGCCAAGACCGCCGAAGCGCTACGTGAGAAAGAATTCGCGGGCTCGATTACGCTCATCGGGGCGGAGGATCATCTGCCCTATGAGCGCCCACCACTGTCCAAGGAATACCTCGCCGGCAAGGGCTCTTTTGATGACGCAATCGTAAAACCAGCCGATTGGTATGAGGAAAATAATGTCACGCTGAAGCAGGGCGTTCGCGCAACCAAGGTTGATGCCGCAAACCATCAGGTCACCTTAGATGATGATTCGGTACTTGACTACGACAAGTTGGTATTGGCAACGGGTTCAACGGTGCGCAAGCTCCCTATCCCGGGCGCAGATGCCGACAACGTCTATTACCTGCGCACTGTCGAGGATTCAGATGCCATTCGCGCTACCTTCGGCGACAATAAAAAGCTGGCAATTATCGGCGGCGGCTGGATTGGCTTAGAGGTCGCATCGGCGGCGCGCGGGGCAGGTACCGCGGTTACGGTTCTGGAAGGCGCAAAGCTTCCGCTGCTACGGATCCTCGGCGACAAGGTCGCGCAGGTCTTCGCCGACTTGCACACCTCCAATGACGTCGATCTGCGCACGGAAGTAAAAGTCCAAGACATCGTGACCGAAGGTGGCCGCGCTGTGGGAGTTCGCCTTGAAGACGGCACGATTATTGAGGCAGACAATGTTGTCATCGGCGTCGGTGTTGCCCCGGCAGTCGACCTCGCCGAGGCAGCAGGTTTAGAGGTCGACAACGGCGTGCTTGTCGATGCCTCCCTACGCACCAGCGATCCAGACATCTTTGCGGTCGGCGATATCGCTAACCACGACCACCCAGTCTTAGGACACCGCATCCGCGTGGAACACTGGGCGACAGCTCTTAACCAGCCGGCAACCGCGGCGGCGGCCGCATTGGGCGAAGATGTGCAGTACACCAACTTGCCTTATTTCTTTACCGACCAATTCGACTTGGGCTGCGAATACGTTGGTCACGCTACCGGTTCAGAAGAGCAGGTCTATATCCGTGGCGACCTTGAAAAGCGCGAGTTCGTTGCGTTTTGGGTCAATGATGACAACCAAATCCTCGCCGCGATGAACGTCAATGTGTGGGATGTCCCCGATGAGGTCAAGCCACTCATTGCCGAAGGCAAGAAGATCGATCCGGACAAGCTCGTCGATCCGAACGTGGCTTATTCCGACCTCTGACCCGCTTATCCGGCCCTAGAAACCGGTGCCTGTGGATAACTTTGCCCGTTGCGTGATGTGTCAACGTAGTTATCCACAGGTTTTTGGCCTTGCCCTAGCGCGGGCCTGCGTTTGCGTTTTAGTGTCGAAGGCATGGATAAATACGAAGAATTTATGGCTCTCACCAGCCAAGCAATAGGCATCTTAAGAGACATGTCTAAACGCTCGCCATACGACATGGTAAGCGATGGCATGGCTCGCAAGACTGCAAAAAGTTTCACCTCGCTGGCCGATGTTCTTTTCGGCCCCACCGATTCACCGCGGCTGCAACGCGAATCGGTAGCTCTTGCCGAAGAGCGGGGGTTAAACCTTGAGTACTTAGAGATGGTGGAAAAGCACGCCAAGAAGTTGAAAAAGCGCGGTGCCGCCTGGCGCTTGCGTGCTGAACTTATCGCGTTTGAGGGCACCTTCGAAGAAGTCGAAGTCTACGCCAAAAAGCGCGTTATGGAAGAAGGCGGCGACACACCCAAACAGCGCGGTGTACGCCTAGGTCGCGTTGTAGAGGGCCTACGAACTATCAGCATCACCGATACCCAACGAAAAATTACCGACCTCGAGAAAACTCTCGACGCCACTATTACCAACCACAACCAGCCGCGCTCCGAAGCATTGCTCGAGCCTTTCTGGGATTTAGTGGAAGGTGATGGCACCGGGCTTATCAAGCCGGAGTACCGCACGGTCATTGCTATTGGACTGGAGGACTTTGCCAAAGTCTCTTGTGGTGCCGGCGACGAGGTCATCATCGGCCTTTCCGATGGCACCACCATGACCGGCGCCGAGTTCATCAACGCCGCGATGGAAGGTGCGCTCGGCGATAAGCTCTATGTCGGTCTTTTCCACCCCACCGCCGGGCCTGTGAATCTCTACGAAGCCCGCTTCGCATCCGAGAAGCTACGAACTTTAGCCATGGCGGAGAATCTCGTCTGCCCCTGGCCGGACTGTAATGTCCCGGCTGATAGGTGCCAGGTTCACCATATCGACGCTCACAAACACGGCGGGCATACCAAACCCTCCAACCTGACCATGTTATGCAAGTACCACAACGGTGTGAATTATGATGACGGTCCAGCTTCGCCGAGCCGGAAGAAACGAGGCAAACCGAGTCGCGGGAGAATGCGACGCCACCGCGGCAAGGTCCGCCTGCACACCCCAGGCGGGAAGCTTGTGGGCAACACGCATGACTTGAGCAGCATGGGGGCGATGGATCTGATTTAAGCCCACAGCTGAAGGGAGCTAACAGGCGCTAATCAGAGCTAACTAGTCAAACAGGCTGGTTAGCCAATTCGTCGATCCTTTTTCAAAAAGCCGAGCACATTTACCTGGGGCTATTTTTGGTCGCGACGATAGCTACCGCATTCAGGTGGTCACGGTAGGTGTTGAACGTCCGGCGCATCTGCAAAACGCGTTTACGTGCGTCTGGGTTAAGCAGCAGGTTCTTTACAAAGCGCAGCGCTCCTACAAGCCCCTCGTCGGCGATGATGCGACGTGGCTGCAAAAGTGCCATCGGCGCGGTCTCAACTTTGATGACCTGGAAACCATTTGCCTCTAGCACTGCAGTCCACTCAGTCAGCGTCAGCGGGCGCGCATTTACCTTAATCGCGCGAGCTAGTCCTTTGCGGATCTCAGTTTTGACATCTAAGGATAAATCTCCCGGAACAAGCCCCAGTTCATGAATGGCGTATCTACCGCCAGGGCGCAGAATTCGGGCAGCCTCAGCGACGATGGCGTTCTTGGTCTTCTCCCCTTGCATCGTCAGCATGGCCTCGCCGATGACGAGGTCCGCGGACTCCTCACCCAGACCCGTCTCGGCAGCATCGGCTTCCACCAGCTGCGCAGCGGAGCCCACAACCCGGCGCACGGCAGCAACCGCATCCGGATCACTGTCCACGCCGGTATAGCTCGCGGGGCCAAGTTCCAGAATTGACGCCGCCGTGCGCCCCAGGCCCGGCGCGAGTTCGACCACATCAACGTTGGGAACTCCAGCTAGACCAAGCAACCTTTCGGTAAGCTCGCGCCCGCCTGGGCGCAGCACTCGTTTCCCCAATTTGGCCAATAGCCAATGCCCCTGCATGTCCTCATCTGCTCGAGATGTACCCGGTAGCTGTTCACTCATGATGTCCTCCGCGACAATAAAAGGCCACTAACGCCGGACAATGAGAGCCTTTCCGGCTAGCAACACACTGATAACCAGAGGCTAACAAACTTTAGTTGTATATAGAAGAGCCTAATGACTTAATCCACATTGTGACGCGAACCATTGACAGTCTTTCAATAAAGGAGCCTAATTAAGGTAAGCCTAACTTAACTAGCAGATAGGATTGCAATGACCGAATCACAACAACTCGCCGCCTTCGTGGAAGCTGCCACACTAGACGGAGCAAGTCCCGAAGCCGTTGAGCAATTGAAAATCAGGGTGCTAGACACCGTGGGAGTTGCTATCGGCGCACTCGATGCCGAACCAATAGTCGCCATCCGAGAACTTCTGGAGGATCTCGGCGGAACGCAACAGGCAACGCTTATCGGCGGCGGCAAGACCACCCCAGAGCGTGCCGCATTCTTCAACAGCGCACTAAGCCGCTACCTCGATTTCATGGACGCCTACTTGGCAAAGGGCGAAACCAACCACCCTTCCGATAACTTCGGCGCGGTACTCGCGGCGGCCGAAAGCGTTGGTGCTTCCGGCAAGCAGCTTCTCACTGCGTTTGCCGTGGCCTACCAAGTGCACACTCGGCTTTCCGATGTCGCACCCGTTCGCGCCAAAGGCCTCGACCACACCACCCAGGGTGCGTTCGCCGCGGGTGCATCGGCAGCCAAGGCGCTGGGTTTGCCAGCCGAGCAGATTGCCAACGCCCTAGCCATCGCCGGTACCGCGAATGTCGCACTACGCGTAACCCGCACGGGCAACCTCAGCCACTGGAAAGGCCTTGCCTACCCGCATGTTTCCAAGGAAGGAACGTGGGCAGCGCTACTCGCCAGCCGTGGCATTACAGGCCCCGAGGAAGTCTTCGAGGGCAACAAGGGTTTCAAGGACTCTGTGTCCGGGCCTTTCGAAATCGACTGGTCGAAAGAAGACCTCGAAAGCGTTAAGCGCACCATCATTAAAAAGCACAACGCGGAAATTCACTCGCAGTCAGCTCTCGATGCAGCCTTAGACATCCGCGCGCAGGAAGGCTTCAAGTCAGAAGATATCGACAAGATTCGCCTGACTACTTTTGATGTCGCCTACTCCATTATCGGCGGTGGTGAAGAAGGCGATAAGCAGCTGATTCGCACCAAGGAAGAAGCCGACCACTCCCTGCCGTGGATGCTTGCGGTCGTGCTTCTCGATGGCCAGCTCAATCCTGAGCAGTACGAGCCCTCGCGCATAGTTGCCGATGACGTACAAAGCCTGATGAAGAAGGTTGAGATTACTCCCTCGGATGAATTCTCCGACCGCTTCCCGGATCATATGCCCGCTGAGCTTGAGGTCACGCTAAACGATGGCTCCGTGTTCACCGCATCCCAAGACAGCTACCTCGGTTTCCACGACAATCCCCTGGATTGGGAGAACGCACGCAAGAAATTCGACGCCCTCGTTACTCCGTTTACAGGCGAGGAGCTGCGCGAAGAAATCGCCACTATCATCCACGAACTCGATACCCGCCAAGTTTCCGAACTGACCGAAGCCCTGGCCAAAGTATCCCCCACCCGCGGCTCGGCAGCATAACCTGCCTCGCCGTCCAACCCCCTTTTTTTGAAAGGATCCCATCATGGGCAATGCAGTACCCCACAACGTATCTTTTAACTTCGTTCCCCGCGCCTACCGTCCAGAAAAGCCACGCACCTTCGGCATGACTGAAATTCGTGCACCGTACTACTCCACCTTCGGCACGCGTCACCTCCAGGATGTCTTTGACGTCGCTGGCCAGTGGGTCGATGGCATCAAATGGGCCGGCGGTTCTTTCGCGCTTGTGCCCACTGAACAAGTCCGCGCCTTTAGCGATATCGCACACGAGAACAACGCTTATGTTTCCTCCGGCGGCTGGATTGAAACCGTGCTGCGCTACGGCGATGATGCGGTGGACCACTACCTCAAAGAAGCCAAGGAAGTCGGCTTCGATGTTATTGAGATTTCTACCGGCTTCATCATGCTCAACACCTCCGGCCTGCAGCGCCTCGTTGAAAAGGTGGTCAAGGCAGGTCTCAAGGCAAAACCTGAGCTGGGCCTACAGATTGGTTCTGGTGGTGACTCCGGCGAAGCCGAGCTCGCCGCCGAAGGTAAAAAGGACATCGGCGACTTAGTTGACCGCGGCAAGAAGGCCCTCGATGCCGGCGCTTCCATCATCATGATTGAATCCGAAGGTATTACCGAAAATGTCACCGAGTGGGATACCGGCGCTGCCGCTTCCATCATCAACGGACTCGGCCTGGAAAACGTCATGTTCGAAGCCGCCGATGGCCCGGTCTTTGAGTGGTACGTCAAAAACTACGGCAACGAGTGCAACCTATTCGTTGACCACAGCCAAATCTTGCAGCTCGAAGGGCTGCGCCAAAACATCTGGGGCAATAAGAGCACCTGGGGACGAGTAATTAACCCCGCACCTTAAAAAGCTAAGCCCTTTTGCCTCAGATAACCCCGAAAGTGAATTCATCTCACTTTCACGCTAACCCCTCTTTGCTGACGATGAGCACGTTCCGTTGTCAGAGAGGGGAAACGCGTTTTCGCCCCCGGCACGAGAAAACCCGTTGACCTGTGTCAACGGGTTTATTTGGTGGAGCTAACGGGATTCGAACCCGTGACCCCCACACTGCCAGTGTGGTGCGCTACCAGCTGCGCCATAGCCCCGAGCGCTTAAATTTAAGCACTACGTACCTGATTAGGCACTTGTTATAAGATACACCGCCAGCGAAGAGTTATCCAAATCGCTGGCGGCGTTCAGCGGTGTTCACATGCTTAGGCGTTGTCTACTGCGTAGGCAACCCAGTTGTTGAGCTCGCCCTCAGGGATATCTTCACCGTCGATGATTACGCGTGGCGAAGAAACCGAACCGGTCTGCTCTTCCAGCAGGTTGTAGTTCGCGGTAGCGATTTCCTGGCCGGTAGAAATCTCAGAGTTCTTAATCTCATCTACTACCTCGGAAGAAGCGCCTGCATCGGCTGCAGCATTTGCTACGTCTTCAGCGGACCAGTTGTTGTAAACCTTCTGCTGGTCAGCCATCAAGGTCTTGTGTACGTTCCACCAAGCCTTAGCCTCGCCTGCTTCAGCCAATGGGGTCACAGCTGCAACCGTCATGGTGGAGTGGCCTTCATTGGTGGTTGGGTCCTGGCCATCCAGGAAGTTGAGTTGGCGGATGTTGACGATCAAATCGCCCGCCTCAACCGCATTTTTCATGTCTTCCCCGGTAGCTACCGACAGGTCGGAGCAGTGAGGGCAGGAGAAGTCTTCGTAGAGATCTACTTCCGGGGTATCTGCGGTTGCGTTATCAGAAGCCAGAACTACGGCATTATCTTCAAAGGAAACGTTAAAGGCTACGTCTTCAATCTCGGCGCCGCGGCTACGCTGCCCGTTGACCACGATGTAGATGATAACTACTGCGACAATAACAAGCAGAGCTACAATGCCCCACAGGAAACCGGCGCCGCTCTTCTTATTCGGATCTGTTACCTTGACAGGTTTTGCCATAAGTCTTCTCCAACTTTCTGGAACTAATTTTGGAAATTATTTTCGCACCTAAATGCTACTTTAAAGCCCCTTGATGAGCCTTATTAAATGATGCAACTCACGGTTTAAGGGTAAATTGCGAGCTTCTTAAACGGACGGAAGATAGTCCAGCCGGATAGGAAGATATAGAAGAAGTCACGCAGGATCGTCATTGCGTAATTCATTGGGCCATCGGCAGCCGAAGGGTCTGCTTCAAAGCAACCGCAATCAATATTGAGACCGCGCAACCAGGCTTGTGCAATGCCGATGACAAACAGCGAAAGAACAATGATTGCGATCTTGTTTGCTGGTTTCAAAAACAGCCCGAGCAACAGCAAGACGCCACCCATGATCTCTAAAGGACCGATGAGCAGCGCTAAAAAATTGGACCATTCGCCGGTGAAAATATCATAATTGCGGATGGACATCGCAACCGTGGCGTGTTGGTTCAGCTTGGATAAACCAGCTGTAATCCAGATATAAGCCATATAAAAGCGCGCGAAAGCACTCACGCAGTCCAGCAGGAACGCCTTGTTAAGATATTTCACCCCTGACACCTTAGTCGGTTGACGCGTCCGCTAAAACCCGCGCCACGAGACTTTGAGCTTCTTCCTGCACTTTTATCAGGTGATTTTCATCAACAAAGGATTCTGCGTAAATCTTGTACTTATCCTCAGTGCCCGATGGCCGCGCCGCAAACCACGCATTGTCGGTGGTGACCTTTAATCCGCCAATGGCCGCGCTGTTGCCTTCTGCTTGAGTCAGCTTCGCGGTAATGGGCTCACCGGCAAGTTCCGTGGCCGAAATCTGTTCCGGCGACAGTGCTTTCAAGATGGCCTTTTGCTGACGGTTAGCTGGTGCATCCGTGCGTGCATAAACGGGCGCGCCGAATTCATCGGCAAGCTCTGCGTATCGTTGCGATGGGCTCTTTCCCGTCACCGCGATGATTTCTGCCGCCAAAAGGTTCAAGATGATGCCGTCTTTATCGGTGGTCCACACGGAGCCATCGAAACGCAAGAAAGACGCCCCGGCAGATTCCTCACCGCCGAAGCCAATGCTGCCATCACTCAGACCATCCACAAACCATTTGAATCCAACGGGAACTTCCACCAGGTCCTTGCCCAAAGCTTCAACCACGCGGTCAATCATCGAGGAGGACACCAAGGTCTTACCGACACCAGCATTGCCCCACTTGTCACGGTGGCTAAAGAGGTAGTCAATCGCAACCGCCAAATAGTGATTAGGGTTCATCAAGCCGACATCAGGGGTAACAATGCCGTGCCGGTCAGCATCAGCATCATTGCCGGTCGCCAAATCAAAGCTCGTCCGGTTATCAATCAACGAGGCCATCGCGTGCGGGGATGAACAATCCATGCGAATCTTGCCGTCGGTATCTAGGGTCATGAAACGAAAAGTCGCATCAACTTCCGGGTTCACCACAGTCAGGTTGAGGCCATAGTGCTTTGCGATGGCACCCCAGTAGTCCACGCTCGCCCCACCCATCGGATCCGCGCCAATGGAAATCTCGGACTTAGCAATTGCCTCCATGTCAATCACCGAGCCAAGGTCTGCCACGTAGTTATTCAGATAATCCCACGCGACGCAGCGGCTATCGAGCACACCGTCTACTGAGATGCGCTTGACCCCTGCCAGGTCTTGGCGCAAATAGTCATTCGCGCGCGCAGCAATCCAGTCGGTAGCATCCGCATCTGCTGGTCCGCCTGAAGGCGGGTTGTATTTGAATCCGCCATCACGCGGTGGGTTGTGCGACGGGGTAATGACAATGCCGTCGGTTCCCGGATTGGTCAAAATCGCATGGGAGACAGCTGGAGTTGGCGTATAACGGCCATTATTATCCACGCGTACTTCCAAGTCATTGGCCAACAGCACTTCAAGGGCGGAGACCATCGCTGGTTCTGAGAGCGCGTGCGTATCCCGACCAATAAAAATAGCGCCCTTGGTACCCTGCGCAGCGCGGTAATCCACGATAGCTTGGGTAATCGCCAAGATATGGTCTTCATTAAACGCGCAGTCCAAGGAACTACCACGGTGGCCCGAAGTTCCAAAAGCTACCGCCTGATCAGGGTCATCGACCTGCGGTTTGCGCGTGTAATACGCGCTCACCAGACTTGCGATATCAATGAGATCACTTGGTTTTGCTAATTGCCCTGCACGCTCATGCGCCATGGTTGCTCCTTAGTAGAAGTTCGTCTCCTACTAGTATTCCCTGTTCGGTCCGTCTTTGCAGTGCATCGGCATCAACCGGGTTTAGAATTGCGAGCATGAAAGAAGCACTCATCGTCGGCGCTGGGGCTGTCTTCGGCGCCTTTGCGCGCTGGGGTCTTAGCGTGGGGCTTGGTTCTCTCACGGCAGCAGCAGCGTGGCCGCATGCCGAGATTTGGCCCTTGCTGTTGATTAACTTCGTGGGCTCTGCCCTGTTGGGGTATTTCCAGCCGGGGCTTTTCTGGGGCAAAGGGGTGCTGGGTGGATTCACCAGCTTTTCTACTTTCGCCACTGCTACGGTTGCGATGACCGCCTGGGGTGCGCTCGGCCACGTCACGCTTACGGTTGCAGGGTGCATCGCAAGCTATGTGCTTGGCGACGCCATCCGCACCCACCGCATGCGCCGCACCGCGGACGGCCTCGAGGGAGAGCACAATGCTTGATACCGTTGTGCTCCTCGTAGCGTTTGGCGCAGCAGCTTTCATCGGCGGAACACTGCGTGGTCTTTTGGCCCAGTGGTTTCCGATTTATGTTGGTACCTTCGTGGCCAATATTTTGGCTGCTTTCGCTGCCGGCATGGCCATCGGCTTTTCGATGGCTCTCGACGATACCGGCGCAGCCAATTTCTTACAGCCGGTTATCGCCATGGGTTTCGCTGGAGCTTTATCGACGTGGTCAACGCTTGCCTCCGAGCTTGCCTCCCTGATCAAAACCAAGAAGTGGCGCAAGCTCGCTATGTATCTGGGGCTAACCCTCGCACTCGGGCTCATCTTTGCCCACCGCGGCATCGTGTGGGCGCTGCGAATCTATAATGCTTAATCCGCGATGGCTTCGAGCGGCGGTGTATTCGCCGCGCGTACTGATGGCCAAATAGCGGCCACCACGCCAACCACGGCGGATGCAACCAACATGATGGCCAGCTGTGCCCATGGAACAACGGCGTTTTCTAGGCCGGTATCGGCAAGCACTTCGATAAATGCCCAGCCCAGGCCAAGACCAATCAGCATGCCCATGACCGCGCCGAAGACCGCAATTTGTACGGCTTCTAATGTAATCATGGTGCGGACCTGGCGACGTTGGGTACCCACCGCGCGCAGCATACCGATTTCCTGGCGGCGTTCAATTACCCCCAAGGTCAAAGTGTTAACAATTCCCAGGATGGCGATAATAACGGCCAGTGCCAGCAAGGCGTAGAGAATCGAGAGCATCTGGTTGACCAAGTCAGCAGCCTGGCCCGCGTATTCCTCACCAGTCATCACCTGGATGATGATGAGTTCCTTCATAGATTCTTCTAAGTTGGTGCGCAGCTGAGTCAGGTCATAGCTTTCCTCAGCGTTGACGCCAACGAAAAGCAGTTGCGCAGCACCAGAAGGAATAAGGTCCTCAAAAGCCGACTTCGAGACGGCAAATCCTTCAACAAGGGGGTTCGGCTCGTAGATACCGATGAGTTCGACTTCACCAGTTTCCACCGGATTCATTGGCGACGACAGCTCATAGGATTCGCCGACTTCCCAGCCATTGGCTTCAGCCACGGTGCGATTGGCAATGAATCCCGGATTGGCTTCCAAATCCATGGAGCCTTCCACTACATCAAAGGTCACCATTGATTCGGGGTTACCTTCAATGAAGTTTGTCATCTGAAATTGCGGGCCGTAGTCGAGCGCGGCTTTGGCATCGATAAGCACTGGCGTCATGCCGACCGCAACGGTACTTTCCACGCCCTCTGTCTCGCGCGCCAATTCAGGCGTGTTCCCCGGGGCCGGGAAAGAACCATCCGTTGGTCCACTCAAGATGTAATCCGCTGACACATTATCTTCCATGAGATCTGCAATGGAAGAATTCATAGTCGCGCCAAGCATGCCAATCGCGGTCACCAGGGCAAGGCCCAGGGTGAGGGCAAAAGCCGTGGCCGATGTACGGCGTGGGTTACGCTGCGAGTTCGTGGCGGCCAATGCTCCAACTGCACCAAAAGGTGCACCGATGAGCTTGCCAAAAAGTGGAACAATTGGAAGGCTCAACGCTGGGCCAGCCATGAAAAAGCCCACGATAACGCCTAATGCTCCCACACCAACCAACGATGCACGGTTGCCCGTGGTGCCATCTGTCCACAAGGCTCCCCAGATTGCGAAGGCAATGCCTGCGCCCAGGATGATAAGGCCAATGATGGTGCGGACCTTCAACGAACTACCTGCGGCGGATTCTGTGGTGCGCATGGCTTCGACTGGCTCTACTGCGCCTGCACGCCGAGCTGGTGCCCATGCCGAAATAACCGTCACGATGGTGCCGAGGATGATTGGCACCACCACGGCGTTGACCGTGAGCCCCAGCCCACTGCCCATTGGTAAGTCTTGGGAACTAAGTGCCAGTTTAATAATGGCGACTAGGCCCATGCCGGCGACGACGCCGACTGCTGAGCCAATAATGCCGACGATGACTGATTCGGTAACCACCGAACGTGTAATTTGCCCGCGGGAGGCGCCCAATGCACGCAACAAAGCGAATTCTTTGGTGCGCTGGGCAACGATCATTGAGAAGGTATTAGCAATGATGAAAGTGCCTACCAACAGTGCAATCAGACCGAAGGCGATGAGGAAGTAGTTAATAAACTGCATGCCTTCCGAAATCGCCTTGGTGATTTCTTCGGCAAGCTTCTCACCGGATTCAGCAGAGACCTCGTATTCGTTGTTGAGGTGTTCAACCAGCGCGTCTGGGGTCACATTCTCAGCTGCAGAGACCGTCAGCGAACTTACGGATCCAGTAGATGTGAAACGTTCCAGGTAGCCGTCTTCAGCCATGAGCAGGCTAATCGATGACCCCATGCTCACCGGTGGTTCATAGATACCGGAGACTTCTACATTGACGTGCTCGCTCGGGGTGACTGCGATAAGTTTATCGCCAATAGCGATGCCATATTCATCAACCGCATCTTGGTTGATAACTACTTCATCAGGACCTTCAGGCGCATTGCCCTCTGTCATTGTGTAGGGCTCACCGACGTGTTCATCTTCAGGATAAAACGGGCCCAAGGAGGAGGCGCCGCCCCCGGTTTGAAAAGCTTCGGAATCTGCATCAGCAACAACCACTGTTTGGCTGCCGCCGACGTTGACCGAGCCAACCTCTGGGTCCGCGGCAATAGCTTCACGGGTTTCAGCAGAAATGCCCTGGCCTTCATTGACAGGACTAACGGCTGCATCCACGCCGTCGAAAGATGATGAGATGGCAGAGTCGAAAGTATCCGACAATGTCTTAGTGAACATGAAGGAACCGGCGATAAACGAGGTTCCTAAGACGACGGCCAAGACAGTCAGGGCGAGTCTGAGTTTATGTGCCAAAATATTGCGCAACGATACCTTGCGCATGGTTTTACCGCTAGACATTAGCTCTCAATCTCCGCCATTACCTTGTGGATTTCTTCCATCGTGGGATCCTGCAATTCGTTGACGAACTTGCCATCCGATAGAAAGACCACGCGGTCCGCATAGGCAGCTGCCTTGGCGTCGTGAGTAACAATGACCACGGTCTGATTATCTTTATCGACCGCGGTGCGCAGAATGTCTAGGACCTCGCGCGATGAGTTCGAATCCAAGTTACCGGTCGGTTCATCACCAAAGATGATTTCTGGACGTGACACGAGCGCGCGAGCACAGGCAACGCGCTGCTGCTGACCACCGGACAGCTCGGCTGGGCGGTGCTTGAGTCGATTCTTGATGCCTAGTCGAGTGGTGACTTCATCAAACCACTCACGGTCTACTTTCTTGCCGGCGATATCAGTTGGCAAGGTGATATTTTCTTCTGCCGTCAGCGTTGGCACCAAGTTAAAAGATTGGAAGATGAAGCCCAGGCGATCACGACGGATAGCAGTGGTTTCTTTGTCATTGAGACGCGATAAATCCGTATCACCAATGAAAGCCCCACCTGAAGATGCCCGGTCCAGGCCTGCCATCGTGTGCATCAACGTGGATTTACCAGAGCCTGATGGCCCCATAATCGCTGTGAACTGGTTGCGTGCGAATTCAATATTGATGTGGTCTAGTGCAACTACTGCGGTTTCCCCTTCACCGTATTGCTTGTGAAGCTCAACAGCGCGGGCAGCAGCCACCACCGTGTCGGTGGACTTCCCAGTCTCTGCTTCAGGGTAATCAGTGGGCTGGTTACTCATATATAAATTGCTTTCTTTTTAACTTCTAAGGGCCCACGTCTAGGGCCAGTGCCGAGCGTCTTTCGACATTTACCCTTGTAAATCTACCGGACGGCACCTGGTGGCGATATCAGGGAGTACCCCTATTTCTGCAGCGATGTTGGCATTTACAGAAAGGCCGTAGGAATTGCACCTAAAAACGACAAATAGGTTGTAAAACGGAGAAAAGACCCGTGAAGAGAGGTTGTCTCTTCACGGGTCCTTATCGTATTCGGTTGTGTTTTGTTTTATGTCGGCGGTAACTTACTCTCCCACACCCTCCCGGGTGCAGTACCATCAGCGCGGGCAGGCTTAGCTTCC
>NZ_PUGE01000007.1 GCF_002967075.1 Corynebacterium sp. J010B-136 | reverse complement strand
GCTAAGCCTGCCCGCGCTGATGGTACTGCACCCGGGAGGGTGTGGGAGAGTAAGTTACCGCCGACATAAAACATAAAATAATTAAATACGAAGAGAGGGTTAAGACCACATTGTTGGTCTTAACCCTCTCTTTGTCGTTTTCTATGATTCTCACGATACAGAATACGCTGGTTTGAGGTGGATACAGGTTTGGTAGGCGCTCCGGATAGAACCGCGTACCCACCCGGACGCCTATCATTAACCTTGGTGGCGGCTGTTGAGGATCCAGTTATGTCCTTCTATTAGTCCTTGCCGCCAGCTTAAGTAGTTGTGGCCACCGTTGTATTCGCGTGAAGTGCTTGTTGCGCCGCTTTCCTGGGACAAGACGTTGGCGAGCTCTACATTCTCCTGTGAAAGACGAATATCGTATCTTCCATACTCATGGAATATTGCCCGATGGATTCCATCAGGCGCCTCAATATGTTCTTGCCAAGATTCCAAGAGCCAATATTGTCGGTCTGGCCACCACAAAGCAGCTGACTGCACGATGGCATTGAGAGCGATCTCAGGGTGTATGAGGACGATGCCAGCGGCTGCATAGCCGCCTAGAGAGCCACCTGCAATTATGTAGTCACTCCCGTCCACGGGCCACACCTTGCCTTTCTGCTCGGCAAGGGCCTTTGCCCATGGCAGCACGTAATTCTTAAGTGAACTAGCTATGAGTTCAATATCGCCTAGAAAGTCACCGCGAAGAGATGCTTCTTCGGGGGAAAAATAGACTATTGCAGAGTCGTGCGGCTGGTATAGGTTCAGTAGCGGAACTTCTTCCGCGTAAACCTCCCCGTCAGTTACTAATAGAACGTCTGCAATTTTTTCGTCCGGAGGCAGATAAAGCCAAGCGTTGAGCGTTAGTCCTTTGGCTACTTCCATTTGAGCTTGATGTAGCAGGGGACGAGATTCCGCGACGGAGTATCCAGCAGCTTCGTGATTGCCGGCATCGTACAACGGGTTGAATCGAGCAGTGCGGTTAGTTAGTGTTCCTTCGCGTTTGGTACCGATGCTCAGGATCTCTCCGGATGTCCATGCAGGCTCTGCTGTCTCGCGGAGTCTTCTGTAGGCTTCTCGATCCGCTCCTGGTAGTTTTCCGTTCTCAAGGCAGGTGTTTGGGATGTTAAGGATGCCCACCATGGAAGTCAGACCCTTCGGGATGTCGATAGTGACTACATGCCAGACATCGTCACCGGTGTCTCCTAGCGGGGTGTATTTTTCTAAGGCATAGTGTTCCAAATGTTCCCTATGGAAGTGGGTGAGAACGTCTATGAACAGAATCGGGGTGCTCGTGCTTTTTCTACTTGGGTAGGCGATTGTCAGTTGGACCTGCTCGCTGTCTTCTAGAAGTTCAATGCGGGGAGCTTCGCGAATGCGCAGTAGATCTTCGAGGGTAAAACCTGCGGGTGTCGGTGTTCGCTTCGGTAGTTCAGGTATTTCTAATGTGCTAAATCTGTCGGGTTTGGTCATATATGCATACTCTTTCTGCCGTGTTTCCTTCTAGCCATTCTTATGTAAGGCAAGGCTTACTATACTGGCCATGTTGTCAATTGGCGGTGAGGGTTTACTCACAAGTCGGACACAGCTCATTTGGGGGTCGTACGGCACTGCAAATACCTACAGGGTACGTATACGCATTTGCCCTGGAAGGTGTGATGCCTAGGAGAACGTGCGACCGGTCTTGTCTTTATACAGAAAGTTTGAAAAGGAATACTATGACTTTGGTTCGCAAGCGAAAGGTGATCAACGGTGTTGTCTCGGTGCTGTTGGCGGGGACACTAGCAGGTAGTCTCGCTGCGTGTAGTTCAGAAGGATACAGCACGACCTCTGATGAAGGAGCAAGCGAGAGCAAGGCTGCAACTTCTGATGACGGCGAGTGGCCACGGATAATTGATACCGACAACGGTGAACTGACCCTGGAAGCAAAGCCAGAGCGCATCGTTTCGACTTCTGTGACCTTGACTGGCTCTCTGCTGGCTGTCGATGCACCTGTCATCGCTAGTGGTGCTACCGGTGAAAACGTGGAAGACCTCAGCGATGAAAACGGCTTCTTTATCCAATGGTCTGATGAGGCTAAAGAGCAGGGCGTTGAAAAGCTGTGGGACAACACCTCACCCGATGCAGAGCGGGCAGTAGGGTACGCGCCCGATTTGATCGTAGTAGCGAAGAACTCCGGCGACTCAGCTTTTGATCAGATTGACCGACTGGAACAGATCGCACCAGTCCTCGTCGTTGACTATTCTGGAGCATCTTGGCAAGACGTCACCACAAAGATTGGTGAAGCCACCGGCCAAGAGGAAGAAGCTGAGGAAGTAATCGCTGATTTCGACAACCGCATTGAAGAGGTGCGGGATCAGATTGAGCTTCCCGATGGCACTACCTCATCCTTCATTGTCTTCGGAAATGGTGAAGGCGCAGCAGCGCTTACGCCAGAAGCTCCACAGAATCAGATCCTTTCTCGTTTGGGCTTCGACCTGACTGAGGTACCGGAGGATATCAAGGGTGATACCTCGATGGGTAAGGAACGAGGCGACATCATCAGTCTTGCACTGGAAAACGTTCAAGCAGGTTTGCCTGGTGATAACTGGATTTCGGTTTCCAATAGCAAGGATAAGGAAGAAGAGCTTCGGAGCCAGCCTGCCTTTAGTACCGCTCCTGCAGTAGTCGAGGACCGTTTGTACACCACTCCGCCATCAACCTTCCGGCTAGATTACTTCTCTGCGAATATTTTGCTGGATTCGATTCTTGAGCAGTTTGGCAAATAACTTATTCCCGGAGTTCGCCGTGTAGTCAGAAATATTGCTGGCTAATGCGATGACTCAGATTAAGTACGGAAAAATCCCGACCGTTGAGGTATAGCGAGAGTAAAATCATCTCGCAGTAACCTTTTCGGCGGGATTTTTTATTTATGTCGGCGGGCGGCGGTGTGGTGCACGAGACAGTCCTAAGATTCCAGGATGTGGAATCTGTTTTCAGCGCTTTCGCGGGTAGAATGGCCAGAGTTAATCTGCCATAAGAAGCAATGAAAGAGAATGTGAATGTCAGAGCGTTACAACGAAGGCCGCCGTGAAGAGTCGCGGGGTCGTCGCTCCGACTCGCACGGTTCTAATCGTCGAGACAACCGCCAATCTGGTCGTGGTGACCGTCGTGAGTGGAACAACGAACGCCAGGACCGTCAGGTTCGAGGTGACTGGAAGTCTCGTGGTGAAAATGATCGAGGTCGTCGCAGTGAATCCCGTCCGGGTTCCTCCCGCGGCAACTGGCGTGATGATCGTAATGACCGTGACGAACGTCGTGGTGGAGGAGACCGTCGAGAAGGCGGCCGTCGGGACTGGCAGTCCCGTGGGGAACACGGTGGGGATAACCGTGATAACCGACGTGGCGATCGCCGTGAAGGAGACCGCCGAGATGGCGACCGCCGCGGCGGCCAGCGTCGAGACGGCGAGCGTCGGTACAACGACCGTGGAGATCGCCGCAATGATGAGCGTCGTGGTGACTCCCGCGGTCGTGGACACGCAAACCGTGGAGGCCGTGCCGAGCAAGAGCGCGCTGGTCGCAACTTAGCGCCGCAGCGTTCCGGTTTCCGTGAAGAGCGTATTAATCGCCGCATGGCTGATCCTGACTTGCCTGATGATATCGATATCAATGACTTGGATCCGTTGATCCTGCAGGATCTTCGGGTGCTGTCTAAAGACAATGCCGAAGAAACTGCCAAGCACATGATCATGGCGGCTGAGTGGATGGAAGACGATCCACAGCTTGCTCTTCGTCACGCACGTGCAGCTAAGGACCGTGCTGGTCGTGTTGCAGTTGCCCGTGAGGTCAACGGTATTGCCGCGTACCACGCAGGTGAGTGGAAGGAAGCTCTTGCCGAATTGCGCGCCGCACGCCGTATTTCCGGTGGACCAGGAATGCTTGCAGTGATGGCAGACTGTGAGCGTGGATTGGGTCGCCCTGAAAAGGCTATCGAGCTGGGCCGTAGCGAAGAGGCGCAACAGGTAGACGCCGAAACAGCTATCGAGCTTGCCATCGTGGTCGCTGGTGCACGCCAGGACTTGGGCCAGAATGATTCTGCAGTCGTTACCCTTCAGCGCGCGAACCCGTCCAAGGATGCAAAGGGCATTCCTGCCATGCGTTTGAGCTACGCTTATGCCAATGCCCTGGCTGAAGCGGGCCGCAAGGAAGAAGCCAAGGAATGGTTCGAGCACACCGCAAAGCTCGACGTTGACCAATGGACTGACGCGCATGCGCGTCTAAAGGAGTTCTAAACCTCAATGAGCCTGATCAAACAACACGACGCACTGCTTTTAGACCTAGACGGAACCGTCTGGGAAGGCGGTCGCGCCATTGATGGAGCCGTAGATTTCATCAACAGTTGTGCGCTGCCGAGCATCTATGTCACCAACAATGCTTCTCGTGCGCCTGAGATCGTGGCTGAGAAGCTCTCTGCAATAGCGCTGAAAGCAACCGCAGACGATGTGCTGACTTCCGCGCAAGCTGCAGTGACTTTGGCCGGAGAACATGTTTCCCCTGGGGCGAAAATCCTCGTCATCGGCGCAGATTCATTCCGCGACTTAGTCCGCGACGGGGGCTACACCGTCGTGTCCTCCGCTGACGATCAGCCAGCGGCGGTTTTACAGGGATTCGACCCCTCAGTGGGCTGGGAACAGCTCACCGAAGGAGCGTTGGCTATTCGCCAAGGAGCCGTATACATCGCTTCGAATCTAGATACCTCCTTGCCGACCGAACGTGGATTGGCAGTGGGCAACGGATCTTTAGTTGCCGCTGTACAGACTGCGACCGAAGTGGCACCAGTTTCCGCTGGTAAGCCGGAACCAGCGATGTTCGTTCAGGCAGCACATCGGCTTGGCTCTACTAAGCCTCTTGTTGTTGGTGATCGCCTAGATACAGATATCGCGGGCGGCAACGCGGCGGCGATGACAACCTTCCATGTACTCACGGGAGTCTCTCATGAAATAGCACTGTTGGAGGCTGATGTAGAGCACCGCCCTAATTTCATTGGTGAATCGCTGGCCGATATGGCTCGCGATGGCAATGAATTACGTCCTGGACCGCAAGGCGGGTTTACCGCGCGTGTCGATGGCCTAGATCTGTTAATTGATAACGGTGATGCCGACGCTACATCCATTCAGGCGCTGCGCACAGCCTTGGAAGTCGCGTGGTCGATGGCTAAGCCACCGCGCTATATCCAGCCGGTTTCCGACAAGGCCAAAGAAGTAATCCAAGGCTGGCGCTAATGACTGGTCCAATTCCTCATGACCCGCGGGCGTTACCAATAACGCCCGAAGAGCTAAATCAGTCCATTGAAGAAGTCTTATCGCAACCCGTAGCTGATCTTGCTGCAGAAGCAGAGCAGCTTAATCAAGCTCATGAGCTGCTGCGCGCAGCACTACAGGAGAATTAATGCCACCTCAACGCCGACGACTTGATGCAGAACTCGTTCGCCGTAAAATCGCGCGCTCGCGAGAACATGCCGTTGAGCTCATCAAAGATGGCCGCGTCTTCGTTGGTGGCTTTAAAGCATCTAAGCCAGCCTCTGTAGTAGAACCAGAAGTATCAATTCGAATCGAAGGCGGCGATGATGCTAATTGGGCATCCCGCGGGGCGCATAAACTCCTTGGAGCGCTGAAAGCCTTTGACGTAGAGCTTAAGGGCAAGAAGGTGTTAGATGCTGGGGCATCGACAGGCGGCTTTACTGATGTCTGCCTGCGCGGGGGTGCTGCGGAAGTCTATGCCGTCGATGTCGGATACGGGCAGCTTTTGTGGCGCTTGCAAAATGATGACCGGGTAAAAGTTCGTGACAGAACCAATATTCGTTACTTGACGCTGGACGACACCGAAGGCCCATGCGATGTCATGGTGGGGGATTTGTCCTTCATCTCCTTGAAGTTGACCCTGCCAGCAATGGCACAGGTAATGGCTCCTGGTGCTGTCATGCTGCCGATGGTCAAGCCGCAGTTCGAAGTGGGCAAAGACCGCGTCGGTGCTTCTGGAGTGGTGCGCTCCCCAGAACTGCGCGCGGAAGTAACCCTGGAGGTTGCAGCATTCGCGAAAACTCTGGGACTCAGCTGCCACGGAGTAGTTGCCTCACCACTGCCAGGGCCGAGCGGCAACGTAGAATATTTCCTAAAGCTTGTCAATGACGGCGGTGCCACGCATCCTTCGGAAGAAGAGCTTTTATCAATGATTGAAACTGCAATAAAGGATGGTCCTCAGTGAGTGAATCAGCACAGAGTGCTTCTCCCCGCAGAATTCTTCTCGTTCCCCATACTGGCCGCGCTAGCAATATTCGCGACGCTGAACGTGCAGCAGAACTTCTTGTCGCTGCAGGCATTGAGCTGCGCGTAGTCGCGCGCGAGCCCATTGAGGCTCCATCTATCTTGTCGACATTTCCTTATATGTCGCATGACTTCAAAGCAGCAGAAGGCTGCGAATTAGTCTTAGTACTAGGCGGCGACGGCACCTTCTTGCGCGCAGCAGACCTGGCACGCAAAGTGGGGGCTCCTGTGCTGGGCATCAATCTTGGTCACGTGGGCTTTCTTGCAGAAGGCGAGCGTTCTTCGCTGGAAAACTCTATCCAGAGGGTCATCGATAAGAGCTACCGCGTCGAAGACCGGATGACCATTGACTGCACCGTTATCGATGAGCACGGCGAAGTCATCGGTGAAGACTGGGCGTTGAATGAGGCCAGTATTGAAAACTTAGATCGCTCGGGTGTTCTCGACGCGATTCTGGAAGTCGACCAACGCCCGGTGATGGCTTTTGGTTGCGACGGCGTCTTGGTCTCTACTCCTACTGGCTCAACTGCGTATGCGTTCTCCGCGGGCGGGCCTGTGCTGTGGCCAGAACTTGATGCCATCTTGGTGGTGCCCAATAACGCGCATGCGCTGTTTACCAAACCTTTGGTAGTGTCACCCGATTCCTCAGTTGCGGTGGAATCTGCGTCGTTGACTTCTCCTGCCGTCGTTATTTTGGATGGCTTCCGTGAGATCAGCATGCCTCCGGGTTCCCGTATTGAAGTAACCCGCGGCTCACGGCCTGTGCGCTGGGTGCGCCTAGACGATGAGCCTTTCACGGACCGCTTGGTCACCAAGCTGCATCTACCGATTCAAGGGTGGCGCGGCCCGCACCGCTAAAGGTACAGGTTAAATTGCTGCGACCAGAATTATTTGCCACATTGGCCGTGATTTTCCATCAAAGTGTGGTAAATTTTCGTTAGTGTGTTCTAAAAATCTAGGAGGAGATGCGCGCTGTGTTAGCAGATATCACCATTTCTGATCTTGGCGTGATCTCCTCAGCTTCTGCTGAGCTTTCATCCGGTCTCACCGTCCTTACGGGCGAAACCGGCGCAGGTAAGACGATGGTCGTAACTGGGCTGCGTCTTCTCGGCGGCGGTCGCGCAGATGCCTCCCGTGTACGTGCGGGGGCCAAGCGCGCGGTCGTGGAAGGAACTTTCATCACCGATGAGCTCAGTGCCGAGGATGCGCAGGGTATCGCGGAGATCGTAGATACCGCTGGTGGTGTCGCTGATGAAAATGGTGAGTATGTAGCTGCGCGCACGGTCATGTCGACTGGTCGCTCCAAAGCTCATCTGGGTGGGCGCACCGTCCCGGCCGCAACGTTGAATGAATTTTCGCGCTCGTTGTTAACTGTGCACGGGCAAAACGATCAGCTGCGACTCCTAGCGCCAGACCAACAATTGGCTGCCCTTGACCGATCCTCGAGTACTATTGCGCCGCTGGTGGAAAAGTACCGCTCAAGCTTTGTGCACTGGCGGAGCCTGGCGAAAGATTTAAAGCGGCGTACAGAATCGCGTCGTGAACTCGCCCAAGAAGTTGACCGTTTACAGTTCGCGGTCAATGAGATCTCCCAGTTGGATCCACAACCAGGTGAAGACGAAGAGCTGATCTCCTTGATCAAGCGCCTGCAAGATGTTGATGGCTTGCGGGAAGCTGCCCAAAGTGCGCTGGTAGCTATCGACGGCGTCGAAGGGGATTTTGAAGAATCTAAACCCGCCTCCACGCTGTTGGGCGAAGCTCATGCAGCCTTGCACAGCATCGATGACAGCCAGCTTGGAGAATTGAGCACGCAGTTAGGGGAGATGACCTCACAGCTAGCTGGCATTGCTGGCGAGCTTGGTCAGTTCCTATCAGAGCTGCCAGCTGACCCGGCGCTGTTGGAAAAGAGTTTGCAGCGCCAGCAAGAATTGCGTGGGCTCACGCGTAAATACGCCGGTGATATCGACGGGGTGCTGTCGTGGAAAGCAGATGCCGAAGCCCGGTTGCAGTCGATGGATACGTCCACAGAGGCGATCGAAAAGCTACAAGCGCAGGTGGCAGAAGCACAGACCGACATGGTGGCGAAAGCAGAAAAGCTCACCGCCGCACGTGCCAAGGCAGCCAAGCAGCTGGCCAAAGCCGTCACGGAGGAAATTCACGGTTTGGCCATGCCTAAGGCGCGGTTGGAAGTAGCGGTGCGCCAAGCTAAATATTCGCGCACGGGTGCCGATGAAGTAGAACTGCTGCTCGCAGCTAACGACGCAGCGACGCCCAAGCCATTATCAGTTGCGGCCTCCGGTGGTGAGCTCTCGCGCGTGATGCTGGCATTGGAAGTCATTCTCTCTGCTGGGACTGCTGGAACCACGTTGGTATTCGATGAAGTCGATGCCGGCGTGGGCGGGCGTGCGGCCGTGGAGATTGGCCGCAGGTTGGCGCGTTTGGCGCAGGCCAACCAGGTCATCGTCGTCACCCACTTACCGCAAGTGGCCGCATACGCCGATACCCACTTGCATGTCGCCAAAGATGTCTCTGACACCTCTGTGACTTCAGGGGTTGTCACATTGAGCAAGGAAGAACGCGTCGAGGAATTAGCGCGCATGCTGGCAGGTTTGGATGACACGGCGACAGGCCGTGCGCACGCGAGCGAGCTTCTGTCCAAGGCTCAAGAAGAAGTTGAAGGTTTCAGGGCGTAATTCCGCGCGCCTTCCACACTTTTTAGCTGGCACAGGGAACAATATCCGGCATGAGCCTGTTTTCTCGAACCCAAGAATTGCCTGGTTTGCATGGTGCCTTGCGCGATTGCACGCCTGGGGGCAATGGCATGAAGAAATTCCGCGCCGGCGACATCGCCGTGATTAATGCTGCGAATATTTCCCGCCAAGAAGCACAGGCGCTTATCGATGTCCAACCTGCCGCCGTCGTCAACGTCGCCGAATTTTCCACCGGCACGATCCCTAATTACGGCCCACACATGTTGTTGGACGCGCAGGTTGAGCTTTTAGAAAACGTCGGTGATGAATTCGTCGCTGGATTCCGTGATGGCAAGAAGGCGCGGATAACCACAGACGGTGAGATTTTTGTTGGTGACACCTTATTAGGCCAGGGCAACAAAGTTGAGCGTGCCAAAGCAGAAAAGGATTTCGCTGAAGCGCGCCGCAACTTAGTCGATCACATGGAGGCGTATTTCGGCAACTCCATTGAGTTCATTCACTCTGAGGGGCCTTTGCTTATCGATGGCCTAGGCATTCCCGAAGCCGGCGCCGAGATGCGTGAGCGCAAGGTGCTTGTAGTCTCTCCGAGCGGGGATCATCGTGGCAAGATTAAGGGTTTGAGAAACTTCATTCGGGAATACCACCCAGTGTTGGTTGGCGTGGATTCCGCTGCGGATTCTTTGGTGGAGTTGGGCTATACCCCGGATCTGATCGTCGGTAATCCGCAAGACATCGCGACAGAGACCTTGCGCGGCGGCGCGCGTGTAATCTTGCCTGCGGATCCGGATGGGACGGCAGAAGGACTCGAGCGCATCCAGGATCTTGGCATCGGTGCGATGACTTTCCCGGCTGCAACTGATAGCGCTACGGATTTGGCGCTGCTGCTGGCTGATTATCATGAGGCAGAGATGATCGTGCAGGTCGGTGACTCTTTGGACCTCGATGATATTTTCGCCGCTGAAGCCAATGCAACTCCGGCTGCGATGCTGACCCGTCTCAAAGCTGGCAGCCGTTTGGTTGACTCTTCGGCAATCATCAACTTGTACACGGTAAAGTCCGGCAGTTCTTTGACCTGGCTGTGGGCTGTCTTGGGGATTTTGGTAGCGCTTGCGGCCGTAGTGCTCATTGTCGGCCTAGGCGGTGAGGGCACGTTTACCGATAATCTCATCGATACCTGGAATAACATCGCGCTTACGGTCCAAGGGTGGCTGTAGGACATGGCATTTTCCAAGACTTCGAAAAGCGCGCTGGTTATTACGGGCCTCGGTTTTGGCATGGCTCTGGGCGTGGCGGCAGGTACTTTAGTCATCGCGCCTAACCTCGACGGCGCGCCTTCAGCTGCTGTGTCTGGCGATGACGCCCTGCGCGAAGAACACCGCGAGCTGCTGCAGAAGAATAAGGATCTCACCGCGCAATCTGATTCGGCCGATTCTTTAGTCGCGGGACTTTCTGCTGACGCTATCTCAGGGTCACTCGATGGTCGCGACGTCGCAATTATCGCTACCGGCGATGCCACCGAGCGCGATATCGCTGGGGTGCGCGAGATGCTCAACACTGCCGGCGCCGCAGATTCTGGCACTATTTCCTTGGCCAATGAATTCTTGCACCCAGATAGCGCCGATAAGTTAAAGTCCATCGTCGCTAATGTCTTGCCCGCGGGCGCAGAATTAGATGAAGACGATCTCTCCGCCGGCCGTCACACAGGCCAGGCGCTTGCTGCGGCACTGTTGCGCAATCCCGAGACCACAGAGCCTTTGGCCACTTCCGAAGACCGCGGCGCATTATTGCAGTCATTGCGCGAAGCAGGCCTTATCAACTACGAAGACGGCACTATCTTGCCCGCTCAAGCAGTAGTTGTAGTCATGGGCCGCGGCGGCGGACAGTACTACCATGACAACCTCGTGTCCTTTGCTAATTCCTTAGATGAGGCTGGCAGCTACACCGTTGTCGCGGGGCGTTTGCGAGCGGCGGGTGAAGGCGGAGTCATCGATACGCTGCGTAAAGAATCAGAGATTTCCACCGTCGATTCCATCAACCGCAAATTCGCCCAATTGGCCACGACTTTGGCCGTTGTAGAGCAGCTTGCAGGACAGTCCGGTGCCTATGGCTCAGGCGCTGGCGCCGAAGCTGCAGCACCGCCGCTGCCGCAAGGGGAGTAGAGCATGGCGCACGATTTTAAGGTCCTGTCTTCGCAGTTGCTTTTCGATGCTCCGATTATCGCCGTTCGCAAAGACGAACTCGCGATGCCCAATGAGCAGGTAGCGTACCGCGAAGTCGTGGAACACATGGGTGCAGTCGCCGTGGCTGCAGTCAATAATGCCGGCGAAATTGCGATGGTCCATCAGTACCGGCACGCGGTCAAGCGCCGCTTGTGGGAGCTTCCAGCAGGTTTATTAGACGTAAAAGATGAGTCAGAGCTGGCTGGTGCACAGCGTGAGCTGGTTGAAGAAGCCGGCTTGGAAGCCGCGCAGTGGTCAGTGCTGGCCGATATCGTCACCTCACCCGGCTTCTGCGAAGAAACCGCGCGGGTCTACCTCGCCCAAGAGCTCACTGAAGTCGAACGCCCAGAAGCCTTCGGTGATGAAGAAGCCGACATGGATTTTGCTTGGATAAAGCTCGATGACGCAGTCGCGAAGGTCCTTGCCGGCGAGATTAACAATTCGATTGCTGTGACCGGAATCTTCGCGGCTTGGCAGGTCCTAAACGGTAATGGACAAGCCCGCGACGTAACTGCACCATTTGATTTGCGCCCGACATCGATTGCAACACGTCGCAGTGGTCCAGACCTAAAGAAGATTTAGATGGCCAGCTTTGACGGGGAGAATGTATCTCCGCAGTTAGTTGATATCGCACAAGGCTGGCTCGACCACCTGGCGGTAGAAAAAGGTGCCTCGGCTAATACCGTGAGCAATTACCGGCGTGACCTTCAGCGCTATATCAAGTGGCTTAGTGCTGCTGGTGTGAGCTCCTTGAAAGAGGTCAACGCCCAGCACCTAGAGGCATATGTGGCAGATTTGCGGCGCGGTTTCGAAGGGCAAAAGGCGTTATCGAAGGCATCGACAAGCAGGGCGTTAATCGTTGCCCGAGGCCTGCATAAATTTGCCCTCTTTGAAGGCGTCATCGACGTAGATGTTGCTGCAGAAGTCGCGCCACCGACACCGGCTAAGCATTTACCTGATTCCTTAAGCATTGAGGAAGTCACGCGGCTGATTGACTCTGTGCCCACAGGTGATGTTGCAACGGCCGTGGATATCCGCGACAAAGCTTTGCTGGAAATGCTCTACGGCACGGGAGCGCGCATTTCTGAAGTGCTCGATTTAGCAGTCGATGATGTAGCCGATAGCCCAGAAATCTTAACCGTCACCGGTAAAGGTTCTAAACAACGGCTGGTGCCTCTGGGTTCTCATGCGCGCGGGGCAATTGAAGAATATTTGGTGCGTGCGCGCCCACAATTAAGCCGCGGAAAAACGCCTGCTTTATTTCTGAACACCCTCGGCAAGCCGCTGTCGCGGCAAAGCGCGTGGGCTGTCATCCAGCAGGCCGTGCAGCGTGCCAACCTGACCAAGAAAGTCTCACCGCACACCTTGCGGCATTCTTTTGCCACGCACTTGCTCCAAGGCGGGGCCGATGTGCGTACTGTGCAGGAGTTATTGGGGCACTCTTCAGTAACGACCACGCAGATCTATACACATGTTACTGCGGATTCCCTGCGAGAAGTCTGGAGAGTTGCTCACCCTCGCGCTTAAATCTGGAAATTTGCATGCCAGTTCCAGTACCGTGATTTTCGTGCCTGTGCGCGCATTCCGCGTGCACTAATATTTCTCTTCAATCCTTTGTGTGCTGAGTTTACGCGTTTCACTGTCTTGAATCGCGTGAGTACAGCACCGAATATGGGTTGAATGACGTGTTGTACGTCTTATGAAAGGACGACTGTTTACGTGAACTCTTCACGCAATCATGCCCTGAGCCACACTCTTGCTAGCCGACGCTTTGCCGCATCTATTGCTGCTGCGTGCATTCTTGGACTTGGTGCTACGACCGGCGCTGTTGTGGCCGCACCAGCGGCACACGCCCTGCCAGGTGGCATGTCAGTAGAGGACGCACGCGCGGCAATCTCTGCCCCGATTTCGGTACCAGCGGGTCAGACCACCACGGTCAGCCTGCCTGTGGCTGCAAACGCGTCCTACTCTGGAGATGGCTGGTCAGTGTCCACGTCTGGCAGCACCGTGACCATCACCGCGCCACCAGAGGGCGGACAGATTTCTGTTCCTGTCACCGCCCAAGGCCAGTCCGCGACCATCACATTGGTGGCAGAGGGCGGCGCAAGCGGCGGAAACTCCTCCGGCGGCGGAACTGCTGGTGGCGATACTCCGGTTGGCAGCCACGGCAGTGGCGGCGGCACCGGAGGTGGCGCGACTAACTCAGGTGCTGCCGGTAACGGCAGCACACCTGGTTCTAATGGCGGCGGAAACGCCGATGGTTCTGATGGCGCCGGTGGCGAGGGCACCAATGGCACCGGCGCTTCAGACGATGAGAACACCGGCACTGGTGATGTTTCCGGAAGCCAGAATGCATCCTTGCCAGCCGTCCCGGGGGAAAAGCCGGAACGTCAGGCAGCAGAACAGCTAGATGAATCTACTGCTGAGCGCATTGAATTAGAGTCCACCATTGAAGGCAACACGATTACGGCACAGCTGGGGCTGCGCCAAGCGTTGGATTTCTACAATCAGTTTGGCAACTTGGACCAAGAGCAGTTCACCCTGCGCTATGTTGACGCCGACGGCAACATTATCCAAGACATCAAGCGCGATATTGATGCGGCCAGCCGCACCTTGACCTTGACTTACCCAGAGGGCCAGGCGCCGGATAATCCATTTCACATGCAGCTAGTGCGCAACGATGGCACTGGCATTGAAGTCATTGTCAGCCTGACTGATCCGCACTACCAGCGCGCTGGTGAGGAAGCTCAAAATGCGTCAGCTACGAGCACTTCCAGCGATGATGAAGGCTCAAACCTGTTGGCCAACGGAGTCATTGGCCTGGGCATTGTGATCCTCTTGATCATCATTGGCTTCATCATCCGCAAGGTGAGCAATCGCCGTAAGCAAGATCAGTACGAGTACTAAGCAAGTGGCTAAACAGGATGTAGCAGTAATAGGTTATCGGCATCGAAACCACGCTAGATGGACGATCCGGTGGCAGATTGACACAAGTTAATCTAGCCTGAAGCGTTGACCTACGGGCGACGATGTGCCTTGTAGGATTAACGAGTAAGCTTAGTCGCAGTGTTAAATGACAACCGTGTAATTTCTTTTTATCTTGGTTACAGGTTGAGTGTTGGTAGGGAAGTAGGGAGTAAAACGTGAGCAACGAGGGACTCTTTGACGCAGATGAGCCAAATCTGGGTTTAACCGGTAGGCCGCTGCGTACTATCCCACAGCCACCCGAATTGGAGAAAAACGGTCCTGCGACCGTGATTTCCATGTGTAACCAAAAAGGTGGCGTGGGCAAAACCACCTCTACCATCAACATGGGCGCATGCTTGGCCGACTACGGCCGTAAAGTCCTCCTAGTTGACCTGGATCCGCAAGGTGCGCTGTCTGCTGGTCTGGGTCTTAACCACAATGACATCGAGGACACGATCTATGACGTGATGCTGGATAGTCAGACCTCAATTCATTCCGCCATCGTGCACACCGATGTTCCTGGGCTGGACTTGGTCCCAGCCAATATTGACCTGTCTGCGGCAGAAATTCAGATGGTCAACGAAGTTGGCCGCGAACATACTTTGGCACGTGCGCTACGCCCGGTGATGAAAGACTATGACTTCATCATCATCGACTGCCAGCCTTCCCTAGGTCTGCTGACGGTTAACGCTTTGGCGTGCTCCCACGGGGTCATCATTCCTATGGAGTGCGAGTTCTTCTCACTGCGCGGCCTAGCGCTCTTGACCGATACGGTGGAAAAAGTCGCTGAACGCATCAATTTCGACTTGGAAGTCATCGGCATTTTGGTCACCATGTTTGACCGACGCACCAAGCATGCCCGCGAAGTGATGTCGCGTGTTGTGGAGTACTTCGACGAGAAAGTCTTTGACACCGTTATTACCCGCACGGTTCGTTTCCCCGAAACCTCTGTTGCCGGTGAGCCGATTACTACCTGGGCGCCATCGTCCCAAGCGGCGAAGCAGTACCGCGACTTGGCCGCTGAGGTCATCGAACGCACCAAGGGCTAGACGCGGGCATATATGGCCGAACACGTACAGCAAGAAGCAGTGCAGCCAGAGATTCCTGGCTTTCGCATTGCCTTGGCCAATTTCGAAGGCCCCTTTGACCTGCTGCTGCAACTAATTCACAGCAAGAAGCTAGACATCACTGACGTTGCGCTGTCGGAAGTCACCGATGAATTCGTTGCCTATACGCGCAGTCTTGACCAGTCCGCTGGCCTGGATGAGGTCACAGAGTTTCTCGTCGTCGCAGCAACGCTGCTGGACCTGAAAGCCGCGCGCCTGCTTCCCCGCGGTGAAGTCGATGATCTTGATGATTTGGAACTTCTCGAGTCACGTGACCTGCTCTTTGCCCGGCTTTTGCAATACCGTGCTTACAAACAGGTTGCGGACCAATTTGCCCAGTGGCAGCGCGATGCGCGCAGGGCTTATCCGCGTGCGGTGGGCATGGAAGAGCAATTCGCTGCGCTTTTGCCGCCGGTGAAACTCGGTCACAGCCCAGCAAGTTTCGCCGAGTTGGCTGCGAGCGTATTTCGTCCCAAACCGCCAGAGGAAGTGGGCATTGGCCACATCCACCAGGTGGCAGTATCTGTGCCAGAACAAGCAGGCAAGATCATGGAAGTGCTCAAACTTCTGGGCGCGGAGCAGTGGTTAAGCTTTTCTGCGTTGACCCGGGACTGTACGCTGTCGATGCAGGTGGTCGGACGCTTTCTTGCGCTACTAGAGCTGTATAAAGCACGGGCCGTAGAAACCGAACAAGAAGACCCACTAGGCCAGCTCAATGTCTCATGGACGGGGCTCGATGTGGACCCCGCGGTGGTGGCTGCTGCGAACTGGGATTAAGGAGAAAAGACATGAGCTTGCAGGACACTCCCGCTAATGACATGCCCTTTATCAGTACTTTGCGGTCGCAAATTGAATCGATCTTGTTAGTCATCGACACTCCCGCCAGCGCCGTCGTCATAGCGCGCGCCGTCGATTCGGAGGCGGCAGAAGTTGAGCACGTACTCCGGGAGATTCAAACCGAGCTCGACATCCGCGGCTCCGGCATTGACCTGCGCGAGACTGAAGACGGCTGGCGCTATTTTACTCGCCGCGATAATGCGGATGCCGTGGAGCAATTCTTGCTCGACGGCACACAGACTAAGCTTTCCCGCGCTGCTTTAGAAACCCTCGCCGTGGTGGCTTATCGCCAACCCTGCACACGCGCGCAAGTTGCTGCGGTGCGCGGCGTAAACGTCGATGGCGTCATGCGCACCCTAGCCTTGCGCGGGCTCATCCGCGAAGTGGACGGGGAGGAGTTTGAAGGCCCCGGCATCAGATATGAGACCACGGCTTTGCTCCTGGAATTACTCGGCATTGACTCTTTAGAGCGCCTGCCTGATCTGGCGCCCCTTTTGCCGGACGTGGACATGATTGATGAAGAATTTTAGGGTTTTGCTGTAGGCTTTAGCGCAGGAGTAGACTCCATCACGCGTAATTTAAACAATTTAAGAGAAAAGGACACGACACCGTGACCCCACCCGCTCGCCGCGACGGCACACCGGAAAAGAAAAAGCGCGACAGCGAAATGCTGCTGTCGAACGCCAAGCCGGCCCGTCGCCAAAACGTCAAACGGAATAAGAAAGCTACTGCGCAGTCAGTAGCAAGCGACCTGGGAGCCGATTGGCTCTACGAGGACTCATCGTCCGCACACAATCCCAATGCTCAAGGCGAACGCCTGCAAAAAGTCCTTGCTAAGGCTGGCGTAGCATCGCGTCGTCACGCAGAGGTACTCATTGAAGCCGGCCGCGTCGAAGTCAACGGCGAAGTCATCAAGCGCCAAGGCGTGCGCGTTAACCCAAACGTGGATATCATTCGCGTCGATGGCGTGCGCGTCAACGTCAACGAAGAGCACGAGTACTTCATCTTGAATAAGCCGCGCGGCATGCAGTCCACCATGCAAGATGACATGGGCCGTCCGTGCGTTGGCGATATGGTTGCGGAGAAGACTGCATCCGGCCAGCGCCTGTTCCACGTCGGTCGCCTCGATGCTGACACCGAAGGCCTGCTGATTTTGACCAACGATGGCGAATTGGCCAACCGTTTGATGCACCCGAAGTACGAAGTATCCAAGACCTACCTGGCCACCGTGCTGGGTGAGGCCGACAAGGCACTGATCCGTACGCTCAAAGAAGGCATCGAGCTTGACGATGGCATGGCCAAGGCCGACTTCGTCCAGGTCGTGGACAAGAACCAAGGCATGTCGCTCATTCGCCTGGAGCTGCACGAAGGCCGCAAGCACATCGTTCGCCGCATGCTCAAGGCTGCTGGTTACCCAGTCCAGCGTCTGGTGCGCACCAAGATTCACACCGTGCAGCTAGGTGATATGAAGCCTGGCGGTATCCGCGCGCTCAACTCTTCTGAGCTGACCAGCTTGTACAAAGCGGTGGGGATGTAAATGATTTCAAATATGCCTGATAACGGCCTCATCCTCGCGGTCGACGGTCCTTCCGGAACCGGTAAGTCCACCACTTGCCGTGCATTGGCAAAGCAGTTGGATGCCAAGTACATCGATACCGGCGCTATGTACCGTGTTGCCACGCTTGCGGTTTTGCGCAAGGGGATTGACCCTGCAGATACGCAAGCTGTCATTGCTGCTACGGCAGATCTCCCGCTGACGGTGTCTAATGATCCTGATTCCACCGAAGTTCTCCTGGATGGCGAAGACGTCTCCAAGGAAATTCGGGAAGACGAAGTAACTCGCAATGTTTCTGCCGTTTCTGCTATCCCAGAAGTACGCACGAACTTGGTGAACCTGCAGCGCAAGCTAGCCAGTGAGTCGCATCGTGCGATCGTCGAAGGCCGCGATATCGGCACCGTCGTGCTTGTCGATGCCCCCGCGAAAGCCTTCATGACTGCCTCCGCCGAGGTGCGTGCGCAGCGCCGTTATGACCAAAATATTGCTGCTGGTATCCCAGCAGATTTCGACACGGTTTTAGCCGATGTCATTCGCCGTGATGAAGCTGATTCTTCACGCGCTACCTCGCCGCTGCGTCCAGCGCAGGATGCTGTTGTAGTGGATACCTCTGCGATGAGCCCGGAGGAAGTGCTCAACGCCCTCATTACTATTGTCAAGGAGCCTGCCAATGAGCGATAAGAATTTTGAAGCTAACGGCGACCCTGCTGATCAGGAGCAAGAAACCCAATTTCACTACCCAGCGGGAAAATTCGATGAGGAACTCGTAGAAGCTCCTCACGGCGGTTGGGCCTCCGATGATTTCAACGAGGATGAGTTCGACTACAACTTTGATGAGTCGGAATTCGGCGAAGCACACTACATCGATGACGAGATCCTTGATTCCGGCATCGGCGGTGTCGCTGGCGAAGAACTCTCCGAAGAAGAATGGGCAGAAATCGAGCGCGCCTTCGGCGTAGCTGGCCCTTCGCACACTGAAGAAGAGCTGTGCACCGTGGCTATTGTGGGCCGTCCGAATGTGGGCAAGTCCTCCTTGGTCAACCGTTTCTTAGGTCGCCGCGAAGCGGTTGTAGAAGACCACCCAGGTGTTACCCGTGACCGTATTTCTTATATCGGTGACTGGAATGGTCAGCGCTTTTTCGTCCAGGACACCGGCGGCTGGGACCCGAATGCCAAGGGTATCCACGGTGCGATTGCACGCCAGGCAGAAGTCGCCATGGAAACTGCCGATGTCATCATCTTCGTCGTGGATACCAATGTCGGTATCACAGAGACTGACTCGGTGATGGCGCGTAAGTTGCAGCGCTCCGAGGTGCCAGTGATTTTGGTGGCGAATAAGTTCGACTCGGATTCCATGTACGCCGATATGGCGGAGTTCTACGGGCTCGGCCTCGGCGAGCCATGGCCCGTCTCTGCTCTGCACGGCCGTGGCGGCGCGGACGTTCTCGACGAAGTTCTGAGCCTTTTCCCCGAAAAGCCACGCCACGCTTCCATTACCGCAGGTCCACGTCGCGTAGCTTTGGTGGGCAAGCCTAATGTTGGCAAGTCTTCATTGCTGAATAAGATCACCGGTCAAGAACGCTCTGTGGTTGATAATGTCTCCGGTACCACCGTGGACCCAGTCGACTCTTTGGTGCAGCTGGACAAGCAACTGTGGCGATTCGTTGATACCGCTGGTCTGCGCAAGAAGGTCAAGAATGCGCAGGGGCATGAATACTATGCTTCTTTGCGTACTCGCGGTGTGATTGATGCTGCGGAAGTGTGCGTCATGCTTATCGATGCCTCCCAGGAGATCTCCGAGCAAGACCAGCGCGTGCTGAACATGGTCCTCGAGGCCGGTAAAGCACTGGTGATTGCTTTTAACAAGTGGGATCTGATGGATGAGGATCGCCGCTACTTCCTTGACCGCGAAATTGATCAGCAGCTCGCGCACCTGCCGTGGGTAACGCGGATTAATATTTCTGCGGAAACCGGCCGTGCGTTGCAGCGTCTCGAGCCAGCGATGATCGAAGCGCTAGAAAGCTGGGATCAGCGCGTTTCTACCGGTCAGTTGAATAACTGGATGCGCGATGCAATTGCTGCGAACCCGCCGCCGATGAAAAACAACCGTCTGCCACGCGTGCTCTTTGCTACCCAAGCTGATACGCAGCCGCCGACCATCGTGTTGTTTACCACTGGCTTCTTGGACGCGGGCTACCGTCGTTACCTCGAGCGTAAGTTCCGCGAAAGCTTCGGCTTCCACGGCACGCCTGTGCGTATTGCAGTGCGTGTTCGCGAACGCCGTTCGCAAAAGCGATAAGGCGCTTGCACTTAAGTAAATCGGCTATGGGATTGGGATTCTCATAGCCGGCGCACTTCGTCGTTTCCCTGAAACTAAAAGGGATCGCCGAATTGGCTAACCAGCCCGGTTGGCTAGTTAGCTCTCGCTAGCTGTGGGGATCTCCCTGGTTTTAAATCAGATCCATCGCTCCCATGCTGCTCAAGTCATGCGTGTTGCCCACAAGCTTCCCGCCTGGGGTGTGCAGACGGACCTTGCCGCGGTGGCGTCGCATCCTGCCGCGAGTGGGCTTTCCTCGCTTATTTTTTCTTTTCTGTGACCCGGGATTACCCGGGTCACCGTCGTCGTTGACACCGTTGTGGTACTTACAGAGCATCGTCAGGTTCGACGGCTTTGTATGGCCACCGTGTTTGTGGGCGTCGATATGGTGGACCTGGCACCTATCAGCCGGCACGTTGCAGTCCGGCCAAGGGCAGACCAGATTCTCTGCCATCGCTAGAGTACGCAGCTTGTCGGAAGCGAACCGGGCTTCGTAAAGATTGACCGGGCCTGCGGTGGGGTGAAAGAGTCCGGCATAAAGTTTGTCGCCGAGCGCACCTTCCATCGCGGCGTTGATGAACTCGGCACCGGTCATGGTGGTGCCATCGGAAAGGCCGATGATGACTTCGTCGCCGTTGCCACAAGAGACTTTGGCAAAGTCCTCCAGTCCAATAGCAATGACCGTGCGGTATTCAGGCTTGATAAGCCCGGTGCCGCCTCCCTCGACGAGGTCCCAGAAAGGCTCCAGAAGGGCTTCGGAGCGCGGTTGGTTGTGGTTGGTAATAGTGGCGTCGAGAGTTTTCTCGAGGTCGGTAATTTTTCGTTGGGTATCGGTAATACTAATAGTTCGTAAGCCGTCTACAACGCGACCTAGGCGTACACCGCGCTGTTTGGGTGTGTCGCGGCCTTCTTCCATAACGCGCTTTTTGGCGTAGGCTTCGACTTCTTCGAAGGTGCCCTCAAACGCAATAAGTTCAGCACGCAAGCGCCAGGCGGCACCGCGCTTCTTCAACTTCTTGGCGTGCTTTTCCACCATCTCTAAATACTCAAGGCTTAACCCTCGCTCTTCGGCAAGAGCTACCGATTCGCGTTGCAGCCGCGGTGAATCGGTGGGGCCGAAAAGAACATCGGCAAGCGAGGTGAAACTCTTCGCAGTCTTGCGAGCCATGCCATCGCTTGCCATGTCATACGGCGAGCGTTTAGACATGTCTCTTAAGATGCCTATTGCTTGGCTGGTGAGAGCCATAAATTCTTCGTATTTATCCATGCCTTCGACACTAAAACGCAAACGCAGGCCCGCGCTAGTGCAAGGCCAAAAACCTGTAGATAACTACGTTGACACGTCACGTAACGGTCGAAGTTATCCACAGGCGAGTTGCTTTTCGCAACACCAGCACCAAAGAAGCCGATTATTCCCAGAGGTGTTCGCGGCCCAGTTCGTGCGCGAGGGCTTTATCAATGGTGGAGTAGCGGAAGTGATGCTCGTGGTTGTTGAGCACTTCGGGGATAACGCGCTGATTGGCAAGCGCTAGTTCGCGTGCGCCTTCTTTGCCTAGGAGTAGAGCTGGGCCGAAAGTTGGAATTGGGATGACCGAGGGGCGTTTCATCTCCGTGCCGATAGCGTGCGCAAGTCCCCGGTTAAGCACCGGGTTAGGGCTCACGCCGTTGACCGCGCCGGCGTAGGTTTCATCGAAAATGGCGTGGGTGTAGATATCAGTGAGGTCATCGGCTGCAATCCAGGAGAGCCAAAATTCGCCATCGCCGAACGAACCACCCAGTCCGGTGGAAAAAAGCGCCTTAAATAGCGGCAGGATACCGGAATTTCCAGAGATCACCACGCCAGTGCGGATATTGACCACACGCTTGCCCGCATCTGAGGCTGGGGCAGTGGCTTGTTCCCACTCCACGCAGACATCGGCTAAGAAGCCATCGCCAGGCTCTGAGCCCTCAGTTAGAATCTCTTCGCCGCGATCATTGCCGTAATAGCCAATGGCAGAGGCAGAAACCATGGTGGTCACAGTGTTAGAAGCGGCGACTAATTCTGCGAGCTTGCGGGTCGGGCCGACTCGGGAATCGCGGATATCATTTTTATGCGACTCATTGAACCGGCCAAAGATAGGCTCGCCCGCCAGGTGCACCAGCACGTCGACGCCTTCTAAGAGATCTGGGTCTGGTGCCTGCGGGTTCCATAGTCGCTGGCCAGGCTTGACCTTGCCGCGCACTAGTTGAATAACCTCATGGCCTGCTAGTGAAAGCTGCGCAGATAATGCGCGTCCAACGGCCCCGCGGGAGCCGGTTATCGCGATAGTGAACCTGCGTTGCGCGCCATAAATAGAAGAGCTATCAGCTAAACCGTCAACGTGCCCAATTTCCTTGAGACGATTGATCAAAGCGGTATCTTCAATCAACTGCTGCTGGCGGTAGGCAAACATGGAGTCCAAAACTGCCTTTGGCACACGGGTATCAACCACGTCGGTGACCAAAGTGCCCTCGGGGTGATCTTCAAAGCGATGGTCATGGCGCCAGTTGGCCAACACGCGCATGGGGGCGTTCGTGCACACATCAGTAAATGCATAACCTTTGCGATACCGCGAAAGGTCATGGCGCGAGGTCCACCGCAAGCCGGCAGGAAGTCCCAGGATCGTGGTGCCATCGGAAAGCCTGTCTGCCTGCTGCAGCGGAGTCATTGGCACAAAAGGAGGAAGCAATCGCGACAGTGAACCCACCCGTGTGTGCCATTCCCACACCTGTTCCCGGGATGCTGGAACTACGTGTGATGCAGAAAAACTCATGTAAGGAAACGCTCCTTGGGGGTTTGTTCATCAGACTGACGGCGCCTAATACTTGCTCCTTAGTTTAGCCCCGATACATTTATTAAGTTGTGCGCAACGTGAATTAAGGAGAAATGATTGCGCGGTGGGGGATACCTGAAGGGGGATTCGGGGGAAATAGATACGGTGCGACGGTGCGATAAGTGCTAGTATCTGTGGCAGCTGTAAAACCTACGGTCACCATATTTCTAGTGAACACATCCTTTAAGGACCGCACTGTGAGGCGGGGAAGGAGGTCACGATGAGTGGAACAACTGTACCCAACGACGGGCACGAAGCAGACGATGCGCAGACGAATGTCACGCAGACAGAACTGCTCAGTGCTGGCGACGTTGAACGTACAACCGCACGCATCGCGCACCAGATTATTGAAAAAACAGCATTGGATTCACCCGGTGCTGCGCGAGTAATTTTATTGGGCATCCCTTCAGGTGGCGTGCCCCTTGCACACCGACTAGCAACAAAGATTGCAGAATTTTCCGGTGTGGACATCCCCAGTGGATCCTTAGATATCACGTTGTACCGCGATGATTTGCGCAATAAACCGCACCGCGCCCTGCAACCCACGTCCATCCCAGCCGGTGGCATCGATAATGCCATTGTCGTTTTGGTCGATGACGTCCTCTTTTCCGGCCGCACCATTCGTGCCGCTTTAGACGCGCTCGGCGATATTGGTCGCCCGCAGTCCATTCAATTAGCCGTCTTGGTTGACCGTGGCCACCGCCAGGTTCCGATTCGTGCTGATTATGTAGGAAAGAACGTTCCGACTGCCAGCAATGAAGACATTGATGTCCTTATTAGCGATATTGACGGCCGCGACGCGGTGGTCTTGACCCGCGGCATCACATCCACGCAATAAGGAGACCGAGTGAAACATCTGTTAAGCATCGCCGACCTCGACAAAGACGAGATCATCGGCCTTTTGGATGAAGCAGACACCTTCCGCGATGCGCTGAAGGACAGGGAAGTAAAAAAGCTTCCAACACTACGCGGGCGCACCATCTACACCTTGTTTTATGAAAACTCCACGCGCACGCGTGCCTCATTCGAAACAGCAGGCAAGTGGATGTCCGCGGATGTCATTAATCTCTCGGCATCGTCATCTTCGGTGAAGAAGGGCGAATCGCTGCGTGATACGGCGTTGACGCTGTCTTCTTTGGGGGCGGATTCAATTATCATCCGCCACCCATCGTCAGGCGCGGCGCAACAGGTCGCGAACTGGGTAGCACCTAATGGCGATGGCCCATCCGTGATTAACGCCGGTGACGGTTCACACCAGCACCCAACCCAAGCCTTGTTGGACGCGATGACCATTCGCCAACGCCTTGGAATCTCCGCGGGTGACTTCGCGGGACTGAAGGTAAAGATTGTCGGCGATTGTCTGCATTCACGCGTGGTGCGTTCCAACGTTGATTTGCTCACCGCGCTGGGGGCGGAAGTAACGCTCGTTGCTCCACCGACGCTTTTGCCTTTCGGCGTGGAGACCTGGCCGGTGAAGACTTCGGTGAATTTCGATGCAGAGATCGCAGAAGCCGATGTCGTGATGATGCTGCGCGTGCAGCAAGAGCGCATGAACGGCGGTTTCTTCCCGTCGCACCGTGAGTACGCAACACTCTTCGGGCTGTCTAAGCAGCGCGCGGCCTTGATGAAAAAAGATGCCATCATCATGCACCCAGGACCTATGTTGCGCGGTATGGAAATCAACTACGCCGTCGCGGACCTGGACCAAACCGCTATCTTGCAGCAGGTTAACAACGGTGTGCACTTGCGCATGGCGGTGCTGTTTACTCTTATCGCCAATAGCGGGTTTGCCGAAGAGCACGCCCAAGGCGCTTAAAGCCGGTATCTAGAAACAACGAGGAGAAAAACCTGTGACCAATTATCCAGAAACCGGCCGAAAAGCACCCGCCGCAGCCGAAACAACTTTGCTCACCAACGTGCGCCCCTACGGCGAAGGTGAGCCAGTTGAAGTATTAATCGAAAACGGCCAGATTGCGGCGATCGGTGCTGATGCAGGCGCAGGCAAAAGCATCGATAAGACCATCGACGGGGCAGGGCAGGTCTTGCTCCCAGGGCTTGTTGATATGCACGTGCACCTGCGCGAACCAGGCCGCGAAGATACTGAAACCATCGAAACCGGCTCCAAGGCCGCAGCTAAAGGTGGCTTCACGGCGGTCTTTACCATGGCCAACACCATGCCGGTCATGGACCAGCCCGTCATCGCAGAGTCGGTGTGGGCAAAAGCTCAGGGCTTAGGGCTTTGCGATGTCCACCCGGTCGGCTCCATCACCAAGGGACTAGCGGGCAAAGACCTCACAGAATTCGGCATGATGGCACGCTCGGATGCCAAAGTGCGCATGTTCTCTGATGACGGCAAGTGCGTTGCTGACCCGCAATTGATGCGCCGCGCTTTGGAATATGCCAAGGGCTTGGACGTGCTTATTGCGCAGCACGCTGAAGAGCCACGTCTGACCGAAGGTGCTGTTGCACACGAGGGCGCGACCGCTGCGCAGCTGGGATTGCGCGGCTGGCCACGCGTGGCAGAAGAGTCCATCGTCGCTCGTGATGCACTTTTGGCACGTGACTACGGCAACCGCGTGCACATTTGCCATGCATCGACAACCGGCACCGTGGAATTGCTCAAGTGGGCAAAGTCCCAGGACATCCCACTGAGTGCTGAGGTGACCCCGCACCACTTGCTGCTTACCGATGACAAGTTGCGCACCTACGACGGTGTCTTCCGCGTAAACCCACCGCTGCGTGAAGAGCACGACACCCTGGCTTTGCGCCAGGCGTTGCTCGACGGAGTAATCGATGTTGTCGCCACTGACCACGCACCGCATGGCTCAGAAGATAAGTGTGTGGAATTTGACCACGCGAAGCCCGGAATGTTGGGGCTGGAAAGCTCGCTCGCGGTCATCGTCAAGCTCTTTGTCGAACCAGGCCTTGCGGACTGGCGCTTTATTGCGCGTGTGATGAGTGAAAAGCCCGCGGAGATAACCCGCCTGCCGGACCACGGCCGTCCGATTGCAGTAGGCGAGCCGGCGAATCTCACGCTGGTCGACCCTGAAGCGCGCTGGGTATCGGATAAGACCCAGCTTGAATCTAAGAGTGAAAATAACCCCTATGAAGGTATCGAGTTCGGGGCACGCGTTACGCACACCTTGTTGCGTGGGCATCTCACCTATGAACTTGATGCGCAAGACAATTAAAAAGCTCTGAATATCTCTGTGAAATTTTCCTCGAGATTATGCAAAACAGAGTGGTGGCAGAAATCCTGATTTCGACACCACACTGGATAGACTCAAGAGCAAACGTAGTAATATAATGCAAAGCAGTGAATTTTTTACACTCAATTTGAAAGGCACACTCCTGTGACGAACACTTCACAACCTGCCATCCTGGTGCTCGCAGACGGCCGCAGCTTCCGTGGCTTAGGCTTCGGCGCAACTGGCACCACCTTGGGTGAAGCGGTATTTACCACCGCAATGACCGGTTACCAAGAGACCATGACTGACCCTTCCTACCACCGCCAGATCGTGGTTACTACCGCACCACACATCGGCAACACTGGTTGGAACGATGAAGATAATGAATCCAACGGCGGCAACATCTGGGTTGCAGGGCTTGTTATTCGCAACCTGTCTCACCGCGTATCCAACTGGCGCTCTGAACGCAGCTTGGAAGAAGAGATGGTTGCGCAGGGAATCGTCGGCATTCAAGGCGTAGACACCCGCACCTTGGTGCGCCACCTGCGCAACGAAGGTTCGATTGCAGCAGGCATCTTCTCCGGGGATGCCGCCAAGCGCCCAGTTGAAGAACTGGTTGAAGAAGTGAAAGCCCAGGACTCGATGGCTGGCGCTGACCTGTCGGCAGAAGTGTCGACCGATGAGGTCTACACCATCCCAGTTGAAGGGGAGAAGAAGTTCACCGTCGTGGCTTATGACATGGGCATTAAGCTTTCGACCCCGCGCCACTTTGCGCAGCGCGGAATCGAGACCATCGTGGTTCCTTCTGGCACCTCCTTCGCTGACATCCAGCAGTACAACCCAGACGGCGTCTTTGTCTCCAACGGTCCTGGTGACCCAGCAACCGCAGACGGCGCCGTAGCGTTTATCCGCGAGGTGCTGGCGGCCAAGATTCCATTCTTCGGCATTTGCTTCGGCAACCAGCTGCTTGGTCGCGCACTGGGTCTGGAAACCTACAAGATGAAGTTCGGTCACCGCGGCATCAACGTGCCTGTCAAAAACCACCTCAGCGGCAAGATTGATATCACTTCCCAAAACCACGGCTTTGCTCTAGCGATGCCAACGGAGAAGCCAGGTGAAGAGTTCTCCACCGACTTCGGCCCAGCGCATGTCACCCACACCTGTTTGAACGACGGCACCGTCGAGGGCGTTGCTTTGAGCAACGGCATGGCGTACTCCGTGCAGTACCACCCAGAATCTGCCGCAGGTCCACATGATGCGAACCCACTGTTCGATCAGTTCATTGACCTGATGACCAACAACGCTTCCACCACTAAGTAATTCCGACCAGGAAAGGTAAGAAAAGAAACCATGCCAAAGCGCAACGATATTAACCACGTCCTGGTCATCGGCTCCGGCCCGATTGTCATCGGCCAGGCCTGTGAATTCGACTACTCCGGCACCCAAGCTTGCCGCGTTCTCAAAGAAGAGGGACTGCGGGTAACGCTGATTAACTCCAACCCGGCCACCATCATGACCGACCCGGAGTTTGCTGACCACACCTACGTGGAGCCCATTGAGCCAGAGTTCATCGAGCAAATCCTGATTAAAGAGCGCGAAGAAGGACACCCCATCGACGCTGTCTTGGCAACCTTGGGTGGCCAGACCGCGCTGAATGCCGCAATCCAGTTGGACCGCGCCGGCATTTTGAAAAAGCACAACATCGAACTCATCGGTGCTGACATCGACGCTATCGAGCGCGGTGAAGACCGCCAGAAGTTCAAGGACATCGTCGAATCCATTGGCGGCGAATCTGCACGTTCTGCAGTCTGCCACAACATGGAAGAAGTACACGCCACCGTTGCAGAGCTCGGCCTGCCGGTAGTTGTTCGTCCTTCCTTTACCATGGGTGGCCTCGGCTCCGGTTTGGCCTACACCAATGAAGACCTCGAGCGTATCGCTGGTGGCGGACTTGCTGCATCCCCAGAAGCTAACGTCTTGATTGAAGAATCCATCCTGGGCTGGAAAGAATACGAGCTCGAGCTCATGCGCGACGGTGATGACAACGTGGTTGTTATCGCTTCCATCGAAAACGTCGACGCACTTGGCGTACACACTGGTGACTCCGTGACCGTGGCACCGGCGTTGACTCTGACCGACCGCGAATACCAGGCAATGCGCGATTTGGGCATCGACATCATCCGCGAAGTCGGTGTGGACACCGGCGGCTGTAACATCCAGTTCGCTGTACACCCAGAAAACGGCCGCATCATCGTCATTGAAATGAACCCACGTGTATCGCGTTCTTCGGCGCTGGCATCCAAGGCGACGGGCTTTCCCATCGCTAAGCTAGCTGCGAAGCTCGCCATCGGCTACACCTTGGATGAAGTCACCAACGACATCACCGGTGTTACCCCTGCGGCTTTCGAGCCCACCTTGGACTATGTCATCGTCAAGGCTCCACGCTTTGCCTTTGAGAAGTTTGTCGGGGCTGATGACACCTTGACCACCACCATGAAGTCCGTGGGTGAGGCCATGGGTATTGGCCGCAACTACATCGCAGGTCTGAACAAGGTCATGCGTTCTTTGGAAACCAAGCAAGAAGGTTTCTGGACCAAGGACGATGAATACTTCGCTGCAGAGCGTGCCAATGACCTCAACGCTGTATTGGATGACCTGCGTCGCCCAACCGAAGGCCGTCTCTACGATGTCGAGCTTGCCCTGCGCCTGGGCGGCACCATCGAGCAGCTGCACGAAGCATCCCAGATTGACCCTTGGTTCCTGGCTGAACTGCAGGCTTTGGTTGACTTCCGCACCAAGCTGATTGAAGCACCAGTCCTGGATGAAGACCTCCTGCGCGAAGCTAAGTACATGGGCCTATCTGATAAGCAGATTGCTGCGCTGCGTACCGAATTCGCTGGTGAAGACGGCGTGCGCGCACTGCGTTGGTCCTTAGGTATTCGCCCGGTCTACAAGACCGTCGATACCTGCGCAGGCGAGTTTGAAGCCCAAACTCCTTATCACTACTCGGCGTATGAGCTCGACCCAGCCGCTGAATCTGAGGTTGAAGCCCAAACCGAGCGCGAAAAGGTCATCATCTTAGGCTCTGGCCCGAACCGCATTGGCCAGGGCATCGAGTTCGACTACTCCTGTGTGCACGCCGCACTTGAGCTGTCGGATAAGGGCTACGAGACCGTTATGGTCAACTGCAACCCTGAGACCGTGTCCACCGACTACGACACCGCAGACCGTTTGTACTTCGAGCCCCTGACCTTCGAAGACGTCATGGAAATCTACCACGCAGAAGCTGAATCCGGCACCGTTGCTGGCGTCATCGTTCAGCTCGGTGGACAGACCCCACTGGGCCTGGCACAGCGTTTGGCTGATGCGGGTGTCCCAGTAGTTGGTACCAGCCCTGAAGCCATCAACCTGGCTGAAGACCGCGGCGAATTCGGCAAGGTCTTGGCCAAGGCAGAGCTACCTGCCCCAGAGTTTGGCACCGCGCACTCTTATGAAGAAGCACGCGGTGTGGCCCAGGAGATTGGCTACCCAGTGCTGGTACGTCCTTCCTACGTTCTGGGCGGACGTGGCATGGAAATTGTCTACGATGAGGCAGCGTTAGAGTCCTACATCGAGCGCGCAACCGAGCTCAACAGTGAGCACCCTGTCCTTGTGGACCGCTTCTTGGATGGCGCAATCGAAATCGACGTCGACGCACTGTGCGATGGCACTGATGTCTACCTCGGCGGCGTGATGGAGCACATCGAGGAAGCCGGCATTCACTCCGGTGACTCCTCATGCTCCCTGCCACCGATGACCTTGGGACCTGAGGATATCGAGAAGGTTCGCGTTGCTACCAAGGCATTGGCTGCTGGTATTGGCGTTAAGGGCTTGATGAACGTGCAGTACGGTCTCAAAGACAATCAGCTCTATGTCATCGAGGCAAACCCACGTGCATCGCGCACCGTGCCATTTGTTTCCAAGGCCACCGGCGTGGCACTGGCTAAGGCAGCATCGCGCATCATGCTGGGCGCTACCATTGCTGAGCTGAAGGAAGAAGGCATGTTGCCATCGTCCTACGACGGCGGCTCCCTGCCTCTGGAACACCCAATTGCGGTAAAAGAAGCAGTCTTGCCATTCAACCGCTTCCGCAGCGCAGATGGTTCCATGCTCGATACCGTCTTGAGTCCTGAGATGAAGTCCACCGGTGAGGTCATGGGCTTGGCCGATAACTTTGGTGCGGCCTACTACAAGGCTCTTATCGCAGGCTTTATGAAGATGCCGAAGGAAGGCTCCATCTTTGTCTCGGTGGCTAACCGCGACAAGCGCAACCTGAGCTTCCCAATTCAGCGTCTGTCCGATATGGGATACAAGATCTTCGCCACCACTGGTACGGCGTCGGTTCTGCGTCGCAATGGCATCGAATGCGAGACCGTGAAGAAGTCATCTGAGATTCGTAACGGTGCTGAAGGCCGCTCGGTAGTGGACTTGATTTTGGACCGTGAGATTGACCTGGTTATCAACACACCAGATTCCACCTCCGGTGCGCGTTTCGATGGCTACGAGATTCGCAGCGCAGCTTTGGAAGTAGATGTCCCACAGATCACCACCGTGCAAGGCGTCACCGCCGGCGTACAGGCCCTGGAAGCACTGCGCAAGGGTGATTTCAAGGTTCGTGCGCTGCAGGAGCTACAGCATGCCCCAGTCAACTAATACCCAGCCAGTAGGCTTTGGCGAGCGCCTTGTTGCCGCAGGGCAGGTGCGTGGCCGGTTGTGCGTAGGCATTGACCCGCATCCTTACCTACTTCAGCAGTGGGGCTTAGAGGACACGATTGATGGTCTGCGCCGCTTTAGCGAGGCCTGTGTGGAAGCCTTTGCGGATACCGCTGCTTTGGTGAAACCACAGGTGGCCTTTTATGAGCGCTTTGGCTCCCAAGGCTTCGCCGTCTTAGAGGACACGCTGCAATATCTACGCGAGGCAGGGTGCTTGACTGTTGCTGATGCAAAACGTGGCGATATTGGCTCCACCATGGCTGGCTATGCCGATGCTTGGTTAGGGGAGAGCTCTCCGTTGCGTGCCGATGCTGTCACGGTCTCGCCGTACTTGGGCGTAGCAGCGCTGCAGTCTGTCTTTGACTTGGCGGCCAAGACCGGCCGTGGCGTATTCGTCCTGGCTGCTACCTCGAATTCTGAGGCAGTGCAGCTGCAGAATTTCCGCGATGACTCTCACACTGTGGCGCAGCACGTGGTCGATACTTGTGCAGCATTTAATAGCGAGTATGCGGGGTCTTCGGCACAGGGTGATGGCGCCAACCAGCACCCTGTGGGCGATATTGGCGTGGTGGTGGGCGCTACTTTGGACACGCCACCGTATTTGTCCAAGCTCAACGGGCCAGTGCTTCTGCCTGGCGTGGGTGCGCAGGGTGCAACGGCTGCCGATGTCGCAAAGATTACGCAGGCGGCGCCCCAGCTGGGCTTTCCGAATGTCTCGCGTGCCATCTTGAACGCTGGACCGCAGGTTGCCGACCTTCAAAAGGCCGTGCTAGAGACCTCGCGTGAGTATTTTGACGGCGGGTTGGTCTAGCCGAAGTTAGAACAAACGTTGTTTATGCTGGCAGTTTCCTAAGAACTACCGAGCGGATTTTTCGTGGGACTTTTCCCGATAATTCCGCAGGTTTTTCGTAGGAACGCCAGCATATGGCGTATTTTGGGCTAATTTTGCCGCTGAATTTACACGCAGGCACTTGAGCTGGTAGTTTGATCTTCGTAGTGCGGTGACGTGCTAAAATAGACGTTTAAATCTGTTGCGTTATCTACCTTGATAACGTTGCGGTGCTAGGATTGCCTGAAGTCGGAGCACAACGAGAACCATAATCTAAGTTAGGCTTTCGAGTTCCGGTAATTTTTGTACTGGATTAAATTAATCAACCAATGAATCGGAGGAAACCCGTGGCCCTTCCAAAACTGACTGATGAGCAACGCAAGCAGGCTCTCGCCAAGGCCGCTGAGGCTCGCAAGGCTCGCGCAGAACTGAAGGCATCCCTCAAGCGTGGTGACACCACTTTGAAGGACGTCCTCGAGAAGGCAGAGACCGATGAGATCATCGGTAAGACCAAGGTTTCAGCACTGCTAGAAGCTCTTCCAAAGGTTGGCAAGGTTAAAGCACGCGAGATCATGGAAGACCTCGAGATTGCTCAGACCCGCCGTCTGCGTGGCTTGGGTGACCGTCAGCGTCGTGCCCTTCTGGAGCGTTTCGGCTTTTCCGAGTAATCGTCGATGAACAGCGCTAATCACCGCGGACGCCTTGTCGTGCTGGCAGGGCCTTCCGCTGTTGGTAAATCCACGGTGGTCTCGCGCTTGCGTCACGGTGTAGACAGGCTGTACTTCAGCGTGTCTATGACTACACGCGCCCCTCGTCCAGGTGAACAGGATGGGGTGGACTACTTCTTTGTTAGTCCAGAAGAATTCCAGCGCCGCATTGACGCCGGTGAGATGCTCGAGTGGGCAGATATCCACGGGGGTCTACAACGATCTGGAACACCCGCAGCACCTGTGAAGGAGGCCCTAGAGGACTCCCGGCCGGTGTTGGTTGAGGTGGATTTGGAAGGCGCGCGCAACGTCAAGAAAGCACTTCCTGAGGCAGAGTTGGTATTTTTAGCTCCGCCATCGTGGGAAGTGTTAGTTGACCGTCTCACTGGTCGTGGCACCGAACCTCAAGAGGTTATTGAGCGTCGACTTGATACCGCCCGTGAAGAGCTTGCGTGTCAGTCTGAGTTCGACCGCGTGATTGTCAATGACAACCTGGATGACGCAGTTGCGGCCATCACTGCTATCCTGCAAGGATAGAGATAATCAAACATTTATAGCCAACTTCTAGAAAAGGTGCATGTGACCAACGTGACCACCCCTGCTAATTCTGAGATCAAACCAGAACCGGTGTACGATACGCCGATTGGTATTACCTCTCCACCAATTGATGAACTGTTGGAGAAGGTTTCCTCGAAGTACGCACTCGTGATCTTCGCAGCTAAGCGCGCGCGTCAGATCAACAGCTACTACCAAGAGCAGGACGAAGGCGTATTCGAATTTGTCGGCCCACTGGTAACACCAGAACAAGGCGAAAAGCCACTGTCTATCGCATTGCGCGAGATTGAGGCTGGCTTGCTCGAGCACGAAGAAGGACTCGACTCCTAATTCTTATCTTCTAAGAAGATAAGCCGTCTTTTAAAACCCCTGACCCACTAACTTCAGGTGCATCACCGCATGCACTCTGGGGCTCCTAGTGGGGCAGGGGTTCGCTCTTTGTCGGTACTATTGCTGATTATGAGTGAAACTGCGAACCCAGCTGGACAAACCCCTTCCGTAGCCTCGAAGCATCCGCGCAATATTGTCGTGGGGGTTTCAGGAGGCATTGCCGCCTATAAGGCAGCGCATCTGGTGCGCAACCTGAAAGAACATGGTGATAATGTGCGGGTGGTGCCCACCGAGGCAGCATTGAACTTCGTGGGTGCGGCTACCTTTGAAGCGTTATCCGGGCACCCAGTATCCACCACGGTTTTTGACGCGGTGGATGAAGTGCAGCACGTTAATATCGGCCAGCATGCTGATGCAGTGGTGGTTGCGCCTGCCACCGCCGATGTTATCGCACGCATTGCGGCAGGGCGGGCTGATGACTTGCTCACCGCCACCGTTTTAGTTGCCACCTGTCCTGTTATTGTCGTGCCAGCCATGCACACTGAGATGTGGTTTAACCCCGCAACCCGGGACAATGTTGCTACTTTGCGCCGGCGCGGGATCACAGTGATGGAACCAGCACATGGGCGCTTGACCGGAAAAGATACTGGCCCAGGGCGTCTACCAGAGCCAGAGCAGATCGCGGAACTGGTGCGGACGCGGTTGGCTGGGATTGATATCAATTACGACTGGCAAGGTCTGAAGGTTTTGATTTCCGCGGGTGGTACGCAGGAAGAATTGGACCCGGTGCGTTTTATTGGCAATCGCTCTTCAGGCAGGCAAGGATTCGCCCTGGCAGAAATTGCGGCACAGCGCGGCGCGGACGTCACCATTGTCGCCGGCAATACCGTAGATCTGCAGACTCCTTCGGGCGCGGAGATCGTCAATATTGTCTCCACCCAGGAACTCAAAGCGGAAATGGACTCACGCGCCCGCGATGCGGATATCGTCATCATGTCGGCAGCCGTATCTGACTATCGCCCAGCATCCGTTGCGTCTTCCAAGATGAAAAAGGGCACCAATGATGATGCCTTGTCCACGCTGCACATGACTGAAAATCCGGACATCTTGAAAGGCCTCGTAGCAGCACGCGAGCAGGGCGAGATTCCGCAGGAAACCACAATCGTGGGCTTTGCAGCAGAAACCGGGGATGAAAAATCCTCGCCATTGGAACTGGCACAAGCGAAATTCCAGCGCAAGGGCTGCGATGTACTTATGGCCAATGATGTCTCTGAAGGCAAAGTCTTTGGCAACGTCAACAATGAGGGCTGGATTTTAACCGAAGAGCTGGAGCCACGCACGGTTGCCCACGGCACTAAGCAAGTAGTGGCCGCGCAGATTTTGGATGTCGTGAATGAAATTCGCCATGAAGCAGGGGCGTAGCTTGCCGCTCTAGACCACTTAGTCTACGATTGGCAGACGCATAATAATTCTATTTCCGGTGCCGGTTTAACTGAAGTAAGACACCGAATATCCTAACGCAAGAAGGAACCAGTGACTGCAACTCCTGAGGCTTCAAAGCGCCTATTTACCAGTGAATCTGTAACCGAAGGTCACCCAGATAAAATCTGCGACGCGATCTCAGATACCGTTTTAGACGCACTTATCGCCAAAGACCCGAACGCACGCGTGGCCGTGGAAACTTTGGTGACCACAGGTCAGGTCCACGTGGTGGGTGAGGTCAGCACCACCGGCTACGTAGAAATCCCGACGCTGGTGCGCAACACCCTGCGTGAAATCGGCTTTACCTCTTCCGATGTGGGCTTTGATGGCAACACCTGTGGTGTGAGCATCTCTATCGGTGAGCAGTCACAGGAAATCGGTGACGGTGTGACCACCTCTACCGAGGCACGCAATGGCGGCGAGTTTGATGAGCACGATATTGCGGGTGCTGGCGACCAGGGCTTGATGTTTGGCTACGCCACCAACGAGACCGAAGAGTACATGCCTTTGCCGATTGCAGTGGCACACCGTTTGTCCCGTCGCCTGACCCAGGTTCGCAAGAGCGAAATCGTCCCACACCTGCGCCCAGACGGCAAGACTCAGGTCACCTTCGCCTACGACGGCGATACTCCAGTTGCATTAGACACCGTGGTGATTTCCACCCAGCACGATCCAGATATCACTCAGAACTGGTTGGCTGCGCAGCTGCGTGAGCACGTAGTGGAGTGGGTTATCAAGGATGCTGGATTAGAAGAGTTTTATAACGAGGACACCACCTTGTTGGTCAACCCGTCGGGATCGTTTATCCTGGGCGGTCCTATGGGGGATGCGGGTCTTACTGGCCGCAAGATTATTGTTGATACCTACGGCGGCATGGCTCGTCACGGCGGCGGAGCTTTCTCCGGTAAGGATCCTTCAAAGGTTGACCGCTCAGCAGCGTACGCAATGCGCTGGGTTGCCAAGACCATCGTCGCGGCAGGGCTGGCGGACCGCGCAGAAGTGCAGGTGGCTTACGCCATCGGTCGCGCGAAGCCAGTTGGTTTGTACGTTGAGACTTTCGGCACCGCTAAGCACGGGCTTGACGATGCCGCTATTCAGGCTGGCGTCACCAAGGTCTTTGACCTGCGCCCAGCAGCAATTATCAAGGACTTGGACTTGCTGCGTCCGATTTATCGTCAAACGGCTGCTTATGGTCACTTTGGTCGCACCGACCTGGCTCTTCCGTGGGAGTCTTTGGAACGTGTCGACGCACTTCGTGAAGCAGTAGGTCTTTCAGTAGAATAAGCGCTTATGCTTAAGAAGATACCCGCCACCACTAAACCGGTTGTGCGGGTATTGCCGTTATTAGGGGTCTCGCACCTGGATCGGCTGTTCGATTATCAGATTGCAGAAGAAGATTCCGAGGCAGCACAGCCAGGGGTGCGGGTACGCATTAGGTTCAATGGCAGACTTGTCGATGCCCTCCTGATCCAACGCTTAAGCGAATCCGACTTTGAGGGCCGTTTAGCTTTCATTGACCGGGTGATTTCCCCGTTTCCTGTGTATCCACCACAATTGGCGAGCTTGGTGGACGCGCTTGCTAATCGTTATGGTGGCACCCGTTCAGATATCATCCGCTTTGCCATTCCACCACGGCATGCCAAGGCCGAAGAAGCGGACCTGGAAACGACGTTTGAAGAATTAGGTGAGATCGCAGAACCTGACTTGTCTTCTTGGTCGGCGTATCAATTTGGCGAGTCTTTTGTAGATTTTGTTCTAGAAGGCAACACTGCACGCGCCGCATGGCAGGTAGCACCTGGCGATGATTGGGCAGCGGCCATTGCAGCACTTGGCACCAAAGTCGCCAAAAGCGGACGCGGGGTACTCGTGGTGGTACCTGATCAGAGCGATGTCGATGTAGTTGAGGCCGCTTTTCGTAAATACGTCTCCGCAAAGCAAGCGACGGTCTTGAATGTCTCCCAAGGTCCACAGGCACGCTACCGGCGCTACCTTGCGGTTCTAGTAGGCCAAGCACGCATTGTGATTGGTACGAAATCTGCAGCGTTTGCACCGGTAAAAGACCTAGGTTTGGCGGTCATTTTTAATGACGGCGATGACAATCTCGTCGAACGCAGCGCTCCCTATGTCCACAGCCGCGAAGTGCTCACCACACGCAGTGCCCAGGAAAATGCATCCTTGTTGATCGTTGGCCATTCGCGCACTGCAGAAACTCAATTGCTGGTCAGCTCCGGCTGGGCGCATGACCTTGTCGCAGCGGCATCCACCTTGCGCACACGCATGCCGTCGATGGTCGCTGTGGGCCCCTATGGACTGAATTTTTCACGCAACCTCGCCTCCGGTACCACATCTTTTGATGGGCGCGCTTACCAAGCGGTAAAAAGTGCGCTTGACCGTGGGGAACCGGTGCTGGTGCAGTCCCCACGCAAAGGCTATGTGCCGACCTTGGCGTGTGCTAAGTGCTTTACCCGCGCGCGTTGCCGGCACTGCAACGGCCCATTGTCGCTGCCACATTCGCATGAACAGGCAGCAACGCCATCATGTGCGTGGTGTGGCAAATTGGAAACTCGCTTCAAATGTAGCGAATGCGGTTCAAATCGCCTGCGTGCGGTCGTCATGGGTTCAGAACGCACCGCGGAAGAACTCGGACGTATCTTTCCCAATACCCGCATTATTGTCTCGGGCGGCAATAAGGTAGTTGAGACAGTACCCATGGCGCCAGCTTTAGTCGTGGCGACCCCGGGCGCGGAGCCCCGTGTTGAGAATGTTGGTGAGACCGAGTCCTACTATGGTGCTGCTTTATTGCTGGGGGCAGGAGCCTTGCTCAATCGCCAGGACTTACGTGCTGGCGAAGATGCCCTGGCTAAGTGGCTGGCCGCGGCAACGATGGTGGCACCGTCGTCGAAAGGCGGGAGCGTTGTGATCTCGGCGAATGCGGGGGTGCCGATTATCGACGCATTTTTGGGATGGGATGTTGTCGGCTTTGCGAAGATGGAACTTGCTGCGCGCCGCGAAGTACGTTTCCCGCCGGCAGTGCACATGGCTGCAATTGATGGCGCCAATGCAGCCTTAGATGACTTTCTGGAAGCGGCGAAATTGCCCGAGCACGCTGAAATCCTAGGACCTGTGCCTTTACCGGAGAATCTATCCTTGCCGGGAGAATACGACACCAAGCGCTTCGGTCCTGCCCAAAGGCTGCTAATCCGAACACCTTTGGGGCCAAGATCGGAACTGGGGAAAGCGCTTCGTGCCGCTAATTCGAATCGGAGTGCACGTAAAGATGATCTACCGCTGCGTATCCAAGTTGACCCGATCAATATTGGCTAGGCTGATGCGACTTGAGCTAAGGAGATTCACTATTGTGGGAGGCTAAGCGATACCGAGTCTGAGAAAGTGCGAAGAACCTTGACCATTAGAGAAATCCGGCTATACGGCGACCCAGTATTGACCACCCGCGCTAGTGAAATCACCGAGTTTGATGAAGCTCTAGAAGATTTAGCTGAAGACATGCTGGAAACCATGGATGCGGCTGGGGGAGTAGGCCTTGCCGCCAACCAGATTGGCTTGTTAAAGCGCATCTTCGTCTACGACTGCTCCCATACTGAATCCGGCATGCGCGGGGCGATTATCAACCCGGTGTGGAAAGAAATCGGGGAAGAAACCCAAACGGGAATCGAAGGATGCCTATCCATCCCAGATATTTCCACTCCCACAACGCGTTTTGAAACCGTGTCCGTCAGTGGCCAAGATGTCCACGGCAATCCGATAAGCATGGTGGTCTCCGGATTGATGGCGCGATGCGTGCAGCATGAAACTGACCATTTGGATGGCGTGCTATTTCTTTCCCGCCTAGAAGCCGATGAGCGTAAGCAAGCGATGTCGCAAATTCGCAATTCCGACTGGTTTAACAAGTAGAAAGCGACCCAGAGATAATGAAGCTAGTATTTGCTGGCACCCCGGAACCTGCTGTTCCTACTTTAAAAGCGCTGATTGCCTCGGGACATGAGGTGGTTGCCGTTATTACTCGCCCAGATGCGCGCAAGGGACGCGGGCGCAAAATGGTGCCCAGCCCTGTCAAAGAAGTAGCTCTTGAGCACGGCATCGAGGTCTTAACGCCGTCCACGCTTAAAGCCGGCACGGAAGATGGCGACGGCATCCGTGCGCGTCTGACAGAGCTTGCTCCCGATGCCATCCCCGTTGTGGCGTACGGCAACTTGGTGCCAAAGGACCTGCTCGATGTAGCCCGACACGGCTGGGTTAATTTGCACTTTTCACTGCTGCCAGCATGGCGCGGTGCAGCCCCTGTGCAGGCAGCAATCAATGCTGGCGATGACATCACTGGCGCAACTACTTTTCTGATTGAAGAAGGCTTAGACACCGGTCCTGTCTTAGGCACGACGACTGAGACTATTCAAACTGTTGATACTGCCGGCGCATTATTAGAGCGCCTCTCACAGTCCGGTGCGCAGCTGATGGTCGCGACGATGGATGGGCTGGAATCAGGCACGTTGGTGGCACAGCCCCAGCAGGGCGAGCCAACTTATGCTCCGAAAATCACGACTGAGGATGCACGTGTTTCGTGGACCCAGCCTGACTTTGCCGTCGGCCGCCACATCCGCGCGCACTCACCTTTCCCAGGGGCGTGGACAATGCACGGGGAAGACCGCATCAAAATTGGCAAAGTCAGCCCGCTGCATGCTGCTGCGCAAGAACTCGGCGAATTGCCGCATCTTGAACCCGGCCAGCTACACATCACGAAGAAGGCTGTCTACATTGGCACGGCTTCAACTCCTGTGCGCATCGATGAGCTGCAGCCAGTGGGTAAGAAGATGATGAACGCGGCTGACTGGGGACGCGGTCAGGGAGCTAAGAATAACTCCGAAGATAACGACATTGACGGCGAGGTATTTTTCGCATGAGTGGTGGATTTCGCTCCCGGTCCAAATCCGGCGATAGCTCAGAAGCACGCACACCCCAAGGTGGCAAGAAACCCCAAAGTAAACCGCAGAGCAAACCCTCCGGTGAACGGGTCAAGTACGACCGCCACGAACGCACAGGCGGCGCCCGAGCAGGCGGTAGCCGAACGGGTGGAAGCCGAGCGGGCGGGGCCCGTGGCACCAACCGCAATCGCGAGCGCCAGACAGTAGATATTGTGCGCAACGCTGGCTCGGTTGGAGTCGACCTGCCGCGCGCAGTGGTCTATGAAACGCTGCTGCGCGTGCACCGCGATGATGCCTTTGCCAACTTAACCCTGCCCAAGGCACTACGCGTTAATAAACTCGATGGCCGGGATGCAGCCTTTGCTACGGAATTAACCTATGGCACCTTGCGTGCGGAAGGTGTGGTCGACGCGGTCATCGCCAAGCACTCCTCGCGCGGGTTAGACACCCTTGCCCTGGAGGTACTGGATGCACTGCGCTTGGGAACCTACCAACTGCTGTATACCCGTGTTGAACAGCACGCGGCAGTCGATACTACCGTGCGTCTTGTGCAAGCAGCAGGGCACGAAAAAGCTAAAGGCTTTGTCAACGGAATTATGCGTTCCATTACGCGCGCGAACCCGCAGTCCTTGCTGGAACAGCTAACTCCTGACGGCGAGATTGCCGCGATTGCTTTTCGCCATGCGCACCCCGAGTGGATTGCGCAGTCCTTCTCCCGCGTTGTGGGGCTAGGGGAACTGGAAGCGGCATTGGAAGGCGACTCGCAGCGTCCTATCGTGCACTTAGTTGCTCGCCCCGGTGAGATTACGGCCGAGGAACTTGCGCTGATGACTGGCTCTGAAGAAGGCAAGTATTCGCCTTATGCCGTCTACATGGAATCCGGTGATCCTGGAGAGCTAGAGCCTGTGCAACAGGGGCTTGCCGCAGTGCAAGATGAGGGTTCGCAGCTTATCGCGCGTGCTGTTGTCGAAGCGCCCATCGATGGCGAGGATCAAGGTCGTTGGCTTGATTTATGCGCCGGCCCTGGTGGAAAAGCGGCCCTGATGGGCTCGCTTGCGCGCATGGATGGCGCCACCGTGGATGCTGTGGAAGTCTCTTCGCATCGCGCGCAGCTGGTGGAAAAGACGGTGGGCGATTTGCCGGTCCGGGTCCACGTTGCTGATGGTCGCAAGCCAGGACTTGAGCCAGGTTTTGATCGCATTTTAGTCGATGCCCCGTGTTCCGGCCTGGGCGCTTTGCGCCGTCGTCCAGAGGCGCGCTGGCGTAAATCCGAGTCTGATATTGCCGAGCTCACGCAGCTCCAATTCGAATTGCTGGAATCCGCTGTAGGCCTGCTTCGACCAGGAGGGGTAATTGTGTACTCCACCTGTTCGCCAGATCTGCGCGAGACCCGCAGCATCGTCGACCGCGCGGTGGCGGAGCTAGACATCGTGGAAGACAACGCTCATGACTTGATTCCTGACATGGGAGATGTAGGCGAGCATAAGTCTGTGCAAATGTGGCCGCACCGCCATGGCACGGATGCAATGTTCTTCGCTGTGTTGCGCAAAAAGTCCTAAGATGGGCAGCATGACTTCTAGCTCTTTTAGTGCTCCAATTATCGCGCCTTCGATCTTGGCTGCGGATTTCACACGCTTAGGTGAAGAGGTGAAGTCCGTGGCTAATGCCGAATGGATTCACGTCGATATTATGGACGGCCATTTCGTCCCGAATCTCTCTTTTGGTCCAGATATCACCAAGGCAGTTGACGGCATCACCGACCAGGTTCTCGATGTGCATTTGATGATCGAGGAGCCAGCACAGTGGGTAGAAACTTATGCTGAAGCAGGTGCAGATTGCATCATCTTCCACGTCGAGGCGGTTGAAGACGAGGCAGCAGCGCTTGCACTGGCAGCTAAGATCCGTAAGCTCGGCGTTCGCGCTGGTTTTTCCATTAAGCCGAATACGCCAATCCAGCCGTGGCTCGATAAGCTCTCGCACTTTGACTTAGTTCTGGTGATGAGTGTTGAACCGGGCTTTGGCGGGCAGAAATTTATGCCGGAGATGCTCGATAAGGTGCGCAAGCTCCGCTCAGCTATCGATGACCAAGGCTTAGATACGCTCATCGAAATTGATGGCGGAATTTCTGCTGACACCATCGCGCAAAGCGCGGAAGCTGGCTGCGATGCATTCGTGGCGGGTTCGGCAATCTTTAAGCAAGCTGACCGCGCAGCCGAGGTAGAGAACCTGCGAACTTTGGCCACCATCTAATTAAGGGATTACTGGATTATGGATAGCAACCCCGGTGAAGACCAGGCCGTAGCTCCAATTGTGGAGCAGGCGTTGCGCACCGCAATGTCTGCAGGGTGGGAAGTGCGCGGGACGACCAGCCCGAATCCACCGGTGGGTGCGGTAATTATTTCGACATCGGGTGAGATTGTGGGCACCGGTGCAACCCAGCCGGTGGGCGGGGCGCACGCAGAAGTCCAAGCGCTAGCCGATGCCGCAGGCAAGACCGAGGGCGCTACCGCCGTGGTGACGCTGGAGCCGTGCCGGCATACTGGCCGCACGGGGCCATGCACGCAGGCTTTAATCGACGCTGGCATCAAAGATGTCTTTTTCTTACACTCCGACCCGAATCCGAGTGCGGGCGGCGGGGCACAAGTGCTTGTCGAGGCCGGCATCAACGTCGAGCAGCTGCCAAGTCCGGAGGGGGTGCCGGATGCGCTTATTCCGTGGTTGAAGTCCGTGCAGTTGGGGCGTCCACACGTTACGTTGAAATTTGCGCAGACTATCGATGGCTTTACTGCAGCTGCCGATGGCACCAGCCAGTGGATCACTGGGGAAATGGCGCGTGACTATGTCCACGCTGACCGTGAACACCGCGATGCCATCATCATCGGCACTGGCACGGCCTTGATTGATAATCCATCGCTTACTGCCCGTTATCCAGACGGCACCCAACGCGAACATCAGCCACGGCGCGTTGTCATTGGCCGTCGCAATATTGCCGACGCTGGCGATGCCGCGTCTAATCTCAACCGGCTTGGATTTGAGCAATATGCCACCATCGATGAAGCTCTGGCCGAGCTTTATGCCACCGGCGCCCGTGATGTGCTCGTCGAAGGCGGAGCAGGTTTGGCCTCAGGCTTTGCCAACCAAGGACTGGTGGATTGGCTGCAGGTCTACCAGGCGCCGCTCCTACTAGGTGAGGGAATTTCCGTCTTGGCACATCCGTTGACCAATACGTTGAAAGGCGCAGCGCGCTTTGCCCGCGGGCAGGTTCTGGCGCTGGGCGATGATTTATTAATCAACTACGTGCGTACGGCACACACTAATTAATTTCACTAAAGGAGAATTGGTTGTTTACTGGGCTGGTTGAAGAAAAAGGCAAGGTTATCGCGCTGGAGGAGCTTGGGGATTCTATCCGCATGCAAATTGAGGCACCGGTGGTAACCGCTGATGCTCAACTAGGAGACTCCATATCTGTCAACGGCGTGTGCTTGACCGTCGCAGAGCTGGGAGACGCGACGTTTATCGCCGACATTATGCAGGAATCTCTTAACCGCTCAGCGTTGGGTAAACTTGCGCCACAGAGCACGGTAAACCTCGAACGTGCCTTGCTGCCTACCACCCGATTGGGCGGGCATATCGTGCAAGGCCATGTCGATGGCACCGCCAAACTAATCTCCCGCACTCCGTCGGAGCACTGGGATATTTTGCGTTTCGAATTGCCAGCGGATCTGGCTCGTTATGTTGTTGAAAAGGGCTCGATCGCAATTAGCGGTACGTCTTTGACGGTATCCGCAATTGGGGAAACCTGGTTTGAGGTCTCTTTGATTCCAGTGACTTTGCGCGACACCATCTTGGGTGATTTAGCCGACGGTGATCTGGTTAATCTCGAGGTTGACGTGTTAGCGAAGTATGTCGAGAAGATGGTTCGCCCCCAAGGCGAGGTTTAACAAGGGTAGAGACTAAGCTAGATAGCTATGAACGCACCTTTAAATAGCGCAGTTCGTCTGGACTCCATCGAGGAGGCGATTGCGGATATCGCTGCCGGCAAGGCAGTAGTTGTAGTTGACAACGAGGATCGTGAGAATGAGGGTGACCTGATTTTCGCCGCGGAGCTTGCAACACCTGAGCTCGTAGCTTTTATGGTGCGCTATTCCTCGGGTTATATTTGCGTGCCTTTGCTGCCTGAAGACTGCAAGCGCTTGAACCTGCCACCGATGATGGGCAGAAATGAAGACGTGCGCGGTACTGCGTATACCGTCACGGTTGATGCAAATACAGGCACCACCGGTATTTCCGCCACTAGCCGCGCAGAAACTATGCTGCGTCTCGCAGACCCTATGAGCGTGGTGGATGACTTTACCCGTCCAGGGCATGTGGTTCCGCTGGCTGCGCGTCCTAATGGTGTGCTTGAGCGTGATGGGCACACGGAAGCCGCCATCGACTTGGCTCGCTTGGCGGGCCTGCGTCCAGCGGGTGTTTTGTGTGAAATCGTCTCTGAAGAAGACCCGACCACGATGGCTCGTTCCGAAGAGCTGCGTCGCTTTTCTGATGAGCATGACTTGAAGATGATCTCCATCGAGCAGCTCATCCAATGGCGCCGTCACAATGAGACTCAGGTACTTCGCACGGTCGAAACCCAGTTGCCAACGGACTTCGGTTCTTTTACCGCACTGGGCTACAAGCACGAGATCGACGGCCAAGAGCACGTGGCACTGATTGCAGGTGGCGTGGAAGAACTCAACGGTGCCGAAGATGTTTTTGTCCGCGTGCACTCAGAGTGCCTCACCGGCGATGTCTTCCATTCCCGTCGTTGCGACTGTGGCCAGCAGCTGCACCAGTCTATGGAGATTATCCAAGAGGCTGGCCAGGGAATCATCATTTACTTGCGCGGTCACGAAGGCCGCGGCATTGGACTTTTGGCAAAGCTTAAGGCCTACAGCCTGCAAGATTCAGGCCTCGATACTGTCGATGCCAACCTAGAGCAAGGCTTGCCGGAAGATGCCCGTGAATACTCAGTCGCCGGGCAAATCCTGCGCGATCTGGGCATCAAGTCAGCAAACCTGTTGACCAATAATCCGCACAAGGGCGAAGGCTTGCGCGGTTTCGGGGTAGAAGCGTCCGCGCATACTCCGGTAGAAGTAGAGCCAAACGCAGACAATATTGATTACCTGCGCACCAAGCGTGACCGCATGAACCACGATTTGCCGCAGGTTGCGCGGTGGGACGCTGCGCACGCACCGAAGTAAGAACCCTGAAAAACGTCGAAGAAAGCAAGAACATGAGCAAAGAAGGACTACCAGAAGTCGCCACGATTGATGCCACCGGCATTTCCGTCGCGGTTATCAGCGCAACCTGGAACGCAGATATTTGTGACCGCCTCCATGAGCGAGCACTTGCTCATGCACAGCAACTTGGCGCCGAAGCAGATGGTTTCCGCGTCGTCGGCGCACTGGAGATTCCCGTCGCGGTACAAGAAGCAGCACGCCACTACGACGCAGTTGTAGCACTGGGTTGTGTTATCCGTGGTGGCACTCCGCACTTTGATTATGTCTGTGACTCCGTTACTCAGGGACTAACCCGAATTGCGCTGGATACTTCCAAGCCGATTGCTAATGGCGTGTTGACGGTCAACACCCACGACCAAGCGGTGGATCGTTCAGGTGCACCAGGTGCTGCCGAAGATAAGGGCGTAGAAGCCATGCAAGCGGCTTTAGATACTGTGCTGCAATTGCGTAATATCAAAGAACGCGCATCCAAGCGCGGACTGTAGGAGATGACTAATTCCATGACTGACTCAACGGCTGGTGCCCCCGGCGACTACCAACCGAAGAAGAAGCTAACTGATGAAGAGATCTTGGCGTATACCACCGCCGATCCCTTCGCTATGACCTCCACGAAGCCGTGGGAGTTGACTATTTCCTCGCCATTTCTGCGCAAAGTGGCGTGGGTGTGCATCGCGATTGTGATTCCCGTGCACCTTTTTATGGGCATCATGCTGGATATCGAATTCACCGGTGCGTATATCACTTTCATCGATAAGCTAGCTTTCCCTGGCATCGGTATTGTCATATCGATCATCGCGTGGCTGGCTTTCAACCGTCCACGCCTGCGCGCTAACTCTGATGGGGTAGAGATCCGCAACATCATCGGCACGCGCTTTTACCCGTGGGAAGTCATCTACGGCATGTCTTTCCCCGAAGGCTCACGCATGGCGCGCATCGAATTGCCGAATTTCGAATACGTGCCAGTCTGGGCAATCCAATCCGGCGATAAAGAAGCAGCGATTGCTGCTACCCGGAACTTCCGCGAACTAGAAGCGAAGTACATGCCGCTGGATTAACCAGCACACAAGAAGGGAAGTTGGCCACCGTGGCAGATCCAAGCACTTATCGGCCCGCTCCTGGAACCATCCCGACAGATCCAGGCGTATATAAATTCCGCGATGAAAATAAGCGCGTTGTATATGTCGGGAAGGCGAAAAACCTTCGCTCGCGGCTTTCGAACTATTTCCAAGACATCACGCAGCTGCACCCGCGCACCCGCCAAATGGTGCAAACCGCGGCGAGCGTCGAGTGGACGGTTGTTGCCAGCGAAGTAGAAGCTCTTGCGCTGGAATACACGTGGATTAAGAAATTCGATCCGCGCTTCAACGTCAAATACCGTGACGATAAAACTTATCCGATGCTGGCGGTATCCGTTGGCGAGCGCATTCCGCGAGCATTTTTCTACCGCGGTCCGCGCCGTAAAGGCGTGCGCTACTTCGGCCCTTATTCTCACGCGTGGGCTGTGCGTGAAGCCTTGGATCTACTCACGCGAGTCTTTCCCATGCGCACGTGCTCCAAAGGCGTTTATAACCGGCATGAAAGCCTTGGCCGTCCGTGTCTATTGGGCTATATCGGCAAGTGCAATGCGCCGTGCATTGGGCGAGTGAGCGAGGACGAGCACCGCGAAACTGTTAATCAGCTGGTCTCGTTTATGAACGGCAACACCGGCCCGGTGGTACGCCAGCTCACGGCACAGATGCAGGAAGCATCGGAAGCATTAGAGTTTGAACGCGCGGCACGCCTGCGCGATGACCTTGAGGCCATTAATAAAATCATGGAGCAACAAGCCGTTGTCTTCACTGATTCGACGGATGCGGACCTCATCGCTTTTCACACCGATGAGCTGGAAGCCGCAGTGCAGATTTTCCACGTGCGCGATGGACGTATCCGCGGCCAACGCGGCTGGGTTGTAGAGCGCATGGGCGACCAAGCCCCACTGGAGAAAGTCGACGAAGGCGAAGACGATCCAGCTCTTGCTGTGCTGATGCAAAACTTCCTCATTCAGTTCTACGGTGATGCTGTTGAACGCGAAAAGATTGAGGCCGAAGAAGACGCTGCATTACAGCGTAGGGGAGTAGACCAAGAATCCCGCGCTACGCCCCGGCAAGGCAAAGTTATCCCGCGTGAAATTCTCGTGCACACCATGCCCGAAGAATCTGATGAGGTAGTCAAGCTTTTGGAAGACCTGCGTGGTGCACAAGTGGATCTGCGTGTCCCGCAGCGCGGTGATAAGCGTGCGCTGATGGAAACAGTGGAAAAGAATGCGAAGGATGCGCTGCGCCAGCATAAGCTCAAGCGCGTCGGCGATCTGACCGCGCGTTCGGCGGCACTGCAAGATATCCAAGATGCGCTGGGCATGGAAACCGCGCCGCTGCGTATTGAATGTACGGATATCTCCCATATCCAGGGCACCGACGTTGTGGCATCGCTAGTTGTTTTTGAAGACGGCGTGCCGCGCAAGTCCGATTACCGGCGTTACCGAATCAAAGAGGCCGCGGGCGATGGTCGCTCTGACGACGTTGGCTCTATCGCTGAAGTCACCCGTCGCCGCTTTAAGCGTCACCACGAAGACAAATTGGCTCTTCCCGATGAAGAAGCCGAGGCATCGAACTTTGCTGATGAAAATGTCATCGAGGAAACCACGGATGTGGCGCGAAAGTTTGCCTACCCACCTCAACTCTTTATCGTTGACGGTGGTGCCCCGCAGGTAGCTGCTGCTCAAAAGGTCTTTGATGAACTAGGCATCGTCGACGTGACCTTGGTGGGATTAGCCAAGCGATTGGAAGAAATTTGGGTCCCGGGTGACGATGAGCCAGTCATCTTGCCGCGCAATTCTCAGGCTTTGTATTTGCTGCAGCAGATCCGTGATGAGGCGCACCGCTTTGCCATTAGCTATCACCGCCAACAACGCTCCAAGCGCATGCGTTCTTCTGTGCTGGACTCCATCCCTGGGCTGGGACCAACCAGGCGCACAGACTTGGTCAAGCACTTTGGCTCTGTCAAGAAGCTCAAAGAAGCTAGCCAAGAAGAGATTGCCGAAGTCAAGGGCATCGGCCCCAAGATGGCGGAAACCATTTTTGAGCATCTGCATGCTTAAAACCGGTAGCGGTGTTGCACCTGGAAGAAAAATTGAGATCACAATCCCAACAATGCTTTATTATTCTCCCGAGATAACTATTTCACGTTAGACTGGCGGGCATGACAACCAATGAGATGCCACCGATTTTGCTGACTGGAATGTCAGGTGCCGGTCTGAGCTCGGCATCAAAGGTTTTAGAAGACAAAGGTTACTATGTCTCGCACAATTTGCCGCCGCATCTAATCCCAGAGGTGTTCAAAGCAGGGCGGGATAATGACCCACCCGTCAAGCCCTTGGCCGTGGTCACTGATACGCGTTCGCGGGTATTTCCCGGCTCTTTCGGAGAAATACTTGCGGACCTAGAAGATATTGAAGTCAAGCCGACTATCTTGTTTTTAGATGCACGCGATGATGTTCTAATTCGCCGCTTTGACTCCGTGCGCCGCACCCACCCTTTGCAAAAAGGGGACACCCTAAAGATGGGTATTAGCAGGGAACGCGAGGCAATGGAAGACGTGCGCGATGCCGCAGATGTCATCATTGACACGACCTCTTTATCCGTCCATGATCTGCGCCGCGCGATTGAAGCTTCCTTTGGCTCCATGAGTGGCAACCAACAACATGTGACCGTGCAATCATTCGGGTTCAAGAATGGTTCACCGCGCGATGCCGACCTCATAGTAGATGTGCGCTTTTTGCCGAATCCCTACTGGATTCCAGAATTGCGCGGCTTCCGTGGAACCGATGAACCGGTTTCTGACTACGTGTTAAGCCAAGATGCCGCTGAGCCTTTCATTGAGAACTTCCTCGTGATGTTGGAATCCATGCTGGATGGATATCGCCACGAGGGCAAGAATTTTATTACCGTCGGCGTGGGATGTACCGGTGGGCACCACCGCTCAGTCGCGGTATCTGAAGAGATCGTGCGTCGCTTGCGTCATCGCACCGACTTAGATGTCAACGTTTTGCACCGAGACATCAATACTGGTTAACGTGCACTAAGCTCTTTTACATCTTTCTTTTTTGCCTGCTTGTCCTGAAAGTTTCAGGCAAGCAGAGCTCTTTAAATCCCCTAAGGAGTGTGTTGAGTACTTCTTCCGTTAATATCGCGTGTCTCGGCGGCGGGCATGGTCTGTTCCAGACCTTACTTGCCGCTCGGCAATGCGATCCCACCAATATTTCTGCCATCGTCACCGTCGCAGACGATGGGGGTTCCTCGGGACGCTTGCGCCGCGAGCTCGATATCATTCCGCCGGGTGACCTTCGCATGGCGTTATCAGCTCTTAGCCCCGAAGATGACAATGGCCAACTGTGGGCAATGACATTGCAGCACCGCTTTGGTGGCACTGGTGCGCTTGCCGGCCACGCGGTGGGCAATTTGCTGATTGCGGGTTTGGCTGAAGTCCTAGGTGATATGCAGGCAGCGCTGGACCAGGTGACTGCCTTGACGGGCTCCCGAGGTCGCGTGCTACCGATGGTTAATCAGCCGCTCAATATTGAAGCCGAAGTCGCAGGGCTTGACGATGACCCCCGTGTCATGCGCCCAGTACGCGGACAGGTTGCAGTTGCAACAACTCCTGGACAAGTACGCCGCGTGCATCTTTTGCCGGATGCCCCGCAAGCTAACCCTCGGGCGCTGCAAGCTCTTAACGAGGCGGACATCATCACCTTAGGGCCAGGATCCTGGTTTTCTTCCGTGTTGCCACACGTGTTGGTTCCACAGATTGTTGATGCCATTTCACGTTCTAATGCACTGCGTGTACTGGTTCTTAACTTATCTGCAGAGCCAGGGGAGACCAGTGGTTTCTCTGTAGAGCGCCACCTGCACGTGCTCGCCCAACACGCACCGAAGCTGCGCGTTGACCGCGTCGTGGTCAATAGTCATATGCAGCTAAGCGGCAGTGAGCGTAACCATATCCAGCGTGCGGCTGCGCAGTTGGGTGCGGAAGTTGTTTTTGATGATGTCTGTATGGTTACTAATGATGGATTAGAGCTCAACCGCCACGATCCGGCAAAACTAGCGCGCGTCATTCGATCTTTGCACGATGAGTGGGTCACAGCACGCTAACTGCGGTTAGCTGCCTGAGCATGGGCTCAGGCAGGTGCGCTATCGTTAATAATCTGACTCGGATGAGTATTTTCAAAAGGCAGGGAGATTTCTACAGTGGCATTGACCGATGACGTCAAGAAGGAACTTACGGCGACGACGACTACCCGTCCCAGCGCCCGTGCTGCCGAGGTTGCAGCGATTCTTCGCTTTGCAGGTCAGCTCCACACCTCCAATGGCCAGCTTGCTTATGAGATTGAATTAGAAGACCAGGCGATTGCCGATCGGCTCATCAACGCTATCCAAGATCTCTACGATATTAAGGTCTCAAGCCATATTGTTGGACCGCAAGGATCAACAAAGAAATCGCGCATTCAGTTGCGCATTGGTGCAGGTGCTAAGGAATTAACCCGCCGATTGGGTCTGGTGACACGTTCTGGCCATCCAGTGGTGGGCCTGCCACCGCAGGTGGTCTCCGGTTCGATTGCAGATAATGAAGCAGCGTGGCGCGGTGCCTTTTTGGCGGCAGGGTCGCTGACGGAACCGGGACGTTCTTCTTCCCTGGAAGTTGTGTGTCCATGCCAGGAAGCTGCACTGGCGCTTGTTGGTTGCGCGCGTCGCCTCGGCATTTCCGCTAAGACGAAAGAAACTCGTGGTGCAGATCGCGTGGTCATTCGCGATGGGGATGCCATTGGTGCACTGCTGACACGCATGGGTGCGCAAGTTACCCGCCTGCAGTGGGAAGACAAACGCCGCCGTCGGGAAGCACGCGCTTCCGAAAACCGACTGGTGAACTTCGATGATGCTAACTTGCGTCGTAGTGCTCGCGCTGCTGTGACTGCTGCGGCGCGTGTGGAACGCGCGATGGAAATCCTCGGCGATGAAGTACCTGAGCATTTGGCTGATGCTGGAACGCTGCGAGTGCAGCATCGACAAGCATCGCTCGAAGAGCTAGGCCGACTCGCTGAACCGCAGATGACCAAGGATGCTGTTGCAGGACGTATCCGCCGTTTGCTGTCGATGGCGGACCGTCGGGCGCAAGAACTAGGGATCCCTGATACTAATGAAGCAATCAACGAGCTTTCCTACGACGCTGACGAGTAGGAAAATCGGCGAATAAAGCTGAGAAATAGCAACGGTGTGCGTGTGATATCGCCACCGTTTTTCTAATTGAGACATATATCACAGTTGATGTGTGGCAATTCGGTCACAATCGGACATATACGGATTTACCTGCTGTTATCGCGCCGGCCCTTGCCCGAAATTGCGTGAATTTTAGTCTGATTGTGTTGGAATATCCGCAGAATGTGTGGGTTTGCTTTTATAAATCTGCGCAGTGTAGGGAACCTCGGTACTATCGGCAGTGTCGGAGAAACTTCCTCGATATAAATCTTTGAAGTAATTCTCCCAGGCAATAGCTTTTGTCGTACTCCGCTTCCCAACTTTTTAGGAGACAACTACCGTGACCACCCGCATTGGTATTAATGGCTTTGGCCGCATTGGCCGTAACTTGTTCCGCGCAATTGCGCAGGGTAACACCGACTTAGAAGTCGTGGCACTCAACGATCTCACTGATAACGCCACCCTGGCGAATCTTCTAAAATACGACTCCGTGTTGGGGCGCTTTGACGGGGAGATTGATTACGATGATTCGGCAATCATCGTCAATGGCAAGCGCATTGCTGTCTACGAAGAGCCGGACCCAAAGAACCTCAAGTGGGCTGACAACAACGTCGACATCGTCGTTGAGTCCACTGGCCGTTTCACCGATGGCGAAGCTGCAAAGGCACACATTGAAGCTGGCGCAAAGAAGGTCATCATCTCCGCACCTGCGAAGAATGTTGATGCGACCTTCGTCTATGGCGTGAACTCGGACACCTACGATCCGGCCAACCACAACATCATCTCGGCTGCATCCTGCACCACCAACTGCCTGGCACCAATGGCAAAGGTTCTGCACGAGAAGTTCGGTATCGAAAAGGGCCTGATGACCACCATCCACGCCTACACTGGTGACCAGCGCCTGCAGGATGCACCGCACAAGGACATGCGTCGTTCACGCGCCGCAGCGGTCAACATGGTTCCTACCTCTACCGGCGCAGCCAAGGCTGTCGCATTGGTACTGCCTGAACTCGAAGGCAAGCTGGACGGCTACGCAATGCGTGTTCCAACCATCACTGGTTCTGCGACCGACCTGACTTTCACTGCCTCCCGCGACGTTACTGCGGAAGAGATCAACGCAGCGATCAAGGAAGCAGCCACCGGCGAATTCGGTGAAACCCTCGCGTACACCGAAGACCCAATCGTCTCCACCGACATCATCTCCGATTCCCACGGCTGCATTTTTGACGCTGGTATGACCAAGGTCACTGGCGGCAATATGGTGAAGGTTCTGGGCTGGTACGACAACGAGTGGGGCTATACCTCCCAGCTGGTTCGCACCACCGCACAGGTTGCTGCAGCGCTGTAAAGCCTGCTGGTATTATTTCCATGTGCTTGAAATGAGCTATACCGACCCGCCTTAGCTGGCTGGGTCGGTATTGTTTTAGGTAAAGCTTTCACACAATTTTTCTATTGCGTGCCAATCGTGCACAGAAACAAGGAGTTGACATGGCATTTAAGTCCCTGGATGATTTGCTGGCAGAAGGCGTCGATGGGCGCCACGTGCTGGTTCGCTCTGACTTTAATGTTCCCCTCGATGACGACGGCAATATCACCGACCCGGGCCGCATCAATGCCTCCCTGCCGACTATTGAAGCTTTGGTCGAAGGCGGCGCGAAAGTAATCCTCAGTGCTCACCTGGGACGTCCAAAGGGAGAAGTCAACGAGAAGTACTCCCTGGCACCAGTCGCAGAGGCTCTCAGCGAGGCACTGGGGCAGTTCGTTGCACTAGCTAGCGATGTCACAGGCGAAGATGCACATGAGCGCGCTAATGGCTTAAGCGAAGGCGATGTCATGCTCATTGAAAATGTGCGCTTCGATCCTCGTGAGACTTCCAAGGATGAGTCAGAGCGCGCAGAGTTTGCTGCAGAATTAGCTGCTCTGGCTGCTGACGATGGTGCATTTGTTTCCGATGGCTTTGGTGTCGTGCACCGTGCACAGGCGTCGGTTTACGATGTTGCCAAGCTGTTGCCGGCATATGCAGGCAAGCTGGTGCAGTCGGAGCTTGAGGTGCTGTCGACGGTTGCGCAGAATCCTGAGCATCCTTATGTCGTTGTGCTCGGCGGTGCGAAGGTTTCTGACAAGCTGGGCGTTATCGAAGCCCTGGCTGATAAGGCTGACAAGGTCATCATCGGTGGTGGCATGTGCTACACGATGTTGGCGGCGCAGGGCTACAACGTCCAAAAGTCTTTGCTGCAGGAAGACCAGATTGATAACTGCAAGTCCTTGCTGGAGCGCTTTGGCGATAAGCTTGTACTACCAGTTGACCTCGTTGCGGCTTCCGAGTTTGCGGCCGATGCAGACAACAAGGTCGTCGAACTAGACGGCATTCCTGAGGGCTGGATGTCGTTGGATATCGGACCAAAGTCGGTCGAGGCATTCGCTGAGGTTCTGGCTTCGTCCAAGACTGTGTTCTGGAATGGCCCAATGGGTGTATTTGAAATGGAAGCGTTTGCGCAGGGCACCGCTGGTGTTGCGCAGGCCATTATTGATGCAACCGCCAACAATGGTTCCTTTACCGTCGTCGGCGGCGGCGACTCCGCTGCATCAGTGCGCACCCTCGGTTTGGATGAAGCTGGCTTTAGCCACATCTCCACCGGTGGCGGCGCATCCTTGGAATTCCTGGAGGGCAAGACCCTGCCAGGCGTCGAGGTTCTTGAGTCCTAAATCGCGGTATTTTCCGCTACTTTTTGAAAGGATGTGTGCCAAATGGCGCGTACCCCACTTATTGCTGGCAACTGGAAGATGAATCTTAACCACAAGCAAACAATCGGTGAGCTGCAAAAGTTCGCCTTTACTTTGCCAAAGGAATACTACGAAAAGGTAGATGTTTCCTTCCTGGTGCCTTTCACCGATATCCGCACCGCCCAGACGCTTGTGGAAGGCGACAAGCTGAAATTCACCTATGGTGCCCAAGATATCTCGCAGCACGAGTCCGGCGCGTACACCGGTGAAGTATCTGGCGCAATGTTGTCTGCACTGGGTTGCACCTATGTCGTTGTTGGCCACTCCGAGCGCCGCGAGTACCACAATGAATCCGACGAACTGGTGGCTAAGAAGGCCGCCGCAGCGTTGGAAAACGGCATGTCTCCGATTGTCTGTGTTGGTGAGCCGTTGGAGATTCGCGAAGCCGGCACCCACGTCGACTATGTCGTAGAGCAGACCCGCGCGTCGCTTGCTGGACTGGATGCTGATGCTTTGGCGAAGACCGTTATTGCTTATGAACCAGTATGGGCAATTGGTACCGGCAAGGTTGCCTCAGCTGACGATGCCCAAGAGGTATGCGCAGCAATTCGTGCGTTGGTCAAGGAACTTGCTGGCGACGACGTCGCTGCCGGCATACGTATTCTGTACGGTGGCTCCGTCAAGACCGATACCATCGCGGAAATTGTATCAAAGCCAGACGTAGACGGTGGCTTGGTCGGTGGCGCTTCGCTCAGCGGTGAAGAATTCGCAAAGCTGGCGGCATCTGCTGCGAACGCTGTTTAGTGGCCTTAGGGCCGTGCTCAACGCAAGCGGATGGCAATGGTGTAATATTGCCAGAAGCGAATATCTCATATCAACATGCAAGGTAGCTAATTAATGATTTTGACTCTGCAAATCGTACTGGTCATCGCCGCGATTTTGATGACAGTGTTTGTCTTGCTGCACAAGGGCAAGGGCGGCGGCTTGTCCAGCCTTTTCGGTGGCGGCGTTCAGTCGAACCTTTCTGGTTCCACCGTGGTGGAAAAGAACCTCGACCGCTACACCGTGGTCATGGTCATCATTTGGCTTGCCTGCATCGTCGGCCTTAACCTCATTCAGGCTTACGCTTAAAGCTTTTTCCTGGAAGCACGAAGCCCCGCTCAGAGTAACTCTGAGCGGGGCTTTGGACGTTTTAGAACCGCATTTTATTTAGGCAGTTTGCCAGCGGCGTTTTCTGCGAGGAAGAGAATGGTTTCCTCCGCGCCGTGAGCACCGGCGGCTGGCCAATCCTCGGCAGGGGAGCCAGCAGCCACGTGCGCTGCGGCCTCGGCTTTTTCTTCACCCGCAACGAGCAACCAGACATGCTGCGCTTTAGCGATGGCCGGAAGCGTAAGCGTCAGGCGCTCTGATGGCGGCTTCGGACTATCGTGCACGGCGACTACAAATTCTTCCTGTTCACGCACAGCATCAGTATGCGGGAAAAGGGAATTGATATGTCCTTCGCCACCCATGCCCAGAAGATGAAGGTCGAAGCCCTCGGGTGCGTATTCGCGCAGTTCCTCTTCGTAGGCATCGGCAGCTGAGCTCATAGAAATCGCGCCTAAATCAAAGCCGTGGATGTGGCGGTTCGGGATATCGACGTGGTCAAGAAGCGCTTCGCGTGCTTGGCCCTCATTGGAGTCCGGGTCACTAACCGGAACGTTGCGCTCATCGCCAAAGAAGATGTGAATCCGTTCCCAATCAATACGCAAAGCAGGGAAATCTTCCCCTTGGTCACGTGCTGCTTGGTCTAGGCGGCGTAGTTCTTTGAGCATGCCAATGCCAGCGCCACCGCCGGTGAGTACAACTCGCGCAATACCATCGCCATGGACACCTCCATTAAGAGACTGTGCTTGTGCGACGACGTCAATGAATTTCAACGCCGCGGAAGATATGAGCTCCTCGAGGTCAGCAACGCGATTGATAGTCACCATGACTAAAGTTAATGTCCTTTCAGGTACCTGCGCCGTTTCAAAAATTGTCCGGCGCAGAAAACTAAGCGATATAAAACTAGTTAGTAGTCTACTTGGCGCAGTCCGCGCAGTGTGTGTGCGTAGGCCTTATCCGCGTCCAGGTGGCGCAATTCTTCAGACAAAATCTCTGCACTGGAGCGGGTATTGAGCGCGACCATGGACTCCGGAGAGCCCGGAACATTGACGCGGACAGAACCTGCTTCCACGGCATCAATGATGATGTCGGAAGTATCGCGGAAAAAGTGCACGCTATGAATCGTGAATTTCTCATCCGCGCTGGATTTCGCTCCTGACGCTTCAGTTACAAGCCGCTTCACGGGAACTCCTAAGCGATCATGCAACCACGCTGCTGCCAAGTCGACTGCCAAGCTGTTGCTTGGACCAGAGACCTCGACGCGCTGAACTGCCTCATGCGGCAAGCGGTCCAAAGACGAGGCGACGATACCGCGCCACTGAGTAATCTCACCCCATGCCATATCGGTATCGCCCGGGGTGTAGCCGGAAGACAGATTGCCCAGATCCTGCTTGGTGGTGGCGTGGGTGATGCGACGTTGGCCTAAAGCGCCAATCGGTGTGCGTGCAGGTTCCGGTGGCGCAGCAGTTGGCCACCAGACCACGATTGGGGTATCAGGTAGCAACAGGGGAGTAACAACCGATTCGGCGTTATCTGCCAAAGCACCGAAGAGGTGCATAACCACGATTTCAGAAGCGCCAGCTTCGCCGCCGACACGCAGCTCTGCATTAAGCAATGGCTCCGCGCGACGATTACCGCGAATAACCACGAGCACGCGCGAGGGGTGCTCATGGGAGGCATCACGAATTGAATCTAATACCGCATCGACTTCATCATCGGCGTTGACGACCACAATCAGGGTCAACACGCGAGAAGTCGTCAGGGTGTAGTGCTCTTGAGCTTCAACGAGACCGCGCGCAATTTTGCTCGTGGTCGTATTGGGCATTGGGGTGATCACAGCTATTTATCCTTCACGCTTGATGATTTACGGACGACGCCAGGTGCGGCCAGTGCGCGAGAGCATGGCATCAGCCGATTCCGGCCCCCAGGTGCCCGCAGCATAGCTTTCTGGTTGGCCATTGTTCTCCCAGTATTCCAAAATTGGGTCGAGCATGGCCCAGGAAAGCTCCACTTCTTCATTGGTCGGAAACAGCGAGGATTCATCCAACAAAGCATCCAAGATCAAACGCTCATAAGCTTCTGGCGATTCTTCCGTGAAGGCCTGCGCATAGGAAAAGTCCATGTTAACGTCGCGGACTTCCATCGTGGACCCCGGAACCTTGGAACCAAAGCGCAAGGTCACGCCTTCGTCGGGCTGCACGCGAATGACCACGGCGTTAGCACCAAGTGCCGCAGCCTGATTGCTATCAAATGGCTGGTGCGGAGCTGGCTTAAAGACCAAGGCAATCTCGGTCACGCGGCGACCGAGACGCTTGCCGGTACGCAGGTAGAAAGGTACTCCGGCCCAGCGACGTGAGTTGACCTCCAAGGTACAAGCCGCGTAGGTCTCCGTGGTGGAATTAGGGTCGAAGCCTTCTTCTTCGCGCAGGCCCTTGACGTATTCCGAGCCTTGCCAACCAGCTGCGTACTGGCCACGCGCGGTGGTCTTAGACAAGGGGTAGACAGGCGTGGTTGCCTGTAAGACCTTAATCTTTTCAGCCTGCAGCGCCGAAGGACGGAAAGAGCTAGGTTCTTCCATCGCAACAAGCGCAAGGAGCTGAATGAGGTGGTTTTGGATAACGTCACGTGCTGCGCCAATGCCGTCGTAGTAGCCGGCACGCCCGCCCAAGCCGATGTCTTCAGCCATGGTGATTTGCACGTGGTCAATGTAGTGCGCATTCCACATCGGCTCATAAATCTGGTTCGCAAAACGCAATGCCATGATGTTTTGCACAGTTTCTTTACCGAGGTAGTGGTCAATGCGGAACACCGCATCTTCGGGAAAGACCGCGTTGACGATTTCATTGAGTTCGCGCGCAGATTCTTGGTTGTGGCCAAAAGGCTTTTCGATGATCACACGACGCCATGAATCATCCGTTGGAGTAGCCATGCCGACGCGTTCGATCTGGTGACAGATATCCGAGAAGTAGTCTGGCGGTACCGACAGGTAAAACGCCCAGTTTCCACCGGTGCCACGTGATGAATCTAGCTCTTTTAAGCGTGCGGAGAGAGCATCGAAGCCCTTGTCGTCAAAGTCACCGGAGACAAATTCAAAGCCCTGCGCAAGATGAGTCCACACATTCTCACGAAACGGGGTGCGTGCTCCAGCTTCAACAGCCTGCTTTACATAGTCGCAAAAGGCTTCTTTATCCCACTGCCGGCGGCCGTAGCCGACGAGGGTAAAACCAGCTGGCAATAAACCTCGGTTGGCCAAGTCGTAAATTGCCGGCAGGAGCTTCTTGCGGGCAAGGTCACCGGTTACACCGAAGATGACCATGCCGGCTGGTCCGGCAATGCGGGGGAGGCGTTTATCTTTATCATCACGCAGGGGGTTAACCCAGTCGCTAGGGCTAGTCACAAGCAAGCAATCCTTTCAGCGAAATTGAACTCTTCCGAGTCTACTAGCTTGTGCGGATTGGTAGTTGCTTGCCACTAAAAAGATGTCGGGTGCCAGCATGCGTTTATGCATCCTGGCACCCGACAGCTTCGTATACTTCGTTAGCTCGCCATAGCGATTGACGATTAAGTAAGGCGTGGGGTTACTGATTCGAGGAGTTCATTCCACGCGTCAACGAACTTTTCTACGCCTTCGCGCTCAAGCTGCGCAAAGACATCGTCGAGATCGACACCAATTTCCGCGATATCACGCAGGACCTGTGCTGATTCCTCAGCAGTGTTGGTCAAGGTGTCACCGTGCAAGGAATCGGATTCCAAGGTGGCGTCGATGGTCTTTTCTGGCATGGTATTGACCGTGTTTGGGCCAGCGAGTTCCGATACGTACAAGGTCGGTGCGTATTCAGGGTTTTTCACGCCTGTCGATGCCCACAGCGGACGCTGCAGGTTTGTGCCCTCCGGCAAGTCGGAAGCATTTTCCAACTCGGAGAGGTACAAAGCATAAGCCTGCTGTGCATTAGCAACGCCGGCCTTGCCGCGAAGCGCAAGAGCTTCATCGGAGCCAATCTTTTCCAAACGCTTATCAATTTCTACATCCACGCGGGAGACGAAGAACGACGCCACAGAGTGGATCTTGGAGATGTCCAAGTCGTTTTCCTTCGCACGGCGAATGCCGGTCTTGAAAGCCTCGATGACTTCCTTGTAGCGCTCAAGAGAGAAAATCAAGGTGACGTTGACGGAAATACCATCAGCCAAAGCTTCGCTGATAGCGCTCATGGAGCCATCGGTCGCTGGGATCTTGATCATGACGTTGTCACGGCCAACGCGGTTCCACAATTCACGCGCCTGCGCGATGGTCGCATCAGCGTCGTCAGAGATGCGCGGATCTACCTCGATAGATACACGACCATCTTTGCCGCCGGATTTCTCGAAGGTCTCCTGGAATACATCGCAGGCATTGCGCACGTCGTCAATAGCCAGTGAGTAAACTGCCTCATCTGCCTTTGCGCGGTCTGCCTTTAGCTGTGCGAAATCTTCGTCATAAGCGGTGCCCTGGGTCATTGCTGTGGCAAAGATCGCTGGGTTGGTGGTGACACCGACGATTGATTTGGTGCTGATGAGTTCTTTGAGGTTGCCAGACTCGAGGCGGTCGCGTGACAAGTCATCAAGCCACGTGGAGGTGCCGAGTTGTGCTAGTTCATCAATGGTGGTCATATGCCTTAACTCCTAATTCTTCGCTGCGGCTAGAGATTCTTCAGCAGCGGCGACGACGTTGTCGACGGTAAAGCCATAGCGCTCGAAGAGCTCTTCAGCAGGTGCAGAAGCACCGAAGTGCTCGATAGATACTGCGCGACCTGCAAAGCCCAAGTACTTGTGCCACGACTGAGCGACGCCAGCTTCCACTGAAACGCGTGCCAGAACAGATGATGGCAGAACTTCTTCGCGGTATTGCGCAGGTTGTTCCTCAAACCATTCCTGGCATGGCATCGAGACTACTCGCGTTGCGGTGCCCGCGGATTCCAGCTGCTTTGCAGCCTCGACTGCAAGCTGAACCTCGGAACCGGTGGCGATGAGGATTACGTCTGGGGTTTCTGCAGATTCTTCTACGAGGACGTAGCCACCGCGACGAACACCTTCGGCTGCCTTTTCCTTTGTGCCTTCCAGCACTGGGATGTTTTGGCGGGTGAGGGAAAGGCCCTTTGGAGCAGCCTTGTATTCCATTGCTGCAGCCCATGCCTGCACGGTCTCATTAGCATCCGCTGGGCGGATAACAGACAGATTAGGTACTGCGCGCAATGCAGAGAGCACCTCGACTGGCTGGTGGGTCGGGCCGTCTTCGCCCAGACCGATGGAGTCGTGAGTCCACACGTAGTAGGTATCAGTCGACATCAATGCGCCCAGACGAACAGCTGGGAACTGGTACTCGGAGAAGATCAAGAAGGTGCCGCCGTAGACGCGGGTGTTGCCGTGCAGTGCGACACCGTTCATGATTGCAGCCATCGCGTGCTCACGGATACCGAAGTGTAGGTTACGGCCAGCGTGCGGATCAGCGGACCACATGTCGGTGGTGATGGACTCTGGGCCAAAGGACGGTGCACCCTTGATGACCGTGTTGTTAGAACCTGCGAGGTCAGCGGAGCCGCCCCACATCTCCGGCAACTTAGCTGCCAGGGCCTGGATAGCTGCCTCAGAAGCCTTACGGGTTGCAACACCCTTCGGGTCTGCATCCCAAGAAGGCAGGTCTTCAGCAAAACCTTCTGGCAACTCACGTGCTGCAAGACGGTCAAACAGCGCCTTATTTTCTGGGTTGGCAGCTGCCCACGCGTCGAACTTCTGCTGCCACGCGGCCTTCTTCTCTTCACCGCGATCCGCGAGCTTACGGGTGTGCGCGATAACTTCGTCGTCAATGTGGAAGTTAACAGCTGGATCGAAACCGAGGATTTCCTTGGTTGCTGCCACTTCATCATCGCCCAAGGCAGCGCCGTGGACGCCACCAGTGTTCATCTTATTTGGCGCTGGGTAACCGATGACGGTCTTGACGCGGATAAAGGATGGGCGAGAGGTCTCAGCCTTAGCGTTTTCTACAGCTTCCAGGATGGATACGACGTCTTCGCCGGATTCCACAGTCTGCACGTGCCAGCCATAAGCCTCGTAGCGCGCATTGACGTCTTCATTGAAGGCAATGTTGGTGTCGTCTTCGATGGAGATGCGGTTGTCATCCCAGAAGACAATCAAGTTGCCCAACTGCTGCGTGCCAGCCAGCGAAGAAGCTTCTGCGGTCACGCCTTCTTGCAGATCGCCATCAGATGCGATGACAAAGACGTAGTGATCGAATGGGGACTCGCCGGCTGGGGTCTCTGGGTCGAAAAGACCGCGCTCCTTGCGCGCTGCCATAGCCATACCCACAGAGGAAGCTAGGCCCTGGCCAAGTGGGCCAGTGGTAATTTCTACGCCATCAGTGTGGCCAACTTCTGGGTGACCTGGAGTTAGAGAATCCCAGGTGCGAAGAGCTTCGAGGTCTTTCATCTCCAACCCGAAACCGCCCAAGTACAACTGGATGTACTGGGTCAATGAGGAGTGACCGACTGACAAGACAAAGCGGTCACGGCCTGCCCAGTTGACGTCCTTAGGGGCGTGGTCGAGCACGTGCTGGTACAGCGTATAAGCCAGCGGTGCCAAAGACATCGCGGTGCCCGGGTGGCCAGAACCGCAGTTTTGTACCGCGTCTGCTGCTAGAACACGCACGGTATCAATCGCGCGAGTGTCAAGCTCTGACCAGTCATCGGGGTAGCGACGCTCTGTCATCGCCTGCAATTCGGGGGAGAGGTTCGAAGAAGACACGGTTTAAGTTGCCTCACCAATCTAATCGGGATTATTACTGACGCGTACAAGTCTACTGATTCCTCGCCCGGGAAGGATCGACTAGATGAAGCTATTTCGTCCTTTCCACAAAAAGTTGTAGGCTGGGATGGTTAGCTGCTGCTTAACCTACTTATACGTAGATAAAAGTTGATGGGCTTATTGTCACAACACCCCAATGTGACATTGCCTACCAATTAGGTGCGGCGGGGAACTACATTGATTTCCTGTTCGACTAGTAAAGCGTAATCGGCACTGAGGTGCCATTATTTTTTAGTACAAATACGCGCCTGAACAAGCAGATAACACATGCTCCGATCAACACTCGGCGTATCCCAATTCTGCTGCACTGCGCAAAGACAATTAATAGTTGGAGGAAAATTCCTTGGACACCATCAAGGCCTATATTGCTTTGACAAAACCTAGGATCATCGAGCTCCTCCTTGTAGCCGCCATCCCTGCCATGCTGCAGGCTCAGCGCGGTATCGAAGCCGCTGCCGATAATATTTGGCTCATCGTATCCACCATTTTCGGCGGATGGATGGGTGCTGCGGCAGCGCACACGTTCAACAACGTGGTCGAATATGAGCTTGATCAAAAAATGCAGCGCACCCGCGCGCGTCCTTTGGTTCGTGGAAAAATCAGCCGTAAGAATGCTGCGGTCTTCGCCTTCATCATGCTGGCATTGTCCGTGTTCTGGCTCGGAGTTTTGGCCAATTCGTGGTTAGCAGCATTTTTCGTCTTGCTGACTAACTTCTTCTACGTCTTCGTCTACACCAAGTGGCTGAAGATGAAAAACGAGCAGGGCATCGTGTGGGGTGGCCTTGCAGGTTGCATGCCAGCACTCGTTGGCTGGGCTGTTATTCGCGATAATGCGATTGATGGTCAGCCAGACCGCTGGTGGCAAGCAGTTGTTCTTTTCCTCATCATTTTCTTCTGGACCCCGCCACACACCTGGGCGCTGGCAATGAAGTACAAGGAAGACTACCGCCGCGCTGGTGTCCCAATGCTGCCGGTCGTTGCGAAAGAAACCGAAGTAACCCGTCAGATTGTGTGGTACACAGTCGGCACTGTGATTGTGACTTTCCTTCTGCTTCCCGCAGCATCGTGGATCTATCTGGTTGCCGCTGTAGTTTCCGGCATCGGATTCTTGTGGATGGCTATTCGCCTGCACGATGGCGTGAAAAAGGGCGCGAAGGTCAAGCCAATGCGTCTATTTATCTACTCCAATAACTACCTCTCGGTACTGTTTATCGGCCTGACCATAGACGCGATTGTCGGTTGGGAACCACTCGGCCGCATGCTGGGTTGGTCAACCGTTCTCTTCTAAGTAAGCGCCCTCGATTGAGGACATAAGTACATAAATACATAATTTAGACGTGGCCTCCACTGGGAAAACCCTGGTGGAGGCTACGTCCTTGTTGTAGATTAGTGCAGATTAGTGCCAGTTAGCGCTGATCTGTGCTGCTTGGTTGCACCCGGAGGACGATAGAGCCGGTTGTTTTGCGGTTCTGCAAGTCGGTGTGCGCTTGACGCGCATCTTTAAGGTCATAGACATCGTGAACGCGGAAGGTGAGCTTTCCTTCGTTGACCATTTGTACGACGGTAGAAGCGCGCATCTGGAACTCAGCATCAGTGGCGGTATAGGCACCAATAGAAGGGCGCGTGAGAAAGATTGAGCCGTGCTTATTAAGTACCTGTGGGTCAATCGGGTCAACAGGGCCAGACGCCGCGCCAAAGAGGCAGACGATGCCGCGTGGACGCACTACTTCGAGCGATTCCTGGAAGGTGTCTTTGCCGACGCCGTCATAGACAACATCAACGCCGCGGCCGCCATTAAAGCGACGTACTTGTTCAGCGAGACCACCCGAATAGCGGAAGACTTGATCGGCGCCGGCTTCGTAGGACAGTTGCTCTTTTTCATCGGAAGAGACCACCGTGTACACGGTGGCGCCTGCAGCCTTGGCCATCTGAGTGGCCAATAGGCCCACGCCGCCGGCCCCAGCGGTAATCAAGCAGGAGCTATTTTCGCCCAAGTCGGCTACGCCGTGGATAAGGTAATGCGCGGTGATTCCTTGCAGCAGCATGGTGCCTGCGACATTGATGTCGATGTCATCAGGAACTGCCACCATGCGGTTGCGGTCCACACATACTTGCTCTGCATAGGAGCCAAAGGCATTGTTCCAGGCAACCATGGTGCCCTCAGCGATTTCGCCTTTCGGGTCTAGTGCTACCCGGCCGACGCCTTCTAATCCAATGGTAAAAGGTGTCGCGGCATTATAAATGCCCTCCCGATAATAGGTATCGATGTAGTTAACGCCGGCAGCGACGACGTCTACTAATACCTGCTCCTGGCTTGGGGTCGGGGAGGGCACTTCGGTGTATTCCAGTACTTCTGGACCACCATGTTTTGCTACCTGGATTGCATACATATATCCAGGCTAACTGTTTTTAGCGTGAAGCGAGTGATTTTTGGCGCTTTTCGCGCTTGATATCACCCTCAGGTGAACCGGTCTCAAGACCTAAGCTGCCACCTGCTCGCACGATTCCATGAGCATAAAGCAACGCTGAATATGCGGTAACAACGGAAGACATTCCGATGTGGAATGGAATGGTCCAGCGTGGTACACCCATGTAGAACTGGAATACACCAATCGCCCACTGCACGATAATGCAGGCGATAAGAACCCAGCCCGCGCTCTTAGCGGCTTGCGGCGCTTCCTTGCGGTACAAAAGGACCTGGACGATGACAGTGAAAATAACGTAGACATACATGCAGGCAGCATGGATATAGGCCATTACCTTGGTGTCCACATCTAAGCGGCCTTCCATGCCCACGCCAGCATCGCCAGCGTGCACACCAGAGCCAGTAACCATCGTGCCGGTCATCAACACCACGCCAAGCGCTACGGCGGCGACAATCGCGAGGTAACGGATGACATCGTTAAGCGCTGGCGTGCGAGCCCCATCATCTGCTTCCTTAATGCGCGAATACAGCATGGCGGCAATCCACACCAGAACCATCGACGGAAGGAAGTGGATAGCCACAGCCCACCAACGAAGGTCCAAAAAGACGGAGATAGCGCCGAGGACGGCCTGTACAGCAATGCCCGCAAGTGATAACCACGCATAGAGTTTGAGTTCATAACGGCGCTTTGCCATGTGCATAGCGACGATGACGGCAATTGCCGCGGCAGCAACCACAAAGGTCAACAAACGGTTACCGAACTCAATGACCTGGTGAATCCACGGAGCGGCACCTGGAACAGGAACCAAGGAACCAGCGTGGCAGTTCGGCCAGGTTTCACAACCTAAGCCTGAGCCAGTAACACGCACAACAGAGCCAGTAACCGTGATGCCACCTTGGCAGATCAAAAGAATCAACGCGATGATTCTTTGCTGCTTAATCGACGGGGCAGTATCGCGGAAGAAGCTGCGAACCCGGTTGATAGGGCCGAAGTTACTGTTTGTAGGTGTGTTTTGTGTGGAAGAAGAATCAGTCATGGCGCTCACAAATACCAACGTTACCTTTGAATATGGGGGTGGCCTAAAAAATTTGGGGTGGGAAGAAGAAACTCACATTTAGCCTTCAAACCGGAACCATTTGCTTGCCGCAAACGACGCAACAACGGCCCACGCAGCCAAAGAGACGACAGGAAGGATCGGGATGGACCCTGCCAGAGCCTCAGCCAATCCACTTGCTAGTGCGACCGACGGAATGATGTTGAGCCAACCGACATCAGTGAGGCCTTGGGAGTACAGTGTCCAGCCCACGATGCCCAGCAGCACGAACCAAATGAGGTTGGCAAGCGCAAGCACCATCTCAGCACTTAAGCTGCCACCGACGGTAAGGCCCATGGCGGTAAACGTCGCAACGCCTAAGAGCAACACCACACATGCGAGCAAGATACCCGTCAGTGGCGCGCGGAAGCCGAGGAAATAAGAAGCAAGCCCCAAGATAATGACCTGGAGGCAGACCATGGCGAATACTGCGATGATTTTGCCGACGATGATGGCCCACGCCGGCGCACCGGAGGCGCCACTGCGTTTCAGAGCCCCATAGCGACGGTCAAAGGCCACAGCGATTGCTTGGCCGGTAAAACCAGCAGAGGTGGCAGCTACGGCAAAGACCATGGGAATCGCGCCATCCATGCCGCCGAGATCCTCAGCGAAGGGGAAGACGCGAAAAGCAATGAGCATGCCCAAAGGAATGATGATGCTCAATAGCTGCTGTTCGCCGTGGCGAACCATGAGCTTGGCTTCCATGATGCCCTGCGCAGTAATCATCGAGGAGACACTAGATGCTCGGGCATCAGGGGCAAAGGTGCCAGGGGCGAAAGTCGGCAAGACTTGTCCGTTCATCACGGCTTCAGATGAAGTGGTGTTGGCCATTGTGTGTACTTAGCTCCTTAAGTGCCGGCCGGTGATATCGAGGAAGACATCTTCCAAATTGCGATGCGATGTTTCTAACTGCGTGATCAGAACCTCTTGACGCTTTAATTCAGAGGCAATCTTTGCAATTGCTTCCGGTGTTGGCTCGAGGTTGATGCGATAATGCAGCGGTCGAATGGCAGCGATTGTTGACCCGACAGAATTCTCGAAGGCTTGCTCATCCACATCTTTATTGCTGGTGATGAATACTCCTGCTGAATGAGCGATCTGAGTTAGCTCGTCCGGTGCTCCCATTGCGACTTCGTGGCCGTGGTCAATGATCAGGACGTTATCGGCGAGAGCCTCAGCCTCATCCATCAAGTGCGTGGTTAGCACGACTGCGACTCCGTCACGCTTGAGTGCGCGGATTAACTCCCACACCGCGATGCGCGATTGGGTGTCTAGTCCTGCGGTGGGCTCGTCCAAAAAGACCAAGTCAGGCCGGCCGATGATAGCTAGCGCCAGCGCCAATCGTTGCTGCTGGCCACCAGAAAGACGGCGGTAGGTATTCTTCGCAACCCCGCTTAGCCCTAAGATTTCAATGAGCCAATCTGGATCGTGTGGATTGGCGCTATAGCGTGCTGCAACCTGCAGCATCTCGCGAACTTTGATGCCGGTGTAGCCACCGCCGCCTTGCAGCATGATGCCAACGCGCTCGCGGACTGCATCGGGATGGGTTGCGGGATTTAAACCTAAAACGGAGATTTCTCCCGAAGTTGGGGCAATAAACCCTTCGCACATTTCAATGGTGGTTGTCTTGCCAGCGCCATTGGCGCCCAACAGACACAGCAATTCACCCCGGTGAACACTGAAACTTAATCCGTTGACCGCACGCTTGTCTCCGTAGTCTTTGATTACGTTCTCAAGGCGCAAAACCGGCTGTCCATCAAAAGTTGTACTCACGGTCTCCTAGTCTAGGGCACGAGTTCTCATAAGGCGTAATGCGACCAACCCGAAGGTGATTAAGGTCGCTAATCCCACAGCCGCTGAAAGATAGATCTGCGCAATAGTTCCAGGCGGCAATCCCAGTCCGCGGGGCAGGACTACAAAGCTCATTACCGCAGAGTAAATCACCACGGAGTAGAGGAAGAACCAGCGATTCGCCCATGCAGCAAGTGGGAAAATTGCCCACAGAATGTACCATGGGTGCACTACAGGAAAAAGGATGACCAGAACCAAGGTAGATACCCCCAGTCCGCCAATGGGGTGCATAACCCCGCGGAAGGTCGCAAAAAGCATGCGCACCATAAATCCGGCCGCGGCCAGAATTCCGACAGCCCGGGTGACGGACAAAATGGCTTCGGTGTGATCGCCAAGGCCCAGCATCATGCCGATGAAGCCAGAAGCGACGCCGACATCGGTGGACACAGACAGCCACGAGCGAATCGTCGCGGCACCTCCTTGGCCAGTGATCCACCCCAGGCCAATACCGGAGATGACGGTAAATGCAGCGATGGTCGCAAGAAGGATGATGAGAAAATATCCGGCAGCTGCCAAAATCGCGAGCCAGGACTTCATTTCAACTCGCTGGTGTAAAAAGCGTGCCAGCGCCATGCCGGCGAAACCGAGGCCAATAAAACCGGTCACTTTGACCATGCCCGCGGCGGAGATGAGCGCACCGCCCCCGAGAATTAGAAGCCATCCGGGCCAGGCAAAAGACATCGACAAGCGAGCGCTAGTATGCAGCTTATCGATGCCGCGTAGTGCCAGTTCCATGCCGACCAACACGAAACCAAGCATGAGGGACTCATTATGAATACCGCCAATGAGGTGCAAAATGGTCAACGGGTTTAAGATACCCAGCCACAGTGCTGCCGCCGGTTGAACCCGACACCGCTTGGCCAAGGATGTAATTGCCCACCCTGCTGCAATGACACCTAGGACAGAGGTGATGCGGTGCAAAATTACTGCCGCCACGATGGAGTCATTGGTAATAACGCTGATTACTGCCGCAATCCCTAAGGCGACTGGACCATAGGGAGAGGGGGAATTAGCCCAGATAAACGGCACTGATCTAGCCAGTGCATCTCCTGCTCCGAGGAGTTGAACAGGCCCTGCCGAATAAGGATCCATGCCCTGGACCACGATGGAGCCATTAGCAATATAGGAATAAATATCTTGAGTAAAAAGCGGCGCGGTAACAAGGATGGGCAACGTCCAGCTAAAAAATATGGCCCACACTTGGGTTGGTTTAAGCAGATGCTGAGGAGACCGGGAAAACGGTCGATGAAAAAGCAGGGGAGTGCCAGCCATTGGCGCCAGCATCAGCCACGCGATAACAATGAGTCCAACCCCGATAAAGACCATGGCGCTGGAAGACACCAGCATCCGGCCCATCAATTGGCCAAAAGGTAATTCGCCATAGGGGTTGCCCACGACCGGTAAAGCGCCAGCGCCAAGACCGCCAAGTCCAATTAATAAGGCCCCAACGGTGCCAATCCAGCGGAGGATGAAGATCTTGCGGCTATCGCCCAGAGACTGGCTGCTGAGATCTGACTGTGCTTTGTCCTCCCCGTGCAACAGAGCAGAACGAGAGCCAGCTGTGCCAACGCGGGGGAGTTCCCCGCGGACTTCGTTCAACATCTCGCCGAGACGACCCAGTCTTATCCTCATGGCCTATCACTCTAATGCCCACCACCTCGGGGGTGGGTAAAGATGTGCCTTTGGCTACACATTTTGCGACAAATTCAGCCCTGTTTCTTGTGAAATGGCTGGGAGTGGCGCTATTTACGCAACACCTATGTGCGAATTCGCCACGCCGATGACCTGCATTATTAGCAATTGGGAATGAATTAAGGAACACTAGTGTTGTCTAAAGAGAGAGCAAAAGGAGGTGGGCGCAATGGCGACAGAAACACAGTTACAGGCCGAGACTCGGTCAACTGATGGCGACACGCGCCGCCAAGTCATGCTTTTGCTGCTCAAAGAAGGTCCGATCACCGCGTCCGATTTGGGCACAGAGCTTGGTCTTTCAGCCGCTGGCGTACGCCGGCATTTAGACATCCTGGTGGAAGATGGCTTGACGGAAGTTGTCAATCGCCGTCCGCAGCCCAAAAATGGGCAAGCAGCGGGGCGTGGCAGACCGGCTAAGCACTTTCGCCTCACAGATAAAGGTCGATCCCAGTTCGGCCATACATATGACGAACTTGCTTCAGAAGCACTCGATACGCTGCGCGAGATCGGTGGCTCTGAAGCTGTCAAGAAATTCGCCATTCTGCGCATGGAACGGATTCTCGCTGACATCGAACCCCTCGTGGGGGCGGATGAATCGGTCGTGGATGTAGCCCGTAAACTTGCAGCTGCACTGGACGATAATGGGTATGCAGCCACCATCAGTGAGGCTGGACAAGGTGTACAAGTTTGTCAGCACCATTGCCCAGTAGCTCGAGTGGCCGAGCAGCACCCAGAATTGTGTGAGGCGGAACAGGAAGTCTTTTCCGCCCTGTTAGGCACTCACGTACAGCCCTTAGCCTCTATTGCAGATGGCCACGGAATCTGTACAACGAATATCCCCTTGACACCAATTAATAAAAATTCAGACGAAAGGAGCAGGGCATGACCCAGGCAAAACCGGCGCCAGGTACTGAAAAGAAGATGACCGATGACGAGATCATTGAGTCCATTGGTGCTTATGAATTCGGCTGGCACGACTCTGACGTCGCGGGTGCAGCAGCACGCCGTGGCCTAAGCGAGGACGTTGTCCGCGATATTTCTTCTCAGAAGAACGAGTCCGAGTGGATGCTGGAACAGCGTCTTAAGGCTCTTCGCATGTTCGAGAAGAAGCCAATGCCAAAGTGGGGTGCTGATCTTTCCGGCATCGACTTCGACAACATTAAGTACTACGTCAAGTCCACCGAAAAGCAGGCTCAGACCTGGGAGGACCTCCCAGACGACATCAAGGAAACCTACGACAAGTTGGGTATTCCAGAAGCTGAGAAGCAGCGCCTGGTCGCAGGTGTTGCTGCGCAGTACGAGTCTGAGGTTGTCTACCACCAGATCCGCGAGGACCTGGAGGAGCAGGGCGTTATCTTCCTGGATACCGACACCGCGTTGAAGGAACACCCTGAGTTGTTCAAGGAGTACTTCGGTACTGTCATCCCAGCTGGTGACAACAAGTTCTCTGCTTTGAACTCTGCTGTGTGGTCCGGCGGATCCTTTATCTACGTTCCACCAGGAGTCCACGTAGACATTCCGCTGCAGGCTTACTTCCGCATTAACACTGAGAACATGGGTCAGTTCGAACGTACCCTGATCATCGTTGATGAGGATGCCTACGTGCACTACGTAGAAGGCTGTACTGCACCTATTTACAAGTCTGACTCCCTGCACTCTGCAGTCGTTGAGATCATCGTGAAGAAGGGTGGACGCTGCCGCTACACCACCATTCAGAACTGGTCCAACAACGTCTACAACTTGGTGACCAAGCGCACCAAGGTAGAAGAGGGCGGCACCATGGAATGGGTCGATGGCAACATCGGCTCCAAGGTCACCATGAAGTACCCAGCAGTATGGATGATGGGTCCTCACGCTAAGGGCGAGGTTCTCTCGGTAGCGTTTGCTGGCGAAGGCCAGTTCCAGGACACCGGTGCGAAGATGAAGCACCTGGCTCCATACACCTCTTCTAACATCGTCTCGAAGTCTGTTGCCCGCGCTGGTGGTCGTACCGCCTACCGTGGCCTGATTGAGGTACACCCGAACGCGCACCACTCATACTCCAACGTTGAGTGTGACGCCTTGCTGGTAGACAACATCTCCCGCTCGGACACATACCCTTATAACGACATCCGTAATGACTACGTGACCCTGGGTCACGAGGCGACGGTTTCGCAGGTTTCCGAAGAGCAGCTGTTCTACCTGATGTCTCGCGGCATCGAGGAAGAAGAAGCAATGGCGATGATCGTTCGCGGTTTCGTTGAGCCAATTGCGAAGGAACTCCCAATGGAGTACGCGCTTGAGCTCAACCGTCTGATCGAACTGCAAATGGAAGGATCCGTAGGCTAAACAAAATGCTGAATTCTAACGAATTTTCTAGCGCAGTTGTCGAGGGCGCTGGCTACCAGACCAAGGGCGATTTGCCTACCTCTTTCGACGTCGAGGCTTTCGAGGTTCCAGGCGGTCGCGACGAGGAATGGCGCTTTGTTTCATTGCGTCGTCTTCGCGGCCTCCACAACGGTTCTTTCGCTGAGTCCCTGAAGGTTGTTCCACAGCAGACCAACGTAACCGCTCCTGAAGGCGTCAAGGTTGAAACCGTAGACGACACCAATGAGCGTCTGCGCGCTGCTGGCGCACCATCGGACCGCGTAGCTGCGCAGGCGTGGACCTCCATGCCGGAAGCAACGCTAATCACCATTGACCCTGAAACCCGCTCCGAGCAGCCAATCGAGGTCACCATCTCGGGCGCTGGCGAGGGCAACGTTTCCTTCGGCGCGACCACCTTTGATGTTGGCCGTCACGCTGAAGTGACCTTGGTTGTCAAGTACGAAGGCTCCGGCACCCACGCTGATAACCTTGGATTCGTCATTGGCGACGGTGCACATGTAACCGTCATCATTGACGCTGACTGGAACAACGACGCAGTTCACTTGTCTAACCAGTCCATCGTGATGGGCCGTGACTCTGTCATGCGCCACAACTCCGCCATCTTCGGTGGCGAGGTTGTACGTATCTTCCCACGCGTTCGCTACACCGCTCCGGGCGGCGACGCTGAACTGCTGGGCGTTTACTTCGCTGATGCTGGCCAGTACTTCGAAAACCGTTTGCTGGTTGACCACTCGGTTCCAAACTGCCGCTCGAACGTTCTCTACAAGGGCGCACTGCAGGGCACCAAGGAAAATGAAGCACGTACCTGCTGGGTTGGTGACGTCCTGATTCGTTCTTCTGCACCTGGCACTGACACTTACGAGACCAACAACAACCTGATTCTGTCGGACGGCGCTCGCGCTGACTCGATTCCAAACCTGGAAATTGAAACCGGCGAAATTTCAGGCGCTGGTCACGCTGCAACAGTTGGTCGTTTCGACGACCTAGAGCTGTTCTACCTCATGTCCCGCGGTATCCCCGCTGATGAGGCACGTCGTTTGATCATTCGCGGCTTCTTCAATGAAGTCATTCACCGCATCCCGGTTCAGTCCTTGAGCGAAGAGCTTGAGCGCCGCGTTGCCGTCGAACTCGAAAAGATCAACGCTTAAAAAGCACACGCGTAACACTTCATACATCGCAAGTATCAGACTAATCAGACAGAAAGAGCACTAGATTGTCTACTCTAGAAATCAAGAACCTCCACGCCCAGGTCCTGCCGAGCGAGGAAGGCGCAGAGCCAAAGCCAATCCTCAAGGGCGTTAACTTGACCGTTAACTCCGGTGAGACCCACGCCATCATGGGCCCTAACGGCTCCGGCAAGTCCACCTTGTCCTACGTTATCGCTGGTCACCCTCGCTACGAGGTTACCGAAGGCGAAGTCCTGCTCGATGGCGAAAACATCCTCGACCTTGAGGTCGACGAGCGCGCACGCGCAGGCCTCTTCTTGGCTATGCAGTACCCAACTGAGGTTGCTGGCGTGAAGATGAGCCAGTTCATGCGCTCTGCTGTTACCGCTGTGCGCGGTGAAGCACCGAAGCTGCGTGAGTGGAACAACGAGCTCAAGGAAGCTCGTGAGCGTCTGCACATCGATAAGTCCTTCATTGCTCGTTCCGTAAACGAAGGCTTCTCCGGTGGCGAGAAGAAGCGCCACGAAGTAATGCAGCTCGACCTGCTCAAGCCAAAGTTCGCTGTCATGGATGAGACCGACTCCGGTCTAGACGTTGACGCACTGCGCATTGTTTCCGACGGAATCAACTCCTACCAGGAGGAGACCAAGGGCGGAATCATCATGATTACGCACTACCAGCGCATCCTCAACTACGTCGTTCCTGACTTCGTACACATCTTCTCCGACGGCCAGATCATCAAGACTGGCGGCGCTGAGCTCGCACACGAGCTTGAGAATTCCGGCTACGAGCAGTTCATTTAAGAAAGATTATGTCCACACCTGCATTTGATATTGAATCTATCCGCAGCCAGTTCCCTGTGCTTAGCAGGACGGTTCGAGGCGATAAACCTTTGGTCTATCTCGACTCGGGCGCTACTTCCCAGCGCCCGCTGCCGGTGTGGAAGGCCGAAGAAGACTTCGTGCTGAATAAGTTTGCGCCCGTTCACCGTGGAGCATACCAGTTGGCCGAAGAAGCTACTGACGCCTATGAATCTGCACGCGATAGCATTGCCGCTTTCGTTGGCGCTAAGGGTGAGGAAATCGCGTTTACTAAAAATGCGACCGAAGCCCTTAATGAAGTCGCTTTCGTGCTTGGCGATGCCCGCGCGGGCAAGCTTCAGGTCACCGCGGATGACACCATCGTCATCACGGAACTAGAGCACCACGCAAACCTGGTGCCATGGCAGGAGCTTGCCGAGCGTACCGGCGCTACTTTGAAGTGGTACAAGTCCACAAAGGATGGCCGCATCGATCTGGATTCGCTCGAGCTCGATGGGTCTGTCAAAGTTGTGGCCTTTACTCACCAGTCCAATGTGACGGGTGCTGTAGCCGACGTCGATGAAATCGTTCGTCGGGCAAAGGCTGTCGGTGCACTTACCGTGCTGGATGCTTGCCAGTCGGTGCCGCACATGCCGGTTGATTTCCACGCACTCGATGTGGATTTCGCAGCATTTTCCGGGCACAAGATGTGTGGTCCTTCCGGTGTCGGCGTGCTCTATGGCAAGGCTGAACACTTGGATAAGCTGCCTCCATTTTTGACCGGCGGATCCATGATCGAAGTTGTGACCATGGAAAAGACCACGTTCGCGGCTCCTCCGCAGCGCTTTGAAGCGGGCACTCAAATGACCAGCCAGGTTGTTGGCCTCGGTGCCGCAGTGAAGTTCTTGTCTGAAATCGGCATGGAGAATATCCATGCTCACGAGCAAGACCTCACCGCTTACGCTCTGGAAAAGCTCAATGCTATTGAGGGCTTGACCATTGTCGGTCCGACATCTCCTGAAGACCGCGGCGCGGCTTTGTCCTTCCAGGTTGAGGGCATTCACCCACATGACTTGGGCCAAGTCCTCGACGACCATGGTGTAGCTATTCGCGTTGGTCACCACTGTGCGTGGCCTGTACACCGCACCATGGGTGTGCAGTCGACTGCGCGTGCTAGTTTTTATCTGTACAACACCCGCGACGAGATCGATGTCTTGGCTGAGGCTATCGTGGCGGCTAAGAATTTCTTTGGGGTGAATTAATGCTTGATTCGATGTACCAAGAAGTGATCCTGGATCACTATAAAAACCCACAGCACAAGGGTTTACGCGAACCGTTTCAGGCGGAAGTTCACCACGTCAACCCATCTTGTGGTGATGAGCTGACCCTGAGGGTGCAGTTGTCCGCAGATGGCAAGACGGTGGAAGACGTCTCCTATGACGCGATTGGCTGCTCGATCTCCCAGGCCTCAACTTCGGTTATGGCCGAGGAAATCATTGGAAAGTCTTTAGAAGAAGCGAACTTTAAGCTCGCTGAGTTCGAGAAGATGATTACCTCTCGTGGCAAGGAAGAAGGCGACGAAGACATCATCGGTGATGGCGTAGCTTTTTCCGGTGTATCTCAGTATCCGGCTCGCGTAAAATGTGCACTACTAGGCTGGAAAGCCTTCCAAGCTGCGTCGGCTGACGCACTCGACGAATTGGAGTCATAAATGACTAATGCCAACCCAACTCCCGATCCGTACCAAAACGAAAGCTCTTCCTTTGACGGTGCGCGTACGCGCCCTGAGCAAACCGAAGAGCAGATCGCCAAGATCTACGACGTTGCGGAGTACATGCGCGACGTGATTGACCCTGAGCTGGGCATCAATATTGTTGACCTTGGTTTGGTCTACGACATGTGGTTTGAAGAGCTCGAAGGCAAGAACACCGTTGTTATCAACATGACCTTGACTTCGCCTGCATGTCCTTTGACTGACGTTATTGCTGAGCAGATTGAAGATGCCATCATCGGCAATAAGCAGGCAGAGGCAGTAGACCTCAACTGGGTTTGGATGCCACCATGGGGTCCAAACATGATTACCGAAGAAGGCCGTGAGCAGCTCCAGGCTCTAGGTTTCTCCGTTTAATCTTGTTCTAATACCCGGTGAAGTACTGATTTAAACCGGGTTCAAAGATTCGCCTCAGTGCACACTTTGGGTGTGCCGAGGCGAATTTCTTTTCTTTATATAATGCTTAATTAGGAACTACGGCTTTGACCGTTAGAATGGTTCGTTGTGATTGTTACCCAAGACTTGGAAGTGCGCGTCGGCGCCCGTACGCTACTCGAGGCACCTGGCCAGCAACTGCGTGTGCAGCCCGGTGACCGGATCGGACTGATCGGTCGCAACGGTGCGGGCAAGACGACTTCGATGCGCATCCTGGCAGGGGAGACCGAGCCGTACGGTGGCAAGGTCGTATCTTCTGGTCCTATTGGCTACCTGCCGCAGGACTCCCGTGAAGGCAATATTGAACAGACCGCGCGTGAGCGTGTGTTGTCGGCTCGCGGACTCGATGAGATTAAGCGCTCCATGGCGAAGGCTCAGGAGATCATGGAGACCACGGAGGACGAGAAGAAGCGCGATAAGGCCATCGTTAAGTACTCTCGTCTGGAAGAACGCTACCAAGCGCTGGGCGGATATGAAGCCGATGCTGAGTGTGCGCAGATCTGTGACAACCTAGGATTGCCAGTACGTGTCCTTGACCAAAAGCTGGGAACACTTTCCGGAGGTCAGCGCCGCCGCGTCGAGCTTGCCCAGATTCTCTTTGCTGCGACTTCCGGTTCAGGCAAGTCGGAGACTACTTTGCTTCTCGATGAGCCCACCAACCACCTTGATGCTGACTCGATTACGTGGCTGCGTGGATTCTTGGCTAACCACGAGGGCGGCCTTATCGTGATCTCTCACGATGTTGAGCTCCTCGACGCAGTCTGTAATAAGATTTGGTTCCTCGATGCTGTGCGCGCTGAAGCTGATATCTACAACATGGGCTATAAGAAGTACTTAGACGCTCGCGCCACTGATGAGGCTCGTCGTCGCCGTGAGCGTGCCAACGCGGAGAAGAAGGCCGCAGCCTTGCACAAGCAGGCCGCTAAATTGGGTGCGAAGGCTACTAAGGCGGCAGCTGCGAAGCAGATGCTCGCTCGCGCGGATCGCATGATGAACCAGCTCGATGAAGTTCGCGTGTCCGACAAAGTTGCCAGCATCAAATTCCCTGAACCCGCTGCATGCGGTAAGACCCCAATGTTTGCCAAGGGTCTGACCAAAATGTACGGCTCACTGGAGGTATTCGCCGGCGTAGACTTGGCCATCGATAAAGGCTCCCGCGTCGTTGTGCTGGGCACCAACGGTGCCGGTAAGACCACACTGCTTAAGCTTCTTGCCGGTGTTGAGCGCACCGACGGCGAAGGGGGCATTGTCTCCGGACACGGTCTGCGCATCGGCTACTTTGCGCAGGAACACGACAACATCAACCCGGATAAAACTGTGTGGGAAAACACCATCGAAGCCTGCCCCGATGCAGGCCAGCAGGATCTGCGCGGTTTGCTGGGCGCGTTCATGTTCTCTGGCGACAAGTTGCAGCAGCCAGCAGGTACCTTATCCGGTGGTGAAAAGACCAGGCTTTCGCTAGCATCACTAGTTTCATCACGTGCTAACGTGCTGCTTCTCGATGAGCCCACCAACAACCTTGACCCACAGTCCCGCGAGCAGGTGCTCGACGCTCTCAAGACCTACACCGGCGCCGTGGTCCTCGTGACACACGACCCCGGCGCCGTCAAGGCCCTAGAACCCGAACGCGTCATCATCATGCCCGACGGCGATGAAGACCTCTGGTCGGACGAATACATGGAGATCGTCGAGCTTGCTTAGTCTTCTCAACCCACTTGTGAACCTCGGTGTCATCTTTGCAGGTGTACTAGAGGCTGTCTAACATTATCGTGCAAGGACTTGATCAGTCGTAGCAGCGTTCGTGGGCTTCCACTTTTGAAAAACCGATCGCCGAATTTCCCAACTAGATGGTATTTCTAGTTGGGTTTTCTCTTGTCCTGGGAATTAGATCAGGTTCATTGCTCCCATGCTGCTCAGGGCATGGGTGTTGCCCACCAGTTTGCCGCCTGGGGTGTGCAGGCGGACCTTGCCGCGGTGGCGGCGCATCCTCCCGCGATTGGGCTTGCCTCGTTTCGGCTTTCCTGGTCTGCGTTTGTTGCGCTGACCGTCTGGGTCATCGTTATTGACGCCGTTGTGATACTTACACAACATCGTCAAGTTTGATGGCTTAGTGTGCCCACCGTTCTTATGAGCATCGATATGGTGCACCTGGCACCGATCGGCAGGCACGTTGCAGTCCGGCCACGGACACACCAGGTTCTCCGCCATGGCAAGAGTGCGCAGCTTGTCTGACGCGAATCGGGCTTCGTAGAGATTGACTGGCCCGGCGGTGGGGTGGAAAAGCCCGACGTAGAGTTTGTCTCCGAGTGCACCTTCCATCGCGGTGTTAATAAACTCGGCACCGGTCATGGTCGTGCCGTCGGATAAGGCGACGATTACTTCCTCGCCCTTGCCGCAAGAGACTTTCTCGAAATCGTCGAGACCGATAGCAATCACTGTGCGTTATTCAGGCTTGATAAGCCCGGTGCCATCACCTTCGACTAGGTCCCAGAAGGGTTCCAGCAATGCTTCAGAACGTGGCTGGTCATCGTCTTTGATGGCAGCATCAAGCGTCTTTTCTAAGTCGGTAATCTTCCGTTGGGTATCGGTGATGCTAATGGTTCGGAGGCCATCAATAGCTCGGCCTACGCGCACGCCGCGTTGTTTGGGTTTATCGCCGCCTTCTTCGGTGATGCGCTTTTTGGCGTATTCATTGACTTCTTCTAAAGACCCTTCACGAGCGATAAGTTCAGCGCGAAGCTTCCACGCCGCGCCGCGGGCTTTGAGCTTCTTGGCGTGCTTGTTAATCATCAGCAGATGGTTGACGCTCAACTGGCGCTCTTCGGCAAGGGCTATAGCCTCGCGCTGCACTCGTGGGGAATCACACGGGCTAAAAAGGGTGCTTGCAAGTCGGGTGTAATTTTTAGCTAATGAAATTTCAATGCCGTCATCGGCTAGATCGTAAGGGGAGTACTCAGCGCACAGGCGTAAAAAGCCAATGCCGTTGCTGGTGAGAAGCTTGAAAGCTTTCATTAATGGGTCCATGACTTCGACACTAAAAGCCGCCGCAAGCTAGCGCTAGTGCAAGTTCAAAAATCTGCCCGAATTTCACATGACACGTCACCCAAACGGCGAAGTTATCCACAGGAAAGATAATCAGGTAAGACAATCAGGCAAGAGCAAATGCTACGAGATTGAGTGAAAGGCACACCCTAGAAGCGGATCTGCAATTCTTGACTCTCGTGATCAACTTGGGGTCTCTAGTTTTTCTGCTCCTATTTCACTCTTTAGTGGAAGCAGAAAGAACCTGGGATTGATCAATTACTCGTAACTGTGGTCCCTAACCCACTCGAGTGATTCGCAATGTTCAGGGTCAGTGATATAACCGGTATCGCACGCGACAACTGCTTGAAGCTCACCAGAGGAGGGATTCCGTTCTCCCTGACTATTAGTACCGTAACCACATTTGTAGGCAGGACAGGTACCTCCATCTGCATAGGGGATGTTAGCAAGACGTTCTTGTTCCTCAAGGTACGCAGCACGTGCGGGATTATCTGGGCTGTTTGCCCAACTTTCGGCTTCTAGATACTCGGGACCTCCGAGCTGCTCAAAGCAGTAGTCAGTGTAAATAGTTGAGCCGTCGGACATTCTGGATTGGATTCCAGGAGGTATGCCGATACATTCCACAATGTAGGGTTCAGCAGCTTCGGCAGGCACATGGTTTTCGGATTGTTCTGTCGGCTCAGGCTCCAGCGAGGGGAACGGATCTGAAGTGGTAGTTGCTGCACTCGTTGTAGAGCTACTGCTTGCGAGCTGAGTGGATGTCTTGGTGCTAGACGGGGCTGTATCAACTGTGCTTGATGTAGCCGGTGTGGAATCTGGTGCTGAGCAACCAACGACCAGAAGGGACGTAGCTGCGATAGGGAGAAGTCGCTTCATCTTGAAAATTCTTTCTGGGTATGGGGACGCCAACCCTTAACACTTTTGACCGTCAGTCCAAGATTTTGATCTAAGGGCTATGACCAACGTGCTTTGGGTGCCGCTCCACTTCGGAGACGGCACCCATGATTTATCGTGAGTGGGGAACTGAAGGAAGACTACTCGGCGAGGAAACCTTCTTCGACGAGGAAGTCGTAGGCCACATCGGCGTAGTCTTCGCCATCGATATCGACGCGGGCGTTAAGTTCCTGCATCCGTTCGTTGGTCAGGATATCGGCCAGGGGAGCGAAGAGCTCTTCGATCTCGGGGTGTTCCTCTAAGACTTCAGAACGCACTGTCATTGCTAGGTTGTACTTCGGGAAGAAAGCTTCGGGGTCTTCCAGAACGTTGAGGTCAAGCGCTGGGATGCGACCATCGGTTGTAAAGACCACGCCTAGGCTGCAGTCACCGTTTGCAACGGCCGCATAGACTGCACCGACATCCATTTCCATGATGTTGTCGTGCGGTGGTTCCTCCAGCCCGTATTCTTTCAGCAGTGGGAAGAGGCCATCGTTACGCGCGCGAAACTCAGCATCTGTACAGATGGTTTGCTCTTCCATCGGAATGTTCGCGATATCGTGCAGTGTTTCCAAACCATACTCATTGGCCACCTCCTGATTCGATGCCAACGCGTAGGTATTATTCAGGGGATACACGGGTAGCCACTCGATATCATTGGCAGCATCGGCTTCGCGGACCGCTTCGTACTGTTCCTGCTCATCCGGGATCGGATCAGCATTGCCCATGTACGTAATCCACGCTGTGCCGGTGTACTCAAACATCATGTCCAGGTCTCCAGAAACCAGCGCCTGACGCGCTGAAGTCGAGCCCGGCACGTTGGTGAGATCGCGAGCATTAGCACCTGCAGATTCCAAAAGGATGGCTGCGATTTTGCCCAGGATAATCTGCTCAGTGAAGTTTTTAGAACCGACACCGATGGCCGCGCCTTCTAGGTCAATATCGGCGAGGTCGCCTTGCAGCTCACTCGAAGGAATCAAGCCACCTGCTGTGCCCAAGCCACAGCTTGCTAAGAATAAGGTGCTTGCTGCTGTTAGCGTTGCTAATACTTTTTTCACTTCAGCATTCCCTTCGGTGTCAAGCTAATTTCTAGGACGCGGCCGACCCACTCAATGGCCAATGCCAAAGCGGCGATGAGCACTGCGCCAGAAATCAACACTGGGTTGCGGTACAAGTTGATGCCCGCGGTGATCAGACCGCCCAAACCGCCTGCGTCAATGAAAGTCGCGAAGGCGCCTGCACCAACGAGTAAGACCAATGAGGTTCGCACGCCAGTCATAATCACCGGCAGTGCCAGTGGCAGTTCGACCTTGAAGAGGACTTGCATGGGGGACATCGATAAGCCGCGTGCGGCTTCCACCAGCGAGCTATCCACCCCGCGCAAACCAGCGACGACGTTCGCTAGCACTGGCAAGAAGGCATAGAACCACAGCGCCAAGATAGCAACCGGTGGGCCGAAGCCAAGCCAAATAGCCAGCAGAACAATAACGCCGATAACCGGTGCTGCCTGGCCAATATTGGCAATAGCGGTAACCACAGGGCTTAAAAATTGCGTGGCGGGGCGCGTTAGCACGATACCCAGCGGAATCGCTGTGATTAGCACAAACACTGCCGATACCACGACGATGAGCAAGTGCTCCCAGGTCAAACTCATGACGGAAGCAGGGGCGAGTGTGCGGGCTTCAATATCATCCAAGGTCGCGGTAGAGCGCCAAATAGCCCAACCTGCCACGGCGGTGATAACTAGAACAGGGATGCCCAGAATAAGGAGGCGATTTTCGCCTTTGAGGGTTTTAAATTTCTCCACCGGAGTCGACCTCCTTTGGCGATGCGTCATCGGCTGCATCGTGAGCGGCAGCTTCATTGAGGCTGCGGATGTAGTCGTTGACCGTGTCGTAGCTGATAACGCCGATGTACTTGCCGCGGCGGGTGACCATCGCACCGCCGTGGGACGAGGCCAGCATGGCGGACATAGCATCGCTGACGGTTGAGCGGGCATCGACTGTCGATGACAACTCAATCTTCGGCTCTGGAATCCTATCCACGCGCTCCAGCTGGCGTAGCTGCACCCATTCGCGGGGGCGGTCCTGATTATCGAGCACAATGACAGACTTTTGCTTAGCCTCGCGTGCATGACGGATGGCTTCTGCGGCATTGTCACCAATGCGCGCAACTGGAGGCTGCTCCAAGGGGAATTCATCCACGCGACGCAGGTTCAGCTGCTTTAATGCAGAGCCCGAGCCGATGAAATCCTCCACGAAGTCGGATGCCGGAGCAGCCAAGATATGTTCTGGCGTATCGTATTGCGCAATTTTGGCGCCCGGTTCCAGGATAAGGATGCGGTGGCCTAGCTTGATAGCTTCATCAATATCGTGGGTCACCACGACGATAGTTTTGCCCAGCTCAGACTGGATATTTACCAGCTCATCTTGCAAACGAGCACGCGTGATGGGATCGACTGCACCAAAAGGCTCATCCATCAAGACCACTGGTGGGTCCGCCGCTAGACCGCGGGCTACACCAACGCGCTGTTGCTGACCACCGGAGAGCTCACGTGGGAAACGGTCGCGGTAGATGGACGGATCCAGCCCGACCATCTCCAAAAGCTCATCAGTACGCTTGGTGATTTTAGCTTTAGGCCATTTCAGCAGCGAAGGCACCAAAGCGATATTGTCAGCGACGGAAATATGGGGGAGTAAGCCACCACCTTGAATCACGTAGCCAATTTGGCGGCGCAGCTCAGTCGGATTGCGCTTAATAGCGTCGTCGCCATTGATCAGGATCTGGCCACTAGTAGGTTCCACCAAGCGGTTGATCATCTTGAGCGAGGTGGTCTTGCCACAACCCGACGGGCCGACGAAGGCGACCAACTCACCTGCAGGGATTTCCAACGACAAATTATCAACGGCTGGTGATGATTGGCCGCGGTACTTCTTCGTAATATTTTTGAACTCAATGCTCGCACCCGCAGTGCTTGCGCCCGCGGTGCTAGTGCTCGTGGAACTGGCACTAGCGGGAGTACTTGAATCGGAGGCAGCGCGTGCTTTAGAAGTTTCAGACATATTCCTATAGCCCCTTTGACGTGGTGAGTTTTTGCAGAAGTGCCAAAAGTGCATCGACAACAAGTGCGATAATGACGATGCCGATGGTGCCGACGAATGCATAGTTCAAGGCATTCGCACCGCCGATTTGGCTTAAGCCCGAAAAGATATAAGAACCCAAACCAGGGCCCAGCGCATAAGCGGCGATGGCGGCAACGCCCATAGACATCTGGGTCGAGACACGCACGCCGGTCATGATCACCGGCCACGCTAGCGGCAATTGAACTTTAAATAAAACAGCGGCCGGGCTCATGCCTTGCCCCCGAGCTGATTCAATAATTCCCGGGTCAATGTTTTGCAAGCCCACGATGGCATTGCGCAAAATCGGTAACACCGCGTAAAACACGACGAGAACAACTGAAGGAATGGTGCCGATTCCAAACAGTGGAATGGCCAGGCCCAATAGCGCCAAAGACGGCAGCGTTAAGCCAATTGATGAAAGTGAGTTAGCAATTGCGGTCGCACGATGGTGCGAAGAAACTAAAACCGCGATAATGAGTGCAATGACTAGCGCTAGCAACACCGACTGGAATACCAATGAAGCATGCTGGTAAGCGCGAAAGGTGATGTCTTGCCAGCGGTCAATAATGAACTCGCCCAAAATAGTCACCTGCCCAGATTCAATAGAAACGATTAATACATACCGGTCACGTAAATAAACCAAATGAATGGATAAGTAAACGTTACTAATTATAAATTCGTTTCTCCACCGATTCGCGGGGAAATCCGCAGAAAGATTGAGCCTGTATGCAGGATGTTTTGGATTTAACCCCCAAAATGCGGCCAAAACCCCAGCGTATTGAGTTATAAAAAATACCTATGATGAGGCCAGAAATATTTGGCCGCACCACAGGTATGGGGGTGAAACTATCGGGTATTAGTTTCTAAATCCATGTACCGGAGCGGGAATGAATCCTCCGCGGGAAATGAACTCGGAATTGCCCACCGTGTTGACAGGAATGATGGGCGCGTAGCCCAACAGTCCACCAAAGTTAACTTCATCGCCGACAGTCTTGCCCGGGACCGGGATGACGCGCACCGCGGTGGTCTTATGGTTCATCACGCCAATGGCTGCTTCATCAGCAATCATGCCGGCGATAGTCGAGGCAGAGGTATCACCAGGAAGCGCGATCATGTCAAAGCCAACTGAGCAGATTGCAGTCATGGCTTCAAGCTTGTCCATAGAAATTGCACCGGAGCGTACAGCATCGATCATGCCCTTATCTTCAGAGACAGGGATAAAGGAACCAGACAAACCACCAACACGGGAGCATGCCATCATGCCGCCCTTCTTAACTGCATCGTTAAGCAGCGCGAGTGCCGCGGTAGTGCCATGGGTTCCGACTTGGTCCAGGCCCATGTGCTCCAAGATGTGCGCGACCGAGTCGCCCAACTCCGCGGTAGGAGCCAGGGAAAGGTCCACGATGCCAAAAGGCACGCCGAGGCGCTCTGCGGCCATGTTGCCTACCAATTGGCCAGCGCGGGTGATCTTAAACGCCGCCTTCTTGATCTCTTCAGCGACCTGATTCAAGGAAGCCCCGGTAAGGTTGCCCAGCGCGCGGTCAACAACGCCTGGGCCAGAGACACCGACGGATACGACGCAATCTGGCTCTTCAATACCGTGGAAGGCACCGGCCATGAACGGATTATCGCCCACGGAGTTGGCAAAGACGACGAGCTTTGCACAGGCGATTGCCGAGTTATCCTTGGTCAGCTCGGCAGATTCTTTAATAATCTCGCCCATCTTCGCCACGGCATTCATATTGATACCTGCGCGCGACGATGCAATATTGACCGAAGAGCACACCACGTCGGTAGTCGCCAGAGCTTCCGGAATGGAGTTAATCAGCTTCTTTTCCGCGGTGGTTGCTCCCTTTTCAACCAGTGCAGAGTAACCGCCGACAAAGTTAACGCCCACCTTCTTAGCGGCCTTATCTAAAGCCTTAGCGGCATCAACCGGGTCACCGTCAACGCCTGCAACAACCAAAGAGATAGGGGTGACGGAGATGCGCTTGTTGACGATAGGAATACCCAGCTCAGCTTCAATGCCCTCACAAACCTCAACGAGTTGCTCAGCCTGAGTGGTTACCCGATCATAAATAGCCTGGCAGGTCTCTTCCATGGTGGTGCGAGTACAGCCCAACAAGGAAATACCCATGGTAACGGTGCGGATATCGAGACGATATTTCTCAATCATCTCGATGGTGTCTAGGATGCCGTGTGTTTCAAATGCCATTGCGAATGCGGCTCCCTTTAAATTTCGTTCATCGCGGTAAACAGGTCTTCCGACTGAATACGGATGACCTGCTGGGTTTCTTCCTCAACCGGTTTCATGCGCTCTTGGATCTTTTGAATAGAAGTTTCCGAATCAAGAAGTTCCACGCGCAAAATCATAGTGAAATAACCCGACATCAAAGTCTGGGACACGTCCACGATATTGACGTTGAGTTCCGCGAGGGCAGTGGTTACTTGGGCAATAATTCCAGTGCGATCGGCACCGGTAACAGTCATGATGGCAATCATAAATAACATCCTAGCTAGCTACGATTCACAAGCGTTAACAGGCTCGACGCCATTTGCTATTAGGTGGCTAAACTTACTTCGCTTCAAAGTTGTGCTGATGTTCGTAAAATACGTCGCGACGGTGGGAATTTCCCCGCGACGCGGTTAGGGTGGGGTCATGACTGTTACGAAGAAAGTTCTGTACATCGGTGGTCACGGCAAGATTGGTTTGCTGACTACCCCGAAGCTCGTAGAAAAAGGTCACGAAGTTCACTCGCTCGTGCGCAATCCTGATTACAAAGCTGAACTGGAAGGCCTTGGTGCTACTCCAGTTATCGCAGATATCACGAAGCAAAGTGCTGCTGATTGGGCACAGCTTGTCGATGGCTTCGATGTCATCGTCTGGGGCGCCGGCAACGGTGGCCGGGGTGGTGCTGAACTCACTTTTGCCGTTGACCAAGATGGCGCCATCGCCTTGGTTGAGGGCATGGAATCACTCGGGGATAAGGCGCCACGTTTAATTATGATTTCCTACATGGGCGCTACCACCAACGAAGTAGAAAATGACGGTGGCTCTTGGTATGCCTACGTGGAATCGAAGAAGAATGCCGATAACCGGATCAATTCCTCGAGCCTCGACCACGTAATTCTAGGCCCTGGCCTTCTAACTGAAGACCCAGCTGCTGGCATTACCGTCACCGAGCCAGGCAGTGTGCGCGACGGCGATGCTAAGACCCCACGCGAATTGGTTGCCAATGTCATCACTGAGATCATCAACGAAGACAAGGTGCCACCACACGCACCGCTGGAGTTCTTCACCGGCGACAAGCCAGTCTCCAGCATCTGGGAGTCCTAAAACCTAGGCCTGAATCTAGAGAAAGGGCCGGGCACATCCTATGTACTTCAGGATGTGCCCGGCCCTTGGGCGTTTTCTACTGCTACTCGGTTGCTTTTAACTTCGCTGAGGTTGCCGTACGAATAGAGTGCTCTACGATATCCAGAACGGCTTCGAGGTCATGAGTATCGCCTTGCACTAACCGAGAGATAAACCCGTCCATAAATGTCTGTAGATAAGCCATAAGCGTGTCCACGGAGATATCACCGCGCACGCGGCCTTGCTCTGCTTTAGAGCGCAGACGAGCACGCATGGCCTCATCCAAGATGGACTGCTGGTCTTTCCATCGGACACGGAAAGACGGGTCAGTGCGCACCAGCGAGGCAACCTCTAAGCGCGTAGCCAGCCAGTCGTGGCGTTCGGGGTGGCGCAACATCTCGCGCATCACCTCAACCAGACCGTTATTGGCTACGACTTCTGCCTGGCGCAGCGTGTCTTCTTTAGCGAGTGCCAGAAACAGCGATTCTTTATCACCGAAGTGGTGAAAGATTGCGCCGCGAGATTTCCCTGTGGCTTCCTCGAGCAGGCGAACAGTAGCGCCTTCATAGCCATGGTCCGCAAAGCATTTACGCGCGCCCACCAAGATGTCATGGCGACGGCGGTTTAGCTCTTCATCGCTAATGATTGGCATAAGCTCAGCCTGCTCCTTTGAAAATAGTAAGACACTACGGGATATAGAGGTTTATAAACGAAGGTTTAAAGACCAAGCGGGGTCACGACAAATAATCGTGACCCCGCTTTATTCTGTCGTCATCGCCTGGTGCAATTTCTTAGCAACTTCCGGCGGTGACAGTCAGCCTTTATCTTAAGACTTGACCATCTGACGCAGAACGTACTGCAGAATACCGCCGTGACGGAAGTAGTCAGCCTCACCCGGCGTGTCGATACGAACGGTGGCGTCAAACTCAACCTTTTCGCCGGAATCCTTGGTTGCGGTGACTTTCAGGGTCTTTGGCGTGGTGCCATTGTTGAGTTCCTCAAGGCCTTCGATGTCGAAGGTCTCGTGGCCGTCAAGGCCGAGGGACTCGTGAGACTCGCCAGCAGGGAACTGCAGTGGGACAACGCCCATACCGATGAGGTTGGAGCGGTGAATACGCTCGAAGGACTCAACGATAACTGCCTTAACACCCAGCAGGTTGGTGCCCTTAGCAGCCCAGTCACGGGAAGAACCGGAACCGTATTCCTTGCCACCGAGGACGACCAGCGGGATGCCAGCTTCCTGGTAGTTCACAGACGCATCGTAGATGAAGGACTGTGGTGCATCTTCCTTGGTGAAGTCCAAGGTGTAGCCACCGGTGATATCAACCAACTGGTTAGCCAGACGGATGTTAGCGAAGGTACCGCGAACCATGACCTCGTGGTTACCACGACGAGAACCCAAGGAGTTGTAGTCAACGCGGTCAACACCGTGTGCATCTAGGTACTGAGCAGCTGGGGTGCCTGGCTTAATAGCCGAAGCAGGGGAGATGTGGTCAGTGGTGACCGAGTCGCCCAGCTTCACCAGAACGCGAGCGCCCTTGATGTCTTGAACTGGAGCTGGCTCAGCTTCCATGCCGTCGAAGTAAGGTGCCTTACGGATGTAGGTGGAGTCTTCGTCCCACTTGAAGGTCTCGCCTTCTGGAACGTTCAGTTTGCGCCATGCGTCGTCGCCCTTGAATACGTCAGCGTAGTCGGCTTCGTACATTTCGCGGGAGATAGCTTCCTGGATGGTTGCTTCGATCTCTTCGGTGGATGGCCAGATGTCCTTCAAGAAGACATCGTTGCCGTCCTTGTCCTGACCCAGAGCCTGGGTCTCGAAGTCGAAGTCCATGGTGCCGGCGATTGCGTAAGCAATGACCATGATTGGCGAAGCCAGGTAGTTCATCTTCACGTCAGGGGAGATGCGGCCTTCGAAGTTACGGTTACCCGACAGAACTGCGGTTGCAGCCAAGTCGTGCTCGTTGATGGCATCAGAGATCTCATCTGGCAGTGGGCCGGAGTTACCGATACAAGAGGTGCAACCGAAGCCGGAGAGGTAGAAGCCCATAGCCTCAAGGTCCTTCCACAGGTCTGCACGACGGAAGTAGCCGTCAACAACCTGGGAACCAGGAGCACAAATGGTCTTAACCCATGGCTTGGACTCAAGACCGAGCTCAGCAGCCTTGCGAGCAATCAGACCAGCACCGATCATGACCGATGGGTTAGAGGTGTTGGTGCAAGAGGTGATGGAAGCAATAGCAACCATGCCGTGGTCCAGGGTGTACTCGCCACCGTTAGGGGACTCAACGATAACTGGGTTGGACTGACGGCCAACAGCACCAGCTGCAGCAGACTCGCCCTTACCAGCGCGGGAGTAGTTCAGGCCACCGGTGACGTCGTCACCGTCAGCAACAATGCCGGACTCGGAGGTCATGCGCTTTGCAGCAGCAGAGGACTCGTCGACAAGAACTTCGTCGGTGGTGTAGTTGCCCAGGTCCTTACGGAACTGTTCCTTCGCCTCGGACTGCAGGATGCGGTCCTGTGGACGCTTAGGGCCAGCGATGGAAGGCACAACGGTGCTCAGGTCGAGTTCGAGGTACTCAGAGAACTTAGGCTCTACACCGTCCTGCTCCAGCCACATGGTCTGAGCCTTAGCGTAAGCCTCGACGCGATCGATCTGCTCCTGTGGGCGACCGGTCAGCTCGAGGTACTTGATGGTTTCCTCGTCGATTGGGAACATCGCCGCGGTGGAACCGAACTCAGGGGACATGTTGCCGATGGTTGCGCGGTTTGCCAGTGGGATGGACTTAACGCCATTGCCGTAGAACTCTACGAACTTCTGGACTACGCCGTGCTGACGCAGCATCTGGGTGATGGTCAAAACCACGTCGGTTGCGGTAACGCCAGCTGGGATGTCGCCGGTCAGCTTGAAGCCAACAACCTTAGGGATGAGCATGGAAACTGGCTGGCCAAGCATTGCGGCCTCAGCCTCGATGCCGCCAACGCCCCAGCCCAGAATGCCCAGGCCGTTTTCCATGGTGGTGTGGGAGTCAGTACCAATACAGGTATCTGGGTATGCCAGACCGTCGTTGTCGAAGACTACGCGGGACAGGTACTCAATGTTTACCTGGTGGACAATACCGGTTCCTGGAGGAACAACCTTGAAGTTGGAGAAGTTCTCAGCACCCCAACGCAGGAACTGGTAGCGCTCTTCGTTGCGCTGGTACTCAATCTCAACGTTCTTTTCCAAAGCATCAGCGGAGCCGAAGGCCTCAGTAATAACGGAGTGGTCAATAACCATCTCAGCTGGGTTCAGAGGGTTTACCTGGTCTGGGGTGCCACCCAGTGCGGAAACTGCCTCACGCATGGTTGCCAAGTCGACAACACATGGAACACCGGTGAAGTCCTGCATCAGAACACGAGCTGGGGTGAACTGAATTTCAGTCTCTGGCTCAGCTTCTGGGTCCCAGTTTGCAAGAGCCTTGATGTGCTCTTCGGTTACGTTCTTACCGTCTTCGGTGCGCAGAAGGTTTTCTGCCAAGACCTTCAGAGAGTATGGAAGCTTCTCGAGGCCTTCAACGGCGGTAATGTCGAAATAAGTGTATTCCTTGCCATTGACATCAAGAGTCTTCTTGGTATCAAAGGAGTTCAAGCTTTCAGTCACAGGGAGCTCCATTCCTTGTTGTTTTGAACTAAACATTCAGTTATCCTCACCACCCGCTGCCTTCTAACCGCTTGAGTCATGGGTTTTCAGTCAAACGCTAATGAGGCGAACCGAATGGTTCATCCTCCCATTGTAGTGAGGTATCTCGTTGGACGCCTTCGATACTAACGGAACGCGCGTACTGTTTCCACTATTTGCGGTTTATCGGCGCGTCATCGCTACTCAAAGCACCCAATTTGGATATAACCTGGGAAGAGGCTTGAAGTATCCACCAATGGACTACACGACAAAAGGGGTAGCACGTAATGATTCCAGAGGGCGTTGACATCCCCGACCTTTCTGCACAGCTCGCAGAAGATGGCGTGGCGTTTTCAAACCCCGATCTTGCTACCAATGCAGAGATTCAAGGCCCAATCGTTTCCGCCCTCCAGGATTCGCACGGCATAGCTGTTGTTGATGTTTATCCAACACGGCTTGCCGACGCGCGAGATATTGCACAAGAACTTCAAGATGCAACCGGGCTAGATACTGTCGTTGTGCAAACCGTGCGTAATGTATCTGCAGTTAGCGACACCTACTCGCGTGCGGCTATCGAAGCGACACAGGGTGATATAACGCAAGGCGTAAATCAAGTTGAGTTACTTGACCGGTTTTATGCCGGCGTCGATCCCTTCGGCGTTCCCTGGCCGCTGATTGTGGCGATGGTTGTTGTCGCCCTCGTCGTCGCGGGACTGTTTGTATATAGGTCCGTTATTCAAAAGTAAGGCATCACCCCTTTACTTTTCGCCGCCCCTCCCTTGTTGGAGCGGGCGGTTTTTTCTTGCGCATCATCCGGCAATGAGAGCCTTTTGGGCGTTGGCCTGCGGATTTTAGGCAGAACACTGGGGTCGCTTCTCCATATCACGCCGATGGTGGCTATCCCGGTAGATTATTGCGCGCGCTTTGCCAAGTGTGACCAACATTACAATTGTCACGAATTGATTACAGAAGTGCTGGTTACCTACCCGAGTTAAGTCATGTGGCGGTGCTTGACGTATGTGTTTCTTGTGAAAGTAGATGCGAGGGGTTGGGTGTGTGTCGTATGGTTCAAACATCGACTCACGAGTTGGTTCTAGTGATAATTAGTCACGGTTTAAGACTTGAATATTGACAGTGATGCATGAAGTCAGCACGGGCATGTGGGGAAGCACGCCAAGAGCTGAAGCATTCTTGGTCAATAGTGGGGTCTTTGCAGTGGCAAATATTCGGTAGCAATTAATTCGCGGAGGCGTATTTTCTATTCGCTTTTTACTGAGCACCCACTGCTGGTTGTCAGGAGTGAGGGTCTTTATTGAGGCGCTGAAGAGCGCGTGTGCAAATAAGCGTGTGTTCGCGGCAGCCTGAGTAAGGGCTCCCGGGCATTTCTATGCTCAAATCACTCCACCGCATCATGGCTTTGACTTCTGGTGGTGGTGTGAGGAGTTAATTCGTGGCCACCACCTCTTCCAAGCGCACGCATCGTATGCGGGCAGCCTTAGCAGCTGTCGCATGTACGCTCAGCGTTTCGCTGATCTCCACAACAACCCCAGCGGTTGCTGAAGAAAACACTTCCGCTATCGAAAAGCTTCAAGGTGTCTTAAACGGTGATGTTTCGGTTGCTTCTTTGGCCGGTGCGATTGCCGATGTCCAGGAAGAAATAGCCCGTCTGGAAGGCGAACTCGGTGAATTCCGTGAGCGCGCCAACCAGGCTTTGGTTGACTTGCAGGACGCGCGCAACCTTTCTGAGCAAGCACGACGCGGAACCCTTGCTGCACGCAGTGAGCTTGACGATGCCCAGGTAGACGTCGAAGGCGCACAGGAAAAACTGGACGAGATTTCTCGTTCGGCTTATCGTCGTGCCAATACCTCAGAGTCTGTCACCAGTGCTGCTGGTGGCGATGCCCGGGAGGACATGCTCACGCGCCAGAGTTTCCTGCGCTCTCAAGCAGAAAAGCAGCAGGGCACCGTTACTGAATTGGAACGAGTACGCACTGAGAAGTCCAATAAGGAATCTCAGCTGCGCAAGGCTGAGCAGCTAGCGGTTGAGCGTGAAGCTAATGCCGAAGCAGCTGAAGATGAAGCTCGCGCTGTGCTGGAGCAAAACCAAACGCGCGTCAGCGAAGTCTCCTCTGAGCATGAAAAGCTGGTTGCCCTTCAGCAAGAGGCACAAGCAGCATTATCCTCGGCACGTGGCGAAGAACCTTCGGAATCTGAAGCGTCCACGGAGGCTAAAGAAACGAGCCCTAGCGAGTCTCCTGCATCGACAAGCGAAGCATCAGAGCCCTCGGCAGAGTCGGAAACCTCCGAGCCGGAAGCTGCTGCAAACAGTGAATCTGAGTCGGCTAGTGAAACCGCTGAGCCTGCAGACGCTTCTTCGTCCCAGGAAACGCCTGCGCAGTCTTCCACGCAGAATTACTCCGCGCCAGTAGCGCCTTCAGCTGCTGGAACCCCAGGCGATGCTCCAGCACAGGCTGAGCCAAGTCAAGGCAGCAGTGTTGATGGTGACCAGGCAGCGCAATTGGCGGGTCTCGCCGTAGGTGCAGCAGCGGCAATCATTGCTGCTTCCCAGCCAGAACTTTCTGTCGATTCAACATCAGGTGGCGCAGATACTTCCTCTACAGAAGCAACATCCGAAGCATTGGTCGCTGGCAGCAGTGCGCTATTTCCACAACAAGGACCTGCAGAAGAATCTAGCTCCGCAGCTGAATTGGCTGGCGTCTTAGAAGATCTGCCGACTGCAAGTTCCGTGGAAGAGTCCGCGGCAGCAGAGCTTGGCGATGCCTCCCGCAGCGAGAAGATCGAAGCGGTCATCGCACGTGCCGAGTCGCAAATTGGCGTTCCTTATGCCTGGGGCGGCGGCGACGCGAATGGTCCTACCAAGGGTATTCGCGACGGAGGCGTTGCCGATTCCTTCGGTGACTACAATAAGGTCGGTTTCGACTGCTCAGGTTTGATGATCTACGCCTTTGCTGGCGTTGGCATCTCGCTGCCGCACTTTACCGGCTACCAGTACAACAAGGGCCAGCACATTAGTCCGCAAGAGATGGAACGCGGCGACCTGATTTTCTATGGCCCTAGTGGCAATCACCACGTCGCTATCTACTTGGGCGACGGCATGATGCTGGAAGCCCCACAGTCCGGTCAAACTGTAACCAAGAGCCCGGTTCGCTGGTCCGGAATGTCAGAATACGCAGTTCGTCTGCTCTAAAATTCACGCACTGATAAGTGTGTCAGACCCAACCTCACGGTGGTTCTAAATATCCAACTTTAGTTGGTATGATGCTTCACTATGACCGAATCATCCCCAAACCCCCGTGATTATGATGCCCTCCTCGTACTTTCCTTCGGTGGCCCGGAAAGCAATGAGGAGGTCGTTCCATTTCTAGAGAACGTAACGCGTGGACGCGGCATTCCACGCGAGCGCTTAGTAGAAGTAGGAGAGCACTATTTCCACTTCAACGGCAAAAGCCCGCTCAATGACCTCAACCGCGAAATCATTGACCATGTAGAAAAGGAGCTGAAGTCCCGCGGCATCGATATGCCCGTGTACTTCGGCAACCGCAACTGGCACCCGCTAGCTGAAGACACCGCTGAGCAAATGGTGGCCGACGGTGTTCGTTCCGCCCTCGTATTCGCCACTTCTGCGTGGGGCGGATATTCAGCGTGTCGTCAATACAACGAAGACATCGTGCGTGTGCGGAAGCACCTGGAAGATAAGAACCTTCCAAGTATTGACATGGTAAAGCTGCGTCATTTCTTCTCGCACCCAGATTTCATCGAGGAAAATGCAAAGGCGTTGCAAGAAGCAATTGCTGCGGTTGATGAAGATAAGCGCGATAGCATGCGCGTGCTCTTTACGGCGCATTCTGTTCCAACGGCACACGACGAAGTCGGCGGCGGCGAGGATAATCCCAATCTCTACTCGCGTCAGGTTGCTGAAGCAGCCCGCTTAGTCGCTGAGGCCGCCGGCGTTGAGGAGTATGACGTGGTGTGGCAGTCACGCTCCGGCGATCCGCGCACGCCGTGGCTGGAGCCCGATATTGTTGACCACACCGAGGCAATCCATGCGGAAAATGGCGTTAAAGCCGTGGTGGTTTCTCCGATCGGTTTTATCTCCGATCACATGGAGGTCATTTGGGACCTGGACACAGAGCTTGTCGATGCAGCCCAGGAGCTTGGAGTACAGGTTTCCCGCGCGAATACCGTGGGTCCTAAAGATTCCTTCGCCGCGATGATTGTCGATTTGATCGAGGAAAACACCGCGGGCTGCAAGCCTGAAATCCTAGGTGATGTCACCGTGCAAGGGCGCACGAAAAATGGCAACCCCTGCGCCGCAGGCTGCTGTGATATCTGGGCGTTAAAGCAAGCTAAGACTTCTGCCTAAGTTGCCGTAGGGTCTAGGCACCGCGAGCAAAATCGATCAGCGCGTAGTCGACTCCGGCTACGCGCGCTGCTCGTACATGGCGCCAGAGGCGAAAGAGCTGCGGGTCGAGGCTGTGGTCACCGACGCGATCGGTGACTGTTTCAATGATCGCAGCTACGCGATCCGCGCGAGCAAATAGCTTTGCTGAGCGCGCAGGAGTACTCGATGGCAGTCCTGGGGTGTCATAAAAGTCAGCCAAAGTCCCCACCGTTAAACGCGGATTGGGGACTTTGTCCGTTTTATAACCCATCGCTTCAATCAGGGCCGCCGATTCTTCGGTCGCTTGGGATAGTAAGGCATCGGCATCACCGGGGCTTAACCACGCGGGCGAAGGCAGGGGCGCGGACTCTTTAAAGATGGTCCAGTCTGTTCCGCGCGCTGTCTTTTCTGGTACTAGGACTAGATGGTGCTCATCAGCAGGATTATCAGCCTGTATGCGCACGACCAGCGCCCCTTGACCGTTGATTGTCGCCGCGATGGTAGCTGGAGAACCAGCGGGCAATGCAGGCGGATCGCCGGGGCCTGCAAGAACCAGACGCAAGCTTGGACCGTCTGCAGTATTTACCGTGGACGTTGCTTCGCGGATAAGCGATAGCGCATCGATGAAAGGGCGAGTCGTTGCAAGATCGTCAGGGCTCGATACCAGACGCTGTGCGCCGCCTAGTTCATTAAGTGCCGCTAGGACATCGTCAGCTGGCTCATGACCATAAAGCCATGCCCCCATCCATACGGCCGTGTTTTGAAGTGGTGACCACACCTGTTCGCGCATATCCATGGCGAGCCAGTCTAGTGGAGACTGCTTGTGGCGATAAAATGGCCGGCATGAGTTTTTCTTCCCGCGATCCTTATGCAGGCGATATCCTCGGTGGACACGCCCGAAATAAACCCGTTGAATATCCCGTCATTCCCGCCAAGCCGGGCATGGTAGTGGAAGTCTTTGGTGATGACTTCGTGGGTGCTGTCATGGGGGTTGATAAAACCGTCTACGGAGACGTTATCCGCTTAGAAGACCGCTACGGTGCCCAGCGAGTATTCAACCTGATTAAAGGCGGCTTTCTATATGAAGGAAACCGCGTTTCCCTCGAGCGTTATGTCGCCCCGCGTCAGACCGAGACAAAGTCGAATTCAGGCTCACGGCGTGTAGCGAATGTGGAAGCTAAAGTTGCGGCGCCCTCACGGATTTGGGTCGAAGGTATTCATGATGCGGCCATCATCGAACGCGTCTGGGGGCATGACCTGCGCGTCGAGGGCGTCGTGGTGGAATATCTGGAAGGACTCGACAACTTAGAAGAGCGATTGGCTGAATTTAGGCCGGAAAAAGGCCGTCGCGTTGGCGTGCTCGCGGACCACTTGGTGCAGGGCTCCAAAGAAACCCGCATGACTGAAACCGTAGGGGAGCACGTGCTAGTTACTGGCCATCCTTTTATCGATATTTGGGCGGCGGTAAAACCCCAGGCCGTCGGGATTAAAGCCTGGCCCGACGTTCCTTATGGTGAGGACTGGAAGACTGGCGTATGCGAGCGCCTAGGCTGGTCAGACCCGAAAGAAGGCTGGCGCCGCGTCTACAATTCGGTCAACAACTTCCGAGATCTAGACTCAACCTTGATAGGCGCAGTCGAGCGCTTAGTGGACTTTGTGACCACACCAGAGCTTTCCAAGCACGACCTTCTTTAGAAGTCTTAAGATTCTAAAGAAGGGTTTGCGGCAGCAATCAGATTAACTGCTAGTTGCCACCCCGCGCCCTCAGCAGCCCACCCGGCAGCTTGCAGCCGCTGGGACATGGCCTGCTTAGAAATACCTAATTCTTCAGCAGCTTCATTTTGGTTAAAGCCCGAGCGCACCAAGGAGGTCGCCTCACGCCCTTCCGCCGTGCGCTTTCCAAGAACGAAACTTAATAGGGCAAAGGCTGCGACAATATTGGAGGCATCCTTCTTCGCCTTTTCTTTCGCTGCCTTTGAGCCAGTGCCGCTGGCGATGGCAGGTTCGATGGTGGCATAGACCTGGCCCGGGCGTGCCGATGCTTTCAGACCCTGCGTTGCAGTCTTTTTAGCGTCATCGTGGGAGATACCGATGGAGATGGCCCAGGAGCCATCGGCAAGCAATGCCATGGCAACCTCGCACACTGCTGTCGCAGTGTCGACTTCGGCGCAAATATCTTCGACGCCAAGAAACTCAAACTCACCGACACCATCCAAAGTCGAGAGTGCAGCGGCGGAGCGTTCAACTAATTCAGCGCGCCGTACAGCGCGGCCACGGTAACGTGCATGGACAGCTAACATAACAACTAGTCTACGGTGTTGCCTTGACTTAATTGTGTAACTGGCATCCGCGAGTCGAGGATTAATCCACCGACTCCCACTAGGGCACACACGATCATCGCCGCGATGATTCCAGGGTGCATTTGCCCTGTTAATAGGTCGCCGAAAAAGACACCGATTGCCGTAGTTGGGATCGACCCGACCAGCGTGGCAACGGCAAATTGTCCCACGGGAATAGCTGTCAACGCCGCGGCGTAGTTAAGCAAGGAAAAGGGGACCCCTGCTACCAAGCGCAAGGAGGCGATGGCAAGCCACCCGCGGTGCTCGAGGTGGGCATTAATTCCCGCGACCGCTGGGTGGTTCAGCCGCGGACGCATCCAATCACCAAGCAGTCCGCGCACAACTAAAAGTGCGATCACGGCGGAAACGGTCAGGGCAGTTAAGGAAATCGCTAACCCGGTTACCGGACCGAAGAGAACGCCCGCAGACACCGTCCAGATTGTCCTTGGAAGGGGAAAGAGGGTGAGGATGACATAGCACAGCCAAAACAGAGCTATGAACCAAGAACCAGCCCCATTGGCCCATGTGCGCAGTTGCTCAACGCCGGGCAGGTCCACAAAGAAAATAACGGCCAACACTGCGATGGTCGCTGCTGCGACTATCAAACGTCGTGTCCAGCTCCATTGGCTTATCGATGCCACGGCGTCTTTTAAAAGCCCACCTAGAAACTCAGCGAAGCTTTTAATCCACGACATAAACGATGACACCAGCGCTATAACCTTCCAGCAAGCAAAAAGTCCTAGGCCGCATTATGCAACCTAGGACTAAAATATTGTGCCCGGAGGGGGACTTGAACCCCCACGTCCGTTAATAGGACACTAGCACCTCAAGCTAGCGCGTCTGCCATTCCGCCACCCGGGCTGGGTGTTATATAACGAGGCACAGGGCTCCGTTAGGCACGGACTAACTGTATCGGTTAACTAGCACACCTTACAAATCGCCAGCTCAATGCGCTAAAACGCGACTATTGGTCACGTCAAACCGTCTTATAAAACACATTGGTGTCAGATGGTGTGACCGTGTCGAGAGGCGCGGTCCATGTTTTCTGCTGGGATCTACGCGGGCGAGATCTGGTAGGCCACGGAAAAATTCTGTGATCTCCGGTACAAATGGAGCTATGCCTACATACAATGAAGCCCGCTTTCCAGGCCCAGATCCATATGAACCACTGGGCAACCCTCCAGCATTTACTTTGACTTCCACCGACCTCGCCGATGGCGATGAGATTGCAGAGCAATTCCGCGCACCATCAAATGTTTCCCCACAGCTGCAGTGGGCGGATCTTCCTGAAGGTACGAAGTCTTTGGCAGTAACCCTGTTGGATCCCGATGCGCCAACAGGTGCCGGCTTCTGGCACTGGGCAGCGTTCAACATCCCTGCGGATGTCACGGAATTGCCACAAGGAGCAGGCTCGCAAGCCGACCTGGGCATCGAAGGTGTTATCTCCTTGAAGCACGACGGCGGGCAGCGTGAGTATTACGGCCCGCAGCCACCAGCAGGTCACGCACCGCACCGTTACCTATATTCCGTGCATGCTCTCGATGTGGAGACGCTCGATATCGATCCGGACGCAACACCTACGGTTTTGGGCTTCAATCTCTACTTCCACACCATTGGACGTTCCATCTTGTGGGGTTGGTACGAACAAAACTAAGCCGACCAGTTAATCTAATTAACCATGGCGCAAAATTCCCCTCAGTCTTCTCAGAGCTCGGGCAAGAACCCGGGCGTGAGCATTCCCATTCAAGTTCGCGTCGGCGGTGCCTTCATGGCGCTGGCGGCAGTGTTGTTCCTACTCGCACTAGTTGCAGTATTTACTGATGGATGGGGAACACCTTTTGCATGGACGCCTATCCGCGTCGCAATCATCATCGCCGCATTGCTCGTCGGTGGTTTTGCTACGGTCCGAACTGACCAAAAGTCCAGTGTCGTCCAAGTAGTTGCATTGGCGATAGCAGTGCTGCTGATTATCGGCAGCCGCTTTGTCCCGCAGAATGTTTATCTCGTCCAGCACCAGTCTTTCTTGGTGCTCTACGGCGGCGCGGCGTTATTGTGTGCGCTCATCCTGCGGCGTTCGGTGATGCCCAAGGCTTAGTCCCACGGGCTCGTCCTGGATAGATACAGCTAGGGGCTACCACTTGAAAAATAGTGGTAGCCCTAGCTGCTTTTTACTTAGCCGTGCTTCCAGCCCAAACCAGAGCCAACTGCCTCTGAGATATTGCTCAAGCCATGCGCGCGGATCTGCGCTGCGATGGCCTTATGGATATCGCGAATCCAGTCCGGTCCGCCATAAATCAATCCCGTGTATCCCTGCAGCAAGCTAGCACCGCTGGTGATGCGCTCCCAGGCTTGCTGTGGGGTAGTAATACCGCCGACTGAGATAATCACGAGCTTGTCGCCCACACGCGCATAGAGACGCTTTAAGACCTCGAGCGAGCGTGCTGCGACTGGAGCGCCGGAGATGCCACCTGCTCCTAATTCGCGCACGAACTGGTCATCGGAATTTAAGCCTTCACGCGAGATGGTGGTGTTGGTCGCCACGATGCCGGCGAGTCCAAGTTCAACGGCAAGGTCAGCGACTGCGTCGACATCTTCATCGGAGAGATCAGGCGCAATCTTCACCAGCACCGGAACTGACGTGGATTCTTGCACGGCCGAGAGAATCGGGCGCAAAGATTCTACGGCCTGGAGATCGCGCAAGCCCGGCGTATTAGGGGAGGAGACATTCACAACGAGGAAGTTCGCAAGGTCTCCCAGTAGTGAGGCGGAGCGACGGTAATCAGCAACTGCTTCATCTGCCGGGGTGACTTTAGTCTTTCCGATATTGATTCCAATGACGCTCTTAGTTTTGCGCTTGTGCAGGTTGCGTGCGGCTTCCGCTGCGCCTGCGTTGTTAAAGCCCATGCGGTTCAAGATGGCTTTATCTTCCGGCAAGCGGAACAAGCGTGGCTGAGGATTGCCTGGCTGCCCCTTAGCGGTTACCGTGCCAAGCTCCGCATAGCCAAAGCCGATTGCAGACCATGCGTCCGCAGCAGCGGCGTTTTTATCAAAGCCTGCAGCAAGACCCAGTGGCCGTGGAAAGGTGACGCCGAAGACTTCCTGTGCCAGCACCGGATCATTGACCGGCAAGACTGCTCCGAGCGCCTTGTACACCGGTGGGACCTTATTGATTGCGCCCATAAGCGAATTGGCCATGACGTGGATACGTTCTGGATCAATTTTGAACATAGTCTTGAGCGCGAGCTCGTACCCAGTGCGGCGAGCCGAATTCGCCAATCTTCCAGCATTCGATCCAAGCTTGTTAACAAAGTTCATTGCGGTTGACCTTCCAGAGCCTAAAATAAAGGCCCCGAATAATCGAAGCCTTGGTGAAAATATATTACTTAGGGTTTTCTACAGATTCATCGATGTCAGCAGCGGGAATAACCTGCAGACCAGCACCCGTTGCAGAGCCGATCACAAGGTCGCCATTGTCCAAAGCCTGAATGCTTTGCGCATCAGCGACGGTCCCTAACGTTGTGACCAGTTCAGGCACACCAGTGGAGATATTAAAACCGTGCACCAAGTTATTATCGGTGGTCGTTACCCAAGCAATCTGACGCTTTTCATCCCAGGCCACACCCCATGGTGAGCCGTCAACTGGGCCAAATTGATGTTGGCGGACAACGTCTTCAGAGGTGTAGACCATGAGGCGGCCACCGAGGGTGTCCGAAACCAAAATGGTGCCATCTTCACCGACTGTGCCTTGGCCAAGACCAATGCCTGCGCGAAGGCGTCCACCTTCGCGGGAGTTTTCCCAATCCAGGTTTTGAATCGTCGTTGCCTCGCGGTTGATGCGGATGACGTTATCGACGCCGGCCTGGTTCGGAACCGCAAGGAGTTGATCAGAGGGTTCTTCAACCGTGAAATCATCAATCACTTCACCGTCTTTATAAATGACGATGTCTTTGGTCTCATTCGATGCAAGGAAAAGCTCGCCGGAAGACAACTCAGTTGCGGCGGTGACCGCAAAGTCGACATCAACCGGAATCACGCGGGGATCGCTGGGGTTGTTTGGGTCAATCTTGTAGACCTTGTCCCCGCAGCCGATAAAGAAGAAGCCAGCAGAGGAATTCAGGTCACCGCACGAAGGGGAAATCTTCAGGGGATTGCCCAAGGAGTTGGGGGCGCCGAAGGTAATGGTGTCCTCAGAGCGAACGGAAATCGTGTCTCCAACATGAGCGATATCACTGATCTCGCCGTATTCTTCGACGTTACCTGCGGGATCAGTATCCTGCGGCGAAGATGCTGGCGTGGCATTGCCTTGCACCTCAGTTTCATTGCCTTCATTTGGATTGTAGCTGCACGCTGTAATGACCAGCGATGATGCAGCAATTATGCCGACCAAGAACTTTTTTGCACCAGAAGATGAATACACGATTGGCCATTCTATCAGCTGGCCTAACCAGGAAAGAACCACGCGCGGGGTAGGATAACCGGCGTGGAAAATCTGACTCTTGCGCAATCTACAACCGAAATGACCGACATGTCCTGGGTGCAGGTCTTAGTCCTGTCCATTGTCCAAGGGCTGACCGAGTTTCTCCCCGTGAGCTCTTCCGGCCACCTCCGGATCGTGTCCGAGCTTTTTTGGGGCCAGGATGCAGGTGCTTCCTTCACCGCAGTGATTCAGCTTGGCACAGAGCTTGCCGTAGTGGTCTTCTTCGCCAAGATGATCTGGCAAATTCTCACCGGCTGGTTCAAAGGCTGGGTTGATAAAGAATCCCGCGGCCAGGATTGGAAGATGGGCTGGTTTGTCATCGTGGGCTCCATTCCCATCGGCGTTCTGGGACTCGTGGGCAAGGACCTTATTCGCGATGCGCTGCGCAACCTGTGGATTACCGCAGGAATGCTGATTTTGTTCTCGCTGGTGTTCATCGTCGCTGAGCGCGTGGGTAAGAAAAATCGCGGCTTTGATGAGCTGACGATGAAAGACGCCATCATCATGGGTCTCTGCCAGTGCTTGGCGCTGATTCCTGGCGTATCTCGTTCGGGTGGAACCATTTCCGGTGGTCTGTTCCTCGGTCTTGACCGCGAAGTTGCAACCCGATTTTCCTTCCTGCTGGCTATTCCCGCAGTACTGGCATCAGGCCTTTTTTCGCTTCCCGATGCCTTCGATCCGGCTGCTGGCCAAGCCGCGTCCGGCATGCAACTTCTAGTCGGTACGGCAGTTGCGTTCGTGGTTGGTTACGCCTCCATCGCGTGGCTGTTAAAGTTTGTTTCCAACCACTCCTTCGAGTGGTTCGCGGCCTACCGAATCCCAGTGGGTATCTTCGTTATGATTCTGCTGGCAATCGGAGTTCTCCAACCCTTTTAAACTTAACGGTTGAAGCTAGGTACGATAGCAGGCATGAAATCTTGGCCAATCCCGTCCGTACCCCTAATTCCAGGCACCGCTGCGCAGTTGCATCTCTACGACTCAGCGGATGAGAAGACCAAGCCTGTCGAAGTCGCAGGCGATACAGCTACAATGTATGTCTGCGGCATTACCCCTTATGACTCCACGCACCTCGGCCACGCTGCAACTTACGTCACCTTCGACGTCATCTACCGAATGCTCCTGGACCAGGGGCACAAGGTTCACTACGTCCAAAATGTCACCGACGTGGACGATCCACTCTTTGAGCGCGCAGAACGCGATGGCGTCGACTGGCGCGAATTAGGCGAAAGCCAAGTCCAGCTCTTCCGCTCCGATATGGAACAGCTCGGAGTCATGCCGCCGCAGGATTACATCGGCGCTATCGAATCCATCGATGAAGTCATCGAGCTGACTCAAAAGCTCCTGGAAAATGGCGCTGCCTATGTCGTTGATGATGAGCAATATCCAGACGTTTACGCGTCTATCGATGCCACCAAGCAATTTGGCTATGAATCGAATTATGACCGCGCAACCATGGAAGAGTTCTTCGCAGAGCGCGGTGGCGATCCCAAGCGAGCGGGCAAGAAAGATCCGCTCGACGCTTTGTTGTGGCGCGCTGTGCGCGAAGGCGAGCCATCCTGGGAATCCCCATTCGGCCCTGGCCGACCAGGCTGGCACGTGGAGTGTTCGGCAATCGCTACAAATCGTCTCGGTTCTTCCTTCTTAATTCAGGGCGGTGGCTCGGACCTGAAGTACCCGCACCACGAATACTCAGCAGCTCATGCAGAGGCCGGATTGGGTGTAGACCGCATGGCGGAATTCTACGTACACGCTGGCATGATCGGTCTTGAGGGCACCAAGATGTCAAAGTCCTTGGGCAACCTCGTCTTTGTGCATAAGTTAGTAGAGCAGGGCGTCGACCCTTCAGCGATCCGCCTCGGTTTGTATGCACACCATTATCGCGGCGATCGCGACTGGTCCGACGAGCTACTCAATACCGCTATCGAACGCCTCAATTCTTGGCGCAGCGCATTTACCAATGCTCAAACAGCAGGCGTCGGCGTTGATGAAACCCAAGCTCAGGACGTGGCGAACAAGGCAGTTTCACAGCTTCGTGAGCGCCTTGCCGATGACTTGGATACCGTCGGCGCACTGCAGGTAATCGATGAGTGGGCGCAGACTCCTTCCACTGCACAGGCAGCAGGGGTAGTAGCTACAGCTGTCGATGGTCTGTTGGGCGTGCGCATTTCCTAGTTTTAGGGGACAATATCCACATGAGCATTCGCGCGACCTATCAGCCACAAATCGACGAGTTTATGAGCAATCTGGAGTCATTCGCCACGGGTGACTACCTCAACGAAGATGAGAAAGAGTTTTGGGACCAACCTTTCGATCCCAAAGCACTACCTTCACTTCGTACGATCCTTGAGCGTCTTTTCGATGCTTTCGATGCGATCCCAGATGACCCGTCAGGTGAACAGCTCAAAGGTGCAGTGACACCATTTTTCACGGAGCTGGAAGCATTCAATCGCAAGAATGCCGACGCCATCTTGGAGCCCGAAGAAAAGCAAGAGCTCAACGAGCTCATCTCTCAGGCAGCCGCTGATACCGGCGCCGATGACGAAGCACTGGGCGAGCTACCTGAGCTCGACTAGTCCTAAGCTCGTCTCTTTCTCCTCGCGGAGCCAAGCGCAGTACACTGACGCAGCACGCTAGCGCATTTGGTGCCGCGAGGACTTACTCATGCCTTTAGCGACGGGCACCTTTAATCAACCGATATCAACGAGAAAAGTATTAGCACCAGATTCATGAAGAAACCTCTCGCCATCTTTTGGGATATGGACGGCACCCTCACCGACTCAGAACCATTGTGGGAGGAAGCAACGTATTTTCTCTCTGAGCTATTGGGCAAACGACTCACCCCAGAGCAAAGGCAGCTCACGGTTGGTTCGACCTTCGAAAACACCCTGCGCATTTGCGCTGAGGCCGCAGGCGTGGAACTAACCCCTGAAGACTATCCGAAGTACCAGGCCTTGACTTTCAATAAGACGCGCGAGCTTTTCGCCGAGCGCCTCGAGGTCTTCCCAGGCATTCAAAATCTTCTGACGCAGCTTAAAAGCGATGACATGGCGATGTTCGTGACCACAAATACCGTGCGACACGTAGCAGATTCCGCCATCGACACAGTGGGCCGTCACTTCTTCGTCGACACCATCTGTGGCGATGAAGTAGCAGAGGGTAAACCTGCCCCGGATATGTACCTGGAGGCCGCTCGCCGCGCAGGAGTCGACCCTGCCGGTGCACTGGTATTCGAGGACTCCACGACGGGTATGCGCGCTGCTTTGGCCGCTGGATGCCAGGTTATTGGGCTGCCCGAACATGCGCAGATGGAGATTCCGGAAGGCGCGGTAAGCATCGAAAAGCTAAGCGGCAACAAGCACCTTGACGGTGCCACTGCTGCCGATGTCTACGACTGGTTTGCCCGCATTTCGGGGTAAAAGCTAGGCAATGGCATGCGAAATCAACTATCTATGGAACAATAGGTAACCGTGAAGAATTTTGAGACTTTGTTTAATGAACTTGCAGAAAAAGCCAGTGAGCGCCCAGCGGGCTCAGGCACGGTTGAAGCATTAGACAAGGGCGCCCATTTCATCGGCAAGAAGATCATCGAAGAAGCCGGCGAAGTGTGGATCGCATCGGAGTACCAGTCCGACGAAGAACTGGCTGAAGAAATGTCACAGCTTATTTACTGGACCCAGGTGATGATGCTCCATCGTGGCATCACCTTGGATGACATCTACAAGAACCTGTAAATAATCTTCGTATCCGCTTAACAACTGAAGTGTTTTCGACGCGGATAGGCGAAATAGAAAAATTCGAAGGACCAATTCATGATTAAGATTGCTGTTCCGAACAAAGGCTCACTGTCTGAAATGGCAGTGAAAATCCTGAGCGAGGCTGGCTACAAGTCTCGCGGCATGACCAAAGCTCTCAACATTGTTGACGAGGCAAACGGCGTGGAGTTTTTCTTCCTGCGCCCGAAGGACATCGCTATTTATGTTGCCAAGGGCCTGCTGGACCTGGGCATTACCGGACGTGACCTTGCCGCTGATTCCCGCGTCAAGGTTCAAGAGTTGCTGCCTTTAGGCTTTGGTTCATCTACTTTCCGCTACGCCGCGCCACAGGGGCAGAACTGGAAAGTGGAAGACCTCGACGGCAAGCGCATCGCGACTTCGTACCCAAATGTGGTGCGTGACTACCTGACCGAACACGGCATGAAGGCAGAGGTCATCCGTCTTGATGGCGCCGTGGAAATCTCCATCAAACTTGGCGTTGCCGATGTCATCGCAGACGTCGTTTCCACTGGTAACACGCTGCGTCAGCACGGCCTGGAACCTTTCGGCGAGCCATTGATTGACTCCGAAGCTGTAGTCATCAAGCGCGTTGACACCGATGTCACCGAAGATGAGCAGGTCATTCTCAAGCGTATTCAAGGCATCTTGAACGCCTATAACTACCTGATGATTGACTACAACATCCACAAGGACAACTTGGATGCCGCCACAAACATCACGCCGGGACTGACTGGTCCGACTGTTTCGCCACTGGCGCGTGAAGATTGGGTCGCAGCGCGCGCGATGGTGCCAAAGAAGCAAGCGAACCAGCTCATGGATGATTTATCAAAGCTCGGAGCCGAGGCAATTTTGGCTTCAGAGCTTCGCATTGCCCGCATTTAGGGGTATCACAACCTGATTTGGTTCGTACGCCATGTGAACGCGGTTACGATTGTTGCAGAACACTTCAGTTTTGCTTGATTACCTCCAGTAAAACCACGGTGAAAACATCACCGTGGTTTTCTGCTGCGACATCAGGCACGTATCCGAACAAGGAGCGCAACTAACATGGCCAAGACCTCCAAGAAGGACGAATCCACGCAGGATAAGTCAGCACCGGAGAAATCTGCCGAAGCAACCGCGAAAACAGCGGATGCTCAAGCGACAGATAATCAGTCAATTCCAGCCTCAACCGGGTTAAAAGGTCCAGCAGTCGCGACAGAGAAGGCTGTGAAGACCTCTAATATCAAGACCCGCGTGGAAGAAGACCTTCTGGGCAAACTTGAGGTTCCAGAAGATGCTTATTACGGCGTGCACACCATGCGTGCGCTGGATAACTTCCAGATCTCTTATGTCACCGTCAACTCCATCCCGGAGTTCATCCGCGGCATGGTGATGGTGAAAAAGGCCACGGCCATGGCCAACCGTCGTTTGCACACCTTGCCAAAGAAGAAGGCCGAAGCCATTGTTTGGGCATGTGACCAGATCCTGGAAGAGGGTCGTTGCATGGACCAGTTCCCGCTGGATGTTTTCCAGGGCGGCGCTGGTACCTCGACCAACATGAACACCAACGAGGTCATCGCCAACCTAGCGTTGGAATATCTGGGGGAGAAGAAGGGCAGCTACGACGTCATCAACCCTAATGACGACGTCAACATGTCGCAGTCGACCAACGACGCTTACCCAACCGGTTTCCGTTTGGGTCTGTACTTCTCTATCAACAAGTTGATTGAGCGTATCGATGCACTGCAGGATTCCTTGTCAGCCAAGGGTAATGAGTTCCAAGACATCTTGAAGATGGGCCGCACCCAGCTCCAGGATGCAGTGCCAATGACGCTTGGCGATGAATTCCAGGCCTTTGCACGCAACCTCCAGGAAGAGCAAGCAGTGCTGCGCATGGCACAGGGCATGCTGCTCGAGGTTAACCTCGGCGCAACTGCTGTCGGTACCGGTGTTAATACCCCGGCCGGCTACCGCCACCAGGTTGTTGCTGCGCTGAGCGAAGTTACCGACCTGGAAATCAAGACTGCACGCGATCTTATCGAAGCAACGTCTGACTGTGGTGCCTACGTGCTGCTGCACTCTGCGATCAAGCGCACGGCGATGAAGCTGTCCAAGATCTGCAACGACTTGCGGCTTCTGGCTTCGGGTCCACGCGCTGGCCTGGGTGAAATCAACCTTCCACCACGCCAGGCTGGTTCTTCGATCATGCCAGGTAAGGTCAACCCAGTTATCCCTGAGGTAGTCAACCAGGTGTGCTTCAAGGTCTTCGGCAATGACCAGACCGTAACCATGGCGGCTGAAGCAGGACAATTGCAGCTCAACGTCATGGAACCAGTCATCGGCGAGGCTTTATTCCAGTCGATTCGTATCATGGGCAACGCCGTGGACACCCTGCGCGAGAAGTGCATCGTCGGTATTACCGCTAATGCTGATGTGTGCCGCGACTACGTGGTCAACTCCATCGGTATTGTTACCTACCTCAACCCATTTATCGGCCACCACAATGGCGACCTCATCGCCAAGGAGTCCCTCGAAACCGGCCGCGGCGTTCGCGAACTGGTCTTAGATAAGGGCCTCATGGACGAAGAAACGCTGGACAAGGTGCTCTCTGTTCAAAACCTCATGCACCCAGAGTTCCGTGGCCAGCTCTACGTGGACGAATAAATCCCGCGTGCTTATTAAGCAACAACTGATGTGATAAATGCCCTCCTGCGTGGAGGGCATTTTCATTGCTTTTGAAGGCGAATTAATATCACGTGGGTGGTGGTCGAAGCACCTAAACGCGCTGCGTACGATGGAAGGTATGACAAAGCATCTAAGTGACGTAGAAATTGCCCAAGCCCATAAGCTGCATCCGATTGCTGAGATTGCCGCTAGTGTAGGGATCCCCGCTGGAGCGCTCATTCCGTATGGAACGAACAAGGCCAAGGTGGACATCGACAAGCTGCCCAAGCCGGAAAAGCCCGGCAAATTGGTGTTGGTGACCGGAGTTTCTCCAACTCCAGCGGGTGAAGGAAAATCTACGGTCCTTATTGGTCTCACTGATGCGCTCAATCGCCTGGGTAAGAAGTCTATTGTCGCAATTCGGGAGCCTTCCCAAGGCCCGGTGATGGGTCTTAAAGGTGGCGCGGCCGGCGGCGGCTTTGCGCAGATCGTGCCCATGGAAGATATTAACCTGCACTTCACGGGTGATTTCCACGCGATTGCTGCTGCGACTAATACTTTGGCCGCTTTGATCGATAACCATATCCACCAGGGCAATGTCTTAAATATTGACCCCAATAAAGTCACGTGGCAGCGCTGCTTAGATGTCAATGACCGTGCTCTGCGCAAGGTGGTCACTGGTCTGGGCGGGGCAGTTAACGGTGCTGCCGCGGAAACCGGTTTTACCATCACGGCGGCTTCAGAAATCATGGCCATTTTGGGTCTTGCCACCGACTTGGAGGATCTCAAACGCCGCTTAGGTGCAATTACCATTGGCTTTACTTTCGATGACCAGCCGGTTACCGCTGACGACCTTGAGGCAGCAGGTGCCTTGACTGCTTTAATGCGCGATGCCTTGCTGCCAAACTTGGTCCAAACATTAGGTGGAGCGCCTGCTTTTGTGCACGGCGGACCGTTTGCCAATATCGCCCATGGATGCAATACGTTATTAGCTACGCAGGCCGCGCTTAATCTTGGCGATATCGCGCTGACTGAAGCTGGCTTTGGCTCGGATCTCGGCGGCGAAAAGTTCTTCGATATCAAAGCTCGCTTCGGTGGCCTCAACGTGGATGGGGCAGTGGTTGTCGCCACTATTCGCTCTCAGAAATACAACGGTGGCGTTGCTCGCGAGGATTTGCAGAAAGAAGACCTGGAGGCGCTGGCCAAGGGCATTAAGAATTTGGAGCGCCACGTAGAAAACATTCGGAAGTTTGGTATCCGTCCGGTGGTAGCGCTTAACCTATTCCACTCCGATACCGAGGCAGAGCGTGACTTAATGCGCCAGTGGGCGAAAGATTTCGATGTTGCCTACGCCGAGGCCGATGTGTTTACCCAGGGAGGTGCGGGTGCCGAAAAGCTGGGGCAGACGCTGCTCAACAATCTGGAGGGAACCTCGACTCCGCTATATGATCCGGCGCATGGCGTCGAAGCGTCGATTGACACCATCGCCAAGGAAGTCTACCGCGCAGAGGAAGTTCAGTACTCCAAGCGGGCGCTTCGTGATCTGCAAACCTTAAAAGACAACGGCTGGGACACCATGCCGGTGGTGATTTCAAAGACGCAGTACTCCTTCTCCGATGATCCTACGGAACTGGGCGCACCTGAAGGCCACACACTGCACGTGCGCGAAATCATCCCACGCACAGGTGCCGGCTTCAATGTCGTTCTCACCGGTGATGTCATGACCATGCCTGGGCTACCCAAGGTACCTGCAGCCAACAACATCGACGTCGATGCTAGCGGAAGCATCTCTGGCCTGTTCTAACTAAAAATGGGCATGACTAATTGACAGGTGTACCACGCTTGTTGAGCGCACCTGTTGCACTAGAACTTCTTTAAACCTTCGGCGGATCTAGTCGGGCCTCGGGACTTGCCGCTGTTGGAGGCTGGAGTGATTAGATAAGGTCCATCGCCCCCATGCTGCTCAAGTCATGTGTATTGCCCACAAGCTTCCCACCAGGGGTGTGCAGGCGGACCTTGCCGCGGTGGCGTCGCATTCTCCCGCGATTGGGCTTGCCTTTTCCTCGCTTATTTTTTCTTTTCTGTGACCCGGGATTACCCGGGTCACCGTCGTCGTTGACGCCGTTGTGGTATTTGCACAGCATGGTCAGATTCGACGGCTTGGTGTGCCCGCCGTGTTTGTGGGCGTCGATGTGGTGAACCTGGCACCTATCCGCAGGCACATTGCAGTCTGGCCACGGGCAGACCAGATTCTCTGCCATGGCTAAGGTTCGTAGTTTGTCTGATGCGAAGCGGGTCTCGTAAAGGTTGACCGGCCCAGCGGTGGGGTGAAAGAGTCCGACATAGAGTTTGTCGCCGAGTGCGCCTTTCATTGCGGCGTTGATGAACTCTGCGCCGGTCATGGTGGTGCCATCGGAGAGACCGATGATGACCTTGTCGCCCCGCCCGCAGCTAACTTTCGCGAAATCGTCGAGACCGATGGCAATGACGGTGCGGTATTCCGGCTTGATAAGCCCAGTGCCGTTGCCTTCGACTAAGTCCCAGAATGGTTCTAATAATGCTTCGGAGCGGGGCTGGTCGTCGTTGGTAATGGCGGCGTCGAGAGTTTTCTCGAGGGCGGTAATACGTCGTTGGGTATCGGTAATACTAATGGTGCGCAGGCCGTCTACAACGCGACCTAGGCGTAAACCGCGTTGCTTCGGTGCGTCGCCGCCTTCTTCCGTGACACGTTTCTTGGCGTAAGCTTCGACTTCTTCGAAGGTGCCCTCAAACGCGATAAGTTCAGCACGCAAGCGCCAGGCGGCACCGCGCTTCTTCAACTTCTTGGCGTGCTTTTCCACCATCTCTAAATACTCAAGGCTTAACCCCCGCTCTTCAGCGAGAGCTACCGATTCGCGTTGCAGCCGCGGTGAATCGGTGGGGCCGAAAAGAACATCGGCCATCGAGGTAAAATTCTTCGCGGTCTTACGTGCCATGCCATCGCTTGCCATGTCGTATGGCGAGCGTTTAGACATGTCTCTTAAGATGCCTATTGCTTGGCTGGTAAGAGCCATAAATTCTTCGTACTTATCCATGCCTTCGACACTAAAACGCAAACGCAAGCCCGCGCTAGGGCAAGGCCAAAAACCTGTGGATAACTATGGTGACACGTCACCTAACGGTCGAAGTTATCCACAGGCGAGTGGTTTAGGAGCCATCGACAAGCTAATCTGCGGTGGAGCCTGGCCACCCGGGATACTCTGGTGGGGTACCGCCGAATGCGGGGCACAGGTCCTGGAAAGAGCACCAGCCGCACAACTTTGATTTCTTGGGGCGGAAAAGACCTTCCTTGCCATCGCCTTCGATCTTGGCCCATAGGTCACCCAAATCGCGCTCGAAGTACTCGAGTTCCTCCCGCGAGGGCATCAGGAACATCGAATCGAAGACCTTCAAATACATCAGGCGGAGCTGGGTAGGGATGACGCCGTGGATGCGCCAATACACGAGGGCATAAAAACGCATCTGGAACTGGGCATCGTGCGAGTACTGCGGCTTGGGCTTCTTGCCAGTTTTATAGTCCACCACGCGCACTTGCCCGGTTGGCGCTTCATCGACGCGGTCAATAAATCCACGCACAGGCACGTTGTTGGGCAGGACAGTATCGACGTACATCTCAACGGCCTTGGCATCGAAGCCTTGCGGGTTTTCCATCTGGAAATAGCCCTTGACCAGATCCCGGGCATCGATGAGGAAGTCTAAAGTCTCGTCCTCGGGCACTAATTCTTTAAGTTCAGTGTCTTTTTCACACATGAGCTCCCACTCGGGCTTGAGGAATTTCACCGCCCGGGGATAAGTGCGCTCATCGCGCGGAAGCTCATGCGTCTTTTCCAAAGCTGCGTGGACCAAAGTACCTTTGACCTGCGCGATGGTCTTTGGCTCAGGCAGGCGGTCAATCGCCCGGAAGCGATACAGCAAAGGGCACTGGTTGTAATCGCTCGCGCGCGATGGAGACAGCGCCAGCGGCCGCGGGCGTCGCGGCGCGTGAGGTTGTGCTTGCTTGTCTGCAGTCATGGGGGTAGAAGCAGCAGAGCTAGAAAGAGAGTTATGGGGGAGATTCATGGTGTTTCAAGCTTAACGCGGGCAAAGAAATGGCACAGTGGAGGGTATGGAAAATACCATTGCAGACTTTATTGATTTTATTGAGCAATCGCCAAGCTCCTACCATGCCGCCGAAGTAGTAGCGTCGCGGTTGCAGGACGCTGGTTTTGCGCGTGTCGATGAAACCGCGCAGTGGCCATCTACTCCCGGTGGATATGTCATGGTGCGCGGCGGGGCAGTGATGGCCTGGGTTGTGCCAGAAAATTTCACCGGGGGATTTAAGATTGTTGGCTCGCACACGGATTCACCGGGGTTTATGGTCAAGCCCAATCCGGATTTTCGCAATGCTGGGTGGTCACAGCTTGCAGTTGAAGTCTACGGCGGGCCGATTCTGCACACGTGGTTTGACCGCGAGTTAAAACTTGCGGGCCAGGTGGTTTTAAAGGATGGTTCGAGGCGTCTGGTTGACACTGGTGCGTTGGTGCGCATTCCTAATCTGGCTATTCACCTGCACAGGGAGAAGAACTTTGAGCCAGACCGACAGGTACATGTACAGCCGATTATTGGCCTAGATGCTGACGATGTTTCCTTCGCAGAGATTCTTGCTGAAAAGCTTGAGGTGGATGCCAAGGAGATTTCCGCTTTCAACCTGATTACCGTAGATTCCCAGCGCGGTGAAATCTTTGGCGCTGGTCACAAGCTTCTTGCTGCCGGTCGCATGGATAATCTTTCTTCGGTGTGGGCAAGCATGCAGGCGCTCATTAGCGCGGCCGAGGACTATTCCGGCGAGGATGTGTTGGTTCTTTCTGCCTTTGACCATGAGGAAGTCGGTTCGGCATCACGCTATGGTGCTGCGGGCCCGATTTTAGAAGATGTGCTCACCCGTACCGCCGCGGCACTGGGCAAGAATGAAGAAGAACGCCGGCAGATCTATGCACGCTCTTCGTGCATCTCCGTCGATGCCGCGCACAGCGTGCACCCCAACTATGCAGGCAAACACGATCCGACCCACCACCCGTTGATTGGCCAGGGCCCGGTGACGAAGATTAACGCGAATCAGCGCTACGCTTCCGATGCCACCTCAATCCACCTGTGGGAGTCCGCCTGTGCGCGTGCTGGAGTTCCAGTGCAGCGTTTCGTCGGTAATAACGCCGTGCCGTGTGGCAGCACGATTGGCCCAATCACCGCAACGCGCTTGGGCATTGACACCGTGGATGTGGGCGTGCCGTTATTGTCCATGCACTCAGCCCGTGAACTTGTGGGCGTGCAAGACCAACTATGGATGATCGACGCACTTAAGGCATACTTGGTTGGTTAAAAGAACTAGAGCCTAGCCTTTCGGCGCTAAAGGAGATTCTCACATGCCTTATTCCGGTCCATTTCAATACGGTGACCGAGTGCAGCTTACCGATGCAAAACGTCGCCACTACACCTTGGTCCTGGAAGAGGGAGTCAAGTTTCACTCCCACCGCGGCATCATTGAGCACTCGCAGATCGTAGGCATGGATGAGGGCTCCGTGGTCACTTCCACACTCGGCTCTGATTTCTTGCTCTTCCGTCACCTCATGGTTGACCATGTCCTTTCAATGCCGCGTGGCGCTGCCGTGATTTACCCTAAAGACTCGGCGCAGATCCTGGTCGAAGGCGATATCTTTATGGGCGCACGCGTCTTGGAGGCGGGTGCTGGTTCAGGTGCGCTGTCTATGACCTTGCTGCGTGCGGTGGGACCTGAAGGCCACGTATTTTCCTATGAGATCCGCGAAGACCACCTGGAATTTGCCGAAAATAACGTGGAAGAGTACTTCGGCAGCAAACCTGAATGGTGGTCACCACGCCTAGGTGATCTAGGAGATGTCACCGTAGATGATCTCGGCGGCCCGGTCGACCGCATCGTCCTGGATATGCTCGAGCCATGGGAGCACTTGGAGACCGTACGCGATCTGCTCATCCCAGGTGGCGTCTTTATGACCTATGTTGCCACCGTGCCGCAGCTGATGAAGGTTATGGAAGGCCTGCGTGAACTTAAGTGCTTTACCGAGCCGCGCGCGTGGGAGTCTTTGGTGCGTGAGTGGAAGGTCGAAGGCCTTGCAACCCGTCCAGAGCACCGCATGAATGCCCACACAGCCTTTTTGATTTGGACCCGTCGCCTGGCCGATGGCGTGACTCCACCAGCGGTAAAGCGACGTGCGCGCCGCTAGCATTACCCCTAAAATTACCCACCCACGGTATTAGCATCTCGCAGGTCACACTCGCTGACCTGCGTTTTTATTAGGGTAAGCTTTGCCTTAGCTTTAACCGCGTGGTTTTGAACGGCAAGGTTACTCAAAGCGCTAAGGTGGACTCATGTCACAATCCAACCGAGATCAAGAAAAGAATTTAGACGCCCACAACGTGAGTGAGTTACGCGTTCAGGTGCGCAAGCTTAGTGAACGCAATTCTTCACTTGCCTCGTTGTTGCAAAGTTCCCGCAATAAACTGCAGCAATTGGCTGCAGATGTTAATGAATTAGCCGAACCCGCATCCTCCTACGGAATCTTTTTGGGTTATTCCGGCCGTCCGCACGATTCGCGCCGAGACGCCGAAGTTTATACCAATAACCGGCCCATGCGTTTGAAGATTTCCCCGCAGGTAGAACCAGGGACTTTAAAAGTTGGCCAGCTGGTTCGCTTAGGCGATGGCATGGTGGTTGTCGAAGGCTGCGGTTTTCCACGCGATGGCCAACTTGCCACTTTGTCCGAGCGCATCGGTTCTGACCGCGCGGTGGTCTTAGCAAGCAATAATGAAGAATCTATCGCAATTATCGCAGAGCATCTGCGCGATTCGGTGCGCTCGGGTGATACGGTGCTCATCGATAGCCGAGCGGGCATCATCTTGGAGCACGTGCACAAAACCGAAGTCTCGCAATTGCAGCTGGAAGAAGTCCCCAATGTCTCCTTTGAGGATATTGGCGGTTTGGATGCTCAAATTTCGCAGATCCGTGACTCCGTCGAACTTCCTTTCCTGCACCCAGAGCTTTACCGCGATTATGCACTGAGCCCGCCTAAAGGCGTGCTGTTATACGGCCCTCCGGGCTGCGGTAAGACGTTGATTGCAAAGGCTGTAGCGAATTCGCTCGCCCAGCAAATGGGGGAGGAGTCATCTTCTTATTTCCTTAATGTCAAAGGTCCGGAGCTGCTCAATAAGTTCGTCGGTGAGACCGAGCGCCGCATCCGCATGATCTTTGAGCGCGCACGCGAGCTTGCGGCAATTAACCCCAACCGTCCTGTCATTATCTTCTTCGATGAAATGGAATCGATCTTCCGCACCCGCGGCTCCGGCGTGTCCTCGGATATGGAGACCACCGTCGTCCCGCAGCTGCTGACGGAGCTAGACGGTGTAGAAAAGCTCGACAACGTCATCATCATCGGCGCGACTAACCGCGATGAGCTCATCGATCCAGCAATCATGCGCCCTGGCCGCCTTGACATTAAGGTGCGCGTCAATCGCCCGAATAAACAAGGTGCGAAAGATATCTTTGATTCGCACTTCCCAGAAGATGTTCCGCACATTGGCCAGCGTCAAGATCTCATCGAGTTCGCCACCGACGAGCTCTTCGGAGACCGCCCCTTTGTCCGCGTCCACTTTGATGATGGTTCGGACCGCGTTTTGCACTACCGGGACTTTGTCTCCGGTGCGATGATCGCGAATATCATGTCGCGTGCAAAGAAGCTGGCTATCAAGGATTCTCTGCTGAACCCAGATGCGCCAAAAGGCATCGACCGCGCGCACTTGTCACTGGCTATTGCTGCTGAGCAAGCAGAAAGCGAGCATTTGCCCACCAAGACGAATGCGGATGAATGGGTCAAAACCATCGACGGTGGCTCTTCCAGCCCACTGAGTCAAGGGCTTAAGATTGAAAGCATCGAGTTTTTAGGTTTTAGGAGTTCAACATGGCACGTTTCCTAGGCACTGAAACTGAATACGGTATCTCTACGCCTGAGTGGCCAGAGCTTTCCCCGATCATCACCTCGACGCACGCGGTGGTTGCTTATGGTGCGATGTTTACTACGGCGCGCTCGCGGTGGGATTTCGCTGAAGAACATCCGCTGCGCGATATGCGCGGATTCGATCTCAAACGCTATTCCACCGTGCCCGTTGTGGATCCCAACGCGATCGGTGTTGCCAATGTGGTCACGCCCGCCGGCGCGCGCTTTTATGTTGACCACGCGCACCCTGAATATTCCTCCCCGGAGTGCTCCAACGCGTGGGATGCGATGGTCTATGATGCCGCCGGTGATGGTGTCTTGCTCGATGCCGCGGCAGCGGTCGCCGGGCTCACCGCCGAAGGCAAGTCCGTTCTGGCGAATAATGAGCCCTGCCCACCGTTGAAGCTGTATAAAAACAACGTCGACGGCAAGGGCGCATCCTATGGTGCGCACGAAAACTACCAATACTCGCGTGATACGGACTTTGACGTGTTGGCGCAGGCGCTGATCCCGTTTTTCGTCGCGCGCATCGTCGTCACCGGCGCCGGCAGGGTCGGGATCGAGCAGGATGGCTCCGAGCCAGGTTTCCAGATTTCCCAGCGTGCCGATTACATGGAGCAGGAAATTACGCTAGAGACCACGCTTAACCGCGGCATCATTAACACCCGCGACGAGCCACACGCCGACGCCGAACATTGGGGTCGCCTGCACGTTATCGTGGGCGATGCCAATATGTCGCAGACTTCTAACCTGCTCAAGCTCGGCATGACCTCCATGGTCCTCGATGCCATCGAACAGGGCATTGATTTTAGCGATCTGAAACTTGCCAACCCCGTCGCGGAAATCAAGAACGTCAGCCGCGATCTGAGTTTGCAGCACAAGCTGAAGCTCAAAGACGGCCGCGAGCTCACCGCTTTAGAGATTTTGGCCATTTACCGCGAGCGCGTCACCCCAGGTTCCGAGGTAGACACAAAGGTACTTGAGGCGTGGGATGAGGTTGTCGCATTGCTTGTCGATGACCCCCTGTCCGCCGCCCATCTTCTCGATTGGGTGGCAAAATATCGCCTCATTGAAGGCTTTACCAACCGCGGTGTTGCGTTAGATGATCCCAAACTTGCCCTGATCGACCTGCAATACACCGATATCGATCCTGAAAAGTCTTTGTATCACGCGCTCGTGCGCAAGGGGCAGATGCGAACACTGGTAAGCCAAGAGGAAATCGATACGGCTAAGACCACGCCGCCACACGATACCCGGGCGTATTTCCGTGGCCGAGTCACGGAGAAATTCGGCGAGGATGTCTTGGCTACCAACTGGCAAGTGATGTCCGTACAGGAGCACCAAGTCACGCAAGGCACAGACACCACAGCACACCTAGCGCATATTCGCTTCGACGATGTGGGCAGTTTCAACTACCAGGCAGTAGGGGAGATCATCGATGCATCGTCCACGGTGTCCGGCTTGGTTAAAAAGCTCGAGGAGCAGGGAATTGGCATACAACGTACAGCCAAGCCCATTAAAGTACGACGTTAGCGTGCGTTTGCACACTAACGATAAAGAGAAGACACTGGCGATTAAGAGTTCAAAGCACTAAGAGGAGAAATAATGTCTGAAAAGCAATCCCAGGTTTATGGTTCCGGTAGCGGAGATAATTCAACCGATGACGAGGCTCAAGCAGCTGGTCAGGTCCACGTTGATACGACGGGCACCGATGATTTATTAGATGAGATTGACGGCCTGTTGGAGTCGAACGCAGAGGAGTTTGTGAAGTCTTATGTTCAAAAGGGCGGTCAGTAAGACCTCATGACTTTTCACAGACCACAGTCGCCGGTCTATGCCCGCCGCATCATGGGTATTGAGACGGAATACGGCATTACCGCTTTATCGGAGCCATCGCAGCGGCATCTGACCCCAGATGAAGTAGCGCGCGAGCTTTTTCGCCCCGTGGTGGATAAGCACCAGGCGACGAATATCTTTACAGATAATGCGTCGCGCCTTTATTTAGACGTCGGCTCGCATCCGGAAATCGCGACAGGGGAGTGCGATAGCCTGACGCAATTGCTCAACTATGAGCGCGCGGGCGATGTCATCGTCAATGACCTAGCTGTCCAAGCAGAGTCAACCTTGCAGAATATGGGTCTGGCAAAGTCACTGATCTTGTTTAAAAATAACGTGGATAGCCAGGGTAATTCCTACGGTTGTCACGAAAACTATCTGATTTCGCGGCACATGGTCTTGCGCGATATTTCGCGGAAGCTGATGCCTTTTATGATCACTCGTCAGCTGATTTGCGGGGCCGGAATGGTCGCTCCGGAAAAGGCGAACTCACCGGCACGTTTCGTGCTTTCGCAACGCGCCGACCAGGTGTGGGAAGGTGTTTCTTCGGCGACGACGCGCTCGCGTCCCATCATCAACACGCGCGATGAACCGCATAGCGATTCTTCACGTTTTCGCCGCATGCACGTCATCGTAGGCGATTCCAACATGGCGGAACCTACCTTTGCGCTGAAGGTCGGCTCTACTTTGTTGATGTTGGAGATGATTGAGGCGAATTTCGACCTGCCGAATTTAGAGGTCGAAGACCCCATCGCGCATATTCGCCAAATCGCTTTGGATCTCACGGGGCAAACTCCGGTGCAGCTTGTCGATGATTCCGCTCCAGCCTCACAGATGACCGCCCTAGAGATTCAAACGCTCTTGTGCCAGTACGCCGAAAAGTGGCTACAGCACCGCCCTGAAGAAGGAACTCCCACGGCAGAGATGGCCAAGGTAGTGGAGCTGTGGAAGCGCGTGCTCGAAGCTATCCGCACTCAGGATTTCTCTAAGGTCAACCGCGATATCGATTGGGTTATCAAGAAGGATCTGCTGGATAAATATCGTGACCGCCTGCAGTCGGATTGGTCGCATCCGAAACTTGCCCAAATTGACTTGAGCTATCACGATATCCGTCCAGGTCGTGGCCTGTATGACGTGCTGATGCGCAAGGGTTTGGTGTCGCGCTGGACCGATGATGAAGCCATTGCCCAAGCAGTAAATATCGCGCCGCAGACCACGCGCGCAAAGCTGCGCGGGGAGTTTCTTGCCAAGGCTCGCGAATACGGTGCCGATTTCACTGTCGATTGGACGCGGTTAAAGGTTAATCGCCCGGAGCCACAGGTGGTGGAATTTGCCGATCCCTTCATTTTCGAAGATGAACGCTTAGCAGGGTTGATAGACTACATCGCAGAGCATATGCACGATTGATAGTTTGCAGTCTAAAGCTGAAAGGGCACGCCGAATGGGAATTGGGTCAGGCGATAAGCCAATGAAAGGTTCCGCCGGTCAAGAGTACGTAGCACTTGGACGGCACATTAGCTTATATCTGGCCCTTTTAGGCGCTGCTAATAGCGGCGCTAACCCCACGCGGACCGCCGAGTGGATTCGACGCAGCGTGCAAGGCTACAAAGATAAATCGGACGAAGCCTTTGATAAGGCTTTACGCCGTGACATCCTGACCTTGCGTCATGCTGGCATTCCGATTTCTCATTCGCGCGATGCTAACGGCTTTACCCACTACCAGCTGCTTACTGAGCAATACGCCCTTCCTGATATCCAGTTCACTCCGGAAGAGGCCATGGCTTTGAGCGTGGCCGCAAGTTTTGGCAATACTGGCGGGCTCGCTGACTTTTCGCAATCCGGTTTTAGCAAGCTGGCGGCATCTGGTGCCCCCCGCAGCCACGGTCCAAGTCCTGTGCACACCGCGGTTTCAGATATGACTTTGGTGCAGCCGGTTATTATTCGCGATATCAATACGATAATTCGCAATGGCTTGCGGATGAGCTTTGACTATAAGCCACAGCCGAGTGTTCCCGCGCAGCGGCGAGTAATGGATCCGTGGGGATTAGTGGTCCACCATAATCGTGTGTATTTGGTGGGCTATGACATCGACAAGCAAGCTCCCCGCGTCTTCCGGATCCTGCGCGTTACTTCGGTAAAAGCTCGTGATGAGAAAGCCACTCATCCGCCCGTGCAAGAATCCTTGCAGTCTTTAGTCAACGACGCACTGCGCCGCAGCCAAACATCTGCCACAGTTCGCGTGGATGCTGATAAAGCCATTGAGCTCATTGAAGAGGCCGAAGATAAAGGCGATGGAACCTACTTCCTGGATAAAGTCTCCTCCGATTGGCTAACGCGCACCGCGCTGTCGTATGCAGATTCCGCGGAAGTGCTTGAGCCGGGTGAGATTCAGGAGGGCATCGCAAAGCTAGCGAAGAAAGCCCTGGACGAGAATCTTGTCGATCTCGATGGTAAACCCACCACCTGGCGCCGCGATGAAGAAGCAGAAGATACTGCACCGAAAAACTCGAATCTCGGCCCACGTATTCACCGCTTGGTGCGGATGACCAATATCTTGCCGTACTTTAAGCGCCATCCTGATAAGTCGATGATGGAAGCGGCCTCGGATTTGGACATGTCGCATGAAGAACTCGTCGCGGCACTCAACACTTTATTTTTGTCCGGCGCAACGCAAAATACCGAGGACCTTATTGACTTGTCTTGGGATTTTCGCAAGGTCAATATCATTGACAGCCAAGGCATGGACCAGGCTCTGCGCCTGACTCCCACCGAAGCCAGTGCTTTGCTGCTGGCGCTGGAATCCCTTGAATCGATGCCCGGTCTGATAGATCCGCAGGCCGTGCAATCTGCGGCCAATAAAATCCGCGGGATCATGGATACCAAGACACAAGGAATCTATGACTCGCTGGCAACGACCCCACCTGAGGAATCTAAGATTCAGGCGGCTCTAGCCACGGCTATCGACACCAATAAGCAGGTGCGTTTTGAGTACTGGTCTTCCGGAGAGAATGAATCCACCTCGCGTACAGCAGATCCGGTTCGCGTCTTTTTAGCTGATTCGGAGCTTTACCTCAGCGCGTGGGACAAAGACCGTGACGCTCACAGGACATTTCGGCTAGACCGCATGCGCGATGTTGAGGTGCTAGAAACCGCTGCCACCCCCAAATCGGCGAGTACTGAGATCGATCCCACAGACCCCTTTGGCTTCGATTCCAGCGCAAAAGCCACAATCTTTTTGCATGAATCTGCCAGCTGGCTCGCAGATTATCACGACATCGCATTGGCCGAAACAGCGCGAAATGGCTGGATTGAGGGTTCTATGCCAATTGGCCGGGATTCATGGTTTGTCCGCTTTGCGTTGAGCAATGCCGATCGGCTGCGTGTGACAAGCCCTGAAAGTATCACGGTTGCCATTGCGGAAAACGCAATTGCGGCGCTTGCTCGTTATACTCAGAAACTAACGTAAGTATTTAGGCTGCGGGTACCTAAAATCACGAGGTACGCGCCCGATCTTTGGAGTTAGTTCATGCCTGGTTTAGGTGCCGTAGAAATCATCCTCATCATTGTGGTGATCGTATTGCTTTTCGGATCCCGAAAGCTGCCGGATTTGGCCCGCTCTGTGGGTCGCTCCATGCGTATTTTCAAATCCGAAGTCACCGAGATGACCAACGAGTCCAAAGCTCGTGAGGAAAACAAGCCGCAGGGCGAGTTAACCCAGGGCAACGGAAACGATCAGTTCTGGCAAGACCCCAACATGCAGCCTCGCCAGTACCCACAGCAAAACAACCCTCAGCAGGGTTACCCGCAACAGGGTTACCCGCAACAGGGCTACCCACAGGGCGGTTCCCCACAGCAGCAGAACTGGGAACAACAGCAGCAGCAACAGCATAATTGGAACAATCCCCAGCAGGGCAATAACCCTCAGCAGGGTGGTATCTACGGAAACAATTATCCTCCACAGCAGCAGTAATCGCTGTCGGTAAAATTGTATAAAGCGCCTCATTTACCACGAAGAATTCGTGAGCATGCTGGTGAGGCGTTGTGAGTTTCGGTAGGGGATAGAAGGTTATGTCTAACGGCAGGCCAGCACGTTCAGGTAAGAGCGGAGCGGTTCAACGACTCCAGCAACTGCAAGCTAAGCGTCGCGCGAAAAAAGCCAATACAACGGGAGAGATGACTCTTGTTGAGCACCTCCAAGAGCTGCGACAGCGCGTCATCGTCTCCCTCCTTGCCTTGGCTATCGGTACCATCTTGGGTTTCATCTGGTACCAATCCTCACCGTTCGGGTTGCCACCATTAGGAGAAATCCTGCGTGGCCCTTACTGTTCCTTACCTGCAGAACAGCGTGCGGCTTTTACCCCGGATGGCGAATGTCGACTCCTGGCTACGCAGCCCTTTGAAATGTTTATTCTGCGCTTGAAAGTAGGTGCGTTGGCTGGCGTGGTTCTTTCTTCCCCAGTCTGGCTGTATCAAATCTGGGGCTTTATCACCCCCGGTCTGCACAAGAACGAAAAGCGTGGCACCGTCACGTTTGTTTCGCTTGCTGTTTTATTATTCGTAGCTGGCGCAGTACTTGCTTACTTCATCGTGGCATTGGGATTGGAATTCCTCATCAGCATGGGTGATGAATTCCAGATCACTGCGTTAACCGGTAATGAATACTACAACTTCCTTTTGGCACTGCTTACCATCTTCGGAGTGAGTTTCGAGGTGCCATTAATTCTGGTCATGCTCAACCTCGTCGGCGTGTTGCAGTACCACCACGTGGCTGATAAACGTCGCGTCATCATCGTTGGCATCATGATCTTCGCTGCGTTTATGACCCCGGGCGGAGATCCAATCTCCATGATGATCCTGTCCGCGGCAATCACCCTGCTCGTGGAATTGGCATTCCAGTTCTGCCGCATCAACGACAAGCGCCGCGGCGAAGAACGCCCAGAGTGGCTGGACTTAGACGATGAACAATCTTCTGGCCCGATTGCACCATCCGCACCCATCGGAGCTGACGGGGGAATTGATCCAATACAACCTGTTGCTCCCGCGGCACCAATTCAGAACATTCCAACGCAACAGTTCCAGCAAAGCTTCTCTGAACCCAACCCGCAAAAGCCTAAGGCCACCCCTTTCGATGATGTGCTCTAGGAACGTCGCCAGCACGGCGTTCCTGTTCGCACTACCTGCTGGTAGCAGGTAGTGTTGGCTATTATGAATCACCCGCATCTAGAGGAATTCCGAGCAACATTGTCACATCCCCTGGATGATTTCCAGGTTGCGGGCTGTGAGGCCGTTGAAGACGGACACGGCGTACTTGTGTGCGCACCGACCGGCGCTGGCAAGACCATCGTTGGCGAATTTGCCGTATCCCTTGCTTTGTCGCAGGGGACGAAGTGTTTTTACACCACGCCGATTAAGGCACTGAGTAATCAGAAATACCACGACCTCGTTGCGGAGCACGGTGAGCAAGCTGTCGGTTTGCTCACCGGTGATGTCTCCATCAACGGCGGTGCTGACATCGTCGTGATGACGACTGAGGTTCTGCGCAACATGATTTACGCAGATTCACCCGCATTGCATCGTCTTAGTCACGTGGTGATGGATGAGATTCACTTCCTAGCTGATGCCTCGCGCGGTGCCGTCTGGGAAGAAGTTATCCTTAACCTTGATGAATCTGTCTCAATCATCGGTCTATCAGCAACCGTTTCTAACTCCGAAGAATTCGGTGATTGGCTCTCCACGGTGCGTGGAGACACCAAGATTATCGTTACCGAGCATCGTCCAGTGCCGCTGGATCAGTGGATGCTGCTCGGGCGCAAAATTTTTCCCCTTTTCGAGCCAAGTTCGGGCGGGCAGGTTAATTCAGAGTTAGCACGCCGTATCGCGCGACTTGAGGCAGGTTCTGCCGATGAAGGTCGCGACGACTATAAATCAGGAAAGGGCTTTCGCGCTCGCGCACGCCACAATGGGCGTGAACCACGTGATGACAGGTCAAGCCGATCCGGCGCACCCCGTCCGCAGGATCGCTACCACCCACTGGGTCGCCCAGAGGTACTTAAGATCCTGCAGGGGCAGAATATGCTGCCGGCCATCACCTTTATCTTCTCACGCGCAGGTTGTGACGGCGCGCTCTATCAATGTCTGCGCTCGCGCATGACCTTGACCTCCGAGGAAGAAGCGGAAGAAATCAAGGCCATCGTGGACGCCGGCGTCGAGGGCATCCCAGAAGACGATCTGCAGGTCCTAAACTTTCGGCAGTGGCGCCAGGCTCTCTCGCGAGGTTTTGCCGCGCACCACGCGGGCATGCTCCCAGCGTTTCGGCACATCGTCGAGGACCTCTTTGTCAAAGGCTTGGTTCGCGCGGTCTTCGCAACCGAAACACTCGCGCTGGGCATCAACATGCCGGCGCGCACCGTGGTGTTGGAAAAGCTGATTAAGTTCAATGGCGAAGCGCACGTTGATCTCACCCCAGGTCAGTACACGCAGTTGACCGGCCGTGCAGGCCGACGCGGCATTGACACCATCGGTAATGCAGTTGTGATGTGGGCGCCAGCCATGGATCCACGTCAAGTAGCAGGGCTTGCCTCAACGCGTACCTACCCGTTGATTTCGACTTTTGAGCCTGGCTACAACATGGCTATCAACTTGCTGGGTATGTTGGGATACCAAGACTCCCTGCGCCTGTTGGAAAAGTCTTTCGCACAGTTCCAAGCAGATGACTCAGTGGTGGAAGAATCCCGCCAAATCGAACGTGCAGAGCACCGCGTCAATGACTTACGCGCGCAATTGGATGAGCTGCTGCGCATGCTGGCGCCACCAGTCCCTGATGATGACAACGCCACTGATATGCTGCTCGATTACATCGATCTGCGCCGTGAGCTCACCGAAGAAGAGCGCAAGTCCAATGAGTCCAAGAGCCATGAGCGTTCTAAAGAAGTCGTCAAAATTTTGGGCAAACTGCAAGTAGGCGATGTCATTGCGCTTGCCGGCAAGAAGCACCCGACACTGGCAGTAGTGGCTACACCTGCCAACCAAACTGCCGATCCACGCCCGTGGATCACCACAGAAACCGGATGGTCAGGCCGTATTGATGCCAGTGGCATTCAAAACCCTCCGATTGTGATCGGTCATATGAAGTTGCCGCGTTCGGTGCAGAAGAACCCACGTCGAAACGCAAAGTTCGTCCAGGATCAGTTCCGTCGCCAGCACTTTGACCGTCCAAAGCGCATGAAGGTCAAGCCGCGCAGTCGTCCAAACCCAAAGGTTGGGGTGCTTCGCGATGCCATCCGTTTGCACCCAGTTCATGAATGGCCAGCTACCGATCGTGAGCAGTTGGCAGCTTTGGCGCAAAAGCTGGCGCGCAGGGAACGCGACTTAAAGAAACTCACTACTGCTGTAGAGCGCGCGACAGATACTCTGGGTAAGACTTTTGAGCGCATCGTCGACTTGTTGGCGCAGATGGACTACGTCGAATTCGAAGGCGTCGGCGAAGACCGCACCCCAGTCATCACGGATGAAGGCGAGCGTTTGGCTCTCATTCACAACGAGTGTGACCTGCTGGTGGCGCAGTGCCTCAAACGCCGCGTGTGGGATGACCTTGACCCAGCGGAGCTGGCAGGAGTGGTCTCCATGTGCTCCTTTGAAAACCGCAAGGAGACTTCTGGTGCGCCAGATGCGGCAACCGACCGGATGGCGGATGCGATGAATGCGACTTTGCGCATCCACGAGGAATTGATCACCGATGAGCGACTGCACAATTTGCCGCTAACTCGTCAGCCAGAGGCCGGGTTTGCCTTGGCCTTGCACCAGTGGGCAGCGGGCGCACCATTGGGTTATTGCATGTCGGCTGCAGCTGAGTCTGGAGCAGAATTAACCCCTGGTGACTTTGTGCGCCAATGCCGTCAAGCCATTGACTTGTTGCAGCAGGTCGCGAAGACGGCATACACCGATGATGTCAAAGCCAATGCCCGGCGCGCGGTCGATGCCATCCAGCGCGGGGTAGTAGCCATCGGCGCTTAGCGGTGCTTAGCTACGCGGCATCGCCATTAAGCTATCGGCAGCCCGGCGCAGGGTCTCAAGGTGCGGTCGAAGCGGTGCTACGGTTGCGAGCCCGAAATTGATCCCCAGCGGGTCGAGGATGAGAGACTGTACCGCGTTGATGCATAGCTGGCCGTCCTTGTGCCTCGCAGCTAGTACGGCGCCACCGGAGTCACCCTTGATTGCCTTAGGGCTATTAAGCTGAACCGCTGCTGGGCGTACGCGCGTGCCGCCACCCCGTGATATTGACAGCGGAGTTGGAAAAAGCACTGTGCCAGGCTTCGTGTTGACCTCAGCGGAGTTCCCGCCAAAGCCATAAGTGGCCACCTTCAAACCGGGGTAGAAGAACTGGGATCCGACCCCGAGTAGTTTGCGCGGCGGTGCCGGGCGGCGTAGCCGCGCAATAGCAATGTCGGTGCCATTAATGACGCGCACAGCATCAAGCTTGCCGCGAATACCGCGGCCGCGGATGTTGAAGGAATTAAGCGGTGCGGTACGAAAATAGTGCGCGCAGGTAAGGATCAACGGGGTTGACACCAGCTCGGCCGAGGCATTTAAGTTAGGGGCCACCAACATTCCTGAGCAGTATCTACGCCCAGTGGAGATACGAACCGCTAAGTTCTCAGGCACTGCGTTTAATTCTTCGTTCACCTTGCCCACCTTAGACAAACCAGTAGATTACCGGCGGGCTTAAAATCTCGCGGACTTAGAGGGTTATCATGGCAGATATGAGTTTATTGACTACTTTTGCGCCGGAAGTCTACGCACAGCGCTTAAAGCGTGCGCAGGCAATAACGAAGGCGGCCGGCATTGATGCAGTGGTCGTGGCCACCGGCGAGGATTTCTTCTACCTCGTGGGTTCAACGCTGTCCTCGCATGAGCGTTTGACCGCGCTGATCATCCCGGCGGAGGGCACCCCGCAGCTTTTCGCACCCGGCACGGACATCTTGGACTTGAACTTATCACCGGTTCCGCAGCTGGATATGCAGGTGCACGGCTGGAACGACGGCGATGACATCTACGGCCAGGTTGCTGACGTTATCGGCCGGAATGCAGGCAAGGTTGCAGCCACAGTAGCGCTAACAGCAGATCACCTCTTCCAGCTGCAGGGTTTGATTTCCGCTGAGTGGGTGCTCGCCAACACGGCACTGGCTGAGCTCTTTTCTTCCAAAGACCCAGCGGAGATCGATGAGCTGCGCAAGTCCGCACAATCCATTGATCGCGTCCACGCACAGGTACCGGAGCTTTTGCAGCCGGGCCGCACCGAGCGCGAGGTAGCAGACGATCTTGAGGCGCTTATTCTCAAAGAGCACGTCAGCGTCGACTTTGTCATCGTCGGTTCGATGGAAAACGGTGCCAACCCGCACCATAGCTTCTCCGATCGCGTTATCAATGCCGGCGACCCAGTGGTCGTCGATATCGGAGGCACCCTGGCTAGTGGCTACCACTCGGACTGCACGCGTACCTACGTTGCCGGGGGAGATATCACGAAAGCTCCACAGGACTTCCTCGACGCGTACAAGGTGTTGCAGGATGCGCAGATGGCATCGCTGGAGTTCGCAAAGCCTGGCCGCACGGCGGAAGAGATTGATGCATCATCACGCACCCCGATTAGTGAGGCCGGCTACGGCGAGTACTTCACCCACCGCCTAGGCCACGGCATTGGGCTGAGTGGACACGAAGAGCCCTTCATCATTGCTGGCAATGACTTGGTTATCCAGGAAAGTATGGCCTTTTCCATCGAGCCAGGTATCTACATGCCGGGCAAGTGGGGCATGCGCATTGAAGATATCGTGACCACGACCAAAGATGGCATTGAATCTTTGAACCAGGGGCCGCGTGAGCTCCGCTAAGGGCGCTGTCCTCATCCTCGGTGGGCGCAGCGATATCGGTGGTGAGCTGGCGCGCAGGTTGTGCCCAGGTCGTCCAGTTGTGCTGGCTGCGCGTGGTACGCACGGTATGGACAAGCTTGTCGATGATTTACGCACCCTCGGTGCCACCGACATCCACACGGTGGACTTCGACGCGACGGCGGTGGACACACACCGTGAGCTGCTAAACAATGCGCAACAGCTCGCGGGTGAGATTACTTGTGCGATAGTCGCCTTTGGGATCTTGGGCGAGCAGAACAAGGCCGAGCACGATGAACACCATGCGGTAGACATCGCCACGGTGGACTACTTGGCGCAGGTATCGATGCTCACAGTGCTTTCCGATGTCATGTCGCGCGGGCACATCGTCGCCTTTTCCTCGATTGCCGGGTGGCGAGCCCGGCGCGCTAATTATGTCTACGGCTCGACTAAAGCCGGACTGGATGCTTTTTGCCAGGGGCTTGCGGACAAGCTGACTTTGGATAAAAGCAAGGATCTAGCGCTGATTACTGCACGCCCAGGCTTTGTCATCGGTTCCATGACGGTTGGCATGAAGCCCGCACCGATGTCGGTTACCCCCGATGTTGTAGCTGATGCCATCACCGCGCAGATTCCCACGGAACTTACCAAGAAACCGCGCAGTGTCACCTTGTGGATTCCGCGCAGACTAGCTGTGCTGGCTTTCATAATGCGCCTGGTGCCGCGCGCAATCTGGCGCCGCATGCCGAGGTAAGTGCCGCGTTAAATGCCTGCCGCATTTAACGTAAGAGAAAATCGCACTTATCTCTAGAGGAATGGGGAATTGACGTCGAAGATCAGCCCGCGGGGCGCGAGCACACGCACGACAACATCTGCGTCGCCTTCGGCAAGATCGTGGAAGATGAGTCCTTTCCACGGCGTAATCGTCACGGGCACTTCCATGCGCCCCACTAGTTCAGCGATATCAGCACTCATGACGCCCTCGAATAAGCCCACGCCCAATTCCACGCGCCCTTCCGGCATGTGATCGGCTAACCAGCCGATCGGCAGTGGGGTGGTGGGCAGGGTGGCATCGGAAAGCACTGCGTCATGAGCCACCTCGATGCGGTTTGCAATCTCTGACACGGCATCCGGAGCCTGCTCCATGGTGGTGCGGATGACCTCTTGTGAAGTGCTGATCTGCACCTTCGAGCTATCGTCTGCTACCTGCACGCACACATCCAGCTGCTGACAAGCAATTGAACCTTCGCCGCCATCGACACCGATAAGCAGGCTCTCGGCCGCAGAGTCTGGAACCTGAGAACCAATGGCCTGGGCAAGGTGACGGGCTTGCTTACTGAGTGGCGAGGCAACAACGCGGCACGAGCTCGTGTGCAAGGAAGTGGCGCTCAAGCGCTTTGCTGCATTCTCGCTGTCTTTGAGGTTGCGAAGTTCCACGGCGCTATGCGCGTTGAGATAGATATTTGCATCCGCATAACTGCGCGCGCTCTCAGCCAACTCCAGCCAATCCTGAGGGGTAGTTGTACCACCGGCAGGAAAGAGACGAAGCACGGTGGAATCTAGCTGGGAGGTAATAATTGGTCGAGGCATGCGGCAATTCTACTACTTGGTGACAAATCCACAGCATGTACACATGTCTTGTCACAGCCGAGCTTGTAGGATGGTCTGCATTATGCCGTTCATGCTTGTCTTGTTCTTATACATCGTCCTAGAAGGTTTAGCCTTCGCAGGTATCGCCAACCTCATTGGTCTCGGGTGGACCCTGCTCTTGCTGCTGGCCACCATGCTCTTTGGCATGACCATCGCCAGTCTAGAAGTCCGCCGCATCATGCATGGAAAAACCACACGCACCGAAGATGGCTCCGTCATCATGGAAGACGCCACCCCAGGGCGTACTGCCGGAAATGTGGGCTTGACCTTAGCCGGCGGTGTACTTTTATCCCTCCCTGGCTTCCTCACTACCTTCCTAGGCATCCTGCTCATCTTGCCGCCAACCCGCGCGCTGCTGCGCACCCTGCTATCGGTCAAACTTTTTAAATCCGTAGAAAATATGGGCGTGCGCTTCTACGATGCATCACCTATGTCCAGCCAACACGATAGCTACGGAAGCTTCGGCACTTTCGGTGCGCCCAGCACCGGCAACCCCGGCACGGCTAGCACGCAACCAAGTGCTGCACAAGAGCGCGAAGTCATTGATGAAGACGAGATCCGCAACTGGAGCCAGTCTCTATCCCCAGAAGACTTCGGCGGTAACGGCGGTAATGGATCGAACGGCACAGATGGATCTTCCCGCGGCAAGTAAGTGCTAGTAATTGAGAGTGTTACTTTTTCTTCGCCTCCTGCTCGCCGGTCTATCCGGCGCCGGAATTTACTACTCCTATGAACCCCACGGCCTTTGGCTGCTGGGGGTTTTCGGCATCACGGGGCTGTTTTTGTCCCTGTGCCCGTGGCGCGGCAACTTTGTCAGCGCGAAGTCAGGTGCGCTGATCGCGTTTGCTCACTCACTAGTCGCGTTTTTAATGCTCTTGCCTTGGATCGGGGAACTAGTAGGAGCAATGCCTTATATTGCGCTCTCAGTCTTTTTGAGTCTGTATGCGTTGCTGCTGGGAATCTTCGGCGTCTTTATCGCACGCCTGGGCTGGGGGTTCTTAATCTTTCCCAGTTTTTATCTCGCGGTTGAATTACTGCGTTCCTCGGCACCTTTCGGCGGATTTTCCTGGGTGCGCCTGGGCTGGGGGCAAGTAGACGGCCCCTTGGCTTTTCTGGCCGCCTGGGGCGGACCAGCACTAGTGACCGTTGCTGCTGCGACCGTTGGTACCGCTATCGCGGCAGTGCTTATCGATGTACGCGGTGACATCGATAAGCAAGCTTTCAGCGGATGGGGGATGCGCGGTGTGGCGATAGTTTGTGCTTTAGTGCCGTTCGGGCTGAGCTTACTGGCTGGTTTCGGGGTTAACCGTCCTGAATACACGACGGATACGCTCAAAGTAGCGGCGATCCAGGGCAATGTTCCACGCTTAGGCTTGGAATTTAATGCGCAGCGCAGGGCCGTGTTGGAAAACCACGTCAACGTCACTCAGGAGCTTGCAGACTCTGGCGAAGACGTCGATATTGTGCTGTGGCCGGAAAATTCTTCAGATGTCAATCCCTTCCGCGACCGCCAAGCGCGCGCCTTGATTAATGAGGCCGTCGATTCCGTCGGCGTTCCTATCTTGGTGGGCACCTTGACCGTGGATGAGGTCGGGCAGCGCAACACCATGCAAGTATTTGAAACCGATTATGAGCCCGGGGACTATCACCACAAGAAGTACCTGCAGCCTTTTGGTGAGACCATGCCTTTACGCGATCTGCTGATCCACGTCAGTGATTATGTGGAGCTTGCCGGGGATTTTAAGCCCGGCGATGGTCCAGGCGTTGTGAATATGGATGGCGTCGTGGTCGGCGTGGCTACTTGTTATGAGGTCAGCTTCGATAATGCATTTAGAAACTCCATCGACAACGATGCGCAGATTCTTACCAGTCCGACGAACAATGCCACCTTTGGCTTTTCTGATATGACTTATCAGCAACTTGCCATGAGCCGCATGCGCGCAATTGAGGCTGATCGGGCGATGGTGGTGCCTGCTACCTCCGGCGTTTCAGCGATAGTGCAGCCAGACGGCACGGTGTCGCAGCACACGGAGATCTTTGAGCCTGGATACTTGGTGGAAGAACTCCCGCTGCGTGATTCCATAACTTTTGCGATGCGCTATGGCTGGTGGATTCAGCTTGTGCTTACCGTCTTCGGCGTGGCGGGAGCAGGGTATGCTTGGTGGACAAAGCGTCAGCCCAAAAGTCGGCGTGGCGATGCCAAGTCGGCAAAAGCAACTTCAGCGACTAAACTATAGTGGTTAAGGTTTGTTTGGCCGCACCCATTTTATTGCTGATTAAGGAGTACCAACGCCCGTGACTTCTCCCCAGACCGTAAAGTCTGACACCACCTTGGTGATCATTCCCACGTTCAATGAAATTGAGAACCTCCCGCTCATTACCAAGCGCGTGCGTGAAGCAACGCCAGAGGTACACATCTTGATCGTGGATGATTCTTCACCTGATGGCACCGGTGAATTAGCTGATGAATACGCTGGCAAAGATGACCACGTGCACGTCATTCACCGCGAGAGCAAAGATGGCCTCCTGGGCGCATATATCGCGGGCTTTAAGTGGGGCTTAGAGCGCGACTACCAGGTTCTGTGCGAAATGGATGCCGACGGCTCCCATGCACCGGAGCAGCTGCACTTGCTGCTGGAGCAGATCGCCGATGGCGCTGACTTGGTCATTGGCTCCCGCTACGTACCCGGCGGTGAAACCGTTAACTGGCCAGCATCGCGTGAGTACCTCTCACGCTTGGGCAATATCTATATTTCCGTCGCGCTGGGCGCAGGTCTTTCCGATATGACCGCGGGCTACCGTGCATTCCGCCGCGAACTGCTGAAATCCATTGACTTCGATGAGCTTTCTGATGCTGGCTATATCTTCCAGGTGGACTTGGCTTTCCGCGCGGTCAAGGAGGGCTTCGATGTCCGCGAAGTACCCATTACCTTCACTGAGCGCGAATACGGCGAATCCAAGCTGGATGGCTCCTTTGTTAAAGACTCTCTGGTTGAAGTAACCAAGTGGGGTCTTGAGCACCGCAGCGAGCAGGCCAAAGATGCCGTTGAAGATATCACTCCTGTGGTCAAGCGCCTAGTCGATGATAGCGGCGTGACCTCCATTCCATCCAAGCTCGGTGAAGCAGCGTCCTTTGTCGGTGACATGGCAGGGGAGATGTGGAAGATCGCTAAATTTACGGTCAACGACGTGCGCTCCAACATTAAGCGCTAGGCTTTTAGCAACCTTAATTAACCCTAAAAAGGAATGTCATGGCTCACGTAGTTTTTGAAAACGCCACCTGCACCTACCCAGGTGCGGAGAAGCCTTCTGTCGACAAATTCAACTTGGAAATCGCTGATGGCGAGTTCTTAGTTCTAGTCGGGCCCTCTGGCTGCGGTAAGTCCACTACCTTGCGCATGCTCGCTGGTTTAGAGCAGGTTACTGGTGGCTCCATTTCTATTGGGGGCAAGGATGTCACCAATCAGGAGCCACGTGAGCGGGACATCGCCATGGTGTTTCAAAACTACGCGCTGTACCCGCACATGTCCGTGCGTGACAACATGGGCTTTGCGCTCAAGATGGCGGGCAAGTCCAAGGACGAGATCAAAAAGCGTGTCAGCGAGGCTGCTGAAACTCTCGGTTTGACGGAGTTTTTAGACCGCAAGCCAAAGGCACTATCGGGTGGTCAGCGCCAGCGCGTGGCCATGGGCCGTGCGATTGTGCGTAACCCGCAGGTGTTCTTGATGGATGAGCCTTTGTCTAACTTGGACGCCAAGCTGCGTGTGCAAACCCGTACGCAGATTGCTGCGCTGCAGCGCAAGCTCGGCGTGACCACGGTATATGTCACGCACGACCAGACTGAAGCCTTGACTATGGGCGATCGCATCGCGGTCTTGCAAGAGGGTAAGTTGCAGCAGGTGGGTACGCCGCGCGAGCTTTACGATGCCCCACGTAACACCTTCGTGGCCTCTTTCATCGGCTCACCCGCGATGAACCTGTCGACATTCAACGTCGATGCCCAAGGCATGGCTAGCAATGGCGCTGCGTACGTCAAGCTGCCGGATAATGCCCGCGCGGTACTAGCAGAATCTGGCGAGTCCACGGTAGTGGTGGGCTTTCGCCCCGAAGGCCTAGAGCTGGTTTCCGACGCTCGGCAGCTACCTACTGATAGCCATGGAGTAGTTGCCTTTACCGTGGACTTTACGGAAGAACTCGGCAGCGACACCTATCTTTACGGCCATCTTTCCGGCAGCGATGGCAATTCGGCGGCTGGTGTTGCACCAACCGCCGCGGCACCCGTGGCGGCACAAAATGCCGCAGAGATTGTCATGCGGGTCAATGCCAATACTCATATCCAAACCGGTGAGACGGTCCATGCGGCTATCGCTGCGGGTGGACTTCACGTCTTCTCTTCTGGTGATGGCGAGCGGCTGAACTAGCAAAGGCATAAAAATTGGTGGCACCTTTCCTTGTCAGGAAGGTGCCACCAATCGTTTTTCTTGCCAGATTACTAGCGCATAAAAACCAAAATTAAGCGTTCTTAGCTTGTTCTTCCTGCTGTTCCTTCAGCATGCGAGCAGCCGAACGGCGACGCTTGCGCAAAGCGTCGATGCGCTGCTCCAGCAACTCATCAAGCTCCTCGATAGAGCGACGTTCACGCAGCATGTCCCAGTGAGTACGTGGAGGCTTGACGGGCTTGGATTCCACGCCTTCGCCTTCTACCAAGGTTCCCCATGAGCCGTTCTTGCACAGCCACTCTTCGGGTACTTCTGCGTCGTGTGCGAAAGGAACCTCATAGATCTCGCCCGCTGCCGTGCGGTACTTGACCATCTGGCGGGGTGCGAGATCGTGGTCGCGGTCGGTTTCGTAGCTAACTGCGCCCATTCGGCTGCCACGGAGTACGCGATCTGCCATTGCGACATCATCCTTTACATCTAGGGATAGGAGAGTGCGGGCAACATACCCACACGACCTTCTCATTAAACAGAACTATAAGTATAACGAACTAAGGCCACGAATTGTTCCCGGGCCCCTTAAGACTTAAGATCTAGGTGCATAATTACGCCTACGGGCGCGAATATATTCCTTGCAAAATAACAATCAGCGACCTACGAGTTTTCGCAATCATGTACTAAGGTAGAGACAGTGATACATACTTCCGGCGACAAAAGCGAGCAAGCTGCATGCCTGAGGTGTGGGAAAACCATCATAAACCAGGGTAGAGGCAGGCCAAAGAAGTATTGCAGTTCTGCATGTAAGCAACGAGCTTATGAAAAGCGCGTGGCCCTTCGGAATTTTTCAGATAACGACAAAGCCTTGATACTATCGCCTGAGCGCGCGGTGAAGTTGCATGATGGGCTGTTTGAGCTTCGTTGTTCTGCCGAAGATATAGCCACCGCCGTGGAAGATAAAGCGCCGGCATCTGAGATACGGCAATTGGTTGAAGAATTGGTAGGCATTGCCCGCCGAGTGGAAGAGTTGAGATAGAAACCTAATGTTGAAAAAAATTTTCTACACCCGCAAGATCATGGTTCCAATTTTTATTGTGATCATCGTTGGTCTCACGCTTGTAGCCCTGGTCCCGATGTTCTACTCAATCTTTACCGGCCCCGGAGTAACCACCGAGCCGATCAACGCGGAGAAAACCAAGCCCGCGTCCACTGAAGTCGACGGCAATTGGGAAGTTGTTGCAGGTAATGCTAATAATTCCACCTCAGTCGGCTTTACCTTCGCGGAGATTTTGCCAGCCGAACAAACCGTTACTTCCGGCTCAACCACTGATGTTACCGGTCAGGCAGAAATTTCTGACCAGACCATTGAGTCAGCGCTGATTACCGTCACCATGGATGGTCTCACCACGGACAAGAAAGTTCGAGATGAGAACATGAAGACTAAGCTGTTTGAGACTTCCGAGTTCCCAGAATCCACCTTTGAGCTCACCGAGCCCGTCGACATCAGCGCAGTACCTGAAGACGGCAGCCTCGCCGATGTTGAACTCACCGGAGATCTCACCATCAAGGGTGAAACCAAGTCCGTGACGGAAACCTTCCAGGTCGCACGCGACGGCGAGACCATCTTGCTCGGCGGCAATATTCCAATTAACCGCCTGGACTTCAACGTGATCACACCTGACATGATTGCAGCGAAGATCGATGAGGAAGGCACCGTAGATATTCGCCTGACTATGAAGAAGATCGATAACTAACTTTAGCTATCAGCTAAACCTCTCTAAATGCCCCTAATAACGTCACAGTGACGTTATTAGGGGCATTTACGTATATGGGACAAAAGGGTGGCCCAAACACCGATCGTGACATGGCGGAGCCTATAAGGCTCTTCAGGTAAACATTGAGGCAAGCAAGCCACAGAGCGTGCGTCTACATATAAGCGGTCATAAACCTCCGCAAGAACTGCAGCAAGCTTCGCACGGAGGCTTTGCAGAACCGAACCGTGCGGCAACTGCAAGTAGCAAGCAGTAAGCGACACCAGTAACCGGTAGGCACCCACAAGACGGCGCAGACTGCGGGCAAGGACAAGCGCACGCTATATGGACATCCAGGCAAGATAATAATAACTTCCACTTTTGTCCGATAATGCACATTATGTCATTTTAGATCCGTATCCCGCTCCCCATGCCTGTTTGGTGCACATCGGCACGCCCTTTTGCTGGCCTCGGCCACACATCGACAAGCTCTGACAATATGTATGGGCGCAGACTGGCTATAGATTCGTTCCACAGTATGGAATCACTTCTAGATTCATTACTGAAAGCCGTCGCCTGGGCGCACCCGTAGCTATTTCGAACTGCACTACAGGCGGTCGGCGCTCTTGAAATTCCTTTAAAGTATGTCAATCTTTGATTTATTCACGCAAAAGGACTAATCTAAAATTCTCACTAGCTGAAACATAGTTGGCCACATAGTGAGACATTATCTAAAACGCCGGGTGATAGATGAACACTGCCTATATCTCTATCTCACCCTATGAACCTTTTAATTAGAAAGCGCCGTAAATGACTACTTCTGTTTTCCAAGACGGCAATACGCCACCGGATGGCGCAACCGCACCGAAGCTGACCAGCAAGGACCGTCGTCGCGTGGCTTTTGCCTCGACCATTGGCACGACGATCGAGTTTTATGACTTCTACATCTACGCCACGGCGGCTGTAGCAGTCTTCCCTTTGCTCTTCTTCCCTGCTACTGAGGATCCAACTGTAGCGCTGCTGCAGTCTTTTGCCACCTTTGGCTTGGCCTTCGTTGCACGTCCGCTGGGCTCAATCATCTTTGGCCACTTCGGCGACCGCATCGGCCGCAAGGCAACCCTGGTGGGCGCATTGTTGACCATGGGTATCGCGACCTTCATCATTGGCCTGCTGCCAACTTATGCCACTGCGGGAATTATCGCACCAGGTCTTCTGGCACTAATGCGTTTCTGCCAAGGCCTCGGCCTAGGCGGCGAATGGTCAGGTGCTGCCCTGCTGGCGTCTGAAACCGCTGAGGATGGCAAGCGTGCTTCGGCAGCCATGTGGCCACAGTTCGGTGCGCCATTCGGCTTCTTCCTTGCCAATGGCCTGTTCTTGATTCTGGTATCGGTGCTCGGATACACCCGCGGTGACACCTCAGGCCCATTCATGGAGTGGGGCTGGCGCATTCCATTCTTGGCTTCCGCAGTCATGGTGCTTATCGGTTTGTACGTGCGTTTGAAGCTGGAGGAAACCCCGGTCTTCCAAAATGCCGTCGACCAGGGCAAGAAGGTTAAGGCACCTATCACCGAGGTATTCAAGGTTGCTGGCAAGCCAATGGTTATCGGCACCTTTGTCATGGTGGGCTGCTACACCCTGTTCTACTTGGTCACCACGTGGATTCTTTCCTTCGGTATTGGCGATCCTTCCAAGGGTCTTGGCCTGGGTATCCCGTACACCGACTTCCTGCAGCTGCAGCTGATCTCCATCTTTGCGTTTATCGCAGGTATTCCAGTTTCTTCCATCCTGGCAGACAAGTACGGCCGCAAGCCGATTTTGGCAATTGTCTCAGCTTTGATTATTGTCTTTGGCTTTACCTTTACCCAGTTCTTGGCCATTGATGCGGCGACAGAAGCATCAGTACTGGCCTTCTTGACCATCGGCATGTTCTTGATGGGTCTTATCTTTGGCCCTATGTCCGCTGTCTTGCCTGAGCTCTTCCCCACTAACGTGCGCTACACAGGCTCTGGTATTTCCTACAACGTCTCTTCCATCTTGGGCGCTGCGATTGCACCGTTTATTGCCACCTGGCTGGTCGCTGAAGTTGGCGTTCACGCAGTCGGTATCTACTTGGCGATCATCTCCGCAATCTCCTTGGTTGCAGTGCTGTGTATGAAGGAATTGTCGAAGCAAGATCTCAACGAGGTTTAAGCTATAGCCTTTCTCCAAGGGCTACTCCCCTTGTAAAAAATAGAAATTCCCACCCAGACCATGTTTCTAAAGTCTGGGTGGGAATTTTTCTATCGGCACCAGGGTCGGTGCCGATACACTTATGTATTTATGTACTTATACCCTCGATTAGTGGTGGGCCGCTCCAGCGTCGCTGTAGTGAGCGATTTGGCAGGAGTAATTAGCCAGGCACACATCGTTGATATCGCCGCCATCAAGAGCGATTTCAAGGCGGTCCAGAATCAATTCCCACTTCGGAGCGATCAGGCCAACCTGGTCCTCGACGCCCTCCACACTGTGATGGAACTCCAGGTAGGTCTGACCATTTTCTTCCGCTAGGTAGAAACGCAGGTTGAGATCGTGCCCCTGGTGGTCGTTGACTTCCAAGTGCAGAAAATGCGGAGGCATGGATTCTGCGATGTTGACGTCATAGGTGGACTGGATTTCTTCAGAGACCATGGTCATGTGTGAAGGGTTGTCCATGGTGTGGCAATGCCCAAACCACCGGGAGATGCGTGCAGCATCAGCCAAGTAGCCCCACACGACCTTCGGAGCTTGCGGCAGCTCACGCGAAATAACGATCTGACGGCCGTTGTCAGTTTCTTCGATATCACCGGTTGGCTCGAAGTTCTCGACATCGAGTGCATCCCTTGCATCCACGAGGGCTACGGCGTTTGCGCCACCCAAGCTCTGCGAAGCACGCTGTACAGACACTTAAACAGTCTCCTTAAGTAGATACTGCATTTTAGGTATAGATTATGAAAGGCATTCAAGGCCACGAAAGGGCCCATTAGCAGTTAATAGACCCTTTAGAAAAGAATGCTTGTTTTTAAGCAAGACCCAACACTAGCCCTCCTTTTAAAAAAGGTGGTAACGAAATCGCTCATCACCCCCAATTGGAGGGGGCTAAAAGTAGCCCTCACCAGCAACAATAGTCTCAGAAGTTAGCGCTTTCCGCCGCGGTGACGATGCATTGCGGCAAACGCCACGGAATCTACCATCTCTAAAGCCAGCAGCGCTTCACGCAGGGCGAATTGATAGGTCCATAAGCGGCGAAAGACTTGATCGAAGCCAGCAGCGGCAGCTTCACGCAGGCGCCCGTCAAAAAAGGAACGCTCATGCTGCAAGGATGCCTGGTAGTGAGCGCCTAGGTGGATTTGTTCCACGATTCGCAGCCCGGAATGACGCTCAACTAGTTTATGGACATCGTCGACGCTCGGCAGCTCCATGCCTGGCCAGATATAAGCGCGCAAAGGTTGCATCGCAGAACGCGCAGCTTTGGTCATGCGCTCTGTGGAAACCAGAGATTGCAAGACCGCACGTCCAGTGCCGACCAACAACCTTCCGAGGGCTTCGATAAAGACTTGCCGTTGCTTGGGGCTTAATGCTTCAAGTTTTTCGATGCTCACAATCGCCTCATAACGACTACGCAGCTCGGTGCGATTAGGAACGCCCTTGGCAAGCGCTATGCAAGCAACGGAATCTTCCACGCCCTCTAAGACCAATTGCTCATGCAAGTACTTTAAGTGGGCATCGTCAGCCGAGGCGATATCAACCGTGGCACGTCGTGCGGCGGCCTGTACGCCAACCTGGGAACCGGAGGCAGGATAAACCAGCATGTGGGAACCCACGCCTGTTTTCGTCAGGTCGCAGAGTTTTTGAGCCCACCGCCGTTGTGCATCGCCGAGGTCCTCCCGGTCTACGGTGTCATCGGGCTCATGCATCGTGGTGACATCAACGAAGTGGGGCTTTTTCGCCCCTGGACCGCGGGTATAAGACGGCCAAGACTGTCGCACCGTGGTGTGCACACCGGAAGTAAAGAGTCCGCCGTGATGGCTCAAGCCGTCGCCGGAATACAGGCTGACCAAGTCGCCGGGGAGTTCCCCACCGAAAGATTCTGAGATCTCAACGGCTTTCGTAGCGGGGCTGTAGTCTACTTTCAGCAGCTGTGTGAGAACTTTTACCAAAGTCGCAGAATCCGGTGTAGACCACTCCCCAGCCATATAGGACTCGGCCACACCCAACCAACCGCTGTGGGCGATGCGCGCAAATAGAGCGTCATGGTGGACCACTAAGTCGGGGTCTTCGACCAAGGAAAGGCCTGCCTGTGAGCAGGCTTTTGCGAATTCCGCTTCTGCCTTGCGGGCCCTTACTTTAGTTAAAATTCCACTTGGATATGTAGCTATTCCAGGCCATTGTTCAGCGTCAATGCTGGACAAGTGTTGGTCTAGGGCCATTTCTGCCTTTCTCATCCTCAGATCCCCCTGAAATAATACAAGGGAGATCCCCAGCGGAACGCTCATCAAAGAGCTAACGTTTATCTCAACGTCCGATAATAGTTACTTAAAATCACTTCTTTTATCAGGCATGCCGCACAGAAGTTAAGCCACAGTGATTAATAACTAGTCTTTCAGCCTTTTCGGATCTAGACTGTTTACGTCGAAAAATTACTTATTACACCTACCAGGAAGGGTGCCCCTTCATAATGACTGATGCTCCATTTCGTCCAAACGGTGGCCGTCACCACGTTGTAATCGTCGGTGCGGGCATGGGCGGCCTCGCTGCTGCACAAAAGCTCAAGGGTGAGAACGTTGATATCACCTTGATCGACAAGAAGAACCACCACTTGTTCCAGCCAATGCTATACCAGGTGGCCACCGGCATGATTTCTGCTGGCGAAATTGCTCCTTCCACTCGTCAGCTCTTGCGCAACCAGGACAACGCGAACTTCGTTAACGCTGAAGTAACCGACATTGATATCAAGTCCCAGACCGTGACTGCAGTCAATGACGAGTTCACCCGCGTCTTCGAGTACGACTCTTTGATCCTGGCTTCCGGCTCCGGTCAGTCCTACTTCGGCAATGACCACTTCGCTGAGTTCGCGCCTGGCATGAAGTCTTTGGACGACGCTTTGGAGCTGCGCTCCCGCATCATTTCGGCGTTCGAAAAGGCAGAGCTTACCGATGACCCTAAGGAGCGCGAGCGCCTTTTGACCTTCATCATCGTCGGTGCTGGCCCAACCGGTGTGGAGCTCACCGGTCAGATCGCTGAGTTGGCAAACCGTACCTTGACGGATGTCTACTCAAACTTCTCTACCTCCTCCGCGAAGATCTACCTGCTGGATGGCGCACCACAGGTGCTGCCACCATTCGGTAAGCGTTTGGGACGCAAGTCCCAGCGTGCCTTGGAGAAGCTGGGCGTAGATGTACGTCTCAACGCAATGGTTACCGATGTCAACGAAGAGTCCGTCACCTACAAGAACATGAAGGACGACTCCGAGCACACTCTGACCGGTGCTATCAAGATCTGGTCCGCAGGTGTTGCTGCTTCCCCACTGGCTCGCCTGGTTGGCGAGCAGGCTGGTGTCGAGGTTGACCGCGCGGGTCGCGTCTCCACCAACGAAGACCTCACCGTGGGCGAGTACTCCAATGTCTACGCTATTGGTGACCTCATGGGGCTAAACCGTCTGCCAGGTCTGGCGCAGGTTGCTATGCAGGGTGGCGCTCACGCTGCGAAGCTGATTGCTGCCAAGGTTGACGAAGAGTCCACCTCCAATGAAACCGAAGCTTTTGACTACTTCGACAAGGGAACCATGGCGATCATCTCCCGTGGCTATGCCATCGTGAAGATGGGCAAGACCGAAATCACCGGCTTCGTCGGCTGGTTGGCATGGTTGGGTCTGCACCTGATGTACCTGCAGGGCTTCCGCAATCGTCTTGTCGCTGTTGTTAACTGGGCACAGAACTTCTTCACCCGTTCCCGCAGCAACATTGAAATCACCAAGCAGCAGGCATATGCCCGCAACATCATTGATAATGCTTCGAAGCAGGAAGTGAAGTAAACCCTTCCGGCTAGATTTCTAGCGTTATAGCAAAAGTGCTCGTATTCCCTCTCACTGTGAGGAGGAAGACGAGCACTTTTGCTTATTGCCGCGATTTGCAGGCGCGGCATGCACGAAAGCTATTTAGCCCAGCAAGGAGCTGCCTGGGCGCGATAAGACCGCGACGAGGAAGGTGGAATTGGCGCTATAGGTATTCAAGTCCCAGGAAGAGAACTTGAAGTCGATGCGGAAGCCAACCTTTTCCACTAGGTTGAAAAATTCCTCGAAGGTCCAACCGCGGCCTTCGCCAAAGCCAACTAGGAAGCGCCCACCGGGCTCTAGTGCATTAAAGATATTGCGCAGGGCGTCTTCGCGGCCCTCAGGTGCTAGAAAGCCCATGACATTTCCCGCGGAGATTGCGAAGTCAAAGCCGTTGTCAGGGATTTCATCGTGGGAGAGGTCTCCAACTTCCCAACGCACGTCAGGATGTTCTTCACGCGCATAATCAATCAAAATCGGGTCTATGTCCATGCCGAGCACGTCATGGCCTTGGCGTGCTAAATAGCCCCCGATTCGGCCCGTGCCGCAGCCAGCGTCGAGTACCTTGGAACCGCGCTCCAACATGGCATCGGCGGTTCGCGCTTCGCCGTAAATATCTTTACCCTCTGCCTCCAGCACCTTCCAGCGACGAGCGTAGTTATGCGAGTGCGATGGATCTGCGTCCGTGATTTCTTTCCAAGTAGCCATAACAATCAGTATAGGCGTTCAACTTGGGGGTATGATTCCTAAGCGTCATTATGAACTAGGCGCTAAGCTCGCGCTTTGTTGAGAAATCTTTCAATCCTGGGACAAGGAGGCTGATATGCCCGCTGTACCGTCGCCCTTTAGGCCACGCAAGCCGAAGGTGGAGCCTCCCTCACCTTCGAAAGTAAAAGTTCCCGTAGAACGCGCCATCGAGCACTGCCGTGTCTTTGTTGACGGCGAAGCCCTTCCGGGTGAATTCACGCCACATTCTGCTTTAGACACAGTCGCCGAGTACAAACGCGGCTTCGTGTGGGTGGGATTGGTGGAGCCAGTTGAGCACCAAATGACCAGCATTGCAGAGCAGTTCGGCATCCATGAGCTGATCGTGGAAGATGCCGTCGTCGCTCACCAGCGGCCTAAGCTGGAACGCTATGACGATCAACTCTTTGTTGTCGCACGCTCAGTGAACTACCGCGACTCTGATGAGGTCAAAGACCGCCGTGACGTCATCTCCACCGGTGAGGTGCAAATGATCATGGGCAAAAACTTCCTGATTACCGTCTGCCACAAGGCAAAGCTGCCCAACTTGGCATACACGGTTGCCGATGATCAGTCATTGGTGGAAATTGGTCCCGTTGCCATGGTGTGGAAGATCTTGGACATGCTCGTTGACCGTTACTCGGAGATTTCTGCACTTCTTGCTATCGAAGTCGATGATATTGAAGAAGAAGTCTTTGAGCCGGGCGCCAAGTTCGATGTCAACCGCATCTACCTCTATAAGCGTGAGATCTTGGAGATGAAGCATGCCATTGAGCCGCTTTCTGCCGCGTTGAAGTCGCTGGTGGAAAACCACAAGGATCTCATCGACAAGCAAATCCGCTCCTACCTGCGCGATGTCAACGATCACCAGTCTGTGGTCAAAGACCATATCCAAAGCTTCGATGAGCGGCTATCTTCGCTACTCGATGTCTCCGTCGCCAAGGTTTCCATGCAGCAAAATACCGACATGCGCACCATTTCTGCGGTAGTCGGTATGGCGGCAGTGCCGACGCTTATCGCCGGTATTTACGGCATGAACTTCGATAACATGCCCGAGCTGCATGCCGAATATGGCTACTATGCCTCCATTGCTTTCATGGTGGTCACCGTCGCCGTTATTTTCTGGTGGTTTCGCAAGAACAACTGGTTGTAAGAAATTTTTCCAAAATTTCTTACAACATAAAGACCTAGGTCTAATTTTCCTACAACGGAAGCGTCTGGGTGAAATTCCTTCCGAATTTCACCCAAGCGTCATCGTGCGCAGCTTGGAGAGGGCAACGAGTTTGCCTTCGTGGTGCAGCTCAATATTCCAAATCTGGCTGCGGCGCCCGGCCTGAATCGGCGTTGCGTGCGCCTCGATGATGCCCTGGGTGACCGATTTAATGAAGTCGGTGTTGTTGTTGACTCCCACAACTACTTCCCCAGCCATGACGACTCCGGCCAAGGAGCCCACGGATTCTGCAATGGAGCTAAACACTCCTCCGTTGACCAAGCCCCACGGCTGCAACAGCGTCGGGTTAACGCGCACCATCGCGCGCACCTCGCCGCGGGAGATGTGGGTATAACGAAGACCTAAAACCGCATCGAAGCCGATGGTATTTTCATTGATCATCAACAACTCTTGCGAATTCAAAGGCCGCTCGTGTGCGGCTTTTAGCAGCTCATCGAGTTGCGCGCGGATTTCCTTGGTCTGCTTCGGGGTGCTCATAGCTTCTTATCTTAATCGCCGTGGGGTGTACTAGGTGTCACTTCATCGGCACGAAGATTGAAGGTGTGCGTAAAATACCTGACATGAGTCAATCTACTGATAAAGCACACATTGGTGTTGTCGGTTTGGCAGTTATGGGCAGCAACTTAGCTCGTAACTTTGCCCGCAATGGCAATACCGTCGCCGTCTATAACCGCAGCCCGGAACGCACCCGCGCCCTCATCGAGGGTCACGGTTCGGAAGGCAATTTCATTGCTTCGGAAACGGTTGAGGAATTCGTCGCATCCTTGGAACGCCCACGCAAGGCCATCATCATGGTCCAGGCGGGTGCTGCGACCGATGCGGTCATCAACCAGCTCGCAGATGCGATGGAAGATGGCGACATCATCATCGACGGCGGCAATGCGCTCTACACCGACACCATTCGTCGCGAAAAGGAGATGGCGGAGCGTAACCGTCACTTCGTCGGCGCTGGTATCTCCGGTGGTGAAGAAGGTGCGCTCAACGGCCCGTCCATCATGCCTGGCGGTCCTGCTGAGTCGTGGAAGACTTTGGGTCCTATCTTGGAGTCGATTGCCGCAGTTGTGGACGGTGTCCCCTGTGTGACCCACATCGGCCCCGATGGCGCTGGCCACTTCGTCAAGATGGTGCACAACGGCATCGAGTACGCCGACATGCAGGTCATCGGTGAGGCTTACCAGCTGCTGCGCTACGGCGCGGGCATGGAACCAGCGGAAATCGCCGAGGTGTTCAAGGAATGGAACTCCGGCGACTTGGATTCCTACCTCATTGAAATCACCGCAGAAGTTCTAGCCACCACGGATCCAGACACTGGCAAGCCGCTTGTCGATGTCATCTTGGACGCTGCGGGACAAAAAGGCACCGGCCGATGGACGGGCATTAGCGGTCTAGAATTCGGTATCCCGATTACCGCTATCGTCGAAGCTGTCTTTGCGCGTGCTTTGTCTTCTTCCGCTAACCAGCGCCAGGCTGCGCAGGAAGGCGAATTGCCAGCAGGTTCCGCTGTTGATTTCGACGCGCTGGGTACTACCCGCGAGGACTTTGTCGAAGACGTCCGCCGCGCACTGTATGCTTCCAAGCTGATTGCTTACTCCCAGGGCTTTGACCTCATCAAGGCTGGTTCTGACGAACACAACTGGGATGTTGACCCACGCGATCTCGCGACCATTTGGCGCGGCGGCTGCATCATCCGTGCGAAGTTCCTGGATCGTATCCGCGAAGCTTATGACACCAATCCGCAGCTGCCGGCTTTGATTTTGGATCCTTACTTCAAGGGTGAGCTTTCCGATCTCATCGATCCATGGCGCCGCGTTGTCATCGCCGCTACCCAACTAGGTTTGCCAGCACCAGTATTTGCGTCCTCGCTCTCCTACTACGATTCCCTGCGTGCACAGCGCCTGCCAGCCGCTTTGGTCCAGGGCCAGCGTGACTTCTTCGGCGCACACACCTTCAAGCGCGTCGATAAGGAAGGCACCTTCCACATCGAGTGGTCGGCAGACCGCTCACTTACTCAGATGGATTAACTTTTAAGCAATACCGGCGGCTAAACTGATGGGCAATGACTACTTTTGCCGATCTCGGTTTGCCCCGGCCCATTGTTTCCGTCCTTTCAAAGCAAGGGATCATCTCGCCGTTTCCTATCCAGGAAGCGGCGATTCCTGATGCCTTAGCCGGAAAGGACATCCTCGGCCGCGGACCCACGGGTTCAGGCAAAACTTTCACTTTTGGTTTGCCGATCATTGCCCGCCTCGCTGGCTCTGGCGCATCCAAGCCAGCCCGCCCCCGCGCCTTGATTCTCGCACCGACGCGCGAATTGGCCATCCAGATTCAAGAACGCCTCGATGAACCTGCCAACGCCATGGGCATGCGCGTTCTCGCGGTGGTCGGCGGCGTCAATATCAACCACCATATTCGCCAGCTAGCACGCCCAGTGGACATTTTGGTGGCCACGCCCGGCCGCGCGCAGGACCTAGTGAATCAGAAGAAGCTTTCGCTTTCCGATGTTCGCCTCACCGCCCTCGATGAAGCCGACCAAATGGCCGATATGGGCTTTTTGCCGCAGGTCAATAAGCTTTTAGACCTCACCCCACGTGATGCGCAGCGCCTGCTGTTTTCTGCCACGTTGGATGGCGATGTCAACAAGCTAGTTGACCGCTTCATGCATGACCCCGTCACGCATTCCACCGCTCCTGTTCAAGCCGCGGTGGATACGATGAAGCACTATCTCTTTTACGTCGGCGAGCGCGAGGACCGCAATAAAGTAGTCATCCGCATCGGTGCCCGCGATGGCAAGACCATCATGTTCATGCGCACTAAGCACGGCGTTGACCGCCAGGCGAAAAAGCTTCGACGCGCTGGTATTTCCGCCATGGGTCTGCACGGCGATAAGGGACAAAACACCCGCAGCACCACCTTGCAAGGATTCGCCGATGGCAGCGTATCCGTTCTGGTTGCCACCGATATTGCCGCCCGCGGCATCGACGTGCACGACGTATCCTTGGTTGTCCACGTCGATCCGCCTGCCGAACACAAGGCATATTTGCACCGCGCGGGACGTACCGCGCGCGCCGGCGAATCAGGCACCGTTGTCACCTTGGTAATGAATGAACAACGCGATGAAGTAGCCAAACTCATCGACAAAGCCGGCGTGGATGCTCAAACCATCGATATCTCCACCGACGCCAGCCCCGCGCATAACCGCACCCTAGCGCAAATCACGGGCGCCCAATCCGCAACTGGCATACCAGTCCCCGAGCCCGGGGCGCAGCCTGCTAAAAAGCAGGCAGCGCCGAAGAAACAGGCGGCACCGAAGAAGCAATCTGCTAGAATGCAGACCGGGAAAAACCAGGCCAGCACGCGCGGTTCTTCCTCTCGAGGCGGTCAAAAGCGCGGCAGGGGTGCATCGACAAGCAATAAGCCCTCCCGCTCTACCAACTCCCGACGTCGCTCACGATAAAGATGATTTTCCTCGACCCTTCCGAATGGGGTGCGCGCATGCAGGCGCACCAACACCGCGCGGATGAGTTGCTTGCTGCTTATCGGCATCCTGGTGAAAAGCACCCCGTGTACGACTTTTTATTCAACTACTACCCTGTGCGCCCCAAGCACCTGCGGCAATGGCATCCCGGCGTCGGGGTTAAGCTACTGGGACCGGATGAAGCACCGCATGCCACCTGGCGCGACTACGTTGCCGATGACATTGGGGTTTGTCTGGATATTCCGGCCTTTTGGGCGCGTCGCGGTGACTCGATGGAACACATCCGCACGCTGATGGAAAACTCTGCTGCGAATCCTTCCCGATTTGAATGTTTCGGGCTACACGAGTGGGCCATGTTGTATAAGTCTGAGGAGACTCGCCACGATTTGCCGCTGCGACTGGGCCAAGCTGGGACCGATGAAGTGGTGGAAACCCACCGCATTCGGTGTTCACACTATGATGCTTTCCGCTTCTTTACCCCGCCCGCGCGTCCGTTAAACCTGACTGTGCTGCACCGCGAAGACCAAGTGCACGTCGAACAAGCTGGCTGTGTGCACGCCACAATGGACTTGTATAAGTGGGCGTGGAAGATGGGACCTTTAGTGCCTGGCGAGCTTTTCCTAGACACGTTAGAACTAGCTGTCGATGCGCGCATTCTAGACATGGAGGCTTCCCCCTACGACTGCCGTGAGCTAGGGTTTTCGGTAGTTGCGATTGAAACTACCGAAGGTAAGGCTGAATATGTGCGACGCCAACGCGCCCTGGCAGACCGCGCAAAGCCGATGCGCAATCGGCTTGTCGCACTCATTGAGGAAGCTAAACGCGCTAATCTAAGTTCCGATAATACTGTGGCGTAGGAAATGAAAGGCACTGCAGAATGGCTCGGCACTCAAATGGACAAGAGAACTACAAGCCCGCTGGCTGGGTCATTGCTGTGGCCATCGTCGTCATCGTGGCGATTATCGCGCTGTTGTACTTCTGGCTCGGAAACAACAACGGCGACGATGTAAACAACGCCGCGGAACAAGAAAGCACTGCTCAGGAGACATCTTCGGATGAAGCCACCTCGGACGATGCTTCAGCTGAAACTTCCGTTGATGAGGCTTCCACTAAGGAGACTTCAGAAGAAGAAACCCCCTCTGAGGAGCCCGAGACCTCAGAGGCTCCTGCGCCTGCACCTTCTGCTGAGGCTGCTGATACCTTAATCCTGCTCGATACTTCCAATGCCATGGCGGGTCAATTTGATCCGGTCTCCGGCGCTTTGGCTAATACCGCACATGCCCTGTCTGGTGCGAACAAGGCTGTGGCCCTGTGGAACTACTCTTCCCCACTTAACCCTGGTGTGATGGTGGGTTACCGCGATAACTTGGGCTTTGGAAACGGTGACGAGGCAGCTAACACCATCCAGGCATTCGGCACTGGTGGCGAACCGCAGACGCGTCCAGCAGTGATTGCTGCGGCTGATGTTGCTGCCGACCGCGCTGCTGATATCAACGGGCCTGTTCGCGTCTTGCTCGTTACTACCGGTACCGTCACCGCCATGGACGATGCCGCTTTTGCCGACGCTTTCGCACAAGCAGCCGGCAACAACGTTGAGCTGTCCGTTGTTCACGTTGGCCCAGGCGCTCCGGATGCAGCTGTGGAACATGTTGCTACAGAATTTACCTCCGTTGATGGCACCGACTCACGCGCGGTTGCTGACGCTTTGAAGGCTGCCGCCGGAGCGTAATAATACCCCCGTTTTAGGGAGGTTTAGGGCTTTGACTCGCGCGAGTTAAGGCCCTCTTTTTATGCGCTGAGGAAGTAAATTGTGCCAGTTCGCAAGAGTGTATTTCAAGCTTTAAGTAATGGTTTTTGTCGCGACCGGTTTCGAACATAGCCGCGACAAGCTCGAGTGAGGTTGCTAGGCTTTCAGGCAGAAGAACGCAATATTCACTGGGTAGCAAAAGTCCATCTAGCTTGGGAAAGGAGGTAGATGACATGGCCGGCTACAACCCCACATCGCAAAATCAAGATCCACAAATTGCACGGGGGATTATTCGCGAATCTATCGCACATATCTCTTCCGGTTTAACCAACTTGCAAGCCGCCATGCATTCGGTGGAAACACTCAAGTTCCACGACATCTACCTGTTGATGGAAGACCTCGAGGAAGCTTTCGGCAAGAAGACCTTTGTGGATGCCGCATTCGCTTTCCTGGCGCAACGTGATGATGCAGGGCGCCTTGTCTCTTCTGCTCACGCTACTGAATACTTCATCAAAAGGATGAACCTGTCTTATGGCGAAGCAATGGACAGGCTCCGCAATGCAGAATCACTGTTTGGCAAGGATGTCGAGCCCGACCTTGGCCCACCACCCACTCCGGAGCCAGTGGAAAAGCCAGAAGATTTGCCTGCCGATGATCCCTCCGCTGACTCCAACAGTGAGGAAGAAAAAGCTAAAGAAGCCGAGCGAAAAGAACGTGAAGAACGAGAGGCTCGGCAACGCGCGGAGCAAGAGCGTGAGCGTGAAGCTCAAGAGCGTGCTGAGCGTGAAAATGAAGCAAAAGCGCGAAATCGCGACAAGATTGGCACCGGTTCAATTCCGGCCGATGTGCTGCGGATGATTGATTATGAACTCAAGCAGCTAGATCGCTACGCCAAACCCGGCCGTCACGAACTGCGCTCGATGGCAATTGACAAGGCGCGCGAGCTTTCAAAGTCCCAGCTCAAGACGTGGCTGCGCAGGGCTATCCGTCAGGCCAATGCCAACGCCGTTATGCCCAATGGTGAGCGTGACCATACCGCGCAACTAGCCAAGCGCGAATTGCACATCTCAGAACCTGATGCTGAAGGCATGGTTTCTATCCGCGGCAAGCTAGACCCAGTATCAGCAGCCATCTTCGCCAAAGCGATGTCACCGGCTGCGCGGCCTGGCTTCGATAGAGAAGAAACCGGTTTCGACGATACTCGCAGCTTGCCCCAGCGCCGTGCGGACCAACTCACGCAGTTGTGCTCGAACTTTATGACTAGCCGAAACCCGAATTCTGGCCTGTCCTCCATCGTGGTCTCGGCCACACGTCAGGAATTGGAAAACCTCTCCCCTGACACCTTGCTGCCAACCGATACGGGAATCTATCTCACCCCGCTGGACCTTATCCGGCTCGGAGCCGCAGGAAGTGACTACCTGTGCATCATGGATGACACGGACTTTCAGCCTCTGGCGCTAGGGCGCAGCAAGCGAAGCGCAACGCTAGCGCAAAAGCTGGCGCTGATAGCTTCGGAGATGGTGTGTTCCCACGATGGTTGTGAAGTTTCTGCCATGAACTGCGACGTTCACCATATCGTTGCGTGGAGCTATCAAGGGGTAACTGACCTGAAAAATCTCACGCTGCGGTGTCGCAGGCATCATGGCGATAACAATGATGCACAGGATTTCCGTCACAATATGGCGCATGCTGCCCGATGTCCCGATACCGGGCGGGCCGGAACTCAGTATCCTCATGAAGATAGTTTGAGGTTCAATGATTCCGTCGCTGCACAACAGTCAGCGCATCATAAGCTCAAGACTCAAGGCCCACCGCCCGAAAGTCCTCCGCCACCAGGCGATGATGACGATGGTGCAGTTCAACCGGATCTATTTGCTCCCGCATAAAGAACTAACCACTAGCAAGACCCTTGCCTACCGGAGATTTCCGAAGGCCCATGGGGTCTTGCTAGTGGTTGTTTGCTTAATTTTGCTTGGTGTTCAAAGCCGGTTTAGCGAAAGCGCTTGGGAACGTTTGGTTCGCCTAAGGTCAGCATTAAGCGGTTGGCCCAGTTGAAAAATGCGGAGGAATTGATGACGTCGATGATGCTCAAGTCATCTAGACCGGCCTCGCGCAGTGCGGTGACGTTCTCATCGTTGAATGCGAACGGGGTCGCGGTTAGCGCTACCGCTGCATCGCGAATGGCAGACCACAGCGAAGAACCGAGGTCGGCGGTAATGCCTTCGTCCAACAGGCGATCGATGGCTGCGGCATCGCCGCCTTCTTCCTTAGCTCGTGCCTGGTGCACTGAGGCGCAGTATTCGCAGCCGTTGAAGCGGGAGGCCACGGTAGCGGCTAATTCACGCTCGGCCCGGGCGAGTCCGCCCTCGGTGTTGTAGAAAATATCGAGGTCGGTCAAGGTGCGTGCCTTGAGAGCTTGCGGGTCACGAGCCAGCAAACGGAAGTAAGGCATGTCCGCGCGCTCCGGCTTGATGAGGGCGTCGATGTGCTCGTCAGTGAGGTCTGCCTTGGCCATCGCTGGCACCCAGGGCTCCCAGCCGAGTGAGTGGTTGACGAACTTGGCGGGCTTTACCACCTCGGGAATCAAGATATTCGCGGTTGCTTCCCAGCTGGGATTAGCCACGGCCTGAGAAGCATGCTCCTGGGAGGCTTGTGGCGAAACCGACTGCGGCGCGGTGCCTGCCAAGACTTGCATGCCGTGAACAACGCGCTGTTGAAACGCGAGGAAGGAAATCAACTGGCTCAGGGAGACAATCTCATCGGCCGACCAGCCAGCGGCATCTAGGTGGCCAACCGCAGCAGGACTGGCATCCTTTGGATGGAAGGTCAAAAGGTGCGCGAAATCAAAGGCTGCTGCCAGTCGTGGGCCGAGCGCGGAGCTAGCGTCGAAGACAGTGAAGTGACCGTCGTGGAAAGGGCCAGTCGTGGTGCCGGCAGCGATGGCTGCTTGGACGGCGGTGACAAGTGCATCATCGGATTCATCGGCAAGCAGGTCGAGGTAGAACTGCGCTGCTCGGTCTGCCTGTGAAATGCCGGTGATAAAAGCTGCGACAGCGTAGCGTTCTGCGTAGGTGAATTCGCCAGGATTTTCTGGCTCCAGCAGTGCTTGGAAGCTAATCTGCGCATTCGTGACTGCATCAGAGCGACGCTCACGCAGCGCGACGAACTCCGTTCCGTCAAGGACAGCTAGTTGATTAATAATATCGGTCATAATCTCCTCTTTCTTTCTCAAGCCCTATCTTAAAGCCCTAAGTTCAGGTCGCCGGCGCGGTAACGCTGCCCAGGAATAGCCCCGATGAGATCGCGGGTAAATTCTGACTGCGGCGCACGAAAGACCTCTTCAGTGATGCCTTGCTCGACTTGTTCACCACGGCGCAGAACGCTCACGGTATCGGAAATCTGGCGCACCACCGCAAGATCATGCGAGATGAAGATGTACGTCAAGCTCAAGTCTTTCTGCAGCTTGTCCAGCAGGCGGATGATCTGGGCTTGCACGGTGACGTCGAGGGCGGAGACTGCCTCGTCCAAAATGACCAGCTCGGGCTCTACTATGAGCGCGCGGGCAATGGCTACGCGCTGGCGCTGCCCACCGGATAGCTCACGGGGGCGGCGCGAGTACATATCAGCATCCAAGGAAACTAATTCCAAGTACTCCTTGGCACGCTCCTGGGCTTTGGATTTGGAAGCGCGGGTGAAGTTACGGAAAGGCTCGGCAATGATATCGCCGATGCGCATGCGCGGGTCTAGTGACGAGTATGGGTTCTGATAGACCAGCTGGATATTGCTGCGCAGTTCTTTGCGTTCGGCGGCGTTAGCGGCCAAGATATCGACCCCATCCACCGTGATTGAGCCGGCTGTCGGGGTCTCGAATAAGGAGATCATTCGGCCGGTGGTGGTCTTACCGGAACCGGACTCCCCGACTAGCGCGTGGGTGGAACCGGGGCGCACCTCAAAGGAGATATCCTCCACGGCGGTGAAATCCCCGTACTCTTTGCCCAGACCTTCTACCTTTAGCAAAGGCTGGCTGCCTGTTCCGGCAGCCTCCTCGGTCAAAGTACTCAGCGCTGGAGCCGCTTGGCGGTGGATTTGTGCGGTGGCGAGCGACGGAGCATCGGCAAGCAAACGCTTGGAGTAGTCGTCCTGGGGATCGGTGAGCACGTTGGCTGCCAATCCCTCTTCGCGGACTTGGCCCTTTTCCATCACCACGATGCGGTCGGCGCGATCACCGGCCACCGCGAGGTCGTGGGTAATAAATAAGATGCCTAGTCCCAGATCTTCGCGCATGCGGTCCAGCAGGTCCAAAATGACCTTTTGCACGGTGACATCGAGCGCCGAAGTCGGCTCATCGGCGATAATCAGCTCGGGCTCTAAAGACAGCGCCGCAGCAATGAGCACGCGCTGCTTCATACCGCCGGAAAGCTCGTGCGGATATTGGCCATACCGGCGCTGCGGATCGTCTATGCCGACGGTTTCCAACAGTTCAATCGCGCGGCGCTTGCGTTCTGCAGCCGTGCCCTGGCGGTGAATCACCATGGCTTCTTCCACGGAAGCACCAATGGTTTTGACCGGGTTTAAAGAGTTGTTCGGGTCCTGCGGAATCAGCGCAATCTGCTGCCCACGCAGCTGTCGCCACTGTGAATTAGACAAATTGGTGATATCGCGGCCTTTGAAGTGCACCTCGCCGGTATCCACGCTGGCGCTGCGCGGCAAAAGGCCAATGGCAGCCATCGCTGTGGTGGATTTACCGGAGCCGGACTCGCCGACAATCGCGGTAATCTCACCTGGATGCACTTCTAGGCTCACACCTGATACTGCAGCGACATCTCCGCGGCGGGTGTGGTAGCTAACCGCCAGGTTGTCAATATGAAGCAATGCTTGAGACATGGTCCTTTAAGCCTCCGTGTGGATGTTGCGAGACAGGTGGTTGGCAGCCATGACTACCGCGATAATCGCGAGACCTGGGAAGGTAACAACCCACCAAGCGGTGGCGACAAAGTCGCGGCCATCGGCGATAATCAAGCCCCACTCCGGAATCGGAGGTGGTGCGCCGTAGCCCAAAAAGCCCAAGATGGCGAGCTGCAGAATGGCACTACCGAATTGCAGGGTGGCCAGCGCAATGACTGGGGTCAGGGAGTTCGGCAGGACGTGCTTAAACAGCACCTGGGTGCCGGAGGCGCCAGAGCCATAAGCGGCTTCAATAAAGTCCGCTTTCGCCACGCTCATCACCTGCGAGCGCGCCAAACGCGCAAAGGTAGCCACCGAGGTCATACCGACGGCAAAGGCAGCGTTGGTGGAGCCAAAGCCCAAGATGATGATGATCGACAGGGAAAGCAGGATGCCGGGGATCGACAGGAGGACATCGACAAGCCGCATGATGACGGCATCAATCCAGCCACCGCGGGTACCGGCGATAAGCCCCAGCAAGGTGCCCAGCACTAGGCCCACGGCCACGGCAATCAGGGCGCCGAAGAGGGATTGTTGCGCGCCGTAGATGATGCGCGCATAAACATCGCGGCCCACGGCATCAGTGCCCAGCCAGTGCGCGCTGCTTGGTGCTTGCAGCGCCACATCGGTGCCGGCATAGGGGTCAAGGCTGGTAAATAGGCTTGGGAACAGTGCCCAGGCAAAGGCGATGATCAAGATGATGGACGCGATGATAGAACCCGGGGTTAGCCACGGGTTGCGTCCCTTGTGGCGTTTGCTGGTCGACTGCAGACGTGATTCCTCGTGCTGCGGTATAGAGGTCTGATTAGTCATTTACTTAACCTTCCTGCGCAAGCGCACGTCAAGGACTGGGTACAGCAAGTCCACGATCAGGTTGATGATGATGTACGCGGTTGCGGCGATAACCACCACTGCCAAAAGCACTGGGGTGTCGCGGTTGGAGACAGCTTGCACCGTCATGTTGCCCAAGCCCGCGCGGCCGAAGACGGTTTCGGTCACGACTGCGCCGCCGACGAGCTCGCCGAAGAGCAGGCCGACCATCGTCAGCGCCGGCAAGATGGCATTGCGCAGCACATTGCGCCAAAAAATCCAGGCTTCCGATGCGCCCTTGGCTCGTACGACCTGCACAAAGGAGAGTTGGTTGACCTCATCGATAGAGCGAATGAGCACTTGGATCAGTGGCGCGGCCATCGGCACGACCAGGGTCAAGGTCGGCAGGATGAGACCTTCGATCGCTCCAGGGTTAATAGCCGAGACCCAACCCAGGCGGAAGGAGAAGAATTGCAGGAGCAAAATCGCCAGCCAAAAGCCTGGGAGTGAGACCAGCAGCGAAGGCAGGGAGCGGAAGAAGGTGCCGATAAAGCCGAGGCCAGGCACCGTCGCCAGGAAGGCCACAATCAAGGCGATAATGACGGCGAGACCTACCGAGGTGGTTGCAAGCGCTAGGGTGTGCGGGAGGTTTTCGGCCACCATCGTCGATACGGCGGTGCCAGTTTGCACAGAGGTACCAAAGTTACCGGTGAGAAAGCCTCCCAGGGTGGTAATAAATTGCACCAAGATTGGCTTGTCGATGCCCATCTCTTCCCTAATACCAGCGATCTCCGCCTGGGAAAGCCCCAACGCGGGAGCACCGTAGCGCGCCATCACGCCATCGGAAGGCAGCGCTGAGAGAAGGAAGAATGCGACAGTGAAAGTAATAAAGAGCACCAGGATGGATTGCCCGATGCGACGAGCGAGAGCCGAGCTAGTCATTTACTTAACCTCCTGGTGATCGATCCATGCGCCATAGAAGCTAGGGCGGCCAATCGCCTCAGGGGCAAAGCCCTTGAGGTAGGGCTGCACCGCGTAGACGACTGGTTCCTCGAAAAGTGGCAAGGCATAAGCCTGCTCGGTGACGTAATCTTGCACGGCGGCGGTGGCTTCTGCGCGGCCGGCGTCGTCCGCCGTTGCGACCACGTCGCTCAAGAGATCTTCTAGGTGCTGGTCTAGGACGTTGCCGTTGTCATCCTGGTTGATGAAAGAGTCACGGTTGTCGACTGAATAATGTGACTTGATCACGTCATAGTCTGCGCGTCCGACCATCGTGTGGTCCAGCTGAATCTTATTCGGGTCCTTGGAATCGGAGTCCTGGGTTGCTTGGTCACCGGAATTGAGGTGCAGCTCGATGCCAATGCCGCGCAGCTGCTCCTGAATCATGGTGATGACCTCGCGCGAACGCGGCTGCGGCATCGCCAGCTTGGCGGTAATGCTCAAGCGCTTGCCATCTTTGACGCGGATGCCGTCGGCACCGACTTCCCACCCGGCGTCATCGAGAAGCTGCTTGGACAGCTCGGGATCAAAGTCATAAGCTGCGCTTTGTTCCTTGTAACCACGGGCATTTTTGGCCATCGTGGACGTTGCCAGCGGATAAGAATCGGAGAAGAGCACGTGAATAATCTGCTCGCGGTCCACGCCGTGGATAACGGCCTCGCGCACGGCCTTGTCATTAAAAGGCCAGACATTAAAGCGGAATGCCAGCTGGTTATTCATGCCGTTGGTACCGTGCGAAATCACGTTAATGCCGGCAGCTTCTAAGTGCGATTCCTGCGGAGCAGATACCTGGCGCACAATTTGCACCTGGTTGGATGTAATCGCGCCGGTACGCATGGACTCTTCAGCTGCGAGTACATAATTAATGCCATCGAGCTGGGCGCGGCCTTGATGCTCATGCGCGGGCGGCGCCCAGTCATAATCCTCACGTGCGGACAGGTGCAGGTCGGTGCCAAGCTTTTCACCATCGATGACAAAGGGACCAGAGCCGATAATTGCCTCAGCGTTGCCAGGGCCAAAGCCCTCGTTGTCTAACTCCAAGGTGGAATCCGCCAACAGGCCGGCGTTGAAGGACGAAACCGCCTGCTCAAAGCCCGGTGAAGGCTCGGAGAAGTAGAACTTCACGGTGTCTTCATCAATGACTTCCCCGCGCTCATAATTGGAGATCTGCTCAGAAACATTGAGTAGACGCTCATCATCGCCCTGGCCGTAAAGGTCAATATTGCGCACGACATTTTCAGCCGTGAGCGGCGTGCCGTCCGAGTAGGTGACATCGGTGCGGATATCAAAAGTAAATTCGGTCGCATCCTCATTGATCTCCGGCAGGTCCGTCGCGATCCACGGGGAAAGCTCCAAGGTCTCCGGGTCTTGGTACAACAGGCGGTCAGTAATCTGATTTACAACCGCGCCGTTGGGGTAAAACCCTGCTGCTGGTGGGTACAGGGTGCGGAAGAACTGCGGTTCGAGGTAAGTAATCTCGTTGGCTTCGATGCCGGCCTGCTCGTCGATGCTCCCCTCTTCGCTCTCTGCGTTTGTCGTGCACGCGGCCACCATGGAGGTTGCCAGCAGCACGCTCAAAACGCCCAGGCTACGAGCATTTTTCAAGCTCTTGTGGCGTTTCACTTAATTCGCTTCACTTTCCAATAGCTAAATTTGATGAGTTGATATTATTCAATGAAGAAAACCTAACAGATAGCAAACTAGACTGTCTTATTTAGGTAGACTACACTGTCTATTAAATTTCAAATTAGCACTTCACCAATGAAATCGAAAGAAAGCCGGGCGATTATATCC
>NZ_PUGE01000006.1 GCF_002967075.1 Corynebacterium sp. J010B-136 | reverse complement strand
ATAATTCTCATCCACACAACACAGACAAAAATATAAAATCTAGTACATTGGTACACTATTGAGTTCTCAGACAACAATCGCACACTCGATTGGAGCTTTTTTAGCTTAGCCCCGCTCTTAAGCGGCTTTATTGAACTTACGCTTCCGATTTAACTTTGTCAAATCCTTGCTTGGAAGTTCTTGTTTGTTTCGCTTCGCGTTTACCTTGCGGCAACCTCTCGGCGACATCCATAAAGGTAGTTGATGTTGACCGATTAAGGCAAATCGGCCTTTCGCACTACTCCTTTTTCGCAGGTAAACAACCATTTCTGTTCTTGTGCAATCGATTGCTAGTTCATCGAAGAATGCACAATGCCCGCCACCATTGCGGTGACGGGCATTGAAAAGAATCTATTTCTAACTAGTGGTAGCAAGCCAGTAATCCACCAGGACCATCAATGACTTGAATCCGGGTATTGAAGATTGGCGTGAGGACTTCTTCGCGCATGATTTCTTCGGGCGTACCGAAGGCAACGATCTGCCCATCTTTAACCGCGCAGATGTATTCCGCGTAGCGCGCTGCGTAGTTGATATCGTGCAACACCACGATAATGGTGCGGCCAAGTTGTTTCGCTGCTTCCTTAAGGTGACGCATCATCTCCACGGAGTGTGCGATGTCTAGGTTATTGAGCGGCTCGTCGAGCATGACGTAGTCAGTCTCCTGGCACAGAACCATCGCAACATAAGCACGTTGACGCTGTCCACCAGAGAGCTGATCCAAGTAGCGGTCTTCTAATTCACCAAGGTGAAGGAAGTCGATGTACTTGGTGATGATCTCTTCGTCTTCATCGGTAAGCCGACCCTGTGAATATGGGAAACGTCCAAATCCTACGAGCTGGCGCACGGTGAGCTTAGTGATGAAGTGGTTTTCCTGACGCAGGATAGAGATAATCTTCGCCAAGTCCTTGGACTTGGACGTCGAGATATCCATGTCCGCAACCTGAATTTGGCCAGCGTCCATGCCAAGCAGGCGGCCAATCATGGTCAGCAGCGTGGATTTACCGGCACCATTAGGACCGACGAGTGCGGTGATACCGCCAGCTGGGATTTCGAGGTTGACAGGACCAATTTGAGTTTCTGATGAATACGCCTTTTTGACGTCAGTCAGAGTAATCACAGTCGTCCCTTTCTTAAGATGACGTACAGGAACACCGAACCACCGATGAGTTCAATGATGATTGTAACTACGCCTTGGGCGTAGAAAACATGCCTCATTATGAAGTATGCGCCGGTTAGTACCGTAAAGCCAGTGACAGCGGCCATCGGGAACAAGTAGCGGTGGTCATAGGTATCAGCGAATTGATAAGCCAAGGTCGCAACCAAGAAGCCAAGGAAGGTCATCGGCCCAACCAGTGCCGTGGTGGTTGCCATCAAGATGGACACCAAAACCAAGGTGTAGATCGCATTGGTTTTGTGATTAACACCCAAGCTAATTGCGGCATCACGTCCCAAAGACAAGACATTGAGGCGACGGGAGTTGAGATACATCAACACTGTTGCGCCGATAATCAACGGAATCGCGATTGGATAGTAGTCAGTATCAGCATTGGTCACTGAGCCGAAGAGACGAGCAGTGAGGATATCGAACTCACTTGGAGTCAGTAGTCGCTGCATAAAGGTGGAGATTGAGCCCAGTCCGCCACCGATGACGATGCCGACAAGCAACATCGCATGCATGTTTTGTGCACGGCCGGTCAACAGCCAGGAGTAAAGCAGCAGCGAGAGGAAGACCATCAAGATGAGCTGGACGATAAACATTTCCACTGTGCGCGCGTTGTTAAGACCAACGGCGCCGAAAAAGAAGATAGTGGACGTGTGAATCACTCGGTACAGCGATTCAAAACCCATAATCGATGGAGTCAGAATGCGGTTATTGGTCACCGTATGAAAAGCGACGGTGGCGACAGCCTGGCACACAGCAACCAGTCCCATCGCGATAACACCATCGAGACGGCGATTAGCGATAAGCCAGTAACCCTTGGAACCGAATTCCATCGGGTTTTCATAGGACAGGAGCCCAAAGGAAAACAGTACTGCCATGGCTGACATAACAATCAGCATGATCCAGTATTTGCGCGCTGCCTTGGCAGATTGGAAAGCACCGACGTGGCGAGTCTTTCCTGCGTTTGGTGCATCCACTGTGGATTTGAGTTTATTTGTCACGGGTCGACCTCACAATCAATCCGACGAATACGAATGCGCCGACGATGCCCAAAATGACAGACACAGGCATTTCAAATGGAGAGATGATTGTGCGGCCCAAAAGGTCACACACGGTAACGATGGCAATACCTAAGAGCAAGACCCATGGAAGGTTGGAACGCAGGTCGTCGCCTCGGAACATGCTGACGATATTCGGGACAATCAGGCCCAAAAACGGCAGTGCACCGACTACAACGGTCACAACGCCAGTTGCAATGGAGACCAACGCGGTGCCCAGCAGCAAGATTTGGTTGTAATTGAGCCCGATGTTGGTTGCGATGTCTTCGCCCAGGCCAGCTGCGGTGAGCTTGTCAGCGAAGATGAAGACCATAATGACGACAACGAGAACAACCCACAGCACTTCGTATTGCCCCTTGTAAACAGAGGTAAACGAACCCATGAACCAAATGCCCAGCTGCTGCAGAGCATCGTTGGACAACGCGACAAAAGATGAGACTGCACTAACCACAGCGCCAAGCATGATGCCGACGATGGGCACAACCATCGAGGAGCGCAAAGTAACGCGGCGCAAGAACAAGAAGAAGACCATTGTGCCGATGAAGGCGAATATAACGGCGACGATCATCTTCACCAAGACTGAAGATTGTGGAAACAGAATCAGGCAGGTCAAAAGCCCTAGGCCAGCCCACTCAGTAGTACCCGTGGTGGTGGGTTCGACGAAGCGGTTTTGGGTGAGCAGCTGCATAACCAGGCCACAAATAGCCATGGCGGCGCCAGATAGAACCAGCGCGATGGTGCGAGGAATGCGGGTAATACCGAACATCTCCCAGCCGAATTCGCTGCTCAAGATGCTGTATTCGCCAACTGACAGCGAAACGATCAGCAAGAGTGCTACACCCGCAGCAGCGAGCGTGAGCTTCCAATTCCACAGCTTGCCACGCGAGCGCCGTATCGGCGCCTTTAATTCAGGACTCGATGCCGGCGCATTAGTCGCGGGCGACGAGCTCACAGAATTTTCCATAATTTTTAACTTCTTCCAAACTAAAAACCGGTTGAGGCTCTTGGGTCTGTATTCCCAAAGGTCAACCGGTTTTCATCGCTTAGCATATTGCAACTTTATCCAAGCTACAAGAATGCTCCTTAGTTCTGAGCCTCAAAAGCGTCAGCGATGAGGTTGAGAATCTCGGTGTAGGTCACGATGTTCTCGTTGGTGTAGGTGTCAGTTGGAGCAATGACGATGTTGTCATCCTGGATTGCGGTGACGTTCTGCAGAGCAGCGCTGTCAGCAATCAGGTCAGATGCTGGAGAGTAATCTGGCTCGTCGGAAGAAACAGCTGCGTCGCGGTCCAGAACCAACAGGAAGTCAGGGTTGGACTCTGCAATTGCCTCTACGGAGATGTCATCACCTTCGTGGTTGGAAGAACCATCTTCAACTTCGAGAGATGGGGTGAAACCGATCAGGTCAAACAGTGGACCCCAGGTACGGCCAACGGAAGGTGCGATGTAGTTGATCTCGCCACCGGAGGTGTTAACCGCCATGACGGTCTTTTCTGGATCGTATGCTTCCTTCGCACGCTCCAGAGCCTCGTTGAAGTCATCGATAGCAGCCTGTGCTTCATCCTCGTGGCCGAAGATCTTGCCCAGGGACTCAGTCAGACGGATAAGTTCTGCATCTAGTGGCTCACCATCACGTGGGGTGAAGTCAACCAGGGTTGCATCCGGAGCAAGTTCCTCAAGATCCTCACCGTGCTGGGAGAAACGCTGGCCGTTCCAGATCAGGTCCGGAGCCGCTGCAACAATTTTCTCTAGGTCTGGCTCACGGTGGCTACCGAGGTCAAACTCGATGGTGTCTTCGTTGTACTTATCAGACAGGGTGTCTGGAATCAGACCGATTGGAGCTGCTGCGAGTTCAACATCCCAGTCGTGGAGAAGCTCGAACGCACGGTTGTCAGTGACCACTGGGTTCTCAACTGGCAAAGAAATGGTCTTTTCACCGAAGTTGTCTTCAATAACCAGTTCACCTTCGCCGGCCGCTGCTTCATCGGTTGAGTCTTCAGATGCAGAGGAGTCAGAAGCGGTGGTTTCTGCAGCAGAATCAGCGGAGTCAGACTCAGAGTTGGAGCAGGACGCCAACACGAGGGACGCAGCTGCGACAGAAGCCACAAGGGCGTGACGAATCTTCATGGTTATAGGTAAACCTTTCTCAGTAAAATATCCACTTTGAGCATTAAGGGAGTTAGTAGAAAACACTTAACTTCCCCCAAGCTCTGACAAGGCTAACCTAACTGAGGAAAGGTTTATCTACAAGCCCTATTTTTAAAACCGGGGGTAAGAATACCCATCAGAAGTTGCACCCCTTTGCAAGCATTAGTCGTTGTTGTTAGCAAAAGCGCAGGGCACAAGACCTTTCCCGGCAAGTGGAACAACATCCAAGTGTGCCATTCCGTGAGGTAAGACACACCCTGGATGTCGAATTTATTTCAGCAAGTCCGCCACTGCCACTTGCCCACCCGCGCGCTCAAATTCGGTTTTAGCGGCGTCCAGCAAGGTGGCATCGGCAAGCAAATCTAGCGTGACCTGAGCCAACCCGGCCGCGGAGTCAACTGCTGCTTGCTTGGCTGCGGGCGTATTAGCCCACGTGGCAAATGCTTCGGTGTGCAAAGCAACATCTTCCGGTGACACCTTGACCATCGGGTGAATACCGGGGATCTGCTGGGAGACATTGCCAAAATCCGTGGATGCCGCGAGGGTGTCTGGCACCGTACCTTCGGGCAGCGCTACCCTGCCGCGCTGTGCTTGAGTGTGCGACCAGCGCGCGGCCATAGCTTTGTTATTGCGCACCGGTAAGGACATGGGGTGCGGGTCCCACTCGATCTCAAACCCACAACCCGCCATGAGTGCTGCTCCCTCAACGATTTCATTGACACGCTGGGAGATATCCATCAACGTGTCCACGCCTAAAGAGCGAACATATAATTCGAGGGTGGATTCCGCCGGGATGATCGACGGCCGGTGCCCACCGTGAGTGATGATCGCATGCAACCTATCACTCGGCGGCATCTGCTGCCGGAAAAGGCCCAGGCCCTGGTACACCAACGATGCCGCGTCGAGAGCATTTTTTCCCATATAGGGCTGGGAGCTGGCATGCGCCGCTACCCCATGGAACCGCACCGTAGCAGAACGACGACCCACCCACGCGTGTGAGGCAATGTCATAGCCAAAGCCGTGGATCATCACCGCGGCATCAATGCCCTCCAAGCTGCCGCCGCGGATCATGTACTCCTTGCCGGTATGTCCTTCTTCCGCCGGGGTTCCCTGCAGAACAATCCTGCCCTCAATTCCCTGCGCTGCCTGCGAAGAAAGTACCTGTGCCGCTGCCAGGTACGCACCCACGCCGGAAGCGGCAATGACATTGTGCCCGCATGCATGACCAATTTCTGGTAGCGCATCATATTCCGCCATAATCACGATGCTCGGATGTATCTCAGCATCGAAGCCGGGAGTCTGCACCGAAGATTCGAAGGCTGTGCTGACACCGTATACGCCAAGTTCAACATCGTGCCCATGATCTTCGAGCACCTTGGCAAGCACTTGTTGCGAACGCACTTCCTCAAAAGCCAGCTCCGGGTGTGCGTGCAGATCCTCGACGATGAAATCAAGCTCTGCCTGGATGCTCGCGACATGGCTATCCACTGCCGCCCACAGCTCGTGTTGCTGCGGATAGGCATCGAGGCGAAATTCTTGCTCGCCTTGCGCTTTTTGCGCCGCAGCCACGCGAGCCTCAATCAAATCCGAAGTGGCATCCAAGAAGGCCGTCGACGGCACTTGTGGTTGTCGGAGATCCGAATTATCTAAATGACCAGAATTATCAGTACACATATTAGCTACCGATCATAATGCCATTACCAGGTCCAAGTGGCAGGTCAACGAAGTACCACAGTCCCAGCAGCGCGGCCCACGCTACCCAGAATGGAATAACGAAAGGAATCAGACGCGCCATCAAGGTACCGATTCCGGCACGTGGTTCATAGCGCTGCAACAGGCCCAGCATCACAATCAGGTACGGGTTCAGCGGGGTAATAATCTGGGTTGCAGAGTCACCCACGCGGAATGCTGCCTGAATGAAGGCTGGCTCGTAGCCCAGCAAAGCAAACATCGGAACGAATACCGCTGCCATCAAAGTCCACATGGAAGAACCGGAAATAATCAGCAGGTTCAGCAGTGATGCTAGGACACAGAACGCTAGGATTGCTGGGAAGCCGGTCAGGCCGATCTGCTCGAGGAATGCTGCGCCCTTCACCGCGGTGTAGGTACCAATGCCGGTCCAGGAGAACAGCGCGATGAACTGGCCCAAGATGAACGCCAGCACCAAAAAGCCCATCATGGAGGCCAGAGATTGGCCCATCATGTCCACAACATCTTTCATATTGCGGATGGTCTTGACCACGTAGCCATAAACCAATCCCATGACGATGAAGTACGCGAAGATAATAAAGACGATGGAGCTAAGCAATGGTGAGGACGGCAAGAAACCGCCTTCTTCATTGCGCCATGGGGAGCCTGGCACCAAGACGGCTGCCAGAATAATCGCAGTCAAAATGACAATGGAGATAACCGACCAGACCAGGCCGCGGGATTCTTCGGCAGACAGTTCAGCGGAGAGTTCGTTACCCTCGGCATCGCGGTCGCCGCGTTCCTCGGCTTCTTCTGGGTCAATGTCCTCTTCAGTCGGGACATCTTGGCGCCACATGCGCGGTTCCAGCACCTTATCGATGAGCCAACCGGCAATCAGGCCGAGCACAATCGAGGAAGCGATGTTGAAGAAGTAGTTAGACACTGCCGTGACTTCTTGGAAGTCAAAGTCCGGCAAGGTCTCCATCACCGCGGTAGAAATACCAGCAAACAAAGCATCCAATGAGGTTGGCACCAGTGCCGTGGAATAGCCCGCACCAACCGCTGCGAAACCTCCCAACAGACCCGCTACCGGGTGACGGTTAGCGGCTTTAAACACCATCGCTGCCAGGGGCGGGATGACCACGAAGGCGGCGTCGCCCATCACGGAGCCGGTAACACCAATAACACCAACGGCATAAGGCAAGACGGCAGGCCGTGCGGAGCCAAAGAGCTTGCGAATCAGCGCTGAGAGCATGCCGGAGCGCTCCGCGATACCCACACCCAACAGAATGGGCAGCACGGTAACCAGCGGCGGGAAGCCGAGGTAGTTCTCACCCATCGTGGTGGTCAGCCACGTCATTCCCTCACCAGTAAACAGGCCGTGAATCTCCTGCACTTCATCGCTGCCTGGCACCTGGAAGGTGATGTTTTGCCACGCAAAGATGGTGGACAAGATACCTGTTAGCAGGAATAACCCAAGGAAGATAGTAAATGGTTCGGGCAGCTTATTGCCTAGGTATTCAATACCGTTTAAGAATTTATCCAGCCACTTGGTACCAGTCGACTGGTTGTCTTGGTACGGGTCATGCTCGCTTGTCGGTGTCTTCACAGACGAACTGGATTCCCCGACGTTCTCAGTTGCTCCTGAGTTTTCTAGATCGTCATGGGGTGCATGCTTTTTATCATCGTCCATGGCGCTCTCCTTTAGTCCAGTTAGGCGTCACATTTTTTGCAACAGCGTATCCAGCCAAACTAATGAGACTTAAACCACGTCGCAACCGATATGTGGGGCGCGGTACCAATTTGTTACCAATGCCCTCCCCCGCATCTAGCCCCTATTAATGCATGAAAACCCCTATTAACGACGATATTTAGCTAATTTTGCGAAAAACAGCTGCGTATCGCGTTTGCCCCCGATTTATTCACCCCGTGAAGCAGATTCTAGTCAGCTCTCCAGCCATTCTTTCAGCACTACCGCGTGATTAATATCGTGGTCTTTGGCCGCGTACATCAGCGAGACATCACCGTCATCAACCATCTCCTGCAACGTGGCCAGGTCTTCATTGCCACTGGAATCTGCCTCGGTCAGCTCCGCCTTATAGCGCTTGGAAAATTCTTTGAATTTCTCCTCATCATGGTCGAACCACTTGCGCAGATCCGGCGACGGCGCCACTTCTTTGAGCCAATGACCCGGCAGGTCTTCTTTCTTCACCCCGCGTGGCCACAGCCTATCCACCAAGACCTTCTTGCCAGGAGCCGTCTCTTTCCCAGAGACATAATCATGGACTTTAACCGTCTTAATCATTTTAAGCAGCACCCTTCTTCGAAAATCGCCGAACCGAAACTACATATCCAAGCCTACGCTGCTAGCTTCTTCTGACTTATGGAACGATGGATGTGCAACCAATCAATATTCGCCCGTCCCGCGGCTCGGAGGAATTTCCACTTCTCGTAGCAGTTTTCTTCCCCGTTGCTGACAACGATGCTTCTCAACCATGTCGTCGCCGGCAAGAGCGGGACAGAGGCCGATGTCAACGAGCACAGTACCCAGGCAGTGAATTTCTATCACGGTCGAGGTTTCCAGACCGCCAGCCGCAGTGAAACCGACGAGACTTCCTCTCCCCTACCCGTTATTGCATTTTGATCTCTAGAAAAGCCAACTGGGTCTGAGTATTGCAGGGCAGAGGGCGAAAACGAGAAGTAGCCCCAGCTCAAACATTGTTGAGCTGGGGCTACGGAGTGGAGTTGCCGGGACTTGAACCCGGGTCCTCCGTCATCTTGCCAGGGCTTCTCCGTGCGCAGTTCGCGCAGGATCTCTACTCGGCTCTCCGGCTCGGACGAACACGTTCCGGATGATGAGCCCAGTCGCCAGTAGAAGTCCCATCTGGCCCTGTCGACCCAGCCAGACGGCAAGTTCCCTAGTCGATGCCAGGTTCTAGGTCAGGAACATAACCTAGGCTGACAGACACGCGTCGCTGTAATTAGGCAGCGAGGGCGTAGTCACGCTGAGAGTTCTTCTCTGCGTTTATTGGTTGCTACGACGCTTAACGGTGGTCTCTAGCCTGCACCGGCACGCTTCCCCTGGCTCAATGAGCGAAGTCGAAACCAAATCAACCCCATTGTTGTAGGCGGGATGTGCATCTTCCTACAGTCTTTACAACACTACAGCAGTAATATTCATTCCCACAAGCTTGCGGCTCAAGCAAAGCTCTCGCCCGCAAGCCTGTTTTCGGCTTTCGCCGGCGAAGCACTTAAGCGTTGATGCCCTTGATACGCCGGCCAAGCTCACGCGTGATGTCACGGTCTTGGTCGCGGCGCTTGATGTCTTCGCGCTTGTCGTAGTCTTGTTTACCTTGGGCAAGACCCAGTTCGAGCTTTGCATAACCGTTGCGTAGGTAAACCCGCAGCGGAATCAGCGTCTTGTTGCCGTCACGGACTTGGCCCATGATTTTGTCGATTTCACGACGGTGCAACAACAGCTTCCGGGTGCGCTTGGGCGAATGGTTTGTCCACGAGCCCATGGAGTACTCCGGAATATGCAGATTACGCAGGAAAACCTCACCGTTATCTACGGTTGCGAAAGCATCGGTTAGAGAAATCTTGCCTTCACGTAGTGATTTAATCTCCGTGCCCAGCAAGACAATGCCACACTCGAATTCCTCGAGAATTTTATAGTCATGGCGGGCACGCCGATTAGTCGCCAACGTTTGAGTACCGTCAGCGCCTACCGCATTCTTTTTCTTCTTGCCCTTTTTAGCCATAACAGTTAACCCTACCTGCACTAAGGGCTGCTATTCAAGAAAAGAACGGACAGCTTAAAGCTTGTCCGTTCTTTCGTCTTTTCTTTGGCGCTGGCGATTAGCAGCGCGAAGCCAGCCACACTATTTGCGCACGTAGGCCCGCAAAGTAACCGAGGCCGTAATCGCCGCAGCCAAAATAGCGGCAATGCCAACTAGTGGCCACGAGACCCAAATATCAGAGGTTTGAATCGGCGCCAGCAGCTGGGATTGGTACAGGGATGCAAGCGAAGAATCCACGATTGTGGACTTCGCGGCGAAAACCCCAAGTCCGGCCAGAACCACACCGATAAACGATGCCACCACCGCTTCCAATACGAATGGCGCCTGTGTGATCCAGCGGGAAGCACCCACCATGCGCATAATGCCAATTTCCGTGGAACGGTTATAGGCGGCGATCTGCACCATGTTCGCAATCAAGAAGATGGCAGCAACCGCTTGCACAAAAGCCAGCAAGAAGGTGGCATTTCGAATCGAGTTGAGGTTATTCGTCGCCGAACGCACTTCCTCGACCTGGTCAACGATGGTGTCCACCTGCGGTAGGTCACGCACTGCATCAACCGGCGCGGTATCGGTTGGGTTAACCAGTCGCACGTGCAGCGCAGCTGGCAATGCATCAGGAGAAGTTTCTTCTACCAGCACCGGGTCGGTATCTCGGAATACTTCGACAAAGCGCTGATAAGAGTCCTCACGAGAGCGATAGGTTACGGTCTCTACCCCGTCATCAGCTTCCAAAATGTCTTTAACCTCTGCACACGCAGCGGAAGAACAGTCCTGGTCAGTGTTGGAGATTTCTTCATCTAACTGAATCATCACCTCGACGCGCTCTAGATAAATCTCTTGGGTCTCGCGCGCCATATTCGACACCAAGACACCGGCAACCACCAGCGCGACAGAAATCGCGGTGGTAATCACCAGCGCGATGGTCATGGTCAGGTTGCGGCCCAGGCCTTTGAAAGCTTCACGGAGAACAAATTTAATCTGCATTGTTTTTAAGCCTCTCCGTATTCCGCGTTGTGCTCATCGCGCACCAGGTTGCCATTGCTCAGCTCAATAACTCGCTGACGTGCATCGTTAACGGCACGCGCATTGTGCGTGGACATCACCACGGTAGTGCCGTGGCGGTTGATTTGATTGAGCAAGGTCAAAATTTCATCAGCGGTGCCAGGGTCCAGGTTGCCGGTGGGCTCATCGGCAAGCAGCAACTTCGGGCGGTTCACAAAAGCTCGCGCCACAGCAACGCGCTGCTGCTCACCACCGGATAGTTCAGCCGGCATGCGGTGGGCTTTCGTACCCAGACCCACCATGTCAAGTACCTCAGGCACTTGCTTTTCGATGCGACTTTTCTTCTTCCCAATCACTTCCAACGCGAAAGCCACGTTGGAGTACACATCGAGCTTGGGCAGCAGGCGGAAATCCTGGAAGACATAGCCAATGGATTGGCGCAGCTTATTGATTTCTGTGCCTTTGAGCTGGTTGACGTGGAAGTCATTGAAGTAAATATCGCCGGCTGTAAGGTTTGTCTCACGCACCATCAGCTGCAAGAACGTGGATTTACCAGAACCAGACGGGCCAATGAGGAAGACAAATTCGCCGTCTTCGATCTTAAAAGACACATCATTTAAGGCCGGCCTGGTGGAGGTGGAATAAACCTTGGTTACATTCTCGAACGTGATCACAGGTGCAACACTAGCAACATTAGATGCGTACGAAAACTAAAATACAGGTTTATTCAGTATTTACAGCCCGTGCCCATCTGCCTTTCAGGCTTCGCGCATCTCTGCCATGCGCCAGCGAATGCCTGCTTCGAGGAAGCCATCAATATCGCCGTCGAGTACCTTCGATGGATCGCCCACTTCATGGTTAGTGCGCAGGTCCTTGACCATTTGGTACGGATGCAGGACATAAGAGCGCATCTGATTACCCCACGATGCATTACCGCCGGCACCCAGTGCATCCATTTCGGCGCGCTCTTCTTGGCGCTTGCGCTCTAACAGTTTCGCCTGCAGCACGCGCATCGCAGATGCCTTGTTTTGAATCTGCGATTTCTCATTTTGACAGGTCACCACAATGCCCGTGGGCACGTGCGTTAAACGCACTGCTGAGTCCGTGGTGTTGACGGACTGCCCACCAGGACCTGAAGAGCGGTAGACATCCACGCGGACTTCCGCATCGGGGATCTCAATAGAGTCGGTTTGCTCCACCACTGGCAGGACCTCGACCTCGGCAAAGGAAGTCTGACGGCGGTTTTGATTATCAAAGGGCGACAAGCGCACCAAGCGGTGCGCGCCTTGTTCTACGGACAACGTGCCGTACATATATTCACCGTGGACTACAAAAGTCGCCGACTTGATGCCAGCTTCTTCGGCATAAGAAATGTCATAGACATCGACCTTGTGTCCGTGCTTATCAGCCCAGCGGGTGTACATGCGCATGAGCATCTCCGCCCAGTCCGCCGCATCCACACCACCGGCACCAGAGCGGATATTAATCACTGCCTCACGCTGGTCATATTCACCAGAAAGCATGGTGGTTACTTCCAAAGATTCGATGGCATCGCGCAGGTCGGCAAGCTCTTCATCGACAAGCGATGCATCGCCTTCTTCTTCCGCGAGCTCATACATCACGGGCAGATCATCCAAGCGCTGGCGCAACGACGACAGCTTCTTGAGCTTGCCCTGGGTCGAGGACAGCTCCGAGGTAACTTTCTGCGCATGGTTTGGGTCATCCCACAGTGACGGATCACCGGCCTGAGCTTCCAGCTCACGCGCCCTTTCTTCCAAGGCACGCGGATCCATGACCTTTTCAATAGTGGTCAAGGTGGCAGAAAGATCATCAATCGCTGCAGAAATATCCGGTTGCATGGCACTAGAGTCTACCGCGCGGAAGCATTTCAATTCGCAATCACCTGATAAAGCGACAACAATAGCTTCTATGACTGAATCAGCTCAGCCCACTTTTGAAGAGATGCTCGCAGCTATCACCAAGACTTTCATCGTCGCGCACGTCGATGACACCGACGCCCACCTAGCGCAGGCTTTGGTGTACAACGCCGGGCGTTTGGCGTGGCGCATGCGTGAACAGGGCATTTCCACCGAGCAAAAGACATCCGTGTCCGATGTCGTGACCGAAGCAGACCGCGCGGCCGAAAAATTCGTCGCCGGCGTGCTCGAAGCCATCCGCGCTGACGACGGCATCGTTGGCGAAGAAGGTGCGCAGCGGGAGTCCAAGTCAGGCCGCACCTGGGTTATCGATCCTGTTGATGGCACCTATAACTTCACCAACGGTTCAGATTATTGGTGTTCAGCACTAGCGCTGAGCGATGCGTCCGGCACCGTGCTGGGCGCAGTCCACCGCCCCGCGATGGGATATACCTGGTTCGGCGGCCGTGATTACCCGACCTCACGCGATGGCAAGGAAGTAGCAGCGCTTACCGATGCCCCCGCATCGCAGCTGTGTCTCGCTACCTACCTGCACCCACGCTTTATGGCAGATGAGGCACTGTGCGGCGCCTGGCAAAAGGTAGCGCAGAATTTTGCCTCCGTGCGGATGTTGGGCGCAGGCTCCGTGGATCTATCTACCGTTGCTGATGGCTCCATGGGGGCATGGATGCAGCACTCTGTACCAGACTGGGATTGGCTACCTGGCCAGGCATTAGTACACGCTGCCGGGGGTGCAACTTCCAAAGTTGAAGCAGGTGGAGTTGAATGGTGTATCGCTGGAAACCAGCAAGTTGTATCTGAAATGGAGAACTTCCTTCGTGGGTAAGTACAAAGAAGACCTCGGATTGGCACTCGAGTTAGCAGGCCACGCCGATGTTGTGACCATGCACCGCTTTGAAGCAGCGGATCTATCGGTGAAAGCAAAGCCCGATATGACCCCAGTTTCCGATGCCGACCTAGCGTGTGAGAAGAAACTGCGCGCCGAGCTAAAAAAGGCCCGTCCGCAGGATGAAGTCCTAGGCGAAGAATTCGGTGGCGAGCCGGTCACCTCTGGTCGCCAGTGGGTCATCGACCCCATTGATGGCACCAAGAACTACGTCCGCGGCGTTCCTGTCTGGGCAACGTTGATTTCGCTGTTGGAAAATGGCGAACCGGTAGTCTCCGTTGTGTCGGCGCCGGCGTTGCGCAGGCGCTGGTATGCATCGAAAGGCGCTGGCGCTTTCCGCGTGTGGTGCGGCGAACCTAAGCAATTGAAGGTCTCCCAAGTATCCAAGCTTGCCGATGCCTCCGTTGCCTTCTCCTCCCTTGAAGGCTGGTCCGAGCGCAACCTGCTGCAAAACTTCATCGATCTATCCGAATCCACCTGGCGCCTGCGCGGCTACGGCGATTTCTGGAACTACTGCCTCGTCGCTGAAGGCGCAGTCGACATCGGCGCTGAACCAGAAGTCTCCCTCTGGGACCTAGCTGCCCCCTCCTTGTTGGTTACCGAAGCCGGCGGCACCTTTACCAACCTCGAAGGCAAAGAAGGCCCCGCTGGTGGTTCGGCCATCGCCACCAACGGCCTGCTGCACTCGAAAGTGCTCGACAAACTCTCCAAATAGGGTTAATCCTGACGGATTAACCCAAGAGCTGGATTAACCCGAGACAATAGAAAAGCAGTCCTCGAAGTTTTCCGCTTCAAGGACTGCTTTTGTTATGAGCAGGTAGTGCTAGGCCAACTTAAAGCCTGCGCCTACTCCACCGCGACGGTTCATGTCTGCGATAACAACATTCGAGTCAGAAACCACGGTTGGCACATGCAGCGCACCCTGCAGCGGGGTGATGCAGGAGGAGCCCATATTTCCTGGGCGGTAGCCGCCGGAGATAGCTCCCACAATCTGGCCATTGCGGAAGACTGGCGCGCCAGAGTCGCCGACAGTCGCGCAGACCTGGTTGAGCTGGATATTCTCACTCTTCATCAAGGTCATACCGCAAGTGGTACCGGTGGCCACGCCGCGCTTGCACACGACATCGCCCGGCTGCACGTTGCCACCGACCCCGCGTGCGGTCACGCCGTTGTAGGAGTTGGTGACTTCAGCGTCCGAACCAAATTCGATAACGGAATAATCCAAAGCTGCATTCTTCGAGACCACGGTGCCGGTTGGGCCGACCTGCCAGGAATCAGCCGAAGCAACCGAGTCGCCTACTTCCGCGCAGTGGCCAGCAGTGACGCCGACCTTGCGGTTTTCTGCATCGGTACCAGCCATCGTCAAAGTACACATGGTCTGGTCATTAATGTAGATAGGCGTGCCCGGACCGTACAAAGACTTTCCTTGGGTCATGGCTTGATTGGATTCTTCTGGCACGCGCGGTGCATCAAAGAAAGAACCCGGTGCGCGGTGCAAGACGAAGTCTTCAAAAGGCTTGCCAGCGGCTACCTTAGAAAACAGGTCATTGCGCCATACATAGTTCGGATCAACCTGTACTGGCTTAAATTCTGGCTGCGTTAATTCCTGCAAACCAATCGGATTCGGGTTAGTAAGCGCCTGCGCCTGGTCATAGGCCTGGGTCGCAAACTCCTCTACCTCGCCCGCTACAGGAGATTCCGCCACATCCGGAGTCTCCGGCACCGTCGGAACCTGTGGCGTTTCCGGTTGAGGCAACGCCGGCGTATTGTGCGGCACTACCTTCTGCAGCGCGTCATCGACGGCGTCAGTAACTTGGCTATCTACCTGCGGAGTCTGCACTCCTACAGATGACAGCTCACCACGGACGTGCTCTACAAATCCAGCCGAATCAATGACCGGGTTTGGAAGTTCAGCAGCGCCCGCGGCTGGGGCTCCAATAAAAAAGGCACCCGCAAAGGCCGAGCCCACTAAGACTCTTTTTAGGTGCGGCATCCAGCGCATAAGCTTATTGCCTCATTTCCACATCTCACATCAGTATTCCCCTAGTGCAACATCACACTGCACTGGCATCTCCCATCATGTCACGTGCTGAAAGATCACGTCCCGAAAAATTTCGAGCGTTACATAGCCGTAATAAACCACCCGAAATCCCACCTGCGATTTTCCCCAGCCCTGAGCAGAACTCGCTGGTCACACACGCGTAAATGAAATAAATCACACGAGGCCAACAGCCTGCGCACTACCCCCGATCGGAACGCCGACCCACAGCAAACCTAAAGAATCGGACTTTTCTCCACCCTTCGCCTTAACCCATTTTCGCCCTTGGCAGCGAGTTGGCCATCGCCGCGCCTAGCGCTTCGACATATGTCAAAGAAATCTCCGACAAGCCGCCAATGACTTCCAAACCGTGATGCACAACCATTGAAAGAGTGAATTTAATCCAGCTCACATGGATTTACGCTGCATCCCGTTCACACCGTCTACAACCGGAGGAATCTTGCATACACTCAGCACATCTACGCTTGATAAGCCACCAGCAGAAGCGGCAGCGCCTGCTTCGTCGCTAGGGTCGCGCCTAAAATCCGCGCTGCTATTTACTGGTGCGCAGTGCTCCTTTTTCATCGGCGCTGGTATCGCTACGGGTCAGGAAAGCTTGCAATATTTCACCGCGCACGGCTGGTGGGGCATGGTTGCCATCATCCTCGTTGTCGTGCTGTTTTCGTGGCTGCTTTCTTCGCTGACCGAATGGGGTCGCAAGAACCGCGACAACAAGGCCGATCCCTTCACCGACATCTGCGGCAAAACCGTCGGCACGGTACTTCGCTACTGCGTTCCCGTGTTCGTCTTCATGATTGCGGTAACCATGTTCGCGGGTGCGGGAGCATTGCTTAGCGATGTCCTCGGCGCGCCCACCTGGGTCGGCGCCACCGGAATGGCAGTCGTGGTTGCCATTACTTTGATGTTTGGTTTCCGCAACCTGGTGGAAATTATCGGCCGCATTGGACCTGTCATCGTCATCGTTATCGGCATCGTCGCACTGTGGGTGGTTGTGGAGAATTTCGCCGCGCTTGCCGATGTCCCCGAAAACCTTGCCCAGTACCAACCCGCTAAGGCGAGTGAGAACTGGTTTATTGGAACCATCTTGTACAGCACCGCCATCTTGATTATTGCAGTGCCATTTCTTACCAGCCTGGGCCGCGAAGACCGCTCACTGCAGTCAACCGTTCGCCCGAGCGTTCTCACCGGCTTTTTATACGGCGGGGTCATGGGTCTGTGCGCACTCGCACTGCTAGCCACATTGCCGATGGTTTATGACCAAGCCACCCCACTGGTGATGCTCGGCATCGATATCGCGCCATGGCTTGGCTACGTCTTTTCCCTCATCACTCTTCTTGGCATTTACTCCACCGCAGCACCCATGCTGTGGACCGTAGCCGACCAATTCCCTCTGAACTCACGCCGCACCTACGCAATTGTCTGCCTGGCCCTGACCGTCGTAGCGCTCATCGGCGGGCTGAAGCTGCCATTCGCCGAACTCGTCGGCTTCGTCTACCCATCCATTGGCTACTTCGGCCTCGTCTTCTTCGGATTCCTTGCCTACCGCCAAATTAAGTCACGGTTAGCAAGCAACTAGAACCCAAGCTAGAAGTCATGCATAGGTACCGTTTTGCACCAATTGGCAGATTATCCCCTAGGTCCACCAGGAAATAGTGCCGTTTCGTGCTTGTTGCTACCGGCGTTCCGCGTAGTTGGTACCCGAGTTCCGGATAGGTGGCACTGATTGATGTCTGATTTCTCAGTCCAACTTTCGGGAAGCAGTTCAAAACCTTAGGAAAGAACTTATGGAAAAGGCATCCCCGAGAACGAACTTGCATATTCCGAGATAGATCCCAACAGGATGTATGCTCTGTTCAGAAGGTCTGCAGATTCCGGAAAATCAATGCGCTCTTCCGTGCCTCGAAGCGAACCCGAGTACCGGAAAGCTGTGCCGTTCCGATCAGCTTCGTGGAATTCTAAGATTATATCTTTTACCGATTTAGGAAATGGTTCGGGGAATTTCAGCTCTTCATAATGAGCCTCGACTTTATTCAATAACTTATAGAGATTGTGCCCCAGACTCTTTAAAGATTCTTCCGAACAATCGCGCTTCAATGCCTCAGAGCAACCCTCTCCAAACTCAATTCGAAGTTCTATCAAATCCTTGATAGTAATTTTAGCTGGAGCTCAAACGCTTGCCTGTAAAGCGCTAAAAAGGGTAGCAAAATCAAATCGTCACCAGCTTGCCCTTTAAAAGTGCCCGCTAGCCGTTTTGCGGATTCGTGATACGCCAGTGCATAGTCTTTATTGCTCTGTCCCGGAGAGTAGACTAAAAGATCTGCTATCCCCTTGGATTCATGTTCGCTGAATATTCTTGGAGAGTTCATCTGTTCACACATTTTCAAGAAACGTATCTCATAAATTAGTTGGCTTAATCTAGCAATTAAACATACGCAAATCCGTCCACTTCCACCTTTACCCAACAATCGATAAAATTGATGGAACGGTAAAATCCAAACCCTCAGATGTAATCACCACCGACAAAGGAGACCACTCGTGAAACCAAACTCGGAACGATATCATGAGGTGTCGAAATCTGAATTTGGCCACGAACGGGAAGGTCTGGCATTACTTCTCGATGCAGTGCCAGACGCCGCCCCCTACCGGGTATGGACGAACTTTACTTTCATGGACGCCCAAGGGCACTACAATGAAGTCGATGCGCTGGTGGTTGGACGCGGCCGTATTCATTTAGTGGAGCTAAAAAGCTGGAACGGCGTATTTCGCGGAAATGAACACCGTTTCGAAATTACTGGACCAAACGGACGTATCACCGATTTCCGGCATCCTAATCTAACGGCTAGGAACAAAGCACAGAAATTCGCAGACCGCCTCCGCAGACTTATGCCGACGATCGAGCATTCATTCCGCGAGCTAGGTGTACATCTCACCAGGGAAGATACACGCGTCCCTTGGGTACAGGAATCCTTATTTCTGCACGGCGATATCGTCCACTCCCAGCTCTCAGAATCAGGCGCACAAAATGTCTTCGGACGCGACGGACTTTCCGAACAGACTAACCTGCCTGGGATCTCAGCACGATTGACAGAATCCCCAGGCAGTGATCCTATTAGTGAGAAGCGTTCCCGGGACGTCTTAGAATCTGCGATCAACCAGATCACTGGCACTGCACAAAAGAGGCGCAAGCACATTGCGGGAAGTTGGCAGCTCGGTGAAGAGCTTGAACATGACGAAGATTTCCGAATCCGCAGGGCCACGAACACTAAGCACGACGAAAAAGGCATAGCTTATGTGTCAAATACCAGCGAAAACGATACTCAAGCCACACGTCTAAAACGCGAGCGACAAATGGAGAAGTCTTATGCGCTACTTCGCTCGCTCAATCACGACGGCATAGACCGACCGATCGCGTTAGAATTCATGGACGACTCGGACGCTCCTGTGTTGATCTATCAGGACCATCCAGGCTTTGAACCACTCGATATGTTGCCGCGGTCGCTGCGCTTAACCGCGCAACAGCAGGTGGAGATTATTCTCCAAGTCGCGGAGGCTATCGCCTATGCACACTCGAACAACGTTGTGCACCGCCGACTAGCTCCGGCAGCCGTACTTATCGACGTTCCAGCGCTACACTCCCCCAGCCCAGAAGTTCGAGTGAAAGTCTCTCGTTGGTCTACAGTAACTGCTGCTGATTCAGCTGGCACATCAACTGCCACCTACCTACCTACTACTACCGCTAGCGCCTACGACGGGTTTTCTGTATTCCTGCCGCCAGAGGGATTCCGTGACGGAAGCGATCGTCGCCAAGCTGAGCTCTTCTCTGTAGGCGCACTCGCATACTTCATCTTCTCTGGCGATATGCCGGCGCCAGACACAACTCGTTTGCTATCTCGCTTACGGGAGCAACAGGGGCTCGACCTCGCAGCTTCTAAAGCCTCCGTGGAAAACGACGTTCGCGAACTAATTTTGTCGATCACCCACCCTGAGCCGCAGCAACGCACAAGGAAGATCACTTCAGGTGCACGCTCGAAATCCACGGCGCTGAAAAACCCCGTTGAACTTTTCGCTGACTCCTTACGCAAAACCACAGTCGAGCGACGTGCCGATGATGGCGATGATCCCCTCAATCCTACGATTGGCGCAATGATCGCCGACCGGTTTGAGGTTGAACGAGTACTCGGCTCTGGTTCCACTGCACGAGGGCTCCGTGTTATCGATCATGCAGCGGGCGGTGAAAAGCGTGTCCTCAAGGTGGGATTATCCCCAGATAAAGACTCGACATTGCATGCTGAAGCACGCGCCATCGAGGACTTAACTCGGTCAGTAAGTGACCGGCGCATCTCAAAGCACTTCGTCTCGCTTCTCGAAAGCCCTCTAAACCTGCCACACAATCGCACCGCCCTTCTATTGTCTGACTGTGGCGATTACACCCTCAATGATTCTCTCCAGCTCTTGGAAAGCTCACCGAAGTTCTTCTGGGAGTCGGGAGAGCAATTAATGGATATTCTCGTGGCTTTGGAGTCCACCGGCATCGTCCACAGGGATATCAAGCCCTCGAATGTTGGCATGCTAACAAAGGGCGGAAAACGCCGCCTCATGCTCTTTGACTTTTCGCTGGCAGATACGCCTCTGGAAGATGTTCGTGCAGGCTCACCCCCGTACCAGGATCCTTTTCTGGTCGCGAAACAGCAAGGACGGAGCCAGTTTGATTCTGCCGCCGAACGCTATTCCGCAGCAGTCGTTCTGTTGAAGATCGCCACCTTCAAAGATCCAATTTATGGAGACGGCACAGCAAATCCTGCCACTCTGAAGGACCAGTCGCTAGCTTTAAACTCACAGGATCTCCCTGATTTTCTCAATTCAGTGCAAAAGCAGGCGTTAATCAAGTTCTTCCGTGGCGCATTGCATGGTGACCACACACGCCGTTTTTTATCTGCGGAAGAAATGCGAGGAGAGTTCCTACATATCAAGACTCTCGCCGAAGACGCCCCAGAGCATTCACCGTCGACCCGCCCCGCGCTAAGCCCTGCCATCACACCGACGGTTCCGGCTACCTCGGGGATCACCTCTTTTGCCGCTTTCCGAGATCAACTGGTGGCATTCACTGGCAAAAAGAATTCCATTATTCGACGTTATGTGCAACACGCGTTATCGAATACGACAAATGGCATCGACGATCCTTTCGCTACTGCAAAGATTTATGCTGCAGCTCTAAATAGCTCTCCACAGCGCATCCACCAGATTCCTGCTGAGCTGCCTACGTACTGGTCGCAATCGACAGAACTAGTCGCTGTCCTTGAGGAACTTGGAGAGGAAGTACTGAGAACAGTACGCGGCTTCGGTGGCATCGCTACCCCTGAACAACTAGAAAATGCTGTGTCATTAGTGTTGCACAACGACCTCGATGTGCAAGATTCCCGTACACGGCAGGGTGTGCTTCGCATGGTCGAGATATTTCTCAACCGCGATGAAGAAACTCTCTATATTGTTCGCCGTGGGCGCACGTGGGAGCATATCGCATTTGCCACTGATCCATCACTCGTTACGCTACCGAAAGCACTCGAAGATGCCGCAAGCCAGGCAGTTTCCAATTCCCAGTTCCTCTCAGCTTCAGCGGTTGCGAAACTAACCTCGACGACAGCTGCACAGCACCTAGAACTTAGCATCGCGAATTTGCCTGTTTCAGTATCGGTGCTTCCAGAGCTCGCTACGTTCCGATCCAAGAAAGTTGCGTTAACTTCATCCGGAGAACTGTATTCAACCGCAATCAATCTTCCGACAATGCTGAGGCTAGTCATTCACCCGTCGACTGAGTCAATTGCACGCAGTTCCCTAACGAACCTTTTAGCAGCCCGTTTTCCTTTTGCTGTCAACAGGGAGCTCCCCGGTACTCAGGAGCTTACTAGGCTTATCCAAGATATCGACCCTGAATTCACACTCAACAGCTCCAACCGCTACGTTCGCCATCAACCAGACGCCACTACCGGTTTAGAGACGAAGCTACCGACTCGCACCAAGCTCACCGGCCCTAAACCGCTTGCTTCGCACCCATCCTGGCTCCGTGATCTCTTTAGCCAGCTCGAACCAACAATATCCAGCAGAGATGTTCGCGTCATCACCGCTCCTCAGGGCACAACTTCTGAGGTAGTTGAAGCATTGACTGCACAGTTTGGTGTTTCACATGTTGATCTCGCTGGTGAGATTCTCGACGATCTTTACGAGAAACTCAGTGAGCATGGTCAAAGTGAAAAATTCCCGGCACTGCTCGGGTTGGATACTGAGCAAACACGACGAGACCTCAATATTCCCGTTCGTACGACCGCAGAGCGAGTTTTAGAAAACGCCATGCACCTCGATGCTCCCGCAGTAGTATTTACCGATTTATCAATCCTGGCTCGATTCAACGCAATAGATCTGTTGGGAAAGTATACAGACATAGCTTCCTCGCAAAATCCGCGGGCTCTATGGTTTGTACTGCCGCACAAGGGCAGTCTCGAACAGAACGTCAATGTCGAAGGTTTTTCTCTCCCCTTGACCAGCCCATCACAAATTGTTCGTGTCGCTGACCCTGCCCGCGTTTGACTTCTCTCCCCAAGGAATTCCACACATGTCCCAACAACTAACCCGCGCGCTACAACCGATTGTCAACACACTCGTCGATGACATGCGCGAACGCCTTCACAACAACTCTGAGCGGTTAACACACTGGCGGAAATCACACCAGGACGCAGAAAAGGCAGAGCGCACAGCAAGTTCATACTCGGAGTGGGAGAACGAACAGCTCCAGCAGGCTGCTGTCGGTTGGGTACTTACCTCGGTGTTCATCCGCTTCATCGAAGACAATTCCCTCTTTGGCGAATCGTGGGCGATGCTCTCTGGGCATTCCGATGAGGCGCGGCGGCGTGCGCGCGACCATGAGGACCAGTTTTACGCCGCTAATCCCGACCAAAGCTATCGTGGATACCTTCAGCACGTCTACAGCCAACTGGGGCAAGTCGACGCAACCCGAGCCTTAGTTGACGACTACGCAGGGTATCGAATCATGGAACCCTCAGAACGCGGAGCTCGCGAAATCATTGATTTCTGGCGCGCTGTAGACAGTGATGGAAAAATTCTCTGGAGCCTCAAGGACAATGCTCTATCAACTAGGTTCCTCGGCGACATGTATCAAGACCTATCAGAGTATGCACGAAAGCGTTATGCACTACTGCAAACACCCGGATTCGTCGAAGAATTTATCCTCGAGCGGACGTTGACCCCTGCCTTGGAGGAGCGTCCTCTCGAGGGCTTCACACTCATTGATCCAACATGTGGTTCTGGGCACTTTCTTCTCGGAGCATTTGAGGTGCTAGTTGACCGGTGGGAAAAAGAAGCACCAGGGCTCGACGCCCGAGAGCGCGCGGTTCAGGCTTCAAAAGCAATTCACGGAGTCGACATTAACCCCTTTGCTGTAGCTATCAGTAGATTCCGGCTGATTGTTTCTTTTATGAAGGCCTCCGGCGAACAATGGCTTTCGAGGGATCTTCCGAAACCAGACTTCACTGTGATATCCGGCGATTCCTTGTATTGGGGTCCAGGCTCAGCAGGTCTAGATGCTATTCCATTGAACATGTCGAAACGTGCGGTAGGCACTGAGGATCTCAGAACACTGATCGATGTTCTTGCTCCAGCGCGATACGACGTAGTGATCGGTAACCCGCCCTATATCACAGTGAAGGACAAAGCCCTCAATGCATTTTACCGAGAACGTTACAGCCCCTATTGCAAGAGAACATACGCTATGACCGCACCCAGTATGGTGATGTTCTTTGCTCTAGCTCGAGACAAATATTCGTCCCGAGGCCCAGGTTGGGTCGGCCAAATCACGTCGAATTCTTTCGAGAAGCGCGAGTTTGGTGCGCCTTTAATCGAGAAGTTTTTGCCAACCGTGGATCTTCGGGAGGTAATCGATTCTTCCGGAGCTTATGTTCCCGGGCACGGAACACCTACAGTTATCTTGGTTGGCAGAAATGCACCCCCATCAAAAACAAAAGTACGAGGCATTTTGGGAATTCAAGGCGAGCCTGGGATTCCGAAACATGCTGAGGATGGTCTTGTATGGCGAAGCATCGTCGAACATGTTGACGACCTTGGATTCGAAAATGACTTTATTTCTGTGCGAGAAATGGATAGAGACTTCATCGGATCACACCCATGGAATCTGCAGGGCGGAGCAGCACCTGAGATTTCTAACACGATTGAGCGACACGCAGGTTCTCTACTACAGACCCTATCTACGGAAATTGGACGTACCACACATACTGGCATGGATCCTGCTTATTTTATGCCCATCGCTCGCGAGCAAACTCACGGCCTGACTCATCTTGTGCCATTAATAACTGGTGACACAGTCCGCGATTTTTGCATAAGCATTCGAACCGCAACTCTATTCCCTTACGATAAGGAGGCCGAAAGAAGAACATTATCCCGTCCCGAGGAACGACACTTCTGGCCCCTACGCAAGGTTTTAAGCACTCGTCAAGATTTCGGTGAAACGCCAGAAGAACGAGGACTGCGTTGGTTCGATCACTCAATGTTTTTCCCGAGCCGTTATCGACGACCTCTGGGAATCACCTTCGCCTTTGTAGCAACCCACAATCACTTCGTGCTCGACCGGGGTGGCAAAGTATTCAATCGTTCCGCACCAGTCATCAAACTCAGAAAGGAAGCCACCGAGGACGACCATTTCGCCCTTCTAGGGGTGCTTAACTCTTCGGTGGCATGTTTCTGGCTCAGGCAAAATAGCCATAATAAAGGATCAACCACCGACAGCAAAGGAGCCCGAACGACGCTAAGACCTTGGGAAAACTTCTATGAGTTCACCGGCACCACTCTCAAGGAGTTCCCACTTCCCGAAGGTGCTGTCTCTGAACGTGGACGGCAGTTAGATACTCTGGCTACGGAACTCGCAACATGGGATCCCACAAATCTAGTTGCCAAGCACACACCCACTCCCGAGCTTCTGGATCAGGCGCAGGCCGAATACACACGTATTAGGGAGCTGATGATCGCGGAGCAAGAGGAACTCGACTGGTCGGTGTACTATCTGTACGGCCTGACAGAGACAGACCTTTCTCTACCCGTTGGAGCAGTCACTGGTTTACCCCTTGGAGCTCGCCCTTTTGAGATCACCCTTGCTCGCAGCGGACGTGAAACAGCTTGGTTTGATCGGCATCATTCGACCCCCGTTGTCGAGATACCAAAAGAGATCATTGGTGCGCAACGCGAGACGTACCAAAAGCGTCTGGCTCTCATCAGCAATGACAGACTAATCAAATTATTGGAAGCTCCAGAGTACAAACGTCGTTGGTCAGATGACCTCTGGGAGGACAAAGTTAAAGAGGCGTTGGAATCCTGGCTTTTGACTCGGCTGGAGTCTCAGATCTTGTGGTTCGACGATTCCGGAAAAATGCCAATCACACGCACAATTCGTGAGCTAGCTGGTGTTATCGAAACTGACCAGGCCTTTGCTGAGGTACTTGATGTATTGCAAATGTGGTCAACGAAACGTAATCGTTCGACCGTCGATATGTTAGTGGAGTTATTCAAGGGGCAGGCAGTGCCATTTCATAAGGAACTAAGGTACAAGAAACCTGGTCTGCGAAAGCGCGCCGAATGGGAGGAGACTTGGGCTGCGCAGCGTCGAGAGGATGCCGGAGAGATCTCTCCGGAAGAGGTTCCAGTACCTCCGAACTACACTACGGCTGACATGTACCCAGCAGTGTGGAAGCACCGCGGAAAGCTCGATGTGCCGAAGGAGAGGTTCATCTCCTACCCCGGTACACTTCGAGCGGATGACCCGACAGAAGTATTGGGTTGGGCTGGTTGGAATCATCTCCAGCAGGGGTTAGCTCTCGTGGGGCTTACCCGCGAACGGTTGGATGCCGACGCCGAACCGTCAGAAATCGCTGGACTATTATCGGGAATGAATGAGCAGTTACCATGGATTATGATGTGGCACAATGACCCCGATCCAGAACTAGGTCTGCGATTCGGGGATTACCTCAAAGGACAGGTAACCGAAGTAGCCAACCAGATTGGTGTGCCGGTCGAGGACCTCGATAACTATGCTCCACAACCAACGCGAAAAACTCGTACAAAGAAAGGACGGTAACCGCCGCGATGTCGTTCAACCCGTTCGCTCAAGCATCGTCTAGCGCACCTTTATTGCGTGATGTTTTCGATATCCCCGAGTACCAGTCTCAGACTTTCGTGCTCAAACTCGAAGATTCCACCGACGATGCACATCTTCGTGACACCCTGGAGTCCTACGTTGTCACTGAAGATATTGCACGGAATATGCATGCTGCCCTCGAGCACGTCGAAGCGGGGTTGAACACCGGTGAGAATCAGGGCGCCTACCTGTCTGGCTCTTTCGGTTCTGGTAAGTCGCATTTCATGGCGGTGCTCTACGCAATTCTCGCTGGTGAACCACTCACCCGCGAGATCGCCGATCTCCAGCCTTTTGTTGCTGATCACCCGAAGGCTGTCAATTCAAAACTCCTACAGTTGAAGTTTCATTTCCTCGGTTCAAAGACCATTGAAGATACAATCTTCAGAGGTTATCTCCAACAGGTCAGTAAGCTGCACCCTGGGGTTACCCCACCGGTGCTGCATTCTACGGGTGCGCTCTTCGAGGATGCCCAGAAGATGCGCACCCGCATGGGGGATGAAGCATTCTTCGCCGAACTAAATAATGCAGATTCTATGCCCTCCGGGCAGCAGAAAACTGTAGGGGCCGAAGCTGCTGGTATCGACCTTTCTATTTTCGGCGGCGAGCATCTCTATTCCGGCTGGGACGCGGAAGCTTTCGATGAGGCCCGTAATCCAAGTGCCTATTCCGAGTCCCGCTCCGCCCTAGCATCTGCACTAACACAGACTATCTTCAGCTCCTACGCCACTGGTTCTGAGTGGCTGCCTCTAGCGGAGGGGCTAAATATTATGTCCAACCACGCGAAAACCCTCGGTTACGAGGGGGTGGTACTGCTCCTCGACGAACTAATTCTGTGGCTAACCTTCATGATCTCTGATCAAGAGATGTTCAATCGGGAAGCACAAAAGCTCACCCTGCTGGTCGAAAGCAATGTCGGCACAATGGCTGTGCCGGTGATCTCGTTCATCGCTCGTCAACATGACCTCGCCTATTGGCAGGAGAATACTTCCGAAGCTGGCTCTACCATGGAAGCACGACGTAAAGCACTCCAGCACCAAGAAGGACGCTTCCGTAACATCGAGCTGGGTTCCCAAAACTTGCCAGAGATTGCCAATCGGCGACTTCTTACTCCGAAGCCTGGCCAGCAACTTGTACTACAACAAGCATTCGACCGACTGAAGCTTCGACCAGAGATCTCCAACGTGCTGCTAGACGGCGTGAATACAACAGACAGCCACCAAGCCTCAAGCATGGATGCCTTTAAATTGGTTTTTCCCTTCTCGCCTGCATTAGTCGACACGCTCGTCCATCTTTCCCCCGCGATGCAGCGCGAGCGCACAGCACTAAAAGTAATGGAAAAACTTCTCGTCGAGAAGCGAGACACCATGACAATTGACCAAGTCATTCCCGTCGGCGATGCCTTCGATCACATCATCACTTCCGATACCGGTTCACAGTCACAAGGACAGTCATCGTTAATCCAGCGATTCAGAAACGGCCGGAAGTTCTGGCAGGAAAAGCTACGCCCCTTAATTTACCGAGAAGCTGGTGCTGATCTGTCTACCAAGGAAGCAGATTTGCACAAGGATGCCCGCGGCAAACTACGCCTTGGGAAAACTCTTATTATGGCTGCTCTTGCCCCCGAAGTCCCTTCTCTCAAAGCGATCACTGCCTCACGACTCGTGCATCTCAACCACGGATCTATGGTCAAGATTTTCGAGGGTGACGACGTCACCAACGCATTAACCACCTTGCGCAATTGGGCCGGCGAGTTCCCGGAGATCATTATCTCTGAAGATTCTCGAGACCCGATCATTACTCTCAAACTCGAGGAGGTTCCTTGGGAAGAGGTTATTGACGCTGCACGGCAAGAGGATACGCCACAGCGACGTCTCAACCTCGTGCGGGAGTTCCTCGGTGATGCATTACGCGTTTCTAACATCAACATGGAAGCGGATAGCAGTCTCACCCGTGCGGTGTCATGGAAGGGTACGCCTCGAAAGGTCGAAGTAATTTTTGGTAACGTCCGCAACACTGCGGAGCTATCTAACGATGACTTCTTCGCCAACACGCCTGGGGCACTTCGTATTGTCATCGACCTTCCCTTTGATGAGCATGGGCACACCCCCGCTGAGGACCATCGTCGAGTCGAAGCTTTACCAGTTCGTGATCAGGCCCCTTTTACGATTGTGTGGCTGCCGCAGTTCTTTAGTTCCGAGCAAATGTCCAGGCTCGGTGAACTTGTCATTATTAACCGAGTGCTCGAACCATCCGGGTTCCGTGATTACACCGCACGGCTCGCGGGTGACGCTGCAACCGCAGTTCGCTCCGTGCTGGAGCAACGCCGTACAACCCTCAGCAACCAATTCCGGACATTGATCGCGGAAGTCTATGGAGCAGCTTCAGGCATTCAATTCCCCGAAGGCCAGGAGCCGCTGAAAAGTTTAGATCCTGCACTACATTTGACGAAACCGGTGGGCACCACTATGGCAGAGGCCACAGACCGGCTCATCGAACAGGCTTTCGATCACAAATATCCTGATCACCCATCATTCAATGCAGATAAGGCCATCCGTCCTGCCGACTTCAACCACGTATTAACTGCCCTCCGAGAAGCTGCAGCAAACCGTAATGACCGCACTGACCTTAGTATTGAAGCATCTCGGGCCACTAAAATGATCCTAGCTCCGCTAGACATTGCAAACGTTCAAGAATCTCATATCGTATTTAATGCCGACACAGTCGGCTCATCAATGTCTTCAATCAACGCCCAACTCCGCAATTCGGGAAAAGATTTGGACGCTCCAATCAAGGTTGCTGAACTACGAAACGCGATTCTTGCGCTTACGCCTCGTCAAGGACTAAGTGATCTGACCGTCGACCTATACGTTGGAGCGTGGACAGCTTTTCACCACAGATCCTGGTACCGATACAACGCACAAATTAAACCACCGACAATCACCGAGTTTGACGGTGACATGCAGTTACGCCCGGTAGCTCTGCCGGATCCTGAGGCTTGGAATTCTGCGATTCTGGTCGCGCAACATTTGTTTGGCATTAACGTATTTGAGCACTTAAATGGAGATAATCTTACGAGTCTTCAGAACGAGGTGATAGATGCAGTCAACGAGCACCGGGATGCTGCTCAATCACTGAGCACTGAACTCGGAATTTTGTCGCACAAGCTGGATTGGGGCTCCCAAACTCAGCGAGTCCGTCTAGCCGTGGAAACACGGAACCTGCTGGACTCATTGAGTTCTGTCCGAGGTGACGCAGTCGCGCTTGTAGAGCGACTGGCCAACGCGCGGACCGCTGACAACCGAATTTTAGGTGCTTCTCCCCAAGAGGCTTCAGTCTCCCTTAAAGAAGCAGCTTCATCCACCGACGCATTGCGTGAGCTGAATTCGACACAGCTGACCAGTAACCTAACCACATTAAGAAATTACGCCTTGCAACATCCTGGTGATGATCTAGGAGCAGCAGGTGTGCTGGATGAGTTGGAAGAAGCTTTGAAAGCTCATCAGTTCAAAATTCCTGCAGACAGGGCCATTGATAGATTCGAAGAACAATTCTCCCAGTGGACTAGTGCACTAGCACAGCGGCTTCCGAATTCCAGTCCGGAGCCGAAACGTGTAGACCACCACCAAGACCCGACTTCCGAAACTGTCCCATTGGTGTTTGAACATGTCACTGATGCGTCGGAAGTCATCGAGCAAATTCAGCAGCTGACTTTAGACGGCACCCCGATTAAAGTCACCATTGAAAAGCTGGGTGGCCGCTAGTGACCAGTTTGCAGTCCTCGTTCACCGTGACTCCACGTGATATCGAGCAACACGTCGAAAAGCTGCGGAATAAGAACTACACTCACGCCACTGTTGCGATTCGCACCTCTGCTGATTTTGTTGGTCGAGACCAATGGGTCAGCAACGGCCAGAATATCGAAGTCCAACGTGTAAACACACCATTGCTACTGCGTGCAGCATTACGACGATCCGATGAAGCTTCCCCGTGGAGGTTCTTCCTGACCACGCTGCCAGATTCAGAGATGCCTCTCGATCTGCAGGAAAAGCTTTACCCTTACGGACGCGTCTTCACTCCGGACCCCAGCGACAGCCTACGCAATCGTTTTTCTGCAACTCGACAGCACTCCGATGTTGTTCCTTCTCTACGCGATATTCCCGGATTGTTATCTTACTTCGATTCCGTCGACGCGAGTGTGCGCCCGGCTCCTGCTGGAGTACTCAGCTCAGATCATGTGTCGCGTGAACTTCTCTATGCAAAATTATTCAAGAACCACCCTGGCGCTACATCCACGCTAGCAGAGCTAATCCTCTGGTCTGCGGATGATCGAGCTGCTGCATCCTGGCAAGATTTCGCTGAAAGAGTACCCAAAGCCGTACAGGATCGTGCATGGGATTGGTTGTCTCGTCAGTTGGGTACCAATGCATCGTCCGCTATTAAGTATCTCGGAAAGCACGGCCCAGGTCAGCTGCTCGCGTATGGTCTTGTCGCTGAAGTTATCGTTCCAACCGCTGGAATGGATGAAACTCACCGGGCAGGAGCTGAAGGTGGTTTCCGAGTCGCTACAGGTATTTCCCAATCACGCGCGTCAGAATGGGAGGCTTGGTCCCAAGCTGCAATCGATGCTTATCGAAGTTTGCCAGACGATCACAAATCCGTCCGGCACGATGCTCAGCAGCTGGCTTATAAATTAGGAGCAGAGAAGCTGCTTCGTCACTCCACGGTTCTGGATGCTGGCCTTGACGCCCGTCTCGATGAGGCAGCAGCAGCAATCGAGTACTTTCTCAGTAGCGACAACAAACAAGAGCTAGTCGTGGCGCACCGACTAGTAAACGAACACGTCGGTCTCTCATCCTATGCTCGTGACGTGGCTACCGTGAATGCTTGCGCACGCCTTGCTCAGTGGCTTAGCCTACCCAAACCACAATTCCCATCCACGCTCGCTGGGTGGATCTCTTGGTACCGAGATGAACTCAGTTGGGTCGACACGTGTGTGTCTGCATCGTGGTGGGGACAGTCTAATTCCCGACTAGCCGCCGCAGCCACTCAGCTTATCCAGCGTGTTCGTCCGCATCGCAGAAACGCTGATCGGGAGTTTGCGCGCAGCCTTGCAACCAATGGAGGAAGCTCAGCAAACTCGAAGGATATCCTGTATGTCGAAGAAGTTCTCGACTCCGTCATCGCCCCCCTCGTCAGTCGCACGGATGACGAATCGTCACTACCAATTCTCTTGCTAGTGCTCGATGGCTGTTCGGTATCTGCTGCAAACGACCTGACTCAGTCGATTATGTCCACCTACCCAGGAACATGGCGGGAGTTGCTTCCAGTAGAGGACCGCTTACGGACAGCCCTAGCAGCATTTCCGACGATCACCAATGTCTCGCGGAATAGTTTGTTCAGCGGTGAAGTCAATTACGGCGGACAAAGCGAAGAAAAAAAGGGGTTTTCCAAGAAGCTAGGTCCAATCGGAAATGGCGCAAACGCAGTGACACTCTTTCATAAGAACGACTTGACCACTGGCATCAATGATATCGTGCGTTCCACGGTTGAAAACACCACTGACCACCCGATTGTGGCTGCAGTACTGAATGACATCGATGATTCTTTGGCTGCTGCCAATCCGATGAATACCACCTGGCAAGTACAGGACATTGCTTTTCTTTCTAATCTCTTGGAAGGCGCCGCTCGGGTGGGCCGTACGGTCGTGTTGGTTTCCGATCACGGACACATTCCAGAACGCCACGTTTCGGGACTCAGTCGTGTGGCCGAAGCCTCTTCCGCGCGCTGGCGACCGGACGATGCTGACAACCCGGCAAAAGAAAATGAGGTTCGGCTGAGCGGCCCCAGGGTAATGGCGGCTGGGGAAAATACCGCAATCCTTGCTGTAGACGAGGACACTCGATACTCAGCTAAGACTTCCGGTTATCACGGGGGAGCCTCCCTAGCTGAGGTATGTATCCCAGTAACAGTCTTGACCCAATCGCCAGCGGATTTTGCCAATAATTCGGCTTACACCGATGACGTGCTAACGCAGGAAGTACGTTTGCCGGCGTGGTGGCAAGTCCGCGAGGAGGTTCCTACTCCAGCGCAAACACCAGCTGCACAGAATGTGCCAAAAGCGAAAAATAATCCAAAGACTGCTTCAGAGGGTCAAGGCATGCTGACCTTCCAGGAATCTCAACCGAGTATTCGTAAAGACCGATTCGATTCCCTCTTGCAGAGCAGCAAATCCCTGCTCCCCACGCGCTACCGGAGTTACGGTCCGCCAGCCAGGTCCGTCGAAGAATTCGTTGACATGCTGCGAGCTATCTCCCGCAACAATGGGCGTATGGCCGTCGATTCGTTGACCGCTAAGTGGTCACTGTCTCGGATCACCGGACAGGGCACGATTAATAAAATGCGACAAGTAGTCAACATGGACGGTGTCGAAGTCTTGAGCATCGAAGGAACCGATATCGTTCTCAACGTCGATCTGCTATTTGAACAGTTTGGAGTCTAAACGGCATGAGTATCTCCCCTGCACGACGCGCTGCAGTTATTGACGCACTCCGTCGTGGCACAGTGCCCGCAGAAGGCCTCGATCAATTAGCTGTCGGACTCGATCATCTTGAGAGCGTCATCGGCAGCGAGCTCGACAGAGTTGCGAGCGGTGGCGCAGTGTTCAAAGCCGTTCGCGGCGAATACGGTTCGGGCAAGACCTTCGCTGCACGCTGGATAGAACAGCACGCTCTCGCACGCGGTTTTGCAGTGTCGGAGGTTCAAATCTCCGAGCTGGAGACTCCCCTCCATAAACTTGAAACTGTCTACCGACGCTTAATTGAAGAGTTACGCACTGATTCCTTCCCACGACAGGCTTTTCGCTCGGTCCTAGATCTATGGCTTTTCCAAGTGGAGACAGACGCCGAAACTTCCGGCCAAGACCCCGAAACAGTCATGGAGGAACGCCTAGCACCCATCGCTCAGGCTGCCCCCGTATTTCCACTTGCTCTACGTGGATATCGTCGAGCAGTTCTCGAAGATAATGCCGCAGTGGCTGATGGACTCGCCGCATGGCTCGGCGGCCAACCTACCGTATCCGCATCCATCAAAAGCTATGCTGGCGTGAAATCCGACCTCGATCACTTCACCGCCACGGGATTCATCCGCGGGCTGCTCGAAATACTGCGCGGCTCCGGACACCCCGGCCTTGTTCTCGTGCTTGATGAAGTGGAGACTTTACAGCGAATGCGCTCCGACACCAGAGAAAAAGCACTCAACGCTCTACGACAGTGGATCGATGAGATTGACTCTGGAAATTATCCGGGCCTGTATTTGCTAATCACTGGGACTACCGCTTTTTTCGAAGGACCACAGGGAATTAAACGCCTACCTCCGCTAGAATCCCGACTGCACGTTGATTTCTCTGGCGACCCGCGGTGGGACAATCCTCGCCTTCCACAGATACGGCTGCAAAGTTTCAACCTGGAACGACTAGGCATGGTCGGACGAAAAGTTCGGGACTTGTATGTCGATGGAACAAGTGACCGAGTTGCGGGGTCAGCAGACGATACATTCGTTGACGATCTGGCTTCTTCAGTTGCCGGCGAACTCGGTGGACAAGTCGGCATCGCCCCGCGTCAATTCCTGCGTACTCTCATCGATGTCTTAGACAGAGTAGATATTCACCCTGATTTCGATCCACGCAAGGACTACACAGTTGACATCACTTCCGCATCAATGAATGATACAGAACGCGCTGCTATAGCAACCGACCCGGACGACATCGAGTTCTAATGGGATTTTCGTCTCTACACCCCGTGCTCCAGCACCATATTGCAACCACGCTGCGATGGCCAGGATTACGTCCGCTCCAGGAGGCCGCAGTAGATCCACTCATTAATGGCGAAGATGCAATACTGCTTGCTCCCACTGCCGGTGGAAAAACGGAGGCAGCATTCTTTCCCGTGCTAAGCCGCCTGGGAACTGAAAACTTTTGCGGAGTAAGCGTTCTCTATCTCTGCCCGCTCAAGGCTCTACTCAACAACTTAGAACCCCGTTTAAGTGGCTACGCATCCTGGCTCGGGCGCAGGGTCGGTGTGTGGCATGGAGATGTAGGACAGTCAGCGCGTAAAAAGATGCTATCTGACCCACCCGATGTACTACTCACGACTCCCGAGTCCCTCGAAGCAATGATGGTCTCAAGAGGGGTTGACCACCGACGATTCTTGGGAGGGGTGCGCTCCGTCATCATCGACGAAGTTCACTCTTTCGCAGGAGATGACCGTGGATGGCACCTTCAAGGAGTGCTCGCACGCTTGGAGCATCTAGTAAAGTCTCCTATCCAGAGGATAGGAATGTCCGCAACAGTCGGGAATCCAGAGGATTTGCTCGGCTGGTTACAAGGTTCACTAGATCGACCGGGGCAAGTAATTAATCCTGAGGTACCCGGTACCGCTGTTGTACCTGAATTGCGGGTCGATCGAGTTGAATCCCTGGAGCAAGCCGCAACTCTGCTTTCTAAGCTTCATCAGGGAGAAAAGCGGCTTGTCTTTGTTGATTCTCGTGCTCGCGCGGAAAAGCTTGCTGTAGCATTGGGGGATCGCAACGTTGACGTGTATCTGTCGCATTCGTCCTTATCAGCTACGGAACGTCGGCGTTCTGAAGAGGCATTTGCTACGGCGACCAATTGCATCATCGTGGCAACTTCCACCCTCGAACTCGGCATCGACATCGGCGACCTTGACCGAGTGATTCAAATTGGGTCCCAATCGTCCGTTTCATCGTTTTTGCAGAGGCTAGGACGCACGGGTAGGCGCGCTGAAACAACCCGAAACTGTTTGTTTATATCACTTGACGACCAGGAATTACTCCAAACTCTGGGAATGCTCAATGCATGGGCAGATGGTTTCGTGGAACCAGTCGTTCCACCAGTTCTTCCGCTTCACCTAGTAGCACAGCAGATTCTTGCAGCTTGCCTATCGGAAGGAGCTCTCCCACGTTCTACCTGGCACGAACGCTGGACAGCATCCACGCTCATGTCACGATCGTCTCTAGGACGACAGGCCGATGAGGTGCTGGAATACTTACTTTCCGCAGGCATGCTCAACGAGGACGGGCCTTATGTTTTTATAGGAGAAGCCGCCGAAAAGGCGTTCGGCCGTCGGCATTTCATGGAGCTTTTGAGCGCGTTCACTTCTCCGCCACTCTTCACAGTGCTGGCTGGGCGCGCCGAGATCGGCACCGTAGAGTCACACACACTGACTACCTCCGTCGAAGGGCCGCGCGTGTTAGCACTAGCTGGAAGGTCGTGGAAGGTCACTGACATAAACTGGTCCCGACGCCAAGTTCGTGTGGAAGCAACAGATCTTAGCGGGATAGCCCGCTGGGGGATGTCTTCAGGTGGTGTGGGGGCAGCACTAGCAAAGGGGATGCGGGATGTTTTACTTGGCAAGGATCCAGGCGGGGTACTTTTATCGTCTCGGGCTTCAGACGCACTTGCGAACTTACGCGCGAGTGGACGGAGCCTGGTATCAAATCACGGTCTCATTTTCGTAGAGGCCTCGAACTCTAACTCTTTGGAACCGGAGTGGTGGACCTGGGCAGGTAGGCCCCGAAACCAACAACTCATAGCTTGGCTTGGTGATTCGTTAGCACGACAATCACAATCAGCGCGGCACGACCGGATCCGCCTGCAGCGCCCACTGGACAGAAAGGCCGTTGCAGAACGAATCAGTGAGATTGAGGGACTACCGAAAGACAAACGTCCACTTCCCAAAGTAGATGACCGTGCGTTGGAAGGATTGAAGTTCTTCGAAGCTCTCCCCGAGCAATGGGCACGCGAAGTTGTGGCAGCACGTTTGGTGCAAGAGTGATATATCGGCAGGGATTCCACTGATTAGTCCGCTCCACCTGCGGCAACACGGTCTACCCAAGCTAGTGAAGGCAAGCGGTGCTCCCTTTGGCTCAAACAGCCACGCCCATCGCTCAATGATCACTGTAACTGAACCCGCCCACCTTTGAGAGCTCAACAGCTAGATCAAAAAAGAACCGCAGCCGGTATTTCTACTGACTGTGGTTCTTTGAAATTGGTAGCGGGGGCAGGATTCGAACCTACGACCTCTGGGTTATGAGCCCAGCGAGCTACCGAGCTGCTCCACCCCGCGCCGATTGTCATCAACATTGCATGTCAATGGCACGGCCCCAACTCTATCAACAACCCTGAGACTCACCAAATCTGCTCGGCTGATGTATTAGCCTTTAATGTCTTTGAGCAGTTCCTTAAGCATGTCGAGCGATGCCATGGCATCGGTGTAACCGGCGACGGTCATCTTGCCAATTGGGTAGACTTTGCCGTCTTTGACCGCGTCGAGGTTTTGGAACATATCGGATTTCGACATGGTCTCGTAGTACTCAGTGGGCTTTTGATTGAGGTCTGTGCCGTACAAGATGACATCAGCATCACCGACTGCCTCATTGAGCTGTTCCAAAGAAACGGTGAGCTCACCACCATCTTCGTCGCCGACAATGTCATTTTGCTGCTGCGACCACTGAACACCAGCAGGCCCCAGAACGCTTCCCAACATGCTGGTGTCGCTATTGAGTGCTACTTCTTGCTCACTATAAGAGTTGAGGACAGCAAAGCGTCGATCGGCAAGCTCCGCGGAATAAGTTTCAGCGATCTCTTCCTGACGCTTTTCCATAGCATTCTCGAGCTCGTCAATCTTTGCGCTTTGGTTGGTGGCATCGGCAATCTGCGCAACACTTCCAGACCAGTTCGCACGCTCTTCACCGGAGTGGGTGTAGATATACGAAGGCGCGATTTCGCGAAGCTGCTCCACGTCAGAAGGTTCAATCATGTTAGGGACCAGAATCAGATCTGGCTTGAGGGCTGCAATCGCTTCCAGCTGCAGGCCATCCTCCGTATTCACAGTCGGAACATCTTTGATGTCCGCGGCCTTTTCTGGTGGCAGCAGTCCGTCATTGAAGCTTCCCTGCCCCACCGGAGTCAGGCCTAAGTCAACTAGTGCCTCAGTCGCGGCAAAGTGCAAAGTCACAATTCTTTGTGGTTCAGCGGGCACTTCAACATCATTGCCCTCGGAATCGGTAACCGTGCGGGTTTCCCCTTCAGCAGTTGCTTCAGAGATATCCGCGGCCTCAGTACTGTTGGTGCTCTCGGAAGAAGTGCTGTCATTTGTAGCATCAGAGGAACAGCCAGCGACAGTCAGTGCACCTGCGGTCAGCAAAGATACAAGCATCAACTTGCGTGAGCGGATATTGGGAGTAGACATAAGAGTCCTTTCGTCGAATTTATCTGGATTGGTCAACGCGGGAGCTTTAAGGTTCAGCCCCTGCCGTCCAGGCTTTCCAGAGCCGGGCATAACTGCCCTCGGCCTGAAGCAATTGCTCATGCGAGCCGGACTCGATGATGCGGCCGTTATCCATGACCACAATCCGGTCACTACGTGCAGCTTGTGACAAACGGTGCGCAATGACTATGGCAGCGCTGCTTGAAGTAACCACATCCGATGCTCGGTCCAGGACTTCCGCATCCGCGCTATCTGCTTCAGCGGTAGCTTCATCCAAGATGACCAGTGGCGGGTTCAGCAGGCTCAACCGTGCCAACGCCAAGTGCTGAGCCTGGGATGGTTCAAGATTTCGGGCACCATGCCCAACTTCCGTATCTAGTCCCTCCGGCAAAGCCATGACAAAGGAAGATGCGCCGGTAGACATCAGCGCCTGCGTGATTTCCTCCTCGGTAGCATCAGGTTTCGCCAGCGTGAGATTTGACCGAACTGTACCCATGAAAACGTGGGTTTCCTGCGACAGCGAATAGATATCCGCCGTACTAATGCTGCGCTGAATCTCCCCGCGACTTGGCCCATAGACACCAGAGACCAAAGACGCCAAGGTGGATTTACCGGAACCAGTCGCCCCGACAACGGCAATGGTCTCCCCCGGTGCAATTTCTACATCAATATTTTTCAACACATGGTGGCCATTGGGGTAAGCAAAGTCCATATCGCTCAGCTTCACCAAAGCATCAGGATGCAGTGCTCGTCGATGCTCCCCCGCAGCCTTTTCCTGCGGATGCTTAATAACTCCGACGAGCCGGCCGAGCGATGTTAATGCATCTTGGAAATCATCCATCACGTACACCAGCCCCTGAACCGGGCCGATAATGCGCTGGAATAGCAAGGCTGCGGCAGTAACCGCACCGGGTGTGACTTCGCCATTAAATGCTAGCCATACTCCCAGTGCCAGTACCGAGAACATTCCTAGGGCCTGGGAGAAATTGAGGCGGCCAAAGAGCCAGTTTTGTACGATACGAGTACGCATCGCCCAGCGGACTTTATCCCACGAAGATACAGAAATCCGCTCCAGCTGGTGTTGGCTTAATTGGTGAGCCTTGACGGTATCCATATTGTCCAAGGTGCCCAGAATATGCTGGCCACGTATGGATTCGACGGCGCGCTGCTTGCGATAAATGGGCGGGCCATTATCGAGGTACCACCGGATATGCGAGATATATAAAGGAATCAGTGCGACAAAGACGATTAAGAAGCGCCAATCGATAGTTGTCATGGTGCCGCCGATCATCAAGACCGTAAAGCCAGAGATGAAAAATCGTGGCAAGACATCAGGCATGGTGCCGGATAACTGGGCGATATCATCGGAAGCACGAGTCACAATGTCACCAGTACCGGCGGTTTCCACCGTTGCGCGCGGCAGGCGCAGTGCGGCACCGACATAGTCTTCGCGGATTTCGGCGATAAGGGTCTCGGAAATTCGAGATATTCCGACCCCACCCAACCACGCTAATAAGCCAGCGGCTAAAGCAGCACAGACGATCGCTGCGACCATAAGTGCGAATCCATCTGGTAATTGACTCACCCCGTTGAAGCTGAGCTGGTCGACAATGCGCCCAATCAAAAGTGGGACAACCAGTGCCGTTGCAGATTCAGCTAGGAAAATAAGCAAAACGAAGGCTAACGCGAGTCTGCGTCCACGAATCATCTTCCATAAATATCTAAGGACCGTCGCGGAGTCCGCGGCACCAAGTTGGTAATTGTTAGTGCTCATGACCGGCCCTCCACCGAAACTTTGTCTGACTCTCTGGGGGTAATGACCCGGTCGGCCGCCGCATTAAACGCACCGCTCGAGGTAATGACCATGGTCAACAGCCCCTCACGGTTTTTAATAAGACGATTGGCAATCAATTCTTCTGTCACTGCATCCACCGACGTGGTGGGCTCGACAAGCACGAGGATTGGGGGACGCGCAGCAACAGCACGCGCAAGGGCGATGCGCTGGCGTTGCCCGCCTGAAAGTTCCCACGCGCCATCGCCAAGCTGCGTACCAAGGCCATCGGGAAGCTCCTGCTCCCCAAAAGCTGCTACGTCCAGTGCTTCCCGTGCTGTGCGGGGACTTATCTCCCCACCGCCGTGAAATTGCACATTTTCCAAGACCGTGCCAGCAAAAAGCCCCGGGTGGTGCGGCACCACCATGACTTGGCTGTGCAAGGTCTGAGGGGTGAGCGCGGTGATGTCGAAACCGCCAACCACAAAAGTTCCTTCTTCAGGAACGCGGCGCAGCGAGAGAATTTCCGAAAGGTGCGACGCTGCTTCCTGCGAAAGGTTTAAAGTGACAAACTCATCAGGTTCGATGCGCTCGTCGATGATATTTTGCGCGAGCTTCAGCTCTTCAAAAGCCACAAAGTGCTCATTACCTTCTAATTCCACGGTGCCTTCAGTCGCTGGGTGCGAACCTGCATTCAGCAGTCCTAAAACGCGCTGTGCAGACGCCTGGGAAATAGCCCACATGGAGCCCAGCGTTCCCACGAGCTCTTCGACGGGGAAGATCATGATGACTGCAACGCTGGTTGCCGTAATCAGCTCACCGGCGGTAATCATTCCGTGAAAAGCCATGACTACCGCAGCTAATGCGACAGCGACTGCGACTAATTGCGCACCCGTGGTCGTGACACCTTCAAAGGCTGCCCGGGCGTTGCGTGCTGAGATCGTGTGGCGCAACGCTTCCCGGCTGAAAGCGTTATATCTTTGTGCCGCGGTCTTTTGCGCGTGTAATCCCGAAATGACTCGGAATCCAGACACCAGGTCTGCGGCAGCCCCGGCGGCATCGGCCAAACTGTGCTGTTCTTTCAAACTGCGATCTCGCAAAGGCCGGGCAGCTAAATGCATCAAAGCCAACAAAATGGGAAGGCCAATAACCACGCCCAGCCCAAGCCAAATATTGATAAAACCTAAGGTGCCAATCGCCACGACCAAGGACGCTACTTGGCTGGGAGGATAGACGATGATGTAGAAGACTTGGCACGCGCGCTGCGTATCACCAGTTGCAATAGATAGCAGCTGGCCCGGCGCGCGCTGGGTTCCTTCAAATCCACGCGGAGACAACACGCGTTCAACAACTGCCTGCGAAAGCTCATATTGTGAGCGCTGCACTGCCAGCCACCCCGTGCTGCTGCCGCGGCGGAAGCAGAAGTGCATGATGAGATATAGCAGGATCAAGCTGCCGAACCAGAAGTACAGCGAGCCGGAAATTTCTGCGAAGCTGGAGCCTTCATAGGCAGGGGTTGCCACATCATCTACCACGCGCCCCACGACCGTGGGCATGAGCATGCTGGCTATTCCATGGGCCATCAACAACAAAGAAGCTAGCGCGAGTCTTTTCCCATTGGCCCGAATAAGAGCAAAGCTTAACTGACGCGGTGTCCACGTGGGATCTAGTGTGATGCGCGGTGGGGTGGGGTTATCTGGTGCCTGTCCCCAACCCCAATTGCGCTCAGGAATTGTGGCTGTCATATGCGCTGTCCTATGCCTCAAATTCGTGCAAGGTCGCACCCCAGCCAATGGTTCGGCGTTGTGGGATACCGAGTCCTGCTTCGACAAATAGTTTGTCGAGCTCTTGCGCGGTCCGGTAGCTACCACCATTGAGCGCAAAGTAGCTTAAATCATCTTCATAGTCGTGATCATGCGCGGTGTCCGGGTTAAGCGCACGCGCAAAGTAGTAAAGGCGACCGTGGTTAGCGGCCTCTTTTAACAATGCGACGGATTCAAAATCAGATCGGTCATTAAGCGCTTCGATTACCAGCACAACATCAGCATCTGTCAGATTCGAATCCAGCGTGATACTTGCAGGCAGCTCCCCTTGAGCTCTAATCGCGTGAATCTCAGCAGGGCTGGCAACGATACGTACTTTTGCCGTGGGGTATTTCTCAGCGAATGCCTGGGCAAAGGCTTTCGTCCCGCGGCCGACAAGAGCAATGCTCTCCAGTTCTGCAAAGACTGGGTCTGCTGCCAGCGCGCCTGAAACATAGCCAGCAAATTCGTTTTCTGCTTCGACGCGCTCATCGGTGTGTGCAGGGGTTTCCTCAAACGCTTCTGGAGTGCCGTCCTGCACAGCTTTAAGCAGTGCGCTAATTGCAGCAAGTTCGCGTTGAGCAAAGTAGCCGTTTAGGTTGAGGTCCTCTATGACGTAATCATTATCTAATTCGCGGCCCAGTTCGGTGAGCTTCCAGCCGGCATCCGTTTGTTCTGCTACCTCGATAGCTTCCAAGTAACGCAGAAGCTTAAACAAACCGACTTGGTTCGCTCCGGTCTTCTGTGCGAGCTCTTCTATCGTGAGCTCTGAAGCCCCAAAAGTAGGACCGAAGTCTAAAGTTGCTGCTACTCGCAGGGCAAAGCCTGGCATGATTTCTGCCAGTTCATGAAATACTTCGCGCACATCTTCGTGCGCTGTGAAATCTGGTAATTCGGGATTGTCTGCTGTTGCGGTGACTTTCTGTTTCTTCCAGTATCCCGTTACATCAATCTGTTCTTTATCGAGCTGCTTTTCAATGCGAAGCCAACGGCGAATCGGCGTGAGTGTTCCGGCTTCGCCAGCTACCCACGCAAACACCGTGCCTTCCCACCAATCGGCGGCCTTGAGGGCATCGAAAAGCAGCGTGGTGGTACCGGCTTCTGCCCCATGGCGTACCAACCAGGTCAGCTCAACACCTTCTGGCACCACCAGGTCCTGGCGGTGAGAATCTTCTTCAACCTCGATAAAGACCTGCCCACGTGCACCTTGAGGCCACTCCTCCAACCAGCGGGCAACCGCAGGAAGGGCTGTCTCATCTGCTCCCACCAATACCCAGTCAGCATTTTCTGGGTGCGCAGAAGAAGACTTCGGGCCAGCAATTTGGACGGTCTCCCCTACCTTCACGTTGCGTGCCCAACTCGTAGCTGGGCCTACTCCGTGGTTGACGAAGTCTACGTCCAATTCACCGGTTTCCGGATCCCAGCGGCGCACCGTGTAGGTGCGAAGCAGCTTCGCGCCCTCCCCTCGGGGCCAATCCAAAACTCCATCCAGCTGGGTAGGTCCTTGAGATTCCTGCGCATCTGGGTGGTCAATGAGCACCTTGAATTCATCGTCAAAGCCATCGGAGCGAAACTCCGCCACTGGGTACCCGTTATCTGCAGTATGTGCTTTGAGTTGTTCACCGCCCAAGGTGACTCGGCGCATGCCGGGGGTGACATCAGCTGTGCGAATAACCTGCAAAAAGCGTGTGGTGATGGGGAAAATCTCTAGAGGACGAAGGCTGTTGGCCATGAAGGGTTCTCCTGTGAATGAGGTTTTAGCTAACTTGCGGACTATGTATGTGAAGCTTTAGCGAGTGCGCAACATCGATTTATCGAGAACCTCACTGTCCGCAGGTTTCTGTGCCCGGGGGTCCAGGGGAACCACATTCGGTGTTCCGGTGGCCGGGTCTGGACAGATCATGGCTTCGAGGCCAAAGACTTCCTTGACCAGTTCCTTCGTCAGCACATCTTGCGGGAAACCCGTGGTGATGACTTTTCCTTGCTTCATCACGATGAGGTGGTCGGCGTAGCGCGCCGCCTGGTCTAGGTCGTGCAAGACGGTGACAACGGTTTTGCCGTCCTCGTGGAAATCACGCAGCAGCTCCATGAGCTCATACTGGTGTGCGATATCCAAGAAGGTGGTGGGCTCATCGAGCAACATGATGGGTGTTTGCTGCGCTAGCAACATCGCAATCCATACACGTTGGCGCTGTCCACCAGAAAGCTCTGCAACAAAGCGGCTTCCCAGTTCCGTCAAGCGGGTTGCTTCCAGCGCCGCGTTGACTGCTTCTTCATCAGATTTACGCCACTGCTGAATCAGCGATTGATACGGTGCGCGCCCACGCGCAACAAGGTCAGCCACGCGGATACCTTCTGGTGCGAGCGAGGTCTGTGGCAACAAGCCCAGTTCGCGCGCTACATCCTTGGGCTTGTATGTGGAAATATCCTTGTCATCCAACAGCACGCGGCCTTTGACCGGAGTCAAAACCCTGGCGAGCCCACGCAGCAGAGTGGATTTACCACAGCCGTTGGGGCCAATGATGGCGGTGAAAGAATTATGCGGAATCTCTACTGAGATGTCTTCGCTGATAATGGTCTTGTCGTAGCCAATGGTGGCATTTTCAATCCGCAACCGAGACGCGGCTGAGTGTATTTCTTGGTTCATTTCTTTTCCTGTCTCGTGCTTAAGCGATACGGCCGTAGTGACGGCGGGTTTCCCGAATGAGCAGCCAAATCATGTAACAACCGCCGATAGAAACGGTGATCAATCCAACCGGAATAGGCCGGTAGAAAGTAGCGATTACAAGGGCTAATAGGTGCGCTGTTGATAGCAGCGCCGCGCCCATTGCTGCCGATGGCAAAAGGCTGACTCCTGGAGAGTTAGTAATTCGGCGCGCCAGTTGCGGCGCAGCCAACGCCACGAAGCCAATCGGGCCGGCGGCGGCAGTGACTAGCGCTGAAGTAGCAACACCCACCACGATCAGTGCCAGGCGGGCTGGGCCTACTTTGAATCCGTGGGTGAGCGCTGTGTCATCTCCCATTTCCATGTGCTGTAAAGACCTGGCTAAGAACATAGCGAGTACGAAAATGACCACGGCGATGGCAACGCTTGGAATTAGTGATTCCCAGGTCACGCGGTTAATCGAGCCGGCGCTCCAGAATCCGACCATCATGGCGTCGTCAACATCAGCCCGCGTAATCAGATAGGAGTTGACTGAAGTCAACATGGCGGAAACACCAATGCCAACGACGATAAGGCGGAAACCCTGGACCCCGTTGCGCCAGGACAAGATATAGACCACGAAGGCTGTGATAACACCGCCGACGATGGCACCCGCTGCAATAGTCCAGTACTGGGTGGTTCCGATTACTAGCATCAGCAAGACAACGGCCGTGTAAGAACCAGCATCGAAGCCAATGATGTCAGGCGAGCCCAGCGGGTTGCGGGTCAGTGACTGGAAAATTGCACCGCCTAAACCAAGTAGCGCGCCAAAAACCACAGCCGCGATTGCAACCGGGAGGCGCCATTCACGCACAATGAGCACGTGGAATTCCTCGCCCACACCGGCAATAGCTTGTACGACCTGACTTAGCGTGATGGGGAAATCTCCCAGCGTAATCGCCACTGTCGCAGCAAAGACACCCAGAATAATCAGAATCGCCGAGACCGTGAGAATCTTGACGGGCAGGCGGAGTGAGAAGAATTTATTGCGGATGGTCAGCGAGCTGTATCCGTAGTCGATCTCTTTGTTTTCTTTCATGAGCATTACAGACCACTAGCCTTTCGACGACGCACTAACGCAATGAGCACTGGGGCGCCGATGATTGCGGTGACCACACCGACTTCAATTTCACCTGGGCGGGCGATAACACGGCCAATGACATCGGCCGCAAGAACCAGCACTGGGGCTGCAAAGATGGAGTACATGATGATCCAGCGTTGGTCAGGACCGACGAACCAGCGCACGACGTGAGGAATCATCAAACCGACAAATCCGATACCGCCGGTCAGCGCCGTAGCGCCACCGGCAAGCAAGGTCACGGCGATGATGCCGAATACACGCGAGCGAGCAACGCGGGTGCCCAAGGAGGCAGCGAGGTCATCGCCAAGCGCTATGGAGTTCAACGAGCCCGACAAGCCAATTGCGATGAGTAGCCCCACGGCGATAAAAGGCGCGACCATCATTGTGTCTTGGATGCTCGTGCGGGCAATGGATCCCAGGCCCCAGTTGCGGATGCTTTCAAAGGTATTGGGGTCAATCAAGGTCAAAAAGGTGGTGACACCACCTAGCACTGCAGCGAGCGCAACACCGGCTAGCACCAGGGTCACCGGATTGGCAGTTCCCCCAACTGCACCGATGAGGTAGACCAAAATAGTGGCTGCAGCTGCACCGATAAATGCAAACCAGATGTAGCCAGATACGCTGCTCAGGCCGAATATGCCAACGCCGACAGTCACGGCAAAGCCTGCACCAGCGTTCACGCCCAAAATTCCGGGATCTGCCAGAGGGTTTCTGGTCATCGCTTGAATCAAAGCACCAGCAACACCGTAGGCTGCACCAACCAGAAGTCCTGCCACGGTTCGCGGGATGCGCAGGCTCCAAATAATAATGGCCGCTTCAGAATCATCATGCGCGCGGAATCCTTGCCACACTTCCGCCATCGGCATTTTATTCGCGCCAACGGCGAAACTCAGCCACGTCGTGATCAATAGCGCTATAACAATAATGACTAGCCCAAGAGTGCGTCGCCCGAAGAGGGAATTCGGTTGAGGCTCTTTTATGACATCCGGCGCTTGTGGAGTTTCTACTGTCATATTCTTCCACTTCTCCATTGCGATGACCGGACATGATGACGGTCAATGGATACAATTCGAACTCCCACGAATTCCTTTCAAAATCTCACGCGTCTTTTTAAACCAGACTCAAAAAGTCAGGCCGCAATCGTGTGCAGCGGCAGACGCTGCTTCCCGCTTGAGCCCGACCAAATTTACCCATTTAGGTTAGGGCAGGCTAAGCTTCGAGGCAATACCTTATCCGCCAACTTCTAACCCCTTGCTGACACTTGAGCGTTAACGAGGATTTCAGCACAGGAGATTTCAATGACCGCAAGCATCAGCTTTAGCCAGCCGCACCAAGCAGGCAGCTTTGACAATGCGTCACTTCCAATGTCCCGGCCGGTTCAAGCGCTTAACCGCATCCATCCGGAAGCACACATGGTGTTTTGGCAATACCGCGGCAGCGCCAGCTACATTCTGAAAGACGGGCATTTCCGCACCTACGCACAGCAGGCCTTATGGTTACCCGCTGGTTACCGCCACGACGTGTACGTGGACGCCAATTCTGTATTACTCCGGATTTTCTTCGGTGCAGATAAGGTCTTTACCCCGAAAGCTTTAAACCAGCCGCGTATTTTCCAGGTCAACCAGGAACTAGCTGGTTATTTTATGGGGATGGTCCAAAGTGATTCCTCGCTCCTGCAGCATCACCGTGAACTCGACCAACATGTGCTCAATAAACTAAGCCACCATTGCAGCACGCTTATGTGGCCACACACCCCGGCTGCGCGCAAGATTGCAGAACTGCTGAATGATAATCCTGGCGATCCGCGCACTTTGCACGAATTAGCGAAGCTAGTTCATGCTTCGCCGCGGACTATCGAGCGCGCATTTGTGACAGAAACGGGCGAGACTTTCCAGGAATGGCGCATGCAAGCGCGCACCACGAAGGCTAAGCAGCTCATCATCGATGGTCTGCCCATAGATTCCATTGCTCTGCACGTCGGCTATTCCACGGCTAGCGCTTTCGGCCGCGCGTTTAAAAAGCGCACAGGGCTCTCCCCGAGTGCCTATTTCAATGAGCACGTTAGCGCCGATGTCCGGATTTAATCGCTTCTCCGGCAGCCCACCAGCCCGGCATGCCATGTACCCCGGCGCCAGGTGGCGTCGCGCCGGAGGCCATGAATAGTCCAGGTCGCAGCATATAAGGGTGCAAGGAAATCCCTGGGCGCATAAGGGCTTGCACCCCGGCCATGGAACCACCGGCGATATCGCCGCCGATTAAATTGGGATTCCCCTGTTCCAAATCGTGCGGGGAGGTAGCCACGGCCTCCACGATGGTGTCGCGAAAGCCCGGCGCGAAACGCTCAATCTGACTGGTGATTAGTTCGCGGACTTCTCCCGGATAGCTCTCGATGTATCCATGCGGCACATGTGCATAGGTCCACAGGGTGTTGCCACGCGTTGGGTCAGCAACAAACTGCTGGCAGACCATCACAAAAGGCCGCTTCGGCATTCTTCCTGCTGCAACTTCGCGTTCGGCAAAGCTGATTTCTTCTACGCTTCCACCGATGTGCACGGTTGCAGCTTCTCCAACGCGCGGGTCTTTCCACGGCACGGGCGCATTGAGCAGGAAGTCGACTTTGTACGCCGCGGGACCGTACTGCCAGTTTCCCAATCGCTGAAGAGTCTTTGCTGAAAGATCAGTGCCTTTTAACGCGAGAATCTGCCGTGGGGTGAGATTTAAGATAGTGGCATCGACAGGCCCCAGCTCGCGCAAGTCACGCACACTAGTGTCAGTGTGAATTTTTCCGCCGTTGCTTTTAATGACAGACACCAGCGCTTGCACGATGGCTTGAGTGCCACCTTCAGCAACGGGCCACCTGCGGCTCATGCCGAGGGCGCCAAATAAAATGCCAAAAGCGGCGGTAAAAGGCCGGTCGGGAGAGGTTATTGCATGCACAGCACTGCTGGCAAGCAATGCTTTAGCCTGCTCCGACTTAAACAATGCCTTCCCCAGTAAAGAAGCCGGGGCCAGGGCCGGGAGGCCAAAGCGCACAAGGTGTACAGGGTGCGGTGGTACCTGCAACATCGGCCTCAAAAGATTCGCTAGATGCTTATCGATGCCGTCCACAACATGTCCGTGTAAGCGGACCCACGCCTTATGATCTACGCCTAGTCCTGCGGCGGTTTCTTCTAAAGAATTCGCCAACAAAGCTGTTTCGGCATTATCGAGTGGATGCGCCATCTCAATCGGCGCGTTCTTCCACGTCAACCCGTGCTCTTCGAGTTTTAGCTCGCGGAAAGCGGGACTCGCTGCGCCGAAAGGATGGCCGGCTGCGCCTAGGTCAACAGTTGCACCGGCAAACAGCTGCGTTGACGAGCGTGCCGCTCCGCCGGGTGTGGAGGCTGCTTCATAGATGTCAACGTCCCATCCGGCTTTCAGCAGCCGTGCCGCGGCAGTAAGCCCATTCGGACCGGCGCCGACAACAGCTGCACGAGGCTTGCTACTCATAGGACCTAGCCTACGTTCTACGCAGAAATCCCGGCGTAGCGTACACGTAGCTTGTTTTCTTGGCGCCCTGCCACCGTGCACCCCAGTTGCAAAAGGCGCAGCGCACGTTCAGAAGCATCTACCAGCAGGTCACGGCCATCACGGACTGCGTCTTCCAGCTCCATTGGAATGGTCATAATCGATTGCACCGCACCGATTCCCACATCATGAACGCTCGGGGCGCCCTCTCCCAGGGAGCCAGCTAGTCCCATGACCGGTACTCCTGTGGCTTGGCAACGCCGTGCAATCTCGGCCGGGACTTTGCCGCGGGGAGTCTGGAAATCAATGGCGCCTTCAGCGGTAATGACGAGATCCGCCGTGGCGATAAGAGCATGAAGGTCGCGTTCAGCTGGGAGCTGTTCCAGCAGCACATCAAAGCGCTCACCGGCATCAGCACCCAGCGCCATCAGGCCGGCGCCGAGCCCACCGGAGGCACCAGAGCCAGGGCCTTTGTGAAGGTCGGCGATGGGCGCGAAGGCATCGACAAGCAAATCTGCCCAACAGCTCAACCCCTCGGCGAGTTCTTTAACCTGGGTCTTCGTCGCGCCCTTTTGCGGTCCAAAGACGCGCGCAACGCCGCGCTTTCCCGTCAACACGTTATGGCGGTTACACGCCATGGTGATGCTGACATCGCGCAGCCGCGGATTCATACTGCTGGTATCCAAGGACTTGGCGTGTACCAAGTTTGCCCCGCCGCGTTCGACTTTCTCGCCCTTTTTATCCAGGGTAATAACTCCCAGTGCCTCTAAAGCCCCCGCGCCGCCATCGGAGGTGCCAGAGTCTCCACAACCCACCACGATTTTGCTACAGCCGCGCTCAATCATGATGTTGATAAGCTCGCCCACCCCAAAGGTGGTGGTAGCACCCGGATCGCGCATATCGCTGGGCACTAGCGAGAGCCCGGCGCACGATGCCATTTCCATAACCCCGATGCTAGATTCAGGAAACTCCACCCAGGTGGCTTGAACTTTCTGCCCGACGGGCCCGGTGACTGTTTCAGTATGGGTGACAGCGCCACGGCGTTGGGCGAGAATATCAACGGTGCCCTCACCGCCATCAGGAACCGGAAAAGTATCAACGCGAGAGCCCGGGAGAACACGGCGGATACCGGCGGCGATGGCATCGGCGACTTCAATCGCCGAGAGGGATTCTTTAAAACCAGAAGGTGCGACAAGGATGCGTTCAGGTGCGTACAACATGGGAAATACTCCTTTGAAGTGGGATGGATTTTTACAAGCAGAGATTTAGGCCCAGCGCTGGCCAGATGAGCCAGGCGAAAAGCCCCATGACGATGAGATGAACAGGAAATAGCGCTGCTGCTACGCGCATGAGTTCACGTGTGGAAAAGGCGGCGGGTTCATCGCCGAGTTCAGCATTGGCGAAGATAGCCAGCGGCTTGGCCGAGGATGGCAACGTGTGGCAGAAACCGGCAGCCACTGTGGAGATGAACGCGACGGCGACGGGATTAACGCCAATCGCGGGTGCAGTGGCCACGACCAACGGGATTAATACTGCCGAGCGCGCCGAGCGTGACTGAATGACCAGATGTGCTGCGGAGGACACAATGATGACAAGCGCGACGAACAGCGTTGGATGTGCTGCGCCCAAAATGGCAGACGCTAAGACATCGGCGGCGCCGGACGATAACAGTGCTTGGCTCATGGCGATGGTGCCTGCCATAAACAGCAGCAGATTCCACGGCACCTGGCGAATGGTGTCTTTGAAATCGACGCAGCCGACCTGCGGTGAGCACATCAACAGTGCCGCGAGGACTGCGACCAGGGCCGGGTCAATACCATGCAGGGGTTCGCTAAACCACAAGGACACGGCCGCGCCAAGCACAGCCATTGAGCGTTTTTGTTCAGTATTTAAGGCCCCTGTGACTGCTTCCCCAAAGTCAGCCGTCTTAAGCACAATGCCTTCGGCGCGCTGCGCGGAGGTGGAGAACATGCGCAGAATCACTTCCGCCGACAGATGAGCCATAACCAGTGCATAAGGCAGGCCCAGCACAATCCACCGCGTAAACGAGATCTCAGGTAATTCATTAGTGCTCAATATCTGCACCGTAATAAGGTGTGCGCCGGCACCAATAAGCGATGCCGCGGCAGTAAATAAAACCGCTGTGGGCAGCACGAGTGCCAATACCTTCACCAACCACTGCTGCGGCGCGGGCAATACCCCACGCAGTGCCACCAGCACCGGCAAGACTAATGCTGCACGCCCACTAGTGGCGGGCACAGCAAAAGCAGTAAGAGTAACGGCAAAGGCCATCAGGTGCACTAGCCCGCGCACGCTAGTCACACGCTGGCTGAGCCAAGCTGTTGCCCGCAGAGCCAGCCCGGACTGGGTCACCGCAGCGGATAAGATGAAGGCGCCGATGAGGAGCCAGGTGGTGTCATCGCCAAGCGCTGCAAAGAATTCCTCTGCACTCAACACATTGGCTAGAACCAGTGCACTAGCTGCACCAAGTGCTACATAGGTGTCATTGAGACTGCCAAAGATCCACAGCCAGATGGCTGCGACGAACACTGTGAGAGTTGCTTGTGCTTCGGGGCTAAAACCACTTGTGAAAATCCAGGCACCTGCAACTGCCAGCACCCCAGCGACGGTCTTTCCTGTGAGAAAATCCGGTGTGGCAAACTGCCGCCCGACCTTGGGAAGAAGACGTGGAGCAGGAGGATTACTGCTGACGGTGCTCCGTTGTGGCATTTCAGTTTTCAAAGATTTAAAGCTCATCGTGCTCACCTCCGGCAGGAAGCTCTAAAACCACCGTGGTTCCGTGCTCGGCATCGGCGCTAACCAACGCGCGCCCGCCATGGGCATCTGCAACGGCGCGCACCACTGCTGCGGAGGTGGAATTCACTGGCCAGGCGATCATCGCAGCAGCTTGTTCCTTATCTGCCACGAAACCTGGGGCGCGCAGCCACAGCCAGGCGGTCTCCCCTTCCACGCTCGCACCAGCCTGTAACTCCTGGCGCGTATGCGGGGCAAGCATGCCGGATATGGCACGGAGGGCATCGACAAGCGCGTGGCGATCAACCTGTGCCCTACCGCTGGCCTCTATCGCTTGCGGGACGACATCGCGCGCAATGACTCCAAGGTCAGCTTCTTCGGTGGCTATCCCGCGCGTGCCTGGGGCCAGACGCGATAACGCGTGCAAAGATTGGCACGTCGCACGCAGCTTTTCCGGCTGATCGATGCCTTCGCGGATTTCACGCGCCGCTGCTTGCATAACCGACTGGTTGACCGCACGTACTTCGTGCTCACGCACCCAGGCGTCGTTATAGGCCCGGGCGAGCTCGGTGATTTCGTCGGTGCCATCAAAACCTAGTCTGGTGGCCGTTCCCTTATCCGCGTCTTCGAATGCCTGCAGGGACACCTTGCGAATTGGCGAAAGCAACCGGCCAGTAATCAACCACGCCAGAAACGCGGCCAGGATAAGAACCCCGCCGGAAACCAACGTGACAATCCGCATCAATTCAGAAATCTCGCGGTAGTCCGCATCGGTAAACCTGGCAACCAGTAGCTTTACGTCTTGAGCGCCCTCGATCCCGGTGACAGTCACTGTTCCCCAGTGAATTGCCTCGCCATTATCCGGTGTATAGATTCCCGATGGCATAGGTGAGTCCATAGCATGGCGAATCAGCGGATCACCCGCGCCAAGACTGCGTCCGCTTGCACCCGGCAGCCCCACGATGGTGCCATCTACGATTCCCACTAAGGCTTCATCACTGGTGGGAATCTGGCGCGATAAAAACACCTCCAATAACCGCGTATGTGTTGCAAAAGGTTCAGAGGTTTCAGGATCAATGCCATCTTGTGCGAAAGACCGGAACTCTTCTAGTTCTTGCACAACATCTTCGTTGGCTTTCTCCGGAGCCGTCCCCAGCAGGGCAGTTCTAGTCGTCAGCACGATAGCTAACAGAGACACTGCTACTAATCCCAGCAGCCACGACAGCATTCGCGACCGCGAAGAATGACGAGCCATATCAGGCATTGCAGCCTCCCTTCATAAAAGTAAATCAGCACTCCAATGTGGAATGCTGATTACCGTATAAACGAAGGATGAAACCCCAATGAGCCATTCATTAAACAATCTTCATGATTGTTTCGCACTGTTAACTTCGCGGGTTTGCTTGTCGATGCCTCACAAAGAAATTCCCTGGCGATGGCCCTCGAAAGAAGCCAGTCACCGGGGAGAATGTCGATTGCAGCCGAGTTCAGCTAATAACCGAAGCCGCTCCGAAACTGGGGTCAACGGCAAGCCAGGGAGGGGTGACCACCAGGCCCACCGACTGCTCCATGCCTGCGGTAAACACGGCAGGCATCGTCACGGCTAGGTAGCCCTAGACACCGATGTCATACCATTCGATGAAGTTTCCCACTCCGGCGCCAAGTTGACATCTTCTCCGCACAGTTCCCGACTGGGCTCAGTGTTTATTCTATTACCGGACATACCGTCCTCCTGCTGTTTTAGTTCGGGTCTGAATTCTCTCTCAAAAGCCGAGCTTTGAAAAACGAGTGCTAACCCGGCCCACTATGTCCGAGGCAATCCCAAACTTCAGCGGTATGCGTTTAGACGCATGCCAAGGGGGCATAAAATGCTTCACGTTTGTGACCACCGAAAAGACAGACACGGAAAAAGACTAAAACAATTAGCAGGTGCTTTGGGAGAAATTTTTCTGCCTTGCTACGAAGACCGAATACTCTCCAAGATGATCATCAGGAAAATCATTCCAGGAAGTCTCGCTCTCGCGAGCTTCCTAATTGGTGGGGGCAGAATTCAACAAAACCCCACGCAGAATCCCCCGCGCATTCCCCGCGATTTCCTCAAACGCTTCCGGCGAATGCCCCACCAATTCCGCGCGCGAACCAATCCAGCGAAATACCCCATTGAGCATGTGGTTGGTCATGGCGACTTCATCGGCGAGTTCTTGCTCCGAGCGCTCTGGTTCCTGGTTGCGAAGACGCAGCATGATTATTTCATTAAGCTCGCCTTCCAACGCTTCGAGCCTTTCCATCTGCTTAGACAGCAGAGTTGGCGTGGCAGCGATAACCTTCCACCGCTCTGACATGCGATGATGCGTACCGCCCTCAGCCGGCATGGTGATTAGTGAAACGGCGTCGAGAAGAACCGGGCCGCGAGCAACAATGAACTGACGCGCAGCACGTTCATCAATTTGCGGAAGGTCACGGCCTAAAAGCGCATCATCTTTGGTTGGAAAATGATTAAAGAATGTCCGCTGCGTAACCCCGACCTGCTCGCAGATCATATCGACCGTGACCTGGTCATATCCACGCGCCAGCGCAAGATCCAATGCAGCGTCTTCAATAGCTGTCTTCGTCGCTGCCGCGCGTGAACTGCTCATCTATGGCCTCCATCTCAATCAATACACCGTGCGTTTATCTTCTCAGACTACTCGCCCAGCTAGTCAATTACAGCAGGTGTACCCTAGAATTTCAGTCACTGTAATTTCGCTTTTGCTTTTCGATGAGGACCCCATGACAACAATGACGAAAGACGCGCCGCTGCTGCTGACAAAGCGGCGCATCTGGATTATCTTCTCCGCACTGCTGGCAGGCATGATGCTCTCCAGCCTGGACCAAACAATTGTGTCCACCGCTATGCCAACCATCGTTGGCCAACTCGGCGGTGTCGAGCACCAGATGTGGATTACCACCGCATACCTGCTGGCCACCACCATCGTGATGCCTATCTACGGCAAGTTCGGTGACGTACTAGGCCGCCGCAACCTGTTCCTGCTAGCCATCGCGCTGTTTACCCTGGCTTCGGTCGGCTGTGCATTCGCCGGCGATTTCTGGACCTTTGTCATCTTCCGCGCCATGCAGGGCCTTGGCGGCGGCGGATTGATGATCCTGTCGCAGGCGATAATCGCCGACATTGTGCCCGCTAGTGAGCGCGGCAAGTACATGGGCCCTATGGGCGCAGTCTTTGGTATTTCTGCTGTTGCCGGGCCGCTACTTGGCGGCTACTTTGTAGACCACCTGACCTGGCAGTGGGCATTTTATATCAACATCCCAATCGGCATCATTGCCTTCTTTATCGGCGTCTTCGCGCTACAGCTGCCAACACACAAGGCCACCAAGCGCATTGACTGGCTCGGTGTTGTCTTCCTGTCTGCAGCGACCGCGTGCTTGATCATGTTTACCGACTTCGGCGGCAACGCCAACCACGGCTGGTCTGCCGCCTCCACCTGGTTGTGGGGCGCTGGTCTGCTTATTGCAGTATCCATCTTCGTATTCATCGAATCGCGCGCCGAAGACCCCATCATCCCGCTGTCATTGTTCCGCAACAAGCTGTTTATTATCACCGCGACCATTGGATTTACCCTCGGCATCGCGATGTTCGCAGCGCTCGGCTTCATGCCGACCTTCTTGCAGATGGCATCCGGCACGTCCGCCGCCGAGTCCGGCCTACTGATGATTCCAATGATGGCCGGTCTCATGCTGACCTCCATCGTCTCCGGTATCTGGGTGGCTAAGAGCGGCAAGTACAAGGTCTATCCAATCATCGGCATCATCCTGGCCATCGCGGCACTATTCGCCATGACCACGCTATCGGCCGAGACCCCAATCTGGCTCATTTGCGCTTACCTTGCCCTCTTCGGCGCTGGCCTGGGCTTTGTCATGCAGATCATCGTGCTGGTGGCACAAAACTCCGTGGCAGCAGATACCGTCGGTACCGCAACCAGTACCAATAACTACTTCCGCGAGGTCGGTGCGTCTTTGGGCACAGCAGTCTTCGGCGCTTACTTCACCGCACGGTTGTCAGAGCGGCTTACCGATGTCTTCACCAACTCCGGCCTCGACGCCTCCCAAGCAGCAAACGCCACCGCAACTATTGACCCGAAGACTTTGAGCACCCTGCCGGAACACGTGCAAGACGGCATTGTTGCTGCCTACGCTGATTCTTTGGCGCCAGTGTTCTGGTACGTCATCCCCTTCTTGGTTCTCGCGCTGCTGTTTGCCTTCTTCCTCAAGGAAATCCCGCTGGAGACCGAATCCGGCCTCGTCGCCCGCGGCGAAGCCATCGGTGGCGAAGAAGCCGAACGCCTCGAGGCTGAGCAGCGAGCTGACGACGGAAAGCTCAACTCTTAAGTTTCCTTATTCAGTCCACCAACGCATATATATATGAGTCTCCAGTAGATTAGCGACGCTCGATTGATCGGCCATAGAATTAACCGACGGCGCCGATCTAACTGAGGAGTTTTAAGAAATATGTTTGAAGAAAACCGCACCTTGGTGCTTGACGGCGGGCTGGGAACACACCTGGCAGCACGCGGCAATGACATCAGCGGCGAGCTGTGGTCGGCGGCGATTTTAAATGAACATCCGGCTGAAGTTCGCGCAGCGCATGAGGACTTCTTTAACGCTGGCGCGCAGGTGGCCACCACGTGTTCTTATCAGGTGACTTTCGATGGTTTCGCCCAGATTGGGATGGGCAAAGGGGACATCGAAAAGCTTTTGCGCACAAGTGTGAACCTTGCGCGCGAGGCTACCGGTGGGGTCGATGGCCGCTATGTGGCGGCATCGGTTGGGCCCTACGGCGCGGGACCTGGTGCTGGTACGGAGTATGACGGCGCCTACGGTATCGGCGCGAAGGAGCTTTCGGAGTGGCATCGCCCGCGCATGGAGATTCTCGCCGATTCCGGCGCAGATGTCCTGCTCATGGAAACAGTCCCCAACATCTATGAGGTCGAAGCACTCGCCGCGGAAATCTCCCGCCTTAATATCGACGGCTGGCTCAGCGTCACCCTTGATGGCACAACGCTTGGCGATGGCACCCCACTCGACGAGGTCCTCAACATAGTGAACGACACCCCCGCAATTAAGGCGTTGAGCATCAACTGCTGCTCCGCCGGCGAGGCTCTATCCGCGGCGGAACATTTCGCCCGAGGCACCGAAAAGGCCTTCGGAGTGTATCCCAATAGCGGCGAGACCTGGGACCACGTCAACCGCAAGTGGTTATCGCGTGACGCGGGCAGCGTTGGTTTGCTCGAAGCAGTCCCCCAACTGCTTGACCTGGGAGTTTCCTTTATCGGCGGCTGCTGCCGGGTGACTCCGCGGGAGATCGAAGCCATCGTCAAGCAAGTTAGCTGACAAATGAATCCTCACGGACTGGCTTGTCAATGACCACCTTGTGAACGATGTAGCAGATGACCACGAACGGGATGCCGAACAACAATGCGGCGACTTGGTTCGGGTCAAAAGCCACCGCGATAAGCGAAATCACGCAGGCCACCAGCGCGATGATAGGAACCCACGGATACATCGGCGTCTTGTACGCAAGCTTGTCGATGTCCCCTCCATCCGCCACAATCTTGCGGCGGTTCATCATCTGTGCGACCACGATGACAATCCACACTGCCACGACAGCGAAACCGGCAATGGAAACCAGCGCCAAGTAAACCGCACCGGGTGAGACCACACTGGAAATCAGGCATATAAGGCCGGCTGCGAGGCTAATAACCAGCGACAACATTGGCACGCCTCGCTCAGTTGTCTTGCCGAAAGCCGCTGGAAGCTGGTTCATCTCAGCCATCGAATACATCAGGCGGGAGCAGGCATAAAGACCACTGTTGCCCGCGGATAGCAGCGCGATGATGACCACAACCGCCATGATGTCAGCCGCGTATGGAATGCCGACAATCTCAAAGATGGCGACAAATGGGCTGGCTTCAATGTTTTCATCACTCAAGAGCGAAATCTGATCCCACGGCACGAGCGCTGCGATGACAAAGATTGCGCCGACAAAGAAGATGACCAAACGCAGCAACGTCGTGCGGATAGCGCGCGGGATTGCTACTTGCGGATCTTTGGTTTCGCCCGCTGCGATAGCGATGAGCTCCGTACCGGAGAAAGCGTAAAACACTGAGAGAATCGTGATGAATACGCCGGTTGTGCCGGTTGGCAGGAGACCATCTTCTGTCATGAAGTTGGACAGCAGCGGCGCTTCTCCCCCGGCATTGAAACCGAAGATCGCAGCAAAGCCGACGATGAGCAGCACAACAATCGCCGCAACTTTTAGCAGTGAGAACCAGAACTCGGCCTCGCCGAACCATTTAACGGAAAAGGCGTTGAGCAAGAACAACAGCGCCGCGAAAATGACGCACCAGATCCACACATCAACCTGGGGGATCCAACGCTGCATGAGCAGCGCAGAAGCTGTAAATTCTGAGCCCAGCGCAGCCACCCAGCACAGCCAATACAGCCACGCGGTGGTAAATCCTGCCGCTGGGCTAATCGCCTTGTAGGCATAGACATGGAATCCGCCGGATACCGGATACTGCACGGCCAGCTCACCAAGGCAGGACATAACGAGCCACGCGATCACTGCGCCGACGACATAAGCCAACACCGCGCCGAGTGGACCAGCCTGTCCAATGGTGTACCCCGAACTAACAAACAAGCCCGAACCAATAACACCACCGAGGGCGATCATGACTAGATGGCGCACCTCAAGAGCACGTTTGGTGCCATTGTGCTGCTCTGAAGAAGCCCTAACATCACTATTATTCACGTATAGAAAGTGTAGTGTTCCGACTAGCTAGTTCATCATTACCTGATGCCTCCATCCCCTGGATCTCCTGATATCGCAGGCCGGTGCCATTTCAGTGATGAATGTAAATTGCACAGGTATCACCACCTGCTAATCCAGGTTGAACGAGTATCTAGCAGTTAGCCCGTTGTGGATCACTAAGGAGTAGCTTTCTCCGATCCAACGAGGCAGTCACGAAAAGTCCTTTCAGTCCTAAGCGGTCACAGCCACGGCAGCAAAGAGAAAGAAAATAGCCGCAGTCAGTATTTCTACTGACTGCGGCTATTTGAAATTGGTAGCGGGGGCAGGATTCGAACCTACGACCTCTGGGTTATGAGCCCAGCGAGCTACCGAGCTGCTCCACCCCGCGACGAATGAACTAAAAGTTCACCTGCGCTTTGCTTAAAGTTCAAGCATTGGCGACTTTCTCAACTATACACACAGCATAGCCAACACCCAAATCGCGTCATGATATGCAAAGTGCGGGCCACCCTTTTCTATCAGGGCGACCCGCACTTTGTTACTGCTTGTAGGTGAGTTTAGCTATTACTCAGCTGGCTGCTCAGCAGAGTCTTGCATGTCCTGGAAGCGCTGTACCGCGCGGTCCAATTCATCCAAGGCACGGCCATACTCCTCGTGGGAGCCATCGCGTGCATCCTCCAACCCAGTCAATGCATCATTGATGGAATTCAATGCTTCATCAGCATTTTCTGGAAGCGGTGCAGCTGGGGTTTCTTCTTCATCAGCTGGTGCTTCATCGGCAGGCTGCTCATCAGTGCTGGTACCGCCGCCGTCATCGACAACGTCAATATTTTGTACGGCATCGGAGTTAATACCGACCTGCTCAAGCGCAGCATCCACGGTTGGGGCATAACCAACGCGGCCCTTGTAAGAGACCAAGACGCGCAGCAGCTTAGGGAAGGCAGAAGCCTGGTCCTTACGCTGGGAGTAAATAGGCTCCAAGTACAAGATCTCGCCGCCACCGACTGGTAGAGCCAGCAAGTTACCGTTGTGCAGATCATTCGATCCACGCCACAGCGTCATGTCGCGGGCTACCTGGTCCGAAGACATCATCGCATCCTGTGCCTGCTTTGGACCCTGAGTTTGGGTATTGGTTGGCAGTACGCGAACCGTGATATCGCCGTAGCTTTCTGGATCCGAGGAAGCAGTCATGTGGGCAGACAAGAACTCACGAGACAGACCACGGAAGGAAGAAATCAGCTGGAAGGTTGGCTCACCGGTCTCAGGATCGGCAGCAACAACATAGTACGGAGGCTGATCCAAGTTCTCTTGGTCGGCACCGGTTGGGTCCGCTGGGACAGACCAGAAGGCGTCGTTGTTAAAGAACACTCGTGGGTCATCAACGTGGTAGCGCGCCAAGATGGAACGCTGCACCTTGAACATGTCCTGTGGGTAGCGGAAGTGCGCGCGCAGTTCATCAGAGATTTCTGCCTCTGGATTGACCACGCCTGGGAATACGCCTTCCCATGCCTTCAGCACTGGGTCTTCGGTATCGAATTCGTAGATTTCCACGGTGCCGTCATAAGCATCGACCGTGGCCTTAACAGAATTACGGATATAGCCGACTCGGTCAGAGATCAAACGCTGCTGAGTACCTTCAGCGTTCAAAGCATCCGCAGTAGCCTCGGTCAGGCTCTCGCTTTGAGAGTACGGGAAGCTATCCAAAGTCGTGTAACCATCGACGATCCACTTGATGCGACCGTCAACAACTGCTGGGTAGGTCTCGGAGTCGGTGGTCAACCATGGTGCGACCTTCTCGACGCGCTCACGTGGATCGCGGTCGTAGAGGATCTTGGATTCAGAGCCAACACGATCAGATAGCAGCAGGTTCATTTCCTGGTAGCGCAAAGCATATGCAACGCGGTCGAACATGTTGCCAATGTCAACGCCGCCCTTGCCGTCATAGGTGAAGTTAGAGCTATCAGTGTCGAATTCAACCGGCCCATTCCCGGTATCGCCGACGATGGCATAGTCCGCGCCATCTTCAGCCGAAGCAGTCACTGGGCCGTAGTAGATACGTGGCTGTTCAACGTTAATACCCAACTCGGATTCAGCATCCAGGGTCTCGCCTTCGCCTTCAGCTTCTTCGCCTGCCTTGGTCTGCAAGTCGGAGACGTTAAAGACTGGGAAGCCACCACGGGTAGAGCCCGCGTCCTGTGCTACTTCGTCAACGCGGTTTGCCTGTGCGGCGACAAAACCATTGCCGTGGGTGTACACGGTGTGGCGGTTAATCCAGTTCAACTGGTTCTCCCGCAGAGCATTGGGGTCAACCTCACGCGCTGCAACAACGAAGTCGCGCAGTTCGCCATCCACGATGTAGCGGTCCATAGACAGCTGATCGGCAAAGCCGTAGAAGTTACGCAGCTGCTGCATCTGGGTAAAGGTTGGTGACAAAATATCTGGGTCCAATAGACGCAGGTTAGAAATCGTGGCCTCATCGGCCGCGACGTCTTCATCGGAAGTTTCTTCGGCGCCCCAGTTTTCGACGTAGGTTACTTCGTCATCGGTAAGCCCGTAAGCAAAACGGGTTGCTTCAATATTTCGTGAAATAGACTCTGCTTCTTTTGCCTGACGGTTCGGCTGGACGGAGAAACGCTCCATCAGGATTGGCCATGCGCCACCGATAACGATGCCGGAGACCAGCATCAGCACTACAGCCAGTGCTGGGATGCGCAGATCCTTGAGGACGGTAGCAGCAAAAAATGCGACGGCGACGAACACGCCGATGACCATCAAGATGATCTTCGCTGGCAGCTGTGCGTTCAAATCGGTGTACGAAGCACCCGAGAACATGTCATTGGAGTTGTACAGCAACTCATAGCGTGCCAGCCAGTAATCGATGACCTTCAGAAGCATCCAGATACCAGCAGTCACCGCCAGCTGCACGCGTGCAGGCTTAGACAAAGAACCCTTGACGCCGGCCGCCTGGTTACCAATGCGGATACCGCCAAGAACGTAGTGGCCAACGAGTGCAATGATCAACGCGACGATGGTCAACATCGACAGCGTCGAGACAATCATCTGGAATACGGGCAGCTTGAAGGCATAGAAACCGTAGTCAAGACCAAACTGTGGGTCAGTTTCGCCAAAGTCGGTGCCGTTGACAAAAAGCAAAATGGTGCGCCAGGAGCCCTGCAGCATAAAGCCGGTAAGCAGGCCGATGAGAAGTGGCAGGACCTTCAGGAAGGTTCCGACTGACTTTTCAATCGCCTGACGGTATTGGTAGACCGGCGAATTTAAGTCGCCCAGATCTAGGATGTCGGGGCGTCCACGCCATACAAAGAAGCCAGCTAACCATACGACTAGGGCTGCGATGATGGCGGTAACAATGAACAGGACTACTCGAGCAATGATGGCGGTGTTAAAAACCCCGCGGTACTCAATTGCGCCAAACCACTTCCAGTCGGTATACACTCCAACGAACAAAGGTCCGATGAAAAGTATTACAGCGATGATACCGAGCACCCACGCTAATATGCGGGGCGGTCGCTTCATAGGGGCGGAGGGTTGGGCTGTATGTGAAACCAACGCCAGCTCCAATCAAATCGTATGCCAAAATTGTCTATTAGTTGGCCAATTTTAAGGCCAGTACCATCTAGCTAACGAATGAGGTTGCTTATGAGTTCCCCAGGTTTTAACCAACAAGCATTAAACAAAGCGATGATGGAAGCTGTTGACTTCGTTCACGCTGAGGGCTGGGAGGCTCCCCCAACGCTTTTTGCATTGGTTCCGACCGAATTAGTCGTTGATCAAATTGAGCTTGACGATGACTCCGCGCCACTAACCTTGGTTGTGCAGGATAACCTGCCAGAAAATATTCTCCCCGGTTCAGAAGAGCTGGCGGAATATGTCTCGCGCATCGCGTGGCCGCGCCAGGTTGAAGGTGCCGTGCTTGCGCAAGAGATTATGTTCCAAGACACTGCTGCCCCAGATTCGGAGCCACGTCCTGCCAGACTTTTTTCAGGATGTTTGCGTGAAGAAGGCTTGGAATTGACTGTGTTGCAAATCCGCCCAACCGAGGAAGAGCTCGCGGAGGCAGGTCCTTTTGCAGAAGATGATATTCAGCTGCGCGGTGGCCCTGAGGTGGCGCCCGGAGTTGTTGCGGCTTTGCGCTATGGGCTGGAACAAGACCCAGATGAGTTACTTTAAGCAATTCGTCTAGACTATTAAAAGCAAATCTCACGCATTACTTTCAGGAGTAGGTTCCCGTGCTTAAATCCCGCAAGCCGCGCATCATTGAACTGACTGGCGCTGTCTTTTTAGCAGCGACCCTTGTTGCATGCGGCAACACGCAAGAACCTGCTCCCGAACCCGCACCGGAGACCTCTGCTGCGGCAGAAACCTCGCAGTCGACCTCCGAGACTTCAGAAGAATCCAGCTCTGAGGCATCGGAAACTTCGTCGGAATCCAGCACGGAGACAACCTCAGCAGAACCTTCGGAGTCGGAGTCTGACGAGCCGACAGAGACGACATCGGCAAGCGCAAGCGACTTTAGCGATGATATTGAAGCTGCCTATGAAATCTTCGGTTCTATTGCTCCGCGAGAACTTTTCGCCCAATTCGACTCTTGCGACTCCGTGGGCAGCGAACATAACTACAACTGCTCCGGCCCAGAAGTAGGCCAGATGCAGTTTTCTAAATCCTCCAACCGCGCCACGCAGACCACCCAAGTGCTCACCGAACTGCGCAGCTCCACCGTCTTAGAAGACAGTGGCGACCGCGTGGTGGGCTGGTCCACACTCGGCAGCACCGCAGTGCTGACAGTGGTGGATAACAAGGAGGGCTTGGTCCTGCAGCAGATGCTGTCCACCGACCAAGACGATCCCGAAGACCGGCTCATTGAGCTCGGTCTCTACGATCCCGCGGGATAACTTGAGCTTTCCGTTCTCCCCCGCGGAATAACCTAAGCTTTCCTTTTCTTTGCGGAATAGTCTGAGCTTTAGCGAAGACTATTCCGCGCAGGTCTTAACCTCTGCCCCGCTGGCGAAGTCTTCGATGGCGTGGATGGCATCGTCGAGGGTCTCAACGGAGGCAATGACCATGTCGCCGTGATCGCGGCTGGTGGCTGCCTCACAGTTGGCGGCTGGGGCTAGGAATAGTTCAGCTCCTGCCTCTTGGGAGGCTTCGACTTTGTGCTCAATACCGCCGATGGGTCCAACGGTGCCATCTTCAGAAATCGTGCCGGTACCTGCCACAAAGTGTCCTTCGGTGAGGTCGTCCTCGGTGAGTTTGTCAATGACAGCCAAAGAAAACATCATGCCTGCAGAAGGCCCGCCGACGTCTTGCAGGTTATAGGTGACATTCATGCCATCGCGCGGTGCAGAGGACATGGTCACACCCAGCAGCGGGATTTTGGAATCGTGGGGGTGTTCACCCAAAGTAATGGTTTCTTCGCGCTCTTGGCCGTTGTTTTCCAGGGTCAACGTGACCTCATCGCCAGGCGCTTTGGCGCGGATGAGTTCTTGCACCTCGGCAGGCTCGGATACTTCTGTGCCATCTACTGCGAGAACCACGTCCTCGGGCTTGACCCTATCGACAGCCGCGGAATCATCCATAACGCCTGCGACGACTACGTGGACGGGAATGTCCAGGTAATTCATCGCGGTAACGGTGGCCGCTGCCTCTGATTGCACAAAGGCCTGCTGGTTGGCTTCCTGCATTTCTTCAGAAGAGGTCCCGGTTGGAATGACAGTTTCCAGGGGCACGATGGTGTCATTGGTTGTCAGCCACCGGCCAATGGCCTGGGACAGCGACATATTCGTGCGAACAGCCACCGTGGTCATGTTTAACTGGCCGGAGGTGTCATAGGTTTCGGCGCCGGAGATTTCTACGACATCCTTGCCTTCCACACTCGACAAAGTATCCACGGTGGGCCCTGGTCCTTGGGCAGCATATGGCACGGTGAGAGAAATATCGGTGCCGGGAATGTGGTCAATGCTCATTAACCCACCCAGCACAACGATGGGCACAGCACCCAAGGCCAAGGTGGTTAATCGACGGTTCGACGGTGTACTCACGCCAAAATACCCTACCCTTGTTCGCTGTCAGCGTAGCTATCACCATGGAGATATCCACCTCACACTGGGTACATTGGGAGTATGAGTAATGGATTCGGTTTTTCATTCAACAATGATGACGACGACGAAAACAATCGCAATAACAACCCATTCGGTTTTAACTTTGGCGGAGCCGGTGGCGGTGGCTTAGGCGATATGCTGAATCAGTTCGGCGCCATGCTATCTGGCATGGGCAGTTCCATGAATTCGCCGGAGGGCTCAGGCCCGGTTAATTATGAGATGGCGGAGCGCATTGCACGCCAGCAATTAGGTTCTGAAAAGGCCATTAGCGCTGAAGATACGCGCGCGGTCGAAGAATCCGTGCGCTTAGCGGAACTGTGGTTAGACGAGCACACCACGCTGCCTACGGCGTCTGCATCGACAGAAGCTTGGAATGCGCAGACCTGGCTGGATAAGTCCATGCCGATGTGGAAGCGCATGGTCTCCCCTGTTGCCCAGCACATGGCGGATGCGCAATTAGAGTCCATGCCTGAAGAAGCCCGTGAGATGATGGGCCCTATCGCCAATATGATGACGCAGATGTCAGGCATGAATTTCGGCATGCAATTAGGTCATGCTTTAGGCGATTTGGCCCGCCAAGCTCTGACTGGCTCAGACTTTGGGTTGCCGGTCGCGCCCACGGGAATTACCGCAATTTTGCCGCACAATATTCAGTCCATCGCGCGTGATTTGAAGGTGCCAAGCCAAGAGATTCTGGTTTACATCGCAGCGCGTGAGGCCGCCCGCCAGCGCCTGTTCAAGCACGTTCCATGGTTGGTAGAACGCCTAGTCTCCTCCGTTGAGGAATACGCCATGGGCTTGGAGATTGATACTTCCCATATTGAGGAAGCAACCCGTGAGCTCAACTTGGAATCTGGTGATCCACAGGCGATTCAAGATGCCATCGGCAAGCTGCAAGGCATGGACTTAAGCCCCCGGATTACCTCCCGGAATGCTTCTGCCGTCGCACGCCTGGAAACCCTGCTGGCGCTAGTAGAAGGCTGGGTGGAGTACGTCGTCAATGAGGCACTTAGCTCACGTATTCCTTCTACTCCAGCGATGGCACGCGCATGGCAGAACCGACGTAACTCTGGCGGCTCTGCGGAAAAGGCTTTCGCCAAGGTTGTCGGGATCGAATTTGGTGCGCCAAAGGTTGAAGCCGCAGCAGAGTTGTGGCGCCGCTCCACCATCGCTGTTGGCGTGGACAAGCGTGACCACGTCTGGGACCACCCAGACCTTCTGCCTGCTGCAGAGCACTTGGAAAACCCTGCTGCCTTTATTGACGGCTTGCTTGACGATGCCCCCTCGGATGACTTTGATGCCGAGTTTGCCAAGCTCGAAGAAATGCTGCGCAGCGGTGACACTGGCGTAAGCGAAGACGAAGAGACCAAGAAGGCTCAAGACGCAGAGGATAAAGATAAGAAGGACGGCGAATCCGATTCTGATTCTGACTCCGGTTCTGACTCCGATGAGAAGTAATTAATCTTCCTCGGTGTGACCAAAGCGCGCGAAGGCCTCAAGGTAGCCCTTTGCGCGCTCTGCTTTTGGTGCCCTATCGGCCCAGTCCCAAAACTCTTTGGGGTGCCCGGAGATAAACGTGTGCGTAAGTTCGTGAATGATGACCGAATCCAGAACATAATCCGGCACCTTCTGTAGCCGGTCAGAGATACGGATATCCCCTGTTGCCAGCGTCGTACTGCCCCAACGAGTGTTTTGATTACTCACCCACCGAATCGAGCCGACGGTTGCCCGATTGTCTAAATACTTAGCGTTGAGCTCATGTGCGCGCTGAGCCAACTGTTCATCTGAAGCATGCTGCGTTGTGGTGCGTTTAGCCACCCGCGATAGCATGTCAGCAACGGCTTCGGCTTCTTCACGCTGATTCATCCAGCCCGGAATCCGCACTTCTAAAACTCCGCTATTGATGCGTCCAGCCACCGTGCGCTTGCGCCTGGTGGAGCGGATGACCTTGACGGGCATTTCAGAACTACTCGACATAGCAATCAATATTATCCTGCGCCCTTTTCCACTTCGTGGCAGACTGAAGTTTAAACGGGGGTAAGACATGATGACAGTAGATATCAGTGAGCGTGCGCGGTATTTTCTCAGCACCGATATTGGCATATTTTTACGCGATGAAACCCATATTCAGTTTGGGTTAGACTCCACGCGCGCGGGCATCATCGAATCACACAACGCTGAAAGTTTAGTAGAAATCTTGCGTGCAGGACAGCACCAGGGCGCGCGCACCAGGTATCAGTGGGAGCGTGCTTTCGCCGCTGGGGGCATGTCCATGTTGGCGGCACGCAGCTTGCTGCATGATTTGGTGGAGTACCGGATCATGCACCTGGAAACCGCTCCCCCGCGGGTGGTGATTTTAGGAGATTCTCCACTGGCGCAATCTATCCGCACAATGTGCTTTGACCGCGGTTTGGGTGTGCGCTCACCGCTGGATTGGGAATCACTGGGCGTGTATCTATCCACCATGGAAGATGACACGGTCGTCATAGCCGTTGACCAGTTGTATCGGACGCCGAAGGTTGCCGCGGCCTTGTATTCATTGCCCAAGACGTGTTCGTGGATGCCTATTTCGATAGTGGACTCACGCGGGTTTATCGGGCCCTTGCACTTAAAAGGCAAAGGGCCATGTCCTTTGTGCTTTGAACTTCACCGCGCGGCTTTTGACCCGCGCTGGGCAGTCATTACCGAACAATTAGAAGAGACCATCATCACCCCTAATGACCAAGTGCTCGCGGCGGTAACCGCGCAAGCAGCGGTCATTATTGATTGGCTAACAGGCCGGCCTTTTCCGCCCGGCGCGCCGCACAAGCGCTTTTATGCCGGGGAGCTTTTTGATATCGATATCTACGGCAAATCCCAGCACCAGCTAGTGGGCGCGCACGAACAGTGCCCAGCCTGTTTCCAAGCCTGAGTGCCCAACGAGGTACGCACTTAGCTGCGTACTGAAGAGATCACTTCTAAGACTTCATCGCCGTATTGTTCCATCTTGGCAGGGCCAACGCCGGAGATAGACAGCAAGCCATTCTTATCGGATGGCAAGGATTCAGCCATCGACAGCAAGGTTGCGTCAGTAAAGACAACATAGGCTGGCTTACCGATATCCTTGGCCACCCGCGCACGCCACTGGCGCAAGGCAGTAAAGACCTCTTCATCAGCTAAAGATTCACAAGTCTCGTGCCGGCCCAGCACTTTGTCGGCGGGTGCATTGAGATAGCCATTGCACACGCGGCAGCGTTTCGGGCGGGAGGCTCGGGAGGTGTGCGCGGAGGCATCGCCAAGCTCTGGCACCACGCCGTCGAGAAAGCGCGTGCGCTGCCTGGATGCGCGCGAGCCGGTGGTCTTCGCCAGCGCCCAGGAGCACAACAGGTGGATACGCGCGCGGGTGATGCCGACATAAAACAGGCGGCGTTCTTCCTCAATGGCTTCATCATCACCACGATCATCTTGGGCTTTAATGGCCTGATTAATGGGCAAAAGCTTTTCGGTCAGACCCACGAGGAATACTGCGTCCCACTCCAAGCCCTTGGCTGCGTGCAGGGTTGATAAGGTCACGCCTTCCATGGTCGGGGCTTGTTTATTGCTCGCACGGCGTTGCAGATCCACAATCACCCCGGGCAGATCAATGCCGGGTTGGTCGCGCACGATGGTAGAGATCAGATCCACCAGCGCGCTCAGCGACTGCCAACGCTCACGTGCCTGGGCGCCTTCGGGCTCAGCTGAAGACAGCCCGATTTCCATAAACGCTGCTTTGGCAATAGCGACTGGGTCATTGGGCAGGTCTGTACGGCGAGCAGCGCGATGCAGCGCGCGGGTTGCTTCAATGATTTCTTGTCGATGAAAAAAGCCATCTCCACCACGGACTTGGTAGACGATGCCGGCATCAGCAAGTGCTTCTTCAAAGACCGCCGACTGGAAATTGGTGCGATATAAGATCGCGATCTCACTCGCAGCAACGCCTTGATTTAGCAGGGTGAGAATTTCTCCGGCGACTTCTTTCGCCTCAATCTCTTCTGACTCATAAGCGTGGAACTTCGGCACAGGACCCGGGTCACGCATACCTTCCAGGCGCAAGCGTGTGCCTGCAGCGCGTCCGACGGCCTTATCAATAACCGTGTTCGCAAGGTCGGTTACTTGTGGTGTCGAGCGGTAGTCACGTTGCAGCTTAACCACGGTGGCATTGTCATAAGTCTTGGAAAAATCCAACAGGAAATCAGGCGATGCGCCGGTAAAAGAATAAATCGTCTGGTTGGCATCACCCACTACTGTTAAGTCATCGCGCTCGCCTAACCACGCGTTGAGTACGCGCTGCTGCAAGGGCGTGACGTCCTGGTACTCATCGACGACAAAGGTACGGTACTGCTGGCGAAATTCTTCCGCGACCGCGGGAGCATTTTCTAAAGCGCCCGCGACGTGGATGAGCAGGTCATCAAAGTCTAATAACATCCCATCGGGTTGGGATTTGAACTCTTCATAGCGCTGATAGACCTTCGCTACTTTCACTGGGTCTTTAGGCGCGATGCGGTCGTGCGCTTTTAAGGCTTCGACATAGCCATCGGCAGAAATCAACGACGCCTTTGCCCACTCAATTTCACTTAAGATATCGCGCACGGTTTCCTTAGACGGATCCATGCCGACATTGCGCACAGCGCGTGAGACGATGGGGAATTTATTATCCACCAAACGCCATGGCAGATCGCCTGCCACCTGCGGCCAGAAATACCGCAGCTGGCGCAATGCAGCCGCGTGGAAGGTGCGTGCTTGGACGCCAGTAACCCCCATCGACAGCAAGCGGTCGCGCATCTCGCCTGCTGCTTTCGAGGTAAAGGTCACGGCCAATACGCGCTGCGGGGAGACGAACCCTTGATCCACAAGATGCGCGATCCGGTAGGTGATGGTGCGGGTCTTACCGGTTCCCGCGCCAGCTAGAATGCACACCGGTCCCCGGGGTGCGGTTGCAGCAACGCGCTGGTCATCATCCAGCGCCTCCAAATCTAACTCGAAGGAACTCACTGCGAATACCACTCCTCTAATAACCTGTGCGCAATTGAACCTGGGCCTGGCAGATTCAACTTATCAATCTCAGTCTTGTCCACCCAACGGACTTCAACCAATTCCCCATCGCGGGGTCCGGGGTTTTCCAAAGACTCTTTCGTTGCCACCGCGCTAAAGCCAACCATCAAAGAACCAGATAAAACCCAGGGCTGCGAACCAACGTATCGCACGTCCTGGACATCAAACCCTGTTTCCTCTTTGACTTCGCGCGCAGCGGCATCTTCCAAAGACTCACCAATGTCGACATACCCAGCAATGATCGAGAAATTCTTCGGTCGTTTCTTGTCACGCCCCATCAAAATCGCATCTTTTTCAGGATGGTGCACCCGCGTGATCACTGCCGGATCAAGTCGGGGAAATAGCATGCCGGGACGCTGTTCGGGATGGCCAACCACGCCAGTATCCGGAAATTCCAGACGCTGCCCTGTGACCGCATCAAAGCGGTGCAAATAGCGATACTTCATCATGCCGATGGCACGGGTCATGAGCCGATCCCCGAAGAAGGCACGCGCTGATACCAATGTTCCTAAACTTCGAGCGTGGTCTTCTGAAATCGCGCACGCCCACAACTCAGGAGACTTGGACACCCGCACGGTCATCTCCCCGGCTGGAGCATCCAACAAGATCGGTTTGCCAGTACTATCAACCGGCACGAGGCCTTGTTCAGTAACCGGAACAAACATCTACTCATCATCCAAAATCTCAGAAGGGTCTTCCGTCTCATGCTTGATATAGAGCAAACGGTCACCCGGTTTAATCGCCGAAGCACCCGCGGTATCAACGCGAATCAATTCCCCATTACGCAAGACCGCCAGCACGATATCAACCAGGTGGCGCGGATTCGAGCCCACCTCATATTCACGCACTGGGCGCTCCGCGACTGAGAAGCCTTCGTTAGGGGAGAGCAGGTCTTCCATCATCTCCACCACCGTCGGTGTGACCGTGGCAAGACCGAGAAGGCGTCCTGCGGTTTCTGCAGAGGTAACAACCGAATCAGCACCGGATTGCAGCAACAGATGCCGGTTCGCGGATTCGCGGACCGAAGCCACAATCTTCGCCGATGGAGCGAGCTCGCGCACCGCCAAGGTACACAGCACCGCCGTATCATCCGTAGAGGGGGTCACTACTACTGCTTTCGCATGCGCGACGCCTGCGATTTTGAGCACGTCATTTTTCGTACCCGAGCCAAAGACAGTCACCAGTCCATGATGTTCAGCATGGGCAAGGGCCGCGCGATTTTGGTCAACGACGACAATTTGAGCCGGTGAAATGCCATCGGCAAGCAATGCGGCAACTGAGCCAGCGCCCTTGGTGCCATAACCGATAACAACAGTGTGGTTACGCAAAGTTCTTCTCCAACGTGAAATCTGGAATGTACGGCGAGCATGATCAGTCAACACCGACAAAGTCGCACCGACCAATAACACCAGGAAGGCCAGGCGGGCCGGGGTAATAACCAATAGGTTAACCAAGCGGGCTTCCTGGGTGACGGGCACAATATCGCCATAGCCCACCGTGGTGAGCGAAACCGCCGAATAATATGCCGCGTCAATAAGCGTTAAGTCTTCGCTATAGCCACCCCGGTCGAAATAGACCACCAGGCTGACAAAGAATAAAAGCCCAAAAGCCCACAACAGGCGCATGGCTAATTTTCGCCACGGACTGGCCGCAAGATTACGCGGCACCGTGATGACATCAATCAGCGCATGGTCTGGCTGCGAGGAGAGCTCTACCCCAGGTCGAAACTTATCGACGATACGGTTTTTCATCCGCTTCACTCGTTGTGCCATAACCCTCCGACGCCTTCCTTTCTGCGTGCGAGAAGCCATTAAGACTGATAAGCATATACCTACTTTGTGGCCACCGTTGAAAACAGCCGCGCAAGTGCATCACCGTCGGGAAGATTCCGCGGCTCAAAGGTAAAATTATCCGCCACATAGTGAAACCCAGCGCGAATCGGTTGGCCATCGGCAACAATTCGGCGCCACGCTTCACGGTAGATAGCCAGCTGCAACGCCGCATTGTCCATGTCGCGACCCTGTGGTGGCCGGCCAGTTTTCCAGTCCACCACAAACCAGGAGCCATCTTCTTCTTTAAAGACTGCATCCATACGGCCGTTGAGAATCTGCCCACCGGAGTTAAAACGAAATGGCGTCTCCACGGCATACGGTGTGCGATCCGCCCACGCCGATTCAAGGAATTTCTCCTTCAAAGCTTCAACATCAGCAATTGGCACTTCGCCGGTTCCTGGCAGTTCATCTTCTTCCAGCAAAGCTTCCATGCCAAAGCGTTCTTCCAGCCACGAGTGAAAGGCCGTACCGCGCTTGGCATAAGAATTTGGTTTAAAAGGCACAGGGCGGCGCCGCCGGCGCGCAAACTCCTCCGGGTCAGTGGACAAACTCACCACATCAGATGCCGTGAGCTCACTGGGCATGGTTACTTCAATCACCGGGGTGGTCAGCGCACGGTGTTCTTCAATCAGTGCGGTAGCATCGCTTTCCCATAGCCCAAATTCCTCACCGGATTGCGCCTTTGGCAGTTCCTGCTTAGCGGCATCGACAAGCAGCGCGCCCGCAAGTGCTTCTGGGGTCGGCTGCAAGAAGGGAAACTTCGCTGCATCCATCGCCGTATCAGCAGCCTCATCAGCAGGGTCTTCAGGGACATTCCATTCCACTACGAGGTCAGGGAATTTCTCCGCCAACATCTCGAGATAAACATACGGCCCCTTCTTCGATCCATGGCCAGCCTTGTAGCTATTGGTGCCACCGCCGGTGACGGTCAAGGACTTTTCCGTACGCGTCATGGCCACATAAAACAGCCGCGCGGATTCCTCCGCGTTGGCGTCTTTGTACTGCTTGTCCAAAGCCTTCGCGGCTTTGCCATAATCCGTGCGTGTTACCGGTTTCTCATCGCCATTTTTATCATACTGCGGCTCTGGTTCAATCACATCCTCATCAGAGGGAACCTGCTCGACCTTGGTGATGAAAGAATTCGCTTTGGCGCCATAGGTCGTCGAATCCGCATGCAGGACACAGACATGCTCCCATTCCAAGCCCTTGGACTTGTGCACGGTAAGCACCAGCACGCGGTCATCCACAGCCGGGACTTCACCGGGATCCAGACCATCTTCATGTTCACGCGCAAGGTCAAGGAAGTCCAGCAAGCCGCCGAGACTATCTCCTTGATAACCGGCAACAATATCGGCAAATTTATCCAGATGCGTTACACCACCAGCACGGTTTCGTGACAGCACTTCGGTGCGCAGATTGAAGATAGCTTCGATATCAGAAAATAGGTCAGCTAAGGATTTGCCCAAAGAATAGGTACGCAGGTGGCGCAGCTTTGACGCAAGCTTTTCGATGCGCCCTCGTCCCTCTTCGGTATAGCGCTCCGCCTCCCCCATATCGGCCACGGCATCAGCTAAACCCAACACCTGCTCAGGACGGTGTGTGGTGGCACTAGCTACTTGCTGGTGCAGCTGCGCGCGTAAGTGCTCCAGCGGGTCATCGCCAGGGGTGTACACGACGCGTTCATCCGATGCGCCTGTCATATTGTCTACGCGCTGGCGCAACGCCAAAATATCCGACATGCCCAGCCCACATAGCGGACCGGCCAAGATACGCAGTGCTGCAGCAGAGTCTTGCGGGCGCACCAGCATCGTTGCCAGTGCGACTAGGTCTTGTATCTCTGGTTCCCACAGAAGGCCACCTAGGCCAACGATTTCATAAGGCACGCCTTCTGCTTCCAAGTGGCGTGCGATCTCGGCTGCATGGCGGTTGGTGCGAACTAAGACAGCCGCGCTTAAAGGCTCTTTATTTTCTTGGGTTTTGTCATAGATTGCGCGCATATGACGCGCAACGAATTCGCGTTCTTTTTCTTGGCTTTCAAAATATCCCAGCTGCACATCGCCGTCGTCGGCGCCTGGGCGCGCGCTGAGCCTATCGACTGGCCGCGGATTAGCGCCGGCAAAGATGTCATCTGCAACAACGTTGGCTAAATCTAGCACGCGGGAAGGATTACGCCATGACACCGTCAGCTGATCTTGTGGCGCCGGCGTGGAATCGCTTACGGGAAAGTCCCGCACAAACTCGTTGAGGTTCTCGGTGGTCGCACCACGCCAGCCATAAATTGCCTGCATCGGGTCACCGACGGCAGTAACGGAAAGATTCGGGTGCGCAGATCCTCCAAAGAGGCTGCGCAATAACACACGCTGCGAGTGTGAGGTGTCCTGATATTCATCAAGCATGACCACGCGGTAGCGCTGGCGTTGAATCGCACCAATGCCTGGGTTTGCGGCAGCTACGCGCGCCGCAAAAGACATCTGCTCGCCGAAGCTGACTACACCTTGAACATGCTGTTCTGCTTGCACCGCAGCAACAAGCTCCAGATACTCCACGCGAATTCTTTGCACATCGAGAATCTTTTGTAATTCTTGAGAAAACTCCGGGCCACTCTTACGCGCTTTCGGCAGCTCCGTGGCATCGCTGAGCATAATCCGTGCATGCTCGCGGATATCTTCTTCACTCATGAGCACATTGCCCATGTTGTCCGCGAGCTTCAGCACGGTCTGCGCCACGGTTGCCACCGAGGTCTTCGTGGTCATCTCACCCTCGAAGTTGCTGACTATCTCATGGGCAATCGCGAAACGCTCAGCATCAGTAATCAGCCGCGCGCTGGGCTCAACCGGCAGGTACAAACCATATTCGCGCACCAATTCACCCGCATAAGAGTCATAGGTAGATACCTTCGGCGCAATGGACTCTAAAGACTTCGCTACCTCACTGCCTGGGGCAAATAATCCCGTATCGCGCAGTTGAATCAAGGATTTGCGGATGCGCTGTTCCAGCTGCTGTGCAGCCTTGCGAGTGAAAGTCAGGCCTAGTACTTGTTCGGGGCGCACCAATCCGTTCGCGACCAAAGACACCACGCGTGATGCCATGGTTTCGGTCTTTCCGGCGCCTGCGCCCGCAGTCACCAACTTCGGGCCGAGTCCACCAGCAATGACCTGAGCTTGTTCATCGGTCGGCGCAAACTTTTTGCCGACTGCCGCGGCAATATCCGCGGGAGAAAAATTAGGCGTTGACATCAGTAGTCACCTTTCCTTCGGCTTGCACCGGGCAAATGGGTTTCAGTGGGCAGCGATCACACTCAGAACTGATCCTGGCGGTTACCCGCGGGCCAGCTAATTCCTCCAGCAACGGCGGGAGCTGCGCTGCGAACTCTGCCAGCTCCTCATCTTCTTTGCGTGCCTGTTCTGCTGTGCCAATCTTCTTCGTATCCACACCCGGATATACCAAGGTCGCGCCATCGCGTTCTTCTCCCTGCTGCGAGGAAACTACCCGGGTGAAACCGTCAACCTGGCGCAGTTCACCGTGAGCAAGCACCAGTTGATAGGCCATTAGCTGCGGGTGCGCAGAAGTCTCTTCATCAGAGGGCTTATACGCGCCCGTCTTTAAGTCAATAACACGCAGGCCACCGTGCTCGCCATTCTCGCCGACGGCACGCTCCAGACGGTCCATATAACCGGTAATGCGCACCCCTGGCTCGGTTTCCACATCCACGCGCACTTCCACGTCCACGAGCTCTAGCACTCCGCGGGTTTCTTGAATCCACTGGTTGGTACGCAGCAATAACCGTTCAAACTCTTCACGCTCCTGCGCGCGTTTCCACGACGGCGAGGTCTGAACCTTCGAGAATGCCTCGACGGTTTCCCGGCGCGCTAGTTCCTCATCAGCTCCACGTCCCAGTGCTTCCATGTATGCGTGAGCCAGGTTGCCACGCACCAAGTGGTAAGTATCGCTGGTGTTATCTGCGGTATCTTTCAACATCGCGTTCAACGGGCATTTCAATAGTGCTTCGATGCGCGAGGGGCTCAGCCGGGGATTGTTATTTAAGGGCTTTTCTTCCGAGATCGTCTGGGTTGCCCACCACTGCTCAGGGTCAGCACCTGGCACACCGGCTTCGGCCAAACGTGCAAGTTGCCGGGCAGCTTGTGCGCGTGCCGCCTCAGTTGCTTGAGGGTTCCCGACCACCGTGCGCATCTGGGCAATAAATGACGACACCGATAACACGGATACTTGCAGCGGGTCGATTTCTTTGTCAGGTTCGTGTATCTCAACGGTCGCTGGCGGTTCTAACCCCATCTCCCGAGCAAACAATTGCTTACGGAACGTTTCTTGCCGTGCCAGTCGCTGCAACTGCTCCGGGATATTGCGAGCATGCCCTGCACGATTAGCGAATTCATCGATAAAGCGTGATGGTTCAGCGACTTCATCACCATCTGGATTATCAATTGCTACCAACAGCATGCGTGAAGTGTGCCGCGTGGTGGCAACGTGGAATAGACGGCGTTCTTCATGCAGGCGGTCTGCGATGTTATTAACGGGAATATTTGGATCGATGCCCAAATCCACTAGGTCAATGAGTTCTTCTTGGGCAAAGATAGTGCCGGTCTCCCCCAACGCTGGCCAGGCGCCTTCTTGGGCGCCAACGACGGCCACGGTGTTAAATTCTCTGCCGACCGCACCATGGGCAGTGAGAATGCTGACGGCATCCGGCACGGCCGTGCGCCTATCGCGTACTCCGGTGGGTAATACTTGCTCGGTGATGTGGTTGATAAAGGCACTAAGTTCTGCGCCGGGGCGGCGCTCTGAGTAGTCACCTGCGGCGTCAAAAAGGCTCATCATGGCATCTAAGTCACGGTCTGCTTGTGAACCTGTAGCGCCACCGCGCAGCGACGAGTTGCGCAGACGGTTAGCCAGCTCGGTCTTGTGCCAAATCGCCCACAGCACTTCTTCCGGCGAGCCATTGTGTTTAAGAACTTCGCGGCCGCTATTTAAGATGCCGATGATGCGCTCTAAGGTCGCGGTTTCATAGTTGTTGAGAACTTCTTGCAAAGACTCTTCGATTACTTCGCTCGCAAGAATCTCCCGCAACATATCCATACCGCGGGCTTCTGGGTTCCAGCGGCGCAACGCACGAATCAAGCGGCGCAAGCCAACTGGGTCAGCACCACCGATGGGCCCCGTTAAAAGTTCTTCTAAGTCTTTATTATCCAGTGGTTCCTCAAGCGCCCGCACGGCCAATAAAATCGCCGCAACGAGACGTTGTTCCGATAAGACGACATCGGTGGGATTGATGTGTACGGGCACGCCAGCGGCCAGCAGGGTGCGGCGAATCGGGCCTAAATCTCCCGAAGAGCGTACAATGCATGCGATGTCTTTCCATGCCACGCCGTCATCCAAGTGGCGGCGGCGAATAAAGTCCGCCAAAACGTCGCGTTGCGTGCGCTCTGAATCAACGATGCTCACACACGCTGGTTCGGGGTTACGCAGCGGCGTAGACAACTCGATCTGGTGCTGCGCTGGAAAGGTTTCTAAAAAGTCGGTTGTTGCACCGCGGAAAGCAAAAACCGCCTGGTTGGGATCACCGCCGACAACAACAAGCTTGGCGGTCTTTGCCAAACGCCGAATCAGCTCCCCGGAGGTGGGATCCAAAAGCTGTGCCTCATCCACCACGATGGTCTCCCACGGATGTGATTGCGTCAGGTGCTCGCGCAATAGCACTTGGGTAACCAGCTCTGCTGCAGAATAAGAGTGCATGCCGGATAGCGCCATGACTTGCTCATACTCACGCAAGAAATGCCCGGCTGCAGTCCACATGGGCTGGTTATGCTGATTGCCTAAGGCAATGAGCGAGTCAGGGGTTTGCTGCCTTTCGATGGCGCGCAATAAAAAGTCACGCAGTTGGCGGGCAAAGCCGACATAGCCCAAAGCGGGGCGAATCTCTGCTGGCCAATCGCCGGCATTATTTTCTACATGCCCTTCTAGCAGCTCGCGGATAACGGCGTCTTGCTCAGCACCAGTAATCAGACGAATTTCTTCGTCGCTATCTTGTCGCAGCAAAGCAAAGGCCAGTGAGTGTACCGAGCGCACAATGGCGGATTCGGAAATAAATTCTTGACCTTGCGACGCTGCCAAGCGTGTGGTGATATCTTCGCGCAGGCGCGAGCCAGATTCTTTCGATGCCGCAACCACCAGGATGCTATCGGGGTTTTGCCCTAGCTCAATCTGGTGCAGCACAGTATCTGCTAAAAAGCTGGTCAGGCCCGAGCCAGCGGTTCCTTTCACCACATAAGAACCCGCGGTGGGAAAGGAAAGATCCCAGGTGCGCGGGGTGATATTTTGTTCACGCGGGATTAAACGCGTGGCAAGATCGGTGCTTCCCTCAAGACTCATGCACCCATTGTCGCATTGACACGGGACAACAGATATTCTTCGACCCTTTCAATATGTGAACGGGTGTACGATTTCGACTCCGGGTGCAGGTTATTAACGTGCCTGCGATAGGCAATAGCACGCAAAAGCAGCTGGTCGATGCACGGAACATGCGCAAAGCGATCGCAAATACCGTCATCACACGCACCGGCGATGAGCCCATCAACAATAACTAGAGCCGCCGAGTAGCCCTTCGGCCGCGGTGCAGCCGTGGGAATAACGTCGACAATCGCAGGTGACTTAGAACCGGAATAAATAGTGGTGCCCAGCAAATCTGCATGGCCTATGACCACAGGGCGATTGGCGGGTAGTTCTTGATAGCCTTCGCCAGTTTCTTTCCAGGCAATTTCTTCAGCTTGTGCGAATACATCATCCCGCGCAAGCACCTGCTCGGACTGCTCCAGCATGACTTCATCCCAGCGCAAAGCAAGCGCTGCGGTTTCATCGACACGCTTGCTCAGCTCACCGGGCACATGCTGATTGGCTTTCCAACCGCCGACGACAAACCTGCCATCGGTCGCGCGCATGGGGCGCACCACACGTGCTCCGGGAATTTCTAACTTAAGACGAAGCTTGGCTGACCAAGCGGCGATATCGGTCGCGCGTGCAAAGACTACATCGCCCATGCGCCACCCATAATCCCAAGCCCCGGACATTTTCTCCGGTTGGCTCACGCTCGCGTTAAAAGCACTTAAAACCTGCTCAGAAGGCTGCGGAGATGCAATTTGTGCCATTAGTTTTCCTTCCTACTGGGTTTGCGGATAAGGCCACGGGTTTGGATTACACGTGACGTCTTCGTCAGGATAGACCTCTTCCGGAGACAACTTGAGCAACTCAGCATTATTCAGTGACAAAGTCTGCTGCATCATCACTGGCGCTAACTCTTTATCGCCACCGCAAGCCTGGTGCTCGGCATAGCCTATGGCATGGCCAAATTCGTGGTTAATCAAGTATTGGCGGTAATTACCCAAGTCGCCTTCAAAGGGAAGCGCACCGCGCACCCAGCGAGCTTCATTAAGCAAGACCGTCGATTCCCCAGTAATACGGGTATGGCAGGAAGTTTCCGTCTCTAATTCCGCACCGCATAGCTCCGCTGCAGTCGACAAAGACGTGAGCTGAATGCGGGTATCCGGGCGAGAGTCTGCCGGCACGTGGACAAATTTATAGCGATTGTCCTTTGTCCAGCCGCGTGGGTCTGCCAAGGTGGCATCGACCATCGTGGCAAAGGCAGTGTCTCCACCATAAGGGGTGGTATCAATTCCGTTTTCTACTTCCACGGAATAGCGGACGATAATTTCGCGTCCTTCCCCGACGTCTTGACCAGGGGTACCAACGGGGCGGAAGGTGCCATCGCCACCGTCGGAAAAAGCCCCACCGGCGGGAAGCGCATTGGTCACCGCTGCTACTGCAGCATCAACTTCTGCTGGATCCGGGCCGGTTTCTTCAGGCTCTTCTTCCGCAGCCTGCTGCGAAGTTTGCACCGAGGTGGCATCAGTAGCCGGCTGCAAATTGGCTGCCGGCTTATCCACCGCAATATCTACTAGGACCCAAACCGTCAACACCGCCAGAATTGGGATGGCAACAACTCGCCACCATCCAAATTCTTCAGCGAAATGCACAATTTTTTGGACAACAGGGTTGGCTTCTAGACGCTGTGACGCGCGGGAAAGATTGGGCCTAGAAGAATTCATGTGCCTTAGGTTACCGGGATCTTATACGCCGGCGAAACCAACCTGGCGCTGGCTGGTGCTACCCACCTCGACGTAGACAACGCGGTCGGTGCGCACGATGAACTTCTTGCCCTTTTCATCCTCGATTTCAACATTCGAGTCATTAGCAAGTGCCTCATTAATTTGCTGCAGGTAACCGTCCTGCTCACCTGCCACACGAATGACAAGCTCACGAGCAGTATCAGCGAAACCGAACTTAATATCCATAAAAATTTCTCCTATCTTTTTCACTTACTAGCCCCACTATAACCCCGACAGATAGTATCTAGGTGTGTCAGTTAACAACACTACTTCGCCGACCTTTGCGGCCATGGGTGTTGCAGCAGAGATCTGCGACGCGCTCGCGGCCCGAGGTATTACCCATACCTTTGCCATCCAAGAACTTACTTTGCCGATCGCATTATCCGGCACCGATTTGATCGGCCAAGCCCGCACCGGCATGGGTAAAACCTACGGTTTCGGGGTTCCTTTATTAGACCGCGTTTTTGATGCCGCTGACGTGCCTGAACTGGACGGATCGCCGCGCGGCTTAGTGGTTGTTCCAACCCGTGAATTGGCGGTCCAGGTGGCTAATGATTTAGCTATCGCTGCGGCCCAAATTCCCGTGCGCGTGGCAACGATTTTAGGTGGCCGCGACTTTGATGAACAACGGGCAACTTTGCGCGCTGGAGTCGACGTTGTCGTAGGCACCCCAGGGCGGTTGCTTGATCTCTATCAGCGCAAAGATTTACGCCTTGATAAAGTCTCCGTCTTAGTTCTCGATGAAGCCGATGAAATGCTGGATTTGGGCTTCATGCCCGATATCGAAAAGATTTTGGCGGCCTTGAGCGATTTTCCGCATCAAACCATGCTCTTTTCGGCCACGATGCCCGGCGCGATTGTGCGCCTAGCGCGGACTTTCATGACGCAGCCGGTGCATATTCGTGCTGATTCAGAATCATCTGCGCCCACCCACGCTTCGACGCGACAAGTAATTTTCCAAGCCCACCGCATGGATAAGCTGCCGGTGCTATCAAGAATCTTGCAAGTACCCGACCGCGGTCGCACGATTGTCTTTACGCGTACTAAGCGCACGGCGGCGCAAACTGCGCAGGAATTAGCTGACTTAGGTTTTCATGTTGGTGCAGTGCATGGAGATCTGCACCAGCAAGCACGTGAGAAAGCCCTGCAGGGATTCCGTGATGGCACAGTTCCAATCTTGGTAGCCACCGATGTGGCATCCCGCGGCATTGATGTTGAAGATGTCACTCACGTCATCAACTACCAGGTACCTGATGACGCCATGACTTATGTCCACCGCATTGGCCGCACCGGCCGCGCGGGTAATTTTGGAACCGCCATTACTTTGGTTGGCTTCGACGAGCTGCACAAGTGGCAGGCTATTGACTCGGAATTAGACCTGGGTCAGCCTGAACCGCCGCAGTGGTTTAGTACCTCAGAAGAATTCATCGACAAGCTAGATATCCCGGCTGAAGCTCAAGACGCTGTGGGACCTGCACGCAAAGTTGCTGGCGGAAGCGTTGGCGGTGGTGGTCGCCGCCGATGAAAGCCCCCATACTGCGCCGAACGCGCGCTGATTGGCTCACAGTTGGTGTTATCGCGGCGGTTACCGCTGCCGCGGTGGGACTAAGCGTTGCAAAATCGGATATTTCGCATGCGTCTTTAAACCCAGTGTCACCTCCTGGCGCTGAACACCAAGCAGAGCTTTTAAACTCTGTCCCCAACTCCTTGGAAGAAGCATTCCGGGTGCCACATGATGGTGCGCCTGGGGTGTATAAACCAGTGGTTTCTCAAGGTTTGCTCATTAGCAATGATGCGCACACTGTTACCGCAACTAATCCAGATGGTTCCACAGCATGGACCTATAGCCGCGATAACGTGGAGATTTGTTCTTTAGCCACGGCGTGGAATCGCGTGGTCATTACTTTCCGCAACGGCCGCGGCTGCGGTGATGTGGTCGCCATTGACGCCGCGACTGGCCACTATGCCCATACCCGCAGCGCGAATAACTCTGATGAAGTCATTGCGATCTCGTCTAATGACCGCGTGGGCACGGTATCTTCTGACCGCGTGGATTTATGGCGCTCTGATTTGGTGCGCACGGTCGAGTATGGCGATGTTGAAGCCAAGCAAGAACCCGATTTGCAACCGCATGAAGAATGCACGATTAACTCAGCACTCACGCGTACAGAACTGCTGGTCGTCTCCGAATCATGCCCCGGAAACAACCAAGTAGATCATTTGCGCTTTCAAACGACTACTCCGGAAGACTCCCGCGAGCCGGAATTAACGCAAGAAGTCACCATCGACGGTGATGGGGCACGTCTTGTTGCCGTTGGACAATCCGCCGCAGCAGTATATGTGCCAGGTGAAAGGCCCGCGATCATCTCCTATAACGATGAAGGCCAGGAAACCTCACGCACGGATGTCGCCCCCTCTGCAAAAATCCGTGACTCGGCATCGCCTTTTGCGGCTGCGACCGCTGATTTGCCACACCACATGACGTGGTTCGATGGCGAGCGTCTATATCTGTTTACCCCGACTGCCCTACGCGTTACGCAGGTTATTGAACAAGCCATTGGCACGGGAGTATCTGCTGGGGACAAGGCCTTAGTCCCCACCCGCGAAGGCATTGATGTTATCGATTGGACCACCGGTGATGTCCAACGCAGCATCCCCGTGGACCGCGAAGGTTATGCCGGCGATGTCTATCTCGCTATTGCTGATGGCAATATTGTGGAAGCCCGCGACGGCGAACTGGTGGCGTTAACTAGTAGTTAAGCGCGAACCATTCGCCGGAGCTTTTCACGCCAAAGATCAAAAATACGGTCAAAATGGCGGATACTAAGGTGACAATTCCCAAGAGGATGGATCCGCCAGTCATCATCTGGAAAGAGCTCGCGCCGAGGATGAATTCCACAAGCACGATGGCACCGCGTCCCCATCGCTTGCCGCGCGTCATCGCCCAGGATGAGGCGATGACAAATCCAAAGATGATGAAGATGAAGATGGCGGTTCCAGTGCCCACGTGCGAGGCAGTGCTTGTCGATGTCACCATCGAGTCATTTTCCGCCCCCGTAAAATCACGCACCATGAGAAATGCCCCAAAGACGATCGCTACTAACGACTGCAGCGAGGCTAGAATCGCCGCGTAGAGGATCGATGGCGGTGGGGTTGGCCCCTTTGTCACTTGCTTTTTATTCCTTTGGCTCACGCGCCACATCATACTTTGGTTTGGTGCGCGGTGGTTAACCAACATCCACCCCCTTCCCCACATGCGATTTGACGCACACCACGAAAGTACACTCACGTGTGTTTTCTAAAAACTGCAGGTTATCCGCCCGAGGGTTTAAGTAAGTCAACCCTAAGTTGGTTAATATTCTTAAGTCACCAGGGGCGATAAGCGTTAGGTTAGTCACAATTTGACCTTTACCCCTAGCCAACGGTAGGGAAACGTGCGATTATTTCCAAGTAGCAAAAACAACGAACTGTTTAACAGTTCCTAACTTTGGGTAAGCCCGGAGTTAACGCCAAGTAAATAGCGCGGTCGAGCGACGCGAACCTGATTCCCACTGACTCACCGCCTCTTGGCACAAACCACGAACACTTTTGCGTTGCCTGCGCGCAACGCGTGAAACCGCTGTCTTTTAAAAACTAGTTAGGAGCATTAACCATGGATTGGCGCCACGAAGCAGTATGCCGAGATGAAGACCCAGAACTGTTCTTCCCAGTAGGAAATTCCGGCCCTGCACTTTCCCAGATCGCAAAAGCAAAGCTTGTCTGCAACCGTTGCCCTGTTGCAACCCAGTGCATGAAGTGGGCCCTGGAATCCGGTCAGGACGCTGGTGTTTGGGGCGGACTGTCTGAAGAAGAGCGTCGCGCACTCAAGCGTCGCCGCAACCGCGGCCGCGGCCGCACCCGTATCTCCGCGTAAGAGATACCCACCCCAATTTATGTCCCGGCGTTCTTTGCCGCTAAAGTAAACAGAAGTTCATTTGACCTCAATATAAGGAGTATGCGATGAGCAAGCGTGGTCGTAAGCGTAAGGATCGCCGTAAGAAGTCCGCTAACCGCGGCAAGCGTCCTAACTCATAAGACAAGCCCTCAAAGACCCCGTCATTAATTTGACGGGGTCTTTGACGATCTGAAACAAGGTGGGTTTATATACCCGCAGAAAGAAACGCTAGCGCGAGAAAAAGAAATAGGCATGTAAAGCTTTCCACACGCCCCACTCCCCCGAGATATCTTTAGCACCTAGGCTTTAGGCACGCTAGGACGCAGCGCCAGCGCGGGTACTACGGCGAAGCAGGCCTAGCCCTGCCAATGCACCGTTGTTTGTGACATGTGAATTTGGTAACTGATCTTTTTCCGCAGCGTCTCTGGCGCATGCGTTGACTCGTCGCAGCCTTTAACAATCTGGCGAACGGTCTCTTCCGAGTCCAGGCGCGAGGAACAACACGAGCACTCCGAAATGCGAGCGCGAATCTCTTCAGCTCTTTGCTCAGAGGTGCAATTATCTAGAAGTTCGCAGCACAGTCGCTCTATTTCTTCGGAGCTGCACCGCGAGTGATCTTCTTTCGACATTAGTTGTCCTCCATATCCGGGTGTCCTATTCCAATTCCTTGTTCACGGGCTACATCCTTCAACGCCTTTCGCAGTAATTTTCTTCCCCTATGAAGCCGGCTCATCACGGTTCCCAAAGGAGTTTCCATTACGTCAGCGATTTCTTTGTAGGCTAAACCGACAACATCGGCGTAGTAGACCACCATCCGGTAGTCCTCCGGCAAGTCATTCATGGCCTCCGACACCGTCTGGTTCGGCATGGACTTCAAGGCCGCAACTTCCGCTGATTCGAGGCCCGTCGAGTCATGGCCGGAGGTGGTATAAAGCTGAAAATCTGTCAGCTCATCTGCAGAAGACTCCGTGGGGCGCCGCTTAGCTTTCCGGTAGGAGTTGATATAGGTATTGGTCATAATCCGGTACAACCAGGCTTTGAGGTTCGTTCCCTGTTTATAGGAGTCGAAAGCGTTGAAAGCCTTCAGGTAGGTTTCCTGAACCAGGTCCTCTGCATCCTGCGGATTCCTGGTCATGCGCAGGGCGCCACCGTAGAGCTGATCAAGCAGCGGGAGCGCTTGTTCCTCGAAAGAATCAGCCACTGGCGTCCTCCTTGTAGTATTGGCAGCCATCTTCACTATTCTAACCTCATGGCAAAAACTCCAGCGCTACAGGTAGTGGCAGATTCCGGTATCGACCACACCATCCATACTTTTGATGCCGGTTCCAGCAATTTTGGCGAGGATGCAGCCCATTCCATGGGTGGAGATCCCGCACGTATTTTCAAAACCCTGGTTATTGAATTATCCACCGGCAAGTTAGCCGTCTGCTGTATTCCGGTGCCAGAAAAGCTCAACCTCAAGCGCGCGGCGAAGGCTTTCGGCGTGCCCAAAGCAGCCATGGCGGAAACGGCGAAGGCGCAGCGCTCCACCGGCTATGTCCCCGGCGGTATCAGCCCGTTGGGGCAGAGAAAGAAGCTTGCTACGGCTATTGATTCCAGTGCGCAAGACCATGACACGATTTATGTCTCCGCGGGCCGCAGAGGGCTAGAGCTAGAGATTTCTCCCGCTTCGCTTGCAGCGCTTTGCGATGCCACCTTTAGCCAACTAACTTTGAGCAATTAACTCTGGATAATCATTTTTCACATTGCCCACTGCTTTATCCACCGGGCGTACGTCAAATAGCTCCCGCAGCTGCTTTGGCGTCGGCTGCAAAAGTTGCTCATCCATGTCCCCTGTAAGCCACGGGCGGATCTCTTCTTCGGTTAAAAAGCGTGGAAGTCGGTTATGCAGCCAATCCATGGGTTCTAGGGCTTCGGTGGTCACCATGGTGGCTGACAGTCGGTCTAGGCCGGTTGCCCATAGCCCTGCTACCCACATCAGCTCCCCGTCACTGCGGGTGACATAATGCGGGACTTTCTCATGCCACTCGTAATAACCGTTCATGGGAATCACACACCTGCCAGATCCATTTGTGCCTTTGTAGGCATCCCGAAACGAGGGCTTGGAGGCGACAGTTTCGCCGCGGGCATTAAACAGTGGTGGCCCCTCGAGGTCCTTTTTCCAGTGTGGCAAAAGCCCCCACCGCCCCGGATCTACTTGGGCTAGGGATTCTTGGACGCGGATGACGGGCACCATCATCGTCGGGGCAATATTGTATCTAGGTCCTGGCACCCCATCGGGGGCGTGGACTTCTTTAATTCCAGGCAGCTTTCCCACGTGGTCTAGGAGCTCGGAGGTGAATAAAACAAATCGTCCGCACATGGCTCTATTATGGTTGATATGACAAATTCGTGGACTGCACCCGTGGCCCAAGGCCCTATTCAATGGACCCAACCGATTCCAGGGTCCAAATCAATAACCAATCGAGCCTTCATCTTGGCCGCCCTTGCGGACTCCCCCTCGTTGCTGCATAATCCGCTCACCTCGCGCGATACTGATTTGATGGCGCAGGCGCTACGTAGCTTAGGCGTTGGTGTTGAAGCTGAAGGCGATGATATTCGCATCACCCCCGGTGAGCTTTCCGGTGGTTTCATTGATTGCGGGCTCGCCGGTACCGTCATGCGTTTTATCCCGCCTGTGGCAGCATTGGCCTCCGGTCCAGTGGAAATCGATGGCGATGAGCAGGCCCGCGTACGCCCCATGGCAACCATGTCGCAGGCGTTGCGCGAGCTCGGCGTGGAAGTCTCAGCTGACACGCTGCCGATGACCGTGACCTCAACTGGCGTACCGGCCGGCGGCGAGCTCACCATTGACGCCTCCGGCTCCTCTCAGTTCGTCTCTGGGCTACTGCTTTCGGCTCCGCGCTATGAGCAAGGTATTACCGTGCGTCATGAGGGAGGTACCTTGCCTTCAATGCCGCACATCGAGATGACCGTTGCCATGCTGCGCCAAGCTGGCGTGGAAGTTGAAGTAGGCGAGAATTGGTGGAAGGTTCACCCTGGCACTATTCAAGGTGGCACTTGGAAGATTGAGCCGGACTTATCTAATGCCACCCCGTTTTTGGCAGCTGCGCTGGTCACCGGTGGAGTCTTAACCGTCAATGACTGGCCAGCCACCACTACCCAACCAGGAGATGCTTTCCGCCAGATCATCATGGATATGGGCGCTACTGCTGAGCAGACGCCGGAATACTTCCGCGCTGTTGGTAATCTAGGGGGCAAGCTCAACGGCATCGAGCTTGATATGTCACAGATTGGTGAGCTCACCCCCACTGTCGCTGCTCTCGCAGCTTTAGCAGATACCCCCTCGCGCCTGACCGGCATCGCGCACCTGCGCGGGCACGAAACTGACCGCCTCAAGGCACTGGCTACCGAGATTAATAACCTCGGTGGCGATGTCACCGAGCTTGAAGACGGTCTGGAAATTAACCCTGCACCTTTACACGGTGGGCTGTGGAAGTCTTATGCCGATCACCGCATGGCTACCGCCGGCGCAATTATTGGTCTGCGCGTTGAAGGCGTAGAAGTCGACGACATTGAAACCACCGCAAAGACCTTGCCGGGCTTTGCACAAATGTGGGAGAAGATGCTCAACGCTCATGGCTAGACGGTATGACGAATCTGATGTCCGTGTCCGCCCCGGCAAAGGCTCACGCCCACGCACCAAAGACCGCCCTTTACACAAAGACGCGAAATTTGGGATGGTCATTACCAAAGACCGCGGCAGGTGGGGCGTTGCGCTAGATAATGGCCCCACTGTGGTCGCTATGCGTGCGCGCGAAATGGGCCGCACGCCGGTGGAAGTCGGTGACCGCGTGGGTGTCGTGGGAGATACATCAGGGCAAAAGGATACGTTGGCGCGCATCGTCAAGCTTGAAGAGCGCACCTCTGTGCTGCGACGAACCGCTGATGACACTGACCCTTATGAGCGCATCGTAGTCGCCAACGCGGACAAGATGTTGATCGTCACCGCGGTCGCAGACCCACCACCGCGCGAAGGCTTTGTCGAACGCGCCCTGATTGCGGCCTTTGTGGGCAATATCGACCCCATTTTGTGTCTGACCAAGACCGATCTGGCGGATGCTGCACCTTTTGCCGAAGCTTTCGCGGATTTGAACGTCACCGTTGTCGAAGCTGGCGTAGATGATGGTCTTGAGGCTGTTTCACAGATTATCTCTGGGCATGTCACCGCGCTCATTGGGCATTCAGGCGTTGGAAAATCCACCCTGGTTAACCGCCTGGTTCCTGATGCGTTTCGTGAAACCGGCGAGGTTTCAGCAGTCGGCAAAGGCCGTCACACTTCTACCCAGTCTGTTGCGCTGCGTTTGCCCGATGATGCTGGCTGGATCATCGATACCCCCGGTATTCGCTCCTTCGGGCTGGCACACGTGGACGCAGACACCGTCCTCGAGGTATTTTCCGACCTCGCGGCTATCGTCGAGGACTGCCCTCGTGGCTGCAGCCACGCCGGCCCCCCAGCCGACCCAGAATGTGCCCTAGACACAATAGAAGAGGGCACCTCTACTGCGCGCAGACGCGACGCAGTAAGGGCCCTCTTAACTGCCTTACGCAGTAACGACGAGTACTAGAGCTGCTCTTATCGAGCAGCTCCGTCAAGAGGCTCCGTCAAGAAAGCTCGATTAGAGTAACTTCACTAAAGAAGCTCGACGAGGAATGGAAGCTCGCTGACATCGTAATAAGCCATGAAATTATCCAAGGCATCACCGACAGCGAGCTCAGCATCCTGATCGCCTAAATCGGCGGTGTCAATGACCTCGATGGCTTTTGCCGTCGCGGCCTCAGATTCTTCGACGTCAACGTGTACGCACACAACGTCATCTAAGCTCACGCGCGCAGGTTCCAGCTTGACTACTGGGTCACCCATATCTGGCATCGGGGTAATCTGTGCATCATCGATATCCGCGGAGATGACCACGCGACGGCGTGGGAAATGTGGTTCATCGCCGATTGCCAAAAGACGAAGTGAAGCCATAGAAGCTTCGAGGAATGCCGAGTAGGCAATCTCTTCTTCATCACCTTCGGTGTAGAACTCATTGAGTGCCTGCGTGGAGGCAAAGCCCCAACCAGAACGCGCAAAGAACTCACTATTTTCATTGAGTTCCACCAGCATGTTGAAAGTCGCGGGTAGGTAGACGCGCACTTTAGAACTCACCCTCGAGGTCGAAGACTGCCTGGACTTCCACGCTGGTGCGGTCAAAGACCGTGTACAGCATGCCAATCATGCCGTTTTCTACCGCAGCACGAACATTGAGAATGTTGTCATCGACCATCACGCAGTCGCTCAATGGCAAATCGAGTGCATCTGCAGCAGCCTGGAAAGCAGCGCGATCTGGCTTTTCTGCGCCCACTTCACCGGAGAGGATTACCGCATCTACTAGGCCCTTGTATTCCCACTCGCGGATAGGTTCTGCAGCAGGGCCACCTGGGTCATTAGACAAGATCGCGGTGTCGACCCCATTTGCTTTAGCCGCCGAGAGCAGCGTCTTCCAACGCTTTACGTCTTCGTCTGGCCCGTCTAAGACGCCGACATAGTCAACGATCAGTCCACGCATGTAAGTGCTTCCTCCAAAAAGATTTATACGAAATTAAACTCGAGACTAGCGCAATCTCATGTAATAATGCTTGCTAAGCCCACAATCTACCGCCTGGGACCCTCATTTGAAAGGTCCCACCACGTGTATCAACCGATCCCTGGCTGCGCTCATTTGATGCGCTTTATCCCAGATGACCCAATTATTTATTCAGCACCGTCCAGCAACATGGACTCTGAACAAAAGGTGTTCACCAGCAAACTCATAAAGATCGCGCTCGATGTCGCCTCCGGCTTAAGGCCTTTGGCGCATTTATCACCCAGGTACTTTGACCCCTCTATCCTCACGCATTTGAGCTCATGGTCTCGAATCCACGGCCGCAATAATGCGCGAATGTGGATGAAATCACTGCACGCGCGCGAAGATGGCGAATACTTCGGTACCGCCATCTTGGGTGATAAGCAGTTCGCTTTTACCGGAAGGCTCTCTGCGCAACAGGACAAGCTGCGCGCCTTCCGGCTGCTTTAGGCCTGCTTTAGGCCTGCTTTTGCTCCTGTTCTTGGGCAGTCATCTGCTTGCGCAGCATGAACAGCTGGCGCACGGTTTCTTCCTTGATGCCTTCGTTCATGGCGTTGAACATATCGCCGCCTTCCTTTTGGTATTCCACCAAAGGATCACGCTGTGCCATCGCGCGCAGGCCGATGCCCTCTTTGAGATAGTCCATCTCATACAGGTGCTCGCGCCACTTATTATCAATGACCGGCAAGATGATCATGCGCTCAGTATCACGCATTTGCTTCTCGCCACCGATGGCAGAAATACGCTCTTCCAAGTCGTCGTACTGCGCCAAAGCATCAGTGACCAATGCGTCGGTAAGCTGCTCGGCGGTAAGTTCACCTGGGGCGCCGTACTCGGAGCCATCGACAAGCTCTTGTGCGTCAATACTTGGCCCGTACAAAACGTCCAAAGCATTCCACAGCTGGTCTAGGTCCCAGTCCTCGACATAACCCGTAGCAGTTGCTGCAGCGACATAATCAGCGACAGTGTCAGCGACCATGGAACGGATATTGTCCTTGATATCGGATGCTTCCAAAATCTCACGGCGGGTTGCGTAGACAACCTTGCGCTGTTCGTTGAGGACCTCGTCGTACTTGAGAACGTTCTTACGCATCTCAAAGTTCTGGTTCTCAACCTGTGCCTGCGCGCCCTTAACGGAGTTGGACACCATCTTGGAGTCAATCGGAACATCATCTGGAACATTCAGGCGGTTCATCATGTTTTCCATGGACTGACCGACGAAACGCACCATGAGCTCATCACGCATGGACAAGTAGAAACGAGACTCACCAGGGTCACCCTGACGGCCTGAACGACCGCGCAGCTGGTTATCAATACGGCGGGATTCGTGGCGCTCCGTGCCTAAGACGTAGAGGCCACCGGCTTCACGGACTTCATCACCAAGGCGCTTGGAACGCTCACGTTCATCCTCGATTTCTGCGTCCCAGGCTTCCTGGTACTTCTCTTCATCATCGAAAGGATCAAGCCCGCGCTCACGCAGCTTCATGTCCAAGATGACTTCGGGGTTACCACCCAGCACGATATCGGTACCACGGCCAGCCATGTTGGTAGCAACCGTGACGTTGCCGGGGCGACCCGCACGCGCGACGATATTGCCTTCTTCTTCGTGGTATTTCGCGTTAAGCACGTTGTGCTTCACGCCCCGCTTAGTCAAAAGCTCTGACAAGTATTCCGAGCGTTCCACCGAGGTGGTACCAACCAGAACTGGCTGGCCCTGCTCCACGTGTTCTGCAATGTCATCTACAACGGCAGCAAACTTGGCTTCCTGCGTCTTGTAAATGCGGTCAGGGTGATCCTCACGCTGGTTCGGGCGGTTGGTTGGGATAGGAACAACATCCAGGCCGTAGATGGAATTAAGCTCCGCAGCCTCAGTTTCTGCAGTACCGGTCATGCCGGCAATCTTGTCGTAGAGGCGGAAGAAGTTCTGCAAGGTAACGGTCGCCAGCGTCTGGTTCTCGTTTTTTATCTCGACGCCTTCTTTGGCCTCAATAGCCTGGTGCATACCTTCGTTGTAGCGGCGGCCCGCCAGGATACGGCCGGTAAATCCGTCAACAATGAGGACTTCGCCATCGCGCACGATGTAGTCCTTATCGCGGGTGAACAGCTCCTTCGCTTTAAGCGCATTGTTGAGGTAGCTCACCAGCTGGGAGTGTTCAGGCGCATAGAGGTTATCGATGCCCAATTGGTCTTCGACGTATTCCACGCCTTCTTCCAAGACACCAATGGTGCGCTTTTTAATGTCAACCTCGTAGTGGATGCCCGCGCGCATGCGCGGAGCCAGGGTGGCAAAGACGCCGTAAAACTGCGACGAGCCATCAACCGGGCCAGAAATAATCAACGGCGTACGGGCCTCGTCGATCAGGATGGAGTCCACCTCATCGACGATGCAGTAGTGGTGTCCACGCTGCACGCAATCTTTGAGGTTACGAACCATGTTGTCGCGCAAGTAGTCAAAGCCCAGCTCATTGTTTGTCGCGTAGGTGATATCGCAATCATAAGCTTCCTTGCGCTCCTGCGGACGCATGTCATTTAAGATCACGCCAACAGATACGCCCAACCAGCGGTGCACACGGCCCATCATCTCCGCGTCACGACGCGCAAGGTAGTCATTGACGGTCACAACGTGCACGCCCTTGCCTTCCAAGGCATTCAGGTAAGCAGGAAGCAGGGAGGTCAAGGTCTTACCTTCACCAGTGCGCATCTCAGCAACGTTGCCAAAGTGCAAGGCCGCGCCGCCCATGATCTGCACCTTGTAGTGCTTCTGGTTCATCACGCGCCAAGCAGCTTCGCGCACGGTGGCAAATGCCTCAAGAAGGATGTCGTTGAGTCCTTCTCCGTCGGCTAAGCGCTTTTTAAACTCATCGGTCTTGCTTTTGAGCTCTTCATCGGAAAGCGCGGCAAAATCGTCTTCAAGAGCAATGACTTGGTCAGCCATTTTGTCGAGCCGCTTGACGGTACGTCCTTCACCCGCACGTAGCAGCTTGGAAAGTCCAAACACTTGTATTTTATTCCTTTACTTCCACGACATTGTTGACTAGCTCCCCGCTATTGTACGCAAGGAACGCATTAGTACTGCCTTAGCTCCCCAGTAAAACGTAGAAAGCTCAGTCGCACTTGCTTTCAAATGCGACTGAGCAAACTAGTTAAGACTTAGGATTCTGCGTCCTCGGTCAAAGAAATCAAACCATAGTCAAATGCGTGACGACGGTACACCACGGATGGGCGCTGCGTTTCTTCATTGATGAAGAGGTAGAAATCGTGCCCGACCAGTTCCATCTCGCTCAAAGCATCATCGACGCTCATTGGCGTTGCAGTGTGCTCCTTCGAGCGCACTACCTGGCCTGGGCGCTGGTCCTCAACGGTTTCTGCGTATGGGTCAACCAGGCGGTCTTCGCGCGCCTGTGCACGTGCTGCCTCTGCATCAGCAACGATTTCAGCAGCGAGCTCTCCAGTGCCCTTGCGTGCACGGTGACCGGACTTGGTAGCTTCACGGCGCACTTTAACCTTGCGCAGCGAACGTTCCATCTTTGCCACGGCGGTTTCTAGCGAGGCGTAGAAGGAATCTTCCTTAGCTTCTGCACGGGCAATGTGTCCCTTGCCAGTGGCGGTAATCTGAATGCGCTCTGCCTGCGCGTCACGGCGAGGATTTGGCTCATGCTGCAGTTCTACGTGGAAGAAGGTCAGCGTTGGATCAAGTCGTTCGATCTTTGCCAGTTTTGCCTTTACTCGGTCGGAGAAGTGCTCTGGCACCTCAACATTGCGTCCGGTAATGGTGACCTTTGCTGCGGTGGTGGTGTCGGTCATGACTTGCCTCCCTGTGATCGCGGGGTCAAACATTTGGACCCCTGGGGCCGGATGTACTCACAAGCAGTAAACAATCTCTAGTAGGTAATTGTTTACTAGTTAGCAATTGCTACTGTGTGTGACAACTCCCATTCTAGCAGTGGTCATAACCTATGTCCCTAAACATCGGCAAAAACTAATCCCCCGGCGATTTTCGCCCCCGCTCCGCGCAGTACTTCTACGGTGGCAGAAAGCGTGGAACCTGTGGTCATAACATCATCAATCACCATGACCGGGGACTTTGGCGCGGGGGCATAGAGCTCAACGCTGCGGCGCATATTATTGCGACGTTCTTCAGCCGAGAGGGTGGACTGGTCGGCAGCCCCTTTAAAAATCCGCACGCACCGATGCACTTCCCTTCCCGTAGCGCGGCACATATCCACCACCGGGTCCCCGCCTCTTAATGCCGCTGACTTTTTACGCGTGGGGGCAGGCACGAGCGTTACCGTGGCTGGAATATCTCCACGGGCAACCAAATAGTCCAGTCCTGCATGTATCACCGCTCCAACATGAGGACGAACCGCGCGATTGTTATATTCCTTCATCGCCAAGATGATATTTCGCCGCACCTCTGAATAGGAGCCGAGAGTAAACACGGGGACATCGAGAAGCGATCTGCGATAGATACGACGCGGTGGCTCCCGTAATTCCTCTTGACAGTCCCGGCACAAAACTGCCCCCGGCGCGCGACACCCCGCGCACGACCGCGGGAGCAAAAGCTCCATCTAATTGGCCACAATCGGCGCGGAGCGCATTCCCTGCATGCTCGGGACCTCACGCCAGTAGGTAGATTCAGTTTCCACGGGCAGTTGCAACATGGCGTGATAATCGGTGATGTACAACGTCGACGGCGACGCTGCAATCGACACCACGGGAATGGTGATATTGCCAGAAGGCAAAGTAGACACCGAAGAGCCATCTTGCTCCACGCGCCACACCGGCGCTTCCTGAGTAGATGTGCCCACCACCAAGGAGCCATCTGCCTGCCAATCCAAGCTCAGCGCAGTGCCACCCAATTCGCTGGCTGGGTTGTAGATATTCGTCAGACGGAAATCCCCTGAACGTTCCCGTTCCACAACACCGATGTAGACCTCACCACCGATAATCATTGCTGCTTGCGCACCCGAATTTGAAAGCCGAATAACAGAGATCTCGCCCTCAATCGAGTCCAAATCTGTAGTAATCACGCGCGTGGTGGTCAGCTCCCCTGTTTGGGGAGAGCGCACAACACGCATGACCTCATCACCATCAACAACGGTCCACGCAGACTGGCCTGCATTTTCAAAGGTCGGGCGCGAAATAGTCTCAGCGCTTAAACCTTCTTCGATATCGCCTTCAATATCACCGAAGATAAATCGCGATTCATCTCCTTCTCGGCGTACCGCAGCGATAACTCCATCAGCGGTGATATCGGCAGATTCAATATTGCCGCCATCGCCCAATCCCCCAGCTACCGGTTCAGCGGCATTCGCGGAGACCTGCAAAATATCGCCTTCGTGGAGAGCATAAAGCGGCGCTACCGAATTAGAGGCAACGCGGGGGTTATATTCCGCGAAATCATCAGTAGTCATGGTCTCTAGATTTTCTACCAGCGGGGCACCATCAGCGGTTACCGTATAAGGTTCCTGAATACCCGCGTGAGATAGCGTCCACACCAGCTCCGCTGCAAAGCGCAGGCGGTCTTCAGGAGACATATTTTGCATGCCGGCGAAGTTGTAGACGCCGTTCTCAATGCCTAAGAACGCCGCATCATCAGGTACGACATTGGTGGTCGCCGGTGCCAGGCGTGAGGAAGGCCCCGCCAATAGCAAAGTAATCAATTGCGCATCGAGCGAGTTTTGGCTGCCAAAGAGCCAGCGCCGATCTGTAACTAATACCCCGGCGGTTTGACGATAAAAGTAGACGGGCAATGGCTGGTAATGATTACGCAGCTCGGTGCGTTCGAAGACCACGCCATCAGGCAAGTCGGTAATGCGCCATTCGTCATCGACCTGCTCCATGCGGATGGTTGTTTCATAGCCCGAGTTTTCAGGCACATAGCTTCCGCCGGAGGCAATCGAACCAATGACACTGCCGCGCACGGTGAAGGCACGCTGGTCTGAGCGGGTGGTATTTTGTGAGGTCAGCTCAATGAGGTCCACAATCCGCATGGATTCTTCTGGATCCCAATTTTGTGCAGCTTCTGGGCTTAAAAAGGAGCGTGCAGCACCATAATCTGAGGAAGGAATCGCAGCCGCAGCATAAAATTCGCGAACCAACAGGTCTGCTTCCTGGCCAGGAGTTGGACCCACTGCCGGGTCTACTTCAGGCTGCGGGGAAAAAGAACGCAGAATATGCGGGTCTGAATTATTCGGCAAGGTTGAACAACCCGATAGCACTAAAGCGGGAATAGCGAGGGCAGCGATGAGACGTTTTTTCATTACTTCTCCTCGCTTTCTTCATCAATGACCACTGGTGCGTTTGGAAGCACCAAAGGCAAAGGTTCTTCCCCAAACGCTGCTCCAGGTTCACGCGGGATAATAAGGCGGAACCGGGAACCGATGCCTGGGATACCCGTGGCATCCAGGCTACCTCCATGCAATGCCGCATCCTCGCGGGCAATCGCCAAACCCAGCCCGGTGCCACCGGAATGACGCTTACGAGAAGCATCGGCACGCCAGAAACGGTTGAATACTAACTCTTCCTGGCCTTCCTTTAGGCCCACGCCTTGATCTGTCACAGCAACCGCAACCGCAGTTTCGGTATGCCCAATATCAATGGTGACGGGGTTGCCTTCGGAGTGGTCGATGGCATTGGCCAAAAGGTTGCGCAGTACGCGTTCGATGCGGCGGGAATCAGCTTGCACATTAACGGGATAGTCCGGCAGGTTGGCGTTGATTTTTACATCAAGTTCTTTAGCCAAGTGCTCGGTTTGTTGCATCGCAGATTCGATGCACGAACGAATATCCATCGACGATGCTTGTAGGTCTGCAACGCCGGCATCGTGGCGTGAAATCTCCAGCAAGTCCGCCAGCAGTTCCTCAAAGCGGTCGAGCTCACGGGTCATCAACTGGCTAGCACGGCGCGTATGCGGTTCCAGGTTGTCCGCATCATCCGCGATCAAATCTGCTGCCATGCGCACGGTGGTTAGCGGCGTGCGCAGCTCGTGCGAGACATCGGAGGTGAATTGGCGCTGCAGATCACCGTATTCTTCCAGCTGCGTAATCTGCTTCGACAGCTTATCGGCCATGTCATTGAACGAGGCAGCCAAACGCCCCATCTCATCTTCGCCGTCAACCACCATGCGTTCGCGCAGATGTCCGGCGGCAAGCCGTTGAGCGATGCGCGAGGCCGAACGAATCGGGGTAATAACCTGCTGAATAGCAAGCCATGCAATACCAACCAGCAGAACGACTACGACCACCCCGGCGGCAGAGAGCAAACCGCGCATCAGCGCCATGGTGGATTCTTCATTCTCCATGGACATGACCAGATAAAGCTGTAGTTCAGGAATATCTGCCATGGTCGGAGTACCCACCACTAGCGCGTGGTAGCTCGACCCGCCTGGCTGGTCAATCGTTGTAAATTGATACGCCACTTGGTCATTAGCCACCGAATTACGCAAAGGCTCAGGGATGCGATAGCCCTCAGGCGCGGTGGTTATTTCCCCACTGGAGTTTTCCACCACGATGACCGGCTCGTAGGTGGTATTCGACTCCCCGCCTTCGGCACTTAACTGAGTCAAAGAAGCCCGCGCTGAGTTAATACGCACTTGGACAGAGTTCGCTGCACCAGTGGCATTAATTTGCTGTTCGACGGCAATGCGCGCGCGATCAATTTCTTGATCCCCGATGCTAATCTTTTGATCAACCAGACGCTGCGTAAGCACCGATACAAGCGCATAAGCCAAGATGATCATGACCACCGTGGAGGCAACCAAAATCATGCCAATGACGCGTACCTGCAACGAGGTACGCCACATTTCACTTATGACGTCGCGTAAATGGCGCAACCGGGACTTAATAACTCAATGCCTCCATCACTGATGAAAAACTAACTAGCAACTAGTCGTTTTTACCAGTCTTATAACCAACACCGCGCACGGTCAACACAATCTGCGGATCTTCAGGATCATGTTCAATCTTGGCGCGCAAACGCTGCACGTGCACGTTCACAAGGCGAGTATCCGAGGCGTGACGGTAGCCCCACACCTTTTCCAATAGCTCCTCACGCGTGTGTACCTGGCCTGGCTTACGAGCCATCTCCACCAGCAGGTCAAACTCCAGCGGGGTTAGAGAAAGCTCTTCGCCTGGTCCGCCCTGCGGGGAGCGGCGGGTCACGGTGTGCTCAGAGACATCAACGAGCAAGTCGCCGACCTCGATAAGCTCCGAGGACTTTGTCTCCGTACGGCGCAGACGCGCACGCACGCGCGCTACCAATTCCTTCGGCTTGAAAGGCTTGGTGACATAGTCATCCGCCCCGGATTCCAAGCCCAGTACTACGTCCACGGTGTCAGTCTTCGCGGTGAGCATGACAATAGGCACGTTGGAATCTCGGCGAATCGCGCGGCAAATGTCCACGCCATTCATTCCCGGAAGCATCAAGTCCAACAAGATGAGATCCGGATTATGCTGCTCAAAGGCTGGTACAGCATCATTGCCGTCGGTAATGGGGATGGGCTGTAGCCCCTCGGATTCGAGGACAATAGTCAACATTTCCGAAATGGCAGGATCATCATCTACCACTAGGATTTTTGGCGCCACTTTTACTCCCCTACGAGGTCGAGAACTTTGTCGATGATACTACCTTGATCCGCGGTAGCAATCCACTGGCCAGCCCAATTGCAAGCTGCGAGTCGCTCATAAGCGGCTGCTGTTGCAGCCTGCAGATCAGAGTCTTGTTCATACTGGTCTTTCTCGCGGGAGGCATCTTCTGCTTCCCGCGATGAAGCGCGTTGCGCCGCAACCTCAACCGGCGTGGAGAGATACACCTGCAAGGAGGGCTTAGGTAAGCCAAGACGATCGAATTCCAGCTCATAAACCCAGTCCATGACCGCATCATCACCCAGCCGGGCAGCAGAGTAAGCAGCATTCGATGCCACGTAGCGATCCAAAATCAACAGCGAAGAGCTCTCAGCAGCCGCCTCTAATTGCGCTTTCGCGCCGTGGCGATCCAAGGCAAATAACGTCGCCATGGCATAGGCCGACGAGGTCAAGTCCCCCATGCGGCCGTACAGCGCTTCCTGAGCAAGCTGAGCGTGAATAGAATCCGCATACCGAGGAAAGCCCAAGACCTCCACCGGAATATCTAATGCGTCGCGCAGCTTGTGAACCAGCGTGTTTTTTCCAGCGCCGTCAATTCCTTCAATCGCAATAATCATTAAGCGAGGGCTTCAAGAAATGGCTCGAGGTCAAACTCTTCTTCTACTTCTTCAAGAAGCTCGGTTGCCTTTTCGTTCAAAGACTCAGCGGAGTAGCCCACTAGGTCACGGATATATGGGTAGTTGGATACAACATCCCCCGCGGTGAAAGGTGCACCTGCCCAGATAGCAGCAATGGTGGCTGCCGCGAGTGCATTTTGCTCTTCTTCTTCGGTTGCTTGGCTTTCTCCGGTGGCCAGCATGATGGCGTCGTGAATTGCTTCGATGACGTCATCTTCTTCCAAGGAGTTCAAATCTTCGAGAAATTCGACATTGTCTTCACTGGTGAAAATATGCTCATCCCAAGTGCTCATGGGCTCTGCTCCTTTTAACTTTTTCTCGTGCTTAATAGCGGATTACAAGGCGCGGCAATTCTGCACAATCGACACTAGCCAACTTGGTCACGCTAGCCTAGTAATAACTGCCGGGTGTAGCTTCAATTAATAACAAGCAAGCCACAACACTCAGTCTTCCACTGGCGTGAGGTTGACCACAAATGGGGCTAGTTTCGCGACCATGCCTGAAGAAAACTCCTGCTAAAGCCATATTTTTCCAGCCGGGAAAAAGATCACGCGAAAGTATTCCCCTCACTAGACCCTCGTGGTACTCTCGTTATTAATTTGTTACCAACCTAGAAAGGGCGCCTGTGAATTCAGATGTTCGTCGCGTCACCATATTTTTCACGGTAGGACTGCTTGTTGCGGCTGCCGTGGGTTTTGGTGTGTGGCGAATGGGCAGCCCTTCATCGGTTAACGCAGATACGACTATGACGACGCAAACCTCCTCGGAGAACACGTCGACGGAGAAGAAGGAAGCTCAGACCACTGTAGAGTCTGAAACCCAGGAACGCCGTGAGCAGGAGTCCGTTCCTGCCCAGGCCGCTGCGCCGAATTACGATGATGACCCGTTCTTGGCACCTAATTCCGTGGTCAATCCTCAGCGTGAAACCCCAACTCCGACCAATGTGTATCGTCCAGAGCCAATTTTCGGTGAGGAATACGATTCCTATGCGCAGAGCTCAGGGGCTGAGAATGAATTCGACGCCAATGGCGATGCGAACCAGACTGAAGAAGCATTGACATCTGATAGTGAAGCTACGCAGTCTCCTGATGAGACCACTGACGGCTCGGCACCTTCGACCAGCCCAGATCAAGATGGCGACGATAACGTGACTACTCGCCCATCGGGTCCGAGCGAAGAGCCAACGGAGCCAAACGAGTCTACGCAGCCAGCTGAACCTTCAGAGCCAGTGGAGACGTCGAAGCAAACCCAGCCTGGCAAGCCAGTAAACCCTGCTGCTCCGACTGAATCCCTCAAGCCGCAGACGACTGTGAGCCAGTCGCCAACGACAACGCGGACGCAGCAGGCGCCCGCTACAACTGGTAGCTCTTACTGAACTCGTGCGATAAACGCTTGAGCTTTACCCTGAGTACTCAAGGTGACATCACCATCGGAGGCAGGTAGCCATGCGGCATCGGAAGGCAGAAGCTCCAAGCTGGAGCCATCTTGAGCCTGCAGCGTCAAAGTACCAGAGGTGCATAAAATAATGCCTGGCCCCTCACTTTCGGATACGACCTCATCGCCTGCCTTTAGGTCACAGCGTGTCAGGGTGTATTCCTCTACTGGCACTGGGTAGTTCAACACTTGCGCGGAATCTGACAAGCTAATCTGCTCAACACGTGGGTCGCTGATCGTGTTAAAAGATAGAACTTTCACGAGCTCAGGTACATCAACATGTTTTGGAGTAAGTCCGCCGCGCAGCACGTTATCGGAGTTGGCCATAATTTCCACGCCCAGTCCACGCACGTAGGCGTGCAATTGGCCAGCGTTGAGATAAATCGCCTCACCAGGGCTTAGCTGCACGTGATTGAGCAAGAGCGCACCTAAAACTCCCACGTCGCCGGGGTAAAGTTCGTTTAACTCAATGATGGTCTCTAAAACTGGGCGCATCCAAGAAGTGGAGTTAAGCGTGGTCAGCAACTGCTTGGAAGATTCCATCAGCGCCGAGATCAACTCGCGGCGGGTGGCCGCAGGGATGGTAATCCAGGTGGTAAATAGCGCCCGAAGATTATCTGCTTCTTCTTCCTTAGTCAGGCGCCCGTCGGCAATATGCATGCTGGTATACCGGTTAAGCTCTTCACAATCTAGGGCATTGAAAAGCTCACGAGTGTGCACCAGCGGGCGAAATCCTGCCATGGCATAAAAGTCAGTTAAGGCAACGATGAGTTCTGGCTTGTGATTGTCGTCCTTGTAGCTGCGCTGCGGCGCATCCATGGCGACTTTTTGGGAATTCTCGCGTGCAAAGCCCTGGCGCGCTTGTTCTTTAGACGGGTGTGCTTGCAAAGACAAAGGTTCATCGGCGGAAAGAATCTTCAGCAAAAAAGGTAGCTTGCCGTCGAATTCCGCAGCGACATTTTCCCCAAGGGCTGCTTGGGGGTCTGCTGCAATAACCGCATTCAGTGGCTCATCTTCAATCGTCGCAGGACCTGCTGGGTGGGCGCCGTACCAAAGCTCTGCGATGGGATAATTGGATGCAGCCTTGCCTTGCAAGTGCGGAATGAGTGTCTTAGAACCCCATGAATAGGCTCGGGTGGCACTGTTAAGCAGTTGCATTAATCTTCCTTCAAAACATCGTAAGCGGTCGCGGCATAGGCGCGGATGAGCAATTGAACGGCGCAAACCAAATCACTGAGGCCAGAATCGGTGCATGCCATAGCGAGGGAATGCGGCAGATGTGACTCCGCCTGCCCCCACACAATTATTTTTAAGGGTACTAGAGTCTTTTCCCCATCCAGGAAAGGGTCATAAAAAATGTCATCGCGCGCAGAGTTATCTTGGTTGCGTTCTAACACCATAGGTACGAGTTCAGGTTCTACAAATTCACCTGATAGCCCGTGCGCTGACCAGATTTGCGCGGCACATCGGGCCACAGCCATTCCAACGTTGATTCCGACTGGCAGATCCGCTGGCTTATCGATGCGTGATGCAGTGTGCAGTACACGCGCCTGGGCGGTAAATTCCCGCAGGGCACGCCCAGGGTTTACTGTGGCATCACGTTCTGGGGAAAGCTGCTGCAATTCTTCATCAGCGATATCGGCGAGCTCATGCAGGCGCTCAGCGACGATAACCTCAGCATCAGTGATCGACCACAGCACGGCTAAAAGCCCTGCGATATAACGGCTTGGGGATCCCCCATCAGCGGTCGGCGGCACTGGGAAAGTCAGTGTCTCCTGCGGTGCATCTTCTGCTAGTGGCCCACGATTTGGTCCGATAAGTGCTGTAGTTGCTCCCCTACGCGCGGCAGTAATCAATGCCAAAGAAGCCCAATCGGCATCGGCGCGCTCTCCTACTACTACAACTAAATCAAGCGGGCCTACAAAGTGTGGCAACTTGTCAGAAATGGTTACCGGCCACGCAAGCGGTGATATTAATTCAGCCACCATCTCTGCGCTGGCGCGCGCAACTTGGTCAGTTGGCAGGAGAACAATGGAGCGAAATTCCGCCCCGCGCACGACGTTTAAGTGCTGGATATGTGCGGCGATTGCGCGAATGTGTGCACCTTCGTGTGCAACATCGAAAAAGCGCACGGTTTCTGGGTCATACTGAGAGCCAGAAAAATAGCCTTCATCTGTCATGGCTTCAAGCCTAGTAAATGCTTGCTTGTCGTGGTGGCGCGGTAATCTATTTCCATGAGTCTTTCAGCACATTTATCAGATTCCCCTAAGCCTGTGGTTCTTATCGGCGGTGGCCCAGGCGCCTGGGATTTAATTACGGTGCGCGGCATGCATGCATTACAAGAAGCTGATGTCATTTTGACGGATCACTTAGGCCCGGCTCTGGAACTGGACAAGTTGTGCGATGTGGATGCCAAAGAAATTATTGATGTTTCTAAGCTGCCCTATAAGAAATCGGTGTCGCAGGATCGCATCAATGAATTATTGATTGAATATGCCCGCGCGGGGAAAAAGGTCGCGCGTTTAAAGGGCGGGGATCCCTTTGTCTTTGGCCGGGGCTTTGAAGAGGTTCAAGCTCTAGCTGAAGCTGGTCTCCCCTCAGAAGTCATCCCCGGGGTGACTTCTGCGGTCTCGGTTCCCGCGAGTGCCAATATTCCTGTCACTCAGCGCGGTATCGTGCATGCTTTTACCGTGGTTTCAGGCCATTTGGCACCGGGACATGAGAAAAGCTTGGTGGATTGGGAAGCACTTGCAAAATCTGGCGCTACCCTGTCGGTCATCATGGGCGTGCGCAATGCCGCCGCTATTGCCGAGGCCTTGCTCTCCGGAGGCCTTGCTTCTTCGACCCCCGTGGCAATTATTGAAAATGGCACCATGGATGAAGAGCGCGTGGTCAAAACCACCTTGGGCCACATGGGCGAAAAGACTGCCGAGGCACAGATTGTGCCTCCAGCAGTCTTTGTCATTGGTGAAGTAGCAGGCTTGAGTTAACAGACCTGAGCTAGCCGCTTTTATGCTTAGCCAGTCTTGGCTTCTTCATGGGCGCGGATGGTTGTTTCTTGAACAACCTCCGCGCTTTGTGCTTCTGCGGCTTTCTCAGCAGCACGCTGGGCACGAGATTTCAGGTGCCCGCGAATCGTTGCGCCAATACCCACGGCAATAATGGCGCCGTGAATAACAACCACCCAGAAGGTCGACGGTGCAAAACCAAGGCCTTCATACACATTAGATACATTCAATGCGGCGATGGCGGTTCCCACAAATCCGCCGAGCACGATGGGGTTAAGCCGTGAAATCAGCCACGCTGCAATCGGTGCTGCGATAGAGCCGCCAATTAGCATCGCAACAATCGCGCCCAGGTGAGCGACGATGTCCTCCCACAGGCCAAAGGCAAAGCCGATGGTAGCGCCTAAGGTAACCAAGAACTCAGCGGCGGAAACGGTACCGACAATGCGGCTGGGTTTTTCTTTGCCTGCGGCCAACAAGGTCGAAGTCGTGACCGGTCCCCAACCACCGCCACCGGTGGCATCAACCATGCCGCCGACCGAGCCCAACACAACAAGGAAGGGTTTTGCGTGCGGTTTATTAGAAATGGTGCGTTTGATATGCCCGCGGCTAAAACGCCAAATCAGATTGATGGCAATCAATAACAAGATGCCCGAGGTAATCGGCTGCGCCGCTTCCATGGACAGATTCGACAACAGCGTCGCGCCCACAAAAGCAGCAATGCCGCCGGGAATCGCAAGAGAGAAGACAATCTTCCAGTCCACATTGCCAAAGCGCCAGTGACTAAACCCAGACACTAAGGTAGTGCCTAATTCCGCCGCGTGGACTACCGCCGAGGCTTGAGCTGGGCCCAGGCCTGCGAGGAAGATTAATAACGTGGTGGAGGTGACGCCGAAGCCCATGCCAATTCCGCCATCAACTAATTGCGCAGCAAAGCCAGCTATGGCAATAAAAATGAGCGTTGGCATGTGTTCATCCTAAGTAGTTTGGGGCACTTGCGCTGGGGAAGCGACTGTAGTGCGTTGTGCGTGGGAGAGGCGGTGTGCAAGGATTTCGGCGAGCTGCGAACCCAGTGGTGCAGAACTTGTAATCTGCGAGCCGGTGATGTGCATGATCTCTGCCATCGCGGCGTTCGCGGAATCTAGCAGTAGCCCTTGGGTCACAAATAACGGCAGCAGGTGAACGCGTGAATGTGCGGTTGCTTGCAGCCGCAGTCCCTTGTTTCCCCACAGAAAACCTGCTCTTCCCGCACCTGGGGTGGCAAAGAGCGTGCTGGTTTGAAAACCTGTGGCATCGGCGAGGCGCACGGCCAAGCGCACGACTGCTTCATTGGCTGCAACATTTGAAGAGCCCACCGCGTATAAAATCACGTGCGGGTTATCCCCGGCTGCAACATCCTGGAAAAGCCGGGTGCGTAGCTGTTCCAAGACCTCAGCACCAGTGCCAAGACCTGCGGTGGGGTGTAGTTCCACACCACTTATCCGCTGGGCTTCCGCTACCACGTTGGGTACGTCATAGCGCATGTGAAAGCCGTTGGTAAAAAGCAAAGGCATCAACGTCGCACGCTCAAAGCCGCGTTCTTTCAGGCTCACGGCGGCATCGACAAGCGAAGGCGTATCAAATTCCAAGTGCGCTGCTTGCCCGAAAGCTCCCGTCAAAGAGGATGTGCGAGCAACTAGCTTGTCGATGCCCACCGCCGCCTGCGGGTGCCTAGAGCCATGCGAGAGCGCGATGAAGGCTTGACTCATAGTTCATGGCCTTTCCTTTTCAAGGAGTTCGCAAGTGCCTCATGCGAAGACCGCGCTGGCTCCGGCTTTACCGGTGGGTCATCTTGGCCGTGGAATTGCACGGAAAATACCCTCAGGCAGTCCTGGCACGACCATGCGAATTCGGTTTCTTCATCGGGAAAAAGCAGCTCGCTGGCGCAATATGGGCAGTGCAGTGGGTGGTTGCGGTTCGGGTTGGGTTTGCGCCGAAACCTCATGACAAATCCTCATCCTCAGCGCGCAGTACCCAATCACGGAACTGCTCGCCTGGGTTTCGCTGTTCCTTGAAGTTGGTGACAACGCGCACGACGTAGTCCGTAACCTCAGACGCCTTAACCTTGTGTCCACGCAGTTTGCGGCCGAAATCTGGGTTCAGACCCATTGCTCCGCCCAAGTGAACCTGGAAGCCTTCGATACGGTCGCCGTTTTCATCGGTAAGCGTCTGGCCCTTGAAACCAATGTCAGCGACCTGTGTGCGGGCGCACGAGTTCGGGCAGCCGTTCAAGGTAATCGAGATTGGCACGTCGAGATCACCAATGATCTCTTCCAGCTCGTCGACCAATTCGATCGCACGAGACTTAGTCGTGGTGTGCGCCAGCTTGCAAAATTCCAAGCCGGTGCAGCTCATGACGCCGCGGCGGAACTCCGATGGCTTCGGGTACAGACCGGTTTCAGACAGCTTCTTCGACAAAGGCTCAATGACATCTTCATCCACGTCCAAGAAGAGCAATTCCTTCATTGGAGTGGTGCGGATGCGCTCGATGCCGAAGGATTCTGCCACCTCAGCGATAGCAACCAGCTGCTCACCGGTGGTGTGTCCCACGGTCGGCTTAACACCAACGTAGAACTTGCCATCCTGCTGCTGGTGCACACCGACGTGATCGCGGTTGCCCATGTGCGGAACGGTTGGGATGCCATCTTGCAATGGGGACTCGAGGTATTCGTCTTCGAGCACCTGACGGAACTTCTCTACGCCCCACTGCGCTACCAAGAACTTCAGACGTGCGCGGTTGCGCAGACGGCGGAAGCCGTAGTCACGGAAGATAGAGACTACCCCGTGCCATACCTCTGGAACGCGCTCAAGCGGTACGAAAGCACCAATGGATTGCGCAAGCATAGGGTTGGTAGACAGGCCACCGCCGACAAAGCAGTCAAAGCCAGGGCCATATTCTGGGTGGTTGGTACCTACGAAAGAAACATCCTGGATCTCGTGGGTAACATCTTGGCGGGCATTGCCTGAAATGGCGGTCTTGAATTTACGCGGCAGGTTCTGCACGTCTTCGCGGTGCAGGTACTCGTTAACAATGGTCTCAATAGCTGGTGTGGCGTCAATAATTTCATCTTGAGCGACACCGGCGACTGGCGAACCTAAGATAACGCGGGGTACGTCGCCGCAGCCCATCATGGTGGAAAGGCCCACGGCTTCTAGGCGCTCCCAGATTTCTGGCATATCTTCAATGCGAATCCAGTGCAGCTGGATGTTTTGACGGTCGGTAAAGTCCGCGGTGGAGCGCGCAAACTCCTGCGAAATCTCGCCGACTACACGCAGCTGCTGCGGCGTTGCGCGGCCGCCATCAAAACGGATACGCAGCATGAAAAATTCATCTTGCAGTTCCGAGTTTGGAACTTGTCCAGTAAGCTCACCACCAAGGTTTTGCTTACGCTGGGTATAAATGCCGAGCCACTTAAAACGCGGGGCTAGGTCCTCTGGTGGAATGGAGGCAAAACCTTGCTTGGAGTAAATATCAATAACGCGCTGCTTCGCGGACAAGCCAGGATCTTCCTGCTTAATGCGCTCGTCGTCATTGAGCGGCTCCATTCCGTCAATCTTCCACTGCCCCTCCGGCTTGGGAGTGCGCTTCGGGCGTGGCTTCTTGTCAGTCGCAATGGTCATGTGATTCCTAACGTGGGGAAGTTAAATCGTTTAGAACCAACCTATCCACACCACTTAGTTCACACAATACATACCGCTTGGTCTATATTTTAATTCACAGAAGTACACCCTCCAAGCTGCACGAATGCGCAAGCGCCCGACAGAATATAAAGATGCCCTAAAAAGGCAATTTCCCGCCAGAAACCTGTCCTGGCGGGCAATTTGAAAGAGCCTTTTGCTGCTTTTTAAGCGCGAATAATGCCTAGCACTCGGTCAACAATCTGCGTGACCTCGTCTTCGGTCTTAGCCTCGACGTTGAGACGCAGCAATGGCTCAGTATTAGACGCGCGAACATTGAACCACGCATCCGTGCCTTTCAGCTGCACGGTAACACCATCGAGGTGATCTACTGACTCAATGTCGTCGGCTAGCTGCTCCAAGATCGCCTCTTGGCTAGCTTTCTGGTCCGCGACGGTGGAGTTGATTTCCCCCGAAGCGTGGTAGCGGGAGTACTGTGCCATGAGCTCAGACAAAGGCTTGTCTGTCTGCCCCAGGGCAGCCAGTACGTGCAAGGCCGCGAGCATGCCAGAATCAGCATTCCAGAACTCCTGGAAGTAATAGTGCGCCGAGTGCTCGCCACCAAAGACAGCCGCGTGTTCTGCCATCTGCGCCTTAATAAAGGAGTGACCCACGCGCGTGCGCACAGGCTTACCGCCGTGCTCGGTGACGATTTCCGGCACCGTCTTAGAAGTAATGAGGTTATGGATGATGGTCTCGCCAGGGAATTTCTCCAGGTAGCGCTCTGCAATCAGGGCACAAATCGCCGAAGGTGAGACAGGCGCACCCTTTTCATCAACCACAAAACAGCGGTCGGCATCGCCGTCGAAAGCAAGGCCGATATCCGCGCCTTGTTCCACGACGAATTTCTGCAAGTCCACGAGGTTCTTTGGATCCAACGGATTGGCCTCGTGATTCGGGAATGTGCCGTCGAGTTCAAAATACAGTGGACGAACATCGAAAGGCAGCGATTCAAAGACCGCTGGAACAGTATGTCCACCCATTCCGTTGGCCGCATCCACAGCTACAACGAGCGGGCGTGATTCCTTTAGCCCAACTAGGCCATTAAGAAAGTCCGCGTAGTCGCTGAGGATATCGCGATGGGTTACGGTGCCTGGGGTGACATCGTCGGGCGCAATGCCTTCGACCATTTTGTCCTTGATGGTGGCAAGTCCCGTGGCTTCACCAACCGGGGTAGCGCCCTTGCGACACAACTTAATGCCGTTGTACTGCGCTGGGTTGTGCGATGCGGTAAACATCGCGCCAGCGCAGTTAAGGGTGCCGGCGGCAAAATAGAGTTGGTCTGTGGCACACAGCCCCAACTGGATGACATCTAAACCTTGAGAGATCACGCCTTCGGCAAAGGCATCGGCAAGCTGCGGTGAGGATGGCCGCATGTCGTGGCCAATGGCCACCGTCGTCTCGTTTTCTTCGCGCAACAAAGACGCAAACGCTGCCCCCACATCGCGGACAAAGGCTTCATCAAAGTCTTCGCCGACAACGCCTCGCACGTCATAGGCTTTAATCACTGCATCTAGTGCTTCACGGTTACGCATAACCCGCAAGTTTAGCGTTGCCGGGCTTGCTACCGGCTACTTGCGGCCCGATGTGGGCCACCTTGTTGCCGAGATCATAGCCCTGCCAGGGGTTTTAAACCTCAGGCGTGACATCCGGCACGACGGACAAATGCGCACGGCGTCGTTGATGGGCGTCGGCAACCCGTCGGGTGCGAAAGACCGGATGGTTAGACCGCTGCGGGTCTGCACCGTCAAAGTTGGCTTTATAGTCAATCGGGTCTTGCCCGCCACCAGCGGTGGAATCATCGATCAGACCGGTGGTCACACGACCTGCCTCGCGAACAGCCTCAGCCAAAGCCAGCAAGTCTTCATCATCTTCAAGCTCGATATGGTCCACACGCACCAGCTCCCAACCCTGGGGAGCGGTAATTTTATCTGCGTGGTGCGAGCACAGATCCCACGAGTGGGGATCTTCCTCTTCTACGAGCGGGCCTACAACTGCAGTTTGTTCACTGTAGGCATAGGTCAACGTCGCTACGGCCGGACGGCCGCAGCCAGGGCGGGAACAACGACGAAACTCATTCACGAGATTCAAGTCTAAACCCAAACTTGAGATTTAGATAGTCCTAACTTCAATCACGCTCACACCAGCAGGTTCAAACGGCCCCGCTTTCGCCACCACACCCGGACCTGACGAATCCGTCGCTCCACATACAACTCAAGCATTCTTCAGACTTGACACAGGCGTCGCACTGGCGTGGCGCAGGCGTCGCACTGGCGTGGCGCAGGCATCGCACTGGCGTGGCGCGCCTAGAAATGGACGGGATCCGCCTTAGAATTAAAGTCATGTCTCCTGCGCGCAACCACCTTCGCCCCGCCCGCGACCGCCATGGCCGCGGACTGCGAGGCCCGCTTTTGCCGCAGCAAACCCCGCGCTTTCGCACGCGCGGCCAGCGCTTCGACATGGAAGTTTTAGAAGCCTACTCTCCCATCCACAATGCTTACCTCGATGAGCTTCTGGGCCTAGACATTGCGGTAGACACTGTGCCGCGCATGCGACTGCGCGCTGATATGTCCATTCTGCCCGACGATATCGTCGCCGATGGCCCCGTCCCCCTGGGTCGCATCGTGCCCGCAGGCGTCGACTCGGCAGGTCGACCCACCCGCGCCAGGCTCGTCATCTTCCGCAAGCCCGTGGAGGCACGCTGCGCCAACCGCGCCGAGCGAGAAGAGCTTTTAGGCGCAGTGCTCACCGCACTGGTCGCCAACTACCTCAACATCGATCCGGAGGTCATTGACCCGCGGTTTAACTGGTAGCAAAACAACAACCCCACCACAAGGTGAGGTTATGTTGTTTAAAAATATCTTCCCCGAGTATCGCGTCTATCACCGCCTGCTTTTGCAAGACTTTGATTTACGCATCCCCCTTGAAGATTATTAGCCAATCTGGCGCTTAAGGCGGCGACGCTCACGATCTGAGAGCCCACCCCAAATACCAAATCTCTCATCATGCTCGAGTGCATATTCCAAGCACTCATCGCGGACGGCACAAGCCTGGCAAATGCGCTTGGCTTCGCGGGTCGATCCACCCTTTTCAGGAAAGAACGCCTCCGGGTCAGTTTGCGCACACAAGGCTTGGTCTTGCCACTCCTGCTCGACGGCACCAAAGAGTTCATCGAGCGTCATCTCTGCAGCAGCACCGCCACGGAGAATGGCGTTATTTTTTGGTTTGTCCACGCCGATTCCTTCCTCCGTAGTTGGGTTAAATATGGATTGGTTTTACACCACGCACTGGCAGTGCGGCGTAAATAACACTGTTGTGATTACACACCGAAACACTAAATATCGTCAACCCGATTTGAGGGAATATTTCACCCAACCAACGAAAACGCACGTCATTAACCACAACAGTCACACCAGTAACAAGAGTTCATGGCAAGGGCTACTTTGCGGGGGTACTACATGTAGTGCTGCCTGCAAAGTATGTGAACTATTTTCAGGAAACTACGGCGTGTCGCGCCACTTTCCTGGTTTTCTGGGATCCAGCTGTGAACAATTGCACTTCTGTTCCTGCCCATCCAACTAGGAATGCTCATGAAAAAGGAGGGACACGTGCTAGCAAAATGCACGTGTCCCTCCTTCTAAAACAAGCCGGTGATTCTAAGCATCAGAGCTAAACCGCACACCGGCGTCTGGAATATCTACACCGGGGAAGATTCGCATCCCATTGAGCAATTCACAACGCGCGCCGATAAGCGCGCCTTCACCAATGACGCAGTCTTCAATATGGGCATTCGCGCCAATGCGTGCCCCGGAAGCAATAATGGAATTGGCAATATGGGCGCCAGGTTCAATGGTCACACCATCGAAGATGACGGTGCCATCGAGGCGGCAGCCCGCACCAATTTCACTGCCCCGGCCAACTGAGGTGCCAGAAAGCAAGAGCACTCCACCGGCAACGCCTGCCGATGGATCCACCAGGGATTCGCCGGTTTTGCCTTCCAGCAGTGGCGAGTGTGCAATTCCGCGGACTAGGTCGGAGGAACCGCGAACGAAGTCATCGGGACGGCCCATATCGCGCCAGTAGGAATTATCCACGTGACCAAAGACCTTGTAGCCTTCTTCCAACACACCTGGGAAGGTCTCCCGCTCAACGGAAACCACGCGGTTTTCTGGAATGGTAGCAATCAAGTCTTTTTTAAAGACGTAGCAACCAGCGTTGATCTGATTGGTCGGAGGATCTTCAGTCTTTTCCAAAAATTCCAGCACTCGGCCATCGTCATCAGTTGGTACGCAGCCAAAGGCACGCGGGTCACGCACGTTGAGAAGATGCATGGTCAAGTCCGCATCTTTGCTGTGGTGCGTATCCAGGATGCCGCCGAGATCCATCCCGGACAAAATATCACCGTTAAAGACCATGACGGTGTCATGACGCAGGTGGTCATAGACATTGCGAATTCCGCCGCCGGTGCCGAGCGCGGTGTCTTCGACAACGTATTCAATCTCTAAGCCCATGTCTGAGCCGTCGCCGAAGTACTCTTCAAAAATCTCCGCTTTAAAAGAGGTCGACATCACCACGTGTGTGATGCCGGCGGCTTTAATACGTGCCAGCAAGTGCTGCAGGAAAGGGTGATTGGCGGTCGGCAGCATGGGCTTTGGGGTACCGATGGTCAATGGGCGCAAGCGGGTGCCGCGTCCTCCGACCAAAATCACCGCGTCTACTGCCCGCGTGGTGGCAGGCTGCACATCAGCGACACCTGAATTATCGTCGCTTGCTGCGCCGTGAACGCTATTCGCCATGGAGGCAACCTTTCAGTTCTTGATGAGGTAGTGAATAAATTGTATGCGTTGTCAGCTATTTTGCGCGCTGCGGCGCGGGCTTTAGCTTTAAGAACTAAGCATCCTAGAACGAATCTGCAGGCCGGTTTTAATTACCCACCGCAACGGCGCCTGCCACGGCTTTGGATGCCGGTCAGAAATGAAGCGATATGCAGAATCATGGTGGGCACGCAGCATCTTTTTGGAATGCACGGCCGTGGAATGTCCTTGCGCGTGATTAATCGTGGCATCTGGGCAGAAGATATTAAGGTAGCCCGCACGGCTCATCCGGTCTGCTAAGTCGATGTCTTCGAGATACATAAAGTAGCGCTCATCAAAGCCACCAATGGCATCGAAAGCATTCCAGCGCACTAGCAAGCAGGAGCCCGATAGCCAGCCAGAAACCCTTTCGGTATCCATATCATCGTCGTCGCGGTAGGACTTAGACCACGGATTTGAAGGCCAGATATCAGCAAAGATTGCGTGGCCAATGCCATTTATAATGCTGGGGATAGCACGTGCCGAAGGATAAATTGCGCCATCCGGCTCCACGATCTTTGGCCCAACGGAACCAGCTTTGTCCCATCTGCGGGCACATGCAATTAGCTTGTCGATGCTTCCCGCGTTAAATTCCACATCCGGATTCACTAGGAGGAGAAATTCTGTATCTATCTCCCCGGCTTCCCGCGCGGGGCGCAAAGCGTTAGCTCCCGCGTTCATGCCGCCGCCATAGCCAAGGTTTCCACCGGTATCTAGAAATTCCACCCACTCGTACTGCTGGGCTGTGTGCTCGGGCACGCCATCGGTAGAACCGTTGTCCGCGAGAACAACGCGCGCTTTTTGGGACACCGCAGTAGGAATGGAGTCGATAAAGCGGCTGAGGTACTCGCCCGGTGAATAAGTCACCGTGACAATCCCCAGCGGCGCCCGGTTACCCGGTTCGCTTGGTGTGGAAAAAGAAGTTGAGTCGTTCACGATGGCCCTTAGCGTACCCAAGCTTTCCGCCATCCTTCGCAATTGACACTGTGCGTCGTATAACTATGTGATGGGTACCTCCTCGCGCGTGTTTTCACGGCTACTTAGCTGCATTGATTGTCATTTGCGCATTAGTAAAGGCGCTTGGCGCAGGCGCCGGGGAGAATCATTATGCGGTTTTCATGGTTCTATGCCATAGAATGATGGATCTTAAACCCTGCCCGCTTAGATAATTGGGAAGCGAAATATAAGTGAGCTCTGAGAATTTCCGGAAGGCGCGCGATATCCAGCCTGCGCCAACGAGTGCTCCGGTGACAACTCAGACAGGTTCTGCAGCAGTGAAAACAATCATTGCGCTCTTGTCTGTCATCGTGCTGTTGGTATCAGGCGTTGGTTATTTTACCGTCGGTCGCCTTGGCGGAGGAATGTCTTCTGCCTCCAATCTGAATTTGGGCGGTGACGGAAATGGCGGCCAGGGCTTTAAAAATAATGTCGATGGCGCAGTCGATATTTTGCTCGTTGGTTCAGACTCCCGCTCAGATGCACACGGTAACCGTTTGTCTGATGAGGAACTTGCGGCACTTCACGCTGGTGTTGATGACGGCGAAGAAAACACCGACACCATAATGGTTATCCGCGTGCCTGACGATGGCTCGCGTGCCACCGCCGTGTCGATTCCTCGTGATACCTATGTTCATGATGCGGAGCACGGCAACATGAAGATCAACGGTGTATACGCAGCACACAAGTCCGCCAAGGTCGATGAATTGGTGACTGCCAATGAAGCTGCCTCGGATGATTCCGAGAAGCTTTCTGAAAAACAAATCGAACAGGCCGGCGTTGATGCCGGTCGTGCTGCCTTGCTCGATACCATTCGCGGGCTGACAGATATTGAAATTGACCACTACGCCGAGGTCGGCCTTCTCGGCTTTGTGCTGCTGACCAACGCTGTGGACGGTGTCGATGTCTGTCTTAACAATGCAGTTGATGACCCAATGTCTGGTGCTAAGTTCCCCGCTGGCGAATCGACGCTCGATGGCGCTGAGGCTTTGTCCTTTGTTCGTCAACGCTACGGCCTGCCACGCAATGACTTAGACCGCATCGTTCGCCAGCAGGCGTTTATGGCGTCTTTGGTTAACAAAGTGCTTTCCACTGGCACGCTAACTTCGCCTGGAAAATTGAGCAAGATTTCGGAAGCTGTGGAACGCTCAGTAATCATTGATGAGAACTGGGATGTGATGGGCTTTGCTACGCAGATGGCTAATCTCGCTGGCGGCAATGTCACCTTCAACACCATCCCGGTTACTTCTGTTGATGGCACCGGTGACTATGGCGAATCTATCGTGACCGTGGATCCGAACCAGGTGCACAAGTTCTTCGAGGACTTGGCAGTAGCCGATCCTTCTTCGGAAGCACCTGCTCCAGAAGAAAAGCCTGCCGACGAAGAATCATCAGACACCGGCGAAACCCCCGTTGCAGATGATCTTTCCCTGCACGTGCTCAACGCCGGCACCGTCTCCGGTATGGCCAGTGGCTTGGCAGCATGGCTCGAGAAAACTGGCTACACCATCGAAAAGACCTCGAATGCGATGCCAGGGGTTTACTTCGAGTCGCAGATCGTCGCCGCGGATCCTTCGGACCCACGTGCTATCGCACTGTCTGAACAGCTCGGTGGTCTACCGATCACCGCTAATGAAGGCCTCGATGCTTCTTCCTTGGTAGTTGTCACCGCTGATGACTACACCGGACCTTTGGATGAATCCGAAACCGAACCTGAGACCTCACAAAATGAGCCAAGCCCAGAAGACACCGTCGGTACCCCAGGCGAAGACTTCGGTGCTGCAGAAGTCAGCCCAGAAATTGACGCTGGCGGCGATGGCCCACGCTGTGTGAACTAAGCCTTTCCGCTCATCCCTACCCCGCTGTGCTGCCCGTTTGAGATTTACAACGGAGCACCAGCGGGGTTTTGCCTACGATGGGCAGGTATGGACATGCTTAATCATTTATTAAACGCCGATGCTGCAGCTCCCCGCCTAACCGTTTATAACGAATCCACGGGCGCCCGCATGGATTTCTCTGCGCAGACTTTGGAAAATTGGGTCGCCAAGATTGCCAATATGTTAGAAGAAGAGCTGGAATTAGATGATGACTCTGCGCTGCTGATTGATTTACCCGTCACTTGGCAGGCTGCAGTTATCGCACTGGGCGCCTTGGCTGGCGGCATCGAATTCGATTTCGCGAATTCCTCGTTAGCAGATGATGACGCTGATGCGGCGTCGCAGCTGCAAGCAGATGCGGCGTCGCAGCTGCAAGCAGATGCGGTCTTTACTTCCCCCGATAAATTTGATCTCTACAGCGTCGGTGATGTCGCTACCTCCTTTGATGGATCCGCGCCTGATGTTGTTTTAGTTACCGATGATCCTTTTGGCCGTGGCGTCGTTGAAGCCGGCGGGGAGCTTCCTTCAGGAGCTATCGATTTCGGACCTACCGTACGGTTTTATGGCGATGACTACTTTGGTCAAACAACGCCTTTGCCCGAGCTTTTCCCTGATGCAGGTTCGGCCTCCCGACTACTGTCGACGGGCTGGCATGACAAAGAAGGATTTACAGTCAGCGTTTTACATCCTCTCGCCGCTGGTGGATCTGCCGTGGTGGTTTCTGGTCTAACTACCGCCGAGCGTTTGCAGCAAATCGCGGATAATGAAAACACCACGGCACGCCTCTAGCAATCGTTGGGACCATGCTCCCAGGATTCGCGAATAAGTACCTCTAATACTTCTAGGTCAATGTCTTCCGGTTTATTGACATAAACACAGGAAGCACCCGTGGTGTGCTTACCTAGCTGCGCGCTGAGTTCATCCCAGCGTGGGCTTTCTTGTATTCCATAAAGCGATAGCTTCGCTTTACGCGGTGAGAAGCCCACCCGAAAAGTATCTCCCTCGCGCCCAGTTGCATATTTATAGTGTGCTTCGCCGTAGCCGATCATGGACGGCCCCCACAGCCGTGGTGCATCACCGGTCGCGCGGGCGAATATCTCCAGCAGCAGTGCTGCATGGTCTACGCGCCGGCCCTCCAGAGTGGAAAGATACGCCTGCAGATCATCGTCGCTACCAGCATGGGTTTTAATGTCTTTATCTTGGACACCGGTATGACCAATTGTCCACTGGTTCTTACTTGGGCTGGGCTCGGGGATGTTGCCGCTAAGGCTGAGACCTTGCGCGACAAGAGCTGCTTGCAAGCGCTCTAAGCCGCGCTTGCCGATGCCGTGCATCGCCAGCAAGTCCTGATAGTTTGCACCATGCAGTGACTCAAGGTTTGGATAGCCATTCTCGGCCAGGGCTTGGTGTGCTGGTCTACCAACGCCTGAGACATCTTCGAATTCAGTCATGGCTCTAAGCCTAAACAATGCCCGGCAGCTGCAACAGCATTTTTGCGCCAGCTCCCGATTGCCCAATGCAATTACGGTGCGCGTACGCTATGGTGCGGTTCTATACACGCCGAAGAAAGGCTAGCCCGAAGTGGACATCATTTTCTCCCATGACGCACTGCCCTATATCTTCTTAGGGCTTATCATCTTTATTGGTGCGACCGTCCAGGGTGTTATTGGCTTCGGGCTCGGGACGATCTCAACGCCCATCATGGCGCTTTTGAAACCAGATCTGGTTCCTGTTGTCGTGCTCTGTCTAGCCTTTATCATCGCTTGTTCCACTTTGCATCGTGCGTGGGCAGAAACTGACTGGAAGATGGTGTTATATTCCAACATCGCCCGTCTTCCCGGCACTTTCTTGGCGGTATGGGCGCTGGCGGTGTTGTCGACCAATTCGCTGCAGCTATTTATTGGCTGTGCGGTCATTTTCACCATGGTCTTAAGCTCTTTGGGCTGGACTCCCAAGGTCAATGTTGGAAACACCGTTATCGCTGGTGCGCTGTCCGGCTTTCTCGGTACCTCGACTTCAATTGGTGGCCCGCCCATGGCGCTGTTGATGAAGACCTTTAATCCTGCCAAAGCCCGCGGCACCCTAGCCGCTACCTTCGTGTTCGGCAGTATTGTCTCCATGGTTACCTTGGCACTTGGTGGCCAGGTGACCACGTATCAGTTGAAGTACGCACTGATTTATTTGCCACTGGCTGTCTTAGGGCTTGTGGCTGCGAACTACTTTAATCGCTTTGTTGATCGCAAAATACTCAACCGGATGGTCGTCATTGTCTCCATCGGAGCATCAATTGTACTCATTGCCCAGTCGCTTGTGGGCTAACACACATACATACGGCTAATGAACAGCTAAATTTTTGTCCCACAAATCTATATTTCGGACTAATGTGGATGAGGTCAAGAAAGATTATGAAGGAGATTTAAATGACTGCAAACATCTCAGAGGTTTTGTCCCACGTTCCAACCGGCTTATTAATCAATGGCCAGTGGGTTGACGCACAGGACGGCGCAACCTTTGATGTGGAAAACCCTGCGACTGGTGAAGTTATTGCAACGCTTGCTTCTGCAGGTGAAGCGGATGCAATGGCTGCGCTGGATGCAGCTTGTGCAGTCCAAGATGAGTGGGCAGCAACTTCCCCACGTGAGCGCTCCGCAATTTTGTCCCGCGCTTTCAACTTGGTTCAAGAGCGCGCGGAAATCTTCGCCACCTTGATGACCTTGGAGATGGGCAAGCCTTTGGCTGAAGCCCGCGGCGAGGTTACCTACGGCGGCGAATTCTTGCGTTGGTTCGCTGAGGAAGCGGTCCGTGATTATGGCCGTTCCTTCCCAGCTCCTGAAGGCACCCTCAACATGATTACCCGCCGCAAGCCGGTTGGCCCATGCTTGCTGATTACTCCATGGAACTTCCCACTGGCAATGGCAACCCGTAAGGTCGCTCCAGCTGTCGCAGCTGGCTGCACCATGGTGCTAAAGGCTGCAAAGCTCACCCCTCTAACCGCGCAATACTTCGCTCAGACCATGATCGATGCTGGTCTGCCAGCTGGCGTTCTCAACGTTGTCTGCGGTAACTCTGCATCCGCAATCTCTGGCCCAGTCATGGCAGACTCCCGTTTGCGCAAGGTGTCTTTCACTGGTTCTACCCCAGTGGGCAAGACCTTGCTCAAGGCTGCTGCAGATAACGTTCTGCGCACCTCCATGGAACTCGGCGGTAACGCTCCATTTATCGTCTTCGAAGATGCCGACATTGACCAGGCAGTCGAAGGCGCAATGGGCGCCAAGATGCGCAACATCGGTGAAGCTTGCACCGCCGCTAACCGCTTCATCATCCACGAGTCCGTAGCTGAAGAGTTCTCCAAGAAGTTCGCTGACAAGATTGCGGCACTGAACCTCGGTAATGGCCTTGAAGAAGGCATCACCTGTGGCCCACTGGTTGAGAAGAAGGCTCAGGATTCCATCGCATCCTTCGTTGATGATGCCGTGGAAAAGGGCGCGACGGTTCTCGTCGGCGGCGAAAAGCTTGAGGGCGCTGGCTACTTCTACAAGCCAACCGTCTTGACCAATGTCTCCCCTGACATGCGCGTTGCTCAGGAAGAGATCTTCGGCCCAGTAGCGCCAATCATCACCTTCTCGGATGAGGATGAAGCACTCAAGATTGCCAATGACACCGAATTCGGTTTGGCATCTTATGTCTACACCGAAAGCATTGACCGCATGTTCCGCGTCGCTGATGGCCTGGAATTTGGCCTCATGGGCGCGAATGCTGGTGTTATCTCCAACGCTGCTGCCCCCTTCGGTGGAGTCAAGCAGTCCGGCATGGGCCGCGAAGGCGGCGCCGAGGGCATCGAGGAATACACCACGGTGCAGTACATCGGTATCCGCAATGCTTACGCTAATAAGTAAGAGCTAGAAACCACAATGTCCGCTGCGCTCCTTCTGGGAGCACAGCGGACATTGTCATTCATTTAATGACAAACGCTACATCGTTGCCAGCACTTAGCGCTTAGACTTTGCATGATCATCTTGTGCGGGTGCCGCAGCAATATCTCCTGGGTTTCCATTGGCTGCTTTGGACTTAGACTTAGCTGCGGATTCCTTACGTACTTCCTTGGTCAGAAATACGATGGCGACAATAACGATAGCCAAGACCACAATCAGGCCAAGCGCAGGGACAATGCCGTCACCGGTGAATATCGCGAGGACAGCACTCCAACCGGCAAGGCCAACACCGCTATAGATGGTTGCCCAGGCAATCGCACCGGGGATCTGCGCGACGGTAAATTTCCACCACTGGATACGAACCAGTCCTGCCGCGGCAAGCACTGCCGTTTGCAAGCCGACGGTGAGATAGCTCAGTGGCACGGCGACGACACCGATCTTATGAACGAGAGTTCGCCCTGTCTTTGTTCTATCGCTGTTGAGCCAGGCTTTAATCTTGGCCCATTTACTATCGTGATCTTCCTCAGAGCCCACGTGCGTTGCTGCGCTGGAGGCGCCTCGTCCTATCCAGTAGGTCCCCTGGCCGCGCAAGGTGCCGAGGATATACATGAATATCCAGGCTCCCCAGAATGGGAAGTTCGACAGCATTTCGTCCATAAAGCATTCGCTCCAACCGGTTTTACAAGGAATCACTCCAAGTACATTTAGCCTTAGCTTACCGAAGTAACCCTAAGGAACCACAAATCTTAATTTCCCTAAAAGATAAGGCGAAAGATAAAGCACGCCATTGGCTCCGGAATCCGTACAGCCTGTGAACAATGACGGGAGAATACCCCCGTACCGTTTAATGAATAAATATCCACTAACAGCAAGCGCACAGAAAAGTCACTACAAGCTTTAACTTTATTGCCCGAGAAACCCGTGGTTAATCAGATCCATAGCTTCTTCAATCGATTGCAAATATCGGAAGTTGATGACACCGACACAAAATGAAATGAAACCTACGCCACACCCGACTACCCCCACATAGAGCTTAAAGTTGCTGCGTGTACCCATAATAGGTATATGCCTTCGCCAAAAGCCTGCTGCGAACCCCACAAGTTTGTATTCTTGAACTCGTGTCTGGGACCAATAAAACATCCGTGAATACCTACGAATCAGCTGCCCCGGTATCAGCAGCTGTGAGCTCATCTGCGACTGAGCAAAACGCGAAAAAATTCCGTCGCCCACGTGGCCACCGTGCGGGATTGAACATTGAAAAGATTGTCGACGCAGCTCGCGCTCTGCCGCAAAACCAGCTGAGTATGCAAGCCGTAGCCAATTCCTTGGGCGTTGACCGCAAGGCTTTAAACCACTACGTCCACGACCGGGAGAACCTCCTTTCTATCGTCGCGGCGATGGAATTTACTGAGGCTTTCGAAGAGTTAAGCATCCCCGATGATGCCGACTGGCGCACTGTAGCTCTAGCCTTTGCCCACAGCAATGCCAAAGGCATGCTCGCCGCCGGATTACTAACTGATTACCTGCGCACCGGTTCCAACAACGCCGCGCCCTTCTTGCGTTCTTCGGAGATGGTGCTGCGCTCTTTAACTGATGCTGGTTTGGATCTAGACACCGCTATTCGCAGTTTTGCTGTCATCAATAATGCCTGCGCAGCTTTTACTCGCGACGTAGTTATCGCGCGTAATTCTACAGCCGCACTACGCCACGAGCTTCTAGAAGAAGCACTCAATGACGAGAACCGGGATATCTTCCCGCTCCTGCACGAAGTTGCCAAGCTTCCTATTTTGACCACCGATGATCAGCAGCTAGATTTCGCAATCTCGGTTGTTTTGGATGGTATCGAAGTACTCATCGACAAGCACAAGGCGAAATAAACACCCTATTAAATAGGCACCCTGGCGAGTACGCTGAGCACTATGCAGAAGATAGTGCCGAACTTATGGTTTGACCAAAATATTGACCAGGCCGCCAACTTCTATGCGTCCGTACTCCCCAATGCGCATGTCCAAAAAGGCTTTAGCCACCCAGACACTGGCGAAGCAATTACCACGGACGTAGTCATCGAGGACTACCGCATCACCTTGATTAACGGCGGGCCTTATGCCACGCCTAATCCCTCCATCAGCTTCTTTCTCAACTTCGATCCTTCCCAGCGCCAAGATGCCGAGGCCGACCTCAAACGCGTGTGGAACGCGCTCACCGCGGACGGTGAAATCCTCATGGAACTGGGTGAATATCCATTTAGCAAGCTCTACGGTTGGGTAACAGACCGCTTTGGCTTTAACTGGCAGCTCATGCTGAGCAACCCAGATAATGAGCCGCGACCATTCATTGTGCCGAGCTTGATGTTTTGCGGTGCAGCACAGGGTAAAGCCACCGAGGCAGTGGACTATTACACAGAGCTTTTCGATGTCGCAGCCCTTGCAAACCGCGTCACCTACGAAACGATGGGCGTCGCCGGTGATAAAAATTCACCAGATGCTATCCCCCAACCATCGCATGTTGCCTTTTCAGATTTCCACATTTTCAACCACTGGTTTGCCGCCGCGGATTCCGGGGTTGCGCAGGATATTACCTTCACCCCGGCGGTCTCTTTCATGCTGTTCGTGCAAGACCAAAGAGAGCTTGACCATTACTGGAATGCGCTCTCAGCATCGCCAGAGGCAGAACAATGTGGCTGGTTGGAAGATAAATTCGGACTAAGCTGGCAGATAGCTCCGCAAAATCTTCCGGACCTGCTGTCGAAGCCTCACGGTTTTGAGAACATGCTGAAGATGAAAAAGCTTGTCATTGATGAGTTTTAGACTCGGAGCATCACCACCACGAGGAGATCGAAAATGAAATTTTACGGTTCCATTGAATGCTCACGGTGCCGCGCTGCCATCGCAGAATTAGATGAAGCAGGCACCGAGTATGAATTCTTTGATGTCATCGCATCAAAAGATAACCTCAAGGAATTTTTGCAGCTGCGTGATTCCAGCGCGCTATTCGATGTTGCGCGGGCAGAAGGCCGCATCGGCATTCCCGCATTTGTGAAAGACAATGGTGAGCTGACACTTTCTATTTCCGACGTGAAGTAATTTAAGGAAAGGTATAAAGAAATGGCATTGAAGTTCTACGGCACCATGCTCTGCCCTGATTGCGTTGATGCGCACAAGGTTTTGGATGAGTCCGGCACACCGTATGAGTTTGTGGACATCACGGGATCGATTCCGGCGCTGAAGGAATTTATGTTCTTGCGTGATTCCAACCCCGCATTCGATGGAGCAAAGGCTGAGCAATACCTTGGCATTCCGGCTTTTGTCACCGACGATGACCCAACCACCACAACTCTCAACGTTCAAGACGTTGTGCAAAAGTAACGCATAGGTTTCAGAACTAGCATCTATTCGCACAGTTCATCGCCGTTAACTAGGGAAAACATGGCCGCAGGTCACATTTTTACCTACAGTGGGATCCAGTTCCCACAATTTCGATGACTAAGCGAGGATGAAGAATGCAACAGTATCGCACCCAAAATCCGGTCAATGATGAAATCGTCGCAACATACGATTTCACCAGCGATGCGGATATTAATATTGCACTGGATGATTCTGCCCAGGCATATAAATCATGGTCGAAGCTATCCTTCGCAGACCGCGCAGAAGTCGTGCACAAGATTGCAGACCTCATGTTGGAACGCCGCGTTGAACTCGCGCAGATTGCTGCACAAGAGATGGGCAAGCGCATGGGCGAAGCAGTCGGTGAGGTTAAGTACTGCGCCTCAATTTTGAAGTACTACGCCGACAACGGTGCGCAGTTTGCTGCCGATGAAGAAATCCCGACCAATTCCGACGGCAAGGCTGTCATTCGCCGCCTGCCACTGGGTCCGCTGCTTGGTGTAATGCCGTGGAACTTCCCGTATTACCAGGTGGCACGTTTTATCGCTCCAAACTTGATGCTGGGCAATACTATTTTGCTCAAGCATGCAGAAATTTGCGCCGGATCAGCACTTGCTATCCAAAAGCTGCTTGATGATGCCGGCGTGCCTAAGGGCGTCTACATCAACCTTTTCGCTACTCACGATCAGGTCGAGGAGATCATCGCCGATAATCGCGTACATGGTGTATCCCTGACCGGTTCCGAGCGCGCCGGTGAAATCGTCGCGGCCCATGCCGGAAAGAACTTGAAGAAGTCCGTGCTCGAGCTCGGTGGCAATGACCCGTATATCGTTTTGGACACCGATAATGTAGCTGAAGCTGCAGCGCAAGCATGGTGGACCCGGATGTCTAATACCGGTCAATCGTGTACTTCTAACAAGCGTTTGATTGTGCATGAGGATATCTACGATGAGTTCGTAGAAGAGCTGGTTAAGCTGGCAACGCAAATGACACCTGGTACTCCAGATGACCGCGATGCGGCTAAGTACTGCCCGCTATCCTCGCGCGAGGCCGCTGAGCGTTTGGCTAAGCAGATTGAAAAGGCTTCTTCCAATGGCGCCACAGTGCGCGCTGGTGGCGTTATCTCCGAAGTCGGTGCTTACTACTCACCTACGGTCTTGACCGATATCCCGATGGATTCTGAATCTTTCCACGAGGAGTTCTTCGGGCCAGTGGCGTCTGTGTACAAGTTCTCCACGGATGAAGAAGCTGTGGCAATGGCCAATGATTCCCTCTTCGGTCTTGGCGGCTCGGTCTTTTCCACCGATACCCAGCGTGCACAGGAAGTCGCGCTACAGATTGAAACCGGCATGATGGCAGTCAACGCACCTGGCACCGCCGGTGCCGAGATGCCTTTCGGCGGTATCCAGCGCTCCGGCTATGGCCGCGAGCTCGGTCCACTGGGCATGGATGAGTTCGTGAACAAACAGCTCTTCTTCGTCGCTAACTAGTACTGGCCTAAAGGAAGAGCGTTTCCCGTGACCATGCCATCGCGCTTATCGAAGATTTGCTCGCAGATGGCAAATAGGTCCACCACGTCCCCATCAGGCAGCTGAATACCAGGGTGCAGCCACCGGTCCGCCGGGTGCTGCACCCACTGAGCGTCTGGGACCTGATGCCGGTAGAATTCCCCAAATATCCGCAGGTAGGCTGTTTGCAGATAGAAATTCTGGGGTTGGGAGAAATCAGCATAGTCAGCGAAAGTATCCAAGAGCTGACACTCCAGCGCCATGGCATGCGCGAAGTTAAGCGACTGAAAATCTACCTCAAAAAATACATCGCGGTTTAAAAACTCGTGTACCACCGCAACGGTGTGCTCGACCCAGCCGGCGATATCATCCGCCGGCCAATTGAGATCGATTGCTTCTACGCGCTTGCCGCTCGGGGCACGGGCGGGCATATTTTGGCGGCGCCACCCGGCGCGCGAAGCCACAATCGCTCCAGGCCTAGGCTGCGGCTGCATCTGAAATTCTTCCGGGTCTTCATCTGACCCGACCAGGTACCACAGCTTTAGCCGGTCCATCGGAACGGAATCAAGAAGTTTTAAGAAGGCATCACCGATGTTGTTTCCATAGTGGGCATCGATAAGCCGTGCCGTGTGCTCCAATGCTGCGCGTCCATCCCTGCCATTGGCTGCCAGAACCATCATGACGGTTTTCCAATGCAGTGGGGACAACCGGTAGCCATCGACAAGCTCTAGCGAAAGCCCCAGCAACCCCTGAATCGACCAGGCCATCAGGTCAATCTGATCTTCAAATATCTTCAATCGGCCCAGAAATTGACGCTCGGTGAGCTTAGGAATCTCCGCTTGCGAGCACACCCCGATGGTGGTGGGAATGATATCGCTTAAATCAAAAGGACGCTGCACCCACAGCTCACCCCATGTGCGCTGGTGAAAGCGATACATATTTGCTGTGGCATCTGCGGGGAGAAAGGTTTCTACCTGCCCGATATCTACCAGCAACCGGAATACCGGCGTGACATACGCCGTTTGGGAACCATCGCTAAATTCTGCCGAACCGGTAGGTGTCTCCACTGCGATATAGGCATTAGCCATACCTGCTACGGGCTTGACCCACACACTGTCAGCGCCGGTGAACTCCTGGCCTTTGAGTGCTTTGACAAGGGCTGATTCAAGCTCACGTTCCAACATCGACATACCAAGATCCTAGCGCCGACTGCTCTAGGTTGCAGGAAGGACACTTTTAGAAGATTCCTACTACCCTGGGAGCCATGACTGATACTCCACAGAAGATGAACGTTGAATCCTTTAATCTCGACCACCGCGCGGTAGCTGCCCCCTTTGTGCGTATTGCTGACCGCAAGGAACTACCTGGTGGCGATGTGCTGGTGAAGTACGATGTGCGCTTCAAGCAGCCTAATGTTGAACACCTCGAGATGCCCACCGTGCACTCCTTAGAGCACATGCTGGCTGAGCACCTGCGCAATCACACTGATGCGCTCATCGATTTTTCCCCAATGGGCTGCCAGACCGGCTTTTATGCCCTCATGCTCAATGTTGAAACCGAGGATTTTCTCGAGATTTTGGAAAAGGGCCTCAATGACGTTCTCAACGCCACCGAGGTTCCAGCAGCCAATGAAGTCCAGTGCGGCTGGGGCGAATCCCACTCCCTGGAAGGCGCGAAGGAAGCAGCTCGCGAGCTGCTATCCAAGCGCGCTGAGTGGAACCAAGTCATGGCCGCTTAAAACCAGACTGGATTAAGTTCTAGCTTTTCGCAGCGCTTGCGCTCCGCGGGTGTTATTGTTCCCCGCGGAGCTTGTTGCTTTTCACGGCTAGAGTCTCCCACGCAAGCTGGTGCAGCGGAGCACTGGTGTTGTATTTCTTGGCACAGCGTACGATGCCGCCGACCTGGGAATCTAGCTCGCTGTGCAGGCCGTCTAGGATATCGCGCTGCATGGAAGCGGTGCCGCCTTCTGGCTGCGCATCAGTAAAGGACAAGACGATATCTACCGCGTCATCTTTCATCTGGATACCAGCCGAGCGCGCCACGTTCGCTGCTTCTGTCATCAGTGCCTGCAAAGTGTCCCGGTAGGTTGTGCGCAATACCCCAATGGGTTCTTCCATAACCGCGCCGAGCGCGCCAAAGCAGGTCACCAGCATGGCCTTCATCCACACATCCCGAAGGATATCCGGATGCATCTTCGCCTTAATCGGCGTTGGCTCTAGAGCCTCCAAGAACTCTTGCACCACAGATTCTGTAGCCGGGTCCAACGAACCGAAAGTCAACGACATTCCCCCGCCCATAAAGTGCGCGGTAGCTGGCCCTTCGCGGTGGATAAAAGCTCGGACCACCGCGGGGATGACTTTATCGGCACCATATTTTTCCTGCGCCAACATGGGGTATTCCACAGAGTTTTCCGTGGTCATAAATTTCGCGCCCGCTGGCAGATTTTCTGGAAGTTCTGGCTCACCGAAAATCTTGATGGCTGAGATCACCAGGTCCGCTGAGTCCACCTCATCAAGGCTGCCGACGGTGGAGACATTAGTGATATTTTCTGTGCCTTCAGGGCTAATGAGCGTTAGACCTTCTTCATCAATAACCTTGCGGGTTGCAGGACGCACAACATAAGTAATGTCATGGCCGGCCTTGGCTAGTTGGCCGCCGTAGTATCCGCCGATGGCACCAGCGCCAATGAATACAATCTTCATTTTCCTATAACTCCTTGTGCGTCATAATGGCGCGGTTAAAAAGCCGGGAATGACCCCGGCTCATTCGACTATGTAATCTGCAGACTACGGACGGGTTTGTCCGGTGCCCTGCAAAATCCACTTGGTGGAGGTTAGCTCAGGCAAGGCCATCGGTCCACGCGCGTGTAGCTTCTGCGTGGAGATACCGATCTCTGCTCCCATGCCGTACACCTCACCATCGGTAAAGGCAGTCGAAGCATTCAGCATAACCGCTGCAGCATCCACTTCATTAGCAAAGCGCAGCAACACATCAGCATCTTGCGCAGCAATACCTTCCGTATGGCCCGTCGTGTATTTGGCAATATGTGCAATGGCGCCATCAACCCCATCAACAACCGCGATGCGGATATCAAAGCTTAAGTGCTCTTCATTCCACTGCTCTGCTTCGTGCACATCTTGGGCACCAACAGTCTGCAGCTGCTCAACATGGCCATGCACGGTAACTCCAGCATCCTGGAATGCTTTAATGACGCGCAGCTTGACTTCATCATCCAAAGCCGCATCCAGCAGCACGGTTTCAGTGGCATTGCACACTGAGCAGCGACGGGTCTTGCCGTTCAGCGCCATCGCAATAGCCTTGTCAATATCCGCCGAAGCATCAATGTAGAAGTGGCAATTACCCGTACCGGTTTCAATAGTTGGCACGGTTGCACCAGTGACAACAGCGTTAATCAAACCTGCACCACCGCGTGGGATAACCAGATCCACCAGGCCGCGTGCCGTGATGAGGTCCTGCACCGAATCATGCGACTCACATGGCAAAAGCTGCACTGCCTCCCGTGGGACATCAAACTTAGCCAGGGTTTCCTGCAGAATCTCCACCAGCTGCGCATTAGAATTTCGCGCCGACTTCGAACCGCGCAACAGGGCGACGTTGCCGGACTTCAATGCCAAGCCAAAGGCATCCACAGTGACATTAGGGCGAGCCTCATACACCATGCCCATAACGCCCAAAGGCACGCGGACCTGCTTCATCTCAATGCCATTGTCCATGCGGCGGCCCTGGAGGACCTCACCTACTGGATCGGAAAGACCAGCAACCTGGCGCAGGCCTCCCGCAATACCTTCGATGCGCTCTGTACTTAGGGCCAAGCGGTCCAGCAGAGATTCGCTCATGCCACGTGCACGGCCAGCGTTTAAGTCTGCTTCATTGGCCGCCAGAATCTTGTCGGTCTGCGCAACCAGGTTATCTGCCGCTGCCAGCAAGATGTCATTTTTCTGCGGAGTGGTCAGCCGGGCAACCGCTGGGGTTACCTCTTTGGCCTTTGCAGCCTTGTCCAGTACTTCCGCACGTTCTTGATCACGAGTTAGAGTTTGTTGATCAGTCATGCTCACCAGTCTACGTAAAATACCCACCCCATGGGCATAATTCCCACCAGGTAGGCACCTTTTCCTGCAATTCACGCAACAGCTATAGCTATCGCTGTTGTTAGCCCTCTAGCTCCCGACGACGCTCCGCCGCTTTACGCAACCGCTGAGCGCGTTCAGATTGTTCTTTGTCGGCGATTTCTTTGTAGATTTCCTCTTCGTCATCATCCAGCTTGTAGATGGCACGCACCGCAATCGACCCGCCCACAGCAGCTACTGGGAACAGCCAGAAATACGACCATTCAGTTAAGAACATGAAGACGAAGAACAGCACCATTGCCACTGTCCAAATAGTTGAATCGAGGCGCTGTACAGTCTTGCCGCGCTGGATAAGCTCATCGAGCTCACGGTCCGAAGACTTCGGCGCCACCGCATGTGGAGATTTCTGCTGCTCCTGCACTTCCGGGTTCAGGCTAGGAACCGCCGCTAAAGAGTTTCCCGAAGGTAAATCCTTCAACAGCGAATCTAGGTCACCACGGGTTCGTGCAGTTGCTGCGTGACCAGTGCGCTCTTCAAATTCATGGACATCAATATAGCCATCGGCAAAGTGCGCAGAGAGCAGTTCTAACACGTGAGTACGCTCTTTATCACCAACGCGGACGTCAGCATGCTCCGGACGAGGTTCAGAATTCGGCTGTGGCGTTGTCATATCTAATAGCCTACCAGCGACGATAGGCATTAGATAGAAGCACTAATAGCCCAGGGTTGGGTCTACCTCGGTGGGAAGTGGCTCGCCGGCTTCAAAAGCCTTCACTACTTCAACGGTGTGGGCACCGATGCGCTTGCGCACGGAGTATGGCGGGTTCGCCAGGTGCGGGGTGATTACGCAGTTAATTTCATCCCACAGTGGGTGCCCGTCTGGCAATGGTTCAGGGTCAGTGACATCCAGACCAGCACCAGCGATGACGCCGTTTTTGAGAGCTTCAGTAAGAGCGTCAGTATCAACCAATGGGCCGCGGCCGACGTTAACCACAACAGCATGCTTTGGCATCTTTTCCAGTGCTTCAGCATTGACCATGTGGTGAGTCTCAGGAGTAAGTGGTGCCAGCATCACGAAGTAGTCCGCAGCAGGCCACACCTCATCGAGCTGGTCGAAGGTGAAGACTTCATCGGCGCCCTCGACAGGCTTTCCAGAGCGGTTTACCGCAATAATCTTCGGGCCAAAGCCCTGCAGCATCGAAATCAGCTTCTTGCCAATTCCACCAGCACCGATAATTGCCACGGTCTTGTCTTCAAAAAGGAAGGTTGTATTCGCTTCGGCCTCATCACGTACAGACCAGGTTTTCGCCAGTGCCATGCGCTTGTGTGAGTGCAGCTGCGCCAACAGCAGCCCAATGGTGGACTCAGCAACCGTGGAGTCATAAACACCTGCCGCATTGGACCAGCGCACACCGTACTTCTTGTGCGTATCCGCAATCAGGTCCAAGATGCCATCCACACCAGCAAAAGGAACCTGAATAAACTTCACGGACTCCGGAAGCTCTTCTGGGAAATCGGGGGTCTTGCCCGAGAAGAACACAAAATCAGGATTCTCAGAAAGCTCAACCTGAGTATGTCCTGCGGCATCTAGCGCTTCGGCGGATTCTTCCCAGACGGTAGGAACCATTGCGTACTTCATTATTAATAACCTGCTTTCGGGTCAATACGAGTAGGAAGGGGTTTGCCCTCTTCCCATGCTGCAGCATTTGCGTTGAAGATTTCACCCAAATGGAAATCTGCTACCTGCCAGCTTGCCCCCATATGTGGAGTCATGGTGCAATTTTTCATTCCCCACAACGGATGATCATCTGGCAAAGGCTCTGGATCTACTACTTCTAAGCCAGCCCCGGCAATCTCCCCGGTGCGCAGTGCCTCCACCAAGTCATCGGTATTGACCAGCTTTCCGCGGCCGACATTAATGAGGATGGCGGACTTCTTCATCGCCTTAAATTTAGCGGCATCTACCAGCCCATTCGTCTCCTCAGTCAACGGCATAATCAACACGATGAAATCGGCTTCGGACCACACCGATGTGGCATCGCTAAGCGCAAGCGAAACGTCCGCTCCTGGTACTTCTCTGCCTGAGCGATTAACCGCCGTGATGTGCACGCCGAAAGGCGCAAGCATTGAAATTAATTCCTGCCCAATGCCTCCCGCCCCAAAGATGGCGACGCGTTTGGGCGCATGCCCATTCGGCGAATACAACCACGCCTGGGACTCATCAATCTCGCGCGCACCATCCCACGTGGCTTCCAACGCAAAGCGCTTATGGTGATGCGCCTGAGATAACAACAAGCCCAGCGCGGACTCCGCGACGGGCTTGGCAAAAGCACCCGCGGCATTGCACCACGGGACACTGTTATCGGTTAAGACACCGCCCTCAATCATCTGATTAACGCCGGTGAAACAATGCTGCACGAATTCAATATTCGCCGGCATTTCCGGAACTTCCTCCGCCTTGGACGAGGTGTTGATATACACCTGCGCCTGGTCGATGGAGTCCACTTCTTGGTGGCCAGCAGCATCAATATCAGCCTTCATCTGCGGCCACGACCTAGGCCCGAAAAAATATTTCATGCACCTAGGTTACGTCACTGACATGCTATTTTCCGGCGAGTCAGACGCGAGATGCGAAATTTGAAAGATAGTCCGCGTGCACCACTGGGCGACGCAGACGGTCCGGCAGCTCAGTGCTTGGCTTGCCCGCCATCTGCCGCAAATCAGTTGAATCCACGCTGACTTCACCGCGGCCAATAATCTGACCATCGGGGCCGACAATCTCCACAATCTCGCCGGCGGTAAATTCGCCGTCGACATCAGTAATGCCGACAGACAACAAGGAGTGGCGGTCTTCGGTGACAGCTTTCACCGCGCCTTCATCAATGCGAATCACGCCGCCGGTATCAGCCGAGTACAGCGCCCAGAACTTCCAGGCACTGAGCTTGCGCTCCGGACGGGTGTGGAACACGGTTCCCACGCGGGTCTCCCCCAGCGCGTCATGAATGCGTTCCGCGGAAGTAAGCAGCACTGGAATACCAGCGCGGGTTGCTAGACGCGCTGCTTGGACCTTAGACGCCATGCCGCCGGTGCCAACCTTGCCGCCGTCCCCGGCTGCAACCTCTTTCAGGTCTTCGCCAGTACGCACCTCAGAGATGAACTTGGCATCTTCTTCAGCGGGGTTTTTATCGTACAAACCATCCACGTCGGACAGCAGGTACAGTGCGTCAGATTCCGTCAGCTGCGCAACCAGAGCAGACAAACGGTCATTATCGCCAAAGCGCATCTCGGAGGTTGCTACCGTGTCATTTTCATTGACAATCGGCACCACACCCCAGTGCAAGAGCTTATCGATGGTTCGCTTGGCATTTCGCGTTCTATCACGCTGGCCGGCGTCAGACGCGGTTAATAGCACCTGGCCGACGGTGCGGCCATGACGGGCAAAAGAACGGGACCATTCATTAGCTAAGTGAATCTGGCCAACAGAAGCCGTGGCCTGCTTATCGGCAAGGCCCATCGGGCGTTGATTTAACCCCAGTGGGCGCATGCCGGCGGCTACGGTACCGGAAGAGACGATGATGACGTCAGTGGTTTCCATGCGTTTGACTACAGCATCCACGATGCGGTCAATCTTGTCGCTCGCGACCGAAAAATCTTCTTCGGTCAGCGAGGAAGAACCAATCTTTACAACGATTCGGTTCGCGGCATTGATCTGCGCTCGCAAGGTAGCTTCTGGCAACAGGTCTGACAGGGACTCGGAAGTTGTCGAAGAACTCATGCAAGTGATCTTAACCCTGCCAGCGGTCCTTATTCGCAGATTCACGGGTAATTTCGTTATCTTGACCGAAATCGTACTCATCAATAAGGCCACGACGTGCTTGGGAGGCGCGCTTTCGCTCTGCAGCAGACGGACGTGATGTTCCCAACAATCGCGCATCTTGGCCACGCCCGGCCAAAGTTGGGTCGCCTCCGGTCATTGGTTCCCACTCGAAAGTGATAAATCCAATGGTGACTGGACAGCCCTCGACAGCGCCTTGTTTGCGCAGCGCATCTTCCACGCCGGCTTTAGCCAGACGGTCAGAAAGGTAGCCCACTGCTTCATCGTTTTCGAAATCAGTCTGGGTAATCCAGCGCTCGATCTTCTCGCCTTCGACGATGAAGCCGCCTTCAACCTCTGGGTCTGGCTTAACCGTGAAGTCAGCGAAACGTCCAGTGGACTTCTTCGTAACAGACTTCGGGCGGATGATGGTGTGCTCTTTATCAACCTTGACGCGCGGCTGCGACTTACGGTGCTTGGTCACCATCTCCAGCAGCTTGTACTTCAAAGGTTCTAGACCCTTGCGCGCTACTGCAGAGATGATAAAGACTGGCCATCCAAAGTGCTCTTCCAAGTCTTCTTTAACAAACTCAGCAAGCTCTTCTGCCTCTGGAACGTCGGCCTTGTTCAAGATGATGATCCGCTGACGGTCTCGCAGGTCTCCCAGTCCGGTATCAGCATCGAGTGCGGATTGGTAGTTCGCCAATTCCGTTTCGAGCGCCTCAATATCGGACTGCGGGTCACGGCCTGGCTCAATGGAAGCAGTATCCACTACGTGCGCAAGTACAGCGGTGCGCTCAATGTGGCGCAAGAAATCTAGCCCTAGGCCTTTGCCGTCGGCAGCACCAGGAATCAAACCTGGCACATCCGCGATGGTGAAGGAGGAATCACCCATGTCCACCACGCCAAGGTTTGGCTGCAGGGTGGTAAATGGGTAGTCACCAATTTTTGGCTTGGCAGCAGACAGCACAGAAATCAACGAAGACTTACCCGCCGATGGGAAACCAACCAGTCCTACATCAGCCATCGACTTGAGCTCTAGAACCAAGTCATGCTGCTGACCTGGTTCACCTTGGAGCGCAAAGCCTGGTGCCTTACGCTGTGCGGAAGCCAAAGCTGCGTTGCCCAGACCGCCATAGCCACCTTCGGCGGCGATGAAGCGAGTTCCTGGAATAGTTAAGTCAGCGAGCATCTCTCCCTTGGCATTGTGCACCACAGTGCCTGCGGGAACATGCATGATCAAATCTTGACCACGCGCGCCATTGCGGTGGTCACCTGCGCCATTAGCGCCGCGCTCAGCTTTAATGTGGGGACGGTAGTGAAAGTCCATCAGGGTGTGGATTTGTGGGGAGACTTCCAAAATGATGTCTCCGCCGTGTCCGCCATTACCGCCGTCGGGTCCACCGAGCGGCTTGAACTTTTCACGGTGTACGGAGACACAGCCGTGCCCGCCGTCGCCGGCTTGCAGGTGCAGTACAACGCGGTCAATAAATCGTGCCAACTCGGATAACTCCTCGAGAAAAATTTGGTTATGGCTTGCCAGTTTACCTAAGAGCAAGCATCAAAAGAAAAGAGCCTGACCCCACCAGGGAGCCAGACTCTTTAGTCGCGCTTTTTAAAGCGCTTGCACTTATGCAGTTGCTTCTGCAACCTGCTCAGTGGCTGGAACGATGTTCACGGTGCGACGGTTGCGCTTGATAGCGAACTCAACTGCACCTGCTTCGAGAGCGAACAAAGTGTCGTCGCCGCCGCGTCCAACGTTCTCACCTGGGTGGAACTTGGTGCCGCGCTGGCGAACGATGATCTCGCCGGCCTTAACCTGCTGACCACCGAAACGCTTGACGCCGAGGCGCTTTGCCTCAGAATCGCGACCATTGGAAGTGCTGGATGCACCCTTCTTCGATGCCATGTGGTTTCCCTCCTTCTAAAGGTATTCGGTGGCTATTTACTTAATGCCGGTAATCTTGACTACGGTAAGCGGCTGGCGGTGGCCCATGCGCTTCTTGTAGCCAGTCTTGTTCTTGTACTTCATGATGTCAATCTTTGGGCCACGTGCGTGCTCAACGATTTCCGCAGCAACTTCAACCTTGGACAGGTCATCAGCCTTGGACTTAACATCTGCGCCATCTACGAGCAGAACCGGGGTAAGAGCTACGGACGAACCCGGCTCACCCTCGATCTTCTCGATCTTGACGAGGTCACCTTCGGCAACCTTGTACTGCTTTCCGCCGGTCTTGACGATCGCGTACATAGAGGGTTACCCCTTATCTAAACTCGGCTCAAGGACTTGCCTCGACTTTTGTCGAAGCCACATCCTTGAATGGACAATTACTTCAAACAGTGCTTAGGCGGCGCACTATCCCTACGGGACAGCAGATTCTTCGCCTAAACAGCAACTGTCAAAGAGTACCCCGAGAGAGGCCTAAAATACAAACCGTGTGATCGACACGGCTTTAAAATCCACTCTGACCGTTGCGCAGCCAATACTCACAATGAGTATGTCTTGCCTAGGTGATAAGAGTACAGCCTGCTTCTACAGATCCGAAAATCGTCGCAGACTGCACTTCTTTCACTTGCCTACTACACCTCTAGTTGCTGGTGCGGCGGGCAACCCGACGGCGTGTACGACCGCCGGATTTTTGTCCACGAGTCTCTTCTGCCTTCGGTGCTTTGCGCGTTTGCGCCTTTGGTTCCTGCGTCACGCTCTGCTGCGACGCGCTCGGCTGAATATTCTTTCCTTCACTACCTGCGCGAACGGCTACGCGACGTACTGCACGCTTACGTCCGCGACGCACGGTGGTTACTTCCATGCCGTCATCGGTACGCTTGCGCTGGATTTGGGGCTCAGTGCTTTGCGATGCTCCGTCTTGCACTCGCGCAGAGGCCTTCGCGGCCGACGCATCTTTTGCGACATTGCGAGACTGCGAAGCCCGACGCACTGCGCGGCGACGTCCGCGAGCTATGGCTTCTACCTGCGCACGCTTTTTCTCACCTCGCGATGGCTCACGCTGCTGCGAGGACTGCTGCTCAGCAGCCTCCGACGCGCCTACCGCAGTTGGCTGAGATGCGGAAGCTGGCTTGCGGTTGCTAGCGCGCACGCGACGTCGTTTGGAGTCCTTCTTAATCTCCATTCCACTCGCAGGTTGCTCCTCATCCTGTGCACTATCGTGCGACTTCGGTGCTGCTTGGGGCGCCTGGAAGTCTTCGGGACGCGGTGGGTAATCGCTGCGTGAGTTGCCACGTGTCTTGCGCTTACGGCGAGGTGATTCCTCAAATTCCTTCAAGGCCTCAGCATAGGTCTTCTGCCCAGCCTCTTCGGCGACGTAGAAAGAAAACTCTCCGACATCATCTAGCGCTTCTGCCCTCTCTGATGCTGCATAAGCAATCGACTCAATATCGGTTACTGAGCCACCACGGTTATCTGACTTTTGCTCCTTGTCCTTGGACGCCGAGGAATCAACAACGATGCCGGCAATCAGTTCATCCAAGTTGGAGTCATCGCCACGACTAGCCGCACCCTTGGTTGTTCCACGCGATGCCGGGCCGCGTTGCGATGCGCCACGCCGACTTGCTCCACGACGGCTTTGCTTACGGCTCGTGTGGCCACCGCGCTGACCGTGGTCTGCGCGCTCTTGCTTGGAGTCATCGGATGCGTCCTCTGACTGATCCTGCTCGCCTGCTAACTCGTACTTATCACGATGCTTCTTGTGCCCTCGGCGTGATTCGCCATGGTGATCATGGCGTGGATCGTGAGCTTCAATAGGTCCTTCTTCGACCGGATCCTCATGCAAGATCAGTCCGCGTCCCTGGCAGGCCTCACATTCGGTGGAGAATGTTTCCAAAAGACCCGAGCCCAAACGCTTACGCGTCATTTGTACAAGACCTAAGGAGGTAACTTCAGAAACCTGGTGACGGGTACGGTCGCGCCCCAGCGCTTCTTTGAGACGGCGTAGAACCAGTTCTTGGTTTTCTGGCAGAACCATGTCGATGAAGTCAACCACGATCATCCCGCCCAAATCCCGCAGGCGCATCTGACGAACAACTTCCTCGGCAGCTTCGAGGTTATTCTTGGTCACGGTCTCTTCAAGGTTGCCGCCAGTACCGGTGAACTTGCCGGTATTGACATCGACAACGGTCATGGCTTCTGTGCGGTCGATGACCAAGGTGCCACCTGACGGCAGCCATACCTTGCGGGAAAGCGCCTTCTGCAGCTGCTCGTCAATGCGGTAGGTCTCAAAGGCATCAATACCGGCATTGTCTGCGCGGTCGTAGCGTGAAACGCGATCCGCTAATTCCGGCGCCAGCCTATTGACGTAGGAACTCACCACGTCATAAGGACGTGCGCCGTCGACAATGAGGCGATCGAAATCCTCATTAAACAAGTCCCGGACGACTTTAACGAGCATCTGTGGTTCTTCATACAAAGCCACCGGCTCGCTTCCCTTGGAAGCCTTTTCCTTCTCCGCGGCTTCCTGGATTTCATTCCAGGTGTCATGCAAGCGGTTGACATCGGCAGCAATTGCTTCTTCTGCCACGTTTTCTGCTGCCGTGCGAATAATCGCACCACCTTGTTCCGGAACAACCTTGTCCAAAATCTCACGTAGGCGTTTGCGCTCAGGCGCTGGAAGCTTGCGCGAAATACCAGCATTGCGTCCCCCCGGAACATAAACCAAAAAGCGGCCAGGCAATGAAATCTGCGTGGTTAGACGCGGACCTTTATGGCCCACGGGATCTTTGGCTACCTGTACTAAGACCTGGTCACCGGATTTCATGGCTTGTTCAATCTTGCGCGCACGACCACCTAGGCCAGCCTGGCGCCAATTGACCTCTCCGGCATACAGGACGCCATTGCGACCAGTTCCAATATCGATGAACGCAGCTTCCATCGAAGGCAGCACATTTTGTACGCGGCCCAAGTAAATATTGCCGATGATCGACGTATTGGTCTCATCGGTGACAAAGTGCTCGACGAGCATGCCGTCTTCTAAGACCCCAACCTGGGTAATATTGCCATGTCCGTCGTGGCGTTCGCGCTCGCGAACAACCATCGTGCGCTCTACGGCTTCCCGGCGCGCTAGGAACTCCGCCTGCGTGACAACATGGCGGTTCTCGCGGTCTTTGGAGCGCATTTCTGCACGACGACGGCGCTGGGATTCAATACGGGTTGAGCCTTTAATGCCGCGTGGTTCATCGATGATTTCGACATCGTTGCTCTTCTCCGCCTCTGGCTCAACAACAACTTCCTTGCCGCGCCCGCGGGATGTGCCACGACTTCCACGACGACGGCGCGTTGAGGTTGCCTCCGAGGATTCCTCATCGTGGCCATCTGCATCATCAGCGAAGTCTTCTACGTCCTGAGACGCCGCTGCACGGGTGGTTGTCTCACTAGTCTTGACTGGCTGCGGCGGCATAAAGATTGGCGCATAGGCCGCTAAGACATCATCTTCCTTGGCAACAGCATCCGTATCCTGCACAGCTGTTGCGGATTTCTCTACGGCAGATTCTTCTACCGGCACATCAGCAACGACGTCATCGGTGTTGTCAGCGTCATCGTTACCGTGGGTTTCCGATAATGCCTCTAAGGCAACAGCAGCCAGTTCCGATTCCACCTTGCCTTCAATTTGGTGGATCTCATTTTCTACATTCTTCTGCACACGGTAGCGCAGCTTATCGCTGTCTCCGCTTCCCTCTTCAGCAGAATCGGCAGTGCCCTCGGCTTCTGATGGCTCCGCATCCTGTGAAGGCGGCTGCACTGCGTCAGAAGCCGCTGGTTCAGGAGCAGCAGCACGCTTGACCACTCGACGGGTGCGGCTGCGCTTGCGCGTTGTTGTTGTTGCTGGCTCTTCAGCCTGCTCAACAGCTTCTGCTTGCTCTACTGCAGCTTCTGCCGCAGCGCCTACCTCTGCAGCATCCTGGGCATCAACTGCTGGAGTATCGGACTTCTTCGACTGAGTGCGAGTGCTAGAACGCACGGCGCGCTTACGAGTCTTTTTAACGGGAGTTTCTTCCGGCTCTTGTGCCTGCGGTGCTGGTTCTTCGGCCACTACCGCTTCAGGTGCAGCCGCTTCAGGTGCAGCCGCTTCAGGCGCTACCGCCTCTGCCGCTGATGCTTCCGTAGCCAGGTCTTCAGCTACTGGCTCCTCAGGCGCAGCAGTGCTCTTCTTCGTAGCCTTTTTCGTAGCTTTTGATGCGGTCTTCTTGGTGGCCTTGGTGGCCTTCTTTGTGGCTTTCGCCGACTTCTTAGCAGCCTTCTTCGGGGCAGGCTCCGTCGACGGTGCCTCAGGTTGGGCGCTCTGCAAAGAGTCTAGAAGCTGGGTGACTTCCGCGGTTGACAGCGCTGACTGTGCCTTCTTGGAAATTCCGATGGTTCCGAGCTGTTCCAGCAACACCTTGGAAGAAATTCCCAATTGCTTTGCCAGCGTGTACACGCGAGTCTTCTCTGCGAGCTGTTGCCTATCAATTTGCCCTGCCAATGCAGCGGCACCTGTTAGTTGTTCATTCAATTTTTCGTCTGCTGTAGCCATCGGCCACGCTCCTGTCGTAGGTCGTTGAAAGCCTTTCCCTCGGGCGCAGGCGTGGGTCTTCGCGAGCATCTGCCACCAAGCACGTATTGCTTAGGTTCAAGCCACTGCTATTTTCTTAGGCACTGGCATGTGCTGGGTCAACGCTGCCGCCACACAAGGAGAAAAGCTTTGTCATAAAAGTGAAAATCTTCAAAGCCTTATGAAATTATGGCTCCCATTGTTCCACATCTAATGAACTTGCGAGTTTGCCATGCATAAAAGTCCGTGCTTATTTAGTATGGCACCGCTAAGCTTTGTTTCATGAATGAAGTCTCTGGACGGGAATTTAGTGCTGAAGTATCCCACCGACCGGCGGGAGAACTTGCTCCAAATGCCCCGGTAAATAGCCATATTCAGCATTACCGCTCCCAAAATGAGATGAGCCTTCGCAATATTTTGTGGACTGGGCTGCCCATCGGACTAGCCATTGGTGCTGTTGAATCTGGCACTTTAGCTTTTGGTCTTTTAGCAATCCCGCTGCTGGCAGTGTCTATTATTTATGGCGTTAAGATTTTCCGCGAACGGCCGAAACTAGTCCAGTCCAACATCACCGAATTCAAAAGTGGCGATTACACAGCCATGCAAATGTGGGCTCCTTTCCTGCCCGCTTTAGGCTGGTTGGTCGCTATTCCGATCGACGCACTGGGACTATCAAGCCTTCCGACGCCACCTTTGCTTGCAGCCTTATTTAGTGGCGCACTCTTAGGTGTCGGAGGGTCTTTTGGCATGTGGGCAATGTTCCAACGATCTTTTCGCGTGGGCAAACGTCGGATTAAGGCCATCACCGAAAAGCAAAGCCTCGAGGGCGTTACCCAACCACGCATGGACGCAGTAGAAGCCAATGGCGATATTTTAGGTGCGCTCATTGCCGCGGGCGCAGTCGATGGCAATAATATTTCCATCAAAGTGCTGGGAAAACTGCTCGACTGCGATATGGACAATGCCGAAGATGCCGAGTACCTAGTATCCCGTATCAAAGATCTCCAGTCTGATGGCATCATCAAAATTTCCGGGCAGGCTCTGTATCAAAAGCAACAAAGTTGGGAAGTCACCGTCACCCCAGATGGAATCCGCAACCTGGCGCAAATTGGGCATCGCTAGAAGGCTTCGCTGAACCAAGGCTTCGCGCAGCCGAATAAAGCCGAGTTAGGCATCCAGTAAACAATGAAACGTCCCAGCAAACACCGAGTGTTGCTGGGACGTTTGGTTTCTCAAGAGTCAGCCGGAGAGTTCGGCCTCTTTAAGAATTTCTTACTTGTTTGGGAACCAGATTGCGATCTCGCGCTCAGCGGACTCAGGTGAGTCGGAGCCGTGAACAACGTTTTCACCAACGGTCAAGGCGAAGTCACCACGGATGGTGCCTGGGGTTGCCTTGGATACTGGGTCGGTGCCGCCAGCCAGCTGACGCCATGCATCGATAGCGCGCTCGCCTTCGACGATGCCTGCAACCAGTGGTGCGGAGGTGATGAACTCTACGAGCTCACCGAAGAATGGCTTATCGGAGTGCTCTTCGTAGTGCTTTTCAGCGGTCTCACGGTCTGCGGTGCGCAGATCCAATTCGACGAGCTTGAGGCCCTTGCGCTCGATGCGTGCGATGATCTCACCGACGTGGCCGTTAGCAACGCCGTCTGGCTTAATAAGAATGAGTGTACGTTCAGTCATGGTAGATATCGTAGACGAGCCAGTAATCCACTGCAGTGTTGGGGGATGTGAATTAGCGGAAGTTTTTAATAAAGGCTTCCGCGTCGTCATAGGAGACGTACTTAAACCACAGCTGGATTTGTTTAACTGCGGTGCCAAATTGGCCATCGGCAAGCAAAGCTTGAATCTTTTCTGCCTGCTCATCCGATAAATCGGCTCGTGTGAGCTCACGGTCTTTGCCCGGTTGCGGGGTCTGATTAGTCCGCAGCGCTAATATCAAAAAGACCGCAGCCGCAGCCAGACATACCAACGCGATAAGCGTCGGTAAATCCGCGAGATTAGCGAGCAACGCCGCAAGACAAAAAACTGCGGCGAGACCCGAATATGCATAACGCATGGCTACTTCTTAGCCTCTAAGTGCTGGGTTGTCAGGTAACCGCGCTTCATGCGCTCGACGATAATTGAGCGCAGGTACAAACCAAAGCCCCATACGGCGATGTACAAAATCATGATTGCGGTAATCGACCAGTGCACCAAAATACCGCCGATGGCTCCGGCAAATTGCACTACCATGATGGTCGAAATCGCCCAGGGCTTGCGCGCAAAACCTAACATGACCAGGTGAATAAGACCTAAGACAGTAATGAATAACCAGTTGAAGGTCGTCCAATAAGAACCGCCATCAATCTTTAACACCACAAGTAGGCCCAGGAAGATTGAAATAGCTTCCAGCAGCAAGGTGGCTGAGACCATGCCATTGAACCCTTTAAGTGGGTCCTTGGTGGGCTCATGCCCCATGCCCAAAGGACTTATATCTTGTGGGGTGTTGTGATTGTTGGTCATGCCGGTTCCTTTCCAAACATCGCACGAGCTTCGCCAGCGGTGACTACCGATCCGGTAATGACGATACCCGAGCCTGATTGGATCTCAGCATCCTCAGCTAATTCCACCGCCTGCGCGTACGCACCTGGAAGGTCATCGGAGACATAGACGCGTTCTTCGCCGAAGATATCGCGTGCGGATTCTGCCAATTCATAGGCATCAAGGGCACGCGGCGAAGTGTTTTGGGTAATCACAATCTCCGACAGGAATGGCTCAAGCGCCTGCAGGATTCCCAGTGCATCCTTGTCACCGAGCACGCCAACCACGCCGATGAGACGCGCGAAATCAAAGTCACGGTCTAATGCCTTGCCCAGTGCGGTGGCGCCGTGTGGGTTATGCGCAGCATCGATAAAGGTTGTCGGCGAGGTGCGCACGCGCTCCAGCCTGCCTGGGCTGATGACCTTGCTAAAGCTATTGCGCACATTGGCAATATCGAGCGGGCGGCCAGAAGATGCACCGAAGAATGCTTCTACCGCGGCCAGTGCCACGGCAGCATTTTTTGCTTGGTGTTCACCGTGCAGCGGGATGAAGATATCTTCATACATTCCGCCGAGGCCTTGGATGTTGACTTGCTGCCCGCCGACGGCAATGCGTGATTCCACTGCCGCAAATTCGCTTCCGGCACGCGCAACACCTGCATCAACCTCAACGGTGCGCTGCAGCAGCACATCCATCGCTTCTTTTTCTTGCTCAGCGATGATCGCGATATTTTCTTTCGGCTCCGCGAAGTCTTCCGAATCTGGGCGCGCTTTAATGATGCCGGCCTTTTCGCCCGCGATTTCCACCAGGGTCTCGCCTAAGTAATCGGTGTGGTCTAACCCGATGGGCATGACCACGGCCACATCAGCGTTGACCACATTGGTGGCATCCCACGTACCTCCCATGCCGACTTCGATGACCGCAACATCAACCGGGGCATCGGCAAAGGCGGCGTAGGAAATACCGATGAGCACTTCAAACTTGCTCATCGCTGGGCCGCCTTCGGCTTCCGATGCCTTGTCAACCATCTCTACATAAGGCTTGATTTCTTCCCAAATACGCACGTAATCGCGCGGGTGAATGGGCTTGCCATCGATACCGATGCGTTCGGTTACGCGCTGCAGATGCGGCGAGGTCACCAAACCTACGCGGCGGTGAAATCCGCGCAGCAGCGCATCAATCATGCGCGAAGTCGAGGACTTACCGTTGGTTCCAGCAACTTGAATGACATCAAAAGAGCGCTCTGGATTGCCCAAAAGGTCCATGAGCATTTCGATGCGTTCAAGTGATGGTTCTAGTTTGGTCTCTGGCCACCGCAGGTTTAGTTCCGCTTCGACGGCTGCTAGCGCAGCAAGTTCCTCAGCACTGACTTCTTCAGGTGCGATTTCCGAATATTCTTCCTCATCACCGAAATTCAGGTTAAGTTTCAAACCCGATTCGGTGATTTCGACAGGACTATCCTCAGTACCTTCGGCAAGAGCATCCACGATTTCATATTCTTCACCAGTCGATTCAGCACCCGATTGCTCGATCAAATCATCGAGCATATCCTTCGCCGCTTGCTGGCGCTTGTCGATGCTTTCACCTTCACCTGGGATAGTCACTACTTCAAGGCCTCCAAACGAGTATTAATGCGTTCTACTTCTTCCTGCGCAATGGTTTGGCGCTCACGAATCTTAGCCACAACATGGTCTGGAGCCTTAGACAAGAAAGCTTCATTGCCTAACTTCGCACCGGTTTGTTGTAATTCCTTCTCAGCCTTGGCGAGGTCCTTTTCCAAACGCTTGCGTTCTGCTTCCACATCGATGGCATCGGAGGTATCCAAAGATACTTCAACGGTGCCTTGCGACAAACGCACTTCGATGCTTGCCGATGCAGTGAAGTCTGCTTCCGGTTCGGTGATATTAGCGAGGTTGCGCACCAAGTCTTCCTGGTTGCCCAAGTCGACTGCGGCAAAGTCCAAACGGCCAGGCACCTTCTGCGAAGGCTTAACGCCCTGGTCCGCGCGGAAACGACGCAACTCAGTAATGAGCTTTTCGGAATCCTCAATGCGACGCAGTGCGACTTCATCGGCAGTGGCCCCGCCATTGGTATCGGCTGCTGTTGGCCATGGTGCGATCATGATGGATTCTGCTTGCTTGCCATCGGTCAGTGCCTGCCACAAAACTTCGGTGACAAAAGGCATGGTTGGGTGCAGCAGGCGAAGTACTACATCCAAAACGCGTCCCAACACGATCTGGGTGTTGCGGCCGGTTACAGATTCCCCATCGCGTGGAATCTGTGTCTTGGCAATCTCCAAGTACCAGTCACACAGCTCATCCCACGCAAAGTGGTAAAGCAGCTCATTGGCACGAGCGAATTGGTAATCATCCAAGTAGGCATCAACGCGCACGCGCACATCTTCGGCGCGGTCCAAGATCCAGCGGTCGGCATCAGTCAGCTCATCGCGGTTCGGCAAGGTGTCAATGCCTGCGCCATTCATCAACGCAAACTTGGTGGCGTTAAAGAGCTTGGTCGCAAAATTACGTGCCGAAGCTGCGGCGTCGCTGCCCAGCGGCAAGTCCGTGCCCGGGTTAGCACCGCGCGCAAGCGTAAAGCGCAACGCATCAGCACCGTAATCACGCACCCAGTCCATTGGGTCAATGCCATTGCCCAAAGACTTCGACATCTTCCGGCCGTGCTCATCACGAACCAAGCCGTGCAGGTACAGGTCCTTAAATGGAATCTGTGGGCGGCCCTCTTTACCCTCACCCAAAAGCTCTGGGGTTTGGGTTGCCGCAAAGGTGCCGAACATCATCATGCGCGCTACCCAGAAGAAGATGATGTCGTAGCCGGTGACCAGCACGTTGGTTGGGTAGAACTTTTCTAGATCTGGGGTCTTTTCTGGCCAACCCAGGGTAGAAAATGGCCAGAGCGCCGAGGAGAACCAGGTATCAAGAACATCTGGGTCCTGCTCATAGCCTTCCGGTGCGGTTTCATCTGGGCCAAGACAGACGATGTCCCGGTTGCCCTCTGCATCCTTTGGTCCGTACCAAATTGGAATGCGGTGACCCCACCACAGCTGACGGGAAATGGTCCAGTCATGCATATTGTCTACCCACTCGAAGAAGCGTGCTTCCTGAGCCTCTGGATAAATAGTGGTATCACCTGCACGAACAGCATCAGCTGACATCTTCGCAATTTTTTCCACTGCAACAAACCACTGCAGCGACAAGCGAGGTTCAATGGCTTCCCCGGAGCGTTCCGAGTGGCCAACCGAGTGCACATAAGGGCGCACTTCTTTAACAATTCGTCCCTGCTCAGCCAATGCTTCGCGGACCTTGACGCGCGCTTCTTCGCGCGACATGCCATCGAATTGGGTTCCGGTATTAGCGATATGACCGGTGGTGTCCATGATCGTTGGCATGTCCAAGTTGTGGCGGTTGCCCATGGCGTAGTCATTAGGGTCATGCGCTGGGGTGATCTTGACGGCACCAGTACCAAATTCAGGATCGACGTAGTCATCAGCGATGACTTTCAGCTTGAGATCATCACGGAATGGGTGATCAAACTCGTGGCCGATGAGATGAACGTAGCGCTCATCTTCTGGGTGCACGGCAATAGCAACGTCACCCAACATGGTCTCAACACGCGTGGTGGCAACCACCATATGTGGCTCATCGTCATTGAGCGAGCCGTAGCGTAAGGAAACTAATTCGCCTTCGACGTCCTTGTAGATGACCTCAATATCGGAAACCGCGGTTTCTAGAACCGGCGACCAGTTCACCAAGCGGTTAGCTTGGTAGATCATCCCAGCATCATAAAGCTGCTTGAAGATAGTCTGAACGGCGCGCGACAATCCATCGTCAAGTGTGAAGCGCTCACGTGACCAGTCAACCGAGTCACCAATCGCCTTCATCTGGGAAGTGATGGTCTTGCCGTATTCATCCTTCCATTCCCAGACCTTGTCGATGAATTCTTCACGCTCATAATCCCAGCGCGACTTGCCTTCAGTCTCCTTCAGGCGCGCTTCAACCTTGGTCTGGGTCGCAATACCCGCATGGTCATAGCCTGGCAGCCACAACGCGGAATAGCCCTGCATGCGCTTACGGCGGATAATCGAGTCCATAAGAGTATGGTCCAGCGCATGGCCCATGTGCAGCTGACCTGTCACATTAGGCGGTGGCAACACAATAGAAAAGGGCTCCTTATCAGGATCTTCATCCGGCTTGAAGTAGCCTTTTTCTACCCAGCCTTCATACATGGCTGGCTCTACTGCCTGCGGCTCCCAGGATTTAGGAAGTGCATCTGCGCGATTGGTACCGATAGTCTTATTTTCCTCAGTCACGCCGATAATTCTACACTGCAGGACAAATTGTTACTTCAGCAGGTCAGCGACCATCTCCCGCTCTGCTTTCAACTCATCGACTGATGCCTGGATGCGTGCTTCCTGTGCCGGGGTGAGCTCTAAATCAGGCACAATCTCCCACTGTCCTGCGACCGCACGAGTTGGGAATCCCACAAATAGCCCTTCTTCGATGTCATAAGAGCCATCGGAATAAACCCCGGCTGTGCGCCACTGCTGGGCCTCTTCGACGCCATGCACCCAGTCGCGCATGTGGTCAATGGACGCCGCGGCTGCCGATGCCGCCGACGAGCTTCCGCGCACTTCAATGATTTCAGCGCCACGTTTGGCCACTGTGGGGATGAGATAATCTTCTACCCACTGTGCATCGACCAGCTCCGTGACCTTCTTGTCCCCGGCCATGGCATAGCTGATATCAGGAAATTGCGATGCTGAGTGATTGCCCCACACCGCAATCTGAGCAAAGTCAGTCACAGGCAGCTGCAATTTGCTCGAGAGCTGCGATACCGTGCGGTTATGGTCAAGGCGCATAAGCGCCGTAAATTGCCGTGGGTCAATATCGGGAGCATTCGACGATGCAATTAGCGCGTTAGTATTAGCCGGATTACCCACGACAACTACGCGCACATCACGGCGTGCAACCTCATTTAAAGCTGCCCCTTGCTCCGAGAAAATCGCCGCATTCGCGGTTAATAGGTCAGCACGTTCCATACCTTTAGTGCGCGGCTGTGCACCCACAAGAAAAGCAGCCGACACATCATCGAAAGCTTCTCGCGGATCAGTGGTGACCTGGACATTGGCCAGCAAAGGAAAAGCAGAGTCCAACAACTCCATTTCCACCCCGCGTGCAGCTTGCTGTGCCTTCTCAATTTCTAAGAGCTGCAGCTGAACCGGTTGTTGCGGGCCGAAGACTTCACCTGAGGCAATACGCCACAGCAAAGAGTAGGAAATATTTCCAGCAGCGCCGGTGACTGCGATCTTGATTGGGTCTAGTGATTGAGTATGACTGGACAAAAGAAAACACCTTCCTCCAGGCTGTGACTTCACCAGCGAATCCAACCCCGAGGTCGCTTCACATTGACTTCCAAGGTCTACCCGACTGCGATGTGCACTGCCAATGAAATATTTGAGCCCAGCCTAGCGCAATCTGCCGCGGTCTGCCCTACCCCCAAAAGCAGCATACAAAGTCGCCGACATCTACACCATCACCCCCATTTCTCCTAGGTTTTTACCCCCTCAAAACGCAAATGCTGCGGAAAGACAACACCAAAGGAGCATTTGCGGCACGATAGAGGTAAATCCGTAAGATTGAAAGTTCCAAATTTTAAGGCGATGACGCCCCACTTGTGCCTGACATTAGGCACGCCTTCATCTGTTATGCGGGATTGTGGGAATGTCAGAACAAGGCGCAGGGAGAATTGCACACGATGACCACCAATGACCACGTTGAAGCTTCGGCCAATGTGACAGTCGAGGAAGTCATTGCCGTTGCCATCACCCAATTTTCTACCGATGGCTTCGACGGCACCAAGTTAGAAGACATCTCCCGCGCCTCCGGCATGTCCAAGCGCATGATTCACTACCACTTCGGTGACAAGCGCGGGCTGTACTTGCAAAGCCTTAATTCTGCCATGGACAGCTTGCAGCCGCCGAGCGATCAATTAGTCATTGACTCAGCGGTTCCTGTTGAGGGCATGCGCAAATTAGTCGATTGTTTATTTGAAATTTTTATGAACAATCAAGATGCTGTGCGCATGGTGGTCGAAGAAAATACCCACCCAGTACTCGAAGCTGCGGAACGTCCAGGGGTTACTGATGTTTCCGGGGTCATGCTGCACATTAACCGGTTGCTCATGCTCGGTCAGGACTCCGGCGCATTTCGCCCCGGCATTTCTGCCACAGATCTCTACCTACTCATGACTTCGATGACCTTGTTGCCTGTGGCGACACACAACATCACGCAGAGTCTTTTCAATGTTGACCTGTACGCCAAAGAAAACGTTGCTGGACTCCACCGCCTAGTCGTTGACATGGTTCTAGCTTTCTTGACTTCTAATATCCCCGATAGCGGTCATCAAAGCTATTTGGAAGAAGATATCTCCGAGTCGAAGTCTGATTCCTCAGCCAGCATTTATGAAGATGGCAGCGACGATATTTTCTCCTAAACCGCCACTGCCACTGCCATAGCCGCGGCTACAGTGAATAGTAAAGGCCCAGTTCAACAATGAACTGGGCCTTCAACTTTTTATCTAGGAAGCTTTTTCCTCTGAGTCGGTGTACTCATATTCCGGTTCTGCTTCCCCACGTACGGCCTCTGCCGTAATGCGGACTGTGTCGATGTCATCGCGGTCCGGCAAGTCATACATAACTGGGACGAGAAGCTCTTCCAAGATGGCGCGCAAACCACGTGCACCGGTCTTGCGTTCAAGGGCAAGGTCGGCGATCTCGTTCAAAGCCTCTGGAGTGATATCCAGATGTGCACCGTCCATCTCGAAAAGGCGCTGGTACTGCTTGACCAAGGAGTTCTTTGGCTCCGTGAGCACTTTAACCAAGGAGTCCTGGTCAAGATTTTCCACGGTGGCTACCACAGGAAGACGGCCAATAAATTCGGGAATGAGCCCGAATTTCACCAAGTCTTCAGGGCGTACCTTTTCAAACATATCGACGCGTTCGCGCTCTTCCTGGGTGTCGAGCTTGGAGCCGAAGCCCACGCCCTTCTTACCCACGCGCTCAGCGATGACCTTTTCCAGTCCCGCAAAAGCACCGGCGACGATGAATAAGATATTTGAGGTATCGAGCTGAATGAATTCCTGGTTAGGATGCTTACGTCCGCCCTGAGGCGGGATCGAAGCAACCGTGCCTTCGAGGATTTTCAGCAGGGCCTGCTGAACACCCTCACCAGAAACATCACGCGTTATGGACGGGTTATCTGACTTGCGCGAGATTTTATCTACCTCATCGACGTAGATAATTCCGCGGCTTGCGCGGTCAACATCGAAGTCAGCTGCTTGCAACAGCTTGAGCAAGATATTTTCTACGTCCTCGCCAACATAACCAGCCTCAGTCAAGGAAGTCGCGTCAGCAATCGCAAAAGGAACATCCAGCATGCGCGCGAGTGTTTGCGCAAGGTAAGTCTTACCCGAACCGGTTGGACCCAGCATCAAGATATTGGACTTGGAAATCTCCACGTCCTCATCCTTGTTGGTCTTACGGCTGCTGGAAGCAGCTGCGGCTTGCGCCTCTTCTGCCTTGATGCGCTTGTAGTGGTTATATACCGCTACAGATAGCACGCGCTTGGCCGGATCTTGACCGATGACGTACTTGTCTAGGAAAGCAGAGATTTCCGAAGGGCGTGGAAGCTTCTTTTCTTCGCTTTCTGCGGCGGCAGCTTGTGCTGCACCAAGTTCTTCTTCAATGATTTCATTGCAGAGCTCAATGCACTCATCACAAATGTACACACCGCCACCGGCGATCAGCTTCTTAACTTGCTTCTGGCTCTTGCCACAGAAGGAACACTTAAGCAGGTCAGCGCTTTCTTGCATACGTGCCATGAAGATCTTTCTACTTGAAGAATTTTAAAGCTTGAAGTCTACTGATGGCCGCAATTATTCTCCACAACCATCGCATGCGCGGCGCCGACTTCTCCCGCCGCACGGTATTTACTCCACCTTAGTAAATGGAGTCCTATCCACACCAACGCGACATCCATCCTAGTCATTCCATCCGACGCCGATCACCAGCTCGCATCCAATATGCGAATGCTTTATCGACAACCCGATAAATATGACCGCAGCGCCCGGTCTTTTGCCACTATGGCAGATCGAGCGCTGCGATATTAAATAGCCAGGCGGTTTCGCGAAAAGCGATGCCTAGACCCGGGGTTTAGCGGAAGGTAGCAAACTGCTTGACTACCCATTTGCTAATGAACAGCAGGATGATACCCAAGATGACGGAGACTACGCCAAGGGAGATAAAGAAGCTATTTTCTGCGCCAGCATCGGGTGGGTCATAGTATGCGGCCAAGGAACCGGCCAAGGAGGTACCGATAGATACTGTCATCATCCAAACCGCCATCATGCGGGATGGGAAGGCTTCTGGCGCAACCTTGGTGGCAAGTGCGTTACCTACTGGGGAAAGCATGAGTTCACCCATGGTGAAGAGGAACAAAATCCAAACAATTGCGATCATCGGGGTGGAGTTTGCTGCACGGCCAGAAAATGGCAGGAAGAAGAAGAGCGATACACCGATGATGACATTGGCAACGCCGAACTTAACAGGAGTAGATCACTGGCGCTTACCAAGTTTGCTCCACAGGGCTGCGAATACACCAGAGAAGATGATGATAAAGATTGGGTTTATTGACTGCACCAGTGATGGTGGAATCTCCCAGCCAAAGATCTCACGGTCAAGACGAACATCTGAGTAGATGGTCAGAACCGTAAATTGCTGCTGGAAGATGGCGAAGAACAGCACGCCAGAAATAAACAGCGGGATAAAGCCAATCAGGCGCTTGCGCTCAAGTGGTGTGGTGAGATTGGAGCGATACATCTGTACCCACAGCACAACAGCTGCAATCAAGGCAATAATGGTGACAATATTTGCCAGCCAGTCCATCTTGACCACGCCCGTTGCCAACAACATGGTGGCGATGACAACGATCGCAATAATCGCGATGGTTGAAGTAACCAGCTGGTTCTTGGTTGCTGGGTTCGGCACATCGTGTCCGGCATCTTTAATGGTGTGCTTACGCATCAGCATGTACTGGATAAGGCCGACGGCCATACCCACTGCTGCGATACCAAATCCCCAGTGGAAACCTTTCCAGCCCCACATAGCGGTGGTAATCAGCGGGCCAAGCAGTCCACCGATATTAATGCCCATGTAGAAGATGGAGAAGCCACCATCACGGCGCGGGTCATCTTTGGTGTACAGGGAACCAAGAACGACCTGCACGGTGGTCTTTACGCCACCAGAGCCGATGGCGATAAGCACCAGACCGATGCCCAGGCCGGTAACTCCTGGGATTACAGCCAGCGCAATGTGGCCGAGCATGACCATAACGGCTGAGTAAAACCGCGTACGTTCGGAGCCAAAGAGCTTATCGGCGACAATCGATGCCAGTAGGCAGGCCATGTAGACCAAGCCGCCATAGGCGCCCACAACCGATGCAGCAGTAGCCTGCGGAATACCCAAGCCACCGTCAGTAACGGAGTAGTACATGTAGAGCAGAACAATGGCCTGCATACCGTAGAAGCTAAAACGCTCCCACATTTCAACGCCGAAGAGGTAGCTAGACCCCAAGGTTGGCCGAAGAACTGTCTTTCCTCCGGCTCTTGTGCGCGACTGCGATCACTCGCGCCAGCTTGTGTTTAAGTAGAAGACATGTAGTTGATTGGAACACAACACAATACCTCGAACAAAATCACTTATGACGTCTTTGCCCAGCTCATAGCAGTTTGTTCCACAGAATATTAAAGGGAAAACATCTTGATTCGAGCAAGGAAACAATCGACTTAAGCTGTTCTTATGAAGATGAAAATTCACTACTTTGAGCTTGTGACTGCAGCCAATGCAATACCGGCGATGCCCATTGCTTCCACTTCCCAAGGCCCAATCAGCCCGCGCCAGTCGCGAGATTGTAAATCATTAAGCATCCAACAAAGTGCTCAATTTAGTGAACTAAAGAACAATCAGGTTCTCTAGTCTAATTTCTCACCAGTTGAGATTCCGAGGCCTTGGAAAGCACAAAAATAGCGGGAATGACGCCATGCCATCCCCGCTATTTCTTAACTACACGCGCTGTTAGAAATTAATCATTGAGCTTACGGTAATCAAAGACCTGGTCGATAATGCCGTACTCTACAGCTTCTTCTGCAGTCAGAATCTTGTCGCGGTCGGTATCAATGCGTACCTGCTCCGCGGTGCGGCCAGTATGCTCAGCCAAGGTCTTTTCCATCAGACGACGCATGCGCTCGATTTCAGCAGCCTGGATCTCCAGGTCAGAAACCTGGCCCTGGGTGCCCTGGGTTGCTGGCTGGTGAATCAGGACGCGGGAGTTAGGAAGCGCTGCACGCTTTCCTGGTGCGCCTGCAGCAAGCAGAACAGCAGCTGCCGATGCAGCCTGGCCCAAGCAGACAGTCTGAACGTCAGGACGGACATAACGCATGGTGTCGTAGATAGCCATCAACGCGGTAAAAGAGCCACCTGGCGAGTTGATGTACATGGTGATGTCGCGGTCTGGGTCCATACCCTCGAGAACGAGCAGCTGCGCCATGATGTCATTGGCGGAGGTGTCATCGACCTGAGTACCCAGGAAGATAATGCGCTCTTCGAAAAGCTTGGAATATGGGTTGGTTTCCTTCGTACCCTGCGCGGACTGCTCAATAAACGATGGCAGTACGTAGCGGGATGAAGGCATCTGGAAGTTAGACATAATGAGTTTCTCCTTTATCCCTTAGTTGCTAATTGGTCCGGAAGCAGAATCGATGACGTGGTCCACGATGCCGTATTCCTTCGCCTGCTGTGCAGTAAACCAGCGGTCGCGGTCGGAGTCCTTGGTAATCTGCTCAAAGGTCTGACCAGTGTGCTCTGCGATAAGCTCAGCCATCTCGCGCTTGGTAGCTGCGAACTGTTCAGCCTGAATAGCGATATCCGATGCGGTACCGCCTACACCAGCGGAAGGCTGGTGCATCATGATGCGTGCGTGCGGCAATGCGAAACGCTTGCCCTTGGTGCCGCCAGAAAGCAGGAACTGGCCCATCGACGCAGCAAGACCCATGCCATAAGTGCGAATATCGCATGGTGAGTACTTCATGGTGTCGTAGATTGCCATGCCTGCGGTAACCGAGCCACCTGGAGAGTTAATGTAGAGCGAAATATCGCGAGTCGGATCCTCTGCGGAAAGCAGAAGAATCTGCGCGCACAGCTTGTTCGCAATCTCGTCATCAACTTGGGTGCCCAAGAAGATGATGCGCTCACTAAGCAAGCGCTCATAAACGCTGTCTCCCAGGTTCATACCTGCGCTCGGGGAGGTCATCTGAGGCTTGTCAGACATGGTTAATACTCCTTGTCAGTTCTAAAATTCATTCTTGGCTTTGAAGATTGCTTCTTCAATGTCAATGGCACCTACCCTACTTAAATTTCGATCGCCCATGCGAGAAAAATAGGGCTTGTTCGCTGATAGCGTTAACCCTCCTCGAAAAATGGGTGATGAAAGTTCAACAGGTCACACCACCAGCCAGGCGGCATGTCGTTGAGGTGGTCGCCGAGCATCCTTCAATCGGTAGAGAAAGAGGGACCTAGCTGCGTAGCTAGGTCCCTCTTTATCAATCAACTAGTCCAGGTTTCCCACGGCGAAATGCCGGAAGGAATACTGCTAGACAAGGGTTTATGCCTCGTCGTTAGAGGACTCTTCTGCCTTGGAGTTGTCCTCAGCTTCTTCTTCGCCGAAGTACTGCTCAACGTCAACAACGTTGCCTGCATCGTCCTTAGCTTCGACGCGGCAGATAGCAGCTGCTAGAGCCTTGCCACGACGGACGTCGGAGAAGAGGTTGCCGATCTGGCCGTTGGAGGAGATCTGCTGGATGAACTGGTTAGGGTCCATGCCGTAAGACTGAGCGGTGAACAGGATGTGGTCGCTCAGCTCCTGCTGGGAAACCTCTGGCTCCTCAACATCAGCCAAGGTATCCAGGAACAGCTGGGTGCGTACGGACTCTTCAGCGGACTCGCGGGATTCCTTGTCGAATTCCTCGCGGGTGGTGCCCTGAGCCTCAAGCAGGCGGTTCAGCGCAGCGTCGTCGTGTGCCATCTCGCCCAGGATCTGGTGCAGCTGAGCGTGAACCTGCTCATCAACAACAGACTTAGGAAGCTCGAAGGAAACCTCAGCCAAAGCAGCCTTGAGGACCTCGTCGCGAACTGCGACAGCCTGGTCATTCTTCTTGGACTCTTCGAGGCCGGACTTGGTGTTCTCGCGCAGCTCTTCGATGGTGTCGAACTCGGAAGCCATCTGTGCGAAGTCGTCGTCGAGTTCAGGAAGCTTGCGCTCCTTGGTCTGCACGACGTGAACCTTGATGGTTGCTTCCTTGTCCTTGTGCTCACCGGACTCGATGGTTGCGCTGAACTCGTTGTCTTCTTCAGACTTCATGCCACGCAAAGCGGTGTCGAGGCCCTTGATCAGATCGTCGTCGCCAACGCGGTAGGACAGGCCCTCGGTGGAGATTTCAGAGACCTTTTCGCCGTCAACCTCAGCCTCGACGTTGATGATTGCGTAGTCGCCGGTCTTCAGCTTGCGCTTGGTGTCCTTGAGCTCACCGAAGCGGCCTGCAAGTTCTTCGAGTTCCTTTTCAACGTCTTCGTCGGTGACAGCAAGTGCTGGGACGGTGACGGAGATCTTGGAGAAGTCTGGAACTTCGATCTCTGGGCGAACATCAACCTCAGCGGTGAACTCAACGAAGTCGTTGTCTTCAACCTTAGGGATGTCGATGTTTGGCTGACCGATGACCTTCAGGTCGTTTTCGGTGACAGCCTGCTCGTAGCGGGAAGGCAGCATGTCGTTAACGACCTGCTCCAGCATTGCGCCGCGACCGAAGCGAGCGTCGATCAGCTGGCGAGGTGCTTTACCCTTACGGAAACCCGGAATTTGTACCTGCTGCGCAATCGCAGAGTAAGCCTGGTCGATTTCCTTGTCGAGCTCAGCAAACGGAACGTTGACGGTGAGCTTGACGCGGGTGTCGCTCAGCTTGTCCACGGTAGTCTTCACGAGTATTTCTCCTGATTAGTTGTCTGCATTTACTAACTGCTGCAGTGTTTAGAAATTGTCAACTGCTTAATTTACCAAACGCGTTTTACAAACAGTAAAGGGGTCTGGGAAATCCTTTACTAGGTTTCCCAGACCCCATACGTCGGGGCGACAGGATTTGAACCTGCGACCCCCTGCTCCCAAAGCAGGTGCGCTACCAAACTGCGCCACGCCCCGTATGTAGCCACCGGAGTTTGCCTCCGTGCTGCGTACGTTTGATAACTCTAGCCTAGGAAGTTTTAAAGCTACAAATCCGCCCCCATCCAAGCGGAAAATTTAACCATAACCACAGGTCAACGGCCTGTCAGAAAAATCGTGACTTTGCGTGAAAACCGTTCATTGCACCGAAATCTTCTCTAGTCCGTCAATGAAACCTGCCCTGTAATCACGCGTCCCCACCGAGTTATCGAAGAAGCATCCACATCCCCGCCTCAGTGGCTCTAATTCCCAACCAAGAGTTTCTCGCAAAGACTCCAGCTTCTTTCCCCGAATTCCTTAAAGCGAGGAACATCCCGCGAGAAACTTTAAAGTTACGCACGGGGACGATTGCAATACCCCGCCTCCGGCCTGGAGTGGGATAACCCTCCCCTTGGAAGCTAGGCAGGTGACACAAAAGAAACACCCACCTACCAAAACTGCTGGTAGGTGGGTGTTTTAAACTTGGAGGGAATGACGGGAATCGAACCCGCGTCTTCAGCTTGGAAGGCTGAGGTATTAGCCACTATACGACATTCCCACAGCGCATCAATTGATGTGCGTTAGCTATCTTAACTCACGTTGTTAATTCATTCCAAAATGACCCCACCTATTTCATAAATGACGCAGCTCACCTTGGGCGAAAGAGTCCGGACACACTAACAGCTGTTGACGCTTTCGGTGCTGATGAGCACCGCTGACTCCTACGAGCATGCCGGCTAAACCGATTATTCGATGATCTGGGCGTTTACTTCCATTGTCTGCTGGGGAACTTTAAGCTGGTAGTAGACGTTGTTCTAGACAGACAATAAAACAATTGTGGGAAGTGAACTCCAATCATGGAAGTATTATTAATTCTCGCTGTTCTCGGCGGCGGCGCTTGGTACCTTTCTTCTAGGAATTCTAAGAAGAACTTAGAAGAGCGCGAGCGTCGGGAATTTGCAGACGCGCACGCTGATGCGCAGCGCTGGACTGAGCGCCTCGGCGGTCAGGTCATGCAGATCTCTGGCACGGACACAGCATCAACGCAGGCGATGGCCGATGCTTCAGAGCGTTTTACAGCAGCGAACTCCGCGCTAGCACAGGCAACCACTACCAAGCAAGCAAAGCTCGCGCGTGAATCGGCGCTCGAAGGCATGCACTATGTTGCTGCGGCTCGAGAAATCATGGGCATGAGTGCAGGCCCTGACCTGCCACCACTAGAAGGTCAGCGTTCTGCAGGCAAGGTGACAGAAAAGCGCACCATCGAAGGTGAAAATGGTGAGTCTTTGACTGCTTCGCCATATGCCTCCGAAGAAACCCCGAACTACTACCCCGGTGGCACGGTGGCCGGCCGCCCAGTCCCAGCTGGTTGGTACTCACGCCCGTGGTGGGCAGATGCCATGGCAACGGGTGTGTGGATGATGGGCTATTCCATGATGTTCAATGCAATGTTCATGGGCATGGCCGGCGTTGGTTACTCCGGTGAGGCAGCAGCGGCTGGAGAAGTTGGAGATGCCGGCGGTGACATGGGCGATGCTGGTGGCGATATGGGCGACGGCGGCGACATGGGTGATGCCGGTGGAGACATGGGCGATGGCGGCGGCCTCTTCGGCGGCGACGGGGGCGGAGGCCTCTTTGGCGGCGGAGAAGACGGCGGCGGAATCTTCGACTTTGGCTTTGACTTCTAGTCTTTAAAATTCGCCATTTCCTGCGCCTTGTTTAAGGGACCAGTAAGCATTTTCTTTGCTCAACGCAATGAAGATGAAACTGGTCCCTTTCTCTTTGCCAATTTCCGCGTAATCTCGATGGCATGACCGAAGCACATACAACATCGGAATTTGACCCATCGATTGTCCCTACCGTCACGCTGAATGACGGAAATATTATTCCGCAGCTGGGCTACGGGGTCTTCAAAATTGACCCCGAACAGACCGAAGAAATGGTCGCAGAAGCACTCAAAGTCGGCTACCGCCACATTGATACCGCAGCCATCTACGGCAATGAAGAAGGTGTCGGCGCAGCAATTGCGAAGTCGGGCATTCCGCGTGAAGAACTGTTTATCACCACCAAGCTGTGGAATGACCGTCACGAAGACGCAGAAGCAGCCCTGCAAGAGTCCTTGGACAAGCTCGGCCTAGACTACGTTGACCTGTACCTTATTCACTGGCCATCAACTAACACCGGCAATTTCAAGGCCGCGTGGAAGTCATTGGAAAAGCTCCAAGAGCAGGGCCTTACTAAGTCTATTGGCGTGGCAAATTTCACCGTGAAAAACCTCGAAGACCTAGCCATGGTCGCCAAGGTCAGCCCAGCGGTCAATCAGATTGAGCTGCACCCTTACTTCGCGCGTTGGAAGGAAGTAGACGCCGGCCGCGTACACGGCACCAAGGTTGAATCCTGGGGCCCTCTGGCGCAGAACAAGACGGATCTTCTTGAAAACGAAGATATCGTCGCTGCGGCTGAAGCACACGGTAAAACCCCAGCGCAGGTCGTGCTGCGCTGGCACCTGCAAAATAATGTCATCGTCTTCCCCAAGACCGTCACTCCATCACGCATGCGTGAGAACTTTGACATCTTTGATTTCGAGCTCACCGACGAAGAAATGATTGCGATCAATAGCCTCGACGTAGACGAAGATGGCCGCGTCGGCGCTGACCCGGATGATTTTAGCTAAGAGCTAAAAGCTGCTAAGCATTGAAAAGCAACTGCCCGCGTAGCCACTTCCTTATCGGGAGAAACTACGCGGGCATCTTTATGAGATTTTAATCTGGTCCGAAATTCTAAGCTTCTGGTGCTTCTGGCACCTCAGGAGCGATTCCGGTGCGCTCGTACTCAGCAAGAATATCGATACGACGCTGGTGGCGTTCAGCCTGGGACCATTCCTGGTCAATGAAAGCATCAACGATAGCTAGTGCTTCTTCTGCTGAGTGCATCCGGCCGCCAATGCCGATGAGCTGGGCATTATTGTGCTCACGTGCAAGGCGTGCGGTCTCCGGCGACCATGCCAGCGCACAGCGTGCGCCCTTGACCTTGTTCGCGGCAATCTGCTCACCGTTGCCGGAGCCACCGAGCACGATGCCCAAGGAACCTGGGTCGTTGACGGTACGCAGTGCGGCTTCAATACAAAATGCTGGGTAGTCATCCTCAGCGTCATAAATGTGTGCGCCACAGTCAATGACATCGTGGCCTTGGCTGGTCAGGTGTTCTTTAATGAGATTTTTGGTCTCGAACCCTGCGTGGTCTGCTCCTAAGTAAACGCGCATGCCACCCATAATATCAATGGTTGGCATGCGCGTTGGTTCACAGGGCGAAAAGGCTCAATTCAGCACAGCCTTCGCTTGAAGAACTTTCCCCACGGAGTAGGAAACTTTTCCGGGTCTCCTACTTATTGCTGACCTGTGGCATTTCAGTACGGGAGCGCTTAATTTCGAAAAAGTATGGATACTGCGCCAGACGCACTGCGGCATCGAAGATCTCGCCGGCTTCATCACCGGTTGGGATGCGCGTAATAACTGGGCCGAAGAATGCAGTATCACCAAGTTTGATAACTGGGGTTCCCACGTCATCGCCCACAGAGGTGATTGCTTCATTGTGGAATGCACGAAGTGCCTCATCAGCATCTTCAGTGTTAGCAACCTCAGCGTAGGATGCATCCAGGCCAGCATCCGCCAAAGCTTCTTTAATTAGCTCGTCATAAGCGCCAAATCCTGTCTTGCCGCCCTGCTCTTCACCGTGCAGTTTGGTGCCCAAGATGGTGTAAAGCTCATCGACCTTGGCTGGTTCTTCAGTTGCAACCTTGGCGAAGACGCGCGCTGGTCCCCATGCTGCTTGCATCATGTTCGCGTAACCCTCATCCAAGTCACGGCCGTCGTTCAGCACGGCAAGTGACATTGGTACGAACTCAACATTAATGTCGCGGACCTTTTCTACTTCCTTAATCCAGCGGGAAGTAGCCCACGCGAATGGGCAGGTTACGTCGAACCAAAATTTCACAGACTGAGACACTGATTAAACTCCTATGCATAAGATGAATACTGTCGCCTTGTACAACACTTGAGCATATCTACAAATTCCACCTAAAGGAGCAGGAGCTTTAATGACCTCTGTAAATCTCACCCGCGATGAAGCTAAGCACCGCTCTTTATTGATCGACGTTTCCCACTATGACGTGGAGTTAGACCTGCAGGAGGAAAAATACTTTTCCTCCACGACGACCGTGAATTTTACGGTCAAAGAACCGGGCTCAACCTTCATTGATCTGCGCGCTGATGAAATCCTCGAAGCCCGCCTCAACGGCAATCCCCTGCCACTGGATGCTTATAACCCGACCTATGGCATCGCGCTTTCTGGTTTGGAAGTTGCCGAATATGAACTAAAGGTCACCGCGAAGATTGCCTACTCACGCACGGGTGAAGGCCTGCACCGCTTCGTGGACCCGGTGGATAACCAGGTGTATCTGTACACGCAGTTCGAAACCGCCGATGCCAAGCGCGTCTTTGCCTGCTTTGACCAGCCAGACATGAAGGCCACCTATTCGCTGACTTTCCATGCACCTCAAGAGTGGAAGATCATCACCAACTCCCCGGTCACCCGCGAAGGCAATACCTGGCGCGCACAGGTTGATACCCCGCTATCGACCTACCTCATTGCCTTGTGCGCAGGCCCTTACTTTGAGGTCACCGACACCTGGACCGGTGAGCTCACCGCGCACCCCGAAGGCCAGCCAGCCACGCAGCTCGAGGTCCCACTGGGGCTGTACTGCCGCGCTTCCTTGGCAGAGCACTTGGATGCGGAGCGTCTATTCACCGAAACCAAACAGGGCTTTGATTTCTACCACGCCAATTTCGGTTTCGCGTACCCCTTTGGCAAATATGACCAGATTTTCGTTCCGGAATTTAACGCCGGCGCCATGGAAAACGCAGGCTGTGTCACCATCCGTGATGAGTATGTCTTTTCTTCGCAGGCTAGCCACTACATGTATGAGCGCCGCGCGGATACCATCCTGCACGAGCTTGCCCACATGTGGTTCGGTGACTTGGTCACCATGCAGTGGTGGGATGACCTGTGGCTAAATGAGTCCTTTGCTACTTGGTCAGCTGCTATTTCGCAGGCAGAAAATACCCAATATGACACCGCGTGGGTCACGTTCGCGAATGTGGAAAAGTCCTGGGCGTACCAGCAGGATCAGCTGCCTACCACGCACCCGATTTCCACGGATGCTTCTGATATTGAGACCGTGGAGCAAAACTTCGACGGCATCACCTACGCCAAGGGCGCATCGGTGCTCAAGCAGCTGCAGGCTTATGTCGGTCGCGAAAACTTCTTCGCGGGCGTGCGCCGTCACTTCAGCAAGCACGCGTGGGGCAATGCGACCTTCGATGACCTGCTGGAACACTTGGAAGATGCATCAGGCCGTGACTTGTCGTTTTGGGCTGAAGAATGGCTCAAGACGACTGGGGTTAACACCTTGTCGGCAGAAACTGAGCAAGAAGACGGCAAGTACACCAAGTTTATCGTCAAGCAGTCCGGCGATACGCTACGCACCCACCGCATTGCTATTGGCCTCTACAGCCTGGAAGACGGTCAGGTTACCCGCTTTAAGCAGGTAGAGGCCGATATCTCTGGTGAGCGCACGGAGATTGCCGAGCTTGTCGGGGCAGATGTTGCCGAGCTAGTTTTGCTTAACGATGACGACCTGACCTACACCCTGCTGGAATTTTCCCCAGAAACCGTGGACTTTGTGGTTGAGAATATCGACAAGATCACCGACCCAATGGCACGTACTTTATGCTGGTCTACCGCCTGGGAGATGACGCGTGCAGGAACCATGCGTGCGCGTGATTTCGCGCAGTTGGTCGCCCGTGGTTTGTCGGCAGAAACTGAGCTTGCCGTCCTGGAACGTATTTGTAACCAGGCGATTGTGGCGGTTGATACTTATGCCGATCCGCAGTGGGCCAAGGAGCAGGGTTTCGCATTGCTTGCCGATGCCTTCCTAGCCGAAGCTCAGTCCGCGGAAGCAGATTCCGCCCGCACCATTGTGTTTAAGCAGGCCTTGACCAAGATTGATCTCAACGATGCAGCACGCGATTACTTGGTTGAGCTGCGCGCTACTTCTGATGACAAGGCACTGCGCTGGAAGGCTCTGGCAGCTTTGGTCGCAAACGACGCTATTGGTGCTTTCGACGAGGTCCAGAAATTGGTGGCCGAAGAGTTAGAAGCAGATAACACCGCTTCTGGCTACCAAGCTTCCCTGCGTGCGCTAGCGGCATTTAACTCCGATGCGAATAAGCGCGCTGTGTGGGATGAAATTATGTCCCTTGAGCTGTCTAACTTAGAGCTGCGCCATAAGCTTGAAGGTCTGACCATGACGGGCTCGGAGAAGCACTTGGGCTTTGCGGTCGAGGAATACTTCGCCAATGCTGAGCGCGTGTGGGATGCCGGTTCCACGGAGATTGCCCTGGGCACGGTTCAAGGTCTGTACCCATCGTGGAATGTCTCTCAAGAAACTATCGATGCCACCGATAAGTTCTTAGAAAAGCAGTTGCCAGCGGGTCTGCGCCGCGCTGTCACCGAAGAGCGCGACCGCTTAGCCCGCGCGTTGCGCAACCGCGCTATCGACAGCGCCGGCGCCTAAGTAAAGAAAAGCTTGGTCCCGCTTGGGGTCAAGCTTTTTTGTTTAATCGCGCCGCTGTTTCGGTAACCCGGCCTTTGGCCGCAAGATATAACAGCACGACCCAAGCCAGGCCACACAGCGTGACCGTTATATTCACGGTCATGTTGTGGTTAGGGCTAAGCAGCAAAATGGCTCCGGCGATTTCCGCGCCCAGGCCTCCGAGCATGACGGTCATGCCGCCGGCTGCGTGGCTGGCCTCCCATACCGCGGCAGAGGTTTGAGTTTCTGCCGTGCGAAACCCCCAGCTAGAGCCTAGTTGCAGGCGTCTTTTGCGCATCTGCAGCCCGTTGTAGATAAATAACAGGCCGACAAGAAAAAGCGCTAAAGCACTAATCATCGCGCGCTATTTCCGGTCCGCAAGCTCAATACGCGGGCGTACTTGTACCTCAGTCAGCTGGGTTGTCGGCCCGGCATCAATGACCGCGCGGATAGCTTTGGCAATCTCCACTGGCGCAATGACGTGGCTCTTATCGTAATCGCCGCTTAAGCCTTGGAACATCGCGGTATCAGTAGGTCCCGGCGCGATGGTGGTCACGCGGATGTCGTGTTCGGACTTCCGGAGGCCATCGGCAAGCGCATAGAGCGCGTGCTTGGTTGCTGCGTAGACCACGTTGTCGCCAAAGCCCCCACGGCCGGCTCCGGAGTTGATAAAGATAGCGGTGCCTTCCGCTTTGCGCAGCCCGGGCAAAAGCACGCGGGTGAGCTCAGCCGGGGCATAGACGTTGAGCTCCATATGCGCGCGCCAGTCAGAAACGCGTGCAGATTCAACGGAGAATGCCTGCGCGATAGCCGCACCGTTGACCAGTACATCAACGCGCTCTAAAGCAGGGAGTACCGCATCCATGGCATCGAGCTCTGCAGCCAAGTCCACAGCAACCGCGGTCACTGCATCACCGTGGGCTACTACTAGTTCATCCAGCTTTGCTTGGTCGCGCCCGAGTGCATACACGTGGTGATCGGATACAAGGTTGGCAACAATTTCTTTGCCCATGCCACCGGTCGCACCGGTAACGACAGCAATCTTCGAATTTTGTACTTCAGTCATAACTTCTACCCTAATGATGAAAAGACAAAAGCTGCGATAGAGCAGATATCTACCGCAGCTTTTGCCATATTCAAAGAATTAATCCAAAGCGTCTAAAGCTTGCTCAAAATCAGCGAGCAAATCCTCGATGTCTTCAATACCAATGGAGATACGCACCAGATCAGATGGTGGCACCAGCTCCGAGCCTTCAGCGGAGACGTGCGTCATCTTCTCTGGGTGCTCAATCAGCGATTCCACACCGCCCAAGGATTCCGCCAAACACACCAAGCGGGTATTCATACAGGCCTGACGGGCGTGGTCTTCCTTGTGGAAGCGCACCGACATCATGCCGCCGAATCCACGCATCTGCTTCGCAGCAATATCGTGGCCTGGGTGATCCGGCAGACCTGGGTAAAGAACCTGCTTGACCTCTGGACGCGACTGCAGATATTCCGCTACTTGTTGCGCATTGCTGCAGTGACGATCCATGCGCACTGCCAAGGTCTTGATGCCGCGGGCGGTGAGGTAGGCATCGAAAGGCGAAGATACCGCGCCGACGCAGCCCTGGAAGTAGAGCAAACGCTCATCGACGTGCTCATCATTGGTAACTACCGCGCCGCCAAGCACGTCAGAGTGGCCACCTAGGTACTTGGTGGTTGAGTGCAGGACATAATCTGCGCCCAAGGCCAAAGGACTTTGCAGGTAAGGAGTCGCGAAGGTGTTATCCACAACCACCTGCGCGTGCTGCTTGATAGCAACAACGCCTTCGATATCGGTAACCGTCAGCGCCGGGTTGGTCGGGGTTTCCAACCAAATCAGCTTGGTATTCGGCTTAATCGCAGCAGCGACTGCATCCAGGTCAGAGGTATCGACGATGGATAGCTCCAAGCCCCACTCGCCGTAGTCGTTGTTGAGCAAACGGTAGGTGCCGCCGTAGGCATCGTTGCCCAAGATGACGTGGTCACCTGGGCGCACCAGGATGCGAATCAGCGCATCGGTAGCCGCCATGCCGGAGGCGAAGACGCGTGCGTATTTCGCATCTTCTAATGCTGCCAGGGTGTGCTCTAATGAACGCACCGTTGGGTTAGCAACGCGCCCGTACTCAAAGCCACCGCGAAGTTCCGCCAGCCCGTTTTGCTCATAGGTAGTGGAGGCATAAATCGGAACATTGATGGAGCCCATGTGTTCATCTGGTTCCCAACCAGCGTGGATAGCGCGGGAGTTAAACCCACTTGCAAGCTCGCGCTTGGTTTTTCCAGACATATGCACAATCCTCCAGTGATCTCATTGTGATTTTAAATGGGCTTTCCATTCTGACCACCGCCCACTATAGACCAAGCTGTTCACTTTGATTTAAAAAGGCACGAATATTATTCACACCACAACCTGCGGCTGAAAACTTTCTACTCACAGCCCTGAAGAATTCGCGCTGGCAGCAACCATGCGCCATGTGCACACAGGAAAGAATAAGGCAGGATAATTACCATCGGGGTAGAAAATTTCCACAGAATTCGATGAACTAACTAACCGAGCGAAAGGTTGTGATCATTTTTGTCTTCATCCCCCTTATTCGCAGATGCAACCGTGCTTGCTTCTGCCAGCCCCAGCCAAGCCGTAGCTGATGTCACGAATTGGTGGGCGGATCCCGCGACCAAAGAGTGGCTGATTGAACGCCCTATCAAAATCGGCGTCATTATTATCGTCGCGCTGATTCTGCATTGGGTTTCTCGGCGCGTCATCAACAAGCTGGCGAAGTCTTCCATTGAAAAGAAGGGCACGCGCTCTAATCCCATCAATAAGATTGGGCTGCCAGGCGCACTGAGCAAGAAGCAAAAAGACAAACAAGAAAAGCAGCTTCGCTCTATTGACAAATCACGGGAAAACCGGCGCATCTCACGCATTAAAACCCTCGGTACGGTTGCAACCTCTGCCGCGGCGATTGTCGTCTGGGGTTGGGCTGCGCTAGCCATATTGGATCAGGTCGGCGTGAACATTGCTCCGCTGATTGCATCCGCAGGTGTCTTAGGTGTTGCGCTTGGTTTTGGTGCGCAGTCCTTGGTCAAGGACTTCCTCTCCGGCATTTTCATGCTGTTGGAAGACCAGTACGGCATTGGTGACACCATCGACTTGGGCGATGGCGTATTCGGTGATGTTGAAGAAATCACGCTACGCATTACCACGGTGCGCGATATGGATGGCGCGTTGTGGTACATCCGCAACGGTGAAATCTTGAAGGTTGCTAACCACTCGGATGAATTCTCTGTCGCGCGTATTCAGGTGCCCGTGGGCTTGTCTAATGACACCGAAAAGGCGTTTGAAGTCATTGAAGAGAGCGTGCAGAAAATTGCCAAGAGCCCCGAGGTTGCAGAATTGCTTCTCGATGAACCCGTGGTCAACGGCGTCTCCGACTTCCAACCGGACTATCTGTCTTTCCGCGTGACGGTCAAGACGCTGCCTGGTTCGCAGTGGCAGGTCCAGCGCATCATGCAGGGCCGCGTGTTAAATTCCATGAATGATGCAGGCGTAACTACCCCTTACCCGTATGGTATTGGTATCACTGCTCCACAACTGGAAAAGGACGAGGAATAGCTCATGACTACCCCTGGCAGCGTGTATGAAGCAATTGGTGGAATGCCTACATTCCGCAAGATTGTTTCTGGCTTTTACGCGCAGGTCCCCGACGATGACATTTTGGGCCCGATGTACCCCGAGGATGACATGGCCGGTGCTGAAGACCGTCTCGCGTGGTTTTTATCGCAATATTGGGGCGGTCCACCGCTATTTAATGAAAATCGCGGCGCGCCCCGGATGCGCCTGCGTCACGCCAAGTTCCCCATCGATATGGCAGCGCATGACCGCTGGCTGGAATTGATGAAAAATTCCCTCGACCAAATTGATGAAGAAACACTTCCGCAGGCCTATCGCCAAATGCTGTGGCAGCACATGAATCAGCTTGCAGGAATGCTTATCAATAAAGCTCCTTAAGGTCTGCGACAATGCCCCGGTAATTTGTACCCGGGCTAAATTGATCCGCGCGGAAGCCATTGTCCATCATTCCTGGAAAGCGGATAGCGCTCAACGCTTGTTCCATACCGCGCGCATCTGTGGTTACTAAACCGGCAAGGTAGTCCGCGCCGGCATCGAAAAGCACTGGGCTCAGTGGAGTACTCGGTCCCACCACCGTGGTAAAAGCGTCTTGCGATAGCTCAAGCAGCCGCGGCAGCGTTTTATTGACGATGGCTGAACCGCTCAAAAAGACAAAGTCCGCCTCCGGCAAGATGAACTCACACGCCGATGCAGGATAATCACCAGGCTGGGCATTAGTTTCGAGCATGGCAAAGTCGCTGGCTTTCTCCAACGCCGCAGGTGCAAAGGGAAAGTGCCCGACTACCGCAACTTTCTTACCGGCAACAATTTCAAAAAAGGCTTCAAATACCTGCGGATAAAATTGCCCCTCACCTGCTGGAGTAAACCCGTTGTGCCGCGCTACTTCCGGTGTAGAAAAGTGCGCATTTAGCGCTGCTGCCCCGATGGCTGCCTCGCACAAATTCCAGCTCAAGGTTAGGCGCGCAACGTCGGTGAGCGACTCGCCTTCTTGATAAGGCTTCTCTGATATCTCGGGCCGCGTAGTCCCAGCCATCGTGTATGCCAAGCCCATCGCTTGATCAGTCGTGGTAACCCGCGTCCAGTGGAATCCCTGGGATACCGCGGCAACCGGAGTATCGAGTATCTCTGCAAGTAACTTGTCGTAAAATTCCGCAGCGCTCGACATCGCTAGACCTTCTTTCTGGGCACGCACCACAACCTTGTAACCCAGCCAAGCCTAGCCTAATTTAAAGATCTAATGCCTTGCGCACCGGTTCGGAAAGAAGCTTGCCACCGCGGGCCATCAGTCCATCGCGCAAGCCACTCGAGCGCTCAAACGCGCCATCGACGCCCTCTGCAGCAATGTCGCGGACATAGTTCAACGTCGCGGTCGTCAACGCCCGGGTCGAGGTATTCGCTACCGCACCCGGCATATTAGCCACGCAATAAAATATCGTGTCGTGGACCTTAAAAGTCGGCTCAGCGTGGGTGGTTTTGCGCGAGTTTTCAAAACATCCACCTTGGTCGATAGCAACATCGACAAGCACTGCTCCAGGTTTCATATCTTTAACCATGTCTTCGGTGACCAGCTTCGGGGCAGCTGCACCGGGAATCAGCACCGCGCCGATAACCAGGTCTGCTTCCACAAGTTCTTCACGCAGCGTCACCGGATCAGAGATTTGGGTACGCACACGGCCTTGATACAAGTCATCGAAATGCTGCAAAATGCGTGGTTCCAAATCCAAGACGGTAACCTCTGCGCGCAAGCCCGTGGCCATCGCCACTGCTGAAGCGCCAACCTGGCCGCCACCAATGACAACAACGCGTGCTGGCTTGGTTCCTGGCACACCTGGCAGCAACACTCCCCGTCCGCCTTGGGTGGACATCAAATGGTGTGCACCTTCAATAACCGCCAGACGCCCCGCAACCTGCGACATGGGAGTTAACAGCGGGAGCCCGCCATGACGGTCCGTGACAGTTTCATAAGCTAACGCGGTGCAGCCGGAATCCAGCAGCGCCTGAGTCAGCTGCTTGGAGGCAGCAAGGTGCAGGTAGGTAAATAACACGAGGTCTTCGCGCAGATAGCCATATTCCTCTTCCAAAGGTTCTTTGACCTTGAGCACAAGCTGCGCGGATTCCCACACCTGCTGCGCTGAGTCCACCACCGTGGCACCGGAGTTTGCATATTCTTCATCGAAGAAGCTGGCGCCAGCACCTGCTCCTTGTTGGACTAAGACTTCATGACCATCTTGGACCAAGGTGCGAACAGACGCCGGAGTCGCCGCGACTCGACTTTCGCCATTCATTATCTCAGCGGGAATACCAATGCGCATGCTGTGCCTTTCTTAAAGGAGCGCAAGTATTCAATATCCTGCGCTGGAGCGAGGGTGGATAAAACCCACCCTACGCGCGCACAACCGGTCCGTTGGGAAAATCCAGAGAGAACTTTTGCCAGCGCAACCTTCGGTTTAAAACAGCGACAGCCGGTTGGAGTGATACACCGAACCAAAAGCCGCATCCAAGCGCACCCAGCGACCGAGCCCCGAAATACGCAAATGGCGCGGCACATCCATCGGCGCGGCAAAGTTTGGGATCAGACCTAAATTGGTGCAGGCAAAAATCATGCGCATGGGAATCTCGACGCTCACGTCCTCAGACGAGGCCGTAATGACCTTTTGGTTCATAAGGCTCTGCGGTGGCCCCATGGGACCAGAGAACTGGCGCGCGAGCTTTTGTCCCTCATCGGATAGGTGCCGTGCAACATCCACCGGCAAATTATCAATGAGCTTAAATCCCACAGCAGGCGGCAGCGCGCCCGGCCAGGATGGGTCACGCGGGCGGCCCAAGTTTAGCTCAATCGGAGAATCCGAACTTGCCGCTGCAAAGTCAGTAGCGTTGAGCGCTTCGAGCATGGTGTCCGCGCCAACGACGGCGCCATCGCGGCTAATCACACCTTGCAGGCGTCGCGCCGCAACCACTTCAAAAGGTGTCGTGGCAAAGACATCGACTACGGGTGCTTGGCCATCGGAGCCATCGGTTAATTGACGAAGACGCACCATGGCTGTGGCATCAATGCCCGTCACCCGGGCGAGGAAAGAAACCATCCCCGCTCCGCCGCCGTGCAGCATCAATACTTCATCCATAGTGCGTCTCCTGAGTCTTGTCGTAGGTTTTAAGTAATTCACTTCCCTACCGACTCTAGCCCGAGCGCGATGACAGGTTAGTCGTCGTAACCGATTTCACCCAAGCCCAAGTCAGCCTCAGCGGCTGCTGGTTGCTTTTCTTCAACCTTGGTTTGGCCGATGTTGAGCAAAATCTCACGCTCTTGCTCAGTCAAAGAACGCGGCGTCTGTGTCTCCAAGTCAACCGCAACCTGTACACACTCAACCACGCACGCGGTACGACCGTGCTTATCTTTGATTTCCTGACGGGTTACAAAAGAAGTGTTGCCGACTTCTACAACCTGAGACTCGATGAGCAGTTCGGAATTTCCTTCAGGCTCAATCGGCTTGCGGAAGTCCACATCAAGGTGGCGAACGAAAGCTGCAAAATCAATATCCTGTGAATAGAATTTATCTTCTGCAAAAGCCAGGCGCGCTTCCTGTGCGATTTCCACGTAGTTCGCATTCATGATGTGGCCATAGCGGTCAAAATCAGACCAGCGAACCGGAATGTGGTGGGTGTGGATGGAATCTGAAGCCATAGGGCGGCAATACTCCTTGGGTTTATTTCCCGGTTAACCCAGCCTCAGACAATGCCTGCACCTTCGCGTGCAGGAAGTGCCTGAAAACTGGCGCTAACCTGGTCAAATCATAAAATTAATAGGTCTAATTAAACAAGAGGCGATAGTACACATCTTCCGTGCACTATCGCTTCTAGTTTATCGAGGTTCTAAGTGGTAGAGAATAGACTTCCCACCACCTAACACTAACGAGTCAGCTTGCGGTGGGTCACACGGGAAGGACGAGCTGCATCTTCGCCGAGGCGCTCAATCTTGTTCTTCTCGTAGTCGCCGAAGTTACCCTCGAACCAGTACCACTGGCCTTCTTCAACGTTGCCTTCCCAGGCCAAGATGTGGGTACAGGTACGGTCCAGGAACCAACGGTCGTGAGAAATGACCACGGCACAGCCAGGGAATTTCTCAAGCGCGTTCTCCAAAGAACCAAGCGTTTCCACGTCCAAGTCGTTGGTAGGCTCATCGAGCAGAATCAGGTTTCCGCCCTCTTTCAAGGTCAAAGCCAAGTTCAGGCGGTTACGCTCACCACCGGAGAGCACCTTGGATGGCTTTTGCTGATCTGGGCCCTTGAAACCGAATGCCGACAGGTATGCACGCGATGGCATCTCGTTTTGGCCGACGGTGATGTAGTCCAAACCTTCAGAGACTACTTCCCACACGGTTGATTCCGGATCGATGTTTGCACGGTTCTGGTCCACGTAGGACAGCTGAACGGTCTCGCCAACATCAACGGAGCCAGCGTCTGGCTCTTCCAAGCCAACAATCGTCTTGAACAAGGTGGTCTTACCAACACCGTTCGGGCCAATAACGCCGACGATACCGTTACGAGGCAGCGTAAACGACAGGTCCTTAATCAGGGTGCGGCTGTCAAAGCCCTTGGTCAGGTTCTTAGCTTCAACCACCTTGTTGCCCAGACGTGGTGGAGTAGGAATCTGGATTTCTTCAAAGTCCAGCTTCTTGTACTGCTCAGCTTCGGCAGCCATTTCCTCGTAGCGCTCCAGACGCGCCTTGTTCTTTGCCTGACGTGCCTTCGCACCGGAACGAACCCATGCCAGTTCGTCCTTCAGACGCTTACGCAGCTTGGCATCCTTCTTGCCCGCTACTTCCAAACGCTCGGCCTTCTTCTCCAAGTAAGTGGAGTAGTTGCCTTCGTATGGGTACAGCTTGCCGCGGTCAACCTCACAGATCCAACCCGCTACGTGGTCAAGGAAGTAGCGGTCGTGTGTAACGGCCAGAACAGCGCCTGGGTAGTTTTCCAGGTGCTTTTCCAACCACTGCACGGACTCAGCATCCAAGTGGTTAGTAGGCTCATCGAGCAGCAGCAGGTCTGGCTCGCTCAACAGCAGTTTCGCCAAAGCAACGCGGCGGCGCTCACCACCGGAAAGCTTGGTCACTGGGGCATCGGAAGGCGGGCAGCGCAATGCTTCCATTGCCTGCTCGATCTTGGAATCAACTTCCCATGCATCTGCTGCGTCGAGTTCCTCTTGCAGCTTGCCCATTTCATCCATGAGCTCATCGGTGTAGTTGGTAGCCATTTCTTCTGCAATGGCTTCAAAACGCTGCTTCTTTTCGAAAATCTCACCAAGACCCTCTTCAACGTTTTCACGCACTGTCTTTTCTTCGTTCAGTGGTGGTTCCTGCTGCAGAATGCCGACGGTAGCACCTGGATCCAGGAATGCCTCACCGTTGGAAGGCTGGTCTAGACCAGCCATAATCTTCAGAATTGAAGACTTACCCGCGCCGTTGGGACCTACAACACCAATCTTTGCGCCTGGGTAGAAAGCCATGGTGACATTGTCCAAAATGACCTTGTCGCCGATGGCTTTACGCACGTTTTTCATCGTATAGATGAACTCGCCCATGTCACTCCCTTAATTTTCGAGTTTTATCACCACAAAGCGTACCCGACTGACTAAATAAATGAACGCCTGCCACCGGCATTAGCCAGTAGCAAGCGCAGGATACGGCTCATAACCATTATTATGGAGCAGAAAATGTGGCAAAGACTAATTTCTCAATCTGAAATTCTCCACGCACCACTGTAATGGCCGACGCTGTAATTAACAGCATCGAATGAGACTTGGGACAGTTTTTTCTTAGAAGTTCGCTACAGCTACTTCCTCCTTTTCCGCCTCAGCTTCGCGTGGGTCATCGAAAGAAGCAGGCACTACTTCTTCGACTCCGGTTTCATCAATGACATCTTCCTTATCCAGGGTGTAGTCCTTGTTAATGTGCAACGCTTCCGAACCAGAGTTGAGCACCATCCCCTCTGGAGTATGCAAGGCATCCATGCGTTGTGAAGCCACAATGTAGCGGTTCATATCAATGCCGACCTGCAGGCCGCGCATGTAAGTGCGTTCGCGTTGCTTTTGGGTTTCATTATCGGTCCAGGTATCAGTGCACAAAGATCCCAAGGCGATAACCGGCATGCCCTTCTTTAAAGACTTAGAAGTGTTAATGGCCAACTGTCCCCATAGTTCGATGTTGATATACACGGTATCGCTATCGCGCCATTCAAATTCACCGTTGGAGTTGGTATGGCGCGTGCGACGCGAAGAAGCAATGCGCAAACGGGTATTTACTTTGTCGCTGCTGAATTTGGTAACGAAAGGGTCGTCGGTCAGGTTTCCGGTAATGGTGATTGGGTATTGAGACATGGGGTTTTTCCTTAACTTGTTGTGTTTTACCGAGCGGTTGCTCTTAAAAACTCATCTTTCCTGCCTATGCAAGAAAGCAAAACCCCAACGGCAAAAATCTGTGGATAACTATGATGACTCGTCACCCAAACGCCATAGTTATCCACAGGCGCGAACTTTTCCCAGCTCACAACAACGCCGCCGCTGACCCACATAAGGGCCAGCGGCGGCGTTTTGAGTCGTAGACTATGTCAGGATTTACTGCTGACGGAAATGTCCTTGGTTTCCGCCGCGATTAAGCTCAGCCAACATGCGGTTGTATTCGTCCATGTCCACATCGCCCTCGACGTCTGCCTTCGCATCGTAGAACTTCGATTCTGAGCGGTCTTCGCGCCACCAATCAAGCGCGAGCTTGCCAAAGACAATAGCCAATGGGAACTGGCCAAAGCCCCAGGCAATACCGCCGCCGACTTTCTGGTCCTGGAGGAAGTCATGATCCCACGGAATCTCCAGGGACAGGTAGTACTGCAGACCCATGATTTCTGTCAGCTGCATGAGGTAGACGCCCATAAACAGGTGAATTGGCATGGATGCAAACAAGATTGCCAACCGGATTGGGGTGCGTGCGCGCTTCGGCAGCGGGTCGGGGCCTACTACTTCCCAGAAGTAGATATAGCCAGAGATTAAGAACGTGAAGTTCATAATCACGTGACCTGCATGTTCAGAGTTTGCCGTTTGGTACAGGTCAAAGGACATGTACAGGACGTAGAAGAAGAACAAGAATTGCAAGACATTGACAATGGGGTGGGTGATAAACGCCAAAATCTTCGAATGCGTCAGCGCCACTACCCAGTCGTGGATGCTGGGCTTTCCGGGGCGTCCCGGTTCAAAGGCTTCCAGAATCAAAGTCAGTGGTGCACCCAGGCACATCATGAGCGGGAAGACCATCGACAATGCCATGTGTCCCAGCATGTGCATGGAGTAGGTCGCGGGGATATACATGCCTAAGCCCGTGGACATGTAGACGGTCAGTCCCAGGGATCCCAGCATCCACCACGTCGTGCGTCCGGCGGACCAGGAAAGGCCGCGCTGGCGTACCTTCCACAACGCATAGGCGTAGAGCGCCGCCAGGATGAGTCCGATGGTGCCGAATAAGATATCGAAGCGGAATTGCGTGAGCATATTGCCCATCGATGGCGCTTCGGTGAGTTGATAGCCCATGACAATTTGCATGGAGTTCAGGTTCGGATCCCGCGGCGGTGGCGGCGGGGTTCGGCCCATGGTGATGGCAACGCCTGCGGTAGCGGCCATCACGGCTACTTCCACGATGGAAACGCGCAAAAATAGTTGCGGCTTCTTCTTCAGCTGCGGGATGGTCAATTGACGGTGTACGAATCCGAAGAAAACCAATAGCAACGTCAGCGCAGTTTTGGTGACGATGATGAGCCCGTAGCGGGTGGTAAACCAGTCGGAGAATTCAATGCGGATGGCTGCGTTGACAAGCCCCGAAACCGTCATGGCACCAGCAGCGACCAGAGCAATGGTGGAATAGCGTCGCACCGCCATGGTCATATCAGGACCCAGGCGTCGCCCGTGGGCGATAAGACCTAGAATGCCACCGATCCACAGCGCCATAAACAACAGGTGCCACAGGAAGGAGTTGGTGCCGTAATCGTGGTCACCACCAGAAGCTGAGTGGCCTTCCATTCCGAGCGGGACAATCATCAACACCGACAGCACAAAGAGCACAGGTTGCATGGCCCATTTGCTGCTGACAAGCGCCAAGATGCCCACGGCGACAGCAATCACGGCGGTAATAACCCAGACTTGGGCCGTGGCTACTTGCTCCAGAGCCATCGACATCATTTGCAGATTAAGCACCTGCGCCATGGGTGTGCCGGAGACATCCGACATCACCAAAGGCGCTTCCAGCAAGGCAATCAGAGCCACACTAAAGGCGGCAAAAGCGCCAGTTCGCTTGGCGATGAACCCATCCACCGTCAACCGTGCCTCATGCAACCTGGAATTATCCTGATCCGGGATGTCAGGGTTGAGGAAAAATGCCGTGGTCAAAAAAGAGCCGATGGACAGCGCAATCAAAATCCAGGCGATACCGCGAAAGAAGGGCAATCCGAAGGTTGTCAATCTTCCAGGGTCAGGAATACCCAACGCGGCCAAAGAATCCGCGAGGAAGAACAAAGAGATAAACCCACCGACTACACCAGCGATGAGCGCTGCACCCACGTAGATGGGCCACGAGGAACGAACAGTGCTTTTCGGTGCGACCGCGGGGTTTGCCGGCGATTGCTGCGAGGTCATCGACATGGCCCTTAGTCTACTGAGCCACGCTCAGGCCTCATAAATGACAGCGATCGACTCCGTCACACCTGCTATTCCCCACCAGTTGATAATTTTTAAAGGTCATAGGCTAAAATCACCTCTGGTAAAACTCCCACGCGAGCTTTACTATCGCCTCCATAGCTCAGCGGATTAGAGCAACGGGCTTCTACCCCGTGTGTCGTAGGTTCGAGTCCTACTGGGGGCACTTTAAAAACGCGCATTTCACAGCGGGTTTTCCGCACTTTTCCCAATAGCCTTTCTGGGCCTCATCGCGGATAGTAGGCACATCCCGCAGCAATTGTCAGCGCGGGCACCTGGTCACCAAGACGGGAAAAGACCACGAGATTCGCTTTCTCACCGCGGCTTATTGTGCCATGGACGCCTGCAATCGCCGCTGCATTGCGGGTGACAAATGCGCTTGCTTCTTCAATAGATGATCCACGTGCGACCCGGCGCGCGAATTGCTCCGCTAATGTGCTTGTACCACCGGCAATCGCACCGCCGTCTGTCAACCGTGCAATACCGTCGCTGACGGTGACATCTAGTGCACCTAAGACATAAGAGCCATCTGCTTTGCCGGCTGCTGCCATCGCATCAGTAATAGCAAAAGCCTTATCTGGTGCCGCGTTGAAAATCATGTCGACGGTGCCATCATCTAAATGCACGCCGTCGCCGATAACTTCGAGCCCAGCTTCACCGCGCGCACCGGCGCTCAACAGTGCTGCGACGGCACCGGGATCACGGTGGTGAATCTGCGGCATGGCATTAAAAAGATGCGTCGCTGTCACCGTCGCGCCCACATCCCTACCACGCGCAATTGCTTCGGCCATCGTGGTGAAATCGGCATCGGTATGTCCCAGTGAGGCAACGATGTTGTGCCTGGCGCACAGTTCAAAAAGCGCATCCGAATTTGGGGTCTCAGGAGCGAAGGTAATCGCTTTCAAAAATCCGCGGCCCGCTTCAATAACATCGGCAAAGAGCTGCGGATCCCCGTCAATAAAATGGGCCGGGTTCTGCGCACCACACCGGCAGGCCGATATGAAAGGCCCTTCCATATGAATACCCCCTATCAAGCCCTGCTCAGCTAATCCGGCTAGCAGCTCAGTCTGCGCGATAAGCTCGGCGCCTGGCGCTGAGACCAGCGAGGCCCACAACGTCGTGGTGCCGCGCTGGCGGTGATAGAGCGCAGCATCGATGCATTCTTCAACGGTTCCGTTGGGAAATCCCCCACCCGCACCGCCGTGATTATGCAGGTCCACAAATCCCGGCACGATCAGCGGTTCACTTATCGTCGTCAGATTCCGGCTTCCAACATCCCCGGTGTCCGGAATGTCACTGATGTCGGTGATTACACCAGCGTCCAAGTGCAGCGTGGCTCTTCGGGGCGGCTGGAGGCCATCGTAAAGTAAACCGGCGATCTCGCCGCTAAACGGCGCCATGTCGGCTCGGCGTGCAGGTTGTGCGGGCATAGCCAACTCCTCAAAGCGCTGCGGGTAATGCGCCTAAGTCTAGCAAGGCGCACACCACCCACAAGGAGCTTTTTAGGAGCTAACGTGAGCCTTTTCCAGCGATGGATAGTCAATGTATCCTTTTGGCCCACCAGCGTAGAAGGTGGCCATGTCTGGCTCATTGAGTTCCGCGCCGCTCTTCCAACGCTCCACTAGGTCTGGGTTGGCAATGAGCATGCGGCCTACAACCGCTGCATCCGCACCTAGTTCGTCGACAATCTTCTGTGCTTCTTCAAGCTGGGTTACCACTGCAAAACCGGTGTTGAGCAGCAAAGGCCAGCCGTGGGTGTGCTGGATCTGGTGGCGAAGTTCCGTTGCAACCGGGCTTTGTGGATCATTTACAAGTACGGAGACATAAGCGAGTTTCAGGTCTGCAATCTGCTCAAAGAGTGCTTGGTAGGTCGCTATGGTTTCGTCCACATCAACTTCCGCAATGCCCTGAATATTGTGCTGTGGGGAAATACGCACCGCGGTGCGGTCGGCACCAATTTCCTCGGCCACTGCACGGATAATCTCCGCGGTCAGCCGCGCACGGTTAGCGGGGCTGCCGCCATATTCATCATCGCGCACGTTGGAGTTTGGCGCCATAAATTCATGCAGCAAATAGCCATTTGCACCGTGGACTTCGATGCCGTCTAAGCCGGCATCGATAGCCCGGCGCGCGCTGAGTCGAAATTCCTCGATGACCTGAGCGATCTCCTCCGTGGTCAGGGCTTCCGGAACCACGCCTTCAGTCTTTCCGCCAAAGCCACGAACTTCCCCACCGGTGGCAAGAGCACTAGGTGCTTTTACCGGCGCATCGCGCAAAAGGTCAGGGTGCGAGGTACGACCACCATGCATTACCTGAGCAAAAATGACGCCATCGCGCCCATGCACGGCCTCAGCTACCGGCTTCCAAGCCTCGGTGTGCTCATCGGTAGCAAGACCTGCCTGGCCGGGGAAGGAACGGCAGCTATACGCCGGGAAGACTCCCTCAGTCACGACAAGGCCAGCGGATGCACGCTGGGAATAGTATTCCTTGTGCAATTCGGTAGGGGTGCCGTCTTCGCCTGCACGTTGGCGGGTCAAAGGCGCCATGGTTACGCGGTTGTCGAGGTTGTATCGGCCGATTTGTACCGAATCAAATAACTTTGTCACTGTCTCCCTTTCGATGAGTGTTTGTCCAAGCGGTACAACTTCACGCCAAGACAATTAATTCCATGGGAAACTATTTCTCAAGGTCGATATGCCTTCAAGGCGGTTGACATACTCGGGTAGACCACGGGTGCAGTAGATTTGAAGGCTAGAACAAGTACTGAGACAAGCACTGAATATTTTTGCCTGAAGTGAAAGGATTTCCACCCACCATGGCACTTCCCTCCCCCGCTAAAGATTCCTACGCGCTTATTACCGGCGCAAGTCAGGGCATCGGTGAAGCAATGGCGCGCGACCTGGCAAAGCTTGGTCATAATGTCATCCTCGTTGCCCGCAGGCAGGAGGTTTTGCAGTCGCTTGTCGATGAATTCGTCGGCAATTACGGCATCGACGCCCTAAGCTGGCCCGCAGACCTGTCCAAAGAAGATGAAGTGAACGACATCATTTCCAAGTTGGCTGAGGTCAAGATCCACATCATTATCAACTCTGCGGGCATTGCGAGCTTCGGCGCTTTCATGGATCAGGATTGGCAGTATGAGACCGATCAGTTCCACCTCAACGCCACTGCGGTACACCGGCTAACGCGTGCAGCACTAGAGCAAATGCTGCCGCGCAAGTCCGGCGCTATCTGCAATGTTGGCTCGGCAGCTGGTAATGTGCCCATCCCGTATAACGCGACCTACGTGTTTACCAAGGCAGGCGTAAATGCCTTTACGGAAGCGCTGCACTATGAGCTGAAGAAGACAGGCGTATCTTGCACTCTTCTTGCACCAGGTCCTGTGCGCGATGCCGTCATTCCTGACGCTGAAAAGTCCATCGTGGACAAAGTTGTCCCCGATTTTTTGTGGACGACCTACGAGTCCTGTTCCGAAGAAACCTTAAGCGCCATGGCCAAGAACCAGCGCCGCGTCGTACCCGGACCACTATCAAAGGCGATGAATGTCGTCTCCCAGATCCTTCCCACCCCAGCTTTGGCGCCACTGATGGGTAAGTTTTACTCCAAGATGGGGTAAAACGCTCACTTCGTTCGCGTTTTACATAAATTAACAATTCGCGTTTTGCCTTACAAGCGCAAAAGGCTCGCTGTGAGAAGAATTCACAGCGAGCCTTCGAAGTATGCAGCAGGAAATCTCACCGGCTGCAGCAGTCCTTATTCTTGAACTGGTGCGGTTTCAGATGGACGAGATACAGTTGCATTTCCGTACAACTCTGGCTTTTGCAACTTACGCTTTTCCCAGAAAGTAGCGTTTTTGATTCCCAATGCTTCTGGGTCGAACTGAGGATCCTTGCCCGCCTTCTTCTGCTCGTAGTAATCCTTCATCGCCTTGAGAGCTGGAACCTGAAGGATAATAATCCCGATGATATTGAGCCATGCAGTGGCGCCCACACCGATATCTCCCAGTGCCCATGCAGCACCAGATGCAGATGTTGCACCAACCACAACGGAGATAACAACGAGAACTCGCAGTACCCAAATGATGCCGCGACGGACAATAGAACTTGGAATCCATCGGTTGAAGTAAGCCAGGTTGGTCTCTGCCATGTAGTAGTACGCCAGCACAGTGGTAAAGGCGAAGAACATAATTGCTAGAGCCACGAAGCTTGGACCGAAACCAGAGAAGTGAGCATCCATACCTTCTTGAACGAATCCAGGTCCTACCGCAGTGTCAGAAGGCAGCATTTGTCCTTCGTAGCGGATAGCACCATCTTCGCTTTCGCCCTCGAACACGCGGTACATATCAGTAGAGATGATGATGAATGCAGTTGCGGAGCATACGAACAAGGTGTCAACGTAGACAGCGAATGCCTGAACAAAGCCCTGCTTTGCTGGGTGCGAAACTTCTGCCGCAGCGGCGTGCTGCGGACCAGTACCCTGACCAGCTTCATTGGAGTAAATACCACGGCGAACACCCCACATGATAGCGACGCCCAGCATGCCACCAAATCCAGCGTTCAGGTTGAATGCTGAGGTGAAGATCAGGCTGAATACTTCAGGAATGTCCTGGTAATTAATGAACAGGATGATGAGCGCGAAAATGATGTAGATGACCGCCATGAATGGAACCACCATGGAAGCAAACGACGCGATACGCTTTACACCGCCGACGACAATAACCGCGAGGACGACTGCCAAAGCAATGCCGGTAATGGTGGTGCTAATACCCCATGCGTTTTCAACAGCAGAAGAAACGCCGTTGGCCTGAATTCCCGGGAGGAAGTATGCAGTTGCCAAGATCATCGCAACCGCAAACACGATGCCATAAATAAGCATGAATGGAGCAGCCTTGGTGTGGGCGTACGCCTTTTCAATGTAGTAAGCCGGACCACCTCGGTACTCACCTGTATCCTTGTCCTGCTCTTTATAGATTTGAGCAAGAGTACATTCGATAAATGACGTTGCGGAGCCGAGCAATGCCACGGTCCACATCCAGAAAACCGCGCCTGGACCGCCGAAAGCAATAGCGGTTGCAACACCCGCGATGTTGCCAACACCAACGCGTCCCGCCAATGACATCATGAGGGACTCAAAAGATGAGACACCATTTTCAGACCTTTCACCCCGTACAAGTTGCTTAAGCATGTCTGGGATTCCACGAATCTGGATGAATTTAGTGACGATTGTGAAGTAGACGCCTGCGGCCAAGCAAAGGAAAACCAATGCTGGCGACCAGATAACGCCGTTTAGCCAATCGAATACGGCTGCCATGTGGGCTCCTTTTATTTGAGATTATTCGCACACACCCAACGCGAAGGTTTGTGTCAGATGAGGAAAATTGTGCCCTATTTACGTTGCAAAAGTGAACTGAATCACTCAATTTGTTTTGGAACATTCGAGCTCACCATTTCGGTCGCTCTATAGAAATGGTAGCAACCTGCGGAATCAACTCCAATGGGTGAATTTACATACTTTTCCAGATACCCTAATTCGGGGGTTTAAATATCGCGCCGATAGCAAAGGCTAAGATGAATGCCATGTCTTCTACGCACACTCCTGCCAAACATGACCGCCTCGTGTGGATCGATCTGGAAATGACTGGCCTCGATCCAAAGCGGCATGTCATCGTAGAAATCGCCGCCATCATCACGGACGCCGATCTCAACATCATCGGCGAAGGGCTCGACATTGTCGTTCATGCCACCGACGAAGAACTGGCAGAAATGGATGATTTTGTTACCAACATGCACAATTCCTCTGGCCTGACAGAAGAAATCAAGGCCGCGACCACAACGCTGGCGGAAGCCGAAACTGCGGTTCTGGAACTCATCGAAAAGCACTGCGACCCTGAACACCCCGCGCCGCTGGCCGGCAATTCCATTGCCACCGACCGCGCGTTTATCCGCGAATACATGCCGCGTCTTGACGAAGCCCTGCACTATCGCATGATTGACGTTTCCACCATCAAGGAACTTGCCCGCCGTTGGCACCCACGTGCGTACTTCAACCAGCCCGACAAGGGCCTGGCCCACCGCGCACTTGCCGATATCGTCGAATCAATCCGCGAGCTGGACTACTACCGCCGCTCCGTATTCCGCACCGACGAAGGCCCAACCTCGACTGAAGCAACCGAAGCAGCCAAGGAATCAAACGCTGCCTACCAGGCGTTTTTGTAATTTCAACTTTCTGAGTTAGTCTTTAATACGCTGCTTCAGAGCAGCAATGGTGGCTGTAGTTCAGCTGGTAGAGCACCAGGTTGTGATCCTGGGTGTCGCGGGTTCGAGCCCCGTCAGCCACCCCCATGTCCTCAGTCGGTACATAGTTGACACTATGAGTCGAGTGATGGTTGACGGAAAAGCAGTTACTGTTCTGGTGAAT
>NZ_PUGE01000005.1 GCF_002967075.1 Corynebacterium sp. J010B-136 | reverse complement strand
CATTCACCAGAACAGTAACTGCTTTTCCGTCAACCATCACTCGACTCATAGTGTCAACTATGTACCGACTGAGGACATTGTGCGCCCGAAAGGATTCGAACCTCCAACCTTCTGATCCGTAGTCAGATGCTCTATCCGTTGAGCTACGGGCGCGTCCCATTGCCTTGAACTCCGTAACCGGTGTTCCCTGCAACGCTGATTAACTATACTCACACTTTAACAAACTAACAAAACCGCTGGTTGTTGTAGATTTTTCCGCGATTTTAAGCACTATTCATACGTTCTTTAGAAAGCGCTCTTGCTTCAATCCAAATACAAAGTCCAGCTTCCCCAACGATCGAGGGAGAAGCTGGACTTTATCTTCATGCCGCATGAGTGGCTCGGGTACGGCAGTTAGAGCACTAACCCGAATACAGGTACTGCGATGAAGTATGCAGCAAGGGTAATCAGGACCAATGCAATGAGGTTGAGCCAGACGCCACCCTTGATCATTTCGCCAATGGTGACATAACCAGAACCAAAGGCAATTGCGTTTGGCGGGGTTGCCACAGGCATCATAAACGCACAGGTAGCAGCCAGAGCCACTGGAATGGTCAGCAGCAAGACGTTTGCTTCACCATTAGCAGTCAGACCGATACCAACGGCCACACCGCCCATAATCGGCAGGAAGGTCGCTGCTGTTGCCGTGTTAGACGTAAATTCCGTCAAGATGAGAACCAAGGCGGCAACAGAGCCCATGAGCAAGAAGATAGGCAGGGCACCCAGTCCCTTCGCGACCTCACCAATCCACAGGGAAAGGCCGGAAGCGGTGAACATCGCTGATAGCGAGAGGCCGCCACCAAACAACAGCAGAACATCCCATGGAAGTTCATTAGCAGTCTTCCAGTCCAGCAGACGCACACCGGTCTTGCGGTCCGCGGGAAGAATGAACATCAACAAGCCTGCAGTCATACCCACGATGGCGTCGTCATAAGGGAAATCCCAACCCATAGTGTCCATAAGCAATGGCACTGCAACCCAGGTGAAGGCTGCGAGCAGGAAGATGATACCGACCTGAATTTGTGGACTAGTCCACTTACCCAGCTTCGTAATCTCATCATCAATAAGTTCTTTACCACCGGGAATGTGGTCCATCTCAGGCTTGAATACGGTAACCAGCACCAACCAAGCAATTACGGTGAAAATGATAGCCACTGGCATACCTACCATCATCCACTGGCCAAAGCCAATGGTGATGCCGTGAGCTTCTTGCATATAACCAGCCAGTAGAGCATTTGGCGGAGTACCAATCAAGGTACCCAAGGAACCAATCGATGCTGAGTAGGCAATAGCCAGCATGAGTGAAGTAGCGAACTTCTTCTGGTTCTTCATGCCGCCAACGGTTTCAGCGGTTAATTGTAGAACGGATACACCAATCGGCAGCATAACCACAGCAGTTGCGGTGTTAGATACCCACATGGACATAAAGCCAGTGGCAATCATGAAACCTAATACCAAGCGCTTTGGTGAAGTACCAACGACCTTCACCACGTACAGCGCCAAACGGCGGTGCAGATTCCAGCGTTGCAGGCCAAGGGCGAGCAAGAAGCCACCCATAAACAGGAAAATAGTAGATGACGCATAAGGGCCGCCGACAGAAGAGAATTCTGCGACGCCGGTGATTGGGAAAATCACAATCGGAATCAACGCGGTTGCGGCCAGCGGAATTGCTTCAGTCATCCACCAGGCGCCCATAAGAACGGTGGTAGCGGCGACAATTCGCAGAGATTGGTGGCTGTATTCGGCTTCAGGGTCAGCACCCGTTGACTCCATGACGGTCTCAACGGAGTTGGACGGGAAGAATGCATAAACCAAGGCAGCTAGGATTAAACCGACGAAAAGGCCCGTTAATTGGCGGCGCCATTCCTTCGCCTTAAGCCCCTTGTCTTCTTCACCCGCCGCTTGGTGCGTCGATTCTTGTGTTACTGGGGTCGACATTGGATATACGTGCTCCTAAGTAGTCTCGGGCATCTTTCCATAAACCAAGACCCCAAGCGCCAATGTGGTGAAAATCGTCCAGAGTGGAAACGAAATTCTTACCAAATAGATGGCTGAAAGAGACTCCATTCACAGAAAGGGTGATAGGGACAACCTACAAAACTTCTTAACAAGAAAGGAATTCGCCCGCATTTTGATATCAAAAATACACCCAAATCACCCCCGAACGTCTAGGTAAATTACATAGCCGTAGTTCAGAGAATTTGGGTGTTTCTTTGCTAATAAAAGCCTTTACAAACCTAGCACCGACTTAGCAATCAGGAAATAGATAATAAGTCCCGTTGCATCACAGAAGGTCGAAATAAAGGGGTTAGAAAAGACCGCTGGGTCAGCACCGATAGCCTTGGCTAGAATCGGCATCAATCCGCCAACGGTTGCAGACATCGTACAGATCAAAAGCAAGGTCAGGCCGATAACTATGCCGATATCTAGGCCGTAGACAAAGGTGGCCAAAATAAAGCCCAAGGCGCCCAGCAGGCTGCCTAAAACCAATCCGACGCGTAGCTCGCGCCAGAGCACTTGCATGAAGTCTTTCGAGCGGACATCGCCAAGCGCTAAAGCACGCGTGACAGTCGTTGCAGCCTGGTTACCTGTATTGCCACCGGTACCAGTCAGCAGCGGGATAAACAGCGAAAGCACAACTGCCGCCGCGAGGGTGTCTTCGAAAGAATCCAAGACTTTAACCGTCAGCAACGCAGAGACAGCAAGTACTAAGAGCCAGACGATGCGCGAACGCACCAATTTCAGCAGCGGCGTAGACATATACGGCTGCTGCAGCGCCTCCGTGCCACCAGAGCGCGCCGAGTCCTCGGTATCTTCTTCCTCGACAATGTCTGCGGCGTCGTCCCACGTCAAAATACCGACAAGACGCGTGGATTCATCCACGATTGGCATCGCCAGAAAGTCCAGCGCCATAAACCAACGCGCGGTCTCTTCCGCATCATCATGCGCATAGGCAAAGACTGGGTCGCTCATTAAGTCTTCGACCAAGCGGTTGCCACGCGCGGTGAACAATGTACGGAAAGAAATCACACCCACCAGGCGGCGGTCTTTGCGCGTAACTGGCAGAGTGTAGATGGTCTCTAAATTATCGGCGGTTTCACGCACCCGCGCTAGGGCCTCATCCACGGTCATCTCGCGGTAGATTTCCGGTACTTGCGGGCTCATTCGCCTGCCGATGCTTCCCTTCGGATAGCCCAGCACCACGCCCGTGACGTCGCGTTCATCCTGGTCCAAAGAACGCAGCAAGCGGTCAGCAATCTCCGCAGGCAGCTCATCGAGCAACGAGACTCGGTCATCTGGGTCTAGTTCATCGAAGAATTCAAAGACTTCTGTATTACCCAGCTCATCAATGAGGTCTGCCTGATGCGCTGAGTCCAACGCATCAAAGACTTCAATGGAGCGCTGACGCGGCAACAGACGCAGCGCCAAAGCCGCGCGCACGGCATTATGGCGCTCGACGAGCGCGATGACATCTTTAATCGGCGTATCTGCCAGAAGTTTCTGTAATCGAGGTGCATCTTTCGGGTTGATGGACTTATCTGTCTTTAGCCAATCCTCTAGAACGTCTAGGGACTCTTTGGTCATATCACTCATACACACCTCCACAGACCGCATCATTCCCGCAGTCCCCACAGGCATTACAATCTTGCTACCTATAATTACTACGAGATGAGGGAACATTTTCTCAAGCTCTCCCTAGCTTAGACTCTCCGCCCGGGAATTTCCGAAAAGACGTTCGCGCACTTCATCGGCACATTTTAGCTAGGGAAGAGAAAGCAAATATTTTGCGCCACCACAACGCCTAAAATGGGTCATCCACGCCCCACGCGCAAAGGAGCCCCCACCATGCGCCGCCCACTCGCCATCATCGCCACTGCCGTACTCGCCGTCGCGCTCGCGTCCTGCTCCCCCAGCGAAGCCCCTTCCGAAGGCTCTCCTACCGAATGAGGCATCTCCCCCTCCAGCAGCGTCATCACTGCTGCTGTGGACGCGCTTGAACCACCGAGTGTCCCCGGCATGTATTGGTCTTATGAAGGTGACAGCAACTATGACCCTTGTGCGGATTTAAGCTATGCGCTCTTAGTGCAGCAACCACAAGGAAACGCACAGTTTGGCACCCAAATGTTGTTCTTTCACAAAGGTGAATACATAGGTATTGATTCCACGCACCCGCAGCAAGTCATGGATATTGAGGACCACGGCAATCGCCTCGTGGTGACGTACAAAAACTGGGAAGCTCTGGAAGAATCAGGCCTTCCAAATGCTGCGGCACCCGATTTCACCGCGACGGTGACCTTCTTCTGGGATAACCAGGCCAACCAGCTTGGCACCGAGGGAGAGTTCCCCAACCAGGGCCTCTAAGTAACTATAATCCAGCCGATGTACTGAATCTCCCGCCATACGCTGGAGCAATTGCTTATCGATGTCCCCTGCCACCACAACCTACCCCAAGCACAAAAAGAACGGCGCCCCCGCACCAAATTGGTGCTAGGAGCGCCGTTTAAAAATAGTCCAGCCGTTAGAAACGGACTAGAGGACTATTTACTCAGCGTCGCCGAAGATGCCGGAGGACAGGCCCTCGATAGCGCCGAAAGCGCCTTCCAGAACGCCGGTGAAGAGGTCAGCAACCTGGCCGAAAGCGGTGGTCAGTGCGGTTACGATGGTCTCGATCATAATGTGATCCTTTCAAAAGTTGAAAGCCCGCCGGATGACGAGCTCGTGAATACAGTACTACAGTATTCACCACTCACACCAGTAACTGCAACCCCGATGCGGCTCCCCTCAACGCTCTCCTTCAACGGGAGCCATATAAGGCCTGCTCATTAGGCTTAATTTAATCATTATCAATCTTAAAAGTATGCATAAAATATACAAAAGCGGCACTCCCTCACACCATAAAAGGTGCGGGAAGCGCCGCTTACTATTCTGACTTTGTAAAGTCGACCTTAAGTCAGGACGACAGAGTCAGATAGGATTTTTAGCCGAAGATGCCGGAGGACAGGCTCTCGATTGCGCCGAACAGGCCGTTTTCGCCGAAGAAGTTGCCAACCAGGGTAACAACCTGGCCAAAAGCGGTGCCCAGTGCGCCAACGATGGTATCGATCATGATGTGATCCTTTCAAGTAGATGTGAGTCCGCCTTGTGACGAACTTGTGTCCTCTAGTATTCACGACGTCCACTGAAATGCGCAACACGAGCCAGCTCGCACGTTGCCAGATTCTCAGCACAAGACCCGATCCGCAACAGTTGGAAGTCCGTGGTCATAAAGGGTTTTTCGGTGAGTAGATTAAATCCCAAATCTGCGCATTTTTAGACACGACAACTACCCCTTTCCGGGGGTGAGATCGCCAAAACCGTCGGAGAAACTTCCGACGCGCAGGGTGTGATTGGATGCAAGAATTCGTTATCCGCCAGACCATCTGCAGATACCGCTTCAGTAGAACGCATCCACTTCAACATAGAGCACTAATTCTGCAGCGCTCTTTATTACTTTCATAATGATAGAACAAGGGCGATCGCTTTGCAAGACTCCCACGTTACAAAGATCCCGATTTTTGTGAATTAATGGACAAAGCCGCCAAAAAACGTAACGTCAGTGAGCTATGGGCGATAAAACACTTTCCCCGAGTCGGTGTTTCTCGCCGCGCATATTATCGTCGCTAGCGCTGAAGTACTCATCGTTAATAAAGGAAACCCCTGCTTTCGCAGGGGTTTCTCTCGAGCGGAGACGAGAGGATTTGAACCTCCGGCCCTCCGTTAGAAGGGCAACTCATTAGCAGTGAGCCCCATTCGGCCGCTCTGGCACGTCTCCAGCTTTGCCTATAAACAGGCGAGGATTAGCTTACCTGCCACTTAGCCCGCGCGCCAAATAGGGTGGCACATGGGTTAGTTCGAGGTCCACGGCATAAGGAAAAACTCACTTATACTTTTCTTATATGAGCACTTTGTGGAATTTTGCCCTGAACGTAATCGCCATTGCCGCCGGCTTGTGGGTGGTCGTGGAATTCATCCCAGGAATTGAACTAACAGCTGCACAAGGTCAGGAACTAACGGCCTTTTTAGTGTTGGCGGTAGTCTTTGTCATCGTTAACGCCGTGGTTGCACCAATCCTCCGCGTCGTTGGGTTGCCGCTGACGTGTATCACCTTGGGACTATTTGCCCTGGTTATCAACGGCATCGTATTACTTCTAGCAGAGTGGCTATTTAACCTGCTGGGTTTCCAAGACTCGCAGTTTCACGTCGACGGACTCTGGCCAGCCATTCTGGGTGCAATCGTGCTGGGAATTATCTCCGGCATTGTTAACTTCTTCACCAGTCCTCTACGCGCCCGGTCTTAACCTCCTGCAAAAGGCGGAAGTACATCCACGCGAGAAACTCCACTCAGCGGGGTTTCGGCGGTGCTGGTCTTACCGTCTAGTAGAAATGAGCAGCGCTCGAGTACCTCTGCCATGGAAGTTCCAGCGCCAGTGGTGCCGGTAAAGGTAGTGGATAGAAACTGTAGAAGATCGCCCAACGTAGCCGGGACCTCTGCGTCTACCAGGCTGGTGTGGGTACAACCTGCGGCGTCCCGGGCAGCGGCGAAAAAGTGCACGTCAACCATGATTCTTATCCTACAATGTATTTATGACTTCCCCGGAATCTCATCTTCAACGAATCCGCCAACTGGTCGCTGATCATTATGAACGCAGAACCGAACAGATTCCGACAGAAAAATCCCTCGGGCGCATAACAAGCGCTGACATTATCGCGGCTTTTGACTCCCCACGCTTTGATAATTCGCAGATGGATGGCTACGCCGTGCCCACCGCAGATGGCGGCGCTTTCGAGGTCGCAGCTACTATCCCGGCGGGTACATCGCCAGAGCTATTAGCTGGCAAAGCTGCCCCGATTATGACTGGAGCCGCAGTACCTGCTGATGCAGCAGCAATTATTCCGGTGGAAAAGGCTACTCCGGCGGAGTTCCTTGAGCCCGGTGAAACCATTTCTCTTCCAGCAACTGAGCCTGGTCAGTTTATTCGTGTTCACGGTTGCGATGTCGCTGCAGGAAGCACAATTATTTCAGCAGGCACCACCATTAGCGCGGCCGCGATAGCAACCATGGCTTCCCAGTCCATCGTGGAAGTAGAAGTATTTAGCCCGGCGCGCATTCTCATTTGCACAGGTGGTGCAGAAATTCAGGCATCTGAGTTAGCGGATACACAGGATACCGCCACTATTCCCGACGCAAATGCGCCGATGCTTCGCGCGCTGGCCCATGCCGCCGGTATCGAAGTAGTTGGTCACGTATCCACCAATGATGATCCCTCGGCCTTGAAAGCTGCCCTGGCTGCCGCGATTGAGAAGTTCCAGCCAGATGTTGTCGTCACTTCGGGTGGAATTAGTGCTGGCAAGTTCGAAGTTGTCCGCCAGGTACTGGAATCGTCTAGCGCTGCTAAAGATTCTCCTGCAACAGCATGGTTTGGTCATGTGGATCAGCAACCGGGCGGCCCGCAGGGTTGTGCGGTGTTTAATAGCGTTCCCGTTATCTGCTTGCCTGGTAATCCGGTGTCGACGTTAGTGAGCTTCCGGTTATTCGTCGCCCCAGTCTTAGGCCACGTTCCAGCGGATTCGTGGGCGCAGCTTGCCGAGGCAACCACTGGTATTGCTGGGCGCGATCAGTTCCGCAGAGGCCGCGTGGAATACCGTTCCGATGGCGCGACGGTAGCGCATATTATCGGCGGGCCAGGCTCACACCTGATTACGCAAGCTGTCGAAGCCACGCACCTCATCCGCATTCCTGCCGGGGCCCAGCTTGATGCAGGCAGCGTCGTGCAGGTCTATAGCCTGTAGCCCCATAGCTTTAATTAGGGAGAACCCATGTCACGAACTGGATTGGTCATTGTTTCCTCCACGCGGGCTGCTGCCGGCGAATATGAGGATCGTTCAGGTCCCATCGCCGTGGAGTTTCTGCGCAGTCAGGGACTAAAGACCCCTGATCCGATTGTCGTTGCTGATGCCGATATTTTTACCGCCGTGGAGCAGGCTTTGGGTTCAGGCGATGCGCCAGCTGTCTTATTAACCTCAGGCGGAACTGGGATTAGTCCCGATGACCTAACAGTTGAAACAATTAGGAAGCATCTGGATAAAGAGATGCCTGGTATCGCCGTAGCATTCTGGAACAAGGGTTTAGAAAAGCTTCCTACCGCGGCTTTATCTAGGTGTATCGCGGGTGTTGCAGGTTCGACTTTTGTGATGACTTTGCCGGGCTCAACCGGTGGGGTAAAAGATGGTTGTGCGGTGCTAGAGGAAATCTTGGGCCACATCATCAACACGATGGAAGGAAATAATGACCACTAATCACGATCCGGCTTTTGACCCAGCCTATGTGCATGAGCAAACAGGCAAGGTCATCGGAGCATTGATGATGGAAGAACCTATTGAAAATGCTGCAGCGCAAGCGCGCGCAGATGTTGTCACCGATGCCATGGGTGCGGTGGTCACCTTTGATGGTGTTGTGCGCGATCATGATGGTGGCCAGGGCGTAAGCAAATTGATCTATTCCTCACATCCCACAGCGCAGCAGGAAATAGAAGCGGTTGCCGCTCGTATTAGTGCGCAGCACCCACATGTTCGTTTGTGGTGTGCGCACCGCACCGGCGCCTTAGATATTGGCGATTTAGCTTTTATGGTCATTGCTGCAGCAGCGCACCGCCGTGAAGCTTTTGCGGCTGCCGCGGAGCTAGCTGATGCGGTCAAAGCAGAAGTACCTATTTGGAAAGAACAAGAGCTTTCACAAGGCGGCACCCAGTGGGTGGGATTGGAATGACAGAGTTTTCACCACAGGAAATTTCCCGTTACCGCCGGCAACTATCTTTGGCTGGGTTCGGAAGAGACGCGCAGGCTAAGCTTCGCGATGCCCACGTCGCCGTCATCGGCGCTGGTGGCCTTGGCTCCCCTGCTTTGTTGTATCTCGCGGGCGCAGGCGTTGGAAAAATCACCATCTTCGATTCGGATACGGTCGACGTCTCTAATCTGCACCGCCAAGTCATTCACACCACTGACAAGATTGGCGTCAACAAAGCCGAATCAGCACGCCAGCAGATGACGGCTCTTAATCCGGAATTCACTGTAGAAGTGGTTACCCAACGCTTGGATGAGAACAACATCTTAGGACACCTGCGCGGGGCCGATGTGGTTTTGGATGGCACAGATAACTTCGCCACCCGCTACAACGCATCCTGGGCTTGCGCAATTTTAGGTATTCCGCACGTGTGGGCTTCCATTTTGGGATTCGATGCCCAGCTCACCGTCTTCTATGCCGACAACGGCCCTATATATGAAGACCTCTTCCCTATCCCGCCCGCAGCAGGTTCGGTACCGTCGTGCTCACAAGCCGGGGTACTCGGCCCCACAGTGGGCATTGTGGGCTCTTCTATGGCGCTTGAAGCAATGAAGCTAATTACAGGTGTTGGAACTCCGCTGATCGGCAAGATTGCTTACTTCACGGCACTCGAAGGCACGTGGGAATACATCCCACTAATCGGCAACCCGGAAGTTACCGAACGTGTGCGCACCACGGGTCCAACCCAAGGCGCAGAAGCTTTCGAAGAACCACCGGTAGATAATGCAGTGCCTACGGTTGCTGAAGTTGATGGGATTCCGGACAACGCGCTAATCATCGATGTGCGGAATCCAGATGAAGTCGAAATGTTTGCCATCCCCCGTTCTGTTAAATTTCCGCTTCCGCGGTTAGTCGATGGTGAAACTCCCGAAGAGATTGCTTCGGCCCAAGCGAAATCACTCCCAGTAGTTGTCCACTGCGCCGGCGGTATTCGTTCTGCTCGCGCAGTCGAGATACTCAACCAGCGCGGGTTTACCGAGGGTATCTACTCACTGCGCGGTGGCATCGATGCCTGGCTAGATAAGCAGTAGAAACGGATCTTAGGAATTCCTAGTGGAGGGAGTGCTCAACTCCGCCTCCGATACCTGCGCGGAAGTTTCTTGCTCCTCAGCTTTTACTGCAGATAGTTCCCGACGACGCAGCGTTAGGTGCTGGTACGCGCTGACCGCAAGCCCGATGAGGACTAATACATAGATAACCCAAGTAATTGGGCTGCTCACCAGAATGGAAGGGTCTCCCTCCGAGACTGCAAGCGCACGGCGCAGCTCCGTTTCTGCCAGCGGACCAAGTACTACTGCAATGAGAACTGGGGCAACTGGAATATTAAAGCGGCGCATCATGAATCCGAGCAAGCCCAAGCCAAGTACCAGCCAGAGGTCAAATACCGAAGAACTTACACTGTATACACCGAGCATCGATAACACCGTGATCCCCGCATAGAGGTATGGGCGCGGAATATTGAGCAACTTTGCCCACATAGGCGCAAACGACCAGTTCAGCACCAGCAAGATGACGAGGCCGATAAACAAAGACGCGAGCAAAGTCCACACCATGTCACCACTGCGCTCAAAGAGTAATGGGCCAGGCTGCATGCCATACTGCTGGAATGCACCAAGCATGATCGCTGCGGTTGCGGAGACAGGCAAGCCAAGCGCGAGCAGCGCGCCCATCGCGGTACCTGCGGTCGCATTGCCAGCTGCTTCTGGCGCGGCAAGTCCCTTAATAGAACCCGTGTTTCCAAATTCCTTATCACCTTTGCGCTTCGCCAACTGCTTTTCCAGTCCATATGCCAGAAATGTTGGAATTTCGGCTCCGCCAGCGGGAATCAGACCAAATGGAGCACCAAAGCCGGTACCACGCAACCAGGCTGGAATCGCGTCTCGGAAGTCTTTCTTCGTAAGTCGTGCAAATCCTTTGGGCTGAATCATGGTTGGCATCTCCTCGCGATGAATGCGAGAAGCAACACGAAATACCTCGCCAAGTGCCAGCAGACCAACGGTAATGATGATGATCGAGATGCCATCGAAAAGCTGCGCGGAACCGAATGTTAAACGCGAGGTGCCACTCGGTCCGTCAATACCAACGATGACCAGAGCAAGACCAATAGCGAGAGCTGCGATGCCACGGAATACAGATTCGGCAACAACGGCTGAAATTGCTAGAAATGCGCCAACCGCAAGAGCAAAGTATTCCGCTGGGCCAAACTGAGTGGCCAATTGGACCAGGACTGGAGCAAAGAATACAACCAGGATAGTGGCGATAAGGCCTCCGGTAAAAGCACCAATCGCTGCCGTAGCTAACGCTTTCGCAGCTTGACCATTACTGGCCATGCGGTGTCCTTCAAAGGTAGATGCAATCGCAGATGAGTTACCCGGAGTATTAAGCAGGATGCCCGCGGTAGAGTCGCCAAACAATCCACCGAAGTAAATACCGGCGAACATAATAAAAGCTGCAGTCGGATCAAGTGCGAAAGTCACCGGCATCAACAGAGCAACGGCCATGGCAGAGCCCAAACCTGGGAGCACACCCACCGCGGTACCTAGCAGTGCACCAATAAATACGTAGAGCAGATTAATAGGGATGAAGGCATTGGAAAAGCCGTCAAAGAGAAGCACTAGTTGTTCCATTACAGGAGTCCTTCCAAAAAGCCTGGAGGAAGCGGCAGACCCAATCCCTCATTGAATGCCAATTGAATAACCGAGGCGAAAAGTAAGGCGACGCCTAGGTCAATCCATGTGTTTTTAGATCCGAGCGCGCGGACCACCACAAAAAAGAGCATCGTCGCGCTCAATACCCAGCCCAGCGGGTTGAGAATCACAATGAATGCAGCCATGGCCGCGATAAGCGTGCCCACAGTTTTCCAGTCGGAATACGTAGCCCATTTATCCGAGTACTCGCTATACCGACGACGCACACGTTCTTCCTGTGCATTGCCCAAGTCCTTGAGCATCGCCGCCGAAAAGTTGCCACGCCCAGGATGTGGCTGACCATCGGGAAGGGTTGGATTACGGATGGTAGAGATCGCAATTGCACCAGCAGAAATATAAAGCAAAAGGGAAATAACGATCGGGAAAAACTGCGGACCAGGGCGCGAATCGCCGAGCACTTCCATGGTTAATCCGCCGATCAGCAATGTCGTCGCCAGAACCACCAAAAGGAGCACAAACCAGAGTTCTCCGCGGCCTGCCAACCAACCCCACCGAGACTTGGTGCCTTTCACCACTTCTTCGTGGCCAGTCGAGATTGCCGCAACTTCTTGTTCCATCAACGCCGATGTCTCGCTTGACACAGATGCGGAAGGTGGTGTCGAAGCCTGAGTTGAAGATGATGTTGTCATAGTCCGAGCTCCTTTACTATTTCACGAGCAGTGGCGATTTCTTCCTCGAGGAAATCTTCAAATTCTTCGTCGATCTGATACGCCGCTACCCAGCTATTACGTTTAACGGCATCTGCCCAGTCCTGCGTAGCTTGCATTTCATCGACGATGGCGGCATATTCAGCGCGAGCTTCCTCAGAGATGCCCGGCGGGGCAACAATGCCACGCCAGTTCGACATTGAGATGTCGAGGCCTTGTTCTTTGAAAGTGGGAATATCGACACCGGGAAGACGCTCCTCCGAAGAAATCGCCAGTGCTCGGAGGTTTCCAGCTTCTATTTGGTCAGCAACTTCGTTGTATCCGGACATTCCAGCGGCGGTGGTATGCGCCAGCAGGGAGTTCAAAGCTTCGCCGCCGCCTGAGTAAGCGATGTAGTTTAATTTGCGGGGACTCATTCCGAGCTCCTTCGCCATAAGCCCGCCGAGCAGGTGATCTATCGAGCCAAGCGAACCACCACCGATTGAAGTACCACCGGGGTCTTGCTCAAAAGCTGCGATGAAGTCATCCAAGGTTTGGAATTCCGAGTCCATCGGAACCACTAAAACCGCATAGTCATCAGCTAAGCCTGCAATGGGTGTGACATCGTCAAACGACTCTGGGTTATCTGCTAATTCGATGGCTCCGACCATGACACCGCCGGTAACCATCAGCATGTCTTGCCTTCCTTCTTCCTCGACAAACTGGCTTAGGCCAATGGTGCCGCCAGCACCCGGGATATTGACAACCTGCGGGTTTGCGACAATACCGTTTTGGCGAAGAACGGCTTGGGACTCTCGAGCGAATCCGTCCCAACCGCCACCTGGGGCCGCCGGGGCAAGGATCGTCATCGCACTCCTAGCGGCACTGACCCCGCCACTCGCTGCTGCACTGATGAAAGCCATAGCTGCAACTATGAGCACTCCTACTGCAAAAATAGCGAGCTTAATTCGTTTAGTCACCGCTTCTTCCCCTTTGCATCAGGTACATGGTGAACCACTTTCTTATTGATTGACTTTGGGCTGGATACAGTTGTACACGATGATTTGAATCACAACAAGACCTAAATGAACCGCGGCTCACCCATCCCACCCGCATACTGCATTAATGCACGGAATAAATACTTAATTCACGACACCGCTTGACAGGGCGGCCTGTATACGGTTGTATACAATGAAACTGTCACCTACCCAGGAGTCCAACATGACTGACACTTCCATTCCCACAATTCGCCAACTCACCGCCGACGTCGTAGTCGTCGGCGGTGGCAATGCAGGCTTTACCGCTGCCCACGCCGCAAATGAGCGTGGACGCACGGTCTTCCTCCTCGAACGAGGAGAGCCTGATATGGCAGGCGGCAACAGCTTCTACACTGCGGGAGCCACCCGCATGGTTCATAGCGGCCTAGATGACTTGCGAGACCTCGTCGAACCCGATGACCGTCACTCTATCTCCGAGGTTCCGCCCTACTCCGCCCAGGAATACACCGCGGACTTGGAAAAAGTCACTGAAGGTCGCAATGATCCGGACCTGACGGAGGTGCTAGTCACTGAAGTCTCCCCTACCTTGCGCTGGCTAAAGTCCAAGGGGTTAAAGTACCGCCTGATGTACGAACGTCAAGCATACGAGCGCCCAGATGGCACTTACTTGTTCTGGGGAGGGCTCCATGTAGGCAATGTTGGCGGCGGCGAAGGCCTCATCGCTGACCACACTCGCGTCGCACAAGAAAACGGCATTGAAATTCTCTACGGCCACCGCGCAATCGAACTCATCACTGAAAACGGCAAGGTCGTGGGCGTTCGGGCTGAATCCCGTGAAGGACCCGTAGAGATTCGTTCAGAATCCGTTGTCATGACAGCTGGCGGTTTCGAGGCCAACCCGGAATGGCGCCGCGAGCATCTCGGGGAAGGCTGGGAAAATGCGAAGGTACGCGGCACTCCCTATAACCAAGGCGATATGATCAAGGCCGCGTTGAGCATCGGCGCGGAGAAGGGCGGCGACTTTGGCTCTTGCCACAGTGTGCAATGGGATGCATTTACTCCGCAGAACGAAAGCAACCGCGAGCTGACTAACCGCCTAACCCGCCAGAGCTATTTCCTTGGGATTATTGTTAACCGTGATGGGAAACGCTTCCTTGACGAAGGCGCTGACTTCCGTAACTACACCTATGCGAAGTACGGCAAAGAGATCCTCAAGCAACCAGGATCAGTGGCTTATCAGATTTACGACGCCAAACTTCGCCCAATGTTGCGCACAGAAGAATACGATATGCCGGATATCTCTGTAGAAACTGCTGATACCATCGAGCAACTCGCAGAAAAGATCGGCGTCAACCCCGAGGCTCTCGCTGAGACCATTCGTGAATACAACGAGGCGATCAACCCAGATACAGAGTTTGACCCGACCGTCAAAGACGGAAAGATTTCGGCTACCACTCCGATCAAGAGCAACTGGGCTGCCCCACTGAATGAGGGTCCTTTCTACGCCTACCCAGTTACCTGTGGCATCACATTCACCTTTGGCGGAGTCAAGACTGATACCCACGGCCGCGTGTTGAATAAAGATGGCGAGCACATCGAAGGCCTCTACGCGGCTGGCGAGATGCTCGGCGGATTATTTAGCAATAACTATCCAGGCGGCAGTGGCCTTGCAGCTGGCGTAGTCTTTGGCCGCCGTGCTGGCGCGCTGGCGTAGCCCACTGTGTTGTCAGTAGATTCCGGTAATTAGAACCCCGTATACTGACAACACATTTCCACTTCAAACAATATCGTCCGACGGAAACACCAGAATGTTTCACCCGGAAAGGTAGGAGTAAAACGATGGCCAATCCCCCTCGGATCGATATTGACTCGATCTTCTCTACTCTCCGCGATGAAATCATCTCTGGTGCGCACGCACCGGGATCACCATTTCGAGAGATCGCACTGTCTAAAAGATTCGGAGTCTCCCGAACCCCCATCCGCACTGTCCTATCCCGGCTAGAGCAGGACGGGCTCCTCGACCGTGTGGGACGTGGACTTCAAGTGCCGTATCCGGATCCTGAGCGGGTAATCCAGGTCTATGACATGCGCATCCTCCTTGAGGCAAACGCCGCCCAAGAAGCATCCCAAGCCCGACAGCTTTCCGATACTCTTCGAATGGAAGCGCTTTTGGCACGTGACCGGGAACTACAAAATCCCGACGATCACGAACGCATGTCCACCAACCTGGAATTCCATGCAGCAATCTGGCGAGCTACGCACAATCCTGTGCTTATCGATCTCCTAGAACGGCTAAGTACACACCTTGTCCACTCCCCACGCTCGACACTTTCAGAAGACGGCCGGTGGGAACAATCCTTGGACGAGCATGCGGCAATTCTCGAAGCAATCGTCCAACGCGACGGGGACAAAGCCAATGAACTCGCGCGCACCCATATGAGTAAGGCCCGCGAGATTCGCCTAGAGCTGCTGCGCGAGGCGGCAATAAAATCACTATGACAACAAATGCGGTAAATAAAGAAAATACGCCCGATCATCTGGAAAACCAGGTGATCGGGCGTATTTGGCGGAGACGGAGGGATTTGAACCCTCGGTGAGTTTCCCCACGCTGGTTTTCAAGACCAGTGCATTCGGCCGCTCTGCCACGTCTCCGTGTGCTCTAAGAGAGATTCACACATCTACTAGGGTCTGAACTCAAGCACACAAAAAGACTACCCGATCGAAGGTTAAAGACTAAAACTGCGTGCTTGATTGCGCAAACTTGTCTAGCGTGGAGGGTATGACTGATGTGATGAAAGCAATCGTCCAAACCACCGAAGGGGACCCAGCAGCCCTCGAACTCCAAGAAGTACCGAAGCCAACTCTGCAGCCCGGCGAAGTACTGGTCAAGGTCGCTGCCTCAGGTGTTAACCGCGCAGACCTTACCCAGGCAGAGGGCAACTATCCGCCACCGAAGGGTGGCTCGGAGATCCTTGGTCTCGAGTGCGCTGGTGAAATTGCTGACGCTGGCGATACCAACCGCCAAGTAGGTGAAAAAGTGGGTGCTTTGCTGGTCGGCGGCGGCTATGCCGAATACGTCGCGGCACCAGAAGGCCAGCTGCTTCCTATTCCAGAAGGTTTCTCTTTCGCAGAAACTGCAGCGGTAGTCGAAACCGCCTGCACTGTCTGGTCCAATATCGTCATGGAAGTGGGCCTCAAAGAAGGCGAAACCATCTTGATCCACGGCGGTGGCGGCGGAATCGGCCTGATGGCTATTCAAATCGCTAAAGCTATTGGCGCAACCGTTGCGGTAACCGCAGGTTCGGCAGAAAAGCTTGAGGTGTGCAAGAGCTACGGCGCCGATATCTTGATCAATTACAAGGAACAAGACTTCGCTGAAGAGCTCAAGAATCAGTGCGATGTCATCCTAGATATCGTGGGCGGGCCATATCTGAAGAAGAATATGTTCGCGCTCGCCAAAGGCGGACGCATGATCACCATCGGTCTCCAAGGCGGCAATAAGGCCGAGATCAACATGGGCGTGATGATGATGAAGGATATCTCCCTCCACGGCACGACCTTGCGTCGCCGCTCACCAGAAGTAAAGGCAGAGATTGTCCGCCAGACCGTTGAGAATGTCTGGCCAATGCTGGAAGATGGACGCGTAAAGCACCACATCCATGAAACCTTGCCGCTCGCAGATGCGGCTAAGGCACTCAATCACCTGGTAGAAAGCTCACATACCGGCAAGGTTGTTTTGGTGCAGTAGCCTCAAAACAACGGAGTTAAGCCAACGAGGCAACCACGCGAACTAGGTGCTCAATATCTTGATGGGTGTTAAACGGGCTTAGAGATACGGTGACTGCGCCGCCGATGTCATCAGCACCCATCTCAGAAAGCAGCTCACTGCGTGGGGTAAGCGTAGTGACTAGTCCATTGCCGAAGAGGCGCTGGTGCACGGTTTCCGCAGGAACATTCTTCACAGCAAAAGAAAGTCGCGGAATACGGTTATCAGTGCGCGCACCACTGGCTGCTTCGCCGGTAACACCCAAGATGTGCACGGCGGGAAGTGTGCCCATCAAGGTATAGAGCTCATCGCTAAGCTGGCTCATGTGCTCTGCCACCTTAAGCATCGAACTGCGTAACCGTGTCCGGCGCGAACCAGGCAGTTCATCATCCGGATCGCCTAAACGCGCAAAGTGGTCAGCCAAAGGGCCGACACCGCCAGCAAGACCTGCTGACACACGAGATTCCAGATCATCGCGCGTGATGTTAAGGCGCTTGAACATGGTGGTATCGCGAAATACCAACGCAGCAACCTCAGGTCCACCGACTTGAGCCAAGTCAATGCCTACAATATCGGCACCAAGCTCATCAATATCAATGGAGCGGTACGTAGCAAGCGCTGAGACATCCACCAGCGACCAAGCGCGCGACTGACGACGAATGATGTCAGTAATCTCTGTAACCGGCGCTACCGAGCCCAGAGTGGCGTGTGCGGCGGTGAAAGAAACGAACCTCGTGGAGCCATCGATAAGTTCATTGAACTGATAGCCCGGTAGCTCACCCGTGCCGAGGTCTGGCTGGGCCCACCGAATATTCGCATCAATATCGCCTAACGATGCCGAATCTAGCCGCTGCAGAACCACCGAAGAATTACGCCGCAGCAGGTGTCCCAACTTGGACGCTAAACGGGAATATAAAACGGGCAGACTCGGACCCAAAACCACAGAGTTCTGGTGTGCACCGGTCATATCGGCGATCGCCATGCGCGCTGTTGAGATGAAATCAGCACGCTCTAAACGCCCGGCGGCAACGGGGGCGGAATGCGAACCGCTTGAAGTTTCCACCGCCGCAACTGCTGGCGACATCCGGAACGCGCGAGCTACACCTGCAGAAACTCGTTCCGCGATTTGTGGCTGATCGTGCGCATTGAGGTATGTCCAGCCGTCGGACAGACCTGTGTAAAGACCGCGCACGCTAGCTACATCCACGTCAAGCTCTCCCTCCTGCTGGCTCTTGACGCTCACTACTCTATACGGGTTTATGGGCGGGTGAAAACCACCAAGTGAGCTTCTTGGCGCTAGGGTATTCGGCATGGAGCAAGAAAAAAATTCACTTGCCGCAGATATTGCGCGCATGACTAGCACTCCAGAGGGTCATACCGTACCGCCGTCAGATTCCAAGACTTTCGGTGCGGCGTTCAAAGACCTTCTCCAGGGCGCTAAACAGCACGAACTGTGGCTAATGTTGGGTCTGCAAGACATTAAGCAGCGCTACCGCCGGTCGGTTTTGGGACCATTTTGGATCACCATCGCAACTGGTGTGATGGCGTTGGCATTGGGTTTGTTGTACTCCATGCTCTTCCAGCTGCCGCTGGCAGATTTCCTTCCACACGTGACCGTCGGTCTGATTATGTGGAATTTCATCTCCGGCGCGATTAAAGAGGGCTCTACTATCTTCATTGATAATGAGGGACTCATTAAACAGCTTCCGGCACCGCTATCAGTGCACGTCTACCGCCTAGTGTGGCGACAAACGTTGTTCTTGGGCCACAACCTGATTATCTGGCTGTTGCTGATTATCATCTTCCCACGCTCGTTGGGTTGGGAGTTCTTCCTGGTCATCCCGGGCATGCTGTTGTTAATTGTCAACGGTGTGTGGGTAGCGATGTTCTTCGGTATGGTGGCTACACGTTTCCGCGACGTTGCGCCTTTGCTAGAAGCGCTGACGCAGCTGTTGTTTTATGTCACGCCGATTGTGTGGACGACGAAGACGCTTACAGATCAAGGTGGCTCGGTGGCAGATCGCGCTCGCCTGGCTGAGATTAACCCGTTGTACCACTACCTTGAGGTTGTTCGCGCACCGTTGATTGGTGAGCCGGTAGCTGCTTATCACTGGTGGATCGTCTTGGCATTTACCGCAGGCGGACTACTTATTGCCATGGTGGCTATGCGCCAGTGGCGCTTCCGCGTGAGCTACTGGGTTTAAGGAGAACCATGGTTTCTATTGATACATACAACGCATGCGTGGACTTTCCCATCTTTGATGCGAAGTCACGCTCGCTGAAGAAGGCCGTGCTTTCAACCGCTGGTGGCGCCATCGGACAAAATGATGACAACGTAGTGGTTGTTGAGGCACTCAAAGACATCAACTTGCACCTGCGCGAAGGCGACCGCGTTGGGCTCGTCGGCCACAATGGCGCCGGCAAATCCACCCTGTTGCGTTTGCTCTCACGTATTTATGAGCCCACCCGTGGCTCTTCCAATGTGCGCGGGCGCGTTGCCCCTGTCTTCGATTTAGGCGTGGGCATGGATCCGGAAGTCTCCGGCTACGACAACATCATCATTCGCGGGCTGTTTTTGGGTCAGACCATCAAGCAGATGAAGTCCAAAATGGATGAGATCGCAGAATTCTCTGAACTCGGTGATTACCTCAATATGCCGCTGCGCACCTACTCCACCGGTATGCGTGTGCGCCTGGCACTGGGTGTTGTGACCTCCATTGAGCCCGAAATCTTGCTTCTCGATGAAGGTATCGGCGCCGTTGACGCCGCCTTCATGGCCAAAGCGCGCGTGCGCCTTGAAGAGTTAGTGAAGCGCTCCGGCATTTTGGTCTTTGCGTCGCACTCCAACGACTTCCTCGCGCAGCTCTGCAATACCGCGCTGTGGATTGATAAGGGACAAATCCGTTCCGCTGGTGAAGTAGCCGATGTCGTCGGTCAATATGAAGGCCCTGAAGTTGGCCAGTACGTCCGCGATTTGCGTACCCGTTTCGAGCGCGAAGACGCTCAATAATCAACACGCCGATAACCATGCCCACTACGGTGTACATCCTCCGAAATTCCGGTTGGATTTAATCACCGCAGTGGGCATTTTCTCTTTTTACACTGCACTTCTCCCTCGCTGCTGATTACGTGGATATGGGCTTCCCACAACCCATACCCACGCTTAAATCAATTCGGCTCTATAGCTGCGAAAAGGAAGAATATTATGAAGCGCATTTCTGCCGCTGCTCTGGCGGTTGTAACCGCTCTGTCTTTATCTACCGGTGTCGCATCCGCACAAGATCTGGGCAAAGGATCTTCAGGTGTCGATAGCCAAATCCGCAAAGATCTCCTCAAGTGGCAACTTGAATCTCCAGTCAGCGGAACCTTATTAAAAGAACCGACTAGCTCAATCAGTGCCGCAAATAAATCTTCCGACGCTATTCGCAGCCATAGCTCGGAAGATACCTCCGATAAGATCGCTGAATCCAGCTGGGGCCTAGCGAAGAGCTCCGTGCGACAAGATTTCCAAAACGGTGATCCTATTGGCACCTCCCTCGATACAATTCTCACGCTGGGTGGTGTCCTAGCCCTGGGAGTCATCATCTACAACGTCGCTTTGCAGGCAGGCTTCCAACTGCCTCACATCGCTGCGGAGTAAGCTCTATCCAATCGTCGCATGAAAAATCCGCTTCCTGCAGTGGGAAGCGGATATCTTATTTAGTGCAGTTTACGAGGTTGGTCGATTGTTGAATCAACCCCCAAATACAGCGGATTCGCGAGTCCATGCACGAGCTTGATCCGTCAACGTAATGCCGAGGCCAGGTCGGTCTGGAACAATCATTCGTCCGTCGCGGGTCTCGAGCTTTTCATTAAAGAGTGGATCGAGCCAATCAAAGTGTTCCACCCAAGGCTCACGTGGATACAGTGCCGCCATATGCAGATGAATCTCCATGGCGAAGTGCGGCGCAAGGTCGAGCCCTGCTGCATCGGCACGCGTCAATAATTTCTGGAATTGGGTAATACCACCAACTCGTGGGCAGTCCGGCTGAATAATATCGCAGGAACGATTATCAATTAGGTCTTGGTGTTCACGAACCGAGGCCAGCATTTCCCCCGTTGAAATAGGAGTATCTAGCGCTTGACGCAGGTCAGCATGCCCGATCGCATCATAGGCATCGAGGGGTTCTTCAATCCACACCAAATTGAACTCATCCAGTGCGCGCCCCATGCGCAGCGCGGTTGCCCGGTCCCACTGTTGGTTGGCGTCGACCATCAATGGAACATCATCACCGATGTGTTCACGTACTGCAGCGACGCGGCGTATGTCTTCCTTGTTATCAGGAAGGCCAACTTTGATTTTGATGCCGCCAATGCCTTCCTCGATGGATTGGGTGGCGCGGTCTTTCACTTCTTCAATCGTTGCATTAAGGAAGCCACCAGAGGTGTTGTAAGTCCTCACGGAATCCCGGTAGGGTCCAAGCAGTTTTGCCAAAGGCAGCCCGGCACGCTTGGCCTTCAGGTCATACAAAGCGATGTCAATGGCAGCCAAGGCTTGGGTTGCCACGCCCGAACGTCCCACGGAAGCCCCTGCCCACAGCAGTTTGTCGTACAGGCGAGGAATGTCATTAGGATCTTCGCCGATGAGATTATCGGCGACTTCACAAGCATGAGCGTATTGAGCGGGTCCGCCAGCACGCTTGGAATAGGAAAAGCCGATTCCTTCATGGCCGGACTCGGTCGTGATCTCAGCGAAAAGGAAGACGACTTCGGTCATAGGCTTTTGGCGACCGGTAAAGACTTTCGCATCAGAGATTGCGGTCTTCAGAGGAAGAACAACGGATGATAGTTTGACCTGGCGGATGGAATCAATATTGGTAGACATAGCATTTGCCTTTCAATTGTGATGGATTTTAATTCAGGACTTCTCGGACAAACCCGATTAGACGATCAAGCTCATTCCAAGGACTCCAATTAGTCCAAGAATGGAAAGCACCGTGGTGTAGGTTGTGCGAACTTTGATGGTGTCAATTACAGATAGGTTGAAATACTCCTTAAACATCCAGAATCCAGGGTCATTAACGTGGCTAAATGCGATGGAACCACACGCCGTCGCAAGAACCATCAGTTCTGGAGATACCCCACTGGCTGCCACGAGCGGCGCAGCAATACCCGCGGCAGTCGTAACTGCAACCGTGGCAGAGCCCAACGCAATACGCAGGATTACGGCCGTCAACCACACCAGGATGATCGGGTTCAAATCCCAGCCACCAGTCATGTCAGCGATGTAATCGGCAATACCGGTTGCAACAAGCACGTCCTTAAAGGATCCACCAGCACCGATAACCATGATGATCATCGCCATTCCCTTGGCTGATTCGGCCATTGAGATTGCTAGCTTCGACATCGGCGTGCCACGCATCGGCCCAAAGACGATGATCGCTACAAAAAGGGTAATGAGCAGCGCAACTTCTGGTGAACCGATTAGGCCAATGAACCTGCTAAGTGTGTTCTCTGCAGTCGAAACCATTGCGTAAATCTCTGCACCAGCAATGAGAATGATTGGCAGGATCGCCACAGAAATAGATGTGAAGATGTCTGGCATTTCATCTTCTTCGAACAACTTCGATGGAGCGAGGCCCTCCGGAATTGTGGGGTTCATCTTCTTCACAAAGCTCAGACGAGGCCAAACCATAGCAACGAACGCACCAGCTATAAGTGCCATACCAACGCCATAAAGAATGGTTCGACCAGTAGAAGCTTCATAGATACCCGCCGCAGCAACAGGCCCTGGGTGTGGCGGCAGGAAGGAGTGCATAGTCGACAGAGAAATCGACATCGGAAGGCCCACCCACAACAAGTTCGTGTTGGTAGCCCGAACAAGCGTGAAAGCGACAGGAACGACAATAACGAAGGCAGTTTCGTAAAACATCGTGATACCGATAATCATCGATGTAGCAATCATCGCCCACTGAACATTCTTTTCACCAAAGACATCAACAATCTTAAGCGCGATTCGTTGAGCAGCACCGGCATCACCGATAACACGACCGATCATTGCGCCGAGCCCGATGACAATCAATGTGTGTGCAAGCTGCCCGCCTAAGCCTGTGGCAATAATGTCTGGAATCGCATCGACACCGACAGCCTCCCCGTCAACTGAGAGCCGGCCCGTTCCTGCACCCCACAGTGCGACACCAGCTGCCACAGTAAGCAGCGCGATAAAGCCGTTTAATTTGAATTTGGTCATTAACACCAGCAGGACAACTACTGCGAGTGCGACGATCAGTAGCGGCATGATCGTCCTCCTTCATTAGGAATAGTTGAGGTTTTCCAACCCCTGAGTTCTTTGTGATTTTCAAAAGTGCGCTGTCACCCTGACAAAATACTTCTTGTGGGTGGCATCACATCTAGAAGGAATCGTAAAGAGGCTCATTGATGTTTGTCTAAGGTTATTAAGGTATTCAGTGATACCCAAAACGCATACACCTAAGGAGCCGCATGTATACCCTTGATCAGCTGCAGTGCTTCATAACCGTCGCGGAGCACCTCCATTTTGGACATGCCGCAGACGAGCTGAACATGACCCAACCGCCACTAAGCCGCCAAATTCAAAAACTGGAAAAAGATGTCGGCACCCCTCTCTTGCTTCGAAATAACCGCAAGGTTGAACTCACCCCAGCTGGTACAACCTTTCTACGCCAAGCCCGAACCATCTTGAACTCAGCAGAAAATGCACGACAGCTCGCACGCCTTTCTGCAGTAGGACTCAGCGGTCAAATTCGCATCGGCTACACCACCGCGTCAGGACTAAGCATCCTCGGACCCCTACTTAGTTTCATAAAGAATAAAATTCCAGCGGTCCAAATTGAAGTGTTCGAAATGGTCACGCGAGAACAGCTCGAAGCACTTGAAAATGAGACTATCGACGTAGCGGTTGGCCGTCTCGAATACGGCGACGAAGAGCACCTAATGAAAGAGATCCATCATGAAAGCCTGGTCTTAGCAGCTCCCGTTGACCACCCGCTCATGCTCCAAGATGGCCCACTGCTCCGTGAACACATCGGCGGCCAACCCCTAATCATTTACTCCCCAAACAAGGCGAGGTATTTCTACGACATCACGGTCCGAAACTTCCGAGTCGACCACCATCAGGTTGCTTACTCGCTCAGTCAGGTGGGCGCCATGGTTGCACTGGTCGCTTCCGGTCACGGAATTGCCCTCGTCCCCGAATCTGCCAAGCGAGTGTCATTTCCTGGGGTTGGACTTCGCCACTTTGAAGACCTAGACGAGGGCATCATTAAAACGCAGATGATCGCCAAGCAAGATACCCATAATCCAATAGTCAAACGGCTGTTTACTTTGATCGACGAAAACCAGATCAAGTTCAACAATGCATTTTAGGTATTGACACATGCCTTAAAAGTGTTGGACAGGTATGGACACGCTCCATAGACTCCAAGTCAAGTAATCCACGTCACTTACAAAGGAGTGTCCCCATGTCCCGCTTTACCCCAACTGAGTTGCAGCAGCAGCTCAAGGATGGCTTATTGTCCTTCCCTGCCACCGCATTCGATTCCAACCTTGAGGTTGATGAAAAGGCGTACCAAAACCACATTGAATGGCAGTCCAGCTATGATGTCGCAGGTCTATTCGCTGCAGGTGGAACAGGAGAAGGCTTCAGCCTCACACCTGAAGAAAATCACCGCGTAACCAAGCTTGCTGTCGAGGCTTCTCGTCCGGAGGTTCCAGTTCTCGGATCCGCTGGTGGTAACACTCACCAAGCAATTGAGCATGCCAAGGGTGCTGAAGCAGCTGGTGCCGAAGGTTTGCTGCTCCTTCCCCCATACCTGACTGAGTGTGACCAGGACGGCCTCTTCGAGCACGCATCAGCAATCATCGGTTCTACCTCCCTATCCGTCATCGTCTACAACCGCGCAAACGCGGTATACCAAGCTGATACTTTGGCTCGTCTGGCTGAGCGCCATGAGAACTTTGTCGGATACAAGGACGCGACCGCAGACATCGAGCACCTAGCTAAGGTCACCACCACCAACGGCGACCGCCTGTTCTACCTCGGTGGTCTACCAACTGCAGAAACCTTCGCACTGTCTTTGCTCGAGATGGGTATGAGTACCTACTCTTCCGCAATGTTCAACTTCGTCCCTGACTTTGCTCTGAATTTCTACCGCGATGTTCGTGCGCAGAATACCGAAGCCGTCCAAGAAAAGCTGAAGAACTTCGTACTCCCCTACTTGGATATCCGCGACCGTGGCCAAGGTTTCGGTGTATCAATTGTCAAGGGTGGCCTGAAGGTACAAGGTCGCGACTGCGGCCCAGTTCGTCCACCACTTCAAAACCTTTCTGAAAAAGACTTGCAGGACCTGAAGAATCTCATCGATTCTTCAGGAGCCGGCGCAGAAAAGCACACCCCGGCTAAATAAGAATCCAATCCACATCCAAGGAAAGGAACGCTATGACCAACCAGATCAATGGACAGTCCCTCATCAATGGCGAATGGGTAACCGGAACCGACGGAACCGTGACCGGTTTCAACCCAGCCACCAATGAAGCACTTCAACCAGAATTCGGTCTACTCAACGAAGAGCAGACCGATCAAGCTGTAGCGGCGGCGAAAGACGCGTTTGCTAGCTACCGTGCAACCACTCCCGAAGAGCGTGCAGCATTCCTCGACGAAGCTGCAGATCAGATTGAAGCGCGCCGCGAAGATATCGTCGCCCGCGCAACGCAAGAAACCGGCTTGCCAGAGGCTCGCCTTAACGGAGAAACTTCACGCACCACGAACCAGCTGCGTTTATTCGCCGAGGTCTTGCGTCACGGCAATGACAACAGTGTGCGCATCGATCCCGCACAGCCAGATCGTCAACCAGCACCACGCGTAGATATCCGCCAGCGTCGCATTCCGCTGGGCCCCGTCGCGGTGTTTGGCGCGAGCAACTTTCCACTCGCATTCTCCACTGCTGGCGGTGACACTGCATCAGCACTAGCTGCGGGTTGTCCTGTAGTCTTCAAGGCTCACAACGCACACCCTGGTACTTCCGAGATTGTCGCGCAGGCGATTAAGGCAGCAATCGAGAAGCAAGGTCTACATTCGGGAGTCTTCAACCTAATCTATGGGCCAGGTGCCAAGGTCGGCCAGCGCTTGATCTCAGATCCTGCCATCACCGCAGTTGGTTTCACGGGTTCCCGTAGCGGCGGCATGGCCTTGTTCCACACTGCCAACCAGCGTCCAACCCCGATTCCGGTTTATGCCGAGATGAGTGCGGTTAACCCGGTATTTGTTCTCCCCGGAGCACTTGGGGATACAAAGGCACTCGCCGAAGGATTCTTCGGATCAGTTACTGGTTCAGCTGGCCAGCTATGCACTAAGCCGGGACTCCTCTTCCTACCGGAAGGCTCTGAAGGTGACTCTTTTGTATCCGCGGTATCGGAATTCTTTAATGGCTCGACCGGTCAGACTATGCTCACCGCTGGAATCGCTAATGCTTGGTTGGATGCGACCAAGAAGCTACGTTCCCAAGACGGAGTAGAAGCCATCGGAGAAGGTAACGCCGGCCAAGGTGAGAATGCTCCAGCGCCTGTCATCTTTGAAACTGACCTCGCCACTTTCGATTCCAATGAGGTATTGGAAGAAGAAATGTTTGGCCCAGCCTCTCTCATCATCCGCTACTCCTCCATTGATGAGCTCGTAAAGGTAATTGACCGTTTGGAAGGTCAGTTAACTGCAACCTTCCACGCAACCGAAAGCGACCACGCTGACGTCGAGAAACTTCTCCCACATGTCGAATTGATTGCAGGCCGGATCCTCTTCGGTGGCTGGCCAACCGGCGTCGAAGTTGGCCACGCCATGGTTCATGGTGGTCCATTCCCAGCGACCACCAACGGCGCAACAACTAGCGTTGGAACCTTGGCAATCGAGCGTTTCCAGCGTCCAGTTGCATACCAATCATTCCCAGAAGTACTACGCCCTGAACCAATCCAGGACGCCAATCCATGGAATGTCCCACAAGTTGTTGATGGACAGTTCTAACTACTCCTAATCCTCTATTCGAAGCGAGAATCGCGATGAACAACACCACCACTATTGAACAACTGCGAGTAGTACCTGTTGCAGGTCACGACTCAATGTTGTTGAATCTCTCAGGAGCTCATGCCCCATTTTTCACCCGTAACATCACGTTAATTACGGATTCTGAAGGCCGCGTTGGCCTTGGTGAAGTACCTGGCGGCGAAGCAATCCGTCAGACCATTGAGGAAGCCAGCGAGCTTCTCATCGGCAAACCTGTTGCCCAGTACAAGTCGCTGCTTAACCAGTTCCGCGCCAAGGTTTCAGGCAAGGACGTTGGCGGACGCGGCAACCAGACCTTTGATCAGCGCATTGGCGTTCACGCTGTCACTGCTATCGAATCCAGCTTGCTGGATCTAATGGGACAAGCACTAGGTGTTCCAGTCGCAGAGTTGCTTGGCGATGGTCAACAGCGCGCAAGCGTTCCAATCTTGGGATACCTCTTTTATGTAGGAGACCCAGACAAGACGGATCTCCCATACTTGCGCGAGCCAGAAGCAGAAGGTTGGGACCACATTCGCCGTGAGGAGGCACTGACTCCTGAGGCAGTGGTGGAACTAGGTCGTGCGGCATCCGAGAAATATGGTTTCAAGGACTTCAAGCTCAAAGGCGGCGTACTGTCTGGAGACGAAGAAGTCGAAACCATCCGTGCTCTCAAGGAAGCTTTCCCTGACGCGCGAATCACTCTCGATCCGAATGGCGGATGGCTGCTCGAGGACGCGATTCGCTACGGCAAAGCAATGCAAGGACTCATCGCATATGCCGAGGATCCTTGTGGCGCCGAAGGCCGATTCTCATCCCGTGAGGTTATGGCAGAATTCCGACGTGCGACCGGGCTTCGAACCGCTACCAACATGATTGCCACTGACTGGCGTGAAATGGCACATGCGGTGCGCGAGGGTTCCGTGGATATTCCTTTAGCTGACCCACACTTCTGGACCATGTCTGGTTCAACTCGTGTGGCTCAGCTGTGCAATGATTTCGGTTTGACGTGGGGTTCGCACTCCAATAACCACTTCGATATCTCCCTTGCAATGTTTACCCACGTCGGCGCTGCCGCACCGGGTGAAATCACTGCATTGGATACCCACTGGATCTGGCAGGATGGTCAGGCCCTAACCAAGAACCCACTCCAGATTGTCAATGGTGAAATCGATGTTCCTTACACCGGGGGCTTGGGGCTTCAGATTGATGAAGACCGTCTTGCTGAGGCTCACGAGCTGTACAACAAGCACGGACTGGGTAGCCGCGACGACGCCTTGGCTATGCAGTACCTCATCAAGGACTGGGAATTCGATGCCAAGCGTCCTTGCCTAGTTCGCTAGGTCCTCTTTCAATTAAATCTTTAGTGGGTTCCCAGGCGTCCATTCGCCCGCGGAACCCCACTATTTATTGTCTAGAGGATTTCGGGGCTATCACTTGATCAATCGATAGTGGATTCAGCGTATCTACGTTGAGCCACGAGCGTTGCGGTGCGGCGAGGTTAGGAAAGCGCATTCCGGGTTCAATACCTGGCTGGATTTCTGTAAGCGATTCAGCCAGGTCATACCAGTATTTGACCACGGCGTGAAACTGAGGCGAAAGCTCGGTGATATCGACGGCTTCGTGGTACGGAATAGAAGCCCAGCGGGGATAGACCACCACGCGTTTCGCATATTTCATCAATGCTAAAAACTCCATGGCGGGCAGCACTTCTTGAAGTGGCTTATTAACAGGAGCATGCGCGTGGAATTTGATTCCAATGCGCTCTTGTTGGTGATGTTCCACCATCACAAGAGAAAGCACGCCGCTATCGTCTACCAGTTTGGCTTCAGTACCGGTAATTTCTTGCGTGCCGGCATCGCTATGAGAAAGCGTACTGGTGCGGGCAACGTAGCTGGTGGAAAGGGCGAGGGCGTCGACGGTGGCGAATTCTTCATCGAGAAGCAATATGCGAAATTGCCGCGAGGTTGGCCGGTTGCCATCAGGTGGAAACAATGACACGGCGGCACCGGCCAGCATGGTGCCCAGCCGCCCGGGCGCCTCAACGCTGGCGGTGACAAAAGTTTGCGGCTCCTGCAGTTCATCCAACCATCGCATAAACCCCAATGTACGCGCCCTTTTTAGCAAAAGCAGCGCATAAGCCGTGCTAGATGCCCAGAAGAGATTTCAATTCTGGGGTCACGCCGTGCACTTCGCACTGAAGCTTCGCTGGACGATGATAATTGCGGCGTAGAAGTTCCGCCCGCACCCCGGGTGCGGTGTGGTTATCAGGTCCCAGGGATTCCACGGTGATATCAGCGGTGGTGGTATATCCCAACTTGGCGCTCACAGCCGCCGATGCTTTATTGCTGCACGCCCAGGCGGTGGTGAGGCGTTCAGCTCCGAAATGGTTAAAGCCCAGCTCTGCGATGGCGTGGCGCACCAAAGTTCCGATGCCCCGGCCTTGAAAGCGGTGGTAGATCCACGAACCGGTTTCGATAGATTTCGTGGTCGGAAAATCATTGGCGCGCATATCAACAGAGCCGATCACTTCGCCGTCTTTAATCACAACCAAGTCCAGGGACCAGTGCGCGGGCGACATCTGTACACGGTGTTCCCAGCGAAATAGCGCGGGGCTATTGGTTTCATCGAAAAGCCAGCCAAACGCGTGCTCGGGGATGTCGGCGCCGAAGATATCGGTCGGGGTGGCATCGCTAAGCACTGCGATATCTTCATCCCGCATCACCCGCAGTGAAATCTCCTCACCAGCATGAGAAGCTGTGATTTCTAAGCCAAAAGGCGGCCAGATGCGCGCGAGATCCATGGCGAAATGCTACCACCGGGAAATTCGTGAAAGAATAAACGCCATGCCCACTTCGCGCACTACTTCCCCACGCATTGCACCTTTACGCTCCACCGGTTCCACCGCGGCGGTCATTGTCACCCATAACCGCGTGGAATTATTGCGCGCCTCGCTAGAGCAGGTAGTAGGCCAAACCCACCCGGTGCAGTGGGTCATTGTGGTGGACAACGGTGCGGATAAGGCCGTTAAGCAGCTTGTCGATGACCTCGCCGGCGAGCGTGCCGTTTATGTCCCCTCCAAGACCAATTTGGGTGGTGCCGGCGGCTTTGCCTTGGGATTTTTAACCGCACTTTCTTTGGGCGCCGATGCCATCTGGTGTGCCGATGATGACGGCCGCCCCGCTGATAAAGCTGTGTTGAAAGAGCTCTACCGCGTGGCTGAAGCTAATGCGCTGCATGAGGTCTCCCCTGCTGTATGCAATATCGACGACCCCGGTGCACTAGCTTTCCCACTGCGTCAGGGGCTGGTGTGGCGCCGGCGCATGGAAGAGCTAGAAGGCGAGTTCTTGCCTGGAATCGCCTCGCTTTTCAACGGCGCGCTGATTTCTGCCCGCGCCATGGAGATCATCGGCGTGCCTGATTACCGCCTGTTCATCCGCGGCGATGAGGTGGAATACCACCGCCGCCTGGTTAATTCGGGCTTATCGTTTGGAACTGCGCTTACCTGTGCCTACCTGCACCCAGATGGCTCTGATGAATTCAAGCCGATTTTGGGCGGCAAGATGCACACCCAATACCCCGAAGGCGAGTTCAAACGCTATTTCACCTACCGCAACCGTGGCTACTTGCTGTGGCAGCGCGGCATGCGCAAGCTACTACCGCAGGAATTCGCGCGCTTTGGTTGGTTCTTCCTCGTCCAGCAGCACGACCCGAAGGGCTTTGCGCAGTGGCTCAAGCTGCACAACCGCGGCCGTCGCGAGGATTTCCGCCGCCCAGAGCACGGTTAATCCACGGCTATCGCACGGCTAGACTTCGCGGATTTTGGGCGCGTTGCGGAAAATCAACCAACGCTGCACAAAGAAATTGATCACGGTGGCGGTTCCTTGCGCGAGGATAAATGCCACCACCAGCGCGTAGGTGGAGCGCCAGTCTAAGGTGTGATCGAAAAATGGGAATGCCCACCGGTAAATCACAATATTGACGGCATAAGTAAGAGCATAGGTCAGCGCCACCATGGCAAAACGTCGCTTGGATGGCTGCGCGCGAAAAGTCCACCGGCGATTCAGCAAATAGGCCGTTAAGGTACCGAAGAAAAAGCCCACTGAGCGCGCTTCAATATTGCCTAAAAGCGCCAGCGCAATCTGGAAAATCCAGGTCAGCCCTGCATCAATCACCGCGGAGATACCGCCGGTGATCGCGAATTTAGTGGACTGGCCGCGCAGTGAATTTGATTTAGCCAGACGTGCGGCACCTTCAGAAGTCATCGCGGTTATCCTATCTAAAAAGACTTACTTTGATTTAAAAACAAAGACGCGTTGGATAACAAAGTTTGTCACCGTGGCAACACCCTGCGCAATCACAAAAGCAATGGTGTCTTTGACTAAACCATCAAAACCTAATGCTTGCAGCGGGGAATTTAGCAGCCAGTACAACACATTTTGCACCGCAAAAGTCGAGGCATATAACAAGGCCACACTGATTGCGGTCTTGCCGGAAATCTTCGCGCCGAAAGTCCAGCGCGCATTGACCAAGTAGGCCGCGACGGTGCCAAAGACCCAACCGATTGCCTTGGCCGCAGAGCGGTGCAGACCGAAATAGGTCAGCAGCATGGTGACTGAATAGTCCAAGATCGCGGTGAAGATGCCGACGAGCACGAACCGCGAAAGTTGGGTTTTTAAAGAGTTATTCGATGAAGTCACGAAGGGTTAGCCTACCCCACGCAATAGCGCGCGGAAGATATCTAAACGGTCTACGGGCGCGGCGGCCTCAGGTCCCCAGGCGCCAACAGACGCCAATACGCTTGTCGATGCCTCACACATCGCCCAGATTTCTTCCGCCGTTAGCTCCTCACCGTCATCATCAATCCACCCCAATGCTTCCATGGTGGTGGCGGTAACTGCGCCCATTAATTCTTCACTGCCCATGCACGCAAGACCTAAAATAATCGACCAAAATGCGTCTTGGCCCTCGGTTGTTACCTCCCGTGGCAAGGACGCGAGTTTCTTGGTCACTTCAGGGGATAAGTCCACGTCACGGCTAAGATCAAGAGCCTGTAAAAGGGGGACGAAATCAAAGAGTCGGGAGCGTTCAATAATCCCGCGGGCCGGCGGGGTCAGATAGGTCAGAATCTCATCAATGACCGCTTGCCCGGTCAATGCCGCGTTAATCGCGGTGAGGTCAAATTTAGATCCCGGAAATGATCCTGAACCGCCCACGCAGAGTGCTTGCGGGGTGCCGCCATCACGCGGATAGATCTCTGCAACTGTGAGCTTAAAGTCCCACAATCCCCAGGTGAATTCCACCACTTCGCCCTCGCGCCATAAAAATTCGGCGACGTGGTGGTTGGGATTTATCCTTTGGGCTTCTTCATCCAAGTAGTAAAAGTGCCACGGGGACTCTTCGTGTGGCAGATCAAAGCAGGTCACCAAAACATCGTGAAGCTGTGCGAAAGTTAATGCGTCGTTGATACCGATATGGCGATGTACTTCTGCATCATCGCGAATATTGGAGACTTGCAGGATGACGGTGAGTGGTTCGCGGCGCAAATGGACAGTCATATCTGCATCAACGTGGTCTTTGTGATCCTCGCCGCCGGTATGACCGTCGCGGGTGGAATCTGCGAGCTTTTTGCGCTCGCGCTTTTTACGGTCATGAAGGCTGTCGAGGTCAAATACTCCAGTGCCTGACATAGTGCCCAGCGTACTTAAATGTTACTAGCCGCGACGTGCGGCATACTCACTAGCAGCGAAAACTACGCCAGCGCCTACCCCGCCGAAAATCGACCAGGGTTTCTTCACCCCACGCTTGGTCAACGCCTGTGCGAGCTTGCGCAAACCAAGGACTTTCAGCACTGCAATGATGCTCAGACCAGCGATAAGCTGCCACAGCGGCAGGCTAGATTCAGCCGGTGGCTCCGGAGTGGTGTCTTCGTCTTCATCAATGGCGTTGAGGTAGCCCACCAGTCCGGTAAAGGAGCCCAGCAGCAAGATATAGGAAGTAGTCAGCGCCTTCGGATTTTTGATGTAATCCGGGAGACTCAGCGCCGCGCCTGCAAAACCTGCCTGTACCACGCGTCCAGCCAGGGTGTCATCGAGGGCGTAATTGTCTTCTTTATTGTCCGCAGTGTTGAAAGATTCATTCGTCATAGCGCCCCAGAATACCTGCGTCGAGTCAATTGCCGGGGAGTTGTGAATATATAGGAAGGTAGCGAGTAGACTTTGCGAGAATGAACGCAGATTCCACCTCACCTGCACGGAAAATCATCCTCGATTGCGACCCGGGCCATGATGATGCCATCGCCATGCTGCTGGCTCATGGCAATCCTAACCTGGAGCTTTTGGCCGTAACCACCGTCGCCGGCAACCAAACTCTGGAAAAAGTCACCACCAATGCGCGCGCGGTAGCACGCGTTGCGGGTATCACCGGCATTCCTTTTGCCGCTGGTGCTTCACGCCCCCTGGTTGGCCCGCAACTTATCCCCGATGAAATCCACGGCGATTCTGGCCTCGATGGCCCACAACTGCCTGAGCCTAGTGTCCCGCTGGAAGATATCCACGCGGTCAACCTCATTGCCCAGGTTATCTCTGAGAATGAACCCGGTTCCGTGGTCATTATCCCCACTGGTTCCTTGACGAACATCGCGCTTTTCGCTCGCATGTACCCACAGCTGGTTGAGCGCGTTGGCGGCATCACCTTGATGGGCGGCGGGCACCACACCGGCAATATGACCCCAGCTGCTGAGTTCAATATCTTGGCTGACCCGGAAGCCGCAGCGATTGTCTTTGAAGAATCCTGGCCAGTAACCATGGTCGGACTTGACGTCACCCACCAGGTGCTTGCGGTTCCTGAGCGCATGGATCAGCTCAAGGCCATTGGCACTGATGTTGCGCAGTTTATCGCGGAGCTCGTGGAATTCTTCGGCGCTTCCTACATGAAAGAGCGCAACTACCCTGGCCCACCTATGCACGATCCTTTGGCTGTGGCAGCGGTTGCTGATCCTTCCATCGTGCGTACTGTGCGCGCTCCCATTTATGTGGAAACCCAAGGCCAGCACGCGCGCGGACAAACCATCGTTGATTTCCGCCGCACCTGGTCTAATAATGACCCGAGCGGACTAGGGGTCACCGATGACCCAGACTTTGATCCCCCGAATACCGCGGTAGCCGTGGACGTAGATGCCGAAAAGTTCTGGGATCTGCTGGTCGGTGCCCTAACTCGCATTGGCAACACCAACTTTTAAGACTTAGCGCTTTAACCGATCCAGGAGAACCCAATGTCTTCCACTCCCAACGGCCAAGCATCAGCTGGTGTTATCGACCCGGTTGATACCCGCAAAGGTGGCCTGCCCCTGCTGATGGCCGTGCTGGTGGCAGCCGCCGTAGCATTCCAGCTCAACGCGTCGATGCTCTCACCAGTGCTGACCACCATGGCGCACGAGCTCAATACTGATGAAGCAGCCGTGGGTCTTACCCAGACCGCCTTCTTTACCGGTGGCGCGATGTGCGGTCTTTTCTTACCGCGTCTTTCCGATATCGTCGGCCGCCGCAAGATCCTGCTCATCATGCTCTCTGTCATGGCTATTGGCGGTGTCATCGCAGCGCTTGCACCAAATATTGGCGTGCTCATGTTCGCGCGTGCGTTGCAGGGTATCGCTGGTCCTACCATTCCGATGACCTTGATCATCTTGCGCAGCCAGGTGAAAAACGAAGTTCGTCTGGGTACTTTGCTTGGTCTTGTCGCCGCTATTAACGGTGGTGTCGCTGGCGTGGACGTGCTGGTTTCCGGTTGGATGGCTGAGCACTGGGGCTTCCGCTCTGTCTTCTGGCTCATTGCCATCGTGGGCTTCATCGCCGTAGCGATGGTCGCTGCCTGGGCTCCGGAATCTAAGCCATCGAGTGGCATCAAGGTCGACTGGCTAGGCGCAGTCCTGCTGGTAATCAGCGTTTGCTCCATTACCTTGGCTGTTAACGAAGCCGGTAAGGCCGGCGCTGCCAACTGGTTCATGGTCATCGTCGGAGTCGTCATCGGTCTTATCTTCTTTGCGGTGTTCTGGAAGTGGGAAAATAAGCACGACCAGCCATTGGTTGCACCAAAGTATCTCAAGCGCCGCCAAACCTGGGGTCTGCTTTTGACCACCGTGTTGACCATGACCGGTGTCTTCGCTGCTGTTAACGGCGTTGCTGTATCGCTGGCGCAAAACCCCACCGCGGGCTTTAGCATGAGCGCCGATGCCGCATCCCTATTCCTGCTGGCACCTTATGCACTGATCGGTTTGGTCGTCGGTCCTTTCGCTGGCCGCTTCGCACCAGTAATTGGTTACGGAAACCTGCTGCGTATCGGCAATGCTGCCTCGGCAATTTTGCTGGTGGTCTTGGCTTTCGTCGGCGTGCACTCCAAGATCACACTGATTGTTGCCGTCATCTTGCTGGGTATTACTTACGCAGGTATCGGCAATATCGTGCTCAATAACCTCGGTGTTGTGAACTCCCCCAAGGACAACGAAGGTTTCTTGCCAGGCATGAACTCCGCCGCCTTCAACCTCGGTGCCGGTGTCTCCTTTGCCATCCTGCCGGTATTCATGGTGGCTGGCTCCCCTGCCGGTTCGGATTCTGTCGCTGGCTACACCACGGCTTTCTTGGTCGCTGCCATCATTCTCGCAATCTCGGTAGCTACCTCGCTCTTTATCCCGAAGGTCACCGCGGCTGAAGCTGAAGGCCAAGTGGTTTAACCGCAGGGACTAAGCTGGGTGGTATGTATGACGGCAAGATGGAAAATCTGACCCCTGCCCAGCAAGCTGCGCAAGATGAGCGCACGGAAGAGGACAAGCGCAATGGGCGTTTTATCGCCGCAGAGCACACCAATCTTCCACTTAATGATTTCATGACCAGGCTGATGGCCGAGGAAATCCCGATGTTGGATTCGACCTCCCGCGGCCTGGTCTACAAAATCCTGCGCGAGTACGAAGGCCCAGAAATCACCACGCAGGAAGAACTGCCTACCGAAATCCGCGACATCATGGATTTGTACTAAATAGCTACGCGTTCTCAACCTGCATACGGTAAATCCAACCGGAGTCTGTATCGAAAAGTTCTTTATTGCTTTTCTGCTCGACGGCGATGTTGCGAACTACTTAAAGACAGTTCAGGCGGCAAACATCAGCATGAATCTGGATCTGTTTGCTGCCTTATCCTATTTACTCAAGTCGACGTCTTTGGTCTCCTTCATAAATATGCCGGTCAGCAACGTCAGTATGGCTACGGCGATGAGGTAGTACTCGAAGTATTGCCGAGCACTAGAATCCCTCGCTGTCGCTCTGACTATCGCCCGCGCCGACGACAGCATCATCAAAGAACTAACTCGCCAGCGCGAACGCATCTTATCCTGCAAGAACCTTGACTCTTACCTTAAAGCCGTTGCCACCAGGCACGAACTTTTCATCACCGGCGCGGACAACCACTACCTCGCCCAATCGCTGAGTCCGCTCTATGTGTTGTCCCGCCGCTTCTGGCGCGCCACCATCACCAATAGCGAATTCACAATGGATGCTGGAAAGAAACACCACAGCGCAATTCTGGATGCAATCATGGACGGTGACTCCCCGCCGCCCAAGCCGCAACCACCGCGCTCAATGACTACCTCGTTGACGAAGCAATTAGCGTCCTCACCACCAGGGCTCAGCCCACGCGCGGGGCCAATTGGTCGCTTTAACTATTCGCCTTCAGCGTTCCGTTTTAAACGGCAGTCAAACCTTTCACAGTGCTATTCCCCGGGTACTAACAGCCCGCTTTCATAGGCCAAGATGACTAACTGCGCGCGGTCATGCGCGTAAATCTTGCTCATGATTCGGTTGACGTGTGTCTTCGCGGTATGCGGGGAAATAAAGAATTTCTCAGCAATTTCCTGATTAGATAGCCCGCGTCCCACAAGTTCTAAGACTTCACGTTCGCGCTCGGTCAGTAGCTCTAGGCTTTTCGATGCTTCTTCAGAAACCGCCGGACGCGGCCCAGGTGAGCGCACATACTGGGAAATGAGACTGCGCGTGGCCACTGGGGATAGAAGTTCATCGCCGGCAGCGACTGCTTGTACAGCACGAATGATTTCCTCAGGCTCGGCACCCTTGCCAATAAATCCGCTGGCCCCGGCGCGCAAAGCAGAAACCACGTATTCGTCTTCCTCAAAGGTGGTGAGGATTAGTACCCGGCTTTTGATATTCGTGGGTTCAGCGCAGATCTTTTCGGTGGCAGCAATCCCATCAAGCCGCGGCATGCGAATATCCATTAACACGACATCCGGTTCTAGGTCCGCTGCCATTTCAATGGCTTCTACCCCATCGGCGGCAGCACCTAAGACTTCGATTCCGTCGGCACTCGCAAGGATATCTACCACCGCTTGGCGCACCAGTACCTGATCATCTACTACGACAACAGTGGTCACTACTTTTCCTCTCGGTTTCTTCTCTGACTGCGCAAAGGAAGTTCGGCTTGAAGGATAAATTTACCCGCTGCGTGCGAAGTAGAAATCTCTCCGCCCACTGCACCAACGCGTTCTTTTAATCCTCTAAGCCCTAAGTGTCCCTGCGGGGCATCTGGTTGATTGCGGTCTGCACCGTTGGCTGGGTTTATCACCTCGATGTTTAGTGTCTGCGCATTAACGCTATCTACCACTATCTTGAGCTGCGCAGTTCCACCTGAGCCGTGTTTGTGCGCATTGGTTAGTCCTTCTTGTGCAATCCGGTAGGCAACTCGTCCCGTGGTTTCATCCACCTGCGCGACCTCGCCGTCGATGATTTTTTCGACCATCAGCCCAGCTTCCTTCAAGGACGCAACCAATGCATCGATGTCATCGAAGCCCGGCTGCACTAGATATGCGGATGCGCCGTCTTGGCCCAACTGCTCGCTGGAACCATCCGCGCGCAGGTAACGCAAGAGCACGCCGATATCACTTAAAACGTCACGCGATGCCGAGCGAATCGTCGCAAGAGATTCTTTGGCCTTCTCCGGCTTGGTCTCCAGCAAGCTCGATGCCACGCCTGCATTCAAACTGATAACGGAGATCCGGTGCGCGACCGTGTCATGAAGGTCTTGTGCAATCCGCAGGCGTTCTTCAGCCACGCGTCGGCGTGCTTCTGCTTCGCGGGTTTGTTCAGCGCGCTCGGCGCGTTCCATCGCAGCCTGCGTATATTCCCGGCGCGAGCGCGCGCTGTCTCCTAGAGCGGTAGCAATCGCGATACCTGCCGCTATCTGGAAAACCTGCGGCTCTAAGACCATATGTTCATTGATAAACAGACTTATTATCGCAACGGCCACAGCCCCCGCGGCGCCAAAGCTCAACGCCTGTAAGCGCGGTAAGTTATTAGCCACCGCAAATACTGCGACTCCTGCACCAATGCCCGGTGCTAGCGCCGGAAAGCCGAAACTTACGGCACAGACATAGACCACCAGGCTAAAAAGATATACCGGCAGCGGCCAGCGGCGCCGCAGAGGAACTGCCGCAACGGTCACTAGCGCTATCCCCAAACCAATTAACGCTAGGTGCTGGTCTTGTAGCTGCGGGCCTTGGCCAGGCCCACCAGAAGGAAAACCTCCCGGGCCGCCACCGGGAAATAGCCCGGGGAATATTCCAGGAAAACCACCGGGCATCGGAACCAGCGCCGTAATCAGAATCAGCGCCATGATCGCCACATCCACTGCCCAAGCGGGCAGCCACATAGAACGATCCTTGAGAGATACGGCGGGCTGGCTCATTCGACCATTCTCCTTGTTCTTCTACATTTTGGCGTCGGTTATAAAGTTCCTTCTACTTTGTCACCGTAGTGCGAATAACGCGTCCCGCAGCAGGATGAGAGAAATATACCGCGGATGCAGTACGCAAAATACTCCTGCGGGGCGATTTAATCCGCTTGCGGTTTTACAACAATAAATCTGTGCCCAAAGAAACTGCCGTATCTAACAGGCAGCACAACACAGAAAGGACTGTTGTAAACCCATGAATAACCATGACGCAACTGGTCACAAACTACGTGCCCCGGGCAAACTCCATGCGTTTAATCGCTATGAGTTGAAGTACTTGGTCCCCGAGGACAAAGTTCCGGCTATCCGCGAGGAACTGAACCAACACATGGTTCGGGACCCGTACGCGGGACCAACTGGCTACGGGGTGTGGAGCGTTTACTATGACACCGCCAACCTGAGGTTTTACCGCGAGAAGATCGAAGGCTTGAAGTTTCGTCGCAAGCTACGGATTCGCCGCTACGGGGAAACCGGCGGTGCCGATGGACCTATTTCAGCCGATGCCATGGTGGCCGTCGAAATCAAACAACGCGTGAATCGTGTTACTCAAAAGCGCCGGGTCATGCTGCCTTATCACCTAGCACTGGATTTGTGCGACCGCCATCAGCGCATTGAATACCCCGGCGCGGATCAAAGCTTCATCGATGAAGTCTTAGATTTAAGCATCCGCCTTCAACTACGTCCCACCGCGATGACCGGCTACCGCCGCGAACCGTATGTGGGAACCGACGCTGACTTAGGACTGCGCGTGACCTTAGATCACAAGGTCAGCGGCCGCGATCGCGACTTTGACCTGCGAGCCGAAGCAGAAAACCGCTTTATCATTCGCCCTGACTTGGCGGTGATGGAAGTCAAAGTCAATGAACGCGCCCCTTATTGGGTCACCGATATGGCCGCCCGCCATGACTTGCAAGTCCAACGCATCTCCAAATACTGCCAAAGCATCGAAGCCCATGGTCTGGCGCCACGGTCGCTTTTCCACGCACCAGAGGAAGAACACGTCGAGCCAACCACACTGCCCGGCAATCCGGCCCAATCTCATTCCGCTCATTCCAACGCACACAACTAGAAAAAAGACCTTCCATGAACCTCGATTTCGGTCTCACTGACCTCTCCGGCACTTTCAGCATCGCCGACGTCCTGTTATCGCTCTCCCTCTCCTTGGTCTGCAGCTTGGTCGTGGCGTGGGTGTATCGCAATACCCATAAAAACATCAGCTACAGCCAAAGCTATGTGCAAACCCTGATTATCCTCGGCATGCTCATCACGCTCATCATGCTGATTGTGGGCTCTAATATTGCCCGCGCCTTCGCATTGGTCGGCGCGCTCTCAGTGGTCAGGTTCCGTAACGCCATCAAAGAAACCCGCGACGTCGGCTTCATCTTCCTCGTCATGGGCATCGGCATGGCCTGCGGTACCCGCTTCTACTCCTTGGCTGTCATCGCCACCATTGTTATCTGCGCGGTCATTGTGGTTATGCACCGCTTCAACTGGTTCGCACTCGATGTCCAACGCCAGGTCATCAAGCTGCAGGTGCCTGCCGATGGCGATGACTACGCACCAATCATTGACGACATCCTGATCCGCAACACCACCGAATACGAACTCATTAGTACCGAAAGCGTTCGCGGCGGCTCCTTGCTGGAATACAGCTACACCGCAAGGTTGAAGAAGGGCGTTAAAGCCTCAGATCTCATCAGTGAGCTGCGCGTAATCAACGCCGGGCAAAAGGCCACCGTGCTCACTGGCTATGACCAGACGGATATGTAACCATGTCGCATTCACTTGAACAACCCACCAATAACACTTCTACTTCGCTGCGCCACCGTTTGCCGGTTCGCTTGCGGCATCACTGGAAGTTGCTGATTGCAGCAATCGCCGTGTGCTTAGCCATCGCGCTCGCATTTGGCACCTCGATGGTTCGTCCGTACATCACCTCAGAACTAGTTTCGGAGACGGTCATCGTCAATGACATCGACGGTGACGCAGAGCTTTTCGATGCCACCACGCACACCATTGACATCACCTTCGACCAAGCAGAATACGAAGAAATGCTCAGCACTTTCCGCGAAGACGGCGAGAAAGAATATATCCGTGCCGATATCACTATCGATGGCACCTTGATTGAAGATGTCGGTCTTCGCCTCAAGGGCAACTCCACCTTGCAGTCACTTAGTGGAAACAGCATGGGTGGCGGCGAAGGTGGTGGCCCCGGTGGCATGACGCAGCTTTCTGAAGATAACCCGGAGGAATTACCGTGGCTCATTAGCTTTGATGAATATGAAGAAGGCCGTGCCTACCAGGGCATGACGGAGATTGCCCTGCGTCCGGCTGCTAGTGGTTCCGATGTGGCAATTAATGAAGCGCTCGCTTTGGAACTCACCGCCGAGAGTGGTCAGGTGACCCAGGATTACACCTTTACTTCAGTCACGGTAAACGGAAGCGAAAGCGCTGCCCGCATCGTGGTGGACACGCCAGATGAACAGTGGGCCGATGAACTGGGCAGCGGCGTATTGTACAAAGCCCGCGCCGGTGGATCCCTGGATTATCTGGGCGATGATCCAACAGATTATGAGGATTCCTTTAAACAGATCAATGCTGAAGGCGCTTATGACCTGCAGCCGGTAATGACGCTGATGAAGTTCCTCAATGAGTCCACTGATGAGGAATTCGCCGAGGAACTCGATGATTATGTTGATACCGAGTCTTTTGCCAAGTACTTAGCCACCCAAGAAATCTTATCCAATAATGACGCAATGGATGGCCCCGGTAATAACTACTACCTCTGGTACGACACGACCGAGAAGCAATTCACGGTCTTGTCGTGGGACCTCAACATGGCGCTATCCGGAATGATGGGCGGAGGCGGCGGTATGGGTGGTGGCATGGGCGGCATGCAGCCCGACACAAACACCCAATCAGAAATGCCGGCGCTTCCCGATGACATGGAAATGCCTGAGGGAATGGAGATGCCCCAGATGCCGCAGGACGGTGAGATGCCAGGCGGTGGCCAAATGCCGGGTGGCGATGAACGTGAAGGCGCAGGCCCAGGCGGTGGCAGCGACAGTGGCATCCTCAAGGAACGCTTCTTGGACAATGAAGAGTTCTACGCCATGTATGAGCAAGCTTATTCCGAGCTATATGAGCAACTGATTGCCAGCGGCTATGCCGAAGAAACGCTCAATGAACTGGCCACACGTGCAGAAGAAGCAGGTGACGAGGGTGCGACGACGGTGGCGGAAAGTATTAGGTCGAGTTTGGCATCGTTAAGCGAAACTGCTCCGCAACCTAGTGCTGGCATGGGTCGGCCAGACCAAGAAACTACTGAGGATGTGTAGGAAATATCCGAATCGCGGATCCTTGTACTGAAAATCACCTGTGTAATCGGTGAATGAGCCCCGTTGGTTAGGTGTTGTATCCCTAAAGCTAGGTAAGCTTTGAAATTATGGAATTGCACACCACCGTAAAATCTTTACATGGCTGGGGCCGCACGGCTCCTACAACCGCACATGTGCTGGCAACCGCCGACGTTGATGAAATCCGTCAGGCCGTTGCCATGGTCGCCGATGACAATGCAGATAAGCCAGATCACCTGCGCCGCGGCGTCATCGCCCGCGGCATGGGTCGTTCCTACGGCGACCCAGCGCAAAATGCCGGCGGCCTTGTCATTGACATGCAGTCGCTTAACCGTATTCACTCCATCGACCCGGAATCAGCAATCGTTGATGTTGATGCCGGTGTCACCCTAGACCAGCTGATGAAGGCTGCCCTGCCGTTTGGCCTGTGGGTTCCGGTACTTCCTGGTACCCGCCAGGTCACCATCGGCGGCGCTATTGGTCCAGATATTCACGGCAAGAACCACCACTCCGAAGGTTCCTTCGGCGACCACGTCACCTCGATGGAACTGCTGGTTGCTGATGGCCGGGTGCTGCACCTGACGCCCGAAGGCAGCGAGGATGACCCAGATGCAGAGCTATTCTGGGCCACCGTCGGCGGTATGGGTCTAACCGGTATTATCTTGCGCGCGAAGATCCGCATGACCAAGACCGAAACCGCGTACTTCATCGCGGATACTGAGCGCACCAGCAACCTGGATGAAACCGTTGCTGCACACTCTGATGGTTCTGAGCACAACTACACCTATTCTTCCGCTTGGTTCGACGTAATCTCACCTGAGCCGAAGCTGGGCCGCTCTACTATCTCCCGTGGTTCTTTGGCCACGCTGGAGCAGTTAGAAGAATTCGCACCGAAACTCGCTGCCGATCCGTTGAAGTTCAACGCACCGCAGCTGATGACCGTGCCAGATATCTTCCCATCCTGGACCATGAATAAGCTTTCACTCATGGCCATCGGTGAGGCCTACTACGCCATGGGCGCACCGGCGAAGAACCAGGTCAAGAACCTGACACAGTTCTACCAGCCACTCGACCTCATCGGTGAGTGGAACCGTGGCTACGGTTCCAAGGGCTTCTTGCAGTACCAGTTCGTGGTTCCAATGGACGCTGTTGAACCTTTCAAGGACATCATCCGCGATATGCAGAAGTCTGGCCACTACTCCGCGCTGAACGTGTTCAAGCTGTTCGGCCCAGGTAACAAGGCGCCATTGAGCTACCCAATGCCAGGCTGGAACGTCTGCGTGGACTTCCCTATTCGTCCAGGTCTGGGTGAATTCTTGGATGATTTGGATAAGCGCGTCATGGAATTCGGCGGCCGTTTGTACTTGGCTAAGGAATCCCGCACCTCTGCGGAGAATTTCCACACCATGTACCCAGAGCTAGAAGGCTGGCTCAAGACCCGCAACAACATTGACCCAACGGGCGTCTTCGCCTCCGATATGTCACGCCGCCTCGAGCTGCGCTAAGAAAGGAATCTTCATGCTTAACGCAACTGGACAAGCACAACACCTGCTGCTGCTCGGCGGCACCAGCGAAATCGGACTGGGAATTATCTCCGAGTTCTTAGAGAACGGACCAGCCAAAGTATCCCTTGCGGCGCGCGCTGATTCCCCACGCATTACTGATGCGGTGGAGTCTTTGAAGGCGCAGGGTGCAGACGTTGAAGTTATTGACTTCGATGCGACTGACTTTGAGTCCCACCCACAGGTCATCGACAAGGCATTTGAGCGCGGCGATGTTGACGTTGCTGTTGTAGCTTTTGGCACTTTGGGTGACCAGGAAGAACTGTGGCAGGACCAGGCAAAGGCCGTGGCTTCTGCGCAGATCAACTACACCGCACCTGTATCTGTTGGTGTCTTGCTGGGCAAGAAGTTCAAGGCGCAGGGACATGGCACCATCGTGGCGATGAGCTCTGTTGCTGGTATGCGCGTGCGTCGTTCGAACTTTGTCTACGGCGCATCCAAGGCCGGCACCGATGGTTTCTACGTCAACCTCAATGAGGCACTGCGTGGCACTGGCGTCAATGTTTTGGTTGTTCGTCCCGGCCAGGTTCGTACCAAGATGTCTGCTGATGCTGGTGAAGCACCGCTGACCGTTAACGTTGATGAGGTCGCTGAAGCAACCGTCAAGGCAGTGTTGGAAGGCAAGGATTCCATCTTTGTCCACCCACTGTTCCAGTACGTTTCTTTGGCATTCAAGTTCATTCCGCAGTCGATCTTCCGTCGTTTGCCGTTTTAAGACCTTGAGCCGGACTTCATAATTTCATGCTCTTCGACCTCTGATTTTTAAGGCCGCTTCCACGTTTAGATTTATGGAAGCGGCCTTTAGCAAGGAATAACGCCTATGTATGGGAGACTAACCCCATGACTGTGACCCATTCAGCGGAGGCCAACCCGCCTGCCGATTCCACCCCAGTGCGCGATACCCATTCGCTCACGCCCGCAACTCGCGATACGACAAGTTTCCTTGGCGTCTTAGTCGGTATGGCTGCAGCGGCCATCGGTGGCGGCTTAGTTACGTTAATAGCCTGGTTTGTGTTCAAACAGGTATCTTTGCCGGCTTTTAATACCTCGATGGTCACCCGCGGTCTATCCACTGCGGGCATTGTGGTCACGGTAGTAATCGTCGCAGGCTTGTTGTATCTGTGGACCAAACGCGGTGTACAGAGCAAAGGGCCACTGGCATGGCTAACGGTCGTGGTGGCTTATCTATCCCCCGCGCTGATTGTCATCTGTAGTTTGGGGATGCCGCTGTCGGCTTCCAAGTTGTGGCTGCACGGTATTCAGGTTGACCAGGTCTTTCGCACCCAGTTTTTGACCCGCATGACCGTCGAGGGCGGCTATGCGGATATGAACTATGCTGACATGCCCACCTTTTATCCCATGGGTTGGTTCTGGCTCGGCGGGCGCATGGCCAATCTTTTGGGGTTGCAAGGTTGGGAAGCATTCCAGCCGTGGTCTTTGGTTTCTATCGCCATGGCTTGCTGCTTGTTGGTTCCTGTCTGGCAGCGCTTAACGGGTTCTTTGCCTTTGGGCACGGTCATTGCGTTGACCACCACCGCGTTGACGCTGACGCTAGCTGTCGATGAACCATACTCCGCTGTTATTGCGCTGGGTGTTCCAGCCGCAGCGATCATGTGCTCGCGCGCTTTCCACGGTTCCTGGGGAGCCACCGCGGGACTGTTGGTATTCCTGGGAATCTCAGCGACGTTCTACACACTATTTACCGGCGCGATTGCTGTCACGGTCGTGTCTTTCGTGGCTCTGGTGACCGCGATTGTGGAACGATCCTTCAAACCGATTGTGCGGCTAGCGGTTATTGGATTTGGTTCTTTGGCCATTGCCGCAATCGCATGGGGGCCTTATCTCCTCGCCGTTCTGCGCGCGGACTTCCCCACCGAAACTGCTGCCCAGCACTATCTACCGGCCGAGGGCACCGAAATACCCGTGCCGTTTTTGGCACCGTCCATAGTTGGCCTGCTGTGTCTGATCGGCATTGTTTACTTGGTCATTCGCGTTAAAAACGTCCACATTCGCACGCTGGGGTGGGCGCTCATTGGCGTGTACCTGTGGATTGTCGCATCCATGGTGCTGCCACTATTGGGCACGACGCTTTTGGGTTTCCGCCTAGAAATCCTCGTCGTGCTGATTATGGCTACCGCTGGTGTTTTGGGTCTTGCTCATCTCTACGAGCAATATCGCACCCGCGAATACCTCGCCGCGGTGGTCGCAGTCATTACCGCGTTGGCAGGAATTTTTTACATGCAAGAAATCCCTGCGGAGCACCAGACCGCGATTGATAATGCCTACTCCGATACCGACGGCAACGGTGAGCGCGCTGATAAATTCCCTGCTGACTCCGCACGATACTACAGCGAGATCGATGAGTTCTTCCAAGACCACAACGCTGATGTCGTAATGACGGATGAGAAGCTCTTTATGGCCTATTACCCGTACTACGGCTTCAATGCTTTTACCGCGCACTACGCCAATCCGCTGGGGCAGTTTAAACAGCGCAACGAAGAGATGTCTACGTGGGCAGAAAATTCTTGGGACCAGAGCCCGCAGGAATTCGTCGACACGCTAGAAAACAACCCGTGGGATGTGCCCAATGCCATGATCTTCCGCGGCGATATTGAATCGCCCGATGATGGTTACAAGGCGCACCTGGCGGTGGATATCTTCCCTAACCAGCCCAATGTCCGTTATGACGCGATTTTGTTTGACCCAGAGGTCTTCAACGATTCCGATCTCTGGGACGTTAGGCAGATTGGGCCTTTCGTCGTCGCCGCTCGAGTGAACTAAGGTATTTTGTCGTGAATGATGTCTACACCGCCGAGCTACCTGAGCTAAGCGCGCGCCGCGCACCCAAGGGGCTGCGCCTTGCTGCAATCATCACCGGCCTTTTAGGCTTCGTGTTGTTTTTAGCCACCCCATTTTTGCCAGTTACGCAGACTCAGTCTTCTTTTGACTGGCCAGCGAATGATTCTTTGAATTCGGTGACTGCGCCGCTGATTTCCGTCTCCCCGGAAGAAATTGATGCTGCCATTCCGGTCGCTGCTATCGATATGCTCCGCGAGGGCCAGGACATGCTCTATGGCACGGTTCCACCGGAGTCAGAGGAAGCATCGAACCGCGGCATGTTTGTGCGTGCGGGAGAAGATGGCCTTTCGGTTATCTCCTTAGATGAGGTTGTGCTCTCGCTTTCCGCCGAGCAGGTTTCGCAGCTTAACGATGACGACGTGTTGACTATCAACGCCGTCGAAGATGGCACCACCGTCAGCGTTGGTGATTTCACCGAGGAATCTGAAGATGACCTGCGTCCGCAGGTAGTTGGTGTCTTTACTGAGATTGAAGATACCCCGCAAAACCTCGCGCAGCTTTCCGATGCCGGGATGAATGTCCACGTGGAAATCAACTCCCGGTTTACCTCTTCGCCGTCCACCATCAAGCTGGTGGCGATGATTGGTGGCGGCATCATGATGCTGGCTGCTTTGGTGTGCATCGCGCGCATGGACCGCTTGGACGGCAAGAAGATTAGCTTCATGCCAGCAACCTGGAAGCAGGTACGCCCACTTGATGGCGTTGTGGCTGCCATCTTGGGCTTCTGGCACATCTTTGGTGCTAATACCTCTGATGATGGCTTTATTTTGACCATGGGTCGGGTCAAAGAGCACTCGACGTATATGGCCAACTACTACCGCTGGTACGGCGTTCCCGAGGCGCCTTTCGGCACCCCGTACTACGATCTCGTGGCGTTTCTCTCCAATATTTCGGCCACCTCCGTCTTCATGCGTATCCCGACGCTAATCGCGGCGCTGTTGACGTGGTTTATTCTCTCGCGCGAGATCCTGCCACGCTTTGGTCCGGTCATTAATGACCGCCGCGTCGCGCACTGGACCGCAGCGTTTATGTTCTTGGCCTTCTGGCTGCCATACAACAACGGTATTCGCCCAGAGCCCATCGTGGCTTTCGGCGTGGTCTTTACTTGGGCATCTTTTGAACGCTCGATTGCTACTTCGCGCATGCTGCCAGCAGCTATCGGCACCATTGCCGCAACGTTGACGCTGACCGCAGGCCCCACTGGTCTGTTAGCCGTAGGGGTATTCCTAGTCAGCTTGCCTGCACTGTTTTCTATCTTTAGCCGCCGCAAGGAATCCGTCGGCGGGTGGCTGCCACTAATTGCTTCCTTCTTGGCAGTAGGCACCAGCGTTATCGCCTTGGTCTTTAGCGATCAAACTTTGGCCACGGTCCTGGAATCCACCCGCGTGCGCTCTGCCGTGGGCCCATCGCTGAACTGGTACGACGAATACGTTCGCTACACCACTTTGTTCGAAGGCTCGGTTGATGGCTCGCTGACGCGCCGTTTCGCCATGTTCACCATGCTGTTCTCGCTAGCGTTGATCATCTACGCCTTCATCCGCGATAAGAAGGTTCTGGGCACCCCGAAGGGCCCAACCCAGCGCCTGCTCATCATCATGGCGTTGAGCATGTTCTTCCTCATGTTCACCCCAACGAAGTGGACGCACCACTTCGGTATTTACGCGGGCATCGCCGGCGTGATTGCCGCACTCGGTGCCGTCGTTCTGTCGCAAATTGCGATGCGCTCAACCCGCGCGCGTACTTTCGCGGTGGCATCGGTAGTCATGCTCATGGCTATCTCCTTAGCTGGCTGGAATGCCTGGTGGTACGTATCGTCCTTCGGCATTCCATGGTGGGACCGTTCTGTTCAGTTCATGGCCGTTGAGGCCTCCACCGTGGTCATGGTCATTGGTCTTATCATCATCGCCATTGGCATCGTCCAGGCGCTTCGGCATAACTACCGCAAGAACCATGGCATTGAACAGCCGCAGGTCTCCACGAAGCGTTGGGCAAATATTTTGTCTGCACCGCTGGCTATTGCATGCATCGCCATCGTGGCCTTTTCCTGCCTCTCCTTTGCCAAGGGCTATATCTCGCAGTCGCCGAATTACTCGGTCGGTCAAGGCAACCTGAAGGCTTTGGGTGGCAATGTCTGCCAGATGGCTGATTCGGCGTTGATTGAGACCAACACCAATGATTCTTTCCTAACCCCGGTTACAGGTGAGCTCGGTGATTCTTTGATCAACCCGGATGAAGAAAACCGTGGCTTTGATCCAAACTTCATCCCAGAAGATATTGAGCCTGAAAACCTCAACTCCGCTTCCGTTGGTGCGATTGGTTCGAACCAGTCCGGTTCTTCGGATTCGGACCAGGCAAGCTCCAGTAGCGATCCATCACTTGGCGGACAGTCCGGTGATTCGGAGTCAGGCTCCAATGCCCAGGCCAATGCTGAAAATGTCACCGATACTTCCTCCGGCGGTATCCGCGGCACTGATGGTGTCAATGGCTCGACCATGCACCTGCCATTCAACTTGGACTACACCAAGGTCCCGGTTTTGGGTTCCTATAACTCCGGCCAGCGCGGTACCTCTGAGGTGACCACGCAGTGGTACAACCTGCCAGAACAAGCCGGTGAAAACACTCCCGTTCTGGCAGTCTCTGCCGCGGGCGATATCTACCACCACGATGTCAACGACATTGAGCAAGAAGGCATGGAGCTGACCCTGGAGTACGGCACCCTTGGTGAGGGCAATGAGGTCACCAACACTGGTGAGCTCGAGCTTCGCGATGTCGGCGCGGCACCGAAGTGGCGCAACCTGCGCATCGCACTCGATGAAATTCCTGAAGAAGCCAACGTGGTTCGCTTGGTGGCTGTCGATGACTCCACCGACGAAGATTCCTGGCTTGCCTTTACCCCACCGCGTGTACCTGAGCTGACCTCGTTGAATTCACAGTTCGACTCTTCCATCCCAGGTCTTTTGGACTGGTCAACGGCATTCCAGTTCCCATGCCAGCGCACCTTTGACCACTTCGCTGGTGTCACGGAAATCCCTGAGTACCGTATCCTTCCGGATGCGCCTGCACAGACTTCCCTGACCGACTTCCAGTCCTTCTCCGGCGGCGGCGCGATGGCTACTGCTGAGGCAGTCAACTACTCCTATGAGATCCCGTCCTACCTTGACGGCGACTGGGCACGTGACTGGGGCGCAATCCAGAAGTACGAGTTGCGCACCAACTCCGCTGGTATCACCCCAGACCCAGCTGATATCAATTACGAGGAAATCACCCGCACCGGCTGGTGGCAAAACTCTGAGATGAAGATCCGCAAGGAAGGTGAAGATTAAGGTGCTTCGTCTTTAATCTTCACTTGAAATCGAAGCCCCGACTCCCCAACACCTCATGGTGCGGGAAGTCGGGGCTTTAAGTTTTGTGGAAGCTAGACCGCGCGCCCTGAGGCATCATAAGCACCGATCGACGAGTACTTCTCCCAGGTTCTGCAATGGCTTAAATCTCCGTTGCCTTCTGGCGCTACGCGGGACAGAAATGTCTCCGCAGTGTGCACCGCGGTTTCTACATCCTCATGATGATTACCAAAGACAAAGCCCAGTAGCTCGCCCTCTTCATCACCTTCATGCACCTGGCAGCGCACCGTATAGGTGCCAATATTGTCCCGCACCTCCGGCGCATTCGCCGCTGCTTCCACGCTGTCATCGACGTCCGGCACGATTTGGATGCGCTCTTGCGCGTCCAGCAATTCCTGCTGCGCCCCTATCTGGGCTTCTTCCCGCGAATCCAGCACGTAGTTAGTGCCTGCGATAGAACCGCCAAAGGCCACCGCGCCCACAGCCAACAACGCCGCGGCGCCTTTCCAAAACTTCATATCTCCCCCGACCCGGTGCGGACTGTAGAAAATTCGCGCCCCTCAGGCTAGAACAAGCTCCATGCAAGGTCAACGATTAGATAAGCGAAGACCCTGGGTCCAGTCGTCCGGCTGGGGTCCCAGAGTCTTCTTCCGATCCCGTCGTAACGGGTGGCAATGCTCTTCTCCTAAAGCAAAAATTTGCTTAGTGCTCGAGCAGGTTCAGCATCTCCTTGCGCAGCTCTGCGGTCTTGGTTTCGACTGCGGGGTCTTCGCTGGCATCGTGGCGGGGACGCGGAAGGTCGACGTTGATGTCGGCGATGATGGTGGATTCGGGACTCTTGGACATCACAAGCACGCGGTCAGAGAGCAAAATTGCTTCATCAACATCGTGGGTGACCATGACGACGGTGCGCTGGGAGGCTTCCCAAATACCCAGCAGTTGCAGTTGCAGTTCACGGCGGGTCAGCGCATCAAGGGCACCGAAAGGTTCATCGAGAAGCATAATTGGCGGGTCGATGGCGAAAGCCCGCGCAAGACCAACACGCTGCTGCATACCGCCAGAAAGACGGGCGGGGCGGCGGTCCGCGGCATCGGTAAGCCCTACTTGCTCCAAGTGGGTGCGGGTAATGTCGGCCCGCTCGGATTTGCTCAATTCGGGGCGCGCGGAGCGCAGACCAAAATCGATGTTGCCACGCGCTGTCATCCACGGCAACAGCGCGTGGTCTTGAAAGACCATACCGCGATCGGGGCCTGGACCTTGAACTTTCTTCTGCCCAGTACTGACTGTGCCGGTGGAAGGCTCCGCGAGACCGGCAATCATCTTCAAAATAGTGGACTTGCCGCAGCCCGATGGCCCCAGCAAAGATACGAACTCACCGTCGTTGATGTGAATGCGGGTATCGCCAATAATCGTGGTTGGACCATAGGACTTGGTAATTGAATCCAGCTCCACCGAGGCATCCGTGGAGGTGGCCTGTAAGGATTTAGTCATAGCGAACTACTTTCTGCAATGCGCCAACAAGGTGGTCAAGAATAAGACCTGCGATACCAATGATGAAAATTGCCACGACGATGGCATCAATATCCAGGCGATTCCAGGCATTCCACACGAAAAAGCCCACGCCGCGCCCACCGATGAGCATTTCCGCGGCGACGATAACCAGCCAGGCGGTGGACAACGACAAGCGCAGGCCAGTGATGATGCCCGGTAAAGATGCCGGCAGCCAGATATAAACAATGCGCGACCACCAGGAAGTACCGATGGTATCGGCCAAATTGATATAGGTCGGGTTGACGCTGCGCACCGCATCGATGGTGTTAATCAGAATTGGCCATAGTGCCGAGAGCAAAATAACGAAGACGGCGGTATTTTCAGCGTCTTTGAGCAGCGCCAAACCCAGCGGCAACCACGCCAGTGGTGAGACTGGGCGCAGGACCTGCACTACCGGATCGACAGCCCAGCGCAGCGTGGTGCTGCGCCCCAGGATAAAGCCCACCGGCAAAGCAATAATCGCTGCGAGCAAGAAGCCGAAGAGCACGCGACGCAAACTAGCCATCAGGTGCCAGAAGATACCGACGCTGGCAGGGCCATCTTGATAGAAAGGATCGGAGAGAATCTCCACGCCGCGCGCAAAGGTATTCGCGGGCGTGGGCGCGATATCGCTAATCCACCCAGCATTGGCGGCAAACTGCCAAATACCGATGGTGAGGATAAACATCACTACGCCAATGATGACGGAGTGAAGTGGTTTGGGTTTAGTATTCACCGAAAAATCACCGAGTCCATGTGGTCATATCCACGGGTAGGGGCCAGTGGATCAAAATCCACGCCGTTAATACTTAAGTGTTCGCCAGTCACTTCCAGTCCCGGCACAAGCACGCTTTCGGCCGCGGCGATGATGGTGGCATCATCCATCGTCAAGGTGTCACCGCCCAAGCCCCAGCGGGCAATCTGCGTGGCCATCCACACAATCGCTGCCGGGTCAGTTGGATCGCCAAAAGACATACGGTCTAAGTCCGTGTGGGTCTTGCCGTGCCAGTCCTGGTAGACGCCGGAAAATGGGCCATCAAGAAGCTCTGCCGGCTGGTTGAGATACTTCTCTTGCGCCAAGGTCTTCGCCGAAGTCTCGAACTGCGCAGGCGTACTCAAGATGGCAGCGGCTTCTTCCAGCGCACGGACAACCCCCTGTGCAGCGGTGGAATGTTCTGCTTTCCATTCTTTCGCCATCGCCACCGAGCAGCACGGGTGCTTATCCCACAGCTGCTTGGTTTGCACCCAAATCCTGCCCGAGCCGCTCTTAATGGCGCGCTCGTTGAAAGGCTCCGGGCCAATAAAGCCGTCGATGCCTTCCACCGCTAGTTGCGCGACCATATCGGCAGGTCGCAAAAGGCGCAGCTCTAGGTCAGATACGGGATTCACGCCGTGTGCCGCTAAGTAGTCGCGCAGCAAGAGTGCGTGCACGGAGTACTCAAAAGGAATGCCGAGTACCATGCCCTTGAAATCTTCCGGCGATTTCACCGAGCCATAATGCTTGGAAGCCAAAGTAATGGCCTGACCGTTGGTGTTTTGGGTAAAGGACAGCTCGGTGGGGCGCGCGGCATTGGTCACCCCGGCATCAATGGCCACCGTCATGGGTGAGAGCATGTGCGCGACGTCAAGCTGTTCAGTGGCATAGGCAGTCCACAGGTCAGCCCAGCCGGAGAATTTCTTCAAGGCTACGTTGACGCCGTGCTTTTCAAATAGCCCCAGCGCATCAGCAATAGCGATGGGAGCAGAGCACGCAATCGGCACATAGCCAATGGTCAACGGGGTGTTATCAGCTGGTTCGCTGGTGCTTGTCGATGCCCCACAGCCCGCCAAACCAGCCACCGCCGTCGAGGCCGTCGCCAACCCAGCCAACTGCAGAAGCCGCCTGCGGCTTAGGCTTAGAGACTTATGTTCATGTGACACTAGTACTGCATCTTTCACTCGGGCCGAAAATAATAGACCGAGTATTCAACTAGGGATAGACTGGTCTGTCTTTAAAATACAACAACTAGTGAGACTAATGAATAAATCTTGCAGTGTCCATACCCCGCACAGAATGCGGGGTTATCCATGAATAAAATAGGCGGCCTGTACCGATTGGTCTACTGTAGGCTGTTGGACATGGAAGACCATTTAGCAGGAATACGCACCGCAGCCGCATTACTTATCCTTTGCGTTTTGGCTACTATCTTCGGCTTCCCGTACATGTTCCCGCTAGCTGGCATCACGGCGGTCTACGCTTTTTACAAGAGCAAGCAATTGCAGGGGCTGGCCATTCCCCACCGCAATGCAAAAACATGGAACATTATCGGCTGGATAGCTGTGCTAATCGCCGCTGCCTTGATTGTTAATACGCTGTGGCTACAGCCCGTGGGAGCAGTAGAAACAGATGAATCATACCCGGCTACTAAGCACGTATCTTTGCGATAAATTCTGCGATATCCTGCACGCGCTTGCGCGCCACCTCCGGAGTAGAAATGCGGTGGCGGGAGACATACTCGGCAATGGTTAAATCCTCTGCGCCTTGTGCAACCGCGCGAGTATGAGCGCCATCTACTACTTCGTCGTGTGTCGCAATCTGGATACAGGTCTTAGGCCACGTCCCACTTTCCGGCAAGATCGCCTCACCGCGGACGTCATCTGGCAGGCCATCTAAAGCCGCAAAGTCTGGATAGGTCAAGACAAGCGCGTCGATGGATTCATCGGCAAGCAAAGTTGCCAGCGCTGCACCGGAAGAATAACCCCACAGCACAATCTTTTCTGCGCCATTGGCCCGCGCATAGGAAATCGCTGCGCGGCCAGCGGCAACCATATCCGCAACTGTGTGCTGCGGCGCGAGCGGATAATCAACATCTACAGCGACAACGCCGGCCAGGTTAGCCACGGCGGCAACTTCTGGCTGCCACTGAATCTCTAACGCAGCCCCCGAGCCGCGCCACCATCCGCCAGAGTGGAAGGACACAATCCACGTTGTGGAAGTTTTTTCCGCGGGCGTAAATTGTGCCAAACCTTCGCCGGGATAGCTGACATCAATACCGTCGGTGAAGGCGACACCTGGCATGGCATGGTCCACCGCGCTGCCAAGCACCATCATCGATGATTGGGTAATGCGGTCCATCAACTTAGCGCTGTAATTATCAGCCGCGGTGGGATCCCCACTTCCGCCCTTCCACGGCGGGGTGAAATCAGGAAGTGGGAAATGTGCCTCAAGGTGCGAATACAGCTGCTCAAGCTGGTCTTCTTGGCTCATCACATGGTCATAGCCACCGATATGCCACGGGTATTTATCAGCATCATTCGCGTTTGCAGTCATGCACCCAAGGCTACTAGGTGCGCGCTACCAAATGGTCACGCGGTCTTTTTCCTCAATAAACATCGGACCATCTTCAGCTACGTCAAAAGCATCGTAGAACTCAGCGATATTCGCAGCAATGAGGTTACAGCGGAATTCTGCCGGGGAGTGCGGATCCATCGCCAAGTACTGCTTGGCCATCTCCGGGCGAATCGCCGTGCGCCACACGCGTGCCCACGCGAGGAATAAACGCTGCAAGCCGGTGAACTCACCGTTTTCGAGTTCTTCGGAGCCGCCTTCAATCTCAAATGGCGCCTTTTGGCCGTTGATATCAAGGCCCTTATCCTCGCAGTACAAGCGGTAGGCAACCACGGAGATACCCAATCCACCCAGGTCACCAATGTTTTCACCCAAGGTGAATTCACCATTGACGCCGCCTGATTCAATCCCTGCTTCTTTAAGCACGGAAGGCACTTCGCCATCGAACTGCTCGACCAACTTGGAGGTGAGCTTTTCAAACGCAGCGCGGTCTTCATCCGACCACCAGGAGTTCAAGTTGCCGTCGCCATCGTACTGCGATCCTTGGTCATCAAAACCGTGGCCAATTTCGTGGCCGATAACCGCGCCGATGGCACCGAAGTTCTCCGCCGCATCTGCTTCAGGGTTATAAAACGGTGGTCGCAAAATTGCGGCAGGGAAAGTGATGTCGTTGACCACTGGATTGTAGAAAGCGTTCACCGTCTGCGGGGTGCTAAACCACTCATCGCGGTCAGTCGGCTTGCCGATCTTGTTGAGCTCAAAATCATGCGCCCAAGCATTGCCGTTGCGCAGGTTCTCAACCAAGTCTGCACCGGCAGCGGAGAATTCCAGGCCGGAGTAATCGCGCCAGGTATCTGGGTAGCCAATCTTGGCCTTAAACTTGCCGAGCTTTTCCAAAGCACGCTCACGGGTTTCTGGCGTCATCCACTCCAGCTGCGAGATGCGCTCGCGGTAAGCGCGAACCAAGTACTCCACCAGTTCATCCATCTCTGCCTTGGACGATGCCGGGAAGTGCCTATCGACGAAAATCTTGCCGATCTCCTGACCCACCAAGCTCTCCGCCAAGCCCAGCGCGCGCTTCCAGCGGTCACGCTGTTGTGTCGCACCGGTGAGCTTGGTGCCGTAGAACTCAAAGTTCTTCTTGCCTACTTCTTCCGGCAGAACTCCCGCGCGCGCACGCAAAATTGCCCACGTTGCCCACAGCTGCCAATCCGCAAGCTGGGTCTCGGTCAGCAATTGCGCTAGGTGCTCCTGGTAAGAAGGCATCATATTAACAACGCGGTGCTCAGGCAGCCCACCACCGGTCAGGATAGTGCGCACGATTTCTGGCAGGTCCTGGAATTCAGTTGGGTTATAGGTCTTTACCGCATCACGGGTAGCAACCACATCCCAGTGTCCTGCAGCAATCTTCTTTTCTAAGTTCACGATGCGCTCTGCAGCGACCTTGGCACCCAGGCCGAAAAGACGCGCGGGGTCTAAAAATTCCAGCATTTCTTCGACGTGCACCTGGTACGCGGCTAGCGTTTCAGCGTGTGCTTCTTCCCGGTAATAAGCCTCATCTGGCAGGCCCAAGCCAGACTGAATGATATAAGCAACGCAATCTTCCGAGCCAGAATCCTTTTCGACCCAGAAAGTAACCGGTGAGCTAACGCCTAGGCGCTCAAGCTGACCAACCACGGTTGCGAATTCATCAATTCCGGCGACAGCTAAACGGTCCAGATCGGCATCAAGCGGCGCCATGCCCGCGGCGTTAATGCCGTCGGTATCCATATAGGAGTTATAAACCGTGCCAGCGCGGCCAGTGTCTTCTTCCACAATCTCATGCGAGAGCTCTTCTGCCTGGTCGCGCAGTTTATGGAAGGTTCCGTCTACACCACGGTCATCGGGAATAACGTGGGTTTTCAGCCAAGGGCCACTGACAAATTGGTACAAATCATGAAGTTGCGTCATACCGCCCACATTATGCGAAAACAATTCACGAAGGCAGCTATTTAGATTTTTCCCACTCGCGAGCTTAAGCAAGTGTCCACAAGATGAGACAAACAGCTGAAAATAGTTTATGCTTGCTTAGAATTTTTTAATTGATCGGAGCCCCAGCATGGTCGAATCATTTCCCATTTTGACAATATTGCCGCCGCTAGTAGCGATTATCATGGTAATTGCTACCCGCAAGGTCTTAGCGTCACTGGCCTCCGGCGTGATCTTAAGTATCTTGCTGATCACAAATTTTCACCCGGTCGAAAGCCTGAAATTACTCTTTTCCAGCGTGCTGGAGCTGTTCTGGGCTGATGGTGCACCGAACTGGTACAACATTTTGATCCTCGCTTTCCTTTTGGAACTGGGTGCTATTACTGCCATCGTGTTGATGTCGGGCGGCACCCAGGCCTTTTCCAATTGGGCTCGAAAGCGCGTAAAAAAACGCCGCGACTCGCAAGTTCTCACAGCTATTTTGGGCATGGTCATCTTCATCGATGACTACTTCAATGCGCTGGCAGTCGGCCAGATTTCGCGCCCCATTTCCGATCAGCAAAAAGTCTCCCGCGCAAAGCTCGCTTATCTCGTCGACTCAAGCTCTGCCCCAACGGTGGTCTTGGTTCCCCTTTCGAGCTGGGGCGCTTCCATTATCGGCATCATGGCTCCCATCCTCGCAGCTTCCGCACTGACCATGAGCGAGATGGAAGTATTCTTACGCTCGGCAGCCATGAACTTTTACGCCATCGCAGCAATCATCCTGCTGTGGGTTGTTGTTTTGTGGCAGCTGGATTTTGGCGCCATGCGACGTGAAGAACAACGCGCCGCGTCAGATAAAGGTGTCATGGCAGAAGATGATGATGTACCAGGTCAGATAACGGATTCTTTGCCAACCCATGACCGCGGTACCGTCCAGGCACTGGTTGTGCCTTTTATTGTCTTGGTCATCGGCGTTATCTCCGGTATGTACATCACAGGTGCCATGGCAGCTGGTTCTTGGTCAGCTTTGGACGCCATGGCCAATGCCGATGTAGCAATGGCTTTGAATATTGGTGGCGTCGCAGGTCTGCTCATCGCTCTTGGCTATTGCATCCGCTATACGCGTAACGATGAAAAATTCACCGCTGGTGTTATCACCCGCGGATCTCTCGAGGGTGCGAAATCTATGTTGCCGGCCATCTACATCCTGATGCTTGCATGGATGCTGGGCACATTGATTAGTGTGTTGGGTACGGGCGCGTACTTCGCAAGCATCGTTACCAGCTTGTCTGTCACGCCAATCTGGTTAGTGCCGGTCTTATTCCTCATCGCCGCTGGCATGGCTTTTGCCACCGGTACCTCCTGGGGTTCCTTTGGTATCTTGCTGCCACTTGCTGGTGAAATAATGAACGCTGCTGATCCGGAGGGTACTTTGCTCATCCCGGCCTTCGGCGCGGTTCTAGCCGGTTCCGTATGGGGCGACCACTCCTCCCCAATTTCCGATACCACCATCTTGTCTTCTACCGGTGCTGGCTGTTCTGTTGCTACCCACGTCAATACCCAATTGCCTTATGCCTTCGTCGGCGCTGCAGCAGCCTTGATCGGATACGTACTTTTCGCCATAACCAGTTCTGCTCTGATTGGCTTTATCAGCATGATTATCGGGTTGGCAATCATTGTTGTCGTTCTAAAATCACGCAACCGGCTTACCGTTGAAGAAGTAGCAGCCCAAGCTTAAAACCGCGGATCTTGTAGCCTGATAGGTATGGCAACATACCGACTTCAGCCGGCACGGACAGGAAAATATTTTGCGCTGCTGTGCGCAATAGTCGCACTAGCTATCGCAGCACCCATGGTTGCGTTGTCTGCATTTTCCACCCAGCCAAAGCACACCGAGCCGCTGGTCATCACTACTTCTGAAACGAAGTGGGAACAGCCGATTGACGGCGTGGACTGCGAGTGGGACCCAGCTGGGTTATTGCTCGATTCCTATATCTGTGGAAATACTAATGTCCAAGTCAGTTGGGTTAAAGATGTGGAAGATTCCGATCACTCTTTGCGCCGCGCGGTGCGTGCCTACAACCTCACTGCGCTTCCCACAGAGCCCATCACGCACATTGAAAATAACGCTGTGATGGTACTTCCGAGCGTCAACACCATTGCCATCAACCTCCGTAGTCAAGATCCCGAGCACGCAGGGGAAGAATTCCAGGTATTGCTTCAAGGACAACCGCAGCAAATGCTCCCGCTGGCAGAAAAAGTGTGGGGAAGCTTTTCCGATGAACCCCTACCAGTCCGCATGGAAGAAGATGTTCTGCTGGAGAAAATTGCATGAGTAAATTTTTCTACATTCTGACCATCATCAGCATGGTGGTGGGTGGCTGCGTTGCTACAGCGATGTTCTTAACGGCAATCTTGATGTCACCGGGACTTGGACTCATCAGCATTGTGCTGACTGCTGTTTATTTCGCCCTCGTGATCTTTTTACTCTCTCGTTTGCCCTTTTGGCCGAAGAAAAAGCCTGGGCAATCACGGCTGTGGATTTATGCTGCGCTGCTGTGGGGCGGTGGGGTAGCTATCGTGCTCGGGCTTCCGATGGGCACGCCCCTCATCGAAATTTTTGCCTATACCTCCGGCCATGCTTCTGCTGCATCGTGGGGTGGTGCTTATCCGGAAGAAATCACTAAAACCCTGGGCGTAGTACTTATCTGCCTAGCTTTTACACAGCTTTCTCGCCCTTGGCATGGCCTTTTAGTAGGTGCGGTCATCGGCTTAGGTTTTGAGACAGTAGAAAATGTTCTCTACGGCGCAGGTGGCGCGCAGTTGCACCAAGATTCCGATTGGTTAGGCTTTTGGCAATCCTGGGGACTGCGCATGATCGCAGGACCTGGCATTCACATCATGTGCACCGCGATTGCCGGCTGGGGCATTGGCTGGGCACTTTTTGCTGCGAATAAGTCCCGCGGGTGGCGCATCCGCATGGTCATTGGTTGGTGGCTGGTGGCCTTTGCCATTCACTTCGCGTGGAATTATGACCTCGTTGCGCTAACGCCAATGGTCATTAAGGTCCTCATCATCATGGTCGCGATGTACTACATCTTTGCGCGCCTATGCATCACCAGCACTAGGCTCTATCGCGAAGATGTAGGACATAGCTACACCTCTGAGATAATTACACGTCCAGACCTAAAATGTCATCAGACTCAGTGACATCATCTTCCGGAGCATCTTCGACCTCAGTCAAAGTGATAGTAGCGCCGGTGGCATCTGCAACCAGGGCCATTAGGCCGAAGGTCGACAACCATGGCTCGCGGATGACTTCGCCGCCGCATTCAACAGCGGACTTAATAGCCTGCTCCATATTCCGTACGCCCAAGTAGGTCTGCCAGAAACCACCGACTTGCGGTGGGAATTTGCCTTCGGCATTCCACAGGCCAGCAAATGGTGCGCCTTCTTCTTCTGCGGTTGCGTAATCAGCATCTTCAGGTTTCTCAGAACCGGAGGTGGACTGGGTGCGAAGCTCCCAGTTGAAAAGCTCACCGTAGAAATCCAGAGCCTTCGGGAAGTCTTTCGTTGCCGTCATCTCGTGCCACACAGGCAGGCCTGGCTCTCCAGCGGCAACGAATTGCTCGGTATTCTTTGGCTCAATCAGCCCGAAAAGGGCACCGGTGACATCGCTAAGCAATGCCATCTGCCCCAGCTCCACCTGCTGCGGACCGGAAAGCACGCGACCACCAAGTTCTTCGGCGCGCTGGCATTCCTTCTCCAAATTGCCGGCGCGGAAGTAGGTCACCCACGTATCTGGCATGGTCGAATCAGCTGGCTGCGGGATAAATCCACCGATGGGAAGGCCCTGCATGCGGCCGATGCGGTATTCATCAGTTTCCGCGGTTACTTCCCAGCCCAATACCTCACGGTAGAACTTTGCGGATTTTTCTGGGTTCGAGGTGGTGAGATCAATCCAGTAGGGCATGCCTACTTCTGACATAAATGCGGGCATGGTTTAGAGGTTCCTCCACTTTTCAGGATCAAAATCATCATCGGCGGTAGCTTCATCAAAGTAGTCATCATCGTCATCATCAGCCGTAGTTACGATCGCACAAACGTTGCCAATGCAGACCCTATCGCCAGCGCGCACACTCGCACCGCGGCGAGTATCCACCTCACCATTGATGGTGACAGCTCCTTCAGCAATCGCTGCTTTGGCCTCCCCACCTGTGGAAACAAGGCTGGCTAGTTTAATAAACTGACCTAATTTAATGGACTCACCCGAGATCGGTACTTCGATGTCGCTCATAACCACCTAGTTTACAGACCGCTTATTGCTTAGCGATGTTCACCAGATCCCTATGATCTAATCCGCATAGATCCATGCGCACTGCTTTCCCGCGTAGCTGGATGCCTTCGGCTTCCCAATGGGCTTTGGCACGGTCAAAGTCATGGGAGGTGCCATCGGCTTTGATCACTCGCCACCAGCTCACGCGCGATCCCCACTGCCGCATGATCGAGCCCACTTGGCGTGGACCTGCCCCAGCAGCTTTGCCGACTTCCCCGTAGGTGGAAACATTGCCTGGGGGAATCAGCGCGGCGATATCAAGCACGCGCTGGGACACATCATCTAGGTCCGACATTCTTACTGCAATGGCTTGAGCCTGACCGCAGTACCAGTTGCAGTGACCATCAGCATGTCATTGGATGAACCCATTGGTGAGTAATCAAAAGCAATGCCTACCACGGCATCCGCGCCAACTTCCTGACCGCGGTTCCACAGTTCATTCAGTGCAGATTCACGTGCACGGACGGCCTCTTCCTCATAGCCGGCGGAACGGCCACCGGTAATAGAACGGAAAGAGGCGCCAATGTCTTTTAAGAAGTTAATGCCGGCTACCGTTTCACCCGCGATGATGCGGATATAGGTGTCAATTTCGCGGCCTTCAACGTTGTTCGTGGTAGTAAAAATCATGAGCCCAATACTACCTATTAAAGCAGTTGGATAATTCCTTCATAGACCATCACCGCTCCCAAAATAATGAAGATTACTCCAGCGATGACATCGATAAGCGGCGAGTACTTCGCTAACCAAGTGGAAAAGCCGCGCACGATAAACGTCACGATTACAAACCACGCCGTTGATAATGCCAACAGCCAAATCCCGACGGCAAAAGTCCAAGCGATAGACATTTCGGGCCGGATAAACTGCGCAAAGACCGCGCCGAAAAACACTAGAGCCTTCGGGTTGGACAAGTTGGTGTATAACCCCAGGCGAAATGCATGCGCAGGCATTTCCGCTTCGGCAACAGGTGCTGCAGGAGAGTCTTCCGTAGCCACAATATGCGATGGCGCGCGGCGAGCCCGAACGCCTGAGCGCACCGACTGCATCCCCATCCATGCCAAAAATAGTCCGCCGAAAAGCTGCAGCACCCCCAGCAGCCCGGGGTGCGTAGCAATCAGCGCGGACATTCCCGCCAGCGATGCAGTCAGCCACACCGCAATACCGGCGGTAATACCGGCAGTGCACCACAGCCCGGCGCGCACGGAGCGCGAGGCCACCCGCATCACTTGAACAACATCAGGGCCGGGGGCGATACAGACTGCGAGCCAGACGCCGGTAAGTGTTAGTAATGATGCAAAAGCCACACAGTGATTTTAGCTTTGGGTGCGTGGCTTCAGTTCTAGCCTGTCGATGTTGACGTGATTCGGCAACGACGCCACCCACCGCACAGCTTCCGCGACGTCATCAGCAACCAAGTTGAGCTGGCCATCGTAGACAGCCTTCGCGCGGTCTTCGTTTCCTTCGAAACGCACGAGTGAGAAGTCCGTTGCCACACGGCCCGGGATGATTTCCGTGGTGCGGATATTGTGGTTTTCTAGTCGCAGCGCACGCGAAATAACGCGCACACCATGCTTCGCGGCGTTGTATCCGGATCCGCCCTCGTAAACGCTCCAGCCGGCAATCGAGCCCATGTTGATAATCAGCCCGGAGTTATCAGGAGCTGCTTCAATCTTCTTAATCAGTGCCTGAATCAACCGCACGGTGCCCAGGACGTTGGTTTCATACATCCAGGTCCAGTCCTCAATGGAGGTTTCCGTCAGTGGTTCCAGTCCCTTGGCGCCACCAGCGTTGTTGACCAGTAGGTCCACGCGAGGCAGCTGCGCCGCGAGCGCATCCACGGATTCTTGGCTGGTCACATCCAATTCGACGGCAGTGCCGCCGATTTCGTCAGCCAATGCATCTAACTTGTCTTTGCGGCGCGCAGCCACAACAACGTGCCAGTCATCGTTAGCCAACAAACGCGCACTAGCAGCGCCAATTCCTGACGATGCCCCTGTCACTACAGCAACTTTTTGATTCTCTGGGATACTCATGCACCCCACAATAGGCCAATGAGACGCCTGCCACAGCCCTCGCACGGATTTCATTCACAAACTAGGAATGCAAGGGGCTCCTAGGGTCTACCGTACCGCTCCCAGTTACCTCGGATAAACCTGCCGGAAGGTGATGTTGATGCGGCCTTCTTTCAGTCCGCAGGATTCATCGAGGGTACCGGGGCGGGTTTCGGGAACGCCGTGGAAGGCTTTGCGGTTGGGGCCACCAAAGACCACCAAGTCGCCGGAGAGCAGGGCGATATCATCCCAGGGCTTGTTGCGGTGTTCTGTACTGCCGATGCGAAAGACGGCTTCATCACCGATGGACAAGGACACAATCGGGGCGAGTGTGGTTTCATAAGCATCTTGATGCATGCCCATCGTGGCACCAGGCGGATAGAAGTTAATCAGAGCCATATCGGGTCGAAAATTATCGACCCAGGGAGCAAGCTCCTCAGCGACCTCGGCTGCTGCGCGCAATCCACTCTGCGCAATACCCAGGAGATTCTGCGGTACTGGCCGCACCTTTGTCTCACCTATGCGGTCCACATAGCGGTAAGTTTGATGGTCCCAGAAGTGACCTAGATGCAGCATGAATACGCTCATCTGCCCGCCAGATTTCAACACCGGCTTGTGCATAGCCATAGGTGTACCGGCCATGATTCGGGCTTCATCGCGAAGCTGGCTCACCAAACCCTGCTGCACCGAGGTATCCAACCAGCCCGGGATGTGCGCAACCCCTGGCTTTACCTTCACCGGATTGCGCTCGATGCCATGAAACAACATGGCCCTTATCCTAATCGCCGAGCTTTTTGACACAATGAATCTATGGATAAGCAGCAAAACCAGTGGGAAGCCATGGTCTCCGGCCAATGGTTTATGCCTGGTACCCCAGAGACTACGTCCGAGCAGGTACGAGGCTTCAAACTCGCAAAGCAGCTCAATGATTTAGGAAATACGGATCCGGAAAAGGCACGCGGGATCATCGCTAAGCTGATTCACCCGGATTCGGGCTCCACGATGATCCATACACCTCTCAATATTGAATTCGGCACCAACCTACGCTGTGGCGAAAGAGTCTTCATCAACTTCAATGCCGCCATCCTGGCGCAAGCACCAATCACCTTGGGCGATGATGTCATGATTGGCCCCAACTGTTCGCTAATTACCGTCGGGCATCCGGTGGCCGACCATCAGATGCGCCGCGAAGGCTGGGAGCAGGCAAAACCTATCTCAATTGGGGAGAACACCTGGTTGGGGGCGAATGTAACTGTGTTGCCGGGGGTTAGCATCGGCAAGCAATGCGTCATTGGTGCCGGCACGCTGGTCACCCGCGATATTCCCGATAATTCTTTGGTGCTGGGCTCGCCCGGAAAAGTAGTGCGTACGCTCGATAAATAAATGACTACTCCTTTTAATCTGTCCGCGATAGGCCAGGGCCTGCCCGTGGCCAACGATATTGACCGGCTGCCGCAGCTCATCGCGCAGACCGGCCGCTTGGTTGTGCAAGCCCCGCCCGGTACCGGTAAGACCACTCTGGTGCCGCCGGCGCTCGCGAATCATTCTGGCAAAGTACTGGTCACCGCACCCCGACGCGTGGCGGTGCGCGCGGCCGCCCGGCGTTTGGCGAAGCTCGATAGCAGCCGCATCGGCGACAAGGTCGGCTTTAGCATCCGCGGCGAACACCACCCCGGCACGCACGTGGAATTTATGACCCCCGGCGTGCTGCTGCGGCGCTTGCTCTCCGACCCTGAGCTCACGGGCGTTAATGCCGTGGCTATCGATGAAGTCCACGAGCGCCAGTTAGACACCGATCTGGTACTCGCCATGCTGTTGGAATTAGCAGAGCTTCGCGATGACCTCTCCATCGTCGCCATGTCCGCCACCTTAGATGCGCAGCATTTCGCAAATTTGATGAATGCTTCCGTGCTGGATACCCCGGCGGTGACCTATCCGCTGGATACGCACTATGTCCCGCATCCCGGGCGCGCTGGCTGCACGCGGGAGTTCCTTACGCACTTAGCTACTCAGGCAAAACGAGTCCGCGATAGCACCGGCCATTCCGTGCTGGTCTTTGTTCCTGGCGTACGCGAAGTTGAGCAAGTCTGTATGCAGATTCCCGGCGCCTTGCCTCTACACGGCCGGCTTAGTTCGGCCGAACAGGATCAGGCACTTACGCCTGCCGATGCCCCACGAATCGTAGTCTCTACCTCCATCGCTGAGTCTTCTTTGACCGTGCCGGGCGTACGCGCCGTTGTGGATTCCGGCCTTTCCCGCGTTCCTCGACGCGATGCCGCACGCGGCATGACCGGGCTGGTCACCATTTCCGCTGCGCAGTCCACGGTGGATCAGCGCGCAGGTCGTGCCGGGCGTGAAGGACCTGGCACCGTGGTTCGCGCCTATTCGCAGTCGGATTATCAGCATGCGGCCGCGCACATCACTCCAGAAATCGCCACCTCCGATCTCACCGAGGCCGCACTGCTTATTGCTGCCTGGGGTGGCGGTGCGGACTTCCCACTGCCCGATAAACCACCGCATAATGCCTGGTTGCAGGCGCAGCAGGCGCTTACCGATATCGGCGCAATTCAGGATGGGACGATCACCGCGCTGGGCACTAGATTATCCAAGCTGCCACTACATCCGCGCCTTGGCCGCGCGCTACTGGAATGCGGCCCGCAGGCGGCAGAGACCATCGCAGTATTATCTGACTCCCCCTCGGGCAATATTGCCACGGCCCAACCACCCCAGCGCGAGGTCAAACGCCTACGCAGCCTAGTGAGGGATTCCACTTCTTCCGGAAGCAAAGATCCTGGCGTCATCACGGGTCTTGCGTTTCCCCAGCGCATTGCCAAGAAGGTTTCCGATTCTGACTATCTCTTGGCTTCCGGGACCCGAGCCTGGTTGCCTCCGGAATACAGCGCCTTGCGCGCAAGTGACTGGCTCGCCATCGCCGAGGTCAGCGTCTCTAAATCCGGTGCCGGCAAGGCAGGCTCGGTCATTCGCGCGGCGGCGACCATTTCTGAACGCGACGCCCTCGACATCATCGGCGTCGAAGAGACGCTTACCGCGACCTTCACTGGCGGCAAGCTGCAAGGTCGCGCGATTAAGCGCGCAGGAGCCATCGAGCTGTCCAGCACGCCAGTTAAGGTTCCACCAGAGCAGGCTTCCGCCGCGCTTGCCGATGGCATCCGCACCCACGGTCTTTCCCTCTTCACCTTTTCTGACAAGGCACAGTCTTTGCGCGAGCGTTTGAATTTCTTGCGTGCGCAGCTTGGCAAACCGTGGCCCGATGTGGAATCCGCTGACCCCGAGTATTGGCTGGGTCCCGAACTTGATGCCATGGCGCATGGCGCCTCACCCAAGAGCGTGGATATGCACCAGGCTCTGCAGCGACTTATGCCCTGGCCAGAAGCGAATTCCCTGGATGAGCTTGCACCTTCGAAACTCTCAGTTCCATCCGGCTCGCACCCACGGATCGATTACTCCACCGGCCGCCCAGTCGTACGCGTGAAGCTGCAAGAGTGCTTTGGTCTGGCAGAGTCTCCCGAATGCGCGGGAGTGCGCGTGCAGTTTCATCTGCTCTCGCCTGCGGGAAGACCACTCGCCGTCACAGATGACTTGAAAAGTTTCTGGACTGGCCCTTATGCCGGCGTGCGCGCGGATATGCGAGGGCGCTACCCCAAGCACCCGTGGCCAGAAGATCCGTGGACGGCGCAGGCAACGGCCCGCACCAAGAACCGGATGTAGTCTCTAAAACCACTGCTGCCAGGCGAGGTTCACGGACATCACCACAACGAGGGTCAATAGTGCGTAGCGCACCAGCTTCGTTCCGCCGCCAAGGACCGTGCGGGCTCCCAGTTGCGCACCAGCGATATTCGCGATAGCTAGTGCGATGCCTAGCGTCCACCACACGTGCCCTCCGATGATGAAGGTGGCGAGCCCGCCGAGGTTGGTCGCGGTGTTGACCACCTTGGCCATGGCCGCAGATTTAATGAAATTCTGCGAGAAGATAGCTGTAAAGCTCATGATGAGGAACATGCCGGTACCCGGACCAAAGATGCCATCGTAGAATCCAATACCAGCGCAGGCCGCAAGGGCTGCCCACGTGCGCCAACCACCGCGCACGCCATCAGAGTTGCCGGTGCCAAACGATGGTTTGAATGCCACGAAGGTACCCACTGCAAGCAGCAGCACGATAATCAGCGGGCGCATGAATTCTTCTTGCATCAGCGTCGCCGCAAGCGCACCGACGCCGGAGGCAATACCCGCGATGAGCCCTAGTTTTAAGGTCTCTTTCATCGGTGGCTGCACCGTGCGCATCAGCGTGAATGCCGCTGATGCCGTGCCCGATACCGCAGCTAGCTTATTAGTCGCCAGCGCCGTCGCAGGGGCTACTCCGGGAATCACCGCCATGATCAACGGGATAAGCACTAGTCCCCCGCCACCGATAACAGCATCCACCCAGCCGGCAACTGCGGCGCCGCCCAACAAAAACGCCCACTGCGCAAGCTCTAGTTCCATGGCATTACTATAAACCGGTGATACCCTAGAGAGTCTCGGATACGCCAATAATTAAGGCAGGCACATGGATTTCCGCTGGTTAGTTGTGGTCCCGGCATCAGTGGTGCTGGGCTTTCTATTTGACTGGCTCAATGTGCCAGCCGCATGGATTCTCGCAGCTATTGTGGCATCGGGTGCCGCGGCGCTGATTTCGCAACGCGACATGCCGGTCAACAAGCACTTCTATGGCATCTCACGCGGGTTCATTGGAATTATGGCGGCAGTGCCGTTGACGCTGTCATCGGCAAGCCAGCTCATCAAATACGTCCCCATGGGCATCGCCGTTGGCATCGCCTCCATCGCATTTTGCATGGTCGGCGGCCTATTGCTGGCCAAGATGCAAAAGGGTGCGATTTCCCGCGAGACCGGTGTGCTTTCCCTGCTGCCAGGTGGTGCATCGATGATGCCGCCGCTTGCCGATGAATTAGGCGCCAACTTCCGCTACGTCGCCCTCACACAGTATCTACGCCTGTTGTGCGTCTCCGTCAGTTTGCCGCTGTTAGTGACGTTCATGCCGCACCCCTCCGGCGATACCGATGCCTCACTCCACGCGAATACGCAATGGTGGGTAATACTTTTGATCATCGCGATTGCAGCATTCGGAGAACCTTTGGGCAAAAAGCTGCGCATCCCCGTCGCCTCCGTCATGGGACCAGTTGTACTCACCGTGCTGGTGTCTTTCTTACTTCCTGACGATGTCACCATGCAGCCACTCGAAATCTTCCGCATCCTTGCTTTCTTGTCCATCGGCTGGGTCTGCGGCGGTGGCTTGTCGATGCCCACGCTGCGCCACTTTGGACGCCAGCTACCGGCCACCTTTGGGCTCATCGCACTCATCTTGGGCTCCTGCGCGACCCTCGCTGTGCCGGTCATGGCGGTCTTCGACATCACCTACTTCGAGGCTTACCTCGCCACCAGCCCCGGTGCCCTTGAAACTGTCTTGGCACTTTCCTCCGAAGGCGGCGCCGGCCCAATTGTGGTCTCCCTACAGATCATCCGCCTCATCTTGGTACTCACCGTCGCGGCCTACCTGCCGCAGATTCTCCGGTTCTTATTTCGTGGCCGGGGTAAAACCTCCTAAAAGTGGCTGCGGCATCTGATGCGGCACCACCGTGCTCATAATAAGCGTCGAGGTTAATCGACGAATGCCGGGAAGCTGCGACAAGACTTCATCGTAAAGCTGCTGAAAAGCCTTTTTAGACTCCGCCGCGATATGCAGCTGATAGTCCGGCTGCCCGAACAACCGATAAGCCTGAATCACATTGGGAATCTCTCTCACTGCCTTTTCAAAGTCAGTAACTACTGTCGAATCACCAGCAACCATATTCACAAAGACGAGAGCCTCAAAGGGCATCCCCAGCCGATCCAAATCGGCGCGAACAGTAAAGCCATCTATAACGCCGGAAGCCTCTAAATCCCGGAATCGTCGATGACAAGCTGAGAGGCTGAGGTTTAATTCCGCGGCAATATCTGTCATCGTCGCGCGCCCATGCCTACCTAAAATTGAAAGAATCTTCATATCTATAGCGTCCATGGGAAATAATCTTCCAAAGATCTGAAATTCTTTCAAGAAGATTTAAGCAATTGAGATGATTGGGGCGAAATATTTCCATCTGATACGCTTCAAAGGAGAAAATTTCTGATGGATTGGTCGCTGGAGCAGCGTTTTGGTCGGTCTCAATCTTGCTGGCACTGACCCCCGGCGTGGACTGGGCGCACATCATCGCTTCCGGCATTTCCGGTAAACCACAAATGCGCTGGGCCGTGGGAGGCGCGCTCGGCGGGCATGTCACCGCGACATTGATTGTGGCCGCTGGCGTGGCGGTGATTATGACCGCATCCGATACCGCAATGCTTGTACTCACCCTAGCCGGCGCGGCTTACATGGTATGGCTGGGCGTGCAAACCTTGCGGCAAGCACCCTCGGCCCAGATGAAGATGAATGTGGCACCAGCATCCGGCACCCGCCTATTTGTCAAAGACATGGGAATTAACCCGCTCAACCCCAAGACCTACTTGTTTTTCCTGGCATTATTGCCTCAATTCACCAGCCAGGCAGCCGCACTACCGGTTGGCGCGCAGATTTTAGTCTTAGGCTTTATCCACATCATTGGTTGCGCGGCGGTTTACCTGGCCGTCGGATATGGCGCAGCCACCGTCTTGGCCAACCGTCCCAAAGTTGCCAATACCGTGCGGATTCTATCTGGCATCGTCTTAATTGCGCTCGGCATCGGACTCGGCATTGAACAAATCCTCACCGCCTAACACCTGAGGGTAAGTGTAAACGTTTTAATTTCGTTACTTTGTTCGACTAGACGGAAAGCCAGAAGGGCTATATCATCATGTTTAGAAAATGTGTTCTAGTTGAACGGATATGCGATGAGTACGTGTTTCTATGCAGTCAACAATCCAGAGAATCCACTATCCCAACTTTATTCCACCGCCCGCAGCATGGAGTATGAAGCTTGGTTAAAGCTCATTCCAGACTTCGAAGAAGATAGCGAATTAGTTAGCGAAAAATATGCTCGTCACGCGGGCCAATCAGCCGATAACGTTATTAAAATCCTGGTCGCTTTACAGCGCTTAACCACTGAATTACCGCAACTCCATAAGGCCATTACAACTCACTGGCATTTAGATTTTCCCCGAATTATTGCAATCGACACTGCTTTATCAAAGCTTGGTGCAACTCCCGAACCAGAGGTGATGACCGAGCTGGATGCCAAAATAACCAGTTATCTCACCCCACGTACTGCCAACCAACAATTGCCCAGCCCAAGAAACATTGGGCAACGAGTGCGCCAAATGGTCGCCGAATTCGATGACCGTATTCCCGTTAAAGACCCACGCCCACAACGACGATTCACCAAAACCCAGGTGAGCGCAAACGCCTCATCGCTTACTATTGAAGCCCCACACGAAGAAATCGAGGCAGCTCACGACAGCGTGAAGGCCACTGCGCGAGAATTAGGCATCAGTCGTGCTGAAGCAATTCTCAAAATCTTATCTGGGGAGCTTGACGCCAAACAGGTTCAGACCAAGCTCGTGTTATTTACCGCAAAGGATCTCGAGGGGGTACCGGCGTACCTGCAGGGCGTGGGTTGGGTCGGGCCAGAAACCGTCGAGCGGCTTCGGGAAGACGCGACCATCATCGACATGGACGCCGCTGCCACTGCAGAAACCGATAGCTACCGGCCAACGGATGCCATCCGCACCTTCGTCGAAGGACGCGACGGCACCTGCCGCTGGCCTGGATGTTCAGTACCAGCCCAGCACTGCCAGCTCGACCATCGCCACAACTTTGATGAGAGTGGTCCGACCTCGCCGTCAAACTTGTTCGCACTGTGCCAACACCACCACAACGTCAAGACCGATACTCGTGCGCATTACATCGTCGACCCTATCTCAGACATCATTTACTGGATTTTCGAAGATGGAACCTGGGTCTCGGATTCCGCGCAGGATGGCCCGATTGGGCGCGGGGCGAAGAATTGGCTGCAGACTTTCGCTCAAAAGATTGTCGCTCGGCGCAAAAATGCGCAGGAACGCGCGCACGAGCAGGCCCAAGAAATCGATGACTGGTATCACGAGCGCGCCGCTGCAGATAAGCGCGAGCAGGAGCTACAAGACCTCACGGATGAAACCTGGGTCGATGATGTCAAACTTGCCCAAGCTTGGCTTCGCGAAGGTGACTTCACCAAACCGTTTCCGCAGACGATTAGCCCCAACGTATTCATGCTCATCGAAGCCGCAAACATCATGGGGCTCAACTTCACCCCACCAGATGACATCGCGGGGTGGGTGCGAGTGCATAAGAAGCTAGTCGCGGCTGAAAAGGAAGAAATCGAGCGCAGGGTTCAGGAACAAGTCGACAGACTCGCAAACCTTGTACCGGAAAATCTGCTAGAAGAATTCAAATACAAAGCTCAAGCCGCATGCCGCCTACCGCGCAATTGGAAACGGCCGTGGCGCAAGAAGAAAGAAAACGCCACGGCCGAAGAACCACCCTTTTAAAGGATTTCGCAAAATTGACGAATTAATCCAGGATGGCCTCACGCAAAATCGACATCGGGATAGAACCCAACGCTAGAGCCTCAGAGTGGAACTGGCGCGGAGTCATGCCCTGGGCTATTGCGTCATCGCGGGTCTTTTCCCACAGGCGCTCACCGATCGCATAGCTTGGGGCTTGGCCTGGCCAGCCCAGATAACGATTAACCTCGAAGGCAAGGTTCGCGTCATCCATGGCGGTGTTCTCACGCATGAAAGATTTCATGTGTGCCTTATCCCAGATGCCAGAACCGTCCGGAGTCTTCTTGCCCAAATGCAGTCCGATATCTACAACTACACGTGCAGCGCGCAGGCGCTGGGAATCCAAAAGTCCCATGCGGTAGCCAGGATCTTCGAGGTAGCCTAGCTCCGCCATGAGCTGTTCGGCATACAGGGCCCAGCCTTCGCCGTGTCCGGAATTCCAGCAGGCGTTACGACGCCAGGAGTTCAGGTTCGGCTCCAAAAGCGCAGTACCAATCTGCAGGTGGTGACCTGGCGCGCCCTCATGGTGCACGGTGGTCAGCTCTTGCCAAGTGTGGAAGATTTCCTGGCCTGCAGGAACCGACCACCACATACGGCCGGGACGGGAGAAGTCCTCAGTCGGCTGAGTGTAGAAGATGCCGCCAGTGCCGGCTGGATCAATCTTGCACTCAATAGTTTGGATTTGCTCGGGGATATCAAAGTAGGTGCCGTTGAGGTCGGAGATGACCTTGTCGGCAACGCCTTGCATCCACTCCACGAGCGCATCAGTGCCGTGCAATTGGTAGCGCTCATCGGCGTTGAGCTTGCGTACCGCCGTGCGCAGCGCGGTGCCAGGACCATAGAGCTCCTCAGCAAGCTTTAGCTGCTCAGCGTGAATTTCCTGCAGTCGGTGCAGACCCCACTCATAAGCTTCATCGAGGTCAACGGAATCGCCAACGAAAAGCTTCGAGAAACGGGCATAACGATCTCGTCCCACAGCATCTTCATTGGCAGAAGAAGGCTGCAGTTCTACAGAAAGCCAGCCCGAGAAGTCATCGAAAGCTGCCTTTGCGGATTCGACCTCTGCGTTGCCCTCTTCTAAGCCGAGTTCGTCGAGCATCGAGGAGGCATCGGCAAGCGCATTGCACTGGCCGATAACTTCATTGATCTGGCGGGTAGGTGGAACCATGCCCTGGTTCGCGGCCTCGACCAAAGATTCGCGGTAGCCCTGCAGCGATGCCTCGACCTTAGACAACCGGGAGCGAATTGCGTCTTTTTGCTCAGCGGTGTCGTGTGGCATCAGCAGCAAGGTGTCGCGGATGGTTTGTACCGGGGAGGCAATGTTATTGAGATTGCGGATATCCTCACCGTGGTGGTGCAGGTCCAGCTCCAGGCACAAACGGTCACGCAGGACTGCTGCGGTGACATAATCTACGTCATCAAAATCGTCATCATCGTCGGACTCATCGGTGCTGTCATCTAGCGCGTCTAGGTCCGCGACCATCTCACGGGTACGGTCTGCAACCGCGGTGAAGTAGTCAGGAGAAAAGTCCTGCAGGTCGCCTTCGTAGCCTTCGATGCCCCATTCGGTTGCATCCGTTGGGCTTAGCTTCGCTAGGTCTGCAAGAAAATTATCGCAGGAGGCATCCAATAAGGATGGCTCGCGAGCAGGTTGGTGCTCAGAACTCATATCGTCAAAGTCTATCTTTCAATAATGCAGCGTGCACACCTTATCCACGGCGTGGCGTGTCCACATCAGCTCCATTTGGCGCCAATTGGACTCCAACCAGCAAATTCGTCCAGAATCTCCGCTGGGTCCGAAGATAACGCTATGGCATCAATGTAGCGGGATTGCACAAAACCACAAGCCACCATCGACTCCAAGGTGCGCACGAAAGGTTCCCAAAACCCATCGACGTTAACCAATCCCACCGGCCCTTGGACGTGTCCAAGCTGCTGCATGGTGAGCACCTCCACCACTTCTTCCAAGGTGCCAACACCGCCGGGCAGGCAGACGAAGGCATCGGCAAGCTCTTCCATGCGGGTTTTGCGTTGCGCCATGGTGTCGACCACCTCTAAATCAGTCAGCCCCGCGTGCGCCATTTCCCGATTAATCAGCTGGCGTGGAATAACGCCGACGACTTCCCCACCAGCAGCCAACGCGGCATCAGCCACCGTGCCCATAAGCCCCACATTGCCGCCGCCGTAGACGACCCGCAGGTTGCGACGCGCCAGCTCCTCGCCCATTTCTTTGGCTACCTCCGCATACCGCGGGGAGCTTCCCATAGAAGATCCACAATAAATAGCGACTGATTTCATGCCTTAAAGCATATAAGCTGACAGGCATGACTACCGTGGCTCAAGCAAGTGAGATCATTCATGCGGCCTCCCACGTGCACTTTTTCACCGGCGCCGGAATGTCGGCCGATTCTGGTCTGGACACCTTCCGTGATGCGCGTACTGGGCTGTGGGAAAAAGTAAATCCACAGGATATGGCTTCCCTTGAGGCATGGCAACGGGATCCAGAGCCCATGTGGGCGTGGTATTTGTGGCGCGCACATCTGGCGCGAAAAGCCGATCCGCATGCGGGACACAAGGCAATTGCTAACTTATCCCGCACAGTTTCTGTTACGACACAAAACATTGATAACCTGCACGAACGAGCAGGATCCGGAGACGTTGCACATCTTCACGGATCGCTTTTCGCTTTTCGATGCTCCTCCTGCCACCTTCCCTACCCGCACGACATAGAGCTTCCGAACACCCCAGTTGAAAGACTCTCTCCACCACTGTGCGAAGACTGCGGCGGTTCCATCCGCCCTGGCGTGGTGTGGTTTGGGGAGTCCCTGCCGCAGGACCATTGGCAAAAGGCAGAAGAGAATATTCGGGCGGCCGATGCAGTAGTCATCGTGGGAACCTCTGGTTCCGTATGGCCGGCAGCGGGACTTCCGACCCTTGCACACCGCCAAGGCACACCGATCATTGAGATATCCCCGCAGCGCAGCGAGCTTACGGATTTAGCTTCGGTATGGCTAGAAGACACAGCAGCACAAGTGTTGCCAAAGATCTTGGATATGTAAACCTGTACCACTTGGTCTACAGCTCACCACCTGCAGGTTTGCACAGGTGGAATCTTAAATCTTGAATTTCTGTAGACAGCTCGGTCGACGTTATTAGACAATGCGGTCTAGGCAGGTTAGTATGACTTCATGATTAAGCCAGGTCCAGTCTTTACCCCTCCGCAAACTCCCGCTGCGCGCTGCCTGCATTTGGTGCGACTCAATCCGATCATCACGCGCAGCGAATTAGTAGAGGCTACTGGACTATCTCAGCCCACCATTACTCGCGCTACTGCAGCGTTATTAGAGGCTGGCCTGGTGCAGGAACGCACCGATCTCACCCGCACCCGGGGCCGTGGACGTCCTACCGTTCCTTTAGAGGTAGCTGATAGCAAGTGGATCCTGGCCGGTATCGCGATTGGAACCTCGCGCACCCATATTGCATTATTCGATACCATGGGCCGCACTCTGCGCGAAGACGATATCGCGACCCCGGTTGCACGCTTGAGCGAATCCGATTTCATCGAGCACATCATGGCTGGCGTAAACCGTCTAACCACTGGCATCTCGCGCACCTTAGTCTCCGTAGGCGTGACCACCTCGGGCAACGTCGATGAGGACGGCCTCGTATGGGCTTCGAACCTGGGTTGGGAAGGCGTGGACATCGCTGAGCGACTGCGCTACCAGTTTAATGTTCCGGTGGTTGTCTCTTCTGCTATTCCGGCGATTTTGGGCTCGGAAACCCAAAGCGCGGAACTAGATAAGCAAGAAAATGTATTGGTTCTCTTCGCTGATGACTCCACTGGCGCTGCCCTATCCACCGAAGAGGGCGTGACCCAGTTGGTGCCACTGCCAACTATTTCTTCGGAGTTGCTCAACTTAAAAGAGGCCGCATCAGAAGATAATGTGTCCACCCAAGCTGTCTTGGATGCCCTGGCTGTCGACGATATTCACGTCACCACCCTGGCTGAAGCCGCTAAAGTAGCAGAAGACAATGAGACAGCACGCAGCATCCTGGATGAACGCGCACGCCTTTTGGCGTCCATCGCCGCTGACCTAGTGGTTGAGCACAATCCTGTGACCGTAGTCTTGGCAGGCTCAGCTTTTATTGATGACCCTCGTGCCGCTAAGCTTTTCGCTTCATATGTCCGCGAGTTTATCGCTGAGCGTCGCGATGGCGCCGATATCCACGCTCTGCAGCTGCGCTTGATCCCAACCCACCATGAGATTGTTCGCGCGATTGCACGCGCTGTAGCACTCGACCCACTTTTGCGCGTGCCTTTATCCCTGCAGCCCAGCTCGCCACCGGCAGAGGCTCCTACCCCACGTCGCCGGGCTTCGCTGCGAGGTTAGAAAGCGTCAAGCACGTCGAAGACCTGCTGCGGTGATTGATACACAAACCCGTCGATGCCCATCTTCCGTGCGGCATCGACGAATTCTTGTGTGGGACTGAAATACACGGTGTCTTTAGCCGTTGCGCCGAGAGATTCCACCGCTACGTCGAAGGCTGCCGCATCGGGTTTACACACTCCGATATCGCAGCTAAAAATGACGGCAGCGAAGTCTTCAATCCAGTCAAATCTTTCGCGGGCCAGTTGCGCCAGTCCGGGTGAAATATTAGCGAAAAGCCCTGTAACAAAGCCGGCATCCATGACTGCGGAAGCCAGTTCTAAGCCTTCAGTATTGAGCTCAAAGGTGGACTCTAAAGCACGAGCAATTTCGGAGATTTCGCCATTGTCAACCCCGGACCGCAGCGCGAGTTGCTGCCACCAGCGCTCATCACTGATGTGCCCGGCTTCTAATTCGGGGCGCAATTCCAAGTATGTTTTTCGAAATTGCTGAGCCACCTCTGCATTGACCGCATCAGTGATGTGCAGCAGAGAGTCCTCTACCCCGCGGGTAAGAAAGACCCCGTAGAGGTCAAATAACACTCTCGTACTCATGTTTAGATTCTAACCAGTTCCTTGCCACTTGGCGTGTGCTGGTCCAGTTTAATGAAACATGAGTGTGTTTATCAGCTGCCAATCATCTGATGGTTTTGCGAAGATCTGGAAGTCGTAGAAGGTGCAGTGGTTGTCACTGCTGTGCCAGATTGCGGCCGGAACACCTTAAAAGGTCCGCCTAGCTTGGCATAAGGGCTGACCAATAAAACCGCCCCGACGCCAATTGCAGTACCGGCCATAAATACGGGGATGCTGATTCGCGGCAGCGTGCCAAAGGGGGTGAAAACGGCAAAAGCCAAAGACGCCAACACCAATGTTCCGCTTAGGCCGAACAGCGCCTTCGAAAAAGACCCGACGTTCATGTACCAACTAACCAGCAACATGAAGATTGCGGCCAGCGGGGAAAGCATGAGGGAAAACGCGAAAAGAAAGGTCCCCAAGGCTACCTGGGTAACCATGAGGGTTGCTCCGCACAACATGGCAAACCCCAAACTAATGAGGAACGCACACAACGCGATCTTTTGCTTTGATGACATAGCAAGTATTCTTCCACTCCTCATCGGGAAAAAGAAAGAAAATCTGCATAAATATACCGAGATGTTATTGATCCAATGAACTACTTCACAAATAAACCCGCCCACTACCTACACAAAGGTAAGTAGTGGGCGGGACTATCTATTTATCGACAGCGGATTTATGCGTCGATTGCAGGCTGACGGGAAGACAGGCTGCGGTCGATGCGCAGTAGGCCAGCGCCGTCGTTGCCAACCAGCTTGATCTGGTCGATGATTTCGGAAACGGTGTCCTCTTCCTCGATCTGCTCGTTCATGAACCAGTTCAAGATGGAGCGGGAGTCCAGGTCCTGAACTTCGTCAGCGATGCGGACGATCTCGCGGATGTCCTCGGAGACCTTCTGCTCGTGAGCGTAAGATGCCTCGAAAGCATCGAGTGGGGTTGCTGCCTTCAGGGAAGGCATGGTGATGTCACCGAGTTCAACGCGGTAGCCGCGAGCCAGCAAGTGGTCAGCGAACTTCTGAGCGTGCTCACGCTCTTCTTCTGCCTGAGCCATGAACCAGTCACGCATGCCTGGGAAGGACAGATCATCCATCTCGTAGCCGAGCTGGGTGTAGATCATTGCTGCCTGGTGCTCGTTGGTGACCTGGTTGTTGATTGCGGTGATGAGCTTCTCGTTCATATTCTTCCTCTTTCCTCGTAATTTCTTTCGTGCGCTGCGTTCAGGTACCAACTTTAAAGCGTTTGGAGAATATGCGCCACATAGGTTAGGCCAGCCAAAATTTGGAAACCCTAAGATAATGCACACAAAAGCGCAGGCCACACACTATTTTTAATTGTTCAAATTTGATAGGTTTTACTTCATAACGGTTCTATCAAACTTCTTTCTACCCGAAATTAGGGGGAGAAGCAGGGGTGCCTAAGGCAAGAAAGCGTGTATAACGAGTTGATTTTCTCACTCCGCACCCGCGCCGTCACAGCACTTGCGATTTACTGAGCGCAGTGCCGCTTAGCCAAATCAGCAAATACACCAGAGTTGAAGCCAAACGCCATGCGGGCCTCTTCGAGCAGGCTCTCACGCTGCTCCTCATTAAGGTCCAGCTCATCCAGGGCCGTGCGGTAGCCCGAACGGTATGGAGGAATCTTGCCAATGGCGGAGAAGTCGTAGAAGTTCAAAGACTCTGGGTCGATGTCGTAGTAGGTACCCAACCGAGCAGCAATGACCTGACCACCAGAAACATCACCAAGGTAACGCACGTAGTGGTGAGCAATTACCGGTACCGGATCGCCCGTGCCCGTAAGTTCTTCCAGACGGGAGACGTACTTCATGGTTGCCGGCAAGATACGGATAGCATCGCGCCAGTTCGCGCCGTACATCCCCGCCAGGTCAGCCTCGAGGGAAACCTGGCGTTCTAGGCGACGGTCAACAATCGAACCAGCCAAAGGCTGGTCCTCAATTGCGCGAACAGCGCGCTCCAAAGCTTCGTAAATAAACCACAACTGACCGGTAAATGCAGCAACCGCTTCGGTGTTGAGCTTGCCGCCCAACAGATCTTCCATAAAGCGTGAGCCTTCAGCATCCTCATGCGCGGTGGCGGTAGCTTCCTTCAGCACTGCGGACAATGGCTGCGAGGTTGTAACAGTCATGGTTGTTCTCCTTTAAGAGATATCCCTTCTTCTGGGACAATCGGCGATGTAATTGACCCAACCATAAGGTTAGGGTTACCTAAAGCGCAATGCCTGGGCTAAAGTTCCTCCGAAAGTTGCACCCCGCGTTTAGCGGAAGGGCACCTCACCGATAGTCCGGCGCAGCTTACGCGTATGCAGTCGCTGCGGGTTATCCGCCAGCTGTTCTACGGTGCGCACTGCACACATCACGTGAGCCTCTTTAGAGTTCGAATAAAATGCCTGCGCTTGTGCCGGAAGTTTCGGAACCGCATGCAGTGGCAAGTCCGATACGGACAACAACGTGCCGTAGGGAACTCGGTAACGGTAGCCATTGGCAGCAATCGTGCAGGATTCCATATCCACGGCCACCGCGGTGGATGCCTTTAACCATTCCCAGAGCTGCCGGCTCGTGCGCCACTCCCAATTGCGGTCATCGGTGGAAAGCACTGTGCCAGTACGCATCAGAGTTTTATTGGTGCCGTAAATTTCATCGACGGACGCCTCCAGCATGCGCTGCACCTCAGGGATGGCGGGAATCGGGTTATGAGAGCCCACATATCCGTCGAGGAGATTGTCTTGACGCTGATAGGCATTGCCTAGGATTAAGTCCCCAATGCGCATGCGTCCATCCAAGCCGGCGCAGTGGCCAATCATGATCCAGGCTTCTGGACGCAAGACAGCCAAGCAGTCCGTAATGGTCTTCGCATTCGAAGGCCCGACACCAATATTGATCATGGTGATGCCATCACCCGCGGCGGTGACTAGGTCAAAGCGCGGCATCTGAAAACGTGAGGTTAGCGTGAGCTGCTCACAGTCCACATTGACCGCATCATCAGAATGCAGCGTTTCCCCGGTAGGCAGCACCATCGACGTGTAGCGCGAGTCTTCCTGAGCTAACTGGCTCAAACCAAAGCGCACGAATTCGGTGGTGTGCATGGCGTAGTTAGTAAAGAGGATGAACTTTTGCACCGTATCAATTTCAATGCCGGTGTAATGCTCAATGCGCGCGCACGCGATATCGAAGCGCTGCGGACCGAAATGAAATAGCGGCTTTTCTTCGCCGTGAAAAGCGTCCCACTCACCATCAATAATGGCGTCATGGACTTCATCGAGAGTCGGTCGCGGAATTGCATCTGCAACATCACCCGCCCGGCGCGCTTCTGAAGTATCCCCAATATTGCGGATGTACTCCGGCGGAATGCGCACATCGGATTGACCCACGAAGATATCGCAGGGGTAATTCTCCGTCAGTCGCTCCAATTGCTCATGCAGATAGTCACGAATGACATAGGGCTTAGAAATCGTCGCGCTATAACGGCCGGCTTCATCAACATAACCATATGGCTGTGAACGGTCGATGGGGCGCCACTCGCGGACATCGACCACAATCTTCGGATAGACCACGTGCCGGTAAGCATCATAATCGCCTGTCTCCAGGGATTTTCTTGCCAACTCGCACGAAGAATCGTACAGCTGAACTAGTCGCTCAATGGCCTCATCTACCGTGTGGGCATGCTGCAAATCGCTCATAAGGCAATCCTAGCTACGTTCCTCACACCTCGTGATTGCACTTTGATTCTGGAGTTGAGACGCCTACGCCCAAACGGACTTGCTCCGCCAATTGTCCACGAAACCCATCTCGCCCTCGTTACGCCCTGTCTCTGCAAATTTGTTCATCAACGTGACTAGTTCCCTATGCCATGAAGTATTAGGTTCAATTCTCTTAATGATGCATGCAATCACAACTAGTGCCGGATAAATTCGTGCTCTTTGAGCATCAGTAGTTAAAGATAAGTGTTCCACTTCTTCTGGAAGCAACTTTGTCGCAGAAATCTGACGCGTAAAGTTTGCGTTCCACATTCTCGAGTGGTGAGCACAAGAATTACGCGTGAAGGTTAATACCTCAAGCCAATTCGCTAGCGTGATTACAAATTTTCTGGAGGCTCCTCCTGGATTCTTATCAACTACGTCCTCGAAGTTAAATTTCTTCACAACGTTCCACTGATCTTCTTCCAAAAGTCCTTCGTACAATTTAGAAAGATCACTGAAATCTATCACTTCAGTAACTACCCATACCGGCAAGGGAAGTCCATATTTATCTTTAATATGCCGAACGAAATCGTGTCTAGCGCGGCGAGTTTTTCGTTCCAAGCTATCAATAGTGGATTGATGTGAGTTATTATTTTTGTTGGACTTCGGGTCGTAGAATCCCCGTGCCCTGTCATAACCGGAAAATTTAGTGCGAAATATGGTTGGATCTGTATGCGCCATGCTTCCGTGCTTACCGATTACATTTCCTAAAGCAGCCCTTAAGGCAACCTCGACTATTTCGATACCTTTAAAAACATGGATCCTTAGATCCTTATCAAATAGATATATTGCTTCAATTGACTCAAGCGTAGTGCCTGGAAGAAATTGTTCTTTCCTAACTCCACCTGTGATTATTCTTTGTGGGTACCAGTATCCGCTCAGCCGGTAGTAGGCAACCTTTGCGAGCAGACGCCAAGCATAATCATGGTCATTGATAACCATTCCCCGACTCTTAAGAAGCTCGATTTGTTCATCGATAGTTAAGTACTTTTCCGATAGTTACTCATGCTGAAGAGGTTATATGCTCATTCAGACAACTTCTTTGAACCCGAATTAGAAAACGCCCCTAACTCTCAAAGAGAGCGGGACGCCATGTTGATATAAAGAATATCAGCTCTAGGGTGACTTGTCACGATCGTCGGCAAGGTGGCTACAAGCGATATCGGAAGCAATGCGTTCGAGGATGGGCAATGGGTTGTGGATGCACTCGGCAATGTCTGCCTCAAAGTCGGTGAGAGCGTATATCGCTTCAAAAAGAGTGCTTGATGATGCCTCCGGGAGGGAATTTTGTCCGCACACAGCAACGACTGGAATGCCGCGGGCACGTGCGCGCTCGGCGATGCCAGCCGGCGCTTTGCCGCTGAGTGTTTGCGTATCGATGCGGCCTTCGCCGGTAATAACTAAATCGGCTTCGTCGAGGAGTTTTTCACCACCTGTTTCATCGAGGATCATGTCGACGCCGGAGCGCATCTCGGCATCGAGAAGCGCCATCGCCATAAAACCTAGCCCGCCGGCGGCACCGGCTCCGGGACATTGTGCTTCGCCACTCTTTTCAACCACGGTGGCAAAGTACTTGATTGCTGCGTCAACGCGGATGATATCGGTGTCGCTTAATCCCTTCTGCGGACCATAGATAGCCGCAGCGCCGTTGGTTCCATACAAGGGATTGCGCACATCAGATGCGATAATAAAGTCCACCTCTGCAAGGCGCGGGTCGAACTTTTCCAGGCTGAAGCTGTGAACGAGGTTTAAGTCTCTGACCTGCGTTATTTCAGCGCCCGCGGAATTGAGAAACCGCACGCCTAATGCTTGGGCCATGCCGAATCCAGCATCGGTGGTTGCGCTGCCGCCGAGTCCGATGATGATGCGGTGCGCGCCGGCATCGACAGCTGAGGCAATCAGATCCCCCACTCCCCAAGAGCCCGCCTGAACTGCGGCTTCTGAGGTGGGCCGTTGATCATGCAAGCCACACGCGCGAGCAATTTCGATGACAGCGGTGGAATCTTTCAGCGCGTACTCTGCGGTAATGATGTCGCCGTTGGAGTCATGCACTTGTGCAGAGACCCGGTGATAACCCAAGGAGTCGAAGGTTTCTAAGGTGCCGTCGCCGCCATCGGCAAGCGGTGCAATAGATACTGTGTGCCCCGCCTGCTCCAAGCCTTTGGCTAAAGCTTGGGATACTGCTGCCGATGTGGCGGAGCCCTTGAACTTATCGCGGCAGATGAGGACCTGAGACATTAGGCCAGGTTGTCGATGATGGCGGCCGTAATATCCTTGGTCGAAGAATTGCCTCCTACCTCACGGCTGCGGATACCGTCGGCGCATGTCTTTTCAATCGCCGAGCGCACGCGCTTAGCTTCGACATCCAAGCCAAAGTGATCGAGCATCAACGCTGCTGAACCAATCTGGCCGACTGGGTTCGCAATACCCTGACCAGCGATATCGGGCGCGGAGCCGTGGACTGGCTCGAACATGGATGGGAAACGGCGCTCTGGGTTAAGGTTCGCACTTGCAGCCAGACCCAAGGAACCGGCCATGGCGGATCCCAAGTCGGAGAGGATATCGGCATGCAGGTTGGATGCAACCACCACGTCGAGGTCTTCGGGGGTGAGGACGAACTTGGCGGCCATGGCATCGACAAGCACTGATTCAGTTTCTACATCTGGGTAGTCCTGGGCCACACGATCGAATACGTCATCCCACAGCACCATGCCGTACTGCTGTGCATTGGACTTAGTAACCTTCGACAGCTTCTTACGGTCGCGGGTGCGCGCAAGTTCGAAGGAGTAGCGGAAGATGCGTTCGCAACCGACCTCGGTAAACACGGCCGCCTGCGTCGCGACCTCGCCCAGGCCATCGCGGCCAGAGAAGTTACGGCCGCCGAAACCCGAGTACTCGCCTTCGGAGTTTTCGCGAACAACAATCCAGTCCAGGTTGCGCTCGTGGGCATCGACGATGGGTGATTTCACATTTGGCAGGAAGTTGACCGGGCGAATATTGGCCCACTGGTCAAAGCCCTGGCAGATGGCGATGCGCAGGCCCCACAAGCTCACGTGGTCCGGCACGGTTGGCCAACCCACAGCGCCGAAGAAGATGGCATCAAGGTCTTTGAGCTGGTCCAGGCCATCTTCTGGCATCATGCGGCCGGTGCGGGCGTAGTATTCGCTGCCCCAGTCGAAATCCTTCCAGTCGAATGAGAAGGCACCGCCGGAATTCTTCGCCAAGGCGTCAAGAACGTCGCGTCCGGCTTCAACAACTTCGTGGCCGACGCCATCGGCGGGGATGGACGCGATTTCAAATGTTTGCGAACTCATGTGCTTTTCCTTGCTTTGAGAGTGACTGCTGACACATTCCATTTAAATTTCGCACGCAAGGGAAGTCCAAGACCTATTTTCATTGCCCCACATAGGTTTTTACTATGTGCTGAAATCAAGCCCCAACGCTCGGCTGTGAATCAAAGACATCAATGCCTCGGCGCCGGGGCTAAGTTCGCCTTTGCGGCTGACTACGAAGATATCCAGGTGCACTTCGGGAACGATTCGGCGCACCACGCACCCACTGCTGGCAGCAATATCGCGCCACGAATCCGGCATGACTGTGTGCCCCACGCCCGCGCACACTAAAGGCAGCAGGGAGGTTCGGTGTGCCATTTCCGCAATGACGCTTGTCGATGAATCATGCACCAACGCACTATCAATCAATTGCCGCATGAGCGATCCGCGCTGGGATATAACAAACCGCAGACCATCAAGGTGCTGGCGCTCAATGGTGTCCGAATCAGCTTCCGTACCTGGTGGAGAAATGAGGACCAAGGGCTGCGATTCCAACTGACACACATCTAAATCCGCAGTATGCGGCTGGCCCGAGGAGCCAAGCAAGCCGATTTCTGCAGTGCCGGAACGGATGGCTTCGACGGTTTCTGCGGGGGTAAAAGACCCTTCGACGTTGACCATCATGCCGGGATAGCGTGCGTGGAATGCTTTGATCAGTCCGGTTAGAGGCTCGACGCCGGGACTGGGCATAGCGATGATATTGACTGTGCCGGATTCCAATTCGCGCACAGACGATACGGCGCGACGTGCGGCATCTAAGTCGCGTAGCACCTGGCGTGCGGGCAAAACTAATCTTTCGCCCGCGCTGGTTAATTCAGCACCGCGGCCGGTGCGATGAAACAGCTCTACTCCCAAGCGGCGCTCGAGGACGCGAATGGATTGCGATAGCGACGGCTGTGCAACGTGCAAAGCTTCTGCCGCTTTGCCAAATCCCCCATAATCAATAATTCCGAGAAAGTACGTTAATTGCCGAATGTCCACGCATCCTCCTGACATAGGTACGCCCTATGTGTGGTAGTGAAAATTTGTCTTGGACGTAATCCACATCACATCCCATGCTGATACTAGCAACTATCAGGAGGGAGGCATGAAAATGCCCAACAACACCATGACCGCCAGCACGCGGTCAATCCGCACGAATGTGACGGAAGTTCTGCTCAGCGGAGGAACTTACCGCAGCCTAGAGCAGCAACAATTATCACCTGCGGAAGAAAAGTTTGAAACTATTCGACGGGTCTCTGGATTCTTCCTCGCCCCACTGGGCTTTCTGTTCATGCTGTACGTTCCCAATGACATGGAACCCACCCAGCAGAAAGTCGCGGCGGTTTTGGTCGGCGTCATTTTGCTGTGGCTGTGTGAGTCCCTGCCCATCCCGGTGACAGCATTATTGGGTGTCGGATTGATGGTGCTCATCGGCACTGCCCCGGCATCAGAAGTGCTCGCGCCTTTCGGTTCCACCACGATTTTCACCTTCATCGGCGCATTCATCCTGGCCCAGGCCATGCTCAAGCACGGCGTTGCGCAACGCCTGGCGTACTTCGTGCTGGGACTGCCTGGCGTGGGCAACTCCACCGTGCGCATCATCTTGGCATTTGGTGGCATTACCTGTGTGTTGTCAGCTTTTGTCTCCAATACCGCAACAGTTGCCATGCTGCTTCCAACCGCACTGGGCATTCTGACTGTCATCGCGCAGCTCATGCAGGATAAGGGCATTGTTAAAGAAGACTTCGATCCACTGCGCCTGCGCGTGGGTGCTGCATTAATGTTGATGCTTGCCTATGGCGCATCGATTGGCGGCCTGCTCACGCCTGTGGGCGCGCCACCCAACCTGATTGGCCGCGGCCTGATTGAAGAGGCTACCGGCGTACGTATCTCCTTCGGTCAGTGGGTCATGACTGCGCTTCCCATCTGTGCCTGCATGATGCTGGCTTTGACCGTCATCTTGTTCCTAGTCAACCGCCCAGAGACCCGTCGCATTGAAGGCGTGGCGGAATTCGTCGCCAAGCATAAAGAGCAGCAAGGAAAGATGTCGCGTGCAGAAATCAACACGGTTATTGCTTTCTCCATCACCGTATTCTTGTGGATTTTCCCCGCGATTTTGGGCATGTTCACCGGTACCGATTCCGCTATTTATGAGCTTGTCGATGAACGCCTGAACGAAGGTATCGTCGCTGTCATGGGCGCAGTGCTGCTGTTTATCCTGCCCGTTGAATCAAGGAAGTTGCAGTACACCTTGGACTGGTCAGATGCGGCCAAGATTGACTGGGGCACCATCATCTTGTTCGGTTGCGGCATGATCTTCGGCGCCATGCTGGGCAGCTCCGGTCTGGCGGAAACCATCGGTTCTGGCCTCAACAACATGTTGGGCGTATCTAGTGCTCTAGTCATCACGGCGATGGCGGTGCTGCTGGCCATCCTCATCTCGGAGACCACCAGTAATACTGCTGCAGCGGCTGTCACCGTGCCGATTGTGGTTCCACTCGCCATGGCCGCAGGAGTAGACCCCGTCATCCCGGCGATGGCCGCCACCTTCGGCGCATCCTTTGGCTTCATGCTTCCGATTTCCACGCCACAAAATGCCATTGTTTATGGCTCCGGCTGTGTTTCCATCGCGCGCATGATCCGCACCGGCATCAGCTTCGACATCATCGGCGGCGCGCTGATCATCTTCTTCCTTCCAACTGTTGCAACCTTGGTGGGTATTGGCTAGTAACCGCTAAAGTAAGCAACATGAATGAGCAGTTGCAGGAACACGCCCCAGATAAGTTTAGGGGCGTGTTTTCTGATTCTTTAGAGCGGTTATCGCCGGGCTATTTCGCGCTGGTCATGGGCACGGGCATTGTTTCCGTCGGCTTGTACTTAGTAGGTTTTGAGGCACTCTCGACCGCGCTGCTGTGGATCGCCGCAGTGTCTTATGTGGTGTTGTGGGTGTTGTATGTGTGGCGGGCAATTTCGCATCGACAAGCAATGCTGCACGACCTGCGCGGCCCGGAAATGGCTTTTGCTTATTTCACCGTTGTGGCTGGCACCGGCGTTTTAGCCGTGCGCCTTTTGCATTCTGGTCATTATCGACTGGCGGTTCCGCTGGTCATTTTTGCTGCTATCTTGTGGTTTATTTTTGGGTACCTTTTGCCCTGGCAGGTCTTTATGACCCGCGACGGCAAACCGATTCTGTCGCGCACCAACGGCACCTGGTTTATTTGGGCCGTGGCGAGTCAATCTGTGGCACTCGGGCTCGCGAATGCACAGCCCTTTTTACCTGGCGATGAAAGGTGGCTGGGCCTTCTCACCGTGCTTTCTTGGTCGGTGGGCGTGGCACTCTATGGCTGCATGGCGATTTTGGTGCTGCTGCGGATTATTCACTACGGCATTAGCGCCCTAGAATTTGAACCACCCTATTGGGTAGCCATGGGCGCGCTGGCGATTGCGGTGGTTGCGGGAACCAATGTGGTCAATATTGAATCCAGCCCGATGGTTGACGCCACGCGCGCGCTCATCGAAAGCACCATCGCCGTGTTCTGGAGCTTCTGTCTGTGGCTGATTCCAGTGCTCATCGGTGCCGGCGTGTGGCGGCATTTCGTGCACCGGATTCCTTTGAAATACACCCCTACCCTGTGGTCTATGGTCTTTCCCATCGGAATGTTCTCCGTCGCTTCGATTACCTTAGGCCGCGTGGATAACCTGCCTGTGGTCGAAGCCTTCGGGGAAGTTGCACTATGGATTGCGGTTGCCGTGTGGGGAGTTGTTTTCATCGCCATGCTGCGCCATATCCTGCTGGGATTTTTCAAGAGCCGGCGCTAACTCACGATAGCTTTCCAGGTAGTTTCTAAGACATGGAACTTCGCCAAATCTTAAATAAGCTCAATAACCCCCACAGCCTTCTTCACGGTGTGGTCTCCACTGGCGCAGTCACGGCACTGACATTGGTGGAACCACGCAAGCTGACCACAGGCCGCCGGTTAGCGCATCGCGGCACGATTGCCGGACTAGCTGCGTGGAGCATGCATGCTGGCCTGCGGCCGGTCAATGAGGATGACTTTGATGTCATCGGCCCCATTGGGCGTGCAGCGATTACAACCGGTACTGCTGGCGCGGTTATGGGGGTCGCTGAAGTCAGCGAAGGCCTTGATGCGCGTTTACACGACGCAGTTAGGCGCACTGGCGTATCTCACCCGCGGCTGTGGTTGGCTGCCGGCGGCGGAGCCTTTGCGGCAGCAGCATGGTGGCTCGGGCGCCGTTTTGATGGCGGGAGCTTCGGCATTCAAGACGTTGGAGACTTTGCTCCAACTGCTCCGAACCGCACGTTGCATGAAGTTCCAGATAATCTGCGCGCAATCATCAGCACGCTACTAGAAGCAACCGATGAATTCGCGGCCCCACAGTTGCGTGAGCAGCTGGCTGAAGCAAGCGTTTACCACTGGGACGGCGAAGCACCTGACTTTGACGCCGCTCAGTTCCACGTCCCGAATCACACCCCACGTGTAGTGCCAGGCAATTACCGCTTCCCCGTCATCGGCACCTTCACCGCGGTTGAGGATCTCCCCTTCACCATCGAGTTTTTCATTGATGATGGCTACCTTGACAGCGTCAACATTGAACGCACGCCTGATTGGACCCCGCAGCAGGAAGAGCGGTGGGAAGAGATCTGCGCGGTTAACCCAGATCTTGACCTGATTCCCTCGCCTGATGATGTTGAGCTGCTGATTGAAACCCCTAATGGTTACCAGCCGGTTGAGCGCTAGAAAAAGAACTTAAATATAACGAAGGGCCCGCCAGCTGCGCACTGACGAGCCCTTCTCCCCATGACTAATCTCCGACACAATGCAGGGTGTGGAGCGCATCTCCTACATCGTGCCGCCCGTGATTAGGCAAGGCTAACATTACATCATCGTGAGATATCGTCAACCCCTTTTCTCAAACTTTTTATTGATATGGGGGAGTTTATTCTCATTTATGCAGGTCAGACGTTTGAAAATACTTCTGAATTTAATGTGGAAAGGCTTGCCTAAACACATTCTGGACGATAAAACTATCACAATCAATCACTAAACAATGCACTCGGACGAAGATAGTTAGAATGAAGTGCAGCACCATGAATGGGAGGCTGCCTTTTGCCCGCTCAAGATTCATTAGCCGAATTACGCGCTGTCATTTCCGAGCACCTGAAAAGTTTCCTCACGCCTAATAGCAGTGAGGAAGAAAGTGCACCAAGACCATTAGCGCCCATTGAAAATGCCATATCGGGACTTCGGGAATGGCGCAATGACCCGCGGCGGGTCGGCGTATCGGATACCGCACCCGCGGTGTCTTTACGCGATGAAGTCGCCTCAGAGATTGCCGCGCGGCTGCACGCCAATCCCTCACAGCAGGCAAGCTTTGACACCACCGGCGAAGACGACAACACAACCACTACGCGTGCGGGCGTTACTACCTCGAATGAAGGAACGGAGCAGGCTGGTTCTGGCAGCACGGTATCCTCGCTACCGCTGGGCGCACGGCTAAAACCCCGCGGCATCTTTGAAGATGACTGGACGGCAACTTTATCCGCGCAGCGCCCCTGGCCGGTCATCTTGCTGCACGGCACCTGTGATTCCAAGGGCATCTGGCAGCTTTTAGGAGCTGACCTTCGCGAAGATGGCTGGGCAGTATTCGCACCCGATTATGGCACGCGCGCCACAGGCCTGATTCCGGATTCAGCCGCGCAGGTTGGCGCCTATATCCAAGCGGTCATGCACACCACGGGGGCGAAGAAAGTCATCATCATGGGCCATTCCCAAGGCGGGTTGGTCGCACGCTATTGGATGCGCCTATTGGGCGGGGCGAAGTACGTCAAGCACCTAGTGTGCATCGGCACGCCGAATCACGGCACCACCCAGGGCGGAATTCTCTCTCCACTGGTGACCAATCGCCGGGCCGATAGCGTCATGAAATCGGTCATCGATGCCTACTTTGGCTCAGCTGGCGCGCAACAAATCGTCGGCAGCGGCATCCTTGATGAAGTTAACCGGGATGGTGACTTGGAAGAGGGCGTAACTTATACCAACATCGTCACCCGCTCGGATGCCGTGGTCGTGCCCCCAGAATCATGTTTCCTAGCGCCTGACAAGGTTAAAAACGGCACCGTGCGCAATATCTACGTCCAGGACTTTGACCGCCGCGCAGTCGTTCTACACCACGATTTGCCGGTGGATAAACGCGTACGCGTCATCGCGCGAACTATCCTGCGCCAGATTGGTTCCGTGTTGGGCGCAAACTAGGACAGGTCCAATGCGTCTAGAAGTTCATCAAAGGCCGGGCCAACTTGGGTGCGCCACAAGGTCGTCGCGCGGGTATCTGCACGGCCTGGCCCGCCGTTGATAATGGCAACAGGTTTATTTTGTTTGCGGGCTTCTAAAACGAATCTCATCCCGCTCATCACCGCCAGGGAGGAGCCGGCGACAAGGAGGGACGAGGAGGCATCGATAAGCGAATATGCGGCCTTCTTGCGCTTACTCGGCACCGATTCGCCGAAGTAGACCACATCGGGTTTCAACAGCTTGGACCCACAGCGCGTGCATCCGACCATCTGAAAGCGCGCAATAGCGGCATCGTCTAAGGTGACATCGCCGTCGGGGTTGACCATATCGGCGCTGACAATCAGCGATTCCACGTAGCCGGGGTTCAGCGCGCCCAAGCGGATATCAAATTCCGTGCGGTCTTCGATATTGCCGCATTCCAGGCACAGCACGGTTTCCATATCGCCATGCAGCGGAACCAGCGTGCGCGTGCCCGCGGCCTTGTGCAGACCGTCAACATTTTGCGTAATAACACCATTAATCAGCCCGGCGCGCTCCAACTCCACCAGGGCATAGTGCGTGCGGTTGGGACGTGCTTGATTCATCACGCGCCAACCGACGAAACTGCGCGCCCAATAACGGTGCGAGGCAGCAGGGTCATAGCGGAATTCTTGGTAGGTCATCGGCCGATGGCGCGATAAAGAGCCTTGCGGACCGCGGTAATCCGGGATGCCAGAATCGGTGGAGACACCAGCTCCCGTGAGCACGGCGGCAGGGCCGTTACGCAATTGCTTAACGATGTCCCCCAGCGCCTTTTCCGGCGGCGTCGGCGAGGCAATATCGCTGACCACACGCGCAATGGAGCGCAATGCGGAGCGGTGAGCGAGTTCTACTGCTTCATCATGGAAAGCCATGACAATTTAGTTTACTGCCGTCATTATTATGCGAGCGCCGGTGTGTCCCAAAGATTGAGCTCAGTACCGATGCCCTTGTCCTTAGCGTTTTCATAAATTTCGGTAGCCCATGCGACGTCCTCGACGGGCATGCCACCGATGGAGAAACAGAAGATCTGCTCGTTATTGATACGCCCCGGAACCTTGCCGTCGGCGATGTCACCGATGTTGTGCAGGGCATCGGTAGGCAAACTGCCTTCCTTCATCATGTCCCACCAACGGTTACCTGGAATACCCAACAGTTCCTCATAAGTAACATTCGGGCCGTTTTCGTTGAACCATTCTTCATACAGTCCGGTGTAATCAACCACCAGCTCAGCGGCGTCGGAGGCAATAAAATCATCATCTAAGCGGGCAGCAGCCGGCATGAGCAGCAAAGCACCGGGCTTGATCCATTCGGTTTTGAAGTACGGGAAACCGCTCGGGCCTTCTGATGACGTGGAGGTTCCAGCAATGACGATGTCTGAGCCCTCGATAGCTTCCTGCTCGGTGTCAACAACCCGGACATTGTCGATCTGGGGATAGGACTCCTTGATCCAGTCAACGGCATTTTGGGTTGAGCCCTGCGAGCGTCCCTTGACCTTTACCTCGTTGATGCTGGGGCGCTGCGATAGGGCTGCACCCAGAATTGTGCGGCTCATGACGCCAGGACCAATGATTCCTACGGTGGATGCGTTCTTGACTGCCAGGTGCTTTACTCCGACCCCGGGGACAGCACCGGTGCGGTACGCCGACAGCAGGTTCGCCGACATAATGGAAAGTGGTGCGCCAGTGTCGGCATCGTTAAGCACGAAGACGTGAATAGAACGAGGCAGACCGCTCTTTCGGTTCTCAGTGTTCGAGCCGTACCATTTAACGCCTGAGTTGCGGAAGCGTCCGCCCAGGTAAGCGGGCATGGCCATGAATCGGCGATCCGGACCATCGGAGGGCATACCTTCATGTTCCGGAGCCGCAGGGAAGTTGACCTGGGCGCCGTGCGAGTTAGCGGAGGCTCCGGCCATGCGGTAGTCACCGCGCGCCAGAAGAATCAGGGTTTCTTCCATAACGTCGACGCAGCGACCGATATCGGTCACGCCCGCGGAAACCATGTCTTTTTCATTGAGGTAAAGAAAATCAATTGCAGAGCTCATGTGGTGTGGTCCTTTCAGATAAGTGAGGGAGGTTATTTTGTGGTTGCTGTGCGATTGCTAGGCAGACTTGGACGGGCTCCGCTATCGGAATAGGCCGACTCAGCGTGAATGGAGGCGTCAATTCCGGCTTCCTCTTCTTCGGCGCTAATGCGAATCCCCATGGTTTTGTCCACAATGGTTGCCAGAAGCCAGGTCATGCCGAAGGAGAAGGCCAGGGTGACCACGATGGCAAGCGGATCCCGCCAGAGCATCGCCGGGTCTCCCCCGCGCAGCACGCCGGCCACGCCAGCTGGTGCGTCCGGATTTCCCACCAGCATGACGAAGAGGACACCGACGATTCCGGAAACACCGTGTACTGCGAAGACATCGGCAGTGTCATCGATATTCCACAGACGCTTTAATCCTGTAGCCCAGCAAGCAGCAGCCGCAGACGAGAAGCCTACGAGCAATGCTCCGACCGGGCCAACGGCATCTGCGGATGGAGTAATACCTACGAGTCCAGCAATCATGCCGGTGCTTAGACCCAGAAGGGTGAAGTGACCATCTCGCATTCGTTCCACGAAGATGTAGCCCAGCATGCCCCCGGCTAGAGCCAGCAATGAGGTCATGATGACGTACTCGGCCAGGAAGTTCGCGCCGCCGGCAGTACCACCGTTAAAGCCAAACCACCCCGCCGCAATTAGCCCCGCACCCAATAAGGTCAGGGGCAGACTGTGTGGTCGAACATTCTGATTCCGACGCGCACCGAGTACCAGTGCCAACGCCAGTCCAGCGGCGCCAGCATTCATATGCACAGCGGTACCACCGGCGAAGTCGTGGAATTCTAAGACATTAATCATCCATCCGCCGATGTATCCTGCCGCTTCATCACTAATGGCGAATACCCAATGCCCCAGCGGGGCGTACACAAAGGTCACCCACAGGACTACGAAGACCATCCAGGCACTAAACTTCATGCGCCCTGCTGCACCGGAAGCCACCAGGGCCACGGAGATTGCCGCGAAGAGCACGTAGAAAGCTCCCCAGATTGTTCCGCCCCCACCGTCATCGGAGGTCATGGGTGAGAACCCGAGGAGCTCCGTGGGGTTACCAATTATCCCCAGCCCACCCAGTGAATCACCGAGCACAAGTCCGTGGCCGTAGAGTACGTAAACCACTGCTGTCACCCCGACAGAGCTCATGACCATCATGAACATATTCAGTGTGTAATTTCGACCCATCACTCCTCCGTAGAGGAACGCGAGTCCAGGAAACATGAGCGACACCAGGGCAAACGCCGCCATGACCCATGCTATATCAGCCGCTTCCATTTTAGAGTCCTTTGCGAAGTTGGTCAGACCGCCTTTATCTATCGGTCTATAGGTATCCTATTTCAGATTTCTATAGATCGACAGGTTTTAAAGGGGTGACTGTAACCACACTGCTGTTCAGCGACTTAAATACGGGCTTTGCTTAGCCGCGCTCGGACTCTGCGACTTCCAGCAAACATTCCACAAAGCGGTCCGCAGGATCCCCCACCTGAGGAACGTCCTCTGCACGCCGAACAGCATTCAGCCAAGACTTAGGCGATCCCTCTATTCGGACTAGACGCAGGGAGGCAGGAAGTAGAAAACGAACGGATTCAGGCAGGATACTTACTCCCCAACCACCGGCGACAAAACCGAGGGAGGTTTCATGGTGAATTACTTCGCGCACCACGTTCATGTGCCCGGCATCGTGGCCGAAGACTTCCTCCCACTTGTGCGAGAACCCTGGCATGAGCCGGCGGGGATAGGTGATCAGTGGTTCATCCACCAATTCACTTGGATGCACCATTGACTGTTGTGCCAAGCGATGATCTTCCGGAACACAGACCATTAGCTCCTCGGAATAAAGCGCAGTGGAGGTAAACCCCTCCGCCGGTGCTTCATCACGCACAATGCCGATGTCAATATGCCCAGACCGCAGCCCGTCTACCTGCTCGTGGCTGGTCAAGGGATAAAGACTCAAAGCCACTTGCGGGTACCGCTGGGAAAATAGGGATGCGACCTGCGGCAGCAAGACATAGTTGGCGGAACTTACAAACCCCACTGACACCCGCCCCACCGCACCCCGGGCATATTCGCGAAGTTCCTGGACCGTGTCATCAATATCCCCGAGAATGCTTCGCAAACGCTGCTGCAAATGCAATCCTGCTGGGGTAAGCCGCACTTGCCGGTTGGCGCGATCAAAAAGGCTAACGCCCAGTTCTTTTTCTAGCCGGGCAATCTGTGCACTCAACGGAGGCTGCGACATATGCAGCCGCTGCGCCGCTCTTCCGAAGTGCAATTCATCGGCTACGGCCTCGAAATAACGCAGTTGTCGAAGCTCCATGGTGCAATGATATCCATTCGCTATTAACTATCGACTAATTGGTATTGGAGTTAATCACGGAACCGCCATAACGTCAAGCATGTCGGACAGACACACTCTCAGGAAGGCCCTCAAAGTGGCACACGACAGCACGCAATACATCGTCATCGGCGCCGGCCTCTTCGGAACCGCAGCCGCGTGGCGCCTTGCCCAAAGCGGAAAAGACGTCATCATTCTTGAACGCTCCATCCCCGCCTCCGACTCCGGTAGTTCCCATGGGTCAGCACGTATTTTCCGCTACCCGTACATGGATCAGCCCACCACGAGCCTCGTCAAAGAAGCACGCACGCAGTGGAATGAGCTGGAGGCTATCACCGGAAAGCGATTGATCACCCCTTCTGGCTGCTTAGATACCGGCTCGGTGCGCAATCCGGAACACTTGGCCAACCTTCTGAGCTTGGAAGGAATAGAGCACGAGCTTCTCGATGCCACATCAGCCCAACAACGCTGGCCACAGTTCAACTTCTCAGGCCCGGTTCTTTGGCACCCCGGCGCGGGAGTCATCAACGCGGGTGAGTCTGTTGCCGCCATGAACAATCTGGCAATCTCGGCTGGTGCTCATTTGCGTTGCGGCTGGGAAGTTGAATCAGTAACCCGCCACGGCACGGGGTATCGCGTAACATCAACTACTGGCGATACCGTCGAGGGAGAACAGGTCATCGTTGCCAGCGGCGGTTGGCTACCGAAACTACTGGGCAATCTCCAGTTGCCGCAAGGATTCTTGGAGCGAATGCCAGAGATTCAGGTGCGCCAAGAAAACGCCTACCATTTCCACTATCGCGATACCGCAGACTGGGGAGAGACCCCGCTAGGCAACTACACCTCCTGGCCGTGCCTCATTTCCAAAGAACCCGGTTTCCAGGGCTATGCACTCCCCGGTGGCGGTGACGCCGGATTCCGGGGACAGAAAGTTGCCGAATATAACGGTGGCCGCGTTATTAGAAATGCCGGAGACCAAGACGGCATCATTGACGCAGCAAACCGTCACCGCGTCATTGACTTTGTGAAAGCCAATTGCCCAGGCCTTGATCCGACGCCGTACGCGGAAACCACTTGTATTTTCACAAGTATCCCTGATGACCACATGATCATCGACCGCGCCGAAGGCATCACCATTGTCTCTGCCTGTTCCGGACAAGGCGCGAAATTCGCACCCTTAATCGGCAGCACCATCTATGAGTTGGTTACCAGCACCAACACTCAACAACCACGCGAACTCTTTCGCGCCCATCCGCAACGATTCCTCCAGGAGGCCTAACCATGACCAGAACAATCAATATCACCCCGAGCGCGCTGCTGAGTGAAATCGCCGATATCGGAACAGACCCTGTCCGCGGTGGCTATAGCCGCCCGGTGTTCTCCGCACCGGAGCAACAACTAAACCAGTGGTTCATCAACAAGGCCACGTCCCTTGGACTAGAGGTGGAGCAAGACCGCAATGGAATCTTCTGGGCGTGGTGGGATACCCCTAGCAAGGAACGAACTAATGCGATTGGTACCGGAAGTCACCTGGACTCAGTCCCCGGTGGAGGCAATTTCGACGGGCCACTGGGAGTAGTAAGTGCGCTATCCGCTGTCGCGGCCTTAAAGAACGAAGGGTTTGAGCCCTCTCGCCCTATTGCCGTGATGGTCTTTCCAGAAGAGGAGGGCTCACGCTTCGGCTTGGCTTGTCTAAGTTCGCGTTTGGCAACCGGCGCAGTCACTCCGGAGAAGGTACGCGCCCTGACGGATCCGCAAGGAATCACTTATGCCGAAGCCGCTGAAGCTGCCGGGTTTGACCATTCCACAATTGGTGCCGATAAAGAGGGCCTATCCCGATTAGCTCAGTTTGTGGAACTGCACATCGAGCAGGGCAAGGGCTTGATAGACCTTGGTCAACCGGTGGCTATCGCCGGCACCATTTTGGGCCACGGTCGCTGGCACGTCCTCATTAAAGGAACTGGCGATCACGCAGGAACCACCCGCATGCAGGATAGGCAGGATCCAACGGTAGTGGGTGCGCACATCGTCTCCGCCGTGCGCGAAGAAGGCCAAAGTGTCGACGAAGCACGCGCCACGGTGGGCCGATTCGAGGTCACCCCTGGTGGCACGAACGTGATTGCTTCCCAGGTTGATCTGTGGATCGACGTCCGCCACCGTGATGATGAAACCACCAAGGCCATCGTCGAACGGATAACCCAGCGTGCACAGCAGCTGGCAAAGGCCGAAGGCTGCGAAATCCGTATTAATGAGGAGTCCTTCTCCCCCACGGTCCATTTCGATAACGCGTTGCGCAAGGAAATGAAGAGCGTGCTTAGCGATGCTCCAGTGCTAGACACCGGCGCCGGACACGATGCCGGTACTCTCAGCACCCATGTCCCCACCGGCATGCTGTTTGTGCGTAACCCCTCTGGAACATCGCACTCTCCTGCGGAATTTGCCGAGGCAGAGGACGTGGATAGCGGCGCGCTCCGGCTAGCCGATGTCCTTCGACACTTAAGCCTCTAAGAACTTCAGGAATCAAGCAACGAAGAATCTAGATCTCCATGCCGGGAGCAGTGTGCCAGCCAGCCGTCAGGACGGACTTGTACCATCATGCGCCGCCCGCACAACTGGCAATAGCGCGGGACATCCAACCCAGCGGCTGCCGCCGCATGCAGGGAAATCTCGGCCCCGGTGGCGAGCTCTTGACCGGTGTTGGGATGAAAGATTGGCGCATCACCAGCCACCACTGCCGTGGCCAACTCACCCAGTTGTGGTGGCCAGGTCATCACAGGGCCTTAATAGGCAGATCGATGCGACCAAGCATGTCAATATCCTTTTCAATCTCCTGGCCGAGTGTGGTCAGGTAGTTACCCGCGATAATCGCGTTGATACCGGATAGCAAGCCCTTTTCTGTGCCGTCATCGCCCAGGGAAAGTTCGCGGCCGCCGGCAAAGCGCAGGGTGGTCGACGGCATCGCTAAGCGAAATGCTGCGACCGCGCGCAAAGCATCGCCCATCGGTACCAACGGACGGTTAGCAAAAGGCGTACCCGGACGTGGATCCAGGAAGTTCATTGGGACCTCGCACGGGGAAATCTCTGCCAGCTGCACCGCGAACTCCGCGCGCTGCTCCAGGGATTCGCCCATGCCGATGATGCCGCCGGAGCATACTTCCATGCCCACGCCACGCACCAAATCCAGGGTGTTCTTGCGCTCTTCCCAGGTGTGCGTGGTTACTACCTGTGGGAAGAAGCTGCGCGCGGTTTCCAGGTTGTGGTTGTAGCGCTTCACACCCATCTCGCGCAGCTGCTGCGCCTGGTCGGCGGTCAAAGTACCCAAAGAACATGAGATATCAATCTCGACTTCGCGTTCGATGGCCTGGACTGCCACCGCGACCTGATCCAACAGGCGCTGGTCGGGAGATTTCACCGCCGCGACGATACAGAACTCTGTTGCGCCCGATTTTTGCGTCTTCTTTGCTGCTTCCACCAGCTCCGCGATGTCCAAGCGAATCGCGCGCACCGGCGACTGGAACAGCCCCGACTGTGAGCAAAAATGGCAGTCCTCTGGGCAGCCACCGGTCTTGATGGAGATGATTCCTTCCACCTCCACCGCCGGCCCACACCACTTCAAACGCGTTTGGTGCGCGATATCCGCCAGTTCTTCCAGCTGCGAGTCATCGCTGTTGAGAACTTCAACGAGCTCTTCTTTGTTTAGTCCCTGGCCTAGTTCGAGTGCTTTGTCGCGTGCGACGTCAATGATAGTCATGCCACAGCAGCATAAACCATCAATTGAACACTGTTTAATCATTGGACTTAAACACCGTTTAATTCCCTCATTGTAGGGTAATTTAGCCGCTTCCCGTCAGTTCCCCCGAGATTATTTTTCCAAAGAAGCAAAACTTAACTACCAACTACCCTCAACACGTGGGGCGATGGATTGGCACCAGGCGGGAAAGTTGTACAAAGGGCATGACAAGATTGAAGAAACAGAAACTCACGTGGGCTTTAGCTTTAATTGTTTTATGCGCTACCAGCGTTATTGACGAGCTCATTGCCGTCATTTTGCTATTGGAAATCGACAGCGGCGCAGGATTCTGGCCATCCCTATTGTTTGCAGTAACAACTGCCGGAGCGCTTATCTCCGGCCCGGTCTCAAGCAAACTTCTCGATGGTCGCCGTGAGTTAGTGACACTGTTTATTTACGCACTCCTGGCTGAAGCCCTAGTTACGCTAATCCTGGCGGCAACCGCTTTGTCATCCATTCCAGTCATTGCAGTCATTGCCAGTGGCCTCATGGAAATCTTGGGCGGTGTCCTATGGACAATCGTTCTGCTATTTATCGCAGAAACATTTAACAGAGACGAGCTAGATACCGCGAATAAGTGGACAACCACCATTCGCAATCTGGGTTTGTGGCTGGACCGACATTGGGCGGACTACTGTACGCTTTTGGCGCGCATTACGTGTTTTGGGGCGCCACGATACTTCTGATACTGGGGATCATCCTTACTGAAGCATGCCTTAAACCGGTCTATTCCAATGCAGATGATGAAGCAGCCCAGGAAACTCCCGCCCGGCGCTCATTTATTTCCACAGTAAGAGAGCTATTTACGCTCCCCGGCGTCGCTATACGCATTCTGCCGCCGATATTGACAGCGTTTTTCGGTTCAATCGTCAACGTTGGCTTGGTGGTTTATATCCTGACCGTCCGCAACGAAGCTCCTGCTGTCTACGGCTTGGTTAGCGCTTGCATCAGCATCGGGCTGGTGCTCGGACCCTTCTTCGTGGGATTCTTAGTTAAAGATCGAATGCGACCCGGTATCGGAATCTCCGGAATCTTCTGTGCCTTGGGCATCGCCCTGCTCTTTCAGCCTGGGAACATCGCTTTTACGCTCCTCGCTGGTCTCCTCATGGGCATCGGCAACGGTGGCCAAAACACATTCATGCCCATCTTGCTCATGAATGCCCTACCCAAAAAGCTCCGCGCTGCTCTCATGCCGGCTTTCGTATTCAGTATTCACAGCTTCGTGTTTCTTTCATATATTGCCGGTTTCTTCATCTCGGTTCACAACGTAGTTGCCCTAATGATCATTGGCGCCATCATCACCGTCGCCCTAGGAATTTTCTCCCTCACAAGGACTCCCATCGCAACGCCACAACAGCGGATAGTCCGGCAGCTTAAAGCGGCAGCCTCAAGCATGCGAATCACCGTTTAATTGCTTGTCCGATGGTTATTAAAACGATGAGCACAAGAATCACGAGCTGAATAAAACCACCAGAACCGCAACCCAGCCCATAATCTACCTACAACTTTGACCAAAGCACCCCCGTTCGCCATCCCCCAAAAATGACAAATCGCACTCTGCTTGAAACGCCGCACACACATCCGTAGGCTTAGGGCAACCTAAGTTAGGTTAGGCTAACCATATATTCGAATTGAGGAAAATTGAGAAAACTTTTTTGTACGATTGCTGCTGTCTTCATCTGTGGAACCTGCCTTACTCAACCAGCGCTTGCAGAAACTAACGCCATCAAACCCAAAAGCGCCTATCCAGATGAGGTTGTAAAGGTTGTTGAGAAAGGCTTCTCGGAACCTCTGTTAACATCCGAGGTTTCACTATTGAAAGACAACTATCCAGAACTCGCCGCAGTTGTCCCCGACCTCCGCCCATCTAGTATCGAGTCAACATCAAACCAAAATCTGCAAGCTTCGGCCCATGCCGCAAATGGTTGTAAATATGCCTCAGGCATGCAGCACACTAAAACCCTCCTCGGGTTAACTTTCTATAAAATGCAAACGACTGTTAATTTCTGCTGGAGCGGAAACCGTGTGACTTCCGTGAGCGGGTTAAACACAAGCTTCAGTAATGTTGATCCAATGGCCGAAATCGGTGGTGTCGTTGAGTCGACTCAACGACCTGGCGCTAATGGGTATGCCCGCCATAAATATCTGGTAAAAAATGTTGTTCCGTGGGTGGGGCAATTAAGTAGCCAATACCCCCACAATACTTTCACAATGTACCCTGGAGGGCGATTTAATCACGGACATGGAGTGTAGTTTTAATGAAATGGGTCCTTAAGTCCTTAGCTTTCATCCTTGCTTTCGTGCTCACCACCGCCATTTTGACGGCACTAGTTGCCGTCACTGGTCTGGGCGCGGGCATAGTTGAGATGGCAATCATCATGGTGATTGCTGCCGTCGTTGGATTCTTCGTCGCGCGTTCAGTGGGCCGGAAGCAGAAGTCTTAAAACCCCAGGCCAATACGAGTCATCACCGTTTAATTGCTTGACCAATGGTTATTAAAACGATGAGCGAAAGAATCACCAGCTGAATCGGATTAATGCTCGCGCCAAGTAAAATCTCAGTAATCATCACTACGGCAGGAAGCGCCGCGATAATCAGCGCGGCAACAAACGGCGGCGCCAAAATGATCCCCCACTGCAATAAAAGAATGGGAAAAGTAATGCACAACACCGACAGCGCCACCGTCGATGTGATTTCTCCCTGGCTAAAAGACGTCATATCAATGGTGGAAAAAGCCACGACGCCACTTAGAATCCACGCGAGATGAAACCTGATGGCCGCAATAGAAATAACGTCCAAGCCCAGCTGCGATGCCCACTGCGAGGAATACAGCACGCCGACCGCAGACATTCCCGCAGCGATAGCCAAAAGAAAACCCACCACGGTTCCGCTGGAAGCATCCACATCACCCAAGAAGAAATAGCCTAAGGCCAGCACCACAATAACCAGCGGCGGAATAAGCGATTTGCTAAATCGTTGCGCAGCAAAAGCCACAAACACTGCGACCACTAACGGACCGATGCCGGTCTCAATAACGCTGGCAGCAGTCGGTGGAATCAACGTGGCTGAGACATAAAATAAACAAAACGCACCAGCGGTAAACAGATTCAGCGCAAGCGCAATCTTGATCCCACAAGGACTCTTCAATAACCCGAGTGCGGAACTTTTGCCGGCCTTGCGCATCGCAAAGCCTGCGGACGAAATTATTGCGGCGATAAAGAAAGCTCTGCTTCCACCCGATGCCCAACGACTGCTGTACCAATACCCTGCCACAACACGGCGACAGCAATAATGAACGCGCCCGCTGTGGATCTACTCATTGTGGACTTTCTTCTTCACAGAAGACGAAGCTAGCGCGCGACGCAGTACATGGGAGCATCCACTGATCACAAAGCTAACTCCAAGAAAGGCCAAGGCCCCCGCCCCAATATTGGGGCCATCAGGCAGCGAAATCACAAACTTCACCAGCAATATGCCGACGATGATATAAGTGATGTCGCCCCAGTAGAATGACACTTTGAAAAATAGCAGCGGAACACCAAGCGGAAGTGCAATCACACCGCATGCCAGAGCCAGTACAGCCCAGCCGTTGAGCTCAAAATACTGTCTCTCGGGAAATACAAAGACCATTATTAAGCCCACGATGGCAATCACCACCTCAGGAATGGGCAGAGCGAATCTCTTGTGGCGGATTAGTCGCTGATCTTTTCTTTCCATGTTCTCACCTTAATTGGGATTCACAAAGGGTTCCGGAAGTTCAGGAAAAGTGGGACACTTCAGGCATTAGGCAATTGCAAATGAAGCATGGGAAGCGAGGGAGCCATGTGCCGACTTTTCGGTTTAAGTGCAGGACAGCAGCGCGTGCGCGCATCGTTCTGGCTTCTTGATGCCCCAGATAGCCTCATCCTTCAATCCCACCGCAATCCGGACGGCACTGGCCTGGGGACTTTCGATGCCGATGGACTACCCCGGGTGGAGAAAGAACCGATCGCGGCCTACCAAGACACCGCCTTCGCCCAAGAAGCGAAGCACCGCCGCAGCAGCACCTTCCTGGCACACCTGCGCTACGGCACGGGCGCGCCCGCAGAAGCTCGCAATACTCACCCCTTCGAGATGGACGGACGATTATTCGCTCACAATGGAATCGTCGGTGATCTGTCGCTGCTTAAAGAACACCTCGGTGCTGATCTAAAGCGGGTGCAGGGTCAAACAGATTCCGAGCATGTCTTTGCACTGATCACCAGGGAGACAAAGCGCGCCGGCGGCGATGTCGTAGAGGGAGTGCGCCAGGCTTTGTCCTGGCTGGCAGAGAATGTGCCGGTCTACGCCTTAAACCTGATCATCACCACGGCGCATGAGATGTGGGCTGTGCGCTGGCCCGATACTCATGAGCTATTTCTGCTCGACCAACGAAAACAGCCAGCATCTGTTGAAGAGCGTACCAGCCACGGCATGCGGATCAGCTCTCCGGAACTGGGCTTTCATCCGTCTGTGGTAATCGCCAGTGAGGTGCTAGATCCTGCTCGCAACTGGCAGCGCATCCGCTCCGGCGAGCTGATTCACGTGGGTGCAGATCTATCGCTGACCCACATCCCGGTGGTCGACGGCCCACCCCGCAGGCTGCTCGCACACTAAGATGGCAGGTTATGAGCCTTTATGATGACACTTTGGAATTGCTGCAGGAACTTATCCGCAATGCCTGCGTGAATGATTTAACGGCGGATTCGGGTGAGGAATACCGAAATGCGGCAACGTTAGAGAAGTTCTTTGAGGGCACTGACGTGAAAGTGCAAAAATTCGAGCCGCATCCGGGCCGAGTATCGGTGGCGTTTACCGTGGAAGGCTCCGATCCGCAGGCTGAGCCGCTGACGCTCTTGGGCCATATCGACGTAGTTCCAGTGGATGAGCCCAAATGGACGAAGCCGCCATTTGATGCGCTGATTGAAGACGGCAAGTTATACGGTCGCGGCGCAGTAGACATGTTGTTTATTACCGCCAGCCAGGCAGCGGTGACCCGCAAGATTGCGCAGGGCCCGCGCCCGAAAGGCACGTTGACTTTTGTGGGTCTCGCCGATGAAGAAGCCCGCGGCGGGTTGGGCGCAAAGTGGATTTCGGAGAATCAGCCCGAGGCGTTTTCCTGGCGCAATTGCTTATCAGAGACCGGCGGTTCGCACTTGCCGGCATTAGATGGCAGTGATGCGATTGGTTTTAATGTCGGCGAAAAGGGTGCTGGCCAGCGCCGTATTCACGTCCACGGCGATGCCGGGCACGGTTCGACGCCTTTTGGCAAGGACTTTGCCGTGATCAAGATAGCAGAGGTCGCACGCCGGATTGCGGCCGCGCAGCCACCGGCGGTATCGAATGAGACGTGGGAAGGTTTCGTTCGGGCGTTCAAATTTGATGAGGCAACGGAGCAAGTGCTTATCGATGGCACCGCCACCGACGCCGACTACGAAAAGTTCGGCGCGCTTTCTGCTTATGCGCATGCGTTTTCTCACACCACCATCGCGCAGACTGTCCTGCGCGCCGGTGGCGCGATTAATGTGTTGCCATCGCATGCCTGGTTGGAAATGGATATTCGTCCGTTCCCTGGTCAAACCCAGGAAGATCTGGACGATTTCCTGCGTGCAGCCTTGGGTGATTTGGCTGAGGAAGTAGAAATCGAGCACCTCATCACCGAACCCGCAACGCATTCGCCTGCCGATGGCCCCCTGTGGGACGCCATTGTCAGCACCACCAAGGAATTCTTCCCCGATGCAGCCGTAGTGCCAGTACACGCAACAGGTGGTTCCGACTTACGCTTCGCGCGCCGCTTGGAGGGCGCTAATGGTGGACGTGCCTATGGCTTTGCGATGCATGCGCGCGAGCGCGACATGGCCAGCGCCAACTCCCAGTTGCACAGTCACGATGAGCACCTCTACCTAGAAGATCTGGAACTAACTGTGCGCGCCTATGACTCACTGGTGCACAAATTCTTAAGTGTTCGCTAGCGGTTTCGCAAATGTTACTGGTGTGACATAATGCGCTTATGCCAAAACTCACTTCCGCGAAGACCGGGCTGATCGCAGCCGCCACTGCCCTGACTGCCACCCTTGCCAGCCCAGCCATCGCATCTGCCGATGTTGTCGATGACGTGCTGGCAAAAATGCCTTCTGGCCAAATCTCCTGCTCCCAAGCAAAGTCCCAGTACACCAACGCTTCTGACTACAACTCCAAGAAGCGTCAGGCTCTTGCCGTCGCCACCGTTCACCCACGCGGCGCCGAAGTTCGCGAAGCGATCGGCCGCATGGACGAAGCCATTGCGCGCTGCAACCTCAACGGCGGCGGTAACACTGGCGGAAACACCGGTGGCAACAACAATCCTGGGAACCAGAACAACAACTCCGGCAAAACTAACTCTGGAACCAAGAACTCTGGCACTAAAAACCCTGGTGCACAGGTAATTCCTGTCCTCGTTCAGCCAGGCATGCCCACCGTGGATGTCCCTGTAGCCAATATCGCTACCTTCCGCATTCCAGATGCAGCGAAGATCGCATCCAACACTTTCAAGGAAGTCTCTGCCAATATCCCTGGCTCCTCTTTCTAAAATAAACTTTTAATCAAATGCAGTTGTCCGCGTCGCGGGCAGCTGCATTTATCGTTCCAAAGACCCATAGTAGTTATTATTTTTGTTCGAAAATATCTACAATAAAGCGATCGCAATACGTGGATACGATTTAGACGTGTCGGCCAAGGAGATTTACTCTACCCCCTAAAGGCACCCCCATCACGCATTCCATTAGGGCATTTGTGCAGGAGTTTTCCTATAATGACGTTCGTTTGGCAATACAAGCCACCAATTGGAAAGTTCGACCCGAAGGCAACTTTTTCGATTCGAAGTATTCCACCCTCCTTCCCTTCACGAACATAGGAATGCTATGACCCTCATTTCCAAGCGAATTTCCGCTGCTACCCTAAGCCTTGCTCTTGGATTTACCATCGCCGGTGCACCAATGCTTGCTCCAGTCGCATCGGCTCAAATCAGCCAAAACGATGTATCGAGCGTCGATCTAACTGCGAACGCTTCGCTGACAATCAACAAGCGCTTCGGCGATCCCGTCGCAGCTGGCGACCCAGAAAATGCCCCCGGCGATCCCCTCCCAGGCGTCCAGTTTCGAATTGAAAGAGTCGATTTCGACAACGAGTTAAATACCCTCGCTGGTTGGAATGACCTCATGCAGCTGCAAGAAACCGCGGGCGCACTCGATGATCTAATTGCCGCAGACGAAAACACTGGTGGGAAAACCACAATCGATACAATCACAACTGGCACTGATGGAAGCGTGTCTATCGATCTTGCCGTTGGCGTCTACTTGGTTACGGAGCTTCAGGCTGGTAACTACACCGTCGCCAAGCCTTTCTTGGTGTCTCTGCCATTCACTGATTCAGATGGCGTGTGGAACTATCACCAGGTTGTAGCTCCGAAGAACCAAGTTGCGAGCGTTTCCAAGGACGTCGCTGATGCTGGCGCTACCATCGGTTCGACCATCAACTACACCGCCCGCGCCTCTGTTCCAGCTGACGATCTAGATCGCTTTGTCATCATTGATAACCTTCCTACTGCGCTAGCAGCTCCCCAGGCCGACGCCGTCGAAGTTTCATCCCCAGAAGGTACGCCACTAGCAGAAGGCACTGACTACTCGCTAACCATTGCAGGTCAAGAGGTTCGAATTGAGTTTCTCGAAGCCGGACTGGAAAACCTCGAAACCCAGCGCCTCACCAATCCTGGCCTCGAGGTAGTCGTTACCTTCCCAGCACAAATTATTGATCTCCCTGCTAACGGCATCATCCGCAACGATATTGAGGTTCTTCTTCCCAATAACGGTCGAGTGACCACAGACCCTAATGATCCCGACAACCCAGGTGAACCAGAAGACGGCGCAGAAACACACCTTGGCTCATTAACCATCAACAAGCGTGATGCTGCTGGCGAACTAATCCTCAATGATTCGGCCAAGTTTGAGCTGTGGCGCTGCCAAGAACAAGAACAGGTTCTAACTCTTGTTGGAGAACGACTCTTTGCTTCAAATAGCTCAGACATTAGTGGGGATCCAAGTTCTCACCGTATCGACGAGTTCGAGACAGTGAACGGTGAAATTACCGTGTATGGTGTTCAAGTCATCGACCATGTAAATGGTGTCGCTCCTACTGCCGATGAGAGCGACAAGCTTTGTGTAATTGAGACCGAAGCACCTGAAGGGTATGTCATCAATCCAGAGCCTCAGGAAGTCACCTTTGTTGATCCCGACAACCCAGAAGATTTCCGCATGGTCGTTGATGTCACCAACTATGAAGACACAATTATTGGACAACTACCTGCTACCGGCGGCAAGGGAACTCTAGCGCTTATCGCAGCTGGTGTTCTTGCTGCTATTGCTGGTGGATTCGCTGCGCTGCGCGGAAACCGCGCTCGCAATAGTTAATAGTCGCACGCTATAAGCGGCAACCAAGTTACTTTAATCCCCAAGAAGGTTACGATGCTTCGCGCAAAATTCATGCAGTGTATAGCAACGGTTTTGGCTGTGGTTTTAGTAACTTTGGTTGCAGCACCTGCCACCTCGCAGGCTCAAACCTCTAGCCCTTACGATCCTTTAACAGAGCATCTTGAAGATGCATTGTCCTATGGCTATGGCGGCTTATTGGACCTGCGATTGCTCAATCAGCATTTAACCATCGGTCCCGATGACCGTGCTTTGACGGCTGCCGAACTCAACGGCGTCAACCAGCTGTGGGAAGTATTAGAGGACGACGTTAATAATGCTGATCCCACAACGTCCAAGATTGATGTGGGACTGTTAGAACTCATCAATATCAACCTCGGGCAGATTTCACTTCCTCTGCTTGGCGACGGTGGACTCCTGCAGTTCGTTATGAATGATGCGCAAGTTGGTGCGTTAAATGAATTCGCACATGCGCAGTCACCTACGCAAGCGATCGGCGCTGTGGGCGTCGTGAGCGACTCCGGTGGATTGGAGCTTACGCAGCCTGGCGAAGGAGCCAACGCCACAATCAACATATTGAGCTTGCTTGATCTGCAAAATACCGTGATTGCGGAGTCAATCATTGATGAAGCTCGTCTGTCTTTAGGCGCAGTTAGTGCCGGCGCCATCAAACCCAGCCAAAATCTCGATGACTCTGAGGCCCTAAATTGCGCAGAGAACTACACCGAATTCGATTACTCTAAGTTAGATCCAGACGAGGATCTCTTCGGCGATGAAGAAATCCTGGAACAAGAAGATGGCCGCATTTGTAGCTCGTATCAAATAGCTGATGCAGAGCTAGTGATTAGCTCCCCACTCGTTGGTGGCCTGGTTTCTGACTTGGGCGCTACGCTTAAAGTGCTCCTGGGCGGAGTTGAGAACACCCTTAATGGCCTTCTAGGGTCAGAAGGAGTATTGGGAGCAGTCGGACTTATTCTCGGTCCGGTACTTTCGGCGACTGTAGAAGCCAATATCGATGAAGACACCATCATCGATTCCCTGCTCATCGAGCCTTTAACTTCTTCAGATGGGCTAGTCACAATCGACCTCACTTCAGAGGAAGCGGGAACTGGCTTGATAAAAATCGACCTTGAAAAACTTCACACCGATGGCCTGAATCAGTTAGACCCAAATACTTCCTTGCTCACCGGCGAGCAACTTTCAAAAATTACGGATTCGATTACGAACCTTTTAACTGCTAGCGCCGTAGAGGAACCGAACGGGCTCAACGCGAAGCTCGACCACATTATTCGTGGGCAAGAGCAAGACCGGAAAGGTGGGCTGTATGCCACGGAAATTGAAATCGCCGTGTGCGGCGTCTTGTGTTTATTAAGATTGGACTTTACCGCGACCCTTGGCGGCCTGCTCACTGGAGCGCAAGGAACATCAGATCGTGCCGAATACGAGGCAAATCCTTACGACTTCTATCATCGCGCAGGGCTGTTGAGCCTCGCTGTAGAACTTATCGCCCCGTTGCTGGGCACCGTAGGTGAAATCGTCGAAGGAATTCTCTTCGGGAATGACGAAGACCCAGGTGGATTACTCAGCGGACTAATTACCAACCTCCAAACAGGTGTTGTCAGTCCCCTGCTGAATTCCTTAAATCCAGCGCTGACGCAAGTTCTTGATCCGATTGCCAACATCATCGTGAACCGGCAGACATTGACAGAAGTTGAGCACGGCACGGTATTTACAGTGTCTGCGTTGGAACTCAATGTTCTAGATTTGGGAGCTCCCGCAAGTGACGTAATACATTTGCCGCTCGCAACAGCAGCAGTGATGGCACAGAATTGGAAGCCGCGGGAGATGCAGATAAACATCGCAAAGCAAGGCGATGGCCGTAACTTGCACAACGGTGGATATACCTACGATCTTCGATGCTTCAATGGTGAGACCCCGATTTTTGAGTCGGAACTTATCGATTATCCATCCGATAACGTCGGTGAAGGATTTGAATACTCCGATAATTCGGGTGAACTGCGCCTTGTCGGAGCCTCAGGTTTCACTACTGATGTGCAGCTGCCAGAGGGTGCGACATGTCAGTTGAGCTCTAACCCCTCGCTTTCTGATGAAAAGTTTGCAGCGCTACGCCCCACGGGTACTACGCCTTCGCGAACTCCCTACACGTACTTCCTCAACACCGATGAACAGGGACTTCACGTATCTACGAGTGAATCATCGTGGGAATCCATAGATGGATTGGAAAGTATCAACACTGATGTTGTTGAAGATGGCTGGAAACAGCACGCCATCAACATCACCGTGCCTGCACAATCTGATGAGATTCAATTTAATATTGTCCACTCGTACGATATTGATACCCGAGCCATCGAAGTCATTGCGGTCACCGACGGTGAGGAACCCGCAGCCCCTTATGTCTTTGAATACTCCATCGACGAAGGAGCAACCTGGCAGTTAGTAGAAGACAACCTCACTACGGATGTTCTTTTGATCGATGGAACAAGCTTGGAGCCAATTCAAGTTCTGGTTCGTGAGCAACTCCCGGACCCTGCCCCTGACGTGCGTTGGGTGCTTAGGGAACCGGAAACTCCATTAAAGAGTGACTCAGAAAATGGATACTCCACGACAGAATTCTTCAACGCTAACCACGGAATTGATGAGGATTCTCCGACGACACCAAACCTGCAATTGATTGCCACCAATGGTGTTCCTATTTCCTTTGATTTCTCAGCGATGCTTCCGGACACGGGGCGAAAGACGCTGGTGTGGATTCTTGGCCTCGGGCTGTTATCCGCACTCGGCGCACTCATCATGCACCTCCGAGGTAGGAACGATTAATTGTCTAAGCACCGGAAAGCCACAAAGGCGAATAGAGCGGGTCGCGGTTCTCGCTTCATTTCAGTAATCCTTCTGATTATCAGCGTGCTGCTTTTGTCATACCCCGTGGTAGCAACGCTGTTGACGGATTACAACAATAGCGAGACTGCCCGCCGGTATGCAGAAGAAAGTACGGAGTCCGTGCCCTCGGAAACCATCACGCAGCTGATGCACAATGCGGAGGAATATAACGCCGGGCTGTGGGCTGCCGGACACCCTGTGCGACGCGAAGACCCCGATGATCCGAGATATCAAGGATATAAAAAGCAGCTTCTCGCGTCAGAGCATTCATCCACGATGGCGCGTATTCAGATTCCTGATGTAGCAATTGATCTGCCCATCTATCACGGCACCTCTGATGATGTTTTGTACCGAGGAGCCGGGCACCTGTACAACTCGGATCTTCCTATCGGCGGAGACAGCCATACCTCGGTTATTACCGCGCATACGGGGATGGTCAATGCGAGTATGTTCGATAACCTCAGCAATCTCAAGGAGGGCGAGGCTATCTATATCACCGTGCTTGGTGAAACCCTTCGCTACCGGATGACGGGTTCAGAAATTGTGAAACCCACTGATTACGATGCCATCACCTACGAGGATGGAGTGGATAAAATCATTTTGATCACCTGTACGCCCTATGGAATCAACTCAGACAGATTGCTGGTCACAGCAGTAAGGGACCATCTGCCCATCGAGGAAGGCGAAGTACCAGAAGGCTGGAAACTTCAGTTGTCTTGGTGGATGAAGATTGCGTTAGCAATCATTGCACTCATCATCGCCACAGCGGTGTGGTCAATCATTCGTCGACGGAGGAAGCTAAAAGAGAAAGTAGATATGGCGGTGTAGTGAGCACCCCGGATTGAATAGCTGTCCGCATCGCGGGCAGCTATTGGTATTTCCGGTGTAGTCAGCAAAGGTCATCTCATGGCCGCATGCACCGCACAGCACTGCGAGGGTTTTCAGGTCCATCGCCCCGAAGCTATGGTCAGTTGCTGCAGCATGGCATTCGTAACATGCCCAGTACTTATTGCAGGTCGCGCACTTATTTGCAATCACGTCTTTCTCAGAGTGGTAATGCGTGCAGCGTCCCGCATCGTCGAGAGTATCTCCGTAAATTCTGGGCATGGGCGCAAGTTTAGTCCGCGCTGAGGTCTGCCGCGTAGCGCACGAGAGCCTGGAATTGCCGCGGGTGCGTTAGTCGATAAACCGGTGGCATGTTGGGATCAGCTTCCATAATGCGTGCTTGCTCCCGACGCTCGCGCCAAGTCTGCAGCCACCACAAAAAGATCGAGTCTTTACTCAGTAAGGACAACCGGAATGATTCCTTATTGCCATTGCAGCAGGTCTCCCCACGTAACGATCGTGACATCGTGCGTTTGAATAGCTGTGTGAAAGTCACCAACGGTGGGTAATCCAGATACACGATGACATCAGTTTCCGGGTACACAATATCGGTTGCCTTTGAGCCGCACGACGCCATGACCCACGCCCCAGACTCCATATGGCGGCTAACCCGTTCACGTTGCTTTTCAGGCGAATACGTCGTCCACGGTGACTCTGAAGCGGGCATCCACAACACGTCGTTGTCATAGTCAATGACGTGCAAATTTTTCAGCTCTGCCCACGTGCGCGCAGCCGTAGACTTCCCAGCGCCGGTGACACCTTGAATGACTATTCGGCGGGCATTTAAAACATCCTTGGTTGAGGCACGTGACATTGGAAAAATCCTACCGGTTGGGATGCCTCAACCGCTACTGAATAAATAGTGCTACAGTCATCGGCGTATTTGTTGTCAACGAACAGGATTTAGACGTGAAGATTGCACGCCGCACCGCATAACCACTGCTGAAGCGCGCGCACACGAGCATGCCTTCAGCAGGAAATCTAGATTTTCTACTGCACAAAAGGCGCTGCTTTCATGTCTACTTTTAACAACCTTTCTTTTTCCTGGCCTAACGGCACCGCGTGCCTGCGCGAGATTTCAGGAACACTTTCTGCACCACTAACGGGTCTTATCGGTGATAATGGCTCAGGTAAATCCACACTGCTCAAACTCATGTTGGGCACGTACTCCCCTACCTCCGGCAGCATCGAGGTACCGGACAATATTGGTTACTTGCCCCAAGATTTAGGATTGAAAACTTCTGCCACCATCGCGGATGTCTTCGGCGTAACTGAGATTCTCGATGCACTCGCAAAGGTCGAGGCCGGTGAGTACAGCGAAGAACTGCTGGCTATCATTGGCGATGACTGGGATGTGGAAGAGCGGATTCAGAAATACATCGGCAAGCTAGATGTTCACCGCACCATTGGCACCTTGTCTGGTGGTGAAGCTGTATCCGTTGCCCTGGGTGCGGTTTTTGCTCAGCAACCGGACTTGGTGTTGCTGGATGAACCGACCAATAACCTGGATGCGGGGGCCAAACACCAGCTCATTTCGATGCTGCGCTCATCGACTATTCCCACTATCGTGGTCAGCCACGACCGTGAACTTTTGGCACATGTTGATGAAATCGCCGAACTCTTTAATGGCCGGCTGCGCCAATTCAGCGGCAACTATCAGGAGTACCGCGCTGCGATTGAGCAGGAACAACAAGCTGCGCGGCAAGAGGTTCGCGAGGCAAAGTCCACCTTAAAGAAAGAAAAGGATGAACGCGCGGCACTGGCAACCCAGATTGCGCACGATGCTGCGAAGGGCAAAAAGAATATTGCCAACCGGCGGAAATCGCGGCTGGCATTGGGCAATGACAAGGCTCGTGCGCAAAATACTGCGGCGAAGCAGAGTTCTAAACATGCCCAGGGCATAGCCGATGCCGAGCGTGAACTGGATTCCGCACAACGCCGGGTGCGCAAAGACGCCCAAGTTTATGTCACGTTGCCATCGACGAAGCTCGCCGCCGGAACGAAGGTATTACACGTGCAGCTACCACCAAATGTTGAGCAACGTGAAGAGTTCATCATGGTGGGCCCGGAGTATCTACGCATTGCGGGTGCAAATGGAACAGGTAAGACCACGATTTTAAACCAGATTTTTACTGGTGATGAGGACGTTGTTGATTACGTTCTTTCCAATATGGGGTTTATTCGCCAGCGCATCGAGTTTGATGGGGAGCTTACGGTGTTGGAAACCGTGGCGAAGCGTCTGCCGGAATTTACACCGCAGGAAATTCGTGACCAGCTAGCGCAACTGCTTTTCCACAATGACACGGTCAATCAAAAGATGCGCAGCCTGTCTGGCGGGGAGCGTTTCCGTGTGGAGTTTGCGTGCAATGCGCTTGCTGCACCGCAGCTGCTCATCTTGGATGAACCGACCAATAACTTGGATATCTCCACGACGCAGTGGCTTATCGATGCCCTAGCCAGCTACAACGGCGCGGTCATCGTGGTAAGCCACGATGATGTCTTCTGCGAGGACATCGGGATTGATTACACGGTTACACTCGGTGGCAACTCTTCGTCGAACCCGGAAGGCACCACATCATGACCATCAACGCAACCACCTATGTTGGCTTTCGCGGCAATGCCCGCGAGGCACTCACCTTCTACCGCGAAGTATTCGGTGGCGACTTTCAGGTAGTGGAGTGGCCAGACAATGATGAGCACCTCATCATGCACGGCCACCTCATCACCGCAGCTGGCTGGGACCTCATGTGCGCCGATAACCCTGAACTCGGTAAAGAAGACTCAGCCAATCAGCGCATGAACATTGTCATTTGGGGCGATGATGTGGAAACTATGACCGCCCAATTTGAAGCTCTCTCTGAAGGCGCGGAGGTTCACATGCCGTTGGTGGAACAAGCATGGGGTGCGAAGTTCGGCGGGCTCAAAGATAAGTTCGGTGTGGACTGGGGCTTCAATGTCGAAGCCCCATCCGCCGATGCTTAAACTGTCAGATTTGCAGACTGCGCTGGTTGATCTTTAACCAGCGCAGCTGGTCTAGTGGCGCGGGCGAAAATATGGTCACCTGGTTCTAAGTTCAACGCCAGCGCATCACCGCGGGTGATCTCAGCATTGAAAGGGTTGCCTGTTGTGGCTTCTTGGAGTTCAACGCGCACCTCGAATCCGAGGAAAGTTACGCGCTGTACGACAGCTTCGATGACTGCGGTTTCGGCAATCTCGTGGCTGGGAATCGCAAGCTCAGCGGACCTGCCAAGGCGGATATCATGTGGTCGCACGACTTTGCCATCCAGCGTTGACACCTGGCCTAAAAAGGAAAGGACAAAATCGGTAGCGGGGTGGTCTTAGAGTTCCGTCGGAGTTCCTACTTGTTCAATACGCCCGTTGTTTAAGACCACGATCTGATCGGCAACATCAAGGGCTTCTTGCTGGTCATGTGTAACCAGCACGGTGGTGATATTGAATTCAGAATGCAGGCGACGCAGCCAATCACGCAGGTCCTCGCGGACTTTTGCATCAAGCGCGCCGAAAGGCTCATCAAGCAGCAGCACCTTTGGGTTTACCGCTAATGCTCGGGCCAGTGCCAGGCGTTGCCGCTGACCGCCAGAGAGCTGGTTGGGATACCGGTCGCGGAAACCCGCAAGGCCTACAATTTTGAGTAATTCATCGACCTTGGCATCAATTTCTGCCTTGGGTCTTTTGCGAATCTTCAATCCAAAGCCAACATTTTCCCGCACAGTCATGTGCTTAAACGCGGCATAGTGTTGGAAGACAAAACCAATTCCACGCTTTTGCGGGGAGACATGTGTGATGTCCTCACCATCAATAATGATGGCGCCGCTATCGGGTTGATCGAGCCCTGCAATAGAACGCAGCAGTGTAGATTTTCCTGAACCGGAGGGTCCTAATAACGCGGTGAGGGAGCCTTCTTCGATGTCGAGGGAGACATCGTTAAGCGCGGCGAAATCCCCATAGTTCCTGTGTACGTTTTTGATGGAAATTTTCACTGTTCAATCCTGCTTCTTTTCTGGATGGTGGTCATGAGAATAAGCACTGCCACAGAAACGGCCATGAGCAGCGTTGCGGCAGCATAAGCGCCGAATTCATTGTGGTCATCGATGTAGCGCGAGTGCACCAGCAACGTCAGTGTCTGCCCGCCGCCGGCGAAGTTGGAGGCCACCATGATGACAGCGCCGAACTCCCCGAGCGCGCGGGCAACGGTCAGCACGATGCCGTAAGTCAAAGCCCAGCGGATAGCCGGCAGGGTGATGCGAGAGAAGATTTGCCACGGCGATGCGCCCAATGTGGCGGCGGCTTGTTCTTGTTCGGTACCGATCTCCCGCAGGACTGGTTCTACTTCCCGCAGGATAAACGGCAAGGTGACAAAGATGGTGGCTAGCACCATGCCAGGCAGAGCGAAGATGACCTGGAATCCGAGGTTTTCTATTCCACCGAACCATCCGCCGTGACCCCACAGCAGGATGAGCGATACGCCGATGATGACGGGTGAGACCGCGAATGGAAGATCCACAATCGCCTGGATGATGCCTTTGCCGGGGAAGTTTCCGCGCACCAGCGCGAGTGAAACAACGATTCCGAAGATGACGTTAAGCGGGACGGTAATGAGCACGATGAGTACTGAGACTTGTAGTGCGGAGATTGCTGCCGGGGTGGTGATCCACTCCCAGAAGGTGCCAAGGCCGCGTTCGAAGCTGCGGTACAAGATGGTCACGATGGGCACAACCACCAAAACCAGGAGATAAAGCAGTGCCACCGAGCGAAGAGTCAATATTGTGGGACGGGCAAGTTTCATTGTTTAGTCCTCCACTTTCTTAGCTGTGCGGCTAGAAATTAACCGCAGAATGAACAAAACAATGAAGGTGATTAGCAACAGCACCACGGATACCGCCGCGGCCGCCGAAGGCACATCGGATTCGATCTGTTCCTGGATGTACTGGGAGGCCACCTGGGTTTGACCGGGAACATTGCCGCCGATGAGAACCACTGAGCCGTACTCGCCGATGGCACGGGCGAAAGCTAATCCGCCGCCAGACAACAACGCTGGGAAGAGTGTCGGCAAAATAATCCGGAAGAAGATGGTGAAGTTATTCGCGCCCAAGCTGGCGGCGGCTTCTTCTACTTCCCCATCGACTTCAATGAGCACCGGTTGCACGGCACGGACAACAAACGGCAAGGTAACAAACGATAGTGCTAAGACCAGTGCGGGCTGTGTGGCATTGAGTGTAATGCCGACAGGACTATCGGGGCCGTAGATAGATAGCAGCACCAGGGAAGCGACAATCGTTGGCAAAGCAAAGGGAAGGTCGATGAGCGCATTGACGATGCCTTTTCCTGGGAACTCATCGCGTACTAGAACCCAGGCGATGAGCGTGCCGAATACAACGTTGATCAGCGCCACAACTGCGGAGGCGCCGATGGTGACGCGGAGGGCATCGATAGCCCCTTGCGAGGTTACTGAGTCGATAAAGCCTTGCAGCCCGTTGACGGAGAAAGCCTCCGTGGTCAACGCTGCGAGTGGCAGCAGAACAATGACCGAAAGCCACAATGTGGCAACACCCAGGCCGAACTTACCCACTCCCCCGCTGCTGGCTGCCGGTGCAGCTTTGCGGGTAACTATTGCTGTACTCATGTCAGATTTCCTTATAGATAGTGGCGATTACGCCATCGGATTCGCCGCTGCCAGGCTGTGCCTTTTTAAACAGGAAGGCATCAACCATCGCCCAGCCTTCAAGCGGTTTACCGATACTGCTTAAACCGTGTTGTTTATTCAGCTCTGGACTTTCCTGAGCAATCTGCGCGAATGCTTCTGCAAGATCATCAACCGAATAAGCAACGTCATAAGGTTTGAAAGCCTGCTGTTCTTCCGGGCTTAGCGCATCGATGGTCGGCGTCTCACCGTCCTCGTTAAACAAGTCCGTTCCAGACCGAAATCCTTCTTGCGCCCAGATTTGTTCTGCCTCATCAGTAAAGAGGTAGTCGCGGAAGTCCTCTGCCTGCTGAGGACTCTGGGAGGTGTTGAGCACCGCGACCGGATTTTCAATACGGAAGGTCTGCGGCGGATTCAGATATTCAACACCGCCGCTGGTGCGGTCTAAGAAGATGGCCTCATTTTCATAAGACAGCAGCACATCTCCTTGTCCTTGCTCGAAGGTGGACGTGGCTTCACGCCCCGATTTGGGTCGGAGCTTAAATGTGGTGGAGACCAGCTGACTTAGCTTCTCAGAAGCATATTCATGCGCTTGGGTGTAATTGACTTCCCCGCGTGCTTGCTGCTGGTCAACGCTGCGGAAGAACCATGCGGAATACGGCGCGAGCAAGTTCCACTTCGCCGAACCAGAACTGGCAGGGTTCGGACTGATGACCTCAACATCAGAGTCCAGCAGGTCATCCCAGCTCTGAACGTTTTTGGGATTGCCCTCGCGGGTGACAAACGAGACAACAGAACCAAAGGGAACCGAACGGCCACTTTCATCACCGGGAACATTGTCCTTCCAGTCCTCATCCACAAGTCCTGCTTTCACCAACCGGGTGATATCGGGTTCGACGGAAAAGTTCACGATGTCAGTAGGTACCCGGCGCAGCGCCTTGCGGGATTGGTCTCCCGATGCCCCATAAGACTGGGCAAAGCCGACATCGCTTCCGGCTTCAGTTTCCCGAAAGGCCGGAATAATCTGATCAAATCCGACCTTTGGCACGGCATAGGCAACGATATTTAATCTCTCATCACCAGAGGAGATATCCGCGCCATGCGGTTCATCCGTACTACCACCAGCGGGCGTGAAGACCAGTGCGGCAACAGCAACCGCAGCTGCGGTAGATATGCCCGTGAGAATCTTGCTCATCGTGATGCCGTCCTTTACTGAAATGCTCTGTCTACTTTTAATAGACAAAGTTATCCCGCCACAGGCGTGGGAACGGACAATTTCTTCCACCGCTAAACAAACACTTGCATCCTGCTGCCGCCCGGGGTATGGGACACCTCAGAAGCACACATTGGTAACAAATAAGTATATACACCCATATCGTTACCATTTCGTTATCATTTCCCAACCGGGGAACGATTCGCGCCGGTCAGCGGATTGTGAAAAATATATAGACAATATCCAGCGCTGTATAATATAAGTTCGGGCGCAAAACTTAATCTTCTTAAATTGCATAACAGGGGGCAAAATATACACAGGCTTTTCACAGCGATTTCGTGGGGCAATAAAAATACCAGGCAAAACGATTTTATTCATAGGGGCGATTTACCCAACCGGTGCGATCGCTACATATTTTGCTATATATGCAGTTTTATGCATCCGCAAATCGGTTTAGACAGCAGATAGTTTTGCTATCGATATACTAACGATCTGGCGATTCTAATAACTATTTACGGAGTGTCATGTCTACTGACTATGAGTCTTTACAATTTAATATGTTTTCACCAGATGACCACGCTGAGAAGGCGATTTTTGGGCTCGAAACAGCACCAGAACCACGTACCCTTTTAGGCATCATTGGGCACACCATTCGTACCTACCCTCATGCTGTAGCCATCGAGGCGGACGATGGAACGCTGTCATACGCAGAGTTAGAAGACGTTTTAGAAAAGCAGATTAAACGTCTCAACGATCATGGCGTGGGAACCGGATCACGGGTGGGCATCCGGATTCCTTCGGGAACGACCGATTTGTACGTCGGCATTTTGGCGACCATTTGCGCTGGTGCAGCATATGTTCCAGTGGACTGGGATGAATTGGACTCACGCGCTGAAACCGTCTGGGAAGAAGCCCAGGTAGACGCGGTTTTTGGAGAAGAGTTATCCATTAGCCACCCGCTGCATGTGCCCGAATTAGATGAATCAAAATTACAGCCAGTCTCTTTGGAGAACGAAGCCTGGATTATCTTTACTTCCGGCTCAACTGGCAAGCCTAAGGGCGTGGCCATTAGCCACCGTAGCGCCGCAGCGCTTGTCGATGCCGAGCGTTTAACCTATCTCGCCACTGCCCCACTGGGCCCAGGTGATCGCGTGATGGCTGGATTATCCGTTGCCTTCGATGCCTCGTGTGAAGAGATGTGGTTGGCATGGGCCGGCGGTGCCGCCTTGGTGGCTGCCTCGCGCGATACTGTGCGTTCAGGTGATGTTTTGGGCGAGTGGATCGTCGAAAAGCACATTACTGCGGTATCCACCGTGCCCACCCTGGCAGCCATGTGGAGCGAGGAATTCCTGGGCAATATTCGCCTGCTAATTTTCGGCGGTGAGGCGTGCCCCGCAGCATTAGCTGAGCGTCTACAAAAGCCCGGACGCGAAGTATGGAATACCTACGGACCGACGGAAGCCACAGTCATTGGTTCCGCCGAATTGATGGATGGCACCCTGCCCATTCGCATCGGCCGTCCAATCCCAGGTTGGGCTCTAGCAGTGGTTGATGAAAATGAGAACCCAGTTGCTTGGGGTGAAAGCGGACAATTGGTCATCGCCGGAGTCGGTTTAGGCCGTTATCTGGACCTGGAAAAAGATGCCCAGATGTATGCACCCTTGCCTGATTTAGGTTTAAAGCGCGCATACCGCACCGGTGACTTAGTACGTGCGGATCGGGATGGTTTGATCTTTGAAGGCCGCGTCGATGACCAGGTGAAAATCGGCGGACGTCGCTTGGAGCTGGGCGAAGTTGATAAATACTTAAACTCCGCACCGGGTGTCTCCGCCGCGGCAGCAGCCGTGCAAAAGACCCCAGGTGGCACCAGCGTGCTGGTCGGTTATGTCTATGGCGATGACACGATTGACCTCGACCAAGTTCGTGACATTATGAAAAAGAGCTTGCCCGATGGCATTGTTCCGCAGCTCACGATTGTGGATTCCATGCCACTTAAGACCTCCGGCAAGGTAGACCGTAAAGCCTTGCCGTGGCCTTTGGAAAGCACTTCTGAACTGCAATTTGAGGATCTCACGCCGGCGCAGCAAGAGCTGGCTGGATTGTGGGTCGAACAAATCGGGCATGTCTCTTTGGCCCCTGAGTCCAACTTCTTCGAAATCGGCGGTAGCTCGATTGCTATCGCGCAGCTGGCCGCACGGATTCGTCAGCAATATCCTTTGCTATCGCGCAGCTGGCCGCACGGATTCGTCAGCAATATCCTTCAGCAGAAATCGCAGAGCTCTACGCCAACCCGCGATTGGCAGATATGACGGACTATCTCACCACGCTGAAATCCTCTGCGGATTCGCGCACGCAAACTGCACCGATTCCCCGGCTGGCTGGTGTATTTCAGTTTGTCTTCGTGTGTTTGCTCTACATGATTAACGCTATTCGCTATGTCCTGGGCGCGTTGATTGCAGTATGGGGTTTAGGCACGCTTTTCGATGCCGGCTGGGTTCCACACATTCCAGGTTGGCCACTGCTATTCGGTTGGCTGCTGTTCTACTCGCTTCCAGGAAAAACACTTATTGCAGCAACCGGCGCGCGCATTTTGACCGTGGGCATGCGCCCTGGCCTGTACCGCCGCGGCAGTTGGACGCACCTGCGGATGTGGGCAGCTGGGCGCCTGTTGACGTTCATGCAAATTGATAACCTGTACGGCTCACCCATGGCGCCAACGATTCACCGCATGTTCGGCAATAAAGTTGCTCGTGGCGCACAAATCGCTGCCGAACCATGTGTCACAGGACTGGCAAATATCGGTGAGCTAGCAGTGGTTGAACAGGAAGTTGACCTGCAGGGATACTGGATTGATGGCGATACCGTATGCATCGGCGCAATCACCATCGAAGACCGCGCACGCATCGGCATGCGCTCCTTTATCAACCCTAATGCCCACATTGGCCGCACCTCGGAAATTCTTGCTGGCTCTACTGTCTCCGGCACCATCCCCGCTGGTGAGACCTGGGGCGGCTCCCCCATCGAATTCCATGGCGTTGCGGGTGATAGCTGGCCAGCCGGAACCCCAGAAGAAATCGGCCATGACCGCTTAAGTCCATTGGAAAAGCCGCTCAATAAGTTCAACCAGTACATTCTGTATAACCTCGGCGGCCTAGTCGTACGCTTCTTGCAGGTTGTCAGCATGATTCCTGGCTTCGTGTTGGTCTACCCAACGGTGGCAAATATCCAATTCTACGAAGAGGTTTTCCCGCGACTTTTGCTGTGGGTACCGGTATTTACCATCCTCATGGCAGCAACATGGCTCGCTGGAGTCGCAGTGGTTATTCGCTTGTTGTCGGTAGTTATTCGCCCAGGTTTCTACTCTTCGCACAGTGCGGTTGCCGCAGCCGTGTGGCTGACCCACATCATTATGCAGCGCACCTTGATTTCTGCCTATCCCGTTTATGCCTCTGGATTTACACCGACCTGGCTGCGCCTTTTGGGCGCACGCATTGGCCACAACGTGGAAATCTCCACCGTGGAAACCATCCCGCACTTAACGTGGATTCGCGATGATAGCTTCCTGGCTGACCACTCCTGCGCAAGCACCACCCGCCAAAGCCCACACTGGATTCACATCGGTACCACCGTTATTGGTGAGCACAGCTTCGTCGGCAACTCCGGCATCGTTGGCCCTGACCAGGACGTGCCGGATGATTCGCTTATCGCAGTGCTATCTACCAACCCCGGCAATGTTGATGCTGGTTCCTCGTGGTTGGGCCAAAACCCACACCAGATTCCTCGCCTGGCCGTAACAGGCGATACAACGGCAACTTATAAGCCAACCAAGAAACTGCGGATTTCACGCGGCATCGTCGAAAGCTGCCGCATCATCCCGCAGATGCTCTCCAACGTGCTCGATCTTGTCGCAATCTGGGCTTTGACCATGATTTATATGGGCATGCTCTTTAGCGGCTACGGGATTCTTGAATCGCTAGCGTGGGCGGCACTGCTGTCCTGGCCATTGCTGTTGGTCTCCGGCACTATTGCATCGGTACTTCCCATCATGGCGAAATGGTTGCTTGTCGGCCGTTTCCGGGTCCAAGACCGTCCACTATTTTCCAGCTTTGTCTGGCGCGGTGAACTCGTCGATATCTTTGTCGAGTCACTGGCCATCCCCGCTCTAGTGCGTATGAGTCTAGGAAGCCCGGTCTTTAACTGGTGGAACCGCCTCATGGGTGCACGCGTTGGCAAAAATGTCTGGTGCGAAACCTGGTGGCTGCCAGAATATGACCTGGTCACCTTGGAAGACGGTGCCAGCGTTAATCGCGGCACCGTGGTTCAAACCCACCTCTTCCAAGACCGCGTGATGTCCATGGAACCAGTACTCCTACAAAAATCTGCCACCCTGGGGCCCAATAGCTTTACCCTTCCCGGCAGCATCATCGGCGAGCGCGCCACCGTCGGACCGGGCTCTTTGGTTCAGCGCCACGAAGTAGTACCCGCGGATACCTGCTGGCAAGGAAACCCCGCGCAGTACCTGCCCGTCGAGCAAGCCAATTTCCCACGCGACGGCATAGACATGTCCTCTTCTACCGCCACCGATTCCCGCATCGAAGCACCTGCTCAATCACCGACGCACGCAGATACCTCAAACACGCAATAGCAACTGCTAACCATACGAAAAGGAGAATTCCATGGTTTCGCAACTTCCCACCAACGCAAGGCTAGAACCTGACATGAGGCCTGAGCCCGGCGCGTCAGGATTGAGAAAAGTCTGGACGGGACGCTACGACGATGGTGATCCCATCCTTCTGAACCCTGACCTGCCAGTGCCGCATGACAGCGATAAGAAACAGTTCAAAAATAAACGCATCATCGGAATAGATGTTGCCCGTGGCCTCGCTTTGATTGGCATGATGGCGGTGCACACGTTGCCATCGCATAGCGACAACGGCTCCATGAGCCTGGCATTTTGGCTCGCTGCGGGCAATGCTGCTGCACTTTTCGCAATCCTGGCCGGTGTTGGTTTGGCTTTTGCCTCGGGCGGCGCTGATGGCGCAACCGGACTCAAGCTGCGTATTTCCCGCAAGCGCTTATTCCTTCGCGCGCTAGCAATCTTTGTCATCGGCCTTTTGGTCAACCAGATCTTTAGCCCCGTGGTCTTTAATATCTTGCCGTATTACGGTCTGCTGTTTCTCTTCGCCGTATTTTTCCTAGGTATGCGGATGCGGTGGATCGCCATCTCTGCTGGACTCACCTTGGCTATCATGCCAGTATGCATCTACCTGATTAACCATTACGCACAGCCTGTACCTTTGGAAAATGTCACGGTTGTTGACCTCTTCCAAACGCCGCTGGCTGCAATCAACACCTTGCTTTTCATTGGTGCTTACCCGGTAGCCACCTGGTTCTTCTACATCCTGATTGGCCTGATCATCGGCCGCATGCAGTTGAAGATCATGTCAACCCAGGCCTACCTGCCATTTTTTGGCTTCCTGCTGGCCATTGGTACCTGGATGATTTCTTATGCCGGATTTACTATTGCCGGGGGCAACCGGACGCTACTAGCTGCGGAGCCACAGCTTAGCCCCCGTGAGATTGAACGGTTTAGGGTCTTTGGTGCAGAGTTTGATTACTTGCCGCACAACACCTGGTTGTGGAATCTTATCGCTGCGCCGCATGCTAATACCGCGCTATCCATCTTGCACTCCACTGGCGTTGCGCTCACTGCCCTTGGCATCTGTTTATTGCTGTGCCGCGTTATCCCGCGCGTGCTCTCTCCGCTGGCCTTGATGGGTTCGATGACTTTAACGCTTTACGTCGGCCACCAGCTGTACATGACCTATAGCCCTTCCGAATTGTCTTCCCTGCAACATTTCTTCCTTCAACTTGGCCTGGGACTGACTTTTGCATTCGTATGGACCCGGTTTGTCCGCCAAGGTCCACTAGAGTGGGTTGTTTCCAAGGCGTCTAAAGGAGGTGACACGCTATTAGAATCCACGGCAGCCCGCCACGCCAAAGGTCAACGCGGTTCCTCGCCTTCCTCCTCATAGCGGCATTAGTTATTGCTTGTTTGATCATCGCCAACGTGGTGATGACCAGGCAAGCACACAATCGTGCTGATTGTTCCCCGTGGCAAGATGCTGCTTTCGAGCCGGCTTCTGGGCAAGACTTATCGAAGCTGCGTGCTCCGGCCTTGCACACTATGGAAAAAGACACGCTGCTGAATCAAAGCTTTACCGATTCGCGCGATACTGAATCGACGTATCACCTTTTCAAACACGGTATTGATACCTCCAAGCCGGTGGGTGCGCTGATTCATCTGCATGGCGATGGCGGGGATGAATACAACTTCCCAGAAGGATTTGCTACCTGCGCGGCAGCCGTGGCGGCCGAATATAATTTCATCACCGTTGTCCCGCGCACTCCCGATAAAAAATCGAGCACGTGGTGGCGAAACCTCCGGAAGAACCAACGATGGTTAGATGATCTCACCGCGCAGATAACCAGTGACTTCAACGTAGATAAAAATCAGCTGTGGTGGTCTGGATATTCGGGCGGCGCAGAATTTATCAGTTATGCCTTGCTGCATAAACGCCCTGAGCTCGTCACCGGTGGCGCCATCATGCTCGCCGGCGGTGGGGCACCATCCTGGGAAAATAAACACTTTGAATCCGAGTACCGGGCCAGCACTCCGTTGTATTGGGTGGTGGGAGAATACGATGACGGCTCTACTTCCCAAGATGGCTTCGATGCTTTAGGCGCCGCGCACCGTGGTTCCAGGTGGTACCGCAACGAGGGCTTTAGCAATATCAACTTGGAAGTCCTTCCCAACTACGACCACTACAACCTGCCAACCATCGATGTTTTACAAGACACCCTGCGCGGCTTAGTAGGTACTTCCTAAAGCTGAAGTCTTGTGCCATACTTGCTTCAGCCATCAATAATCTTTGAATAGGGAAAGTAAAACACCATTGACTAGAAGCGTAAAAGCTCGCTGGAGTGAACTTTCCCTCCTGATCATCGTGCTCTTCATAACTTTGATCAGCGCAATAACAGTCGACATCGCTTCGGATAATCCCGCGGATAGAGCGCTAGATACATCCTCTTTATATCTGCCCTTCATCTTTGCGGTAATGGTGTTAGCCACCCACTTCGCGCTGTGTTTCTTGACGCCGAATGCTGATCAAATCATTTTCCCCACGGTGGCCTTTTTAAACGGGATTGGCTTAGTCATGATTCACCGGCTTGATTTGGCCCTGGGAAGAGACCTCGCAGAAAAGCAGGTGATGTGGACTGGCCTTGCTTTGTTCGCGTGTGTGGTTGCGCTAATCATGCTGCAAGATCACCGCGTACTAACCAGGTTCTCTTATCTCCTAGGAGCCTTCGGCCTTATCCTGTTGGCCTCACCATTATTTTCACCGCAGCCGGTGGAATCAGATGCCAATATTTGGCTGATGATTGGCCCCTTTTCCATTCAGCCTGGTGAGATAGCGAAGGTTTTGCTGGTCATTTTCTTCGCCATGCTCATTAGTCAAAAGCGAGCCCTATTCGCAGTGGCAGAGAATCGCTTTTTGGGCATGGGGTTTCCGCGATTGCGGGATCTGGCACCGATTGCGTTCATTGGCGCTTTCGCGCTAGTCATCATGGCTTTAACCAATGATTTCGGGCCGGCTCTTTTATTATTTCTTACCGTCTTCGGCATGGTTTATGTCGCAACGTCCCGTCTGTCATGGTTATTAATCGGAACCGCGGCGCTGCTTGCCGGTGGTACGTTGCTCGCGCAATTTTCCACCAAGATTCAACAAAGAATTGCTAATGCCCGCGACCCTTTGGCTGATTTCTACAACAACGGCAATCAGCTCTCCGAAGCACTCTTTGGACTCTCTACCGGTGGAATAACGGGCTCTGGGCTGGGGCAAGGTTATCCGCAAAACATTGCTTTAGCATTCTCAGATTTCATCCTCGCTGCCGTCGGCGAAGAACTAGGACTCATTGGCCTAGCGGCTGTGCTTTTAGCTTTCACCCTGCTGCAGTGCCGCTTTTTCATCACGGCAATGCACACGCGTGAAAGCTTTGGAAAACTGCTTGTCACAGGCCTTGGCATCATCTTGACGGTCCAAGTCTTTGTTGTCACCGGCGGAATTTCAGGGCTTATCCCGATGACGGGTCTGACCACGCCTTTCATGTCAGCAGGTGGTTCTTCACTGCTGGCGAATTACCTCATCATCGCTTTGGTTCTGCGCATCTCACATTCCACGCGGACATCGGATTCTGTGTTCCAAGTACAGAAAGCACCAAGAAAACCACTACTGCAGCCATTTCCTTAGACTTGAGCTCTATGATTCCTGTTCTTATTGATTGCGACACCGGCATTGATGATGCACTAGCGCTGATGTATCTGGCAGCTTTGCATCACGAAGGCGAGGTTGAGCTCGTCGGGGCAACCACCACCGCGGGCAATGTGGATACCACGCAAACCGCCATCAATACCCGCTGGGTACTTGATAAATGCGGACTTGGACACATCCCTGTTGTAGCTGGCCAGCCAGCACCTTTGCAGGTGCCCTTGACCACCACCCCGGAAACTCACGGGGAGTTTGGATTGGGTTATATCAATCCCGGCGCCCAGGACATAAGCCAGGATAGTTGGCAGGATGTATGGCGCAATGCGATTGACCAGCATGCTGATCTGCGGTTGATTGTGACAGGTCCTGCCACCAATCTGGCTACTTTCGGAGCAGTTCGAAACACCACGCTGATGGGTGGTTCCTACTTATACCCGGGCAACACCACGCCGACTGCTGAATGGAATACCTGGGTGGATCCGCACGGCGCAAAGCAAGCCTTCGCGCAGGCTACGGACCCCATCACGGTGTGTTCTTTAGGCGTAACAGAGCGGTTTACCATTAATCCGCAGACGCTAAATGCGCTTATCGATGCCCTCGGCTCTGCCCCCATCGCCTCCTATCTACCGGAGATGCTGCGGTTTTATTTCGAATTCCACGATAGCCAAGGCGAAGGCTACTTAGCGCAGATTCATGATTTAATCACCGTGATGATCGCGCTGGACAAGATACCTTTTAACACGCGGGAAGTAACCGTGGATGTGGAAGCTGATTCTGAATTAATGCGCGGGACCACGGTTGCAGATTTACGTGGACACTGGGGCCGCAAGGCGAACGCTTCATTGGTGGATGATGTTGATGTCGACGCCGCTCACGCAGAACACTTGCGGGCCGCTATACTTTTGAATCGGTTCGCATCCGAGGTGACATAGGACGCGGATAATTCAGCCGCTTTATGATCTTTAGGGGATTTTACGCATGTCACAAAACTCCACGCACAAGGTTTTAGTCGCCGTCGGTGGCGCGCTTATCGCTGCGACCTGGCTCTATCTGGTTTTAGTTCGCCCCACTGATTGGGAATCAGTCGGCGGGTCAACCGAGGCCCTGATTACGCTCATCGGCTATGTCGGCGGTACTTTGGCGCTACTCGCCGGTGTTTTACCCACCCTGCCGGCACGCACCGTGGCGATTATTCCAGTGGCATTGATCCTGAACATTCTTATCGGCCAGATCGTCGGCTCCATCGGTATCCCGCTTTACTTGGACGCCGTGGGTACCGTCTTGGTTGCCGCACTTGCCGGCCCACGTGCTGGTTTAGCAACCGGTGCTTTAAGCTCCGTGGTGTGGGCACTATTTAATCCCCTAGCGCTGCCTTTTGCAGCTGGTTCTGCGTTAACCGGTTGGTTGGCTGGTGTGGTCATTAACAAGGGCGCTTTCCGCAATATTTTCTTGGCATTTGCCTCCGGCGCAGTACTCGGTCTTATCACCGGTGCCATCGCCGCACCTGTGGCAGCCTTCGTCTACGGCGGTACCGCTGGTGTCGGCACTGGCGCTTTGGTCAGCCTCTTCCGCGAAATGGGCAACTCGCTGCTTGGCTCTGTTACCCTGCAGTCCTTTATTTCCGATCCGCTGGATAAGGGGCTTATCATGGTGATTGTGTTTGCGGTGGTTGCCGCATTGCCCAAGAAGACCCGGCGCGCCTTGGCCCCGCGTACAGCAGAGCCTAGCCACTAATGAATCCGCTGACCTGGATTGTTGCAGCAGCTAGTTCATGGATTGTGGTGCTGGGCTTTAATGAACTTGCTTTAAGCGCAAGCGTTGCCGTGATTGCGCAGCTTGTTGCACTTGTACGCCTGCGTAATTTTTCCGTGCTGGCAACTACCGTCGCCTTAAGCATCCCGGTTAGCTTATCCATGCTGATTATCCACATTCCCTTCGGCAGAAATGACTGGTCAACTGCCCTTGATTTAAGTGTTCGCTTCATCGCTTTAATGTCGGCATTTTTAACAGCGGCTAGCGCCATCACCATTACAGACCTGGTGAAATCACTCAGCCATATGCCGCGGGTGGCCTATATCGTAGGCTCCGCCGTGCAGTTGCTTCCGCAAGGTCGTGACACCTTAGGCTCGGTGCGATATACCAATCATTTGCGCGCACACAGCCCACGTCAGCACAGCACCCGTGGTCTTTCAAAGACCGTCAAATTTGTTGTGTTCCCACTGATTACTCGCTTGTTATCGCAAGGAGCCTCGCGCGCCATTCCGCTCGAAGTATCCGGATTGGAGGGCACCGGGCAGCGCACGCTGTTACACCCAGTGCCTGATACAACCACACAAAAAGTCCTGCGCTGGTTAATGCCGATAGCTGCATTGGTGGTGGTTGTGTGGCTATAAAACAGCTGGTTGGTCCCTCTGGTTCCGGACTGACTAAATATCTGACGGACTTGTATGAAAATACTCCCGGCGCGGTCATGCTGACTTCTAACCCGCGGGCGCATATTACTTATTTACGCACCACGGTGGAAGAAGAATTAGCCTTTGGCCTTGAACAGCGCGGGGTTGCCGTTGATGAAATGCGTCAGCGCATCGAAAAGGTTGCGCGGGCTCTCGATCTGCAGGACCTTTTGGATCGCGCCCCGAATCAGCTCTCCGGTGGACAAACTCGGCGGGTGGCTTTAGGTACGGTGTTAATCCTGGATGCTCCGCTGGTGCTTCTCGATGACCCCTTTGCCGGCCTCGACCCCACCGCCCGCCAGCAGCTGGCACACGTTTTGCACAACCTCGATGCTGACGTGGTGGTCGCTGGGCATCACGCCTGGTTGTCTACCAATGACCCCGATGTGGATACGAAATTGCTAGGAGAAGAAGCAATTCTGCATTTGCCGGAAAAGGTTCCCTCGTCCCATCACTGCGATGATTCTCATCTGCGCTTCGCGGATCTCGTGGGCAACCAGGGCGCAGGGAAACGGCGTTGGTGGCAGTTCCGAAAATCTCAGGCGAACCGTTTCGTCATTGGCCCCGTTTCGCTGTCTATCCCGCGCGGTGGTGTGCTGTGGTTGTGCGGCGCAAATGGCGCAGGCAAGTCTACGTTGATGAAAGCACTGGTCGAACGGGATAAAAGAATCGGGTTAATGTTGCAGGACCCGATTGATCAGGTTATTGATTCACGCGTGGACCACATGGTGCCGGATACCCAGCTGCGTGCGCAATTTAATCTGGATGGCGAAGAACATCCTGAAGATCTGTCACAGCGTGCACTGCGGTTGGCGCAGTTTGCCTCAGTTTTCGGTGCCGCCAATGGACAGCACGTAGAAGTTTTATGCGCTGATGAGCCGGACGTGGGATTAGATGTCGCCGGACGCACCATGTTGCACGAAGGTTTCGCGTCGCATCTGCTCCGCGGGGGAAGCATTGTACTGGCCTGTCATGATGAGAACTTCATCGAAGAAGTACGCGGCTATGCCCACGTTGAGATTTTCCAGCTTGGCACTGGGTCTGGATCGAAAGGCTCATCGCTGTAAGCAACCGCTACGAGAACACAAAAGCTCCGAAACAAAATCAGACAAAATGTTTCGGAGCAAAATTTTGTGCCCGGAGTGGGACTTGAACCCACACGTCCTATAAGGACACTGGCACCTGAAGCCAGCGCGTCTGCCAATTCCGCCACCCGGGCTGGGTGGTGAACATGAAACCTAAAGTCTCACATCGACTAGACAACAATAGCATGAGAGCTCACACTAATACCAAAACGGCAGTTCAATATATAAAAACTAACTGGGGTTTTGCCTAGAAAACTTCCATGTTCTTGCGCGCGAGCTACTAGTTTCGGTCTATGGTTGCCTATAATAAAGAAGGTTTCATTCAAAACGCAGTCAGAAAGGAGGCGCCGCACTCATGGAACTATTAGAAAAACTAGCTCGTTTAGATTCGGCCATGCAGCGGGGCCTCGATAACGGGATGGCATTTGTCTTTGGAGGCAAAGTCGTTCCCGGAGAAATTGAAGAACTACTCAAGCAAGAAGCGCTGGATAATGTTCAGCGTGGAGATGATGAGCTGCTGTACTGCCCGAACGTCTACTCAGTCGGCGTGAGCTCCAAGGATGTAGAAAACCTGTCACGCAATCGCTCAACCCCGGCTGGCCTGGCAGATCAAATCTCGCGATTTATCCGCAACAATGGCTGGCAACTCGCTGGCCCAATTGTCGTGCGCATCGGTGAAGAATCATCGCTTCGCACCGGCCAGCTTCGTGTGTCTTCCTTTATCAATCAGGAACCAGGAGTGGACACGGGCTTTGACGCGATTTTCCACGACGCCCACGAGGACGAAGATGAACAATCTTCAGCCTCCCAATCTCAGGAGAATTCCATGACTACCCCAGATTCCAATTATCCGGCTGAGGAAGCAGCAACTACCTCATTCGTACGCCAGGAAGCCTCTGAAGAACAGAATATCCCCCACGGCCCTGCGGTTAACCTGCTTTTGCAAGATGGGTCATCGCGGACCTATCACGTCCAAGAAGGCTCCAATATCATTGGACGCAGCAATGATGCGCACCTGCGTCTGCCAGATACAGGAGTATCGCGTCAGCACGCGGAAATTACCTGGGATGGCCAGGATGCGGTCCTCGCAGACCTGCAGTCCACCAATGGCACCACCGTTAATGAAACACCTATTGAAAATTGGCTGCTTGCAGACGGCGACATCATCACGATGGGCCATTCCCAAATTGAGGTTCGTATCACCGGCTTAGAAGGCTAGTGATTTTACATAGCTCGCACACTGGTGAAAATCTTCGTCACAGCGAGCTTTTATATTTTTCCCGTAAATTGAAACCGGTTATGCTTTTGCGCTACGAAACTAGTGCCAGCACTACTGAATTACAGGGCGTGCCTGACTAAGCTGGTTTCATACGTTTTAATGAGGAGGTCCCCATGGATTCAGTCATTATGTCCGGACTGAGAATCGGACTGCTGATTCTCCTGTGGCTGTTTATTCTGGTGGCCCTAAACGCAATGCGTCGCGACGCCAACAAAGCAGCCGGGTCCTACCAAGCAGTCAAGGCCGGCCCGGTTGCAGCGCCACGCGTTAAAGGACGCGCCATCCCGCCGCGCGAAGTAAAGATCATCGACGGGCCCTTGGCGGGCTCTCACATGGCTTTATCCGGTCTGGAAGATTTCACTTTGGGCCGCGCCCAGGACTGTGACTTTGTCTTAGGTGATGATTACGCGTCGTCACGCCATGCGCGGTTATTCCGGCGCGGCAGCCAGTGGTTTGTGGAAGATTTGGAATCCCGTAACGGCACTTTTGTGGCCGGTAATCGTATCGATCAGCCTGAGCAGGTAGGTGTCAATACCGATATCAAGATGGGGCGTTCTACTTTAAGGCTGGTGGCATAAGTAATGCTAAAGCTTAATTTTGCTGCTGCTTCTGACCGCGGTTTGGTTCGCGGTAATAATGAAGACTCTGCCTATGCGGGCCCATATTTGCTCGCTTTAGCCGACGGTATGGGTGGCCACGCTGCTGGTGAAGTTGCCTCCCAGCTGATGATCACGCATTTGATGGGGTTGGATAAAAACCCCGGCGATAATGACATGTTGGCGCTATTGGGCACGGTGTCCACCGAAGCTAACTGGTCTATCGCAGAGCACATCCGGAAGCATCCGGAAACGGATGGCATGGGTACGACGTTGACATCGATGATGTTTAACGGCTCCCAGTTCGCTGTGTGCCATGCTGGGGACTCCCGCGCTTATTTGCTGCGTGATAAGAAGTTGCAGCAGGTCACCAAGGATGACACGTATGTGCAGTCGCTTGTCGATGAAGGCAAGTTAGACCCCGAAGACGTCACCTCGCACCCGCAGAAGTCTTTGATTTTAAAGGCTTATAACGGCCGCGATGTTGAACCAACGCTGTTTTTACTTGATGCACAGCCAGGCGACCGCATCTTATTGTGCTCCGATGGTTTATCGGATCCGGTGACCGCGTCCACCATTGAAAGCGCGCTAGTAGCAGGTTCTTTGGAAGAGGTTGCGAACCGGCTGGTTGAATTAGCTTTGCGCTCTGGTGGCCCAGATAATGTCACCATTGTCTTAGCTGATGTTGTGGAAGCTAGCGAAGAAGAAGTAGCAGAGCTAGATGCTCTAGCTGCGCACTCAGCTAATGCTGATACCACCGAATTTGCGGCTTCTGAGGAGTCTCCAGTAATTAATCCGCAGGCCATTATGGTCGGTGCGATCGCCGGTGAGGTTCCTGAGCCCACACACCCTGATTCGGCGGCATCGCGGGCTGCGGCCTTAAACCGTCGTCCGCAGGTCATTGAGCCTTATTCAGGCCCTGCCACGGCTGCTGGTGCTCCACGCTCGACTGTTTCTCCCACCGGTGGCAATCCCACCAACCCTGTCGATGCCGACGATACCGAGGGCACCGCGGATGCTGAACCAGCAGATGAGGAGCCTGGCAGACGCCGTAGATTCTCCGGCTGGCCGTTGATTGTTTCTATCTTGGTCATCATTGCGCTCGTAGCGGGCGTGTGGTGGGTTGGCAAGAATTACCTCAACAACAACTACTACGTTGCGGTTGTGGAGGCTTCCACTACGTCCGAATCTGCGGATGCCGCCAATGAGGAAATCCGCATCATGCAGGGCATTGATATGGAACTGTTCGGGCGCTCGCTCAACAAGGACTACCAGGTGGCCTGCTTGCGCGAAGACGGTGCATTGCAGCTTGCCGGAAACTCATGCCCAACTGGTACGCAAGCGTTTTCTTTAACCGATCTACCGCCGTCAGAGCGCAGCGCCGTAGGAAACCTAGATTCAGGTTCTTATGACGAGGTGCAATCACAGCTGACCCAACTATCCGAGCGCGCACTGCCTAAGTGCCGCGAATCTACCACTGACAAGGACAAGTTCCGGTCAACCCCGGGGATTGACTGCCGGGAGGTGAACTAAATGCTCAAAGAGTTTCACAGTCGTTGGACTGAACTCACCCTGCTGATTATGGCAGCCGCCGTATTCACCATCACTTTGGTGAGCCTGGAATTATCCCAGGGCAATGAACTAACCACTGAAATCTTGTGGATCATTGGCGGCTTTTTGGGCGTACTCATTGGCGCGCACATCGTGCTGTGTTTCCTCGCGCCGCATTCGGATCAGCTCATGTTGCCGATCGTCGCAGTACTTAACGGCATCGGGTTATTAATGCTCGCGCGCATCGATATTGCGCAAGATACTGCTTTGGCATCGCGCCAGGTCATGTGGACCATCGTCGGCCTTGTGCTTTTTGCCGCGGTCTTGATTATTGTCCGCGACCACAAAGTCTTTACCCGCTTTTCCTACCTCTTGGGCGTCGTCGGCATCGTACTGCTCGCACTGCCTTTGGTGTGGCCGCAGCCACCAGGCGCAGAGGCCCGCATCTGGATTTGGCTGGGACCATTTTCCATTCAGCCGGGTGAGTTCTCGAAGATTTTGCTGCTTTTGTTCTTCGCCATGCTCTTGGTGCAAAAGCGCTCCCTATTTACCGTCGCTGGCTACCGCTTCTTAGGCATCTCCCTGCCGCGTCTGCGCGACTTAGCTCCGATTCTGATTGTCTGGGCAATCGCGATTGTCATCATGGGTGTCTCCAATGACTTTGGCCCTGCACTGCTGCTATTTTCCACCGTGTTGGGCATGTTGTTTATGGCTACCGGGCGTGTGTCCTGGTTGCTCATCGGCATCATTTTGGTCGCCGTCGGCGCCACCGGCATCTACATGATTTCTGACAAGATCCAGGACCGTTTCTCCAACTTCCTCGATCCTTTGGCAAACTACGACAACACCGGCTACCAGCTCTCCCAAGCTCTCTTTGGCATGTCCACCGGCGGTATTACCGGCTCGGGCCTTGGCAACGGCTACCCAGAATTAGTACCGGTTGCGCACTCCGACTTCATCCTCGCCGCTATCGGTGAAGAGTTCGGGCTCATCGGCCTGTCTGCAGTCTTGATCTTGTTCGCGCTACTGGTCTCTCGCGGTTTTAATACCGCGATGCGGGTACGCGATTCCTACGGCAAGTTGGTTGCCGGCGGCTTGTCCTTGACTGTTGCTATTCAGGTCTTCGTCGTCACCGGCGGTATTTCTGCGCTGCTGCCAATGACCGGTTTGACCACTCCATTTATTTCCGCCGGTGGTTCTGCCTTGATGGCGAACTACATCCTATTGGCTATCTTGCTGCGTATTTCTAATACCGCCCGCAGGCCTCAGGCCGAGATTGCTGCGCCCGAAGACAACGCCGAAGTGGCGGAGGTTCGCTCATGAACAAATCAATTCGCGTCACCGCGCTTTTCTCCATCATCCTGACCATCATCTTGCTCATTAACTTGACGGTGGTGCAGGCATTCAGCGTGGATAAGTACGCCGATAATCCGAAGAACCAACGCGGTTTTTATGACATGCAAACCGTCGCGCGCGGACAAATTTTCGCCGGCGGCACCGTCTTGGCACAGTCCACCGCCAGTGAAGACGGCATTTATTCGCGTTCTTATCCCGTCGATTCGCCTGCCTGGGGTCCGGTCACAGGCTACTTGTCCACGCAATACGGCGCTTCACAGCTTGAGGCTTCGCAAAATAACATCCTCAATGGTACTGATGATTCGCTGATCACCAGCAACTTCATGGATCTCATCACCGGTGAGCAGCCAGACGGTGCCAACGTCGAAGTCACCATCGATCCACAGCTGCAGCAGGTTGCTTATGACCAGCTCACCCAGCCTGGATATGAGGGCGCTGCGGTGGCATTGCAGCCATCGACAGGCAAAATTTTAGCGATGGCGTCTAGCCCGTCCTATAACCCCAACAACATCGATGACCAGTGGGCTCAGCTGCAAGAACAAGAAGGTAACCCGCTGTTAAACCACGCCACGCAGGAAACCCTGCCACCGGGATCTATCTTTAAGATCATCACCACCGCGGCAGGTCTTAACAATGGCTACAACCCAGATTCCACCCTGACCGGTGCTTCTGAAATCACCTTGCCGGGCACCAATACCCAGCTGACCAACTACGCCGGACAAGTCTGTGGCGGCTCCCAGCAGGTTACTTTGACCACGGCCTTTGCCCTGTCGTGTAATACCGCCTTTGTGGAAATGGGCATGGATGTCGGCGCTGATGAATTGCGCAGCTACGCCGAAGGCTTTGGCATTGGCCAGGAATCCAATATCGGAGTTGAAACCGCAGCGGGCAATATCGGCGAGATGCCTGACGATGCCTCCGTGGGCCAGTCCTCCATCGGCCAGCGCGATGTGTCCATGTCTGCGCTGCAGGCAGCGGGCATGGCTGCGACGGTCGCTAATGGCGGCGTGCGCATGGAACCTTATTTGGTCAACCGCATTACCGATTCCACGATGAATGAGATTCGGACTACCTCGCCAAAGGAAGCATCGACAGCTGTCGATGAAGACGTGGCCAATGCTTTGACCGATTTGATGTACGCCTCCGAGCGCAACACCAGCGGCTATAACGGCAATAGCTATGCATCCAAGACCGGTACCGCCGAACACGGCGATGGCCTGCCACCGCACGTGTGGTACGTCGCGTTTGATCCGGACCGCGATATTGCTGTCGGCGTTGTGGTGAAAAATGGTGGCAACTTGGGCGAATCTGCCACCGGTGGCCAGGTCTCGGCGCCGATTGGGCGTGCGATCCTGGATAGCTACGGAGGTGGCCAGTAGTGAATACTGCTGATAACCAGGAACTGCTTCAATCACTGATCGGTTCTGACTATGTGCTGCAATGGATCATCGGCCACGGCGGCATGTCCACTGTGTGGCTGGCTGATGATGTCCGCAATGAGCGCGAAGTCGCGCTCAAGGTTTTGCGCCCAGAATTCTCCAACAACGAAGAATTTCTCTCGCGTTTTCGTAATGAAGCAGATGCTGCGGAAAATATTGATTCCGACAACGTCGTTAAAACCTATGACTACCGCGAAGTAGAAGACCCTTCGGGCTACCGCTTTTGTTTCATCGTCATGGAATACGTGCGCGGTGAATCCCTTGCGGATTTGTTAGCGCGCGAGAAGATGCTGCCGGAGTCTTTGGCTTTGGACGTGCTCGAGCAAACCGCGCATGGGCTATCGATCATCCACCGGATGGATCTGGTCCACCGTGATATCAAGCCAGGCAACCTGCTGATTACTCAAAATGGTCAGGTGAAAATCACCGACTTCGGCATTGCAAAAGCCGCCGCTGCGGTTCCGCTGACCCGTACTGGCATGGTCGTAGGCACCGCCCAATACGTCTCCCCGGAACAAGCCCAAGGCAAGGATGTCACCGAAGCATCCGATGTGTATTCCCTCGGTGTCGTCGGCTATGAAATGTTGGCTGGCGAGCGCCCTTTTTCCGGAGATTCCTCTGTCTCTGTAGCGTTGGCGCACATCAGCCAGGCTCCGGAACCACTGTCGACAAATATCTCTGCACCAGTACGTGAGCTCATCGGGATTACCTTGCGCAAGGATCCGAACACTCGCTATGCCGGTGGCAATGAACTGGCTTTGGCGGTTTCGGCTGTGCGTTTGGGCAAGCGCCCACCGCAGCCGAAGGCGATGCCCAATAACCTCATCGCGCCGGAGCCTTCACCAACGGCAGCTACGGCCATGCTGGGTAAGACCACAAACCCGACCACTATTCACCCGGCTGTTTCCGCAGATCCTGCTACCGACCCAGAGGCCGCTGCGGTTGCCGGAGCTAACACGGCAAAGCCACCTGTAGCGACGGCCACGAAGACGGCAAAGAAGTCTAGCGCTGGCAAGAACTTCGGCATTGGCGTCGGCATCGCCGCGCTCGCTGTTGCTCTAGTCGGCGGCGGATTTTACGCTGCCACGATGTTTAGCGGCGATGACAGCGATGTCCAGCCGACTACTTCTACGGTGCCATCCATCGTGACAGAATATGTCACTCCGGACAATGAGCCCACTGAAGATCAGGTCGAGCCAGAAGAAACCGAAGAGACCAATACCCAAACGGAATCTGAATCTTCTCAATCCTCGCCAAGCCGTACCTCACGGCCGACTGGCAGCTCACCCACGCCAACTAATACTTCTCCAGCTGAACCCACCGATGGCAACGGCGGTTCGCCAACACCTGGCGATGGCGGCGAAGACGGAAATAACGGCTCCAACCCCGGCGGCGACGGCGGAAATGATGGCGGATCTGAGCAACCAACCGACACCAACGGCGGAAACGGCGGAGGTAACCAGGAAGGAAACCCTGGTGAGGATATTATTGACGATATCTTAAACAACCTTGAAGGAGGTGCCAATGGTTAATGATCGCTACCGTTTAGGCGACGTCATTGGCACTGGCGGAATGTCGGAGGTCTACCGTGCTACCGACTCCTTGCTGGGCCGTGATGTAGCCATCAAAATGTTGCGTCCAGAAATGGCGCGCGATGTTAATTTCCGGGAACGCTTCCGCAAAGAGGCTCAAAATTCTGGGCGTTTGAACCATCCCAATATTGTCGCAGTCTATGACACCGGTGAGGCCGATGAAGATGGGATGGCGATTCCTTATATCGTCATGGAATTAGTCCACGGGCGTACCTTGCGCGATCTCGTGCGCGAAGATGGACCGTTGTCCCCGCGCGAAGCTGCACAAGTGCTCATTCCGGTGGCGCATGCGCTGCAGGCCTCACATGATGCGGGCATTATTCACCGTGATGTAAAACCTGCCAATATCATGATCACCAACACGGGCCAGGTCAAAGTCATGGACTTTGGTATTGCCCGCGCGTTGGATGATTCCACTTCGGCGATGACGCAGACCTCGGCAGTTATTGGTACCGCGCAGTATCTCTCCCCGGAGCAAGCGCAGGGAAAGCCCGCCGATGCGCGTTCCGATGTCTACGCTTTGGGCTGCGTTTTATACGAAGCCGTCACCGGTCATGCGCCTTTCGAAGGCGAAACTCCTTTCGCCGTGGCGTATCAGCACGTGCAAGAAGAGCCCAATGCGCCGTCGGAATCTTTGGATCCAGATTCTTTAACACCGACCGAACGCGTCAATTTGGACGCCGTGGTGTTGACGTCGATGGCCAAAGATCCGATGGATCGCTATCAGTCCGCGCAGGAATTCGGTGCCGATTTAGAGCGCATGAGCTCCGGTAATGTCACCCGCGCGGCACAAATGCACATTGCTGACGATGAACCGTCGGCGCACAGTCAGCCGGAGGATTCCACTCGTGTTGCAGCGGTGCATCCTGCAACCACCACGATGGATCCGCAGCCGGCAGCAGCAGCTGGCGTACCCGTTGCCGCACCTGGTGTGGCCTCTGCTGATATCGATGAGCGCGACGATGACCGTAAACCACGGCCGTGGATGAAGTGGATCGCCATTATTTTGGCAATCGCGCTCGCTGGATTGCTCATCGGTTTTGCCTTTGACTATTGGAATACTTCCCAGCAGCGTCAAGCGGAGCAGGAACAAGACCAGCAGGCACAAGCTAATATGGTCACCGTTCCGGATGTGGAAGATCGTCCGCGCAGTGAAGTCATTGCGGAATTAGAAGATATTGATCTACTGGTCACGGTTAATGAGGAAGCTAATCCCGATATTGCTCGTGACAATGCGATTCGCATTAATCCGGCACCGGGCTCGCAGTTGCAGCGCAATTCCACGGTTATTCTCACGGTGTCATCGGGACGCGAGATCACTGAGGTACCAGATGTCGTCGGCTTAAGCTTGGAAGACGCCTCCCGTGCGCTTTCCGATGCCGGCCTGAGCATGTCTGACAGCGTCGAAGAAGAAGAATCCAGCGCGGAAAACACCGGACGGGTTACCCAGCAGAATCCGCCTGCTGGTTCGCAACTCTCCCGTGGTTCCCGGGTAACGGTGACCGTTGGTACTGGTCCACGCATGATCCGTGTGCCATCGAACCTGGTGGGTCAAGATATTGAAGATGTCCGCTCCACCTTGGATGCCATGGGCTTTGATGTCCAGGTAGAAAACGTGGACTCCACAGAAACAGATGGACAGGTTCTTTCGGTCTCTGATGAGGGCAATGAGATTCCTGCCGATAGCACCGTGACAGTACGCGTTTCTAATGGCCAGCTCATTGTTGCTCCGGATTTGGTTCGCCAGACCCCTGAGGAGGCCGAGGAAGCGTTACGCGATGCTGGCTGGTCCGGCAGTTTCAATATTGGCCGCCCAGTTAATACTGGTTCGGCGGTTGATAGTGATTTGATCGCGTGGGCATCGGTAAGCGAAGGCGACTCTGTCCGCCGCGATGCCGATATCGAAATCCGTGTGTGGGAGTTTAATCTCGGGGAGCTTATCCCCTAGATTGCTCTGGTAAAGTTTGATTCCACAATATAAATATTAGTCGTTATTTCATTCGCGAAAAGGTTGATAAAGGCCCATGCCAAAGTCAAAGTACAACCCATCTTCGACCCCTGCACCGTCTACCGCCGGTTCCGCAGCAAACCGCACCCCGGTAAAGGTCAATGCTGAGGGCACCCCAAAGTGGTACATCGTTGTCATGTTGGGTCTGATGATCATTGGTCTGGCATGGATTGTTGTCAACTACCTCGCCGGCGAACAGATCGCCTTTATGGCCGCCCTCGGCCCTTGGAACTACGGCATCGGCTTCGGCCTTGCCATCATCGGTCTACTCATGACCATGGGTTGGCGTTAGCCTTAGCTGGCGTTAACGCTATAAATAGCGTTAACTTCGCAGCGACGATGAGCACGGTGGATTACCTACCGTGCTCATCGTCGCTTTTTATCCCTGCGTATAAGAGCCATGCCGAACATCCTCGTTAGAGTGACCTTCGGATGGGAAGTGCTTTGCTAGTCATCTAGTTGCTTGCGAGCCTTTATGAGCTTGGTTTGAAAACCAACCAGCGGTAAAACTGAGTAAACCACGAGGAAAATCGCTGCGACGCCAAGGACGACTTCAATAATATTGGGCCAGTCAACGTTTGCAATAAGTAGAAATACGGCAATGAATATCACGATGGATACCGCAGAGGCCTTCGCAAACCTATTGCGCTGATTCTCCAGAATTTCCGTTTCCAATTGCTCATCGGTGTGCAATGCAACGGTGCCGGGAGCTGCTTTGAAGATGTGCGTATCTGCCACAGACAGAACGTGAGTCCAACCGGCTTGCTTGCACATTGTGAAAAAGTCGTCATCTGCGTCCGGCTCGGTAGTCATGTCAAAGATGACATCTTCTTTCTCACCTGGCGTAAACTCCCAGCCATGCCCAGCCATCGCTGTTCCAGACAGATGTTCACCTTTCAGTGCCATTTCGCGAAATACTTGCAGTTCGCGCTCCGGACTAAAAGCGAGACCCCCGCTCCAACGCTTAGCCATTATCTTCTCCTATCTCTTCGTTAAGCAGTTTCTCCGCCGCTGCGACTAGTTGCCGGCGGCGCTCGACGTTTTTGGTTGCAACTTCCATTCCTTTAGCGGTCATGCGGTAGCTACGGCGGTTGTTGGAGGAATCAATTTCCTCAATCAGTTCAGCATCGGCGAGCTTTTTCAACGTTGTGTACAACGACGCTGGACCGATGGTGACTAATCCGCCTGAGCGTTCTTCCAAGTGCTGCATGATTGAGTACCCGTGACGGGTGTTCCTCACAGCCAGCAAAATAAAGAACGCCGCTTCTGGAAGGTTTCCTTCATCCAAGCCAGGCTTTCTCGCCATCATTCATCTCCTTATATCGCTCAACGCTATATCACTAACTGATATATCGCTTAATGACATGATAAGCATAGAACCAAGTTGTGCACAAGGTGGAAAACAACAACAGGGTTGAGAAAATCACGGTTTCCCCTGCTCAAAATGGTTAAAACTTTTTCCACCTTGTGGACAGCATGCTAATTCGGCGTGAAAACCCCGAGTAATCCACGGTTTTACACCGCCCGTGCACAAAGTTATCCACAGCCTGGGGACAAGTCTGTGGAATTCGGCTCTCCACATGTTTACACACAGCCTGTGGATAACTTTTCTCACTGTTTTAACAGGGCTCTAAAGTTTCGAAAAATGCGCAAAAGATCGGAATAGCTGGCGTTTTATATGTTCGATTCGCGTTTTCTTTCGACAATTACACAAGTGTAGTTATCCACAATGTGGATAACTACTGTGAATTACTTTCGCACACATGTCCCCGTGGATAACATGCCGTAGTTATCCCCACTGCCCTGCTCAGGGCACAAATTCCACAAATGCACACAGCCCGCGTCTCACTGCGCGGCACAATTCACAACCCTGTGCCAATGCGATCAAAATAGGCGCCTTCCACGTTGTGTGGAAGGCGCCTTAATGATTGTTGGGTTTAAGCTCCAACCCCTGTGTATAAAAAGAACGCAGCAACGGGCAGGCCGATGATGCCAACCCAGTGGGTAACTGGTGATTTACGGTTAACGCACAATGCCAGGATGATGCCGGCGAAAAGGCCACCGAGATGTCCCCAGAGGGATACCCCAGTTGTGAGGAAGGTATAGACCACGTTGACCACAACTAAGACGATGGACGCGCGCAGGTCGGCACCGCGGCTGCGGTAGACAGAAATCAACAGCACCATGAGCGCGAACAGCGCGCCGGAGGCACCGGCGGTAGGTGACATGAAGTCCAGGGTCAGAATCAACAGTCCCGAGCTAATCGCAGCCGAGAGATACAACGCCACAAACAACACAGTGCCGAAGTGACGTTCAACCTCACGGCCGATGAGCATCAGCATGAACATATTCACCGTCAGGTGGCCAATATCCAGGTGCATAAACGCGTAGCTCAGCGGAGTCCACCAGTGGTCTGCAATCTCGAATGCAGGCCCCCACACCATCATGTTGTTCATGAGCGCAGAGTCGCCAAAAACGTTCGTCAGCGATCGCGCCTGAAAGGCCGCGACAAGCCACAAGATAATGCACGCGCTAGTGATAATCAGCGTTGCGGGAGCAGTGCGATAAAAGGATTTCAGCCACGTCTGCATGAATTTAAGTTCCTCGAGATAAAACTAGAAAACCCACGTGGGCTTCCTCTACAGGTTTAACTATAGAGCGCGCTCACGCGGGAAAATAACGATGAGAAGTTAGCTCATCAGGGCATTAAGCCTGTGCAATCTCCACAGACTCAATGACAACGTCTTCAGCTGGGCGGTCCATGCGGTCAGTCTGAACCTTTGCCAACTTAGCCACAACTTCCTGGGAAGCTGGGTCAGTGACCTCACCGAAGATGGTGTGGTGGTTGTTCAGGTGTGGGGTTGGTGCCACGGTGATGAAGAACTGGGAACCATTGGTGCCAGGGCCAGCGTTTGCCATAGCCAACAGGTATGGGCGGTCGAAGGTGAGCTCTGGGTGGAACTCATCCTGAAACTGGTAGCCAGGGCCACCACGGCCGGTGCCGGTTGGGTCGCCGCCCTGGATCATGAAGTTATCAATAATGCGGTGGAAGATAGCGCCGTCGTAGAACGGGCCGGTCTGCTCGCCCTTAGCGTTTTGAGCAGAGTATTCCTTCTCACCGGTTGCGAGGCCGATAAAGTTTTCAACAGTTACTGGTGCGTGGTTACCGAACAGGTCGATGACAATGTCACCGAGGTTGGTGTGCAGCGTTGCAGTTGCAGTCTTCTGAGTCATGGCAGCCATTGTAAACAAAGTTCTAAAGCCGTGGCATGCGTACCGGGGAATGCTCGCGCACAGCGATCAGTATCCCTTCTTTCAGGGTTTAACTTTTGTACACTGAAGAATTATGAATCTTGCTGCTTATGACGGAATTCTCTTTGACTTAGATGACACACTCATGGACCACACCGGTGCATCCATCAAAGGCTTAGATAGCTGGTGTGAAGAACTAGGTCTGCCCACCGGACAGTATGAACGGTGGGCAGAAATTGAGCACAAGTGGGTTAGCCGTTATGAGCGCGGGGATCTTTCCCACCCGCAGCAGCGCCGTGAACGTGCCAAGGAATTTACGGGCCAGCTGCATTTAAGTGATGAGGAAGCAACTGAGCTCTACGCGGGGTTCATTCGCGGCTACCAGGCGCACTGGGCGGCATTTCAGAACGCCATTCCAACTATCCACAGCGCGTTGGAAGCCGGCAAGAAGGTCGGCATTTTGACCAACGGTGCCCGCGAGATGCAGGAAGGCAAAGTCCGCGCCGGCAACTTAGTCATTGACGGTGTGGAACTGATTCCGCTTGTGGAATACGACGCGCCCAAACCGCGCCCGCGGGCATATTCACTGGGCTGCGAAAAGATTGGCACCAGCCCGCAGCGCACCGCATTAATTGGGGACAATTGGCTTAACGATGTCGAAGGCGCCCGCCAAGCCGGCCTAACCGGCGTGTACTTCTACCAAGGTCTTTCGCATCAGCCAAAACCACAACCAGCTGACCGGGAGGTAATTTCCTCACTCAGCCAGCTGGTGTTTAGGGCTTAATGCTCAGGGCTTAATACTCGAGCCGTTGGCTCTGCGTTTAAGCGTTAACCGAAACCTTGAGGTTCGCGGCGACTTCGTCGCGAGCGAGAACCATGTTGCGCAGGGACTGCTCGGTTTCTTCGTAGCCGCGGGTCTTCAGGCCACAGTCTGGGTTGACCCACAGACGCTCGAGCGGAACGTGCTTCAAAGCAGCACGGATAAGCTCGGCCATCTCAGCCACGGATGGAATACGTGGAGAGTGGATGTCGTAGATGCCAGGACCGATTTCGGAGTGGAACTTCTCATCGATATCCTGCAGCAGCTCCATGCGGGAACGGGCAGCCTCAATCGAGGTGACATCGGCGTCGAGACCAGCAACGGCGTCGATGATCTGACCGAACTCGGAGTAGCACAGGTGGGTGTGAATCTGCGTGGTTGGCGCAGCATCCAAAGACACCAGGCGGAAGGAACGCACGGCCCAGTCCAGGTAGCTTGGGCGGTCTTCTTCACGCAGTGGCAGCAGCTCACGCAGTGCTGGCTCATCAATCTGAATGATTTCGATGCCAGCTTCTTCCAAGTCCTTGACCTCATCAGCCAACGCCACACCAATTTGGTCAGCGGAGACAGACTGGTGGACATCGTCACGCACAAAGGACCACGCCAAGATGGTGACTGGGCCAGTGAGCATGCCCTTGACGTGCTTCTCGGACAGGGACTGTGCGTACTTTGCCCACTCCACGGTCATTGCCTTTGGACGGGAGACGTCACCAACCACGATTGGTGGACGGGTGCAACGGGAGCCATAAGACTGGACCCAGCCGTTTTCGGTGACCACGAAGCCATCGAGAAGCTCTGCGAAGTACTGCACCATGTCGTTGCGCTCTGGCTCGCCGTGAACCAGAACGTCCAGGCCGAGGCGCTCCTGCAGCTCAATGACGCTAGCAACTTCCTTGCGCAGTTCCTCTACGTACTGCTCATCGGTCAAGTTGCCGGCGCGGTGGTCAGCGCGGGCCTTACGGATATCGGAGGTCTGTGGGAAAGAACCAATGGTGGTGGTAGGCAAAAGCGGCAAACCAAGTGCCTTTTGTGCTTCCTGGCGCTCCGCAAATGCTGGCTCACGCTGCACCTGGCCCTCAGGAAGTGCCGCGGTGCGGTCAGCAACCTGCTGATTGTGGGTACGGGTGGATTCCGCGCGGGTACGCACTGCACGGTCAGCGCGAGCATAAGCTTCTGCCGCATCCAAAGGACCTGCAGCCAGCGCTACAACTTCGCCGATCTTTTCATTCGCGAAGGAGAACCATGCGGCGACATCGACAGGCAAGTTGGGCTCTGCCTCCACGGTGTGTGGAACGTGCTGCAGCGACACTGAGGTGGATACGGATGCGCCGTCGAACTGCTCGAAGGTCTCACGCAGTGCACGCAGGTTGCCTGCCCACACGTTGCGGCCATCGACCAGACCAGCAACCAGCTGGGTCTTGGCGGTATCAACGGTGTTTTTCACGCGGTTAACATAGTCGGAATCCAGTGCCTGGGTGCCCACGGACAAATCCACGTGCAGTGCTTCTGGTGCAACCTTGGCCAGTGCATCCAGCCCGGCGCGTGCGGAGCCATAAGGTGTGGTCAGGTATACCTGTGGGCGGTTTTCGGCTGCCAAAATCTTGGTGTAGGCAGCTTCCAGGTGCGCGGCAATCTGCGCGTCATCAGCAACAGCCAAGTCAGCAACAGTCGCTGGTTCGGCGAGCTGGACCCAGGCGACGCCGGCATCGGCAAGCGCTGCAAGAACCTGAATGTAGGACTCCACCAGCTCATCCAGGCGCTCAAGCGGCTGGCCGTTGGAGCCTTCTGCCTGCTTGGACAGCGCAAGAACGGTCACTGGACCAACCAGGTAAGGACGCACGGCGTGGCCCTGGGCGCGAGCTTCTTCCACCAGCTTAACGATGCGCTGTGGGCGCGCGACGAACTTCTGGCCATCGGCGATTTCTGGAACGATGTAGTGGTAGTTGGTATCAAACCACTTGGTCATCTCCAAAGGTGCACGCTCGGAGTTACCGCGAGCCAGCGCGAATTCCTCATCGAGAGATACCTCAGCCGCATCCCCACCGACAGCGCCGACGGTCAAAGCGGTCTCCAGTACCTGGTCGTAGTACGCAACATCCGCCGGGATGGCGTAGTCCTCATTCAGACCCAAATCCTTCAGGCGTGCATAGGTATCTACGCGCAAAGAATGTGCTGCGGATTCGAAGGTTTCCTGGTCAATCTTGCCTGCCCAGAATGCTTCCAGTGCCTTCTTCAGCTCGCGCTGTGGTCCAACGCGTGGGTAGCCCTCAATCGTGGCCTTTGGAAATGGAGTGGGTTGGTTGGTCATATGCTTTCCTTAACTTTTGATGGTGCTATTGGCCGTAATGCCAATCGCAGTCAGTAATTCTTGGGTGATATCTGCATTGTTGTGGGTGTAGATGTGCAAACAGCCAGCGCCCGCCGCGATAACTGCCTGGGCAAGTTCCACGGTGTGCGCCATGCCAATGGCGTATTCCTCATCCGGGCTGCGGGCACGCGAGAGCTTGTCGATGAGCTTCGGCGGCACCTCCAGCCCCGACAACTCGCCCATCCGCTGGGCTCGTTTGAGCGAAGTAATCGGCATGATTCCCGGAATCAGCGGCATCTTCGTGCCCGCCAGCTGGGCGCGTTGCGCGAATTTTAGGTAGTCTTCAGCGTCGAAAAACAGCTGGGTGATAGCCAAATCTGCACCCGATCGCTGCTTGGACAATAAGACATCGAAATCTTCATCGTCGTTCGCTGATTCGGCGTGGCCATTGGGGTAACACGCCACCGCAACGGCGAGGCGACCTGCGGCAAAGCGCGCTGCCTGCTCCCCTTCCAGCTGGCGGATAAGCCGCACGAGTTCATCGCCATGCTGCAAGTAGCCTTCTGGAAGACTGGTCTGCCCAGGTTCCAAGTCGCCGCGAAGGGCTAAGAAACCGCGCACCCCGGCATCGACAAGCACGTTAATCCAGTGAATGAGCTCGCGCTTGTCCCCTGCCGTGCAGGCCAAGTGCGCCAAAGGCCGCATAGTGGTGGTCGAAGAAATCTGCTCAATAAACTTCGCGGTTCCTTCTAACCATCCCGAACGCTTGGAACTAGTTACCGCGATGTAGTCGGGGTTATAGCTTCCCAGTACCTGAAGTAGGTTCGCGATTTTTGCTTGGTCTGCGTCATGCCGCGGGGGGATGACTTCAAAAGACAAAGCGGTACGGGAAAAAGCCTGCTGAGTTTTTTCTGGACGTGGGTGTCCGGCAGGGTCCAGCTCAAGATAATCGAGCGGCGCAGATGCTGACATGCGTGGCACCATGATTCCTCCTGTGCTGGTAGTTGATGTGCAAGTACCCAAAATGTACCAAGCTGTTCACTTTTTGCACTAGGGGTTTTTAATGGTGTTACCTTTGAAATTGCACTGCCTTGCAAAAGGCCCCAAACCAGCATGAATAAAATCTGCCCAAAATATACCAAGCTGTCTATTTTGGGGCTTGAAGGTGAAGAATTTTTCTTCTGTTTGTCCCCACAGCCATGACAAAGACAACTACTGTGGGTAGCTAAGTAGTGGAAGAGACCACGATTAAAAAATTTCGCTGGAAGTAAAGGAGTTAGAAGGATATGAATCCCATTGCAGCGCAACAAGCGTTGAAGGTCGCATCCTCGTTGTGGGGCCAGTTCAACAAATACCGCAAAGAAAAGGCGGCGCAGGCCTACTCTGCTTTAGAAGAGGCAGCCTCCAACGTTAAAGAAAACGCGGACAACTTCAGCGATGACGCGGAATCCAACTTTTCCGAAGCCCGCAAGCAGGCCGGTGCCGTAACCAAGGCAGCGCACGACCGCATCGAGCGAGCTTTGGCGGAATTTAGCTCCCGTGGCGAAGAGGCCAGCGAACGCTTGGTCTCTGCCGCTTCCGACTTCGGCGACCGCGCAGAAAAGGCCACCCGCTCAACGCGCAAGAAGGCCCGCAAGCAGGCCAACCAGGCCACCAAGGCAGCTCAAGCTAAGCGCAAGCAGCTAGAAAAGACCGCTAATAAGAACACCAAGAAGCTGAATAAGAAACTCGGCAAAAAGAAGAAGTCGAAGAGCAAGTCTTTCTTCTCCATCGCCGGCATTCTTGCTTTGATCGCTGCGGTTCTCGGCGGTGTCTACTATCTCCTGCGCCGCAACGACACCCCGGGTGAGGTTCCCCCGCGCGTTGAAGACTTCACCGATAAGTCCGAGCCAGACGCAACCGGCTCCACTTTGGTCTACACCTCCACCACCGAAGATGACGTCAAGGAAGGCGCTCCAGTTGCCGGCGCCACCAAGGTAGCCGGCGACCTGGCAGAAGAAGGCGCCGAAGAGCGCGATGAGGAACTGCTCAATTCTCTGGAAGAGCAGCTTGCAGCTCACCGCGAACAGGCCGAAGCCGAAACCGACACTGAAGCGCCTGACGTCGAGGATGATGACGCCTCCGACATCGACACCACTCGCGTTACCGATGACTCCGAGGACGAAGGCAAGCACCGCCTCGAAGGCGACGAGAAGTAGCACCTAGCATTCCGCGCGAAGATTTACACCCCAGGAAATTTTCCTGGGGTGTTTTCATCTCTGCCACAGGTTCGCAGCCAATAAACCGGTATCCCCAATAGGCACCAAACCATCATCAAGCCCCCGCAGACGACGATAAAGTTCCTGCAACTCGGCCTTATCTGCGATGTGTTTCCTTGTAACCGCTGTCTTAAGCACGGTCTCGGTATTTACTAGCGATAGATTCCCGACGTTTCGACCTTGGCCCTTAAGTCGTACTAGTCGATTTTGCTCAGCCCCCGCTATTTTTCTTCCCCCGCGTTCATCAATCAAGACCGTGATGTCAGCCCCTGCCTCGGCTGCGACTACCGCGTGAGCAATCACCATCGTTTCCCCCAGATCCCGGCTCATATCCAAACGCTCGTGAAAGGTAGTCCCCGATATTCGTTCTACTACCTGAACTAGTTCATCGGTAGCTGTGTCAGGAAGAATTTTTAAATACTTATCCGGAAGTTTCTTAACCACGGTTCCCGCGGCAGAAAACCGACGGTCGGTCCGGGCTTTACGTAAGATTTCTTCCTCGACACTCATCGGAATACACAAAGGTCCAAGCACTTTGAATAGTAGCCGTTCCTTGTTTATGGAAAAGAAATTTAGCCCTGGCCCAGCATCCATGATTGGCCGACTATTCATCGGTTTTCATCTCTCCCGTTCCATCCCATGATTCAGGACCAAGAATGTCATCGAGGTCATCTAGATCAATGTCTACCTCCGGGAGATCTTGTGCATCCATCCAGGTAGCATCTGGACTTTTCGGGAAAATCCCCGCCTCGGCCAATTCGGCAGCGACTTCTTCGTCCGAAAGTCCGCGGAGTACAGCAATGGCTCGAGCAGAGACGATTCCCTCTTTGTAGCCAGCGACCGCCCTTGCAAGCAAGCGTTGCGGCACGCGGGTTTGGTCGGCGTCGTGCTGCAGCATCCGGTACTGATCAGACCAACCAAAGCGTGTTGCCAGAGTACGTGTGGATATCTTCATCCACGCATCTTTAGTAGGGCTGGAAATATATCCGCCATTAAACAGTGCGATGGCAGCCATAGCTGGAGATACCAAGAATCGCTGCACAACCAGCGACAACTGGGCTTCAGAAATTTCTGTCCCGGGAGCATCTAGAAGACTCACGATCCCTTGTTGCGGAATTAAAAGGTGGCGCGCAAAAGCATCCGCACGTTTTTCTTGAGGGGTGCGCGCCGATAATTCACCATCATCGCCATTGGACCAATCTTTAAACCCGACGTGCGCCAGTTCATGAGCCAGGGTGCTTCGCTGCCGCATGGGATGGCGTGTGCGTGCCACTCCAATGAAAGCGATTTTCCTTTCTGGGTCCCACATCGTTAGCCCATGTTCGTTGGCATCCTCAACATCAAGCACCGCGACTTCATGCGCAGTGGCTTGCTCAATAACAAGAACTAGGTCATGTAATGGTTTTGAACCCAGATTGTGCAAAGCACGAAATTCCTCAGCAGCTGCTTTACCCTGTTCTTCCAGTGTCATGGTTTCAAATACCATCCTTAGCGGAGAGTAGGAATGCCCTGCTCATCGAGGTAATCATTGAGCTCAACAAAGTGCAGGAGCTTTTGCCGCATGGAATCCATCGACGATGAATTGGTAGACCGTGCCGCATACTGCACACGTTCGGCAACATTGCTCGTACCCGCTAGTTGAGCAACGGTGGTACCGGTTGCCTCGGCAATCAGAATGAGCTCAGGCATGCTCACCATGCGATCGCCAGCAATAATACGAGACAGAGTCGATTGAGATATCTCCGTGACATCAGCCAGGCGCCGCTGGCTTATATTCGCGCGCTTCAACGCCGCCCCGATCTGCTTGGCTACAAAGTGCTTATCCACTGCAATTCACCTCCTGAATCACTTTTAGAAACTTGATTCAGCATAGCTAATACCATGCCTCACGTCCACCCCACCCGAATCCCACCTTTTGAAAGCTTCAACTGCTGAAGATGCGCTGGTTAATCGCCATTTGGGGGTGGGTCAAACGTAATGTAGATCCCACTTGATTGCAGTTGGTGACGGCCACTGGTTCAATTATGCAAAACACTTCTAAAAGTCGTGATAGAACCCTATAACTGCATTAGCGTCATGGTTATCTTCCGTGGGGTTAATCGGTTTTCTTTTTTACGCTACGTTCCTTGCCCAGTTGGAGGCTGCGATTTCAATGAGCTACGAAACACTTACCGTCAACCTCAAGAACGGAAAAACTCACTACTTCCCAGCCGGCGCGGTAATTGGAGACAGCTCTGCTCGTCTTGATTTGCTCCGGGAAGCTATTGAGAACTCTAGCGATTTCCGTTCCCTCGACTCTGATGGCTATGAGCAGGTCTTTAATGGCGCCGATGTAGAGCGCTACACCATGCACTAATTAGTGCATTTCACAGCAGAAATTTTGCTGTGCATCTGTGCCTAAAGGCATAGACTAAAGCACCATGAGTGCACCGAAGTACCCACGGATGCGAACGTGGGCGTGGTATGTGCCGGAGGATTCACCGCCGAGCACCTACGACATCAATGCCACGCGGTGGGACAGCCCCGTGCGCGCAAGCCTTTCCCTGCTAGGGATGCATCCCACCAGCGTGTGGATGACGCTTGTGAGCATGGGGCTTTCTGCCCCCGTTGGCGCAGCGGTGTCAGCGGTGATTGGCTACGCCACTGAAAACGTCTTTCGGGAACTTACCTGGGCATCGCTTCTCGTGCCGGTCTTGCTGACCATCTTATTGTTGTGGTTTCAGTGGGTCGCCGAGTCCACCGCGGATGCCTTTACAGAAGTGGGCACCGCGCGCACCACGCATGATCTGCGTCTAGGACTGTTGCAGCGACTGCTGCGCAGCCGCACCCAGGGGCTTAACCCCGGCCGGCTGCTCAACACCATGGATGAAGACAGCAACAACATTGGGCAGTTGAAAGAAATCCTCAACTTCCCCGTCATGATGTTGGGCTATGTCGTTGGTGCCGTCATCGTCATCGCGCCGTCCTCACCGGTTGTCGCCACGGCCTTGCCTGTCGGCGTCGCGTTGACCATGCTGGTTTCCTATTTCACGGCCAAGTCGCTGACCAAAGTCACAGCTTTGCGCCGTGCGAATGACAATATCGCCCTTAGCTTGGCCACCGATGCCGCCCAGGGCAACCGCGTGGTCAAAGGCTTAGGCGCGGGTGATATCGTGTCGCAGCGTTTCGCTGAGGTGTCGCAGGCAGCGCTGGATTCGATGCTCAAAGAGGTCCGCACGCTATCGTGGACGACGCTTGTGCGCCAGCTCGTTCCCACCATGTGGGCGATTACGCTGGTGTTATATGCCATCACGCAGACTTATGCCGGGGAAATTTCCACCGGTGCGCTGATGACTATCGTGATGTTGGTGCCGCCGGCGTTGACATCGACAGGCTATGCGCTGGGCTTTCTCACCCAGTTCTATGCCCGGGCTTTGGCATCGACGCAGCGTATCGCATCGCTTGTCGATGACCTCCAGCCGCAACCCACTCCCGCCAATTCCACAGGAAACAACACGGATTCTATTGCTACCGCATTCAATCTGGGGCCAGGACTAACCGTCTGGCAGCCCGCGACGGTTGAAGGCCGGCACCGCATCGCTGAAGATATTAAACTGCTCGGCTCCATGGGCGCGCTGTGCCCACCACACCAGGTATCGGTGCTGGAAGGAACCTTGGCGGATAATATCAACCCCGAAGGAAGCTTCTCGCTAGAGCAGGTCCATGAGGCACTCGATGCCGCGGCCTGCCACGATATTGTCACCCGGCTAGGTGGCTTTGGCGACGAAGGCGAATTACCCACCACCGGCATTGGCGAGGCCGGGCTAAACTTATCGGGCGGGCAGCGCCAACGTGTGGCTTTAGCGCGCGCACTCGCCTATGACCCAGATGTGTTGGTGCTGGATGAACCGACCACCGGATTAGATTCCATCACGCTGGCAACCGTTGCCCGGCGCGTGGCCAGTTTGCGTGCAGGGCGCATGACCATCGTGATTTCTTCCTCGCCGTCCTGGGCAGCGGTCGCTGATGAGGTGGTGACACGATGACACAACCTGCACAACCTAAACCCGTGGTGCGCCAAGCTGATGCGCTGGTTCCTGCTGGTGGCAAAGATATCTGGAATTTCATTAAGGCCTTGCCTTCGGCACCGAAGCGCTACCAAGTCATTTTCACTCTGGCTTCGATCATCACCGCGGCCGCTGCGATGAATATCGGCGCGACGGTAATCGGCTCGATTGTCGATCTCATCTCCGGTGGCAGCAGCACCATTTTAGGTTCAGGCAAAGACACCGTGAGCTTAGCGATGATCATCTTCGCCATCGCCTTAGTCATCGAAACCATCGGGCGCGCGCTCAACCTCTTTTTGATCAATACGGCAACGAGGCGTTTGAGCATCGACCTGCGCAAAACGGCTCTCGATGCCGTGATGCGCGCGCCCGTGCCACGCATTTTGGAGCTGGGCACCGGCAATGTGATTACGCGGTTGTCCAAAGATATTGACACGACGGTTTCTACCATTAGCCATACCGGTGACCGGTTGATTGTCACCTTGGTTTTTATCCCCGTTACCGCGGTGACGTTGGTTTTGGTTCACCCGGCGTATTTAGTGTTGATGATTGTTACGGCAATCATCATGTGGCCGTGGATTAAGCAGGTCATCCGCGATGTGCCTGCGGTAACCAACGTGGTCTCCGCGGTAGAAGCTAAGCGCAATAATGTGTTGCTCGATAGCATCCGCGCGCTTGAGACCCTGCGGCAATTCCGCCTGATGCGCTGGGCACATCGCCGCATGGATTATGTGTCCTGGGAAACGGTACAGGCCTGGGGCGATAGATTGCCGCTGTTTAACCGCATCATGGGTCAAGGTAGCATCGCTTTTGGCTTTTTGCTCTTGGGTTCTTTAGTGATGTCCATGCCGATGGTTGCCGCCAACTGGTTGAGCGTGGGTGAGGCCGCTACCGCGGTGTTATTGGTCATGCGCTTGGAGATGCACGTATTTACCCTGCTCTTTTCCGCCGGCGATATCCAGCACGCGTTAACTGCTTTGGGCCGCGCTGTTGCGCTGGGCAAGATTGCTGATGATGACATCATCGCCGATACTGAGCTTCCCGCCGTAAAACCCCAGCCCACGGTGGAGATCAAAAACCTGGACTATGCCTACCCCGGCGGCGCGCACGTGCTTTCCGATGTCTCCGTCACCCTCAAAGCCGGAACCACCACCGCTCTAGTTGGTACATCGGGTGCTGGTAAATCGACTTTGGCTGCTTTGGTCGCAGGCTTGCAATATCCCACTGCCGGCAAGATCATTGTCGATGGCACCGATACCGCCACGGTTCCCAATGTGTGGATCAGTCAGCACGTCGCGTTGATCACCCAAGATGTGCACCTATTTTCGGGCACCTTGCGCAATGATTTGCTACTGGCCAAACCCGATGCCAGCGATAATGAACTGCTCACGGCACTTTCCACCGTGGGTCTGCGCCACGGCACTCCGGCTTGGGATCGCTGGCTGCCGAAGGGTCTGAATACCGAAATCGGTGCCGGCAATCCCGAGGTTGGCGCCGAGGTAGCCCAGCAGATTTCCTTGGCGCGCATGTTTTTGCGCCAGCCCCCGGTGCTGATCATGGATGAGGCAACCTCCGAAGCAGGTAGCGAACACGCCGAGGCCCTCGAGTCTGCCGCGCGCGCTGTCGCCCGCGGCCGCACCACCTTGGTCGTAGCGCACCGGCTCGATCAAGCCCGCGTCGCCGACCGCATCCTGGTTATGGAAGCCGGCGAAATCATCGAAGACGGCGACCACGAATCACTCATTGCTCTCGGCGGGCACTACGCTCGCGCGTATGCCCAATGGGAGCACGGCAAGTAGGTACGCGCGCGTTAAAATGGTGCGCATGAATTCCACTCCCGTAAGCAGCCCAGAAAGCAGTTCAGAAGATGACTTGGTCCTGGTCGTCGCCACCGAATCAGACCGCACGTACCTGTCGCGTTTGAATTTCCTGACCGATACCTTCGGTGACGAACTTGGTGAGGTAACCGCAGATTTTGACCGCGACTGGATTTATTATCTGCAGAACTGGACGGAAGAAAAAGGCGGATTCATCGCCTGGCGCGGGCATATCCCCGCTGGTGGCGTGTGGTTGAACTGGGGCACCGATGAACTCCACGGTTTCGGCCACGTCGAAGAAGGTATCCCGGAGCTCGCCTTGGCGGTGGAGAACCGCTACAAGGGCGAGGGAATCGGAACCACATTGTTGGAAGCCGCGACGCAGCTCGCCCGTCAGATGGGCGCTCCCGGTATTTCACTGTCGGTAGCCGCGGCAAATGAACGCGCTCACCGCCTGTATCTCCACTTAGGGTTTGAACAGGTCAGCGAGCGCGAAGGCCACTACGTTTTGGTGAAACGTTTCTAAGCGGAACTTCCATAATGGCGGATTTCTTCTTCAATGAGCGTGACGGTCTCGTCGAAGGCAGAGAGCATCGGCCAGTGGCCGCTGACTAGGCTGCGTCGATGCCACGAGGAAGCCGATTTGGCAACGGCGGGAGCATCCTCCCAGGCGGCATCGAAATCATCCTTTAACGTCAACGCAACATAGGTCGAAGGCTGCTCCTCCACTGGCGACGATAGGTGCGCTGCATCAAGGACCGTTCGGCCAGGGTGCGCTGTGAATTTCGAAGCTAGATAGTCGCGGTCGGCATCGGTGAGGTCGTCAACGTAATCGAACATCTCACGCGTGGGAGCATGCCACAGGTTACCGGCGGCCTCGGTATCTTCCTTTTCTTGCGCGCGTTCATCATCGGTAGCACCCCAGTTATCGAGAAGCGCGTGGGCATCGACAGGCAAGAAAGCGCCGATGTGAATGATGCCAGCGACCTGGGCGCGTAGCCGGTCGGCTGCCGATGCCACCACCACCCCAGAATAAGAATGCGACACCAAAATCACTTTGTCGGCGCGGGTCTGCGCGATGTGCTCGACAAGCTGCTGCACGTGGTTCTCGAGGCTCACGCCCGCAATATCAGTATCAGATTGCCCAGACTCAAGGCCGCGAAGGGTCATCGTTTCCGCGTCGATGCCGTGAGCGCGCAGCCGCTTCACCGTCGGCTCCCAGATCCAGCCGCCCATCCAAGCACCCGGAACAAGGATGACGTGTGCGGCTTTCTCCGGCATGACTACGCCAGGCCCTTTTCTTCCAGCCAGTCCTTGGCGATGTCCGCGGCGGGCAACTGGTCGGTGACGCTGCGGTTATTCAAAGAGACTAGGTCTTCGGGACTCATCGCGGCGGAGACTTCATTGATAACTTCGGCCGCCTTGTCATCTACTTTGTCGCTGGCCAGCGGCACAACGTTGGAGGACAAGAACAGGCCCTTGGTATCTTCCAGGGTCACTAAGTTATTGGACTCAATGGATGGGTCGGCGGTGTAGATAATCGCCATTTGAACATCGCCGTCTTTGAGGGCTTTGACGGTGAGCGGTCCGCCGCTGTCTTCGATCGGCGCGAAATCTACCTTGACGCCATAAGTTTCTTCCAGGCCCTTCGGACCATTCGGGCGCGATTCGCCTTCGGAGTTAGCACCCAAAGTCATCGGTTCGGTGACCTTGGAGAGGTCTTCGACATTTTCAATCCCCCACTCATCGGCAAATTCTTGGGTGATGACATAGGAATCCTGGTCAGTGGCCGGTGATTGGTCGAGGATGTTGAGGCCGTCGGGGGAGGCATCGACAAGCGCTGCGTACACGTCATCCGGCAGGCGCGCTTCGGTATCTGGCTCCCAGTACTGCAGGACCGGCCCGGAATACTCGGGGAAAAGGTCAATCTCCCCGGCTTCGATTTCCGGCAGGTAGGCCTCGCGCTGGCCGATGCGGAACTGCCGATCCACAGCATAACCAGCATTTTCTAGCGCCTGCGCGTAAGTTTCGGCGATGATCTCATTGGAGTAATAATCCTGCGAGCCGATAACAATGGTGTCATCGTTTGTGGCGTCATCTTCTAATGGGCTGCTGTCGGTACCGCACGCGGTCAGAGCAAAGGTGCTGGTAACGGCGAGTGCAGCAAGTGCGGTCAAACGGTTTTTAGAGAACATGGGGTTAGTCCTTAGAGGTTGTGGGAAGCGGGAAGAGCAACGCGGTGCGCGAGGCGTTGACAGGTAGCGAGGATAAGTTCGAGGATAACCGCAACGACGATGACGAGAACGGCGCCGCCGAGCATCTCCGCGTAGTCACGGGTTTTCAGCCCGGAGAAAATATAGCGGCCGAGCCCGGTATCGGCAGTGTAGGCGGCAAGGGTTGTGGTGGCTACCAATTGCAAGGTCGCGGCGCGGATGCCGCCGACGATCACGGGTAGCGCGAGTGGCAGTTCCACGGTGAGCAGCACTTGGGCAGGTCGCATGCCGATGGCTTGGACCGCCTGCGGGGTGTGGCTATCGATGGCTTCCACGCCGGAATACGCACCGACCAACAGCGAGGGAATGGCTAAGACCACCAGGGCGATAAATGGTGCTTCGATGCCAATGCCCAACCACAAGCCCAAAAGCGTCAACAGGCCCAAGGTCGGGATAGCGCGCACGCCACCGGTAATCGCACCGACTACCGCTGCACCGCGGCGGGTATGGCCGATGATAAGCCCTGCGGGAATGGCAATAATTGCCGCTACTACCAGCGCTGCGAAGGTCACGGTGACATGCTCTGCCAGGCGGTTGGGGATTCCGGCAATGCCCGTCCAATGGGCGGGATCTGTCAACCATTGCCAGCCTTGCGCTACAAGGTTCATACGCTCACCGCCTTGGTGGATTCCACCCGGCGCGTCCAGGGGGTAAGCAGCTTGCCGATGATCAACAGCAGCGCATCAATCACCAACGCCAAAAGCACCGTGGCGATGACGCCTACGGCAACTTCGCCGGCGATGCCGCGCTGGAAACCGTCGGTCATCAGCGTGCCCAGGTTTTGCACGCCGATTAGCGCGCCGATGGTGACCAGGCCGATGGTCGATACTGACACCACGCGCAATCCGGCGATGAGCACCGGAGTGGAAAGGGGTAGGTCTACCTGCCAAAACAGCTTCTGTGGAGCATAGCCCATAGCGGTGGCGGAATCGCGCACTGTACGATCCACGGAGCCGAAAGCATCAGCGCTGGTGCGCACATACAGGGCCACGCCGTAGGCGGTCAGCGCGATGATCATCGTCGCCGGGGAGCGCAGGCCCACGCCGAAAATCACCGGCACGATAATCAACATTGGCAGGGCCGGGATGGCATAGAGCAACGTCGCGGTGCTCAGCAGCGGACCGCCGATACGGGGGCTACGAAAGGCAAAACGGCCAACCGGAATGGCGATGAGGGCGCTGAGCACAATCGCCGGAATGGCCAAGGTGAGGTGCGCCCACAACAGTTCCAGTGCCTGTGGCCAATTCAGTTGCAGCCACGTCATTGGCTGATCACTCCGACAGGGCGGCCGTTGACGTCCACGGCAACGGTGCGCCCATCGTGCTTTTCAATCCGCAGCTGCCGCTCCCCGCGGTCGCTGCCTACGAAACCGCGCACGAAATCATCTGCCGGATGCGCCATAATTTCTGCCGGGGTGCCCTGCTGAGCGATGACCCCGCCGGGCTTTAAAATCACGACTTCATCGCCCAAGCGGAATGCTTCATCAATGTCGTGAGTGACAAAAACAATGGTCTTTCCGAGTTCTGCCTGCAGTCGCAGCAGCTCATCTTGGAGTTCGCGGCGCACAATCGGATCTACTGCGCCGAAAGGTTCATCCATGAGCAAAATATTCGGCTCCGGTGCCAGCGCCCGCGCAACGCCAACGCGCTGTTGCTGGCCACCGGAAAGCTGCCCTGGGTAGCGCTTGGCCATCGCGCGGTCAAGCCCGACGCGGTCCATCATCTCCAGCGCGCGCTCGCGCGCTGGAGATTTCGCCATACCGTTTAAGCGCAACACGGCAGCAACATTATCCACCACCGTGCGGTGCGGCATCAGGCCACCTTGCTGCAAAACGTATCCAATGGAGCGACGCAGCTTGACGGGGTCAACGGTGGCGATATCGGTGCCATCGATAAGCACGCGGCCTGCGGTGGGCTCTACCATGCGGTTTACCATGCGCAGCAGCGTTGTCTTACCCGAACCGGAAGAACCCACGAGCGCGATGGTGCGATGCGAGTCTATGGCAAGCGAGAAATCTGCTACCGCCACGGTTTGGTCCGGATAGGACTTGGTGACGTGTTCAAACTCGATCATGGGCACCAGTATAGAACCGACGCACAAGGAAAAAGCCGGAAAACAGATTCTTTCCCCGCAGGTACCGTGTAAGCATGAAGATTCACCACAAGACTGGATTCGCACTCGGGGTGGCGGCAATTGTGTGTGCACTCGGGACTTTAGCGGCAGCGATTGCCGGCGAGATCTCCACCATAACGGTTGTTCTTGCGCTATCGACCACCGTGATTGGTGCGCTAATTATCCACTGGAGCACGTCCGAAAAGCATCGGGAACGGTGTAATCCCGATAGTGACTTAGGCTAGGCCACCGTGTAGCGAATCTCACCTTTTTAGCAGGTCACTGGCCTTCCTCCCGTCATAGCAAGTTACTAAGCTGGGACTTAGCGGAAGGTTTTCTTCCCACTACTCGGGGAGAGCGATATCCGCGGCGAGTTCCTGCACAAGGCAGGAGCAGTTTCACGACGGGAGCTACCTTATGTCTGCCAGTCCCATCAGCACACCTAGCCAGTCGCGGTCGCACGCTTCGCCGCCGCAGCAGCGTGTCGATGCCCCGCCCACTCAACACTGGCGCAAAATGGGGCTCGGCTTCGGTGTTCCCATTATTATTGCGCTGATTTTCTGGTTCAGTCCGCATCCGGAGGCGCTGACGGACCAAGCGTGGCGCATGTTTGGCATTTTCGTGGCCACCATCGTGTGCATCATCATGGCGCCGATGCCGATGGGTGCGGTGACAATCATCGGCATGATCGCCACGGTGCTCACCGGGATTGTTCCGCTGTCGCCGGATAGTGATAACCCGGGCGCACCCTATGCGCTGGTCGGCTTTGGCAATTCCACAATTTGGTTGATCGTCATGGCTTTCTTGCTCTCGCGCGGATTTATTAAGACTGGTTTCGGCCGGCGCGTGGCGCTGTTTTTCGTTTCCAAAGTCGGCGGGCACATGCTGGGTGTCGGTTATGGATTGGGGCTTGCGGACTTGGTGCTGTCGCCAGCAATTCCGTCGGCGACAGCCCGTGGCGGTGGAATCATGGCGCCGATCATGAAGTCGGTGGCGCTAACCTACGACTCAGAACCCGGGCCGACATCGCGCCGTGCAGGTGCTTATCTGTCCCTGGTGGTCTCTAATTCCAACTCCATTACCTGTGCGATGTTCCTGACTGCAATGGCAGGCAACCCACTGATTGCATCGCTCGCCGGTGAACTTGGCGTCGATATCTCCTGGACGACGTGGGCCATGGGCGCTATCGTTCCCGGGCTTCTCGCACTGGTAGTGGTGCCCCTGGTGATTTATATGGTCTATCCGCCAGAGCTGAAAAAGACTCCAGAAGTACAAGCGATGGCCCGCGATGAGCTAAAACAACTAGGCGGCATGAGCTACGGCGAAAAGGTTCTGGGCGCCACTTTCATCGTCTTGCTACTGCTGTGGACAGTCGGCGACTTGGCCCTGGGTATCTCCGCGACGACCACGGCCTTTGTCGGAGTCATCATCCTGATGGTCTTCCAAGTGCTGACCTGGGAAGACATCATCCGGGAAAAGGCAGCCTGGGACACCATGACCTGGTTTGCGGTGTTGTACATGATGGCCACTGCCCTATCGGCTTATGGTTTCATCGACTGGGTCTCCGAAGTCATCGCCGGCTCCTTGGGCGCACTTAGCTGGCTGACGGCATTGATTCTGCTCGTTGTCATTTACTTCTTCGCGCACTACTTCTTCGCCTCGGCTACCGCGCATATTTCCGCGATGTACATCGCCTTCCTCGGCGCGGCACTCGCACTCGGCGCACCGCCGCTATTGTCCGCGCTGATCTTCGCTTACTGCTCGAATATCTTCCAGTCGTTGACCCATTACGCAGGTGGCGCATCGCCGACGCTGTTCGGAATGAAGTACAACTCCGTCGCGCAATGGTGGGGCGTGGGTCTTGTCGCGGGCGTGATTTCTTTGGCTATCTGGATCTTCGTCGGCATGGGTTGGATGAACCTCATCGGTCTCTGGTGACGGGACGTGTCAAGTTTTCCTTGACAAAGCATTTGTTGTAAAGGCAGACTTGACACGTGGGCAATCAACGAGGCCACGAGCTGGCAGATCACATCACGCGCATAGTCGCATTGCTTGCCGATGAACTCTCCACCTCAGACGACTCTTCCGGGGAAAGTTCGCGCAGCGATGTCACCCATGCGCTGTCCACGGCGCGGTCTTTGCAGGCGCTCGCCGATGAAGCATTGGCGCACTTGGTGAGCGATGCCCGCGAGCGTGGAATTACGTGGCAGACCATCGGAGATGCCCTGGGCATTTCGCGCCAAGCTGCCTTCCAACGTTTTGGCACGGCGATTGACCCTCGGACAGGAAAAGCGATGAACAAACCGACCGAAGATACTAAGCGCGAAGCCATAACCAAGGCGGAGCAATTTTTAGACGACCTGACCGCATCCCGCTGGGAAGAAGCAGCAGGTCAATTGGGTCCGGTCATCGGCGCGCATTTGGATGCGGAGGGGTTGGCCACGACGTGGGCGCAGGTGGCATCGATAAGCGGTGCGTTAGAAACCCGACTGCCTGCTGAAGCTATCGGGCTTGCCGATGACATCACTGTTGTCGAACAACACCTCGCCTTCGAAGCCGCCGACCTAGTTGCACGCATTAGCTACAACACCGATGGCAGCATGGCTGGACTGTGGTTCGTGCCCGCTGACCAGGCACTAACAGAAAGGCCAGATTAATGAATACCGAAACGCGAGCAGTCAATTGGAGAGCCGTCGGCTTCTTCGTGCTGATTTCTTTCGGGCTTGCTTATGCGCTCGATGCTGTTCTTTTAAGCACTCTGGGTTTGGCGCATCCGCTGGCTATCCTGCCGATTTCGCTGCGCATGTTCACGCCGCTGATTGCAACGGTCATTGTTTGCCGGTTTATTACCTTTGAAAAGTGGACGAGTGCCGTCGGGCTGGGCCAGGAATCTTTTGCGAATGGTAACTGGAAGAAGATTGTTTCTTCGGTATTCATCGGGTTTGAGCTGGTTGTGGGCGTGATTGCAGCGTCGATCGCGCTGGCGACTGCCGCTGGGTGGCTGAATCCTGATTGGGAGATGACGCAGACCCGTGCGCCTTTGATTGAAGCGGGTGCGGATATTTCGCCGACGGTGTTGATCGTCATGACGGTTATCCAGGCGTTTATCGCTGGCATTACTATCAACGCCCTCATGGCTTTCGGTGAAGAAGCCGGCTGGCGTGGTTGGCTGCAAAATGCTTTAGAGCCGCTGGGGCGCCTGCGCCAAGTGCTGCTCATTGGCGTTATCTGGGGGCTGTGGCACGCACCGTTAATCGCGGCGGGCTATAACTTCAGTGATCAGATTCCCGGCGCCGTGGCGGTGCTACTGTTCACGGCTTTCTGCATTGCCTTCGGCGCGGTGTTGAGCTGGCTGAGCCTGCGCTCCCAGAGCGTACTGCCCGCAGCTATTGGGCACGCATTTTTCAACGCGCTCGCCGGTTTCCCCGCGATGCTTGTTGCAACCGGTGATAATTGGGACCGCGTCCTTGCTGCGCCCATGGGCGTTCCTGGCATCGCGATTTTTGCGGTAGTCGCCGTCGTGTTGTTTGTTAGCTCGCGCGGAGTTAAGCAAAAGGTTTAGATTTTCGTGTTTGGCCGCGCGACGGGTTCGGTGAGAGTGCGCGGGCGCATTCGGGCATTGGGAAGATTCGGCGCTGGAAGCCAGGTCATGCCATCGGCGTTGCGGCCCAGGCCATCTTCGCCGACGCCGCCGTGGCCGATGTAGCCATCGACGAAACCGAACTGGCCGTCAACGTCTTCACCTTCGCTAGCTTGCCAAGTGTCGCGAAAACGCACGATTTCATCATGGTCGCGGCCGATGAAATTCCACCACATGAGGATTTCTTCCCGCAGCGGTTCACCGCCGATAAATAGTGCGCGACCCATGTCATCGGAATCGTTGCGGATGCGCAGACGCGTTTCACCGATACCGGTGTATCCAATCTGCGTCTTTTCCAGCTCGGTATCTGCGACCACGATGGTTCCGGAGTCTGCGATCACGCCGTGTTCAAATTCGGGGTTGAGGTCAAGCACGATTTCTGAGCGCGGATCGATAGTGATTTCCGCGCCGACCATCGGGGTATGCGAGTGCACTGGGCTAGATGCGCCCATGAGCTCACCCATAAACACTTTGAGCTGACCGCCATCGAGCTCGGGAACTGGAGGTTTGAAATAAGCCAAGTCGCGCTCGGCAGTACTACGTGTGGAATCCGGCAGCGCAATCCACAGCTGCACTCCATGCAAGATCGTGGTCTTTTCCGTGGTGGTCTCCGTATGCGAAATGCCATTACCGGCAGTCATCAAATAGAACTCACCGGGGTGCACGAAGCCGCGTCCGCCCCCGGCATCGATGTGGCTAATCTCGCCGGTAAATAGCCACGTCGCGGTCTGCAGCCCAGTGTGCGGGTGCGGCGCAACGTCCATGCCTCCGGTCTTTGACACATCATCGGGACCAAAATGATCGACAAAGCACCACGCGCCAATGAGCGATCGTTGGCGGTGTGGAAGCGTGCGGTGAACCGTCATCGCGCGTGGTCCGCCTAGGGGAACAGCGCGGGAAGAAATGATTTCAACTGCAGTTGCGTTCATGTCAACAACCTTAGTCGATTGAGTTTATTTTCTCTTCCACCTTTCGGTCCACAGTTTCAGCGTGGGTATGCGTTATTAGATCAGGTTCATCGCTCCCATGCTGCTCAAGGGGTGCGTGTTATCGACGGGTTTTCCACGTGGGGTGAAGTGCCTGACTATTCCGCGGTGGCGTCGCATCCTGCCACGACTTGGCCGTTTTCGCTTCTTGCGTGGACGGTTGGGGTTATCGTCGTTGACGCCGTTGTGGTACTTGCACAACATCGTCAGGTTCGACGGCTTTGTATGGCCGCCATTCTTGTGTGCCTCGATGTGGTGGACTTGGCACCTGTCGGCCGGGACGTTGCAGTCCGGCCAGGGGCAGACGAGATTCTCCACCATGGCCAAGGTGCGCAGCTTGTCGGAAGCGAAGCGGGCCTCGTAGAGATTGACCGGCCCGGCGGAGGGGTGGAAAAGCCCGACATAGAGCTTGCCGCCGAGTGCGCCTTCCATCGCTGCGTTGACTATTTCGGCTCCGGTCATGGTGGTGCCGTCGGAGGCGCCGACGTTGACATCGTCGCCTTCGCCGCTGAAGACCTTTGCCGAGTCATTGAGGCCGATAGCGATAACCGTGCGGTATTCAGGCTTGATAAGACCCGTGCCGTTGCCTTCAACTAAGTCCCAGAATGGCTCTAGAAGGGCTTCGGAGCGTGGTTGGTCCTCATCGTGCTTGATGCCAGCATCAAGCGTCTTTTCTAAATCAGTAATCCGGCGTTGGGTATCGGTAATGCTAATGGTGCGCAGCCCGTCTATTACGCGGCCAACGCGTACGCCTTTTTGTTTCGGTTTGTCACCGCCTTCTTCGGTCACGCGCTTTTTGCCATGCTCATCGACTTCTTCGTAGCTTCCCTCATACGCGATGAGTTCTGCACGGAGCTTCCACGCGGCACCACGCGCTTTCAAATTCTTCGCGTGTTTATTAACCATCTCTAAGAACTCGATGCTCAACCTGCGCTCTTCGGCAAGTGCGACAGCCTCTTGCTGCACACGCGGCGAGTCGCAGGACCCAAAGTAAACTCTGGCCAGCCGAGCATATTTCTGCGCTGTAGAAAGTCTGTGTCCGTCAGTAGCTACGTCGTAGGGTGATAGCTCGTAAAAGTCGCGAAGAATACCCACGCCACCTCTGTCGAAGGCTTCAAATAATTCATATCCGTTCATGACTTCGACACTAAAACGACAGTGCAACCCCCGACTAGGGCAAGTTCAAAAACCTGCGAGTAATTCACATGACACGTCACCCAAACGGCGAAGTTATCCACAGGCACGCCGATTAGACGAGCTCAATGCCTACAAATGCGATGGTTGCGACGAGCACTGTTGACGCAAAGGCCAGGATGAAGGGACGAACTCCAACGTGCAGCAGGCTTTGGATTTTCACCCCGCACCCGAGAGCAAACATCGCGGTTGCAAGCAGAATTGTTTGTAAGAAATCGCCGGTGGCGAGGACTGGCTCGGGAAGGTCGACGGTGGAGCGAAGAAGGACCATCGATAAGAAACCGATGATAAACAGCGGGACTATGGGTGGGCGCTTCTCTTTGCCCGTAGTCTGCACGCCGCTACTTTGACGACGTTTTGCAAGGCTCAGAATGAATACGACTGGAGCTAGCATTAGAACGCGCGCGAGTTTAACAACGACGGCTATTTCCAAAGCGCTACCGCCTATGACGCCTCCGGCGGCAACGACTTGGGCAACCTCGTGAATTGATCCACCGGCCCACATTCCTATCGTTTCCGGGGCTAAACCGGCAAGGGCACCGAGAAACGGGATGGTCGGAATCATGATGGTTCCAAAAATCACCACCAACGCGACGGCGATGACAACGTCTTCTTCCTCCGCATCGCTTGTGCCTTCGACTCCCGCGACGGCCGCCGCGCCGCAGATGGAAAATCCGCAGGCGATGAGCAATACCTGCGCTGGCTTCATCTTTAGCAGGCGTCCGATAAGCAGCGTGCCGATGATTCCGCCGGAGACTATGCAGACAATGACAAGAAGCATCGGCAGCCCGAGGCCGCGGACATCTGCGATAACCAGTTTCAGTCCCAGAAACACGATTCCCCACCGCAGCAAAGTCTTAGCTGCTACTTGGATACCTGGCGAAAACGTGCCGGGAAGCCGTGTCATGTTCGTTAGAGCGATCCCGGCGATAATCGCCACGATCATCGCGCTAAGCCCCGGAACAAAAGAACTGAAAATCATCGCGACAATAGCGCCGCCTAGACACAGCAGCAGCCCGGGCGCATACGTCTTGATTACACGTGCGCGCGGTTGAACTTCATTTGAAGCAGGTGCCGAGATTTCAGTGGACATGCTTTAAAGTCTCACCGCGCAACGTGGTTTGCGGTAGACGGCAATTACACATCCGGGCATATACTACTGATATGACTCCTGCTCAGGACCGCTGGCCCAACCTTCGCACACTGGAACTGTTCGTCGCAGTGGTGGATAGCGGCAGCCTCGGCGCCGCGGCGCGCAGTGTCGGAATGGCGCAGCCTAATGCAAGCCGCGCGATGGCCGAGCTTGAGGCAACGATGCAAAGCCATTTGCTGGATCGTCGTCCCAGCGGCTCAGTGCCCACGCCTTTCGGGCTTTCGCTCGCTGCGCATGCGCGTGAAGTCCTGGATGCTGCGCGTGATTTTCAATCTTGGGTCGCGGAGAATCACGACGAATCACAAAAGACGCTCAGCGTCGGCGCCAGCTTGACCATCGCGGAGACACTCTTGCCAGTATGGATTGCCGCGCTGCGCGAACGATACCCCGATGTCCAGGTTGCTATTTCTGTGGTGAATTCAGCAGAAGTTATCTCACAGGTTCGACATGGCCATTTCCATGTAGGTTTCATCGAAACGCCACATGTACCAGTGCAGCTGAACGCTCAAATCGTCCAGGAAGACGAGCTTTTCGTGGTGATTGCCCCGCACCACCACTGGGCCTCACGAACCGGGCGAATCAGCTTGCAAGAGCTGGCTGAAACACCACTTGTTGTAAGAGAACCCGGCTCCGGAACCTTCGAAGCCCTGCAAGACCATTTAGCTGGCCTGGATGTTGCTACACCAGCCCAAGTACTCAACAGCATTGCGGCCGTGCGTGTCGCAGTAGCTTCCGGTGCCGGACCCGCAGTGATGAGTGAGCTGGCAGTGCGCGATCAGCTCGCCAATGGCAACCTCCTGCAAGTGCCTTTAGAAGGCGACAAGATCACACGCCCGCTCACAGCAATCTGGTCAGGGCACCGCCGGCCGCCCAGGTTGGCGCACGAACTGATTACCATCGCGAAGTCCACTGGCGCTTGAATCAGGAGGCATCGTTAAGCACTGCGTACAAGCGATCCCGCGCGATCTTCATCTCCTGGTCGAATTCCTCATCACTGGATTTATCGCGGACCCAACTTTCAGAAACCACAAGGCGCGGAAGCGTTGCCACCGCCGCAATCATCGCACCACGCAGACGATTGCGCTTGTCAATCAGCCAGCCCCCGACCAGTGCCGGAATGCCGATTCCGGCCAGGACGGCGGGGATGCCATCGAGAAGCCTGCGACCAAGCAGTTTGGCCAATACCCACTCCACCGCGCCAAGTAGTGCTCCTGCACTAACCGCGATACCAATCGACTTCACCCACGTGGCAATGAAACCTTTAATTGCCCCTTGCTGACGGTCGTTTTTCTCCCGCGGCTTTGGGAAAACGTACTGCAACACCACATAAAACGGCACCATGATGTAGCCAAAAATAGCTTCTACAGTGGCTAACCGCTTCAGGGAAGCCGTGGGCCGGCGTTGTTCCTTAAGCGTGGCGGTGTCAGTCATCATTTCCCCTCAACGAGCACGCATAGGAATCAAGCATTCAGTGTGCCCCACACTAATACGTCTTCCGCTGCCCTAAACAGCCCCACTATAGAAATCGGGCTGTCTCGCCTGAGCCGCCTGGCGTGTAGGGTTCATTATGAGCCGTACTGGTAGGGGGACTTACACAGTTAAAGCTTGGCCGGGACAATCCTGCGATCTAAGGAGCACTAGTCGTGCGTGATAAAAGAACTAAGCAGCGTGCCATTACGAAAGCCATAACCGTATTTATCGGCGGCCTATTATTCGCTGCCTATCTCGAATGGCAGCATTCCATGACGGTAGCCACCATCGGATTCGTCCTTTTCGGGGCTCTACTGTCTTATCTGGTGTATAAAACCAATCGTCCAAATTAAAGAAATCTGAGCTTGCCGTATCTGCCAGGCGTGCTAGGCTGCTGGTTAGAACACGCTGGCAGGACGACCTGCACAGTAAAAGCTAGAGCCGGGACGACCCTGCAATAAAAGGAGTCTTCGTCCATGTCAGCCTCTACTGCCCTGCGCGGCGTTCTCACCGGATCTGTCATCGCCCGAATTGTATTGGGCTGGGTTGCGGTCGCACTACTATCACTGGCATCAGGTTTTCTCACCGGCAGCTTATCGATGCCCCTCGTCTTCACCCTTCTTGCGCTCATCGTGGGCGTTATCATCGCGTGTTCCGGCGGGGTTGTCACCCAGGCTGAATACCTCGCGCACCGGCTTGGCGATCCCTACGGCACCCTGGTGCTGACCCTTTCAATTGTCGGCATTGAAGTCATTCTAATCTCCGCGGTCATGCTCGGACCCGGCGATCACCACACCATCGCGCGTGATTCCGTCATGGCCACGGTCATGATTGTCCTCAATCTGGTCATTGGCCTGGCGCTCATCGTCGGCGGCATGCGGCATAACAACCTGCAGGTCAACCGCGCCGGAATTTCCGCATACTTGTCGATGCTCGTCGTACTCATCGCCACCGCCTTCGCCATTCCGGCTGTCATCGGCACGGATGGCGCATATAACACCGCGCAGGCCATCACCATCGTGACCTTGACGGTCATCCTGTACGCATTCTTTCTCTACCGCCAAACCGGCGCCCAGCATGCCGACTTCACGGAAACAGACAAGGACGTCGTTGCTTCCGGCGATGTTCATGGTACTGAACTTCGCCCTGGAATCGGTGCGATTTTCCGCGAGCACAAAGGAGAAATTTTCGCCCGCGCGATGGTTTTGCTCATCACGGTAATTCCGATCGTGTTGCTCTCTCACGATATGGCATCGCTTCTCGATGACGGCCTTAATCGCCTCGGCGCCCCCATCGCGCTTTCCGGCATCATCATCGCAATGATTGTCTTTTTGCCCGAAGCAATCACCACCGTTCGCGCTGCCTGGGGTGGCGAAGGACAACGCGTGGTTAACCTCGCCCACGGCGCGCTCGTCTCCTGCGTTGGCCTCACTTTGCCGGTCGTGCTCATCATCGGTCTGCTTACTGGGCAGACCGTCACCCTCGCCGAAAATCCCACCAACCTGCTGCTCCTAGGAATCAGCCTGGCTTTGAGCATCGCGACGTTTAACTCCCGGAAAGTCACCGCGATTCACGGTGGAGCACACCTATTCGTCTTCATCCTCTACGCGCTCAGCATCTTTTCTTAAAGTCGTTCCTTGCCAGGACATTTTGTGCTAGCGTGGGCGCCAGACACGGGGTGCCCGAAAGGGCTGAGATTAAACCCGAGAACCTGATCGAGTTCGGACTCGCGGAGGGATGTCGGTAAACGACGCAGGCAGTATATGCAGGGATACCTGTATCTACTGCGGCACGCTTCGCTTCTTCGAACTCGGTATGAGTGATGAAACGGAGACAAGCGTTGATACCGAATGTATTAACCATTGCTGGCACAGATCCCACCGGTGGTGCGGGGATTCAAGCAGACTTAAAAGCATTTTCAGCCAACGGCGCATACGGGATGAGCGTGGTCACCGCGGTGGTCGCGCAAAATACGCGCGGTGTGGGAAGCATCGTCGCCATGGAACCTGACTTCGTGGCCGAACAAATCGCGGCGGTCTTCGAGGATGTCCGCGTCGATGCAGTGAAAATCGGCATGGTGGCCAATGCTGATATCGCCGACGCGATTACGCAGTCACTGGATAAATACGCGCAGTGCCCAGTGGTGTTGGATCCGGTGATGGTCGCTAAAAGTGGCGATCACCTGCTCAAACAGGACGATGTTGACGCAATTCGGGAACGTCTGGTGCCGCGGGCAACGCTGATTACACCGAACCTGCCGGAGGCATCGGTGCTACTTGGCCGCGAGGTAGAGATGGGCAGCCTTAAAGAAATGCGTGAATCTTTAGATGATCTGCGCGCACTAGGCGCAAAGTGGGTACTGCTCAAAGGTGGGCATCTAAATGGCGCGGAAAGCACCGACATTCTTACCGGTGAAGAAACCGTAGAACTCACGGCGCCTCGTGTGGACACCATCAATGACCACGGCACCGGGTGCACACTATCAGCCGCGATAGCAGCACTTTTGCCCCAGCACGGATACGAAGAAGCAGTGCGGCGCGCCAAAGACTATCTCACGCAGGCACTGCGCCACGCGGATGAATTGGACGTTGGCGCAGGCCACGGCCCGGTCCATCACTTCCACGCGCTGTGGAACAACGCGCCTTTACAGCTGCAAGGAACACAACGATGAGCACTCAGCGATTTACGGACCTTTTGCGCGAGCAAAACCACACCACGTGGGAGAAGGCAGTTTCTCACCGCTTTGTGCAAGAGCTTTTCGATGCCACCATCGACGACTCCGTCATGGCCAGCTACCTGGTGCAGGACTACCGCTTTTTGGATAGTTTCTTGGTGTTGCTGGGGGCATCGGTAAGCACGGCGGATGCGCTGGAACCACGGCTGCGATTTGCGCAATTCATCGGCGAGATAGCTGGCGATGAAAATACTTACTTCCTCGACGCTTTCAACGCGCTGGGCGTGAGCGCAAAGCAGCGCGAAGAAATCCCGAATACCGAGCCAACCACCGCGTTTTGCGCGTTGATGCGCGAGGCTGCGGAGACGCGTGACTACGTAGCAATCGTCGCGGTGCTGCTGGTCGCGGAATGGTTGTACCTCGACTGGGCAACCCGCGGTGCACGCCCACTGCCGGACAACTTCGTGCACGCGGAATGGATTCGACTGCATGATTTTCCGGAATTCCACGAGCGCATCGCATTCTTACGCGCAGAACTCGACCGCGTCGGCCCAGCCCGGCGCGCTGTCGCACAAGACTTCTTTCACCGCGCAGTCGAAATCGAGCTCGCATTTTTTGATGCTGCCTACGCCCACCCCATCACAGGAGAAAAATAATGACACTATTTGCTGAATTGAAAAAGGCCATCGGTACCGAGTGGACCGATTACACCGAGCACGAATTCGTGCGCAAACTTGGCGAAGGCACCTTGCCGCTACCCGTCTTCCAGGATTATCTGGTGCAGGATTATCACTTCCTGGTGCAGTTCGCGCGGGCGAATGCGCTGGCTGCATACAAAAGCCGCAAGCTGGCCGATATTAAAGACGCGACGGGCGCACTGCAGGCTATCGTGCACGAAACCGAACTACACCGCCGACTAACCGCACGCTGGGGAATCACGGAAGAAGAGCTTGATTCCGCAGCAGAAAAACAAACCACCGTGGCTTATACCCGCTACGTCTTAGACACCGGCATGTCTGGCGACCTGCTAGATATGCACGTTGCACTTTCACCGTGCTCCATTGGCTACGCAGAAATTGGTGCAGCTCTGGAGCCGCAACGAACACAGGCTCTCGATGCCGGCGAAGAACACCCATACGCCGAGTGGATTGCTGAATACTCCGGCACAGAATTTCAAACCGCAGCACAAGCTGCCACCGAACGACTCGACGCGCTAACCGCAGGTAGTGTCACTGCGGAGCGCTTTGATTCCTTAGTAGAAATCTTCCGCGCCGCCACCCGCTTGGAAGCTGCGTTCTGGCAGCAAGCACTGGATTCAGCTGCCTGATTCAGCTGCCTAGTGTTTGAAGCAAGATGCGTTCCAGCTCTAAGAACCTAGGGCTGGTCAGCGCATCGATCCCACGCGGCTTCGGCAGGTCAACATCCAAAATGAGGCTGACTGTCGTGGGGCGCGGGCTGAGCACCACCACGCGGTCGGAGAGCAAGATTGCCTCGCGGACATCATGCGTAATCAACAGTGCTGTCCAGTTATGTTCAGCCCACACTTGTTGCAGCCAGGTTTGTAAATCCTGTTTGGTAAGGGCGTCGAGGGCGCCGAAGGGTTCATCGAGAAGCAAAGTGCTCTTGTTTTGAACCACCGTGCGCAGAAGTGCTGCCCGCTGGCGCATGCCGCCGGAAAGCTCAAACGGCAAGGAATCTTCAAAGCCCGCGAGCCCAAAGCGGGGAAACCATTCCTTGACCCGTGCCCGCGCCGCACGGCGTTTAACACCTTGGACTTCCAGGCCGAGCGCGGCATTCGCGGCGATGCTGCGCCACGGAAACAACGCATCCTTTTGCGGCATATAGGCCACTTCCCCATCGATGCCCACCGTACCGCTAGTCGGTGAATCCAAACCGGCGATGATGTTAAACAGCGTGCTCTTGCCGCAACCGGATGGCCCAATGATGGAGACAAACTCGCCAGGATTCACCGTCAAAGAGATGTCATCCAGCACTGCGCGCTGGCGGCCATCAGCAAGCGGGAAGGTGCGTGAAATGCCCTCGAGTTGCAGACGCGGTACGGTTTTAACGCTCATTGGCAGCGGTCCTTTCTTTGATATGCCACGGAATAACGGCCCGTTCCACCAGGTACGTGGATAGGTAGAGCACAATGCTGATCACAGCTGCGACGGCAACAGCGGCGAGCACCAAATCGGTGCGAAAAGCATTCTTTTGCACGCTCATATAAATGCCCAGGCCCTGTTTCGCGCCGACATACTCAGCGAAGATGGCGCCCACCACGGCATACGTAATGCCGATGCGCAAAGAAGTGAAAAACAGCGGCAGCGCCGAAGGTAGCCGCAGGAAAAGAAACTCTTTGATGCGGCCGGCGCCCATGCTGCGCAGCAACGCCGAAGCTTCCCTGTCCGCGCGCGCAAAACCTTCCACCAGCCCGATAGTGACTGGGAAGAAAGTCACCAGAGCCACCACCAGGATCTTGGGCAGCAGCCCGAAGCCGAACCAGATGATCATCAACGGCGCGATTGCGACAATCGGAATGGTTTGGGAAGAAATCAGCAGCGGCACCAGGCCGCGGCGCATCAGCGGGGAGAAATCAATGACGATGGCAATCAGCCACGCGCACACTAATGACACCGCAAAGCCCAATAGCGTGACATTTAACGTGGCCAAAGCATGCGCGCCAAGTGCGTTGCGATGCTCCCAACCGGAGCTTGCCACCAAGGATGGCGCCGGCAGCACCTGCGGGCGCACCGCGGTCAGGCGCACGATTAACTCCCACGCGACAAGGAGCACGGCGAGAAAGCCTGCGGGCACCCAAATATTCTGAATCGAAAAATACTGCTTCATCAGTCCCGCAGATATTCATTGGTGAAAAACTCTGACCACGCAGGCTGCTTATCCAACGGTTTGCCGTTGTTATCAGTCAGCAAATCGGAAGCAAAGAGGAACTGCCCCAGCTCACTCCAGTGCTCCTCAGTTTGCACGCCGAAGTCACCGTTGTCATCGAGCATGTATTTATCCGCGAGCATCTCTTGGCTTTCCACCAGCATGTCTAGGTCAGTGAGCAGGCCAGCGTTTTCTTCCTGCAGAATCTTTGCAGCAGCTTCGGGGTCTTCCACGGAATCTTCATAGCCACGGGCAAGGGCCTGCACGAAGTCACGCGCGGTATCCGGATTATCTTCCAACCAGGTGTTATTGCCCACCACCAGGACTTGGTACGCATCCGGGAAACCGTAATCGGTGTACGCGAAAGTCTTCAGGTCCACGCCGCGGTGTTCGGCTTCGATGCCTTCCCACGCGACATAAGGGACGGTGAAATCAACATCGCCGGAGTACAACGCCTCATAGGCAGAGGTTCCCAACGTCACGGTTTCGAATTCCCCGTCGCCGCCCGCGGATTGCACCACGCCTTGCATGGTTTTGGTCTCCGCCGGGTTATCGAATCCACCGAAGGTCAGCCCATCCAAGTCGGCAGGGCTTTGAATGTCATCGCGATCTGCCAGTACCGCTACTTCCGTGGCCCAGGTTTGTTCCACGGCGAGTACTGATTTCAGGTCCGCGCCAGAGGCCATGGACATCGACGCCGTGTCTTGGAAGCTGATGCCGAACTCGGCTTGGCCGGCATCGACAAGCACTTCGGGGTTGCTGTTGTTAAACGGCAGGATTTCCACGTCAATGCCGGCTTCTTCGAAGTAGCCCTTGTTCAATGCCACGTAGAGCCCGGTGTGGTTGGTATTCGGTGTCCAGTCCAGCGCGAAGCGGACGGTGGTTTTCGCATTGCTTGCCGATGCCCCCTCCGCCTCATCACCTCCCGCACAGCTAGTCAGCAAGGTTGTGAGAGCAAGGACGCCGGCTGCGGCGATGGTGCGAAGAGAAATTGATGTAGTTTTCACGGTTTTCGTTATTCCTTCCAGGATTCGGCCATGCTGCGGGCGACATGCTCGGGATCCTCGGCAGCACATAGCGCGGAGACAAAGCAGACACCAGCGGCTCCAGCGGATCGCAGAGCAGCAATGTCTTCTTGGAGGACACCACCGATGGCCACGGTCGGCACTGATGCCAACGCGGTCAGGTGCGCAAAGCCCGCGATGCCCAGTGCTGGTGGATGATCCGGCTTGGTATAAGTCGGCCGGATAACACCGACGCCGAGATAATCCACGGTGCCTGCGGGAAGTGCGGCAACGGCAGCGAGGTGATCTTCGGTGTTAGCGGTCAGCCCGATGACGGCGTCCGCTCCGAGCTTGTCGCGGGCGACGAGTACGGATTTATCGCCTTGGCCAAGATGCACACCGTCGATGGCAATGCCACGCCTTTGAGCTTCGACTGCGACATCGAGTCGGTCGTTGATCACTAGCTTCGCGCGGCCATCGATGACAACTGCGAGCTGCTCAAGTTGGGATAGCTGTTGGTCAAAGCTGGCGTGTTTATCGCGCAGCTGCACCGTGTGCACGCCGCCGTCCACGGCCAGGCGCACGGTTTCCACCACGCCGCGCGCCCCGCACAGCACTGGGTCGGTGACTAGGTAAATGGCATAATCTTCTTCGTTGCTCATGCCGCGTACTCCCGAATGCGCTGCTCCGCGGAGATGGTGGACGGGGTGAGGGTGGAGAGGGCATCGATAAGCGAAACTGCGAAAGACCCTGGGCCTGCTGCTTGCGCGGCAGCTTGTTCGGCCGCAATGCCGTAGACTGCATGCGCGGCGGCGACTGCCTCAACCGGGGAATAGGACCCGCGCACCGCAGCGAACGCAGTTATCAACGCGCCCAGCGCGCAACCGCCGCCGGTGACTTTGGTTAAAAGCTCATCGCCGTTAGCCACGCGGATAACGCGCGTGCCATCGGTGATGAAATCCTCCGGCCCGGATACCGCGACCACGGTGTTGAGACGCTGCGCCAGGGCAATCGCGCCCGGCGCGGCAGCTTCTGTGGAATCCGTGGACTCCACGCCCTTGCCACCAGCGCCTTCCCCGGCGAGGGCAAGAATCTCAGAGGCATTACCGCGAATCGCAAACGGGGTTTGCGGAGCGAGTTTCTGCGCCAAGGCTGTGCGAATGGGCAACGCGCCAATCGCCACTGGATCCAACACCCACGGTGTTGCAGATTCGTTGGCGGCGGCGACGGCTTCTTCCATCGCTAAGCGCTGCTCCGGCGTGGGGGTTCCCAAATTCACCAGTACCCCGCCCGCGACTCGGGCGAAAGGGCCCGCTTCCCCGACGATGTCCGTCATCGCTGGTGCCGCCCCGATAGCAAGCACCACATTGGCGGTGAAGTTGGTAACCACCGAATTGGTTATGCACTGCACCAAGGGATTGTGCGCGCGTAGTTCACCGAGCAATGCTGCGGCAAAAGATAAGGTCATGGCCTTTCGCTTTCTTCCTCTGACGAAGAAGAATGTGCAGCATCACCGCAGCGCACAACAGGACACCTCAGGTATCCGCGCACAGCCAGTTTCATCCGGACAATCCCTTCGCCAGTACTAACTAGATCAGGTTCGACGGGTGTAATCTCAGCCGCTTGCTACGGCACCCCGTGTCTTAACGCACCACACTAACCCAGGTGATGCGTGCCGGCAATAACTTTCTGCGTCAGAGCATGCTGGGGGAAGAATTTATATCCTTTTCGAGCATTCTGCGTGCTACTTCGTCTCGTTTGGGTGACTCGTGTGTACCTGCTCGAGGAACACCTTGTGCCCGTCCACATAAAACCAGATACGCGCCGCACCCTTCGCCGTCGGTTTGTGCTGCCAGCGGTCATAGCTTTTCCCGGCGCGTTGGACCGTCGAGAGATCGCCCTTCAGCCGGTAGTTGGTAGGTGTTGTGGCCAGCGGTGTTCTCGTCAGAAAGTCCCACGTCTCTGTTATAGGGTTGCGAATCGTCGCAACAAGATCCCGCCATCCTTTTCGAGCGTCGTTGGTGGCGAAGTGGATCTCATACTCAGTCTTCTTCAGGGGCCGAGGAACCAGCTCCCCCTTCTTGGCGGCCGCCACAATTACGGTCGCTCCACGATCTCGTCGTCTTCAAGCCACTCGAGGTCAGCGCTTCCCAGTCCAGCAGCAACGGCGGTAGCTGTCTCTTTCCAAGAGGTCAGCTCGGAGATTGCTAGGTGTGGTTGTTCGGTGGCAAACGAAGCGCGGGCAGCGTCGACGAGGTCCTGCGCACAGGACTCACGATCCGCCGTCGACAGGGCGAGCATCCAGGGAAAAATTTTCGTCATGCGTTCGGTGAGCGTTCCATCTTCCTCAATGGCGACGGTGATCAGCTGTGCAGCAAATTCGAGAAGACGTGCGCGCCCCTCAGCCTCGCGCTGCGACATCAACACCAGCGCCTCGCCGTCGCGACGCGTGATCGTGACAGGATGGTCTTCGGCCGCGGCGAAGACCTCGGCGGAGTGCTTGCTCAGATCCGAAGAGCGACGTGTCTGGTCGGGGCGATCAGCTGTAATAGGCATAACCACATCCTATTCGGAATGTATTCGGAAATCCAGGGTTGCAGCATTCCACAAAGAACTCGAGTCCGCCTATGGCCCGAGTTTTGTTACTACTCTTGATTGTCAAAGGCCCTTGTTTCCCGCCTACTTAAGGAGTGCCGATGAACAGCATGTTTATTATCTACCGAGGCAGAACTGTGACCTGGATCGATAGCCCAAACGAACCCCGTACGTGGACAGTCGTTTGTGGATCAGTATGGACAGAAGATGAGGTCCGTAGCCTGGCAGACAAGGCCCGAGCAAAAGGAACACCTCTCGTCTCGGCCGAGGTGCCCCTCGCATTCACCGTAAACCCTGACTCCCCACCGACTTCCGTATTCATTCCAGGCCAGAGCTCCATGGATCAGAACGATCCGCTGGCTGCCGAGTTCAGTGACTTCATCCCCCTTAAAGCCTACTTAACTCGGGACGAAGCAGAACAGAATGAAGATGGCTGGGATTACGTATGGGAGTTCCCTCTTCCGTGGATGAGCAGGTTCATGCTGACCCCCTTCACACTCGACCAATTCCCAGAGGGCGGCATGGACCCCCACAAGTTCTCGTTGTAACCGGTGTACGGTTTTCTGCAGAGCCGAAAATCTCGAAGGAGTCCCGCGTGAAATCCCTGCATGACGTACAAGCGCACAGTTTCGCTTCCGATAATTATTCGGGCATTGCCCCGGAGGTACTCGCGGCGTTGACGGCGGCTAATGGCGGGCACCAGGCGGCATACGGGGCGGATGAGTACACGGCATTGCTTGACGATGTCATCGTGAAGCATTTTGGCTCCACCGCCACCGCGTATCCGGTTTTTAACGGAACTGGCGCAAACGTTGTGGGCTTACAGGCGTTATTGCCGCGCTGGGGCGCGGTGATTTGTGCTGCGACTGCGCACATCAATGTCGATGAAGGCGGCGCACCCGAACGCATGGGCTCAATCAAGTTGTTGCCGGTGCCAACGGACAATGGCAAGCTCACCCCAGAACTTGTCGACCGCGAGGCCTGGGGCTTTGGCAACGAGCACCGCGCGCAACCGCTGGTGGTTTCCATAACCCAGACCACAGAGATGGGTACCTGCTATACCCCAGAGGAAATTCGGGCGCTAGCGGATCATGTCCATGCCCGCGGCATGGCGTTGCACATGGATGGCGCGCGCATTTCCAATGCGGCCGCAACACTCGGGCTACCGCTGTCTGCTTTTACTACCGAGGCTGGCGTGGATGTTTTAAGCCTGGGCGGTACCAAAAATGGTGCGCTCGGCGCTGAGGCCGTCGTGGTTCTCAACCCTGACGTACTAGTCGGTGGCGCGGCAGCCTTGCCGTACGTGCGCAAACTATCAATGCAATTAGCCTCCAAAATGCGGTTTATCTCCGCGCAGCTCATCGCCCTATATGAAGGCGACGTGTGGCTTAACAACGCTCGTCATTCCAACGCGATGGCCAAGCGCCTGCGCAGCACCCTGGAAGAAGCGAACCTACCGGGCTTGAAATTTACCCAAACCACCGAATCTAATGCGGTCTTTGCCACCCTGCCCGATGGCGTCGCCGAAGAACTTCGTCAGGACTTCCACTTCTATGACTGGGATGCCGCAACCAATGAAGTGCGCTGGATGTGCTCTTTCGACACCACTGAAAAAGACATTGACGCTTTTGCCGCAGCCATAAAACAAGTGTGGGCTTCACACCCTAGCTAAGGCGCAAATCGGTGATACACGTTGCGTCTTCTGTTCCCGTGGCAAATTCCGTTGTGCCCTCTAAGCCCTGGTAATTCACCGTAATGGTACCGGCGCTTCCGCGCGGAACCCAAAACCCGGCAAAGCCATTGTCGAAGGTCGTAGCGGGGCCATCGACAAGCGTTGTGCCGGTTTCCTCATCAAAGACTGATACCTCTACTGGCTCATTGTCCAGCTCTCCTACGCAGGTGGTAAGGCTGTGATAGTAGCAGTCATGGGTTTGGGACACGAAGGGGGCGACCGAGACATAACTCAGGTCCTCAGGCATAGCGAGTGTGACTTCTCCCGCCTCGTTGCTCAGGATCAATTCTTCGCTTCTTACTGAAGCCATCAAATCAGTAGGGCGTTCAGCGATCGGTTGCTGATCCAGATAGTCAATAATTTCGCGAGCATCCATCCCCACTAGGCCATACGCGTTTAGTACTTCTTCCTGCTCCTCGCCCGAGGATGAACAAGCACTTAAAGCGAGCGAAGCACCGACGATTGCGCTAACAATTGATGCGCTTTTTCTCGCAGCCCGCTGGGGGCTTGCTGGTTGCGATCCAGCTCCATCCTGAATATTTTCCATAGGCTAATTAATAGCACCATTTCTCCTATCCCGACAAAGAGCTAGCCTTCCTTGAAACATACCCTGTCGGGGTATACCGTTGTTTGTAGCGCTTAATTATCTATCTCCTCCACATCTCGGTTTCCTAAAATCCTAAAAATTGAGAGAAGAAGTGACATGAGTACCCCACACCACGATCACAAGTCCTCAAGCCATGATGGCCATGAAGGACATAACCATGATGAACATGCGGGTCACAGCGTTACGAAGTTTAAAGACCGCTTTTGGCTGAGCCTCCTACTGTCCATTCCGGTGATTGTCTTCAGCCCCATGTTTGCCACCTTCCTGGGCTACACCGTGCCGGAATTCTCAGGTTCAACCTGGGTCGCCCCGGTTCTAGGAACCGTGATTTTCCTCTACGGCGGCAGCCCTTTCCTCCAAGGTGGACTGTCAGAGATTCGCTCGCGTCAACCGGGCATGATGCTGCTGATTGCCATGGCGATCACAGTCGCATTTGTCGCTTCATGGGTTACCACTTTGGGCATCGGTGGTTTTGAACTCGACTTCTGGTGGGAGCTTGCCCTGCTGGTTGTCATCATGTTGTTGGGCCATTGGATGGAAATGCGGGCCCTAGGTTCTGCATCTTCTGCCCTCGATGCCTTAGCTGCCCTCCTTCCGGAGAAAGCAGAAAAGGTTGACGGCGATGCTATCCACTCGGTAGCCATCTCTGAGCTTACTGCTGATGACATCGTGCTAGTTCGCCCCGGCGCGCGAGTACCTGCTGACGGCACCATCATCGATGGTTTCGCCGAATTCGACGAATCGATGATCACTGGCGAATCCCAGCCTGTATATCGCAACAGTGGCGAAACCGTTATTGCCGGCACCGTGGCTACGGATAACACCGTGCGCGTCCGAGTGGAAAAGATCGGCGCTGATACCACCTTGGCTGGTATTCAACGCATGGTTGCCGAAGCACAAAATTCTTCTTCCCGTGCGCAAGCCCTAGCCGATAGGGCCGCGGCTTTGCTCTTCTGGTTTGCCTTAGCCGCTGGCATTATTACGGCCATCGTCTGGACAATCATCGGCAGCCCTGATGACGCCATTGTCCGCACCGTCACCGTACTGGTCATTGCCTGCCCCCATGCCCTGGGCCTGGCCATCCCCCTGGTCATTGCCATCTCTACGGAACGCGCCGCCAAAGCTGGCTTACTCATCAAGGACCGGCTTGCCCTTGAACGCATGCGCTCCATCGATATTGTTTTATTTGATAAAACTGGCACTTTAACCGAAGGTGCACACGCGGTCACCGGTGTCGCGGCAGCATCGGAAGTGCCGGAGGGAGATGTTCTGGCCCTAGCTTCTGCAGCTGAAATTAATAGTGAGCATCCACTAGCCCGAGCGATCGTCACTGCTGCAGCCGCGCACCCAGTGGCATCGCAAAGCCCGCGCGTTGGCTCGGATTTCCGCACCGCCGCGGGTCGTGGCGTGCAAGCAACCGTCGATGGAGAAAACATCATGGTTGGAGGCCCCAATATGCTGCGCGAGCTTGGCGTTGACTCCCCTGGCTCACTGCACGACAAGATTTCTACGTGGACCTCCCGCGGCGCAGGAGTCTTGCACGTGCTTCGCAACAAGGAAGTCATTGGGGCCATAGCCGTCGAGGATCATATCCGACCCGAATCCCACGATGCCGTCCGGGCACTGCAAGATGCGGGTGTGAAAGTCGCGCTGATTACCGGCGATGCTTCTCAAGTTGCAGAAAGCGTGGCCCAAGAATTGGGTATCGACGAAGTCTTTGCCGAGGTTCTACCGCAGGACAAAGACACCAAGGTCTCTGAGCTGCAGAAACGCGGATTCGACGTGGCCATGGTCGGCGATGGCGTCAATGACGCGCCTGCCCTGGCGCGGGCCGATATTGGCATCGCTATCGGCGCGGGCACAGATGTAGCCATGGAATCCGCTGGCGTTGTGCTCGCCAGCGATGATCCCCGCGCGGTGTTGTCCATGATCACTTTGTCCAAGGCCAGCTACTCCAAGATGGTTCAAAACTTGGTCTGGGCATCGGGCTACAACATCCTCGCGGTCCCACTCGCTGCTGGTGTACTAGCTCCCATTGGCTTTGTTCTCTCGCCAGCGGTGGGCGCAATTTTGATGTCATTGTCGACCATAATCGTGGCCTTCAATGCCCAACTTTTAAGAAGGATCGATCTAAAACCAACGCATGTAGCACCCGTTACCTCAAGCGAAAAACTTTAACCATAACCGCTTGATGATAAAGCTTTCTAAACCATAATTTTCTCAACCTCTGAAAGGTTTCACATGAAACATTCCACTTCTCTCATCGCTCTCACGCTCGCCGCTGGTCTTACCTTGAGTGCCTGCAGCGACGCCTCAGATTCCGCTGAGCCTGCGCCGGCTACTTCTGAAAGTGCCGATAGCTCGGACAGCGCTGCGACTTCAGAAAACGCGACGGAGGACGAAGGGCATGAAGACATGGCTCACGACCATCCTGAAGACGGCGGCGCTCCCCCAGCCGGAATCCAGGAAGCAGAAAACCCGACCTACCCCGTCGGCACTGAGGTCACCTTGACCGCGGATCACATGCCGGGCATGGATGGCGCAACCGCAACCATCTCCGGCGCCTTTGATACTACGACCTATTCCGTGAGCTACACCCCCACTAACGGCGATGCTCCAGTTACTGATCACCGTTGGGTTGTGCACGAAGAACTCGTGGATCCCGGCGAAGCACCGCTTGCTGATGGCGCCAAGGCAGTGATGACCGCTGAGCACATGCCCGGGATGAAAGACGCCGAGGCCACGATTGATTACTCCACTCAGGAAACGGTGTACATGGTCGACATTGATAATGATGAGATGACCATGAAAAACCACAAGTGGGTTACCGAAAGCGAAATCGAACCCGCTCAGTAACCCATCAGCCTAAGGCAGCTTGTGACCAGCTGCCTGGATAAGGCTGTACCACTCTGCGCGGGATAGCGAAATATCTGAACCCGCTGCGGCATCGACGATGCGAGAGGGCGTCGTCGTGCCCAGCACAACCTGCATATTCGCAGGATGACGCGTGATCCAGGCGCACGCAACGGCGATGGGTTCCACGCCATATTTCTCAGCGAGACACTCAATCTCAGCATTGAGTTCCGGATAGTCCGGCGAGCCCAGGAAGATTCCCGGCTCACTCCCTTTTTGCAGAGGCGACCAAGCCTGCAGCGTGATGTCATTAATCCGCGCGTAGTCCACTAATCCGCCTCCATCGCGGGTGATGGCGTCCCCAGTAGTAGTCATATTCGACGTCATGCCCTGCGCAACCAAAGCAGAATGTGTAATTGACAGCTGCACCTGGTTGATCTGAATCGGCTGCTCCACGGCAGTCTTGAGCAGATCAATCTGACGTGGAGTGTGGTTGGAGACGCCAAAAGCGCGCACCTTCCCAGCTGCCGCAAGATCATCAAAAGCACGCGCTACTTCTTCCGGTTCCACCAAAGCGTCTGGGCGGTGCAGCAACAGCACATCTAAATAGTCCATATTCAGGGCCTGCAACGATCGCTCTGCTGAAGCAACAATGTGCTCATAGGACTGGTCATAGCCCGATGGTTTGTCGATGATTCCCGTTTTCGACTGCACAATAATATCTTCGCGCTCCGCTGAAGATAGCTTCAACGCCTCTGCGAACCTCCGCTCGCACAAGTGATACCCGCCCTCGGGAACGTTGAAACCATAAAGATCCGCATGATCAAAGTAGCTGACGCCAGCCTCACGCGCGGCATCGTATAAACCACGAATCTCCGCATCAGACTTATCTCCGATGCGCATCATTCCCGCGATAATGTTGGGTACTTGTTGCCCGCTGCTGCCTAGTTCAACGCTTGGCATAAATCTTCCTCTTGGCTTGTAGTCCACTCGGATCTGTTCCGGGCGAGTCTAGCCTTTTATGCGCGCAGAAGATCCAAGTACGCCTCCAGCTGATTAAGGATCCGCTCCTCGTTAAAACCGTCTGGGTCCATAACCGCGGTGATCTGCGAGCCTTGCAAGAAAACCACCAGTATCTCCGCCGTGCTTTCAACGTTGGAAATTGAACGAAGCAGCCCATCATCTTTAGCTTCTTTGAGCATCGTGGCCACCATTTCGCACCACCGGTTCGTTGAAACCGCAGCTAGTGCCGCACGTTTTTCATCTTGGGCAGCGCTGTCCCAGAATGACACAACTATCCGCGCCTCATCACGCAGTCGTTCAGTAAATGGGAGGACTTCCAGGCACATCGCACGCAGTGCTTCAAACCCACGCAGGCCTTCGATGGACTTGCTAATACGCTCTTCGGTGGAGCTATAAACGTGTTCAAACGTGGCCTCTAAAAGGTCCATCTTGGTGGGAAAATACGGCTTCAATGCACCATTGGCATAACCCGCTTCTTCAGCAATCTGCCGCATCGTGGCACCGGCGAGTCCTAGGCGCGCAATAACCCGCCACGTTGATTCAACAAGCTCCCGCTTGCGCTGTACATGGTCAACTACTTTTGGCATTCATTTTCTCCACTCAATAGTGCTGTTGACATTGTACTAAGCACTCACGCTGCTCAAGTTGGTTGTTGCGTGGTTCAAACTAATTTCAGATATCCCCTTGCCAATGCGTCACTTCGGGTTTATTCTCTACACCAGTAGAACTTAAACGTGGCGTGAAACACTTTCAGCACCTAGAGAGATTCACATCAATTCTTATTCCCGGCAGAAAAGACCGATATGACTACTTCACCGTTACAACAAGACACTCACAATGGACTCAAAAGCGGAAAGCTGTCCACGGCGTCATTGGTATTTATCATCATCGCGGCATCGGCACCTTTGACGGTGTTGGCGGGTGGTGCGCCCACTAACTACGCGGTTGCAGGATTGCTCGGAGTGCCCATTGGGTACGTGGTACTTGGCATCATCCTGGCACTGTTCGCCGTGGGCTATGGGCGTATGGCCAGTAAGATTCAATCCTCAGGTGCTTTCTACGTGTTTATTGCGCGTGGTCTGGGGCTGCGCCAAGGAATTGCCGGCGCTATCTTGGCGCTCGTTGCGTATAACCTCATGCAGATTGGCCTGTATGGGCTCTTTGGGTTCTCCGCGGCTAATGCCATTGAGGCATTAGCCGGGGTAGCACTTCCGTGGTGGTTGCTCGGCATCGTGGGCTGGCTCATCGTTGGCATCTTGGGCGTGAACAACATTGATTTCTCGGCCAAGGTACTGGGCGTCATCGTCACCTTGGAATTTTTGCTGGTCATTGTCTTTTCCGTCATGGCCATTGCCAATGCCCCAGAAGGAGTTAGCACGAGCGGTTGGCAGCCGGATCAGTTCTTCACCCCAGGCATCGGTGTGCTTCTAGCCTTTACGATGGCCGCTTTCATGGGCTTTGAATCCGGCGCGATCTATTCGGAGGAAGCCAAGAATCCTGAACGCACTGTTTCCCGTGCAACATATATTGCCGTCGGTATCATCGCTGCTTTTTATGCGTTCTCCGCGTGGGCGTTGCAGATGGGCGTGGGGCCAAGGAGCATCGTTAGCCAAGCACAAGAATTTGGCCCCGACCTGGTCTTTGTCTGGCTCGCGGACTTTAGTTCCACGGCATCGAATGCCGCGCACCTGCTTTTTGTCACCAGCCTGATTGCAGCTCTCATCGCGTTCCACAATGCGGCCGCCCGCTACTTCTTCTCCCTTGGCCAATCCGGAGTTCTTCCTGCAGCCTTCGGAAGAGCCGCGAAGAACGGTGCACCAATCGGTGGCTCGCTAGCTCAATCCATCCTAGCAATTGTGGTCCTGGTGGTCTTTGCCATCGTCGGCAGTGGCTCAGAACAAGAATTACTGTTTCCGGTGGTGACCTTATTTACCTGGTTTACCAACGCCGCGGCCTTTGGCCTGACCTTCCTGCTGGCGGTCACCAGCTTCGCCGTGATGGTGTGGGCGAACCGTTACCACCGTGAGTACAGCGTGTTTGTGAAAACTATCGCGCCACTGTTCGCCGGCATTGGTATGGCGGTGGTAACCGCGCTGATTCTTATCAACTTCAACCTCATGATGGACACCGAAGACTTCTTCATGATTTGGATCATGCCGGCCATCATCTTAGGTTCCGGGCTCATTGGCCTTATCTGGGGTGAGATTTTGATCCGCCGCAACACCATGAACTCCGCGCACATCACGGGCGAGGTAGCGGAGGTCGAACCCGAGCCCGCGGCGACGGTGTAGGTACTTGCCTACTCGAAGCCAGCATCATTCACTTAAAGAAAAGGAAACTTCTGACATGTCCAACAACAAAGTTGTCATCATCGGCGCCGGATTCGCAGGTCTGGTTGCTGCGCGCGAGCTGCAAACCGCTGGCATTGAATATGAAATCTTGGAGGCCAAAGACCGCATCGGCGGGCGTGCCTGGACCGAAGAGCGCATGGGTCGCCCGCTGGAGTTGGGTGCTACCTGGGTGCACTGGTTCCAAGCACACACCTGGACTGAAGTCATGCGCTATGGTCAGCGCACGGAAATCACGGCGTCTCCTTCCGGCAATGATGCCCACTGGGTAACTGACGGCAAGGTGGTCAAGGGTACCGAGGATGACCTGGATGAAAAGCTCACCGCCGCAATGGACGTGACCTATGAAGGCAGTGAAGAGTACTTCCCCAACCCGCTTAATCCGCTATGGGTTCTCTCTGATGACTTCGACGGCCCAGCCGAAGTGCGTGAACGTTTTCTTGCCGATGACCAGAAAAACGCCATTGATCTTGTCAAAGATGCTGGATTCGACCAAGAAACCATCGATCTTGTCGATGCCTTCTGGTGCGCCGGATACATCGGCGACCCGTACACCGGCTCCGCGCTGATGGCGAAGCAATGGGGTGCACTGTCTGATAATCGCTACCGAGTGATGGAAGATATCACCTTGAAGTGGAAGCTGAATAACGGCATGCGCTCGCTTTACGATGGCATCGCCGGCGACCTCACCACCGATATTCGCCTCAACACCCCGGTGGCTAGGGTCGAGCACCACGACAATGGCGCAACCGTGACGACTGAATCAGGTGAGGTCATCGAAGCATCGGCAGTAATCTGCACCGTGCCAGTGGGCGCGCTGAGCAATATTGAATTCTCCCCTGCCCTGCCCGATGCTGTACAAAGCGTTATCGATGACAAGTGGAACTCCCAAGGTGCGAAGATCTGGATCAAGATCAAAGGCCACCACCGCTTCTTAGGCTATGCACCAAAGCCGGCCAAGATGTCCGTGGTGCGCTCTGAATACTTCATGGATGATGACACCACCATCCTGGTGGGCTTTGGCTACGACAGCACCAATATTGATCTCAACTCCATCGAAGACGCCCAAGCTGTTATCAACCAATGGCGCGATGACCTGGAAGTAGTAGATACCACCGGCCACGACTGGGTTGCCGATAAGTGGGCTGGCCAGGCCTGGGGCACGCTGCGTAAGGGCCAGTTCACCCAAGGCTGGAGCCTTTTCGACGACATCGATTCCCAGCTCTTCTTCGCCGGATCGGACTACGCCTACGGCTGGCGCGGGGTCTGCGTCGACGGCGCTTTGGAGAAAGGCCTGACCACCGCCCGCCAGGTCATCAACGGCATACGGGATAAGAAGGAGCAGTAAATGGCGCAGACAACCGTATACACCGGAAAGATTTGGACCGGTATTGCCGATAATGACTGGGTCGAAGCCTTCGCCGTTGCAGATGGCCGCATCATTGCCGCCGGCACGCAGCAACACGTCGAGAACCAAGTTGGTGAGCAGCATGAAACAGTTACGATTGATAAGGGCATTGTTACGCCAGGGCTTATCGATGGCCACCTTCACTTAAGCCTCGGCGGCACCCAATTGGCTCACGAGTTACCTTTAGATCCCACCGATGGTGCTCAAACTATCTTGGCAAAGGTGCGCGAGTGGTCCTCACGCCTGGAACCAGGCGAGTGGATCATTGGCGGCATCATCGGCAGCGGTGTGCTGCCCACGCTGAATAACGTGGAGTTTCTAGAAAAACTCGACGAAGCTTCCCACGGCCATCCGGTGCTTCTGCGCGATGACACCATGCACAACCGGCAGATCAACACCGCCGCTTTTGAAGCCATGGGTATCACCGCTGACTCCCCTGACCCAGAAGGCGGCACGTACGTTCGCGATGATCAAGGCCGGCTTACCGGCGCTTTATGGGAGCTAGCCTGCGCGATGGCCGAAGGTGTAGCTGCTAGGTCCCACGTTGATCCGCAAAAGCGCCAGGTTAAAGCACTCCGCACCGCACTAGATCGTCTGGCTGCGCTGGGGATAACCACCGTGCAAGATGCCGCGACCATGCTTCCGCACTTTGCAGGCCTGGCCGCTTTGGAAGAAGCCGGCGAGTTGGACATGCGCGTGATTGCATCGATGCCCATGCGTCCCTTCATTGAAGATGGCACCGTGGGTGAAGAACTCTTCGCCGCCGGCATACCTTATGAGAGCGAACACGTTAAGCCGCGTTTTGCGAAGTTCGTCTTAGACGGTGTTCCCACCACGCATACAACCGCGCTGTTAAATCCGTATAAATGTAATCACTCCAGCCACGATCCGAACTTCCGCGGTGAGCTCTACTGGACTTTGGATGATCTCGTGGCCGCGTTGCGCCGCTGTGCGGAGTTGGGGCTTGATGCCAAGCTGCACGCCACCGGCGATGCTTCTGTGCGCCAGGCTCTCGACGCCGCTGAAATCGTCCGTCGAGACGCCGACGGCGGCCCCTCAATGCAGATCGCCCACATGTCCTTTATCTCTGAGCAGTATCTTCCGCGCTTCGCGGAACTCAACGTGGCTGCCGATGCCTGCCCATTCATGTGGTTCCCCAGCCCGCTCAACGATGGAGTCGGCGCCTTCGTCGCCGATGAAACCATGGCCAATATCTGGCCCTTCAAAGATCTCCCGGCCACCGGCGCCCTGGTTGCCGGCGGCTCTGACTGGCCCGTCGGCCTCCCGGTTCTTAACCCCTGGCACGGCATCGAAGGCATGGTCACCCGCCAGGCTGCCGCCAATGACGGCAAAGCCCGCAGCGAATCAGGCACGGACTACGGCGACCGCACCGTCAACATCGCCCAATCCAACACACTGCCCCAAGCCATGGCCGCATTCACCCGCGAATCCGTCAAGGCCCTAGGCATTGCCGATGAGACCGGGACCATCGAAGCCAGCAATCCGCCGACTTCATCGCCCTTGACCGCAACATCTTCATCGGCGAAATCAAGGACGTCCACAACACGAAAGTGCTTGGGCGTTGGGCTGCTGGCATGAATACATAAATAGTGCCGAGGCGACAATCAAACTATTGCCTCGGCAGCATGACTCTTTTATCCAAGTTTCCTAGAACTGGAATCCAGCTGAGAATGGAACTGTCGGATCGAACAAGTATTGTCCAATCTCAGTCACCCATACTCGGCCAATAATCAAAGAAATGAGGACTTGTCTCTGGCTGCTGCCGCGGCTGAATTAGGAGTCAATCGGGCCTCATTGCATCAATGAAAAAAAGGAATTCGGCACCGGGAAGAAGACACGCATGGCTGAGGCTAAAGCCCAGGCAGAATATGTATCCGATGCCGAACGTATACGTGCGTTGGAAAGAGAAAACGCCAAACTACGCGAAGAACGAGACATTTTGCGTAAGGCTGCGAAATATTTTGCCGACCAGACACGCTGGTGATCCGCTTCTAAGTTTGTCAAAGACCACCGCACCGAATACTCGGTCAAGCGGATGTGCACTGTTTTAAAGCTCACGCGCTCATCGTTTTACAAATGGAAAGCCAGACAGACACGTCATGTCGTAAGGACGTGTGCTGATGGTGTGCTTGGAGCCCGAATTGCTGCGGTCTTTGATGAAGAAAAGGCTTGTCCGGTACTAAACGCATCACTGCCTCGCTAAACGAAGTCAAAGACTTTGCCAGAGTTAATCATAAAAAGGTTGTCCGGATCATGAAAACATGAACCTACGTGGCTTTACAAAACGCCGCCGGTGCGTGACAACCCGGCGCAGCACGGCGAATCCGGCTTTCGCAGACCTGGTAAAGCGCCGTTTTCACGCCAACGCTGCGAACCAGGTATATGTCGGCGATATTACTTATCTGGCTTGTAAGAACGGTACGAATATGTATCTAGCTACAGTCATTGACCTGTACTCGCGCAAGCTTGCTGGTTTCGCGATTGCTGATCATATGCGTACCAGCCTCGTGATTGAAGCTTTAGAACATGCCAATGCGGTACGTGGCGGGCTTGACGGTGCCATCTTCCATTCAGATCACGGCTGTGTGTACACGTCAGGGGCGTTTAGCACACGCTGTCAGGCTTTAGGTGTGGCCCAGGCCATGGGCGCGGTTGGTACCAGCGCTGGTAATGCTATGCCGGAGTCTCTTAATTCCTCGATGAAAAGAGAAGTCCTTCGTGAAAGGAAAGTCTTTGTCAATCCGCTGCAATGCCGTCAGGAGGTCTTTCGCTGGTGCATAAAATACAGCACCCGACGCCGGCATTCATAGTGCGGACAGATATCGCCGGATGACTTCGAAGCACGATTTAGTACACTATCCAAGGCAGCATAACTGCCCCTAACCTGTCTAATTTTCAGGGGCCACGCCCTTCCACTTCTATGACTGGGACGCAACAACCAATGAAGTCCGCTGGGTCTGTTCTTTCGACGCCACCGAAGCCGACGTCGATGCCTTTACCGCTGCTATCAAGAAACATTTGTTGCTGAATTAGGTCTCCACCAGAGCTAACACTCACTAAGTCGAAATAGCTCGGCCATGTCGGCTCACGGTTGAGCTTCAGAAAGACAACCATCCTTTAAGCGCACTAGACAGTTTTAGCAGTAAATATCGCACAATTTCTTAAATCATTCGAGTACAGGTTTGGTCGAAATCGATTGATCATTCGCAATTCGAACACCGTTCAAGGATTATACCCTTCAGTGGCATCCGACCTGCATCGCTTTGGACATAATCGATTTCCTACCTGCATCAGTCGACTAACCGCAACTTTATCTATCGAAGATTGCCGCCTATACACCGCACAGGCACACCGAATAGCGGTTAAAACACCTTCCTTGCATTAACTCTGCAACCGCTATTGCCAAAATGTAACTTAGCAATTAGTGTTGCATTGTGACCCACAAAACAAAGAAGTGGTAATAGGATATGTACAACAGTCTCTCGTCAACGCAAATCGTTCCCGACCCAACATCATGGCTCGGTGACGCACTGCCGGATATCCCCCTCTCCAAAGCACAAACCCGCGTAGTAGGAGTGATCGCAGGAAATCCCCAATTATCTTCTTATGCTGAATTATCAGACATCGCAGAGCGCGCAGGAGTCAACAGCTCAACCGTTGTCCGAACGGCACAAAGCCTGGGCTATCGCGGTTGGCCAGATCTTCAGCGTGAGCTTAGAGCTCGGTACTTGGCAACAATTTCCACCGTTGAAAAACTAACCGACAGCGGAGATCACCAAAGTCCAGTGCATGCAGCGATCCACCACGATATTGAAAATCTACAATTAACCTTGGAAGCAAATTCCTCATCAGAAGTCGAATCTACAGTTTCCGCATTATCCTCAGCACGCTCCATAAAAGTCATCGGGTCGGGGTCATTCGCAGGACCGGCGACAGTAATGGCGCACTTGGGTTCCACCATGGGTTACCCAATTTCCATGGAAGACCGCGGAGGGCTCCACCTAGTCACGAGTATTAATACCCTCGACCAGAACGACGTACTCGTAGTCATGAATGTATGGCGGCAGATTCGGGAGGTCTTGTCCGTCGCTGAATCTGCAAAACAAGCCGGAGTGACCATTGTGGTTGTTACTGATATGCGACATGGACCCTTAGCAGCTGTCGCAGACCATCTATTGATTATCCCTTCCGAAGGAATTTCATTCTTTCAATCAGTCACCACAGCTACCTCTGTAATTTACGGCCTACTTTCCGGAATGGAGGCCGCACAACCAGAACGTAGTCGAGCGATCCTACGTCGCTCTCAAAACCTTGGAAAAGAATTGGACATTTACGTGGATTAGGATTTGCATCCCAGATTCCTAAACCCCTTCAATCTCTATTCAATTTTCGTCATCAGACAAAAGGAATTTATATGAGAAATGAACTTGATAAGCGAGCCGCCGTCATTGGCCTAGGAGCCATGGGGGGAGCTATGGCTTCGACCCTGCATTCTGCTGGTTGGCAAGTTACGGGCTTCGACCCTTCGGAGGCTGCACGCAAGAATGCTGAAGAAATTGGCATTAAAACTGTCAGCGCATTAGAAGGAATTTCCAGTACGCCATTTGCTGTACTTTCGCTACCATCCGCAAAAGTCGTGGAACTCACCGTTCCTGAGCTACTCAAGGGATCTGAAACAATTTCGATTGTAGATACCACCACCTCAGAACCCGACGTCAGCACTAAAATGGCTGCGCTAGCTGAACAACAAGGAGCAAGTTTCGTAGACGCCCCCGTTTCCGGGGGCCGAGACGGGGCAGCAAATGGAACCTTAAGTGCCTTTATCGGCGCCACAGAAAGAGCACTTCAATCAGCTGAGCCAATATTAACGGCCCTCACTGGTGGGAATTATGACCATATCGGTGGCCCTGGTAGTGGGAACGTAGTCAAGTTGCTGAACAACGTTTTAGCGGCTACCAATCTGGTCGCTGTCGGAGAAGCCCTAGCTGTAGCAAATGCATACGGCATTAATCCGAGTACCGCCGCTGCCAGCATCAGCAACGCCTCTGGAGGAAGTAAGGTTTCGAATCATATGTACCCAACATGGGTCCTATCAGGAACTCATGATTCCGGCTTCGCACTCGGACTCATGGCCCGCGACTCTGCGCTTGCCGTTAGCATCTCCCAACAAATTGGTGAGGATCCTCAGTTACTCAAATCGGTCAGCGAACAATGGCAGAAAGCGCTGACCAGCTTGGGACCAACAGCCGATTTCACCGAAATAGCGCATTCCGTGGCCCCTGCAATCACAAAATCAGGTGACCTATCGAATGCCGAAAACCTCTGATACTCGAGAGATTTAGCACAAATGACTAATACGATTACACCAACAGCTTTCACTACCCAAAACACAGGAGCCATCTTCAATACCACGTTCCCAACCGGTTTTGGTTCTTTCATCGACGGACGGGTGGAAAAAGGAAGTGGGTCTTCTATAATGTTGACCGCCGCCGCAACAGGGAAACCATTCGCTCAATACTCAGATCTCGGTGATGAAGGAATCAATTCATTGCTCGAAAGCTCATCAAGAGGTGCACAGACATGGATGGCATTGGATGGGTTCGAGCGTGCGAACATACTTCGAAATATCGCACTAGTCGTAGAAAAGCACCACGAGGAACTAGCAGTTCTAGAATCAGCGACGACAAGCAAACCCATCCGGGATGCCCGCGCTGAAGTTTCAAAAGTTGTTGAAATGTTCAACTACTATTCCGGATGGGCCGATAAGATAATGGGGCAAACTATACCGGTCCCTGGTAACTGGCACACGTATACGGAGCGTGTTCCTTGGGGCGTCGTAGTCGCCATCACTCCTTGGAACGCACCTATCTTTACTGCTGGGTGGAATTCAGCGGCTCCGCTAGCTGCAGGAAACTCCGTCATTGTCAAGCCCAGTGAATTTACTCCCGCTTCTACAGTCCGTCTTGCTCAGTTAGCCCACGAAGCTGGCCTACCCGACGGTGTATTCAACGTCGCCGTAGGACTCGGAAATACCGTCGGCGCCTCACTTAGCACCGACAGTCGTGTAGGCAAGCTAAGCTTTATCGGCTCTGTCCCCACAGGCCGGAAAGTAGCTGTAGCGGCTGCTGGAAAAGGTATACCGACGGTTCTGGAGCTTGGAGGAAAAAGCGCAAATATCGTTTTTGCCGATGCAGATCTCGACCGCGCCGTAGATGGGGCAATCGCAGCAATCTTTTCAAATGCCGGGCAATCCTGTGTTGCAGGTTCCAGGTTATTAATCGAACGCAGCATCCATGATGAGTTCATCGAACGTGTAGCTGACAAGACTAATCGTTTGAAACTGGGAGATCCTTTTGATCCTGCGACCGAAGTGGGTCCAATTTTTACGAAACCCCAGTACGAAACTGTCAATTCCCTTATTCGTTCGGGAATTGAATACGGCGGACAGAAAGTAACCGGAGAATTACTTCCGGACTCCTTGAAAAACTCAGAACTTTCTGGGGGACATTGGATCATGCCGACCCTAATTGACGGCATACACTCCGATAATCCATTGGAAACGACCGAAGTTTTCGGTCCGGTTGTCGGAGCGGATTCATTCGAGACTGAAACAGAGGCAATCACTCGAGCCAACAGGACTGACTTCGGGCTAGCTGGAGCTGTCTGGACAAACAACGTCTCCCGCGCACACCACGTGGCCAGGTCAGTTAATGCGGGAACTTTCTGGATAAATTCTTACAAAACAATCCACGTCGCAGTTCCCTTCGGCGGTTTTGGAGACTCAGGGCACGGACGCTCCTCCGGACCGGGCGTACTCGGTGAGTACACCCAGGACAAAGCAATCTGGGTGCCAACGCAAGCCACCGGAGCACCGTTTCCGTCATTGAACTACTAAAGGAAAGCACAATGGAATTGGTAGATATAGCCAGAAATACGAATGGCATGAAGTTCGATCTGGTTCAAGAACTTATACGTTGGCAGGACGAAGTCCTCACATTGAGTCGCAATCTGCATGCCCATCCCGAAGTTTCATTTAAGGAGGTTAAATCCGCCTCAGAGATAACTGCGTTACTAGAAAAAGGAGGATTTGAGGTTGAACGCGGTACCTCAAACATAGCCACCGCATTTAGCGCTTCTACAGGTTCAGGTGACTTAGTAGTTGCGCTCTGCGTTGAATATGATGCCTTACCGGGAGTCGGTCATGCTTGCGGCCACAATCTCATTGCGGGCGCATCCGTTGCAGCGGCCCTAGCCTTAGCTCCGCTAGCCGACCACCTTGGAATCACAGTCAAAGCCATCGGAACCCCAGCTGAGGAGCACGGTGCCGGAAAATCCATAATGCTTGAGCGCGGCGCTTTCGAAGGTGTCCACCTAGCCATGATGTTTCACCCTGTACAAGAGGGACAAACTGCGAATCCTAAAGGAACGGGTGCACAAGCACTAGGTCGCTATCGTGCGGTATTTCGTGGGAAAGCTGCCCATGCAGCCGCCGCTCCACACATGGGAACCAACGCCGCCGATGCGGCGGTAATAAGTCAAGTCGCCGTCGGGTTACTTCGTCAACAACTCCCCGATGACCACCGAGTTGGGTTGTTCGTTAAAGAAGCCGGTGATGTAACCAATATCATCCCTGAAACTTCAGTCGTTGACTTTGAATGCAGGGCGTTCACTATGGATGATTTCCAAGCTCTTGTTCCCCGTGTGCACCAATGCTTTGAAGGAGCGGCAGTAGCAACTGGAGCGTCCTTGGAAATTAGCGCCACCCAACCAGTTTATGAATCTTTGATTCAAGACGAGATACTTGCCGACGGATGGACAGAGGCTATGGCCTCGTTTGGTCATAATACATCTCCATCTCGTGGAATGTCCGGAGGTTCAACCGATATGGGGAACATTTCCCAAGTAATACCCTCCTTGCATCCTTGGCTAAGCATCCCGGGGGCTCAAGATCCGATTCATTCTTCCGGTTTCGCCGAGATCGCGAATACCTCGTCTGCCTACGAGACAATGTTTGAAGCCGCCGCTGCTTTGGCATTTACCACCATCGATGTTGCGATGTCTCCGAAACACCGAAGCCATTTCATTCAATACCGAACCGCCTCTAGGCCATCAGGTGAGGAGAACCGCACATGACTCAATCAATAGACGGCGGATCACACAACCAAGGAAAAGATATGTCGACTTTTCGTGCGATAGCTCGAGATTGGCGCGTGCACCTGACTGTAGTTGTCATTGCAGTCATTTCTCAATTGATCGGGACACGTGAGATCCCCATTGGGTTCGGCGCAATTTTGCTACTGCCATTGCTATTTGCGTTCGTATTGGCCACCCTCACCAATCCAAACGTTGTGGGCAAGTTCGCTGTATTTATTCGTCAGGCTGATGTCCAAAGAGCATCACCCATCATCGTCATCGCTATCATGCCGTTCATTGCTAAGTTCGGCACAACAATTGGACCTTCGATGGAAGAGATTATCGCTGCTGGTCCTGCACTACTACTCCAAGAAATCGGTAATCTTGGCACCATCCTCATCGCATTCCCTCTAGGACTCTGGGTCCTAAAGATGGGTAGAGAGCTGATCGGGGCCACCTTTTCAATTGCACGGGAACCAAACATTGCCATTATTGCCGATCGGTACGGGCTTAAAAGTCCTGAAGGTGCGGGTGTAATGGGAGTTTACGTAGTCGGTACACTTTTCGGCACCCTCATCTTTACAATCACGGCCTCTTTGCTTGCTTCGATGGACATCCTCGATATACGTGCCCTAGCCATGGCATGTGGTGTGGGTAGTGGTTCCATGATGGCTGCCTGCAGCGGCGGGCTCATCAGCGCTCAACCCATGATGGAAGACACAATTGTAGCCCTAGCGGGAGCAAGCAATCTCCTTACTTATGCAACCGGTATGTATGTCAGTCTTTTCGTAGCTCTTCCATTAGTTGAATGGATATACCGCAAATCAGGACGAGGCCGTAATGAAATGGAAGGTGCTTCAAAGTGAGCCAGGTAGATAATACGTTTGTGCAAAATGATGATGCTCCCCCAAGCATGCCATTAACTCAAGAACTCAGCCTGCTATTTATTGTCGCTGTAATTGCAATTCCAGTTCAACTAATTGCAGTCGACATTAACTTTATCGAAGCAGTATTCGGGCTTTTCCTCCTTATACTCATGTGCATTATCGGAGTACTCATCGGACGATACGTGCCGGTTCGCATTCCGAGCGTTGCTTGGATCTCGTTGATTGGAATTGCCGCTACACTCCCCTTCACGCCATGGGGCCCATTCTTTATCGAGCATGTCGAAAAGCTGGATTTCCTAGCACTCACAGTTCCATGCCTGGCTTACGCCGGTCTCGCGATCAGTCAGATTGAGATAGATATCCTTAAGAAATCGGGATGGAAGCTCGTAATAGTTGCAGTGCTCGTTATTTTCGGTACCTATATTTCATCAGCAGTCATTGCGCACTTCGTGCTTAACATTTAGGGGTAACGCAACTTTCCCAGTAGAGTAACCGTCTAAATTTTTAAACCGCTAGTAGATAAAACTACAGACGGGCATGTTAAGCTTCCTGAACTGCGTTCCGGAAACCAGCACCTGATTGATCAGTCCGCTTTCCGGAGCAGTTCAGGCACACTTCGGTTTGAGCTACTCAGATGAACAGCTTCTGCTGCATCTTTAATGAAGTGTGGGTCAACCCAGGTCATGACTCCAATGGCACTTATCAGGCCGAGGATGAGGCCCACGGTTCTACCAAAGATACCGGCATCCTTCATGGAAGAACCTTCATCTTCGTTGGCGCTCGTTGTTGTCATTGCCGCCGTTGTCATCGTCGGTCTCTGCAGCAGCGATATCGACTGGCATGGAGATATCCGTGCCTGCATCGGTGGTGAAGTTGAGCTCGTGTGCTCCTTCAAGTTCCGCAGGTACGGTAAGGGTGACGGTCGCAGTGCCGGATTCAACGAAACCTGGCTCGCCCAAAGTTGGGTCAATTGGAGCGGTAACGGATTCATCACCCAAGGTCACGGTGTCTTCAGAGGCCGTATCGCCCTGAGTGTAGCGCAAACCAGGAAGTTCCAAGTTGATGTCTTCGCCGGCCTTGAACTCACCAGATGGGGTGACAGAAACCTGTCCTTGGCCGGTGCGGGCTTTGACGTCTTTATTAGCTAGGTAGCCAATGGCGGAGTTCACATCGATGATACCGGTCTGAGCAGGGGCGGTACCGCGGGTCAATGCACTCATGCCCTCGTTGCCAGAAAGCAGGTAAAGCGAAGCGGCAACTACGTAGTCCGCGTTTGGATCCGGTGGCGCGCCATCAATGGTTACTGACGTGACGCGATCACCAATCGGACGGGTGATGTCATAGGTATAGGAAACATTGTCAGAAACACCCAAGGCCGCTACTGGGCGTGCGCCCTCTTCCTTCCACTGCTGCTCCAGTGCATCCTTGAAGTCCGCGCCCTTCAGCGTCACGTAGGAATCTTCACCAGCGAATGGCTAAATCTCAAAAGCTTCTTCATAGGTGACGTCGCCTGCGAAGAGGTCAGCGCGCAGACCACCGGCGTTCATCAAACCGATGTCAGCAGTAACGGAGGTGTTGGTGCTCATGGACCAACGCACACCGGTGGCAATCATGTTGACCAGCTGGGATTCAGCACCGTAGTTGGAACCTGATTCTTCGCCCTCGTTCTTGGCGCGCAGAAGGTCGGAATCGATGGTGGCAACAACTTTCTTGCCTGCCTCGCCCGCATCCAACTGTGCTTGGGCAACGATTGCTTCTAGCGCTGGGTCTGGGTTGCCGCAGGCGTTGATTTCTTCAACGCCAAGTACTGAAGCGTTATCGATGACAAGCTCGTCGGTGGTGTGCTTGTAGGAGAAATCGACATCGGCAAGCGCATGGCCATAGTTGCCTGCCTGCAAGATCAGCGGACCATATACGGTGACTAGGTCACGCGCCTGGTGGGTGTGGCCTGCAAACACTGCATCAACGTTCTCAGACCAAGCTTCATTGCCGGTGATGTCTTCGTGGTACAACGCCACCACAACATCAGCTTCACCGCTGGCAACCAGCTCATCAGCAATCGTGTTAGTGACCTCAACCGGGTCAGTGAAAGTGATGCCTTCAATGCCGGATGGGTTGACCAGCATCGGGGTTTCCTGGGACACGGTGCCCACGAAAGCAACCTTGGTTCCGTCCAGCTCAGAGATGCCATAAGGCGCCAACGCTGGGGTGCCGCCCTCAACGTTGGCTCCAAGTCACTCAAAGTCAGAGAGCTCGGTTACGCGTCCAGTTAAGTCACCGTAGCCCTTATCAAATTCGTGGTTGCCTACTGCGGAGTAGTCCAAGCCCATGAGGTTGAGCGCCGCCAAAGTTGGCTCATCATTGAGAATGAATGACGCGAACGGGCTGCCGCCGATGTTATCGCCGGAAGAAACAAACGCCTGGATCAGGCCGCCTGCGGCCTGATCCCCTGCACACTTGAGCATCGGCGCACCCGGGTGCGCCGCGCTTGGAGAAATATATCCGTGGAAGTCAGTGATGTTGGTGATGTTAAATTGCGAAATCTCTTCTTGCACCTGCTCAACGGTTACGCCAATGAACGCCGTGGACATAGCCGTGCCGGCAGCAATCGCAATTCGAACCTTAGAAATGGACATCGATTCTCCTGTGTATTTATCTGAAATTTTCACCCTCAGATAAGTAATTACTGGCTCTCAGGCCACCCCGCTGATGTGGTAACCAAAAGTTCACGAGGAGAGGGTATTTTCGGCCCATTTTCAATAACCCACGCAGGGCGCAATCCGTTCGCAAAGACTTGGAGCTTAAATCATCAGACCTCGAGGATAACACCTCTAACCTGGACATATAAATACTGCCGGAGCCACAATCAGAGTGTGGTTCCGGCAGCATTTCGAATCTAGGTGTCAGTGTAGCTTTAGAACTGGAATCCAGCTGGGAAAGGATCGGTCGGGTCAAGCATGTACTGACCGATACCGGTTACCCACGCGCGGCCAGTAATCAAAGGAATGACCGCGTCATAGTCGCCGACTTTAGTTTCTTTAATCAGCCTGCCTGTGAACTGGCTTCCGATGAATGATTCGTTGACAAAGTCAGTGTCGAGCTCCAGCTCACCGCGGCCCCACAGTTCTGCCATTCGCGCTGACGTACCCGTGCCACATGGTGAACGGTCAAACCAGCCTGGGTAGATGGCCATCGCATGTCGTGAGAGCTTGGCATCAGAGCCCGGCGCGATGAATTCCACGTGGTGTACGTGATCAAGACCTTCAATAGTGGGATGTTTCGGTGCATCGGTGTCATTGATGGCATCCATAATCGCCAACCCTGCCTTGAGGATCTCTTGCTGATTCTTCCGGTCGAATTCTAGATTGACGTCGTCGAGCTCGACCATGGCGTAGAAATTTCCACCGAATGCCAAAGAATACGGCACCTCACCGTAACCCGGAACGTCAACGGTTTTATCGAGGCGGTCAACATAGCTTGGTACATTTTCAATGGTTACTGACTCCGCGTGCCCATCTTTGACCGCGACGCGTGCAACCACGAGGCCCGCCGGGGTATCGAGTCGAATGGTGGTTACCGGTTCTTGAACTTCCACCATTCCGGTTTCAACCAGGACCGTTGCAGTTCCGATGGTGCCGTGACCGCACATAGGAAGCAGACCGGAAACCTCAATGTACAGAACGCCAAAATCACAATCATCGCGCGTTGGCGGCATCAAGATAGTTCCACTCATCGCACCATGTCCACGCGGTTCAGTCATTAGCAATTGGCGCAGATGATCCAGATTCTTCTGGAAGTAAAGACGCTTATCATTCATGGTTTCACCGGGAATCGGCTTGAATCCCCCGGTGATTACCCGAGTGGGCATGCCTTCGGTGTGGGAATCGACTGCTGAAAAAAGAAGTTTGGAACGCATTTATTTCTCGCTTTCAATTGAGGTGAAGGACGCAGGCTGCTTGTTACCGAAGTTGGCAATATCTCCCAACCTCACGGGACTAACAATGGGCCGGCGGTCGGTTCGAGCGCCATCACCAGCTGAGTCACCGGTTAACTGCGTAAGAATTGCTTCGACATTGCGTCCGCATATTCGTCCCTGGCAGATACCAAGGCCAGCACGGGTTGTCAGCTTCGCGGACCGCAGTCCGGATGATTCTGTCTTTGAAATGGTGTCGCAGAATGACCCGTATTTTGTTTCTTCACAACGGCATAACAAGGTGTCTTGCTCAAGCCACTTTGTCCAGCCCTTGCGAATACCATGTGCTGCTTCGAGTCTGCCGGCGAAGTGATTGAATACCGCTTGCATGCGCACTGCTTTGCGCAGCTGTGGACTGTCGCGCTTGCTGCCTGCTGCCCGGTGCCCCGCTATCTCGCCTTCAGCCAATGCGGCATCGCAACCACCGATGGACGTGATTTCACCTGCGGCGAAGACATTCGGCACGCTGGTTTCTTGGTCTTTATTTACTTTGACGAACTTAGTTGGCAAGATTTCGCAGCCTACTGCGATAGCCAGCTCTAAACGCGGGGTAAATCCGTGGCTTACGCATACGGCATCCGCCTTGTAGCGCTTTTCTGTCCCAGGAATCGGTTCCCAGTTGCTACCAAGTTTTGCAACGGTTACCTCCTCCACTCGATCTTTACCGTGAGCGGCAATAACGCCGGTACCTAAGTGGTACGGAATCCGATGTCGAATTCCCGTTGCTAAATACTCGACGAGTTCACCGCCTTTGTGCGCTGCACCGGCTAGCTTCCACGGCGCATTCAACAGCCAGTTTCTAAGATTACCGATGCCGTTTGCCTCAAATACGCCAACTACTTTGGCGTTCGCTGCCGCCAACGAGGACATCACTGGCAGAAGGAATGGTCCAGCTCCAGCTACGACGACGCGTTCGCCAACGGCAATGCGCTCGCTTTTCGCGAATGCTTGTGCAGCACCGGCGGTGAATACTCCCGGTAGGTCCCAACCTGGAAATGGAAGAGTTCGATCGTGAGCTCCAGTAGCCAACACCAAGGCGTCTGGATATAAACGCACGGGGGTTCGGTCGCCGTCATCAACATTTCCTACAACCACGTTGAGTACTGACTTCGCATTTTCAGTCTCGATAGCCCATACCTGGGCTTCGAGCAGCACCTCGCAAGTGTCATCGTTCAGAACTGAGTCACGCAGCTGCACGTAGGTGTCCCAGTTGTGGTGCAGCTTGGCTTCTTTCGCGCCTGCTCTTTCTTCGGGCAGGTGTCGCCAGAATTGGCCACCAAGTTCATCAGATGCTTCAACAAGGGTTACTCGCGCGCCCTGCTTTGAGGCAGCAACCGCAGCGGCAAGCCCGGCTGGCCCACCACCAACCACCACTACATGCCTGGAATCAGAATTTGAGGCAAACATATCTGGTGTACTAGTCATTGCTTTTCACCACCGGCAGTTCATCATGCTGCGGAACAATGACATCGCCGTCTTTACACCGGCGCTGACATGCTCGAACGTCACGTTGATCATTGACTTGGACAATGCAGTCGAAGCAAACTCCAATGCCACAAAATAGTCCACGCGGACGGGAATTAACCGTCGTTGTTCGCCAGGAGACAATGCCATTAGCCATCAATACGCCGGCTACAGTTTGGCCCTGTTCACCAGCAAGTTCTTGTCCGTCAAAAGTGACATGAATCGGCTGTGCGGGTTTGCGCTGGATAGGGTCTTTACTTTGTGGAACTAGTCGAGAATTCATACGGTCTCCTCCTGGAAGCACTCACTTAAGGTAGGTCTGCGCAGATCGAAGGGCGCGTCATCAATGTCTCCCAACGGACTGGATGCTGTGCCGCCGGAAAGACGAGCGGCTAAGATTTCTGCGGTTGCAACGGATAGCCCAATTCCTGCGCCTTCATGACCTGATGCATGGAAAAGACCAGGAATCCGTGGATCATCGCCAATAATCGGAAGATGATCCGGCATGTACGGACGGAACCCGCCATAAGAACGGATGATGGCTGCGTCGGATAGAAATGGAAATACTCGCAAAGCTTTCTGCGCCATTTCCGCAAGTACGTTAGCGTGCATTGCTTCGTTAAAACCGACTTGCTCACGGCTCGAGCCAATTAATACAGTTCCGGCTTGCGATGATTCAATGACCGCGGCTGTTTGCAGTGATGCATCGGCAGACTGCGTAGCACCGAAATAATCCCCGTCGTAGACCTTGTGAAACACGCGATGCGGCATGCGTGAGGTGACAAGTACGTTTCCGCGACGAGGTTTAATTGGTACCGGTGCCCCGAGAGCTTCTGAAACTTTCCCCGACCACGGCCCTGCTGCTACCACGACATTCTTTGCTTTAATGTCTCCGCGGGCAGTGTGCACACCCTGTACCGCACCTGAAGGATCCCGCAGCAATGCAGCTACCTCTGTCTTGCTAAAAACCTCGGCACCGTTTTTGCGTGCAACCGCCAATAACGCTTCCGTGGCAATCGTTGGCTGGATCTGACAGTCTTCTGGATAGTAAACAGCTGCTGTGATCTCGGGGTTAAGGTGTGGTTCGCGCTCGAGTGCTTCTGATAGATCCATTACGCGGGCATCGATAAGCGAAGCTCTTTGCTCTCCCGCAAAGTCTATTAAAGGCTGAGCTCCTGCTTCCGTCGTCGTAACGACGATGCCACCTTTAGGTTCAAACTCAACCGAAGGAAATTTCGGCCCGAGCTCTTCACCTAATGATTGCGCTAAATTCTCCCACAAAGCAATTGAGTGCCGCGCCAAATCAAGCTCTGGACCGGCACCTTTATCTGAAACCAACAGATTGCCTTCGCAGTGGCTACTGGTACCACTCGCCGGCAAAGAGCGATCGATAACTGCAACTGAGATTCCACGATTACTAAGCGCGTGGGCACACGCTGCACCTACAATTCCTGCTCCAATGATGGCAACGTCAAAGGCCATTAGGGACTCCATTCATTCGTTGTCAGCACCAGTGAGTCCTGCCGCAATGTTTCATGTGAAGCAAGGATTACTGGTGAAAACGTGGAGTGGTGGATAAAACCACCGCTGTAATATGTCACACATTAAACGAGGGTGGATAAATGTGCAACCAGTCTCACAAAATTCCCTAAAGCGATGCACGCCACAATGATGGGGGGGGGGAGGGGTCTAAGACTCTTCGCGACCTGCCCAAATACCCACGGTGTGCCCAACGTGGCGGCGCATAACCTCTTCCGCCAGCTCCGCATCATGCGCCACGAGAGCATCCAAAAGCTCATAATGTTCCGCTGCTGAAGTGGCAAGACGTCCTGACTCCGCCATCTTTTTTAAGTTCCCCAATCGAGCTCGAGTACGCAGGTCACTGACCATATCCGTCAGTAAGGGGTTTTCAACCATATCCGTAAGTCGTGCATGAAATTCCACGTCACATTCTAGGTAGAGCTTGAGGTCATTCGTTTCCGCCCCCTGCTGAATCCGGTCGGCCAGCTCTCGCATCTCAGCCTCTTTACCTTCGTCAAAACCTGGAGCAATTGCCCCCATTGTTGGCGGCTCAAGCAATAAGCGAATGTTCGCAATTGACTCCAGCTCATCATCTGAAACGTCGGTAACGCGGAAGCCTTTGTTTTTTACCGGCTCCAGAAATCCCCGCCGAGCAAGTTCCAATAGCGCCTCACGAACCGGGGTTGCCGATACTTCAAAATTTGATGCCAAAGTCGGAACCGTCAGCAACTCCCCCGGCTCCAACTGTCCAGAAGTAATCGCAGCAGAAATAGATCTTTCCACCTGCTCACGCAGGCTAGGCGGGTTCTGAATATCCGCAGCTTTTGCAAAAACCATTTTCTACTTCTCCTCAAATCGATGGCGCATAAGGGGGCAAATCAACCAACACTTGCCTGTGCAGTTGTCCGACCTTTGCATTTCATCGCGTCTTATCGTTTCATTATCGCCTATTTCAGCCCCTCAAACCCACGTTAATTGCAGCAATTGAAGAAAGTGCTAGACAAATCAAACTTAGCCTGTAATATGTCACATATTCCAAAAGGAAGAGTTCTACATCACATGCCCGACTGAAAGTAAGGGACGACATGAGTGACATCATGGCTAGAATTACAGAAATACTCCAAGCAATAGGCAATACGGGCTGGGAATGGCTTGCTTACCTTGCCTTAGCCCTCGGCATCCTTTTCACCGTTGTTTTCAGAGTTACCCAGCTTCGACGCTTTCCCACAATGATGCGCCTCATCTCTACTGGCGGAACCATGGGCAAAGATGGAGAGGGAATCTCATCTTTCCAGGCGCTATCAATGACACTCGCTAGCCGCGTCGGTGTCGGTGCTATCGCTGGTGTTGCAACCGCAATTGCAGCTGGTGGTCCCGGCGCGATTTTCTGGATGGCTGTAACTGGATTCCTTGGCTCAGCCAGTTCTTATGCAGAATCGACCCTTGCGCAGGTGTACAAGCGCAAAATCGACGGTGAACACCGAGGCGGAATTCCGTACTACATCTATCACGGCCTCAAACTGCGCTGGCTCGCAGTAGTTGCAGCGCTCGTCGCATTTTTGGCTTATGGATTCCTTGTTCCAGGGATCCAATCCAACAATATTTCTTCAACGGTTGAATACGCATTCGGCATCGATCCGTGGATCACGGCGACTATCGTCACCGCGCTACTCGGATTTGTCATCGTTGGCGGAACGAAGCGAATTGTGAATGTCGCGCAACTTATCGTTCCTTTCATGGCAGTCGGCTATATCGTCGTCGCACTTGTCGTCATCTTCTGGAACTTCCAAGATATTCCAGAGACCATTGGACTAATTCTTTCCAGTGCGTTCGGCGCGCACGAAGTATTCGGAGGCATCCTCGGCTTCGCAATTACTTGGGGCATCCGCCGCGCAATTTTCACATCTGTTGCCGGTGTTGGCGAAGGAACTTACGGTGCAGCCGCAGCGCAGGTCAGCCATCCCGCCAAGCAGGGGTTGGTCCAAGCATTCTCCATCTATGTCGATGTTCTATTCGTCTGCATGGCAACCGGTTTGCTGATTGTTGCTACTGATTCTTATAACGTCATCACACCAATCGGCGAAGTGCTGCACCAAGGACACATTCCAGCTGACCTAGTAACCGGTGGCGCTAATGCCCAAGCAGCAATCGATACGGTATTCCCAGGTTTCGGTTCTGTCTTCGTTGCTCTGGCTATCTTTCTCTTCGCCTTCACGAGCCAAGTCGCTTTCTACTATATCGCTTCTTCAAACCTCATCTTCTTGACGAAAGAAAAAGTGAATGAAAAGGCACTGTGGGTTCTAAAGATTGGCTCCCTAGTCATTTCCTTCGTCGGCGGTGTTATCTCCGCAGACATGATGTGGGCCGCAGGAGATATCGGATACGTAGTCCTTGGCTTCATCAACATGATCAGCATCCTCTTGCTGCTTCCAGTAGTTATCAAGGTCTACAAAGACTACGAGCGACAGCGTAACGCCGGCCAAAACCCTGTCTTCCATCCTGAAGAGCTAGGCATCAAGGGCGCAGATTTCTGGATCACTGCTGACCAGGACGAAGAAGTCAAAGAAGAAGTCAGAAACCTAACCACCTAATCATGCATGCAGTTTCACGTGGACTTTCTCCACCTCAAAGTTTCCACAGTCAGCTAACTTCCAATCATTTCTATTTCTCAAGGAGCAATCATGAATTCCACTCTCAACAGCGGTGTCTTTGCAGTAGCGACCACCCCTTACGCTTCTAATGGCGAACAAAACCTCGAAGCGCTCGACCGGGGCATTAACCGTGCCATCGATGCAGGTGTCACTGGCTTGTTGTTGCTTGGTGCAACCGGCGAAGCTCTCGCACTTTCACCAGATGAGCGCCGTGAGCAAGTCTCACATGCAATCTCTACTATCGATGGCCGTGCCAATATTGTCGTTGGCTGCATGGGATATACCCCAAAGGAAGTCCTTGAGCAGGTAAAAACCGCAGCCGAACTCGGGGCTCAAGCAGCGATGATCACCCCGCCTTATTACGGCGGACTAGAGCCGGAAGTAGCAATTGAATCTCTCCGCGAAGTAATGGTTGAGTCACCACTACCAATTTTGGTCTACAACAACCCGCACTCAACCGGTGTAGATCTCTCGCCCGAACACCTCGCGAGCCTCGTCGATACCGGAACCTTCTGGGCAGTAAAAGAAACCTCCGGTGAAGCTCTGAGGGTTCGCGAACTACGTTCTGCACTAGATGCTGCGGGCGAGCAAGGAAACAAGGTTGAAGTATTCGTTGGTGCTGATGGCATTGCGTTGGAAGGGTTCACCCAAGGTGCAACCGGTTGGGTCGCTGCATCGGCATGGTTGCTGCCGAAAGAATGCCAGAAACTAATGGAAGCTGTACAAACCAAGGACTGGGCACACGCCGTCCAGGTGTGGGACGTACTTGCCAAGCCACTGGGTCTGATTGAATCCTCACCTGCATTTATTTCCTTGCTGAAGAAGAGTCTCAGCCGAGAACTGGTAGAACAGGGTCCAGTACGCTCGCCGCTTCCTACAGCTACCGATGAAGCGGTCGAAGAACTCGCAGAAGCTCTAAAAGCATTGAAGGAGATCGAATAATTATGACTTCATTTCTCAATGAGATTGTTAACTCGAATTCTGGGTTGTTTATATCCGGGCAACCTGACACCGGGTCAGGTGAAGAATTCGCGCTGATCAATCCAGCCAATGGCGAAACACTAGGCGTATTGGCAGAAGCTAGCGCAGACGATGTCGATAAGGCAGTCAAGAGCGCTCGACATGCCTGGACTGACAGCTGGTGGTCAACTGATACCGAGCGTCGGATCGCCACTTTACGCAAACTCTCAGAAGTAGTGGAAGCCAAGGCGGATGACATTGCATACCTCGATGCCATTGAAGCCGGAAAAGTAGTCAACGAGTCTCTTTCGGAGGATGTCCCCGACGTTGTCGCCAATCTTCGGTTCTTTGCCAACCTCGTAGAACAAGCCGAAGGCCGATTCCTACAAGGTTCCGACGGCTGGGGTTGGGTCGAGCAAATCCCAGTTGGGGTTGTTGGATGTGTGCTGCCGTGGAACTACCCGATTGCCATGCTTGGCTGGAAGGCCGCACCTGCGCTTGCTGCCGGCAACGCCTTGGTGATTAAGCCATCGGAGGATTCAACGCTTTCGGCGTTGTTCTTCGCGCGTCTTGCTATTGAAGCCGGGGTTCCAGAAGGCATTATTAATGTCATTTCCGGCCAAGGCGCAGTAACGGGCCAGGCACTAGGATTGCACAATGATGTTGATGCTCTAACCTTTACCGGTTCTGGACCAACCGGCCGTAGGTTCCTCAACTACTCAGCCGAATCCAACCTCAAGGCTGTTTCTTTGGAGCTTGGTGGACGCGCTGGCTATCTCGTCGACGCCGAACATGCCCGTGACTACGATGCCATCGCAGCGGATATCATCGGCGCAGCCTTTGGCACCAGTGGCCAAAATTGTACGGCTTCCTCACGCATCATTTTTGTAGGCGGCGAGCCAGATGATTTCAGTAAGTTCACCGATACTTTGGTTAACGCTGCACAGGATTTTAAGGTTGGAGATCCATTCACTGATGTCAACATGGGTCCAGTCATTAATCAGCGTGCGGCAGATCGCATCAAGGGTTGGATTGACGAAGCAACCAAAGCTGGCGCAGAGGTCCTCTACCAAGGACCTGCCGTACCTGCGGAAGGTTCTTGGGTTTCCCCGACACTGATTTCTGAAGCACCTGCTGGGACTGCTCTTTCGACGGAAGAAGTCTTCGGTCCTCTTAGTCAGGTATTGCAGGTTTCGACTCGCGAGGAAGCAGTAGAACGAATCAACGGCGAACGCTACGGTCTTGCATCCACAATTTGGTGCGAAGATGTCGCTCAGATGAAGTGGTGGGCTGACCAGCTACGTGTGGGAACCGTTGCTGTCAATGGCTACTCCGAAGGCACGGTTGCAACCCCATTCGGCGGTCTTCGCGAGTCCGGCTTCTGGGGGCGCGATAATGGACCAGAAGCACTAGCGAACTACCAAGAAACCAAAACAGTTTGGGTCGCACCTTAGCTAAACCCTTCCATAAATAAAGCGAATGCCTTGAGGTACACACGTCTCAAGGCATTCGCTTGTTAATTGCCTGGTAACTGGCCATACTCTTCTTCGGTGACCGGTTCGAGCCATTCATTACGTACGCCTTCGCCAGGCGTAATAAAGGCGAGGTGGCTAAACCACGAATCAGCCTTCGCGCCATGCCAGTGCTTCAATCCGGCGGGGATGCGAATGGCGCTGCCTGGCTCCAAGCTGACGGGCTCCTCCCCTTCCGCTTGGTACCAACCAGCTCCCGCCGTGCACAACAAGATCTGATCGCCTGCGCCATCTTCTCCGTGATGGATATGCCAATTGTTGCGGCAGCCCGGTTCAAAGGTGATATTAGCGACGGGGACGGTGCCATCGACAAGCGGCGCCCTGTAGCTTTGGCCGACAAAGTACTCCGCGAGTTCTTCAAGCTTTTCACCGGTTTCAAAGATTTGTTTAAAATTGTTATAACTCACAAAAACTCCTTAGTCGCGCCGCGGCGGTGAATGTTCCACTTCCCACCCTAGGCTGGTGGCAGCCCAATTAACAGGAGTTTTGGAAATCTTGAGCTGAGATTCTCCGGTAGTAGTCGTATTCCGCGGCTTCGATAAGTTTCACGTGAAACCATGCTTGGGCAATATGACCTTGGCTTGAGTGGCGACAGAGTGGATTCCTTCGTGTAGGCTCGCCGGCAAGGAAAATCACTGCCCTGGCAGCTGTCGGGGTACCTCAAATCTTCAAAAGGATTCGTCTATGTACAACCCTGATATCAGCGTCAAAACCTATCTTGTAGTTTCCTTGGTCTTCGCAGCGCTATTCGCAGCTTCCGTCGTACTCATTGGCAGCCCAGTATTCAACTGGATCTTCGGAATGGTTGCTATTGCAACTGCATTCATGGCCATTACCCAAGACTGGCTCGACCAAAGAGCCGCAAGAGCGTAGTAGCGCGCGTCTCAGTTCTAATCCCCAAAGGGCCCCGAGTTCAACGACACAATGCTCTAAACAGGATTCTCTATATCAAGTAGATCCAATATTGCGTAAGTATCTGAACGCCCGTCGGGGGCCAAGTGAGAAGCCTTAAACGCAATCGAAGCTGCAAAAGCTTGAGGATCCAGCCCATATTGAATGTTCGCAATGAGCAACTGATCTATGCCGTTTACGAGAAGCGGAACAACTTTCTCATCTATTGAGTCAATCCCATGCTCCACGGCCCTGCCACCATGAACAAAGAGGTTACGTTTCCGATATAACCGCTGAAACTCTCGGGCAAGAATTTTTTGCGTTCGATCAAAAACCTCACCCGGTTTCGTCAATGCAACATGCATTTTTCGGATAGCAAGACGATCCACCTCGGCTAGAAGTTCAAAATTCTCCTCGTCTTTTATAAGATTGGCCATCATTTTTGCACGCTCGGCACTCGTATCGGCTTTGCCTATCTCGTCAGCTCTAAACGACTTGCCTTTGTATGCATCAACATAGTTCCGCGCAAGCCAAGTCATTTCAGTACGAAAATAACTTGCAGCGACGACTCTCGCCATTCTTTCAGCAGCAAGACGGTCATTTTCCACAGAATCGACAAGCAATGATTCAAGCGCGACCCACCCATTTACAACAGCAACGTGCGAGTCATTGGTCTTGAGAGGTTCAATAAGTGCCAAAATATTCCGCGTCCGGTAGTTTATGTGCAAATCGTCCAGCGTATCCGCTCTTTGAAAAGCTTTAATTTTCAACGGGTGAGAAGTCCGCTTTGTTGGGAACTCAGTTCCCCTCTCTTTTGACCACATAACAGGCAGAATTGAAAATCCATTTTCTGAGCCAGCTTGAAATTTGAATGATAGTTGAGGAAGCAGCCGCTGAATCTCTGCCGCAGCTTCATTAACATCCCTTGCCTGAACCGTGAGAACGAAACCACCATAGTGTCGTACTACATCTGCTCGCGGGGCATTTTGATGTTTCCATTGCTTTAGTTGTTTTGGTGTTAACCAACCGCGAGGAGCAGGCGAAGAGTGTAGAAACTTCGGTGTACGATCAACGGGTATAGCAAAACTAAAATCCCTTGGCCTGCTCTTTGATTTTTCATCTAACTCTCGGAGTACATCTGAAAGCGTAACTTCAACGGAAGATTGTTGCTGGTCATGAATCACTTGATACACGCTGGCGGGCGGAACTCCACAGTAAATCAAATGCGAAATAATACGCTTCGCGGTACCCTCTACATCCACTTGACCAGCTCGATCTGGCTCCTCTAATAGATCCGCCCAGTTCTGTAGATAGGTCTTCTTGAGATCCTTCACATGGTATTGAGCAAGCTCAACATTGTGACTATTATGCGCACTGCTCGGATCTATATGTTTGACACAATCGTTGAGCTTCTTTTGGGTTCCTGTCACGCCATCGTCGTCGCGAAGCGCGATTTTCATATATTCCCGAAGTTGCTCCAATGCCTGCGTGCGAGTCCCCGGTATCATCACCTCGTTTAATGTTTCTTCCACGAGTTCAAGGGTTCCGGCTCGCCAGTCAAGGCGGTGCCACGGCGTGGTCCGAGATGTTAGCTCTAACATTCGTGGAACTAGGCTCCCAAGCCGTTCCGGCTTGATGGTAATCATGAGTGTGTTATCCTAAGAGTGCAAATGGGATTCACGTAACTGCAATTCTTGGGTTCGCCTAACATTCTCTTACCTGTTTTCCCATTCCAACTTCTAAGGCGCTCCCCTCCCCATGGGTCGAGCGCCTTTACTTTTCATTCGCCATGCCAATATTAACTGGTCAAAGAATATTTGGCGACGCGAACTAGGGGTAAAGCGTCTTAATGTGTGTCCGGATCGTAGTTTTTAGCCTGGCTGGTCAGCACAAACAGCAAATCTGCTGTCTGCCTGCGGCTGCACCAGCCCTTTCGGTCCGGAAATACACGCACTAGACCCAAGTTATGGTAGCTGGTATCCCCGCAGGAAAAATTATGGTGCGTGGTAAACCAACACAACACTTGCCCGCTATGCCACGGGCGAATAAAGAAAAATGGCACAACCTCAGCCGGCACACAACGATGGCGCTGCACCAGCCCCACCTGCGGCTACAGCTTCACCAACACCAGCGATACCGCGATCCAAGCCAAACGCTTCCGCATCTTCCTACGCTGGATATTGACATCAACCCCACTACATACCGTCGCCGACGACCATCATCGCAGCCGCCGTCAGCTACAACGCTGGTTCGACACCTTCTGGTACGTCACCGTACCCACCAACCTCGACCCACACCGCATCTACGAACAGGTCTTTATCGACGGGACCTACTTCGGCAACAACTGCCTACTGATCGCCTCGTCCAAAGACCACGTCCTAGCCTGGCACTGGTGCAAACATGAAAACACCTACAACTACAACCGGCTCCTCGACAAAATCCCCCACCACAAGTCGTGACCACCGACGGGCACGCAGGAGCTTTAAAAGCCATCCGCGATACCTGGCCCACAGCCCAGATTCAACGCTGCCTTGTCCACGTCAAACGCAATATTCAACAAGACGTCGGACTCAACCCCACACTCAATTCCGGCAAAGTACTGCGCTGGCTCTCACTACAACTGCTCAAGGTCGATACCCGCGCCAAAGCTGCTGCATGGACCGCCAAACTCCACGAATTCGAACACACCTACAGCACCTGGCTTAACGAAAAGACCTACGTCAAAGACATCCAACACGCAGACATCCCCACACAGTTTCGCAGCAACAAAACCTACTTCTATACCCACTACCGCCATAGGCGAGCCTGGAAACTACTAGTCAAGCTGCACAAAAAACAACACCTGTTTACATTCCTGACCGCAGTGGACGACCACGGCGATAGCGATACCGCCAGACGCAATAATCTCGCCAGCACCACAAACAGCCTTGAAGGCGGAATCAACGCCCGGGTTAAAAACCTGGCCCGCTACCACCGCGGCATGAGCCCAGAACATCAACGCACTGCCATCGACTGGTGGTGCTACCTACACACCCAATCACACCCAATGCCCCGACAACCCCGTTGAGATCGCTCGACAACAGAAGTGGTGGACGCAGCGCACTGACCAAAGTAACCGCTGCGTCCACCAACGACACGTCCTTTGACCACGACGGCACACCAGCACAGTACGACACCGGAATCGAAAGCACGCACACCAACGATATCGGCATACGCAAAGGAACCATGCGCTAACAACTAAACCCCCAGCCCAGGCCCTACGCCACGGCTAGGGGGACACACGAAATGTCACAGCACTCAACACGCCGATAAAGACACGTTTTATGTCGCTTTACCCCGAACTAGGCTCCAAACAAAATGCAAAAGGCTTGGTAGATTTTCTCTACCAAGCCTTTTACTTGTGAAATGGACGCGAAGACGGTCAAACACGGCGGATCCACTCAGCGCCTTGCCCGTGCCGCATCCCGTGTCAGGGACGGAAAGGTCCAGCGAGCCAGCGTTTCGGGAGCTGTCGACTCACGGGGAGAGATGTGTACATCGATCACGCGACGGAAGATTTCGGACGCGGACCGAGCCGAAGCCATTCGATTGTTTCACGCCGGGACATATGTCAAGGACATCGCAAGCAGCCTGAGGGTCACGAAAGCATCGGTCCGGAAGATTCTGTATGACGCAGGCGTCGCGGCTCCGCCTCGGAGAATGACCGAAGCCGAAATCAAAGATGCTGCACGTCGTTACGAGAATGGTGAGTCTCTCGCTCGTCTCGGAGAACGTTTCGGATATAGCCCGGGAACAGTTCGGTCCAAGATTGTGCGCGCTGGAGTGGAGATGCGCCCATCGTCCGTACCGCGGTCGCTTTGATGTTCATAGGCAGTAACTGCGAACCTCGGGGGTCATGTCGAGAGGCGGAAGCTTACGCCACCAGACCGTTCGTCCAGTGGGCACGGTGCGACTTCGCGATCGCACGGAGGTTCCCACGCATGACTTTGAGTTCTGTTGTGGAAGGAACATCGTCGTCATGATTGCCAGGGTTCAACACGGTTGAAAACGTGTTCCATTTCCCCTTCTCATCGTTACTCAGCGCGAATCCGCGAACAAGCGGCACGAGTTGCCCGAGGACGCTTGCTTCCGCCTCAACGTCCGCTACGGAACAGAGGGTGCCTGATTCGGTGCGTGCGGTGGCGATAATCTGCTTCGCAAGCCGTTCCGCTGCCGAGCGGTAGCTGCCACACCCTGCGCGCCTGCCCCGAGCGGTCGGAGCGTTCAGGTTGTCTTCCGCGTCGAGCATGAGCTGGCTGAACACGTCCGAAGTCTGTGTGGGCACGGTGCCTGCTTTAGGACTTGCGAGGTTGAGCTCGTAGGACACAAGTCCACGATGGTCGTGGTGACTCTTGCTCCAGTCCGCGAGCTTCCCGTCGTACGTCGTGAGTATGACTTGGACTCCGGCATCGAGGAGCTTCGTGAGGGTGTTCTGGACGAATGTGAGTCGGTGATCGGGGTCGCTGCCTGGGATGGGATCATCGAGGACGACAATGGGTGAGCCCAATAGCTCTGCTCGTGCCAGGAAGATGGAAAGCCCCAGGGCGTTCAGTTGGGAATCGCTGTATACCCCAAGGGCGTCTCGTTCGACCGGGGTTGTCCCTGCTTCGGTGTGCAGGGCGGCGATGAGGTTGACGAAGCGGTTGCCGCTGGCTTTGGATTTCACTCCGAGGAAGTCGACGAGTTCTTCTGGCCGGATCGTCAGCCACCAGGCTTTGATAGTCTCACTCATCTCGGTGAAGCGCGCGTCGAGTAGCGCTACAGAAGCTTTCTGCAGTTCTTTCTCTGCCGCTCTCACGCGTGTAAGTGCTCGATCTCGTTGCGCCACGCGGGTGAGGTCTTCACCCAGCCCGGTGACCGCGTCGAAGAGCCGCAATAGTTGGCGCTGGTAGGTGATCTCTGCTCGTTGCGTGATCACGGGAGCAACCGCTTGCTCAAGCGCACTGACTGTGACGGCGTGCGCCTGACGCTGCTGTCGGAGGGAGTGGAGCTTGTTGTCGAGGTCAGCGAAGTCAGGAGCAACTTCTGGTAGCGGCTGCCGTCGCTGGACAGCGGATCTGAGCGCAATCAGCGCTTCACTGGCAGCCTGTGTATCGGGCGTGAGTGAGCGCATGTCAGCTGCGATGCTTCTGGCGCTCGCGTAGCTGTCACGAACAAGATCCGCGTCGAGTCCCCACGCGTCAAGTTTGGTTGCTAGAGGCGAGATCTCAGGCTCGGGCGCGTCTGCAGCTTGCGGCACCCCGGTCGTGACATAACGGGTGACAACAGTGAGAACGTCCTGCGCACGGTCGATGGCGGCGAGCGTCTCGGCCGCGATCTGATCGAGATTCGTGGCGCTAGCCAGTTCTGCTCGCAGCGCTTCGATGCGGGCAGGTGTTAGCGCTTCTGGGGTAGCGCACACGGGGCAGTCCACTGGTGCGGAGGCGTCGGCGATCTCATCGACCTGGAGCACGGCCGCCAGGATCGGCTGGAGTCGCGCGACCTCCGCGTCGACTGCCGAGAGGACCTCGGCGTATTGCTTTGTCTCGGGTGCGACAAGGTCGAGGGGCGGTATCGGCTGCGCACGCAATCCAGCGATCGGAAAAACGGCTTCGCTCTTCGCGCTCACCCGCGACTCAAGGGCTACCTTGGCGTCAGCGAGTGACGCGTGCGTATCGCCGGTGACGATCTCGGCTGCGTCTCGCAAGGCATCGCCGATGGCGGCGGCGAGATCGTTGGGTGATTCTGCTGTCCGTGCGATAGAGCTGAGCCGCTTCTGAAGGTCGACAAGTTCTTCGGGAAGGGTCGCGACCTGCTGCAGCCAGTGTCCGTCGGGTTCTTGCTCCAGTTGCTTCCGGCCCTCGGCGACTCGCTCTCTGAGAAGGTCGAGGTCGCTGAGCGAGAGAAGAGACTTGAAGTAGGCGACTCTTTGCTTCGGCTCGGTGGAAAGCGCGTGGCGAAGTATGTGTTGCAGGAGGACCGGCGCGCTCACGGGCGGGTCTGCCAGCGAGAGCCCGATGCTGGACAGGTCCTCCGCGTCGTCGCCATCGATCAGAACTACGCTGTCGCACTCCGCTCCGCGGCCAAAGTCACCGGTGAGGTTTCTCCGAGCGGTGTGGAGGGAGCCGTCTCCAATCCGGACGACAGCTTCAACGTAGACCTGCTCACCTGCGGGGAGGTGAGCGTTGCGGAGGCTGTCGTTATATTCGGCTTTGGCGCCGCCAAGGAGGTCTCTGCGGCTACTGCGGCCCGAGATGAGGAACTCGATCGCTTCCGCGAGACTAGTCTTGCCCTGGCTGTTCGCACCGTGGACGACTGTTACGGGCGCGTCGAGTTCGAAGCGCGCAGCATCTGTACCGAATGCTCGGAATCCTCGTACCTCCAGCGATACGATCCTGGTCTGTGTCATGACGTGCGCCAGGTTTCGATGAGCGTGCCGATGGCCGTATCGACTTCGTCCACCGATGATGCTGCGCTGGCTGCCGCAACGATGGCACGGGCATCGTTCTTTGGCTCGGTAGCGCCTTGGAGCATCTCAGCCAGAGGCTCCGCATTGGGCAACAGGTCGGACATGCTGCCGATTCTACTGTTCTGTCGGGCGGCCAAGCGCCTGCGTCTCACCGGGACGGGACGTTTCCTGGATGGACATGCGAGGAGGCCGAGACATGGGTGTCGCAAAGCCAGTAGTTTTGCCCCGTATGACGTTCCCGACCCGCAAGGCAGCCAAGGATTGGGTTCGGGACGAGATCAAGGATCACTACGACCTCGAAGAAGTCGTCACCGATCCGCTCCATGTGGCCGTGCTCCACGGTACGCCCGCCTCGCCGCAGCACTACCCGCGGGGCCGAGGACGGCCTACCGCTCCACGAGGATAGGCGCAGGGTCCGCACCAAGACCACTTCGTCGATGTCCGGGACGGGGATCACGCGGGCTCTCAGCACGTACCGTACCTCGAGGCGGCCGGCGACCTCCTGTGCCTCGACGAAGCGGCAGAGCAGCGGCGCGCCGACGAGCAATCTGACGAGCGCGATGACGCCGATGATCGCAGGCGCGAGGAGGATGTCCAGTGGCGAGTCGGCGGTGAGGCACGCGATCCCGACCCAGAGAGCGCTGATGACGAGCGCGGTGCCCAGGACCGCGAGGAACGTGCGCCCGGCTCTCACCGACAACAGAGGCGCCCTGCACCAGCAAGCCCGAGGGCGAGGCCGACGAACATTCTCCGCCATCCTGGGCCTTCTTCAAGCTCTCGCCCCGCACGCCGCTTATGACGGTTCATCCTCGATGTGCAGACGACCGAGCGGGCGCGCTTTGAGCGCGTCGATGTTCTCGTCGTAGGCGATGCCGGACCTGACCTCATCAATGCTCAACCGATCATATGGAACACCGTTCAGTTCGAGTCGCCCCGAGGTGGGGTCGATGAAGCGCAGCAACAGCGAGAAGACCGTTGTCCTTCCCGCTCCGGACGGGCCGACGAGCGCGACGTGCCCCTTGCGTGGGATGGCGAGAGTTACGTCGCGCAGTGCGGGGGCTTCTGCGTCGGCGTAGCCCGCTGTGACTGCACGGAGCGCGAGGACCGGGGCATCGGGGGTGCTCGGGTGGGTAGATGCATCGGCGGGTCGAGCGTGCGTGTTCTCGAGTTCGAGGTGTTCGGTCTCACGGATGCGCGCGGCGGCGGCGAGACCTCTCTGGAGAGTCGCGAATGCCTCCGACAGTGAGGCGATCGGGTCAACGATGTTGAAGGCATAGAGCAGGAACGCGACGAGAGTGGAGACGGCAAGCTCGCCGAGTGCGACGCGTCCTGCACCAAGACCGAGGATGACGATGATCGCCAGCTGCATCCCGCCGCCAGCGACCGCCCACGTCAGTGCTGAGAACCACACCGAACGGATAGCGTGCCGGGCAGATTCTTCGGCTTTCGTGTTCACTCGTGCGATCTCGCGGTGCTCGGCGCGGCTGGACTTCACCGTACGCAGGGCTCGCACCCCGCCCTCCAATGTCGCACCGAGGTCTCCGATGGCGTCCTGTGCACGTTTATCGGCTTTACCGATCTGCGGGACGAGCACACCGAACAATGCGCCGACCACGACCAGTGCGAGGAGCGTGGTCAACAGGAGAGGCCAGTCGAGGATCGCCATCAACACGATGGTTCCAACCAGTGACACCAGGCCGTTGATGAGTTGCACGAGACTGTTCGTCGTCGCCTCCCGCAAGAGCAGCGTGTCACTGGTGACGCGGGTGACGAGTTCGCCGGTGCGGAAGCGCTGAATCTGTTCCAGTTTCGCCAGGAAGAACCAGCTGACCAGGCCACGGCGAGCATCCAGCACGATGCGCTCTGAGAGCCTACCCAGCAGCACGCTCTGGGCGAGGTTCGCGATGATTCCGACGATCAGGATCAGCACCAGGATTGTGATCGGGCCGGCGAGGTCGAGATCGGTGCCGAGCGAGTCGAGCACCCACTTGGTGACCATCGGTGTCGCAAGCGTGATCGCCGTTGCGAACAACCCCAGCAGCACGCCGACGATAAGGGTTCGCAGATGCGGACGCGAGTACGACCACAACAGCGCGATACCTTCACGGAACGGGACCGCAGGGCTGCCCGACTTCGCGTCGTCGATATCGTCAATCGGAGATTCAGAGGAGGTCATCGTGTCTTTCGTGATCATCTTTAGTGCGCTTTAGCGGAAAGCGCGGCTGATGGCGCTGCCGGTCTGGAACAGGTGAAGCCAGACCATGAGTTTCTGCAACGGACGCAACGGCACACCGATCAAGCGCCGCCATCCCGTGCGCCTGGCCCATGAGGTGGTGATGGTGACCTGCGTGCCACCGGTCGTCGGCGCAAGCGTGAACTCGGTGAGGATCGGACGACTCTGCGGCGCATCCGGATACTCGAAGCTCCACGCCACCTTGTGAGGGCATTCTGCGGTCACGAGTTCGATGAGGCGACGACGGAAAAGTGGCTTGATCTTCAGAGGCTTCCCGTCCTGGCGTGCTTCGGGCGCTCGGCCTTTCCACACCGCGCCAGGGCGCCCCTCCTGGTCCGAAAGCTCGATCGAGCCGACGCTGACCTCCCACTCGGGCACGCGCACAGGATCGGCAAGGAGGTCCCAGACCTGTGCGGCTGGGGCGGGGACGAATGTCTCCTGCGTGCCGGTAGTCCGGCCCTTCGCCACGCTCGGCTCAGGCGCTGCCGCCACACCACCTGCGACGCTCCGGTCGAGGCGTTCCGAGACTTCCTGCGGCGTCGCATCGAGTAGGTGCAGAATATCCGCGATCAGGCCACTGGGCTCGGCCAGCAGCTCACGGAGCACCGCCGCCGCACTGCCATCCCGACTCTTCCCGCCCGCACGCCCGATCAAGTCAGCGGCGCGCTGCTTCAACTCGTACCCATCGGTCTCGTGGAACACGATCCGTCCAGGATCGGGCAGCACAGCCCGCACGCCCAGGGACGCCAGCTGCGCGTCATGCTGCTCGCGCACCGCCCGGCGCGCATCATCGATGCCGATCCCCATCTCCCGGAGCACGCGTCCTGCGACCTGATCCGACAGCACGAGCGCAAGGAAGAGATGCTCAATGTCCGCTTCCCGGAGCCCCTGCCGCGACGCTTCTTCCAGCGCCGTCAAGGACAGCACCTGACTCGTCTGCGCGGCCTGAACGAACTTACTCATGACTTCCTCCTGGCAATCGGGATCGAGGGATCGACCCTCTTGGAATGCTTCTTGTGCGCGGCCTGACGGCTCACCCCAAGCGCATCGGCGATCTCCTGCCACGTCATCCCCGCCCGCAACGCAGCCTCAACCTGCCGCAACTCCAACGTGTCCGCAAGCACCCGCAACGACGCGACCGCCCGCAACCCCGCCCTCGGATCAGTAGTGTCCTCCGCGACCTCGGCGACCTGTGAAGACTCCATACTGTCAACCTACGTTGCACAGAAACGTCTGTCAACCTGAGTTGCAAGACGTGGGCATCGCCAGCAGGGAAGAAGCGGTAACGCGGAACTTACGCACGCCTAGACGAAGGGGCCTGTCGAAATCGTCGTCGTCTTCTGCCACGAGTTTCTCCCGGAGCCGCCCAGCGCGCCCTCTGTTCGAGCACGAGAACACGACCCCGCCACCGGTGGGTAGACAACAACGACGTTGCCTTAACCGGATTCTGAGACGGCTTCACAGAGCGTCGGGAAGGGTGGGTAGCTTTCGGTCGGTGCGACCGAAATGGAGCTCGGGCGGTTAGGGCACCGTGTTCAACTCGACCAGGATGCGGTTATGGAAATAGTCGTCTTCCCGCAGCACGGTGATCCCACCTGGTACGGAGCGCAGTCGCATGTGCCCGAGCGCATCAATGGGCAGGCGCAGGAATGCCGCCGCGATGAAGGTGAGCGCACCACCGTGCGTGGAGATGATCTGATGCGCGCATTCGCGCGCCAGGATCTCGTCCATGGCGTCATAGACGCGGGTGGCGAACTGGTGCATCGTCTCGGCCCCGTCGATCCCTTCGTCATGGCGTAGCCGCTCACCATGAGCCAGCGGGGTGCGAAAGCGCGCATCCAGCCACGCCTGCGATCTGCCTTCCGCGGCACCGTACGACTTCTCCCGTAGCCGCGCATCGAACACTGGCGGCACGGCGAGATATCGGCAGATCGCTTCCGCGGTCTGCGCGGTACGCCGCAGGTCGGAGGAGAACACCTCGACCGGCTCTCCGGCAGGGACACGCTTGGCCAGTGTGGCGCCGATCCTCTCTGCGGCCTCTAGACCGGTGTGGGTGAGTTCGGAGTCGTGCCAGCCCCCGACGAGCTCATGCACGTGGTGTGTGGCCTCGGGATGGGTGACGACGCACAGCGTCCTCATGCGGTCTCCTCCTGAGCTCTCGGGTTCTCTGTAACGGGCAGGCCGCTGAGGTGCTCGTGGGTCAGTCGCCACCCTTGGCCGGTGCGGGTGAACACGTTCGTGGCGCGCCCGGCTCCCGAGCGTAGCGCCCCGTCCAGGGTCCCGGACCAGCGATACGTGTACACGGCCACCGCGGCGTCGGCGCCGTCAGCGACCCACGAGGTGTCCTCAGCCCAGTACCGCTCATCAGGGATCGCTGCCCAGGTGCTCTCGAAGTAGGCCCGGACTTCGGTGAGGCCGACGCAGGTCGCGTCACCGAAGAAGTAGACCGCGCCGGGGGTAAGGATCTTTTCGACCTGATCGAAGTCATGCGTGTTGGTCGCCTTCAGGTACTCACTCAGGGCGACTTCGGCGGAAGCGGGGAACGACGTTACATGGCCGGGTGGTCGTTCGATGGCTGCGCGCATCGTCCACACCGGTGGGCCATCAGTTCCTGGGATGTGCGCGGTGACACGGAAACCATGACGTTCATACAGGCGGACATTGCGCGGGTCCGAGGTGTCGAGCACCACCTGCTTCCCACCCCGGTCGGCGACCTCGGCCAGCGCGAAGGTCAGCAGCGCAGTGGCGATCCCGCGTCCTTGCCGGTCCGGGCGTACGCCGAGAGTCTCCAACCGCCATGCGCCTGCCGGCGGTTCACCAGGAGCGATCCTGTCGATCCGGTCCCCATGCAACTGGAGGATCTGCTCGATCATCTCCGTATCCGGTTCAGGAGCGGTCGGAGGCAGGAGCACGATGACCCCTGCCAGGTCCTCGGTCACGGCGACCAGGCCGTGCGCGTGCGCGTAGCCGAGATAGAGACGCTGCAGCTGACGCAGTCGTGCGGTGTAGTCGTTCTCGGGGATGACGTGCCGGGTCCACGGGTAATCCTCGAACGCAGAAGTGAGCGTATCGGCGGCCGGATCAAGATCGCTTGGGCGGGCTAGGAGGATGGAGGTGCTCATCGGTCACTTTCTTGAGGGTCTGCGGTGCTGCTGGGTCGGTAGTGCCGGAGCCGATGATGGCCTGGGTCGCCAGGTGGCGTGCGAAGGCATCACGGCCGGTGTCGGTGATCGCCACCCAGGTACGGGTGCGTCGGCCTTTTCTTAAGTCAGGGGCTTCGGTCAGCCGGATGAGGCTTGATCAAACGCGTCAGCGAGGAGGCCGTCATGATCAGGCCGGTCGCCGTCGTGATCCAGGCCAGCGCGGCGAAAGGCACAGGGCGCTCACCGCCGCCACCGATGATGAGTGCCACGCCGAGCGCGCAGAGGACAAGTCCCGATCCGCAGTAGGTCAGAGCATGAGCGGGTTTGCGACGCCCGCGCCACCAGCTGAACACCAGTGCGCCCAAGGCGATGGCGCCGAGGACGACTCCGGCGTAGGAGATCAGCCCCATCAGCCCCTCAGGATCGTCAAGGACCTGCAACCGTTCCGAGCCGGGGAGCTTCAGATCGCCTTCTGCGTTGAGGACGGCGAGCCCCGCGATTCCCGCGGTCAGGATGAGCGTGCTCGGCCATATCGTCGCTGAGCTCATCCCCGGAAGACGTGGCTCTTCCAAGCGAGGTTCTTCAGGTCGTGCCGTGTCATCATGCGGGAGCTGGTGTGTCATCGGGCTTCTCTTCTCCACGTGAGGTCTGGGTGCCGGCTTCGACGATGGCCTGCAGGGTCGCAAGGTGCTGTTCGAACGCCTCACGCCCGATCTTGGTGATCCTGACCCAGGTGCGGGTGCGACGCCCGACCGCCTCCTTGCGGACGCTCACCAAGTCCGCCTCCGACAGCACGGTCAGGGCCTGGGAAAGCGTGGAGTCACTGACCTCCAACAGGTCAGCGAGGAACCGGAAATCGACGTCTTCGAGGTTGCGCAGCGCGGCCAGCAGCGAGAACCGCACCGGGGAGTGGATGAGTGTGTCGATGTCCTTGCGGGGATGGCTCATCGCCGCGAGCTCGCGAACACGCAGGCCAGGATCGGTGTGACCGAAACCATGCCGGCAAGCACCCACCACCACGGCGAAGACGCGCCGAACAGCTGAAGCGCCGGGTCGAGCATCAGCGTATACAGCGCGAACCACGTCGCCACCGCGATGCCCACGTTCCGCAGGCCGTGCCGCGGCGCGGACTGCCGGTGCTGGAGCGCGATCATCCAGATGCACAGCGTGACCAGCAGGAACGGCGCGAACGCCTTCCAATAGTCCACTCCGGCCACATCGATCGACACGGTGAACGCTAGCGCGTACACCGCCTGCATGACCACGAACACACGGAACCACCGCACCGCGCGCCGCGCGCCCGTCTCGGCTTTTTCGCCCACAGCGACCAGACGAGTTGCATCATCAACAGAGAACTTCTTATCAGGCATGCAATTACTTTATCAGACATAAAGTCTGTCTGACCAACCGGCCAGGCGCGCCGCCCTGAGGATGCCGGACCTCGCTAGGGACAGTTCGCGCGCGATAGCTCGTGACCCGCCGGTACAGGTTGCGGCGCGCCCCACCTCTCACTGACCGCACTCAGAAGGAGCCATGGCTCGATGATGAGATTGATGACGATGTGCGCAACGATCACCGGGAGCGCGTTGCGATCCGCGAGAAGGTAAGTCACCCCGAGCGCCGCCCCGAGGACGGTGGTAGCGGTGATGACGGGAAGGATGATCCGCGCATCGCGCGAGAACAGCACCCACAAAGAATGTGCGGCACCGAAAGCCACTCCGGTCCCGAGGACTTGCAGGAAGCCGGCTGCGCCAAGGGCATCAAGCCAGTCCATAAGGAACTTCCGGAATATCAGCTCCTCTAGCGTTCCGCTGACCAGCGCCAGCGGAACGGCAAGGAGCTTCAGGCCGGTGAGCTCTGTGGCGTGCTCCCTCACGAAGGGGACCGCCCAGAATGTATAGGTGACATAAGTGATGGCGATGACCGTCGCCATCCCCCAGGCCCATGGGATCAAGCCCGCGGATTGGCCGATCCCGAGGAGATCAGCAGTGAAGCGTACAGGATCGCGAAGCAGCCAGAGCGTCAGCGGGATGGCCATGCCCGAGGTCGTGCCCACAACGAGGAGCCCCGTGACGTGACGGGCCGAGAGTTTGAACATGGGATCCTTCCGGAGGCGCTAAATATTGTAGTACAGTCGTACCATAATAGGGATGGGTACAGGCAAAGGAGACTCGATGCCAAAGATCGTTGATCACGATGCACGCCGGACGGCGATCTCACGCGCCGTTGCCCGGGTGATCGAACGCGACGGCATCCATACCGTATCCGTGCGCACGGTTGCCGCCGAAGCGGGCATACAGCCGTCCACGCTGCGGCATTACTTCCCCAGCAGCGACGGCATGCTCGCCTCGACCATCCAGTTGCTCCGCGATGATCAGGCTGAACGACTCGCCACCCTCACGCCGACTGGCAGCACACGAGACGACATCCGACAGGCCTGGCTTCACGCACTCCCACTGGACGACACCCGCCGCACCGAGGCACACGTCTGGCTCGCCATCACCGCAACAGCGCGAACCCCGGAACTCCGAACAATCGTCCAAGAGATCAACGACGGGCTTCAGCACCTGTGCCAGGTCACCGTGCACGCCTTCGCTCCGCGTGCCGACGTCGCACGCGAAGCCACCCTGCTACGGGCCTTCACCGACGGCCTCACGCTCAACGCGATCACTGCCCCCAAGACCTTCACCCCCGACAGCATCACCACCGCACTCGACACCTACCTAGCCCGCCTCGCCGTGCTTGCATGACCATCCACCTCCCGCCAAGAGCACAGTATGACGCGTGGGTCTGATGCAGGAACAGGGGACTTCGTACGGGTATGAGGTGAGCCAGCGGGGCAGCATCCTGAGGTAGTGAGCGAAGTCGTCGACGCAACGCACTATTCAGCCGTCACCGCTGCACCCCTTCCCGAGTCATCGCTGATGGAGCGTGGGACGAGGCGGGCTCAGCGGGCTCGGCGAGAAGCGTTTCGATGCGTTCCCGGTCGATGCGGTGTTGCGTGTTGTCCGATGCCGGACCAAGCAAGCTCGTAGGGGTGTCGATTCCGTATCGGTCCCGGTAGGCGACGACCGCGCGGAGCGTTTTCTCCCATCGCTCACGTGCGTTCGTGCTTTCTCTCGGCACGGTGCCAAGGCTCTTCATCCAGGCAGGGCGGGTCGTGACGGCTTCCTCTGCAAGGGCTTCTGCTCGTTCCTCGATGTGTTGCCGGAGTTCATCCAGAGCATGTCTCATATCGGCGGGCATGGTGCCGGTGGCTTCAGGGATGAATCCCGTGATGAACCGGCGACGCTGGCTGGTGCGGCGTCCGGGCGTGGTGCGGGTCGCAAGCTGCTGGATGCGGTGACGCAACAGGCTCGCCGGATCGTCCGCGCTGCTGACGGGGCCAGCTTTGAGCGCGCGAGTGATGAGGCGCTCGGGCTGATGACAGGTGGCCTCTGCTCGGCGGAGCGTAGTCACGATCGATCCGAACGTCTCGGAGTCGGTGATCTGCGCCAGCACGTCAGATTCGAGCCCTGTGCCTTCCAACAGCTCGGTGATGTGCTCGGCTTGAGCTTCTTGCGCGATCGTCTCGTACTGATCGGCGAGGTGCGCAATCGTCGCCCATGTTCGCTGCTCGGCCTCGATGGTCGGGCCCTACCCCGGTTCGTGGACACGGGGGTTGTTTACGCTGCGAGCGCGAGCTTATCGGAGTGGGTGCGTTCGTAGGTGTTCGGGGGCTGGTAGCGGCACCAGGAGTGGCGGCGCCTGGTGTTGTAGCGGGTCAGCCAGCGGAACATCTTTCGACGGCAGGACAAGTTCGTCGGTGAAGCACGCAGCGTCCCGGAGGACTTCGCGCTTCGCTGTCGCGTTGAAGGACTCCGCCATCGCGTTGTCGGCGCTGGAACCGACAGCTCCCATCGACTGGGTCAGTCCGAGCTGGGCGCAGAGCTCGGCGTATGCCTTGGAGGTGTAGACCGAGCCGTGGTCGCTGTGGAAGATCGCGCCGGCCAGCGATCCACGGGTCGCGGCAGCGGCCTTGAGCGCATCAGCGACGAGCTCAGTACGCATATGGTCCGCGATGGCCCAGCCCACCAAGCGGCGGCTGAAGCAGTCGATCACCGTGGCGAGATACAGGGACCTGACCCCTGTTTGGTAGACATCTAGATTCTCGGCCGTTAGGGCTGGGAGGAAAGGTATTCTACCTACTATGC
>NZ_PUGE01000004.1 GCF_002967075.1 Corynebacterium sp. J010B-136 | reverse complement strand
CTCATCCACACAACACAGACAAAAATATAAAATCTAGTACATTGGTACACTATTGAGTTCTCAGACAACAACCACACCACACACTGCACACCACATCCAAGATGCGCCACAGAACATGTGAATGGAAAGTCAAAAATTACTTTTTGTTCTTTGCCAGCGGCTGTTTTCCTACCGCCATTCTCACCAGAACTTGATGTTCTGTGCGGGGCGTTGTCGGTCTCGCTGACTCACATAAAGTTACACACCCACACGAACCAACACAAATCCCCAGGTAAACACACATAAATGTGAATTACTCTGGGGACTGTTTTGAATCAAGATGAAGTTATTGGTTGGTTTCTTCCTGGCCGCGCTCAATTGTGGCGCCTAAAGCCTGAAGGTTTTCTACAAAGTGCGGATATCCGCGGTCAATGTGGAAGACATCGTGCACTGTGGTTTGTTCATCTGCACAGAAGGCGGACAACACTAAACCTGCGCCTGCTCGAATGTCAGAAGACCAGACGTCTGTAGAGGAAAGCTTTTCTTGTCCACGAATAACAACGTGGTGTCCATCTACTTGCGCATCGGCCCCGAGGCGAAGCATCTCATCTACGAAGCGGAATCGAGACTCAAAGACATTCTCGGTAATGACGGCTGTTCCATCCGCGATAGCCGAAAGGCCAATCGCCATGGGTTGCAAGTCAGTTGGGAAACCTGGGAAAGGCAGAGTTTGGTAATCAACAGACTTTGGACGTTCATTCATGCGTACGCGGAAACCGTTCTCGTAGGTCTCAATGTCTGCACCTGCGGAACGCAACTTAGATAGTGGTAGATGCAAGTGTCGTGGAGCAATACCGCTAACAGTGATATCTCCTTGAGTCATCACGGCAGCATAAGCCCATGTACCCGCAACAATGCGGTCGCCAATAACTTCATGGTTAGTAGGGCTTAGCTTTTCCACACCATTAATGGTGATGGTTGATGTTCCTGCACCCGAGATATCTGCGCCCATTTCTAGGAGCATGCTGCAGAGGTCAACAATTTCTGGCTCGCGGGCAGCGTTGTCTAGCACGGTGGTGCCTTTGGCCAGCACTGCAGCGGTCAAGATGTTCTCGGTCGCTCCAACTGAAGGAAAATCCAACTTGATATTGGCGCCAACTAGCTCAGCAGCTTCAGTTACAACTGCGCCGTGTTCTATATGAGTAGTTGCGCCCAGCTTTTCCAGTCCCGACTGGTGCATATCTAAAGGACGCGAACCAATGGCGTCCCCACCAGGAAGTGCTACGCGGGCTTTGCCACAGCGTGCAGTCAACGGACCGAGGACACAAACAGATGCGCGGAATTGACGCACTGCATCAAAGTCCGCATCGCTGCTTGGTACGGCTGGGGTATCAATAGTGACGGTTGTACCGTCGATAACAACAGAACAGCCCAGGCCCTCGAGCACCTTTTGCATCAAAGGGACATCGAGGATCTCTGGGCAATTAGTCAGCGTTGTAGATCCTTCAGCGAGCAATGCAGCAGCCATCAGTTTTAGAACTGAGTTCTTGGCGCCGTCAACTTTCACAGCGCCTTGCAGGCGCGCTCCACCGGAAACTTTAAATAGATCTTTCACGCCTAACCATCTTACGGCAAAGCACCAATCCGGCGCGCAGCGTTCACAGCCTCGTAGCGAGTGTGTGCCCCGAGCTTGCGCATTACCGAACGAAGATAGGATTTCACGGTTTCAGCACCGATGCCCATCTCTTCTGCTGCTTCCACATTGGTATGTCCCAAAGCTACACAGCTAAGAACATCCAATTCACGGGCAGACAGTTTCGTGGACTGCTTTACTCGCACTGGAGAGACCATCTGATCGCACAGTGCTTCTAGTTCCTTGCGCAAAGACTCGTCTTCAACACGGTTAGCAAGCATGCGCAACTTTGAGTGAGTGGAACGAACCTGCTCCCATTCAGCACCGTTCATAACGTGCCCGCGGCCAGCGCCAGCCTTGTTGCCGTCAGTGCGACGAAGAGCAGAGTTAACCGCTAAGTCTTGCTCCAGACTGCGTGCAGTCATAGTGACTTCTTCAATCACCTTGTCACCTAAGCGCACTGGAGAGTGAACACCAACATAAATAACGCCGCGAATTTCTCGCTGGACGATGACTGGCACGGCAACAATAGAGTGCAGACCTTCATCCTGGATATAACGGTCGTTTTCATGAGAGATCGTGTTCGCACGAATGTAATCAGAAACGCCGACAGCACGTCGCGTCGAAACCACACGCCCACCGACACCAGAACCTGGTTCAATGATGAGATTCTGCAGCGCCGGAGTGCGCAAGCCAACCCACTGCGTAATCTGCAGGCGATTATCCGGCAACAGAGTTCCGTACATCGTGACCGGAATGCCAGTAGCAGTCTTCAGAGAAGACAGCGCGGTGCGGACGGCTTCATCGTCGTCTTTGATCCGATGCGAGTCCATTAACCCAAACTCCTTAAAGCCCGTAAAACGGGGGTATTCCAACACGGTTATCCACAGTTTAACCGTTATTCGGGGGTAATCCTAACCCAAATCATTACGGAAACTCCAATCTGGCTCACAATGTCCTCCATGATTCTAGGGACACCCAATCAGGTGCACCCGCTTCCTGCGATAACGAGTCAAACTCGACAAAGCCCTCAACCTGTCGGTCTAGAATATATATACCGCCCGGTCTAGTGTTGTGGTGTACACTAACGATAAACCAACAAAGTTGTCTATTAAGAGGAGGCCATTTCATGGCTAAGATTCACGATTCAATTCTTGACACCATCGGTGGAACCCCACTGGTTCGACTCAACAACCTGACCAAGGACCTCGGCGCAGAGGTGCTGGTCAAGGTGGAATCTTTCAACCCAGCAAACTCCGTCAAAGACCGCATCGGTAAGGCAATCATCGACGCTGCTGAAGCATCCGGTGAGCTCAAGCCTGGCGGAACTGTCGTGGAGGCAACCTCCGGCAACACCGGTATTGCACTGGCACTTGTCGGCGCAGCTCGTGGCTACAAGGTCATCTTGACCATGCCAGAGACCATGTCCGCTGAGCGTCGCGTTCTGCTTCGCGCATACGGTGCAGAAATCGTCCTGACCCCAGGTGCAGCTGGCATGCAGGGTGCAGTCGACAAGGCGAATGAAATCTTGGCACAGCAGGAAAACGCAGTTCTGGCTCGTCAGTTCTCCAACGAGGCAAACGCCAAGATCCACTACGAGACCACCGGTGTAGAGATCTGGGAAGACTCCGGACAAAAGGTTGACGCATTCGTAGCTGGTGTAGGCACCGGCGGCACCGTCACCGGTGCTGGTCGCTACTTGAAGGAAAAGAATGCGGATCTTCACCTGGTTGCAGTTGAGCCTGCAGACTCCCCAATCTTGACCGAGGGCAAGGCTGGCCCACACAAGATTCAGGGCTTGGGCGCAAACTTCATCCCAGAGGTTCTGGATCGTGAATTGCTGGACGAAGTTATCACCGCAACCAACGAAGAGTCCATCGCTTTGGCTCGTAAGCTTGCTACCGATGAAGGCCTTTTGGTTGGTATCTCCTCCGGCGCTAACGTTTCTGCAGCACTTAAGCTCGCGGCTCGTGATGAGTACAAGGGCAAGACCATCGTCGTAGTTGCCCCAGACTTCGGTGAGCGTTATGTCTCCACCGTTCTGTTCGAAGACATCCGCGACTAGTAATTCCAGGGCTGCGGTGCATCTTTAAATTCATCGCGTCATTCCCGGCTATCCAATGTTATTGGTAGCCGGGTATTTTTATGTGGTGGCGACTTAAAGGTTTAACGGTAGGATTTCGGCTATGAACCCTTTGACAATCATCTCTCGGATTCGCGAAGATCTGAAAAATGCTCGTGAGCACGATCCTGCGGCCCGCGGAGACCTAGAAAACGCCATTGTTTACTCAGGTCTGCACGCAATTTGGACACACCGCGTTTGCCATTGGCTCTGGAAGCGCAACATTAAAGGGCCAGCGCGCATTTTATCGCAGCTCAATCGCTTCCTCACTGGCATCGAGATTCACCCTGGCGCCACCATTGGTCGCCGCTTCTTCATTGACCACGGGATGGGCATTGTTATCGGTGAAACCGCCGAAATTGGCGATGGTGTCATGCTGTACCACGGCGTGACCTTAGGCGGACAAGTATTAACTCAAACCAAGCGCCACCCAACCTTAAAAGACAACGTCGTTGTCGGCGCCGGCGCAAAAATCTTAGGTCCAGTCACCATTGGCGAAGGCTCTGCGGTTGGCGCCAACGCTGTAGTTACCAAGGACGTCCCTGATCACCACACTGCTACTGGTATCCCTTCGAAGAATCGCCCGCGCAAAAAGGACCAGCAAATCAAGTTGGTCGACCCCGATTACTTTATTTAATCGCTGTATCTTTCAAAGACAAGGGAGCCGCGGCACGTTAGTTTTCGTGCCGCGGCTCCCTTGAGGTTTTCGTGCTTTACAAGAGTCTCAAGCTTTAGCTGTCCTGTTCAAGGTCGGAAGCCTTGATAATGATGTCTTTGTACGCGCCGGTGGTGCGCACGAGCTTTCGCACTGCTGGACAGGTAGCAATAACTTTGACGCCGTCCTCGCGCGATTGGTCCAATGCGCTGGAAATCAACGGCTTTGATAGGCCTTGTCCGCGGAAAGCATCGTCGACAACGGTGTGGTTGAAGTCGCGCACCCCGTCAGCAACATTTACATAGTGTGCGGCGCCCGCTTCTTGCCCATCCACGGTAAGCACGTACTTGGTGTTTTCTGCATCGTGCGTAACTTGAATGTTTTTCTCTTCGCTACCCATTGCTTCCTCCTTGGCTCGCTTTGCTTAGCGACGAATGAGGTCTTCGTATTCGGGATTCTTAGAGACAAAATGCTGAACAGCAGAGCACGAAGCAACGGCTTTCAACCCGGCTTCGCGGGTCTCATCTAAAGCTGCCTTAATCAGCGGCGAGGATAGCCCCTGGCCACGGAAATCAGGGTTGATAACAGTGTGGTTGAAATCCCGGACATCATCCGTTGGAGTGACGTAATCAGCGAATCCAGCGGTTTCTCCGTCAACGGTGATGACGAAACGCTTGCGGTCAGTATTGTGGGTTACTTCATTTGCCATGTGGCTAGTCTACACTTGCCAATACAACAAAGCTCCTAATGTTTTCACACTAGGAGCTTTTGGTTGTGGCCAGAGCCAGGATCGAACTGGCGACCCCACACTTTTCAGGCGTGTGCTCTACCGACTGAGCTATCTGGCCAAAGATTGCCGCAAGGACAATCTTGCGACCCTGACGGGACTTGAACCCGCGACCTCCGCCGTGACAGGGCGGCGCGCTAACCAACTGCGCCACAGGGCCTTATTTAATTGATGTGCCCCTCAGGCACGAATAGTTACTTTACAGAATGCCTGAGCAGCAACACAAATCAGCAGTACAAACACTAAATTAGCCGCGCAATGACACTACTTACCTACTGTCTCTTCCGCAGTTTGAAAACTAGCACACCAATAATCGCAATCAACCCGAGGATTAAGACGCCAACGGTGCCCCAAATGAGGCCAGTAAACCCACCTTCAGAGTTTCCTTCCGCTGCGGCATTGGCGATGTCAGAATCATCGTCCGCATCTGCAGCCGTAGTAGTTTCTGTTGCCTCATCCGAGGTGGCATCGAAAGTCGGCGGAGTATCCGATGGCTCAGGACCAGGCTCAAAACTCGGGCGCCACGCGCTTCCTTCATCAACTGCTCCCGTGACATCGACGGCAAGCTCATAGTCTTGCTCAATGCGGTCCAGGCTTTCTTCTTGGCGCGGCACCGACATCGACACCGCGATGAAATAGTCACCGGCCATAGACTGCGGATGTCCGCCCCAGTTCGCATTGCGGTTGTTGTAGCGCAGCGGGCGGTCCGCCATCACCTGCGTAACGTTCGTCTTATCGGAAGAGGAACTGGTTGTGTTGTTATCGGCAATCACCGCACGCACTGGGTTAAGGAGCTGAGCAGTCATCCACGCGTGGTCAATGCTCTCATTCACTCGGTTGCGTAGAGCTACCTGCGGAACTTGGCCCCACTCCACCGGAACCCGGTAGTACTGCACTTCACCAGCAACAATAGAATTCTCATAGGTTCCGGGCTCGACCTCAACAGCGTTGTTGAAGCTGTTTCCAGCCTCGATATCCTGAGCGTCTGAGAACTTAACTTCTGGTTCTTCCTGCGCCAGTGAGCCTATGTCGCCTTCAAGCTGGACTTGGTTTTCTGGAGGTATTTCTTCGTAGGTGACGTTGACTTCAACAGAGATTTCCTCTCCTACTAGGCTGCGCTTTCCATCACCGTAGAAGGAATGGCCAACAATCCATTCGTTCATGTCGCAATTGCCGGGCTTGTCACCTTCGATGGTAGAAACACGTGGTTCAGTGGGAGCGTAGTTGCTCAGATCGATCTTTCCACCTGCGATGGTCATCAAATCTTCTGAACGACAATCGGAACCACCAGCATGGTTGGAGACTTCTTCAACGCCTACGAAAACTGCTCCCTCGCGGCCTGCGGAAGTCTGCCCCGAGGCATCACGGTTGGGAATTCCAGTTACAGAGATATGCGCATGATGCCCCTCTGGGACAGCAACGCGGAAGTAGCGCACGTCATCTTCGGTTTCCGTTACTTCAACGCGGGTTTGGTATTGACCTTCATCGAGCCACTTGGCGTCTTCTACCGTGACGGCGTATTCGAACTCGGTGCCTTCGACTTGGTAGCCTTGCGCATCACGCTGCGCAAGGAATTCCAACTGGTTGCCAAGTTCTTCAGCGTTGTCTGCTTCCACGAAGGTGGCGCCCGAGACGTCTGAGACGCACTTTAGCTCTTCCTGCGCTGCAGCATCCGCCTTGAAGCCGACAGTGTGGATGGCCAGGTCAAAACCATCGCCAGCAAGTTCTTCTGCAACCTCACATACCGGTGGCGGCGCACAAGTGTCGATGCCATCCGAAACCAAGATGATCGAACGCTCCCCCGCACTGCCCAGCTCATCGGCAGCTGCTTTTAAAGCATTGCCCATGGGCGTATAGCCCTGTGCCTTGAGAGCATCTATTTCTGCGTTTAATTCTTCCTTGTTGATGCGCTCAACTGGGGCTAGAACATCAATGTCCTGGCAGCCACGTTCCCGGTTATCCGGCGCATTAGACTCTGAGGCTCCATAGGCCAGCATGCCCAACTGCGCTGTCTCTGGCATTGAGTCCACCAATTGCTGCGATGCACGCTTTGCCGCGTCTAAACGCGTGCCACCATCGACGTCTTCCTCATTCATGGAATCCGAGGCATCCATAATCAGCGCAATCTTGGAGCCCTCAGCTGCTGCCTCCGCAGATTCCGAGCTGTCCTGGGCCAACGCTGGCCACGCAGTCCATCCGATGGCCAATGCCATGGCCATTATGAGGGCAAGCGGGCGGAAAGTCGTTCTTCGTGGCACCTTGGCCATACCGGGGGCTCCTTCACATGAGATTCAGCCACCCGGGAATAGGCGACTCGAAGCGCCACAGTATTTAGATAAGGTTAACTTTAGTGAAACAAACTACAACAGCTCAGTATCGGCTAGAAGGCAAAGCCTTTACCCGGTACTGAGCTTTCAGAAGAAGGACAAAACGAAAGAAGCGCCAGCTTTCGCTGACGCTTTCCATTTCCCAATGCGACCCTGACGGGACTTGAACCCGCGACCTCCGCCGTGACAGGGCGGCGCGCTAACCAACTGCGCCACAGGGCCATTTAGCGGTGGAATTACTTCCGTACCCCCAACGGGATTCGAACCCGTGCCGCCGCCGTGAAAGGGCGGTGTCCTAGGCCGCTAGACGATGGGGGCCTGTCGCTCTTGGCGACGTACAAAAATATACTTGAAGTAGACTGTTAAAACAAAATCGTCTCCCCCTCAATAAAGAAAAGAGCAGGTCATGACCGGAAAAGATAGTACGTGCAGTTGCCATGCACCAGGTCAGCACGGCTATAACACTGATGTTGATTCGAAGAAAAAATACCTTGCGCGCCTGAAGCGTATTGAGGGACAAACGCGCGGGATTCACCGCATGATTGATGAAGACCAATATTGCATCGACATCATTACTCAAATATCGGCAGTGAAATCTGCTTTAGAAAATGTTTCGCTGGCCCTTTTAGAAGATCACATTGCGCATTGTGTCGCGGGAGCATCGAAAGCCGATGGCACCGTCGACCAAGACATGCTCGATGAAGCAATGCGCGCCATTAAGAAACTTCTCAAAAGCTGATCTCACATTTTCAGCCACCCAAGCGTCTACTAGTAAAGGCCCGGATTAAGACCCGGGCGAAATTCGCTCCAGCTCCATGGAGGAAAGCCTTATGCCCGATTTAAGACACGGCACCATCGACACGGTGCTGGGTGAGCTGACCCTGGTGGCTAACGGCGATAAGCTGCGGGCGCTGTATTTCCCCGGGCATTGGCATCTGCCGGACTCCTCCACATTTGGCGCGGACGTCGACGCGACAAACGACGAGTTCTTTCAAGCAGTAAAAGCGGAGATCGATGAGTATTTGGCTGGCCAGCGAAGTCAATTTACCATTGCGGTGCAGCCACAGGGCAATAATTTTCCGCAAGAAGTGTGGGCGCTGCTGCAAGAGATTCCTTATGGCGAAACCATGACCTATGGTGAGATTGCCCAGCAGCTAGGAAACAAACATTTAGCGCAACGTGTGGGTCAGGTCGTAGGCCGCAATCCCGTCAGCATCATCATTCCGTGTCACCGCGTTATTGGCGCAGACGGCTCCTTGACCGGCTATGCAGGCGGACTCGACCGCAAGCGCTTTCTCTTGGAGCTGGAAGAGCCTGCGGAAGTCACCGAGACCCGGCTGTTTTAGACTCCAGCGAGTTTAAAACCTTAGAAGGTGTAGCTGATGAATCTTCCTTTTGAACAGGCAGTAGCAACCCACGGTGAGACCGTGCTGCGGGTGTGTCGGGCAGTGTTGGGCCCAGGCAGCGATGCTGATTATGACTGGTCAGAAACCTTTCTTGCAGCGCTCAAAGCCTGGCCGGAATTAGATGAGAACACCAATGTTGAGGCCTGGCTGGTGCGCGTGGCCCACCGCAAAGCAATAGACATCACTCGCCAACAATCCCGGCGCGCTCGCATGGTCTCCCCCGCTCCACCCGAAGAATTACAGGATTATGAGAAGGCCGTGGAGGCATCGATAAGCAACTGCGATATCTGGGAGCTGGTTGCTGCCTTGCCGCTTAGACAACGGCAAGCGATTGCCTATCACTATCTGGGTGGGCTGAGCTACCGGGAAGCCGCGGAGCTACTTGACTCGAATGCGGATGCGGTACGCCGCGCGGCGGCAGATGGAATGAAGAAACTACGAAAGAGCTACCGACATGATTGATAAATCGCACTTTGCCGTGGAGGCTGGGGCAACGGACAAACTCCATGCCCAGCTGGTGGAAAATGCCCAACGCCTGGGGCTTTTGGATGTGGCTTATCGCTATGTGGACACCCCGGTGGGCACTTTGCTGCTAGCGGCGACCGACAAAGGCCTGGTGCGTGTGGCTTTTGAGCGCGAAGGTTTCGATGCCGTGTTGGAAACACTTGCGGCAAAAATCAGCCCGCGCATTTTGAAGGCTCCGGGCAGATTAGATGCTGCGGCGAGCGCGCTGGATGAATACTTCGCGGGGACCCGGCACAGCTTTGAACTTCCCGTGGATTACGCGCTGTCCACGGGGTTTCGCCAGACTGTGCAGCAATACCTTCCGCTGATTGTCTATGGCCATACGCGCTCTTACAAGGAGGTTGCCGAATCCGTGGGCAATCCGAAGGCGGTGCGCGCGGTGGGCACGGCGTGCGCGACCAACCCGCTGCCTGTCGTGGTTCCATGTCATCGCGTGCTGCGTAGCGATGGCTCCCTGGGCGGCTACATTGGCGGGTTAGAAGCGAAAACGGCCCTGTTGGAATTGGAGCAAACAGCATGAGCAACGAAGCACAAGAACTAGATTCCGGGATTGTGATCGGCGAGGACGGCTTGGCGCGGCCTAAGTGGGCAAGCGTGGATCCAATGCTGCGCGAGTATTACGACACCGAGTGGGGCATGCCGATTCGTGATGAGCAAGGCCTGTATGAACGCTTGAGTTTGGAGGCTTTCCAAGCAGGGCTGTCGTGGGCGACCATTTTGCGCAAGCGTCCGGCTTTCCGCACTGCTTTTGCCGACTTTGATCCGGAGAAGGTCGCACGCTTTGAGGATTCAGACGTAGAACGCCTGATGAATGACGCGGGCATCGTGCGCAACCAGAGGAAAATCCTGGCGACTATCAACAACGCACATGCGACCATCAAGCTGCGGGAAAAGAGTGGATTGGCTGACTTCATTTGGTCATTCCAGCCGGATAACACACCGCACCCGCACACCATCGAAGAAATCCCCACCAAATCTGCGGAATCCCTGGCCTTGTCGAAAGCCCTGCGCAAGGAGGGCTTCAACTTCGTTGGCCCCACCACCATGTACGCATTGATGGAAGCCGTCGGCATCGTGGATACTCACCTTCTGGATTCCCACCGGCGCGGCAGCTCCGGGGTGTGGCCGGTGGATTCAGCATCATCATGAGTACTCCAACCACCATTGAGCTCACTGCCAACGGTGCCTTTGACCACGACGCGGTCATCACTAACCTCAAGTCTCATACGGTCACGGGATTGCAGGATTTCAACCCGGAAACCAAGCAGCTCTCGCGCTGGATTGAGGTAACCGGCACCCAGCAATTTGTGCAAGCACAGCTTATCGATGCCCACCTACGCCTCACCACCTACTCGCAGGATGAGTCGATCAATGACGCCATTGCCCGGCGCGTGAAGCACTGGTTCGATGTGGATACCGACCTTGCGCCCATCAACGCCCATTTGGCCCAAGACCCGCTCTTTGCGTCACAGGTGAACCTGCGGCCTGGCATTCGCATTACGCGCCACCACGCGCCCTTTGAGGGCACTATTTTGGCTGTCTTGGGTCAACAAGTGACGCTGTCCACCGGTCGGCTTTTCGCGGCCCGCCTCGTAGAAGCTTTGGGCGCGGCTCCGTCAGCAGAGACCACCGAAGCAACACCGCCGAGAAACTCAGCTGCTTCTCGGCTACGCATGTTCCCCACGGCGCAGATAATTGCTAGCACTCCCGTCGAAAAGCTGCGCGCATTAGTAAAACTCACCAACTCTCGGGCTCGCACTGTTTCTGAAGTAGCGAAGTTCTTTGCCGAGCGTGGAGCGCATGCCGAACACGTTGAGCTTCCTCCCCGTGAGGAACTAGCCACTATCTATGGCATCGGCCCGTGGACATTGGATGTTCTAGCCATCCGCGCAGCAAGCGACAAGGATGCGTTTCCGGCTTCCGATGCAGTCTTGCGCCGCATGATGGCCGCAGCCGAGCCGGGACTCGGCTTGGATAAGCAGAAGGACGCCGCGCGTGTTGCTGCGTGGAGTCCTTATCGCAGCTACGCCGCCCAACGTCTGTGGGCGTTGCTCAATTAAGCAACGCCCAGTTAAGAAATCAGGCGTCGGGTTGATTGCCGTAGTACGCGGGGTTGAGCGTGCCTTCTGCTGCAATATGGGTTTCTGCACCGTTAATGCGGTCAGTATTGTGCGCGGAGACTGCCAACCACCCGCCACCCGCTTGGCGCTGCACGGTAAAGCTGATGACACCGCGGCGCTTACCGGCTTCGCGGTTTTCATGTGATTCTTGGCCTGTCAGCGTCCAGGCTGCGTGCACGACCGCGACGTCCGCGCCCAGCTCCCGCACCGCTGTTCTGCCTAGTTTCATATGCGAGTGGCGAAAAATTTTCCGGAAGCCATAAGCAGGTGCCTGGCGAATATGTTCGCGGTCATGCCACCACAGTCCAACCACGTTGACGAATTCGGCATCCTCCACAAAGAGCCCGGCTAATGCATCCGCGTCATAGTCATTCCAAGCGGCGGCGAATGCCTCCGCGACAGCAAGCGGGGTGTCTCTAATTTCCATACCGGATCCGCCTCTAATCTAGATTTTTCTAGGCCCGCAGGTGCGCTAATACCAAGCCAACGGGGATGCTGAAGATCATAATCACCAGTGCCGCGATAAGCAGCCAGCGACCAATCACAGCGGCACGGCTAGCAGCAACATCGCCAGCTCCTTGCCAGCTCAACGCGATCCACAGCAAATACACCAGCGGGATAAGAAGGACTACCCCACCGACATCGACAAGCAAAGGCAAAGACAACAGCGAGCCGACGATAACCGCCGCATTCCCTAGGTTCCACCCGACCAGCAGCGCCCAGCCGCCACGGCCGGCCAGCCAGTGCGCGATAAACTGCCCCACCAAATACACCGGAACGCCTGCTACGAGCACGAGATAGGCTGCGAGCCAGCTGCCCTTTTCCAAACCCAGCGGCGAGGCCACTGCCGCGACTGCACCGCCAAGAAGTACGAAGACGCCCCCGATAATCATCAACCATTGCTGCAACAACGCCCGTGAAGCATTAGCCCTAGTCTCGTAGCTCATCGTGCCGTCACTTCCTCAAATCGTCTTTTGCCATAAGGGTTTATTCTCCACCTGTTTTACGCCGAACCAGCCGCGCAGGTGATCTTTCCCAGCCACCGTTGGCACTGCGCACGCCCTCGAGTCTCGCACCATCTTCATCCACCGCAACTACTTCGCAGCGCGCGAGTGCTTCAGTCCAAAAGGCTCTCAATTCCGCCATAGATAGTGCTTTTCCTGGGCAATAGTGCGGCCCAGTCCCCCACACTAGGTTGTCCTTCGCATGCCCTTGGGGGTCAAAGCCTTCAAAGACCTTCGGGTCACGGTTCGCACCCGTCCAGTGAATGTGTACGCGAGTGCCCTGCGGAATATGTGTTTGCCCGAAATCCACCGGACACGTGGTCACGCGCCGATTGCTGACGAAGGGATTGTCGTTTCGCAAGATTTCATCAGCGATTGCTTCAAACTCACGCTGACCCCCATGCTCGCCTGGCTTCAAGATGACTCGCACTCTGTCTTGCAGTTCAGGTGCGTTCGCGAAAGCCACTGCAATAACTTCAATGCACCGAGCCATCGAACCCAAATCACCTGCCGTCCAGTTGCGCAGGATGGAAACAACTTCCTCATGTGAGAGCCCATGCCCAGTTGCAAGCAAATGAGTTTCTGACCCTTCAGGGGCCTCTGCTACAGCGATGCGGATGATGGCATCGAATTCTTCTGCCACCCTCTTGGTCCATTGCCTGTCCCCGCTCACGCGAGCGCGGTCATTATCTTGAATCCAATCCAGCAAACGCTGCGTTAAATGCTCCGGCCACTGCAACCACCCTTGCATGGCACGCACCGCATACAACCGAGCCAGCTCGCCGATATCCGTGGCACCGACAGGTGCCGAGGCGCCATCTAGGACTTGCTGCGCAGCGGCGTGAAACTGCGGCAGGAACCTACTTACACGCTCCGAGGCGAGGTAGCTATCCACCAGCGCGCGTGCGGTAGCGTGCTCGTGCCCATCCAGTCCGTTGGGGATTTGTAGATGCGCCGATACGCGCGAAGAAAACCGCTCCGGATCGTGCGCCACCGCGACAGCCTCAGCGTGAGAAACAACAATATACTCGTCTCCGCTGACAACTACTGACTTCCCTGCATCAAGGGCTTTATCTGCAAATTCTCTCGGATCCACAACCCACATCATATCATTAAACGAGAAAAACCGTGTTTAATAGCAAGGGTGCAAACGCAAAAAGAAAAACACCGCTGAACAGTGTCAACGGTGTTTTTCTTTGGTGGGCCCTGCGGGGATCGAACCCGCGACCTGCGGATTAAAAGTCCGTAGCTCTACCAACTGAGCTAAAGGCCCAACGAGAAACCATCTTAATGCCCCAAGGTAGAAATTTGAAAACCGGGGGCACTTAAACACAAAGGAGCAGCTCAAAGCCATAAGGATCAAGGCCCATAGCAAAGGACCTGCCGAAGAATTTCTTCGACAGGTCCTCAGCTATGCCCGCGGGTACCGCGGGTTCATCGATAAGCGATGCTTGCTTTTCTTACTTCTGCTCGCCGCGCATATCGCCGTACTCAGCGAAGTTGCGCTGGAACTCGAACGCGGTAGCCAAGTCGTGTGGAGTGTGAACGAACTTGTTCTGCATTGCACGATCGAAGTAGTCCTGCAGCATTGGACGGTAATCAGGGTGCGCAACCGCAATGATGCGCTCAACGCGCTCACGAGGAGCCAGGCCACGCAGGTCAGCTACACCGTACTCGGTGATGATGACCATGGTGTCGTGCTCAGTGTGGTCAATGTGGGAAGCGAAAGGAACAATCGCAGAAATAGCGCCGTCCTTAGCAACCGATGGGGACACGAAGGTGGTGATGTAGCCGTTACGGGTGAAGTCACCAGAACCACCGGTGCCGTTCATGATGCGGGAGCCGCCAACGTTGGTGGAGTTGATGTTGCCGTAAATATCGGCCTCAATCATGCCGTTGGAAGAAATCAGACCGACACGACGGATAACCTCTGGGTGGTTCGAGATCTGCTGCGGACGCAGGATGATGCTTTCCTTGTAGCGGTCAGCGTTCTCGTTCATCTTGTCTGCGTACTCAGGAGACAAAGCGAAAGAGGTAGCGGAAGCAACGGTCATCTTGCCCGCGTCGATCAGGTCCAGCATGCCGTCCTGGATAACCTCGGTGTAGGCCTTAATGTTTTCGAACTTGGAGTCCAAAAGACCAGCCATCACAGCGTTAGGAACGTTGCCCACGCCGGACTGCATGATGAAACCGTCGTACTCTAGGCGGCCAGCTTCAACTTCGCCCTCCAGGAAGTGGATGAAGTTCTGAGCAATCTTTTCCGAGACCTCATCTGGTGCGCGGAAAGGAGCGTTGCGGTCTGGCGCGTTGGTTTCAACAACTGCGACAACCTTCTCCGCAGGCAGCTCGATGAAGGTTTCACCAATACGGTCTTCAACCTTGGTGATTGGAATTGGCTGACGGTTAGGCAGCTTGGCAACACGGTAGATGTCGTGCATGCCCTCAAGGTTCTCCGACTGCCAAGAGTTAACTTCCAAGATAATCTTGTCAGCAGCTTCGATGTACTCGAGGTTGTTACCAACCGCGGAGGAAGGAACGATGTTGCCGTCCTCAAGGATGCGCACTACCTCAATAATGGCGACCTGGAAGTCACCGTTGAAGCCCTGCTCAACCTGCAGACCGGAGTGGGAGAGGTGAATATCTTGGTACAGGATCTCGCCTGCGTTTGCCTTGTTACGCAGAACTGGATCGGAGTTATAAGGGGAACGGAAACGCAGTGCGTTTGCTTCCGCCAATACACCGTCACAATCAGGAGCGGTTGATGCGCCAGAGTACAAGTCAATCTGGAACTCTTCGCCCTTTTCATGCGCAGCCTTAGCCTTTTCCGCGATAGCGGTTGGCAAAGCCTTTGGGTAGCCAGCACCGGTAAAGCCGGAGATGCCTACAACGTCGCCGTGGTTGACGAACTGTGCTGCTTCTTCAGCAGACATGACCAGATCCTTGTAATTACCAATCCTGTCAGACAAATTAATTACCTCCTTGTAATGGCACGCTGCCGCAACACGTGACGGTTTTACCTTTACATGTGAAATTTCAGCAGTGGCACTGTTTTAAGTTACATAGCCCACAATAGCTAACATCTACATTGTATGCCCAATCGTTTGCACTCGCTGTAATCACTCCCTGCCACATCCTGAGCTGGGATGGGTACATGTCACTCACATTTGCCAAACAGCCCAGGTAAAGAGGACAATAGCGGCGTGTCTTTAGAAATTGGAAACATCGCCCTTTCCTCCCCTGTCATCCTCGCCCCGATGGCCGGGGTAACTAACGTTGCTTTCCGCTCGCTATGCCGTGAGCAGGAAGTTCAGCGTACTGGAACCGTCTCCGGACTTTATGTCTGTGAGATGGTTACTGCGCGTGCTCTGGTTGAGCGCAACGAAAAGACTATGAAGATGACCACTTTCGCGCCCGATGAGGACCCGCGTTCTTTGCAGCTGTACACCGTGGACCCGGAGTACACCTACAAGGCCGCGAAAATGATCGTCGATGAAAATCTCGCCGATCATATCGATATGAACTTCGGCTGCCCGGTGCCGAAAATCACCCGCCGCGGCGGCGGTTCAGCCTTGCCATATAAGCGCCGTTTATTCGGCAATATTGTGGCTGCAGCGGTCAAAGCGACCGAAGGCACCGATATTCCCGTCACCGTGAAATTCCGCGTCGGCATTGACGATGAGCACCACACGCACCTGGACGCTGGACGCATCGCGGTAGAAGAAGGCGCAGCCGCCGTAGCTTTGCACGCACGTACCGCTGCGCAGCGTTACTCCGGCGAAGCCAACTGGAATGAAATCAAGCGCTTGAAAGAACACCTCGCGCACACCGGAATTCCGGTGTTGGGCAATGGCGATATCTTCAAAGCCACCGATGCCCACCGAATGATGGAGGAAACCAGCTGCGACGGCGTTGTAGTCGGCCGCGGTTGCCTGGGTCGCCCGTGGCTTTTCGCTGAGCTTTCGGCACAGCTGCGCGGCGAGGACATCCCTTCGGAGCCGACTTTGGGAGAAGTTGCACAGATCATCGTGCGCCACGCAGAGCTTATGGCTCATTACGACGGTGAGGCTCACGCTACCCGCGATATCCGCAAGCACATTGGCTGGTACCTGCGCGGCTTCCCAGTCGGCGGTGAGGTTCGCTCTGAACTAGCGCGCGTGGAGTCTCTGCAGCAGTTGCGTAATCTGCTTGCACCCTGGGCTGATTCGCTAGCGCTTGCCGATGATGCCGATGGTCCACGTGGTCGTCAAGGCTCTCCGGGCAAGGTCGTGCTGCCAGAAGGCTGGCTTGATGACCCCGAAGATGAATCCGTACCTGAGGGTGCCGAGCTCATGCACTCTGGCGGATAATCTCAGATTCAGATAAAAATCATTGATATTACCCACATTTAGGGCAGACCCACGGGAATCTCTTTGCCCTCGCCGCGCGTAGTGGGGATTAATGTCATAAACTACCGGTATGCGTAACGCTTATCGGGATGAATTGAACGCCTTCGCCCACGACCTTATCGTGATGTGCGACGGTGTTTCGGCGATCATGCACAAGGCTTCCCAGGCGCTATTGACAGCTGAGCTGCAGCCCGCGGAAGAAGCCATCTCACTCTCAGATGAATTAGATGAAGTCCGGATCCGCTCAGAAGAACGCGCGGTAGAACTGCTCGCTTTGGAGAATCCAGTTGCCAAGGATCTCCGTCAGGTCGTGTCTTCGATCTATATCGTCGAAGATCTACAGCGTATGGGTGGACTAGCCAAGCACATTGCTAATGCCGCACGCCGGCGCCACCCAGAGCCGGTCATTCCGGATGCCTACCTAGGTTATTTCAAAGAAATGGCACGCCTAGTAGAAGATATGGTCACGTTAACCCGTGACGTTTTGGTGGATCCAGACGCCGATGTTGCGCTGCGGCTAACCAGTGAGGATGACGCCGTTGATGACATCAATGAGCATCTACTCAACGTTTTAACCCGCCGCGAGTGGACGGAGACCACGCGTGCCGCAGTCGATATCGCGCTGCTATCTCGCTTTTATGAACGCTACGCCGATCACTGCGTGAACGTTGCTGCCCGCGTCGTATTTCTGATCACGGGGCTGACCCCAGATGAGTACCTAGCAGAACGCGAGAGCAAGCAGGAACGTGAAGATGCTGAAGCTCGTTTCCAAGCGCTAGAGCGCCAGTTTCGTCGCTAGGAAAGCGGCGCTAAGCCAACAGCGCCTAGCGGCCTCCTCCCCCAGGCATAGAAAAGTCCAGCCACACTCTCTGATTCGAAAAGAGTGTGGCTGGACTTTATGCTCGGACAATCAAAATTGTAGGGAGTTGCCCTTTTAGCCGAAGCGGCCGGAGATGTAGTCTTCGGTTTCCTTCTTATCTGGGTTTTCGAAGATCTTCTTGGTCTCGTTGAATTCCACAAGGTGTCCCGGGCGGCCAGTTGCTTCCAAGGAGAAGAAACCGGTCTTATCGGATACACGTGCAGCCTGCTGCATGTTGTGGGTAACGATCACGATGGTGAAGTTTTCCTTCAGCTCGTGGATCAAGTCTTCCACAGCAAGGGTAGAAATTGGGTCCAGTGCCGAGCACGGCTCATCCATGAGCAGAACTTCTGGCTCCACAGCGATCGCGCGAGCGATGCACAGACGCTGCTGCTGACCACCGGAGAGACCGCCACCTGGCTTATCCAGACGGTCCTTGACCTCATCCCACAGGTTAGCGCCGCGAAGAGACTTCTCAGCTACTTCCTTGAGCTTCTTCTTGTCCTTGACGCCGGACAGCTTCAGACCCGCCACCACGTTGTCCTCGATGGACATGGTTGGAAATGGGTTAGCTTTCTGGAAGACCATGCCGATGGTGTTGCGTACGGAGACTGGGTCAATCTTTGAGCCGTAGATATTTTCACCGTCGAGCAGGATTTCACCCTTGACGTATGCGCCAGGGATAACTTCGTGCATGCGGTTGATGCTGCGCAGAACTGTGGACTTACCACAGCCGGATGGGCCAATGAACGCGGTCACTGCCTGAGCCGGGATGTGCATATTGACATTTTGCACAGCGTGGAAATCACCGTAGAAAATGTCCACGTCATTGAGTTCGAGCTTTGACATTAATACTCCTGGAAGAAATAAAGGTGGTGGAAAGGCGCGCTACTGTTTGATGGAGAATTTCGCGGAAATTACGCGAGCACCAATATTTAAAATTGCGATGATCAGAACCAGCGTGAATGCTGCGCCCCACATCTTGTCAAGAACGTTCGGGTTCAAACCGGCCTTGAACATATCGAGCATCATCAACGGCAAGGAAGACATTGGGCCACCGGTGGGGTCCCACTTCAGTGCCGGGGTGGTACCAACCAGAATCAGAACTGGTGCAGACTCACCCATGATGCGGGCAATCGCCAGCATGATGCCGGTTGCAATACCGGACAATGCGGTTGGAAGAACAATGCGCGCGATAGTCTTCCATTTTGGAACGCCAAGAGCGTAAGCAGCTTCGCGCAAGTCCATTGGAACAACGCGCAGCATTTCTTCGGTGTTGCGAACAACAATTGGAATCATCAGCAGCAACAGGGACCAAGCCACGGCCACACCGGAGCGGTCGAAACCAAGGACCGTAATCCAGGCCGCGTAGACGAACAGTGCTGCAACGATCGAAGGCACACCGGACAAGATATCCACCATGAAGGTTGTGGTGCGTCCGAGCCAGCCGCCACGGGAGTACTCAACCAAGTAGATTGCGGTGAAGATACCGATAGGGATAGCAATAATAGATGCTAGAACCGACTGCACCAAGGTACCGATAATCGCATGGATCGCGCCGCCGCCTTCTTGGGCATAGCGGGTACCCAGCATGTCATCGGTCCACCATTCTGCGTTGAGCACTGGTGGAAGGCCCTTAGAAATCAGTTGCCAGAGAACAAAAATCAAAGGAATTACTGCTAAGCCCATGCAGAAGTAGATGAGGTACTTAGCGATATTGTCGGTGGCCTTGCGGCGACCCGAGATTTGCAAGAACGCGGAGGTTTTACCGACTCCGGTTTGTGCAGGAGCTGTAATGTTAGTCATTTTTTACAACCTCCCTATTTCTTGCCCGCAACAATCGAGCGGGCAATCGCGTTGACCACGAAGGTCAAGAGGAACAGGACTAGGCCGGCAGCAATATAAGCGCCTGCCTTAATGTCGTTATTAAATTCCGGTGCCGCGTTCGCAATTGCAGTTGCAAATGTCGTACCACCGTCAAATAACGAACCGCGGAATGCGGTCGATGGGGAAACCACCATGTAGAGCGCCATGGTTTCACCAAGTGCGCGGCCCAAGCCGAGCATCGAACCGGAGATGTAGCCGGACATACCGAAAGGCAGCACGGTCATGCGCACAACTTCCCAGCGGGTAGCGCCGAGAGCCAATGCGGATTCGACCTGCCCCTTAGGCGTCTGCACGAAGATTTCACGTGTAGTTGCGGCGATGATTGGCAAAATCATGATTGCAAGAACAATGCCACCGGTAAACAGGTTACGTCCGGTTTCAAACGATGGGCTGTTGCTGTAGGTCGCAAAGAGGAAGAAGCCGCTGCCCCAGCTCTCAATCCACTTGTAGAAGCCAGATAGGAATGGGCCAAGCACCAACCAGCCCCACAGGCCGTAAACGATGGAAGGAACTGCAGCCAGCATGTCGACCAAGTAGCCCATTGGCTTAACGATCGATTTTGGTGCGTAGTTGGACAAGAAGATCGCAACGCCGAGGGCAATCGGCATAGCAATGATCAACGCCAAGACTGACATCATGACGGTTGCTGCGAACAGGTTCGGAATGCCGAAGTACATGTTCTCAACATCGGAGGTATTCCACGTATCGGTGTACGTAAAGAATCCTAGGAATCCGTTGGCGTTTCGGTTAAGTGCAGGAATTGCACGGAGGACAAGGAAGATACCGATGGCGGCAATGAATACCGTAATCAGTGTTGCGGATGCAGTGGATAGCGTTTCGAAAACGCGGTCGCCGATGCGACGAACGGCTTTCGGAGTGGCACCGTTATCTACACCTGCAGGTGCCGCGGCACCGCTGGAGTTTACAGTCACCGGATGGGTATCAACGGTTCGGTTATCTTCCAGTTTGACGTGGTCGCCCGAGGTCGAGTTGTAGTCAGCCATATGGCGCAGCCCTTCAACTTCATGGATTTTATTATTGGTCACAGTCACCGCCTACGCGGCGCGACGCCCCCGGGAGGCATTCAGGAGTGTCTTAAACACACCATACAAGCCAGCGGGGGCGTTGCACTTCCCCAATTTCCTGAGAATTTAGGAAGTACACGTTGTTCGTAGAACAACCATTAGATTAGCTGTTGATTGCTTCAACAGCCTCAACGAGGCGGTCGTAGTGGCCACCGGTTACTGGAATGTGGCCAGCCTCAGACAGGCCCTCATCCTGGTAAGCCAGTGCGGTCATCAGGAAGTCCTTGACCAAGTTTGCCTCATCTTCGCTGTAGCCACCGGAGCAAACAATCTCGTAGGTGGTCAGGATGAGTGGGTAGCCTGCATCGGAAGCGAAGAGTGCATCGGTGTCAACAACCATGTCGTTGCCCTCGGTGGTGAACTCCATAGCCTCAAGTGCCGCACCAACGGACTCTTCGTTCAGCTCGGTTGGGCCGTTGCCGAAGTCGATGTTCGCAATGCCCAGACCGGAGTCTGCTGCGTGAGAGTGCTCAACGTAGGTGATGCCACCGTTGATCTGCTGAACCTGGGTAGCAACACCGGAAGAACCGTTTGCGCCTTCACCAACTGCGGTTGGGAAGTTGGTGCCTTCACCTTCCCAGTCACCGGTGGAAGCGCTGAGGAACTTCTGGAAGTTGTCAGAGGTACCGGACTCGTCGGAACGGTAAACCACGGAGATGTCAGTATCTGGCAGTTCAACGCCTTCGTTCTCAGCAGCGATTGCGTCATCGTTCCACTTGGTGATGTCGCCAGCGAAAATCTTGCCCAGGGTTTCGGCGCTCAGGTTGATGGACTCTTCAACGCCCTCAAGGTTGTAGGCGATTGCAACTGGGCCAATAACGAATGGCAGGTGCCATGCATCGTTGCCGCCACAGCGCTCTGCAGCTGCGTCTACCTGGTCGTCCTCCAGTGGGGAGTCAGAGCCAGCAAAGACTACCTGGCCAGCGACGAAGTTGGTACGGCCGGAACCGGAACCAGTTGGGTTGTACTCCAAGTAAGCGTCGCCACCAGTGGTTTCCTGGTACATCGCACCGAAATAGTCCATGGCGTTTTGCTGAGAGGATGCACCTTCAGCAACTAGGCCGCCGGTAGCGCCAGAGAGCGCGTAACCGCCAGGCAGCTCTGCTGCTGCTTCGCCGCCGTTTGCAGAATCATCTGCGGAATCAGAGCAAGCTACCAGTGCGACAGAGGAAGCTGCGACGGCACCGATGATGGCAGCGGAGCGCTTAAAGTTGCGAATCACGGGGAAACCTTTCCGGTTAATTTTAGGGGAATTTCTTTGATTGTCCGAGCACATTCAAGCCCTTTACCGCCTAGCTTCTGTGGAGATTTTTGGGAAATCTTTCAGATGTTTTAAGCAGCCGAATCTCAGGCTGTTGTGCTCACGAGTTGCTAACCTATCGGTCGAGGGTTAACCGCAATAGTGCCTTCCGGTTAACAAATGGTTAACTTAGGCAATTTCTCCCGTGAATCTCATCACTAGATCTCTTCCTACTTATCGGAGATCTCATAAACCACGTGATTTTCGGCAATTTCGAAGCCCAAACGCTCATAAGCCTTGACTGCTGGCTCATTATCAGCCTCGACGTACAAGATGACGCGGGTGGCACCTTTTTCCACCATGCGCTGCAAACCAGCATTAAGCAATGGCCCACCTAAACGGCGTCCGCGGTAGTCATCTGACAAGCCCACCACGTATACCTCGCCAAAGCCTGGCGATACCTCATCGTGCCACTTCGTCCAGTGAAAACCAGCCATTTCCGGTAATTGTTGAGCAGCATCTGCTGGCACACCCCAGAAGAAGATGACGTCGTCTTCATCAAACCAATTAGGCTCCATGCCGCGGTGCAGGCGTTCAATATCCCAGCCGCCTTGTTCTGGGTGCCAAGAAAATGCCTGGTTATTGGATTTCAACCACTGCTTCTCCACGTGTTCTTTGCCAAAACGTTCAACGGATTGTGCATAGTTTGCTACCACTAATTCTGTTTGTGGTTTCTGTGCCGCAGCCTTTAGAGCATCATCTTCAATGGACATCACCAGTAAGTGACGGGTAATGCGCAAGTCCTTTGCCTTCGCCAAAGCTTGTGCACCGTCAAAGTTGCCATGTGCCCACACCGGCGTCGGCAAAATAGCATCCAACAACGCAGTACCGCGGCCTTGCTGGCGTGCGTCAGGAACAACAAATAGCTCTGCACTGCTGCCATCGCTTGCGGCAATTGCTTCAACTTTTCCTGCAGACTCAATAATCCAATGTTGGTGGTTTAGCCGCGCATCCCGCAGTCCAAAAAGAAACTGTTCCGAAAATGGATCAATGCCATCGTGCTTGCTGGTTTCTGCAGCCGCGGCCTCAACTGCTGCGGCAAGCTCCGGATTGTCAGAAATAGAGATGTTTTGCACGTTAAAAGTCATATCCCCACCCTAGTGATTCGCCCGTGGGTTAGTAAGCTTTTAACTATCGCACCATCTAGCTAAGGATTTCATCGTGAGCGAAGCCCTAACTGTCTCGAATGCCCCTGACTCGGACGCCTTGGTCAGCAGCACTACGAAGGCAACCGTGACCATCCCGGCACGCTTTGCTCGGCCGTTGAAAATCGGCGCAGGCATCGTGGCCACAGTGGTAGTACTGGGCGCAATTGATACCGGATTCGCCATGCATGCAGAGCACACCTTGGCGCAACAAGTGAAGTCCGAGGCTCAGCTAGAAAATACCCCGCAGGTCTACATCGGTGGAATGCCATATTTGGGTGCTGCCGTTTTACCTGACCACGAGATTCCATTGATGGAGGTCAACGCGCTTGATATTGAGGTTCCGCGGCTAGGTCTGGTTAATGCTTCAACCACTTTGCGGGATGTGCAAGTAACGCCCGAGCAGCTATTTAGCGGCAATTTCACTGGCGCAAAAGTCTCTACGTGGTCGCGGGCGATTTCCGTGGATGCGGTTTCTTTGGGCCGTTTGATGGGCATTAATGACTTGCAGATTGCCAATCCTAAAAATATCTCGCCCACCTCAGGCACCTCGGCGGAAGCGGTGCTAGAAGGCACCTTGCCTGGCGATGAAGACTCGACGTCAGTAGAAGTTACGCTTCGGCTTATCGATGAAAAATTCATCATGACTCCCGTCAATCCTGAAAATGACAAGGTCGCCCAGGCGTTTAGCTACAGCCTAGATACCCGTCAATTGCCGCTTTCAGCACAAGCGACCGCGGTACGGCTGCAGGGAGGGTCGATTACTTTTGAAACCCAGCACCGCAACACCACGCTAGAAGTCTCCCAGCTATCCCCTGTCGAAATTGATGGCCGCTATGACAGTGAAGGGCGCGAGAACTAACCCCATGAATTAGAAGACGCGGATGAAGTCGCGCACCATCTCGCGTAATGAGCGCTCATGGACTGCACGAGCGGAGCGTGGTGCATAAATCTCGACCGCATCGGGTACAGACCGCAACACGACTTTCGTTAGTTTGCCTTCGGATTCGCCATCAGCTTGGAAGCGATGTGGAGTGGGGCAGCTTAAAGTTGCGGTGCTGGCGGAATCGAAGTTAATGATTCGAGCACTCGAGATACGGCTGAGGACTTTCTGGTTGTCCACACCGAAAAGGCGCAAGACTCCGATTAACCCGCCAAAGCCGGAGATATCGGTAACTCCGAAAAGGCTCAAGCCCTCGTCGAAAGAGTTCGCGGGGTTGGTTCCTACAGGCAGCGGCCCTAGGAATGTCCACGGGTTGGTATTCGATGCCAGTAAAACTGGTACCTCATCAAGGAGAATTTCTTCGCCCTGGCGAGAAGTCGCGGAAACGTTGATCTTCGGTGGGTTCTTCCGGGCACGCAATACTGCGCGCGCGGTCACCATCATGTAGCGAAAGGGCGTGGCGGCAAATCCTTGCTCACGTACACGATCCACTTGCGCCAGCACATCAGCATCAAGTCCAAAGCCCGCGTTGACCCCAAACCACCGCTTATTCCACGTGCCTAGGCATATCGTGCGTGAGATATCTTTTTCAATGAGGCGGGCAAGCACGTGCACGGCTTCTACTGGGTCCGCCGAAAAGCCGAGTGCGCGTGCCAAGACATTGGCCGAGCCAGTAGGAATCACAGCCAACTTGGGCAAAGTCGCAGGATGCGGGTTTTCGGTCTCCGCAGAACCTAAAAGCCCATTGATGACTTCGTTGACTGTTCCATCCCCACCCAACACGATGATCAAGTCAAAGTCTTTGCGCGTTAGCCCCGAAACCATCTCCTCAGCATGTTTGGGATGCTGGGTAAAGCGCACAAATAAACTCAACCGCTCAATTGCGAAAAGAGCAGGCAGGATTTCGCGGAGCAATTCGCTAGATTGAGTCGTTGAGTTCGGGTTCAAGATCATTAATGCGCGCACACGCGCCAGTTTATCGCTTTTTATCAGTGAGGATTAATAACCACTCGGCTAATCCGACTAGGCTGGTGCACCATGAGCGAAAATACCCCAGAAAACAAAGCACAGAATATTCCAGATTCTGCCGCTGACGCACTGGCTGCAAACACCAACACCAGCGGTCGCCTCAACGGCAATGAAGCAGTGAACATGGCGGCAGAGGCGTGGAAGGATGCTGCTGGCCAAAACATTCCTGCGTTTAAGTTTGCCGATGAACCACTAGAGTCCGATACTGCTAACCTGCGTCAGGGTCCTTCCCTCAATGATGCGCTCTTAGGCCTGTTGCCACTCGTGGGCGTTTGGCAAGGCGAAGGCGAGGCACACGATTCTGAAGGCAAGCAATTTCACTTTGGCCAGCAACTAGTCGTTGCCCACGATGGTGGCGAGTACCTCACCTTTAGCTCACGTACGTGGAAGATTGATTCCGAAGGCACCGCCGGTGAACCTTATGTCCGTGAATCCGGTTTTTGGCGTATCTCCGCCAAGGATGAAATTGAGGTCACTTATACCTCCTCCAACGGCATCGTGGAGATCTTCTACGGCGAGGTCTTTAATGAACGCGCATGGCAGCTGCAGTCTGCTTCTACCATGGTCACCGAAACCGGTCCGAAGAATCTCGGCCCGGGCAAGCGCATGTACGGTCTGATGCCTAATAACAACCTCGGCTGGGTGGATGAGCGCCTAGTCGACGATGAGATGCGCCCATACATGTCTGCTGAGCTGCGCCGCGTCGCAGGCTAAACCGCTAGCTGTACCACCGGTTAGCGGTATTACCCGCTAACCGCGCGTCATTGCAGCATCAATAAGGCTTCGGATTTCGTACTCGTTATCCGGAGCCTTTAATTTATCTTCGCCCAATCTGCGCACCCGTGCGGCCACACGCGTAGAAGAGACTAGCCACACGGAGTCTGCTGCTAAAAGGTAATCCACATCGATGACCTTTTGCTTACAGCGATAGCCCTGGCTTTCGGCATGGGCAAAAAGGGCGGCTTGGGTGGTGCCGGGCAAAATGGTGTCATCGTAAGGCGTGCGCAGCTTGTCACCTTTGACCGTGACCACTGTCGAAGTCGCGCCTTCTAGAACGTGACCGTCATCTGGGTCGGTAAAGATAACATCATCAAATCCACGCTCGCGTGCCAACCGCAAGGTTGCCATCGTCGCTGCGTAGTTGAGTGTCTTCGCCGGCAGCTCTGAAGGAAATGACCATCCGCGCTCACTCAACATCACTCGCACGCCTTCCTCACGCTGAGCAAGTACCACATCGGAAATGGGCTGGATGCTCACCCATGCGGTGGGGATCCCGGTTGACGCACGTCCACGAGAATAAGTCCACGTGCACTTGCCTTCCCCTTCCCCAAATTCTTCAATTGCCGCTTGGGTGGCATTAATCCACGAGTCCAAAATGGGTTCCGGCAAGCCTAGTGCCTCCGCGGAGGTGCAAAACCTGTGCGCATGCCGTTCTAAATTGGCGGCTTGACCATCGCGAATGAGAATCGACTCAAAGATGCCATCACCACGGGTGACAGCATAATCATCCCAATAAATGAGTGGGAGGGAGGGATTATGCCAGCGAATCGAACCGCCGAAAGGTTCAACGACAAAGATAACCGGCTTATGTGAAACCATGGTTTTGATTATGCCTCGCTTGTTCGGTTTGGTCTTGTAACTCACCATTGATCTCCCCCAAGGATAGGCAAGACAAGGGCAAGGGTGTCATTTCCCGAAGCAGACGGGTACGCTGGTGCTTGTGAGTTATACTTCGCCCCTGATGCAATTGCCGGGTGCGGCAGCCGTACAAGATGACACGCTGATTGACTCCCAGGGAGTCGCGTGGCACTACGGAGACCCGCTAGTTGAGCAACGCGCAATTCATTTAGATACCCCTGTGCTGGTAGATCGCTCGCAACGTCGAGTTATCTCTGTAATTGGCCCTGATGCGCCAGAGTTTTTAAATAACCTGCTGTCACAAAAGCTAGACAATGTTGAACCAGGTTATTCAGCAGCCGCATTGGACTTAGATATCCAAGGCCGCATTCTCCATTACGCCGATGTTGTGCGCACCGAGGAAGGTTTTTACCTCGACACCACTGACGCGGAATTTGAATCCTTCCTGAAGTTTTTGACCATGATGGTCTTCTGGTCAAAAGTAGAGGTAGCTGAAGCCGACCTCGCCATCATCACTTTATTAGGCCAAGATCCTACGCTTCCTGATAGCGTTGCAGTATCTGCTGCATTTGTGCGCGAGGTCCCCAACTGGACGCAGACGCCGCGCACCGACATTGCGGTTCCGCGCGAGCAGCTCAAAGACGTTGCTAAGGAACTAATCAGTGCTGGTTTTAAGCCTGCTGGTTTGATGGCTTATACCGCTGAGCGCGTGCGTAACCTCGAGCCAGAAAAGGCAGCGGACTTGGACGATAAATCCATTGCGCACGAAATTGCACACTGGATTGGACGCGGGGAAATTCCTGGCACAGTCCACTTGGAAAAGGGCTGCTACCGCGGACAAGAAACCGTTGCGCGCGTAGAAAACCTTGGCCGTTCCCCTCGCCTCCTGACACTTTTGCACCTTGATGGCTCGGTTCCGGAGCTTCCAGCAACCGGCGCTGATATCACCTCCGGTGGCCGTCGCGTTGGACGTGTCGGTTCCATCATTGATGACTTTGAACTAGGCCCCATTGCCCTGGGCTTGATCAAGCGCTCGGCTCTTCCAACGCCGGAAAAGGCAGGAAGCCCAGCTGCAGAACTTCTCATTGGTGATTGTGCCGTCACGGTCGACGAAGAATCATTGCCGACGGATGAAGGTGTGAAGTTGGGCCGCAGCGCGATTGATAAGTTGCGCGGCAGATAAAGCCACCTGTGAGGTATCAGACTCAGCGCTAGACGGTAGTAATTAGCCGGAAGAATCCGGTGTTAACCAGCCGCTTAGCGTTGATGTGAGCCTTAGAAAATGTCCCTCAGAGAAAGCGCTCACGCGTATTTGAAATTTATATGCGCGTAGAGTGCATTTAATTGATCCATTTTCCCAAAACTCGCCCTCTCGGGTTCACTAAAAGAGCAGGTCATAGCGCTGCGCGGGGGTCGGTGCGGCATTTTCCGGCTGTACAGGCTATTGTGTCTAACAGGAACATATACAAGATTACAGCCGATGGGGCGTCCGAATTCCCTGGATTGCCCTACACACCTCAAGGGGGTCATGCACATGGGACGCGGACGCGCAAAGGCAAAGCAGACCAAGGTTGCACGCCAACTAAAGTACAACACTCCTGATATGGACTTGGATTCACTACAAAGGGAGCTGGCATCCCAGCGTCCAGGTGATTCACGTTCTCAGGATGATGACGACGACTACGGCGACTCATATGACGACTACGTCGATGAGTGGGACGACGACCAGGATGAGGTTGATGACCGGCGCTAGGTTTAACTAGGCGCCGCGTTGATGTTGAAAAACTTTGCGGCCTTCAGCCCTCGGTTGATCGCTTCAAGGTTTGAGTAAACCCCCAACTGCGCCCACACTGTAAACACATAAATACTGCACCTCGTGGAATTCTCGGTTCCTAGTTTTTCCGGCTTGAGGCGCAGTATTTTGTGTTTCCAGTGCTCCTTTTAGATAAGGCAAAAGCCCAGGCTCGCAGCTTTTTCAGCGCTGAGCCTGGGCTTTTGTTTTTAGTGTTTAGAAGTTGGAGTGCTCGCCCTGCATGACAACGCCTGCGGTGTCGTCTTCCTTCTTGGTGCGAATCGAGCCCAGCTCCCATGCATCAACGTGGCGCGCAGTCAACATCGCCAAGGCGCGGTCACGGTCTTCAGGGGAAACGATAGCGATCATGCCAACGCCCATGTTGAAGGTTTTTTCCATCTCTTCCAGGCTGACCTTGCCGAAAGAAGCAATGGTGCGGAAAATCGCTGCTGGGGTCCACGATGCGCGGTTAACCTCTGCGACAAGGCCTTCAGGTAGCACGCGCTCGAGGTTGCCTGCCAAGCCACCGCCGGTGACGTGGCAGAAAGTAGCAACGTCGCACTCAGAAACCAGCGCCAAGCAGTCCTTGGCGTAAATGCGGGTCGGCTCCAAGAGCTCTTCACCAAGCGTGCGGCCAAGGTCATCGATGTAGCCATCGAGTGGCAATCCTGCCTGCTCTAACAAGACGTGGCGCGCCAAGGAGTAACCATTGGAGTGCAGTCCGGATGAGCCCATGGCAATCAAAACATCGCCGTCGCGAACCTTGTCTGGTCCGAGAAGCTCGTCTGCTTCGACAACGCCGACAGCGGTGGCGGAGACATCGTAGTCATTTTCATTCATTACGCCTGGGTGCTCAGCGGTCTCGCCGCCAAGAAGTGCACATCCGGCCTGCACGCAGCCCTCAGCAATACCGGCAACAATCTGCGCGACCTTTTCCGGAACTACCTTGCCTACTGCGATGTAGTCCTGGAGAAATAGTGGCTCGGCACCGCACACAACCAAGTCATCGACGCACATTGCGACCAGGTCAATGCCGATGGTGTCGTGCTTATCCATTGCTTGGGCAACGGCGAGCTTGGTGCCCACGCCGTCGGAGCCAGCTGCAAGGATTGGCTCTTCGTATTCGCCGAGCTTAAACAGACCCGCGAAGCCACCGAGGCCACCCATTACCTCTGGACGGGTAGCGCGCTTAGCCAGTGGAGCAAAAAGCTCAACGGCGCGGTCGCCTTCTTCAATGTTGACGCCTGCCGCGGCGTAAGTATTTTCAGACATGTCAGATCAAATCTTTCAGTTCTTTTGGCTGAGCAAAGTTCGCACAGCGTCAGCATTGGGGTTAGCGGTCGGAAGCCCGAGTTCGTAGTTGCCATCAAAGCAAGCGGTGCACAAGGAATTGATAGGTTGGTGCGTTGCTTCAACCATCTCATCTACAGATACAAACCCTAAAGAGTCTGCTCCGATAGCTTCGCACACTGCATCGGTTACTACCTGAGGATCATCAGAAGGCTTGATATTAGCAATCAATTCACCAGGTGAGGCGAAGTCAATGCCGTAGAAACAAGGCCACTTGACTGGCGGTGAAGCAATGCGCACGTGCACTTCAGCAGCGCCTGCTTCACGCAGCATGCGCACCAGCGCGCGTTGGGTGTTGCCGCGGACAATAGAGTCATCCACAACAACGAGCGACTTGCCCTCGATGACCTCGCGCAGCGGGTTGAGCTTGAGGCGAATACCCAGCTGGCGCAAGGTCTGGGTGGGCTGAATGAAGGTTCGGCCCACGTAGGCGTTTTTGACCAAGCCGTGCGCAAACGTCAGGCCCGATTCCCGGGCGTAGCCAACAGCTGCCGGGTTTCCGGATTCTGGCACAGGGATGACCATGTCAGCTTCTGGCGCAGGGTGGGATTTCGCAAGTGCGCGGCCAATATCCACGCGCGTCGCGTGAACGTTGCGGCCTTTGATCACGGTGTCTGGACGTGCCAGGTAGACGTATTCAAAGACACAGCCCTGGCGCTTCGGCTCAGCGAATTTCTCACTGTGGATACCTGCCTCATTGACAGAGATCAGTTCACCGGGCTCTACCTCACGGATAAACTGCGCGCCCACGATATCCAGCGCACAGGTCTCGGAAGCAACAACCCAGCCTTGCGCCAAGCGGCCAATGACCAAGGGGCGTACACCGTGCGGGTCACGCGCGGCGTACAAGGTCTTGCTATCGGTAAAGGTCAAGCAAAAAGCGCCTTTGATGCTTGGCAGCAGTTGCCTAGCGGCGTCAAAGACGGAGTTGCCTTCCCCGACTCCGTGCGCCAGCAAAGCTGTCATGATCATGGAATCCGACAGGGTTTTTTCATTCTCTCGGTAAAGTCCCAGAGCTACTGCTTCATCGCGCAGTTCTTGGTAATTCACCAGGTTGCCGTTGTGGCACAAAGCGATGTCTACCCCATTTGAGGTGGTATTAAACATCGGCTGGACATTCGACCACTCTTTGCCACCGGCAGTCGAGTAGCGCGTATGCCCCACGCCCACGGAGCCATGGAGGGAATTTAAAATGGACTCATCGAAAATATTCGAGACCAAGCCCATGTCTTTGAAGACGACGAGGCGGTCTCCATCACCGACGCCGATACCTGCAGCTTCCTGCCCACGATGCTGCAATGCGAACAGACCAAAGTAGGTCAGTGTCGCAACATCTTCACCAGGAGCCCAGACGCCAAAGACACCGCACTCTTCGCGGGGTTCTTGCTCGCCTTGGTCATCTAAATTCACGTCGCTGGGGAAAGTAGTGTTCACCACGACGCTGATTCTACTAAGTTTGCTGCTCGATAACTAACTGTTGCGACATTGTTCATGCCCAATCGGGGGCGTACACACGAATTTTATTCAACTGCAAAAGGTTTAACTCGGAGGATCGGCAGCCACTGGGCTATCTCGTGAGCGCGTGTGCCTGAAGCATCAACTTCCGCCTGCTCCCAGGTAATTAATCCAGTTGCTAACAGCAACCAGGTCCGCGGCGAGCACTCCACTACATTGGGTGGAGTACCGCGGGTATGGCGTGGACCTTCGATGCATTGAACAGCAACAAATGGGGGTACTCGAAGCTCTACTGAGTGCCCCGGCGCGTCGTGTTCTAGCGTGCGGGCAGTAAGGCGCACGGCCTTAGCTAGTTCGTTGCGAGAAGGTGTTGCAGCAGCGTCAGCGTCATATAGCCACTTAGCGATGCCATCTACAGCAGCTTTCATCTCATGCGGGTCGGGCTTGGATCGTCGAGAACTCATGCGCGCTATTATAGTGACCTGCTATTTTGTTTGATATGTCGCAATCACAGCCAACCACGTCCTCGACCGAGCAATTAAATGAAAATGCTAAGAAGCAAGAGGCGCAGTCTCAAGAGTCCCTCAAAAATCCAAATATCACCCTGCGGTTTATGGCCGCACCCACGGATGTCCTCATCGCTGGCGCGCAGGGAATTTCAGGGGGCCGCGTCTTAGAGTGGATCGATAAGGCAGCCTACGCGTGTGCCGTGCAGTGGTCAGGTCAGTACTGCGTGACCGTCTACGTCGGCCATATCCACTTCATGCGCCCTATTGAGTCGGGCCATTTGGTGGAGGTGCGCTCTCGCTTGGCGATGACAGGTACGTCGTCCATGCACATCATCAATGAAGTATGGTCTGCGGACCCCCGCGATGGCATCTTTACCCGCGCCTGTGACTGCCTGGTGATTTTCGTCGCAAAGGATGCCGATACGCAGCGTCCTACCCCCGTTCCAACCTTTGTACCGAAAACCGATGAACAAATTCGCGTGATGGAAGCGGCAAAGTCCCGCATCGATCTGCGCAAGGCCATCGAGACTGAAATGCACAAGCAGACCTACAACGGGCCTTCCGATGCCCCTCGCATGGTCAACCGTTTCTTGGCTAAGCCCACCGATATTAACTGGGGCGGCAACGTCCACGGTGGCACGGCAATGGAATGGATCGATGAGGCGGGTACGGCTTGCACCATGGAGTGGTCAGGCGAGCAGACCATTGCCGTCTATGCCGGCGGCATCCGCTTCTACAAGCCCATTCACATCGGTGATCTCATCGAGGTAGATGCCCGCATGATGCGCACTGATAGCCGTTCGATGCAGATGTCTGTGCACGTGCGCTCTGGTGAGGCCCGCGGCGGACGCGAGAATCTTTCCACCGCTATTCACGCCACCGTGGCTTATCTAGCCATGGACCGCGACTGGAATCCACTGCCTGCGCGCCAATTTATTCCGCACACGGAAGAAGACAAGCGCTTGGCAGAGCACGCGACGACCCTGCGTAACTTGCGCAGTCAGTATTCGCCGATGCCACTGGTGTATGCGCCGAATCACCAGCACATCGACTAACCGGCTTGCACGACAGCCATCCACACTGCGACGAGGTGCACGACTGCTGCCGCAATAGTCGCGGTGTGGAAATGCTCGTGATAGCCATAATATTTGGCATTTCGCCCAGGCCACTTCAAACCGTAGACCACTGCGCCGATGGTGTAGAACAATCCGCCAGCAGCCAGCAGCCACACCACGGCAGGCCCCAGGTTGGTCCATAGCGTTGGAATAAGCGGCACCACCAACCAACCCAGCGTCAGGTACACGATGACATCAAGCCAGCGTGGGTGGTTGATCCACACCAGGTTCAAGATGACGGCGCACAGTGCCCCCGTCCACGCAATGCCGAGCATCCACGCGGTAGTACGCGTATCAAAGGCAATGATGCACAGTGGCGTGTAAGTCGCTGCAATAAAGACGGAGATTGTCGCGTGGTCAGCTCGCCGCCACCACTGCACCGCTCGGGCGGTTGGCCACGGCCAGCGGTGATACAGGGCAGATACCGCAAAAAGCCCCACTAGGCCGATGCCATAAATGGTCACGCCAAGTGCGGCTACCCATCCCAGTGTCATCCACGCATAAGTGATGAGCACTGTGGAAGAAATCAGCGACAAGATTGCCGCGATGAGATGGCCCCAGCCGCGCGTAACCGGGCGGGGGCCTCTATCAGCAACCCAGAAGCTGCGTTGGATGCGGTCAGAGACTGCGTTGTGGTCCTTGGACATTGCTAAATCTTGGGGGTCAGATTTCATGGGTCTCGTCTCATATTTCAACGATGCGCAGAATTTGCTATCTTTTCCAAGAATAGTCCTCTTCCGCGGTATTTAACTTACGGAAGCGTAACACATACGTTGAGTACCCCCGATGGACCACGTGGGGGCATCGAAAAGCTATGGCAAAAGGCCAATCTCAGCCAAAGCTACCGATGACAAAAAGACCGGGGACAACACGACAGCGATAACCATCAGGAGATTTTCCTGCGGCATTGAGGAAAAGTTTCCTGCTGTTTGCGCGGCCTGCTGCGCAATACCGATGTCCTACGCCATTGCCGGCGCAGGCGCCATAATCCCTACTGCTAGAGCGCCTGATAGTGCAATTGAAAAGATCTTCTTACGCATATGTACTCCCTGTGTTGGATCTTGAAGTGATTGTGAAACTTAGCTAGCAACCGCGGGTGTCAAAGAGGCCGCACTGCTCCCCGAAAAGCGAGGAAGCCATGGTCGATAAAATTACTGGCGTCCACAGCGCCGATCCGACGATGCTATTGAGTGCTGCTACTGGGTCATCAATGAAAGCTTGAGAGCTGTGCTGCGTGGATTGAACGACTGCAAATGCTGGGGCGGGTGCAGTAATACCTAAAGCGACGGCCCCGGCAACTGCGATGGACAGGATTCTCTTGCGCATAGTGTGCTCCTAGAGTTGAGGTCCGGCGTAAGCGCATTCCGAAGGTTTCTTAATACGCCGTGTGGCTGACGCTACCAAAGCAGCGCGGGTATGTCAGCACACAAAATCATTTTCTTTGCTAAAGCACCTAATTCACCGTCACTGCCACTACCAGCATCAACACAGTTTTTATTCGGGCGGCAGACAGCAACTACTCAGCCTGAGCTACTCACAAGGAAGGTGATGTGGTTCGATTACTGCAGCCCTTTTCACGCTCACAGAAGGGTTTAGGTCAAAGGAGTCTTTCCCACAATGTATTCAGTTTCAGAAGTTATTGCCCGCGTCTTAGCACCACGAATAGATACCTATTTTGGGATCATGGGCAACGGCAATGCTTGGTTTATTGATGCATTGAAGCAATTGGGCCACGAGATCATTCCCGTGCGGCACGAGGTGGCAACGGTGGCTTCTGCCGATGCTTTTCATCGCGTCACCGACAAGATTGCCGTGGCAACAACCACCTATGGCCCGGGCTTTACCAACACCATCACTGCCCTGGTGGAGTCGGCCAAAGCGCGCGTTCCGCTCGTGCTTGTCACCGGTTCAGCACCGCAGCATTCACCCCGGCCGTGGGATATTGACCAGGTCGGCTTAGTTGCTAGCTTTGGTGTTCGGACCTTTACCGCAACCCCTGCCGATGCCGCGCAACAAACCTTCAATGCTTTAGCGCACGCTAGCGCCCACCGCACACCGGTAGTGCTGGAGATTCCTTATGACCTTGGGGCGCAAGAATGCATCGACAAGCGATTGCAAACGCTGCTAGACACTTCAGTTCCTATGGCGCAGCCAGAGGTCATCGTGCCAGGGGCAGAAGAGATAGGTAGCATCGCTTCTTTGCTTGTCGATGCCCAACGCCCGCTTCTTCTTGCCGGCCGGGGCGCAAAGTCTGCAGCTGCGGACGTCATTCGGCTCGCAGATTTCTTAGAAGCCGATGTCGCGACCTCCGCGCCAGCCCAGGGACTTTTCAACAGCACGGGGAAGTTTCGTGATTTAGGTATTTGTGGAGGTTTTGCATCGAAAGCTGCCGCAGCAGAAATCGGGCAGGCTGATGTCGTTCTGGTTATCGGTGCCGGACTGAACCCCTTCACGCTGGCTTTTGGCCAGGCATTTCACCCCGCTGCCACCGTCATCCAAATAGATATTACAGAGCAGGCTACCTGTGCCCGCGTCGATCATTTCTTCCGCGGCAGCGCGCACGCAACGGTGCCTGCGCTTTTATCAGCATTGCAGGCCAAGGATTTCACCGCAGCGGGGCGTCCTTCCCCGTGCCCGGAGGTAAAAGCCCACGAAAAAGGTAATGCGCTTGCCCCTGATGGACGCTTGGATCCGCGCAGCTTAATGCACGCAATTAACGAGATTATTCCGTCCCAACGCCTGGTCGTTACCGATGGCGGGCACTTCATCGGGTGGGCTAATACTCACCTGGATGTGCCTGCTGCGGACAACATGGTCTTATTGGGCACGACCACACAATCAATCGGTTTAGGTTTTAGCTCCGCTGTTGGGGTGGCCGCTGCCGCAGGCGAAGAAAAGATGACGGTGTTAGTCACCGGCGACGGTGGCGGTTTAATGGCTTTGGCCGACGCTGAAAGCTTTATCCGCCAAGCACACCGTGGAGTTATCGTAGTGGTCAATGACGCTGCCTATGGCGCAGAGATTCACCAATACGCCACCAAAGGCGTCAGCGCAGCGCCCATGCTCATCCCCGAAGTAAACTTTGCCCGCTTATTGAGCGCACTTGGCGCACACGCCACAGTTATTCAAACTTTGGAAGACTTAGCAGATTTCCGCACCTGGGTAGATTCCCAAGAAACCGGGACCTACGTACTGGATTGTCGGGTCTCCCGCGAGATCATCGCACCCTTTATGCAAGAGCTCATGGCACGTTAACTTGGTTCGGCTACCCCTTTTCAGTGGGTTTTCTTATAGCGAATCAGGCGGGGAATATTAGAGTCTCTTCATGTTCATTTCATAAAGCCATGTCTTAGAATTTCCCCTTTTCATGATAGGTTTTTCCCTTGCTGGGCACTTCAGGCGCTGGTTATGTAGAAGGTGTACCACCCAAGATTTCCAGCCTCAGACACTGAAAGGAACCCGTCATGAAAACCGCAATCGCAGCCGTCGCAGGTGCCATCGCAGCAGTCCTCGCCGCCGTTGGTATCTCCACTACCGCAACCGCAGCCTCCGAGCCGACTCCCCAGGTGGCATCGTCTAGCGATGCAGTGGAGCAGGCAGTCAAGCAAGCGGCGCCAAAGGCCAATAACACTGCCGGCAAATCCACCAACAAGTCCCAAACCATCTCTCGTCAGCACGCGCTCGATATTTCCTACAAGCACGCAGGAATCACTGCGAGCCGGGTCACCGAGTACGACGACGTTGAGCTGGACTGGGACGATGGTCGCCCAACCTGGGAGAGCGAATACAACACCGGCTGGGTCGAGCACGAATTCGATATCGATGCTCGCACCGGAAAGGTCCTCGACTACGAGCGCGACACCGACGACTAATCCAGTACCGACAGAGTATAGAAAGACCGAAGACGCCAGGAAGCATTTATCCTGGCGTCTTCGGCGGTTTATTCGACTACGGAATTAGCGCCAACAGCGTGACCAAACAGATTTGGCAAGGTCGCAGACCATGCCTCGCGCAGCTCAGCGGTAGCAACTTCTTCACCAGCGAAGGTGATATTGCCGGAATCGTTGGTGGTTCCTACCACGACAGCTGGAATGCCCAGCTCGGAAGCACGCTGCAAGATTCCATCAAGGTGATCAGACGCGGTGGAGATCAGAACACGCGATGCGGATTCACTAAACAGTGCGGTCAGTGCATCCTCGTGTACAACGCTCAAATCAAGGTCAACGCCGACGTTGTTCTTTTGCGCCATCTCAAACGCCGCGATAGCCAGGCCGCCCTCAGAGAGGTCGTGGGAGGCTGCAACAGAAGTGTTGCCGACAAAGAAGTCCGCCAGCTTTGCCTCATTCGCCAGATCCACCTGTGGTGGCAGACCCTGCAGGCCGCCGCCGGAGACCTGCTGCCAGATGGAGCCGCCGAATTCTTCCTTGGTCTCACCCAGCAGAATCAGGGTTTCAGGCTCATCAATGCCGCCCAAGTCATGTGCCAGTGCCTTGTGAACATCATCAATGACACCGAGCACGCCAACAACTGGGGTCGGCAGAATTGGCTCATCACCAGTTTGGTTGTAGAAGGAGACGTTACCGCCAGAGACTGGGATATTCAGTTCCTTAGAACCGTCAGCCAGACCGTGAACAGCCTCGCGGAATTGCCACATCACGTCGGTGTTTTCTGGAGAACCGAAGTTCAAGCAGTTGGTCACCGCGTATGGACGCGCACCAGTCACAGCAACGTTGCGGTATGCCTCGGCCAGCGCAAGACGTGCACCCATGTTTGGGTCCAGCTTGGTGTAGCGACCGGAGGCATCGGCAGAAATTGCGACGCCGCGGGAAGTTTCCTCGTTAATGCGCAGCACACCAGAGTCAGACTGCTTCGCCTTGACGGTGTTACCGCGCACGTAGCGGTCATACTGCTCGGTGATGAAAGCGCGCGAAGACAGCGCTGGCGAGGACACCATGTCCTTGAATGCCTGCACCAAGGATTCCGGACGTGCGATCTCCGGAGCCTGCTGGATCTCATCCTGCCACTGTGGGCGTGCGTATGGGCGCTCGTAGACAGGGCCTTCATCGATAGTTGATGGCGGAGCATCTACGACTAGCTCACCGTTGTGGTAGACGAGGTAAGTGTCCTTCTTATCGGTAACTTCACCGATTTCAGCACAGGTTACGTCCCACTTTTCACAGATCTCGCGGAACTTGTCCACGTTATCTGGGGAGACCACAGCACACATGCGCTCCTGGGATTCGGAGGCCAGGATTTCTGCAGCGGACATGTTCTCTGCACGCAGTGGAACATTATCGAGGTTGACCACCATGCCGCCGTCGCCAGCTGCTGCCAGCTCCGAGGTCGCACATGCCAGGCCACCGCCGCCGAGGTCCTGAATACCAACGACAACGCCCGCAGCGTAGAGCTCCAGGCAGCATTCGATGAGAACCTTTTCCGCGAATGGGTCGCCGACCTGGACTGCAGGAAGCTTGCGCTCTTCGCCTTCTTCGAAAGAAGCAGAGCCCAAAACGGATACGCCGCCGATGCCGTCGAGGCCGGTGCGGGAGCCAAAAAGCATCACCTTGTTGCCGGTACCGGAAGCAAAAGCTAGCTTCAGGTCTTCCACGCGCAAGGTACCCACGCACAGTGCGTTAACCAGTGGGTTACCAGCATAAGACTCATCAAAGACGGTCTCACCACCGATGTTCGGCAGACCCAGGGAGTTGCCGTAGCCGCCGATGCCGGAGACAACGCCCGGCAGAACACGTGCGGTATCTGGGGCATCAGCTGGGCCGAAGCGCAGCTGGTCCATTACTGCGATTGGGCGCGCACCCATCGCCATGATGTCGCGAACAATGCCGCCAACACCGGTCGCAGCACCCTGGTATGGCTCCACGAAGGATGGGTGGTTGTGGGATTCCACGCGGAAGGTCACTGCGTCACCGTCGCCGATGTCGACAACGCCAGCGTTCTCGCCAATGCCGGCAAGAATCTTCGACGCCATTTCCTCAGTGGTGGTCTCGCCAAAGTAGCGCAGGTGGGTCTTGGAAGACTTATATGAGCAGTGCTCCGACCACATCACGGAGTAAACCGTCAGCTCAGCATCGGTTGGGCGGCGGCCCAAGATGCCCACAATCTTGTCGTATTCGTCCTGCTTTAAGCCGAGTTCTTCCCACGGCTGGGCTAGCTCGGGAGTGGCCTTTGCATTATCTACTGTGTCATTGGAAACAGTCATGTCACTCTCCTAAACAGTCGCCGTGATGGCATTAATCGCGGATACAAACAGACCCAGGCCATCGGTCGATGGGCCAGTCAGGGTCTCAATGGCATGCTCTGGGTGCGGCATAAGGCCAACGATGCGGCCGGTTTCATTCGTGATGCCAGCAATGTCATTCAGTGAGCCATTGAAGTTGTCGGTGTAGCGGAAGACTACTTGACCTTCGCCTTCTAGCTTGTCGATGGTCTCCGGCGCCGCCTGGAAACGTCCCTCACCGTGTTTAGCGGGAACAAAAATCTTATCGCCAGCTTCGAATTCGGTGGTCCATGCGGTGTTGTTGTTTACAACCTCGAGGTGGGTGTCCACGCAATGAAAATGCAGGCCCTTGTTGCGGGTTAGTGCTCCCTCAAGCAGGCCTGCTTCAGTCAAAATCTGGAAACCATTGCAAATACCTAAGGTAGGCATGCCCTGGCGCGCGCGGTCAACAACGGACTGCATCACTGGCGCTAGTGCGGAAATCGCACCGGAGCGCAGGTAGTCACCATAGGAGAAGCCGCCGGGAACGACTACTGCGTCCACACCTTTTAAGTCGGTGTCGGCGTGCCAGAGGCTTACAGCCTCGGCGCCGGCAAGACGGACTGCGCGTTGTGCGTCGACATCGTCAAGCGTGCCGGGGAAAGTAATAACTCCGATTTTCGCGGTCAATTTACTTGACCTCCAGCCCTACAACTTCGTAGTCCTCGATGACGGTGTTTGCCAGCAAGCTTGCTGCGACCTTGTCTAGGTCTTCAGCGCTGACTGAATCATCGACTTCGATTTCAAAGCGCTTGCCCTGACGGACATCGCTTACTCCGTTTACACCCAGGCGTCCAAGTGCACGGACAACAGCTTGTCCCTGCGGGTCGAGGATTTCAGCCTTGGGCATGACATTGACAACAACACGAGCCATAATTCTTTAGCCTTACTGTGCGAGTTCTACTGCTAGTCTGCAATTGCCCACTTTAGCGGTTAGGCATGCAAAACTCCTAGACGGCAGGTGCCCAGCACTCCCCACCTTTAACCCCGCGCGCGAATTTTTAAATACGAAAACCCGAGGGGAAATGCTAAGAATGCATTTCCCCTCCCCCCGGTTGATGAACACGGTGTGTCCGATTCTTAAACCGCCGGAGAACTTTCAGCTTTGTGTGAGCAAACTCCCAGCTCGCTTCATTTTCTGCTGTTGCTGGGGCTGAGTATCGCTAATAGAAACAAGAAGGTTGCTTCACTGCGCCTTTTCTATTTCCTCTTTACTCACACTTTCTTAAAGGATTTTTCTCCTATGTCTTCTCATCCGAAGCCAGCTTCTAAGCCCCGCTCTTCTGCGCGTCGCCTGCGCACCTTCGCGTTGGCTGCGCTGGCATCGACTTCTCTGTCTGCCATCACCATCCCTGCCGCTTCTGCCACCCCAGAAGGCGATGACGTTGTCATCAGCGAAGTCTATGGCGGCGGTGGTAACAGCCGCGCTCCTTTCTCTCATGACTTCATTGAGCTATTCAACCCCACCGAAGAAGCCATCGATCTCGCGGATTGGAAAGTCGAATACTTCTCCAAGAACGGCAATTCCGGTGGCGTGACCTCGCTGACCGGTTCAATTCCTGCCGGCGGCTACTTCCTCATCCAGCAAGCTTCTGGAAATAACAAGGACTTGCCAGCACTTCCGACTGCTGATGTCACCGCGTCGGTAAATATGAGCGGTTCCGAAGGTTCCGTGGAACTGCGCAATGACGCATCAGAGTCCGTTGACTTGGTTGGTTATGGCGCATCTACCAAGGTAGAAACCGCGGCGGCTGCCAAGCTCGATAACTCCACCTCTGCTTCTCGCGATGACAACGGTACCGACACCGATAACAACTCCGCTGACTTCACCGCTGGCGCACCTACCCCTACTAACTCTTCGGGTGAGACCGAAGGCGGAAGCGAACCCGGCGAGGAAAACCCCGGTGACGACACTCCCGGTGACGACACCCCTGGTGGAGGAACCCCGGATGAGATCATCGCGATTGCGGACATCCAAGGCACAGGTTTTACCACCCCTGTCAACGGCAAGACCGTGACCACCCAAGGTGAGGTCACCGCAGTTTATGCCGAAGGCGGACTCAACGGTTTTGTCATTCAGACCCCTGGTACCGGCGCTGAAGTACCAACCGCACAAGATGCATCGCACGGCATCTTTATCTACATGGGCAATCGTCCTGCCTCCGCCTACCCAGAACTCGGCCAGGTTCTTACCGTGAAGGGCCAAGCCGGTGAGCACTTTGATTCCACGCAGCTTTCCAACCCTTCCTTTGAAGTCGCAGAGGGCGAATTTGAGCCGGTGATTCCTTTGAGCATCGATAAGCTGCCTGCTGGCGATGCCGAGCGCGAACCTTTTGAGTACATGCTGGTTTTGCCGGGCACGCACACCGTGTCTAATAACTATGCGCTCAACACCTTCGGCGAAATTGGACTTGCCCCAGGCGAGGAAGCATTCCGCCAGCCCACTGATGTCATGGCACCAGGCCCGGAAGCCGTCGCGCAGGCGCAAGCTGCCAAGGAAGCATCGGTGACCTTGGATGATGCTCGTACCAGCAACTACATGCAGTCGGACAAGCGCACTCCGCTGCCTTATATCACTGCCGATAACGCGGAAACCATCAAGTCCATCCGCACAACTGACCAGGTGGAATTCCAACACCCGGTCGTTGTGAAGAAAGATCATGGCCTGTGGCGCTTTTTGCCCACCACTCCGGTCACCGGCAATACCGCGTCTGCCGATTTGCCGATTACCTGGGAAGACTCCCGCCCCGCGGAGCTGAACGCCGTCGATGATGTCGCTGGTGAATACACCATCTCTGCTTTTAACGTGCTCAACTACTTCACCTCCCTGGGCGAAGATGAAGGTGGCTGCAACGGCTACACCGATATCAACGGCAACCCGGTCGCTTCCCGCAACTGCACCGTGCGTGGTGCCTTCACCGAAAGCGCACTAGCCGATCAGCAGGAAAAGATTGTTGCCGCCATCAATGGCCTTAACGCCGATGTCATCGCGCTGTCGGAAATTGAGGACACCTTCGCGGTCACCGGCGATATCGACCGCCGCGATGAAGCACTGGCAACGCTGGTGGACGCACTCAACGCTGAAGGTGGCAACTGGGAATACGTCGAGTCCCCAGAAAAGGTGCCTTCCTCCCCTGATGTCATCCGCGTGGCATTTATCTACAACCCTGACCGCGTGGAGCCAGTTGGCGAATCCCGCATCTTCGAAGATGACCGCTTCACCGGCACTGCGCGTGAACCACTGGCTCAGGAATTTAAGCCTGTCGCCGAAGATGTCACCGAATCTTTCGTCGCCGTTGCCAACCACTTTAAGTCCAAGGGCTCTATCGCACGTGGCGACGCCGATCAGGGCGACGGCCAGGGCAATAACGCCAACCTGCGCGTTGAGCAGGCCCAGGCGGTGCTCGATCACCTCGCTGCCCAGTCCGACTGGGATGACAAGGCAACGTTTGTCATGGGTGATTTGAACTCTTATACCCGTGAGCACGCCATCGATGTCTTCCGCGACGGCGGCTACTCGGTGCCACAGGAAGACTACGATGCATCCACCTCCTACCAGCTCGATGGTCTCCTAGGCTCCTTGGACCACGTGTTGGCCAATGAGCACGTCGATGTCCAAGACGCCCAGGTGTGGAATATCAACGCTGATGAGCCCATCGCTTTTGAATACTCCCGCCGCTTGTACAACGTGGTGGATTACCACGACGCCACCCCATTCCGTTCTTCTGACCACGACCCAGTCAAGGTGGGCTTCAACCTTAGCGATGAGGAAACCCCGGTTGAGCCTGAGGTTCCAGACACCGCGGATATCGAAGCCACTGATTTCGAGGCTGAGGTAAAGGCCGGTGAAACCGTCAAGGTTGCAGTGCCAAAGGCTTTAGCTTCGCTTATCGATGCCTCCCTCCCAAACTCCGACACAACCCAACTCGCCGACCTAGACGACCTCGTGGTGGCACTGGAAGTCAAGGACTTGCCGGAAGGTTGGGTAGTTAACGGCTACCGCGCGGGTGCAGTGGAAATTACCACCGCGGATGATGCCGAAGACGCATATGAATTCACTATCAACCGTGCTAATAATGACCAGCTCTTTGTCGAAGCCGCCGTGGAAATCTCCAAGGATTCCTCCAACGACGATGATGAGCCTGGCAACAAGCCGGGCAAGGGCAGCTCTTCCAGTGCCTTCGGTGGAGTAATCGCTGCTATCGCAGCCATTGCTGCAGCTTTAGGTTTGGGCGCAGCTTTTAGCGGTTCCGTTGAGCAGTTCCTGCCGCGGGAGGCAAAGAGCCTGCGTGCCCAGATCATGAACTTCTTCAACAACCTCTTCTAGATTCTCCTGACGCGTCGCTCGCGCGTCGCTCAAAGCCTGCTTTCTGGCTCCCACCGGGAGTGCGAAAGCAGGCCTTTTCTGTGTTTTCCAGCGTTTTCGGCCGCGCCTGTGGATAACTTCGCCGTTTGGGTGACGTGTCATGTGTAATTCGGGCAGGTTTTTGAACTTGCTCTGGTGCGGGCTTGCGTTCACGCCTTAGTGTCGAAGTTATGAAAGGACAACAAATATTAAACCTCTTCACCACCAGCGGAGTAACCATCCTCCGCGATGTGTATGAGTGTTCCCCGCATGACCTAGCCGGTGGCCTGATGTCACTGAATACCGCACGAAAATACACCAGGCTTGCCACCGTCTTTTTCGGACCGGCTGATTCTCCCAAGGTGCAACGCGATGCTGTGGCTCTTGCTGAGGCGAGACAGTTAAGCGTCGAGTATTTAGAAATGGTCAACAAGCACGCCAAGAAACTCACAACCCGCGGCGCTGCCTGGAAACTGCGCGCCGAACTCATCGCCCATGAAGGGACCTTGGATGAAGTCAATAAATTCGGCAAACAACGCGTCACCGAAGAAGGCGGCGACAAACCCAAACAACGCGGCGTACGCGTCGGCCGGGCTATAGACGGCCTGCGCACCATCAGCATCACCGATACCCAGCGCCGAATTACTGACTTAGAAAAGACGCTTGATGCTGGCATCAAGCACGATGACGACCAGCCACGCTCCGAAGCATTGCTCGAGCCATTCTGGGATCTCATCGAGGGCAACGGCACCGGGCTTATCGAACCTGAATACCGCACCGTGATTGCTATTGGACTCGACGATTTCGCGAAAGTCTCCTGCGGAAAGGGCGACGACGTCATCATCGGTCTTTCCGACGGCACGACCATGACCGGCGCAGAATTTATCAACGCCGCGATGGAAGGCAGCTTGGGTGACAAGCTCTATGTCGGGCTTTTCCATCCCACCGCCGGGCCCGTGAATCTTTACGAGACGCGGTTCGCCTCCGACAAACTGCGCACCTTAGCGATGGCAGAGAACCTGGTCTGTCCATGGCCGGACTGCACCGTGCCAGCCGATAGGTGCCAGGTCCACCATATCGACGCGCATAAGAATGGCGGGCATACGAAACCGTCGAATCTGACGATGTTGTGTAAATATCACAACGGCGTCAACGACGACGGTGACCCGGGTGATCCCGGGTCACCGAAAAGAAAAAATAAGCGAGGAAAAGGCAAACCCAAGCGCGGCAGGATGCGCCGCCACCGCGGGAAGGTCCGCCTGCACACCCCAGGTGGAAAGCTTGTGGGCAACACCCACCACGTGAGCAGCTTGGGAGCGATGAACCTGATCTAAACTCCCAGCCTTCGGCTTAGTTTAACCGTCGAAGGCTCGTCCACGACTGCCGGTCTACTGCCAAAGCTAACGCAGATCGGCAGGAATTTCGCGATCCGTTTTCCAGCAACGCGTGTCATCCACCACGAATATTGACAGAAGTTTTTAGGCTAGGCTAACTTCATGTAAATGTATAAGAAACTTAGCCGCCGCGGCTTCCTGGGCGCGAGCCTTGGCGCTGCTGCAATCGCACTAGCCGCATGTACGCAGTCAGATAAGCCAGGCGAGAAAACTCCGGCAGCCACTGCAACTGAAGGTGGCGAAGAGCAGCGTATTGTTGCGCTGAATACCGGTCAGCTAGATAACCTGTTGCTGCTGGGTATCACTCCGGTCGGTGTAGCTGCAGCAAAGAACGCAGACCTGATTCCGCAGTTCCTGAGGGATCGTTTCGGGGATGACATGGATTTGGATAGCATCGCAGACTGCGGTTTCCGCCAAGACCCGGATGTGGAGATCATCGCTAAACTGCGGCCGACTTTGATTTGTGCGAACTTGCGCAGCGATGAAGCTCTGCTGCAAAAGCTGCGCGCCATCGCGCCGGTTGTTACCGGTGAGGGCGGCGGCGAGAACTGGAAGCAGGACTTGATAACCATTGCCGACGCCGCTGGCAAGGGCGATGAGGCTCAAGCCATGCTGGATGACTACGAGGCATCGGCAGCCGAGGTGAAAGTCAGCCAATCGGACAATCCACCGACGGTGTCTTTCTTGCGCACCAACAAAGGCGAGTTCCAGATGTATGGTGCCGAGTCGATGGCAGGCACCGTCGCAGCCGATTGCGGCTTTGCGCGGCCGCAGGCGCAGCAGTTTACAGACAAAGCCGGCAAGGATCTCTCAGCAGAGCTCATCGCCGAAGCCGATGCCGACTGGCTGTTCTACGGCGTACAAGAAGGAAGCGACAGCCCCGCGGACACGTCCCTGTGGCCAACGCTTGAAGCAGTGAAGAATAACCAGGCCATCGAGATTGACTACGACTCGTGGTACATGAATGCATCTCTAGTATCAGCGAATGTCATCCTTGACGGCCTGAAGTCTCACGTCCTTTAATTCGCATTTTGCGAAAACCTCGTAGGAGGCAGGCACCGCGCCGGCTTTGATGGCTTTGCCAATGGCGCGCAGGAAGTCGTGCTGGACTTTCTTCTCGCCCAGGTTGCGGCCGGAGACGGACAAACGCACGGTATTGCCGCGGCTGGCGCCACGCTCAGCGGCGCTGATGATGGAACGGCGCCACCACTTTGCAGCGCCGAAACCTTCGCCGTAGGACAGGTTTCGGGACTGATAGAAGTCCTCGGTGCGCAGGTCATGAATGCCGGTCGATGAGACAGCCAGGGAGAAATCAAAATACGGCAGCACATCGAGTGTGCCAGGAGACATGCGCCAGCGCGGCGGGGCGAAGATATCGAATTCAAAGCCCAGCTTGGACATCTGCCGGGTGGCACCTTTGAGGCGCAGGTTAGCCTCGTGGGCGTCAAGGTTGGCAAATTCCGCACGCCGGCCCTGCACGGCTTGGTCAAAGCCGTTAAGAATCAACAACCGGCCGGATTCTTGTTGTTCCTGCAGCCACTGCTTCGTGGTCGGGTCTTTGGCTAAGTGCCAGTTGCCGTCAATGTGCGGGGCCACCAGCAATGACACCGGAACGCCTTCTTTATCCAGCTGGTTTATCAAACGCGCCGCGGACTTCCGGGTGTCGTCGAAAATAGATGAAATCGAAACCAGAAGATGCCCTTGCATGCCACCTATTATCACACAGGAAAGCCCACCCCGCGCGGCGAGCAGATAAAGCTACTCCACCAAACCAGTAGCCTTGTTAATCGTCCAGGCATACTCAAAAGCGGTCTGGTGCCAGCGCGCATAACGCCCGGAAACACCGCCGTGACCAGCAGCCATTTCGGTCTTGAGCAAGAACTCCCCGCCGGTGGCAACTTGGCGCAGCTTGGCAATCCACTTCGCAGGTTCCACGTACAGCACGCGTGTGTCATTAAGGGAGGTCACAGCCAAAATATCGGGATAATCCTGCGCCGCGACATTCTCATACGGCGCATAAGTTGCCATGTAGTCATAGACTTCCGGGTCGTGGTACGGGTCGCCCCATTCTTCCCACTCGCCGACGGTCAGCGGCAGTTCCGGCTTCAAAATCGAGGTCAACGGGTCCACAAAAGGCACCACGGCTTGGATGCCCTTAAAGCGGTCGGGAGCCATATTCGCCACCGCGCCCACAAGCAGGCCACCAGCAGAACCACCTTCGGCAACAAGTACCTCTGGGCTGGTCAGTTGGTTATTAATCAGGTGGTCAGCAACATCGATGAAGTCAGTAAAGGTGTTCTTCTTCGCCATCAGCTTGCCCTCGTCGTACCACAGCCGGCCCATCTCCCCGCCGCCGCGCACGTGCGCGACAACATAAAGCATGCCGCGATCCAGCAGCGAGAGCCGGGAGACAGAAAAGCCTGGGTCCATGCTGGCTTCATAAGAGCCATAGCCATACAGCAGCGCAGGACGTGGGCTATCAGTAGCAAGGTCTTTGCGCTTGACGATGCTCACCGGAATCTGCGTTCCATCCTTCGCAATCGCCCACTCACGGTAAGCCTCATACTCATCCGCGTTGTAGCCTCCAGGAACTTCTTGCTCTTTCAGCAAGGTGCGCTCACCAGTAGCGATGCGGTACTGGAACAGCTGCGCTGGCTGGGTATAGGAGGTATACGACAGACGAATCACCGGCGCATCCCACTCGGGGTTGCCGGCAGAACCGGCAGAGTAAATTTCCTCGTCGAAGGCTATTTCTTCGAAGTCGCCGAAGTGGTCATCGATAAGCTGCATCACGGCAACCCGGGGAATGCCGCCGCGACGATAGGACAAGGTGGCAAAGTCGCGGTAGGTATCCACGCCTTCGATGCGCACCTCATCATTGTGCGGGACTAGGATGTCCAAGTCGCGGATGCCAGGCAGCGGGCTAGCGTCGGCATCCACCCACGAGACTTCGAAGTTCGGACCGTGCGCGTTGTGGGTGACCAGCCACTGGTCTTTGCCGCCGCGGACCACGTGGTCAATGTCGTATTCGACACCGGTTTCGCGCTCCCACAGGACTTTGAATTCGCCCTCGGGGCTGTCCATGTCGAGTACCCAGTATTCAGAAGTCAGCGGGGAGCCGGCCGCGATGATGAGGTATTTTTCACTACGGGTAGACCCCACGCCGACGCGGAAGCGCTCATCTGCTTCGGTAAAGACGCAGACGTCTTCGCTTTGCGCGGTGCCGACCTTGTGGCGCCACACAGTATCCGGGCGCCAGGCGTCGTCGACTTTCTGGTAGAAAATATACTCTTCGCCGGCCCAGGTGGCGCCGTAGAAGATGTCGGTCAGGTGGTCATCGAGAAGCTTGCCTGTCTCTAAGTCCTTGATGAACAGCTCGAAGCGCTCATCTCCTTCCGTGTCCGTGGAATAAGCCAGATAGCGCCCGGACTTGGTCACCGAGGCCGCACCGAGGGCGAAGTAGTCATGGCCCTCGGCAAGCGCGTTATTATCCAGCAAGATCTGCTCGCCCTCGGGCTTGCCTTCCTCCGGAATGACCGGCGGCTCCCACGGATCCTGGCCCTCGGAAACTGGAATGCGGCAGCTAAAGCCATATTCCTTGCCCTCTTCCGAGCGGCCGTAGTACCAATAGTCCCCCGAGCGCGACGGCACGGACATATCGGTTTGCTTCACGCGGGACTTAATCTCTTCAAACACATTTTCCGTCAGCTGCTTCAAATGTGCGGTCTTCGCCTCGGTATAAGTGTTCTCTGAGTTGAGGTAATCCAGGGTGTCCTGGGATTCCTTGTTGCGCATCCACTCATATTCATCAACAAAGCTGCGTCCGTGGAATTCACGGATAAAAGCTTCTTGCTTAGCGATGGGCGGGTTAACGTTGTCGAGATTGCTATCTGTCATAACGAACAACCCTACCCGCGTGAATTATGGGGAGTTTTAACCGCCGATGAAGTCGATGAAACGCTTGCCGGACAGGCTCTCATAGGCCTCGATGTAGCGCAGGCGGGTGGCGGCGACGATGTCGTCGGGAAGCACTGGCGGCTGGGTTTCCGAGTCCACATCCCAGCCGGATTCCTCAGAGGTCAACCAGTTGCGCACGTACTGCTTATCGAAGCTGGGCTGCACCACGCCTTCCGCGTAGGTGTCAGCCGGCCAGTAGCGGGAGGAATCCGGGGTCAAGACCTCATCGCCTAGGACCAGGTTGCCGTCGGCATCCAGGCCGAATTCAAACTTGGTATCAGCCAAGATGATGCCCTTTTCTTCGGCAATCTTGGCAGCGGCGGAGTAGATGCGCAGGGTTTCATCGCGAAGCTGCTCTGCGCGCTCTTGGCCTAAGTCCTGCACCACGCGGTCGAAGCTGACGTTCTCATCGTGATCGCCCTGCTCTGCCTTGGTGGCTGGGGTGAAAATTGGCTCTGGCAGACGCGATGCCTCCACCAAGCCTTCTGGCAGCTCGATGCCGCACACGGTGCCGCTGGCGTTGTATTCCTTCAAGCCGGAACCGGTGAGGTATCCACGGGCAACGCACTCAAAGGGCAGCATGTTGAGCTTCTTAACGATGATGGCCCGGCCCAAAACTTCTTCTGGAATCCGCTCATCATCGATGGGTCCTGCCAGGTGATTCGGGAAATCGATCGCGTCGAAGAAGAACATGGTGGTTGCGGTAAGAACCCGGCCTTTATCGGGGATTGCTGGCTCTAGAGCGAAGTCATAGGCGGAAATGCGGTCGGTGACCACCATGAGCAAAGTGTTGTCATCTACTTCGTAGATATCGCGGACTTTGCCGGAGGATAAGTGCTGATAATCAGAAAGCTGTGGGCGCATGCTCTAAATGTTAGTGCATGCGCCCACAGCGCCCCGCTAGTGTCTGGGAGAAATCCTTCTGGCTAGCTAACCGCGAAATCTCCCGTAACGCTTTCCGGGAAATTCTTAAAGAATTTCCCCTGGGGTGTAGGCGGCCGCCTTCGGGTGTTGGTCTGCAAGTTCCTTGATGCGGCTAAGAACTGCATCTACCTGGGATTCGGCAGCGCCGATAAAGGCGTGCTTGTCAGCGAGTGCTTCTTCCAGTTGTTCCTTGCTCATGGGCAGGCGGTCATCGGCAGCAAGGCGCTCCAGCAAGTCCTGCTCGCCGCCGTTTTCGCGCATGTTCAGCGCTACTGCGACAGCGTTTTCCTTGATGACTTCGTGTGCGGTTTCGCGGCCAACGCCTGCGCGCACCGCAGCCATGAGGATGCGGGTGGTGGCCAAGAATGGCAGGTAGCGCTCGAGCTCGCGGTCGATCATCGCTGGGAATGCACCGAACTCATCGAGGACGGTGAGGAAGGTTTCAAACTGGCCATCGATAGCAAAGAAAGCATCCGGCAGCGCCACGCGGCGAACTACCGAGCAGAATACGTCGCCTTCGTTCCACTGCTGACCAGCAAGGTCTGCAACCATGGTGAGGTAGCCGCGCAGAATAACCTGCAGGCCACCGACGCGCTCACAGGAGCGGGCGTTCATCTTGTGTGGCATCGCGGAAGAGCCGACCTGGCCTTCCTTGAAACCTTCGGTGACGGTTTCGTTGCCAGCCATCAAGCGGATGGTGGTTGCCAAAGACGATGGCGAGGCACCCAGCTCAACCAGCGCGGAGACCGCATCAAAATCAAGGGTGCGTGGGTAAATCTGGCCTACGGAGTTGAACACACGCGCAAAGCCCAGGTGGTCCGCGATGGCGGTTTCGAGTGCTGCGAGCTTGTTCTCATCGCCGCCCATCAAGTCCAGCATGTCCTGGGAAGTACCCATTGGGCCCTTGATGCCGCGCAGTGGGTAGCGGCCCAGGAGGTTTTCTACGCGCTCGATAGCCAGCAGCATTTCATCGCCAGCCGATGCAAAACGCTTACCCAAAGTGGTCGCCTGCGCCGCAACGTTGTGGGATCGGCCCGCCATTACCAAGGCCTGGTACTTCGCGGCGTGCTCACCGATGCGCGCTGCAACCGCGATTGCCTTATCGCGAATGAGCTCCAAGGAGCGGTAGATTTGCAGCTGCTCTACGTTCTCCGTCAGGTCACGGGAGGTCATGCCCTTGTGAATGTGCTCATGCCCAGCCAAAGCATTGAACTCTTCAATACGAGCTTTCACGTCATGGCGCGTCACACGCTCACGATCCGCGATGGAACCTAGGTCGACCTGGTCAATGACTGCTTCGTATGCGTCAATTGCTTCAGATGGAATGTCAACGCCAAGGTCTTTTTGGGCGCGCATGACCGCGATCCAGAGCTGGCGCTCCATGATGATTTTGTGTTCCGGGCTCCACAGGTTGGATAACTCTGCGGAGGCGTAACGCGAGGACAAAACGTTGGAAATCTTCTTCTTATCAGCCACGGGCTTCATTATTCCACATGGCAAAAGGCGCAAGTACTCTACTTGCGCCTTTCATTTCTTAAGCCAACATAATTGCCCTCGTTATCCCCCCGCCAACAGCAAGGGCGAGATGCTAGGAGTCGATGCTAATGCGACCTTCTTCGGCAGCTTGGCCGATGTCAGTGCGGTAGAAGCTATCGGCCAGATCAATGTTCTCGAGCACCTCATACGCGGCAGCGCGCGCGGCAGATAGGGTTTCACCCTTGCCAATTACGTTGAGCACGCGACCGCCATTGGAAATAACTTCTGCATCTTTTACCGCGGTACCCGCGTGCAAAATCTTGTCAGTATCTGCCAAATCTGGCGAGGTGATGACATCGCCCTTGCGTGGAGATTCCGGGTAATTCGCAGCCGCCAGCACTACGGTCACGGCATAGGCGTCTTCCCACTCCAGCGCAGGCAGTTCGTCCACAGTTCCGGTTGCAACTGCGTTGAGAACCCCTGCCAGCGGCGTCTTCAACAGCGAGAGCAGCGGCTGGGTTTCTGGGTCGCCGAAGCGGCAGTTGAACTCAATGACGGAGGGGCCTTCTTGCCCCCATGCCAGACCCGCGTACAGCAGGCCGGAGTATGGGGTGCCGCGCTCGACCATTTGCTTAGCTACTGGCTCGCAAACCTCGCGCACGATGCGGTCGACGCCTTCAGCAGACAACCACGGCAGCGGGGTGTATGCGCCCATGCCGCCGGTGTTAGGTCCTTCATCATTGTCATAGGCACGCTTGTGGTCTTGGGCTGGCAGAAGTGGCACGACAGTTTCGCCATCGACAAGGCAAAACAGCGAGACCTCTGGGCCGTCCAAGAAAGATTCCAGCAGCACTGGGTTACCAGCGGCATGCACGAGATGGATGTGCTGGCGTGCTTCGGCGCGGTCAGCGGTGACCACAACGCCCTTGCCTGCGGCCAGCCCGTCGTCTTTGACGACATACATAGGACCGAAGTAGTCGAGCTCATGCTCGATATCGTCGTCAGTCATTCCCGGCGGTAGGGTCTGCGCACGCGCTGTAGCAACGCCTGCAGCTTCCATGACTTCCTTGGCAAAGGCCTTAGAGCCTTCAATCTGTGCTGCATCCGCGTTCGGCCCAAAGACCGCGATGCCTTCGGCGCGCAATGCGTCAGCAACGCCGGCAACCAATGGAATTTCCGGGCCGATGACAACCAGTTCAGGTTTAATCTCCTGAGCCAATTCCAGCATGCGGGCCGGATCCGCTACTTCTTTGTAGTCAGCGTGCACAGTAGCTAACGATGCAAAAGCAGGTGAGCCTGGTGCAACGTGCAGGTCAGTGGTAGCGGGGTCGGCCGCAAGGCCTTTCAAAATGGCGTGCTCGCGGCCGCCGGAACCAATTACAAGAATGCGCATGCGACTATCTTAACTTTTTCGCTCGACGGGTACCCCATTCACAGCCAAGAAAGCTATAGCATTGGGTCATGACTGAAATTGAGCCTTCTGTATTTACCAAGATCATCAACGGCGAGCTACCCGGCCGTTTTGTATACCGCGATGACAAGTGCGTGGCGTTTTTGAGCATTGAGCCGCTGCGCTACGGCCACACCTTGGTCGTTCCGATTGAGCAGGTTGATAAGTGGACCGACCTGGATGCCGAGACCTGGCTGCACATTTCCGGCGTCGCGCAGGAAATCGGTGAGGCTATCAAGACCGCTTACGACACCACGCGCGCGGGCTTTATCATCGCCGGTTTCGATGTGCCACACACGCACATCCACCTGTTCCCGACGGAGAAGATGGCTGAGTTCGACTTCAGCAAGGCCATGGCTATGGATGCCACCGATCCCAAGGCGATGGATGAGGCTGCGGTGCGTATCCGCCAGCACCTCAACACCGGCGAGGATGGGTTTCGCTTGAGCTAAGCCTCCGGCTTTTCGCTTTCGCTTGTCGATGCCTCCCCCGCATCGCTGTCGGCCTTCGCACCGTTTTTCTTACCGTTGCGGAGGCTGCGGTTTTTCCGGGAGGCTTTCACCGGTACAGCGTTGCCTTGTGGCACAGCACCATCCTCGCTCTCTGAAGAGTCCATGGATTCCGGCTCTTCCGCAGCTGGTAGGCGCACGGTGAAGGTCGAGCCGACGCCGAGCTCGGATTCCACAGAGATCGAACCGCCGTGCTGTTCCACCAGGGACTTCACAATTGCTAGGCCCAGGCCGGAGCCGCCGGTATCGCGGGTGCGGGAAGTGTCTTCGCGGTAGAAACGCTCAAAGATATGCGAGCTTACTTCCGGGTCCATGCCGCGGCCGGTGTCAATGACTTTGATCAGCACATCACCGTTGTCTTTTTCCAGACCAATGGTGATTTCGGCATCTTCGCCACCGTGGCGCAGGCCGTTGGTGATCAGGTTCAAAATGATCTGGTGCAAGCGGCTGGCATCGCCGTAAACCACCGGCACACCCGAGGTATTATTCGCCACGTTGACGGAACGGCCGGTGAAAGCTGCGCGCGCTGACGATGCCACCGACAATGAGAGTTCCAAGACATCGACGGGACGAATATCCAGCCGTGTTCCCTCAGCACGCGTCAGCGCGAGTAAGTCTTCCACCAGGTAAGACATGCGCGAGGATTCGGCGTCAATCTTGGACAAGACCATGTCGACGTCATCGGTAATACCCGCGCGATACAGCTCGGTATAGCCGCGCAGGGATGTCAGCGGGGTGCGCAGCTCATGCGAGGCATCGCCGACAAAGCGGCGCATCTGCTCTTCTTTGCCTTGGGCTTGTTCCACCGAGGCCTGCAGCTTCGCCAACATGATATTCAATGCGCTGGCCAGCTGGCCTACCTCAGTGTGTTGTGGCCACTCTGGCACACGTTTGTCCAAGTCACCAGCGGCAATTTCCGAGGCCGTCTTTTCCACCACGCGCAGCGGCCGCAGCGCGCGTCTAATAAACCAGAATCCGGCTATCGCAATCAGCATCAAGACGACCACGGCAATCATGAGCTGCACCAGCGCCAAGCCGCGCAGCAAGATTTGTTCGGAGTCAAGGTTTTTTGCCACCACGGTGATAACACCGTCGCGTTCAGTGGCCATGGCGCGCCACTCGGAAGTGGAATTGGATTCGCTGGTGGAGTCGACAGTTTCCGGCGCAGCACCGATGACCAGATCATCGACCTGCGGCATGGACTCATAAGGATTGAGGTAGCGCACCGCGCCATCGGGATAAATCTTGATAAGCGAATACTCTGTCGGCGGACGGCCGGTCAAATCCAACCCGAAAACATTAGTGGTGCGCGCCCAGCCGTTTTGGGCTGCTACCAGCTCATCATCCACTTGGTTGTACAGCACATCGCGCATCACGGCAGAGACCGCGACCGAGGCGCTAATAATGCCAAGTCCGGAGACGACAACGAGCAGCACGACCAACCACGTGCGCAGCGGCATCGCCTGCGGCGAGCCGGACATCCCAGGGTACAAATATCCCCGCACGCGTTCTTTGAAAGAACGCGGATCGCGCTGCGTTAATTCGCCGTGGTTGTTGTCTGCTGTTGCCGAATTGCTCACGTACTGCCCCTGAAATTTAGGAGCGTGGGGTGCGCAAGACGTAGCCCACACCACGCACGGTGTGGATCAGTGGGTTATCGCCGGTATCAATCTTGCGGCGCAGGTAAGAAATATAGGATTCCACGACGTTGCCGTCGCCGCCGAAGTCATAGTGCCAGACGTTGTCCAAAATCTTCGCCTTGGACAGCACGACTTCCTTGTTCTGCATCAAAAAGCGCAGCAGGTTGAACTCGGTTGGGGAAAGGTCAATGATTTCCCCGCCCTTGGTTACCTCATGGGTGTCATCATTCAAGGTCAGGTCTGCATAAGACATGGTGGCATCACTATTGTCGTCTTGACCTGCACCGCCGCGGCGCAAAATCACGCGCAGGCGGGTGATGACTTCTTCCAAGCTAAAGGGCTTGGTTACATAATCATCAGCACCGATGGTCAGGCCATGGATGCGCTGGTCCACGCTATCTTTCGCGGTCAAATACAGCACGGGACCGTCAAGGCCTTCCGCACGCAGCTTGGCAAGCAGCTCAAAGCCGTCCATGCCCGGCATCATGACATCTATAATGTAGGCTTCCGGATTGATCTCACGCGCAATGCGCAGCGCTTCGGTACCAGAATTTGCGCTCCGCACATTAAAGCCCTGGAATTTCAGGGAGACGGTCAATAGTTCGACAATATTTGGTTCATCGTCGACGACCAGGACAGTTACTTGGTCGTTGCTGTTTTCTTCCATGTTGCTTCCTTAGAAAATTTTCACTACTTCTTCAACTATTAAAAAGTGTGGCACACAGGCTATCAAAGCTACTGGACATTTTCTGCAAGAAAGCTGTGAGACTTAATTCAAAGTCTATACTTTAAAATTTACTCCCACGCGACATTTGACAGATCGATTCCTTCAGCCTGCGCTTGGGCTTCGATAAGCTCCAAAAGATACTGGCGGTGATCGCCATAGGCCTCAGCAAAGCGCTCGTCAGCAACGTACATGCGTGCAAGAAGTACCTGCTTAGAACGACTCATCGGCATGTAGGGACTGATAGTCGCCATGTGCTTGTCGACGACCTCCTCCGCCTCCTTCGAGCCCGGCGCGATTGCGTGGGAGTGGGCATCGATAAGCATCTGCTTAAACTCCTCTGCTACCTGCTTGGCCGCAAGGATGTCTTCCTTGCTCATCTGCGCCACCATCTTTTGGTTTTCGGCATAGTCTTCCGTATCGCCCCAGCGCTCACGGGCCTCTTCGTCATAGACCGGCCAGTTTTCACCGAACAACGCAATCTTGTCTTCAGTACTCATGGTCTTTCCTTCCTTTAAGGTTTCCGCAGTCAACAGGGTGTCAACTGCCGTGATGAGTTCTTGCATGTGACTGACTTTGTCCAGGAGCATCTTGCGCTGGTTGCGCAAGATGGCGGTGCGGGAGGATGAGGTGGCATCGATAAGCTCTGCGATGTCTTTCAACGCCACGCCTGCCCCGCGGTAGATGAGGATATTCATGCCGCGCTCTACGTCTTCTTCGGAGTACAAACGATGATCACCCCACGTGCGCCAACTGGGTGTTAACAACTCAATGTCATCCCAATGGCGCAGGGTGCGCGTTGATACTTGGAGTATCTCCGCTGCCTCACCAATGGTGTATTCAGCCTGGTCTTGTTCCGTCACAAGAATTATCTTCCTACTTGACGCAGCGTTAAGTTCAAGCCCTATCCTAAACTTTTTGCTGAGAGCCCGATTGCGCTGCATGTATTGCACGTGCGACCTAGGATTAGGGGCTATGACTAGCCCTGCATTGGAGAACGTGCCTGATTCGGCCAAGCGCACAGATAAACTCACGGTCTTTTCCTGGGCCATGTGGGACTGGGGCTCGGCCGCGTTTAACGCCGTGCTGGTGACGTTTATCTTCGCGGTGTATCTGACTGATTCCGTCGGTGCGCAGATTGATTCTTCGCGTACCCCGGCGCAGTGGTTGTCGGTGGCCATGACGGTGGCCGGGCTGGTTATTTTTGCGGTCACGCCGATTATGGGCCAGCGTTCTGACACCCGTGGTACGCGGCGGCGGTCCTTGGCCTTTTGGTCTTTCATCACTTTTGTGTTGATGGCGGCGCTGTATTTCATCCGCAATGACGCCCCAGTGTATTTCTGGGTGGGTCTGGTGGTGCTTGCGATTGGCACCATCACCATTGAGTTTGCGGAGGTCAACTACTTCGCGCAGATTGCCCAGATTTCCACTAAAGACAACGTGGGGAAGATTTCGGGTCTGGGTTGGTCTTTTGGTTATTTCGGCGGAATCTTCTTGTTGCTGATTTGCTATTTCGGGTTTGTTGCCGGCGATGGCGGCTTACTGGGTATTCGCACCGAGGGCGGGCTCAATATCCGCTTGGTGGCAGTACTTGCCGCCGTGTGGTTTGGTCTTTCTGCCTTGCCGGGCTTCTTCCGCGTACCGGAGATTCCCCCATCAGGTGAAAAGGCTGGGAGCATCAAAGACTCCTACGTCAAACTTTTTCGGGATATCAAAGAGCTCTGGCAGGTTGACCGTAACGCCTGCTACTTCCTCTTTGCCTCGGCTATTTTCCGCGACGGTCTCGCTGGCGTCTTCGCTTTCGGTGCCGTCTTGGGTGTTTCCGTGTACGGACTCAACGCCGGGGACGTGCTTATCTTTGGTGTTGCAGCTAATGTCGCGGCCGCCCTTGGTGCACTTATCGGCGGGCTTATCGATGACATCGTCGGCCCCAAGATCATCATCTTGACCTCGCTATTTATCCTTGCCGGCACGGGCAGCGCCATGTACTTTGTCGAAGGTCCTCTGGCCTTCTGGATTTTCGGCCTTATCTTGTGTCTGTTCGTCGGCCCCGCGCAGTCTGCATCCCGCGGCTTTTTAGCGCGTGTTGCACCCGCTGGCCACGAGGGGCAAATGTTTGGGCTTTATGCCACCACTGGCCGCGCGGTGAGCTGGATGACCCCAGCACTTTTTGGCATTTTTGTATCTTTGATCGGCGACGGCGACCGCGGTGGTGTTCTCGCGATCGCCGTCGTATTGCTGGTTGGGGCGCTCATTCTGATTCCGGTCCGTGATCCGAAGAAGCACGAACCGGAGACCGCACAACCTGCGCTCTAACCGTAGATTCTCCTACTTCATGCCCGTAGATTTAGCTGTGTCTAAATCTACGGACGCGGGATATTGCGCAGGTTGGATGCTGCCATATCCACCATGTGTCCCACGCCGCCATCGAAGACGGTGCGTGCTGCGGCCTTGGAAAAGCCGAGTAGCTGATCAATAGACAGTGTTGGTGGGATAGACAGTGCATTCGGGTCGGTGACGAACTCGACTAGCACCGGGCCGTCATAAGCGAGTGCTTCGCGCACAGCCTTGCGTACTTCCTTTGGCTTTTCCACGCGGATGGACTTGATGCCCACACCGGCGGCAATGTCTGCGAAGTGCAGTTGCTCATGGTCGGTTTCGAACTCTGGCATGCCTTCAACCAGCATCTCGAGTTTGACCATACCCAATGAAGAGTTGTTAAAGACAAAGGTCTTCACTGGAAGGTTGTGACGCTTTACGGTTAATAGCTCGCCGAGCAGCATGCCCAGTCCGCCGTCACCGCTAAACGTGATGACTTGGCGGTCAAGGTCCGCAAACTGCGCGCCGATCGCGTGCGGCAGAGCATTGGCCATGGTGCCGTGGCGGAATGAACCCAGCTGTTCACGCTGGCCATTGGGGGTGATATAGCGTGCGCCCCACACATTGCACATGCCAGTATCGACGGTGAAGATGGCATCCTGTGATGCTTCTTCGTCGATGACATCAGCGACAAATTCTGGGTGCAGCGGCGTCATCTTCTCGATATTGGAGGTATACGCGTCAATGACCTGGGTGAGTTTCTTGTGGTGCTGCTTGAGCATCTTATCCAGGAAGGAACGATTCTTCTTTTCATTGACGTGCGGCAAGATATTCGCGATGGTTGCTGCCACATCACCGGTGACTGGGTAAGAAACCTTGGTGCGCCGGCCAATGTGTGCGCCGTTGATATCGACCTGTGCCACCTTGGTATCACCAGGACCGCCCTGTGGCAGGAAGTCGGCATAAGGAAAGTCCGTGCCGAGAAGAATCAGCAGGTCTGCTTCGTTCATGGCATCGTGCGCGGCGCCGTATCCCAGCAAGCCCGACATTCCGACGTCAAAAGGATTGTCATGCTGGATATACATCTTGCCGCCCAAGGCATGTCCCACAGGAGCCTTCACCTTCTCAGCAAGCTCAAGGACTTCCTTGCGGGCATAACGCGCGCCAGCGCCGACGAAGAAAGTAATCTTCTCCGCCTCATTAATAGCCTGGGTTAGTGCTGCTGCTTCAGCAGGATCCGGGAAAGTAATCGGGTTACCTGCAGAGATAGCCGATTCCGTGAACTGATCATTTTCTGCTTCGAAAGATGCTACATCGCCTGGGATAACCAGGACAGAGACACCATTGCCAGCCATGGTGGATTGGATGGCGTTGTGGGTAATGACAGCGCCTTGGGCTGCGGAGTTAACCATCTCGCAGTAACCGGATGCTTCCTTGAACAAGATCTCCGGGTGGGTTTCCTGGAAGAACTGGCCACCAATTTGGCGCGATGGAATGTGGCTGGCCAACGCCAGCACCTTGGCGCCGTTGCGGTGAGAATCATAAAGGCCCTGAATCAGGTGTGTATTACCCGGGCCGCAGGAGCCCGCGCACACAGTCAACTCACCGGTAATCAAAGATTCTGCACCGGCAGCAAAAGCAGCTGCCTCTTCATTGTGAACGTGAATCCATTCAATAGATGAGCGTCGAACAGCATCAACAATCGGGTTGAGGGAGTCACCGACTAGACCATAAATGCGTTTCACACCTTGTGCTTCCAAAGTGTCAACCAGCTGGTCAGCATAAGTACGTGCCATGTCTAACCTCTTTCATTAAAAAGATGTGCCACTCCACTAAATCGCAGGGTGTAACCCCATAGTGCGCCCAAAGGTAAATTTTCGCCACAATCGTTCTAATCCTCACCAGTTTATTCGGCTGGGATTTTTGCAACCTACTACTTTCTCCCGCTTGTTACTATACCGAACGTGCGTTACAGTAATCGACCATGACGATAGGACATAACGCACGCCTGAGGAACGCACGCAAAGAATTCGATAGCAACTCCACACCAGCTCAACGCTGGTCTTTTTTCGCTGCAATCTCTTTAGGCTTGCTGATGATTGGGCTGGATAACTCCATCCTTTTCACCGCGCTGCCAACGCTGACGGAGGAAATCCACGCGGGTGAAACCCAGCAACTGTGGATCATCAACGCCTATCCTTTGGTCCTCGCCGGACTACTCCTGGGCACCGGCACACTCGGCGATAAAATCGGCCACCGCCGCATGTTTACCACCGGCCTGGTGGTCTTCGGCGTGGCATCGTTAGCCGCGGCGTTCTCCCCTACTCCGGCCTATTTGATTGGTGCCCGCGCTGTCTTAGGACTAGGTGCGGCTGTCATGATGCCCGCGACCTTGGCGCTGATTCGTCTGACCTTCAAAGATGAACAAGAACGCAACACCGCGATTGGCATTTGGGGCGCGGTCGCCGTTGTTGGCGCGGCCGCAGGCCCTGTTGTCGGTGGCGCCTTGCTGGAAGTCTGGTGGTGGGGCTCAGTATTTCTTATCAACGTGCCCATCGTGGTTATCGCGCTTATCGCTACCACCCTGCTGGCACCACCAAATATGCCTAACCCGGCTAAGCACTGGGACCTCATCTCCTCAATCTTTGCGTTGATTACGCTCACGGGCCTGACGCTGGCGATTAAAGAACTAGCCAACCCCAACCGATCGTGGATTCTGGTTGCTGCGGCTTTCATCGCCTGTGTCATCGGCGGATACTTGTTCACCCGTCGCCAAAACCGCCTCGAAGAGCCTTTGCTGACCTTCGATATTTTCCGCAACCGACTCTTCCTCGGTGGTGTCATCGCCGCTTCCGGCGCCATGTTTATCATGGCGGGGCTGGAGATGATTACGGCGCAAAAGCTGCAGCTTGCCGATAATTTCAGCCCCTTCCACGCCGGCATCATCGTCGCGGCCGCAGCGATTGCTGCCTTGCCGATGTCTGCATTGGGCGGTGCGAACCTGCACCGCGTGGGCTTTTTGCCGCTTATCTCCGGTGGCTTCATGCTCGCTACCATCGGCACAGGCTTAGCGATGTGGTCGACGCACGCAGATTCAGTTCCGCTTTTGATTGCCGGTCTGCTCTTCTTAGGTGCTGGTGCAGGTTCCATCATGTCTGTCTCCTCCATCGCGATTATCGGGTCCGTACCGATGCACCGCTCCGGTATGGCTGCGGGTGTCGAAGAAGTCTCCTATGAATTTGGCACTTTATTGTCTGTCGCTTTCGTCGGTTCGCTGACTCCAGCCTTGTACTTGAGTAATCTGCCCACCCATCTTCGCCACATGGGTACGGAGGCTCTGCACGGTGGCCTTGGCCATGCGGATGCATCGACCGCGTATGCTTCTGCCTACGGCACCACCGTGGGATGTGTGGCTGTGCTCGCATTAGTTCTCACCATCGTCACGTTCTGGTGTTTCCGCGACAACCCAAAATCAGGAGGAAACAGTGGCGCGCACTAGCAAGAAGGAAGTAGCGCTTCAAGCAGCCCTGAACATCATTGAACGCGACGGCGTCCCCGCATTGACCTATGAATCGCTCGCTGAAGCGACCGGTATGTCCAAGTCAGGGCTGATTTATCACTTCCCGTCGCGCCACGAGATGCTCATTGATATCCACGCGTGGTCGGCACAGCGCTGGGAGGATGAGCTTATCGCCATCGCCGGCGCTCCAGCCGATGCTCTAGACGCCAAGCATCGCCTACGCGCGGTGATTTTGTCGCTTGGCAAAAATGACCCGCTGGTAGAGCTCATTTTGAGCATCCACACCAAGTCTCACCCTGACTTCGCACAGCAGTGGGCTCCCGTGGACAACAAGTGGATTCCCAATGCATCCGATCCAAACTTGAGCCCTGAAATGCTTGAGCTTTCTCTAATCGCCAACGGCCTGTGGGTTTATGACCACATCTCGCAGCGCCCACTGTCTGCGTCCAACCGCAAGCTCATGGTGGACAATCTTCTAACGCGTATCAAGCAAATTTAGCTGCCATACGGAGACTTCGTCGCAGGCTCGGCATCGGCGTTGAAGAGAGCTTCTTTGAAATCCATGTCCGCATCTTCAATAACGTCCCGCACTCACTCTCCGGGATTAGCCAGGACAGCGCCGCTGCCGTTGGAAATTTCAATGCCCAACCCTAGATAAAGAGACGGTTGCCCAACTGGGATCGGATCATAAGTTCACGATCCACCTAAACGGTCGAGATACCAGCAGCCGCGCAGGTTAGTTATAAGTGCATGGCGTGTGTTCTGATGCAACTCCGAATCGCGAATAGGCTCGATGATTTCTCGTGGAAAATCCAGGTGACCAAAATCGTCCACATTCAGTTCCTAGCGAAGTAGCGGCTCCTCCTCTGCCTGATACTCAATTAAGACGGCTCACGACTACGTGTTGAGCCTGTGCAGCTTATTCGGATTAAGTTCTGACATTCCGCGATTTTCTTGTTATTTGCGCTCCTCATTCCCCGATGCTCATCCGACTAAAAGTTCACTTCCCTTATTTGATTAGGTTTTCGCTAGCTAAGGCCTAGCCCGCCCTGCAGAGAGACCGACATTCAATGCCGAACAATGAAAATCTCCTATGGCCTAATTTGCAGGCCATAGGAGAAAATTTGAGCTGAAGACGAGACTTGAACTCGCAACCTACGCATTACAAGTGCGTTGCGCTACCAATTGCGCCACTTCAGCAGTGCCTCCCTAGAATACAACACCACTTTGGCAAACTTCCAAATAGGTGAATATGCAGCGGAAAAACATGCGTTGACTCGGTAATATGCACGAAGTACATTCCGGGATTAAAGTGCAGTAAAGAAATCGTGTAATACAACTGTGCGCAGTGTAAATTTCGAAAAAGTTTCATGTCATTCATTAACACTGGTGTAGAGGAAGTTCGTTGTCTGTATTTAAGTCTTTAAAGGCACGCCTGTCCAAGAAAGCCACGCCAGAAAACTCCACCGAAGACACTTCGGCCACCTCAGGTGTGTTGGATGAAGACTCCACTGTGCACGGCATTTTGACCGGCGATTTTCCCGACGGCTACCTCAACACTGATCACGTCGCCACGGTCGATACAGCGATGGCGGCACCACCGCCCTCACCGCTGGCACCAGTTGATCTGACTGACCCGGCGCAGGTAACCGGCGTGATGGAAATTGCCGCACGTATCGGGGAGATTTTGATCTTTTCGGGCAGCTCTAATTCCGATGCCCGCGCGCAGGTGTATCTTGCCGCAGCTTCCTACGGTTTGCACTACTGCCACGTCGATATCGTCATGAATACGATTACCATCCACACTAATATCGGCACGGGTGCCAAGCGCCAGCCGCTAACGGTGGTGCGTTCCGCACGCAAGTGGACGATCAACTTCACCAAGCTATCAGCGGTTGACCGCCTGATTCGTTCCATCCACACGGGTTTCACTCCGCCATCGGTTGCCGAACAAGCTTTGGATGATATCGAAGCCATGAAATCGCCGCGCACTATCTTCACAGAGCTGCTCGGCTGGGCAACCATGGGTGGCGCATTTTCCGTGATGCTGGGCGGCAACCTCTTTGTCGCCGTGATGTCTTTCTTCGTCGCGTTTAGCATCATTGGCGTCATCATCGCGATGGATATGGTGCGCATTCCGCCCTTCTATCACAATGTCGTTGGTGGATTCATGGCCGTGGTGCCGGCGGCGGTCGTCTACAACATTGCCTCGTCGCTAGGATTGGCTTTCTCCCCCAGCCAAGTTATCGGTATGGGCATCATCGTCCTGGTTGCAGGGCTTACGCTGGTGCAATCGATTATCGATGGCATCACCAGAGCCCCAGTTACCTCCACCGCACGATTTTTTGAAGCACTGCTTTCTACCGCCGCGATTGTCGGCGGTGTCGGTTTAGGTATTCAGTTCTCGGATTGGATTGGCTACCCACTACCACCGTTGGCATCGATGTCAGCGCCCGTCTACTACGAAGTTCCACTTTTGGTCCTCGCGGGCGGTGTGGGCTCCGCGGCGCTCGCCTATGCCTGCCACGCGGCGTGGAAAGAAGTGCTGATTTCCGGCGCAACAGCTGCAGCCGGCATGCTCTTTTACTACTTCGTCGTGATTCCTTTCGGCGCTGGCGTCGTGGTGGCTTCCGGCATCTCCGCCATCGTGGTGGGGCTTGCCGGTGGTCTTTTGGCACGTCGTTTCTACATTCCGCCGCTGATTACCATGGTCGTGGGCTACACGCCGATGCTCCCTGGCTTGACGTTGTACCGCGGCATGTACGCCTCGTTGAATGAACAATTCATCACGGGCATGGCCAACTTGGTTACCGCACTCGCAATCGCCGGCGCCCTGGCAGCTGGCGTGCTCTTAGGCGAACGCGGAGCGCGTCGCCTGCGCAGGCCGAAGCTCTTCCGCCCGTACACAGCTTTCAAGCGCATCGGCCGGTACTCGGTAAACCAGGCAAAGGATTTGGCTGCGAAGGCGCAGAAGATTCCACGCGTGCCACTAGCGCCGTTGGCGCCGCGTGCTAACCGCCCGGAGCTTCCGCCAATCCAAGGTCCAGCCACAGCTCCAGAGGACACCAGCGCGGTTTATGCAGATGCCTCGCCGACTTCGCAGTGGGAAGTGCAAACCAATGACCGGGTATTCGATGAAACTTGGCCGCCACGCACGACCTTCCCTGCACAAAGCTGGCCGGATGAAGAAGCACCAACGGTGTACACCTCACCTGGTACCGAGGAGTTCATCGCGCAGCATGCAGCTGCCGATGAAGCCAAGGCCGCTGAGGAAGCACTGGCCGCACAAGAAGCGCAAGCCGCTGAAGAGCAGGGCGAGGCGACTTCAGACGAGGAAATGCGGTAGAATATTCGGTCTGTACCCTACTCACGGTTGATTATCATCTTTCCTTGGATGAGCCCAGGGAACGCATTTAGGAGGAACACGTGCCACCAAAGGTCACTGACACACAGCCAGCAGCGGAGCAGATGCATGCTGTGGAGGAAGAGACCGCGCGCTCAGCTCGCCGCGTCGTCGCAACCTATGCTCAAGATTTCTTGGACGGCGTTACTTTGATGTCCATGCTGGGCGTTGAGCCAGAAGGCTTAGTTCACAAGAAGGTGCTCGCTGAGCAGGTAGAATCTGAGCCTAAGACCACCCGTAAGAAGGCAACGAAAAAAGCTACCAAGAAGACCGCTGCAAAAAAGGCTACTAAGAAGACTACGAAGAAAGCCACGAAAAAGACTGCAGCTAAAAAGAGCACGAAGAAAACTACTGCGAAGAAGACTTCAAGCTAGTTTCATAAATTCCAGCAGATACCATCTTGAGGAGCCTTTGAGCGCATGAGCGAGACAGCCCCCGACGGCGCGGCCATAGGCACCGGAGACAACAGCTTTGTTGTCGTCGCCAACCGACTCCCCGTCGACATGATTATTGAATCCGACGGGACAAAGTCATGGCAAGAATCACCGGGCGGTCTGGTTTCTGCTGTATCTCCCGTGCTGGAAAAGCACCAGGGCTGCTGGGTGGGCTGGCCTGGCGTGACCGATGAGGCCCCCGAGCCTTTCCGCACGGAACGTGGCGTGCTCCTGCATCCAGTTGAGCTGACTCGCCAAGACTTTGAGGAATTCTACGAAGGTTTCTCCAACGCCACCTTGTGGCCGCTGTACCACAACCTGATTGTCACCCCAGAGTTCAATCGCTCCTGGTGGGACGCCTACCGCGACGTCAACTTACGGTTTGCTACCGAGGTCGCATCGGTCGCAGCACCTGGCGCGACGGTATGGGTGCAGGATTATCAGCTGCAACTGGTTCCGGGAATACTGCGGCAGCTGCGCCCTGATCTCACCATCGGGTTCTTCCTGCATATCCCATTCCCACCGCCTGAAATCTACCGGCAGCTTCCGTGGCGCAATGAGATGTTGCGCGGGCTTCTCGATGCCGACCTCATCGGCTTTCATCTGGAATCCAACGTGCGCAACTTTGTTGAATTGTGCCGCGGCTACGACATGGAAGTCAGCGGCGAGATTAAAGTGCGCGAAGCTGGAATCACCATTACCTTGCCGAATGGTCATTCTTTAGGCGTTGGGGTATTTCCGATCTCTATCGACACTTCCGCTATCGCTGCGACTCTAGCAGCGGATACCCACCATGAATCCCATGGCGAACTCGAGCAGATGCATCACAATATGGGCTCGCCTTCCACGGTATTTTTAGGTGTGGACCGTTTGGATTACACCAAGGGCATCTTGCAGCGGCTTTTGGCTTTTGAAGAGTTGCTGGATTCAGGTGCTTTGGATCCGAAAGAAGTAGCGTTAGTGCAGCTGGCGACGCCGTCGCGTGAGCGCATCGATAGCTATCGCACCACCCGTTCCAATGTGGAAGAAGCGGTGGGCCGCATCAATGGCCGCTTTGCGCAGATTGGTCGGCCAGTGGTGCACTACCAGCACCGTTCGGTGACCAAAGATGTGCTGATGCGCTATTACCGTCTAGCCGATGTCATGCTGGTGACGCCGTTTCGCGATGGCATGAACTTGGTGGCAAAGGAATTTGTTGCAACCCGTGCAGATTCCTCCGGTGCATTAGTCCTGTCAGAATTTGCCGGCGCAGCTGATGAATTAACCCAGGCGCATTTGTGCAACCCTTTTGATATCGAGGACATCAAAAAGGCCATGTTGCAGGCTACTTGGGGTTTGAAGAATAACCCTGAAGCTATGAAAGAGCGCATGTCCGCGATGTATAACCAGGTTATGGAACATGACGTTGACCTGTGGGCAAATTCATTCCTTGGAGCATTAGACCAGAAGCACTCGGCATAAATAAGTAGGACCATGAAGAAATCTTTTGTCGGATATCTCGCTGCCGCCGCAGTGTTCCTAGCTAGTTGCAGCACCCCAGACGGTGCTCCCCCGCAGCCGCTTGGCGATGACCGCGTGGGCGGCAAGACTTGGCAAGCCATCGGCGTGTACACCTCACCTGAGACCAACGGCGCGATTTCAGAAAACACACTATCCTTTCCGCGCGTGGTCTTCGGGGAAACGTCCATGCTTGGTTCCACCGGCTGTGAACAATTCTCCGCCAAGGTCACCTACTTCAGCGATGCTTCCGACTCCGAGAACCCAGACCCGACTGAGCTACGCAAGGCCGATGCCGTGCGCATTGATTCCATTGTCTTCGATACCGAGGGTGAGACCGGAAGCATGGAATGCACAGGTGAGATGCTGTGGACACATAATAATCTTTCGCGTCTCTACGCTCAGGGCAACGAATTCGATATCACCGTTGATAAAAACAACCAGCTGATTTTGACGCTGCAGGACGGCCGCGTCGATTCCCCGGCGATTCGCTATATCGGGCTATAGATACTCACCGGAGCAACTTACCGGAGAAACTTTCCGTGGGTAATCTTGTAGCCATGTCTGACTTTCCTTGTGATTTTCGTGATTCGGCTCGGGTGGAAGGGATCATCGATAAGCTAGCGTCCACGCCGCGGCTATTTGTGGTCTCCGATTTTGATGGCACTCTTGCCGAGCACTCGACGGATATCTATGGTGTCCCCGTTAATCAGGACTCTCTTGCTGCGCTTTCCGCCTTTGCGAAGCTTCCTGATACCTACGCTGCTGCGTTATCTGGGCGCCACCTTGACGGTCTCAAGCGGGTCTTTCCGCTGCGCGCGCCCGTGATGCTGGGCGGTTCGCACGGTGCCGAGACCGAAGGCGAAGAGAGCGCTTTGACCGAAGACATGAAGGCTTTTTTGGACCGCGTGGATGACGAGCTTAATGCCATTGCCGCGGACTACGAGGAAGCTTTTGTTGAGCAAAAGCCCTTCCACCGTGGGCTGCACGTCAAGGCTTTATCGGAGCGCGACCCGCAAGCCGCTGAGGAAGCACTCGCACGCGGGCTCGAGGTAGACCCCGGCGACTACTTCGTTTCCACCGGCAAGAACTTAGTGGAGTTCTCCGCCACTACCGCCAACAAGGGCACGTGGATTGAAACGCACCGCACGACTGTCGATGCCACTGCTGTGGTATTTCTTGGCGACGATGTCACCGACGAGGACGGCTTCGCCGTGCTGAATCAGCCCACTGACTTAGGCGTCAAAGTCGGCGAGGGTGACACTGCAGCGCATCTCCGCGTTGCCGATATCGACGAAGTAGCCACTTTCTTGCAGGCTCTACTGAAAGCGCGCCAAGAGTTCCTCACCGACTAACTAGCTGACACGCTAGTGGCGGGGGCGGGCAATCGTCCTACCCGGCGCGAGCTGGGTCTTCAGCAGCACGCGCAGCGGCTTTCCGTCTTCGCTGGTGGGTGAGGGGAGGTTGGCGACGGAGGCATCGATAAGCTCAGCCAGCATTCGGCCGGCTTCGGCGCCTTTATTGAAGTTGGGTTGAATCACTGTGGTCAATCCGCGCAGGCGAGCGGATTCGATACCGTCGAAGCCGGTCACGGAAAGATCCCCAGGAATGGGGATTCCTTGGCGCTCTGCGAAGTCCAAGACACCCAGCGCCATTGAGTCTGTTGTGCAAAGCACTGCGGTTAATTCCGGGTTATTACTCAGCAGTTCCTCTGCTGCCTCCCGCGCCGTGTCGCGGGTGTTGATGTGGCGAGTGACCACGGGAACCTTATCCGCATCGATACCGGCATCGGCGAAGATTTTTAACGCTCCCTGCACGCGCAGGCGCTGGGTATCAAACTCTGCCGCGGCAAGATTTTTCCGGTCGACTGCGCCATCGAGGCGTTCATGGCGCAGACGGATGGATAGGATACCGACTTTGGTGTGCCCGGCATCGACGAGCGCTTGCGCCGCCGGGGCAATCGCTGTGAAATCATCAATGCCAACAAAAGGCTGCCCGGTATCGCGTGGCTGGTCACAGACCACGACCGGCAGGCCGCGGTTGCTAGCGGCCGCTAGATACGGGTCATCGCCGCCGACGGAATAGACCACAAAACCATCGACAACCGCGCGACCCAAAAGTTCCTCCGCGCCGGTCCCTTCAGCAGTATCTGGGCCTGCTGGAATTAGCGTCAACGTGCTATTTTTACCCGCCAATCCTTGCGCCATACCTGCTAAGAAATCCACCGAGGCGGCATCCTCGAAGGCATAGGACAGATCCTCGGTCAGCACCACGCCAATAGAGCCCACACGACGCGTACGTAGACTCCTAGCCATCGGATCTGGCCCCGAATAGCCATGCGCGCGAGCAGCCGTCAAGATGCGCTCGCGCAGCTCGGGAGAGAGCTGATCGGGACGGTTATAAGCATTCGAAACAGTCGTTCGCGAGACCCCTAATTCTGCCGCGAGGGAAGCAAGAGTTTTACGAACCGGACTGCGTTTAACCATGCCCTACAGCTTACCGCTCCCACGTAGTTTTACTTCATGATTATGCAGCCGTGGAATGAATAGCGTGAGCACCGCGTTTGAAATATAGGTTCAACCCTTAAGCCATTTTCATTTCATTTTCAGTTGACAATTGTTTTCAATAAGGCAATTATAGAAATTATGCATTTACAGACTTCTCATAAAACTTCCCGCACTCACCGCGGTCGACGTGCAGCTTTAGCTGCACTAGGCATCGGCGCGCTCGGCTTTGCATCGGCATGCTCAACGGCATCTTCTGATGAAGCATCTGACAACGGATCAGAAGGCAGCAACGGCTCTGACGCCCTCAATATTGTTACCTCGACGTCTATTTGGGGCGATATTGCACAGTCGGTTGCCGACTCAGCGGAAGGCGCGGATGTAGAAGTCACCTCCATTGTTGAAGGCAACAACATGGACCCGCACCACTTTGAACCCACTGCTGCGGACCTGGCACGCGCGGCTGAAGCCGACGTGATTGTTGTGGGCGGCGGCGGATATGACGCCTGGCTCTACGACACCATCGAAGATCAAGACAAGATCATCCATGCCCTGCCACTGACCGCGCACAGCCACGACCACGGTGAAGGGGAATCGTCCGAAGCAGAAGGTTCCCATGACCACGACCACGATCATGAGCATGACCATGGCGAGGAGGGCCACTCGCATGAGGTCTCGTCCATCGATGGCAATGAGCACATCTGGTACGACCCAACCGCGGTGATGGAAGTCGCGCACGAAATCGCGGAGCACATCAATGAGGTCAACCCCGATGCGCAGGCAAGCGATGAAGAAGTAGTAAACAAGATCTCTGACTTGGATTCACGCCTGCATGCGCTGCCAGAGGTTACTTATGCACAGACCGAGCCGATTGCAGACTACATGCTGGCACACACCGACATGACTGATGCAACGCCAGAAGGCTACCGCCATGCAACGCTCAGCCACGGTGAACCAGCAGCCGCGGACTTGGCAGCCTTTATCGATGAGCTTAAAGCCGGTGACGTGGATGTGTTGCTCTACAACCCGCAGACCCAAACCGATATGACCTCACGGATTCGCACCACCGCGGAAGATGAAGGCATCCAGATTGTCGAAATTGGTGAGACTCCCCCGGATAACCAAAACTTCTTTGAATACTTTGAAGAAGTCGTATCTAATCTCGAATCGCTCGAAGCGTAAGATGGTTGGGCTTGTGCATTACCAAAGATGCAAGCCCAACCATCCTTTTGGAGTTTGATGTTAGTTTCTTTTAGCCAGGCAGCCGTTGACCCGTTGTGGTCAGGGCTGGATTTGGATGTACAACCTGGCGAGTTCATCGCTGTCTTGGGCCCCAACGGCGTGGGTAAATCCACGCTTTTGGGAACCATCTTGGGCACGCGCCAACTCACCGGCGGAAAGCTGGATGTAAATGCACGCATCGGCTATATCCCGCAGCAGCGTATGTTTGCCCAGCAGCTACCGTTGCGCGCTCGCGATTTGGTGTCGTTGTCATTGGCACACGGAGTCATCGGAAAGCGAAGGCCCTCTAAAGCGCAAGTCGATGAGCTTTTGGCCGAAGTCGGCGCCGAAGGAATCGCAGATCGCCGGGTGGGTCAACTTTCCGGCGGGCAGCAGCAGTTGGTGCGTCAGGCGCAGGCGTTGGCCAATGATCCGCAGGTAATTCTTGCCGATGAACCCCTGCTCTCGCTGGATCCCGCGCGCCAGGCGATGACCATCGACAGGCTGCAAAAACGCCGCCACGACAAGGGCACGGCCACGATTTTTGTCACCCACGGTATTAACCCGGTACTCGATGTGGTCTCCCGGGTGCTGTATCTCGCGCCGCACGGACATGTGGTGGGTTCGGTGGAAGAAGTCATGCGCACCGAGGTGCTCTCGGAGCTTTACGGCGCAAGCGTCAAAGTATTAAACGTTGATGGAAGGATTATTGTCGCCTAATGGATTTTCAGACTTTCCTCGACGATACCGGCTACTTGCTGTCGGTTGACTTCGTGCAGCAGGCGCTGATTGCGTGTGCTTTGCTCGGCGTGCTCTCTGGCGTGATGACGTCGTTGGTGGTGCTGCGGCAGATGTCATTTTCGGTCCATGCCACCTCGGAGCTGGCGCTGATGGGTGCGGCTGCGGCGCTGCTTTTCGGCCTTAATATCGGCTGGGGTGCCATCGCCGGTGCGATTGGCGCCGCCATCGTGCTTGCGGTCTTAGGGTTTAGGGGCCAACAGGACAGCGCTATTGGCGTGGTCATGAGCTTCGGCTTGGGACTTTCCGTGCTTTTCCTGCACCTGTATCCCGGCAACCCGACTGCGGCAATGACTTTACTGACCGGCCAAATCGTTGGTGTCTCCAGCGCTTCGGTATGGCTGCTGGCGCTAACTACCATCGTTGTCGTCGCTGCAGTCGTGCTCTTTTGGCGGCCGATGCTTTTCGCCTCCGCCGACCCGGTCATGGCGCAGGCCTCCGGCATTCCGGTGCGCGCGATTTCTGTGCTTTTTGCCGTGCTGGTTGGTCTGGCTGCCGCGCAGTCCGTGCAGATTGTCGGCGCGCTGCTGGTCATGGCCTTGCTGATCACCCCGGGCGCCGCGGCCGTGCAGATTACCTCGTCGCCGCTAAAGACCGTGCTGTGGTCTGTCATCTTTGCCGAGGTCGCTGCGGTCGGGGGCCTGATTCTATCCCTGGCACCAGGGCTGCCGGTTTCGGTCTTTGTCACCACCATCTCTTTTGCGATTTACCTCGTGTGCCGCGCGGTCGGGGTGCTCAAAAACCGCCGTGCCGTGCGCGACGATATTGCTGCGAAACGCGATAAGGCAGAATTCGCCGCGACCGTCTCCCCGCGGATGGGCAACGCGGATCCTTCCCAAATTCATCACACCAGCCACCATGATGAGCACTGCGATCATATTGATGATTAAGCTTTAATCTCATGGAACAACGCCGGATTACATTTCAAAACACCGAACGCCGTTACGTTCTAATTCCGCCAGAGAACCCCGAGGACGCACCGCAGGATCTGCTGCTGGTCTTTCACGGTTCTTTGCAGTCGCCGAATGTGATCCGGCGTTTTACTGATTTCACCTTTGATGCTCTGGCTAGCTGTAACACGATTGTGGCCTATCCCGGTGGAATCAAGAACCACTTCAATGATGCCCGCAAGCACCTGCCGGAGGTCACGCGTGAGCTGGGCACTGACGATGTCGGTTTTACCCACGCAATCATTGATGAGCTGCGCGAAGAATACAACATTGGCCGGATTTTCGCCTGCGGGTACTCCAACGGTGGGCAGATGGTGTTGCGCTTGCTTTTCGATGCCCCCGGTCTTCTCTCCGGCGCCGCCTTATTCGCCGCAACGTTGGCTGCGGGTGAGAACCTCGCACCGACTAATCCGGTGGAGGCTTATCAGCCCACGCCGTTGTTGATGATTCACGGCACCTTGGATGACAAGGCGCCTTATGAGGGCGGCATGGCCGGCATCCACGCCAAGCGCACACGCGGCGAGGTCCTCTCAGCGCCTGCTACTGGTGCCTACTTTGCCGAGCGCAACGGCGCCGGCGCACCGCAGACGAGCAATCCTTACCCGGATGTAGAAATTACAACCTGGCCGGGTGAAAAGCGCGTGGAGCTGTGGACGGTGCAAGACATGGGCCATGTTGTGCCTTCTGGGAAAGAACTCGACCCCCGCTTGGGAAAGAACACGGATTCTTTCACCGCAGCGGAGGTCGTAGCGGAATTCTTCGAGTTAACCTAACCCTTCCGGTTTTGCGCATGACTAATTGGCAGGTGTGCCGCGCCTTTTTGGGGCGCACCTGCTTCATGGGTGTGGAAGCACTGGTCAGCGGCGATTAGATGAGGTTCATCGCCCCCATGCTGCTCAAGTCATGCGTGTTGCCCACCAGCTTCCCACCTGGGGTGTGCAGGCGAACCTTGCCGAGGTGGCGTCGCATTCTCCCGCGACTTGGCCTTCCTCGCTTATTTTTTCTTTTCTGTGACCCGGGATTACCCGGGTCACCGTCGTCGTTGACGCCGTTATGGTACTTACACAGCATCGTCAGATTCGACGGCTTTGTATGCCCACCATGTTTGTGGGCGTCGATATGGTGGACCTGGCACCTATCAGCCGGAACATTGCAGTCCGGCCACGGACAGACGAGATTCTCCGCCATGGCTAAAGTTCGCAGCTTGTCGGAAGCGAACCGTGCTTCGTAAAGATTGACCGGGCCTGCGGTCGGGTGAAAGAGTCCGACGTAGAGCTTATCGCCGAGTGCACCTTCCATCACAGCGTTGATGAACTCTGCGCCAGTCATGGTCGTGCCATCGGAGAGACCGATGATGACCTCGTCGCCGCGACCGCAGGAGACTTTGGCGAAATCGTCGAGACCAATAGCAATCACGGTGCGGTATTCAGGCTTGATAAGCCCGGTGCCATCACCTTCGACTAAATCCCAGAAAGGCTCTAGTAGTGCTTCAGAGCGAGGTTGGTTGTCGTTGGTAATAGCGGCGTCGAGAGTTTTCTCGAGGTCGGTAATACGACGCTGGGTATCGGTAATACTAATGGTGCGCAGGCCATCGATGACGCGACCTAGGCGTACACCGCGTTGCTTCGGTCTGTCGCCGCCTTCTTCCATAACGCGCTTTTTGGCGTAGGCTTCGACTTCTTCGAAGGTGCCCTCAAACGCGATAAGTTCCGCACGTAACCGCCAGGCGGCACCGCGCTTCTTCAACTTCTTGGCGTGCTTTTCCACCATCTCTAAATACTCAAGGCTTAACCCCCGCTCTTCAGCGAGAGCTACCGATTCGCGTTGCAGCCGCGGTGAATCGGTGGGGCCGAAAAGAACATCTGCCAGCGAGGTGAAACTCTTTGCAGTCTTGCGAGCCATGCCATCGCTTGCCATGTCATACGGCGAGCGTTTAGACATGTCTCTTAAGATGCCTATTGCTTGGCTGGTAAGAGCCATAAATTCTTCGTATTTATCCATGCCTTCGACAGTAAAAGCCGCCGCAAGTCTTGGCTAGTGCAAAAAGAAAAACCTGTGGATAACTACGATGACACATCACGCAACGGGCAAAGTTATCCACAGGCGAGGCATTTTAGCCCTGGGAAAGCCGGGTCGGCTTCCTAAGGCTTGTGCAAGAAGCTTTAGCTTTCTTGCGCGACGCGGCGCTGGCGGGCGAACTCGGAGAGAACCGCGCCGGCGGCGACAGAAGCGTTGAGGGATTCTACCCAGCTGGTCATTGGGATAGACATGATAACGTCGCAGTTTTCTTTGACCAGACGCGAGATGCCCTTGCCTTCAGAACCGATGACGATAACAACTGGGTCTTTGCCGCCCTTGTAGGTATCCAGGTTGTGCTCACCGCCGGCATCTAGGCCAACGACCTGGTAGCCGTTCTTCTGGAATTCCTGCACGGTGCGGGTCATGTTGGTCTCACGCGCAACGGGCAGACGCGCTGCGGTACCCGCGGAGGTACGCCATGCTACTGCCGTCACGGATGCTGAGCGACGCTCTGGGATAATCACGCCGTCGCCGCCGAAAGCAGCAACGGAGCGGATAACCGCGCCTAAGTTACGTGGATCGGTGATGTTGTCCAAGATGACGAACATGCCTGGTTCTGGCTTGTCGGCTGCCCGCGCAATCAAGTCATGCACATCGGCGTACTTGTACGGCGGAATCTGCAAACCAATGCCCTGGTGCATGCCGTTGCCGGTCATCTGATCCATGACGTGGCGCTGAACTTCCAAGATAGGAAGGTTGCGCGCATTGGCGATGGCTACGGCTTCGGACAGGCGTTCATCGTTACGCGTGCCTTGCGCGATATAAAGGTTGGTTGCTGGAACCTTCGCGTGTAGGCACTCGATGACCGGGTTACGGCCAACGACCATCTCCGCGGTTTCCTTCTCATGGCGTCCGGAGTCGCGGCGTTGACGCTGCAGCTTCGCCTTATGCTTAGCGTGGTAAACGCGGTCTTCTGCCTTTGGCGTAGGCCCCTTGCCTTCAAGCCCCTTGCGGCGCTGGCCGCCGGTGCCTTTCACAGCACCCTTCTTATTGGTTTTACGGGGACCTGCGCCGCCGCGGCCGTGAGTACGTGCCATAGTGTGTTTCTCCTTAAAGGTGGTTTAATTCAGCGACCACTTAGCGCCATCAGCAGAATCAGTCACCGTAATTCCTGCTTCAGCGAGACGATCGCGGACTTCATCAGCAACAGCCCAGTTCTTTTCTGCACGAGCTTGAGCGCGACGTGCAAGTTCAGCCTGAACCAAAACATCTAACGCCTCCAAAGCCGCGGAATCATCAGATTCACTGGCTCCCCACTGATCACTCAATGGGTCAAAACCTAAAATCTCAGCCATGCGGCGAACGGATTCAGCAAGCTTTTGTGCAGTCTGCTCATCGGAAGCAGAAAGGGCCTTATTGCCCTCACGAACAGCAACGTGAATTTCCGCCAGTGCCTTCGGAACGGAGAAGTCATCATTCATGGCCTTCTCAAAACCTTCGGTCCACTGACCTAATTCCACGTTGTCAAAGCGTGCTAGGTACTCCTCGATGCGACGGTAGCCTGCGGCTGCCTCGGTCAACGCACCTTCGGAGTACTCCAGAACAGAGCGATAATGTGCAGAACCAAGATAATAGCGCAATTCTTGCGGACGAACTATATCGAGCAAATTATCTACTGCTAAAACATTGCCCAAAGATTTCGACATCTTCTCGCCAGCCATGGTTACCCAATGGTTGTGCATCCAGAAATTGGCGAATTCATCGCCAGCCGCGTGCGACTGCGCAATCTCATTCTCGTGGTGCGGGAACTGCAGGTCCAAGCCACCGCCGTGGATGTCAAAGCTCGAGCCTAAGTAGTAGGTCGACATCGCCGAGCACTCCAGGTGCCAGCCGGGACGACCTTCGCCCCAGGGGGTTGGCCAGGAGGGCTCGCCTGGTTTGGCGGCTTTCCACAGCGCGAAGTCTTGGGGGCTACGTTTGCCCACGACATCAGTTTCGCCTTGTTCCATTTCTTCGACGCGGTTGCCAGACAGGGAGCCGTAGTCGGAGCCTTCGGCGTTGACCCAGGCTGCGACATCGAAGTAGACGGAACCTTCGGCCTCATAGGCAAAGCCGCGGTCAATAAGGCGTTGCATGTAATCCACCATCTGGGTAACAAAGCCAGTGGCGCGTGGCTCTACCGAAGGCGGCAGCACACCAAGGGTGTTATAAGCCTTGGTAAATTCACGCTCATAGGTAGAAACCCACTCCCACCACGGGCGGTTGTGCTCGGCGGCTTTGTTTAGAATCTTGTCATCGATGTCGGTGACATTGCGGACAAAAGCGACGTCTAGGCCTTGGGCGGAAAGCCAGCGGCGCACTATATCAAAGGCCACGCCTGAGCGCAGGTGGCCGATGTGCGGCTTGGCTTGTGGGGTGGCACCACACAAGTAGATCGAAACATGGCCGGGCCTAATCGGCTCAAAATCGCGCAACGAACGGGTAGCGGTGTCATAAATTCGTAGGTTCACCAGTCCTAGTCTACCGGCGTTGTTCCGGATTACTCAGGCACTACGCGCAAAGAAGCTACTGCGGTTTATTCTGCTGGATGAACTTGTAATAATCCACGTTGTGCAATTTGCTGGCGGCCGCTTCATCGACGATAACGGTGGCATGCGGGTGAATCTGCAGCACCGAAGCAGGACAGGAAGCACTCAAAGGACCTTCGGCCAGCTGCGCTACCGCGTGGGCTTTGTGCTCCCCAGTTGCGATAAGCACCAACTGCCCGGCGCGCTGAATAGTGCCCAGTCCTTGGGTGACCACGTGAATGGGGACTTCGTCCAGGGAGTTAAAAAAGCGTGCGTTATCTGCCACGGTTTGCGGGTGCAGGGTCTTCATCCGCGTCAATGAGGACAAGGAGCTAGATGGTTCATTGAAACCAACGTGTCCGTTGGTGCCAATGCCGAGCAGCTGCACATCAATGCCGCCTGCGTCCACGATGGCTTGTTCATATTCAGCGCATGCGGCAGGAACATCGTCGGCAAGGCCGTTAGGGATATGGACATCTGCCGGGTCGATATCGACGTGATCGGAAAGTTCATCGTGGATCACGCGGTAATAGCTTTGTTCGTGCTCAATGGGCAGCCCAACGTATTCATCAAGTGCGAACATTGTGCAGCCGGCGAAGCTGACTTCTCCGGCTTCATGGCGGCGGATTAGTTCCTGATATGTCAGCAACGGGGTCGATCCGGTTGCAACTCCTAGGACGCCGCCTTCATTGGCGTAGCCCTGGAGAATATCCGCTGCCTGCACAGCAACATCATGCGGTGAATCGCAGACGATGATTTCCATTGAAGCTTCCCCTTGCTTTAATTCCTACGTGTTCAATACCGTGGCTTCGATACCTTCTTCATAATACGGGCTGCGCGCCATTGTATAGCGCACAGCCCGCCGGTAGGAGCTCTCTAGTGCTACCGCAGCACTACCGCAGCGCTACCTCTGCGGCGACAGAACCCTTCCCCTGCGCCAGGTGAACCGAAGATGTTTGAGTCTTCGTCGGCATCACTACCGCGATGGTGAGATCGACACCTTGGGCACGCAATGCCTTGGCATCTACGCGCACGATAGGCTGGCCAGTTTCTACAAATTGGCCTTGTTCCACCAATCGCGTGAATCCTTCGCCTTTGAGTTTGACCGTATCGAAGCCAATGTGGACGAGCACTTCTAGACCAGCACTGGTGGTAAGAGAGAAGGCGTGGTTGGTCTTGAACACCATGTCGAGCTTGCCTGATGCCGGCGCGCAGACATCAAAGACGGCAGCCGTGCTGGCTGGAACCAGCGCGAAGCCATCGCCGATGGACTTGGAAGCAAAGGCCTCATCGGATACACCCTCGAGAGCTATCACTTGGCCGACGGTGGGTTTGGAAAGCTCTACCGTCGTGCCGGTCAGGACTGCTGTGGCCGGCTGATCGAGTTCGGAGGCAGGGCGCTCCCCGATAAGCTCAGCATCCGCGCCGGATTGAGCCAGCAAGCGCGCGACTTCGTCATAGACAAACTGGACTTTGGTGCCCACGATGACTTGAATCGATTGCGTTGTCGGCCGCACCATGCCAGAGGCGGCGGCTTTGCGGATGAGGGATTCATCGACAAGCGAAGCGTCGTGGACGTGTGTGCGCAGCCTGGTGGAGCAATAGTCGATGGAGTCGATATTGTTCTTGCCGCCAAGTCCCTGAATGATTTGCTCGGCGGTATGGGTATTGGCGTTGTCAGCGACGCCTTTCGATGCCCCAGGACGCGCGATATCGGTAAAGGCATCGAAGCTCGCGCCGCCATCTTCCGATTCATCGTCATCGCGCCCGGGCGTATTGATGTTAAGCAGCCCAATGAGGGCGTAGAAGATACCTAGGTAGACGAAGAAGTAGATAACGCCCATGACCAGCAACATCCACCACTGGTTGGCCAGCGGGTTTTGCGAGGAGAGCAAGAAGTCCACGGCACCGGCACTAAATCCGAAGCCGGCGGTCCAGCCCATGGCGGAAGCAATCGCCAATGAGATACCGGTAAGGATGGCGTGTACCAGGTACAGCAGCGGTGCGAGGAACATGAAGGAGAATTCCAGCGGTTCGGTGACACCGGTGAAAAAGGAGGCTACGGCTGCGGCCATCATCAGCGCGCCTACTGCTTTGCGACGTTTGGTCTTTGCACGCAAGTAGATGGCCAGTGCTGCGCCGGGTAGGCCGAACATCATGATGGGAAAGAAACCCGCTTGGTATTGGCCAACCACGCCGATGACTTCACAGGTGGTGCCGTCCCATACGCCAGGGCAGCTAAGCGCGTCAGTGGCGGCAGCGGCGGCGTCGATGGTGACGGGGCCTTCTTGGAATTTGCGGATATCGTCAATGCCCATGACATCGAACCAGAACACGGAGTTCAGTGCGTGGTGTAGCCCGGTGGGAATGAGCAGGCGGTTGGCAAAGCCGTAGAGACCAGCGCCGACGGCGCCGAGTCCTTGAATCCAGGCGCCGAAGGAAAAGAGCGCGGAGTAGACCAGCGGCCAGATTATGTACATGATGCCGGCAACAACCGCGGAGAAAATAGAAGACAAAATCGGGACCAAACGCCGGCCGGAGAAGAAGGCGAAGGCATCAGGCAGCTGAGTTTGATAAAAGCGGTTGTAAATCCAGGCCGCGAGAATACCGATCATGATGCCGAATAGAACGTTGCCGTAGCCCACGGCATCCCAACCAGATTCGGCCCAGCGCAGTGCTTCATCGCCGGTAAGTTCTGTGGGTTCTATGCCACGGTAGCCCGCCACGGCTTCCGGTCCAATGAGATTAACCAGTGTGGCAAAGCCGACGAACCCGGCAAGGGCTGCGGCACCACTGTTGTCTCTGGAGAGTCCATAGGCAATGGCAATAGCGAAGATAACGCCTAAGTTATCCAATACGGCTGCGCCGGTCTTGAGCAGCAGGTCGCCATAGATTACGGCGCCTTCGCCGCCTACTGAGGTAATCCAGTAGCCAATACCCATCATCAGTGCGGCTAGCGGCATGACCGCCACCGCACCCATTAATGCTTTTCCGAGTCGCTGCAGCGGCTCCATGATTTTATCCATTGCGCCCGCGCCCCTTTCTGCTGATCTTGTCACAGAAGCGCGGGCCAGGATCCAAAGCAAGGGTAACCTCGCTCACACTTTGTGCGGTTGGTTACAACCTAACACGCATGAGCGGCTAAAGCGATGGGTTTTAGGCTTTCCAGACCACGGCCGTAGCAATCGCCGCGCGGCCCTCACCGCTGCCGGTAAAGCCCATGTGGTCAGTGGTCGTAGCAGAAATAGAGACCGGGGCTCCGAGGATATCCGACAGCACGCGCTGCGCCTCTTCCCGGCGCGGGCCCATCTTCGGGGTTTGTGCAATCATCTGCGCGGCTGCATTTCCGATGACAAATCCATTCGATTCCAGCAGCTCACGACATTCTCGCAACAGACGCTCACCAGAGACATTGTCATATTCTTTACGCCCCACGCCGACGAATGAGCCGAGGTCGCCGAGGTTGGCGGCAGACAGGAGGGCATCGACAAGCGCATGCGATACGACGTCCCCATCGGAATGTCCTTCGCAGCCTGCAACCCCTTCAAATAACAATCCAGCAATCCAGCAGTCTTTGCCTTCTTCAATCTGGTGAGCATCGAAAGCCGTGCCCACGCGCGGAATAATCGGTTGCGAGGAAGTCATGTTCTTTACTTCTTTCTGGTTTTAGGAAGTTAAAAGCGCATTGGCCAAGGTCAAATCAAGCGGAGTGGTGATTTTAAACGCCATGGAATCACCCTCGACGGTGGTAACTTGCTGGCCAAACCACTCCATCAAGCTGGCATCATCGGTAGCGACGAAACTGCGCGTCTGGCTGCTGAAGTACTTTTCATTTGCCGCACGCAAAGTTGCCAGGTCGAAAGCCTGTGGGGTTTGAACCGCGCGCAACGTCGAACGGTCTGGGGTATCTACCACCGTGGTATGCGATACGCGTTTGATGGTATCTGCCACCGGAACCACCGGGATGACTGCTTTCGCACCTGCCTGGGCGGCCTTTACTACCCGCGCAATCATCGCCGGCGGTGTCAACGCCCGCGCTGCGTCGTGGACCAGGACAATGCCCTTATCATCTGGAATCGACTGCAAGCCTGCCCATACGGAATCTGCCCGCTCATCACTGCCGTGGACAAACCGCACGCGCTCTATCAACCCAGCTTGAGTAAAGATTTCGTGCGCATAGTCTTCCATGCTTGCGGCGACGATAACCGCAACATCATCGACTACCCCCGAATCCAACATGGCACGAACTGATCGCTCCACAAGGCTGGCACCTTGCAACTGGACATAGGCCTTGGGCAATGCTGCACCTAGACGAGTGCCCTGGCCAGCAGCTGCGACCAGGGCACTAACGCGTGAAACCACTATTTAATCCTCGTCGTCATCGAAGGAGAGATCATCTAGATCTGCATCGTCATCAATCGAGGTAGTAATCGAATTATCTTCAACCAGACCAGCAGCACGGTGACGAGCGATGGTGGATTCAATCTCTTCCATCATGGTGTCAGCCTTTTTATCATCGACCGGCTGCGCCAGCGCCAACTCACCGACAAGAATCTGGCGAGCCTTCGCCAGCATGCGCTTTTCACCAGCAGACAGACCACGGTCTTGGTCACGGCGCCACAAGTCACGCACTACTTCTGCGACCTTATTGATGTCACCAGACGCCAAGCGCTCCTGGTTCGCCTTGTAACGACGGGACCAGTTGCCGGCTTCTTCAACATCAATCTCGCGCAGAACCGAGAAGACCTTTTCTAGACCTTCCTTGCCCACGACGTCACGGACGCCGACCTGCTCAACATTTTTAGAGGGAACGCGCACCACAAGGTCAGACTGATTAATCTGCAACACGAGGTACTCCAGCATTTCCCCGCCCATTTCGCGGTGCTCAATTGCCTCAATCACCGCCGCACCGTGGTGGGGATAAACAACAACCTCGCCGACCTTGAACTCCATTGCAGCTCCTTTAAAATAAAATTCCGTTGCACCTGCACACGTTGCGCACCACGCTCTGCGGCTTTAACCACCAGCAGGTTGCCGCTATCTTCTTTTACCCAACTACAAGCACGTCACGACGATGCTTGGCAGCTGCGCGAGATAACAAAATTGCGCTATAGATACACCTAGGACACACTTAGGTCGTCAATTCTACCACGCCCGCCGACCCCACGACCGGTTAGGGCGGGCGATCCTACTACCTACCACCAACTCGCAGAACACTATCTTCGCCGCGTGCTTTAGTTTCCGCTTTTACGTCCCCGGGCTGCTGCATGAGAACTGATGAAGGCTTGCCGGAGATCACCCCCGAACTACCCCACGAATGCCCCCTAAATTGCCACTGTGAGCATCTCGACAGGGCGGGAACTGGGTATTATGTGGCGAAAGGGACTAAGCTAAGTCGTTGATAACCCCCGTGATCTCAATCGATGGAGGACGCTCGACGTGATGTCCCTGAAGTCTGTTACCCGCAAGGGTGCCACCATTTCCGCCACTGCTATTGCCGCGCTGGCACTGGCATCTTGCTCTGCAGGCCAGATTACCCAAACCTCTAGCCAGGTAGCAGCAGTTGATGGCAGCGATGCTGAAAGCGCAGACGGCAACATTGCTGTCCGCGACGTTGCTATCCAGGTAGAGCCAGATACCAACGAAGCGTCGCTGAAGTTCACCGCCCTCAACCAGGCCTACACCGACGAGCAGATCACCTTAGAGTCCATCTCCGTTGACGGCCAGGATGTTTCCCTGCCAGGCCTTGAGCCAATTGGCCGCACCGATACCATCGTTGGCAACTCCCAGGACTGGCTTGATGCACAGCCACAGGCTGACAACGACCGCATCCAGTACGTTGCAACCGAGCTTGACAACGATGACTACGGTATCGGCGGCTACCGTGCAGTAACCTTCACCTTCTCCAACGGTGACATTGAGGTCAACGCAGCTATTACTGCACCACAGATGCACGCTGGCGAGAATGACCGCGACGTCTCCAGCACCGAAGGTTACAAAGCTAACTAAGCCCGCTTAGAACAAGCGCCTTCAGCGCCCTGTGTGCGTGGATTTCCCCACGCACACAGGGCGCTTTCTGCGTTTTTCACCCTAACGGAGGTAAGTAACATACAGGCTCCGTTCGGACTACACCTCCACCGTGCACCAGGTGCAGGCATCCCAGCGGCAGTTCGCCGCGCAGCAGCCCGCTACGGCTTCTAGTTCTCTCTGGCCCTCAATTCGTCCTACTTCTAAAACCGGCGCCACGAAACATCCTTTGTTTCGGGCGTCGGTTTTTCTTGCACCACAACTGCTAGCTTCCTGGTGAGATGCAGTGTCTGGCTGGTCTACTAGAGTATGAAGACATGGCTAAAAAGCAACGTCCCATCCACACCTGTTCTGAATGTGGATATGTCTCCCCCAAATGGCTGGGGCGCTGCCCCGAATGTGGGTCTTGGGGCACCCTGCAAGAATCGATGCCTGCGACAGCCAGCGCGAATGTCGCCGCTGCTGCAATTACGGGGCAAGTTTCAAAAGGTTTAACGCCTTCGTCCCCGGCGCAGCCTATTTCTAAAGTAGCCAGCACCACCACCAAGGCATTAAAGACTGGCATCGGGGAGCTAGATCGTGTTTTAGGCGATGGCATTATTCCCGGCTCAGTTGTCCTGATGGCCGGCGAACCTGGCGTGGGTAAATCCACTCTATTGCTTGAGGTGGCAGCACGCTGGACCCAAGCCGATAAGGACCCACGCACCGCCCTTTATGTCACCGCAGAGGAGTCTGTAGGCCAAGTCCGCACCCGCGCTGAACGCACGAATGCTTTGCATGACACTTTGTATCTAGCAGCCGAGTCTAACCTCGACGTTGTTTTCGGGCATGTAGAACAGCTAAAGCCTTCGCTAATTATCGTGGACTCCGTCCAAACCATGCACGCCTCCGGAGTTGAAGGTGTTGCCGGCGGTGTGGCTCAATCACGCGCTGTCACCGCAGCGTTGACCACCTTGGCTAAGACTACGAATATTCCTATCTTGCTGGTCGGGCACGTCACCAAAGACGGCAATGTCGCGGGTCCCCGCGTGCTCGAGCACTTAGTCGATGTGGTCTTAAACTTTGAAGGCGATAGGCAATCCAGTCTGCGAATGCTGCGCGGGATAAAGAACCGCTTTGGCGCTACCGATGAAGTGGGCTGTTTTGAACAGACCGCCGGTGGTATCCGCGAGGTACCGGATCCGTCGGGACTTTTTCTCTCCCACCGCGGCACTACCCCGGATGGTTCTGCTGTTACCGTCGCGATGGACGGTGTGCGCCCTATGCTCGCCGAGGTGCAGTCTTTGACGGTCGACCCAGTAGGCAAGAACCCGCGGCGCGTAGTCACTGGTTTGGATAATAACCGCGTTCCTATGGTGCTAGCCGTTTTGCAGGCGCGCGCTAATGAGCGCACCAATGACAAAGATGCATACGTGGCAACCGTTGGCGGAATGAAAATTACAGAAACCGCCACTGATTTAGCGGTTGCTTTAGCGACGTGGTCTTCGCTGCACGAACGGCCACTGCCCTCCAAGACCGTGGTTATTGGTGAGGTAGGCCTCGCTGGTGAATTACGCCGCGTTCCAAACATTGACCGTCGTTTAAGCGAGGCAGCTCGTTTGGGATATACCCAGGCGATTGTTCCGGCTGGTGCAAAATCTGAAGTCCAGGGTATGAATATCGCCTATGCTTCAACGCTTGGGCAGGCGATAGCTATCATCAACGGCTAGAGCAGCCGAGAGGCTAAGCCAGGTTGAAGGTATAAGGCTCCGAAGCATTATCACCGATGACGGTGTGCAGGAAGTATGCGCCAGGATCTACAGCTGGGCGCTCGCTACATTCACCGTCGCGGTCGGAAGCAAGGCGTGACCAGACGGCATCGAAGCTGCGCTCTTCACCAGCTGGGAAGTTGTACTCGCCGCGCTGCACGGAGTCATAGCAATCGGTATCCGCCCACATCCGGCGGTTGTCAGAAATGCGGTAGACCTCGAAGCGCAGGCTTTCCTCGTCTAGGTTGATTTCGCAATCAGCGCCCGTGGGGTTGATGACGGTCATGCCAAAGTTGGGCTGGACCCCATTGGGATAAGTGGTGGCATCTGAAGAAGCGCGAATGATGAGGTCTGAGAGTTCACAGGTGTCTTTATCAGCCAACGCCGGGTCAACACTGGCGCTTGGCTCCGAGGACTTCTCCGCGTCGCGTTCGTCATCGGCCTTAGAGCTTTCGCTAGTCGACGGTGCTTCCGATTCAGATTCCATCTCTTGGGAGGATTCGGAGCTAGCGCCTTCGTCTTCCGGTTTCGCCGGTGCAGATGCAGGGGTGGATTCGGGAGCGGCTTGTTCATCGTCGCTGTTTCCGCCGAAGGCACTAAAAGCAATCAGCAGACCAACTACCACGACCAGGATCACAACAAACGCCGCGATGCGACGTCGCATGTAAATCTCGCGCGGCAGCTTATTGGAGGGCTGGTTAGGGTTAGACACACCCTCATATTATGCGGTTTTGCCACATACAGACACCATGCGGGTGGGCGTGTCATAAAAGCTCCCTTCCCACAGACACAAGGTGTCGCAGAAGAAAGGGAGCACTAAAATTGCGTGCAGGTTGTGGTTAAACCACACCGTGCAGGACGACTGGTTCAATACGGCTTTCATCAAGCAGGTAACGCGTGCCCACTACGCCTAGTTCGCCTTGAATAATGCGCTGGTTCAAATCAGGCATGCGCGCAAGAATCTGACGCACGGTGTCCATGACGTTCTGACGCTCATAATCCGCGTGGTCGCGCTTGCCTTCTTTTTGTGCGCGCAGGGTGGACATCGCAACCTTTTCAATGATGCTGCGCTGGAAGCCAGATGGAATCTGCATATCGCCATCTACGAATTGCGCAGTCGCACCGATGGCGCCACAAGACTGGTGGCCCATGACGACAATCAAGTTGCAGCCAAGGTTTTCCAGAGCGTAGTCCAAAGAGCCTAAGACCGTGTTGTCCACGATGTGGCCAGCGGTACGAATAACAAAGGCATCGCCCAAGCCCATGTCGAAGACCAGCTCCACTGGCACGCGGGAATCTGAGCAAGACAGCACGACGACTTTGGGGTCTTGGCCAGTGACCAAGGAAACTCGTCGGGTCTGGTCAATATTGGGGTGTTCGGCGCGTTCTTCTACAAAGCGCTGGTTGCCCTCTTTCAAAGAGTTCCAAACGTTCTGCGGGGTCATGTTAGTTGTATGTTCCGTCACAAAGAACAACTTTACTCCTACCTAGTACAATATCCATGATCATGATTGATACTGCTGCGCTACTTACCTGGTTTGACCTCCACGAACGTCCTCTCCCGTGGCGGAAGAAAAACACCTCAGCCTGGGGGATTTTGATCAGTGAGGTCATGAGCCAACAAACACCTGTGTCGCGGGTAGCGCCACAGTGGCAAGAATGGATTGAACGTTGGCCGACTCCCGCTGATTTCGCGTACGCCAGCAAAGCCGAGGTTCTTCGCGCGTGGGGCAAGCTGGGTTACCCGCGCCGTGCGTTGCGCTTGCATGAGTGTGCACAGGCAATCGTCGACAAGCACGGCGGCGAGGTACCTGATAATGTCGATGAGCTCCTTGCGCTGCCGGGTATCGGCGCCTATACCGCGCGTGCGGTGGCGTGCTTTCATTTTGGCCAGGACGTCCCCGTCGTCGATACCAATGTGCGCCGCGTGTATGGCCGCGCGGTAACTGGGCAATTTTTGCAGCCCCAGCCATCGACCAGAGAACTTGCCCAAGTCGCCGAAATCACCACGGGTCCGCGGTGTTCGGCGGCATTGATGGAATTAGGAGCATTGGTGTGCACGGCAAAAAGCCCAAAGTGCGCCGAGTGCCCGATTTCGCACAGTTGTCAGTGGCAGCAGCTCGGGTGCCCACAGCCGAGTGAAGAAGAACTAGCTAAGGCGAAAAAGCGCGTCCAGAAATTCACCGGCACTGACCGCCAGGTCCGCGGGCTGCTCATGGACGTGCTGCGCGCCGCCGATGAGCCAGTGGAGAAGTCTCAGCTGGATGTGGTGTGGCCAGATGCTGCGCAACGTTCCCGCGCGCTATTTTCGCTTGTCGATGACGGCCTCGCCGTCCAAACCCCCACCGGCACCTTCCACCTCCCGCGTTAAAAGTATTCCAACTTTTAACGGTCGAAGCTGATGATGTGGAAATAAATCTTCTGCTGGCTTTGCCACGGAGGATTTATTTCCACCGGCCGCGGTAGTTAAGCCCACCGGGGAGGTTGACCCAAAAACCACCGCGGGAGTTGAGCGTTACCGGCCCAATTCTGGTTGAGGTTGAAGCTCCTGAACCAGAGAGGTTGAGCCAGGAGTTCTTGCCAATCTTTTTACGCTTGCGAAAAGTTAGTCCCATATAGAAAACTCTAGCGCAGTAAAAGCACTTCAGCCACGAAAAAGTCGCCGTCCCAGGTTATTTCCTGGAAACGGCGACTTTTACTCAATCGGAGCTCTAGTCATTAATTACCGACTAGTTGCTAACTAGTCACTGACTACTGACCGGAAGGAGCACCTGCACCTGCTGGTGGTGGGTTGTTGCCATCATCATTCGATGAGGAAACTGGCTCCTCTGGCAAGGTGTCCGGAACGATGGTGTCAGCGCTTTCAGCATCTGCACCGTCATTGTCGCGCACCTCGGTGTCCTCCAAAGGCTCGTCGAAGGTGCCTTCTGGCAGTGGCTTCGGACGTGGGCTGAAGGTGAAGGTTGCCTTGGTGTTGTCCTTGGACTCGCCATCCCAGCCTTCGACATCGACGGAAATGATTTCGCCGGCGCCAATTTCGCCGTAGAGGATCTTCTCCGAGAGCTGGTCTTCAATCTCACGCTGAATGGTACGACGCAGAGGGCGTGCACCCAGTACTGGATCGAAGCCGCGCTTTGCCAACAGGTCCTTGGCCTTCTGGGTCAGCTCGATGCCCATGTCGCGCTCCGCCAGCTGAACCTCAACACGGCCGATGAGCAGCTCAACCATCTGGACAATCTCATCACGAGTGAGCTGGTGGAATACCACAATCTCATCGATACGGTTTAAGAACTCTGGACGGAAGTGCTTCTTCAGCTCATCGTTGACCTTGTTCTTCATGCGGTCATACTGCGCATCGGAATCGGTCTCGTTCGAAGAGGTAAAGCCCAAGCCCACAGCCTTGGAGATGTCCTGGGTACCCAGGTTCGAGGTGAAAATCAGAACGGTGTTCTTAAAGTCCACGACGCGACCCTGACCATCAGTCAGACGACCATCTTCCAGAACCTGCAGCAAGGTGTTGTAAATCTCCTTGTGTGCCTTCTCGATCTCGTCGAAAAGCACCACGGAGAACGGCTTGCGGCGAACCTTTTCGGTCAGCTGGCCACCTTCTTCGTAGCCAACGTATCCCGGAGGGGCACCGAAGAGACGAGACGCGGTGAAGCGGTCGTGGAACTCACCCATGTCGATCTGGATGAGGTCATCATCAGAGCCGAAGAGGAAGTTAGCCAAAGCCTTGGACAGCTCCGTCTTACCAACACCGGATGGACCGGCAAAGATAAACGAACCGGAAGGACGACGTGGATCCTTCAGACCTGCACGGGTACGACGAATGGCGCGCGAGACAGCCTTGACTGCCTCGTTTTGGCCAATGATGCGCTTGTGCAGCTCATCTTCCATGTTGAGCAGACGGGAAGATTCCTTCTCGGTCAGCTTCAGAACTGGGATACCAGTCCAGTGCGCAAGAACTTCTGCGATGTGGTCTTCGGTGATCTCTGCAATTTCTTCCAGGTCACCAGAACGCCACTGCTTTTCCTTGGTGGAACGCTCTTCGTGGAGCTTGCGCTCAGTATCGCGCAGGCCAGCTGCTTTCTCGAAGTCTTGCGCATCAATCGCAGCTTCTTTTTCCTTACGGACTTCTGCAATGCGGTCATCGACGTCGCGGATGCTCTTTGGAGCAGTCATGCGCTTGATGCGCATGCGCGCTCCGGCCTCATCCAGCAAGTCGACTGCCTTATCTGGCAAGAAGCGGTCGTTGATGTAGCGATCGGACAGCGATGCCGCTGCCTTCAAAGCCTCATCGGTGTAGGAAACACGGTGGTGTGCCTCGTACTTGTCGCGCAGGCCGCGCAGGATGGTAACGGTGTCTTCCATGGAAGGCTCGTCTACCTGTACCGGCTGGAAACGACGCTCCAGCGCCGCATCCTTTTCAATGTGCTTGCGGTACTCATCCAAGGTGGTTGCACCAATGGTCTGCAGCTCACCACGAGCCAGCTTTGGCTTCAGCAAGGAAGCTGCGTCGATGGCACCTTCGGCTGCACCTGCACCAACAAGAGTGTGAATCTCATCGATGAACAAGATGATGTCGCCGCGCTGGTTAATCTCCTTGAGAACCTTCTTCAGGCGCTCTTCGAAGTCACCACGGTAACGGGAGCCTGCTACCAAAGAACCCAGGTCAAGCGAGTAAACTTGCTTGTCCTTCAAGGTCTCTGGAACCTTGCCGTTAACGATATCGAGAGCAAGACCTTCTACAACAGCGGTCTTACCAACGCCGGGCTCACCGATAAGAACAGGGTTGTTCTTGGTACGGCGAGACAGCACCTGCATGATGCGCTCAATCTCAGACTCGCGTCCAACGACTGGGTCCAGCTTGCCGTCCTTGGCAGCCTGGGTGAGGTTGCGGCCGAATTGATCTAATACCAGCGAGTTAGAACGCTCGCCTTGGTTACCTGGGCCCTGGCGGCCCGGGTTCTGGGCACCAGTGCCAGCGCCAACTGGGCCAGAGCTTGCTTCTGGCTTATCGCCCTGGTTGCCTTCGTAACCAGACAGCAGCTGAATAACCTGCTGACGCACGCGAGGCAGGTCAGCGCCCAGCTTGGTCAGGACCTGGGCTGCAACGCCCTCGCCTTCGCGGATAAGACCGAGCAGCAAGAACTCAGTACCGATGTACTTGTGTCCCATCTGCAGGCCTTCACGCAAGGAAAGCTCAAGAACCTTCTTTGCACGTGGAGTAAACGGAATGTGGCCGTTGTGCGGCTGGGTTCCGTGTCCAATAATTGCTTCTACCTCACCACGGACGTCCTCGAGAGAGATTCCCATGGACTCCAGTGCCTTGGCAGCAACACCCTCACCTTCTTGGATGAGGCCGAGCAAGATGTGCTCGGTACCAATGTAATTGTGGTTGAGCATCCGCGCTTCTTCTTGCGCCAAAACTATGACGCGACGAGCACGGTCCGTAAACCTCTCGAACATGACTCTTACCCCTTGGATGTGGATTATTTTTATTGCTAAGTTGTCACCCACTCTAACGCGAGTTTGCCCCGACTATTTCCCCTCCGCTCAACAACAAAGCTGTTTTCAATCATTTCAGCAGGTCATAAGGGTGTACGCCGGTAGCGAACAGGTTGGAAAACTGCCATAATTGATGAATTTTTGTGGCGGGAATTGGGCATGAAAAAGCCGGCATCGATAAGCAATGCTTTCGGCTTGTGCGAAGCTGGGGCTTACCGATACCGGCGGGGAAAGTGAAGGTTCTACGCAGCCGGTACTTCTACGTGTTCCGGTTCATTGTTGACGCGCTTTACAAATGGCACCAAGCACACGACGATCACCATGCACGCTGCGGCGAAGGTAAACGCCATGGTGGAGCCTTGCGCGGTTGCGGCGGCCTCTGACAGACCTGCTTCGGTGCCTGCGATGGTGCCGCGAGTCAAGAAGACGACGAGGATCGCGGTACCGGTTGCACCGGCAAGCTGCTGCAAGGTGTTCATGCCAGCAGAGCCGTGGCTGTAAAGATTATCTGGCAAAGAGCTCAATGCCGTGGTCATCATCGGGGTCATCATCATGGCCATGCCGACGGAGAAGGACACGTGCATGCAGATAACCATCCACACTGCGGAATGCTCATTGAGCAAGATCATGGAACCAACGCCCGCGAGCATCAAGATGGCACCTGGAATGGCCAGCGGGAAAGGACCATAAGAGTCAAAGAGACGGCCTACAAATGGCGACATAATCGCCTGTAGGACACCACCTGGCATGACCACGAGACCAGTCACCAGCGCGGTAACGCCCAAAGAAGTCTGCAGGTAGATAGGCAAGACGGTGGCAAAGCCCAACATCGCGCCGAAGGAAACCAAGATGACAGAAACGGCGAGGGTGAAGTTACGGATAGCAAAAGGACGCAGGTCCAAGAAGGCTTTATCTTTCTTACCCAACTGGAGCTGACGCAGAACGAAAAGCACGAGGGATACAACGCCGATAGCCAGAATGATAAGAGCAACTGTGCCTTCACCAGCCAGCATCGATTCAATCGACGACAATGCGTAGATCAGCCCACCGAAAGCGAAAGCAGATAGGAAGAAGGACAGTACATCCAGCGGTACGTTGCGGTTCTCGCCGACGTTGCGCAATTTCCACCAGCCGCCAAGCAGCACCAGCGCAATCAATGGCACCATGAGCCAAAATACCCAGTGCCAAGTCATGGAGTTAACAATCGCGCCACCAACTGTGGGCCCGAGTGCTGGTGCCACGGAAATAACAATGGCGATAATGCCCATCACGGAACCACGGCGCTGACGGGGAACCAAAGTCATGGTCACCGTCATAAGCAGTGGAATAACCAATGCGGTACCGGCTGCTTGCACAACGCGGCCAGCAAGCAGGAAGATAAAGGCTGGTGCTAGCGCTGCCACCATGGTGCCAACGATAAAGAGCAGACAGGCGGTAATAAACACCTGGCGGGTGGTAAAACGCTCAATGACGAAACCAGTCGTAGGGATAACCACAGCCATGGTCAGCATGAAGCCGGTCAGTAGCCACTGCACAATAGTTGCTGGCACCTGATATTCCGCCATAATCGCGGGTAGTGCGACCGAGAGGGAGGTTTCATTCAAGATCATGATGGTCGCTGCTGCAACCAAGACAGCCAAAGTGATCTTTACGTCCGCGGACATTTTTTCTGGGGCAGCTGCAGTAGGAGCTGCAGGGAAATTATTCTGTGCCACGCAAATTTTCTTTCTCAACTAAACATGTATTTATTTAAAGACACTTCACCCACGGGTGAAGGTTCGACCACTTAAATAAGGGGAAATAGACACCACCACCCAAAAATGTAGGAAGCGGGCCTTAAAGCAAAAAGTGCCCATGCGGGATTTCAATCCAAAGTTCTGTTCATGAAAAATAAGAACTTCAACCGCTTTAGAGCTAACAAGACCTTAGTGATTTTTCTTCCATTTCGGTACCCGCAGCGAAAAGTTGTAACTGAAAACACGGAAGTAACCCGAGTGTGTGGTGCACGTTCAGCAGCCCACCGAAGCCACTACCGTGATTCAGGCTTAATAAAATCTCGACGCAGTAGGCAAGGGCCCCGTCGTGTGGTCTTCGCGTAGCCGCTTGATGATATTTTCTGCAGAGATTAAACACAGCGGCACGCCCACACCCGGAACGGTGGTTGCCCCAGCGTAATACAGGTTATCGACCTTGGAGGAGATATTCTTGCCGCGGAAAAACGCTGACTGCGTCAAAGTATGCGCAGGACCAATCGCCCCACCATCCCAAGCGTTAAAGCGCTGCGCGAAATCTTGTGGCCCAACGGTTTTGGAAATCACGATTCGCGAAGCTAAATCTTCAATTCCTGCCCAGCGTGCGATGACGTCGATCGCTTGCTTTGCGATGTCCCGCACTCGCGGATCTTCTTCACGTACTTCCATGCTGTCGCTGGCGCCGGAATCCTCGGCGGCTTCTAGAAAAGCATTACCGTGGCCCAGATCTGGCTCTGCAGCGGTGGGAATGAGCACGAAGAGATTTTCATAGCCTTCAGGAGCCACGTTGTCATCGGTTGCGGAGGTCTTCGAGACATACATCGACCGCGACCACTTTGAGTCGAGTGCGGAATCATCTTTACCAAAGACAGCGTCAAAGTCTGTGTCCCAGTCCTTGCTTAAAAGCAAAGAATGATGGGCTAGCTCCGGGAGCTTTCCTTTCACCCCGGCATAGATAAGGACCGTTCCCAAACCAGGGTCACGGCTGTCCCAGTACTTTTCGGGATAAGTACGCAAGTGTGGCGGCAAAAGCTTAGTTTCCGTGTGTTTCAAATCTGCTGCGGAGACCACGATATCTGCCGGAATCAGCCTGGTAGTCTCCCCCTCCCGTACGCGCACTCCCCTCACCCGTGGGTTTACACGGGTCTTGGACGAAAGCTTATGTTGGCCGCGTTGTACTTTCCCGAAGGTGACTATCTCTGTGGCTTCCGTGCCCAATTCAAAATGCACACCGTTGTCGCGCGCGAGGTTGATCAAAGACTCAACGACCGCAGTAAAGCCTCCACGCGGGTACTTCGGTCCCTGGATAAGGTCCGTGTGACTCATCAGGGAATACAGCGCTGGCGCTTGCTTCGGCTGCGTGGATAAGAAAACCGCCGGATAGCTTAAGACCTGCTGCAAGCGAATATCGCGGGCAACGGTTTTGGCATAAGCATCAAGACTGCGCGTGAGCAAGATGGCCAACAAGCGCGCATGCACAATCATTTCGCTCGTCATGAGGTTGAGCGGTCGCGTGAAATTATTATAGAGAAATTTATGAATTGCGACTTCATACACCAATGTCGCATTTTCCAGATACTGTGCCAGACGCTTCCCTGCACCTGGCTCAATCTTTTCGAAGGTATCGATGACCGTTTCGGGACTGATATCTAGTAGTTCTGGGGAGTGCGGGTCAGCAGGCTCCGAAATTACTCGGTAGGCAGGCCTGAGATCGATTAACTCCAATTGCTCTTGGGTACTTGTGCCGCACAGCGCATAGAAGTGATCGAAAGCTTCGGGCATCAGATACCAGCTGGGGCCGGCATCCCAGCGAAAGCCTGGGGCATCGGTAGTCGTAAACTCCCCGGCGCGCCCACCTGGCTTATCAAGGCGATCGATAACCGTAACTTGGTATCCCTCACGACTTAATAAGGTAGCCGTGGCAAGGCCTGCAACGCCGGCCCCAATGACAACCGCTGATTGCTTTTCCATAAGTTCCTAGTTGTTCTTTCTAGACCATGCGATGCGAGGAACGCGGCTTAAAACCAGTGCCTTACGTGCAGGTGACAAACTAACGCGAGTCTTAAGCAGCTCTGCAGCGTTTATCCGGTCAATGTCTTTTGTCAGCTCGCTAAAAATCTCTAGGGCGGCTATTACTCCCAGCCGGGCATCGAGAGGCAAGTAGAAAATGCTGCGGCGTGCGGTATCTAAATCAGTGCGGATATCAGCTACAAGTTCTGCTTTAATCGCATCATCTAAGTCATTGTCTTTGAGCTGCGGAAAGTACTGCCGACCAAGGAATTCAGTGTCATTGGCGATATCGCGCAAGAAGTTAATCTTTTGAAATGCCGCTCCCAGTTTGCGCGCCCCATGTTCCATCGACAAGCGTGCATCAGCACTTGGCTTGCGCCCAACTAAAAAGACTTGCAGGCACAATAGGCCAATAACTTCGGCGGAGCCATAGATATAGGCATCAAATTCTTGTTGTTTATTGCAGGTCTGTTTTTCTAGGTCTCTGCGCATCGAGGCAAAAAACGCAACGAGGTGCTCATCGGTAAATCCACAGCGGCGCGCTGAGATGGCATAAGCATGCAGCACCGGATCGCTATGTAGGCGTTGCTGTGGAGCTGCAAGGACCTTGCGCTCATATTCATCTAGGAGCTCTTTGCACTGCTCGGTGCTAAGGCCTGCGCCATATCCGGCACCGTCCACAATCTCATCGGCGATGCGCACTACTGCGTACAAACTGCGGATATCGGTTTTCACATGACCGCGCAGCAAATTAGAAGCTAGGAAAAAGCTGCTGGAGTAGCGACGAATAATCTCATGCGCTGCATGCTGTGCGGAGCGGTCATAGTGGTGCAACAACTTAGCAGGCTGTTCCTGCCAGGCACCCGACATGCTTTCCATACCTCCGTGAGGAGCACTCAACGCAATGTTTTTCACGCGTCGTGCTCCGTTCAATCGCTAACTCATATTCGCTAATTTTTCCATCATTAGCACTCAATGACTATAAGCCGGAGGGTGAAAATCTTAAGCATTGGGTCAAATCCCGAAGCGGAAAGCGCCCTTTTTCGCCCCTCGAACATGAGCCGAAAATAAACCTCTCTAACCACATGAACAACACGCAAACACACAGGTCACAGTAGTGTACCCCTTGATTACCCCTGTTGCTCGCACCTGTTTTTATTCGGTTCTAAGGTTCCTTTATAGACCTTGATAACGATTAAATAACGAACCCCTTGCGCTACCGCACTTTATCTTCGCGGCAGTTACAGGCAGGGTTCGAGTGGAGCGAATTCGATGAACGCTATTCAAACTCAGATCGCTGGCATCGTCGCCGTTATAACAGCCGCGACGGGTAGCCTTACCGGCGGCGTCCAAGACGTTGTGCAGTCTATTGGTGCTCACGTCGGTGGCTCTTCGCAGTCAATTACCGCCACGGCGAACGCTGCTACACCACCGTCCTCTAGCAACGTAGTCAACACCCAGTCTGTCTACTTAGCTATCAATGAGTACCGCATCCGCCACGGCGTAGCGCCAGTGGCACCTAATCCGCAGCTCGATAGCATCGCACAGCGCTGGGCTAATCACATGGCTCGTACCGGCGTTCCGGCACACAACCCGAATTACCTGAAGCAGTACCCAGCAGGCTGGAAGGAAGGCGGCGAGAATGTTCACCAGAACTGGCGCGGCGCCTCTACCCAGGAAGTAGTCCAAGCATGGCACAATTCGCCATCCCACCGCCAGAATCAGGCAGACCCCTACTTCAACCAGATCGGTGTGGGCGTTGCTTATAGCTCTGATGGCCGCATGTGGGTAGTGACAAACTACATGCGCTAATTTATAAAAGCTTCAGGCCCTTAAAGCAAAAGCCGCGGGCAGCAATCGTACGTGATTGCTACCCGCGGCTTTTTAATGCCTTAGAACTTTAAGCGTGAACCTTCTTGAGCATTGCTTCAAGGTCGGTAAACAGGTTGGCCGCTTCTTCAATCTTGCGGTCAGCTGGAGCAAAGCCGTTCTCGTTAAACTCGGTGAACAGGTTGAACTCTAGCGCTGCACGAACCTGCAGCATCTGGAAGTTAGACACAATCAGACGCCATGCTTCGATAGCGCGAACGCCGCCGGAAGCACCGTATCCAGCAAAGGCTACTGCTTTGCCGAACCACTCGGAACCCAAAGCATCAAAGGCATTCTTGAAGCCACCCGGAACGGAGTGGTTGTACTCAGGGGTAACGAAGATAAAGCCATCGAAGGAATCGATCTTGTCAGACCATGCCTGAACCTGCTCGTTATCGTACTGCTTGTTAGCGGCGCCTGGGATAACTGGGCTCTCCAGCAGTGGAACGTTAAATTCCTTCAAGTCCACCAGCTCGTACTCAACGCCGGTGTCGCGGCCCTGAGCTAAGTCATTAACCCAGCGTGCAACGCCTTCACCCATACGACCTTCACGGATTGAACCAAGAACAATTCCGACCTTCATTAGCAAAAACCTTTCGATAGTTGATATGTCACGAACTACCCTAATTGATTAAAGGTTTAAGCGCTAGTTCTGTGATTCAGGTTTCACCAACGGGAAGAGTACGGTCTCGCGGATGCCCAAGCCAGTCAGTGCCATGAGCAGGCGATCGATGCCCATTCCGGCACCGCCTGTTGGCGGCATGCCCTGTTCCATGGCTGAAAGAAATTCCTCGTCCAGAACCATAGCTTCGTCGTCACCGGCTGCAGCTAGGCGCGCCTGGTCTTCGAAGCGCTCGCGCTGAATGACTGGATCGACAAGCTCGGAGTAGCCTGTTGCCAACTCAAAGCCGCGGACGTACAGGTCCCACTTCTCGGTAACGCCTGGTTCGCTGCGGTGTGAACGGGTCAAAGGTGAGGTCTCCACTGGGAAGTGCTTAACAAATATTGGGCCTTCCAGCTGGCCTTCGCACAAAAGCTCCCAGATTTCTTCAACCAACTTGCCGTGGCCCCAGCCGCCGTCCTTTGGAACATCCAGGCCAACAACCTTGGCTAGTTCCTTGAGCTCTTCGACGGTGGAGTCAATGGTGACTTCCTTTTGGCCTGGGAACTTCTTCTGCAGTGCCTCATTCAGAGATGGGTACATTTCAATCTCTGGCCAGGTTTCGCCACCGAGGTCATATTCGGTGCCATCGGCAAGCGTGACAACATGCGATCCAAAGACTTCCGAAGCTACCGCTTGGATGGAATCCTTAATGGTCTTAGCAATGCCGTTGTAGTCGCTCCAGGCATCATAAATCTCCAACATCGCAAACTCCGGGGAGTGGGACTTATCGATGCCCTCATTACGGAAGTTGCGGTTGATCTCAAAGACCTTGTCGATACCACCAACGACAGCCCTCTTGAGGAAAAGCTCAGGTGCGATACGCAAGTACAGATCGATATCGAGCGCGTTAGAGTGCGTGACGAATGGGCGCGCTGCTGCGCCACCGTGCAGGGTCTGCAGCATTGGGGTTTCAATCTCATTGAAACCGTCATCTTCTAAGTGGTGACGCAAGGCGCGAATGACCTTAATGCGGGTCATGGCGTTCTTACGAGCTTCTTCACGCAGAATCAAGTCATTGTAGCGCTGTCTCACGCGCGTATCTTCTGCCATATCCGCAAATGCCACTGGCATTGGGCGCAGCGACTTAGCAGCCATCTGCCATTCACTCGCCATGACGGAGAGCTCACCGCGGCGAGAAGAAATTACGCGACCAGTTACGGAGATAAAATCTCCCAAGTCAACGTCAGCCTTCCATGCAGCTAGGGATTCCTCGCCGACCTCGGCAAGCGACAGCATCGCTTGCACCTGGGTGCCGTCACCATCTTGCAAGGTGGCAAAGCACAGCTTGCCGGTATTGCGCATAAAGATAAGACGGCCGGCGATGGAAACAACATCCTGGGTTTCCTGGCCGACTTCCAAGTAAGTCACGCCGTCTGCATCGCCTGCAGACTCATTTTCTGCAAGCACCTGGTACTGGCCACGCAGATCGCGCAAAGAAATGGTGCGCTTTACGCTAACGGGATAAGCCTCGATGCCGTTGTCTAGCAGGCGGGCGCGCTTATCGCGGCGGATCCGCAGCTGCTCGGGAACGTCTGGGGTCTGAGTATTTTTCTTCTGCTCGCTCACGTCCACAAGGTTAGTCGATCAACCACACCCACGTTAAATACAGGCCAAGCAGGACTTTCGACCTTAAGTATGGACAGACCTCGACCACAGGAAAGTTAATTCATCTAAGTGTCATCTCAAATTCTTCATTAGGTCAACTGAAGTATCTAGTTTAGATGCGTCCTCCCCAGACAAAGATCTTCACACTTTTTATGTTTTCAGACTGGAGCTAGTTTCGTGGATCTCAAAGGTCGTAACCTTCTAAGTTCACTATTTTCATCGTCTCGTTCTTCTTTGACCTGTACCTATAAGTGCGGCAATGCATGTTTTGGAGCCTGCGATAATACCTCGAGCAACCCGTATTTCGGTGACCAATTTTCTCGGCGTAAAGCGCTCCGTGCAGGCGGGCTCGCCGTTGTCACCGTCGGCGGCGGTGCCGCTTTAGCAGCATGTGCTCCACCAAGTTCAAACGGCTCTTCTGCGGCAACGTCTACAACTGGGACGCCCGGAAGTTCGTCTTCACAGCACATCTCGGATAAGGGCATGCAATTTACTCCAGTGGAGCCGAACACTGAGGACGCGATTGTCATCCCAGAAGGCTACGAGCAATCTATCCTCATCGCCTGGGGCGACCCAGTCATCGAGGGCGCTCCAGAGTTTGACGTGCAGAATCAGACCGCAGAGGCTGCTGAGAAGCAGTTCGGTTTCAACAATGACTTCGCTGGACTACTGGAACACCCAAGCGATGACTCTCGTATGGTGTACGTCTGCTCCCACGAGTACACCACCGAGCCACAAATGTTCCCGGACTATGATCCTGAGAATCCTTCAGAAGAACACGTCAAAATTGGTTGGGCAGGTCACGGCCTCACAGTTCTAGAAGTCTCCAAAGTCAAAGGTTCCGGCGATCTCAAGCGTGAGTTTGGACCTCTCAACCGTCGTATCACCGCTACTACGCCATTTAAACTAGTCGGCCCTGCTGCCGGTTCTAAATACACTAAGACCAAAGCTGACCCCACCGGTGAGACGGTGTTAGGCACCCTGAATAACTGTGCAGGTGGCGTGACTCCGTGGGGCACCATCTTGTCAGGTGAAGAAAACTTTGACCAGTACTTCGCTAACGCCAAGTCTGATGATGAACGCACCCAGAAATCTCTAGAACGCTTTGGCTTCGGCGATGAAGCATCAGACCGCAAGTGGGAAAACTTCGATGACCGCTTTGATGTCTCCAAAACCCCTAATGAGGTCAACCGGTTTGGATACATCGTGGAATTCGATCCTTTTGATCCCGAGTCCACCCCAATTAAGCACTCCGCTAACGGCCGTTTCAAGCACGAAGCTGGGAACATTCATATCACCGATGACGGCACAGTCGTCTGCTATTCCGGTGATGACTCCCGGTTTGAGTACATCTACAAATTCGTCTCTTCCAAGAAGATGGTCGAAGGCGACCTCGAGCACAACATGTCCATCTTGGACAACGGCACTTTGTACGTTGCAGTCATGGAAGGTAACTCCCCCGAAGAAGAAATCGACGGCTCTGGAGTTTTGCCGGAAGACGGCGCCTTCGACGGCACTGGCTCTTGGAAGCCGCTTTTGACCTGTGAAGACGGAAAGTATGAGTCTCACGTTGATGGTTTCACCGCGGAAGAGGTAGCAATCTTTACCCGCGAAGCAGCCGATGAAGTGGGAGCAACCAAGATGGATCGCCCTGAAGACATTGAAGTTCACCCGACCTCGTCCAAGGTCTACGTTGCGTTGACCAACAACTCCTACCGCGGTGCAACCGGTGAAAATGCCGATAGCAACAAGGAAAACCCAATGGAATGGGCGCCGGTCAAAGAAAATAAGAATGGCCTGGTCATGGAAATCGAAGACGACCACGCTGGCGAGTCCTTCACTTGGAACCTACTGCTCGTCTGCGGTGATCCAAAGGAAGCAGCAACTTATTTCGGCGGCTTTGATAAAGAGAAGGTATCTCCTATCTCTTGTCCCGATAACTTGGCTTTCGATAACCACGGTCTGATGTGGATTTCTACCGATGGCAATGCTCTCGGCTCTAACGATGGTCTTTATGCCGTAACCACCGAGGGCAACAATCGCGGTGAACTCAAGTGCTTCCTCACCGTTCCCGCTGGAGCAGAAACCTGTGGTCCGATCGTCACCGATGAACGCGTGATGGTCAACGTTCAGCATCCAGGCGAATCCGACGACGCGACGTTTGCAAAGCCAACTTCCAACTGGCCTGACGGTGGCAACTCCACCCCGCGTCCAGCTGTTGTCACGGTATGGCGCACCGACGGAAATATCGGCATTCAAGATGCTTAAGAAGCCATAGTTGCGGAAAAACATTAGCAAGCTTAGCTAAATACTCCGTCTATCCCGGCCCCTGCTTCCCCTCTAGCCAATAGAGATTTAGCAGGGGCTTTATAGTTTTCTTGCCACGACGGGGACACTCAAGTTCTTTGGATTCACAAATTATTTTGGACAAACCCTCGTGAATCCGCCAGCAATGATTTACGCTATGTTCACAGCTATTTTTGATATACATCACATAAATGTGTGATGAATCCATGTCCGCTGACTGTGTTCGGAGCAATCCATATGAACTCTCTAGTGCTAGTTTTCATCGGTGTAGCCATGATGATTTGTGGCTACCTTCTCTATTCCAAATTCCTTGGTAAGAAGGTTTTCCAGCTTTCACCAAACTATAAAACTCCAGCCCACACTATGGAAGACGGTGTGGATTTTGTCCCCACCAACAAATACGTCCTGTGGGGTCACCACTTCACCTCCGTTGCGGGTGCTGCGCCTATTATCGGCCCGGCCGTTGCAGTAATTTGGGGCTGGTTCCCGGCATTCTTATGGGTGACCATCGGTACGGTCTTCGCCGCTGGTATGCACGATATGGGTGTGCTCTGGGCATCCCAACGCCACCGTGGTCAATCCATCGGGTTGTTGTCGGGACGCTACATCGGCAAGCGCGGCCGCATGCTCTTTCTTGTGGTCATCTTCCTACTGTTGCTGATGGTTAACACCGCATTCGGTGTGGTTATCTCGGGTCTGCTCATTTCCACCCCGTCATCAGTCATTCCTACCTGGGGCGCTATCGCGGTTGCGCTATGTATTGGCCAGGCTATTTACCGCTTCAAGTGGAATCTGCCTTTGGTCTCAATCGTTGGTGTGGTGGCGTTGTACTCGCTGATGCTCATTGGCGATAAGTACCCAATCTCATTGCCAGAAACCGTCCTGGGTATCCCAGCCGCTGGTGTCTGGATCATCATCTTGTTCATCTATGCCTTCTTTGCATCCCTGCTGCCAGTGTGGATGCTGCTGCAACCTCGTGATTACATCAACGGCCTGCAGCTATTTATCGGCTTGGGTATTTTATACGCATCCTTCCTATTCACCAGTCCTGAAATTGTTGCTCCCGCATTGCGTGATGACGTCCCCGCCGGTACCCCGGGCATGTTCCCACTTCTGTTTGTGACCATCGCGTGTGGTGCTATTTCCGGCTTCCACGGCATGGTGGCCTCCGGTACGTCCTCGAAGCAGCTAGATAAAGAAACCGACTCCCGCTTCGTTGGCTACTTCGGCGCGGTCGGCGAAGGCCTACTCGCACTGGGCACGATCATTGCCACCACGTCTGGCTACCGCACTTACCAAGAATGGGAATCTATCTACTCCGAATTCAACGCAGGTGGTGTTAACGCTTTCGTCGAAGGCGGCGGCAACTTGCTCAATGAGGGCCTCGGGATTTCCACCTCGCTTTCGGCAACAATCCTGGCGACCATGGCCGTGCTATTCGCCGCGACCACCATGGACTCCGGCGTACGTCTGCAGCGCATCGTGGTCCAGGAAATGGGCGATACTGCAGGAATCAAGATCAACACCTTCATCGCTACGTGCATCGCGGTGCTCGTGGCCTTCGGCTTGACCTTCTCTCAGGGCACCGACGGCTCAGGCGGCATGACCATTTGGCCGCTGTTCGGTACCACCAACCAGCTCATGGCCGGTCTGTCGCTATCTATCCTGCTGCTGATTCTCATGCACCTGCGGCGCCCAACCTGGCCAATTCTCATCCCACTTCTCTTCCTGACCATCATGAGTCTGTGGGCGGCCTTCATCCAGCTGGGCACCTTCTACCGCGATGGCAACTGGCTGCTGTTTGTTATGGACGTCATCATCGTCCTCGCTGCTATCTGGATCATCGTCGAGGTTATCCTCGCGGTGGGCCGTATGAAGCACACCAAGAAGGTGGAATGGAGCGATGAAGATATCGATGCCCCATCCCCAGAAATGGTTGAAAATAGGATTTAGCTCATGTCATTAATGGACAAACTGGCACGGTTGAGCGCGGAGCTTCAAGAGTACTATTCCGCACCCTACCGGGCAGCCTTTGCAAAGGCGCAGCAGCAAGAAGATGACCTCTTTATGCTGCTGGTGATGTCCGAGGCTCTCGGCATTCCGAACCCGGCCAGTTTCTATACCCTCGAGCTGCTTCCTGTCATTTATGAGGATTTCCACGCCTGGCACCGCCGGATGGGAATGGCAAACTCACCGTTGGAGAATATTCAGTGCTGTTAAATGTTCCTACCTCCCCCGTCATGTTCTTTGGTGGCAAAGGTGGAGTGGGTAAAACAACCATCGCTAATGCAACCGCGCTGAAACTCTCAGCCCATGCTTCCACATTGGTGGTATCCACAGACCCAGCACACAACGTTGGTCACCTGTGGAACACCAAGGTTGGGGATACCCCAACCACGGTGCGCCCAGGCGTGGATGTGCTGGAGCTTGACCCCGCGCGTGCCACCAACGAGCATCTCAAACAAGCTGGCGACACGATGCGCCGGATGATGCCGGAGCATTTGCACAAAGAAGTTAGCAAGCACCTCAACTTAGCCAAGCATTCGCCAGGCACGCATGAGGCCGCACTCTTGGAGCGCATCGCCATCTTGTTGGAAGAGTACGGCGAAAGTTATGACCACATCATCTTTGATACGGCGCCTTCAGGCCATACCGCACGCTTGATGGCCTTGCCGGAGCTCATGTCCGCGTGGACTGATGGGTTGTTGGAACGCCGCGCGAAATCAGAGAAGTTCTCCGATCTGGTGCGCGGGATGTCACCGACGGGTAAGGACACTACGGTGACTACGGCCATCGATCCGGTCGACCGCCGCAACCAAGAGTTGCGTTCCATTTTGCTCAAGCGCCGTCACCGGTTTGAGCGTCTTCGCGCAGTGCTTAACGATGCCACCGCGTGCACCTTCAACATTGTCCTCACCGCGGAGCGTCTGCCGGTGTTAGAAACAGATGAGTTCCACGCCGAGCTCACTGCCAATGGCGTGCACGTCGGCGCGCTTATTGTTAACCGCCGCTCACCTGCAGACCAAGGCGAATTCTTAGCCTCTCGCCGCACATACGAGGACGAGGCACTGGCTGATCTGCACCGTCGCCTGCCGGATCTCCCAGTCGTGCAGATTCCCCTGCGCGCTCACGATGTTGGTTCACCGCAGGCGCTAGAAGATATCGCTACTTACCTTTAGAGTGTTCCCAGTGCGTTGTCAGCGCCCTCAGCATGCGCTTCGATATTGCGGAAGCCAATGCCCAAAGGCAGACCAACGTTATCGGTCAGGCGCACGCCACCGATATTCGCAGCCACAAACAGGCGGGCATCGCCAATTTCGGGTGCGGGGCCAAGGTCCAGGCCACGTAGTTCAACATATTCAGGTTCAATGCCGGCGGCATTCAAGACGGTATTGACTACGTCCAAGACCTGTTCTGCACCAGCTTCAGCAGCATGGGCACCAGCGGTCAGCGCGGCGGACAAGGTGCTGGCTTTTTCACGCGCGGATTCTTCGACTTCCATGTTGCGCAAGGACAGCGCGAGGCCATCGGGCATGCGCACGGTGGGAACGCCCTGCAGGCGCACTTGAATGTGGAAGTCACGAATAGCCTGGTTCAGGGCGATAAGTAGTTCATAATCCTTTTCGCCGACCACGACATCGCTGGGGGCAAGGGCGCCGATTAAGGCGAGGTTGCGCGTGAGGGCATCGGAAAGCTCATCGGCAGGTTCTAAGCCGTCTTGCTTCGCGGCAAGGTGCAAGTGCTGACCCTTGGGCCATAGCTTTTCATCCGTGTACTGCCAGATGACATCCACGGACTCCGTGCGCAACGCGTTGAGATCGCCTTCGTCTTCGGAGGCAATCGCCACAACCACGACGGCCCCGCGGATGGCTTTGGCTGCGCGCACCAAAGCGATATGGCCAGCATGCACCCCGCGCCCCAAAGGGACCAGCACAACGGGTGCTCCGGTCTTTTTAAAGGCTGAGCCCACCTTAGAAATCATATCTAGCTCGGTTACTACCGTTGCTTGCCCGCGACCAATGCTCATCGAAGCTCCTCCTGCAATCCCCACATCTCTAATTCCATATTGTGTTCCAATTCGCCTACTCGGCGTGCCGCTTCGACAAAAGCTTTCCGAAAGCCCGGGTCCGTGATCGACTGGAAAGCCGCGTAAATGTCGCTGGCTTCAAACCGCGGCGCTAAAAACTCACCCTGTTCTTGCTCTGAGGGCACGGCTTGTTCATCGAGAAGCTCTTTCAAATCTCGATGTGCTGCGCGCGCTAATTGGCGCACCATCTGCGCGTAGGCAATCTTTGGCGCGAGCTCGACGCGCTCGGCATCCGTCTTGGCAAGGCTGACTTGGCCGGATTCAAACAGAAGAACTTCAGCAATTCCTTGCGCAAGCTCATCACTGGTGGTAACCACCCACCTATCAGCGCCGACATGGGCTATCGCCATGGCTAATGCGCCGTGCACTTCAACCGGATCGAGGACTTGCACGCCCAAGCCGATACTGGTGTGGATGACAATTTGTCCGCGGCGAATGTGCGGTTCGAGCGCTTCAACAGTGCCTTCTATCTGCGCTTGGGACGTAGCAATGACAAGGGCTTCACAATCTACTGCCGCAGCAGGCGATGAAAGCTCAACAATGTCATGGCCTTGGGCTTCGAGCAGTGCTCGAAATCGGTTTTCGCGGCCAAACCAACCGACAACCATGCGTGGTGCTGGCATTGAACCTTAAGAATCCTTCTGACGCTTTTTCGCCGCCGCAAGCAACTCAGCAACGGAAACGGTGCCTTCGCGGTGAGCATCGCTGCGACGACGTCCGCGACGTGGCTCGTCGTCTTCTGCTACCTCGGCGGACTCTGCCTTCTCTGTGTGCTTCGCGCCCGTCTTAGCAGCATCATCGCCGCCCGTGTCCCAACGAACTGCCTGGAACGAACCAGTGTTAAATTCCTTGGGCTTATCGCTGGAAACTTCCTTGGTCTTTGCCGCAGGCTTTTCTTCTGCTGGCTTCGCCGGCTTAGAGTCAGCCTTCGCAGAAGCAGCGCTTGTCGATGCCATCTTTGCTTCTGTCTTGCCACCTGCGCCAGCCGCGCTGCTCTTGTCAGCCTTCTTCGGCGTCTCATTGGTGGATTCGCTATTCATCTCATTGATGAATTCCGCCAGTGGATTGTCATTGCGGGAATAAGTCGGAGTATTACCGATTCGCCCCGCAATCGCATCAGCCGAAGGCTTGCCGCCGGAAGGCTGCGTAAATTCCACGACTGGAGCTTCTGGCTCGGCATCGACATCTGCGCCATAGCTGGAGGTATAACTGGAATTATTCGACTCTGCAGCTTTTGCGCGCGCTTCGATTTCCATGATGCGACGTGCCTCGGCCTGCAAAGCAGCGGGGACATAAGTAAATTCGCGACCCGAAAGTTCTTCGAGCTGCTCACGAATGGATGCCAGCTCAGCCCGAATCTCTGCCAGCACGTCCATATCCACGTGTGGAGAGTTTTCTAAACGCTCCAGTGCCTGGTTCGTCTCTGCCTCTGCACGCAGCTTATCTAGTTCCGCGTGGTAGAGATCTTCGCGAACATACATTTCTTCTTCGCGGTCGCGTACCTGGTTGCGGTAGCGAGTAACCAAGAAGATTCCGCCAACAGCTGCCCATAGGGCTGCGAGCAAAGCAATCTTTAACGCAGCTGTGGAACTGGCAATCAACATCACAATGGAGGCGATAACAGCGAGCGCCACCAAGACAATTACTACGATCGAGCCATTGTCTAGGTTCAACTTCTTCCCGGCCGAAGAACCGGTTGAGTGATCATCGCGAAAATCGTCGTTAGAGTACGAATCGACATCGTGACCTGCAAACTCATCAGATGAGCGATCAGAGCTGCCTGAGTCTTTAAAGCGTTCCGAGTCGATTGTCTTCTCTTCGTCGTTGGCGGTCATGTGTCTACTCTATCGCGTGTGCACCATCAGTTGGAGGTGGCACCTCACAGTGTCGCTCCAAGATTAACCCAGCAATTGCCATCGCCACGCCACCAAGAACGGAGCTTACTACCCCAGTTACATCGTCTTGAGCTGCGGCAATCTGGCCTGCCATGGGGACCACATACAGCGCGATACCAAGGTAGGCGGCACCGACGATGGTGCCTGTCCAGGCCGAAGCTTTCCCGACCACCATAAAGCGCGCGATGGTCATGGGATTCATCTGACTGCGGTCTAGTCCAATGCCATGGGCGTCCTCGCCTTTAGCTTGGTGCACCTTCCAGGCCAGGCCAGCGCATAAAATTGCCATGGCCCACAAGGTGATTGACACTGTGGTGGGAATGGCCATCATGGAGCCATAAAACCCGCGGGTGAGAATAAACACCGCCAGGGTAGTAAAGACAGCAACGCCTACAAGGACGGCAATTGATGTCTTTTTCACAGCTTCTCGATTCGACCCAATACTTTAATGCCGTCAATATCTTCCTGCGGGATATTGCCAATGAGTCCGGCGACTGGTTTACCACCCAAGGTAGCGTGTACATCCGCTGCAAGCCAAGGAATGAGAACAAAGCCACGCTCAGCGGCATGCGGGTGAGGCACAGTCAGCTCTTGCGTATCAGAGCTAAACCCTTCAATCTCTACGATATCGACATCGAGCGTACGCGGTCCCCAGTGACGCTCCCGCACGCGGTCGGCCGCCTGTTCCAAGGCCTGCCCGCGGTGCAGAAGCTCCAACGGGGTTTGGTCAACCTCGACGATGATGATCGCATTGTAAAACTCGTCTTGGTCGGTATCTCCCCACGGCGGAGTCGAGTACACCGATGACGAGGCAACAATTTCATCCTGAAATTCAGCAAAGACCGACTTGAGGTGCTCCACGCGGCCTTGCATATTAGACCCGATTGATAATACTGCGCGCATGACTTATCGCCGTTCTGTCTTCCGGGAGCGGCGCGCCACTACGGACACGTCGCGGAAGGTGCGCTCAATCGGCGCATCCGGTTTGTGCACGGTAACTTCAACGGCGAATAAGATCGGGTCACTAGCCATGATTTTGTCGGCGATTTCAATCGCAACCGTTTCAATCAAATCACGCGCAGGACCTTCGACGATATCTGCTGCGATATCAGCCAAGTCGGCATAGCTGACGGTTTTTTCTAGATCATCAGTAGCCGCGGCTTCTTTAAAATCCAGCCAGCAGGTGAGATCCACGATGAACTTTTGACCTTGCTGTTTTTCGTGGTCAAATACGCCGTGGTAGCCAAAGCATTCCAAGCCCTTTAATTCAATACGATCAGCCATTTAACTGTGTCCTCCTGAGACGTAGTTGGCCCCTGCTGCCCAAGCTGCAGCAACATCCACTGCGTCACGTGAGACAGGTACATCGTGAACGCGCACGGCCCACGCACCAAGCTGCGCTGATAATGCTGTCACCGCGGCAGTTGCGGGATCCGCGAGGTGCGGGCCGTGTTCTGCACCGCGGTCTTCGCGGATAGCGGATAAAAACCGCTTGCGAGATGCGCCCACCAAGATGGGATAGTCGCCGGCGATAAATTCTGGCAAAGCTTTCAATAATGCCCAGTTATCCTGGGGAGTCTTCGCAAAGCCTAAACCTGGATCCAAGGAAATAAGTTCTGGTCCCACGCCTGCTTTGAGGGCGTTATCCGTCAAGCGTGCCAAAGTATCATGCACGTCTTGAACGACATCGCCGTTGTGGTCAGCAGAACCTGCGGCATCGCCAAAGCGCACGGTCCGCCAGTGCATCAAGCACACCGGCACTTGGGCTTGCGCCATAACTTTGTACATATTTTCATCAGCAAGCCCACCGGAGACATCGTTAAGCAGCACTGCACCGGCCTCCACTGCGGCCTCTGCAACGCTGGCTCGCATGGTGTCGACGGAGACCATGATGCCCTCTTGTGCCAAAGCCTTAACGACTGGCGTGATGCGCTCCCGCTCGACCTCTGCAGCGACGCGGGTAGCACCAGGGCGGGTCGATTCGCCGCCAACATCGATCATGTCAGCGCCTTGGGCTACTAGCTCACGGCCATGCGCAATAGCATTATCAATATTTATCCACTTGCCGCCATCAGAGAAAGAATCTTCCGTGACGTTAACGATGCCCATCACCAAAGTGCGCTTGGCGGCGGCATCGGGACAAATTTCTGAAACCTGCATATTGATTGCTCTTTTCAAGATAGGGACGGCCAGCTAGGACACCTGCGGCTTGTAGTCTTTAGCTGCGAATGAGGCTTAAGACCTCAGCGCGGGATGCAGCGTTGGTCTTAAACCCACCGCGGACAGCCGATGTTGTTGTCACAGAGCCAGGCTTTTTCACTCCACGCATGCCCATGCACAGGTGCTCGCACTCAATGACCACGATGACAGACTGCGCATGCAGAGTCTCCGTTAATGCATCAGCGATCTGTCGCGTCAGGCGCTCTTGGACCTGCGGGCGCTTGGCAAAGCCATCGGCCAAGCGAGCCAGCTTCGAAAGACCTGTGACATTGCCTTCCTTGCCCGGAATGTATCCGATGTGGGCAACGCCGTAAAACGGCACCAGATGGTGCTCACAGGTGGAGTAAATAGGGATATCACGAACTAGCACTAGCTCCTGGTGATTCTCATCGAAGGTCTTGTGCAGCACTTCGGTGGGATCGGTGTGCAAACCGGCAAAGATTTCCGCATATGAGCGCGCAACTCGGGCGGGGGTTTCTAAAAGGCCCTCGCGGTCAGGGTCTTCACCAACTGCAATCAGCAGTTCGCGAATTGCTGCTTCAGCACGCTCCTGGTCAAAAGGTGCGCGGGCTGGAATCAAGCTTTCACTCATAATGTCGGATTTCCTTGTGTTTAAAAACTTTTCTTGGTGCTTCCCACGCTAATGCTCGGGAAGCACACAGCTAAATTCCCCTAGTAATTATCTTCACCGGGGTGGCGGTCTTTGCCTTCCTCCGGTTGCTTAGCCTCAGGCTGTGGTGCATAAGGGTTACGGGCGGCATCGCGGTTGTTAAAACCTGGGGACTGCCAGCCCTCGTCATCGCTCATCGGCGGCTTGTGGTGGCGGCCAATCGGAATCTCTGTCGTGTCATCTTCACTTGGACGACGCTCAGATTTCTTCTCAGCTTCCGCAGGCTCCTCCTTGACCGACTGGCGCTCAGCAGGCTTGTCCTCTGCCTTCTGCTTCGGGGCTTCTGGTTTCGAGTCTTCAGGAGTCGAGTCCTTCGGCTCAGACATCGCGAAGGAAGGCTTCGGGGCGGTTTCGGCGTGATCCTTTGGTTCCGACATCGCAAACGATGGCTTCTGAGGTTTTGCTGGCTTAAAGCCTTCTTCAGTCCAGTCACCGGCGTGCTGGCCAAAGTTAAAGCCAATCTCTGGTTCATTGGCAGTCTTGTCCTGCGAATCCTTGTCAGCATCGGATTCATTGCCGGAGTTTTCTGCAGCTTCTTCCAGAGCTAGACGGCGTTCACGCGCCTGGCGCGATGCATCCAACAAGGTAAAGCGGCGTGGTGGCTCTTCGCCGCGCTCGATGGCAATCTCCACTGGGGTTTTCACTGGTTCGCGGCCTGCTTGGGCTGGGAAGCGCACGCTTTCGCCCGGGAATACCTCATGCAATTCGCGTGGCTCGATGCCATCGAAAAGTGCTTCCAGGTCAGGTCGACGCAGGGTTTCCTTTTCCAGCAGGGCTTCTGCCAGAGAATCCAGGTAGTCACGGTGCTCGGCCAAAATGTCATAGGCCTGCTGGTGTGCAGAGTCCAGAAGATAGGAGATCTGGCCATCGATCTTCGCCGCAACAGCATCGGAGTATTCCAACACTCCGCCGCCGCCCATGTACGACATTGGGTCGCCTTGTTCTTGACCGTATTTCACGGTGCCCAATTCCGGGCTAAAGCCGTATTCGGTAATCATGGCGCGAGCAATCTTGGTGGCTTGCTCAATATCAGAAGATGCACCTGTGGTTGGCGTACCAAAGACGAGCTCTTCGGCAGCACGGCCACCCATGGCGAAGATCAGACGCGCGAAAAGTTCATCGCGGGTGTACATGCCCTTGTCGTCTTCTTGCGCGGTCATCGCATGGCCACCGGTGCGACCACGCGCCAAGATGGTCACCTTGTAGACGCGCTCAATATCCTTCAGTGCCCACGCGGACAGGGTATGTCCGCCTTCGTGGTAGGCGGTGATCTTCTTTTCCTGCTCAGAGATCACCTTGGACTGACGGCGTGGTCCGCCAACGACGCGGTCGGTGGCTTCTTCCAGTGCGTCAGCAGTAATCACGTTGCCGCCAATACGCGCGGTCAACAACGCTGCTTCATTGAGCACGTTGGCAAGGTCCGCACCGGACATACCGGCGGTGCGCTTGGCCAGCTGGGTGACGTCGACGTCTTTAGCCAAAGGCTTGTTCTTCGAGTGCACGCGCAGAATCTGTTCACGGCCAGCCAAGTCAGGTGGGGTGACAGGGATCTGACGGTCAAAGCGGCCAGGGCGCAACAGCGCAGGGTCCAAAATATCAGGACGGTTAGTAGCAGCGATGAGGATAACCCCTTCGCGGTCGCCAAAGCCGTCCATTTCAACCAGCAGCTGGTTAAGGGTTTGCTCGCGCTCATCGTGTCCGCCACCCGTGCCGGAGCCACGCTGGCGACCAACCGCGTCGATCTCGTCGACGAAGATGATACAAGGGCTATTTTCCTTGGCCTGCTTAAACAGGTCACGCACGCGCGAGGCACCAACACCGACGAACATTTCTACGAAGTCCGAGCCGGAGATGGAGTAGAAAGGAACGCCTGCCTCGCCCGCAACCGCGCGAGCGAGCAAGGTCTTACCTGTACCCGGAGGGCCGTAGAGCAGCACGCCGCGTGGAATCTTTGCGCCGAGTTCGTGATAGCGCGTTGGGTCTTCAAGGAAGTCCTTGATTTCTTGCAGTTCATCGACTGCTTCATCAGCGCCGGCAACATCCTCAAAGGTGTTGGTCGGCATGTCCTTGGTCAGTTCCTTGGCCTTGGAACCGCCGATACCGAACATTCCGCCGGCACCCGATTGCATGCGCGACATGAACCAGAACAGCACCGCAAACAGGATCAACATCGGCAGCAAGAACGAGAACATCGACATGAAGATCGAGTCTTGCGTGACGTTGGTCTGGTAATTTTCAGCACCAGAATTGCGCACGGAGTCAAAGATTTCTGGCGAGGTCCGCGCTGGATACTTCGCGATGACTTCTTCGACGCCTTCTTGCTCTTCGACCGTGATCGGTTCGCGCAAGGTCAGGCGAAGTTGTTGTTCGCGGTCGTCGATTTGAGCTTCCTCAACGTTTTGGTTGTTGAGCTGCTCAATAGCGATTGAGGTATCCACCCGCATGAAAGAGCGGGTGTCGTCAGAAAAGAAGGTGAAGATGTACAGCGCTACAAGTACGACTGCAGCGATGCCACCGTATTTAATCCAAGAAGAGTTTTTCATCAAGCGTTACAGTTTAGTGGTTGGAGTAAACGTCTGGGTGCAAAGTGCCAATGTATGGCAGGTCGCGGTAGCGCTCTGCATAGTCCAGGCCGTAGCCGATGGCGAATTCATTAGGGATGTCAAAGCCCACGTCATAAAGGTCAATCTTGGCGGTGACTACTTCTGGCTTACGCAGCAAAGTAATAACTTCCAAAGACTTCGGGTGACGGCCTTTGAGGTTGCGCAGCAACCAGGACAGGGTCAGGCCGGAGTCAATGATGTCTTCCACGATGAGCACATCGCGGTTTTCAATCTCGCGGTCCAGGTCCTTCAAAATTCGCACGACGCCAGACGATGAGGTGGAGTTTCCATAAGAGGAAACAGCCATGAACTCAATCTGGGACGGGATAGACAGTGCGCGCGCAAAGTCGGTGAGGAAGTAAACTGCGCCCTTGAGTACGCAGATGAGCAGCAGGTCCTCTTCTGCATCTGCGTAGTCTTTGGAGACTTTGTCCGCGAGCTCCTGGATTCTTGCTTGGAGGTTCTCCTCGCTAATCAGGACTGATTCAACGTCGTTGCCATAACGGTGTGGTGGGACGTTAAAGTCTTTGGATTCTACTAGCGCAGTTTCATTGTGAGCCATGGTCGCCCTTTCTAATGAGCCGGTTTTAGGACCTTTAAGGTGGCTTAGGGTGCGTTAGAACGCAATAGTCTCAGTTTGCCACCATCTCGCACGACTTCCAACCTACTATCCGGGTTTTTCGCGTGCGCATCACCCACGGCTACACCGCCTTGTCCGCTCCAGGCGCTGCATAAAGCGTCAATTGCTGCGAGCCCGGCGCGCGAAACGAAGATATCTTTGGCAACTAACCAGCGGGCAATTATTCGCTTTCTTACAGGTTGGGCAAGGGCGCTCAGGTTGTTGCAGTCCAGCTCTTCGCTCTTTTCGATGCTTTTTCCACCACCTTTTTCATACTCTGAAATCACGGTGGCAAAGAAATCTTCATCGGCGGCGATATCATCTCCCGCTGCGGCCAAAGGCGCGATGGCGTCTCCGCCGATGATCTCTGAGAGCATTGGCAAAATCTGCTTGCGCATGGCCACGCGACGAAAATCCTCGCGCTCATTGTGCGGATCCTGCCAAGCTTCCACTTCCAGTTCAGCACAGGCGCCTTGAGTATTGGCCCGACGAATCTGCAGCAGCGGGCGCACAATGCGCGCGCCTTCAATCTCGGTTTCATAAGACATGGCCCTGGCACGCCCGCGCAGCGCACTTAAAAGCAGCGTCTCGGCTTGATCTTCAGCGGTGTGCGCGACAAAAACAGGGGGATTCGCTAAACGCTCATCCCCCATAGACAAGTCATCCCCAGTGGATTGATCAGACCGCACGGCGTTTGAGGATTCCGAAAACGCCGCGTAGCGAACCCGGCGCGCTTCGGCTTCCATACCATCGGCAGCAGCAGGTGCAACGTGCACTGGAATCACCAGTGCCTTGGCACCCCAGCGTCGCGCCTGGGCGGCAGCGGCTTCTGCGACCTCACGTGATCCTTCCTGCAGTCCATGATCGATGCACAGAGCGAGAACCCTCGTATCTCTTTCACGGGTTTCAGCACAAAGGGCTGCACACAGCGCTAAAGAATCTGCGCCGCCGGAGAGTCCGACGCACACGACCTCGGGGTATCCCAAATCTTCAAGGCTACGCCGGACTGCGACGCGCACTTGCAGAAAGTGCGGGGATTTCCGGGGCCAAAAAGGTGCGCTAGACACGTTCTTAGTACTCCCGCAGCACACTCGCCATGGCATCTTGAGCCTGACGAGCACCTAAGATATCGCCATCATTGACTAAGAAGGTAAAGGCATACACTGTGCCGGATTCACCCAGAGCGGTTCCACTTAGTGCTGATACTCCCGTCAAAGTGCCAGTCTTTGCGCGCACAAAACCTTTACCCGATAGGTCTGCGTAGCGGTCAGCCAAGGTGCCTTCACCGCCTGCCACGGGAAGATATCCCAGTACTTCTCGCAGCGGTTCATTGCTAGCAGCATCAGCAATGATGTGCGTGAGCAAGTCCGCGGTGATGCGGTTATCTTCCGACAGCCCCGAATTGTCCTTAATCGTGATGCCCTCAGTATTGAAGGAAGCATCCGAAAGAGTCTTTAAGGTTGCTTTGGTTGCACCCTCAAAGCTCGGCTCAGCACCAGCGGCCAGAGCAAGCTCCCGAGCGATAGCTTCAGCCATGACATTGTCGGAATGTTTCATCATCTGCTCTGCGCGAATGCCAAAAGGTTCGGATTCCACGGCAGCAATAGGTTCAGCCCCCTCGGGGACTTCGCCGGTGCCAACATTGGGGGCATCGATACGCTCAGCGAGTGCGCTGGCCACATCCACAGCTGGAGTATGTGAGCGCGGCACATCACCTTCCGTATCGCCTAAGCGACCGCCGTACAACATCGCTGGCTGCATAGGTGCTACAAAGCCGCCGTCCACATTGGTCGGATCCCAGCCAGGCGCTTGGTCATCGCCGGACCAAATGCTGGTATCAATCAAGACCGTATCTATACTGTCTGCACCTTCACCGCTGGCCTGAATCTCTTCAGCCAGCTCATCCATTTGCTCAGTAGTCATCCATACATCGCCGGCAGCTTTAATAACCACCGTGTTACTGCCCGGAGCGCGCAGGACTTCGGTTTTCAGCTTCTCGTTGTCATCGATAAGCAATGCGGCAGCTGCCGCGGTTAAGACCTTGGTTGACGATGCTGGAATCAACGCCTCTTTAGCATCATGCTCCCACAGCACTTCCCCCGTTGAGGTGTTGATGACTTGTGCGCCCAAGGTCGGCAGCGCTGGGCTTTGTGCCATCTCATCTAAACGCGCGGGCATATCCGCGGTATCCACCGCTTGTGGCTGTTGCGGCTGCACCAACTGACTTACCTCGGGCGGCTGCGGAGCCTGGCCATGATCCAGCTCGCTGTACTCCTGATGCACAGCAACTCCCAGCGCCGCGGTCGAACCGACAGCTGCGGCGGTGACAACTGTTACTGCAATCCAGGCGACGTGTTTAGCTTTCATCGCCCTTTAGCCTAGCGCGCGGCAACTCACGGGGCGGCAAAAGGTAGACTATGGCTCGTACTATCTCCTCCCGCAATACGTGAGCGACCAGCATGGGTAGCTCACTGGGAAATTACACCGTTAGTTAAGGAAAGGACGCGTCAATCGTGAGCGTTGAAGTAACCATTGAAATCCCAAAGGGTTCGCGTAATAAGTACGAAATCGATCATGAAACCGGCAAGGTCTACCTTGATCGTTACCTGTTTACCCCAATGGCTTACCCAGCAGACTATGGCTTCATTGACCACACCTTGGGCGAAGACGGCGACCCACTAGACGCACTGGTTCTGCTGCCAGAGTCCGTCTTCCCAGGTGTAGTTGTGAAGGCTCGCATCCTCGGCGTCTTCAAGATGACCGATGAAGCTGGCGGAGACGACAAGTTGCTGTGCGTTGTCGACGACCCACGTTCCGAGCGCTACCAGGACATCGGCGATGTTGAGCAGCACATCAAGGATGAAATCGAGCACTTCTTCACCCGCTACAAGGACCTGGAGCCAAACAAGGAAGTAACCGGTTCCGGCTGGGGCGACAAGGCTGAAGCAGAAGAAATCCACAAGGAAGCCATCGAGCGCTTCGGTAACTAGTCGCAAACATCTACAAAGTAAGTACTTACTTTGCACCCGGGTAGCACGGCCGCTTATTTAACGGTTGAATTGCTACCCGGGTCTTGCGATCTCTGGGCAAAACAAACGTAAGATGGTGGACATGTATGAGGTATCACCAAAAGATGTTCCCGCTAACGCACAGCTAATCGATGTCCGCGAGGACGACGAATACGCAATCGACCGCGCCCAAGGCGTCATCCACATTCCCATGGGAGATATCCCCGAACGCTACAAAGAAATTGACCCGGACAAAGATATCTACGTCATCTGCAAAGCAGGTGGACGTTCCATGCAGGTCTGTGGCTACCTAGAAAATGCTTTGGGTTGGGACAATGTGATCAACGTCGCCGGCGGCACCGATGCGTGGCGCGATCAGGGCTTGCCGATGGAAACACCCAGCTAAGCGCCTAAAATAATTAGTGGACAACCACAATCATTTAGACAACGAATGGTAGGGGCGCTACTATCGTCTTATGAGTTCCACTAATTCCCACGCAGTGCCAACTTCACTGCTGCAATCCCCATCTTTTCAATTAGAACGCCTGCGCCGTCGCACCCGCGATTGCGTCGACGCTGCCCTTGCTGCGCATAAGACCACCATCCGTGAGTTCTGGGTTCTCACCTGTCTGGTGGAAGAAGACGCTGCCTCCCAGTCTTTTCTTTCCGAAACGCTAGCTATCGATGCCTCCGATATGGTGCGTTTGATTGACGCTCTGGAAAAGCGTGGCTGGGCCAAGCGTGAGCGCGACCCGAAAGACCGCCGCCGTCAGATTGTGGCCTCCACAAAGAAGGGCACCAAGACCCAAGCAGAGCTCGCCGAGCTGGTTGTTGCTGCTGAGGATGAGGCTTTGAATGATTCCACCTCGAAGCAGCTGAAGCATTTGCGTAAACTGGCGCAGGTCATTATTGATGCCGACTCAGAAGATGAGGGCCAATAAGAAATGAGCGACCCCCTGGCCACTATTCCGGACCAGTACCTCCTACAAGACAAAGCTCCCGCCCCTCGGACCCTCTGGGATGTAGTGCGCGCTTCTGCTGCGCAGTATCCCGAAGCCGCCGCCATCGATGACGGCGAAATTTTGACCTACGCCGAGCTCATCCAAGATGTAGAAGCCTGGGCAGCTGATTTACGCCAGCATGGAGTAATGCGCGGTGACCACATCGGCATCCGCATGAGCTCTGGCCAACGCGATCTCTACCTTGCGATTTTGGCAACCCTTGCCGCAGGTGCCGCCTACGTGCCTGTCGATGCCGACGATCCTGATGAGCGCGCCGAGATGGTCTTCGGCGAAGCAGGAATCAATGGTATTTTCACCGATGAGGGCTTTCGCAAGCTCAACCCTTCCACCGGCGTTGACCAAGATGAACCGCATCTAGAAGATACCGCCTGGATCATTTTTACCTCTGGCTCCACGGGCAAGCCCAAAGGCGTTGCGGTTACGCACCGCTCCGCTGCTGCCTTTGTTGATGCCGAGGCAGCCTTATTTTTGCAAGATAACCCACTCGGTCCTGAAGACCGCGTGCTCGCGGGACTTTCCGTTGCTTTCGATGCCTCTTGTGAGGAAATGTGGCTGGCTTGGGGGCACGGCGCGTGTTTGGTTCCGGCCCCACGTGCTTTGGTGCGCTCTGGCATGGATCTTGGCCCTTGGCTAATCCGCCGAGACATCACGGTAGTCTCCACCGTTCCGACGCTGGCGGGTCTGTGGCCAGCAGAAGCTTTAGATAATGTCCGCCTGCTTATCGTCGGCGGCGAGGCATGTTCTCAAGAACTCGTCAACCGCTTAGCTACCTCGGACCGGGAAATGTGGAACACCTACGGTCCAACCGAAGCAACGGTCGTCGCCTCAGCAGCCATGCTGCAACCAGATCACCCCGTATCCATTGGCCTGCCGCTTAATGGTTGGGACCTTGTTGTCATCGATAGTGAGGAAAACCCGGTTCGCCCTGGGGAAGTCGGCGAGCTCGTCATCGGCGGCGTGGGTCTTGCCCGCTATCTCGATGCCGAAAAGGACGCGGAGAAATACGCCCCGCTACCTTCTGTCGGATGGGAACGTGCTTACCGCACCGGTGACCACGTGCGCTTGGAAGAAGATGGTCTGTACTTTGTCGGCCGCGTCGATGACCAAGTCAAAATCGGTGGCCGCCGCATTGAGCTCGGTGAGGTCGAAGCCAACGTCGCTGCTTTGCCGAACGTCTACAACTCCGCTGTCGCGGTCAACAAGACTGCCGCTGGGGAATCAGTACTTGTCGGCTACGTATCTTTAGAAGACCCAGATTTAGGCTTTGACCACCGAGCTGCCAAAGAACGCCTGGCTGAAACCATGCCTGCCGCGCTGGTTCCGCGCATTTGCGTGATGGATGAGCTTCCGATTCGTACCTCCGGCAAGGTCGATAAGAAAGCCTTGCCGTGGCCACTACCTGGTGTGGGTATCGAAGCAGTCGGTCTAAGCGAGACCGAAGAGTGGCTCGCCCAGCTCTTCGTTGACGTTTTGGGCGTCTCCGTTGAAGACGAAGACGCCGATTTCTTCACCCTCGGCGGTACTTCCCTCGCGGCGGCGACTTTAGTCGGCCGCATCCGTGAGCGCTTCCCCACTGTTGCGGTGCGTGATCTCTATGATCATCCACGCCTTGGTTCTTTGGCAGAAATCATCGATGCCACTGCGCCTTCGGCACAAAATATGGAAAAGCGCCACGTGAAACCCGTTGGCGCCGGCACGCGTTTGCTGCAGTTTTTATGGCAGCTTCCAACAATGACTTTGGCAGCAACCAATTGGCTAGCCTGGCTACTCTTCGGTTCTAATATTGCCGACGCGCTCGGCGTGGATTTCGCCCCGCACACTTCCTGGCCACTGGTCATCGTCTTCCTCCTTGTCTTTGCTTCCCCATTGGGCCGCATTCCTATTGGAGCTTTTGGCGCGCGCTTGCTCACAGCCGGTATTACGCCTGGCAATTACCCACGTGGCGGCTCCGTGCACATGCGCATTTGGGCTGCAGAACGCTGGAGTGATGCCTCGGGCGCACGCTCTATTGCAGGTGCAACCTGGGTTTTGACGTATGCGCGCCTATTGGGCGTAAAAGTTGGCAAATCCGTTGACTTGCACTCACTCCCACCGGTCACAGGCCTATTGACCTTAGGCGAGCACTGCGCGATCGAACCGGAAGTCGACTTAGCTGGCTACTGGCTCGACGGCGATATCCTGCGCGTCGGTGCCATTGAAGTGCAAGCCGGCGCTCGTATTGGCGCACGCTCGCAACTGATGCCGGGCACGGTTATCGGCGAAGAAGCCCACATCGAAGCTGGCTCTACCGTCACCGGTGAGAAGAAAGTCAAAGCGCACGCACGCTGGTCGGGTTCTCCCGCCAAGAAAGTGGGCCGTTCTAAGCACCGCTTCCCGGACCACGCACCTTCCCGTCGCGCCTGGTGGGTCCCTATTTACGGTGCGACCTCTATGCTGCTCGCGGCTCAGCCTTTGGTAGCGATTGCACTCGCAGCTTTTGTCATCATCTCTTTGGTTCAGCTCACCGATGGCAATGGGTTTGTCGGCGCGGTGCTCTTTGCCCCGGTCGGCGCGCTTGCTGCCTTCGCCTTCTACATGGTGCAGACCTGGCTCGGAGTTCGTATTCTGTCGATTGGGCTGCAGCCGGGAGTCTTTCCGGTTCGTTCTGCTCGCGGCTGGCGGATTTGGGCCATCGAAAAGCTGATGGACGATGCCCGCACCTATCTCTTTCCGCTCTATGCCGGTCAATTAACTCCGCTGTGGCTGCGTTCTTTGGGCGCCACCATTGGCAAGGACGTGGAAATCTCCACTGCCGTGATGGTTCCAAAATTCACCGAAGTGAAAGACGGCGCTTTCCTTGCCGATGACACGCTTATCGGCGGCTATGAACTTGGCGGCGGCTGGATGTCCTCCGGACTTGCCAAAGTGGGCAAGCGTTCCTTCGTTGGTAACTCTGGCATTACAGCGCCAGGGCGCAAGTTGGCAAAGAACTCCCTGGTGGCAGTGCTGTCTTCAACACCAAAGAAGACTAAGTCGGGCGCTAACTGGTGGGGATCCCCACCGGAGCGCATGCGCCGTGTGGAAGCATCGGTAGGCGAAGGCGAGTCTTTGACCTACAACCCGCCACTGCGTGCAAAGGTCGCGCGCGGTGTCGTGGAAACTTTGCGCCTATTGGCTTCTGCTGCCTCTGCCATGCTGCTTGCCGCAGTACTGAGCACCATGGTGGTTTTGCTCAATTCCGTTGGTCTTGGCCTAACCTGGCTGCTTTCGGGTCTGGTGCTGATAGCCGCCGGCATCATCGCCGTGACCGTAACAATCGTGGTCAAGTGGGTGTGCGTGGGTAAGCACAAGGCCGCTGATCACCCATTGTGGTCGGCATTCGTATGGCTGAATGAGCTTCAAGATGCCTTTGTGGAAACCGTCGCCGCACCGTGGTTTTTCAACCACTCCATGGGTACTGCAGAACTTAATACCTCCCTGCGTCTCCTCGGCGTTAAGATCGGCCGCGGCGCCTGGATTGAGTCCTACTGGTTCCCCGAAACGGACCTATGCCACATCGGTGCCGGCGCTACCGTCGGACCGGGCACGGTCGTGCAAACGCACCTTTTCCAGGACCGCGTAATGAGCCTGGACACCGTCACTGTCGATGACGGCGCTACCTTGGCCGCACACTCGGTGGCGCTACCAGCAGCTCGTATTCATGCCGGCGCAACGGTTGCTCCTGGCTCTTTGGTAATGCGCGGGGACCAAGTTCCGGGTCACACCACCTGGCAAGGTAATCCGATTGAACCCGTGAATTAATCGAGTAGAGCTCGACAGTGTGGCGTTTTCGTCTCAGCAAAAATGTCGTTCACCCCCACGTGGCCTGCATATTTACCGGCTCAGATCGCGAAATTTCACAGATTCCTAGATTCCCCAGGGGCGCGCCTTTACAGTAATCCACATCACCTTCTGGTGGATGAGAGGAGCAGTATGGCGAAACAACTTCTGCCTTGCAAGGGCGTCACAGCTTTACCAAATCCCGCGCCTATTGCTGCCGGAGTGCTCGCAGTTCTCCGCAGCGGGCAAAGCCATGTACACAAATCTTCAGTTGGAAAAGGATAAATCATGGATATCTCTGCAAAGACCGCACTAGTAACCGGTGGCGCTTCCGGGCTTGGGCTTGCCACCACAACCATGCTGGCACTTGCGGGCGCCCGTGTTGTGGTCATTGACCTGCCGAGCGCCGATCAAAGCCTTCTCAATGACATCGAAGGGGATGTTGTCTTCGCGCCTGCCGATGTCACCAGCGAGGACGACGTGCAGCGCGCTGTTGATATCGCGAATGAAAACCACGACCTGGCTATCGTAGTCAACTGCGCTGGCATGCTTAACGGGTTTAAGACTGCGGGTTCTAAAGGCCCATTTCCCTTCGAAGATTTCACCAAGGTCGTCGACGTAAATCTGAATGGCACTTTTAATGTTATCCGCTTGAGTGCCCAAGCAATGCTGGATAATCCTGCCGATGGCGAAGAACGCGGCGTGATTGTTAACACGGCATCGGTCGCAGCATTCGACGGTCAAATGGGGCAAGCTGCTTACGCTGCCTCAAAGGCTGGCATTGCTGGATTGACTCTGCCTGTTGCGCGTGACCTTGCGCGTTCGCTCATTCGGGTTGTTGCCATCGCACCCGGCACTTTTGAAACGCCCATGGTGGCGACTATGTCAGACGAGGTTAAAGACTCTTTAGGTAAGCAAGTTCCGCACCCTGCCCGTTTGGGAAAGCCCACTGAGTACGCTCAGTTAGTGGAATCCATCATCCGTAATCCGATGCTCAACGGAGAAACCATTCGCCTAGACGGCGCCATCCGCATGGGAATGCGTTAGCACAAGTACGTCAAAGTTCTCCTTCCTGCCCACCAAATAAGTTCATAGTCAGACCTGCATACTTTTGGTAATTCGGCTCTCCATTTGGATGCCGTGCATTCGTCACAGACAATAGGACTGATGATTACTTCCAGATAAACTGCAGTCTGGGTGACGTGAGTGAGCGTAGAAGGGACAAATAGATGACCGGCAATCTTCACGATGGCCTCCCTAATAAAGAAGGCAACGTACCACCGCCTTCTGCCCCTCCTGCTCCCACCGCTGGCGTGCCTTCAGCTCCGTCTGCTCCCACCACTCCAACTACACCTGCCGCATCGGCCGTACCCGCCGCGCCCGCACCTCCAAGCAATACGGAACCTACTGTGCCCAGCGCACCGAGTGCGCCTCAAGCACCAGCTGCTCCGACACCGTCGGCTCACGCCTCCGCTGTACCTGCCGCACCAAATGTTCCTGCTGCTCCGACGGCCCCCAATGTTGCGGCTGCACCGCTAGCACCCGCAACACCTGTAGCTTCCACCGCACCCGCGGCACCTGCTGCGCCGGCTGCGCCCGCACCTCCAACTAGTACGGACACACCTGTGCCCGGCGCACCGAGTGCGCCCCAAGCACCAGCTGCTCCGACACCTCCGGCAGCGCCTGCATCCGCGATACCCGCCGCACCAAGTGTTCCTGGTGCTCCCGCGGCTGCAAGCGCACCGCAGGCACCACTAGCGCCAACTTCCGCGGCGCCGGGGGCTCCCGCTGCCCCGAGCGTTCCCGGCGCACCGTCCGCCCCTGCGGCACCGAGTAGCCCCAACGCACCTTCCACTCCGGCTGCGCCACAAGCAAGTGCGCCTTCCAAGCCAGCGGCTCCAGCAACGCACAAGCCAGCAGCAGCGAAGTCGACTGCAAAGCCCGCCGAGGCAAAGAAGGCCGCTGACAAGAGTTATGGTCGCTTCACGCTAAAACAATGGATCGGTGGAGGAATCCTCGTGATCATCGGCCTGGCAGTTCTTCTTGCATTAGCAGTTTTTGCGGCAAGGTATTTCTTCACGACAGAGATGGGTACAGATTTTCTTAACCGCTACTCCGGACACACGGCGCTGCCTGATGATGCGCCAGTCGGCATCCCTGCCTGGATGAGCTGGCAGCACTTCTTCAACTTCTTCTTCATCGTGCTGATTATTCGCAGTGGTCTGCAGATCCGATATGAGCGCAAGCCAAGCGCTTATGTCACACCGAAGCTGTCGAAGAAGAAAATCAGCTTGACCATGTGGTTCCACCTCTCGCTGGATATCCTTTGGGTTGTCAATGGTCTAATTTTCATCATTCTGCTGTTTGTTACTGGTCACTGGATGCGTGTTGTTCCAACCAGTTGGGACGTGTTCCCGAACGCTCTATCGGCCGGTCTGCAATATCTGACCTTGGACTGGCCAACTGAAAATGGTTGGGTCAATTACAACGCGCTTCAGTTGCTGTCGTACTTTGTCACGATTTTTATCGCTGCTCCCCTGGCTATCATCTCTGGTTTCCGACTCAGCAGCTTCTGGTCCAAGAAGTGGACAAAGGCGTCCCAGTTCTACCCAGCTCCGGTGGCACGCAAGATTCACCTGCCTGTGATGCTCTACTTCGTCATCTTTATCGTGATTCACGTAGTACTTGTCGTCAGCACTGGCATGCTGCGAAACCTCAACTCCATGTTCGCTGCGCAAGGCGATGTCGACCCGTCAGTGTACGCAAATAACTGGACCGGGTTCTTCTTCTTCCTCGGTGCACTGGTGGCTATTGCAGCCGCTTGGGTTGCTGCCCGCCCGATGGTGCTAGCGCCAGTTGCGCGACTGTTTGGCAAGGTGACAGCCCGCTAGTTTCTCAGGTTCTAAAAAGTGATGGTCGCTGCGAAGATTCGCAGCGACCATCACTTTTCTTTGACTGACACTAAGCCGTATTAATCACCAATCTGGTTACGACCACGCTTGACGATATTCTCGTCAGGCTCCCCCACGACCGCATGGTCTTTATTGGTGTATTCAAACTTGCTTAAGACATAGCGCATCGCATTAATACGAGCGCGTTTCTTGTCATTCGACTTGATCGTAATCCACGGAGACTCATCCGTATCCGTGTAACGGAATTGCTCCTCTTTGGCGCGGGTGTAGTCATCCCACTTATCCAAAGATGCCAAGTCCATCGGAGATAGCTTCCACTGGCGCACCGGGTCAATCTGGCGGATAGCGAAGCGCGTGCGCTGTTCTTTACGAGTGACAGAGAACCACAGCTTTGTCAGGGAGATTCCAGATCCTAAAAGCATGTTTTCTAGCATCGGTACTTCACGCAAGAATTCCGCGTGCTGTGATTCGGTACAAAAACCCATAACTCGCTCAACACCGGAACGGTTGTACCAGGAGCGGTCGAAGAATACGATTTCTCCGCCGGCTGGGAAGTGCTTGATGTAGCGCTGGAAGTACCACGAGGTAGATTCGCGCGGCGATGGCTTTTCTAAGGCCACAGTGCGCGCACCACGCGGATTAAGGTGCTCATTAAAGCGCTTGATAGTTCCACCCTTACCGGCGGCGTCACGGCCTTCAAACAAGATGATGTGGCGCTGTCCTGTCTCCTTGGTCCAGTTCTGCCACTTCAGCAGCTCAATTTGCAGAGCGCGCTTGGTAACTTCGTATTCTTCGCGCGACATACGCTCTTCATACGGGTAGTTCTCGCGCCAAGTTTGAACGGCGGAACCATCCGGCATAATCAGGCTCGGATCATCCTCGTCCGAGTCGTCGACGACATAACCGTCGGTCTTTGCCAGATCGATTACTGGTAATTCATCATCTTTAATATCAGCCATGCTGCTAGTTTAATCGCTAAAAGTATTTCCGGCGCGGTGAGCAACCTGTTATTTATCACTAAGTTTGATCAACAAAGCCCCCGCTCAAAAGCAGGGGCTTCGGGTTAGCTACAACAAAGGCAGTAGCTAAAGGTTATTAGGAAACCAAGCCGATGAGCTTAGCTGCAGCGCCAGCCCACTTGCCAGCTGGCTCCAAAATCAAGATTAGGGAACCGATGACGCCATCAGAGGACAGGGTGTTCCAAGTTTCGAGAAAATCCATTTTTACTCCTTTAGGGGTGCAATGCACAAGACTTTATTACTGCGCACTGAAAGATAAATAGTTGATTGGTGCCTAAATGGCAACCGAATTACTCAGCGTCTTCTGCCTTGGAAGACAGGCCAGCTTCAGCATCGGAGCCTTCAGACGACAGACCGGTGTCAGCGTTAGAGGTGTCGTCGGAGGAGCTGAGCAAGCTGGAGGTGAAGTCCAAGTCGTTCTCAAAAATGTGGGTAGCCTCCTTCTCGCCTTCACCGGTTACGAAGCCGTCACCGAACCAGCCGAAAACCTTGCTCAAAATCTGTGCAGGAAGCTGCAGGAAGTCGCCAATTGCGCCTGCGAAGGTAGAGAAGGTTTCGAGCTGTTCCTTGATGAAAGACAGATCCATGTGGGTCTCCTATGTGAAGTCCGGACTCTTGCCCGGAGGTGTTTGCGGATTTGCAGACACCCTATCGGGCGTCACTCCATGTATCTTGTCACAATTGGGTCACTTTTCAAGGGCAAAACAGAAAAAAGTTTTACCGGAAATATTGCCAACCCACTAAAGGCAGCCTTACCTTCCTTCAGAAGGTTAATTAACAATAATCCCTGGGCATGAAGTTGCGATCCTGAGCAGGGGGTTTAATGTGGTGTTTACGTGGAGTTTTGCAGAATTCACCAAGGTAAATATTGGTTTACGCTTAAACTATTGACAGGCGGCCGTTAAGTACCTGAAATTTTGGTCAAAAAGTTTTAAGGCAGAAGGCATCACTACCCAAATCCGGGGTTAATTTAAGCGCGCTTCAAATCTTCAACGCCGCCGGAAATGGCGAAAATTGATTGAAGTCTTAGAAAAAGCTCGGAACACGGAATGGGTTTGTATCTATATCTAATACGTCACAGTTGGCTAGTTTTGGGGACAAACCTACATTTTGTTATCAATTTGAGATAATACTGCCGCTGAAACTTGAGCTCCTTCTACTCTTCAGGCACGACAAAGCCCACCGTATCCTTAATTGAAGGAAACGGTGGGCTTTTAAACAAGCGCTAAAAGCGCTGTGCCGCGTTTATAGCGGGGATGGACTTAGAAGCCCATGCCGCCCATTGCGTCAGCGTCTGGCATAGCTGGAGCGTTTGGCTCTGGCTTGTCAGCAACGACTGCCTCAGTGGTGAGGAACAGTGCAGCAATGGAGGTAGCGTTCTGCAGAGCAGAGCGGGTGACCTTAACTGGGTCGTTGATGCCAGCTTCCATCAGGTCAACGTACTCACCGGTCTGAGCGTTCAGGCCCTGGCCGTCAGGCAGGGACGCAACCTTGTCAGCAACAACGCCTGGCTCGAGACCAGCGTTGAAAGCAATCTGCTTCAGTGGAGCGGACAGTGCGGAGCGAACGATGTTCGCACCGGTTGCCTCATCACCGGTCAGCTCGAGGGAGTCCAGAGCAGCAGCAGCCTGTAGCAGCGCTACGCCACCGCCGGCAACGATGCCCTCTTCAACAGCAGCCTTTGCGTTGCGGACTGCGTCCTCAATGCGGTGCTTGCGTTCCTTGAGCTCAACCTCAGTTGCAGCGCCGACCTTCAGGACTGCGACACCGCCGGAGAGCTTAGCCAAGCGCTCCTGCAGCTTCTCGCGGTCGTAATCGGAATCGGAGTTATCGATCTCAGCGCGGATCTGCTTGATGCGGCCGTCGATCTGCTCCTGGGAGCCAGCACCCTGAACGATGGTGGTCTCATCCTTGGTGACAACAACCTTGCGTGCCTGACCCAGCAATGGCAGGTCAGCGGTCTCTAGAGACAGGCCAACTTCTTCAGAAATAACCTGGCCGCCGGTCAAGATTGCCATGTCCTGCAGGGTTGCCTTACGGCGGTCGCCGAAGCCAGGTGCCTTAACAGCAACGGACTTGAAGGTGCCGCGGATCTTGTTAACAACCAGGGTGGACAGTGCTTCGCCCTCGACATCTTCAGCGATGATCAAAAGTGGCTTGCCGGACTGCATGACCTTCTCCAGTAGTGGAACGAGGTCCTTGATGTTTGCAATCTTGGAGGAGACCAGCAGGATGTATGGGTCTTCAAGGACTGCTTCCTGACGCTCAACGTCGGTTGCGAAGTAGCCAGAGATGTAGCCCTTGTCGAAGCGCATACCTTCGGTAACCTCGAGGTCAACACCAAAGGTGTTGGACTCTTCGACGGTGATAACGGAGTCCTTGTTTACAGCACCGTTGCCGACGGTGTACATAGCTTCAGCGATCTTCTCGCCGATTGCTGGGTCCGCTGCGGAAATGCCAGCGGTGGTAGCAATCTGCTCCTGGGTTTCAATTTCCTTAGCGGAAGCCAGAAGAGCTTCAACAACAGTCTTGGTTGCTGCCTCAATGCCGCGCTTGATGCCCATTGGGTTAGAGCCAGCAGCTACGTTGCGCAGACCTTCGCGAACCAGAGCCTGAGCCAAAACGGTTGCGGTGGTGGTGCCGTCGCCAGCGACGTCATCAGTCTTCTTGGCAACTTCCTTAACCAGCTCAGCGCCGATCTTTTCGTATGGATCCTCGAGCTCAATTTCGCGAGCGATGGAAACACCGTCATTAGTAATGGTTGGAGCGCCCCAGCTCTTTTCCAAAACGACGTTGCGTCCCTTTGGTCCAAGTGTCACCTTTACTGCATCTGCCAGAGTGTTAAGACCACTCTCAAGACCACGACGTGCCTCTTCATCGAAGGCAATAATCTTTGCCATAGTGTTTTAATCTCCTAGATTGGGTTTCACTCAAGGTTTATGTTCCACGCAGGCGCCCGCGACGGCAGGATTGGTGAGTGTGTACCAACCTCAACCTGGTGTCAGCAACCATTCTGGCACTCAGCCCCCTCGAGTGCAAGAAAAAAGCTACTGGCGATCATAAATCTCCAGCTCACCAGCGTGGCTGCACATGTCATTATTTTCTCTCCTAGTTGGCAGCATCGGACCAGAAGCTCCCGACACAGTCAATTTCGTCGCATTCCCTGCCATTCTTGGTCATTCCATGTAATGGAACAAGCCCGCGGTGTAAGTTGGGGAACATGGCTGACATTAAGGAAATTATTCAAGGCGATCGCGAGAAAATCTTCGCCCAATTATCTGAACTTGTTAGTTTCAACTCGGTTCACACCTTTGCCGAACTCAAAGACCAGATGGACGGCGCGAAGTCGTGGGTTTCCACGGCGCTGCAAGAAGCAGGTCTTCAGGTTGAAGAACACGTTACCGAAGATGGCTCCGTCACGCTCTTGGGCACCCGCGCCGGCAAGGAAGGCGCCAAGACGGTTCTTCTCTATTCGCACTATGACGTGGTGCCGGCAGGTGACCTCGATAAGTGGGAGTCCGATCCGTTCACCCTCACCGAGCGTAATGGCCGCTGGTACGCCCGCGGCGCAGCAGACTGCAAGGGCAATGTGGTTATGCACTTAGCCGCTTTGCGCGCGCTGGATGAAACTGGCGGTTCGGACCTTAATATCAAGGTGCTCATTGAAGGCTCCGAAGAAATGGGCGGCGCTGGCCTGTCCAAGCTGATTGCGCAAAGCCCCGAAGCATTTGCTGCCGATGCCATCTTGATTGCCGATTGCGGCAACTGGGCCGTAGGCGAGCCAACCTTGACTTCTTCTCTGCGTGGCTCGGCCCAGATTCGCGTGCAGATGGATACGCTTTCGAGCCCCGCGCACTCCGGCCAGTTCGGTGGTGCAGCACCAGATGCGGTTAAGGCGTTGATGCGCACGCTAGATTCGCTTTACGATGCCTCCGGTGCCACCGTTATCGACGGCACCGATTCCGCAGCTAAGTGGGAGGGTCGTCCTTATCCAGCTGAGGAATTCCGCAAGGATGCACGCTTGCTGGAAGGCACAGAAATTGCCGGCGATGAAGACACTAATCCTGGTGACTTGGTGTGGGCACGTCCTTCGGTCACTGTTACCGGTTTTACCTCCACTCCTGTTGACCAAGCGGTCAATGCGGTGCCTGCAACCGCAGAAGCGCTGCTCAATGTACGCGTGCCCGCCGCCTCCGACCCACAAGAAATTGCCGAAGCTGTTGTTGCACACCTAAAGGCGCACACTCCTTTCGGCGCGCACATTACCGCTGAGATCATCGAAGCTGCACGCGGCTTCGAAACTGACCTCACCAAGCCGGCGCTGAAGGTTCTCGAGCAGTGCCTGGCCGATTCTTATGGCAAAGAGACGACGACCACCGGCATGGGCGGCTCTATTCCGCTGACGGTGGAGCTCCAAGATGCGCACCCAGATGCAGAGATTGCACTGTTCGGTGTCGAAGAGCCACTATGTGCTATCCACTCCCCTAATGAATCCGTCGATCCATCGGAGATTGAACATATCGCTATTGCAGAAGCACTATTTTTGCAGCGCTACCAGTAGTTACAGCAGTAACTACAGTACCTACGCATAAGGGTCTTTCTAGCTTGGCCACATTTATTGGGGCTAAGCTATTTTTATGTTTAGCCCCTCCAGAAAACGTATCTTCGATGACCTCTCACAGATGGTCGCCTTCGAGTCGGTGCATGTCGACTCCTCACTGCGCGCGCAGTATGAAGCATGCGCGCAGTGGGTGCACGATGCGTTTGTAGAGGTCGGGGCTACAACCCAGATCATTGAAGGGATTGATAAATCCCTAGCTATCCTCGGCGAGATTCCCGGTGACCCAGCCAATGAGCGCACGGTGTTGCTCTATGCCCACCATGACATTGTGCCTTTGGGCCCACGCGAAGACTGGGACCACGAGCCTTTAGAAATCACCGAAAAAGACGGGCGTTGGTGGGGGCGCGGGACCGCGGACTGCAAAGGGCACATCGCCATGCACCTCGAGGTGCTGCGTCTCATCAAAGACGAACCAAACCTGCCGACTATCAAATTCGTCATTGAAGGCTCGGAAGAAAACGGCGGGCTCGGCCTCAAGCACCTTTTAGAAGAGCGCCCAGAACTTTTCGAGGCTGAAGCAATCTTCGTCGTCGATACCGGCAATACGGAGCCTGGGGTGCCATCGATAGTCACCTTACAACGCGGATCGGCGCAAATCCGCGTGCACTGCGAAACCATGGAAGCACCGGTGCACTCCGGCAAATTTGGCGGCGCTGCTGTCGATGCCGTCGCAGCACTCATTCGCGCCCTCGATTCCGTCCGTGATGAAGAAGGTCGCTGCGTCATCGATGGCGTGGACTGCACCGGCGAGTGGAGCGGTGAAGAATACCCCGAAGAGAAATTCCGCGCAGATACCGGCATGCTTGATGGCACTGAATTGCCCGAAGGAGATATCGCCAGTTTCATCTGGGCACGCCCAGCGGTCTCGATTACCGGTTTTTCTTCCACGCCTGTCGAAGACGCCATCAACGCCGTCCCCGCCACCGCTCAGGCGCACTTGAACCTGCGTGTCCCACCCCGGCAGCGCAATAGCGCCGGCAAGCGCATCACCACTGCCAAAACTGCCAAGCTGCTTATCGAGCACCTGCAAAAGCACACGCCGTGGGGCGCGCAGGTCGGTGCCGAAATCTTAGCCATCAACCGCTCCTATGCCGCTGATGAAGATGGGGAGATTCTTAACCTCTTGCGCGAGTGCATGTCCGATGCCTACGGCATGGATGCCAACGAAATCGGCACCGGCGGTTCCATCCCCTTGACGGTGGAGCTACACGAAGCTTTCCCCGACTCAGAGATTGCTCTTTTCGGCGCAGCTGACCTGACCTCTGCCATCCACTCCCCGCAAGAATCCGTCGACCCCGCAGAAATTGAACACATGGTGCAAACCGAAGCTTTATTCCTCACGCGCTTTCACTAGCCACCCACTACCCCATAGTGTGGTAAAGATTACAAAAGCGGCGGATGGGACATCGAAAAGCTTGGCTCTACACCCCACAAAGTCCCTCTAAGTGCACAACGAACCAGCGCACAGCACAGTCACAGATAAGTCCCATCAACTGTTAATCGACAGAAAGTCCGTACCCGCTCCATATAATACTGTGTATTTTTGAATTATCTTTCAAAATATCCCACGTCACGCTACTATTGGCTGTGTTGGCCGCGCCGTTTTCTATCGACGCCGCCTCAACATGTTTCTTTGAGTAACCCTCATCACGAGATGCGCAAGTCCATGTTGGTGATTCCTTAGATGTTGCAGTAATTCAAGGTGAAACAGCACTTTTTAAAGAAGCTTGCTTTGCCGCCGCTGGGACAGCGCGGGTTGAAAGTCGATAAACGGAAAACCGGTGGCCCCTACCCTGTCCGTTTTAAGGAGCTCTATTGCTTCGCTAACTAAAGTAGGAGAGCACCGAATACTGTGCTGATATTGCTGTTAGCTCTAATTGCCGCGACGCTGTGTGCACCTTTTTTGATCCACACGCTCGGTCGGCCTGCCTTCGGAATCCTGGCGCTCGTGCCAGCCGGAGGCTTTATCTGGGTTGTGCAACAGCTGGTCCAAGGCAACTTAGACCATAAAGCCAGCATCGAATGGATGCCGGCCGCGCACCTCAACCTAGACTTTCGCCTCGACGGCCTAGCCGCGCTTTTCTCCCTCATCATCTTAGGAGTCGGCGCACTGGTCCTAGTTTATTGTTGGGGCTATTTTGATACCGTCCCCCGGCGCCTGAACCTCTTCGGTGCGGAAATGATCGGCTTTGCCACCGCGATGTATGGCCTGGTCATCTCCGATTCCCTGCTGCTGATGTACGTCTTCTGGGAAATCACCTCGGTGCTGTCCTTCCTGCTGGTGGCGTACTACGGTGAGCGCGCATCCTCGCGCCGCTCTGCCACCCAGGCGCTGATGGTCACTGCCGCTGGTGGTCTGGCCATGTTGGTCGGCATCATCATCTTGGGCCGTCAAACTGGCGTGTGGCACTTTAGCGAAATCACCAGCTACGACGGCTGGGCACAAACCCCATATGTCACCGTGGCGCTGTGCCTGATTCTGGCTGGCGCGCTGTCAAAGTCCGCGAATATCCCGTTCCACTTCTGGCTTCCGGGCGCAATGGCCGCACCGACTCCGGTCTCGGCATACCTGCACTCTGCCGCCATGGTCAAGGCCGGTATCTACCTGGTTGCGCGTCTTGCCCCAGAATTTAACGGCGTTTCCGCCTGGCACTTGGTGGTCATCCCCATTGGCTTAGCCACCATGCTGATGGGCGGCTGGATGGCGCTGAAACAGATCGACCTCAAGCTGGTCTTGGCTTACGGTACTGTCTCCCAGCTGGGCTTTATCACCTCGATTATGGCCATCGGCTCACGCGAGGCCATGCTGGCTGCGCTGGCGCTGACCTTTGCGCACTCCTTGTTCAAGGCAACGCTATTTATGATTGTCGGCGCCATTGACCACGCCACGGGTACGCGTGAGATTCCCAAGCTTTCGGGCCTGGCGCGCAAAGAGCCTTTCATCTTTGGCCTGGCCATTCTTTCCGCTTTGTCCATGGCTGGCATCCCGCCGCTGTTCGGTTTTGTCACCAAAGAAGCCGTCATTGATTCGGTCATGAATGAGCCACTGCTGATTGGCATGCCGCGCAATTTGATGCTCATCGCAATCATCCTGGGCTCGGTATTTACCATGGCTTATGCCCTGCGCTTTTTGTGGGGAGCTTTTGCAACAAAGGACGGCGCAACCTCTGAAGCCGTGGAGAAGATGCACAAGATTGAACCAATCTTGTGGATTGCACCCACTGTCCTGACTGCGCTGACGGTGTTTTTCGGACTCTTCCCGAAGTTCATGTCCGACCCCATCAACCAGCATTTGAACCGTCTCTACGGCGCTGAAGGTTCTGACCTTTCCCTGTGGCACGGGTTCAACCTGGCGTTGGGCATTTCTGCCGTCATCATCCTGGCTGGTTGCTTGCTGCACTGGCAGCGTCACCTGCTCAAGCCTTTTCAGGGCGAATACGCTGCCCTGGGCAATGCGGATAACGCTTATGATGCCGTCCTGGTTGGCCTGCGTAATCTCTCGCTGCGCATTACGGCAAATACCCAGCGTGGCTCGCTGCAGCTGAACTTGACCACGATTTTCGTGTGTCTAATCCTGCTGCCAACTTTCGCCATCATATTCGGTGACCTCACCAATGTGCGCATGATTGTCGCGGAAAACCCGTGGCAGTTCTTCGCAGCGTTTATCATCATCGCTGCGGCGCTGGGCTCCACGATTACGCACAACCGTTTATCCGGCGTCATCATCGTCGGCATTACCGGCTACGGACTATCCTTTATCTTCGCGCTGCACGGCGCACCGGACTTGGCACTCACGCAGCTTCTGGTCGAGACCATCATCATGGTCTTGTTCATGCTGGTTCTGCGCAAAATGCCCCCGAACACCGAGTGGCGCGGCGAACCCCGCCACAACCGCATGCGCGCCTGGTTGGCAATTGGCGTCGGCCTGCTCACGGTCATTTTGACCATGTTCGCCGTCAATGCCCGCACGGAAGAATCCATCTCCATTCACATGCCGGATTTGGCCAAGGAGATCGGTCACGGCGCCAATGCCGTCAACGTTCTTCTGGTTGATATCCGTGCGTGGGATACCTTCGGTGAAATCACCGTGCTGGTTATCGCTGCGACCGGTGTTGCCTCGCTTATCTACCGCACGCAGTCCTTTACCCGCGAATCCCGCCGCCCTACCCTGCGCGCCACGGGACGCCGCTGGTTGGCAGCGGGCGTGGAAACCGAACAGCAGCTCAACCGCTCGCTGATGGTTGATGTTTCAACGCGCGTGCTTTTCCCATCGATGATTGCGTTGTCGCTGTACTTCTTCTTCACCGGCCACAACGCCCCAGGCGGCGGTTTCGCCGGTGGCCTGGTCGCAGCCTTGGCGTTTATCTTGCGCTACCTCGCCGGTGGCCGCGCGGAGCTCGAAGAAGCATTGCCTATCGATGGCGGCCGTATCATGGGCGCAGGCCTCTTCTTCGCGATTGCCGCAGCACTTGGCCCCATGCTCTGGGGTCTTCCACCGCTGGCTTCTGCCTACGACACGATTGATATCCCGCTGGTCGGTTCAGTCTCCTTGCCTTCGGCGTTGGTCTTCGACCTCGGCGTATACCTCGTGGTCATTGGCTTGACGATGCACATCCTGCACTCCTTGGGCGGCAAGCTCGATGAGGAAGAAGAAATTCGTAAGCAGCGTGCCCGTGACCGTGCACGTTCACTGGCGCGGAAAAACCGTCAGCGCAAAGCACGCGTCAAAGCCGCAGCTACCGCGCGCACCACGGCACCTATGCCTTCCTCCTCAACATCAGAGGCACCAACGGATACAACCGGTACAGCAGAAATAGATATGCCAACCGAAGTCCCGCCACGCAAAGAAGGACCAGATTCATCATCTAGTCCAAATGCCCAAAACACCAATAATGACGGAAAGGAGAAGTAAATGGAAGCCAACCTCATGTTTCTTCTCGCTTCCGGGGCTTTGATGGCCGCGGGCGTTTACTTGGTACTCGATCGCGCCATGACGAAAATGCTGCTGGGTATCTTGCTCATCGGTAACGGCGTCAACCTGATTATCATTCAGGCTGGCGGCGATGCCGGATCACCTCCGATTATGGGCCGTGATTCCCAGCCGCACGGCGAAGAGATCGCGGATCCGCTGGCGCAGGCGATGATTTTGACGGCGATTGTTATTTCCATGGCGTTGACAGCATTTATCTTGACGCTTGCTTATCGTCAGTACCGCTACCGCACCGATGACGTTATTGAAGATGATGTGGATGACGTAGCGGTGGCATCGATAGCTACGCGCCCATCTGCGGCCCCTGACTTGGATGCTTCTTCTGATCCGACGACCGGCCGTGATACCAAGCAAGGCGATACCTTCGGCCCACGCTTCTTCGAAGAACCAGTAAAGGGGGTCAAGGATGAGTGATTTGATTACATCCTTTGTACAGCTGCTTCTTCCTTACACCAGCTTCCTCATCCCGCTGCCGGTTTTGATTCCTGTCGCGGGCGCAGCCCTGACGTTGCTGCTGGCACGCTTTCAGCGTTTGCAGTCCCAGGTGGCTTTCTTCATGCTGGCATTCTCGTCAATCATCAGCCTGACTTTGTTGTTGATAGCTGATATCGACGGCATTCAAACCCTGCAGGTCGGCGGCTGGGATGCACCGGTTGGTATTACTTTGGTCGCGGACCGCTTGTCCACGGTCATGCTCTTTACCTCCTCCATCGTGCTCTTTTCGGTGATGTGGTACGCCATTTCGCAAGGTGTGCGCGATGGCGGTAAAGATGAACCCGTCACGGTCTTTTTGCCGACCTACATGCTTTTGACGATGGGCGTGAATGTCTCCTTCCTCGCCGGCGACTTGTTCAACCTGTATGTCGGCTTTGAAATCTTCTTGGTGGCGTCCTATGTGCTGCTGACCTTGGGCGCTTCACCTGCCCGCGTGCGCGCTGGTGTCGGCTACGTCATGGTCTCCATGGTCTCCTCCATGATCTTCCTGCTCGGCATCGGCCTGACCTATGCCGCCGTGGGCACCGTGAACATGGCGCAAATCGGTATTCGCATCCAAGAAATCCCCGAGGGCACACGCACCGCAATTTTCGGCGTGCTGCTGGTTGCCTTCGGTATCAAAGCTGCCGTGGTGCCACTCGATGCCTGGCTGCCCGACTCCTACCCCACCGCACCCGCGCTGGTTACCGCAGTCTTCGCAGGCCTTTTGACCAAGGTCGGCGTCTACTCCATCATCCGCATGCGCTCGGCTGTCTTTACGGACGGCTCACTTGATGGGCTCCTGATGTGGGTGGCACTGGCGACGATGATCGTCGGTATTTTAGGCGCGATGGCGCAGACCGATATCAAGCGTTTGTTGTCATTTACCTTGGTCAGTCACATCGGTTACATGATCTTCGGTGTCGCACTCGGTACCGCGCAGGGGCTCTCCGGCGCCATCTTCTACGCCGTGCACCACATTTTGGTGCAGACCGCACTGTTTTTGGTCGTGGGTCTCATCGAAAGGCAATCTGGCACTTCCTCGCTGCGGCGTTTGGGTTCTTTGCTTTACACCGCGCCGGTGATTGCCATCTTGTACTTCATCCCCGCGATGAACCTAGGCGGCATTCCACCTTTCTCCGGCTTTATGGGCAAGATTATGCTGCTGCAGGCCGGCGCTAATAATGGCACCTGGATGTCCTGGGTTCTCATCGGCGGCGCCGTGGTCACCTCGCTGTTGACCCTGTACGTCATGGTTTTGGTCTGGTCAAAGGGCTTCTTGCGCGACCGCGCCGATGCCCCAGAAGGACATGTAGCCCTGGCTCGTCCGGCACCGCTTGCCGATGTCACCGACGAAGTCGCCTACTCTGAACGCGCCGATGTTGGCCGCCTGCCTTTTGGCATGTTTGGTTCTACTGCTTTGCTGGTTCTGGCATCGACTGTCATTACTTTTGTTGCAGGTCCTGTCTCTGGTGTCGCCTCGCGTTCAGCGGAGTCGGCGCAAGACCAGTCGATTTATCAAGATGCCGTCTTGGGCGATTACGCAGATGATCCCACCCGGCACTTGGACCCGCAGGATCGTTATCTTGACCGGGATTCGATTGAAAACCGCAACCACCCGCTTCCAGAACCTGAGCCGGCAGCTAATGGCTCCGCTTCTTTTGCGGATACGGCAACTGATGCTGGGGAGGAGAACTAGTGAACAAGTATTTAACTGGCGCACGGCATCGTTTCCGTCCCTCATTCATCCTGTGGCTGACCATCATGTGGTGCCTGCTGATGGGCGAGTTCACCTGGGCTAATGTCTTCGGCGGCATGCTGGTCGGCCTTGGCATTGTCTTCTTCCTACCGCTGCCGGCGATGCCGATTTCTGAGCTCAACGTCTCCTGGGGCCGGCTCATTCGATACATGTTCATCTGGACCGGTGAATTGTTATGGGCTTCGGTCAAGGTCGGCTGGATTGCTATTCGTCCCGGAGAAAAGCCTAAGAACGCTATTTTGCGCGGGCCGATGCGCGTTGAAAATGAGCTGGTCTTAAGCTTCGCCGTGGTCTTGTATAACCTGCAGCCCGGAGGCACGGTCGCAGAAATTGATATCGCGAACCGCATGCTCACCGTGCACGTTCTTGACGCCACCACCCAAGCTGATATCGACCGCGAAGTTGCCAACTTGGTCAGCCTGGAGCGCCGCATGATTTCTATCTTCGAAGGGAAACACAAGTAATGGATCCCGCAATTTATAACACGATTTTGTCTATCGCCGCGGCGATGTTTGTTATCTCTTTCCTTCTCACCACCTGGCGCATTGTCAAAGGCCCAAACTCCATGGACCGCCTGGTGGGCATGGACGGATTCATCGCGATGTTCCAGTGTGCCGTAGCCGTCTACATCTGCTGGACGCTGGATACCACGGTGACTAATGCCATGCTGGTGGTTGCGCTGCTGGGCTTTATTTCCACGGTTTCTGTCACTCGCTTTAGGAAGAGGGATAACTAATGAGTTACGCACTTTTTGCCGATGTTGTTTCCCTCATCCTGATTTTCGCCGGTGCGCTGCTGGTGTTATCCGCGGCGATTGGAGTGGCGCGCTTCCAAGACCCGATGTCGCGCATTCACTTTGTCACAAAGCCGCAGACCGTAGGCTTGATTTTCACCATCCTGGGCGCAGCTATTCGCGTGACCGGCTCCGAGTCTTTCGGTGTCGCTGAGCGCGGCGACTTAGGCATTTTATTCTTGCTGGTTGTCTTTGCCTTGGCTACCAGCCCGGTCACGGCCCAGCGCATGACGCGTATTTCGCGCCGCGAAGGTCTCTATGCCGACGATGAAGATATGTCGCGCAATGACCAGCCGGCAACAAAGCAGATGCGGCGCAAATAAAAATCTGCGCGTACGCTTGGTGTAGTTCTAATGCAACTGTTGCCACACGAGTAGATAGAGATACCAAGCGTGAAAAAGACCTGGGGAGTCACTTCCCTAGCCCTTGCCCTAGCCGCGTTTGCGGCGTGGGCAGTCTTTCAGATTCTCCACTTTGATGGCCGCCACGCTTTGACGTGGCGTGTGCCTTTGGACCTTTATATCTATGCGGCCGCAGGCACAGATGTTGCCGCGGGCGGGCAGCTTTACGATGCAGCCTACGTCGGTAAATTGCCTTTCACCTACCCGCCTTTCGCCGGCACCATTTTTATGGCGCTGAGTTATTTGAGCGAAAATTGGCTGGTTATCCTGTGGCAGGCAGGCACGGCGCTCGCGCTTTTCACTGTCTTTTTGCTGGTCTTCCGCGAGCGCGGCTACGGCTACCGCGCGTCTAATTGGCTGCTATCTCTCCTGCTCACCGCCGCAGCGCTAGCTCTCGCGCCTTTTCATGGCACGCTTTTCTTCGGCCAGATCAACATCTTCTTAATGCTCCTGGTGGCCCTAGATTTCTTGCCCAAGCGGCGACTGCCTGGCATCGGCATCGGCCTTGCCGCGGGTCTAAAGCTGACCCCTGCATTTTTGGGCTTGGTCTTGTTATTTCAGCGTCGCTGGTGGGCAGCAGGGATATCGGTGGTGACTTTTGCACTGACCGTGGGGATCGGCTTTCTCACGATCCCCGATGCCCAGGATTTCTGGGAGCGCGCCATCTTTGATTCCTCGCGCGTCGGCGATCACACAAATCCCGGGGCGCAATCAATCCGCTCGATTCTAGAGCGCGAATTCAACATCGAAGGCGGCCTCTGGTGGGTTATTGCCATCGTGATTGTCTTCACACTAACCTGCATCGCGGTATCTCTTGCGTGCAAGCAGCACAACAGCACCATCGCCATGGCGCTGACCGGTATTTCTTCGTGTCTGATTTCGCCGTTTTCCTGGTATCACCACTGGGTGTGGGTGCTTCCGCTGCTGCTCGCACTCATGCTCACTGTCAACCAGTGGCTGGGCCAGCGCCTACCTGGAATCCTCGGCGCACAGGTTGCGGGGTTGGTTTCATTCGTGGTGATGATTATCTTCGCGCTGCCCTTTGTCGCCAAGCAGGCCTGGGAAGGTACGGCTTATCAGCACCTCGATGACTTTGGCACCTTAGGCGCACTAGCTTTTACCGGCACCGGCGTAATTTTTATCGCTGGCTACGCACTCACCGGCCTTCTCCGCACGCGCCCTTCCGAAAAAGCGATCGCCTAATTGGCCAACCAGCCCGGTTGGCTAGTTAGCTTTCGCTAGCTGTGGGGATCGCCCCTGTTTTAAATCAGGTCCATCGCCCCCATGCTGCTCAAGTCATGCGTGTTGCCCACAAGCTTCCCACCAGGCGTGTGCAGGCGGACCTTGCCGCGGTGGCGTCGCATTCTCCCGCGACTCGGTTTGCCTCGTTTCTTCCGGCTCGGCGAAGCTGGACCGTCATCATCATTCACACCGTTGTGGTACTTACAGAGCATCGTCAGGTTCGACGGCTTTGTATGCCCACCGTTCTTGTGGGCGTCGATATGGTGGACCTGGCACCTATCAGCCGGAACATTGCAGTCCTGCCACGGACAGACGAGATTCTCCGCCATGGCTAAAGTTCGCAGCTTGTCGGAGGCGAACCGTGCTTCGTAAAGATTGACCGGGCCTGCGGTCGGGTGAAAGAGTCCGACGTAGAGCTTATCGCCGAGTGCACCTTCCATCACAGCGTTGATGAACTCTGCGCCAGTCATGGTCGTGCCATCGGAAAGGCCGATGATGACGTCGTTGCCTTTACCGCACGAGACTTTCGCGAAATCGTCGAGACCAATGGCGATGACCGTGCGGTACTCGGGCTTGATAAGGCCGGTGCCGTTGCCCTCGACTAAGTCCCAGAAAGGCTCGAGCAATGCTTCGGAGCGCGGCTGGTCTTCATCGGTGATGGCGGCGTCGAGGGTCTTTTCTAAATCGGTGATGCGGCGCTGGGTATCGGTGATGCTGATAGTTCGCAGGCCGTCAATGACGCGGCCGAGACTCACGCCCGGTTTCTTCTTGGTGTCGCCGCCTTCTTCCGTGACACGTTTCTTGGCGTAAGCTTCGACTTCTTCGAAGGTGCCCTCAAACGCGATAAGTTCAGCACGCAAGCGCCAGGCGGCACCGCGCTTCTTCAACTTCTTGGCGTGCTTTTCCACCATCTCTAAATACTCAAGGCTTAACCCCCGCTCTTCCGCGAGAGCTACCGATTCGCGTTGCAGCCGCGGTGAGTCGGTGGGGCCGAAAAGAACATCGGCCAGCGAGGTGAAACTTTTTGCAGTCTTGCGAGCCATCCCATCGCTTGCCATGTCATACGGCGAGCGTTTAGACATGTCTCTTAAGATGCCTATTGCTTGGCTGGTGAGAGCCATAAATTCTTCGTATTTATCCATGCCTTCGACACTAAAACGCAAACGCAAGCCCGCGCTAGGGCAAGGCCAAAAACCTGTGGATAACTACGATGACACATCACGCAACGGGCAAAGTTATCCACAGGCGGGTGATTTAGGGTTCATCGACAAGCGGCAATAGAGTGTCTAGCTCATCGCACGTCATGTCAACAACGCTCTCCCAATCGCCGCTGGCTTGGAATTGCTTGCGCTGGCGTTCGTAACCGGCGCCGCGGTCGATGATTTCCAGCACCAGCTGCAGCTCCCGCGCGCAGCCGAGTTCCTTCGCCAGCGGGGTTAGCTCCTCGACCAGGTCGGCGAGTTCGTCTTTAACCCAGCGTTCATCGGTAGCGCGCGAGGTAATCACCAAAGCATCCATGCCATAACGGGCACCGCGCCACTTATTTTCCGCAACGTGCCACTGCTGCAAAATAGGCAGCGGTTTGCCCTCATCAATCATGCGGTCATGGTGCACCACCAGGCAGTGGGTTAGCGCCACCACGGCGGAGAGCTCCCGCAGGTTCGAGGAAGCATCAGATACGCGGACTTCCACGGTGCCCCACTTCGAGGCCGGGCGGATATCAAAGTGCATGGAACCGGTGTGGTTGATAACGCCGGAAATCGACTGGTCCCGCATGTAGTCCTGCCACGCGGCCCAGTCCTTGAATTGATAAGGCATGCCAGCTGTTGGCAACTGCTGGTACAGCATGGTGCGGTTGGAGGCGTAGCCGGTGTCCAAACCGTCCCAGCCCGGCGAGCACGCGGAAATCGCCAACAAGTGCGGGTACTTTGTCATCAAAGCATTAATGATGGGCCACACGCGGTCCTCATGGGAAATGCCCACGTGCACATGCGTTCCCCACAGCAGCATCTGCTGCCCCCAGTATTGAGTGCGGTTGATGATCTCAGAATAGGATTCTTTTTCCGAGACCGGGTTCTTCCGAAAATCCGAAAAGGGGTGCCCGCCGGATCCCCAGACACGGATATCGTGTTGCTTCGCAGCGGCTTGCACGGCGCGAATACCAGTGTTGAGCTCAGCAATTGCTTCCGGAACGGTGTTGCAAATGCCGGTGACCAGCTCAACTGTGTTTTGCAGAAATTCTTTTTCGAGGTGAATCTCGGGCGCTATTTCTGCGACCGCATCCACAATTTCTGATGCCCGTGGCACCAGGTCACGGGTTACGGGGTCAACAAGCGCGACTTCCCACTCAACCCCCAGCGTGGGCTGCGGGGAGCGGGCGAAGATTTCTTCGACGTATTCCGTGTTACTCACTAATCCATCGTACCCAACCGACATGAGGCCAGGCGTGATTACATTCTTTAATTTTTAGTTGTCAGTTAAGACAATGGTCACGCCGTCGCGGGTGTTATCAGGCAAAATATTGCTGTGCTCGCGGGCAACGCCATGGTATTGATCGGCGAGCTCGCGCGCGGTTTGTTCGGCAGCAGCATTGCCTTTGGGGAAAAATACGGTGGTTTCGGGCAGGATTTCATCGGCGAAGTTTCCTACCTCGCCCAACTCGCGGCCATCGGCGCGCAGGCGGTCGGCGACATCGGCAGCTAGGCCTTGGGTCATCGAGTTATTCAAGACATTGACCTTCAGCGGCGCAGCAGGGGCGGCAGGAGCGGCAGCGGGTGCGCCATCGCCTGTCGATGCCTCCTTGGCCTTTTCAGCTTCAGCACGGTCTGCGTCATCTTGCTCAGGTTTGGCTTCTGGGTTGTCATTATCAGCGTCAGCCTGCACATCGCCCGCTTCGTCACCTGGAATATCGGTGGATTGCTCGGCGGTATCGGCGCCAACAGTGCCTGGTTCCTGCTCGCTGGATTCATTGCTTTGCTCAGCCGCTTGCTCAGAGCTGTCATCTTGGGTGAAGGCATATAGCGCCCACAGGCCGAACATGACCGCAACGGCGATGAGCACCATCGCGAAACCGCGCAGCGGCAACGTGGTGGCGGTAGCTCCTGCACCAGCAGATTGGCTAGCTTCGTTCCCTGAATTGTCTACAGTCTCATTAGTCACACCAGTAACACTAGTTGTCGGAGGATGGGTTTTCGTGCGCGGCACGCCGAATTTCTTCGCGTTCTCCACGTTTTCTAAGCAGCCTTTTGACCAACACCGGGTTATAGGCCAAGGCCGCTGGCAGCTCCACAATTACGTTGAGGCGCTGATGGTAACGCACAGGCGAAATATCCAGCTCAGCGCGAATCGCTTTTTCTTTCAACGCAATGGCTTTGGGCGCGTGGGCCTCAAAATCCAAAATTTGCTGATCAAAGGGGCTTAATTCTTCATGCCCGTTACTGTCGCTGGCGCTAGTCATGCTTAAACTGTATTCCATGACTATCCGCGCAATTGTGATCCACGGCGACCCTGTCCTTCATAATCCCACTGAACCGGTCACGGAGCCGATCGATTCCCCCGAATTACAAACACTTATCGCAGACATGTATGAAACCATGGCTGCTGCCCACGGCGTGGGACTGGCGGCAAATCAGGTTGGCATCGCCAAGCGTCTTTTTGTGTATGACTGCCCCGATGATGACGGCCACATGCACAAGGGCTGCGTTATCAACCCGGTGCTGGAAACTTCTGAGATTCCAGAGACCATGCCTGCCGATGACGGCTCTGACGACGAAGGCTGCCTGTCTGTGCCGGGCGAAGGTTTTCCAACCGGTCGCGCCGACTGGGCCAAGGTTACGGGCCTGAATGAAAAGGGCGAAGAGGTTGAGGTTGAAGGCACCGGCTTTTTCGCGCGCTGTCTGCAGCACGAAGTTGGCCACCTCGATGGCTTTGTGTACACCGATACTCTCATTGGCCGTAATAAGCGCGCCGCCAAGAAGGCTATTAAGGCTAATGGCTGGAATGTTGCCGGCTTAACCTGGATGCCTGGTGAAGATATTGACCCATTTGGACACGACGACGAGTAAAGACGGCACTTTTAAATTATGGCTAAGGCATTTCGCTCCGATCCCGTCCGCGTTGATGACCGCGTGGTCGCACGCCGCAAATTCAAAGGCGGTGGGCACAGCGATGTCATCGGCCATGTCGTGGCAGTCGAGCCACTGACTATCCGGCCGCAGATGGTCGGTGGGTTTCCTTCTGCGCTGCCGGAGGTAGTCATCCCGGCAGAAGAGCTTTATGTCGTGAAAAAGCTGTCGCCGCGCACGGTGCGTAATTCAGATATTCGCCATGTCGAAGTCGCCTCGGCTAAGTCCTATCTTGGGCACGCCACTCAGTGGACGAGCAATGGCCAGTGGCTTATGCGCGCCGGCGATGGCATCACCAAGCGCACCAATTCTGCGGTCCCGCTGGGTCCTTCGGCCGGTTTCGAGCCCGCGCCGATTGCAGAACTCATGGCGTTTTACGCAAGCCATAATTTGCCGTGCGTGTTGTTGGTGCCAGAGCGCATCGGCAATTCGGCGCTGAAGCTTCCGCACGAGCATATCGATGTGGAAAAGATCGTCATGACCCGCACGCTGGATGATTTAAGCGATATCCAGCCCTACCTCGACGACACCCTCGAGGTTGATATTTCTCCCGAGCCCACCCCCGCCTGGCTGGAGATTACTGATCACGGCGGCACTGATCTCACAGATGCATCGCTTATCGATGCCCCCCTCGCCTTTTTCACCGCGACTGCCGGCGCAGTGCTGCGCGCGACCATCACGAAGTCCGAAGACGGCACCAAGTGGTTGGGCATTGCATGTGTGAAAGTCAGCGAATCTGCACGTCGTCAGCGCTTGGCCGCGCGTTTGGTTGCCGCTGCCATGGCCTGGGGTGCTGCCGAGGGCGCTAAGAAGTGCTACCTGCAAGTCAGCGTAGGAAATGACGCTGCGGTGGCGCTGTATGAGAAGTTGGGGATGCTAGAGCACCACCGGCATCGCTATATCGAAGTTATTCCAGGTAACCTATAAATCATGCGGATAGCCACGTGGAATATTAACTCGGTACGCACTCGCGGTGAGCGAGCATTGAACTTGATGGACAAACACGACATCGACGTGTTGTGTCTGCAAGAAACCAAAGTCGCTGACGATAAATTTCCCCGGGCCCTATTTGAAGACGCCGGCTACCATGTCGTGTTCCACGGTTTGAACCAGTGGAATGGGGTGGCGATTGTCAGCCGTGAAGAACCTACCGAGGTCATCACCGGTTTTCCGGGCCAGCCGGGCTATCACAATGATGAGGAAAAAGAACAGGCCCCTGAAGCGCGTGCTTTGGGTGCGGTGATTCGCAATGTCGAAATCTGGTCGCTGTATGTTCCTAATGGTCGTGAAATCACTCAGCGCCACTATGACTATAAGTTAGATTTCCTCTACGGCTTGGCGCGCTATGCCGAGGGCAAAAAGCGCGAGAAGCTGCTGCTCACCGGTGACTTTAATATCGCGCCGCGCAATGAAGACGTGTGGGACCTAGAGCTATTTCGCGGCAAGACACACGTCACCGAACCTGAGCGTGCTGCTTTTCAGCGCTTAGAAGAAGCAGGTCTGGAAGAAGTCACCCGCCGCTTTACGGAAAAAGACCGCTGGACCTACTACGACTACAAGTCGATGCGCTTTCAAAAAGACGAAGGCATGCGCATCGATTTCCAGATGGCTTCTGCCTCACTTGCGGAAAAAGTCACGGGCGCGGGCCTGGATAAAAATGAGCGTGCTGAGAAAGGCAGCTCTGACCACGTATTGTTGTGGGCAGATTATGACCTTCCCGATTTCGATTCCGTTCGTTAGTACCTTTTCATGAGCTTATCCCTGGATTTAAGTTTCTGGCAGGCGGCGTTTTTCATTTTGGATTACGCCATCAAAATCTTTGCTGTCGGATTCGTTCCTGAAGGCCGCCGTCCTTCTTCTTCCACGGCGTGGCTGCTGGCTATTTTGCTGCTACCTTTCATCGGTCTGCCGCTGTTTTTGCTCATGGGTTCTCCGCAGATCAATCGGCGCCGTCACCGCATTCAGCAACAGGCAGATGACGCCATCGATGACGCGCACAAAGACGTGCCAGACCATCCTTTTGAGATTATCCAGCCTGAAGTCGAATCCATCATCAAGCTCAACCGCCACCTGACGGGCTTTCCTGCGGTCGTTGGCCACAACATCGGCATACACGCTGACTATAAAAAATGCATCCAGGCCATGGCCGATGCCATCGACAAGGCAGAGCGCTATGTCTATGTCGAAATCTACATCACCAGCTGGGACGAAGAGACCGACCCCTTTTTCCAAGCACTCGCACGTGCCCGCCAGCGCGGGGTGGAAGTAAAATTCCTCTTCGACCAGATTGGCAGTTTCAAGTACAAGGGCTATCGCACGCTTGGGAAAAGGCTCAGCGCCATCGACGTCGACTGGCGGCTTATGCTGCCCATCCAGCTGCATAAATTCCGCTTCCGCCGCCCCGATCTGCGCAATCACCGCAAGCTGGTCATCATCGACGGCAACCGCGGTTTCATCGGCTCGCTCAATCTCATCAAACGTGCGTATAAGACCAAAGACCGCGCCTGGATTGATTACATGGTGGAGCTCACGGGTCCCATCGTGGTTTCTTTGCAGTCGGTCTTCGCTGTGGACTGGTACACCGAGTCGGGCGAGTACATCGAAATGCTCACTGAGCTCGAGGACCTAGGCGAAACCCCCGATTCCAACTATCTGCAGCTGATTCCTTCCGGCCCGGGCTATACCACCGAGCCGAACCTACGGATGTTTACCTCGCTCATCCACCACGCCAAGAGCCGGTTGATTATCTGCTCGCCGTATTTCGTGCCCGATGAAGCACTCCTCGATGCCGTGACCACCGCTGCCTACCGCGACGTCCGCGTTGAGCTATATGTATCCCGGCGCGCTGACCAATTCGTCGTCGACCACTCGCAATCCTCGTACTACCAAACGCTGCTTGAAGCCGGCGTGCACATTTATCAATTCCCCGAGCCTTTTGTGCTGCATTCGAAGTTCGTGCTCGCCGACCCCGATGCCGGCCGCGCCGACCCCGAAGAAACCCACGATGGCCTGCGCCTGAAGTCGCATCCGCTGGCAGCGTTTGGCTCTTCCAACCTGGACATGCGTTCTTTCGGCCTCAATTATGAATCCACCATGTTGGTTGCTCAGGGTGATTTGATTACGGAGTTTAATGAGCTCGCCGCCAATTACCGCGCGGTCTCGCATGAATTGACCTTGGAAGAGTGGAATAAGCGCAGTTTCGCACGCCGTTATATCGACAATGTCATGCGCCTGTCGTCGGCTCTGCAATAGTTTTTACGGATTAGCAGCGTGCAGCGACTAATCCGTGAAACCGCGAGTTGCCAGCACAGCGCCAGCCGCTGCAATCGCGATGCACGCTGACATACCCAGGGACATCACCACGGCGGTATTTCCGCCTAGGCCCATCAGCGGACCAACGACTGCAGCGAGCACTGATTGCCCAAAGCCCATAATCGCAGTGACCGAGCCGGCGCGCGTGCGCATGAGCCCAGTTGCCATCGCCGTGGAATTGCCCATGATGACGCCGTTGGGCGAAATGCACAGCAGCAGCGCAAGAATAATCCAGACCAGTCCGGCGCCGGATAGGACCGCAATCAGCAGCAGCACATTGCCCAAGAGCGCCAGGCACAGCCCGCCCAGCATGACTTTCTTGGTGCCTAGCTTGTCGATGCACCGTGAGTTCACAAAACTTCCCACGCACATGCCCAAGGCATTGAGCGCAAAGACTGCGGCATAGCCGCGCGGGCTGAGCCCAAATTCCTGCTGGAAGACAAACGACGATGCTGCGATGTAGCAAAACATGGAAGCGAAGGCGAAGGCCATCGCGGTAAGAAATCCCCAAAAGCGCGGGCTTTTGAGCACGGTGGCGTAGTTCGATAACACGCGCACCAAGAAAGCCTGATTTACAGGGCCATGCCCGTCGGGGTTTTGGCCGCTGGGGCTTTGCCCACCGGTTTCGGGAACGATTTTTAGGACCACTAGTAGCTGCACGCCGTGTAGGCCAGTCAGCACCCAGTAGATGCCGCGCCAGCCAATCGGCTCTGCCAGCAGGCCGCCGACGATTGGTGCGACGGCGGGGGCAATTGCCAAGATAGCCATCAGCATCGAGTAGGTCTTGGCGGCTTCGCGCCCAGATAGCAGGTCGGGCACCATGGCGCGCGCAAGCACCACGCATGCCCCGCCGCCTAAGCCTTGTAAAAAGCGTGCGGCGACAAAGATGGCGATACTCGGCGAGAGTGCTGCGATAGCGGAGGCTAAAAGCGCCACAATCGCGCCGGCAATGAGCAGCCGGCGCCTGCCGATGACATCTGAAATCGGGCCCACCAGCAGTTGCCCCAGCGCCATGCCGACAAAGAACCCTGAGAGGGTCAGCTGCACTACCGAGTCAGGGGCACCGAACTCTGCACCCACCGCTGGCAGGGTGGGAAGATACATATCGGTCGCAAAAGGCGCTGTTGCGGACAACAGCGCCAATGCCAAAAGTAAAGAAACGGCCATCTATGCGTCTCGTTTGACCAACAAAACTAGCCCGATAATCCAGGCTACTAACGCCCAGACCGCAAAGACCAGTCCGGATCCGGTCACGGAATCCCACGGTGCACCCGCAACATCACCATCCATGATCCACGTGTTGAGCGCGGAAAATGGCATGTAGTGCACGATGTCCTCGCCGATTTTCGGAATCATGGTCACCATGCCGTCGATACCTAAGTACAAAATCAGCGACAGCGCCACCGCACCGGTGGTCTGGCGCATAATCAGGCCTAAGCCCTGGCTAAAGATAACGAGCATGAGCATGCCCAGCGGGAAGACCCACAGCGCGCGTTTGGTGAAATCGTCAAAGATCTCAAATTGCTCGCCCATCTCACCAGCCAGCAACAGCTTCGCCAGCACCAGGACTGCCAAAATAGCGACAACCACGAGGATTGCGGCGATAGCCGCGTACATCACGGCTTTCACAATCGCGACCATCGCGCGGTTTTGATTCGCCATATACGTGTTGGTTTGGACCCCGAAGCGGTATTCGGTGGTCACGACCATGACGGCTTGGATGAGCAGCACTGGCATAGCCAAGCTGTAGACACCCGTGACTAAAGCATTAGGTGGCACAGGAATCTGCTCTTCCACCGGCTGGGAGTTGCCCGGAAGAACCATCAACAAAGTCCAGCCGATGGCGAGGAAGAAGAATACTCCGGTTGTCCACCACACCGAGCGGGTAGTAAATAACTTGGTCAGCTCTGAGCGAAAAGTATTAAGAAGCATCGGAGTCCTCTCCCGGTAGAGCCTCAGCATGGTACTGCACGGAATCGCTAGTGAGATCCATAAAAGCGTCTTCCAGCGAAGCGCGCTTGAGCGTTAGCTCAGTCAGCGGCACGCCCACCGAATAAGCGAGGTTGCCCACGTAATCAGTGGTTTGATCGCGAATGAGCAGCTGCTCGCGGCCTTCTTCATCGTGGGTGGAAGTAAATTCCACGTTCTCATTTTCCAAAGCTTGGGAAAATTCCGGCACGAAATCGGTTCGCACCAAGACATTGGACGCCGAGTGCTCTTTCACGAACTCATAAGTTGGCTGGTCCGCAATCAATTTTCCGCGTCCGATGACAACCAGGTGGTCTGCGGTCAAGGCCATCTCTGAGAGCAAGTGGGAGGAAATCAAAACCGAGCGGCCTTCTGCCGCCAGCGCGCGCACCAAAGAGCGCACCCAGCGGATACCTTCGGGGTCAAGGCCGTTGACTGGCTCATCCAGAATCAAAATCTCTGGGTCGCCCAGCAAAGCGCTGGCAAGGCCCAAACGTTGGCCCATGCCGAGCGAAAAGCCGCCGGCTTTCTTCTTGGCCACATCACTTAGGCCCACAAGTTCTAAGACTTCCTTCACCCGTGAGGTGGCAATGCCATTGGATTGCGCCATCCACTTTAAGTGCGCCGCCGCCGAGCGGTTCGGGTGTACTGCCTTGGCGTCGAGCAAACAGCCGATGGTGCGCAGTGGGTTCTTCAGCTTCGAATAAGGCGTGCCGTGAATGAGCGCGCTACCTGCGGTTGGCTCATCAAGTCCGACAATCATGCGCATGGTAGTGGACTTGCCCGCGCCGTTAGGACCTAAAAACCCAGTTACTTTCCCAGGCTTGACTTCAAAAGAGAGGTCATCAACCGCACGGACTGACCGATATTGTTTCGTCAATCCTTGAACTTCAATCATGCACACAACGTTGCCATAAAATCCTCTCGTGTGGCCGCTGACCCCACCGATTACCCCTTAAATCAAGGGTTCAATCAGCTGCCTAATCCTTGGCAGTGCCTGCCGAAACGGCGCAATGAGCTGCAACTCTTCCAGCTGGTCTACTGGCACCCAGCGCAGCTCCTTAGATTCTTCATTTGCCGTGGTAGCAAGCGTATTCCCATCACTGGTTTGAGCAATAACAGTGGTATAAGTCCACCCGCCGGGTAAGTCCGCTACCGCCTCAAAAGGACCGGCGGTTACTTCCGCCCCCACCACCGAGACGTGATTTGGATCTATTGCGCATTCTTCTACGGTTTCACGCACAGCTGCCTCTTCGGCACTTTCGTGAAGGTCGCGCGCGCCTCCTGGAATGCCCCATGTATCACCGAAATTGGTCCACGCAGCGCGATGCTGCATCAACACCACTGGCCCGGAACTATTTCGCGCGAGAAGAAATAACCCGGCAGCACCATAGCGTCCCCACATGCGAACCCCACCGGGCCCTGCTGCCCAACCGTCACCATTTGCGTGTAGTGCTTCCCGTCCAGCCATAGTTATTTATCCTACTCGAGCATCTGCGCGCGCGAAGCGAATCACATCAGCCCCAATTTTCACAACATTTCGTGTCAGTGGGTAGAAGATCACACTTTGATTGCGTTAGTCTTAAACAATGACCGGGCATCGGGATGCGCAGCGAGATGTGCAGCTTAAAGACGAGGATTTCCCCTCTCCTGAATCAACCGATCCCGGCTCCCATGACCACTGGCTAGATGAGGTCACAGAACCCTCAAATCCGGTGTTCAATCCCGCCACCCAATTCGCGCTCTCCACCTTCTCAGGGCCCGTGCGCCTTTTGCGGCGCATTTGGAATTTCATGACGACCACCCCCGGTCGCATGTTCGCCATCACCGTCGCCCTTTCTGTTGCTTTGGCCGCTGCCGGTGTATCCATGTCGAATTCTTCCGCTGAGCGCCAAGACGATCTCGACCGGCTGCTCACCATTACTGAGCCCACCGCCAATGCCGCGCATAATCTCTATACTTCGCTGTCACTGGCGGACACTGTGGCATCGACAGGCTTTGTGCAAGGCGGGGTGGAATCATCGCAAAGCAGGCAAAAGTACAACGAGGCCATCGACCGTGCTGCTGTAGCTGCCACCCAAGCCGTTCAAGGCGCTGGCACCGCCGACCATGAAATCCGGCAACTTGTGCAATTTATCCAGCGCGAATTACCGGTATATACCGGCATGGTCGAAAATGCACGCGCCAACCACCGCATGTCCAATGCCGTTTCCGCGGCGTACATGTCTAATGCTTCGGCCATCATGCGTGAAGAAATCCTGCCTGCTGCCTCCCGGCTGTACTCGATAACCTCCTCGCGCGTAGCCGATGAACAACGCAGCTTGACCTCCCCACAATGGGTGCCACTGTCCGGCCTTTTCGCCGCCGTATTCTTCCTGCTGCTGGCGCAATGGTGGCTGTGGCGCGTTACCCGCCGCCGCCTCAACCGCGGGTTTGTCACCGCCACCTCGCTAATGACCCTGGCTATTTTCTGGGTCTCAATTGCCAATATCGCCACCTGGTCCGCGGGCTCCCAGGCCTTTGAAGAAGCCTCCAGCCCGTGGAGCTCATTGACCACCTCGCGCATTGCCGCCCAGCAAGCCCGCACGACCGAAACCTTGGCCTTGGTGCGCCGCGATTCCGAAGACGACTCCGTATCCTTCGTGCAAGTCGAATCCTCTATCCGCGAGGCCCTCGACGAATTTGAAGCCACCACCCCGGCTTCCACCGAACCTGATGACCTGACCAGCACCCAGCTGGCCATTAACACCGCGCGCGAAGCGCTTGATGCCTGGAGCGTATCCCATGAGGAATTTGTCTCCGCCCTGCGCTCTGGCCGCTATGACGATGCCCTGCACCTTGCCACCGCAGCCAACCCCGACCCCGGCGAAGACGCCACCGCTGCCTCCGCCTTTAACTCGCTGGATAACGCTTTGACCAAGCTGATTGCCGATTCGCGCGAAACCATGCGCGCTTATATCTCCGAAGGTCTTGCCGCGATGACCTTTGTGGCCTCTGCCGTCATGATGCTCACGGTCCTTGCGCTCTTTGCCGTGTGGCTGGGTATTCGCCCTCGATTGCAGGAGTACCTCTAATGACTAAGACTCGTGCACTTTCGGCGTTGCTGCTCGCAGCTTGCTTGACGATGACCGCATGCGGCACCCGCAACGACGGTAAGATCCCGCCGGATCCGGCGCTGCAGCAAAATGAAGAGACCAATGAACTGCCGCGCGCAATGAATTCCGACCCGTTGACCGCGCCCATTGCTGGTTCCCCGCTGCCGGTGGGCTCACGCTGGATGCCGGCGAGTGAATACACGCCGAAAGAGTCCAACTTCGATGCGGAACTGCGCGGTACATACCGCCCGGATGACAAAGACCCGGAAGAGCGCGTGCCCAATATCATTGAGCGCGGCCGGTTGATTGTGGGCGTGGATCAGTCGCATAATCTGCTGTCCTATCGTGATGCCGCCACCGGTGAGCTGCGCGGTTTCGAAGTCGAGATCGCGCACGAAATCGCTGAAGACATCTTTGGCGACCGCGACCGAGTGGATTTTCGTTTCCTGCAGTCCGCGGACCGTACGCGCGCGTTGGCTAATGGCACCGTGGATATAGTTATTCGCACGATGACTATTACGCCCGACCGTGAGAAGGAAATCGCGTTTTCACAGCCGTACATGATCACCGATACGCGCATGTTGGTGCCTACAAGCTCCGGGATTACTTCCGTGGAGCAAACCTCTGGGCGTACATTGTGCGCGGTGGAAGGTTCAACGGCGCTGGATAAAATCCCCGATTTCGCACCTCATTCCAATTTGCTCATCACCAAATCTTGGGGCGATTGTTTAATGTCGCTGCAGTTGGGGCAGACCAATGCGGTAGTTGTTGATGACACTTTGCTTTCCGGGATGATGGCGCAGGACCCGTACTCCTCCATCGTGGGTGAGTCTTTGGCGACGGAGACTTACGGTATTGGCGTGCGCAAACCGGACCAGCACTTTGATTCCCGCGGGCTTATCCGCCAGGTCAATTCCACGCTCGACCGCATCCAAGAAGATGGCACGTGGCGCTCGCTTTTCGATGAATGGTTCGGCCCTTACTTACCCGTTCCCACTTTGCCGGAGCCGAAGTATATAGAAGAAGGCCGCCGCGGCGACAACGGCGACAACGATGATGAGGAGCAGTCATGACGCATAATTTCTCTGACGATGAGCTCAACTACCTCACCCCGGAAGACGATAAGGGCAAAGATGAAGACGGGGAGAAAACCGAGCCCGGTACCGAGGCGGTTGCCTTCGATCCTTTCGCCGATGACGACGATGAATTCACCGACGCTAGCCACAATGCTGCCGATGCTGAGGTAGCCGCGCTGCTGCGGCAAGTCGGTGCTGGTCATGGCACTGCCAGTGACGACGCTGTGGGTGACAACACCGCGGGCGGCGATGGCGATACGGGCGCTGCGACCGAGGCAGTTGCCTTCGATCCTTTTGCCGACGATGATGATGAATTCGGCGATGCTGACGGCGATAACCAGCGCACTGACGCTGTTGCTTTTGACCCCTTTGCCGACGAGGATGATGACGACGATTCCGAGGCGTCTTTTACCGACCCTGATAATATTGCTGCGCTGATTAAAGACTTGGGCCAGCTGCGCGATCGGAATGAAAAGCAGAGCGGCGATCTACTAGATACTTCGCAGCGTTCACGCCAGCAGGCGCTGGATACTTTCCGCGAGCTGCGCTTGGCAGCGCGCACCAACCGCGAAGTTGCCGATGGCATGGTCACCTTGCCGTTTGTGGTTCCCACCGCACCCGAAGATGCGCTCATGGACCCGACGGAGGCTATTAAGGAAAAGAAGCTTTCTCCGCCGCAGCTCAAGCCCGGCGATATCGTCGCCAGCCAGTATGAAATCCTCGGCGTGATTGCGCACGGCGGCATGGGATGGATTTACCTGGCCAACGACCACTTTGTCTCCGGGCGTGTGGTGGTACTCAAAGGCATGCAGGCGCATAAATCCGCTGATGAAACTGCCGCCGCGCAAGCCGAGCGGGAATTTCTGGCCGATATTACTCACCCGGGCATCGTAAAGATCTTCAACTTCATCGATGATGAGCGCGTGCCGGGCGGGTTCATCGTCATGGAGTACGTCGGCGGTCCATCGCTGCGCAAACGGCGTAATGAACTGCCTAATAAGCGTTTGCCGTTTAGCATCGCGATTGCCTATATCTTGGAGCTTCTGCCGGCGCTGGATTACCTGCACTCGCGCGGAGTGGTCTACAACGATCTTAAGCCGGACAACATCATTGTCACCGAAGACCAGGTCAAACTCATTGACTTGGGCGCGGTCTCAGGCATCGGGGCTTTCGGCTATATCTACGGCACCAAGGGTTTCCAGGCCCCAGAGGTCCCCACCGAAGGACCATCGGTAGCCAGCGATATCTACACCATCGGGCGTACTTTGGCTGCGCTGACCTTGAAATTGCCGAGCGAAGACGGCGTCTTTTTGCCCGGTATTCCCAACCCGACGGAGCAGCCGCGCCTGCGCCGGCACGTGTCCTTCTACCGCTTGTTAACGCGCGCGACCAACCCGGATCCGAAAAAGCGCTTCAAAGATATCAGCGAACTGCGTACCCAGCTCTACGGTGTGCTGCGCGAGATCATCGCCATTCGCGATGGCATCCAGCACCCGGCGCAGCACTCGCTATTTTCCCCGGCGCGTTCCACGTTCGGTACCAAGCACATGGTGTTTCGCACCGACCAGCTTATCGATGGCATCGAGCGCACCGTGCGTATTACCGCCCCCGAGGTCGTATCGGCGCTGCCCACGCCACTGCTGGACCATGACGATGTCGGCGCAGCACTGCTGCAGGGCTATTCCTATACTGAGCCCCAGGAAGCGCTAGAAACGCTGCGCCAGGCGATGCAAGCTGTGGAATATGAAAAGTCCGCTGAGATTCCTTTCGGCGTGGTGCGCTCTATGCTGGATCTTGGCTATACCGGCCAGGCCAAGCAATGGCTGGATAAGCTCGAGCAAAGGCTCGGCCAGGACTGGCGCTACCAGTGGTATTCGGGTGTGACCCAGCTGCTTTTGGAAGATTATGAAGCAGCGCAGCTGCACTTTTCCAATATTTTGGAGATTTTGCCCGGCGAATCTGCGCCAAAGCTTGCGCTCGCGGCAGTCAATGAGCTGCTGCTGCAGTCTTTGGGCTATTCCGAACAGCAGCTTTTGGAACCGCCAGTGGCGCGCGCGTGTGCGAATATTACCTCGAACCTCTTCGAGCTCGACGAGTCTTATTTTGAAGACCCCACCATCTGGGAACACGTCACCACCGACCCCAAGCGCATTCGCTTTAACTCGCTGCGCCTTTATGGCACGGTGTGGTCCACCAACCCTACGACCGTTTCTTCAGCTTTCGGCCTAGCCCGCTTGCTGCGTGCGGAAAACCAAGTGGAAACGGCGGTTGCGACCTTGGACCGAGTTCCGAATGCTTCACGGCATCATCGCATGGCGCAGTTGACCACGATTGTGCAGCTCATCTCTTATGACGTCAACGAATCGCGGGTACGCCGCGCTGCGCGCCGACTGGAAGAAATCCCAACGAATGAGCCGCGCTTTTTGCAGATCAAAATCGCCGTCATTTCTGCTGGTTTAAGCTTCTTGCGCGACGCCAATCTCAAGGCAGCTGCCTCCCCAAATGACCTTTTTGAGTATCCGTTCACCCAGCGAGGCCTGCGCTACGGCTTGGCCGATACGCTGCGTGCGCTCGCGCGCCAAGCGCCGTTTAGCCGTCACCGCTACGCGCTAGTGGACTTGGCAAACCAAGTCCGTCCCGTCACGATGTTCTAGGGCGCTTGGGCTTTCGCCCGCGCACCGTTGATGCTTTCAGGCGCTTACCCCTGGGTAAGTGCCGCGGCTTTTTGCGCGATAGCGAGTTCCTCGTTCGTGGGCACGACCAGGACTTTCACCGTGGAATCATCGGTGGAAATCACGCGCGGTTCATCGGAGCGCACGGCGTTGCGCTCGGGATCAATCTTGATGCCGTAGACCTCTAAGTCCGCAAGCGCATCCGCGCGCACTTCGACGTCATTTTCGCCCACACCAGCGGTGAAAGTAATCGCGTCGACGCGGCCCAAAATGATCATGTAGGAGCCGATGAATCGGCGCAGCTGGTGGATATAGATGTTATAGGCCAGCCAGGCATCGGAATTGCCGTCATCGATCATCTCGCGCAGCGCGCGGAAGTCGTTGACACCGGCCAGGCCTTTGACACCGGACTTTTTATTCAGCAAGACATCAATCTCGTCGATGCTCATCTGCGCCTCACGCGCCAGATGGAAGATGATGCCGGGGTCAATATCGCCGGTGCGCGTACCCATAACCAAACCTGCGAGCGGAGTTAGCCCCATCGAGGTATCCATCGCGCGACCATTGTGCACCGCAGCTGCCGATGCACCATTGCCCAAGTGCAGCGTAATCTGCCGCGTGTGCTCCGGATCCCGGCCGAGTACTTTCGGGACCTGCTGGGAAATAAACTCATGCGAGGTCCCATGAAAGCCGTAACGGCGAATATCGTACTGCGATGCGACCTCATTATTGATCGCATATAGCGCCGCTGCCGGCGGCATGTGATTGAAAAAGGCCGTATCAAAGACCGCCACGTGCGGCAGGTCCGGCAGGATTTCCCGGGCGACGCGGATGCCATCTAAGTTCGCTGGGTTATGCAGCGGCGCCAAAGGAATCAAGTCTTCGATCATGGACTCAATTTGGGCATCGATAAGCACTGGCTCTGAAAAGAGCTTGCCACCGTGCACCACGCGGTGCCCGACCGCGAAGAAATCCAACTGCGAAGGGCCGACCCCGCGGGCATCGAGAAGCTCAAATGCGCGCTTTAAGCCCTGGGTGTGGTCGACAACCTCGAGCTCCTCGCGCGATTTCTCGCCTTCGACGGTGATATTGATAGCGCCCTGTGGCTCACCAATCTGCTCAACCAGACCAGAGGCCAAAGGCTCATCAGTTGCCGAAGACTCCGGATCCACGATCTGAAATTTGATCGACGAAGACCCTGAGTTAATAACCAAGCAGTACATTATTTCCCTCCCGCTTGGATCGCCGTGATCGCAACCGTGTTGATGATATCCGGCACCGTCGCACCACGTGAGAGGTCATTGATCGGCTTTTTCAAGCCCTGCAAAATTGGCCCCACCGCCAAGGCATCACCCGTGCGCTGCGCGGTTTTATAGCCGATATTTCCGGCTTCCAGGTCCGGGAAGATAAAGACATTCGCGTGCCCTGCGACTTCGGAGTCCGGCATCTTCTTCGCCGCAACGCCAGGGTCACAAGCAGCATCAAATTGCAGCGGACCGTCAATTTTGACCTGTGGGTCAATCGCCTTGGCACTAGCAACCGCTGCCGCCGCGCGCTCAACGTCTGGCCCAGCGCCGGAGGTGCCGGTGGAATAAGACAACATCGCCACGCGCGGGTCGATACCAAATTGCTTCGCCGTGCGCGCTGAGACCACCGCGATCTCCCCCAGCTGCTCTGCCGTCGGATTGGGATTAACCGCACAATCACCAAATGCCCACAGGCGCCCGCGCATGACCATCAAAAAGATCGACGAAACCACAGATGCTTCCGGCACCGTCTTAATGATTTGGAACGACGGCTTAATCGTGTGCGCGGTCGTGTGCGCGGCACCCGAGACCATGCCATCGGCTGCGCCACAGTGCACCATCATGGTGGCGAAGTACGAGATATCTTTCATGGTCTCACGCGCCTGCGCGATGGTCACGCCCTTGGATTTACGCAGCTGCTCAAATTTCTGCGCGTATTCCTCCAGCAACGGTGAGCGCACATGATCCAGCAAGGTCGCATCATGTAAATCCACGCCCAGCTGCGCTGCCCGCGATTCCAAAGCTTCCGGCTCACCCAAGATGGTTAGCTTCACCACGCCCTTTTCCAACAAAGCACCAGCGGCTAACAAGATGCGGTCATCGTCGCCTTCCGGCAGCACCACGTGCGCGCCAACCTTCTTCGCTTGCTCCAAAAGGTTGTGCTCAAAGACCGGCGCCGACATAACCGGCTTCACGTTCAAATTCACCGCACGGCGCAACGCGCGTTCATCGCTAAGCTGCTCTGGGCTAAACACACCCGCCACCGTGGCGTGCATATCCTTAGCGTGGCGCTCAGCCAACATCGCCGCGCGCGAATCCCCGCGAGCAATAATGACCAACGGGATTCCCAACGCCGCTGCCACCACAGCATCAAAGTGACTATCGCCGGAGCCTTCGACGAACGCGGGGCCATCGGCAAGCGGCTGCGCAGCAACAATCTCTGCCACCTTCGGCGGCTGCTGCGAAAGACGCACGACGGCGACCCCCGATTTTGCAGCCAAGCCGGCCACATCAATCTCGTCGAAACTCAAACCAAGCGCGCTCAGAAGCGCCGAACGGGTTTCAGGCATAATTGAAAGTAGACCTTTCGTTTTAAAGGCATGGATACTGCCCTCAATTCTATCCGAGCAGCGCACAATCCACGCGGAATACGAAAAGTAGCAATATTTTTATGCACCCGCCGCGCACCGCCAATACACTGGCCAAACGCTGTTAGGAGGGGCTTAAAACCCAAGGTGAGAGGTGATTGTTACCACAGACATCGCCTATTCTACAACGTAGACTTTAAGCACTATTCGAATTATCAAGGAGACGAATCTTCCGATGAGCACCACCGCGGACGTCCACGCGTCCAACCAGCCTGCCCGGATTGCTGTTATTGGCTCTGGCCCTGCCGGCATTTACGCTTCTGACCTTCTGGTGAAATCTGAACTGGACGTCCAGATTGACCTGTTTGAGAAGATGCCAGCCCCATTCGGCCTCATCCGCTACGGCGTTGCCCCTGACCACCCACGCATCAAGGGCATCGTGCAGTCTTTGCACAACGTGATGGAAAAGAATGAGATTCGCTTCCTCGGCAACATTGAGGTCGGCCGCGACATCACCGTCGATGAAATGCACGAATACTACGACGCCATCATCTTCGCTACCGGCGCGACCCAGGACAAGGCCATGGGTCTGCCTGGTGAAGAACTCGACGGCAGCTTCGGCTCCGCTGAGTTCGTGGGCTTTTACGACGGCAACCCTAACTTCAAGCGCGAATGGGACTTGAGCGCTGAGTCCGTCGCTGTTATCGGCGTGGGTAACGTGTCTTTGGACGTTTCCCGCATCTTGGCTAAGACCGCCGATGAGCTGCTGGTTACCGAAATCCCAGACAACGTCTACCAGTCGCTCAAGGAGAACAAGGCCAAGGAAGTCCACGTGTTCGGCCGCCGCGGCCCAGCGCAGGCAAAGTACACCCCGAAGGAACTCAAGGAGCTCGACGAGTCCCCAACCATCGAGGTCATCGTCGCACCAGAGGACATCGACTACGACGCCGCATCGGAAGCTGCGCGCCGCGAGTCCAAGTCCGTTGACCTGGTCTGCCAGACGCTGGAAAGCTACGCCATGCGCGAGCCAGGCGATGCCCCGCACAAGATCTACATCCACTTCTTCGAATCTCCAACCGAGATTGTCGGCGAAGACGGCAAGGTCGTGGGCATTCGCACCGAGCGCACCCAGCTCGACGGCAACGGCAACGTCACCGGCACCGGCGAGTTCACCGACTGGCCAGTACAGGCTGTCTACCGTGCGATTGGTTACCACCCACAGCACGTCGACGGTGTGCCTTTCGATGAGAAGAAGTCCGTCATCCCGAACGACGGCGGCCACGTCATCGACTCTTCCACCGGTGAATCCATCCCTGGCCTCTACGCCACCGGCTGGATTAAACGCGGTCCTATCGGCTTGATTGGTAACACCAAGTCCGATGCCAAGGACACCACCACCATGCTCATTGAGGACTACGTGTCCGGCAAGCTCACCGCAGCTGACAAGCGCGACCCTGAAGCGATTGTTAACCTGTTGGAGTCCCGCGATGTAGCGATCACCACCTGGGAAGGCTGGGGTCGCTTGGACGCAGCCGAGCGCGCCGCTGGTGAAGAATTCGAGCGCGAGCGCGTAAAGATTGTGGAGTGGGAGGACATGATCCGCCACGCAGGCCCACAGGCTTAAAACGCAACAGAGAATCAGCGCGGGAGACCTTCAGCGCGGGAGACGTTTTAGTCTCCCGCGCTTTTCCTATGCCCCAACGCCTGCCTGTGGATAACTCCGGGGGTTGGGTGACGTGTCAACGCAGTTATCCACAGGCTCGGGCGGCTTGGGCTAGACAGGCTTTGGAAGCTGGGCTTAGCTCGAATACATGGACATCTTCCAGTCGCTTGCTCAGATTGCCGCACATGGCGTTGCGGTCATGCGCGCGTGCCAATTCCGCAGCGCGTATGACGTCATAGAGCTGGGTTATTCGCCGTCCCAAGCCAAGGCATGGAAGCGCACGGCGGAGTCTTTTCTGGGTCCGGCAGATTCGCCGAAGGTACAGCGCGAGACAGTCGCTGCGGCGGAGCAGGCCGGGTTAAGCATTGATCGCTTGACGATGATCAACCGCCACGCCCTGCGTCTCAAATCCCGCGGGCAAGCGTGGGCTTTGCGCGCGGAGCTCGTGGCAATGACTGGTTCTTATGAGGAAGTCAACGCGCATGCTGCGGCGCGCGTGGAAGAGATTTTAGGCCCGCGGCCGCCCGAGGCTGGGGTACGCTTTGGACGCCCGAAACACGGCATGCGCACGATGTCGGTTACTGATTCGCAGCGTCGCATCGCGGACTTGGAAAAGACCCTCGACGCCGTAATCAAGCACCGCACTGATGCTGGCAGCACCGCAGCTACCCGAGTAGCTGTGCCGCAGAAGCGCTCGAAGCAGCTGTTGGCTGCGCTGTGGCAGCATTTAGACAGCGGCGCAGCGCTGGTGGAGCCGGTGTATCGCACAGTAATTGCCGTGGGGCTGGATGACTGCGTAAAATCTTAGGAGGTCGCGGCGATGACGTAGTGCTGGGGCTTTCCGATGGCACCACCATGACCGGCGCGGAGTTTCTCTCAGCTCTGCTCGCTGGGCAATTAGGTAGCGATATTTTCGCCGGGCTCTTTCACCCCACGCGCGGACCGGTGAATTTATACCAGGCGCGCTTCGCTTCGGTGAAACAGCGCATCTTGGCGACTGCAGAAAACCTCGTGTGCCCGTGGCCCGGGTGTGCAGTACCTGCTGACCGTTGCCCAGTGCACCACCTAGATCCTCACAACCTGGGTGGGCAGACTACGCCGGAGAATCTTGCGATGTTGTGCAAGTACCACAACGGCGCTAACGACGATGACCCGAATGCGCCACCCCGGCGTGGGCGCATGCACCGCCGGGGGCGTGTGCGTTATCGCAGCCCAAGCGGGCGCGAGTATTCAAACACGCACCTTAATAGCTCACTCGGAGCTTTCGACCTCATCGGAGGATAACTCCTTTTCAGAGGTCGCCCCGTTCTCTTCGGTTAGTTCCGGTTTAGGAACTAACCCCGGGGCGGCGCTAATGGTGATCTTCGATGCCGCGATCGCAGCGCGGTCGCGGGCTTCGGAGACATCGTCGGCGGTGGCCATGATAAGCCCCATGCGCCGACCGGGGTATGCCGAAGGCTTACCGAATAGGCGGACATCGGTTTCTGCAACCTGCAGGGCTTCTTCAACGCCCGAGTAGGTGACTTCGTCGATCTCTTCGGTTGCGTGCAGCAAAGAACTAGCGCCCGGTGAGACCAGCGTGATGTCAATCGGCAGGCCCAAAATGGCGCGCGCATGCAATTCATACTGCGAAAAGCGTTGGGTGGCTTCGGTCAGCATCGCTTTATCAGAAGGACGTGGGGTCACCGAGGAGAAGTAGATATCGTCGCCTGCGACAAACAGCTCCACCGCGAAGATGCCGCGGCCGCCGAGCTCGTTAGAAATACGCGCTGCTACCGAGCGCGCATTTTCAAAGGCACGCTGGCTCATCGTCTTCGGCTGCCAGCAATCCACGAGGTTGCCACGCGCATGTTCATAGCCAATCGGCTCTGAGAACCACGTTGCGAGCTTGCCCGTTTCTGGGTCAATCGAGCGCACCGCCATGATGATGACTTCATAGTCAAAATCCACAAAGCGCTCGGCGACAACCCAGGAGTTCTTTTTGCCGCGACGCACATTATCCCACGCGTCTTTGAGTTGGTCTTCGTCTTTGACCAGCACATGCCCGCGCCCAGAGGTTGCAACATCTGGCTTAATAATGCACGGCAAACCGAGCTCGTTCACCGCTTCTTTCAAAGCGTCGAAGGTTTCTACGACCTTGTACGCGGTCGTTGGCAAGCCGAGGCTTTCTGCGACTTCGCGGAGCTTCTTGCGGTCACTTGTAAGCTCACACGCCCGGGCGGTGGGCACAACGGTGACAGCGGAGTCATCGTGAAGCGCATGCAAAGCCTCATCTGCTACGCCCTCGATTTCTGGCACGACATAAGCCGGCTTGATGTGCTCGACTAAATCGAGCACGGCCTTTTCATCATCGATATCCGCGGTGTAGCTAAAGTGTGCAACCTGCTGCGCTGGAGACCCCTCATAGCGGTCAACCACGTGGACTTCCAAGCCCAAATTTTGAAACGCGCCCACCAAACCTTTGGCCAGCTCACCACCGCCGAGCATGAGAACCCGAACAGCATTCGAGGTCAGGGGGCTACCGATATAGGACTCCAAGGCTGCTCCTTTTACTATTTCTCGTCGAGCACGTCGTGGCGCACGATGGTCTGATCGCGGCCAGGGCCAACGCCGATGTAGGACATGCGGGTGCCGGACAGCTCCTCGAGGCGCAGCACGTAATCCTGTGCCTTTTGTGGCAGCTCCTCAAAGGTGGTGCAGCCGGTAATGTCTTCGTCCCACGCTGGCATGGTTTCATAAATCGGCTGCGCGTGGTGGAACTGCGACTGAGTTAGTGGCATTTCGTCGAAGCGCTCGCCATCGACGTCGTAGGCCACGCAGATGGGGATTTCGCCAATGCCGGTGAGTACGTCGAGCTTGGTGAGGAAGTAATCAGTAAAACCGTTGACGCGCGATGCGTAGCGCGCAATCACGGAGTCGTACCAGCCACAACGACGGGTGCGGCCGGTGTTGACGCCGACCTCGCCGCCGGTGGTTTGGAGGTATTCGCCCCACTTATCGAAGAGCTCGGTTGGGAATGGTCCGGCGCCCACGCGGGTGGTGTACGCCTTGATGATGCCCAGGGAGTGGGTGATGCGGGTTGGACCGATGCCAGAGCCTACCGATGCGCCGCCGGCGGTCGGGTTGGACGAGGTCACGAATGGGTAGGTACCGTGGTCGACGTCGAGCATGGTGGCCTGGCCGCCTTCCATGAGCACGTGCTTGCCGGCATCGAGCGCGGTGTTGAGCTCGTACTCGGAGTCCACGACCATAGGTTCGAGGCGATCACGGTAGGACAGGAAGTATTCAACGATGGTCTCCGGGTCAATCGCCTTGCGGTTGTACATCTTGACCAGCATCTGGTTTTTGATATCCAGTGCGGACTCGATCTTCTGGCGCAGGATGGATTCGTCGAAGATGTCCTGCACGCGAATGCCGACGCGCGCGACCTTGTCGGCATATGCTGGGCCGATACCGCGGCCGGTGGTGCCAATCGCGCGCTTGCCCAAGAAGCGTTCCTGCACGCGGTCTAAGGTCTGGTGGTATGGCGCAACTAGGTGCGCGTTGGCGGAAATGCGCAAGCGGGAGGCATCAGCGCCGCGGGCTTCGAGGCCTTCAATTTCCTCAAAGAGTGCTTCGAGGTTGATAACTACGCCATTGCCCAGCACTGGCACGGCGTTTTCGGAGAGGATGCCGGCGGGCAGCAGCTTGAGTTCGTACTTTTCGCCACCGACTACAACGGTGTGGCCAGCATTGTTACCACCGTTGGGCTTGACGACGTAGTCCACGCGTCCACCCAGGATGTCTGTAGCTTTGCCCTTGCCTTCGTCGCCCCATTGGGCGCCGACGATAACGATAGCTGCCATGGTTATTCACTTCCTAGATTTAAGGCTAAATACGCGTTAACTCTACCTTTATCGCCAGTGATAATGTATTTAGCCATGCAGGTTCGTATTTTGCGCTGCGGTGATGTCCCGGTGCCAGATGTTGAATATCACCAGGTATCGGCGATTCCGACGCGTCAAGAACTAAAAATAATCGATGAAGCTGCGGCGGCAATTTTGCCGGTTGACCCTACCCCGTCGCTGGATGAAATTGCGAAGCAGCCGGATGTATCGCATTTGGGCGCGCCGCAGTTTGCACCGCAGCCTATCGATGATCCCTTACGCATTGTGGTCATCGGCGACGATGCCGCGCTTTCAGCTGTGTTAACGCGCATGATGCGAGCGGATTATATGTGGGCGGAGGTCGGTTACGTCCCTGTCCTTGGCGAAGGAGCGTCGAAAAAAGCCGGCAGTGGAGCGCAAGTCTCCACTGCCGCGCAGAACTGGAATATTCCGGCTGATATCGATTCCGCGATGAAGCTGGCCTTGGAGGGTTCGGTACATCCGGTGCCGTTGATTCGCAATGACACCGGGCTTGCGGTGGCGGGTTCCGCGGTCATCAGCGCGTGGGAGAACGGGCCGCTAGTCGGCGAAATTATTGTCGATGACACGACGCTGGTTGCCGGGTCGCAGCAGTTTGGGGCGCGCCTAGTGCCGATGCTGGATGCGCCCGGGATCGTGGCCGCTGCCGCGCGCACGCCTTTCGCGTACCCAGAGGCAAAAAGCCGGTGGGAGCGGTTGAAGCAAAAGGTCGCGGGTCAAGCAGCGCTGGGGCAGTTGGATTCTGCTTCGGCGCTCACCGGCAGGGCGCTGCAGGCTGGTGGGCCTGATTTGCGCGTGACCGTCGATGGCGTCAGCGCGAAGCGCCCCGTGAAGCGTTCGACGTTTTACCGCCACCTGCGCGATTTACAGGTCGTGCGCGCAGAGAGCTAGACGGCAAGGGCTAGACGACGAGGGCTAGACCTCGGGTGGAAACGCCGGAGTCTTCGAGGTCGGTTTAAGCTGTGCCACGGCAGATTCGCGCGACATGCCGCACACGATCATCAAATCGACTGCCACTGAGCGGGTCTGCGCGAGAATGGCATAGGCAGAGAGCACCGAATTTTTATCCAAGACCTCGGTGCCGGATTCTGCGGCAACGTCGCGCAAGCGGTTAATTAGCGCGGGGATTTCTTGGGCTTCGATGACTTTGGTGCGTTTTTGATAGACCGACGATAGCCCCAGTGCGATATCGGCGAGTTCTTCCAGCAGCGCGATTTGTTTATCGCTGACCTTATCGCCGTCTTCACACAGCACGCCAGCCCGGCGCGCGAGCACTTGGACCAGGCGTACGCAGTTGCCGACGGGGTCGAGCATGCGCTCAAAAGAGCGCAGCTGCCGGCGCGAGCTCCACATCAACGGCGAGACTTTAGTGACTTCCTTGCCGGATTTCGCGGCCGCCAGCATGCTGTTGATCTCGGTCTGTGAGTTGTTGACCGCATCCATGGCTTGGTCGATGACTTTGGAGTCATTGTCGCGTAGGCCGGCGACGACATCGTCAAGCACCGAGGAGATAATCGCCAGTACCTTGGAAATCTCATTGCGCCCGTTGGTCAACGGCGAATTCGGCAATAGCGCGATGGTGGCGATACCGATGACGCAGCCAATCAGCGCGTCTATCGCGCGCTCGAGCCCGCCGTTGGAGACATCGGGCGGCAAGATCGTGGCGATAAGGATAGAGCCGATGACGATCTGGTTGCTCACCAGCACTGATTTTGTCAGCAGCGAGCCGACAATCAGCGCGATGAACACAATGAGGGTAATTTGCAGCGGCCCAGTCATGCCGGTGGAGTGGAAGAGCAAATCTCCCAGGGCGACGCCCATCACGCCGCCCATCGCCATTTCGAAGGCGCGGCTGAGCCGGTCGCCGCCGGAGAGTCCGAGGATAATGACCACGGACATCGGCGCGAAGAACGGCTGTGGGTGGCCCACTAATCCGTGGGCCACCCAATAGGCCAAGCCAGCACCAATGGTGGCTTGGAGCATGTACGGAAAGCGGGTGCGCACACGGTTGATTCGCGAACGAAGCGAGTGTTCAACTACCTGGAGTCGCTCACGGGTGTTGATCTTGCCGCCGTGTGTGCCTTTGCCCTTTCCTGCCATGTATACCGAGCTTAGTCGTAAAGCTCTTACTTGCTGACGGACTTGCCAACAGACTTAAGGTCCTGGCAAGACTCGATGATGCGCTCAGCCATGGACTGCTCTGCCTTCTTCAGGTAAGAGCGTGGGTCGTAGACCTTCTTGTTGCCGACTTCGCCGTCAATCTTGAACACGCCGTCGTAGTTGCCGAACATGTGGCGCGCGATTGGGTTGGTGAACGCGTACTGGGTATCGGTGTCGACGTTCATCTTGATAACGCCGTAGCGCAGCGCTTCTTCGATCTTTTCCTTCTCGGAGCCGGAGCCACCGTGGAAGACGAAGTCGAATGGGTTAGAACCAGCAGCGAGGCCGAGCTTTTCTTCGGCGACCTTCTGGCCCATGTCCAAGATCTCTGGGCGTAGCTTCACGTTGCCTGGCTTGTACACGCCGTGCACGTTGCCGAAGGTTGCAGCCAGCAGGTAGCGGCCATTTTCGCCGGTGCCTAGGGCATCGATGGTCTTGGCGAAGTCTTCTTCGGTGGTGTACAGGTTCGCGCCGGCCTTGGCTTCAACGCCATCTTCTTCGCCGCCGACGACGCCGATTTCAACTTCCAAAATGATGTTGGCAGCGCTCGCCTTTGCGAGCAGTTCCTGGCCGATTTCGAGGTTTTCGTCGATAGGCACAGCGGAGCCATCCCACATGTGGGACTGGAACAGTGGCAGCTCGCCGCGGTCGACGCGCTCCTGGGAAATCGCAATCAATGGACGCACGAACTCATCGAGCACTTCCTTCTGGCAGTGGTCAGTGTGCAGTGCGACGTTGATGCCGTAGTGCTTCGCTGCCTCATGAGCAAACGCAGCCAACGCCTGTGCGCCAGCGACCTTGTTCTTTACACCCAGACCGGAACCGAATTCAGCACCACCGGTGGAAAATTGGATGATGCCGTCGGATTCTGCTTCGGCGAAGCCCTTCAACGCTGCGTTGATGGTCTCCGAGGAGGTGCAGTTGATCGCGGGAAACGCAAAGCCGTCCTTCTTGGCGGTGTCAAGCATTGCGTTATAAATTTCAGGAGTTGCGATAGGCATGAATTCTTCCTTCTTACGCGTGGAATGAAATGTCACTAACTAGTATGCCTGCGTGAAGGAATTCTTGCCGCGAACTTAGCTAGGAAATTAACTTTCTTCGAGCGTGCCGGCTACCCGCGCGGCTGCTTCGAGCAGCATCCAGCCTGATAGCTGCACCGAAAGATCGCGCTCGGCAATGCGGATGACACCGACTTTTTCTCCAAGCGAGCTCGCCCCGACGCCGTAGTTATGGGGCAAGCGTGCGTCCGCGGTCCAGTCGGTGCCGAAAATTGGCAAGCCGTCGACTTCTAGGCGGTGCTCCCACACGGAGTTTGCCGAGGCCATGACCAACCTTGCCGCAAGTTTGCGCGCTGCGCGGTTCGCCGGAGAATCGGCCGGCAAACGCACCGCAACTTCAGCTAAATAGCGCGCCAGAATGCCTTTAAACAGCCCGCCGTCGCCATCGCCAGTGTCCCAATCGATAACACCAGCAGGCGTTGCCATCTCCGAAGCCACGGCCTGCACGAGGCCGCGGATGCGGGTGAGATAGCGCATGGTTTCATCGGCAAGCTCGGCGTCGCGGACTGAATCTATTTGCTCCAAAGAGCCCACTCCGGCCTCTTCGCGCAACGCTAATGCGATCTCCAAACACGCGCCTAACACAACGCCTTGGCAGTAAGGGTGGATATTGCGCACCAGCTCCGGACCGTCCATGCGCATGCGCAGCCCGTCCATGATGAAGCCGTCATCGTCGACCAAGTTGTCATAAATCCAGTCCACGATGTGCCGGGCTTCATCAATTCGCCCCATGCGCGCGAGCATGATCGCCGCAGGGCCATTGGTGGGCACGTTTAAAAAGGTCTCGCCTTCGCGCCACGGCAGCACACCGAAGGTCTTATCCCGGCCGTCAAGGATGTTGTTTTGCAACGATGTCAGGCTTTTCGGCCGTGACATCTTCGGCAGCTTCGCCACTCGGTCCATGGCCAGAGCCAGCCACAACTTGTCGTCATAATAACGGTTTTTAGTCAAAGCCGTAATGTTGCGACGTCGGATACCGCGGAGAGTGTCAGCAATTCTTTTGCGTCGAGTCTTGGTGTTATGACGCAAAGCCGCATCCACCTGACAATCGACATAGTGAGCTTGCCACCAGTAGTGCCAATGCACAAAGAGGCGCTCTTTGGACACGGGTGGCCAGCTCACGACCGCTAGGTTCGTCCGGGGCAATGACCACACAGACGTTGCATGCCGATCATGAATTGCCGACTCAGCAAGGTCGGCGCGATGCGACCATTTCTCTTCCACGGCGGCTTTATCACTCCTCAAGTTGGTATTCAATACAAGATTTATATCACCATGCGCGCGATAAATCTGCGTGCTGGCGAATCCACGTGTGCATGGCTATACCCGCTGCTACACCCGCGTTAATGGAGCGTGTTGAACCAAACTGAGCGATCGAACAGGTCATTTTTGCGCTTGCCTGCGCTTCTTCGGTCACCCCGGGGCCTTCCTGACCAAATAGTAGCAGGCAATGCGAAGGTAATTCGGCGGTTTCTAAAGGAACACTTCCGGGGGTGTTATCGATGGCCACCACGGTTAAGTCTTGCTCGCGTGCCCAGGCCATCAGCTCACCGACGGTGTCGTGGTGCTGCAGGTGCTGATAGCGGTCGGTCACCATCGCGCCGCGGCGATTCCAGCGGCGCCGGCCCACGATATGCACGGTATCAACGGCAAAGGCATTAGCGGTGCGCACAACGGTGCCGATATTGGCGTCGTTTTCGAAATTCTCAATCGCGATGTGCAGCGAGTGCCGGCGGGTATCGATATCAGCGACAATCGCTTCGCGACTCCAATAGCGATAGGCGTCGACGACGTTGCGGCGGTCGCCATCGACAAGCAATTGCGAATCATAGTGCTCATCGGTGGGCAGCTCGCCTTCCCAGGGGCCAACGCCGTGGCGGCCTTCATTCCATTCGGTGGGGCCGGGTTGTTGTGTTTCCATCTACAGGCCTAGGTCAGCAAGGTCGAGCAGGTAGCGGTATTCGAGACCTTCCGCGGCGATGACATCAGCGGCGCCGGTGGCACGGTCCACGACGGTGGCGACGCCAACGACCTCAGCGCCAGCTTCGCGCAGCGCGGCGACAGCAGTCAGCGGCGAGTTGCCGGTGGTGGTCGTATCTTCAACGACTAGGACTTTTTGCCCGACGATATTCGCGCCTTCAATACGGCGCTGCATGCCGTGCTTCTTGGCTTCCTTGCGCACTACAAAAGCATCAATATCGCGGCCGTCGGCATGCATGATCGAGGTGGCAACAGGGTCAGCACCCAAGGTCAGGCCGCCTACGGCGACATAGTCCCAGTCAGCTGTGAGCTCACGCAAAAGCTTACCGATGAGCCGTGACGCCTCATGCTGCAACGTCGCCCTGCGCAGATCCACGTAGTAATCAGCTTCCTTGCCTGAGGACAAGGTGACTTTGCCGTGGACAACAGCAAGTTCTTTAACTAGTTCTGCCAGGCGGGCTTTGAGTTGCGGGTCCAAGCTCATGATAATTTCGGGCCTTTCTATTCGGGTCAATTATTCGGTTGATTAATCGTCGTAATCTTCAAAAATGGAAGCATCAGTGCCTTGTTGGCGGGTGATGCGCACATCCGTGGGGTTGGGAGTCTGATTTTCAGCGGGTTGGTCGCCGATTGCGTCGACATCATCAGCGCCAATATCGTACGCGTCGGTGTCATTGTCATCGAAGTCACCACGGGAATCATCAATCACGCGGGTGGGCAATTCGATGGGTTCTTCCGGCCTTTGCACGGGTGGGTGCTCAAAGTGCTCCGGGCTCGTGCGGATTGTGGGCAGCCCCGAAAGTTCCACCGGGCCCGCGGGTGGTGCGGGACGGGTGGGGTCGCCGTCTTCTAAGCGCAGTTCCTGGCCAGAAGATGGCCGTGGTGGAAGGGTGCGGGCGGCATCGGCAAGCAATGCGAGTGGGGCGAGCATCTCTTCCCAGACCGGCGACATGGCATTTTTGGTGGTTTGTGCAAGCACCCATTCGGATTCCATCCAAATGCCCGTGACTTCCTTGGGCATGCGCTCGAGCGCAACATCCACGCGGATATCACGCATGCGCTGAGCCACGGCGGTATCAGTAGCCAGCGCGGTGAAATCCGCGGCGGAAAAGGCTTCAAGCAAGTCATTGGAGGATTCTTGCGTCAAGGCATTATCGCGGCGGAAATCAATGACCTCTTCTGAAGCCGCGCCCGTGCGCATGGCCATGACGTTAATTCCGCCAAGATCCATCAGCAGCATTTCGTGGCCAAAGACATTGCCAACGACAATATCGCGCGGGGCAGCACCACTGGCAGCAGCACCGCGTGTCCACTCATCCGCGAGGTAGTCATCGGATTTTAAGAACTCGAAGTTCTTCGCCTCTGCCCAGTGCCGACGTTCACGCTTTAGAGCCCCTGGCAGCATCAAGCGAGCGTGATGCTCGGGCTGCGCCTGTGTTTGTGGCTGCGGCTGTAACTCGGGTTCGGGTTCGGGCTCAGGCGCTGGTTCGGAATCTGGCTCAGCTTCTGGCTCCGCCATGGGTTCGGGCAAAGGTTCCGGTAAGGGTGCTGGTTCCGCTTCCGACGAGAGCTTAGGTTCGGGCTCAGGCTGGGCCTCGGCCTCAATTTCTGGCTGCGCAGCTGGTGCGGGCGCGGGCAGTTCCTGTTTGTTGGCAGCGCGCCACAGCGCAATAGCCGCTACGGCTGCGCCCAGGGAGAGAAGGAGAAGTACAATAGCCATCGCTTCTCTACTTTACTGCCTGCACGGGGTTTAAATGCTTATTGCCGTGCGATCTCCGCGTTCTACGGGGTTAGCGGGATTTGCCGACCACTGCGACCAGCCACCGACATAGTGCCGTGCGCCGGTCAGACCAACTAATTCCAGCGCCGCAAGTGCCAGCGCTGAGTGATTGCCGGAGCCAGAATAGACAATGGCGTCTTTGACATTGTCTTTGGTGATGCCGGCTTGGTCGGAAATCTCGGAGATTTCTTCCTTGGATTTCCAGGTGCGGTCTGGGTGATGGAAGTTGCGCTGTGGAATATTGACGGCACCTGGGATGTGGCCAGCTTTTAGGTCCAGGTTTTCACGGCGCCCGGCAAAACGGTTGGCTTCACGGGCATCGAGCAGCAGTCCGGTATGCGCCTTGACGTCTTCGATCGTGGCCACCATCTGCGGCTGCGGCTCCACAATCTGATCAGTTTCCACGGAGATATTGCCCGGGCCGGTAAGCGTTGGCAGCTTATGCCGACGCCAATTCGCAAAGCCGCCGTCGAGGATCTGCACGTTCTTTACACCTGCCCAGCGCAAAATCCACCAGGCGCGGCCAGCGAATAGTCCGCGGCCTTCGTCGTAGACGATAACGGGGCGGTCTTGGCGCAGGCCCCAGGTTTCAAAGTGCTTTTGCAACAGCTTCGGATCAGGCATCGGGTTGCGGCCATCACGCGAGCCAGGCAATCCAGCCAGCGCGCCAGCGGTATCGCAGTACTGGGCAGTAGGAATGTGCAAAGACTGGAACTGTTGTGCGCCGTCATATTCGCTAGTTCCCCACAGCGAGGCCAACAAGGTGTAGCGCTGACCTTGATGAATTAGATCATTGAGGGCTTGCGGAGATACCAAAATACTCATGCTGCTCATTCTATAAGCTCAGCACTGAGTCGGCAGCGCAAATGCGCTAGCGCGCAGAATCGCAATGAATGGACGCTGCGCGCTAGAGAAGGGTGGGATTAGTTGGTGGACAGAGTCAGTGATTCACCGTCTTCGGCGGTGGTGACATGCACCGTATCGCCGTCGCGGACTTGGCCAGCGAGCAGCTCGCGGGCGAGCTGGTCACCAATCGACTGCTGAATCAGACGACGCAGCGGACGAGCACCATAATCTGGGTCGTAGCCGCGTTCCGCGAGCCAGTGCTTGGCAGAGAGATCAACATCGAGTTCCAGACGGCGCTGCTCCAGACGCGACGCCAGGCTTTGCAGCTGGATATCGACGATGCCCTCAAGCAACTCAGTAGACAGTGGTTCAAAGACAACCACGTCATCAAGACGGTTAATAAACTCCGGCTTGAATGCCTTCTTCACTGCTGCCATGACCTGCTCGCGGTCACCACCGGCACCAAGATTCGAGGTCAAAATGATAACCGTATTGCGGAAATCGACGGTGCGGCCTTGGCCATCGGTCAGGCGGCCATCGTCAAGCACCTGCAGCAAGATATCGAAGACATCCGAGTGGGCTTTCTCAACTTCATCGAAAAGCACCAGCGTGTACGGACGACGACGCACTGCCTCGGTGAGCTGACCGCCAGCCTCGTGGCCGACATATCCCGGAGGCGCACCGATAAGACGTGCAACCGAGTGCTTCTCGCCGTACTCCGACATGTCGATGCGCACCATGGCGGATTCATCATCGAAGAGAAACTCCGACAGTGCCTTGGCAAGCTCCGTCTTACCGACACCCGTTGGGCCTAGGAAGAGGAAGGAACCAGTTGGGCGGTTCGGATCGGCAATGCCTGCACGCGAACGACGCACGGCATCGGAGACAGCAGTAACTGCCTCAGACTGCCCGACCACGCGACGGCCCAGAACCTTTTCCATGTGCAGAAGCTTCTCGGTTTCACCCTCGAGCATCTTGCCGGCAGGAATACCGGTCCAGGCGGAGACAACCTCAGCGATGACATCTGGGGAGACTTCTTCCACCAGCATGGTGTTGTGCTGCTGGTTCGCGCGCTCTTCAGCTTCCTCGACCTGGGTTTCCAGCTTCGGAATCCGGCCGTAGCGCAGCTCAGAAGCTAGCTCATAGTCACCGTCGCGCTCGGCGATTTCTGCCTCGCGGCGCAGGTTCTCCAGTTCCTCTTTGGCCTGCTGGACATCATCGATGGACTTCTTCTCATTATTCCACCGGGCTTGCAGCTCGCCGAGTTTTTCGCGTTCATCAGCAAGCTCTTGCTGCAACTTGGACAAGCGATCCTGGCTGGCGGCATCTGATTCTTTCTTCAGCGCCAACTCTTCGATTTCCATACGGCGGACGATGCGCTCCAGCTCATCGATTTCCTGCGGGGAGGAGTCAATCTCCATGCGCAGGCGCGAGCCGGCCTCATCGACCAAGTCAATAGCCTTATCCGGCAAGAAACGGTTGGTGATGTAGCGATTCGACAACTCTGCTGCCGCAACGAGCGCGGAGTCCATAATGCGGACACCGTGGTGGACCTCGTAGCGCTCTTTCAGACCACGCAAAATACCGATGGTGTCTTCCACAGAAGGCTCAGCGGCATAGACTTGCTGGAAACGGCGTTCCAGCGCGGCGTCCTTTTCGATGTACTTGCGGTACTCATCCAAGGTGGTTGCACCGACTAGGCGCAGCTCACCGCGCGCCAGCATGGGTTTAATCATGTTGCCGGCGTCCATCGAGCCTTCGCCGGTAGCGCCCGCGCCGACAAGCGTGTGCAGCTCATCGATGAAGGTAATAATCTGGCCTTCAGATGCCTTAATTTCATCCAAGACGGCCTTCAGGCGCTCTTCGAATTCACCGCGGTATTTCGCACCCGCAATCATGGAACCAAGATCCAACGACAGCAACGTCTTGCCCTTAAGTGACTCTGGGACGTCACCGGCAACAATTCGGCGGGCAAGGCCTTCCACGATGGAGGTCTTACCTACACCAGGCTCACCGATCAGAACTGGGTTATTCTTCGTGCGGCGGGACAGGACCTGCACGACGCGGCGAATTTCTTGATCGCGGCCGATAACCGGGTCAATCTTGCCTTCGCGCGCACGTGCGGTTAAGTCCGTGGAGTATTTCTCTAATGCCTGGAACTGCTCTTCCGGGTTCTCGCTGGTTACTTTCGCAGCACCGCGCACAGATGGAAATGCGCCTTTAATAGCTTCTGCGGTAGCGCCACGGGAAATAAGCAGCTCTGCGGCATCTGACTTTGATGCTGCAATAGCAGCGAGCAATACTTCCGTGGAGACGAATTCATCCCCCAGCTCCCCGGCGAGTTCTTGCGCGTTGGTCAGTACGTTGAGACCATCGCGGTTGAAATTAGGGTTGGCCATATTCTGGCCCTCAGCCTTGGGATAGCTATCTACTAATGCGCGTGCTTCAGCCAGCACGGTGTCAGGATCGACACCGGTTGCTTTCAATACGGGGACAGCGATCCCGTCTTTTTGATCCAAGATTGCGGCCAGCAAGTGCGCTGGGCGGATATCCGGGTTGCCATTAGCGGAAGCCTTGGCGAGCGCTTGCTGCAAGGCTTCTTGGGTTTTCGTGGTGGGATTAAATGAGTTCATTAGTTCTCCTTTTAGCTATTTCTTCAGCCTCCATCATAGGTGCTTCACTTGTTCCAACGCAGCCCAAGTTGAGTCTATTCCACTCAGGTTCAAATATTTTGAAAAAAGTTGAGCCTATTTGGATCAAGTAATCGTTGCGGGCTCTGCGTGCCCACCACGTACCAAAAGCTTGGATGAGCTGGACGACCACAATGAGGATAATCACGGTAATGATGATCGCTATGGTGTCGAACTGCTGGTAACCATAAGAAATGGCGAGGTCACCCACGCCACCGCCGCCGATGGTACCGGCCATGGCAGTGGCAGAAATCAACGTGATGGTCGATGTCGTGAGCGCCAAAATGATGCCGGCTTTGGCTTCGGGAAGCAGGAAGTAGCGAATGGTTTGCCAGGTCGTTGCGCCCATGGATTCGGCGGTTTTCAAGATTCCAGAATCAACATCTAGGACTGACTGCTCAATCAGACGAGCCATAAAGGGCGCGATGAAGATGGTCAGTGGGACTAGCGCTGCAGTAGTGCCAATCGAAGAGCCGACAATCACGCGGGTAAAGGGCAAAATCGCGACCATCAAGATAATAAAAGGCAGCGAACGCACGGTGTTGACCACAAAGTTTACGACTTCGTACAGCCACCGAATAGGACGCAATCCACTAGGTCGGTTGAGCACCAAGATAACGCCAAGAGCTGCGCCTAAAAGCGTGCCGACGAGCAAAGAAATGCCCACCATGTACAAGGTTTCAACAGCGGCCTCGCCGTACTTTTCCAACCCGACGCGAGTGTCAAAAATATCGGTTACATCCATTAGTTCACTTCCTCCACGTCCAGGCCGGGTCGGTTCGATAGGGATGCCAGGGAGGCATCGATAAGCGAGGCGTTTTGCGCAGAAAGCCCTAAGACCACCGTGCCGACGGACTGCCTGCGCAAAGCAGCATTAGAGGCATGCAATAACGATGCGTGCACACCCTGCGCACCAAAATCTGAAATGAGGTCACGTGCTGCCCCACCGGTGTGCACGGCGCGGATAACGCGGTTGAACTTGCCGCTGTGCACTTCTTGCTCAATAGCGAGCGGAAGCTTTTGCGGCACCACGGTTTCAACAAATTGCCGCGTTAACTCCTGCTGCGGATGGGCAAAGACTTGCGCGACATCACCTTGTTCAATCACGCGGCCATGTTCCATCACCGCGACCTGGTCCGCGATGCGCGAGACCACCGACATCTGGTGGGTAATAATTAACACCGTAATCCCCAGCTCGCTGTTGACCTTCATCAACACGTCCAAGATTTGGTTGGCGGTAATCGGATCCAGTGCCGAGGTCGGCTCATCACAAATCAAGATTTTCGGGTTCGTCACCAGCGCTCGGGCATTGCCGACGCGCTGGCGCTGACCTCCGGAGAGCTGTTTCGGAGCATTTTCCGCACGGCTTTCAAGCCCCACCATCGCTAGCACTTCCGCGACCCGCTTTTTAACTTGCGCGCGGGGCGTGCCGGCCAAAATCAGCGGCAAGCCGACATTGTGCGCTACTGACTGACTATTAAGCAGGTTGTAGTGCTGAAAGACCATGGACACGTCACGGCGCAAGGCACGAAGATCTGCCCCGCCCAGGGCGGTGACCTCTTTGCCGAGCACCTGCACGGTGCCCGAGCTTGGACTTTCCAGACCATTGACGGTGCGCAACAAGGTGGACTTACCAGCACCAGAGGTGCCGACTACTCCGAAGATGGAGCCGGCGGGGACTTCAGCGTTGACATCGTCAAGCGCTGTGATTGCGCCGGCCTTGCTCTCGAAGACTTTGGATACGTTGCGGAATGAAACAGCTACCAAAATTTAGCTCTACTTCTGCAGGGACTCAGGGATGAACCAGTAGTTATCCTCGTTTTGCTCGGCCACGAAATCAAGGAATTCTTCAGAACGGTAGGCCTCAGCAACTGCCTTCGCCCAGTCAGAATCAACCTGCCCTTCAGTGGTGACCGCCTGCTAGATGAGGTCATCGGTCAGATCTTCTTCGAGCGCTAACGCTGGGTCAACCTGGGAAGAATATGCGATGGAACCCGGGATAACACCCCAGTCCAAGTCACCTAAAGCGCGTGGAATGGTAGCGGAATCCATAGGCTGGATGTCCAGGTTATGAGGATTGTCCTTGATATCGGATGGAGTCAGCAGGTTCTGATCGGCATCTTCGTTAACCGTGATCCAGCCGAGCTTAATCAGCAAACGGAATGCGCGGGTTTGGTTGGATCCATCAGCAGGAATACCAATGGTCTGCCCGTCTGCGACATCATCCAAAGACTTCAAGTCGTTGGAGTAAATCTTGGTCGCAACGGTCGGAATATCAGTGATATTGGCCAGATCCGAGCCGGTTTCATCATTAAAGACGTTCATGTACGCGGTGTGCTGGTCGACGTTGAGGTCAACATCATTTTCGCTCAAAGCGACATCAGCTTGGCGCAGGTCAGTAAATTCCGTGTAATCAATCTCGTAGTCCTGCGCGGTCAAGATTGGATCGATGCCTTCACGGAAGAGTTCAGAGTAAGGACCTGGAGAGGTGCCAACGCGAATCTGGGTGGTCTCACCATCAGCAGCATTGTCGCTATCAGAAGAGCTGCACGCTGCGAGGGTAAATACTGCGGAACCTGCCGCTAGGGCTGCTAGAAGTTTCTTACCGGTGGAAAAGCCATGATAAAACCTCACTTGTAGGGAAATGTTTGGGAAAACTGCTTGCCTTGATGACAACACCAGGACAAGACTGAGTATTCCACACAACATAGACAACTTGGTACAGTAGGGTGCATTTACCCCCGGTCAGGGATAGAAAAGCACCCAGGCAAAAGAGCCTGGGTGCTTTTCTATTCAATTAAGAGCTAGTTAGTTAGAAGCTAGCCCTTGGGAGCCTTTTCTCCCACATGCCCGATTCCGCGGGCGAAAATCGTACCGCGCGGCGGCATCCACCCGCCGAACTTCGCTAGGAGGTAGATGCCAACGGCAAGCAGTACCGAGAGCCAACCGAGTCCAGCAGTCATGCCGTAAACCACCGCGATTGGTGCGATAACCGTCATACCGATTTCGAATGGACCAAAGCCAACGTATGCCATGCCGTATTCGGACAGAGTGCCGGACTTGAGCTTCGGGTCCACGATCTTCAGCAGCGCAATACCGGTGGAGACGGCAGCGGTTGCCCAGCCCCAGCCGAAGAGTGCGCGCTCAATCCAGTTCTCGCCGAAGAATTCTGCTGGGAACCACAGCAGGAAGAAGACACAGAAGATGGTGCCGAGCACGAACATGATCGACAGTGGCACCCAGTAGCTAGCAATTGCAGCTGGTGCAATCGCGGCGATACCGAAGGCAATCAGGTAATCCGTTGCAGCACCGGAAACCGCAGAGGTGGTCTCACGGTCCAGGTAGTCCTTCGCGCCGATGGCATTCATAATCGCGCGGAATACTAGGCCTAAGACAATCGACATCGCGAACAGCGGAATGGAAACCTGCTCCCAGATGCTGGAAATAAAGTTATTGAGACCGTAAGCAGCAACGACGGTCAGCACGATGAAGCCCAAGTGCAGGGTCAGTGGCTCAATCGCAGAAGGGTTGGTGGTTGCACGGCCCACAGATGGGCGGTCTTCAACCTTCGCGATGTAGCCCTTGCGCAGGTCCTCAGGCAGGCCTTCAGAAGGAACTTCTGCAACCTTGCCACGGCGAATACCCCAGTTCGCGGCAATAATACCGCCGACGATAGCGGCCAAAGTACCCACGGTAGCGGAAGTAAAGCCCAAGGAGGCAGCATCGGAAGCGCCGATGTCTTCCAGCGCGCCACCCACGGCGGCAGCAGTACCGAAACCGCCAGTAAAGCCAACGGGCAGCATCATGCCGAACCAGTCTGGCGTATCAAAGACAGGGCGGAAGAAGTACAGACCGAGCAGGATAAACAGGCCCCACTGGCCCAAGAACATGACCGTGGAATACGCCCACATATTCCGCGCACCCTTACGCATATTTCCGCCGACATCCATGGAATAGGCCATAGATGCAAAGACGACGGCGATCAAGATGGTGGTGTAATCCCCCATCGAATCCGAAAAGCGGAAGATACCAAGCACATTAGGGCCAAGTAGAAGGCCCAGCAGGCCGGCAGTAACTGGTGCTGGAAGCAGCAGGTCCTGGAAAATAAATTTGATGCGGTGACGCAGGACATTGCCGACAACCATCAGGATTGAAATTAACCCGACGTCTACCATCAGATCAAAGGCGGAGAATTCCACGTGTTCTTTTCCTTTCATTTAAAGACGTTATAAGTCTTTGTAAGCACCCTCTTGTGATGTATTAGAGAATTTCATGTACGGATTGAGCGTTTTCTACTGGGATTACCAGCAAAAACTGCATATTTCTCCCTAGATCGTAGGAGAGTCATTAGGTACTGTATCGCAAACCACGATTGTTAACCGAATGTCCTAAGGCGCACACATCAATCGTGACGGTTCTGCTACGAGACTGTGAGATACGTGCGTACTGCTTTGACCTTGGCTGTTTTAGTAGTGGAGGAAAATGCGAACACGTGACTAAAGCGCACCCGCGGCTGTTCGCTGTCCGCAAATTCGAGATAACCATCACACGATGCCGCGCGCCCGTGATTGATTGCGCCGAGAACAACCACTTCCGAAATCGCGGTTTGCGGTAAGGAGGGGCCGAAAGTGGACCATGAGGAATCATCGGCAAGCCACTGCCCTAGCGTGTCCTTATCATCGGCTGCCCATGCGACGGCGAGGTCTGCGACCAGCGCCATGCGGGGCGAATTTCCACAGTCAGAAGGAAGCGTAATCTCCATAATCGCATTATTGCACAGCTAACACTTGCCGGCTTTGTAGAATCTGTAGGCATGGATGCAATTGACCGGGAGATTTTGACTCTTCTGCAGCAAGACGGACGCGCGACGATGACTGAGATTGCGCAGAAGGTAAAGCTCAGTCTGTCTGCCTGCCACCGTCGCTTCCGCGACCTGCAAACAACCGGTGTCATCCGCGGTTTTAGTGCCGACCTCAACCATGAGCTGATGGGTTTTCCGTTCGAGACGCTAGTTTTTGTCACCCTGCGCGAGAGCAACGGCAAAGCCGTGCTGGAATTTGAAGAGGCCCTGGCCAAAATTCCCAACGTAGTGCAAGCCCACCGCCTGTTCGGCGAGCCTGATTATCAGCTGCTGGTGGCGGCGAAATCGAAGCTGCACTACCAGGAACTTTATGACCGTAAGCTGTCCGTGCTGCCCGGCGCGGGGCGGCTAACCTCCACCATGGTGATGAAGACGGTGGTGGCGCACCACCCTCCTATTTAATAGGCCTGAAATTTTAATCACCCGTAAGTCCAGTGGACTTACGCCAGCATGCCGCCGGTCTGGCTGAACTCGATGACCTTCTCACCCAGCATGACCACGCCGAGCATAATCATCGCGACGCCTGCCACTTTGGTGGTAACCCGCGCAAACTGCGGGCGGGTGGCCATCACGCGCCCGATAGCGGAGCCGAGGATGGCGTAGAAGATGCCGCCAATGACAATCCACACCAGGCCCAAAACACCCATCTGCACCGAAAGCGGCCAGTCACTGGACGTGCGCACAAACTGCGGCAAGATGGACAAGAAGAACAGCACGCCCTTCGGGTTCAGGCCGCTCACCGCAGCGCCACGCCAGACATAGCCCATGGAACTGCCAGCCGGCGCGAGCGCTAATTCCATGTTTGCCATCTGCGCGGTGCTGCGCAGTGTCTTTATCCCAAGGTAAATCAGATATCCCGCGCCGCCGATGGTCAGCAGAACTAGAAACATCGGTGCATTCGCCGCTATTGGACCTAGACCAAGCACGACCACAGCCGTAATCACGACATATCCAAGCATGAGCCCACTAACAGCGGGCGCTACCACGCGGCCGCGAATTCCGGCTGCGATGATGTATGCCCAGTCGGCGCCTGGAACGGCGATGAGCGCCAAAGACAGCGCCGCGAATGCCATGATTACGCTTGTTTCCACAGTATCTCTCCTTTGAGTTTCAGCTTGCTTACCTGGGAAAACTCTACGGCGAAAGCCGCGCAATGTGCTCCCTACTTTCAGGCACAGACAGGGAAGTTGCGGAAGATTTATCGCGCAAATGCCCGCGGGGCGCAAGATTCTTCCGGAGCCAATAATGCGGGTGCGAATAAGCTGTGCCACACAGGGCACAACGGCGAGAGAAATCACTTCAACATTTAAGTGACAAATCAACAATCTGAGGTAGACTGCACGCTATGAAATCATTTGGCTTTTTAAGTTTCGGTCACTACGCACTGGGCAACAACAAACCTAACGCCACTGACATGGCGAAAATCCACCTGGAACTAGCAAAGAACGCTGATGAGATTGGCGTTAATAATGCTTCTTTCCGCGTGCACCATTTCGTACCACAGGCCGCCGCCCCCATGCCGCTGCTGGGCGCGATTGCGGGCTCGACTAAGCACATTGAAGTGGGCACTGGCGTTATTGATATGCGCTATGAAAATCCACTGTATTTGGCAGAGGAGATCGCGAGCCTGGACCAGATTGCTGAAGGCCGCATTGCTTTGGGTGTTTCCCGCGGCGCACCAGAAGCTGCCGACCGCGGCTGGGAAGCATTTGGCTATAAGTCTGAAGCACCCAATGGTGCGGATTTAGCGCGCGCAAACTTCCTGCGCTTGATGGATGCTTTGGACGGCCACGGCATGGCAACAGCTGCACCACTCGAGCGCCAATACCCGAACATGTATCAGCCAGGCATTCCACTGCCCGTCTTCCCGCATTCTCCTGGCGTGCGTCAGCGCATTTTCTACGGTTCCGGCACCCACGCATCGGCGGAGCAGGCCGCGCAAGATGGCGTGAACTTGATGTCCTCGACCCTGGTCTCTGAAACTTCCGCCGAAACTTTAGGCGAGGTGCAGGTGGAGCAGATTCGCCGTTACCGCGCGGCCTGGAAGGAAGCCGGTCACGAGTGGACCCCGCGTGTGAGCGTTTCCCGTTCTATCTTCCCGATTGTTGATGACGCCGACCGCCGCATGTTCGGCCTGCACGGCACCAGCACTGACCAGGTCGGCATGCTGCCAGAAGCTGGCGCCGCTATCTTTGGCCGTACCTACGCCGACGAGCCGGACGTACTTATTGAACAGCTCAAGGCCGACCCCGCCGTGATGGAAGCAGACAGCCTGCTCATCGCTATTCCTACCGGCATGGGCGTGGACGTGAACACGAAGATTCTGCAAAACTTCGCCGAGCACGTCGCCCCAGCATTAGGCTGGATTCCCAATACGGAAGGCCGCCCGTCCGGCTACCCAATTGACTAATTATCACCCAAGTAGAAAGCCGCAGCGTTGTCCCAGAACACTGCCGCGGCTTGCTCAGGGGTGAGGGCCTGGGCGATAAGGTCAAAGTCGGCATTGTCAAAAGGGCGCTTTGCGCGTGTCGATGGCAAATCCGTGCCCACCATCAACGCTGTCGGATCGACATCCACAATGGCCTTGATAGTTGCGGTTGGATCCAACTCCACGCGCCCGAAGCCGGTGGCTTTGACCTTGATGCCCTTCTCCACTAGGCGCAGGAGATTGTCCAAGCCATCTTCGTGCATGCCGAGGTGGTCGATGCTGGCCGCTGGTAACGCCGCGATACGCTGCGATAAGTCTTCATCGATAGTGCGGGCATCGATATAAAATTCCGCGTGCCAGCCAGCCAAGTCATAGACCCGGCGCGCCAGATTTTCGAGCTCATCCAAGTTCGCCGAACCACCGCGTGCGACATTAAAACGCACCGCGCGCACGCCTGCCTCATGTAGTTCAAGAATTCGCTCGTCTTCCGTATCTCCCGGAATCTGCGTAACTCCTACGTAGTTAGAGCCCAGCGCTTTGAGGGCATCGATAAGATAGCCCTGGTCAAAGCCCTGAAAAGAGCCGGAGACCACCGCACCGCCTTGGACATTCAGCCCTTCGATGCGCTTCTGGTAGTCCGCGACAGTGAAAGGATCTGGCATGTAGCCGTTGTTTTCTTGCAGCGGGTGCGCTGGGTCAATGATGTGCAAGTGGGTATCAAATACTTTGTTGGTCACTAATTTCTCCTTGTTTTTGTTCTGAATTTGCCTGAACCGCTGCCTCGTTTCCACCCGTTGCCGTACTTTCGCTGAACCGCTAACTAGCGGCTCAGCCGGGATTCGAAGCGCTCACGGTTGACCACGCCGCGCTGATGCGTGCCGGTGCTAATGGTGGAGTGCTCATCGCGTGCTTCAATCTCGAAGGTCAGCGCGCGGCGGTCGACGTCCGTGAGTTTCACGTCCACGGTCACCGTGGATCCAGGAACAGTTGGCGCGGCATGGGAGAAGTTCACATGCGTGCCCAGGGTGATTTCATCGTCATCAAGGTAGCCGTGCAGGGCTTGCATGCAGGCAAGTTCAATAATGCCGACCATATAGCCGGTTGCGAGAACCTCTGGCATAGCGACAAATTCAGGTGCCTCGGGCAGAAGATTTGGCACGGTGCGGTTGTCTGGCACCTTATAAGTCATGGTGTGGGTAATTCCTGGCTGCAAAGTATCTTTCATGATCTTCTCCTTTAGTATTGTGCGGAATTATTGACGCTGAAGCGCCTGAAGCATCGCGGCCGCAGATTGACGAGCATCTTTCATGGAGTTCTTATCCCCGGTGGTGATCACGCGGGCATTGGCGCCATCGATAAGCAGCATCAGCGTCGAACCCCACCAGGCGGGACTATCCAATCCATCGGCTTCTGCCAGCTCGGTGAGCAGGCTGCGCATCCACGCTTTGTACTCACCGATGACAAGGCGGGCGGGGTGGGTGGCATCGGGAAGCTCTGCGGCTGCATTGGTAAATGGACAACCGCGAAAGCCCGGCTTGGCATGCCCTTGGATGAAGAAATCAAACAGCGCCAACACCTTGCTCGGCTCACCTTCCGGTAGCTCGTCGAGATAGGCAGTGATGGTGCGCTCCCGTGTCTCGCGCCGACGCTACAAGACCGCAGCGGCAAGCCCAGCTTTATTTTTAAACTGCGCATACAACGTGGGTTTCGAAATCCCTGCTTCCTCGGCCACGCGGTCCACGCCAATCGCTCCGATACCTTCGGCGTAGAAAAGCTGTGACGCGATTTCTAGGAGGCGTTCGCCTGATGCTGAATACTCCATGCCGCTTAACTTACAGGTCTGTTAAGTCCTGTCTGTGGATTTGCAGAAATTATTTACGCGGTAGGCTGGTTTTCTGTGACGGGCACTTCAACTTTAACGACATTTCGGGAACTGGCTTTAGCCTTGCGCGAAGCCGATGCGCAGTACCGCGAGAGGGTGCATGAGCTGCTCTTTAGCCGAATTTTTGAGGCTCGTCAGGTCTTTGCCCCCGCGCGTAGCTCCCGGCATGTGGATTTGACCGTGGCGATTGCGTGGGCGTTGGAAAATCCGGCCGCCACAGTCGATCCGTTGGCTGCCCAGCTGGGCCAAGACCACCGCCGTTTGGGTTTCCCGCCGGACATTTATGACACTTTTGCGCAGTGCTTAATTGATGCGCTGGATTTATTTGACCTGTCGCCCAAGCTTATCGATGCCACCTCCGCCCGCCTACGCAGCATCTGCACCATCATGAAAGATGCCGCGGTCAAGGCCGACTGGGATGGTATCCCTCCCGCGCATACTGCCACGGTCGCAGCCGTTGAACGCCCAAACCGCAAGACCGCAGTGGTGCATTTAGAATCGGCTTTTCCGATTGACTTTCAGCCTGGGCAAGCCCTGCCCGTGACCACCGCGCACCTGCCTGGAGTGTGGCGTTTGCTCACGCCTGCGAATATCTCCGATGAGACCGCGCAGGTGTCTTTCCACATCACCGATGCTGGCGATGCCTCCACGTTGCTTACACTCGCCCGGCCTGGTGATGTGTGGACTTTAGGCAATGCGCGGGGGAAATTCCCTGAGGATCTTGACGTCACCTATCTAGGCGATGCAGCAACCAGCCCTGATCTTTTCCTCTGTTACGGCACCGGTTGGGCGGCGGTGAGGTCATATCTTCTGGGCAAAATTGCCGACGGAGATTCCCAACCGGTCGCGGTATTAGCGCACGCGGAAAGCCCCGGTGGGCACTATGACTTGTTGCTGCAAAATAACCTGGTGGAACTAGCGCCAGAGATTTCCATGCAACATACCGTCAGCCAGGACCACGACCCCGTCCTGTACGGCACGCACCGGGCTTTTCCTGAGCACACTGCTATCCCGGAAATGACGGTGATTGATAATCCAGCGCACGTGGCTTTGGAGGCGTTGCTTTCTAATCCTCACGTCTTCCGCCGCTGCGTGCTTGTTGGCCCAGCCGATGAGGTTACGGAGGGCGCCGGCATTTTAAATGTTGGGCTAGCGCGCGCAGGGATTGTCGATTGTATTATTGAAACCCACCCCTGGGGCGAAGGGCAATTAACTCAAAGCCTCAAGTACGGGCAAAGTTTTCCGGGTCTTAGCGACTAACTCTGGGTCCAACTCAGCGTAGATGATTTCTTCTTCGTAGCCCGCTTCGGCCAGGCGCTCGGCAGTAGGGCTGACGATGACCGAGTGCCCAATACCGGTTGGCCCCGAAGTTTCTCCGGCCTTGGCCAGCCCGCCTGGGCGCGCTTGCCCGGCACAGATGACAAAAGAGGTGGAATCGAGCGCCCGGGTGGCTGAGAGTAAACGCCACTGCTCCAGTTTTTCTGGACCGTCTGCCCAGCTGGTGGGCACCACGATGATTTCCGCACCCTGTCGAGCCAGCGCCTTGAACTGCTCGGGGAAGCGCACGTCGTAGCACACCGCTACCCCGATAGTTATGCCATCTAGTTCAAAAGTGACCAGTTCATTGCCGGGTTTCACGGTGTCAGATTCGCGGTAGTTGAAAGCATCATAGGTGTGGATCTTGTTGTAGCCCAGGTGCACGCCAGGACCGGTAATCAACGCGGTGTTATACACGCGGTTAATAGTCTTGCCGTCTTTATCCACGGTGTCAGCGGGCCGGAACATGCCCGCGACCACCGTGACGCCTAAAGATTCAGCGTGCGCTTTTAACTGGCTCGCAAAATCGCCATCGAGTTCTTGCGCTTGAGAATCTAAGCGCCCCGAGGCAAAAGATTGCGCGGTAGCCTCCGGCAGCACGATGAGCTTCGCGCCTTCGCCCGCGGCGGTAGAAATCAGCTCTTTCGCGCGCGAAAGATTGGCGTCAATCTCTCCGCCGGATACAAATTGCACAGCTGCTACCTTCATGTTTGCCTTTCTTCGCGGATCTCGAGGAAGTTATCCACAAGCTAATAGTGCCCACCCTAGACTGCGACGATAGGCGTCGCAATGATTATGGCATGAACATTTTCTTTAATAATGCCAGTGAAAACCTCATCCATGACTATTTAGATCTCACCACGAATTCGCTGCTTCCGCAGGAAATTGGGCAGGTCGCTCACCACCTTCGCCCCGATTCTTTAACCGCGCATGCCTTATCTAGTGCCACTACTTCTTGGTCTAGTGCAATTGCGCAATCAACGCACGCCTGTGCGGACCAATTACATTCTGTCGCGGCCATGTTAACGCGAATGCGCAGTGACGATAATTCGCTGGCAGCGCAGTTAAGGCGGATTCTATGAAACTACACAGTGCTGAAATGTTTAAGGCTGCGGCGATGCTGCGCCAGCACTCCGTTTCGCTCGCGCAGTTCCGTGAGGAATCCGAGGGCTATCAACGCGAGATTACCCATGCTGGTTTAAGCGGTCATGCTTTGGAAATCGCGTTGGGAAATGTGCAGGAGGCATCGACAAGCTTAAATGCTCCCGTGCACAAAATGGCCGTTGCCTCTACGGTCTTGGAAGTATTTGCCACCTTGCAACAGCGTGCTGAAAAGCTGATGCTGAGCAGCCTGGGCGAAGATTTAATGACGAATCTCAACGCGCTCGGCGATGCCTTAGATTGGGCATGTGCGCGCAGCATCGATGCTTTATGCACGCCAGTTGCTACCCCACCGCCGAAGAGACTGGATGAGTTCGGCGAGCTTTCCCTCGATGCTATTCATGAGCTCAATATGGCCCAAGCTCCGCCAGAAATTCAAGCTTTAGCCGAGGCCAACCCGGATGTGTATTTGCTCGAAGTCGGCGAGGACACCATGGTGGCGATCATAGACCCGCACGAGGTAAAAACCTCACCAAGCTCAGTGACGACTTTTGTCGAAGGCGTTGGCTCTTCTGATAAAACTCGATGGCCGACCACAATCGAGCGTTCGCGTTCTATTGCGAATGCCACCGGCGGCGTCACAGCCTTATGGTTGGGATACAGGGCACCAGCGAATCTTTCCCGTGCCGTCCATGCCGCGCCCGCCGAAGCTGCCGGCGGTGAGCTAGCGCGCTTTCAACGCAGCTTAAGCCAGCGCTTTCCCGCTGCCAAAAAGGTGGTTACCGGATACTCTTACGGGTCAGTGGTTTCTGGATACGCCGCACGCGAAGGCTTGGAGGCGGATGAATTAGTGCTCGTGGGCAGCCCCGGAGTCGGTGTTTCGCACTCGTCTCAACTGGGCTTTGACGGTTCAGTGGTAGCGGTAACCAATGATGGAGATCCTATATCTTTTACTGGCGGCAACTATGGCGGTGCCCATGGAGTAGACCCCACAGCACCAACATTTGGTGCGCAGCCCTTCCCCACCAGACCGAAAGGAACCCATACGTCCTACTGGACTGACCCGGTGTTTTTAGAAGGGCTGCGCACCATAGCTACGCGCTAGAACAAGCCAGCCGGCTTCTCAGAGTAAGAGACCAACATGTTCTTGGTTTCTTGGTAGTGAGACATCATCATCAGGTGGTTCTCACGGCCAAGTCCCGACTCCTTGTAGCCGCCGAAAGCGGAGTGCGCTGGGTAGACGTGGTAGTGGTTGACCCACACGCGACCAGCCTGGATGTCACGGCCGGCACGGTATGCGGTGTTTTGGCCACGGGTCCAGACACCGCCGCCAAGACCAAAGTTGGTGTCATTGGCAATCTTGATGGCTTCGTCATAGTCCTTGAATGTTGCCACTGCCAGGACTGGGCCGAAGATCTCATCGCGGAAGATCTTCATGTCATTGTTGCCGCGGAAGACGGTTGGCTCAATGTAGTAGCCGTTTTCCAGGCCATCAATCTTGTTGATGCCACCACCGATAAGGGTTTCTGCACCTTCTGCTGGGCCAATCTCCAGGTAGGACTTAATCTTTTCCATCTGCTCCACGGAAGCCTGCGCACCCATCATGGTTTCAGTATCCAGTGGGTTACCAATCTTGATAGCCTTCACGCGCTCAATGGCAAGCTTGAGGAAGTCCTCTGCGATGTCCTCGTGGATCAGCGCACGCGATGGACAGGTACAGACCTCGCCCTGGTTCAGCGCGAACATCGTAAAGCCCTCAACACACTTCTCCAGGAAGTCATCATCCTCATCCATGATGTCCTTGAAGAAGATGGATGGGGACTTACCGCCCAGCTCCAAAGTCACTGGGATGATGCGCTCGGCGGTGCTCTTGTTAATCATCTTGCCCACAGGAGTGGAACCGGTAAACGCAATCTTCTTAATGCGCTCATTCGCGGTCAGCGCCGCACCGGCTTCCTCACCCAGGCCGTTGACGATGTTGAGAACACCTGCTGGCACAACATCCTTAATCTTTTCAATCAAGTACAAGATGGACGCTGGGGTCTGCTCTGCTGGCTTCATCACAATGCAGTTACCGGTTGCCAGTGCTGGCGCAATCTTCCAGGTTGCCATGAGGATTGGGAAGTTCCATGGAATGATCTGACCCACCACGCCGAGTGGCTCATAGAAGTGATAAGCCACGGTGTCATCATCAATCTGGGACAGGCGACCTTCCTGAGCACGCAGAACACCTGCGAAGTAACGGAAGTGGTCTACTGCCAATGGGATATCCGCTGCGAGACACTCACGCACAGCCTTACCGTTTTCCCAGGTCTCAGCGACAGCGATTTCTTCCAGGTTCTCTTCGATGATGTCCGCGATGCGCAGCAGCACCAAAGAGCGCTCTGCGGCTGAGGTCTTACCCCAGGTTTCAAAAGCCTTCTCCGCAGCATCTACTGCCTTGTCGATATCCGCTGCCTTACTGCGCGCGACCTGGCAGAAGACTTCACCGGTGACAGGGCTGATGTTGTCCATGTATTCACCGTCAGCCGGTGCGACCCATTCACCGCCGATGAAGTTGTCGTAGCGTTCGCGGTAGTTGACGATTGAGCCTTCAGTTCCAGGTTGTGCATAAACAGTCATGATTAGCCTCTCTTCGAATGCGCACACCACAACCGCAGCAGTAATGCACGCCCCAATATGGATGGAACATGAACCAAGTCACGTCTGCCACCATGTTAATACATGTTGAATGTTTAAGCCACGAAATTAACAAGACACCCCCGCCGCGGCTAGATCCCTTAATTAACCTCTGCTTTCTCCGGGAATGTCAGCCACACCCACAGGTAGACCGCAACCATGGGAACCCCAAACACCATGGGAAGCACAAACCAAAACCGGATAACATTCGGGTCAAAACCGCGCCGGTCAGCAATCCCTGAGCACACCCCACCCAGTATCTTTCCATCAGAGAGAAGATAGTATTTCTGCTTCACACCCCCAACCTATGACAGCACGGACTATTTTTAAAGGACAGGATTCACACCGCAGCCTTGCCCTTGGGAGTACTCCACCACTGATGGCAAAAGACCCCGCACTCAACTACATGAATACGGGGTCTTATCTACTGAAATTTTTCTACGACTCGCTGCTGCGACGACGTCGTGGTTTCCACATGACCACGGACGTGGACCGGGGAACGTGGACAAGCTCGCCTCCACGCTGGCCACGGGCCTGCGCCTGCGCCGAGCGCACAGCATGCAGCTCTTGCGCTAGCGCATCGCGTTCTTCACGCAGTCGGTCGCGTTCTTCGGTCAACTCAATAATCGCTTTAATTCCAGCTAGGTTTACGCCGTCTTCTTGAGAGAGCTCTTGAATTCGGCGCAACAGCTTAATATCGCGATCGGAATAGCGCCGGCCACCGCCGGAGGTGCGCTCCGGGGTCACCAGACCAAGACGGTCATAGGTGCGCAGCGTCTGCGCGTGCATCCCGGCACGTTCGGCGGCTACAGAAATGACGTAGAGAGTTTTCTCGCTCATTTTCACACCTCCTACGCATTCCCCGCCCACCCAGCACGGGGATTGAAACCAGATTCCTTTTCTGCCTGGGCGTAAGTACGCAATGCTGACGATGCCGCTGCATCCAAGTTCGAAGGAACCTTTACCTGGACTGTGACCATCAGGTCGCCGGCAGTACCGCCGCGCTTTGGAACTCCACGTCCGCGTACACGCAGGGTACGGCCATCGGGAGTGCCTGCAGGTACCTTCACGCGCACTGGCGCATCCAAGGTTGGCACGTTAATGGTGTCGCCTAAGGTCAGTTCCGCAAAGCTTACCGGCACGGTTACGTGCAAGTCGTCGCCTTCACGAGTGAATACCTTATCCGGCTTGACCTTAACTTTGACGAAGAGGTCTCCGGATGGAGTGCCGTTAGGCCCTGCCTCACCTTGGCCTGCCAAACGCACCTTTTGCCCGTCGATGACCCCCGCTGGGATACGAACGGTGATGGACCGGGTACGGTGCACGGTGCCTTGGCCCTTGCAATCATCACATGGGTCGGTAACCGCGCGGCCGGAGCCGCCACACACGGTACATGGGCTAGAGAATGCGAAAGCGCCGCGGTTTTCACTGGCAAAACCAGTACCGCCACAGTTAGAACACGTAGTGGTCTTGCCAGATTTCGAACCGGAACCATGACAGGTTGTGCACGGTGCCTCACCGGAAAGCTGCAAAGGAATGGTGGTTCCCTTGGCTGCTTCGCGGAATTCGAGGGTTACTTCCGTCTCGACGTCCGCCCCCCGCGACGGCCGAGCTGCGCGGCCGCCACCGCCACCGCGGTTGAAAACGCCACCGAAGATATCCCCAAAGCCACCGCTATCGCCTTGTCCAGACGCCCGTCCGCCGAAGATGTCGGAGAGGTCGAAGTCTTCTTGCGTCGACCGAAACCCGCCGGGAAAGCCGGCGCCTCCTGACCTTCCGAATCCGCCGGAGCGGACCATCTTGCGGAAGTTGTCATATTCCTTGCGCTCATCAGGGTCAGATAGGGTGTCGTAGGCTTCAGCTGCCCGCTTGAAACGTTCTAGCGCCTCAGGGTTATCGGGATTTGTGTCCGGGTGGTTTTCGCGAGCAAGCTTGCGATAAGTGCGCTTGATTTCATCTGCAGACGCGGACGAGGAGACCCCCAGATCCGCATAGTAATCTTTGTCTGCCCATTCAGGTTTTGCGCTCACTGGGCATCTCCTCCTTTCATTGAAGAGTAGAAAATGTCATAAGTAATTATTGTTTTATCTAAGCTAATTATTTAGTTCTTAATTTCTTAATACTGCCACTAATGCAAGTAAGGGCGTCAGAGTTTGTTCAAACACACCCCTGACGCCCTTTCTCATTGGCTAGCTTTCTTGCTCCGCTGATGTTTCAGGATCAGCGATGATGACCATGGCATTGCGCACCAGCTTGTCGCCGACGCGGTAGCCGCGACGAAGAACGGTACCAACTACCTGTTCTCCACCGGAGGAGAGATCTTGAACTGCTTCATGGATCTCTGGGTCAAATGCGTCGCCCTCTTCGCCGAAGCCTTCAAGCTTTTGGCTTGCAAGGGTGCTCGAGAGCTTGTCAGCAATCGCCTTGAGCGGCCCCTCATTGAGGTCACCGTGCTGGCGAGCCAAATCCAAGTCGTCCAGGATGGGCAGGAATGCTGCAATAACCTGGCTCTTGGCATTTTCAATTACTGCCTGGCGGTCACGCTCAGTGCGGCGGCGGTAATTGGTGTACTCAGCATTGAGGCGTTGTAGATCTTCGGTACGCTCCGCAAGCTGTGCTTCAACATCGGAAGCCTCGGCATCAGCATCGACGCCTTCTAGGCTTTCTTCAATTTCAGCTTCCATCTCTGGGCTTACCTGCACGTCGCCTTCAGCAGCTGCTTCGAAGGATTCATCCTTGATCGCATCTGCCTGGGCTTCCGAAGCTTCCTCCGCTGCGGCCTCAGCACGGTCTGCAGAGGTTGCCTCAGGGTCAGTCTGCTCTGGGTCGCCGGGGTTCTCTGGCATTCCGTTCGGCTGAGTCATTACTTATCGCCGTCCTTGTTCTCTGACTCTGCGTCAGCATCTTCTTCGTCTACAACCTCAGCGTCAACGACGTTAGGGTCGGAGTTTTCAGAAGCAGCGCCAGCCTCAGCACCTTCAGCAGCCTGTGCCTCGTAGATCTGCTTGCCCATTTCCTGAGATTCGGTGGACAGCTTCTCTACAGCGGACTTGATTGCTTCGATGTCATCGCCCTTGAGAGCTTCATCGACAGCATCGGCAGCCTCGGTGACCTTGGTCTTGATTGCTTCATCGACCTTGTCGGAGTTTTCTTCCAAGAACTTACGGGTCTGGTAAGCGGTGTTCTCCGCGTTGTTGCGGGTCTCCTGCTCTTCACGACGCTTCTTGTCTTCCTCAGCGTGTGCTTCAGCATCCTTGACCATGCGGTCGATCTCTTCCTGGGAAAGACCGGAACCGTCCTGGATCTTGATGGTGTTTTCCTTGCCGGTGCCCTTGTCCTTGGCGGAAACGGAAACAATACCGTTTGCGTCAATGTCGAAGGTGACCTCAATCTGAGGCATACCGCGAGGAGCTGGAGCAATGCCGCCGAGCTCAAAGGAGCCGAGCAGCTTGTTAGCGGAAGCCATCTCGCGCTCACCCTGGAAGACCTGAATCTGTACGGAAGGCTGGTTATCTTCCGCGGTGGTGAAGGTCTCAGACTTCTTGGTTGGGATGGTGGTGTTGCGCTCAATCAGCTTGGTCATCACGCCACCCTTGGTTTCAATACCAAGAGACAGTGGGGTGACGTCCAGCAGCAGAACGTCCTTAACTTCACCGCGCAGGACACCAGCCTGAAGTGCTGCACCTACTGCAACAACCTCGTCTGGGTTAACGCCCTTGTTTGGCTCGCGGCCGGTCAGTTCCTTAACCAGATCGGAGACAGCTGGCATACGGGTGGAGCCACCAACGAGAACAACGTGGTCAACATCGCCAACGGACATTTCCGCGTCCTTGATGACCTGGTTGAATGGGCTCTTGGTGCGGTCCAGCAGATCCTGGGTGATGCGCTGGAACTCGGTGCGAGACAGGGTCTCATCCAAGAACAGTGGGTTCTTGTCGCCATCAACGGTGATGTAAGGCAGGTTGATGTTTGCCTGCTGGGAGGAAGACAGTTCAATCTTTGCCTTCTCAGCTGCCTCGCGCAGACGCTGCAGGGCCATCTTGTCCTTGGTCAGGTCAATGCCGTTTGCGGCCTTGAACTTTTCAACCAACCAGTCAACGACGCGCTGATCCCAGTCGTCGCCACCCAGCGAGTTATCGCCAGCGGTTGCCATAACTTCAACAACACCGTCGCCAATTTCCAGCAAGGAAACGTCGAAGGTACCGCCACCAAGGTCGAAGACCAAAATGGTCTGTTCCTTGTCGCCCTTTTCTAGGCCGTAAGCAAGTGCTGCTGCGGTCGGCTCGTTAACGATACGCAGAACGTTCAGGCCTGCAATCTGGCCAGCTTCCTTGGTGGCCTGACGCTGCGCGTCCTCGAAGTATGCAGGAACAGTAATGACTGCGTCAGTAACGTCTTCACCGAGGTAAGCCTCTGCGTCGCGCTTGAGCTTCATCAAGGTGCGAGCGGAGATTTCCTGGGAGGTGTACTTCTTGTCATCGATATCTACGCTCCAGTCGGTGCCGATGTGGCGCTTAACGGAGCGGATGGTGCGGTCAACGTTGGTAACAGCCTGGTTCTTTGCAGACTGTCCAACAAGGATTTCGCCGTTCTTCGCGAAAGCTACAACAGATGGGGTGGTACGTGCACCCTCTGAGTTAGCAATAACGGTGGCCTCGCCACCTTCCAACACGGATACAACCGAGTTGGTGGTACCAAGGTCAATACCTACTGCGCGTCCCATATTTTTGTTCTCCTTCTAGCTTGGGTTTCATTTAAGTTGATTGTCTGTGACTCAACTTCGAATAAGCTACTCGCCCACACTAACAGAAAATTGTGCACTTGCGTAGCCATCCTGAGCGTTGGTCACTCAACTAGTATAACGACACAAGTTCCAAACTTGTTCCAACCAGGCTCAACTTTCTTTATAATTTTCCATAACCCCAGCTAAGACGGTTTAAAATTCTTCTAAAAATCTTAAGTCACAAGTGCATAACAGCTTGTCGGTGCCCCTCCCGGAGGCATCGAAAAGCGTTGCCCCCAGCCCTTCTATACAATGGGCGGGGGTTACATAGTATTGTTAACTTGATACAGATCACATATATTTTTCGCTTAAGGGGTGAGAGTTGAACAGAGAGTTTGTGCGGAAACGCCGCTCCAGTGACCGTCCGCCGGTTAATTGATGAATGCTTTTCTTTCATTCATCCACTGTTTCTATGTAGAGGAAATTTCTCATGACCACTGCTGCACATACTCGTTTAACTGAATCTGATGACGTCGAAGCCGTCGTTGATGCCGCTGCCCAGCGCGCACGCAAGTGGCTTGCGGTCACTGAAGGTGAACACGATGCATCCTCAGAACAACTAGCTGACCTGCTTCGTGATGAAGACGGCGTTGCTTTCACCATGGACTTTGTCGACCGGGTTATGCGCCCGGAAGATGACAAGGTAGCGGCCAAGGCGCTCAAGGCCATGACCAATAAATTCGATCCGTCGTTTCTGGGTCGTTTTAATGGCCTGCTGGTTGGTATGGGCGGATTCTTCGGCCCCATTTTGCCCAACCTGGTCATGCCTTTGGCGCGCATGCGCATGCGGCAAATGGTCGGCCACCTGGTGCTTGATGCCGAATCCGACAAGCTGAATAAGACTTTGGCTAAAGCTGCCGAGTCCGGTGAACAATTGAATCTCAACCTGCTGGGTGAGGCGGTGCTGGGCGAAGATGAAGCCCGCTCCCGCGCTGAGCGTACCCTCGCACTGATTCGCAATCCGCTGGTCACCTATGTTTCTGTGAAGGCCTCCTCCATGGTCGCGCAGCTAAACCCCTGGGATATTGAAGGTTCGCTGAAGCGGCTCAAGGAGCGTTTGCTTCCGCTTTACGATGAAGCCGCGAAGCGCTCCCCCAACGTCTTCATCAACTTAGACATGGAGGAATACCACGACCTGCACCTGACCATCCGGCTTTTCAAAGAAATTCTGGCCGACCCAAAGTTCAAGGATCTAGAAGCAGGCATTGTTTTGCAGGCTTATCTGCCAGATACCTTCGAGTGCCTGGTGGATTTGGCGGAATTTGCGCAAGAGCGCGTGGCCCAGGGCGGGGCGCCGATTAAGATTCGCTTCGTGAAAGGCGCGAACCTGTCCATGGAGCATGTCCAAGGTGAGGTGCACGGCTGGCAAGTCGCGACGTACTTGAGCAAAGACGAAGTCGATGCCAACTACTACCGCCTGCTGGATTATATTTTGCGCCCGCAGTTCGAGGGAGCCGTCCGCATTGGTGTTGCTACCCATAACCTCTTTACCGCAGGTTTGGCCTATGAGCTGGGTAAAAAGCGCGACGTCCTGTCCATGATGGACTCGGAGATGCTGCAGGGCATGTCGCCATCGCAGCAGGCTGCGGTACGCGAAATGTTTGGCCGGCAGATTCTCTACACCCCAGTCGTGCACATGGAAGACTTCGATGTCGCGGTGTCTTACCTGGTGCGCCGTTTGGAAGAAAACTCTGCCGAGCAGAACTTCCTTTATGCTTTGTTTGCACCAGATGTGGCAGATAATGAAGGGCTTACGCCGCTGCAGAAGCAGGAAAAGGTCTTCCGCGAGGCCGTTGCTAATCGTTGGGACGTTTTTGCCGGGCCGCGCCGCACCCAGGACCGTTTAACAGAAGAAGGTGGGCGTCAAGCTGCCAAGACTGGCCGCTTTGTCAATGAACCAGATACTGACCCAGCCTTGGAAGACAACCGCACCTGGGCACTGGAGGCATTGGCTAATGATCCAGGCGAGCACGGGCTCACCGAGGTCACTGACACTGAGGCTGTAAACCAAGCTGTAGCCAAAGCCCAGGAGTTGGGTGCTCAGTGGGGTGCAAAGCCTGCCGATGAACGCGCCGCGGTTCTAGAGGCCATCGGTGATGAACTTGCGCGCAGCCGCGGCAAGCTAGTCAGTGTTGCTGCTCATGAGGCGAATAAGACCGTCACGCAAACTGACCCGGAGATCTCTGAGGCCATCGACTTTTGCGTCTACTACGCACATTCGGCGCGCCAGCTTGATTCCGCGCGCTCGAAGTTCACCCCGCACCAGATCACCGTGGTGACCCCGCCGTGGAATTTCCCTATCGCTATTCCGACGGGCGGCATGATGGCAGCGTTGGCGGCGGGCTCGGCGGTCATCATCAAGCCGGCACCGCAGGTGGTGCACTGTGCGAAGACCGTCGTCGATGCCATTCACACAGCACTTGAAGCGCAGGGCTTGGATAAAGACTTAGTCCAGCTGGTCTACACCGATGAAGGTGATGCCGGCAAGGCCCTGATCTCGCATCCGGATGTCGATAATGTGATTCTCACCGGCGCTTCCGATACCGGGCAGCTCTTCCGCTCCTGGCGCCCAGAGATGAACCTGTCTGCGGAAACCTCTGGTAAGAATGCACTGATTATTACCCCGGCGGCAGACCCAGACCTGGCGATTGCAGATCTCTACGACTCGGCTTTCGGCCACTCCGGCCAAAAGTGTTCAGCCGCTTCCTTGGTCATCTTCGTGGGAGCAGCCGGCAAGTCAGATCGTCTACGCAATCAGCTTCTCGATGCCGTGCGCACCCTCAAAGTCGGCCCCGGCTTTGAAATCGAGACCACCATGAACGGTCTCGTAGAACCTCCAAGCGAAAAATTGCTGCGCGGTCTAACCCAGCTAGATCCTGGTGAGAAGTGGCTGATTAAGCCAGAGAAGCTCAACGAGGAAGGCACCCTGTGGTCCCCTGGCGTGCGCGATAATGTGCAGCCGGGTTCGTGGTATCACCTCAACGAGTGCTTCGGCCCGGTCTTGGGCATCATGCATGCAGAGACTTTGGAAGAAGCCGTCGAGTGGCAAAATTCCACGGGCTTTGGACTCACGGGAGGCATTCACTCGCTTGACGATGAAGAACTGCGCTACTGGATCGACAATGTCGAAGTCGGTAATGCCTATGTCAACCGCGGAATTACCGGCGCGATTGTGCAGCGGCAATCCTTTGGTGGCTGGAAGAAATCCGTCATGGGACCAGGTGCGAAAGCCGGCGGTCCAAACTACGTAGCGCAGTTTGGTTCCTGGGAAGATGGCGATCTCAGCCCGGTCGATGTGGATATCGCGCCGCAGATTGCGTCGTGGTTGCGTGAGGTGGCATCGTTAAGCGCAGCTGATACCGCCTGGCTCTGGCGCGCCGCTGAGCTGGACCAACTAGCCTGGCAGACGGAGTTCGGCCGCGAGCATGACCGCACCGGATTGGTGTCTGAGGCGAATATCTTCCGCTACCGCCCGCTGCTGGATGTCTTGCGCATCCGCGTAGGTGCTGGATACCAGTTGCGCGACGTTTTACGCCAGCAGCTTGCAGCGCTGATTACGGGAACTGAAATCCGGATTTCTGCCCCTGCCGATGTAGCCGAAAGCCTTGGGGTTTCGGTCACGGTACAGTCCACCGCGGAATTTGCTGAGGAGGTCGCGAATGCAGAATCGGCCCGAATTCGCGCACTAGGCGAAGTCGAGCCGGAGGTTTATGAGGCTGCGGTGAAATCTAACTCGGTAGTTCTCGCACAGCCTGTGCTTGCCGATGGCCGCCGCGAGCTACTGCCTTATCTACTCGAGCAGGCGGTCACCGTGACCATGCACCGTTTCGGAATTATCCGTTCGGTAGCTGGTATTAAGCGCTAAGCGCTTCGTAGAGTTTGCGCACCTGTGCACGCGGAGAATCTTCAGGATCATCTCCCACTTCGCCGGTGCGTATATCTATGTCTTCAGGCGTAATTTCCTTGGCGCGCAGCGAGATCATTTCTGCGTGGTAGCGCAAGACAGTCGCGATCGTTGCGGCCACTGGTACCGCGAGGAAAGCGCCGATGATGCCGGCCAAGGTCGAACCCACGGTGACTGACAGCAGCACGATAGCTGCGTGCAGGCCCATGGCCTTGGACTGCAAGATTGGCTGCAGCACATTGCCTTCGATTTGCTGCACGAGCAGAATCAACGCCAGCACCAGCAGCGCATTGATGAGCCCGTTGGATACCAGGGCGATGACAACTGCCAGGGCACCGGCGGTAACAGCACCGATAATCGGGATAAAGCCTGCGAAGAAAGTCACCACGGCCAGCACGAAGGCCAGCGGCACACCGAGGGCCCACAGACCGAGGCCGATAAAGAGCGCATCCACAAACGACACTGCTGCCTGCGCCTGAATAAAGCCAGCAAGCGTTTTCCACACGCGGGTTAAGACCTCAGTCGCGTGCCAGCCAATCGAAGCGCCGGAGTATTTACGTACCCACGGCAAGAATTTATCGCCGTCTTTGAGAATAAAGAAGGAAATAATAAACATCACGGCCACCGTGACCAAGACCGACGATGCTGCCGACGCACCGGAGATAACGCCTGATGCAATCGAGGACATTTGGCCTTGGATGAAGGACATTGCGTCATCGATAAGCTGGTCTACTTGCTTAGCATCAATGTTAAAAGGCATATCATTGACCATGCCCATGAGCTGGTTAATGCCCTCTTCTGCCTGATCCCACAGCTGCGAGCCCTGGCGGGAGACAACAGGGCCCATCGCCGTGAAGGTTCCGCCAATAATCAGCAGCAAGCCCAAAAGCGTGGAGATAGAGGCCAGCGCGGCTGGGAATTTCCAACTGCGCAGCTTCGCCGTAACCGGGGCAAGCACAGAGGAAAGTAAAATCGCCAAAATAACTGGCAGCAAACCGACCCAGACGAATTTCAGCACAAATCCGGCCAGAGCGAGCGCTGCGACGATGACGATAAAACGCCATGAAAAACTCGTCAGAGCTCGGCCATCTGAGACCATGACGGAAGTTTTATTATCTACCGCAGGAACTTCTGTCGACAGGTCTTGACCGATATTGTCTTGATCTTCGGCGACTATTTCTTGCTCTTGGTTTTCTGTCATTAGTCTTCCAATAATCCAAGTTCACCTAAAGCGGTAAACAGTTGACGCGCGCCTCGTGGCACGGCTTCGGCCCAGCTTTCTTCCGCCAGCTCATCCGCAGAGTCAGAAATTTGCTTGAGCAAAGTGACTGGCACCCCGAATAGTCCGGCGGCGGCGGCTACGGCGTAACCTTCCATGTCGCACAGGCTCGACTCCTGAGCCAGGCGCTCGCGAGTTTCAGAATCGCCCACGAACTGATCACCGGTGGCAAGACCTGCGGTAGGCAAACGGCCTGAGGTAGGAAGTTCAATGACATCCGGCAGCAAGTACTGCGCAATCCCGGAATGGTCATCGAGGTGGAAATCATGCTTGGTCACGCGGTTGACCTCATAAACCCCCGCGAGGCCATCACGAAGTGCTCCAGCGGTGCCGACGTTGACGACGCGCGCGGGCATAGCTCCTTGGGCCTGCGCACGCGCAAGCACAGTGGCGACTGAAATCGCAGTCGGCACTGTGCCAATTCCCGTAACCAGCAGCGGAACATTCTTTGGCAGGCGCTCAGCCTCGCCGTGTACCGCTGCCACGAAAAGGGTGCGGCCAGCTAGGCTTTCACCACTAACAAGCTGGCCGACGTTGTATTGATCTACGCTTCGTTCACTCATGAACTCCAGACTAGCGCAGACGGTGTCCAATTAGTCCGGCTGCAAGGGTATTTCCTGTCGATGAATCGGTCACCAGGAAATTACCGACTGCACCACGTGCTGCATAGTCTTCTACTGGGAGTTCCTCAGCAACTTCAATGCTCACGTGCGCGATGTCATTGAGCGCAATCTTTTCTGGCTCCAGAACATCGAAGTCGACGCCATCTAGGTCCAGCACGCGCTCAATGCTCGTGATGCGGCCCTTGACAACCTTGGAGCCATAACGGACCTTGTACATTGGTCCGATCTTCAAGTCCTTTTCAGTCAAGGCCACAACAGTAGCCTCAAAAGAACGCACTGCTTCTGGACGCTGCGCACCGGAGATGAGGTCGCCGCGGGCCAGGTCGATGTCATCGGCAAGCCGCAGCACGACAGAATCACCATTGACAGCGGACTCTGCAGGCTCTGGACGGTCGATATGGGTAACCGTGGTGCTGCGTCCGCTATCGAGGTAAACAGTATCGCCGACCTTGACCGAACCAGCCTCAATTCGGCCGGCGTAGCCGCGGTAGTCCGAAGCGTGCTCGCGAATGACGTACTGGATTGGCAGGCGGAAATCCAACTCGGATGCGCGGCCGGTGCCGACCTCGAAAGATTCCAAAAGCTCCAGCACGGTCGGGCCGGTGTACCACGGCATATTGGTAGAAGGCTCCACCACATTATCGCCGCGCAGCGCCGAGATTGGCACCACGTGGGTATCTTCAATACCCAAACGATTAGCCACCGAGGTAAATTCCGCTTCAATATCGCGGAAGACAGACTCAGAGAAATCAACCAAGTCGATCTTGTTGACACCCAAGATCACGTGGCGCACGCCCAAAAGCGCAGCCACGTTCAAGTGGCGGCGGGTTTGCTCCACAACGCCGTGACGGGCATCGATAAGCACAACCACAACCTGCGAGGTTGACATACCGGTGACGGTATTGCGGGTGTACTGCACATGGCCTGGAGTATCAGCCATGATGAAGGTGCGCTTATCGGTTGCAAAGTAGCGGTACGCCACATCGATGGTGATGCCTTGCTCGCGCTCGGCACGGAGGCCATCGACAAGCAGCGAAAGATCCAGGCCATCAAAGCCGCGGTCCTTCGAGGACTTTTCCATCGATTCTAGCTGGTCCGCCAGCACCGACTTGGTATCGTGCAAAAGGCGGCCCACAAAAGTGGACTTGCCATCATCGACGCTGCCGGCGGTGCACAGGCGCAGGGTCTCGCGGGTTTTTAGTGTTGCCACCGAGCTCATCAGAAATAGCCTTCCTTCTTGCGGTCTTCCATGGCAGATTCAGACAATTTGTCATCGGCTCGGGTTGCACCGCGCTCCGACAGGGTGGAGATAGAAATCTCTGCCAAGATTTCATCCGGGGTGGCTGCCGTGGATTCCACAGCGCCGGTGCAGGACATATCGCCGACGGTGCGGTAGCGCACAGTCTTTAGCTGCAGCGGCTCATTTTCGGTCGGGCCGCCCCACTCACCAGGAGAAAGCCACATGCCGTTGCGGTTGAACAGCTCGCGCTTATGCGAGTAGTAAATCTCCGGCAGACGCAGCTCACGCGCGCCGATGTATTCCCAGATATCCGCTTCAGTCCAGTTGGAAATTGGGAAGACGCGGATATTCTCGCCCGCCTTCTTGCCGCCGTTGTACAAATCCCACAGCTCTGGGCGCTGACGGCGTGGGTCCCAGCCGCCGAAGGAATCACGCACGGAGAAGATGCGCTCTTTCGCGCGGGCACGCTCCTCATCGCGGCGCGCACCACCCAGTACTGCGTCGTAGCCACGCTCAGCGATGGTTTCTACCAAAGGCACCGACTGCAAAGGGTTACGTGTGCCATCAGGGCGTTCTTGCAAGTCACCGCGGTCAATCCAATCCTGGACCTTAGCTACGTGCAGGCGTGCTCCGGTTTCTTCCACCAGCTCATCGCGGAACTGGATGACCTCAGGGAAGTTATGGCCGGTATCAATGTGCACTAATTCAAAAGGCACAGTCTGCGGCGCAAAAGCCCGGCGCGCTAGTTCAAAGACAACGCAGGAGTCTTTGCCGCCAGAAAACAGCAGGCCCACCTTGTCGAATTGGCCAGCCACCTCGCGCAGGATGTGGATGGATTCATTCTCCAAGTCCTGCAGGTGCGGCGATAAAGTAGTAGTCATGAGAGATTAAAGTCCTTATATCTAAAAAGTTATTCGTGCAATCCGCACTCGGTTTTGCCATCAGCAAAGACGCGACCCGCGCGCGCATCATCCCCATCGCCAACGGGGAAAGTCACGGGCGCACAACCGATCGAGCGGTAGCCTTGCAAGGTCAAGGGGTGGATGACCAGGTTTTCATCGGCAATGTACTTGTCCGTATCAGCTAGGTCCCAAGTGATAATCGGGGAGATTTTCAATCGCCCGGTCCGATCCAGGCTCAGCGCCGGAGCGGTTGCCCGGTGCTCGGAGTCAGCGCGGCGCAGGCCCGTAATCCAGCCGGCGTATTCATCCATGGCCATATTCAGCGGTTCGACCTTGCGCATGCGGTTGTAGGCCGCCAGGTCCCAGCCGTACATGCGTGGGCCGTAAATTTCGTCCTGCTGCTCAGGGCTTAGCAGCGGCTTAATGCGCTTGAGCGGAAGTTGTGGATAGCGCTTTTCCACAGCGTCGGCGGTTTCTAAGGTTTCCGGGAAGTGGAAGCCGGTATCGATAAATAACAGGTCCGCATCCAGTCCGGCTTTCGCGGCTAATTCCGCGAGCACGGTATTTTCCATCGACATGGTCACAGCCAAGCGCCCGGGCGTGTGCTCAGCGGCCCAGGCCATGATGTCGGTCGCAGTGGCATCGAAAAGCTTATCTGCCCATTGCTCGACTAATTCTTGGTTTTTCTGGGCAACATCAGCCGCAAGGGGCGCGGTGTCGCGGGTGCCTTGCGGGCTTATCGATGCATCCAGGTAGTTCTTGCCTGCGTTCAGTAGGTCGGTCATGCCCATTACTTTAAGCGGATTACGCCTTTTGTACACCTGCGGAAATCATTTAGGCGGCTAAGCGGGCAGTTTAGGAAGAATAAATATCTCGCCAAAGTGAAACACTTAGTCTATTTTAGTAGACTAAGCAGTCTATAAAGGAGTTTCCATGACACGCGTTTCCATCGTTGGCTCTGCTGCAACGAGCCTACAGACAGCCGAACATCTTATCCGCGCCGGGATGTCCGTCGACCTTTTCACCGAAGAACCCGCACCCTTCGGCCTACTCAACAATTGCCCCGACGGAGGCGCCTTGCGTCTCTTTGGCAATATCCGCATCGGTGTGGACATCACCATGGATGAAATCTTGCACGATGATGCCGAAGCCCTCCTGCGCGCCCGCGGAGTCGCATATACCTCCTGGAGCGGCGGATGCCCCGAAAACCCCATCGACTGGGACGCGGTCATAGAACGCGCCAGCCTAGTGCCCGTCGTATACTTATGAGGTAATGAATGATAAACACATCCGGCTGTCAGACAATGACCGCAATGAGGCCATAAACCAACTCGCCCGCGCCGTCGGCGAGGGTCGGTTGAGCATGGAAGAATTCGAAGAACGCTCCACCGATGTTATGGGCGCAACCTATGGCAAAGACCTCGTGCCCGTACTGCGCGACATTCCCGCGCACAGGAATACGGACATTAAAGAATTTTCGCGCGCTGACATCGACAAGCTGCGCGCCGACGGCCGCAAAACCCGCCTTGGCATCGCGCTAATCTCCTCGCTCGTGGGCATTACCGCAGGGGCCCTACTGATTACTTCGAACCTGGCCATCGCCGGGATTGCCTCGTTGATCGCCGTGCCGATCATCTGGATTTTGCTCTACGTCATGAAGGTCGGCCCAGACTCCTGGCACGCCCCGTCCCTGCGCCAACTAGAACGCATGCGCAAACGCGAAATCGAGGCGCAACGCAAGGATAAATGGAGCCAGCTTTCCGATGAAGCCCTAGGACTCGCGCAACGCCAGCTATCGAGGTGGAATAAGAAGTAGTTATGGCACAATATTGCGTATGACTTCTCCACGACTTCGAATCCTTGACCAAGCCGACAAACTGCGCAATGTCGCCTACGACATCCGCGGCGAGGTGTCAGCGGAGGCGGAGCGCATGGAAATGGACGGCAACCGGATCTTGCGCCTAGATACCGGCAACCCAGCACTCTTTGGCTTTGATGCTCCCGATGTCATCATGCGCGATATGATTGCTGCCCTGCCGACTGCACAGGGCTATTCCACCTCCAAGGGAATCGTGTCTGCGCGCCGGGCTATCTACACTCGCTATGAGCTCGAGGACTTCCCGGCTTTTGACATCAATGATGTCTACCTCGGAAATGGTGTCTCTGAGCTGATCATGATGACCATGCAGGCTTTGCTTTCCGATGGCGACGAGGTGCTCATCCCTGCCCCTGACTACCCGCTGTGGACTGCTGCGACCTCGCTCTCGGGTGGTACACCCGTGCACTATATCTGCGATGAGCAAGACGACTGGAATCCGTCCATCGAAGATATCGAATCCAAGATCACCGAGCGTACCAAGGCGATTGTGGTCATCAACCCGAATAACCCGACGGGTGCCGTGTATTCGCGCGAAGTGCTTGAAAATATCGCGGCTGTGGCCCGCAAGCACTCCCTATTGGTGCTCGCTGATGAAATCTACGACCGCATCCTCTACGACGGCGCACAGCACATCTCCATGGCATCTCTCGTGCCGGACTTGTTGTGCATCACCTATAACGGCCTGTCGAAGGCTTACCGCGTCGCCGGCTACCGCGCTGGCTGGATGGTGCTAACCGGCCCGAAGAACCATGCTGCCGGTTTTATCGAAGGCCTGGATTTGATGGCAGGCACACGCCTATGCCCGAATGTGCCAGCACAGCATGCCATTCAGGTAGCTCTCGGTGGCAAGCAGTCTATTTATGAGCTCACCGCAGAAAGCGGTCGCTTACATCGCCAGCGTGACGTTGCTTTTGAAAAGCTCAACGAAATCCCTGGCGTCTCCGTGACCAAGGCCCAGGGCGCGCTTTATGCCTTCCCGCGTCTAGACCCCAATGTGTATGAGATTCATGATGATACAAAGTTAATGCTCGATATCTTGCGCTCTGAGAAAATCCTCATGGTGCAAGGCACCGGCTTTAACTGGCCGACCACCGACCACTTCCGTATTGTCACCCTCCCCTGGGTTTCGCAGTTGGAAGAGGCGATTGAACGCCTCGGCAACTTCCTGGTTAGTTATAAGCAGTAAAATTATCGGCTATGTCCTGGGCGGTTCCCCTCCACCCTTCCCGAAACTGCGGGTTGGGATTGTGATGGATGGGACCGCCCGGTTCTTCTTGGCGGCCTGCCCAGCCATACTCATCACGTTCGATGCGCCCATTTTTCGGCGGCGCATTCGGATTATCATCGTTTTGCGCATTGTGCGGACCGCACAGGCTCACGGTGTTTTCCCAACTGGTTTCGCCATCGTGATAGCCCACTGAGCGGATGTGGTGCACCGCGCATAAAATCGCCGGCAGATTACAAGCCTCGTGCGCGCACACCAGGTTCTCCATAATCACGCCCACTCGGTGCAAGCCCTTGGAAAATCTTTCATTAATAATCGGCGCGATAGTCTCCAGATGGGCTTTGCCGTCTTTGATGGTGGTCAATGCCACGTAACCGGTACCGGCAAGCTTGAGATTTATCGCTTCATCCAGCGGTATCTGCGCCCCGGACAAGGTATTCAAGTGCCCGCGGGCAATATCCACGTTTGGGTCGCCGGAGAGAATAATCATCGGCGTATACGTAATATTCGTTTCATCTACCGAATTCCCTGAGCCTTCCAGCAGCCGCCGAATCACCCAGTTCGCAAGCAACTGGTCGTACTGCAGCGCCGGGTTTTTCTTCATCGCGGTTTTTATATACGGGTCCGCCGCGGTCATAATCGCGCGTGCTTGGTCCGATTTGAACTTGCCCATCAGATTCAGCATGCCATTTTCATCCGGTTGCTTGGCAAAGTTCAGCCGGTTGGTCCTGCCCTTGCGCCCTCCGCGCTCAGTCTGCGCCACAATTTTGCGCAACCGCGCATCCGCTTCGTGCATGGTCGCGCCTTCACATGCTTTGAGCATGCGGCTTAGAATCGCGGGGACATCGTTAAGCCGTGCGTCCACCTTGCCAATCGACTTCGACACCAATCCCAACAAATCCAAGCTCAAGCCCAGCTTGGCCGCAATCTTGCCGCGCGGGCGAATCCGATTGAACACCCGCTGCAACTCACGAACCTCGGACTCCGCAATGCCATCGCGGCGTGCAATCCGGCTCGGCTGCAGATTGCCTGCTTGCCGATGAAACGCCAACAACACATCCCACCCACTCGCCTTCGCGGCGAGGTATGAGGTGTATGCGTTTTCCATGTCTCTGAGCCTAAGACCGCGCCTCCCGTCTGCCAACCTTTGTCAATCCCGCAGCCCAAAACCTGTGGATAACTTTTCAGGCGAAACACGAAACCGCAGGCCACAGCATGTGCAATTTTCAGAGCGCCGACCGGAATCCACCATCATAGGACTTAAGAAACAACCCGCGGCTTCGAACTAGAGGCAATAAAAATTCCAGCTTCTGTTTACTAAACCCGAAGAGCGTCACGGAAAAGTCCGGTTGAACTTCTACAAGAACGCCGTCTTCTTCACAGATGAAATAAACAACCTGGTAGTGCCCAGTGCTCATAGCGGTGTCCAGGAGGGTGTCATATAGTTTCGCGAGTTCAACTTCAGTGGTAGCGTTGGCGCTGATCACCCATTGGTAGTCAGATATCTGTCGCATACCGAAGCATCGATAGTGCTGGTACATAAAGTTCAAGAGAACAAAGGCAACGCCTTTGGAAAAGGTCGCACGTTCGTTTTTCTCCCAGAACGCTTCGAGTTTGAGAAATTCCTGATCTTCAGGATGAAACGGAATGTAATCAATTACGTGGTACTTCTCCGAGGCCAAAGTGCGCTCGATAAATTCTGTTTCAGCTTTTGTCAGCTCGTCCATCACTAGAACTCTCCTTTACTAACCACGAAGCACCTCTCCGCGCCCACCTAACGACGCTATCCGCTTACCTCTTGAATCAAAAAGCTTCCACTTGCTACCTCCATGCCCTGAACGGTCGGGGCTGATCCTCCACCCTCCAGACTCCTTCTTATCCCCGCTGTTTCGAACAGGCTTCGTAAACTTTTCTAGTCTCACATTTCCATTGTTGTCCCTAATTCGTGTGGGAATACTTCCACGAATTTTGGCCTTTTCTGTTGCTGATCTATCTGCAAGGACTGTACTAATTTTCTTAGCCAACCATGAACCAGCAGCTATAGCGACACCGGCAACTATGATGCCACCTGTAGCAGCAATGGCAATTTGTCCGATTCCGGGAATAAAGTAAATCCCTGGCGCAGCAACTAGTGCCCTTGGCTGCAAAACAGGAATGTTCTCTGGATTACAAGATCCACCAACATAGACTAACGAATTGAGGTATTGATCAAATTCTTCCTCGGTAATGTAGTCGTCATTTACCCATAATCCGCTTTCAGTCACCCTAACGTTAGAACTTGAGTTATCTTCGGCCTCTGTGCATTCAAGGCCAACTGAAGGTACTTCTTCCGCGTCGGCAGAGGGTGCGAACAGTATTAATGAGCCAACACATACTGGAGCTAAAACTAAACTGGTCCAACGATTTCTGGAAATTCGGTTCTGGGGTATTCCCGCGCCTGGATTCTGCGTGCCCCTAAATCTAGTTGTCGGGCCGCGATTTTTCCTGAAAAATAGGAAAGACATCCCCCCGATAAGCCATTCGCACAGTTCAGCAATCTGCAAATTCCCCCCGCGGCACCCTTGGTGCGGCGAGGTATGAAGAATATGCGTTAGTCATGAACCTGAGTCTCAGACCAGCACGCAGCCCTGCCAACAGGAAAAAGAATTTTGCCCTCAAACCTGTGGATAACCGCTCGGACGATCTGTTAACCCGCAGGCTAGAGTATGTGGAATGAATATGTGGCGGAAGGGTTTGCTGGCACTGTTGGCTTTGGTGGGCGTAATAACGCTGGTTGGGCTGGTGTGGTTGTGGCCGAGCGCTACGACGAAGGCGGGCGAGGATTTCCCGTTTAATCAACCGCAAGTTCTGGGCACGGTGGTCAAGGTGGATAACCATTTGTGTGATTCTGCGCTGACCGGAACACGCATGGAGACGGCGCCGCTGATTCCTGCTGGTGACGGCGGTGACTGCACGCGTTCCTTGGTGGAGTTTGATGACGGCACTTTCACTCAGCTGGTGCACTGGGGTGTGGCGGGCGAGCCGGAGCTAGCTGAAGGCGACCGTATCGTCATGTCGGAGACCGACGGCAGCCTATATGCTTTCGCCGATTATGAGCGCACCAACAACTTGCTTGTCTGGGGTGTTGTTGCGGCGATTGTCATCGTGGTGGTTGCGGCGTGGCAGGGTCTGCGCGCACTCATCGGTCTGGCGTACAGCCTCGCGGTGGTGTTTGTCTTCCTCATCCCAGGGCTCATGGCAGGTACTAATCCCCTGCTCTTGGCTCTGGTGGCGTGTTCGACGATTGTGTTCGTGGCCGTGCCGCTGGTCCACGGCATCAATTGGAAAGCCGCATCCTCGCTGGGCGGCGTGCTTATCGCCCTGGGTTTGGCTGGATTTTTAGCGTGGGTAGCGATTGATTCATCCTCATTGCAAGGGCTTTCCGATGATTCCAACCTCAAGCTTCTCCTCTACGTCCCCGGTGTGTCCATCGTGGGCATTTTGCTCAGCGGCTTCGTCATCGGCGCATTGGGAAGTTTGAATGACGTGGCTATTGCGCAGGCCTCGACGGTTAATGAGCTGGCCTATGCGCAGCCCGATGCGGGCGTGTGGGAGCTTTTTGTCTCCGCCATGAAGGTCGGACGTGACCACATCGCGTCGATGGTCTACACGCTGGTGCTGACGTATACGGGTGCGAGTTTGCCGCTGCTGATTTTAATCTCCGCCGCCGATAGAACTATTGCCAGCACGTTGAGCTCCGATGTCATGGCCACGGAACTGTTGCGCTCAGGTGTGGGCGCGATTGCGCTAACGCTCGCAGTTCCGTTGACTACGGTGATTGCGGCACTTACGGTGTCAAGGTCCGACCTAGAGCCTCCACGGTCCATCCCGCGGCATTCCAGGAAGCGACGTCGAGGACGTTACGTCCATCAATGATATGGGTTCGCGCAACCAGCTCAGCCACGGCCTTCGGGTCTAAGTCGCGGAATTCTTGCCATTCGGTCGCAAGGATAACTAATTCCGCATCAGCAAGTGCCTCGGAAGCACTCTCTGCGTAGCCAAGCGTCGGAAAAACCTTGCGGGCGTTGTCCATGCCTTGGGGGTCATAGACAGTTACTGCGGCGCCGCCGAGAGATAGGGAACCTGCAACAGATAGCGCGGGCGAGTCGCGGACATCGTCCGAGTTGGGTTTGAAGGCACAGCCCAGCACGGTCACGCGGTGTCCCAGCAAAGAGCCGTTGAAGGCGCGCTTGGCCAAATCCACCATGCGGTCGCGGCGGCGCATGTTGATCGCGTCGACTTCGCGCAGAAAGGTCAGCGCTTGGTCCGCGCCGAGCTCGCCGGCACGCGCCATAAAGGCACGGATGTCTTTGGGAAGGCAGCCGCCGCCGAAGCCTAGGCCGGCGCCTAAGAACTTGCGGCCGATGCGGTCATCGTGGCCAATAGCATCCGCGAGCGCCACGACATCGCCGCCAGCGATTTCACAGATTTCTGAGACCGCGTTGATAAAGGAAATCTTGGTAGCCAAGAAAGCATTAGCGGCGACTTTTACCAGCTCCGCGGTCTGTAAGTCAGTGACCAAGAAGGGCGTATTATCCGCCAAGGGTTGTGCATAGACTTCGCGCGCCAAAGACTCTGCAGCGCTATCGCCAGAGCGCACGCCCAACACAATCCGGTCTGGGGTAATCGTGTCTTTAACCGCGTAGCCTTCGCGCAGAAATTCAGGATTCCACGCGATTTCCACCGAGGTTCCCTCCGGCGCCAAAGAATCCGCCAACTCTTGCAGCTCAGCAGCAGTGCCAACTGGAACCGTGGACTTGCCAAAAATAACGTGCTCTCCGCGCAACAACGGCACGAGCTGCTCAATCACCGCACGCACATAGGTCATATCGGCAGCATAAGAACCGTGGCGCTGCGGGGTGCCCACGCCGAGAAAGTGCACGTTGGCAAACTCTGCGGCGAGCTCATAGTCCGTCGAAAAGCTCAAGCGCCCAGCGGCCAAATTCCGCTCGAGCACTTCCGGCAAACCAGGTTCATAAAAAGGCACCGTGCCCGACGACAACGCCGCGATCTTATTGTCATCCACATCCACGCCGAGCACTTCGTGGCCCAATTCGGCCATGCATGCTGCGTGCGTTGCGCCTAAATACCCGGTACCAAAGACTGTCATTTTCATAATTGCACAGCCTAGTGGTCCAAGTTGAACCCACGATTAAATCTATTGAAAATTCAGGTAGGACTTCGACGGGGTGGGGCCGCGCTGACCTTGGTACTTCGAGCCCAAAGCGCCGGAGCCATAAGGAACTTCAGCCGGCGAGCTCATCATGAACATCGCCATCTGGCCAACCTTCATGCCCGGCCACAAGGTGATCGGCAAGTTTGCCACGTTGGAAAGCTCCAAAGTGATATGCCCAGAAAAACCGGGGTCGATAAAGCCCGCGGTGGAGTGGGTCAAAAGGCCCAGTCGGCCAAGGGAAGATTTACCTTCCAGACGGCCCGCCAGGTCATTCGGCAGGGTGAACTTCTCCAAGGTGGCAGCGAGTACAAACTCACCAGGGTGCAGCACGAAAGATTCGCCCTCAGGTACTTCGACCTCAGTGGTCAAATCAGGCATGTCGCGCTTAGGGTCGATGTGGGTGTACTTCGAGTTATTAAAAACCCGGAAGTACTTGTCGATGCGCACATCCACGCTCGACGGTTGGATAAGCTCCGGCTCAAAAGGCTCAATGCCTAGGCGTCCAGCTTCAATGGCAGCGCGGATATCCTTGTCGGATAGAAGCACAATGACCCTCCAAGTTTCTGAGGCTTAATTCCTCGGTGTACACTTATATTTTGTTACGCGCCGGCGTAGTTTAGTGGTAGAACATCAGCTTCCCAAGCTGAGAGTGCGAGTTCGATTCTCGTCGCCGGCTCCATTTTAACCTAGCTGCAGGTCACAATCGGCTGGGGATCATAGACGGTGGTTACTGTCTCGCGGTTGATTTCATTCCCGCTCAAATCCCGGATGATGCGAGTATCGGACGTCGTAAATCCAGGCGCACCTGAAGAAGGCGCACAATCGCTGCCGGATAATTGAATCCGGTGCGGCGAGGTTTGTGCCCAGCGGCCATTGTTAACAGATTCCACATCTACAGTCTTCACACCCATCAATTTCACGGTCACGTTGCCGCCGCCAAAGCTGGTTTGAATCTGCACAGGGTACTGCGAATCATTCTTGAACTGCAGGTCAATCGCACCTTCGTACACCGTGGCTTCACGGCCCGCTGGGTAACGGGAGATGTAGTAGGAGTGCGGGGTGTGCGCAACATCGGTCATGCCGGCGAAGTAGGAAGCGTTGTACAAGGTAGTCGCAAACTGTGAAATGCCGCCGCCGACAGCAGTGCCTGCGTGGCCGTCAATAATGATGCCGGATTCCACAAAGCCCTGGGCTGCACCGCGGGGACCGGTGTAGCCGTTCAAAGAGAAGGTATCGCCCGGAGAAATAACCGCACCGTTGACCATTTGCGCGGTCAGCTCAATATTGCGGCCAGAGGCAGCCGAGTAACCCGAAGTTGTAAACTCGCCGACGACCTCATCAAAGGAGGCATTTTCTGCGTCTTCAGTAGTAAATTCTGCCGGCTCATCCTCATAGGCCGCATCCCACTTACGAGGCTCTTCGCCTAAAACGCGCATATCAAAATCGCGCAGGGTGGTCTCCCAGTCGATCACTTCGCCATCGGAATGCGGGGTGACCTGCATAGCCCCAGAGGCAAAGGAAATCTGCGCATTTTGCATTTCGGTTTCAGTATCAGCCAAGGTGGCATCGAAAAGCTCTTGTGCGCGCTCCACATCAATGTCTAGCTGGAGGTTTTCTCCCTCCTTCTTGACCCCAACAAAGCTGGAAATAGCCTGTTTATCCAAGCTTGCGGTGACATCTTCGCGCCCCTTGAGCTCCAAGTCGCCGTTGAGTGCGGCCTTGGCTGGACCTGCGGCGAATTCATCGACCTTGTCCTGGTCAATGACCGGCTGCACGTCTTCTGGCTCGACCTCAACGCCCTTCGGGTCAAGCCAATCACTGGTGACTTTCTCCTCCAGCTGGCCGCGGTCAACGCTTTGGCCAAGCTTGGCATCAACGGTCTTGACCTCGCCTTCTTCAATGGCGACTTGGCCATCGGTGGCATCGAAAGAAAGCTCATTGCTCAGGCGGTTCAGCACAGGCTCTAGGGCAGTTGGTTCAATATCGGCATCGACATCAATTTCTTGGGGTCCGCCGAAAAACGCTGCCAAGCGGGCAAAGGGGTTCATCGAAGCTTCAGGAATCGAGTCCACCGCGGCAGCAAAATCCAGCGACATGCCGGCCTGCTCAGGGATAAATTGTGCCTCGCGCTCTCCCGCCGTCACGGTCACAGACTGGGAGGTAGCGCCGCCGAGTTCGCTTTCTAGCTTGTCGATGGCAGCCTGCGGCTCCATGCGCGAAATATCCACGCCGCCGACTGACGTCTTGCGTGGAAGTTTGCCCTTGCCACTGACAACATCCAGTGCGTAGGCAACGCCCAAGATCACCAAAAGGCCCACGAGGAGCCCGGCGATAATGGCCCACTTTTTCCCTGTACCAGCTTTATTCACAGATCTTAGGGTAATGCGTTATTACACGCTATCCAACCTGTGGCAGGCGTGAGCGGGGAATCTGCCCAGACTCCACGGCCTGGACGCAGGCCTCAATGACCGCATCAATATTGCTTGCCGATGACCATAGTGCCTGGTCAGCACCTGCCGCCAGCGCCGCGGGGACTGCTTGTTCAATGCTCATCGTATTGGAAATCGCGGCCATACCGGTGAGATCGTCGGTATACGCCGTGCCATGGAATTGATGGTGGTTACGCAAAAGCCCGTAAGCGTGATTGTTTAAGCTGGCAGGGGTTATGCCATCACCAAGCCCTGGCACCACCATGTGTCCAACCATCACCGCGGCATCGGGAGCCTGGGCGAAAGCTTCCTTAAAAGGAATCAGGTCATGTTGAAAAAGTTGCGACAACGGCGGGGTGATTGCCTCACCCAGGTGCGTATCGCCTGAGGCATGTCCATGGCCGGGGTAGTGCTTAAAGACAGCTTGCACCCCGGCGCTTTGCAGACCGCGGGCAAAGGCCGCGCCATAATCACCCGCAAGGTGCGGGTCTTGGGAAAAGGAGCGGTCTCCGACAACTTCCAATCCGCCGCCATCAACGTCAATGACCGGCGCGAAATCCACCGTGATGCCGTACGCTCGCAGGCTTTTACCGATTTCATACGCTTTGGCCTCTACCTGCTCAATGCTCATTGTTGCAGCTAGTTCACGGGGGGAAGGGTGTGCGCCTAAAATCTCAGAAAAGCGCTGCACGCGTCCGCCTTCAAAATCAATGGAAACATCAAAAGGCCGGCCGATTTCTTCCCGCAACCCCTCGATTTGATAGAGCAGGTTCGGATCGGCCCAACTGGTAATGAAAATCCCGCCGACGCCGGCTTGGAGTTTGGCTTTAGCATCGGCGTAATTGACCACACCCGGCATGAGCATGCGGGCTACTTGTTCGCGCACATCTACCTCTGGCTTGGGCGTACTTGTCGTCGTTGTCGGCGTTGTCGAGGTGGTGGTGCTGGTCGGGGTTGGGGCGGGGGTGTCATCGACAGGCGCGGCGCAGCCAGCAAGCATGCTTGCCGCGAGAATTAATCCAACAAACCTTTTCATCGATTTCCTAGTGTGCCGCACTCACCCCATTTTGGCTAATGGCATGGTTACAATTGTCGATATGAATAATGCACAGACCATGCTCATTGCCTACGACGGCTCCGATAGAGCCGCGCGCGCCATGGAATACGCTGCGCGTTTCTTGCAACCTGGAACGGTGGAAATCTTAACTGCCTGGGAGCCCGTGGCGCGCCAAGCAGCACGCGTGGTGACGCGCACGGGCCTGCAACAAGCCGCCATGGACACCGAGGCGGTCGAAGATGACCCAGCATATGAAGAGGCTCTAGCGATTTGCCGCGAAGGTGTGAAAGTCGCTGAGGATTTAGGTCTTGCTGGACGTGCGCATTTAGTAGAGTCAGCAACAACCATCGCTTCTGCTATCGTGGACGCCGCTGACGAGTTAGATGTTGATATTATTGTCACTGGTACCCGCGCTTTGAAGGGTTTTCGTGGCTGGTGGAATAATTCCACGGCGGAGCACATTGTGCGTCATGCTGGCCGCCCGGTCTTTATTGTCCCGCCGGAAAAAGATGATGAAGACGATGCCCCCGAATACTTCGACTAAGGAATTGTAGAAAATATGCCTCGCACTTTCGGCCCCGCCCTCGGCTCTGTTGTCGTGGGTATTGCCTTGGGGATTATTACCATCATTGGGGTGGCACAGTTCTCCGGGCAGGATTCGGTGCCATCGTCGCATGCAGTGCCTGCCGATGAAGCCGTGATGGGCAGCCCTGAATACGGATCCCGCGGATAGTTGTATGTCCACGCTATCGGGTGGGTAATCTGTGCCGTTTTAGCTTTTGCGCAGCCTTTCGGGCTGATTGCTGCGGATACCAAACATGATTTGAGCGCCGATCCTTTAGGCTTTTTAGCCGGCGCTTTTTCTGTCTACTCTGATAATTTTCCTCTTGGCCAGTTACAAAACCAGGCCTATGGCTACCTGTTTCCACAAGGTGCCTTTTTCCTCTTTACGGATTTTCTCCCCGACTGGGTAGCTCAGCGTCTGTGGTGGACAATTGTGCTGGGCGTGGGCTATTCGGGCTTTGTTGTCCTTGCCCGCAAAGTTGTCACTCTTTCCCCTGCCTGGCTGGTACTCGGCGGTTTCGTCTATGCGCTGAGCCCGCGTGCGTTAACGACATTGACGGCGATTTCTTCGGAGACTTGGCCGGTCATGCTCGCGCCCTGGGTGGTGGCGCCGTTTCTGGTGCAGCGCATCTCGTGGCGGCACATTGCTGCTGCCGTCGTTCCGGTGGCGTGTATGGGCGCGATTAATGCCACCGCGACATTAGCCGCGTGTGTCCCCGCGGCCATCGTGTTGTTGTACCGCAAACAATTCAAAGCCCTCGGCCTGTGGCTTATCGGCTGCGCGCTGGTCAGCGCCTGGTGGATCGGCCCGCTGCTCATCCTGGGCACATACGCACCTGCTTTTACGGACTATATTGAATCTGCTTATGTAACCACGCGCTGGTTGAACCTGCCGGAGCTGCTGCGTGGTGCCACCAGCTGGTCCACGTTTGTCGAAACCGAACGCCAAGCCGGTTCCCTTCTCACCACCGAGCCGCTTTTTGTCCTCGCCACCTGCGCGGTCGCTGCAGTGGGCTTGGCAGGGCTAACCCGCCTTCCCAAAGTGTGGACCGCGATGTTGCTCATCGGCATCGCCGTCATGGGCACGCACTTAGGTGTTTACCTCGATTTCCTCGATGGCGCTGGCGCCTTTATGCGCAACCTGCACAAATTCGACCCCCTGGTGCGCTTGCCCTTGGCACTCGGGGTGGCGGTCGCAGCGCACAAGCTTGCTACCCGTCGTATGGCTGCCGCCACGTTAGTGGTTTTGGTGGTGCTCACCAGCACCGCGCCTGCTTGGACAGGCCGGCTTTTGCCTAAAGGCGCCTATGAAGAGGTGCCGCAGTACTGGCAGGAAGCCGCCGACTTTATCAACAAAAACGCGCAAGATACCCGCACGCTGATTGCTCCGCAGACTTCTTTTGCCCGCCAAGACTGGGGCTGGACCCGCGATGAACCAGCCCAACCGCTTGTGGATACCCCGCTGGCTTTCCGCGACGCCATCCCGCTGATTCCCGCCGAGGCCATCCGCGGGCTCGACGGCATCATGGACATCTTGCGCTACGACCCCGCCCAGGGCGCCAAGTCCTTGCAGCGCCTGGGAATCGGCGTGGTTGTCTACCGCCATGACTTGGAGAATTCCTTTACTGAGTTCGACCCGGAGGAACTTCGCGGTACCGTGCATACCTTCGGCGAGGTCGACGTGGTGCTCCTGGACGAGCAACCCGACATGCTCATCGCCGACAACCAGCCCACCACCGTTGCTGGCGGCGGGGAAATCCTCGCTCTGCTCGACATGCTGGGTACTCCCGGCCCGCGTCAACTAGTCAAAGACAACGCCGACATCGTCACCGATACTCCAGCGCTGGTGGACAGGAACTTCGGCACACTCGATGGCGCATCCAGCGCGCAGTTGGCCGAAGGGGACGAATCTACCTCCAACAACGCCGCGCGCGATTACCCCAGCGCTGGGCCGCTGACCACCGTGAGGGAGGGGGATGTGAGGTTGTCGGCGGTGTCATCGGCAAGCAATGCTTCTGCCTTTGGCGGCGCCAACCCGGCGCGCTCTCTGACCGCTGCCGCCGATGGCAACCCCGAAACCGCCTGGTGGCCAGCACCGGGACACACCGGCTGGTTACAGCTTGACGGCGATTTTCCTACGCCCGAAATCACGCTGACCGCCACGCGCAACACCGAGGTGGAAATCCACGGCGCCGACGGCGCGAAGGTCACCGCCAAGTTAGAGGCCGATACCCCGCGCACCATTACCGTGCCTGGCGGGCCGACCGAAACCATCCGCGTGGAGTTGACCGAGCGCGTCGGCATTGCCGAAATCGCTCAAGCCGAGCGCGTGGTCACGGTGCCGGATACCTCGCCGAATGTGCAGCAGTTTATTTTCCAGCGCCTTTTCCTCGACACCGGCATTATCATCCGCAAATTCACCGCTCCGCGCGAGATGACCGTCACCCTAGATGCTGATAGAGCAGAAGTGCTTATCGATGACACTCTCTACTCCCCCGGCGACACCATCTCCTTGGAGAAGGGCACGCACCGGGTGGAAACCCGCGCGCAGTGGATGAGCCTGACTGCCACGGATGCGCAAGTGGCTTATGAAGCTACTGGCGCTGAAATTGCGGCTGCCGATTCCGAGCGGATTTTAAACACCGGCCGCGCATTTAACGCTGGTCTGCGCGGCTATCTCGGTGATGTGGAATTAGAGCCCGTGCAGATTGATGCCGCATCGCAGGCTTTTGTAATTCCGGCTGGGGCTTCGGGCCAGTTCCACATGGACCATGTTGCCGATGGCTTTTACCGCGCGTGGCTTGTCATTGGCGGGGCGATTGGCATCGCAACGCTTGTGGCGTGCGCATGGACAGGGCGTGTGCGCGGTGAGCCAGCGCAATTAGAAATGGGTCGGCCGTGGGTACTCGGTCTTGCGGTTCTAGCTGCGGTCAATTGGGTCTTCGGCCTAGCTGCGCTCGGCGTGTGGGCCGTGTTGCGCTGGACCAATCTTCAGCCGGCGTACTTATCGCCGGCGCTGATGCTCATTGCGGGTGCGATGTTGGCCAGGGCGCCGTGGCCATCGGAAAGCTATGCCGGTGATTCCGTCTTGGTTGCCGGCTTATCCGCCGCCGCTGTGGCGTGTCTTTTCTTGCCGCGGAAATAAAGCCGCGCGGGTTCCTCAATCAGTTCATAGCTGGCGTAGCTAACCGCGATGGTAAACGCGACGGTGAGGATAAAAATCAGCGCGAAGTGCCCGGAGAATAACGGAATACCCGTGAGCGGGAACATCAGCCCCAAGATAGCGACGTGCCATAAGAAGATGGAATAGGAAATCTTGCCCAGAAACTGCCAGATTCTGCTATGCAGAATCTGGCTAGGACCCCCCAGGGCATAAGGCACCACGATGCATGCGGCGAATAGTCCACCAGCGAGAATACGGCGGTTAAACTCTGCCGGTTCTGGGTGTACCAAACCTTGCGGACCAAACCATGCGCGCGAAGCCACCCACATGATGGCTGCGGCAAGCAGCCACGCGAAAGGACGAATGCGCGAGGGAATTTTCACGCGGCCTTCACATTCCGCGGCGAGCATGCCGATCGCAAACCACGAAATATAGGACGGTGGCCAGATTTGGAAGTTAATGCCCTCGCCGTCGAAACCCGCGACGAAAGGTAGCCACGGCCAGGCAAAGGACAGCACTGCGGCACCGATAATCGCGGCTAAGCGCCCTCGGCGACTTAGCCTGCGCATCGCCCAGGCAATCACAGGAAGAGCGAGGTAAAAGGCCACTTCCACGCACAATGACCACAGGTGTGTCAGCCCAGGCGCGAGCCCGTCGGGGATATACAGCTGCGTCAGCGTGAGGTTGGTGAGAATCTGCCAAATATCCATGGTCCGCGCCTCGGGGAAAAGCAGAATCACAGCGCTGACGCAGACCAGATAAGCAGGGGCGATGCGCGCGGTGCGGTTGCGGTAATAGTGCTGGTTTACGGGCCTGCGCCACAGCACAAAGGCCGAGAGCGCGAAGAAGACTGCGACAAAATAGTCAAAGCGTTCTGCCAGTGCCCAGCCGGTGCCGGTTTGGAAGGAAACATGGGTGACAACGATTCCCAGTGCGGCTACCGCGCGGATGCCGTCTAAAGCGGGTAGATGCTGCGGTAAAGTACTAATCGTTATCACCTCCTGTTATTTGAATTGGATAATCTTTCTTAAATGCTACGTAACCAGTCTTCGCTAAAGCTCACCGCCATCATCGCACTGGTGTGCTTGATTGTAGGAGCGCTCGCGCCCAGCCTGGTTACCCAGCGCACGCGACCTTTGTCATTTAAAGAAGATATTTCAATCACCATGGGCCCGGCCAAGGCTCAGGTTTCACGCTGCGCGGATGACGGCGAATGTTCCCAAGAAACTTCAGAGCTTGAGATTACACGCCATTCCACCACCGCAAAGACCGAGGTAGATGATGCTGCAGCGGTTGCTGAAAGCACTATCGAAGCAAGCTTGGATGGTAAGAAAATCGCCGAGATTGCGCAAAGCGCGCTACTTAACCGCGAATCGGCGTATCCCATGGCGGGGACGGATACCACACAGGAATTTTCCATTCATGGTGGTGCAGTGCTGAATTCCGAGGGCGCGGAAATCGACGGCATTGACTATTTCTTCCCTTCTCAAACCGAGCAGCGCTCTTATCCCTATTTCGATCCCGTGATGCAAAAATCGGAGCCGATTGACTATCTAACTGATGAAAAGGTCGCAGGTATCCCAACCTATTCCTTTTACCAGCAGCGCCAAGGGATTGACGTTTCGCAGCTTTTCGATGATCAACGTTTCCCCGACAATCTCAGCCCCTATTACGCTGTTGAGCGCACCGTGTGGGTAGAGCCCACGACCGGGCGGATCGTGGATGTCAACGAGAAGATGCAAATTTATCTCGCAGGTACGCCGCACGAAGAACCGACGGATGAGCGCACGTTATTCGCCACCGATATTTCCTGGGATGCAGCCTCCACGCAGGCTGAGCTGGATAAGGTGAAAAACACTGTCTTAGCCATTCAGGTAGTCAGCATCATCGGCTGGGTCCTAGCGATTGTCGGTGCCGTGCTCTTGCTTGTCTGCGCATGGCGTTTTAGCAGGCAGCGTGAGAAATAGGCTGGTCTTTTCCGCCTTCTCGGCGGCAGCAGTCCTGGCCGTAGTGTGGCCTTTTCTCTTCGGCGGGCAATTAGCGTGGCGGGACATGCTCGTCTTGGATTACCCACAGATGACGGCGTCGAATTTCGGCGGTGGTGATCTCTTTGCCCGCAATGCTCCCCAAGATGGTTTCTTAAGCATTATCGCTGTAGTGATGCCTGCGACCTGGGTGGTCAAAGCCCTGATGGTTGCTTCCGCTATCGGCGCTGCCGCGGGCGCCTGGTGGTTAAGTAATAAAGAACTTCTACCCACACTATCCACGATCGCGTTAGCGGTGGCTAACCCTTTTGTCATCGAAAGGCTCTTGCAAGGCCATTGGTCGATGGTAATTGCTGCCTGGCTTCTGCCGCTGATTGCTGCCGCCGCTTTAAACGGGCGCGCACTGCTCGTGTGGCTTTTGGTATTTGTGGCATCGCTAACGCCCACTGGCGCGCTCGTCGGCATCACTGTGGCCTTAGTGTGCATGAATAAGCATCGCCTAGTAACCCTTGGCCTGGGCGTGCTGTATCTACTGCCGTGGGCTATTCCTGGCATCATTGCGACATTTCGCGGCGGACAGGATATGAACCCGCTGGCTGCAGCGCAAGCTTTTGCTCCGCGCGCCGAAGAGGCCGTGGGGACCCTCGGCGCGCTGCTAGGGTTGGGCGGAATCTGGAATGCGGACGCAGTGCCCGACTCCCGGAACTTAGGCTTTGCACTTTTTGGCCTCGGGGTCTTCGCCTGCGTGCTCATTGGTATCCGTTTTGTGCCCAAGCGGCTCATCGGCTTGGCGCTTGTTGGCATGGGCATCGCTATTTTCGCTTGGCTAGCCCCCGCGGCGATGGCGTGGGCACTTGAGCATATTCCTGGCGCGGGCTTGTTCCGCGATAGTCAGAAGCTGCTAATACTGGCTCTCCCCGCCTATGTCGCGGCGATCGGGCGCATTCCCGCGAAGCAAACTATCGCAGCAGCATGCGCGCTGGGGTTTATCATCTTGCAAACCCCCGATGCCTCATCCTCGCTAGCGGTACTGCGCGGTACCCACGCGCAGCTGGTTGACCCTGAGTTGGTCCGCGAAATCGGCTCCCGCGAGGTTCTTTTCGTAGACCGCGATACCTTGGTCACTACCGATGGTCGCTTGGCCATCGACCCTTATTCCAAGATGGTCAACAAGGTCGAATCAGGCCAGCTGACCGTCGACGGAGAGGTCGTCGATATCCCGAGCCCCCGCTGGCAAGCAGCAATGACCGCCTGGCAGGAAAATGACCGAAAAGCCGTGGAAGAACTCGGCATTGGTGTGGTCGTGGAAGGCGAAGAAATCCTTTATGAAACCGCCGCGAGCACGCCGAAAGTGCCATGGATTTTAACCAGCCTATGGATGTTTAGTCCGCTGATTGCTGTCCTAGCCTGTGCAGCAATTCTTCGAAACGAGCGCCAGTCGAATCCCACGAAAAGCCCAGGGCAAAATCTTTAGCCGTCTGCCCTAACTTCTCCCGCAATCCGCTATCTCGGATAAGCCTCTGTGTTGCCTCGGCAAATTCTTTCTCATCATTTACCAGCAAGCCAGTCTTATTGTGCAGCACGCTATCGCGCAGCCCGAAGGCATATCCCACGGTGGGCACACCGTGTTGGGCAGCTTCCATGACCGCTAGGCCCCAGCCTTCTTTGCGCGAGGGCATCAGGTGGATATCGGCGCGGGCTAAAAGCGCGTGCTTGTAATCTTCGGTGACCTGCCCGTGGAAATTCACCTTCGCCAACGCACCGCGCTCGCGCGCGTAGGTGCGCAGTTGTGCTTCCCACCAGCCGGAACCGATGATATCCAGGGTGGCATCGGAAAGCGATGCGACCGTATCAATCGCGTGTTCAATTTGCTTATAGGGCACCAGCCGCGACAGCGTGACCAGGTGAATGGGAGATTCGCGTTCAATAATCGGAATGTGCGCAGGGATAGGATCCACGCCATTTTCAATGATGTGCGCACCATGCACGCCCAGCTCCGCTAGGTCGGCGCGCGAGGCAGCTGAGACCGTCACCGTTTCCGAATTGCGGTAGACCCACGGCGCAACTTGAGATTCTAAAAACCAGCCCAACCGGCCAATAATCCGACCGGCGACCGGCCACACCTCACGGTGGCAATGGTGTGTCAGCAATACCGTCGGCTTGCCAGAAACCACCCGCGCGAAGAAAGGAATACCATTTTGGGTATCAACCACCACATCCACGCCGCGCAGAGGGCCAATGCCTAAACGACCCGCAGCAATCATCGCCAAAGCGGTGGGATATACGCTGTATTTAGCACCACCGCGGGAGTATTTCACGCCATTGCGGACTTCACTGCGCGCAGCATTCATGTGCCGTGCGGTTCGGAAAATGACGTCGTGGCCACGGGATACCAGATACTCCCCGACGCGTTCGAGGTAGCGTTCTGAACCGCCGCCTTGTGGGTGGGTGGAATCGCGCCAGCACAACAGGAGGATCTTCATCGTGGGTAATAAGCCTAGCAAGTCCATGCAACATACCCGGGCTTTAGCAACCTTTTCGCGCGCTTGGCAGCTCTTGCGGGCTTTTCGCTTTGAGCAATCCCGGCCCGATATCTTCTACGGAGCACTTGCGCGCGACACTGCCTTGCTTATCGATGCCATCTGCCGCGACACCGGTCTCACACTTTCCGGGGCCAAGGTCTTGGATGTCGGCGGTGGTCCGGGGTATTTCGCCAGCGAGTTTGAAGACCGCGGCGCACTATATTTCGGCGTCGAGCCCGATGCCGGAGAGATGGCAGCAGCCGGAATTACGCTGAGTAATTCTGTGCGCGGGGATGGCACCGCTTTGCCCTTTGCCGATGGCACCTTTGAGGTGGTGTATTCCTCTAATGTGGCAGAGCACATCGACAAGCCCTGGGCGATGGCCGATGAAATGCTGCGCGTAACCCGCCCTGGCGGCATTGCTCTTATCAGCTATACCGCGTGGCTAGGTCCTTTTGGCGGGCATGAAACCGGGCTGTGGCAACACTATATCGGCGGCGAGTTTGCCAGGCAGCGCTATGAGAAAGTCCATGGGCATCCGCCGAAGAATGTCTGGGGCGAGTCTTTGTTTGCCGTCTCTGTGCGCGAAGGCTTGGACTATGCACGCGACAAAGAACTCCTCGCCGCGTTTCCGCGCTATCACCCCGCCTGGGCGTGGGCGATTGTGCGCGTGCCGGTGTTGCGGGAGTTCTTGACCTCGAACTTAGTGCTGGTCTTGCGCAAAAAGCCCGCCTAGCCTTCAACAGGCTGGCGGGCTTGGATGCTTTAAGACTTAGACCGATTCGATGCGGGTCTTGAGTGCATCGAGCTGGTCATGCAGTTCCTGCGGCACGCGTGGGCCGAGGAAACGCAGGTACTCAAGGTTGTCTTCCAAGTCGCCGCCCCACTCAGCTGGGTCAACGTCTAGTGCTTCCTTGATGTCTTCCAGTGGAGTATCCAGACCAGTCAGGTCCAGGTCCTCTGCACGTGCGGTGCTGCCGATAACGGTGTCTTCAGCGCCAACGTTGCCTTCCACGCGGTCAATGACCCACTTGAGAACACGGGAGTTCTCGCCGAAGCCAGGCCACAGGAAGCGGCCGTCTTCACCACGACGGAACCAGTTGACCAGGAAGATCTTTGGCAAGAGGTCTCCGCCCTTGTTACCCATGTCGATCCAGTTCTGCAGGTAGTCACCAGCGTTGTAACCAATGAATGGCAGCATCGCCATTGGGTCGTGGCGCAGGGAGCCAACCTTAGCTTCAGCAGACGCTGCGGTCTGACCGGATGCCAGCAGGGAGCCGATCATGGTGCCGTGCTCCCAGTCAAAGGACTGGGTAACCAATGGGACGGTGCTTGCGCGGCGGCCGCCGAACAAGATGGCGTCAAGCTTTACACCCTGCCAGTCATCAAATTCCGGTGCAGCAGTTGGGCACTGTGCAATCGGGGTGCAGTAGCGGGAGTTCGGGTGTGCTGCAGGAGTAGCGGACTGTGGAGTCCAGTCCTCACCGAGCCAGTCGATGAGGTGCTCAGGCTTCTCGCCGTCCATGCCTTCCCACCAGACGTCACCGTCGTCGGTCAACGCAACGTTGGTGAAGATGGTGTTACCTGGCTCCATGGTCTTCATCGCGATTGGGTTAGACGCGTAGTTGGTACCTGGCGCAACGCCGAAGAAGCCGTTTTCTGGGTTGACAGCATAGAGGCCGTCTTCGCGCAGGTGCAGCCATGCAATGTCATCGCCGACAACCTCAGCCGTCCAGCCCTCAAGGGTTGGGGTGATCATAGCCAGGTTGGTCTTGCCACATGCAGATGGGAAGGCCGCGGCGATGTGGTACGCCTTGCCCTCCGGAGAGATTAGCTTGAGGATGAGCATGTGCTCAGCCATCCAGCCTTCTTCCTTCGCCATGACCGATGCGATACGCAGTGCGTAGCACTTCTTCGCCAAGATAGCGTTGCCGCCGTAGCCCGAACCGTAGGACCAAATTTCCTTGGTGTCTGGGAAATGCGTGATGTACTTGGTGTCATTGCAAGGCCATGGAACATCTTCCTGACCTGGCTCCAAAGGAGCACCAACAGAGTGCAAAGCGTGTACGAAATCGCCGTGCTCACCAATCTTGTCCAGTGCTTCCTGGCCCATGCGGGTCATGATGCGCATGGACAAAACCACATATGCCGAGTCAGTCAGCTGAACACCGAGCTTCGGGTTCGGGTCGCTGATTGGGCCCATGCAGAAAGGAACGACGTACATGGTGCGTCCGCGCATAGCACCGCGGAACTCCTCCGTCATTTCTTCCTTCATTGCTGCTGGAGGTACCCAGTTGTTGGTAGGGCCGGCATCTTCCTGGTTTTCAGCACAGATGAAGGTGCGGGACTCCACGCGCGCGACATCCGAAGGGTTGGAACGAGCTAAGTAAGAATTAGGACGCTTTTCCTCATTCAGCTTGATGAGAGTGCCTTTTTCCACTAGCTCCGCAGCTAGGCGATCTGCCTCTTCCTGTGAGCCATCGATAAAGACCACCTGGTCTGGCTGGAAAAGCTCGACGCTTTCATTAATCCACTTAATGAGCTCTTCGTTATTAGTTGGTGCTTGACCAACGAGGCCTTGAATAGCGGCGGTCATCTACTAAGTCTCCTGCGATAATTGGGAAAGATCTTCTCTGAGTTAGTCTCATGCACCAGCCTAACTGTCGAAGTGAAGAAATTGGACTATTTTCGACACACGCTGGTTATATCCACCGAACCTACCACAAGATTTAGCGCACGAACAGGACGTAAACCACAGATAGACACCAGGTTTTACACCCCTTAACGGGGGAGGACAAGGAAACCCCTCCCCGGTAACCCTTTCCAGTCAGCCACCCCCGAGCCGCAACTGGTTATACCCGCCGGGCGTAAACGGCGTGTTTTTGTGCACTTTCGAGTGCCGATCTTTGCCTACACCCCTTTGTCCATGGACAATAGTGTGAGATAACAGTAATCACTTTTACCACATCTTGTTCTTATTAATTACTAACCTTTAAAAGAAAAATTCATGGATAATACTGAAACCCACGCTGGCCGTCCCCCGCAGACTGACTTCAACAAAGTCTTTGACAATGATTTGGACTACCCACGTCTTGGCAATGTCACCTTCCGCCGCGGCACCTTAACGGACAACCAAGAAGCTATGTTCAATGAGAACTGGCCCACCATCGGCAAAGACCTGGCCGATGAAATCATCGATGTCGATGCTTGGTTCAATCGTCAAGGACACCGGACCATCGTCGAGATTGGCTCCGGCACTGGCACCTCCACTGCGGCAATGGCACCACTGGAAGCTGACACCAACATCATCGCCGTTGAGCTATACAAGCCAGGTCTGGCCAAGCTCATGGGCCAGGTGGTCCGAGGTGGGTTGGACAATATCCGCATGGTGCGCGGCGACGGCGTCGAGGTTATGGTGCGCATGTTTGAGCCAGAATCCCTCGACGGCATCCGTGTATTCTTCCCGGACCCGTGGCCGAAGGCGCGCCACAATAAGCGCCGTATCATCCAGTCCGGCACGCTAAATCTGTTCGCATCCCGCCTGAAGAAGGGCGGCGTGTTGCACGTCGCTACTGACCACGCGGACTACGCCGAGTGGATCAATGAGCTTGTCGATGTCGAGCCCACCTTAGATTTCAAGGGCTGGCCGTGGGATGAGTGCCCGCAGCTGACCAACCGCCAGGTCATCACCAAGTTTGAAGGCAAGGGCCTGGATAAAGACCACGTCATTACTGAATACCTGTGGGAAAAGAAATAATGAGCCGCTCATACGCACTTATCTGGGATGCGCCGAATATGGACATGGGGCTTGGCGCCATTTTAGGCGGTCGCCCCACCGCCGCTTATCGCCCGCGCTTTGATGCCATCGGCCGCTGGGTTGTCCTGCGCGCCATGGAAATCGGTGCTGAACCGCAAGCTTCCGTCTTTACGAATGTCACCCCCGGCGGCGCTGATGTCATTCGCCCCTGGGTTGAAGCCATCCGCAACGTCGGCTTCTCCGTCTTCGCTAAACCTAAAACAGACGATGACTCTGATGTCGACCCAGACATGATCGAATACATCCTAGATAACCGGGATGAGCTCGCAGGTCTTGTCGTTGCCTCTGCAGATGGGCAGAATTTCCAGCCTTTGCTAGAAGAACTCGCCGGCGAAGGCATTCCCGTGACCGTGCTCGGTTTCCACGAGCACGTCTCCTGGGCCATCGGGTCTGACTTGTTAGAGTTTGTGGATCTCGAAGACATCCCCGGTGTCTTCCGCGACCCGCTGCCACGCATTTCGCTGGATGCTTTGCCACCGGAAGGTGCTTGGCTGCAGCCTTTCCGTTCCCTATCCGCTTTATTAGAGCACTAGGAGCAGTAAAGACGTGTTTTTAAAATGGGGCCATTTTTCCTACGCCTACCGTAAATTCATCCCCTTTGTACTCATTGGGTTAATCCTGGTGCTCTTCGGAGTCTTTGGCACGCAGTTGGACAACCGCATGAGCCAAGAAGGCTGGGAAGATCCAAACGCGGCATCCACGCGCGCCGCCGAGATCGAAAACGAGGTCTTCGGCCGCGATAAATCCGGCGACGTGATCGTCATGGTCAATAACCCGCAGGAAAACCTGGAGGAAGGCCGCGCATACGTCGATAAGCTCAAAAGCTCCTACCCTGAGCAAATCGCCCAGGTCAATAGCTACTTCGATACCCAAAATCCCAATCTTTTAAACGAAGCAGGCGATACCGCCTTCATCGCGATTGGGCTCGCCGGCGATGAAGAGCAAACACTCAAAGACTTCCGCATCATCCAAGATGCATTGACCGATACCTCCCTTGATGTTGAGGTCGCCGGCGCAACCGCTGTCGCAGATGCTCTCGATGCAGGCATGGCCGCAGATATCTCGCGTGCCGAACGCGCAGCCTTGCCGCTGGTCGGGCTGTTGCTGCTGGTCGTCTTTGGCTCCGTCGTCGCAGCCTTTATGCCGCTGATTGTCGGTGGTTTATCTATTTTGGGCTCGATTGGTATTTTGGCCATCCTCGCCGGCTTTTTGCAGGTCAACGTCTTTGCCCAAGCCGTTGTCACGCTTTTGGGCCTAGGTCTGGCCATCGACTATGGCTTGTTTATGGTCTCGCGCTTTCGCGAAGAATTGGATAAAGGCCGCAACGTTAAAGACGCCGTCGCGATTACCACCGCCACCGCGGGACAAACCGTGGTCTTTTCCGCCGCCATGGTTGCGGTTGCGATTTCCGGCCTGTTCATTTTCCCACAGGCCTTCCTCAAATCGGTGGCCTATGGCTCGATTTCCGCAGTCGGTTTAGCGGCGCTGCTTTCTGTCACCCTGCTGCCGGCACTATTTGGCATGCTGGGGCATAACATCGACAAGTGGTCGATTCGCCGCACTAAGCGCACCGCGCGCCGGATTGAAGATACCTGGTGGTACCGCCTTCCGAAGTGGGCCATGAAGCACGCGAAGGTCATGACGCTGGCTATTTGCGGCCTGCTTATCGCGCTGACCTTGCCTATTTTGAATATTTCTTTCGGCGGAATCAACGAAAGCTATCTGCCGCCGACGCAGGAAACTCGCGTCGCGCAGGATAAATTCAACGAAGAATTTCCTTCTTTCCGCACGGAACCCGTGAAGCTGGTGGTGGAAAATGCGTCGAATGAGCAGCTTGTCGATGTCATCATGCAGGTCCGCGAACTCGACGGGCTAACCTCCCCGATGGCACCATCGTCTGCGACTGTCGATGGCACCACCGTGCTTTCTGCCGGTATCGAAGACCGCGACGATTACGCCGATATCGTCCACGAGCTGGAAAATCTCAATGCCCCTGAAGGCGTAAACCTGTACGTCGGCGGCACTCCAGCGATGGAAGTGGAATCCCTCGACGCCCTCTTTGACAAGCTGCCGTGGATGGTTATCTACATCCTGGTTGCAACCTTCATCCTCATGGCCTTGGTCTTTGGCTCTGTGGTCTTGCCAATGAAGGCCATCTTGATGACCGTGCTGACCTTGGGTGCAACCTTGGGCATTTTGACCGCCATGTTCGTCTCCGGCGTGGGCTCTAACCTGCTGAGCTTCTCCCCTGGCCCGTTGATGAGCCCGATTCTGGTGCTGATTATCGCTATTATCTATGGCTTGTCCACGGACTATGAGGTCTTTTTGGTCTCGCGCATGGTCGAAGCCCGCAAGCAAGGCGCAACCACCGATGAGGCCATCAACTCCGGCACCGCACACACCGGCGGCATTATTACTGCCGCAGCACTGATTATGATTGTGGTCGCTGCTGCCTTTGGCTTCTCCGATATCGTGATGATGAAGTACATCGCCTTCGGCATGATCTTCGCGCTATTTATCGACGCCACCATCGTGCGCATGCTGCTGGTCCCAGCCGTCATGCACCTGCTGCGCGAAGACAACTGGTGGGCACCGAAATTCATCCACAAGGCCTACGAAAAGATGGGGCACGGCTCCGAACCTGCTGCTTCCTCGCTTCGCTCATCAGCAGAAAAAGAAACAGTCAACCCCTCAAGCACTGCTCCAGCCGCTGAGCCTGCCGTGGAACCGGCTCCAGCTGCCGAGCCGGAAACTTATGACGAGGAGTTCCACGATTCCTACGAAGACGCCGCGGACGAAGGCCCGGGACGCTCGGGGCGCTCCATCGAGGAAGATGCTTCGCTGATTCCATTCAATGAGCTTATGGAGCGTTTAGCGCGCGAGCGCCGTTCCTTAAACCGCGGCCCACAGCGCCGTGAACTGCCACAAGCCAAGGACGACGATTTCTAGATGACTATGCAATCCGGCATGCGCTGGCTGCGCTGGGGCGCCTCGCTCCTCGTGCTCATCGTGCTGATCTGGGTCTTTCGGGACGAGTTGGACTTCCTCGGGGAAGGCTTCCGACGACTCAGCCACGCCAATGCTTTCGCTGTCGTGATTGTCATCATCGCATCTCTTGCATCGCTAATCGCGATGAGCGGGGTGATGCAACAGCTCATGGTGGCCGGCGGAGTCAACGTTTCGGTGAAAGAAGCAACCGCGATTTCACTCGCCTCTAATGCCTGGTCTACCACCTTGCCTGCCGGACCGGCGTTCTCCGCCCTTTTAACCTTCCATGTGCAACGCGCCTGGGGCGCAACCATCGCCTTGTGCGCCTGGTTCTTCGTCGTCTCTTCAGCGGTTTCCACCATCTGGCTGGTGCTGATTGGACTGTCCGGGGTGATGTTGCTGCGCGCATCGATAGGCTTGGGCGCACTGATAATTTCACTGGCGCTGATGGTCTTGCTACTCGCCGGATTATTCTGGGTCACCAACAATCCCCGCACAGTAGAGCGCTGGTTAAAGCGCCAAAAGATTATCAAAGGCAAAGTGCGCGACGGCCTAGTTGAACAAGCCCGCAACTTAAAAGAAGTGCACTTGTCGCGGTATCAATTCCTCTCCGTATCCGCGCTGTCTTTCGGTCACCGACTTTTTGACATGGTTGCCCTGTGGGCCTGCGTGTGGGCTGTCAGCGGGGCCATCCCATGGATTAATGCCGGCGAAAATGAAACTACCCTGGCCGGTGTAACCCTGGCTTATATCACCGCGAAGCTAGCTGGCTCCGCACAAATCACCCCGGCGGGACTGGGCACGGTAGAAGCGGCAATCATCGCTACGCTGGTGGCAACCGGTATGACCGCGGTGGAGGCCACCGGCACCGCGGTCATCTACCGCCTGATTTCCTTTGCCCTGATGACCGCCATCGGCTGGGTAGTGTACTTCTGGCACTACGCGCGCAAGGGCCTGAAAATGTCCTCGTTGAGCACCACTTCTGGTGAGAAAGAAACATCATGACTAAACAGTTAACCTACGACATCATCGCTATCGCCGTCTTCGCCATCTTGGCGCGGTTTGCGCACCCACCAGTTACCCTCGGCGGCATCTTCGACGCCTTCTGGCCGTGGGCTGTCGGCGCGGTTCTCGGCTGGGCGATTTTGACTTGGCTGTTTAAGACCAGCAATATCTGGCTGCAGGGTCTAACGGTCTGGGCCTCGGCAATTATCTTCGGCATGATTTTCTGGGCGCTGGTGAACTCCTCGCTGCCGCACTACAGCTTCCTCATCGTGGCAATCACTATGTCGGCGCTGCTGCTCTTTGGCCGCCGCGCAGTTGCGCAGTGGATGTCGCGCAAGAAGGCTACAGCGTAGCTTCTACCCCACGCCGTGAGTGCAGGTCACTCACGGTTTTTCTTATGCCATTTTCGGGCTTTTATATTCAATTGATCGATTGATACTCTTTGTTCCATGAGTACTGACATTCTAGGGTTTCGCGCGCAACGCCGCCGAGCCCTAGCCTGGTCAGGAATTATTTTTGCGCACTGATCGCAGTCCTTGCCCTCGGCGTCGTTGTCGGGCCGACCCCGCTGAATATCGCCGACTTGGGCGCGATTGCCTCGCATCATCTTTTCGGCTCCGCTTTGCCAGTTGAGCTACGGACCGCCGATGCCATCGTGTGGGATATCCGCCTGCCGCGTCTGCTTTTTGGGCTTTGCGGTCGGTGCAGGTTTGGCGGTCGCCGGTGCGGTTTTGCAGGCCGTGGTGCTCAATATGCTGGCGGATCCGTTTACGCTGGGTATTAACTCTGGGGCATCGACAGGCGCGGCCTTTGCGATTTTGTTCGGCGCCGGGGCAGCGCTGGAGTATATCCCCGACCAGCTGATTTTGTACCGAGACGCGGATTTCCGCCAACGCACCGTGGTCAATATGCACCCGCAGGCCTCGCTGTTTCTTAGCGATATCACCAACCCGGGCTGGTCCCCGACGGCGGTAAGTTCCTATACAAGCAGGCGCACCTGCTCAACGAGGTCCACATGGATGGTGAGCCGGTGCTGCTGGATAACCTGCGGATCAATCCCCTTGCCAGCGATTTCGGCGAGGTGCAAGACTTCTTCATGGACGGGCGCACGCATGTCGCCACAGCGATCTGCTTCGATCCCGGCATTACGCCAGAGCTTATCGATGCCCTCTCCCACCTCATCACCACCCACCACTCCCCGGATGGCTCCCTGATCGCCGCGGTCACCGAATGCGACAAACCCGGCTTCGTACTGCGCGCACTCGGCAACCGCACCGAAGAACTGCACGCTTTAGTGCTTGCCACCGCGAATTTCGTCCGCTCTCAGCTTCGCGGCCAAGGCGAAATTCACCTGCGCAAGTACTAGTTTTTCCGCTGCCTGTGGATAACTATGCCAGTTGCGTGACGCGTCAACGTAGTTATCCACAGATTTTCGAGCTTGCACTAGCCAGGACTTGCATTGCTCTTTTAGTGTCGAAGTCATGGACGAATTAATGAAAGCTTTCAAGCTTCTCACGAGCAACGGCATCGGATTCCTCCGGCTGTGTGCTGAGTGCTCACCTTACGACTTAGCCGATGACGGGATTGAAATTTCCTTAGCCATAAATTACGCCAAACTTGCAGACACCCTTTTTAGCCCGTGTGATTCCCCGCGCGTGCAGCGCGAGGCTATCGCGCTTGCCGAACTAAGGGAATTGAGCGTCAACCACCTGTTGATGATTAACAAGCACGCCAAAAAGTTGAAAGCCCGAGGCGCCGCGTGGAAGCTGCGTGCTGAGCTTATCGCTCGTGAGGGCTCATTAGAGGAAGTCAACGAATACGCCAAAACCCGCGTCACGGAGGAAGGCGGCGACACCAAAAAGAAACCGGGCGTGCGTCTCGGCCGCGTCATCGACGGCCTGCGAACTATCAGCATCACCGATACCCAGCGCCGCATTACTGACCTCGAGAAAACCCTCGACGCCGCCAGAACCAACGACGAGCAGCCCCGCTCCGAAGCATTGCTCGAGCCTTTCTGGGACTTAGTCGAGGGCAACGGCACCGGCCTTATCAAGCCCGAATACCGCACGGTCATCGCCATTGGTCTCGACGATTTCGCGAAAGTCTCCTGCGGTAAAGGCAACGAAGTCATCATCGGACTATCCGACGGTACAACCATGACGGGTGCCGAGTTCATCAACGCCGCGATGGAAAAAGCACTCGGCGACAAACTCTACGTCGGACTCTTCCACCCGACCGCCGGGCCCGTGAACCTTTACGAGGCCCGCTTCGCGTCAGACAAGCTGCGTACTTTAGCCATGGCAGAGAATCTCGTCTGCCCGTGGCCGGACTGCAATGTCCCGGCCGATAGATGCCAGGTGCACCACATCGACGCACACAAGAACGGTGGCCATACGAAGCCGTCGAACCTGACGATGCTGTGTAAGTATCACAACGGCGTCAACGACGATGGTGACCCGGGTAATCTCGGGTCACAGAAAAGAAAATATAAGCGAGGAAAAGGCAAGCCAAGTCGCGGCAGGATGCGACGCCACCGCGGCAATGTTCGCCTGCACACCCCTGGTGGGAAGCTGGTGGGCAACACCCACCACGTGAGCAGCATGGGGGCGATGGACCTGATTTAAAACAGGGGCGATCCCCACAGCTAGCGAAAGCTAACGAGCCAACCGGGCTGGTTAGCCAATCTGGCGATCCCTCATGCATTTGTCATAGCAAGTGCACATGCAGGCGCACCCGAGCATTTACGACTATTGCTGGTGCCCGGTGCCGATCCAGTGCAGCAGCTCGTGGACATGCTCATTGTGGATGCCGTAGCGGATGCTGCGGCCATCGCGTTGGGAGATGACGGTGCCGTTGGCTTCCATCGCTCGCAACGCCGCCGAAGCGGTGGGGATGCGCACGCCGGTCGCCTCGGCTAGTTCGCTGACGGTATACACGAAGCGCCCGGCGAAGTGGATGGCGCTAAGCAATTTCAGCCGCGTCGGGTCACCCAAGGTTTTGAAAGTGCCGGCCCATTCTTCCGCCAGGTCGAGGTTGCGTTGCAATTCGCCCTGCTCTGCCATGGCCGCGTCCTTTCTGCTGTTGGTCGAGAAGACAAATGCGGTTAAATCTGGGTGCTCGCAATTATCTGTGTGTGCGCCGAACTGCGCCCACCACCAGCTTATCCACTCGGACTCGTCCGAATGGCGCGGCGGCGTGAAAACCTTGTCCCCCACCTGAATCTGTGTCACCGGGCTGATTCCGTGCAGCGCGTTGAGAAACCACACGGGCCCAGCAGCTAAATCATCCGGAAAAATCGGCGCGAACTCGATTCTCTTTCCGAGATCCCGTGCACGCATGAAGATTTGGTACAAAGTCACGCTGGGCAGTTGCTTATCCAGCCGGTCGGATAGAACAAGCACATCGTCTTTCCACAGCGCCAATGCACCCGTGGTCGTTTCCAGGCACGCGCCATCGGTGTCACTGATAATGACATCGTCAGCCTCCACACCGGCTTTCATCTTCGCAAAGAGCGCCAGGTCGGGGCCTTTGAGCACAGGTGCTTGTCGATGATCCTCCCCCGCCCCATACACCAACGTCGTCGTTTCGCGGACCGCTGGCGCTGGCCGGACTTCGAAGCCTATGTGTCTGGTTCCGTCAGGAAACTCCAGAAGTGATATCCGTGGAAAAAGCTCACGGCTGCAATTTTCAGGACGAGCTAGAAATGCTTCAATGCGCTGCCACATCTCGCGTTCCTGCTGTGTAGACGGAACAAAATCCATGGAGGCACAAGCCGCGTCGAAGCGAGCAGCATGTTGCCCGAGCCCGAAAGACTTTCCAAAGCGATGCCGCCAGGAATCGATGATCAGTAAGCGATAGTCGTCCGCGAGCGGTAGTTCACGGAAGTCGCCATCGTGCCATATCAGCGGAGTCATGAGTTGGCGCTCCTGACTTGCGCGATAGAACGCAAAAGAGCTGCGGCTTTGAGTTCTTTCTCGGCGTTTTCTTCCTTGGCATCGGAGTCGAGAACAATCGCGCCACCGGCACCCACGGTGATATTGTCGCCAGCTTTGACGATGGTGCGGATAACGATATTCAAATCCGCCGTGCCATCCAGTCCCAAATATCCGATGGTGCCCGAATATACGCCGCGCGGTCCTGCCTCTAAAGAATCGATGATGCTCAGTGTGCGTTCTTTAGGAGCGCCCGTCATGGAGCCGCCGGGGAAGGTGGCATGAAGCAGGTCGATGAGGTTGGCATCGCCGCGCAATGTGCCCACGACGGTGCTGACCAGCTGATGAACCGTCTGATACGATTCCACGCCCATCAGCACGGGAACTTCGACAGAGCCGACTTCACACACGCGGCCTAAGTCGTTGCGCAGAAGGTCCACGATCATCAGATTCTCTGCCCGCGTCTTCGCATCGGTTTGTAAGAAGTAGCTGCGCCGGCGGTCCTCATCAGGATCCTCGGAGCGCGCAATCGTGCCCTTGATGGGCTTGCTCGACACGGTGCCATCGCGTTCGACCTTAAGGAATCGCTCGGGCGAAGATGACAGAATCTCCAGCTCATCACCAAAGGCGCCAAGCTTCAGGTAGGCGGCATAGGGCGCCGGATTGTTGCGCCGCAGCTGCCGGTACAAAACCCAGCCATCGACTGCTGCTTGGGTTTCATAGGTATCGGTCAGGCACACTTCGTAGCTATCGCCCCGGCGTAGCGCCGCATCCACTTCCCCGATGCGCGCCACGTATTCATCCGACGACAACCGCCAATTTCCAGCGAGATCCTCTTCCGATTTTCTCGCTGTATGAGCAGGTGTCTCAACGTCCAAGGATTCTTCGAGCCAATTCATCAGCTCCGCGGTCTCTGTCGTCGGGCCTTCAACTGCGTCATAAACAACGCATAGATGCGCCATCGCTTCTCGATGATCAAAGACCACAAACGCTTGCGGAAACACCCAATAGGCATCGGGAGTATCGGCGCTGTAAACACCGGGTCCGACCGTGAGGGCTTTACACTCATATCCCAAAAAGCCGACATATCCGCCCCGGAATGGCAACTCCGGCAGGCTGTGGGTATCGACTGATTCGGCCAAGAGCTCTTGCAGATAAGACAAGACGTCGGTCTCAACGGTTGTGGTCTCGTCACCGCGGGATACTTGGACGCTGCCACGGCTTATATCATAGCAAATGGACGCGGACTGGGAACCGGTGTTGGTGCCGAGAATCGAGTAGCGCCCTGCGCCTGTATCTGCTGCGCCGGTATCGGCCGTGGCAGAATCTAGCCAGAAAGCGTCAGGTGCGGCATCTTTCAAGCGAGCGAAGGTGGCTTCGCAGTTCATCGGCAGCGCAACCTCGCGATGCGCAAGCTTCCATTTTGCGGGAATCTCTTGGTTCAAGAACTTCTCCACGATAATCCGTCCGTGCTCAGTCAGAATTGATTCTGGATGGAACTGCACGCCCCAATGTGGACGACCGAGCACTTCAAGTGCCATAATCACGCCGTCTTCAGACCACGCCGTCGGGCGGATACGAGTGCTATCAATATCGTCGACGCACAACGAGTGATAGCGCACCACCTTGAAATCCTGCGGGATACCGGCAAACAGTCCGGTCCCGGTGTGGTGGACAGTGCTGATGAAACCGTGTTTCGGTTCAGGAGCGGGCTTGACGCGAGCGCCATTGAGAAGCGCGAGGCCCTGGTGCCCCAGGCAAATGCCGAGGACAGGAATGTCTCGTGCGGCTTCGATGACTTGGCGCGCGGCCTCAAAGTCGCGTGGGTTTTCCGGTGTGCCTGGGCCTGGTGAAATCACGACGTGGCTAAATTCGCCGTCGTGTACGCGCTGGGCTAGGTTTTCGCGCTCGCTGAATTCAGCTCGAACCACCAGCGGTAATTCTCCTGCTACCTCTGCGATGAGTTGATAGAGGTTGAAAGTATAAGAGTCATGATTATCGAGTAGGAGAATCATCAACGCCCCCTGTCTGATCTAGAAATGCGGGCTCCGTGGAAACCACGGGGCCCGCATTATTGCGCCGCTGTTACATAAACTGTGCGGCAATGCCGTTGATGGCCATGACCAGGTAGCTGATCACTTCACCGACTACGTCGATAACGCTAGATAGCATGAGGAAAACTCCTTATAAAAGCTTCTTGGGAAAGTCTACTGTTTAATATCCGCTATAGAGTGACACTACGTTACATCGATGAGGCGCTACATCGGCGCAATCGGATGCTTCTTTGGCAGATCAGAAACATTCTTAGTTTCCAACTGGCGCAAAGCCTGCCGCAAAGCGATGCGTGATTCGCGCGGGCGAACCATTACGTCAATATAGCCACGCTCAGCAGCCACATACGGCGAAGTCATGTTTTCATCATAGAAATCCATGAACATCTTCTTGGTCATCTCGCGCTGCTCAGGCGTTTCAGCGGCATCGAGCTGCTTGCCCGCAATCATGACCACGGCCGCGGCAGAGCCCATCACGGCAATCTGCGCGGTCGGCCACGCCAGGTTAATATCGCCAGACAGGTTCTTCGAGCCCATCACCGCATAAGCACCGCCGAAAGCCTTGCGCACAATCAGCGAAACCTTCGGCACGGTGGCCTGAACGCCGGCGAAAGCAAATTTCGCGCCGCGGTGAATAAGCCCGACCTTTTCCTGCTCCACACCGGGCATGTAACCCGGGGTATCGACAACGAATACCAAAGGCACATTGTAGGCATCACAAATCTGGATAAAGCGCGCGCCCTTATCGGCTGCATCAGCGTCAATACAGCCCGCCAGGTGCATCGGGTTATTCGCCACAAAGCCAACGGTTTTGCCATCGATACGCCCAAAGGCCGTAATCATATTCGGCGCGAAGTTGGGCTGCAGTTCGATGATCTCGTCATCATCGCCAAGCTGCTCTAAGAGCTCAATCATGTCGTAGCCGGCATTGGTGTCATCAGGCATGAATGAGTCGAGCTCAGTGTCTTCGCGCAGCTCTTCATCGCTCGGCGCAGCAAACTCCGGCGCCTCGTCGAAACACGATGATGGCAGGTGGTCAAGCAGATCCCGGACCAAGTCGAAAGCTTCATCTTCGCTATCAACAACCGCCGAGACGTTGCCGTTGAGCTCCTGCTGGCTCGCGCCACCGAGCTCAGCAGAAGAGATATCTTCGCCGGTTACCTCGCGGATAACCTTCGGACCGGTGACGTACATTTCCGCTTGCTTGTCGACGGCAATGACGAAGTCCGTGGTCACCGGCGCATAGACGGCACCGCCAGCAGACTTGCCCAACATGATGGAAATCTGCGGGCTGCGGCCGGACAGCGGCAGCTGACGACGAGAAATCTCCGAGTACATCGCAAGCGATGTCACGGCGTCCTGAATACGGGCACCGCCGGAGTCTTGAATGCCGATGACAGGGCAACCGATCTTGATCGCCATGTCCATGACCTGGCAGACCTTTTGCCCGAAGGTCACGCCGACTGAGCCGCCGTAGACAGTCTTATCGTGCGCGTAAATGCACACGGGACGGCCTGAGATGCGGCCGTAGCCGGTGACTACACCATCAGAGTAAATAGCGTCTGGGTCATTGGGGGTCTTGCCCAAAGCGCCGACCTCAACGAAGGAACCTTCGTCTAGCAGCGCGTTAATTCGCTGACGCGGGGTTGAATGACCGGCGTCATCGCGGCGCTTGCGGGAGCGTTCGCTGCCTGGGTCCTGCGCCTGTTCCAGACGGGATGCCAGATCAGCGATCTTCTCCGCGGTGGTCGTCGGCTTATTAGCTGCCGTTGCCACGAATCTTCTCCTCAATCCAAGTGTCCATGTGCTTTGCCACGATGCCGATCACTGGCTCGTCTGGCACCGCCAAGTGGTCACCTGGCAGCTGCACAATCTTCAATTCTTCTACGATAGCGCCCCAGCCACCATCTGGGTCAATATGCGCATAGCGCGGCTCCAGCTCAATCGCGCCATCGTGCATGCGCTCGGAGCGGAACAAAAGCACTGGTGCCTTCACGTCGACCCAGCGGATGAAGTCAATGCTGGACAGAATCTGGTTATCCACAAAGGATGCGCGCTGGTGTTCCAGAACACCAGCTGCAAGCCCGTGCTCGGAGGCATCCGTGGTAGCCAGCAGCTGCTCCAGCATCTGCATAACAGCTGCTTCACCAGCGGTTTCTAGCAGCTCATAAGGTACCGGGAATTCCAGGCCGTAGGTCTTCTTCGCAAAGGCAGCGTAGCGCTCCCAACGGGCCTTAGTTTCTTCCAAAGTATCCGGCGCAGGATCCGAAGGCTGGGTGGTATCCAGCAGCGAAATGTACGCGACTTCGACCTCTGGGTGCTTCTTCTCCAGTTGCAACGCGACCTCGAAAGCCAAAGCGCCACCAAAGGACCAGCCACCCAAAATGACCTTGCGTCCACGGGCATACTTCACGATGTCATCCAGATACGCCGCAGCACGCTCTTCCAAGGTGCCCTCGAGGCGCTCTACGCCGTAGACCGCGACATCTTGACCAAGACGGCGCATCAGCGGCTGGTAGACAACGGTGGTGCCACCGGCAGGGTGGAACATGAACACAGCTGGGCCATCGGCTTCGCGCAGCACGCGAATATTGCCTTCGACCTCAGACTCTAAGCCTTCGCGGACACGGTCTGACAAAGGCTCAAGGGTCTTTGCTTCCTTGACCTGCTCAGCCGTAATCTCCACTCCGGCGCGCTCAGTGAGACGCTCTGCGATTTGGGCTGCTTGCTCATCGCTAATCGATGGCAACTCGCTGGTCACACCACCTGCCGCAGCACCGGTAAAGGTCGCCCAGGTAGCAAAGACCATGCGCTCAGAGGCATCACGTGGGGCAACGCCCACGCCAGAAGCCTTCGAGGTCTGCGGCTCAATATCTGCGTCAGCGGCGTCGACTGCGTCAGCTACCTCAGCAGCATCTAGCTCGCCCATTGCTTCGGCGGCTTCTTCCAAACCAGCAGCAGTCTCCGAAGTGGTTTCCGTTTGTTCTGCTGATGACTCCGATGAAGATGTAGGGGAGGGAGAACTTGTCTCGGATACGGCTTCTTCGACCATCACGATGACATCGGCAAGCGAGGCATCCCGCAATGCCTGGACCTGCAGCTGTGGAATCTGGAAGTCATTCTCCACGCGGTTCTTAATACGCATGCCCATCAAGGAGTCCAGACCCAGGTCAATCAGGGGCAGCTCGCGTGGGAGGTCGCTGACGTCATAGCCCATCGACTCGGAAACAATGGTTGCCAGGCGCTCTTCGACGGTTTCCTTTTCCGGATCCCAGCGCACAGCCTCGATGCCATCGGAGATGAAATCAGCTGGTGAATCCTGGCTTTCTGGCACCGCGCTCACGCCCTGCAGTGGAGCAGGAGCACCACCCAGGTCCAGCGTGGAAGCAAAACCTTCGGCGATTAGCTGAGTAAGCCCGCCAACCACGGTGTAGACCGCGATGGAAAGCCCACCTAGGTTGCGGTCGACAACGGTGGTTACTTCGCCTTGCGCCGGCAACACGCCGTGCTCTTCGCTGGCTACGACCTGCGCGCGGGCATCGACAGCCGCGGCAGCAGATTCCAAGATAGCAACGGCTGAAGGAGCCTGGTCGGCATCGGTAGCAAAGGCGATCTTGCCGTCCGGCAAGGTCACGCGGGTGCCCGGCAGGCCAGAAACGCCTGACGATGGCCGCGCTGAGGTCCAAAAACGCTGCTTCTTAAACTGTGTAAACGGCGCCTTGACCGGGGTGTTGCCGGTAGTGTTACCAGCGCTGGTACCAAAGACATTGCGGAAATCCACCGGAGAGCCGGTGACATAGAGCTTCGCCAAAAGGTCCAACAGTGACTCAGATGGATCGACTTTGCGCTTGAGCGAAATCAGCAGCTGCGCATCCGGCTTGCCGACGCTAAAGGCAGTATTCATCATGCCCATCAGCGCCACTGGGTTCGGCGAAATTTCCACCAGCTGGTTGTGTCCTGCAGCCAAAGCCTGCTCGGTAGCATCCTGGAAGTACACGGCCTGACGCGTCATGCGAATCCAGTACTCATCGGTGTGGATGGTTGCACCTGGCTGGTAGACCGTGCCGCGGTCGACGGAGCTAAACACCGTGGTGTGGATAGGACGGGCTTCAATACCGGCGATTTCTGCGGCGAGCTCGCCTAAGAAAGGCTCCACAGCCGAGGTGTGGCCTGCGCCCTTAACGTTGAGCGCGCGGGCAAACTTGCCTTCGCCTTCCAGCTTTTCCACCAGGTCGAGGACCTGCTGGCGTGGACCGCCGACAGTGGTCATGCCAGGACCTGCGTAGACAGCTGGCTCAATATCGTTGCCGAGTGCTTCAATATCCGCGGCGGTCATTTCCACCACAGCCATCGCACCCTGGTTTTCGGGGGTCAGCGAAGCTTCGCCCTCGCCCATCAGGCGGGCGCGGTGGCTAGCAATCAGCAAAGCGTCAGTGTCTTTGAGGCCACCAGCGGCATAGGCCGCTGCGATTTCACCCATGGACATGCCCATGACACCTGCCGGACGCACGCCAAAGTGCGCCAGCAAATCGGTCAGAGCAATCTGGATAGCGGTGATCGCTACCTGGGCGGTTTCGGTGTTGTAGGTCTGCGCGTCGTCATCGATAAGCTCTAGCAACGACCAGCCAGCCTCAAAGTCAATGGTTTCATTGAGCTCGGCCAAGCGCTCGGCAAACAGCGGCGAGACGGCCATGAGATCCTTGGCCATTTTGCGGTGCTGGGAGCCAAAGCCCGAGTAGACAAAGACCGGTCCGGCACTTGCTGGGGCATCGGCAGCTGCGATGCCCAAAGACACCTTGCCGTCGGCGACCTGGCGCAGGCGCTTGATGGCATCTTCGGCATTGTTGGCAGTTACAACGGCGCGGGTACGGCCGTGGTTGCGGCCAGCCAAAGAGCGCGCAAGCTCCAGCAAACCAGTGTGGTCCAGCTGTTCATTTTCGATGTAGTCCGCCAGGTTGCTTGCCGCGTGTCGACGACGCGACGGCAGCAAACCAGATACCGGCAAAGCCACGGTGGCTGGTTCTTCTTCGCCCGCGTCGCCTTCCCGCGTGTCGATGGCAACCTGTGCCTTCGCCGCCGTCTGCTCACCCGTGTACTCGGCAACTACCACGTGTGCGTTGGTGCCACCGAAACCAAAGCCGGAGATGCCTGCGAGCTTGGAGCCGGAGTATTCTGGCCACTCGCGTGGGTCTTCCACGACTTCGAGGTGCTCGGCATCGAAATCGATGTAGCGGTTCGGTTCGCTGAAGTTGATCGATGGCGGAATGATGCCATGGCGCATGCCTTCGATGACCTTGATGAGGCCCACGATGCCCGCGGCGGATTCGGAGTGGCCGATATTGGATTTTGCGGAGCCAAGCAACGCTGGGTTCGCTGCGTCGCGGCCCGCGCCCACGGTCTTGCCCAGGGCAGTAGCTTCAATCGGATCACCCAAGATGGTGCCGGTGCCGTGTGCTTCGATGTAGTCGACCGTCAGCGGATCGACCTCGGCATCGAGGTACGCGCGCTCTAGGACATCGACCTGCGCATCCGGGTTCGGTGCAGTCAGGCCATTGGAGTGACCATCGGAGTTAACGGCAGAGCCTTTGATGACACCGAGGATATTATCGCCGTCGGCTTCTGCATCTTCTAGGCGCTTGAGCACGACAACGCCTGCGGCGTCGGCGCGCACGAATCCGTCCGCATCATCGGAGAAGGCGTGGATACCGCCGGTAGGTGAAATAACGCCGAGCTCACCAAAGGAAGTGGTGATAAATGGCGAAGCCTGAATGTTGACGCCACCGGCCAGGGCAACATCCGCGTCGCCTTCGCGCAGACCCCGCACGGCCTGGTGAATAGCAACGAGAGAAGAAGAACACGCAGTATCGACGTTGACCGAAGGACCGCGCAGATCCAAAGCATAGGACACGCGGTTCGGGATAATGGAAGAAGACGAGCCCGTGAGCGCATAAGGGTGTGCTTCAGCTGGGTCTGCGGCAATGAGCATGCCGTAATCATTGTTGGTCGAGCCCATGTAAACGCCAGTGGCGGTGCCTCGTAGTTCGTTTGCAGGCAGGCCGGCGTCTTCTAATGCTTCCCACGCCAGTTCCAAGATGATGCGCTGCTGCGGATCCATATTGGTGGCCTCAAGTGGGGAAAGGCCGAAGAACTCCGGATCGAAGCTGGAGATATCCTCTAAGTAGCCGCCTTGGAGATTCTGCGTTTCCATCTTTGTACGTAGCACTTCATCGGCGTTGTACTCAGACCAGCGACCAATTGGAAGTTCGCCTGTGCCAGCGCGGCCTTCAATAAGCATCTGCCAGAACTCTTCGACGTTATCCGCGCCAGGGAAACGCCCTGCGACGCCAATAATCGCGATATCGTGCGCGCCGGTTCCCGTCGCCTTATTCTGCGCCTTGCGCACAACTTGCGCGGCAGCAGGAGTTTGGGCAGGTCCGTTGATTAAGCGCTCGGCTAAAGCTGCAATCGTGGGGTATTCATAAGCCACGGTCGCATCCAGTTGGAGACCGAGGAGGTTTTCTAACTCACCTGATAGCACCACGGCATCACGTGAGGAAAGTCCAAAGTTCTCCAGAGGTTTCGTATCTACGACTTCTTCTTCTGGCAGGCCAGTTACGTCTGCCACCCAAGCGCGGATCCAGCCTCGGAGTTGTTCAACGGTCATAAAGGTTGTTGCCTTACTAATTTACAAATCACTAATTCACTAAGAAAACCAGTTACATTGTCATATCGCGACATGTCCGGCTTATTGTTACATACCACTAGTACACATCATGTGCTGTTGGTTTTGAAAATCACAACGCCCGGCCTAGCTCGTTGCAGCTGGACCGGGCAGGGGTATTGCCGCAGGTAAATTTCCCGTGGCAGGTTAGGCCATGTAGTGCTTCTTTGCTACGCGGCGAGCAATCTTGCCGGATGAGGTGCGGTTGATCTCATGTGGCGCTTTCCACTCAATCGCATCTGGCACGATGCCGTGGTTCTTGCTGACAGCGGTACGGATTGCCTCGGTTGCTGCCGCATCACCGGATTCATCAGCGGAATCAGCGCGCTCCACCAAGACAATCAACTGCTCGGTGTTTTCGCCTTCCACGGAGAACGCCGCAATCGAGTCCGGGCGCACGTGGTCAGTTGCTTCCTGGATGGTGCCTTCAATGTCTTGTGGGTAGTGGTTACGCCCTGCAATAACAATGAGGTCCTTCAAACGGCCGGTGATGTAGAGCTCGCCGTCCAGGATGGTGCCCAAGTCGCCGGTGGCCATCCACTTGTCATCGTCAGGCGCGCCTTCGACACGGCTACCGGATGCCAAACGCTCACCCAAAGTGTTGCGGAAGGTGGCCTTGGTTTCTTCTTCGCGGCCGAGGTAGCCCACAGCCATGTTTTCGCCGTGTGCCCACAGCTCGCCCACGACGCCGTCTTCAACTTCGGCGCGGGTTTCTGGATCCACGATGGTCAGGTACTGTCCCGTAACCACCTGACCGTTGGACGCGAATGGCACGGTGTCATCCGATTTCTCCTGAGGCTTTGCCTCGCCATTGGCCAATGCCTCGCGGTTGAAGTGGTTAAACACTGGGCGCTCATCATTTTGCGGCGTCGATACCAGCAAAGATGCCTCAGCCAGGCCATAGGATGGACGCAGCACCTTGCGGTCGAGACCGAAGTCTTTGAAGACCTCGTAGAAGTTCTCCACGGCGGTTTCGGTGACTGGCTCTGAACCAATGATGATGCCGTCGATATTGGACAAGTCCAGCTCTTCGCCCGCAGCAGGCTTGCCGTAGCGGGTAGCCAGCTCGAGTGCGAAGTTCGGCACAACCGCGTAGGTTGCCGCGAGCTTCTCGTCGACGTCCTTGCGCTTGAGCTGGTCAATCCAGCGCTTGGGCTGCTGGATGAAGTCACGCGGACGCATCATCTCAAATGGCAAGCCCATAATCACTACGAACAGCGACAAGATGATGCCCATGTCGTGGTGCAGCGGCAACCAGGTAACTAGGCGCAGCGGCATCTTCAGCTTCGCAGCAGCGTAAATCTGCAAAACATTGGTCAAAATCGAGCGGTTGGTAAGCTCCACGCCCGCGGGCGTGCGGGTTGAGCCGGAGGTGTACTGCAAGAATGCGGCTTGGTCGATCGGCATGACCGTCGACATCGCCAGCAACTGCTGGCCTTCCAGCGTCGACTGCGGGGTGACATAAGATTCCGCCAAAGAATCCGGCAAGGAATCAACCGACAAAATACGTGGACGCTCACGGGATGGCAGCGCCGAGAAGTGCGTGCGCACCGCCTGCGCCGATTCCGAGTTAGTCAGCACGAACTTGGGCTGGCAGTCTGCAAACACGGCGGTGAGGTGGTCCGCGTGACCCGGCTCGTTTGGATCATAAAGCGGCACAGGAACCATGCCGGCATACAGCGCGCCGATAAAGCCAAACAGGTACTCCGGGGAGTTACCTGCCAAGATGGCTACGCGGTCATTTAATTTGCCGACCTGCTGCAATCGTGCGGCCACGGCCTTAATACGCGTATTTACTTCCTGGCGGGTAAATACCACCAGTTCGCCTTCGCGGGAGTTGGAGTAATCCCAATAGCGCAGAACCTTGCGGTCTCCGCCACCGGTGTGCAAGTCGCCTTGGTACAGCAACTCTGCCAAGCCCGCTAAAGAAAGCTGCGGGGCTAAGGTGATTTCTCCCTTATCGTTGTAGAACTGCTGCATTGCGGCATGCAAATCCATGGAATCTCCTTTAAAGAAGTGTTAACTTAGGCATTTAAAACTATCAGTATTATTGTCTAAAACGTTACCTGACAGTAAGTTAGCCGCCGTTTATGATTTTCGATGCCCAGCCCACAACCCACTGATTGGTGGTCATGCCTGGGATAACTTTGTCGTTTGAGGCATAGAGCGCGTGTATGCCATTGGCCTCGATAAGCTCCATTGCGCGTTCCGCGGCATTGCTAATATTGTGCGGCGCATCGCAGATACTATCCGATGGAGCGCAGATCTGATAAGTCCTGTCAGCCAAGGACCCGAAGTCATTCGGGCGTGGTCCACGCATGGAGGCGCCTGGCACAACCAACTGCACTAATCCTGTCACTGGCTGTAGTGCAATTTCTGCACCGATGCCCTTTACTTCGTAACCAGGGTTGATGCCGACACCATTTTCACGGCGGCCATCAGCAATCGCTGTTACACCCGCGACGGATTCGGCAGGAATAACGCCTGTGCCGCCGCCAATATCATCGGCAACATCGCCCACAATTACAGCTCCCTGAGAGAAGCCAGCCAGGATGAACTGCGTCTGTGGGCATTCACCGTGCATCCACTTCAGTTCACCTTCCAGCTTCGCGCGGCCTTCGTTGCGGGAGTCGTCGTAGCTCATTTCCTTTTGAGATTGAATACTTCGAAACTGCGCGGTATAAGGCAAGGTCCACACACGTACCTGGTCTTCACCGAATTGTTCTTTCAAAGGATTAGTTATAGACAGCATGAAAGAACGTGAGTTCGCCTGCGGGTTGAAGGGGTCATCGTCAGCCGATGATTCCCATGTACCTGGCGCGGAAATGAACTCATAAGCCGGGCACCATTCTGGTTGCTCCGGGGTTTCGGGCGCAGCTTCAGTAGACTCCCCAGGCGCCGGCGTGCGGTCGCCATCGCCGGATGGGCTGGAAGTCTCACGCATTAAGTACTGCGCGGCTCCCCCGCCGACCACCACTAGAACAATGATTACGGCGAGGATAGTCAGTGTTTTTCTCATAGGGGGAAGTTCTACTCCATTATCCTGGCAAGGATCAAGAATTTTGCTAGCAGTAGGCTGCCTGTGCCTGTTCGTTGATCAATGCGACGACTTCCTCAACGTCCTTGTCCGTGCGTTCTTGCTCTACAAGCTGTCCCGCTACGGCCAGTACGGTGACGTCATCGTCTGGGTTGCAGGCAGTGTGAGCTGCGCTAACAAGTTGGTTTTCTACACCAGTTATGTCGACTCCGCCGCCTGCAACGGCGTCGAGGAATCCAGCATTGGAAGTATCAACTTGCGGGGTGGGGGCTTGTTCTACTTCCTGCGCGCCACGGTCTTCAGGCGCTGGTTCGCTTTTGCTTGTCGATGCCTCCGTGCTCTCCTTCGCCTCCTTCGAACTCGTCTCCTTTGATGTTCCTGACTCAGACGAGGACGACAGATCGCCGTCACCGCGCTCTAGTGGTGCCACGGTGGCATCAGGGGAAACTTCCGAGCCACTTTCTACAGTGGCAGAGCCACACGCTGCCAAGGTGAAAGTAGCTAGCAGCGCGAGCGTGCCTGTCATTAGTCGCTTCATCGCTTAACGCTCCTTAGTGCACACGGCCCATGGTCTGGCGGATGGTGCCGCCTTGGAAGTCCTGCTTCAGCCCGCCAGCGAGGATGTCCTCCTGGTCGGAGGTTGGGTAGCCGTACTTACCGTTCTCGTAGCCGTTGTCACCCCAGTGGTCAAAAATGTCACCGTATGGAATGAAGTGCGCGCCGGAGGATGCGGACCAGTAGATATTGCCGTTTTCAAATTCCTGGAAGAAGCCACCCTTGATCTTCTTCTCGCCACCGCGTGGTGCACCGGCTGCGGAGTTAGGGCCGCCCATCTCCTTGTACTTTGCGCCAATCGCTCCGTGGACGATGTAGCCCTTCTTGGAGTTTCCTTCCTTGGCTTCGACCAGGACGCCGTTTTGGAAGTTCTGGAACTGTCCGCCGCCTTCGATGTTGGTCACTGCACCGGTTGGGTACTTCAGATCGCCGTTTTCATAGCCATTCTTACCCCAGATGCCCATCATGGATTTGGTGACGGCATATGCGCCTGTCGATGCGGTCCAGTAGATCGAACCGTTTTCAAAGTGCACGAAGCGACCCTTGCCATCCGGGGTGGTCTTCTCCCCGGTGAGTGGGAAGCCCAGCCAGGAGGTCGGACCGCCTAATTGGGCATAGCGCGCATCGATACGACCAAATAGCGCATGTGCGCCGTTATCCGGTGACCAGTACGCGGTACCGCCGGAGAAGTCCTGTGCCTTACCGTCTTCCACCTTGTACTCATTGTTGAGGCAGTTGCCGATTTCACCATTGCCGGTCACCGTCGCGATATCGCCGGTAACTTCACAGTCAGCACCGCGGTCGACCTCACCCAGACCAAAGGTATCGGCGATATATGGCCATGCCTGGGTCATTTCAAACTGCCAGTACTCCCAGCTGTGAACACCAGAGGGGCGCAGCTTGGAGATAACATCAACGCCTTCGCGCTTCGCACGCTTGACGAAGGAGTCGGTGGTCATGCGGGAAAGAACTTCCAGTCCCTTGCCAGCTAAGTTGGCTTGACCCTTGGCAACAGAATTGTCCTGTCCATAGTCATCTTGGCCGGAACCAGCAGAGACGTAGGTAGTGATGTCTTTGAGTTCTTTAATGCCCAGCTTCGGATCGTGGTTGTACCATTCCTGCGAGTACGGTTCTCCCCACATCTTTGTAGAGTCATATCCACCAGCATCCGCCTGTGCTGCCTGAATCGCCTGTGGCATACCCGTGGAGGTCGTATCCAAGTAGCCGGAGAAAGAACCAACGAAGTCAAACAGGTATGGGTGGCGCTCTGCCAGGTTCATCGCGGCAGTACCGCCCATGGAGATACCGACGACGGCGCGCTGCTTATTGGAGCGGAACTCATTGTCCAAAATTGGCACGAGTTCTTGGGTTAGGAAGGTCTCCCACATGTAGTGCTTGCCGTTATCAGGCTCAGCCCAGTCAGAGTAGAAGGAGGATTCGCCGCCCACTGGCATGATCACGTTGACGTTCTTATCGGCGTAGTACTGCTCGATATTGGTCTCAATGGTCCAGCCGGATTCATCGTCACGCGCACGCAGGCCATCGAGGGCCCAGACCTCTGGGAACTGCTTATCTGGCTGGGAGTACCAGTCACGCGCCAGAAGAATCTGCACTACCTGCTCATGATCTGGCATAGCCGCAGACTGGATGTAGACCTTGACGTGTCGTGGGGAGAGGTACTCCACGCGGTTGACGTCAACGCCTTCTGGCAAGCCTTCTACCTCTGGGTAGGTGGTGTTGATGGGATCGCGCTGCGGTGGGTTGCCTGGTGCAACCGAGTCAGAAAGGCTCGAGCCACCTGGCAGCAAGGACTGTGCGCCTGCGAAAGGAATTAGGGATAACCCCAGCACGGCTGCGGTCGGCAGCGCTACCAGCGCCATGCGGCGACGCTTGGTGCTAGCCGATTTGGCCTGGGGGCTACGCACGGTGGAACGGGAATCTTTAGAGCGCATGAACATGTCCTCATCGTTGGTGTGTAGGTGAATTAAATTTATGTTCTCTCGCTAGAAAAAGTGGACACACCTGTGTTTCGCGCGCCACCAAAATGTGTGTGGCAACGGTAAACGCACGAAACACGTTGTCAGTCCAACACTTGTTTAAAGTGTCATGAGATAGCCAAAAATCAGGTGCCACAGGTTGTGGCACCAAATAGCGGTACTACCGTCATGCTCTTCCCATCTCCCGAAGGTTCCCCTCCTCCGGCAGCTGCGAATTTTAAAGTAAGTAGCTGTCTGTTGTGTGCTTAAGTTTAAGTTGAACTTCAGACTTTCGTGATGGCGACACACCACACCATAAAGAAAACCGCCGCGCCCCCTGCCTCTTGCTTTAAGCAAGAAATCAGGGGGCGCTGCGGTAATTGCGCTAGGACGAAAGTATTACCAAGCGTTCATGACATCCAGAACGCGGTTCTTGGTCTTGGACAGCTGTGAACCAAACTGGTTCCAGTTGTGAATACCAGTTGCTGGGTAGTTCGCGGTGAAGTTCACGCCCAGTGCGCGCGCCTTAGTATCCCAGATGCGGGTGGAGCCCAAGGCTACTGCTTCCAAAGCCGCGCCAGACAATGCGAGGTTCCATGGGTAATTCGCATCAGATGGGCTTGGGATACCGGAGCCTGCGGAGATGTAGACGTCAGTACCGCGCAGGTTTTCAATCTGGTTGAATGGGTCGTTTTCGAAGCGACGTGGGCTGATCATCGAGCCGTACATTGCGTTCAGGTTGAATCCGCCAGCATCAAGTAACGCTAAACGCATCAGGGTCTGCGCACCTGGAACAGTAGTCGCTAGGTAACCAGAGTAGGACAGGGTCTGACGGAACTGGTCACGGTGCTTACCAGCCAAGGTGATGGCAGCGGTGCCACCCATGGACAGACCAGCAATCGAGTTATTGGTTGGAGAAACACCGAACTGACGCTGCAGGTAGCCCTTGAGCTCCTTGGTCAAGAAGGTTTCCCACTGGTAGTTGACCGGATCAGTCAGGTCGTATTTTGCTGGACCATCCCAGTCAGCGTAGAAGGAAGCCGCGCCACCGATTGGCATAACCAAGGTGATGTTGTGTGGCTCGTACAAACGCGCCGCGTTGACGTCGTTGACCCAAGCGTTGGTGCGTTCGGTCGCGCGCAGACCATCAAGCAGGTACAAAGCTGCGTTGCCGCCGCGCTTTGCTGGCTGGATTTGAACCGGAACGGTACGACCCATGGAATCAGACCACACGTCACAGCGCTGAACCCAGTACTTTACTGGGTCCCAAGAGCAGTAGCCGTTGGAGTCTGGACGCAGCCAGTCACGGTTAGCAGCTTCTGCCTTCGGTGCGCCAGCGACAGTGAGCATGGTCGCCACCATGACTACTGCCGCGAGCACGGCGATGGCACGGCGATAAAACCCCATGCTGGTCGCAGTAAGGAACTTCATGTTTCTCCTAATAACTTTTGCTACAACGTCCAAGTCGCAATTTTTATGTTCTTCACATCTATCGCTTAGAAAGCCCCAAGCGTTAACATCACGAAAGGATAACAGTTGACGTAAGCGTAACGCACATCAAGTGAAATTAGTAGTTTTTGAGAATTTACTGGCAAATTCTACCGCTCGGAGAAGTTTTCCGGCAGGTAATCGTAAGGATCGGAGGAAAGCTGCATCGTACGGCCATCGCCAAGCGAAAATGCGATATTGGCCAGAAAGCGCTTAACCGTCAGCGGGTCGCGGTAGGCGGCAAAGAGCTTCTGGAATTCCTCCGTCTCCAATGCCGCACGCGCTGCCTTCGCGTCATCTTTATCAATCCACTCCGGCAGTTGCTCGAGATCAACCGCTGAATCTGCGACCTGCCAGATGCGGTCCAAATTCTTATCGTGCCCCACACGCCCATCTTCAATGCGTGGCTGACGTGCAGCAATTGGAGTGGCAAGGCCGATATTGTCCAGGACGCGCACATTCAGTGGCGCATTCATCGACGACATACCCATGTTGACCAAGTACACGGTGGGCGGGTCGGTGCGGTTTTCATCGCGCGGGATGGGCTGCCAATCAAATTCTTCTGGCTCAGGCGTCTTCAGATAGCGCAGCATCATCGCATCGCCCGAATCTAGCGCTGCAATTCCATCGTCCCAGCCGTTAAGGAATGGGGATCCGTGGAAATCCTCTGCGTTCATGGGCGGGTGGCCTTGCTCGCGGCCGGTGGCATAAGTCCAAAATTCACGCTCATCAACGATGATGCGGCCGGTATCAAACTCAGACCAATCATTCGGCAGCCCGCGATAGGCAATAACTAGTGACCAAAGAGCAATCGCTGCGGTGATGACCGCGCCAATAATGATATTTCCAAAGAGATTCAGTGGAAGCACAAATACTGGCAGCAACAAAGCGAAGAGCGGCAGAAGGAACATGCGTCCGTGCATGAAGTCCCCGCCGACGCGCAGTACATAAATAATGTGCAATAGCGCGCAGCCGACCAGCACGATGACCGCAGCCTTTTCGGAGCGGGCGTGATCCATCCACGTCCACATTGCGCGGCGCTGTTTCTTATTATCTGTCGCAGATGCGTCCCGGTACCGGCGGCGCGAGGACAGAGCTTGAGCCCGCGCGGTGGCGAGATTCAATGGATGTCTTAGCGCGAAGGCACCGACGATGGCGAGCACCAAAACAGGCAACCACAGCCAGTAGGGGCCGATGAAATCGCCTAAGTAGTTAAAGCCCGAGCCCCACTGTGAATCACTGGCGGACTTTGCCACCGCGGTGTGCGGGGTGAGCAATCCGTAATAGCCCATGCGGAAGATTTCATAACCGCCGGGAACGGGCAAAGCTACTGCGAGGATTAAGAGCCACTTTTTCCAATTGCGGTGTGCAAGGAAAAGCACGATGCCCGCTACCCCGCCGTAGAGCGCAAGTTCGGGGCGTACCAGCCAGCTCAGCCCCGCCCAAAAGGCTAAAACGAGAGCGGAAAGGTCCAGGTTTTTGGTGCCATCCGTGTTTCCGGCCCACCACAACAGCAGCGCCCACAGCACCGCGAGGTAGAAAATGGACAGCCCCCACTCCAAACCGGAGGTAAAGAAGTCGCGGGCAGGCGGCAAGGAAATATAGACCAGCACGCCTGCGGGAATGACCGTCCACGTGGACCAGTGCACGGGCGTTGCAGCCGGGCCGCTTTCGGGTTTGTACAACCGGGCGGTAGCCCAGCAGCCGATGACAACGGCAAGCACGGAGAGCCCGAGCGCGCAATACAGTGCGACGACCGCTAATTCTTGGCGGGTAATGACGTGCACCAGCGTGATGATGTACTGCCACAGCGTAGAAGTATTAGCCTCCACGCGTTCACCAGCGTTAAAGACTGGGCCGTTGCCAGCAAGTAAGTTACGCACGGTGCGCAGCACGATGAGTCCATCGTCCGACATCCAGCGGCGCTGGAAACCGACGATGAATGCCACAACTCCGACGATCACAGCCGTACCGTAAGCCCACCAGGTGGACTGACGCTCTACTAAAGTACGGGTTGAGGCATGGTGCATGATTTTAGAGGTTACTCGGTGCCCACCCACCCGGGAAACTTAACACACAGGAGAATCACCATTGTCTCCCCCGAGACGCCAAAAGCACCCCACCAAAGGAAAATTCCTGATGAGGTGCTTTCGATTTCTGCTTATGTAAGTTGCGCTTAAGCGAACAGTGGGAAGATATAAACAGCCATGGCGATACATGCCAGCCACAGCAGTGCGAGGATCTGCAAGGTGCGATCTTCTAGCGCAATCTCATCCGGTGCGCCGCCGCGGCCGCGGTCCACATCGGCTGCGTAGCGCAGGATGGCGATGGTAAATGGCACCATGGAAATCTGGTACCAGACAGCCGCCCAGCCTTCAGTTTCATTAGCGAGCTGAAAGCCCCACAGCGAGTAGCTCATTACCACCGCGGTAGCCGAAAGGGTCCACACAAAGCGCAGGTAGGTCGGGGTATAGCCAGCCAAAGACTTGCGAATCTTAGCGCCGGTGCGCTCTGCCAGAAGAATCTCGGAGTAGCGCTTACCGGAAGCCATGAACAAAGAACCGAAGGCAGCGACCAGCAAGAACCACTGGGACAGTTCGATGCCTGCAGCAACACCGCCGGCCATCGTACGCAGCATAAAGCCGGACGAGACTAGGGCGATATCGATAACTGGCATGTGCTTCCAGCCGAAGCAGTAGCCCAGCTGCAGCGCGATGTAGACCGCAATGACCAGTGCCAGCTGCAAACCAGAAGTGGCCAAGAAGGACAGGCCGACCGCCGCGACGATGAGCACAACCGACATAGCATAGGCCAGGTTGACTGGCAGCACGCCCGCAGCGATTGGGCGGAAACGCTTGGTCGGGTGCGCACGGTCAGCATCGACGTCGCGCGCGTCATTGATTAAGTAGATCGACGAAGCGCCCAAGCAGAACACGACAAAGGCCAAGGCCACATCCAGCAAGGTGCGGGTATGGAAGAGCGCATCAGCACCGGCAGCTGCAGGGGCTGCCAGGACCAGAACGTTTTTTACCCACTGCTTAGGACGCAGCGCTTTGATCATGCCATCGGCAAGGTTCTTCGGTGGCTGGCGCTTGCGGGAGTCCTCGATACCCTGGGTATGTGGTTCAGGGTGGAAAAACTTCTGCTGGCCGTCACCTTCAAAGGTTTCAGGCTTCTCGGTCATGCAGTTTTCCTTTCATAACGAGTGATCGCTTCAGCGGTTGCCGCGCCCAATGCTGCTCCGAAAGCAGTATCGGTCGGATAATGCACACCGAGCACCATGCGTGAGAGCATCATGACTGGAATTCCGGCAAGTGGCGCGGAGGTTCCATAAAGGCGTGCGACAGCAACCAAAAAGGCAGTAGTCGAGGTCGAGTGTGAAGAAGGAAAGGACAATTTAGACGGTGTTCCTACTCCAACGCGCACGTAAGAATAATCTGGACGCTTGCGCCTGACAATTCGCTTGATGACAACAGAGGCAGCATGGGCGGTAAAAGCCGAGGCACCCACGGCAATCCACTGCCGGCGACGTTTTTTATCCAGGCTCCAGCCCAGCGCCGATAGACCCATCCATCCCAGAGCGTGTTCGCCCATGTGGCTTAGACCGCGTGCGGTGGGCAAAACCCCAGGTGCATCGAAAGCTATATTCTGGATGCTTTCGAGAATGTGGGATTCGGCCGTGCTCAACTTATTCGGGCTACTCAAAGATCTTCCTCCACGATTCACGCGAAGTTAGCTCCGGCAAGGCCTTGCGGTACTCAGTGCGCATCTCGTCGAAGTTGTCTTCAATATCATTTAGCAGCTCACGGGTTTGCTCCACTAGATCACGCGCCAAGTCACGGTCGCGTTTGCGGAAAGCCACTCCAGTGCCGCCGGCGGTGGAAACGGTCGCAGAATCGACGCGGGACAAGGTAAACCAGCGGGCCTCATCTGGGGTGAGGTTGAGCTGCGGTGCCTCGTGGTGACGTGGGTCTTCCTTCGACAACAGGTGCTTTAGGCCCTTGACTGCCCATGGAATCTTCTTGATCTTGGCCAAGCGTCCACCAATGTTTTGAGTTGGCACACCTGGTGCGCCAGTTGGTGCAGGCAGTTGGTCAGCAGAGTCAATGATGACAGCATCCGAGTAGTTAGAGCGCAGCTTAGCGATGCGCGGCAACGACGACTCCAGGATGTCAAAGAGTTGGTTAGGACCAGCCAAGAAGTCTTTCATGGCCTCAATTTGAATCGCCATGGTGGAGTATTCCATACACATGGTGTGCTTCAAGGTGGACTTGAAGATGGAACGGGTAATGCCCTTGGCATCACCATCGTGGTACAAGGCGGCGACAATCAAGCGATTGCGCAGGTGGAAGTAGGCCTGCCAGTCAATGGCATCGTCCTTGTCCGCCCACGCCATGTGCCAAATAGCGGCGCCTGGCCAGGTCACGGTTGGGAAACCATTGGCGGCAGCACGCAGGGAGTATTCGGTGTCATCCCACTTAATAAACAGCGGCAGCGGCTGGCCATTGGTCTCAGCAACGATGCGTGGGAATAGGCACATCCACCAGCCGTTGTATTCGACGTCGACGCGGCGGTGCAGCGCGCGGGAGTCATAGGAATTCGGATCCTTATGGCTTTGACCGTCGCCGATAGCTGAGAGTGGGTACTTGGCAAAGTCGTGATCGTAGACGGCATGCGGAGCAGCGCCCCACATGAAATCGCCACGGTTGACCTGCTCACCGGTGGTACGCAGCTGGCTGCGCTCCTGCAGGTTCAGCATCTGTCCACCGACGATGATGGGGCTAGCGGCATAACGTGCGGCTTGTACTGCGCGCAGGATGGAGTCCGGTTCAATCGCGATGTCATCATCCATGTACAAGATGAAGGGCGAATCGGTGTTTTCTAGCGCCTCAAACATGATGCGCGAGTAGCCGCCGGATCCGCCCAGGTTGCCCTGGCGGAATTCGCGGAAACGCTCCCCAAAGTGTGCAACTGCCTCGTCGTAGCCTGGCTCATCCGCTGGGTGCTGGTTGCCTTGGTCCGGCATAAGAACAAAGTCGATGATGCCATCAACCACGGGGTCTTCTGCCAGTGCCTGTAAGGCCGCGACGGCATCGGTTGGTCGGTTAAAGGTCGGAATACCTACTGCGACGCGCTTTTCAGATGGCTCGATGGTTGAGCCATCTGGCATGGTCTGTGGTCCAGGAGCAGAAGGAGCACACCATGCTGCCTGCGAGATGGTGGACTCGGACTCTGCGGTGACATCGAACCAGAGCCAGCCGCCGTCTTCGAAGTTCTTTAAGGCCAGTTCAAACTCGTGGTGGCCAGAACTGACCAAGTGGTTAGCCACGGAGATGCGCTGGCCATCCTGCTTGGAGCGGTAGATAGAGATATTTGCTTCTCCATCAATGTCTAAAGCCAAGATTATGGAGTCGAGCTGGGACCAGCGGCGCCAGTAGGATGCCGGGAAGGCATTGAAGTAAGTCTGGAATGAGACTTCTTCACCCGCCGGTACCGTTAGCGAGGTCCGGTCAGACCAGCGCAGGCGCTCGCGGTTTTGTTCCGCTTCGATGATGTACAGCATGCGAACATCGAAGGGTTCGCCCCGCTTGGGCAATAAAATGCGCTGAACGGCATTGTCAGAAACAGTGTTGTTTGCTGTCACGATGGTTTCAATTCTCCCATTTCACTACAGTCTTCAAACATTCACAGTACTGGTTACCACCGTGGCATACCTTGCTCAACGCGCATCGGGGGCGCTGTTAATCACCTGAGAACTCAAATACGAAAAAAGTGGCTGCGGTGACGGTGTTGTCATCGCAGCCCCTTTGTTTCAGGTTTTGCTTGTTCTAGTTCACTTCTATAAGCGAAACTAAGCGGAGAGTTTTACCTGCTCACTTAGAGGCGTGATGCCGAGCTTGTTGAGCATGTAGAGCACGCGAGCTTCCAAGTCATCAGCCAGTTCGCGGGTTTGCTCCATGTCTTGGGCATGTGCGATTGGCCAAATCTTGATGTCCTTGCCAGCTTCATCACGTGGGACGTCTGCGCCCAGGTAGATGATGTAGTCAGGCATGGTCACAGTACGAGCTTCGTGTACATGACGCTCGTCTGCGCTGAGTCCGCGCTCTCCCAGGACATATGCCAAATGTCCCTCCGAGTGGTTTTCAGGATGCGATACTGCGCCGTCGACGATAAGTGCGTCGCCAGCGTGCTTTTTGGTCAACGCGATAGCGGCCTTAACCAAGTCTGTGTTGAGACCCGCTGCGAAGCGGACGTGGTTGCGGTGCGCGCCGAAGTATTCCATTACTTCTCGCTCAACCAGAACAGCAATGTAGTCATCCAAAATGGCCTTGCTCTTATGCTTCGTGATGATTTCATCAAGCTTGGCGTTGATGGTCTTCGCATCATGAGCATGGCCATACGCCTCGTGCAAATCTTGACGAAGAGTTTCAAACCTTGACTCATTATTAACAATAAACATTTCTTCCCCCCACTCACTTTCTGGTATCTGGGTGTTAGGCAATTTAGCGTATCTAAATTCAACCTCTTGTTAACCTAACGTTAACTTTAGGTGAACCCGTGGGCGCTGTCAAATAGTTGGCGCAAACCAAGTACTTTTTCAGCCGCGAATGTGCGGAAATTCTCCCCCAAGAATCGAAGTAAAACCGCAGGCCACAGACTTGATCTGAAAAACCCTCGACCCATTTTGACTAAGTTGAGTCCATGTGCATCCCTTCTACCCCCGCCCACAGTGCAAAACATGCGGCCCGAAACTCTCAACGGAAGATTTAGGCCTGTCAGAGATAAAGGTCACAGACGATCTTCTGTGTGGCGACTTCGTTATCCCCCGTGGGATTTCCCTATGGAAAAATCCCACCCCCGTTAACAACAAATGCCTGACGCCACCCGTGGTTAATTCCCGGGCAGCATCAGGCAGTGTCGCCAAGCAGCTAGCTAAATGCTTATCTACTCAGCACTTAGTGACCGCGCTCTTGCTCTAGTGGTTTGCCTTCCGTAAAGAAAGGCTCAATCTTATTGTCAAACATCGATAATGCCGAGCCAATAGCCATATGCATATCCAAGTACTGATAAGTACCCAGGCGCCCACCGAAGAGCACGTTATTCTCACGCGCTTCCTGCGCAGCGAGTGCACGGTACTTCTTCAACATCTCGCGGTCTTCCGGGGTGTTGATTGGATAATAAGGCTCATCGCCCTTTTCTGCCGCGCGGGAGTATTCTTTCATAATGACGGTCTTATCCGCTGGATACTGCTTCTCGCGCTCAGGGTGGAAGTGGCGGAACTCGTGGATGCGGGTATAGGGAACATCGGCATCGTTGTAGTTCATCACTGAGGTGCCCTGGAAGTCACCGGTGTTGAGAACTTCCATGTCGAAGTCCAAGGTGCGCCAGCCCAAGTCGCCTTCTGAGAAATCAAAGTAGCGGTCCAGTGGGCCAGTGTAAACAACCGGCGCCTCAGGGGACGCAGCGCGCACCTGGTCACGAACCTCGAACCAATCGGTGTCGAGGGTGACATCGATAAGCTCTGATGCACACATATTTTCCAGCCACGCGGTATACCCATTAACTGGCAGACCTTCATAGGTGTCGCTGAAGTAGCGGTTATTAAAGGTATAGCGCACCGGCAAGCGGGTGATATTGCCCGCTGGTAAGTTCTTCGGATCGGTCTGCCACTGCTTGGCCGTGTAATCACGGATGAAGGCCTCATATAAAGGTCGGCCAATCAAAGAGATGGCTTTTTCTTCTAGGTTTTGCGCATCATCGACGTTGATTTCCGAAGACTGCTCCTTGATGAGCTCACGTGCTTCATCTGGGGAGTAGTACTTGCCAAAGAACTGGTTAATAAGGCCCAAGCCCATAGGGAATTGGTATGCGGTGCCATCATGCATAGCAAAAACGCGGTGCTGGTAGTCAGTGAATTCCGTGAATTGGGTGACATAGTCCCACACGCGCTTATTAGAGGTGTGGAAAAGGTGCGCTCCGTATTTGTGAACCTCGATGCCGGTTTCTGGCTCTGGCTCGGAGTAAGCGTTGCCGCCCAGATGGTTGCGGCGCTCGATTACCAAAACGCGCTTGCCCAGCTGGGTTGCAGCACGTTCTGCAACGGTCAGGCCGAAAAATCCGGAGCCGACGACGATGAGATCGTAAGTCTTATCAAGGTTGGTCATAAAAGACACCCTATTAGATCTACTCCGCAATGCAGCAATGGCGCGCAACGTAAAGCACATCTGAGACCAACACGCCACGCGTTTCAACCTGCGCCACACTATTCACACCTGTATCATTAGCTCCAGCTGTTTACTAATACCACTATGGTCACTTATGATGGCCTTCGAAAAGGCGCCGGCAACCGCCTTTTCGAACCCTGGCAGGACATCACTTGTTGAGGGCGAAGTAACTGATAGGGAGATTCCAGTGCAACAACGACGCCGACTCGTTCCCACGAAGTCCACGTGGGCTACCCCGGTGACCGCTACCTTGGCGGCTATCGCTGTAGCTACAGCTGCGGCATTCGGGGGCAACCAAATCCTTAATACGCAATCTGGTGGCTCCGGGCCTATCGATGCCACCTCTTCTTCTGCCAACTTTGGCGACGGCAACACCGTTGTCGTCGATGACCCAGCTATCGCTTCCCAAGGCGAAGGCTCAGGTCCTCGTGCGGTGAAAGAATTCCGCCAGGACGATCCTTTCTCCATGTTTGCGTTGACGTGGCAGGGCCACAAGGATGTCGCTGCCTTTGTCCGTGCTGAGCAAGCAGACGGTTCCTGGGGCGAATGGTTCAGCGCCGAGCCTATGGACGTAACCACTGAAGGCACCAACGGCACCGACCTCATCTTCGTTGGCGACACCAATGCCGTGCAGGTCTCCGTCGGCAATGTTGACCTGGGCATTCCTTCCGACCAAGAGGTCGAAGAAGAGCTCGATTCCAACGAAGACGCACCAGACGCGCCTGCCGATGAACCAGCTCCAGCGCCCGCTGAGGCGCAGGTCGAAGCACCAGCACAAGAAGAAGCCGCTTCCGATGAAGCAGAATCTGGGGAAACGGACGAAGGCGTAGCCGAGACTGCACAGCGTGTTGGCCAGCATGTATCTGCGGGTGTCGCTCCGAAGCCGAGTGATATTGGCAAGATTAAGCCCGTTGCTGACTCCGAAGAACTCCCTGCGGAGAGCGGTGCTGTCTCTGCATCCGAGCTCGAAGCTGTCTTTATTAACGGCAACGCTCAAGAAGACGGCATTGCCAATATGGCTGATACCGACGGCATGCCGCCGGTAGTCACCCGTGCTGGCTGGGGCGCCAATGAGGGCATACGCTGTTCCAACCCTGATTACACTGAGCCAACTAAGGCGCTAACCCTGCACCATACTGCTGGTAACAACAACTACACCCCAGCTGAGGCTGCCGCTCAGGTCCGTGGCATCTTCCAGTACCACGCGCAAAATCTTGGCTGGTGCGATATGGGCTACAACGTGCTGGTTGACAAGTACGGCACCATCTACGAAGGCCGCTACGGCGGACTTGAGCGTGGTGTCATGGGTGCTCACGTAGGTGGCTTTAACAGCAACACCTGGGGCATTTCCATGATTGGTAACTATGAAACTGCGCAACCTTCAGCAGAGATGCTCAATTCTGTTACTAGCATCGCTGCATGGAAGGCCGCCCAATCTGGATTTGATCCTTCCGGCACTGTGAGCTTGCGCTCCGGTGGTTTCAGCAATGCACGTTACGCAGCTGGAACTACTGCTACCGTACCTACCTTCCACGGTCACTCCGACCTGCACTACACCGCATGCCCGGGCGGATACGTCATCTCGCGCTGGGATGAAATCCGCAATGCCACAAAGACCAAGTACGACGCGATCTCGACAGGTGGCGCAATTAGCGAGCCATCGCCAGGCGATACCTCTGCTCCTGTCCTCGGTGATAATGGCGGCAATGCGGGCAACGAGCAGACCGGCACTAACGATCTAGCTGCCGTGCTGCCGGGGCTGTCATCGATAGCTGAGCGGGGCGCCAACCAGCAGGGCTCCTCTGATTTCAGCGATGAGGAAATCCAGGCTGTAACCGCGGTTGCCGCTGCGGTTGCGGGTCTTGCAATTACCGCTGGCGCAGTTACCCTGCCGGAATCCGGCGGTGAAGTCGCACCAGGTGTTAGCGCCGATGCTTTGCCTGGAATCATTTCCCAGGTACTAGCAATTGCCGGTAATGAAGAAGCAATCGCTGCTTTTGATTCCATCCTTAACATCTTTGGACCAATTTTGGGCGCGCCAGTGGGCGGTCCTGATTCCGAGAATGCACAGCTTGTTTACCAGCTCTTTAACAACGGCGTAGTGCTATCTTCCGAAGACACCGGTACTCACGCGCTGATTGGTGAATTCGCTCGTGCCTGGGCACAAGGTGACACTGCAGCACAGTTGGGTCTGCCTACGACTGACCAGTACGCTGTGGGCGGCGAAGCCGGCGGCACTTCCGTCCGCGTGGATTTCCAGGGCGGCTACATCACCTACGATCCAAACACCGCAACCGTGGATGTGCACACCAACTAGTCTTCGAGTGCCGCCATGCCGGCTGGTAGCACTTGAGTGAGAATCTCCCCCGCGGCGTCTAGCTTATGCACAGCTAGGCGCCGCTTTTACATGTCCAAAGTCGTTGAGTCGGCCAGTGGGCTAAGGTTTACTTCACTGGGGGATTTCAACCGAAGGGGAAATAGATGACTGTGTACTCCATAATTATGGCCGTAACTTTTCTTATTGCGGGATCAGGTTTGTTCTATGTAGCCAATAAAATGGCCCACGGGAAGTTGCCAATGAACTCCTGGATCGGGCTGCGTACACCGAAACTTATGGCCAACGACGAAGCGTGGATTCAGGGACACAAAGCTGCCTCTGGCTATCTGAAATTCAGCGGGATCGCCCTGTCTATCTTCGGTGTCCTTTGCCTCTTTCTCAATGAATCCTTCATTGGTTTTATAAGCATCCCTGTTGTTTTGGTGTTGCTCATCAGCACGGTGCTCGCAAATAATAAAGCCAACGCTGCGATCACTCAATAAGAAGCTTTGAGGCTGCTTCCATGATCACGTTATACGACGCGTTAACAACCACAGTTGCTTTGACGGCGATATTATTGCTGGTAGCGAGTGTTTATCTCATTTTCAAAGCAGAGATGCGGCCGACCGCTTCGGTTCTGTGGTTCTTGGTAGTGCTATTTCTACCCATCGCGGGGCCGCTGGCGTTAATCTTTTACTTGAAATTCTTCCCGCTGGTCAAAACTAGTCTTCCCAGTTGAAAGTGCGCTCGACTGCTTTGTTCCATTCGGCATAAAGTCGGTCGCGTTCTTTAGCGTCCATATTCGGGATCCAGCACTTATCCGTAGCTACTAGTTCTTCCAGTGACTTCAAATCTTCCCAGAAGCCCTGGCCAAGACCTGCAGCAAAGGCAGCACCCAGCGCCGTGGTTTCAATCTCCCGCGGACGAATGACTGCTGTATCTAAGAGGTCAGCTTGTAGCTGCATGAGCAGTTCATTGGCTACCATGCCGCCGTCGACATGCAGCGCGGTGAGCTCAATACGGGAATCTGCCTCCATCGCTTCAACAACTTCGCGGGTTTGAAAACACGTTGCCTCCAAGGCAGCACGGACAATATGCGTGCGGTCGGCAAAACGCGTCAAGCCGACGATTACACCACGGGCATCAGGGCGCCAGCGCGGGGCGAACAGGCCTGAGAATGCAGGGACAACATAGACTCCGCCGTTGTCTTTCGCTGCGATCTTTTCACTGGACGTGGCATTTGGAATGATTCCGAGCTGATCGCGCAGCCACTGAATGAGTGACCCGCCCACCGCGACTGAGCCTTCTAATGCGTAGACCGGCTTTTGCCCTTCGCACTGAAAAGCCACGGTAGTGAGCAATCCATTGTCCGACCAGCGCGGCTTTTCACCAGTATTAAGCAGCATAAATAAGCCTGTGCCGTAGGTGTTTTTAGCTTCACCCTCGTCAAAGGCCGCCTGGCCAAAGAGTGCGGCTTGCTGGTCGCCGAGCACACCAGTAATCGGGACTTTTGCCAAAGAACCCGCTGCACGCACATGACCGAAGCTGCCGATGCTGGGACGAATTTCCGGCAGTATCGACAGTGGCACGCCGACTTCCTTGCACAGCTCTTCATCCCACTGCAGGGTGCGAATATTCATGAGCAGGGTACGCGAAGCATTGGTGACATCGGTGAGGTGCAAAGCCTGGTTGCCCTGGTCCCCGCGGGCACCGCCGGTGAGATTCCACAGCAACCAAGTATCGATGGTGCCGGCGAGCAACTCGCCATTTTCGGCACGCTCACGTGCACCAACAACGTTGTCGAGGATCCACGCAATCTTCGGACCTGCGGGATAAGAGTTCGCTAAAATTCCAGTGCGGTCTAACCACTTATTATCCGGGTTGATGGCGTGTGAAGTGCGCGTATCTTGCCACACAATCGCGTTATAAATGGGTTTACCAGTAGCTTTATCCCACACCACGGCAGTTTCACGCTGATTGGTTATACCGAACGCCGCGAAGTCTTGGGGAGTTGCATCCACTTCCACCATCGCGGCAGACACTGCCCGCCGCGCGTTGTACCAAATCTCCGTGGCATCATGCTCAACCCAGCCCTGCCGCGGCATGATCTGCTCATGCTCAAACTGCGCGGAAGCACAAATACTTCCCTCATGGTTAACAATGACGCACCGAGTCGAGGTCGTGCCCTGGTCAAGTGCAGCAATAAAGCGTGGTGTTCCCATTAGAACCACCGTTCAAGAATATGCGCTACACCAGCTTCAGCATTAGATACCGTCACGATGTCGGCTGCGTCTTTCACCGCCTGCACAGCATTGTCCATGGCGACACCAACTCCAGCCCATTCGAGCATTTCGATGTCATTAGGCATATCCCCAAAGGTCATCACGTCTTTTCGGGCGATACCGTAGTGGCTCGCTAGAAACTCCACCCCGACTTCTTTTGAAATTCCTGGTGCGGCAACTTCCAACATGCCATCGGGGATAGAGAACGTGACATGCCCAATCTCTGGATCCACGTGGGGGTTGATCAAGTCGAAGAGTTCTTGGGATTGCATATCCGGATTTCGGATAATCAATTTCACCGCTGGTTGGGCCACAACGCCTTCAACAGGGGCCACCCCAAACCCTTCAAAAGGTGCATGCTCAGCGTAGATTTCATCGACTACATACAGCTCATCCAGCGGATCCTTGGCGGAAAGGCCTGCGCGCTCCACGGCAAATGACACATCCCCATGGCGTGCCATAATCTCTTGCACGGTGGAGACAATCTCATTCATAGCCGCAGAGTCCATTTCAATGGCGCGCAAAATCTGATCCTGGTCGGAGTCGTAGACCACCGCGCCATTAGAAGTCACGCACAAAGGACGCAACGGGATTTGCTCCAGCACGGGCTGAATCCAACGGTGTGGACGCCCCGTAGCCAGCGCGAATTTCGCGCCGTCTTCCACCGCGCGGGTAACCACGTCACGGTTGCGCGGAACTACTCGGTGATCGGGGTTTAGGAAGGTTCCATCAATATCCGAGGCAATAAACTTCGGAGCATCCATGGTTATTGCTGTTCCTTCCGCGCCCTACTAGCCATCTTCTTCAATTGTTTTTGTGCACGCTTGGCCAGCTTATCTTCTTGCTTGCGTGCGTCTTTAGTCGCTTTTTGCTCTGTCTCTTTGGCTTTTCGCGCCGCACGGGCAGCACGATCTGCCGCATCCATCCGGTTGGCTTCCTCCAACGAAGGCGCAGCACCATTCATGGACGCTGGACGCCAGGCAAGGCCGTCTTCGAAAGGGCCGTAGCGTTCATCGTAAAGCTGGCGTGCCTGCTCCAACATGGATTTCATGGCAAAGTACAACGCGTCAATATCTTTTTCGGCATCACCAGTGGTGGGGATTGCTTCTCCAACCATCATGATGATCGGAGTCTTCGAGCGCCCCAAGTTCTTTTCCCCACCCTTGGGGTAAATGCGCTGCGAGCCCCAGCACACCATCGGTAGCAACGGCGCATCAGCAGCATTTGCGATGCGCGCAGCCCCGTTTTTCATGTCCTTAATTTCAAAAGAACGCGAAATAGTAGCTTCAGGGAAAATGCCGACGAGGTTGCCCTCTTTGATGCTGTCCACCGCAACGCTTATCGATGAACCACCAGCAGACCTGTCCACAGGAATGTGCTTCATCTTTCTGCCTAGCCACTCGATGAAAGAGTTGCCGAAGATTTCCTTCTTCGCCATAAACCGCACCATGCGCTTGCCGCGCAAATACGCAGGTACACCACCTAAAATGAAGTCATAGTAGCTGGTGTGATTCATCGCTAAGACCGCGCCACCATCGGCGGGGATATTCTCCGCGCCCAACACGGTAATACGCAGCCCTTGTGCTTGCATGATGTTTCGCGCAAGCGAAATAATGCCCGCGTAGAGACGTTCTTTGTGCTCTTTGTGGGGTGGCAGACGGTCTAAGTCAACAGGCACCCAGAAAATGCGTTCGCGCAGTTCCAACGCGGTATTCGAATTAACCATGACGTTTCCTGTTTAGCTTTCTGTGTGCCCGGGATAGAAGGTTCGCAATTACTTAATTGGCTCCAGGATGTCCTTGCCCATCATTGGACGCAGCGCTTCTGGAATAACAACAGAGCCATCAGCCTGCTGGTTGTTTTCCAAAATTGCAACCAGCCAGCGGGTGGTCGCCAAAGTGCCGTTGAGGGTCGCAGCAATCTGGGTCTTGCCGTTTTCATCGCGGTAGCGGGTTTGCAGACGTCGCGCCTGGAAGGTGGTGCAGTTCGAGGTCGAGGTTAGCTCGCGGTACGCATCCTGGGTTGGCACCCACGCTTCGGTGTCGAACTTGCGCGCAGCTGATGCGCCCAAGTCACCACCAGCCACATCGATGACCCGGTAGTGCAGATTCATCGCATCGAGCATCTCGCGCTCCATGGCCAGCAACTGCTGGTGCTGCTTTTCCGCATCCTCAGGCTTGCAGTAGGTAAACATTTCTACCTTGTCGAACTGGTGCACGCGCAAGATGCCGCGGGTGTCCTTGCCGTGGGAACCAGCTTCACGACGGAAGCACGAAGACCAGCCAGCGTACTGAATTGGACCATTGGAAAGGTCGATAATTTCATCTTTGTGGTAGCCCGCAAGTGCCACCTCAGAGGTACCAACAAGGTACAAGTCATCGCGTTCTAGGTAGTAGATTTCATCCGAGTGGTCACCCAAGAATCCAGTACCAGCCATGATCTCTGGACGTACCAGCACTGGTGGAATCATCAAGGTGAATCCAGCCGCACGCGCTTTCTGCGCAGCGAGAAGCATCATGCTCAGCTGCAAGAAAGCACCGTCACCGGTGAGGTAGTAAAAACGCGCGCCACCGATTTTCGCACCGCGCTTGGTGTCAATAAGTCCTAAGGATTCGCCCAGCTCCAAGTGGTCCTTAGGCTCAAAGTCGAACTGCGGCTTTGTGCCATAGTGGTCCAAGACCACAAAGTCATCTTCGCCGCCAGCAGGTGCGCCTTCAACAACGTTGGAAAGCTTGTACTGCAGGGTCTCTACCTGCTCTTCGGCAGCACGCTGGGATTCTTCGGCCTGCTTGACCTTTTCTTTAAGCTCATTTGAGCCTTCCAGCAGTGCTGGACGCTCCTCCGGAGACGCTTGACCGATCTTCTTGCCGAAAGCTTTTTGCTCTGCACGCAGCTCATCGGCAGCTAAGATCGCAGATCGACGTGCAGCATCTGCTTCCAGCAGCTGATCAACAAGCTGCGGGTCCTCACCACGGGTGACCTGTGAGGCACGGACGACGTCAGGGGATTCACGGAGGAATTTAAGATCAATCACGAGCTCAATCCTACCGCACCCATCCTCGCGTTACAGTCACAACCACCAGCCTGCAGCACTCCTATTTAAAGGAGAACTACATCGTCCATTCCGGTTGCACTGGTCATAACCAGAAGCCTAGGATGGATCTATGTCCGAAGCGCCGATTCTTCCCCACAAGGAAATTATTGATGGCCCGACGCCGAAGCATGCCCAATTGCGCGAAATCCTCGCCGAGGTGTGCCGCACAACTTTAAAACCGGGCGATCCCCTGCCTGGCGAACGCCTTCTGGAAGATTTCTACGGCGTCTCGCGCATCACGGTGCGCAGGGCGATTGGTGATCTGGTCGCGGCCGGTCGCCTGCGGCGCGTGCGCGGCAAAGGTACTTTCGTTGCCCCTAACCCGCTGGTCTCACGCCTGCACTTAGCATCTTTTTCTGATGAGATGGGTGCGCAAGATGTCTCTGCGAGCTCGCGGATTTTGCTCTCCGGCCGGGCCACAGCACCGACTGATGTCAATAAGTTCTTTCAAACCGAAGAAAGTACTCCGCACATTCACCTGCGCCGCTTGCGCCTGGGCGACGGCGAGCCTTATTCCATCGATGATGGCTGGTACAACTCCGAACTGGCGCCAACCTTGCTCGAGAATGACGTTTATAACTCCGTCTATTCAATTTTAGAAAACGATTTTGACCTGCCCATTTCCGGCGCAGATCAAACCGTGACCGCTGTGGCAGCCGACGAAGAAGTCGCATCGCTTCTCGATGTCTCCCCTGGTACACCACTTTTGCACATCATTAGATATTCCAGCTCAGGGGATAAACCCGTAGAGTGGTGTTCATCTGTATATCGCACTGACCGTTACCGACTGTCCACCCGAATTGCTCGCGCGCTGGAATTCTAGACTCGCCCATACAGTCGGCTAAACTAAGGTTTCTTATGACTACTGCAAGCACATCGAAGGCCTGGAGATCCGCGGCCGCCCCACGCATTGCACTTGTCGCTGCTGCTTGTGCCGCTGCATTTTTAGGCACTTACGATTACGTCAGTGGCAACGCTGCACAAATTGCTGCTGAGTCCGATGTCATCAACACCACTACTTCTGCGCCTTCGCCGGGCAATAGTTCTACGCCTTTTACCGAAGCTAGCGCCGGTGATTGTGTCACCTGGGATGTGGGAAGCGATGGTACTTTCTCTAATTTCAGCGTTACCAATTGCGCCGATGAGCACCGTTTCGAAGTCGCAACCGTAGAAAACTTGGCTATCTACCCGACCAGTGAATTCGGCCCTGAGGCTGAGATTCCTGATTTGGAACGACAAGCTCAGCTGCGCGAAGAGCTATGCCAAGGGTCCACGCTGAACTACCTCGATGGACAGTTCGATCCTGCGGGCAAGTACTCCATTGCTCCTATTTTGCCGCCAGCTGACGCTTGGGCCAATGGCGATCGCACCATGTTGTGTGGCCTACAAACCACCAATGAAGAAGGCATCCCGCAGCGCACCGAAGGCCGTGTCTCGGAAGTAGACCAGGCAAATATTGCCCAGCCTGGTGAGTGCCGTGAAATCGGTGACGACCAGGTGCTACGCACCGTCGATTGCGCCCAGCCACACCAGATGGAAACCATCTCCGTGGTCAACCTGGCTGAAGAATTCTCACGCGGTACACCATCTATCGACGATCAGAATGATTTCCTTGCTTCACGATGCGCCGACGATGCCATTGCTTATCTAGGCGATGAGGAAAATCTCTACCAATCAACACTGCAGCCTTACTGGGGAACCATTTCAGAGACTTCCTGGAATGGCGGCACGCGTTCGGTGAACTGTTCCTTGATTCACGCGGGCGATGATGGCGATTCCTTCTCTGAAATCGTTGGCACCGCCACCGATGGCCGCGACGGATTCACCATCAACGGCAAGGCTCCCGAAAAGCAGCCTGAACGCAATCCGCTACGTGGCTCCGAAGACAATAGGCGCGCCGCCCCTAGCACTCCTGCCACAAGCGAGCCCGAGGCTGCACCAGCGCAGTAGCGTCGGGCATCGGTGAGTGTACATGGTGGAAGTTTCTGAAGAGCGTTTCGATGAAATGGTCAACGATGCTCTGGATAAAATCCCAGACCAATTCGTCGCCAAGATGCGCAATCTGGTCATCCTGGTGCGTGATTTCAACGAAGACAGCCCCGGCATCTTAGGGCTTTACGAAGGCGTGTCCCTTACCGAGCGCACCCACCACCACACCGGCTTTTTACCCGACGCCATTTTCATCTATCGCGGTGCACTACAAAATATGTGCTCCACCGAAGAGCAACTAGCCCACGAAGTTAAAGTCACCGTCTTCCACGAACTCGGACACTACTTCGGCTTCAGCGAAGAAGAACTCCACCGCCTCGGCTGGGGGTAACTCGCTACCGCTGCGTTACCGAGAAAGCAAAACTCACCCAAAAAGCAAAACTCACCGAGAAACACCCACAGCGCGGACCCCACCAGCGAGAAACTTCCACCACGGCAGCAGGAAATCGCGCGCGAAAGGTGCGATTTCTCCGACACTTTAAATAATTAAAGTAATGGGCTTCACAAATCTTAGTGATTGGCGCTACACTGTCCCTATAGATTGTTCAACAACTTTTGGGATGGTGCTGTATGTCTTCGGTGCATATTGATCTGAATGCCGATCTAGGCGAAACCACCGCTGGTAACCCCGTTGCTGACGATGGAGCCATGCTGCAAATGGTCTCATCAGCCAACGTGGCAACAGGTTTCCACGCAGGTGACCCGCACTCCATTGCTGGCACGCTCAAAGCGGCAGCCGCAGCCGGCGTGACCGTGGGTGCGCACCCTGCATACAACGATCCAGCAGCGTTTGGCCGGCGATTTCTCGATTACAATCCGGCAGAGCTTGCCGATGAAGTCACGTATCAAATCGGTGCACTCGACGCCCTCGCACGGGCCAACGGCACCAAGATTTCCTACGTGAAGCCACATGGCGCAATGTACAACGCCATCGTGCACCACCACGCACAAGCGCAAGCAGTTATCGATGGCATCAAGGCATTCGGCGACATCCCCGTGATGCTGCTACCCGGCGGCGTGGCCGTCGAGATCGCCGAAAAGTCCGGCCTGACCGTCATTCGCGAAGCTTTCGCGGACCGCAATTACAATCCAGACGGCACATTGGTCAGCCGTCGTAAAGCTAATGCGGTCTTGCACGACCCAGCCGATGTGGTTGCCCGCGTGCTCGAAGTCGCAGAACGCGGCTCGATTACAGCTATCGATGGCAGCGTCTTGCAGGTCGATGCCCAATCAGTATGCACCCACGGCGATTCCCCGGGATCCGTTAATCTTCTGCGCGAGGTGGTCGCGGAGCTGAACCGTCGCGATATTGAGATCCGGAGCTTCGCCTAATGCAGATCCACCCCGTTGGAACCCGCGCGCTGCTCATCGATCTTGATGGACTTAACCAGGTCATGGACTATCACGCAGCGCTGAGCGCCAAACCGCTAAAGAACCAGGTGGATTGCATTGCTGCTGCCACCACTGTGTTGCTTACGTTCGAGACTCCTGACTCAGCGCGCCATGCTGCGAAGTACCTAGAAAAATTCACCCCAGGACCTGCCAAGATGTCCGAGGCACGCACGGTAGAAATCGACGTACTTTATGACGGCGAAGACATCGATGAAGTAGCCGATCTGCTCGGAATGTCACGCGAAGGGGTCATCGACTGGCATACCTCCACCGAGTGGACTGCTGCCTTTGGTGGTTTCGCACCTGGGTTTAGCTACTGCGCACCCGCGAACCCCGCCGACGCGCGGTCCATTCCGCGACGCTCCAGCCCGCGTACCGCTGTTCCCGCAGGTGCAGTGGCTATCGCCGGCGATTTCTCGGCGGTCTACCCACGCCAATCCCCCGGCGGTTGGCAGCTACTGGGCACCACGAATACGCCCATGTGGGATTCCCAAGCTGAGCCACCCGCGCTGGTCCAACCCGGCGACCGCGTGCGCTACCGTGCAGTGAGTTCTTTGCCCGAAATCTACGACGCCGGCTCTAACACCAAGCGTTCCCCGGCGCGCCTACCGCGCATGGAAGTTGTCGACGCAGGACTTTTGACTTTGTACCAAGATTTGGGCCGCCCAGGATTCGGCGACCTTGGTGTGACTTCCTCGGGTGCGGCAGATAGGGCATCGGCAGCAACTGCAAATATTGCAGTAGGCAACCCCCGGCAGTCGACCGTCTTGGAAAACATCGGCGGCATGGAACTGCGCGCTTTAAGCGATACCGTCGTGTGCGTAACTGGTGCCGCAGCGCGCGTCCGCCTCGGCGATATGCCAGTCCAGCTCGCCCGCCCGGTTCTGGTCACCGCTGGCCAAACGGTAGTCATCGAGCCTGCTGAATACGGCATGCGCAACTACGTCGCTATCCGCGGCGGGCTCATCGCCGATTCCGAACTAGGTTCTTCAGCCACGGATGTTCTCTCCGGTTTGGGCCCAGCACCTGTCAGCGCCGGCGATATCCTCGGCGTGCTTCCACGCTCCACCGGCATGACTGACGGCAAACTGGCGAACCCACTGCGTGTCAGCCAATCCAGCGATGGTCGCACCGTCGCCACGCTGCGCTGCGTGCTCGGCCCGCGCGATGACTGGTTCGGCGACAATGTCCAGCTGTTCCTAGATACCGAGTGGACCGTGAGCTCGCATTCCAACCGTGTCGGACTGCGCTTGGACTCGGACACCACCGTCGAGCGTGTGCGCGAAGGCGAACTCCCGTCGGAGGGCATGGTCGCAGGTTCCGTGCAGATTCCTCCCAATGGCAAGCCCGTGCTCTTTCTGCGCGACCACGCGGTGACCGGCGGCTATCCGGTTATCGCCACCGTTTTGGATGAAGATATCGATATTGCAGCCCAGCTCCCACCCGGGGCTCTAGTGCGCTTTGAAGTTAAGGGAAACACTCATGACCATTAAGACCATTCTCATTGCCAACCGCGGTGAAATCGCCGTGCGTATCGCCCGCGTCGCGCGTGACCTGGGCATTAAGTCCGTTGCCATCTACTCGGAGGCAGATGCTGGGGCTTTGCACACGCAGCTTGCCGATGAAGCCTACGCACTGACCGGCAACTCTGCCTCGGATACTTACATGAATGTGCCTGCGCTGCTCGATATCGCAGCGCGCGCGGGTGCCGATGCAATCCACCCAGGCTACGGCTTCTTGTCCGAGAATGCCGATTTCGCCCGTGCGGTCACCGACGCCGGCATGGTCTGGATTGGCCCGCAGCCCGAGGCCATCGAGCTGCTCGGCGATAAAATCGCCGCACGCCGCGTCGCCGAAGAAGTCGGCGCACCGCTGGCACCGGGTACCTCCGACCCCATCGACGATTGGCAGGAAGCTCGCGAATTCGCCGAAGAGCACGGCCTCCCGATTGCGATTAAGGCAGCTTATGGCGGTGGCGGGCGTGGCTTGAAGGTCGTGGACAACCTCGAGGACATCGAAGAAGCTTTCAACTCCGCCGGCCGTGAAGCCATGGAAGCATTCGGGCGCGCCGAGTGCTACGTGGAGAAATTTCTCACCCACCCACGCCACGTCGAAGCCCAGGTGCTTGCCGATTCCCACGGCAATGTCGCCGTCCTTGGCACCCGCGACTGCTCAACCCAGCGCCGCTTCCAAAAGCTCATCGAGGAAGCACCCGCACCGGATCTCACCGAGAAGCAACGCACCGGGATTATCGAGGGTGCTCGCGCAATTTGCTCCAAGGTCAACTACACCGGCGCCGGCACCGTCGAGTTCATCGTCTCCGAAGATGGCACCATTTCCTTCCTCGAAGTAAACACGCGCGTGCAGGTTGAGCACCCCGTAACCGAAGCTGTGACGGGCGTGGACATCATCGCCGAGCAAATCCGCATCGCCGCCGGCGAGCCACTTTCTTTCACCGAAGACCCCGCCTCCACCGGCCACGCGTTTGAGTTCCGCATCAACGCCGAAGATATCCTCAACGGCTTTGCGCCGTGCCCAGGAAGCATCGTTCGCTTTGAGCCCCCAACCGGCCCTGGCATCCGCGTGGATGCTGCTGTGCGCTCTGGTTCCATCATCCCGCCGTACTACGATTCGCTCATCGCGAAGCTGATTGTGTGGGGCCCAACCCGGGAGATCGCCCTGCGCCGCGCCAAGCGTGCCCTGCGCGAATTCAACATCGAAGGCGTGCGCACCGTCCTGCCTTTCCACCGCGACATGATGGAAGAAACCGCGCTCACGGGCGACAAACTCGGCGTGTTCACCGACTGGGTCGACCACAACTACCGCCCCTCGGCTGCCCACCAGGTCGAAAAGGTCGAGGCCATCTACGCCCAGCGCCAGAACATCGCCGTGGAAATCGACGGCAAACTCATCAACGTTGGCATCCCAGTGGAGTTCTTCAATTCTGCCGCCCCAGCACCGTCCGCCCCAAGCACAGACAGCGCGCAGAGCCCCGACGGCGCAGTCACTTCGCCTTTCGATGCCAACCTCGTCGCCTGGAAAGTCTCCGACGGTGACTCCGTTTCTGAAGGCGATGCCATCGCTACCGTTGAGGCCATGAAGATGGAGTCTGCCATCAAGGCTCCACGCACCGGCACCATCACGTTGCAGGCCAAAGAAGGCGACCGACTGTCTACTTCGACGGTCATTGCGACCATCGAATAATCCCTGATCGCATGAGATAGCTAACCGCGCTGCTTTAGCCCGGTTAGCTAAACTTATGGCTATGCTTTCTCAGTCCGTGGCATCCGCAATCCGGGATGCAATCTCTGCTGGCGACTACCAGCCCGGTCAGCAACTTAGTGAAGTCAAGGCCGCAGAACGCTTCGGGTGCTCCCGCAATACCCTGCGGGAGGCTTTTACTGAACTAGCAGCAGAGCGCCTAGTAGAGCGCATCCCCAACCGCGGGGTCTTTATTGCGACCCCGGATACGGACTACGTAAAAGACCTCTACCTCGCGCGCATGGCGCTCGAGCACGCCGGCGTGCTGTGGGGCGATTTCCCCGCTGCCGACCGCCTCATCGAGCTCGCCGCCTCCGCACGCCGTTTCGCAGAAACTGGCGACGATCAAGCGGTATCCAGCATCAACCAGCGTTTCCACCGCGCGCTTGTGGCATCGTTGGGCTCCACGACTCTCGATGAACAAATGAGCAGCCTACTCGCCCGCATGCGCCTGACCTTCTTGCTGGCGCTGCCACACCTGCCTGATATCCACAACGAGCACATTGAAAACAACGTCCGTCTGGCCACGCTCATTGCTGCCGGGCAACGCGAAGAGGCTGCCACGGTTTCCCGTGACAGCCTCCTGAAGGCGTATAACTCAATCCGCTTCGTTCTTTAAGCCCTAACGCTACGGAACTTGGTATTCCAGGTCCCGAGCGTCAGTCACCAGCATCTTTCCTGGCTCATGCGTAATCGCTAGACGCGGACGTGAATTCATCACCACCGCCTGCGGGGTTACACCGCACGCCCAGAACACCGGGATGTGGCCTTCGGGAATCTCTACTGGCTCGCCAAAGTCAGGCTTAGATAAATCTGTAATTCCAATAGCCTCTGGGTTGCCCATATGCACCGGCGCCCCATGCACGGATGGGTAGCGGGACGTAATCCGCACAGCATCGGCAACTCGATCCGCAGGTATTGGCCGCATGGATACCACCTGCGGTCCAGAGAACACGCCGGCCGGCACGGTTGGGGTGCTGGTGCGATACATCGCAACATTGCGGCCTTGTTCAATGTGCTCGAGCTTGATGCCGTTTTCTACCAGCGCGGTTTCGAAGGTAAACGAGCAGCCAATCAAAAAGGCCACCATGTCCTCGCCCCAGTACTCGGTCACATCCGTGACAGTATCCACGAGCTCGCCGTCTTTAAATATGCGGTAGCTCGGAATATCGGTGCGAATATCGCCCTCTGGCAAAAGCGATGAGGAATACTCGCCCGCTTCCAAGACCCCGACGATAGGACAAGCCTTGGGGTTGCGCTGCGCAAAAAGCAGGAAGTCAAAAGCGTATTCTTGCGGCACGGCCAGCAGGTTGGCCTGCATAAAGCCAGCCGCATAGCCAGAGGTTGTGGTCAGGTTTTCCACACGGGCAAGCTTGCGCACATCCGCGGCTGTCATCTCATGAGGTTGCACATCTATCTCCTTTTGCTCCGCTGCTAGGCCCACATATCGACGATGCCAGAGAAGGCCTTGATGCCGATGTAGATTTCCAGAATCAGCGCCAGTGCACCAGCAACCAGCAGCCACGCTGGATGCTTCACACCGCCCAGCAGGTCGCGGCGGCGAAACGCCACCCACATCACCAGGGCGAAAGCGATAGGCAAGATGATGCCGTTGAAAGCGCCTGCGAAAATCAGCAGCTTCTGCGGCGCGGAGTTCAAGATGACGAACAAGATGGTGCAGCCGATAACAAAGCCCACGGTGAGGAAGTTACGGATACGCGGTGCAACCCGCTGGGTGGTCACGAACGTAATCGAGGTGTACGAAGCACCGATAACGGAAGACAGACCAGCTGCAAAGAGGACCACACCGAATGCGCGGAGACCGAATTCGCCGGCGGCGTGGAAGAAGGCATCGGCAGCAGTAGTGTCTTCAGACAGCGCCACACCGGTAGCAGCAACGCCGAGCACTGCCAGGAACAGCAGAACGCGCATCACACCAGTGATGATAATGCCCATGACCGAGGTAATAGTGATGTCTTTGACGTGCTCTGGACCAGAAAGCCCAGAGTCAATCAGGCGGTGGGCACCAGCGAAGGTGATGTAGCCGCCCACGGTGCCACCAATCAGCGTGGTGATGACAAAGAAGTCAATCTGCTCAGGCATTACGGTGTTCTTCAGAGCCTCGCCAACCGGAGGCTGCGAAACAATCGCGACGTAGAGCATGAGCAGGATCATGATGGCACCCAGCGCCGCGACGATGCGGTCCAGCGCGATGCCCGCCTTCTTGGACAAGAAGATAAAAATCGCGATGGCGGCAGACAGCACGCCGCCGATACGCGCGTCGATGCCCAACATCGCATTCAGGCCCAGGCCAGAGCCCGCGATATTGCCGATGTTAAAGACCACGCCGCCTATGAAGACCAAGATGGCCAGGAACCATCCGAGCCCCGGAAGCACGGTGTTGCCCAGTTCGTTGGCGCGCAAGCCGGAGACACACAGAACGCGCCAGACGTTGAGCTGGATTGCGATATCCACGAGGATGCTCAGCAAAATCGCGAAAGCGAAAGCCGCGCCCATCTGGACGGTAAAGACAGATGTTTGGGTTAGAAAGCCCGGACCAATAGCTGAGGTGGCCATGAGGAACATGGCGCCTGCCATTGCGCCTAATCCACGAGGCGGATTCTTGGCTGGGGTGATTGTTTCAGCACTCACGGGAACTCACTTTCGTGATGAGGGTCGCACTTAAAATGTGATGCGCATCATCTTAGGCGTTTGTTGAACAATCTTGAAAGGGTCGCTTAAGCTTCAGCCACTAGCAGCAGGTCAGCACGTTTCAACGGGGGTAAAACCGCCCACCCCCGGACGCAAAAAAGCCCCACCGCAGAAACGATGAGGCTCCAGGAAAACTACTACTGGTCTACTTCTGTATCCGCCCAGCGCGTAACCGTCCACTTCCCGAATTCTTGGCCACGCGGCTCTAGCACCACAAAGCGGCAATTTTGCAGGTAGCCGGTAAAAGCAAAGTCCGCATCAACGCCAGAAGCATGCTTTGCCACCAGCCGGATAGCTGCGCCGTGGGAGACCGCCACGACATCGTCATCATCTCCAAGTCCCGCGGCAATATTTTCCAGCACCGGCTGATAGCGAGCCAAAACATCCTGGTAGTTCTCCCCACCTGGACACCGAGCGTCAACATCGCCATCCAACCAGCCACGCAACGCCACGGAATAGCTACGGTGCGCATCCTCGGAATTACTCATCTCATAATCCCCGGTAAAGACCTCATGAATACCCGTGCGCACCTCAACGTCCACGCTAAACTGCGGCAGACCGGCGGTGGATTCAAAAGAACGCGCAGCCAACATCGCAGTCTGCTGGGCCCGCAACGCAACCGAGGTGACAAAACCACGCAGGCGTCCTTGCTCGCCTTTCGATGCAGCCACCAAATGCGCCAATTCAATGCCCACATCCGTGGCCTGTTCACGGCCACGTTCGGTCAGCTCTGCCCCGGGTGGACGAGTATCCAGCAAACGTTCTACGTTGGAAAATGTTTGGCCGTGGCGCAGCAAGATGATTCGTCCAGTCATAACATCAAACCTAGCGACCCTCTCGTACCTTTGCTACCCAAGCCGTTGCCTTATCGAACTCCGTAGTATCCAGCTTCGGGCCAGACTGATCGGCCGCTGGCCAGGAGCCAATAAAGCGCAAGTTATCCGTACGCAGCCACAGCGCGCGCAGCGCTTCAGACAAGGGCTCATCCTCAATATGGCCGGCCAAATCGATGAAGAAGTTATAGGTACCGAATTTCTTACGCGTTGGACGCGACTCAATGCGCAGCATATCCACGTTGCGATAGGAAAATTCCTGCAAGATGCTCGCCAAAGATCCCGGCTCATGCGGAACCGTAAAGACCACCGAGGTGCGGTCATTGCCGGTGCGCGGCGTCGGCTTGCCAGGCTTACCGACGAGCACAAAGCGCGTCGTAGCTCCCTTAACATCAGCTACAGAATTCGCCAGTACATCCAGGCCAAAGATCTCCGCCGCACGCTCCGGGGCAGCCGCCGCATCCACCTCACCACGCGACACCGCCTCCGCCGCAGCGCCATTCGATGACGCCGGCTGGAACTTCGCATCCGGAATATTCTCCGCCAACCAGCCACGCACCTGCTGGTAGGCGACGGGGTGCGTGGCGATCGTGTGGACATCGTCAAGCGATAAGCCCTTTTTCACCATGATGGCGAAAGCGACCTCCAAGTCCACTTCCTGGTAGACCTGCAGCGCATCCCCTTCTGTAAAAGCATCAAACGTGGTGGTCACCGCGCCATCCACGGAATTTTCAATGGCCACACACGCAAAATCCGCACGCCGCTCACGCACGGCCTGGAAAGCCTCCGAGGGGGAATTAACAGGCAGCTGCTGCACGCGACTGACTGCGCCCGCCTTCTCAAAGGCCACGAGCGCCGCCTCAGTAAAAGTTCCTGCTGGTCCCAAAAAAGCCACGGTTGAAGTCATGCCTTCTAATCTAAACCACTAACGTTGATGCGTATGGATTCCAGGTTTAGCCTTTCGCAATTGGCCCGTGATTTATCGACGCTGACGCCGCAAGAACATGGCTTTACCTACATTGATATCGCCCGCCGCCCGCGCTCGGAAGGCCGGTTGTCGGGGTGGATATTATCTGCGAAAGACCTCAATGATGTCGCCGGGATGCCCACGTCGAAGGGCGCGAAGCACCGCGCCTATAACGCTGAGACTTCCGATGCCACCATCGCCGCGCTGGAGGAGCAGGGCGCGCTGATTGTGGGGAAATCTTCCACGCCGGAGCTGGGTCTGCGCGTGGATACGGAGCCGGTGGATATGCCGCATCCGGTCAATCCGCTGCATCCCGGCGCGACTCCTGGCGGTTCTTCCGGCGGTGCCGCGGTGCAGGTGGCTCGCGGTTTGCTGCGCGCAGCGCACGGTTCGGACGGCGGCGGTTCGCTCCGTGTTCCGGCTGCGGCCTGCGGCGTGGTGGGTTTCAAACAGTCCGGCACGGACTTGGGCGTTTCTGGTTTTATCACCTGCACGGTTGCCGATGCCGCCTTTCTCCACGACATCACCCCACGTCCCGCACCCGCGCGCATTGGCGTGCTCAAGCAGCCGCTTTTCGCGCACACCCGCGTCGACCCGCGGCATTTGCGCGCGGTGGATGAGGCTGCCGCACAGCTTTCTGCCGCGGGTTATCCGGTCGAAGAGATTAAGCCCTACCCAACCGCCGATGTAACCTTTGAGTCCTTCCGGCATATTTTCACCTCGCGGCTAGCCGGCATGGATGCCGGTGAAGGCTACTTCGAATGGGTCAGGCAGCAAGGTCTTAAGGTGTCCAAGCGCATGCTTGCCGATGCCCTCCGCCACGCAGCCGGTCTCCCCCGCCTTTTGGCCGACTGCTGGCAAGTCGATGCAATCCTCACTCCCATGCTTGCCTATACCCCGCCACCGATTGGCACGTTTTTGGCGCTGGACCACGATGAGAACTTCATGGAACAGACCCGGTGGTCGCCATGGGGTTCGTTGTTTAACGTCGCGCACCTGCCGGCAATTTCCGTCCCGTGGTCCTCAATCGGCGTTCAAGTAGGCTCAATCACGCTATCTGATGCCGAGCTTTTGCACCTGGCATCGTCGCTTCACGCTTAAGGTTTTATATCCTCATGACCGTTTCGGATTCCCCGCAGCGCATTCGCGCGGAAATTCTCATCGTCCTAGCGATTACCTTTGGTATCTCCGGCGTGCGCGCCATCTTGCGACTTGTCGATGCCCTCCTCGACCCCGCACCTTTAAACGAACAAAGCGTCACGCTGAATGCGCCGCAGTCTGACTTGGCGTGGCTGGATATCGCTTTGCAGCTGTGCTCCGCTGGGGTGTTGTTTGCCTATGGCGCGCTTGCCTTGTTCTTGCTCGCGGGCTCAGGGATTCGCCCGGCCATGCCGAAGCTGTCCGATATCAGCTGGGGCGCCGGTCTCGCCGCCCTCATCGGCATCCCGGGGCTTGTCCTCCATGTCTCCGCCGTGCACCTGGGCCTGTCCAAAGAAGTTATCCCCACCGCTTTTACCAACCCGTGGGTTGAAGCGCCCGCGCTGCTGTTGTGGTCGGGAGCCAATGCCTTCGGCGAGGAAATCGTGGTGGTCATGTGGCTTATGACCCGACTTAAGCACCTCGGCTGGTCGCTCCCCGCGATTATCGGCGCGTCATCGTTACTGCGCGGCTCCTACCACCTCTACCAAGGTGTCTCTGCTGGCTTCGGCAATATCATCATGGGCCTCGTGTTTTGTTACTTCTACCATCGCACCGGGCGCGTTTGGCCCCTTGTCATCGCACATTTTCTTATCGATGCCATCGCTTTTGTCGGTTATTCCTTGCTGGGAGATCTCTCCATATTCGGTCTGTAATCCCGCACGAATCCTGCACGTGGCTGCGGATTGGTTCTAGATCAGGGCCTAAGGCTTGTAGTCTTAAGCCATGAATTCTTCCGGCCATGACCCCGACCGCGAATCCCGCCGTGCTGGCGACCGCTCGTCTCGTTATGTCATTGGCGCCGATGGGCAGCCTTTAAGAGACCGCTACGGTCGCCCTGTCATGCGCCGCGAAGGTGGAAGTCCACAGCGTAACGCATCTCAGCGTCCTGCGTCCCAGCGTCCTGCTCCCCGGGGTGGTGCGCAGCAACCGCCCCGCACGCCGCGCAACCCCCAGCCGCAGCCGCAGAGCCGCCAAGAGCCTTCAGCCGGGTCTTTCCGTGCGGTCAATCCTTCCACCAACCGTCAGCAGCCTGAGGCCACCCGCTTCGATATCGGCCCTCACGCAGCACGCACCACGGGTGCCGCTGCTGGCGCCTCTCAGCGACGCCCTCGCCAGCAGATGCCGCCGGAAGGTTATAACGCAGACAACCAAGCACCAGTTCAACGGCAGTTTCAAGGTGCCGGGCAGGTCGGCGGATCCCGCGGTCGTGGAACCGGGCGTGGAACGGACCGTGGCATTTCCCCACGTCAAGGCGGAACCCGACGCAAACGCGGCAACCCCGTCAAGCGTTTCTTCGGCTGCTCGGGCTGGATTGCTCTCGCGCTGGTTATCTCCCTCGTGCTCTTTGTGTTCTGGACAGACTCGCGACTCTCGCGCACCGATGCCTTGCCTCCTGGTAATGCTTCCAGCGGCTCCGGCACGAATTGGCTGCTAGTTGGTTCGGACTCCCGCCAAGGCCTAAGCGAAGAAGACCAGGCTGAACTCGGAACCGGTGGCGATGTCGGCATCGGCCGCACCGACACCATTATGCTTTTGCATATTCCACGTTCTGGCACAGCGCAATTGGTGTCCATCCCGCGTGATAGTTACGTCAATGTGCCAGGATTCGGCTCCGATAAAATCAACGCTGCCTTTACCTACGGTGGCCCGCAACTGCTGGCACAAACCGTCGAAGAAGCAACGGGCGTCGGTATTGACCACTACGCCGAAATCGGCATGGGTGGACTCGCGAATGTCGTCGATTCCGTCGGTGGCGTAGAAATCTGTGTGGAAGACGCCATCACAGATCCTCTTGCTGGTATTGATTTGGCCGCCGGTTGCCAAGACCTAAAAGGCGCCGACGCACTAGGCTACGTCCGCACCCGCGCCACCGCGCAAGGCGATTTGGATCGCGTACAACGCCAGCGCGAGTTCTTCGCTGCCCTGCTGGATAAAATCACCTCACCAGCAACTTTAATCAACCCGTTCCGCGCTATCTCCTTGATCAACAACACCTCGCAGTCGTTTATGGTCAACGAAGATGACCACGTCTGGCACCTAGCCCGCGTAGCACTAGCGATGTCTTCCGGCGTGGACACCGAAACCGTACCGGTTGGTGGATTCATGGACACCAACGTTGGCAACGTCGTCCTCTGGGACGAAGCCGGCGCCCAGGAGTTGTTTAGCTCCATGCAGTAAATCTTCGGAGTAAATGCTCCTGGCTAAAGCCGGTCCGCTTTACCTGCACAACGAGCTCTGCTTTTTAAAAAGGATCGCCGAATTGCCCGACCAGACCGGAATCTCTAGTCGGGGTTTCAGCGAGTGCCGCTGTCGCAGCGCCGGGCGATTAAATCAGGTTCATCGCCCCCATGCTGCTCACCTTGTGGGTGTTTCCCACCAGCTTTCCGCCTGGGGTGTGCAGGCGGACCTTGCCACGGTGGCGTCGCATCCTGCCGCGACTTGGCTTGCCTTTTCCTCGCTTATATTTTCTTTTCTGTGACCCGAGATTACCCGGGTCACCATCGTCGTTGACGCCGTTGTGATACTTACACAGCATCGTCAGGTTCGACGGCTTCGTATGGCCACCGTTCTTGTGTGCGTCGATGTGGTGCACCTGGCATCTATCGGCCGGAACATTGCAGTCCGGCCACGGGCAGACCAGATTCTCGGCCATGGCTAGAGTGCGCAGCTTGTCCGATGCGAAGCGGGCCTCATAGAGGTTCACGGGCCCGGCGGTGGGGTGGAAAAGCCCGACGTGAAGTTGTTCGCCAAGCTCGCCTTCCATGGCCGCGTTGATAAATTCTGCACCGGTCATGGTTGTGCCATCGGATAGTCCGATGATAACCTCGTCGCCGTTGCCACAGGAGACTTTCGCGAAATCGTCGAGACCAATGGCAATCACGGTGCGGTATTCAGGCTTGATAAGCCCGGTGCCGTCGCCGTCGACTAAGTCCCAGAAAGGCTCGAGCAATGCTTCGGAGCGGGGCTGGCCATCATCGTGCTTGATGCCAGCATCAAGCGTTTTCCCGAGGTCAGTAATACGGCGCTGGGTATCGGTGATGCTGATAGTTCGCAGGCCGTCGATGACGCGGCCGAGACGCACGCCCGGTTTCTTCTTGGTGTCGCCGCCTTCCTCGGTGACTCGAGTCTTGGCGTATTCGTTGACTTCCTCTAATGAGCCTTCACGAGCGATAAGCTCAGCACGCAGCTTCCACGCGGCGCCGCGGGCTTTCAACTTTTTGGCGTGCTTGTTAATCATCAACAGGTGGTTGACGCTCAATTCCCTTAGTTCGGCAAGCGCGATAGCCTCGCGCTGCACGCGCGGGGAATCACACGGGCTAAAAAGGGTGTCTGCAAGTTTGGCGTAATTTTTGGCTAAGGAAATTTCAATCCCGTCATCGGCGAGATCGTAAGGTGAGCACTCAGCACACAGCCGGAGGAATCCGATGCCGTTGCTCGTGAGAAGCTTGAAAGCTTTCATTAATTCGTCCATAGCTTCGACACTAAAACCCGCCGCAACCCCGCACCAGAGCAAGTTCTAAAAACTGCCCAAATTTCACATGACACGTCACCCAAACGGCTTAGTTATCCACAGGCACTACCGAAAACGCCGAAAAGCACAGAAAAAGCCCGCTTTCGCACTCCAATCGGGAGCCACAAAGCAGGCTTTAAACAACGCGAGCGTTAACGCGGGTACTAGCGCAGGGTCACCTGACGCGACTTCAGGTTCTCGAGCTGCTTGCGCTCATCAGGATTGAGCTGTGCATCGTTGTCGATTTCGGCCTTCAGAGCCTTCTCGACGCGAGCAAGCTCGGACTCGTAAGAGTCATAAGCAACATCAGGCTGCAGGTCAAAGACCGGAGCAATCAAACCATGGGTACGGAAAACACCAGCGAACTTGGTGCCCTCACCGAGGTTCATCTCCCCACGAGCAGCAACGCGGGCAATCGCGTTCAACAAACCGGTTTCGTTCTCAATTGGGAATACCCAGCGGATGTGCGCTTTATCGCCGCCGGAGTTTGCCCAGAACAAAGTACCATCGATATCTGCACCAACCTGGTGGGATTCGATAACAGTCTCGTTCGCCTGGTTCAGGGTCTGCGCGATCTCTGGGGTGATCTGCGTGCCCTCAGGAATCCACCATGCGAAATCCTGGTGGTCAGTAATCTCCAAAACAGCCGACTCATCGACCAAGTCCTTGAGATCTGGCTGCGCGCCATCAGCGGCAGTAGATTCCAAAGTCTCGCCTGGCTGCGCGTTCTTTGCCCAGTTCAAAGCGTATGCCAGGTCACGACCTGGGTTGTGGGTGTGCGTGCGTACCTGCAGCGCAACATAAGCAGCGCCGCCAGCCTCTGCGTCGCGCACCATGCCTGCCGATGCCCCCGGCAAAATCGAGCACACGTACACGTCACGGTCAAAGCCCTTGACGCTAAGCTTCGCGGTCGCGGAAGGAACGAATTCCTGCAGCGCAATAAGCTGGGTTTCAGCAGCTAAACCACCATATGGTCGGGGATCCTTTTCCAAAGCCGCACGCTCTGCCGCACGGGCAGCAAGCTTAGCTTGGCGGCGAGACATACCCTCAGGTAGTTCTTCTTTGTTCTTTTTCTTCTTGGCCATGCCTTACACGATACAGTGACGTTTTATACCGCTCACATTTGAATGGCGTGCAGCGCAACTTCGGGTTGGTTGGTGGCCAGGATGTCGACGCCGTTGGCCCAGGCCCATTTCATGTCTTCAGGCTTATCGATGGTCCACATGTACGTCGGCAGCCCATGCGCCCCGATGGCGGAAGGTTGCAGTTTCCCGCGCAAAAGCGACATGCCCAGGCCGGTCGGTTCGGACAGCAAGAAGTCGGTGCGGTTGACGTGACGTTCCCAGTCGCGGCGCAGATAAATCCGGTCCATGTGCGGCGCCAAAGACTTCATGCGGCGGATAGCCCGGTGGGAAAAGGAGATGATGTGGATGCGGGGGTCATCGATAAGCCCTGCATAACGCAGGCGAAGTACCACCTGCTCTTCCAAAATATCGCCCATCGCGCCCGGGTGCTTGGTCTCAATATAAAGGTGCTGGCCGCGGGGTGCCCACAACTCTAAAAGCTCATCGAGCAGCAGCGGGTGCTGGTTCGGGTATTTTTCATTGCCGATATCGGCGCGTTTAATCTCCGCCCAATCCAGCGCAGAAAGCTGCCCCGTGCGATCCGATGTCCTATCCAACGTCGCATCATGATTGACCACGACTTTGCCATCCCGCGTCATGCGCACATCGCACTCGATGCCATGAATAGGCAGCTCCAAGGCCTTTTTAAAGGCCAACGGGCTTAGCTCCGGGTACTTCCCCGAATAGCCTCTGTGCGCAACAATCTTCAACGTCGAACGTCCCTCGCAGTCTGCTTTCTCGTGCTCAACCAACTCTAGTTCACTGCTGACGAAGGCGCCGGTATGCTCAGGCCAGGTCGAAGCCTAAATCAAGGACGCGGTTGGAGTGGGTCAACGCGCCGACTGCAATGTAATCGACGCCGGTGTCGCGATAAGCATCGACATTGTCGAAGGTAATACCGCCGCTAGCTTCGGTGCGCACGCCAGCCGGGCGGCAGATTTCTACGGCGGCTTTAGCGGTATCGGGCGACATATTATCGAGAAGAATCAGCTCCGCGCCGACGTCGACTGCCTCGGCGACCTGCTCAAGGGTGTCGCACTCGACTTCCACGGGAAGATCCGGAAATTGCTCGCGGACGGCCCTAAACGCGGCGGCCAACGAACCCGTGGCCAAGATGTGGTTGTCCTTGATCAACGCGCTATCGCCTAAGCCCATGCGGTGATTGGTACCGCCGCCGCAGCGCACAGCGTATTTTTGCAAAACACGTAGGCCTGGGACGGTCTTGCGGGTTTCGCGCACGGCAGTGCCTGTGCCCTCCAGCGCCTTTACCCAGCGGTGGGTGGCCGTGGCCACGCCGGATAGTTGGGATACATAATTTAGTGCGGTGCGCTCGGCGGTCAAAAGGGTGCGCACCGGGCCCGTCGCCCGCAGGATGGGGTCTCCTGCAGCAACGGTTGCGCCGTCTTCGCGCAGGATTTCAATGTCTAGGTCAACGCCATCACGCTCGGCGGTAATCTGCAGGGCCAGCGCCGCGATGGGAACCCCCGCCAAGCAGCCAGGCTCGCGGGCGACGATTTCCGCGGTACCGGTGACATCGGCTCCGATGGTAGCGAGGGTGGTCGCATCCGGCCCCCAGGCGAGATCCTCATCGAGGGCGGCTTCGATGTGCGCACGTGTTGCGTTCAGATCAAGTCTGGCGGTATCTGCTGAGATGGTCATATTATGCTCCTGCAAAGTGGTAGTTCTTGGTGGTTGCGCCAATGTTGTCGCTGCGGCGGTGGCAGCCGAGTGAGTCGGTTCGCTCGCGTGCAGCTTGCGCGATGGCAAGACCGGCCGCGGCCATATTCGTGGAGTCTAAGGTCGCATCGTTTAGCTCCGTGTCCTGCGGCAATGAGGCGAGGATATCTAACGCGGCGCTCAGGCCGGCATCATCACGGCTAACACCAACATAGGAATCCATCGCTGAGCGGATGGTTGCAGCGCCGTCAACAGGCGTGACCTGCGTTCGTGCGATTGGAGTTTGGGTTATTCCGGCGCGCTTCGAGATGGCCAGGCGGATCCCGCATCGATGGCCCGCCACCAATGCTTCCGTCAAAGAATTCGAGGCCAGCCGGTTGGCGCCTTGCACGCCCGTGCCGGCAACTTCCCCGATGGCACTAAGTCCTTTAAGGCTGGTGCGCCCGTCAAGATCAGCCGCGACGCCGCCGCAGTGATAGTGCGCGCCTGGTCGCACTGGAATGGGATCGACGGTGGCATCGATGCCGCGGGCTAGAAGTTTGGCATGAATCGTCGGAAAGCGTTGCGGGAAATCAGTAATCGAGCGAGCGTCGAGGAAGACTTGCTCCGTGTTGGTTTCCTGCAGGTGGTTAATAATTTCAGCAGAGACCACATCGCGCGGGGCAAGCTCGGCTAAAGGGTGGAGGGATTTCATGAAGCGGGTGCCCTTTGCATCGATAAGCACTGCTCCTTCGCCGCGCACTGCCTCTGAGATGAGCACATCGCGACCGCCCGTGCGGGGAAGATCCAACACGGTGGGGTGAAACTGCACGAATTCGATATCGCGCGTGGCTGCCCCGGCGCGCAGGGCCATGGCCAGTCCATCAGCGGTGGCAACGGCCGGGTTGGAGGTCAGCGTCCACAGCGCGCCAACACCGCCGGCGGCCAGCACGACGTCATCGGCAAGCCAGCGACCAACCTGGCCATTATGGAAGCCGCGCACTCCACACACGATGCCATCGGCGGTGGTCAGCAGGTCAATCGCACGGGCATGAGAGATGATGTTAATGCCGCGGTCACGGGCTGCGCGCAGGAGGGTTTTCTCCACTTCCCACCCAGATTGGTCGCCAGCGTGCACGATGCGGCGTAGGCTGTGCCCGCCCTCCAAGTGCAGGTCATCGGCGAATTGGGCGCCGTGGGATACCAGGCGGTCGATGGCTTCTTTTGCCTGCTGGACTAGTTCGGTGACGCGGGCGCGGTCGCCGTGGAAACCACCCGCGGCCATCGTATCCTCGATATGCAGGTCAAAAGAGTCTTCCGGGGAGATGACTGCCGCAAGGCCACCTTGTGCCCATGCCGTGGAGCTGTCCGCCGGCTCACCGCGGGTGATAACGGTGACCGAGCGTGCTGGGTCGGCCTCAGCAATGGTCAGCGCAGAGGTGAGACCTGCCGCGCCGGAACCGATGATGAGCACGTCGGTGCACTCGGCAAAGCTCTCAGCAGGAGTGATAAGTTCCGTGGTCATGCTTTTCCTATTCGCCGGAGCCGGGGTTTCCGATGGCAATCATTCGCTCGACCGCAGTGCGCGCGGCATCGGCTGTGCGCTTATCGACGAATACCTCATCCGTTCCCTCCTGCAAGCACTTGAGTAACTTTTCTGGGGTAATCATCTGCATGAATGGGCACGCGGCCTGCGGGTTGACGGGGAGAAATTCCGTGGTCGGGTTGGCTTTGCGCAGCTGGTGCAGCATGCCGATTTCCGTTGCGACTAAGACGCGCTCACTAGTGGTCTTCTTGGCTTCTTCCAGCATGCCGCCGGTTGACAGGATGTGGGTGTTGTCGCCTGGAATTTCACCGGATTCCGCCATCCACAAAGCGCTGGTGGTGCAGCCGCATTCTGGGTGGACGTAGAGTTCCGCACCCTCGTTGGCACGGACCGTATCCACCAAGGCACTCGGGGAAATATCTGCGTGCACGTGACATTCGCCTGCCCAGACGTGGATATTCCTGCGGCCGGTCACGCGACGTACGTGTGCGCCGAGGAACTGATCCGGGAGAAATAGAATTTCTTTGTCCTCGTCGATGGAACTCACGACGTCGGCAGCGTTGGAGGAGGTGCAGCAGACATCCGTGAGCGCTTTGACCTCAGCGGTGGTGTTCACGTAGCTGACCACCACCGCATCAGGGTGTTGTGCTTTCCACTCACGTAGTTGGTCGGCGTTAATAGTGTCCGCCAAAGAACAGCCGGCATTAGCATCCGGGATATACACGCGCTTTTCCGGCGAGAGGATCTTTGCGGTCTCAGCCATGAAGTGCACGCCGCAGAAAATCACTTCATCAGCGTCTGTTTCCGCCGCGATGCGCGAAAGCCCCAAAGAATCTCCGACGTAGTCAGCTACGTCTTGGATCTCTGGCAGCTGGTAGTTGTGCGCCAGGATGACGGCATTGCGCTGGCTTGCCAGTTCACGGACTGTTTCCATCCAGTCAGTTTCTACGGTGGTGCCTAATTTGATTGCCATGGTGGGTTCTTTCTTTTGGGGTTTTTGTCTCACGGTCGATAACCCCGGCTACGGTAGCACCACCTCCCATCAAAATAAAAAAGTGACCCACCGCACGGCAGGCGTCATGCGTTTTCGCAATCGCCTGCATGCAGCGGGAATACCCGGAATTAGCCCCGCGGGCTAAAACTGAATTTTAATCAAATACTTGGTTCTTGATGTCCAGTAGCGTGTTCACGGAGGCATCGAGACGCTCTTTCTCGTGCTCGTCGAGGTCTAGCTCCAGCACGCGAGCAACGCCCCCACGATTGATAATTGCCGGGGTTCCGAAGTAGATGTCGTTGTAGCCATAGTGTCCATCGATATACGCCGAAACCGGCAGCGCAACATCTTGGTTCTGGATAATCGCGCGAGTAATGCGCGCCAGCGCCATGCCGATGCCATAGCTCGTCGAGCCTTTAGCGTCGATGATGTGATAGGCCGCATCACGGGTTTGTTCAAAGATTTCTTCGATGCGTTCGTTGAATCCGGGCTCTTTTTCCGCCTGGCGCGCAAGCGGGACGCCACCAATATTTGCCGAGGATACAACTGGTAGTTCAGAATCGCCGTGCTCTCCGATGATGTAGGCATGCACGGAAGTTGGCGCGATACCTGCCATTTCCCCGAGCATGTAGCGATAGCGCGCAGAATCCAGCACCGTGCCCGAACCGATGACGCGCGAGGTGGGCAACCCGGAGGCTTTCCACACGGCATAGGTCAGCAGGTCTACTGGGTTGGTCGCTACAACAAAAAGGCCATCGAAGCCTGCCTCCATGGCAGATTCAACGATGGCATTCATGATGGTGACATTCTTATCCACCAAGTCCAGGCGAGTTTCGCCGGGCTTTTGCGCAGCGCCTGCGCAAATAACGACGATGGCTGCGTCCTTGCAATCTTCGTAAGTGCCTTCAGTAACTCGCGTGCGCGAAGGCGCCCACACCACGCCATGATTTAAGTCCATGACGTTTCCTTTAAGCTTCTTTTCATCAATATCGATGATGGCGAGATGGTCAACGGTTCCTTGGTTTACCAATGCATATGCGTAGGCGACACCAACATCACCCGCGCCGATGAGGACAACTTTGTTTCCAACATTTGGGCTCATACTTCTTCATTATGCGCGAGGTTTTACAACGGCGCTTTCCAGCCAAAATTCGACTATTGTGTATGCAGAAAATTTCGTGTTCTGGGACAATAGTGTCCATGAGCAAAAATGCACGTAAGCCCCGGAGAGGACAACTTGCGTGCTGGTTATTTCAGAAAATTTCGCGCCCTCAGCCGCAGTCGGTGGAGCCGCGAAAAAGTGTGGCGCCGCCTCTTCCCCGTTCCCTGCGGCGAATTGCCCTTAAAACCGCGTCATCGTCACTGAAACTAGCCTCAGGTGCGCTGCAGGTTTCCATCATCGGTTTAGAAGTGCTCAGCGATATCACCCCGGCGGTGCGCATGGCCCGGCGTAACCGGCTCCCGCGCAATATGACGGCAGGCATATTAGGTGCGGAAGTCGCAACCTGGGCAGCGATTTGGCCTTCACTATTGCCCAGGCCCTGGTGGGTAACGGCGCTCAATGTGGCCATCGGGCAGGCCATCGGGCATTTCTTTGCCGCATCGGCTGCTTTTGGCTTGAAGAATGCACTACGTGCTGCCGGCAAACGCCCGCAGGATCACCTCACTCCACGGCTCAAACGCAATGCTCACTGGGTCTTGGGAACCATCACTATCGCAGCCATGGCTAAATCCGTGCGCAACCAGGGCATTCAGGCAGACCTGGTCGGTAAATCGCTGGACCGTGGCCCCGTGCAGGCTGCTATCGGCCTTTCCCTTGGCTCCCTGGGATACGGTGCGCTGTTATTGCTCGGAGAAATTGTGCAATTTACCGTCTCCAAAATGTCCCAACAGCTAGGGCGTGCAGTGCCAATGTTGGTGGCCTGGCCTCTGGCTGTAACAACATTTATCGTGGTCATCGTCGCTTTATCTGACCGGGTAGTATTGCGCCGTTTCATCCACTCTGCATCGGTACGCGCACAAAAGATTAACAGGTCAGTCTTTCCCGGCTCCATCATGCCGTGGGAACCAGAGCGTTCCGGCAGCCCGTGGTCTTATGAACGTTGGACAGCAGTAGGAGCGCATGGTCGCCGCTTTTTATCCGGCGGTCCGCGTGCACGTGATATCGCGGAAGTCATGGAATTTACCCGTGCCCGTGAGCCCATTCGGATTTACGCCGGTCTCATGTCCGGGCGGACTGTCCGGGGCCAAGTTCGTCGCGTGCTCTTAGAAATGGAGAGAACCGGAGCTTTTCACCGCAACACCATCGTGATTCAGATGCCTTCTGGTTCAGGCTGGGTCAGTGAATGGATGTCTGCTGCCCCAGAATTTCTTACCAAGGGAAATTGCGCTTCAGTAACCCTGCAGTATTCGATTCTGCCATCGGCTTTTTCTTATGTCGTCGACAAGCAAGCCCCTATTGATGGAGCACATTTACTTATTCGCGCGGTGCGCAACCGACTTGATTCCATGCCCGAAGATAACCGTCCCAAGCTGTACTTATCGGGCGAATCCTTAGGCGCGTATGCGCACCTCGATGGCTATGACAACTTTGAAGATCTCCTAGCCTCCTGCGACGGTGCGGTATTTACCGGCCCACCAAGCATGACAAAACTGCTTGCCAATTTAGAGCACGATCCGGGTTCTTTGGAACGCGTACCTACCGTCGACGGTGGCCGGCATATTCGCTTCGCCGCAGCACCTGCGCACACGCGTCACGATGCCTTCGGTCGCAGCTATAGCAATGAATGGCAACGACCTCGAGTATTAATTGCCCAGCACACCTCTGATCCCATCGTGTGGTGGTCCAGCAAACTCATCTACCGCCGCCCCACGTGGATGCATGAGCCCGCACCCTCGACGCTGTACGCCGATACTTTTCACGACATGGGCTGGGCGCCGCTGATTAGTTTCTGGCAAATCGGGCTCGACCAAATTAACTCTTTAAACGTCCCTGGCGGACACGGGCACAACTACTACGAAGAAACCTTCTGGTACTGGGATTCAGTGCTTGGCTCCCAGTCACGAGCACCACTGACTCCGCGGCTAGCGCAGCGCGCGGAGAAGTGGATACGCGATCACCCAAGCTAACTAGCAGGGTTTAGTCGCACTTCACCCCAGTGGAGTGATGCGGACAGTAACCATTAGGCACCTTGTATAGGTACTGCTGGTGCTCGTCCTCGGCTAGGTAGTACTCGCCCGAATCGGTGTCGCTGAGCAGCTTGACCTCGGTAGTCATCGCACCAAAGCCATTCTCGGCGAGCTTCTTGTCGTAGCTATCCACCAATTCCTGGATGATTTCAAGCTCTTCTTGGGTGCGTGGATAAAAGGCAGAGCGGTATTGGGTGCCCACGTCGTTTCCTTGCCTAAAGCCCTGGGTGGGGTCATGGGCTTCAAGCGCCATCACCACGAGTTCCTTCAGGCTAATCTTTTCCGGGTCATAGGTAATTTCTACGACCTCAGCGTGATTGGTTTGGCCACGGCAGACCTCGAAATAAGTCGGGTTGGGGGTGGTACCACCGGCGTAGCCTACCGATGTAGATTCCACACCTTCAGTTTCCCAATACATCTTTTCATGTCCCCAGAAACATCCCAGCGCTACCAATAAAGAGCGTTGACCTTCCTTCCACGGACCGGTAATCGGAGTGCCTAAAACCGCATGCGGCTTAGGCTCCAAGATAGGTTCTGCGCGGCCGGGTAATGCATCTTCTTTAGCAACAAGTTGAGGGGTAGGTGCAAATAAGAACGACATAGAAATCGTCTCCTTTCTGTTTTTAATCAACATACACCACCGCCTAAAAATTCCCCTACCAGCGAGTTCACAGTATTCGGGCACAATATCGTTGCCAAAATAATGTTTCGGAATATCATGGGATGCGTACCCAACGAAAGGAAACACTCATGGCTGTTTATGAACTACCAGAACTTGATTACGCTTATGACGCACTGGAGCCACACATCTCCGCTGAGATCATGGAGCTGCACCACTCCAAGCACCACGCTACCTACGTAGCTGGCGCAAACGCTGCTCTTGAGGCTTTGGAAGCAGAGCGCAACGGTGACGCAAACCCAGATAAGGTTCGCGCACTGTCCAAGAACTTGGCGTTCAACTTGGGTGGCCACACCAACCACTCCGTATTCTGGAAGAACCTTTCTCCAAACGGTGGCGGCGAGCCAACCGGTGACTTGGCAGAAGCTATCAACCGCGACTTCGGTTCCTTCGAGAAGTTCAAGGCTCACTTCTCTGCTGCAGCACTTGGCCTGCAGGGCTCCGGCTGGGCGGTTCTTGGTTACGATCACATCGCAGGCCGCCTGATCATTCAGCAGTTGACCGATCAGCAGGGCAATATTTCTGTAGACTTCACCCCACTGCTAATGCTCGATATGTGGGAGCACGCTTTCTACCTGCAGTACAAGAACGTTAAGGCTGACTACGTTAAGGCAGTCTGGAACGTCTTCAACTGGGATGACGTAGCAGAGCGCTTCGCAGCTGCATCCAAGTAGTTAAAGTTTCTTAGCGCAGGCTTTAGTGCGCGGAAACACACCTGCCCCTGCCGGCTTCTTCTGATTTTCAGAAGTTCCGGCAGGGGTTTTGGCATTTGAGTACTTTCCCATGACGATGACACAGCACTGGCGAGGGGTTATATCTCAGACCTGTGAAACCGAGTTCCTAGATGTGGAATCTTTCATTACCTCTCAGAATGGGCAAGGTTTCCTCAGTGCCCATTTGAAGGCTGCGATTAATGTTTGGGAAAATTCCGCGGTCATTTCGGGATCTCAGGTTGTAGACGGCGTGAGCACGCAATACCCCTACGTCATACTTGGTTGAAAATGACTTATGTGTTGGCGCCGATGACGGTATGTTCCTGCGGTTCGAGGAAGCAGGACTCTCCAGTACTCCAGTAGCACCATTATTTTGGGTCAAAGAAGACACAATTTTTCACCAGCTATCCGACAACCAGGCATTAGCCGCCGTCCCACGTTCGTAATTAGCTAAGGGAGGAAGTTTCGAACTTAGTGCAGATTTAACGGGATCAGAATCAAGTGCCTACGTCGAATTTCGCCTCACCGAAAAGATTGGCCTAATCACCAAAATTGCTGCAGAACTTGTAGGAGATGGCTCGATCAGAAAACAGAGCTGCTGATACAACCTCGGTCTAAGGGAATACACGTGGAAACCCACCTGCCAATAAAGCATTCGAATGCCCTAGCAGCTACCCTCTACACGTCAGTCTTCGAGTTAAAACCGGCCGCCCTACACTGGCTCTATGATGGGGAGCATGACGGAATCAATCTCAGACCTCGCAAATGCGCTGGAAGGCCTAACTGCCGAGCAGCACGGATTCTCCCATATTGATTTAGAACGCGAACCGGTGGCGGAAGGCGATTTGTCGGGGTGGATCATTCCGGCCAAAGACCTTTATGACGTTGCAGGTATGCCCACCACCTTCGGCTCCAAGGCGCGTACGCGCATGGCAACGGAGACAGACCCTTTCATCGCCGCCTATGAAGCGCGTGGTGCGCTAATTCCCGGAAAGTCGGTGTCTTCGGAGCTGGGGCTGACGGTTGATGCCGAGCCGCGCGACCTGCCTGCGGTAGATAATCCCATTTGGCCAGGCCACACACCGGGCGGTTCTTCCGGTGGCGCGGCAGCGATGGTGGCGCGCGGGCTGGTGCGCGCGGCGCACGCATCGGACGCGGGTGGCTCCATCCGCATACCGGCGGCGGCCTGTGGAATTGTCGGATACAAGCCATCCGCGAACACGCTCGCCGTGCATGGGTATCTGACCACTTCCGTGGAAGACCAGGCATTCTTGCACCAGATTGAGCCACGTCTGGAGCGCAAACTTCGCATCGGCGTGCTGACCACGCCGATTATCTCCAAGACAGAAGTGCAGCAGGAATACATCACGGCGGTGGAAGAAGCCGCAGGGCAGCTTGTCGATGCAGGCCACGAGGTCATCGAAGTCGGCGGCTGGCCAGAGGCGGAGGTGACCTTTGGGCATTTCACCAATTTATTCTCACACCGACTAGTCGAGTTAGAGCACTATGACTACATCGCGCAGTGGCTGCGTGAAAAAGGGTTGACGGTTACACCAGAGCAGGTCGCAGAGGCCGAGACCTATGCCCGCGCACTCAAGGGCAAGCTCGCTAAATATTGGGGCGTGGACGTTATCCTTAATCCGACTATTGCATCCGATCCGCCTAAGACCGGCACTTTCACTTCCCTACCGCCGGCGGAGAATTTCGCAGCCCAAGCACGCTGGGTTCCGTGGACTTCATTGTTTAATATCGCTGGCACCTGTGCTATTTCCTTGCCGTGGCCAGTGCCAGGACGCGTACAGCCGGCGGCAGTACACTTAGGTTCGCTGACCTTGGAAGATGCAGAACTGCTTGCTTTGGCGCGCCAGCTTCACGTCTAAAGCTGTAAAGCACCCTTGACATGTAAAGGGTACTTTACATAGGCTGGAGATAGTTCCCCCACACTCCGACCGCTTAAGGATCAGTTCTCATGACACGCTCACGCTTCGGCCGCTCAAAATTCGGCGGTCCGCCAGCCGCACTAATCTCAGGCTCCATCATCGCGGGTTTAGCAATTTCTTTTGTAGCTGCGCTCATCGTCTGGGCAATCGTGCGCCCTGAAGAATCCGCGGCGCTGTACCTGGGCATCTTCACGCTATGCCTATTTCCCGTCGCCTCCGCTGGAGCTTGGGCGGCGTTGGTGGATCGCGACACCATCGCAGGTGCCACGCCCAATCCCCAGGATTCCATCGAGTCCACGTGGTACGACAATGCATCACAGACCACGTTCCACATCATCCTGGTTATCGTCGGTATCTTGGGCGTGGCCAGCGTCTTTACGGATGTGAAGCTTTCCCTCGGCACATTTGCCATCGCCAGCTACGTGGTTATTATGGCCGCGTTTGCCGGCAGCTATCTCCTGAACAAGCGCCGCGATTCATAAAATCATGGACAATAACTTGAAAACTCTGCGTGAGCAGCATGGCCTTTCGCAGCAAAAGCTTGCCGATGCCTTAGGCGTTTCCCGGCAAACCATCATCAGTATTGAAAAAGGCCGCTACGATCCCTCATTGCCCTTGGCTTTCCAGCTGGCTGCGCAATTTGATTGCGCCATCGAGGATCTCTTCATCCCTGATTCCCCGACGCCCTAATAAACTCTCGGAATTGTTTCACCGGCGGGGCATCATCCCCATCACGCCACACCATGCCGAGTTCACGGTAGCGGGCAGGCTCGAGTGGAATTAAGTTTGTGGCATTTAAGTACGGGTCATCCAGCGGCAACAACGCGCAGCCTAAGCCAGCGGTGACCAGCCCGGAGACGGTGGTCAGTTCCATGGATTCAAATACGAAACGGGGCACGAACCCTGCCTCAGCCGCCAAGGAATTTAATAACATGCGCGTGCCGTAGCCAGGCAACATGCCGATAAAGGGTTCATCGGCAAGCTCTGCCATGGCAATGCTTTTTCTTGTCGATGCCCAATGCCCTTCCGGCACCGCAATCGCCAGCCGCTGCATCTCCAACTGGTGCCAGCACAGCTGCACCTGGCCCGGCGCGGCCAGATCCTGCGGCTTCGGGCCCACAAGTGCGACATCGCTCAACCCGGCGCGAATCCGGTCCGCCAAATACTGCGATGCTCCTTGATGCAGCGCAAATTGCACATGCGGATACATCTGCCGGTAGCTACGCAAAAGGTCTGGCACCATCCAGGTACCCAAAGAGTGCATGAAGTCCAGGCGGACGCGACCACGCTCCGGATCCATCAAGCGCGTGACATTATCGATTGCCTGCGTGCGCTCATCGATCATGGCTTTTGCGTGCGGCAAAAATGCCTGCCCACGGGTGTTTAGAACCAACTTGCGGCCGTGCCGCTCAAACAGCGACGTGCCCAGCTCGTGCTCTAGTCGCTGCAGCCTGCGCGTTAGAGCAGATTGGGAGAGATACAGGTCATCCGCGGCGTCGGTGAGATTCTCCCCGGCATCCACTGCGCGCACGATCGCCAGAAATCCTTCAATGTCGTGAAAATTCATGGGCTTCCCCCTGGAACGGTCAGTTATGCACGCTACGCATTGAATTGGGTACTAAAATGCATTTTACTCATACTTCGCGGTGAGGGACTATAGGTACATGCAAAGAAATACCCGCGCCATGGTCGCCATGCTCTTTGTGGGCTTGGCAATCTTTTCAGGTCTGTACTCCACCCAGGCTATGCTGCCGACCTTCGTCGAAGTGCTGGGCTTTACCCCGACTGAGGCCGCACTGACCGTTTCTGCTGCCACTGGTGCTTTGGCGCTGTGCATCGTGCCGCTATCTATTTTGTCTGAGCGTTTTGGACGCGGGCGGCTGCTGGTTATCTCTGCAGTACTCGCTACCATCTTGGCTTTTGCAGTGCCACTGGTCGGCGAGAATGTTTTGGCGATCATCGCCGTCCGCGCACTGCAGGGTGCTGTTTTGGCCGGTGCTCCAGCTGTGGCGATGGCGTGGTTGTCAGAAGAACTTGATGAGGATATCTTGCCGCGCGCGATGGGACTGTACATCGCCGGCAATACCCTCGGTGGCATCGCGGGCCGCCTGATTCCCACCGGGCTGCTGGACTTTACCGGTTGGCGCGGCGCGCTACTGGGATCGGCCGCGGTGTCAGCGATTTTCGCTGTGCTCTTTGTCATTTTGCTGCCTAAACAGGAAAACTTCCGGCCTAAGCAGCTGCACTTTAAAGCCGAAATACGCGCGATGATTAATCACTGGCGCAATCTGGAGCTCGGCCTGCTTTTCCTTTTCGCCTTCTTAGGCATGGGCGCTTTTGTCTCCATGTATAACTTCATTACATTCCGGCTCATCCACCACTTCGGCTTACCGGTTACACTGACGGGCCTGGTGTTTTTGATGTATCTGGCGGGAACGTGGTCATCGGCACGCGTGGGCACCATCATCAATAAATACGGCCACGGCAAGACTTTCGTTGTCTCCGCAGTGCTTTATGCCTTGGGCATTGTGATGACACTCGGGCCGCTGCCGGTGCTGTTGGCCGGCATGTTCATTTTTACCGCGGGCTTTTTCGCGGCCCACTCCACCGCCTCTGGCTGGGTCGGCCAGGCCGCTGCCACCAACCGCGCTGAGGCATCGAGTATGTATCTGCTGTGTTACTACGCCGGCTCGTCCGCCGTCGGCGCTGCGTCCGGCCTTGTCTTTGAAGCAACCTCGTGGACTGGCTTTATCGCTTTCATCTCCTGTTTCACCGTCGCGGTCATCCTCATCGGCGCATGGCTGCTGAAATCCACCAGCCGCGTCAAAGAGCCCGTTGCGGTCTAAGCAGCTACAGATTCCTTGCTTCCCCTACCGATAAATCACAGACGTGGGACGCCCGGCGCGTTATCGCTCATCCACTCACGCACCGCGAGCGTTGCCTGCACATCATCGGCATTATAGGTCAAAAGCGTCTCCCGCGCACGCATTGCCGTCTCATCCAAGCCAATTGCAACCCGGCGCGCGTTGACGGATTCTTCGCCGTCGAAATCACCCTGCTCCCAGTTGAAACCAGCCTGTGGCGCCACCGTCTTCAGGCTCAAACCATAGGGGCCGACGAAGTTCTTCTTCACGTGGACGAACATGTCCACCCACTCGCCAGAATTGATAAACGCGTTGACTTCCTCCACTGAAGGCACGCCCGGGGTGTGGTCATGGAAACGCTGCGCTGACATGCGCATCCAGTGATTTTCGCCGTGCGCCGAGTAGCAATAGGCAGCAAAAGTCTTGCCCGCCGCATGCGCCTCATCACGCCTTTCCATCAACCAGGTCCAAAAGTCGGCGAAATTGTGCGCTTCAGCCTTGGAACCCAGCTTCTCCCAGGTGACAAAGTCGTAGTAGGTACCGTCCATCCACGCACCCCACAGGTATGCGCCTTGGTCCATGTACGCTTCCATGTCCACATCAATTTCGACATCGGCACGCGGCATGGTGATATCCCCATGCGCTAGAAGTACCGTGCCGTCGCGCCACGCGGAGGCGAGCTGCGAAGGAAGGCCGAGGGAGGCATCGATAAGCCCTTGCACCGTATTAATCCCGTCTTCGCGATATGCTCGCGCGCGGTCGCCAGGGAGAAAGAGGCTGATATCATCCATGGCTTTGAGCTCCGGTTCGCACAAAGGCCAAAAGCGGCAGCTAGCGCACTCTTTGACCCGCCGCGGCTGGGTGGGCAGGTTGGCTGGCTCCACCGCTGCCAAAGCCGCGTCCAGGGCCGGCTGGTAGCTTGCTGTATCAGAATAAAAGGCCAGGGACTGGTCTTGGCCTACCAGCGCACCACGTCCCGAATTCAGCCCTAAGTCTTCGAGTGCCCGCGCGGCCATCGCCAAATGGTAGCCATCAAGCACGTGGTGCCGCGGCTTATAACCAAGTTCTAAAGGCTCACTTAATCCCAGCCGGTGGGTGGGCACGCCCAGTATTTTCACGGAGTCATGTTTGCGCGCCACACGGTGGGTAGAGACCATCACCGGGGTATAGGAGCTTTCGCTTGTCGATGCCCCCTCGCGCACCAACATATCCACCCCCACCAGCCACTTCTCATTGGTGAAGACTGCGCCGGTGATATGCGTTGCGCCAGTGGCGAGAGCTTCTAAGGTCTCTAAAGAACGCAGCCACGGATCTTCAGCGGGAAGAGGACCCAGATCGATGCGGCGAAATACTCTGCGACGCGAATCTGATTTGCGGGGGAATTTCTCCCACACGGCCTCACGCGCGGCGTCATAGCGTGCGGCACGGGCTTGTGCTGCATCGGTGCGCGGGACCTCGGGGTGGGTGCGACGCTGGACGAGCCGATGTCGGCAGCCCACGAGATCTGACGCACGTACCTGTTTTTCCACTCTCATGAGCTTAACCCACTCATCAAGGTAATGTTGAATACAGTAAATACAATAAGTACTGCACTTGATGAACAAAAGAAATGAACGGAAACTAATCCATGAGCCTTCTGAAGAAATTCCGCAAGTCACGTCGCGCCGCTAAAGCTGAGTTAAAGGCGGCAAAAACCAAGGTGAAAGCCGAGGTCAAGTCCGCAGACAAGGCGCGCAAGCGCCAGCAGAAGCTTCTGGCCAATCAGGAGAAGCAGCTGGTTAAATCCGAAGAGAAGGGCCTAAAGCAGCGCCGCAAGCATGAGCTTAAGCTTGCTAAGACCGAATTGGAAAGGCTGCGCGCGGGCCGCTTTAACACCGATAACGTCAAGCGCTACGCCGGTGCGGCACGCACCGCCGCTCCTTTGCTGTTGCCTTTGCTCTACCGCGTTATTGTCTCCGGCCGCCAGCAATTCGAGCAAAGCCGCGCGAAAAAGGCCGGTGTCACCACCGACCAGCTTGCTTCTTTCGCCGGCCATGGCGCCTCCATCAAGGCGCGTACCCAGGGGATTCGCAACACCATCGATCAAAATGATTCCCTGCCAGCCGGTTTCAAGCGCGATATCAAAGAACGCCTCGATGACCTCGATGCCGCCGTTGATAACGCTGAGCTGATGACCCCACAGCAGCGCCGCCGCGCGCACAGCTCGATTAACCGCGAGATCGATATGGCCACCCAGGAAATCCAGGACCGCATCACCCGGGGTTAAATTCGGTCAAGCCGAATTTAACCTAAAAGCAGAATGACCTTGGAGAATTTACTTCCCAAGGTCATTTTTGATGCCAAGCCTGTCGCGTACCGCTAGGACTTAACGTGTTTTGGTAGCTCTGCGTGGCGTGTGCCGCTAGTACTTAATGTGTTTTGGTAGCGATAGCCTACAAAACACCCTGCTCGCGGGCGGCTGCGACAGCCGAGGTGCGAGAGCGCACGCCCAACTTGTCGTAGATGTGCACGAGGTGCGATTTCACGGTTGCTTCCGAAAGCATCAGTTCCTGGCCGATTTCGCGGTTCGAGGAGCCACCTGCGACTAGTTGCAGAACCTCTAGCTCGCGCGGGGTCAGCGAGGAGCGCGGGGTGCGCACGCGGGTCATCAAACGGTCAGCAACCATCGACGACAGCGCGGAATCACCCTCGGCTGCGGAACGCACCGCGTTGGTGAGCTCCTGCGGCGGCGCATCTTTGAGCAGGTAGCCAACAGCGCCTGCTTCGATGGCGCCGAGGATATCAGCGTCCGTGTCGTAGTTTGTCACCACTAGCACCTTCGGCGGATTATCCATCGCCTGACGGATGCGCTGGGTTGCTTCGGCGCCACCCATCACGCGGGTTCCTTCAATGCCTGCGCCGAAACGCAGGTCCATCAAGATGACGTCGATTCCGCCTGCTTGGGCCGCGGTGATCGCAGCTTCAGCTGTGGCTACCTCGCCGACCACTTCAATGTCTTGGGCTTCTTCCAAAATTGCACGAAGGCCCAGACGAACGATTTCGTGGTCGTCAGCTAGCAAGACACGAATCACTTCATCACTCCTTTTTGCTATGTATCGTCCACCAAAAGTTTAATGGGCGTTCGTTGTTAAGGGTACACTAACGCTGACTGCAGTTCCGTTGCCCGGGCTCGATTCAATAACTACTTCGCCCGAGACTTCTTCCGCACGCCGTTTCATTGCCGCAAGACCGATGTGTCCCAGGCCTGCCGGGCGTGATTCGACGGCTTTCACATCAAAACCGACGCCATTGTCGACGATGTCTACTCGCACCGCGTCGTCGGAATAAGACACCGTGATTCGCGCACGCGTAGCCTGAGCATGTTTTGCCACATTACCCACCGCCCCTTGGGCAATGCGCAGAAGGACGGCTTCGAGTTTCATCGGCAGCTGAGAAACCTCCCCATCTGCTTCGACTTCGATATTAAGGTCCGCCGCTGCGGCAAAGCCCTGTGCCATGCGGTCCAACGCACCCACCAATGAGGTTTGTGACAGGGCCGCCGGCTGTAGTGCTGCAATCATCGCGCGAGCTTCTTGGAGATTATCCGCCGCGGTTTGTCGCGCCAGGCCAATGCGCTCACGTGCTTTATCCACGTTAATATCACCGTCTAAATCCCGGTTAGCCGCATGCAAGAGCATCTGTATCGACGACAGGCCCTGGGCAAGCGTGTCATGAATTTCATGGGCAATGCGCTGGCGCTCCCCCGCAACACCAGCCGCGCGCTCGGTCTCTGCCAGCTGCTCGCGCGTTTCCATCAACTCCCGAATCAATGCGGTGCGCTCAGTATTAATCTCATGAAGGCGCGTAAAGGAATAAAAAATCGCCACGGTCACCAGCGCGGAGACCACCGGGCCCATCACGCCACCAAAGGTCAGCCCCTGCGGAATTTGAATACCCACTGAGACCGCGGTGCCGAAAATCACCGAGATACTGCCCCAGACCATGCCAAGAACCCGCAGATACAGGAAAAACAGCACAAACAGCAGGTAGATACCGGCAGAAGCAACCAGGATATCGGCTATCCACACCACCGTCAGCGCTATCAGCCACGCCAATTTCCAAACGCCAGTCATGCGCTCCAAATAGAAGCTGCCGACAAAGTACAGCCCAGCAAATAGCGAGAGCAGCACCAAATTCAGCACGGCGAGCGACAATTCCATCCGCACCGACATCAAAATCGCCACAACAAGGATCGTCGCGGTGAGAATATGCACGCCGTTGCGCATGATTTCTGCGCCCTCGGAGGACTCGATGGCTTCTAGCTCGTCCTGGTCTAGACTGTAACTCATGCCATTGAGCCTACTTCCCCGCGCAATCTCGCTGGTAGTTGCAGCAGGTGTTCTCCGCCTGCACCGCTGAAACCCCCTCCGATGCCGAGGACTGCGGGATGACAACTTCCATGAGCAGGCAAAAATACTCCGACTGCCAACGCGATATCTAAAAGTGCTTTCACCGGTCCGGTCCGGGTAACAGATTCCAAAGTGCGCGGTACATGATTTCTCCTATGGGTGTTCTTCTAATGGTGCGGGTCGATTACCGGTGTTGCAGCTGGCTGTCTTGGGCAGATTTTCTACTTCCATCGCGTGAATAATCATGCGCTCGGCACCGTAATATGCCGACCTTGCACGTGGAAATATTCTGCCTGCAACTTGTCCTGCTGCTCCGAGCTGAAACATCCAACCGCGGCACCTCCTCCTCCGCAATCGGCAGCACACGGTAGATCCCTCAGGTGGTTTGGTCTCCACCACGATGGCATCGCAAGTCTCCCGCGAGCCTAAATCATTAAACGGCGATCCCTTGCCCACGCGGTGACCCGCAACACCGAAATTGCCTTCCTCGCCCGGTCTCTGAGTTTGTTCATAGTCCCCAGGTCCGTGCAGCAGGTCATTTTCATCAGTGCCTTCAACAATCGCGAACTGCAAATCATCGCCGAAAGCCGGGATGTACATCCGAGCAAAAGCTTCGCCGAGCTTCGGGTTAAGCTGCTTACGGAGATTTTGCCAAGTTTCATCGAGCTGCTCTTGGGCTTGCTCTTGTAACTTTCCGGATTCCACATTTGTCCAATACGCTTCATAAAACGCAAAGAGCAACAGCACAGCACCGGCTGTTAATAGCAGCTCACCTAAAATTTGGCGTAAGCTGATGCGGGATTTTTCATAATTGAAATTATAGTGAGCGGAAAGACCCACGCAGAAAGGCAGAAATGCTCGATATATTTGTCTACCCAGTTTCGGGAATCATGAAGCTGTGGCATTTGCTCACGCATCATTTTTTTGAGGAACAAACTGCGTGGCTTGTATCCATTGTCCTGCTGGTTCTCACAGTTCGCGCACTTATTGCGCCCCTGACGTGGTACTCGGTTAAGGCCGGTCGCATCTCCGCGCTGCTGCGCCCACGCAAGGCGGAGCTACCACCTGCTACTACCCCCGAAGAGTTTCAGGCAAACCAAGAGGCAATCGACGCGCTGCATAAAGAACACAACTACAACCCAGCGATTGGCTGTCTGCCTCCGCTGATTATGCTGCCGGTTTTCCTAGGTTTGTACCAAGTAGTGCTGCGCATGGCGCGCCCGACTTTCAACGGCAGCATTGGCTTTATTACCGCCGAAGAAGTCGATTCCTTCCGCGACACCGTGTTAAATGGCGTGCCTATTCCGGCGTTTATCTCCATGCCTGATTCTTGGGCTACCGACTTGGCGGTCGACCCTGCCTTGGTACGTGAGAAGGCCCTGCCGTGGCTCATACTGGCGATTGCCTTTACCGTTATCAACTTGTGCATCTCCACCACGCGTAGCTTCTGGACCACCGACTTCAACTCGAAGCTCACCCGCCGCGTCTTTATCTTGATGCTGATTTTGATCCCATTCGTCCCAATTTTGCTGTGGACCCTGGCGATGAATGGTCCTATCCCGCTGGCTGTTATCTTCTACTGGTTCTGCACGAACCTATTCACGCTGGCGCTGACCATCGTGTGCCAGATCGCGCTGGCGAAAAACTATCCGCTTACCGATGAAGTCCATAACATGCGCCGCGAGTCCATCACGGATTTCAAGGAATTCCGCAAGCTGCCATCTGCCGAAAAGAAAGAGCGCAAGGCCGCGACCAAGGCAGAAAATAAGAAGACCGCGGAAATTCGCCGCGAAGCTAACAAGATTCGTATGGCCAAACGCCGTGAGGAACGCCAAGCAAAGTTGGCGCAAAAGAAAAAAGCGAAGTCCGAGGACTCTGCTGAACAGGTTGAGAACGCTGAAGTTAAAGACTTAGACGTTCAAGAGACAGACGCCAAGAAGACAGAAGACTAAATGGAGTAATCCGCTGGCGGTTCGGACAGCATGTGGACCGCCAGGTCACGCGCAGTATTCAAAGGCTTGATATCGCGCATCAAACGCGCGCCCGACATGCCGCCGTCTAAGAAGATCAGCAGCTGGTCTGCCTGGCTGCCAGAAGGGTAGCCGTTAATTTCGTTGAGCAGCTCCGTCATTGTCGAATGCATCCAACGACGGTGCTCTAGACAGGCTTCTACAATGCCGCGCTCGGCATCAGTTTCCGGTCGTGGGTATTCGCCCGCTGCATTGAGAAAGTGCGAACCGCGGAATTCTTTACCGGGTTCTTCTTCAATAGCCATATCGAAGAAGGCGAGAATTTTCCCCTGCGGTTCAGAAACCTCTGCGGTGCGTTCTGCCCAGGCTTCGCGGTATTGCTCATCGAGCGTTTCCACATAAGCAATAACGAGCGCGTCTTTAGAGCCAAAGAGCGAATAGAGCGAGGCCTTAGCCACATCGGCTTCACGCAGGATACGGTCAATACCGATAACGCGGATGCCTTCGGTTGTAAATAGGTTCGTTGCAGATGCCAAAAGGCGGTGACGAGGACTCGGGCGATTACGGCGCGACTTCTTTTGGGTCACTGTGACATCCTTCCTGGGTGCAGGCACAACTAAACCGGTTCATCTATACAATATAGACAAACCGGTTTGTTCGCTACTTTTTGGGTGGGTATCTATTCACTACCCACAGCTTAGGACTGTGCTCCCAATACTAGTTCGCGGCCTTCGAACGAATTGCTCCCACGACCCACAGCAACAGACAAGCGCCGATAACTGCCGTGATCAACGTCCAGAGCCAACCGCCGCTGCCCAAGCCAACGAGCGAGAGCAACCAACCACCGATAACACCGCCAACAATACCGACGACGATGTTGGTCAACAGACCGTGGTCACGTTTCATAATCTTTTCTGCCAAGAAGCCGGCAATGGCACCAATAATAATCCAGCCGATAATACTCATGAGTTCTTTCCTCCTTGCGGGCTGAAACAGCCGTATTAGGCCTTTATTAGACTCTAGTTTCAGCTCAAATCAATTGTTTGTGTCATTCTTCTTTCTAGATCGAGACTGACCTTATGCCTTCATCGGTGAAGTCAAAAGGCTCTACCAACTATGGTGCCACCTTGTGCCACTAACGTAAATGTTCGTAGTGATATTGTTTGCGAACTGTAATAAAAAAGAAAGGCTCCAGCTTCCTATTATTGGAAGCTGGAGCCTACTCGAAGCCGAGGCTAGATGCTAGCCTGACCTACTTATCATCTTGTCCTTCTTCGTCACCGATGTAGGACTCTGGACGGACAACCATCACTGGGCAAGGAGAGGACTGCAGCAGTGCGCGTGAGGTCGAGCCCAGCAGCATGCCACGGAAACCACCGCGACCATGCGAACCAACGACGACCAACTGGGCGCCCTGGGCGGCATCGGCAAGCGCGCGAACTGGACGGTCACGAGCAATGATGCGGGTAACCTTCACGTCTGGGTACTCATTTTCAAAAGGCTCGAGGCGCTCTGAAAGCAGCTCACCCTGTTCCTTTTCAATCTCGCCCCACTCAGCCTGTGCTGCGGCCAGACCTGCCAGCGAAGTCTGTGCTTGCATATCCATCCAGGTGTGGATGGCGACAAGCTCTGCTCCACGCGCCTGCGCCTCGCGGAAAGCGTACGCAGTTGCCTTGCCGGACACTTCAGAGCCATCCACGCCAACAACCACAGGACCGTACTTGTTATCAGCGGTCACTGCGTTGTTCTCACGAACTACAACAACTGGGCAATGAGCGTGAGAGACGACGTTCGCCGAAACCGAGCCCATAACCATGCCGGACAGCCCGCCCATGCCGCGGGAGCCCATGACGATCATGGTGACATCGTGTGAAAGCTCCAACAACATATCAATAGGAGAGCCCTCAGCAATGGTGTGCCCGATTTTCAGATCTGGGAAGGCCTCGTGCGCGATGACGCGAGCCTCTTCAATGCGAGCAGCGGTCTCATTCTGGAGGTCTTCGTAGAGCTCCTTCGGTGGAACCATTCCCTCCGCGTAGAGGAACTGCGGCATGGTGTAGCTGGATGCGATGCGCAGCGGGATGCCGCGCTTGGTTGCGGTGTTAGCTGCCCACAGGACGGCGTTTTTGGAGGCTTCCGACCCGTCTACTGCTACAACAACGATGTCTTCTTTGGCCATGATGTTCCCTTCCTCGGTTTTAGCCAGTTGACGGCAATTCCGCACTGGTCAGGTGACAATCTACGGGGATGAAATAATTTCATTTCCTAGACTTAAGTATAGCTGTTTATTACCGGTGGCAGGGGTTGTTATACCCTAATCAGTGGGCAGTACTCTGAATTTATCTCACATTTACGGAGATACCAGAGCATCTTTTAGCTTCATAGCAGAGTCCACTTTAGACTCTAAAGCTGCAGGAGAGCCCGGCGTTGCTGGGTCTGCATTCGATGGGTACAAAATGGTGTAGAAAAATTCGGCTACTTTGAGCATGATTGCTCCGATACCATCGGAAGAAAATTCTACAGCTGAGTCAAGGAGTTCTTTATAGTCCATGGGAAACAGATTACCGCATCAGCGCAGGGGCTACATCCCATTACCAATCAAAGATGGGCTGAACCCTACGCGTGTTCGCGTGCCAGAAGAAGTTGCCCCGATTAAAGCGGCTGACTTTCTTATGGAGGTAATTCAGACTCAACGGCACCGTCACCCTGATGATGACCGGGAAGCATTGCTGAAACGTTTTGCCGACCAAGAGGTCGTGCTTTTCGATTCCACCCCGATCTCCCCCGAATACCTATTATCGGCGGAGCAAGATGTCTTTTTCTATCGAACTCCGGCACCGGAAACCCCGGTTCCTTATGACATTCCCATCGTCTATGAGGACGATGACATCCTGGTTGCCGATAAACCACCTTTTATGGCGACCATGCCGCGGGCACGCCACATCGTAGAAACGGCCACGGTCAAACTACGCCGAAGCACCGGTATCGATGTCCTCGCTCCGGCACACCGTTTGGATCGTTTAACCTCAGGGCTTTTACTGTTCACCAAACGTCGCGAAGTCCGCGGTGCCTACCAAACTCTATTTGCCCGTCGCGAGGTGCACAAGACCTACAGTGCCATCGCCGAGTACAAACTCTTTGATACTCCCTTAGTGTGGCAATCACGGATGGAGAAGACACCCGGGGAGATTCAAGGCCGAATCGAACCAGGTGAAAGCAACGCCATTACCAATTTGAATAGCATTACGCCGTTGACTCCTACTGAGCAGAAAGCGATGGAAGACATTCACGGCAGTCACCCGCAGTTAGCACGCTATTCCTTATCACCCGAAACCGGGAAGACTCATCAGCTTAGACTGCATATGTGGGCGGCCGGTGTTCCTATCCTGGGCGACCCTGTCTACCCGGTTATCTATCCTGTAGATGCGGAAGATATGAATGTCCCGATGCATCTCACTGCAGCCAAATTGGCCTTTACAGATCCTCTCAGCGGGAAGCCCCGACATTTCCATACGTCGTTGACCTTCTAACATTCTCTTTTTCGCCCGTACCTCGCTAGGTATCGGGCGAACTTAGGTATAAAACGCGAAAAGGAAGGCTAGCAGCAACATCATGTCGCGTACTAGCCTTCCTTTTAATATTCAGTTATTTATGTTTTATGTCGGCGGTAACTTACTCTCCCACACCCTCCCGGGTGCAGTACCATCAGCGCGGGCAGGCTTAGCTTCC
>NZ_PUGE01000003.1 GCF_002967075.1 Corynebacterium sp. J010B-136 | reverse complement strand
ATGTCTTCCACCCCCACTCGAGGCACCACCTCCCAAACCCCCTCCCCGCGTGCTTCGATTGCCATTGTGGGTGCAGGACCCCGCGGCATCTCCATTATCGAAAGAATCGCCGCTTATCTCGGCAGGTCGGGTGCCGCAGTCGGTGACAGCGCCCAGTTCACGATTCACTTGATTGACGACGCGCAGCACGGCGCCGGGCGCATCTGGGACACGGAACAAACCCACACTTTGTGCATGAATACGCTCGCAGGGGCCGTCACGCTCTTTACCGAGCCCGGCTCCACCGTCGGCGCGCCCGTTTTGGAAGGGCCCATCCAGTACGAATGGATTCAGCTGTTGCGTGGGGAGCGCGACGGCATCGACAAGCCAAAGCAAGAGCTTTTCGATGCCTTCCCGCCGCACCCCTCCATCGCACAGGAATTCGCCGCGGAGATCGCTGCGACGGTGCCCGAATCCAACCCTTCGCGCGCCCTCTACGGCGCCTACCTGCGCTGGGCACTAGAGGTTGCCTTGGCGCAGCTGCCCACAGGTGTTGAAGTGATTAACCACCGTGCCCGCGCGCTGAACATTCGTTCAGCAGAGGACGCGGACCTCATTGAGCTTTCTACCGGTGAGACCGTCGAGGCGCACGCTACCGTGCTGGCCTCTGGCTGGACGCAGCCTGCAGCCAATGCCGAAGAAGAAATCTTTGCCAACTCCGGGCTGACCTGGATTCGGCCTAATAACCCCATTGAACAGGACCTCTCCGTCGTCCCTGCTGGCGCCGACGTGCTGGTGCGCGGGCTGGGCATGGGCTTTTTCGATGTCATGGCGCTTTTGACCATCGACCGCGGCGGCGAATTCATCCCTGATGACTCCGCGCGCGCCGGGCTGCGCTATGTCCCTTCCGGAAATGAACCGCACTTTTATGTCGGCTCCGGCCGCGGCTACCCTTACCTGCCTAAATCGGAATATCACTCCCTGCCACCCAAGGCGAACCTTGCGCGTTTGAAGGAAGTTATCGCCGCGCATCAGGATGCCCCAGAGCAATCCATCGACTTCGGAGCCGAGGTGTGGCCGGCGATTGTGCGCGATGCCTACACCGAGTACTACACCACCTTGCACCGCGTGCGCCCTGAATCTCTCACCGCGACCTTGGAAGAGGTTCTATCAGCCATCGAGTCCGTTGCCGTACCTTCCAACAGCAATGACGCCAGCGCCCTGCCTGCTGCCCTGGGCGCTGCGCTGCAGGATCTGACCACGGAGCCTTTCGAGCTCACTGACTGGATCGCACCACTATCGAAAAAGGGCGTCGGGGTTGCTGATTTTACTACCCGCGAGCTGACCACGCGGATTGCGAGCCGCCTTGATCGCGATATCCGCGAAGCCGTCGCCGCGCGCAACTCCCCACTGAAATCCGGCCTATGGGCTATTTCTGCTGCCCGCAAACCTGCCTCCATTTTGGGTTCCAATGGCCGCTTCATCTGGGAAACCCGCACGGGTGCCTACAAGGAGTTTATGACTTTGGGACAGATGGTTGGCTCTGGCCCACCACTATTCCGCACTCGTCAATTGCTCGCCTTAGTCGATGCTGGCCTGGTCACCTTCGTTGGCGACCGCACTTCCGTGACCATCAAGACTCCGCCTGCCAGCAGCCAGCAGGAATTCGTCATGACTTCAGGCTCCCGTGCCGTGCATTCGCCAGTACTTATCGATGCCTGGATGCACCAGCCCGATGTCCGCCACCCCGGCGACAGCCTCGAGTTGTCTATTGCCAACCGCGTCACCCCATTTATCGACGGCGGAAATGAGACCGGCTCTCCTGCTACCGACGATGAAACACGTCGCACCATCCACTCAGATGGATCAAAAGATCCGCGCCTGCACGTTGCGGGAATCCCGACCTATTCGCAGTGGCCAGACACCACAATTTCGCCAATGCCAGGAACGAATCCTCTCATGCTGCAGGAAACCGATAAGGTGGCGCGCAGCCTGCTTGTGACCGCGGGTGTAAAAATTTAAAGCCGCGAACAGCACGTATCGGTTTTGGTGCCGAAGTATGGCAAAATAGTTAAACTCTCAGCAGTATCTGCACATCGGGCACGCAGATCAGAGCTCAAAATCAATGCGTTCTACTTCAGGATTATAGGTTTTTGTCTACTTCACAGGTTTTAGTTTCATCCACTGCCAACTTTATCGAGGCCGCCCAGCGGCATCCTGATACCCAGCAGCGCTTGGCTGCGGCTGAACAGGCACTTGCCGCAGCTGACAAGCTGCAGCTCACCCAGGCGCAGCTTGACTGGTGCTCAACCGAGCTGGGCCACGGCCTAACCGCGGCAGTATCAGCGCAGGAATCTGTGGCAGAGGTACTGTCTGCCTACCCCACCGTGTCTGCCATCGCCCGCTTTAATGGCGCTGAGCATTCTCGCAATAAGACCACGCTGAAAGCAGTCTTGGCGGACCAGTTGGGTTGCAAGAACAAAGACGCTATCAGCGCTGTGGCTGAGCTCGCTCCGGCTGAGGTTTCCCTTGTCGCGGTGGCCCCAGCCTTGCCAGAGCAACCGCATCTGATGTTGGAACCGGATACCGGCAAGCTTTACCTGATCCTGCCCGCCATCATGCCCAGCGATGATGAATATATCGAGTGGCTCATCGATGCTGGCTTTGACAGCTTCCGCATCCCCGCCTCCCTTGATGAGGACGGCCGCCCGCAAAGCCAGCGGGTAAGCATCGTCCAGCCCACCGCGCGCATCACCGTGACTAATTCCGCGACCGGTGAAAAGCTTCGCCTGCCGGTTATTGACTCCAGCTTCCCGGCCGTGGTCTTTAACCCAGATCTGCAGCGCGCCCACGACCAAAACCGCATCACCACCTCCACGGCACTGATTTTGGCCCCGACGGGCACGAAGTTCCAGCTGCCCGCAGATGTTGTGGAGCCAGTCGAAACGGCAGAGCCTGTAGAGTCTACAGAGTCTGCAGAACCCATTGAATCCTCTGAGATCGACGCGGAAGAAACCTTCCCAACTCGTACCGCTGTGCCTACAGATGAGCTGAAATTTAGCTCCTGGCCCGAGTGGTCGCTCTTTGAATTCCGCGAGCTTGATATCACCAACGTGCTGTTGATGAGCTACGGCGCCGCAAACTCCACCTCGAAGGCCCACACCGCCAAGCAGGTACACATTGGCAATCTTTATGCGCCTCGCTGGTTCGATGCCGCTGGACGCATCAGCGATGCCCAAGGCGTCGACGCCAAGCCGCTGTACACCACGTCCCCAAAGCTCGCGCTGCCAAAGCACGATGGCGCTGAGTGGACCGTAGAGCTGTACTACACCGACACCACCGCTGAAGCTTATGCCTACGAAGAGCTGCCAGAGCGCGAATTGGTAGAAGAGAAGATTGAGCTTGACCAGCACGAAGGCAAGCCTTTTCCACTTTTCGACGACGTCTTTGAAGACGCCTGGATCGGCCACTACGACATTGACGTTTTGCGCAACGGCGAATTAGTTGAGCGCCGCACCTACAACATGGCCGAAGGTTTTAACCTGCGCGTGTCTTATACCGGCGACTCGGGCGCAAACTTTCGCCACCCTGACCAAACCGGTGATGCTAATGCCTACACCAAGGCATATTTCGCGCCCCGGATTACTTCTGAGAAGTACATCGATATCCCCTTTGAGCGCGCGCAACCCATCGACCGCGATGAACGCTCCACTTCCTTTGTGATCTCCAACCCCGCCGATTATCACCTCGATGTCGTCGTCGTGCCGAAGGCGCTGGCGTACTCCGTCGATCAGCGTGGCGAGCAGCCTGATTGGGACTACTTCCCCAACACTATCGCTTTGGACTCACTGTCGAAAAATGGTGAGTTCCGTATTCACTTCCCCGGGGCCATCGGTGGCACTGCTTCCCTGCTACTAACACACGAGATCTCGCGCAAGGTCAAGGTCATTCAGCTCAAGCGCAAGCGTGGCGGAGCGATTTTCACCACCACCAATGCGTCTATCCGTGCGGCGTTTAAGTCGGCGCATGCATCCATCCTGGCGACCTTGGCATGGCATCCCAAAAATGCGGCAGAGACCTGGGAAGAGCTCGATTCTGCCGGCAAGACAAAGCCTTATGAATCCGTAGCCGAATATGAAAAGGCCTATGCCGCACACGCTACCCCGGATGTTGTCATCGCTACGACCGCGCGCTTTACGGAAACCGTTCCGGAAATCACCGCCAATATTGTCGGTGATAGCCTGCGGATTTCTGGCTACTCCAGCGACAAGGACCTAGCGGGATTTTTATGGCCAGCTACCCGCCCAGACATCGAACCCTGGAGCGTTGCCTTCGACGCGGGCCTCAGCTGCACCGTGCCAGAAGAACTCCAGGACGCCGGCCCGCTGGTTCTCGACGTCGTGGAATCTTATCCTGGTTTCATCGCTAAGGCGCCTAATCGCCCGACCTTTAGCGCCATCGTGGTCAACCAGGAAGGCCATTTTGACACCGCCGATGGCGCGCAGCTGTCGTGGCAGTTGTCGAAGAGTAATGAGAAAGAGCGCATCGAAAAGCCTTTGCAACCAGCGCTGTGGCGTCACCTTTATGCATTGCGCAACGTCGATGATCCGCTGCTTTCCCCGCTGCGCGCTGCGGTGCGTCGGACCGTTAACTCGGACCCGCGTCACATGCTGGAATCTTTGGGCCGCTCGAATGTGCGCGTTGGTGACCAGCCGGCGCTGACCATCTACCACGGTCTTGCGAATTTCGACTTCCACTCCAACGGTGAGCGCATGGTCGATTTCCGCGCCACCGCGTGGGTTTATGCCCTAGAGCTGCTCAATGAGCTTATCGATGGCAACCTCACCGGCGAAGCCCGCGAAGATGCGCTGGCATTTGTCCAGCTCAATGGCGGCGACTACCTCACCGGACTTATCGATGGCTCCGTACCTGCTACCTTGCCACCGAAGACCGCTGAGCCGACTTCTTTGGTGCTCTCCCCACTGCGTGATACCCAGCAAATCATGAAGGAAGTCGTCACCGCAGCGCAGGCCAATGCACTTTCCGAGGCAGTTGAGGCACTCAACGATATCGCTGGTGACCGCGGCATCGTCGACGCGAAGGCGTTGCGCCACGGCTGGTTTGAGCTGCTGCGCCACCGCCGTAAGTTCGAGGACATCGAAGGTCTTGTGGAACTGCGCCAAGAACTTTTCGAGCAAGAGGCCAACATGGTCGGCGACGATGTGCGCCGCCACCTCGTGCTGCTGCGCAAATTCGGAGCGACCTACGGCCAGCGTCAGAAGAACTGGTGGGCCTGGGGACCTTATATCACCGTGGCAGCGGCACACGTTTCGCGCGCGGCTGCGGCGGAACAAAAGGGCATCGCGAAGTTCTTCACCCCGATCAAGTCTGAGCACTTGAAGGCGTGGGCAGATATTGCGCAGCTCGCTCCTACCTTGACGACCTATTACCTCGTTATGGAAGAAGCTCGCCAGCTAGTCCGCGCCCACGGCAGCATCTAAACGAAAATCCGCTGGCTTCCTCATCTAGGAAGTCAGCGGATTAATCTTTGTCTAAGAGTTCTATCTAAGCTTTAACTATGCTTTAGGAAGTCTTGCGCTCGCGCAGCTGTGCAAGCTCGTCAATGCCGACGACGGTTGCCTCGCCCTCATCAAAGTCAACGCGCTCTGATGGGAAGGAAGAAATGGTGCCGGAGAGTTCCTTCATGATACCTGGAATGGCAATACCGAATACGCCCTGGCCACCAGCCAGCAAGTCAATGACTTCATCATTGGAACGGCACTCATAAACGGTGGTGCCATCGGAGACTAGGGTCAGCTCGGAGATTTCATTAACGCCCAAGTCGCGCAGGGAATCAACTGCCAAGCGGATATTCTGCAAAGAAATGCCAGTATCCAGCAAGCGCTTGACGATCTTCAACACGAGCACGTCGCGGAAGGAGTAAAGGCGCTGCGAGCCGGAGCCGCGCGCGGTGCGGATCGAAGGGTTAACCAGGTTGGTGCGTGCCCAGTAGTCCAGCTGGCGGTAGGTAATACCCGCAACTTGGCACGCGATAGGAACGCGGTAGCCAACTTGCTCATCAGGGCCTACATCAAAAAGGGATTCCTGATAAGGCTCGGTGGTTTCTTTGGTAACTTCTTGCGCAGCTTTTTCGATGTGGCTGCTGTCGCCAGTGATCAGGACTTCTTCGTTCTTAGACACGTAATTACTCCAATGATGTTTAGCTCAAAAGCTATAGGTTCATTATTTGCCATGGATTGCCAAACGTCAACCCTGGGGACTTCGCCGATGCTGCAAAGTCTCAATCTCTACTTAAACCTTAGACCCTGCAGATCTTGAATCCATCATTAGTGACACGCGTGTCATTCTTTTCTTAAAATTCGCAGCTCCAACACCCCCACCACTACCCCCAAGTGGCTTAAAGGTGCTGGCTAAAGCGGGTTTTACTCCTTATCCTCGGAGCTTTCCCCGTCTACATCCTGCGATGGGTCATCCTCCGATGGGTCATCTTCCGATGCTTCGTCTCCCGATTCTTCATCGAGGCGCAGCTCGTCTTCGCTCAAGCCCATCGATTGCATCAGCTGGCTAAAGTCAGCATCGGCCTGCGCATCACCAGAGGCGGAAGTGGAATCCGGATCGCTACTTACTGGCCGCGAGGTGTGCCCCGGAATGAAAGAAGTCTCCGAGTAATCGATATCAAAGTATTGATCCAAGTCATCTTCAGTGACGTAGATGCCGGACATATTCAAAATCTCTTCATCCATAGTCACTGGGACATTAAAGTGCATGGACAAAATCAGGGCATCGGAAAGCCGTGCATCCAGCGTTTTTTCTGCGCCCGTGGTGACCTCGACATAAAAAGCACCCTCGTGAACATTATTGATCACGATACTAATGACCCCACCCTGGTCTTCTAATAAATCCAGAAGCAGGTCATGGGTATCTGGACGCGACGGGCTAAAGCCATCAGCCCGCGAGCTTAAGCGCGCGCCGTCGGCTAAAGACATCCACACGGGAACGATCTTTTGAGAAGCTGGGTGCGCCAGCAAAGCACATAAGAAATCTTCGGGCTCCATCATGTGCACGCCGAGGAACTCTAGTTTCACCGCATTCATGGTCATCGCTTTCTAGTACAACTTTGTCTTAAAGTATGAAACCACCCTAATATTTTCACGCAGCTAATGCAGCGAAAAAGGGTGGTGTTTACAGCCCGTGGGCTGCTTTAAAATTCGTTGCGCAGGTCAGTTTTGACCAAAGTCGCATGCAGCGAGACAACCAGCGCGGCCATCTGTGAAGACATTTCCTCTGCTTGCTGGCGCGCAGTGTCAGACTTCGAAGTAGCCACAGGCGTTACTACCTGAGAGATCAAGTCCGCCTGACGGCGAGCGTTATTGCGCAAAGACTTCAAGCGACGCTCATCGAAACCGAAAGCCTTCAGCGCTTCTGCCGAAGAAACAACCGAGACATCGTCAGCGGTGAAAAATCCTGAAGAATCCGGATGGATAAGGCCGATTTTTACCAAGGCCATGACTGTTGCCTCGGTGCTGCCAGCCTGTTCCGCCACATCCTCACCAGTCAAACGGGTGATAACAGGTGCACGGAATTTATCCGCAGAAACCAACGTAGAGGTCTGCCCCGCACCGACAATCGCGGTGACCTGACCAGAATCCATGGCATCGAGCTGCTCACGAATAACCTTCAGTGGCGTGTAGTTGTCACGCTGCTGGGTCAGAATGTAGCGCAGACGCTCCACATCATCTTCGGTGAAACGGCGATAGCCTGAGGCAGTGCGCGACGGAGCAATCAGCTTCTCTGATTCCAAGAAGCGGATTTTAGACACGGTGACATCAGGAAACTGCTGCTGCAGATTTTCCAAAACCACGCCGATGGACATGGTCTTTTTCTTTGGTGTCTTCGGAACGGGGTTAACCGCCGCTGCCTGTTGCTTCGCTGCACTCACGATGTTGTTGTTCTCTCCGGAAAGATTTTATAGCTCTCGCCTGGCCTGCCCCGCCCCCAGCTCACTGCGAATGCACCGAGTTGGCTGCGGGTAAACCACAGTCATGTTATTTACTAATAAACAGTCTCTCACAAAAAGAGACTGTTTTGTTTAAGAACTAGAATTCTACTTCTTGTTAGCGATGAAGACTAGTCGGAATTTACCGATCTGAATCTCATCTCCAACTTCTAGTTCCTGGGAGTTGCGTGGCTCGCGGTTAACGTAGGTGCCGTTGAGAGATCCAACATCGACGACCTCGAACTTGTCACCATCGATACGGAATTCAGCGTGGCGGCGAGAGACCGTGACATCATCAAGGAAGATGTCCGCTTCTGGGTGGCGGCCAGCGGTAGTGGTTGGCTGGTCAAGCAAGAAGCGTGCACCCGCATTCGGCCCACGTTTTACAACGAGCAGGGCCTGGCCCTCAGGCAGATTATCTGCACCTGCAGTGGAGGCATCGGTGCTCGTAGCAGCAGAGTTCTCCATTTCTTTGAGCAGGTCCGCGCGGAAAACCGAAGTGGTTTCAACCTGTGGTTCTGGAGTGCCATTGTTCTCGGCCATGATGTTTACCTCCGTATGAGTGGGCAAAGTAGACGGTATTTCTTTACTAATTCATAATAGCGACTTTCTCGCACGCTGCGGGCAGCCGCTGGTGTTTTCTCTATCTAAACAGATTACCAATCCCCCCGATGACCGAGTTGCCAGACCCGGCTAGCGGGTTATCGGAGACCATATAAGTCCAGGTTGCTGATGGGCGTGCAAGACCGGAATCATCCATGTGAGCACCGGCTTCATCGATTTCCACAGTGGCGAAAGTCTCCACCGCTTCATCCACGGCACGCTGGGCAAGCTCCTTAAATTCCCTCACGGCAATGCGGTGGTACTCATCAATGGGGGTCTCCCTCGCAATTGCCCGCAAGTGAATAGATTCACGAACATCATCCATCAATTCCAAGTGGTCCGCCCACGCCAAATCCAGATGGAAAAGCATAATTTCACGCGCGGCGGTGATTTTCGCGTCCCTGGAGACATCGACAAGCTCTGCGGCACGTTCAGGAGCTCGTGCAGCCAGCTCCTGCCAGGCTTGGTCGGTATCGAGCAGGTTCGCACGCCGCTTGTCGATGATCACCCGCTGATCCGCCAGCAACTGATTATATTTCCAGGTCTGAGCATGAATCTCGAGCAATTGCCCCTCTGTCACACGCTGGCAGTGGCTGATGAAGTCATAGACACGCTTGGCGTCAAGGCGCCCATCTGGTCCGGGTTTAATGACCAAAGAGTCATCTTCTCCACCTTGGGCAACCACGTCATCTTCCAAGGAAACGAAAAACATCGACAACCCCGGGTCACCTTGGCGCCCAGAACGGCCACGCAGCTGGTTATCTAGGCGCGCAGTGCGGTGCTTGGACGTGCCGATAACGGCAAGTCCACCACTTGCAACTACTGCCTCGCGGTCGCGGCCGTCGGCACCACCGAGTTTAATATCAGTGCCGCGGCCAGCCATCTGCGTTGACACCGTCACGCGACCCTCATCGCCGGCTTCGGCAATGATGCGTGCTTCTTCCTCATCGTTTTTCGCATTGAGCACGTTGACGGTAATGCCCAGTTCACCGAGCGCTTCTGCTAAATCCTCCGACTCAGCAACGTCTTGGGTACCCACAAGTACCGGTTGGCCTGTCGCGTGTAAGGTCTGGATTTCTTGAACGATGGCGTGGTTTTTCTCCGCCAGGGTGGCATAGACGCGGTCTTGTTCATCGAAGCGCTGCAAAGGCTTGTTGCGCTCAATGACAGAGACGTGCAGGTCATAGAATTGGCGCAGCTGGTCGGTTGCCTCGACCGCAGTGCCGGTCATGCCGCATACGGTGGGATAACGCCGCATCAATTCCTGCAATGTAATCGTATCTAGAACGCGCCCGCCTTCAGATACTTCCAGGCCCTCCTTGGCTTCAACAGCGGTTTGCAGCCCATCAGGCCAGCGTTGCAGGTCGGCGACGCGGCCTTTGGAAGCATCGATAAGCTGCAACTCGCCGTCACTGACGATGTAGTGAATATCTCGAATGAGCAGCGCCTTCGCGTGCAAAGCCAGGTTGACTTTCACCAGCACGTTGCCGATGTTTTCTTCCGAATACAAAGAATCAATACCGAGGTCTTTTTCAACACGGTGCGCGCCCTCATCGGAAAGCGCCACGGTCCGGCCATCTTGGCTGATGTGATAGTCAATATCTTCCCGCAGCCTAGAGACCACATCTGTAATCTGCCCGGTAGGCGCATCCCCCTTGCGGGAGCCGGCTAAGACTAAAGGCACCAGGGCTTCATCGACAAGCACTGAGTCCGCCTCATCCACCAGCGCTACATCCGCCGGGGCCTGAACCGCCTGCTCACGCGCGGTAATCTGGTTATCGCGCAAAACGTCAAAGCCTAATTCGTTAACGGGGGCATAAATAATATCGCTGCGATAAGCACTCCGGCGCTCATCGGCCGAAAGCTTTTCGGTCACGCTGGCAACGCTAAGCCCAAAAGTTTCAACCAGCGGCCGCATCCATTCAGTATCACGGCTGGCCAGGTAATTATTGACCGTCACCACGTGTACGCGCTTACCAGTCAAAGCAAAGCCTGTCGCGGCCATCGCGCCGACCAAAGTCTTGCCCTCACCCGTGGCCATTTGAATAACGTCGCCTTCTAAAAGACGCAGCACCGCTTGCGACTGCACGTGATAAGGCTTAAGCCCCAGCTTGCGCTGCGCAGCCACCGCCAAACAAGCTAAGAAAGTTGACTTATCTTTTAACACTCCCCCCGCAGCGCATGCGCGTGCACGGGCGGCAAGCTCTGGGTCATCGAGTGCTGAAAGCTGCTCTACCAAACCTTCAGAATCTGTCACAATGGACTTAGATTTTTTATTGTTACGCTCGGACGATGAGCCCATTGCCTTCCAAAACCAATTGAATGCTGCCATGAGTGTTATTCCATCTCCCTAAAGCGGTATGTGTGATTTCTATTGACTCTAGTAGGGCAAGCTAACCCCACAAGAACCCAGCCCGTTATTCTATAAATCATGCAATCCGCGAATGTCACGTTTTCGTCTGCGGCCGGCCACCGTATCGCCGGCACCATCGATTTTCCTGATTCTCCGCCTAAAGCGTACGCAATCTTCGCGCACTGCTTCGCCGGCCACCGCCACACCCCAGGTGCAGCACGCGTCAGCAAGCAGTTGACCGAGTTTGGAATTGCGTGCTTGCGCTTTGATTTTCCAGGCTTGGGCCAGTCAGAGGGTGACTTTGCCGATACCTCATTTAGTGACAACGTCGCTGACATTCAGGCAGCAGCGAACTGGCTGAGTACCGAATACAACGCGCCGCAACTGCTCATTGGTCACTCTCTCGGCGGTGCGGCGGCACTCGCGGCGGCGGGATTGATCAATTCGATTAACGCCGTGGCGACCATCGGCGCACCTTTTGATCCTGCACACTCGGTGCTGCACTACGCCGATAAAATCAGCGCGGTCGACGAATATGGCGCTGTCGAAGTTGTGCTGGGCGGACGGCGACTCACCATTTCCCGAAAGTTCTTAGAGGACCTTGCTGATACCAACCCCGAGGATTACCTGCGCGGGATGCGCAAGCCGTTGATGCTGGTGCACTCCCCGATTGATCAGACCGTTGGGATTGAAAATGCCCAGACCATCTTCCGCGTGACCCGCTACCCAAAGTCTTTGGTGGCACTCGACAAGGCCGATCACCTACTCACCCGCCAAGGTGCCGCGCAGCGTGCGGCCGACCTTATCGGCGCCTGGGCGGAGCAATACCTGGAACCAGATTACATTCCGGAAGAAGTAGGCCCTGGCGCTGCGGTCTCGCATTTGGCCAATGGCACGAAGTTCGGCGTAGTGGTACGCAACAATGATCGCTCCATCTCTACAGATCGCACCAAGTCCGACGGCGGTCGCGGGCGCGGGCACACAGCCGAAGGACTTTTGATGTCCGCTTTGGCCGCTGGCACAGCACAGGCTGTTAAGGAAGCAGCCAAGGGCATGTCGCTTGACGATGTCAATGTCACCGTCACCCACATTCACGAAGCCACGTTTGAACGCCGCATTGAATTGGTGGGCACGCTTAGTGCCGCGGAGAAATCCACGCTACTGACTGCTGGCAAAGACGCAGAGATTGTTTCGTTGATTTCTTCTGCTCATATCGTGGATGTGTTTTAAGCCCATGGACATTCTTAACCCTTTGCCCGCCGATGTGCGCTGCCCGTGCGGCACCGGTTTAACCTTTGGCGAATGCTGCAAGAAATACCACGACGGCACCCCAGCGCCTACGGCAGAAACTCTCATGCGTTCACGCTTTAGCGCTTTTGTTACCGGCGATGAAGCATACTTGCTGCGCACCTGGGATCCAGCAACGCGCCCAGATTCACTTAACTTCGAAGAAATTTTTGCCGCAGAACACGGCGTCCGTTTCTACCGACTGGACATCATCGACACAGTCGCGGGCTCGCCTCTCGATGACACCGGCATCGTCGAATTTGACGCTTATTACAAAGGCACCACTTCAGGTTCTCAGCGGGAGCGTTCGACTTTTCACCGCATGCAGCTGCGCGATGATTTCCCACGTGAATGGGTCTATTCCACCGGTGATATCAGCTAAACCGGGGGCTATTTTTCCCTTCGAAATGCCAATCGTGTAATCTCTAAGTCGTTGCTTTATTTTTAAACCAACGGCGGACTATGGCGCAGCTTGGTAGCGCACTACACTGGGGGTGTAGGGGTCGCAGGTTCAAATCCTGTTAGTCCGACAGAAAATACCTCGCTCACACGGATTAAGCCGGTGAGCGAGGTATTTTCTATTGGTATGGATGAACGTAGTTCTTAACGCTTATCCATGTGGTAGCTGATTTCTTCGCTACTTGTCTTCGTTGGAGCCAAGTGTATCGTCGATCTTGTCGCGTGCGGTATCAACCTTGTCCGCGTGTTCTTCGCCGACCTTGTCCTTGGCGAAGTCTTGTCCCTTGTCCAAGTGCTCGTCGAGCTTGCCGTCCTTAGCAGCCTCAGATGCCTTGTTCTTTGCCTCGTCGAAAATACCCATTGTTGAAACACTCCTTAATACAAATTGCTTTGTCTTCGAATTATTACTTCATCAGGTCGTGCAATTCCCCACGATAAACGCATCCGGAAAATCTCGCCATGAAAATCTTCTGAAAATTCGCGCAAAATTGCCTAAATGGCACACTCTTAACCACTTTGTGACCCACATCCCTCGCCCGCTTTACGAGCTGAATTTACCCCCGAAAACCCCCGATTGCCGTGGATCGATGCCGAAGATTTGCGTCGGGCGGTGTTAGGGTCGAATAATCACTTTTAGTGGCCGGTTATCACGAATTTATTTCGATGAAATATCTCTGAAAATATATGACCGATCTCCACTGTGGTTGGTTCTTTCTCACCGGCTGTGGTCGTTGATAAGTCCGCGGCAGCTGGATTTTAAGCACGATGTGAAAGAAAGCTTCAAGGAGTCCCACCCGCATGACGCAAACCGAAACCCAGCCGCACCATCCCAAGGCCATCAACACCAACTGGATAATATCGCTCTTCGGTACCGCCGTAGGTGCAGGTATCTTGTTCCTGCCAATCAATGCAGGCGGTTTCGGATTTTGGCCATTGCTGATTGCCACCGTGCTCATTGGCCCGATGACATTTCTCTCGCACCGAGCACTCTCACGCATGATGAGCGCGTCGCCAAAGCCCGGCGTGGACATTACTGGAGTGGTAACCAGCTATTTCGGCGAGGGTGCCGGCGCGGTCATTTCTGTGCTGTACTTCCTAGCGATCTACCCCATCGTTTTAATCTACGGTGTCTCCATTACCAACACCGTCGATAGCTTCATCGTTAATCAGCTTGCTGGGCCTTCGATTCCGCGCTGGCTGCTCTCCTTGTTGCTCGTGGGCGGCATGACCTTAGTCTTTGCTTATGGCCAGCGTTTGATGCTGATTGTTACGCAGGTTATTGTCTATCCACTCATCGTCTTCCTCGCCGCGGTCTCCTTCTATCTCGTGCCACAGTGGGACTTTTCCAGCTTCTATGAAACGGAAGGCACTACCTCCGGTATATGGGCAGTCGTCATGATTTTGCCGGTGCTGGTCTTTTCCTTCAACCACTCCCCGGCTATCTCCCAGTTCACCCTGGCAATGCAACGCACCTGGGGCAAGGGCGCGGAGAAGAATGCGTCTAAGGTTCTCGGCATCACCGCCCTTTTGCTCACGATTTTCACCATGTTCTTCGTGTGGTCATGTGCTCTGGCAGTCGGTGGTGACGGTCTTGCGCAAGCCCGTGAGCAAAACATTCCCGTGATGTCTTATATCGCTAACACCACCGGCGTGCCAATCATGGCATTGCTATCGCCTATCGTGGCCATCCTTGCCATTGTCTCCTCCTACTTTGGCCATGCCCTCGGCGCTGCAGAGGGCGCACGTTTCATCGTTAAGAAATTTGCCCCTGGCATTAGCAACAAGCTGTCGATGACCACGTTGACCGTGGCTGTCAATGTTTTCATCTTCTTGACCGCTTGGGCTGCAGCAATTGCGAATCCATCGATTTTGGCGCTGATCGAATCCATCGGTGGACCGTTCATTGCTATGATCTTGTACATCATGCCGATGTATGCGATGTATAAAGTCCCAGCGCTTAATCGTTTCCGCAATCACTGGACTGCTGCATTCGTCATTATCACGGGCATCGCTACCATTTCCGCCGCAATCGTAGGACTATTTTTGTGACATCTAGCTTTGGGCTATTTTGGCCAGGTAAAGAAGATGCCTTGAAACAGGCATCCCTTCCTGCCAAGGCTCCGGCAAGCACGGCTTCGCCAACCCAAGCAGAGATCTCTCACCCCGATGGAAATATTTTATACGCAGGCGATAATCTGGACGCCTTAAAATCTCTGGCAGCGCACTCGCCTGCCAGCGTTGACGTTATCTATATCGACCCGCCTTATAACACCGGCCGTGACTTTTTATACCGCGATAATTACCGTAACCGCCGTGAGCACCGCTCGACGGATCACGGCCAATGGCATGCACAGTGGCTGTCGATGATGACGCCTCGGCTGATACTCGCCTGGCAGTTGCTCGCGCCGACTGGCCATATGTTTATCTCCATTGGTGAAGACGAAGTAGCACACCTACGCATGCTTGCCGATGAGCTTTTTGGCCAAGCGAATTTCGCCAACCAATTCATCTGGAAGAAAGGCGGCACGGGGAAAAACGATTCCCGTTTCGCCATCACCGAACACGAATATGTTCTGGCCTATGCCCGCTCGGCCGAATCCCCCGGCTTCAACACAGACCCGCAAGGCCATACCACCACCAAATACAACTTCCACGATGACAAAGGCGCTTATTCCCTGGTGCGTTTGGATTCGAAGACTTTGGGCTATGTCCCCTCACTGGATTTTGCTATCCACGATGCCGAGGGCCAAAAGTATCTCCCGCACCAACCAGCCGGGCAAACCCAGGTGGCGCGCTGGCGCTGGAGCAAAGAAAAAGTTGCCGAACACTACGAAGACCTGGTCTTTCGCCGCGGCTTTGTGTATACGAAGAACTATCAGAAGCAGGGTGCACGCCCGCGCAGTATTTTAGATGGCGAACGCTTTGGGGTAACGCGCTCTGGACGCCGCGATGCCGAAGCTGCGTTGGGGATTCCGGGGATCTTTGATTTTCCCAAGCCTGTTCGCTTGATTAAGTATCTTGTTGATATCGGCGGGCCCAAAGATGCCAAGGTCTTGGACTTCTTCGCAGGTTCAGGCACGACTGCGCAGGCAGTAGCTGAGCTCAATGAGGCTGACGGCGGCACCCGGACAGTACAGCTGATGCAATTGCCAGAACCGACCGCGAAAAGTAGCGCGGCGTACCGGGCTGGTTTTAAAACCATCGCCGATATTTGCTGGGCGCGCATGCACGCTGCTGGACTGCAGGCTCAAAGAATCGATCTTAGCTAGCGCTAAAGTCTTCTTCTTCCATAGTTCCGGTTTCCACGGTGCGGGCTTCTTCCATACCAGCGGGACGTCCTGGGATGGCAAAGAAGTCCAAGACCTTATCGGTGGCAAAGCCAAAGCCTACCTCGCTGGCATCGTCATAGTTGCCGCCGGGCCAGACATGTTTGCCACCACCGATGCGGATGTGTTGAACCGGATACTGGCATTGCTCCCACTGCACCAAGAGCGCATTATTAGCCAGGCGCTCGGTGTTGAGATTGCCTTCACAACGGTTGCGCTGGGCATCCATGGAAACTACTTCCGGAACTGAAACATAGCGTTCCTTGTGGCGGGTGCCGCCGTAGTAATCCACGACCGGGTCTAACGTGCCGTGCATATCGAGCCGGCCGACTGGTTCACCCTTACAGGAGGCGTGAATAGCCTGGTAATACGCGGCTGAGACTGTCGCTACAGATTTGAAGACATCCGGCATCTGGCAGCCTAAGTAAGCGGCAAATCCGCCGCCGTTGGACATGCCAGTGGCATAGATGCGTTCATCATCAACTGCGTAGGTGGCACGGAGCGAATCCACGATATCGCGGACAAACTGGGTATCTTCTGCGCCGGTGGTTTTGGCATAAGGTGCTGGTGCCCACGCGCGGTCTTCACCCGCGGGATAAGCCACGATGGCATCGGCAGCATCTAATTCCGTATAGCGCTGCATCATCTCAGCCGTTTCTTTCCAGCCATGGAAAGCCAACACGACTGGCCATTTCTTGCCCGGCTGATAGGAGCTGGGCACATGCAGGATAAATTTCCGGCCTGAGGCAAGATTGATGGTTTGTGAAGAGCCTGGCTCAGGCCCTGCTAAAGGCGCAGAGGTAGGAAGTCCCAAGTCATAAGTGCCAGGGTTTGCTTCCGATTCGCTGCTAACAGCCGTTGAGCTTTCACCTGAAAGCGAGGAGGTTTCACCACGCGATGACACCTCCGAGCAGGAGGCCAAGGTCGCAGTCAGCACTACCGCGGATAAAACAAGGGTGATCTTTTTAGCTGCAGCACGCCCGAAATGGCTGGTTGTGTGCACCTGAACTCCTCATTATTGATTATCTGCGTATCGCTTTGATGACTTTGTCAGACCCTATTGTCTACCACGCTGCCAAGCCGTCCAAAGCTGCTGGTAACGGCCATCAAATTCTAACAACTGCGCATGGGTTCCCCGCTCTACGACGCGTCCGTTATCCATCACTAAAATTTCATCGGCACGCGATGCCTGATCCAGCCGGTGTGCCACCACCAGTGCGGCTCGGTCTTTGGCCAATTCCTCCGCTGCATCCTGCAACGATTGCGCACCTTGTGATCCTGCCTCAGCGGTGGCTTCGTCCATGACGACTACGCGTGGATTTAACAACATCACTCGCGCAAGTGCTAACTGCTGCGCGGCCACCGGCTCCAATTGCAGGCCTTGGGCGCCGACTACGGTATCGAGGCCATCCGCCAACTGATGGAACCAGTCCGCATTAACGCGATCAAGGACCGAGATCATCTCGTCATCAGTGGCTTCTGGTTGCGACAGGCTTAAGTCCTCGCGCAGGGTGCCGGAAAAGACGTGGACTTCTTGGGAGACCATCGCTAAGCGGGCAACGCGTTCTGAATCCGACAAAGAGGTGACTTCTACCCCATCAACTTTCACGGTTCCTGAATCGGGCACCCGCAGACCGGCGAGCAAAGCCGCGACGGTGGTTTTGCCAGCACCCGAGGCACCGACGACAGCAACGGTTTTCCCTGGGTCAATGCTTAGTGAGACATCTTCTACTGCCCAGCCTTGGCCATAGGAAAATGAGACATCGTGGACTTCCACGTGGCCTTCTTTTGGCGGAGCACCAGCCGGCTTGGTGGGCTGCGGCGGATTGACCACCACGCCGGCGATGCGCGCCAAGGAGGCATAGCCCGATTGGATCGTATCCAGCACGCGCATCAGACCCATCAGTGGTCCACGCAGACGAATCAGCATGAGCATCGCGCCGGTGACGGCACCTACGGTCATAGCACCTGATTGCACGGTGAGATAACCCACCAGCAAGCCCGCCCCCAGCATGACAAACTCCACCGAGGTCATCCACAGCTGCAGCACAAGCATGGTCTTTCGCGCTGAGTAACCATGCTCGACTACGTCCCAGGAAGCAGTATGGATTCGGTCATGCATGGACTTTTCCATGCCAAAAGCACGCACGGTAGCGCGTCCACGGATAGCTTCAAGCACCCGGCGTGCACGATCAGCCATCGATGCTCGCTCGGCGGCATAGCGTCCAGGGGCTACACGCAGATACCGTCGCGCGGCGATGACATAAATTGGTGCAGCAGCGACAATGACGAGCAAGAATTGCCAGTCTAGAGTAACGAGGGCGATGGCGGTGGTGATGATTGCAAAACCGGAGTTTGCCAAAATCGGGACGGTCTCAGTCACCGCTGCAGATAGCTCCGCAACATCATCGGTGGACCGGGATACTAAATCGCCGGTGCCGGCATCTTCCACGCGGTGGACTGGTAGGCCCAGGGCCGTACCCACCATGTCTTCACGCAGGTTAGCGATTACGCGCTCCGTCAATCGCGAGAGCACGAAAAAGCCCCAAGCAGAAAAGGCAGCGGCAGCAAATGCTGCGATAACTAGTTCTGCCGTAATCCGCAGCAAACTAGTACTGCTAGCTGAAATGACCACATCGACGATGCGTCCGAGCTGGATAGGAATCCAGATATTGGCCACGGCGCCAAGAGCAAGCAACACTATAGCGAAAAGAAATTGCTGAGTTGCCTTCGGTACCTCACGCAAGTGCCTGCTTAAGACCTTGCGGGTTTGGGGCCAGGTAGCGGTAGGAAAACGCATACCCATATCTACTTCGCTCCTGCTTCTACGGCCTGCCAAGCAGGCGCATTGGTATAAACAATGGTCGGCTTATCTGCGCGCGCTGCTGCGACTCGTTCGGCAATAGTCTGCTCGGTTACGGAGTCCACCGCGGTGGTGGGGTCTTGCAGGATCAGAATCTCAGCATCGGCAGCAATAGCGCGCGCCAGTGCCACACGCTGGCGCTGGCCACCGGATAGGTGGCCGCCATTTTCTCCGACCTCGCGGTCAAAACCTCCCGGAATATCTTCCGCTGCAGCTACCTCTAGCGCCCACATGGCCCGCTCGCGGTCCGGGTGGACGTTGTCCAACACGCTGCCCTCAAAAATATCAGCGTCATGGGGCGCCACCAGGTATTTCTCCCGCGGCATATTGACTAATTCTGCAGGCGGAATTTCCGAGACCACGGTGATTCCAGGACGCAGAGCGGGCAGGGAGGGTTGGGAGGTGCTAAAGGAGGCATCGGCAAGCAAAAGCTCTTGAATACGCCGTCCGGAGGCTTGCGCGGTTGCCCACCGCGATGCAATATTCTTACCCAACATCGTCATCGGGGTGATGATAAATTGCGTCAAGCCCACCACCGTGATGAGCTCCCCGACCGTCATCATCTCAGCCAATGCCATAACACCAGAGACGACGCCCACGATGATGACGTAGAACGCACCGGCGGTTTCTGTCACAGCATTCAGGCGTGCTTGTGCGCCATTGGCTGCAACGGTCTTTTCATAAGCTTTGTCTGAAACCACCTCATAGCGCGAACGCACGGTATCCACCGCGCCCAGGCCCTTGAGGATGCGAAGCCCTTGCACGACATCGGTCGCCGTGGCTGAGGCGGCTGCCAAAGCGCGCTGGCGCGCCCCAGAGCGTTTGCGCAGCGGAGTAGCTGACTTCAGTGAGATCATCACGACGACAGGCCCGCCAAGCAACACACCCAAACCTAGGGGAAGATTGACGCTAGAGACCATAACGGCAACATAGATAATGGACGTGATTTCCGCGAAGGGAAAGACCGTCATGATGACGGCATCTGCCACGCGCTGCGTATCTGAGGAAGCAATAGCTAGAAGCTCCCCGGCCGTGCGCTGCTTGCCCGCCATGCCTCGCGGGTGTGAAATCCGGTCTGTGACCGTCATGCGCAACTCGTGCCCGATTTCTAGACCTGCACGTTGAAATAATGCCCGCCCAAACCAGCCGGCCGCGGCGTTGACAATAAATATCCCGAGTAATATAACCACCCACACCCACAACGTCGATATGCTTCCCACAGCAATTGCCCGGTCAATAGCTTGGCCCACGACAACTGGGGTCAAGCCATTACAGACAAAAGTTAAAGAAATTAGAATTGCTGCGGGAATGGTACGTTCTTTGCGGGAAAATATGGTTTTTAATAGCCACCGCGGATCGTTTGCCTGTGGAAGAGCAGACACTAAAACACCTCACCCACTATCGAAATCTTAAAAAATAATATGACGCATCAACCTCTTCAGCCTAGCCCAGAACACTATCCCAGCTACCGGCCTCCCTCGCGCAAGCAAAACCCCAGGTTTGCAACCGCACACCATAAAGAAACACTGGCGAAGGCATTTCATGCTGGAGCTGATCTTTATGATGAAATCCGACCTGAATACCCCAGCTTCATCGGCAAGCTAGCACCAGGTAAACGCGCACTCGATATCGGTGCTGGAACCGGTAAGCTTACCCTTAGTTTGCCGCATGACGTAGTTCTCGCCTGCGATCCATCCCCCGATATGGTGCGTGTTTTACAATCCCACGGCATTAGCTGTTGGCGTGGCACCGCTGAGGATTTAGCAGTGGCTTCAGGATCCATCGACGCAGTATTTTGTGCCCAGGCATGGCACTGGGTCGATGCGCAGGCCACCTGTCTAGAGCTTGACCGCGTCTTAACCCCTGGCGGCAAAACAGTTTTAGTCTGGAACACCATTGATGTCCACGCGGACCCGTGGGTGCTGCGGCTGACCCGCATCATGCATTCCGGCGATGTTCAGCGTCCTGACTTTAAACCAGAAGTGCACGAGCCATTAGTGATTTCTGAAGAGCACCACGACTTTTGGCAGCAGACATTAAAAGCCGAGCAATTGCACACCTTGATGCACTCACGGTCTTATTGGCTACGCGCAAATGAGAAGACCCGACAACGCATGACAGGCAACCTTAACTGGTATCTCTATGAGCATATGGGCTTTCAACCTGGGACGGAGGTAAAAATCCCCTACCGAACGGACGCATTTGTTTTAAGCCGTTATGCTGGATAAGACGAAAAACATACACAACGCTTATCTCAAGGACTGATCAAGTGAGCTCCGAAGAACCTACCATCGTTCCGGATACACCAGTTGAAGATCTAACGCTTGACCGAGTGGCAGAAATCTTTGACGACAAGCAATTAGTCTACCGCCTGGAGAATGTAGAATCTCCCGACGGAGACACCGGCACCATCCTGCGCACAGGCTTTTCTAACGCAGCCATCGCCATGCAAATCCGCGATAACACCTTAGTTATTGACTCACTGTGGCGCGGCGCGTTTCCTACCGCCCAGGGCCCACAGGTTCTCATGCTGACCAATCAATGGAACCAAGACAACTTTGCGCCTACTTTGCGCTTTTTCGACAGCAGCGCCGAGGAACTCGCGGTCTCCGCATTCCGAGAGCTACATGTTGGCGCTGGCGTTTCGCGCAACCAGCTTGATGCCTTCGTCATGACCACCATTGATGCCATCTTGGGTTCCTTTGAATGGATCGAACAAAAGCACCCTGACCTTGTGACCTGGGAAAGCGAGCACAACCATGACTAATCCACAAAACTCTGCATCCGAAACCTCGGTTGATAACGCGCTACCTGCCGTTGACATCGACCGCATCATCGAAGCCATGGCTTCTTTCGACATCAAGTTGGAAAAAGCACAAGGCGCCGACGCCGTTGCGATGGCTAACCTCAACGGCCTAAACATCATGTTCGCCTTGCTCCCATCCGTGGTCATCGTCCGCGCCGATGTGGGCACTGATGCTTCCTTTGCTAATGCCGATGCTGGCCTGTTCTTGGCTGCAGGCCAGATCAACACCGTCTCCTTCGGTGCACGCGCGGTCATTACCGAACACGAAGACCAACTGATCGTTCGTACGGAGCGCGAATTTACCCACTTGGCAGGGCTTAACGATGAGCAGCTGAAGCAGTCACTCAAGGTCGCCGTCGATGGTGTCTTGGCCGCCCAGGACGCGCTCGTAGCAGCTGCCGAAGAAATGGCAAAGCTCGGCTCTGAAACCGCCCAAGAAGAAACCGGCTCCAACTAGTACTAGAAGTAACTAGTGCCAATGTATAAAGCGCCCACCCTCATCATGTGATGCAGGGATGGGCGCTTATAAATGTGCACGTTTTTAAGGTGCACATCGATGTTGCTATTCGGAGTCTAAAATCCGCTGGCGCTCAACTTCGGGGTCAAAATCTGCCTCTGGCCAATCCAGCTCCATCTTGCGAAGCTCATCCAGGATCAGAAATTTCAACGCCATGCGGGCATAAGGCTTGCTATCTGAAGGCAGGACATACCACGGCGCGTGATCAGCATCAGTGCGATTGATGGCATCAGCATAAGCCTGCGAATACTCATGCCAAAAGCCGCGCTCAGTAACGTCCCCATCGTCATATTTCCAGTGCTTCTTTGGATTTTCGACGCGCTCTAGGAGATTTTCGGTTTGGAACTCTTTCGAGATGTGCAAAAAGATCTTGAGGATACGAACATTGGCATCAGCAAGTTCTTTTTCGTACTCCCGGATGGCTTCAAACCGCCTGTCGATCTCTGCTTCATCGACCCAGCTGTGCACACGTTGGGTCACCACGTCTTCATAATGAGAACGGTCAAAAGCCACGACTTGGCCAGGCAGCGGATCATGCTTACGGATGCGCCACAAAAAGTCGTGCTCGAGCTCTTCATCAGTAGGTTTGCCGAAACTCAAGGTCGTGGTTCCTTGCGGGTCAAAGACCGAAAAGACGGATTTTACTGCGCCGCCTTTGCCCGAGGTATCCATGCCCTGCAGCACAACCAAGATGGATGGTGCGTCTTTTCCAAGCGCACGAGCATTCGCAAAAAGCAGCTCCTGCAGGTCACTTAATTCCTCATCAAAGCGCTTTGCCTGCTTCTTTAACGCCTTGGCATTGCCGTCAAAACCGGGTGTGGCCCTCGGGTCAGAATCATCGAAACTAAATGGCGTGGAAACACGCAACTTGCGGGCATCTTTGACTTTGAATTTACTCATCTTCCCCACCTTACTTAAGGAAAAGCCTTCGCCCTGCCCATTTTCCTAAGAAAAGTTTATGGGCAGGGCGAAATCTTCAAGGTCAAGCGGTGCGACTACTCCTCAGAAGCCTCTGGCTCTTCAGCCTCGACATTCATCGGGTTATCCTCGGAGCGGGAATGCGCAACATCGTCGAGCACTGCGTTGATGTACGGTGCTGCGGCATCGGTCGAGTACTCGCTGGCGAGCTCCACGCCTTCGGTTACTGCCGTAGCCAGGTCAATCTCATCCGAGTTGAACAGCAATTCCCACACAGCGACGCGCATGATCGCACGGTCGACAGCCGGGATGCGATACAGCTCCCAGTCCTGCGCCAAGAAGCGTTCGATGGTCGCATCGATTGTGTCCAATTCTTCAGCAACGCCGGCGACTAGCACCTTGGTGTACTCGGCGACAGGCGCGACACCGTGCTCGTCTTCACGAGCCAACTTCACGCGGTCTTCAACGATAGCTACGGGGTCGACGTCGCGATTTTCTGCCTCGTACATAATGTCGGCAGCACGACGACGCGCGCGGTAGCGAGCACCATGACGGCGCTGCTTAGGCACGCGGTGAGACTCAGGCTTTGCGTCCAGAACTTCTGGGTTTGGTTCCTTATCAGAACCAGACCCGTCATTGATACGTTCTTCAGCCACGATTAGTTGCTCACACGGGACTGGTACTCGCCAGTGCGGGTATCAATCCGGACGACGTTGCCAATTTCGATGAACAATGGAACCTGAATCTCAGCGCCGGTTTCCAAAGTTGCTGGCTTGGTGCCACCGGAAGAACGGTCGCCCTGCAGGCCCGGTTCGGTGTGCTCAATCTTCAGCTCTACGGAAATAGGAAGCTCTGCGAAAAGTGCATCGCCTTCGTAGAAGGAAACCTGCACGCGCATGTTTTCCTGCAGGAACTTCGCTGCGTCACCGAACTTGTCAGCTGGCAACTCAGCCTGCTCGTAGTTGGTGTCGTCCATGACAACGTAGCTGGTGCCATCGTTGTACAGGTAAGTCATATCGCGACGGTCAACCGTAGCGGTCTCAACCTTGGTGCCGGCACTCCAAGTCTTGTCGGTTACCTTGCCGGTAACAACATCCTTGAGCTTGCTGCGTACGAAAGCTGGGCCCTTGCCCGGCTTAACGTGCTGAAACTCGATAATCTGCTGAAGCTTGTTATCAATTTTGAGAACAAGTCCATTCTTGAAGTCGCTGGTATCTGCCACGAGATTCTCCTGTGATGGTTCGTGTAAAAGTACGGTCTACTATCCTACTACACTGCGGTGTCCACACGTTATTGGACTAAAGCACGGTCATTTTAGCAACCGTGCAACCTAGTCCTCATCGTGTTTAAATGATCCGCAATTCTTTGGACATCGGGGTAATAATCTTCGGCGCCCCAGAAGTAATAATCAGGGTGTCTTCGATGCGGACACCGCCTTTACCGGGGACATAAATACCCGGTTCGATAGTGAGCGTCATATTCTCTTCCAAATAGCCCTTGCCGGTTACCGCCGCTGAAGGCCCTTCATGCACGTGAAGACCAATGCCGTGGCCTGTGGAGTGCACGAAGTACTCACCAAAGCCAGCATCTTCGATAATGGAGCGGCACGCGCGATCCACATCATAAAGAGCCGTTCCTGGACGTGCTGCTGCGACACCGGCGAGCTGCGCTTCTAAGACAACGCCGTAGATCTCCTTGGCAAAGTCCGTGACCTCGCCTGCGACAAAGGTACGGGTCATATCGGAGTTAAACCCACGCAAGTGCGCACCGAAGTCGATGGTGACCAAATCACTATTAGCAATTACACGGTCTTCAGCACCGTGGTGTGGCTTCGCGGAATTAGGACCGGAAGCAACAATGGTGTCAAAGCTAACCCGTTCAGCACCAGCCTTGCGCATGCGGTATTCCAGATCCGCTGCAACTTGACGCTCGGTGCGGCCAATAGCCAGCTCCCCTGCCTCCAGTAAGTCTTCGAGGGCATTATTGGCCAACAAAGCAATCTCTTCGAGGCGCTGGAGCTCGTAGTAATCCTTTTTCTCGCGCTGCTTTTCAATCACGCCGGAAACTGGCACCAACGTAATATCTTCCGGGCAGGCCTCTTCTAGCTTTTTGAATTCCTCAACGGAAACATAAGCCGCTTCAAAGCCCACGCGTTGTGGACCTTCCAGCCCCTCCAAAAGATTCGGCCCCACGCGACGCTGAATGATGGCCTTGATATCAGGGACCTCTTCAGCAATCTGGGTGGTGTAGCGGCCATCGGTAGTCACTACGGCAGAAAGATCTTTGCGCAAGAGCAAGGCGCCATTGGATCCGGAGAAACCGGTGAGATAGCGCATATGAGTCAAGTCAGTAACTAAAATCGCATCGATGCGCTGCGCTGCCAACGTAGCAGCCAATGCGCGGCGACGATTGCTAAAGCGAGTATCTGCCAAACCCATAATTACTATTTATCCTTTTCTCTCCCGCCCAAGGCTTTCTTAGTCCTGCGAAATACCTCAGGCTGATGAATTTTTAGTTAGCGTCGAATACTTCTGTAGCTTAGCTGCCTAAGCATCCTTTGGGGTGAGATCCTGGGTGAAAAATCCCAAGGCTGCAACGTAGCCATACACACCCAAACCTGCGATAACGCCGCGGGCTTTATCGGAAAGGTAAGAGTGCTGACGGAAAGGCTCACGCGCGTGCACATTCGAGATGTGTACTTCCACATAACCTTGGCCATCGGCAATTTCTGCCAACGCGTCACGCAAAGCTACCGACGTGTGTGTAAAGGCGCCAGGGTTGATGATGACGGCGGCGTTGTTATCGGCAGCCGCGTGCACAGCATCCAGCAGTACGCCTTCGTGGTTGGACTGCACAAAGTCTAATTCCACCCCTGCCTTATCCGCGTGAGCGCGCACAAGCTCTTCAATATCGGCCAAAGTAGTAGTGCCGTAGATTTCCGGCTGACGCTTGCCCAGACGGTTCAAGTTTGGTCCGTTGACTACAACAATCTTCATGTGGAAATCTTCCTTTTTCTAGTCGTTACTGCCGGGGTTGCTATTGGGAAATCGCGTCATAGGCGGCGCGCAGCTCATCGATGCTTGGGCCTTCCAGGCGCGTCGTGCTACCCACACCAGTCAAGGCCACAAACCGGATGGTGCCGTGACGGTTTTTCTTATCGCGTGTCATGGCCTGGTACAGCTCGTCGAAATGACCGGCCTCATAAGTTGTAGGCAGGCCAATACTGTGAAGGATACGCTCATGTTGGGCAACCAGGGAGGCATCGATAAGCCCGCGCGCATGCGACAAGTGTGCGATGAACATCAAACCCACTGCCACTGCCTTGCCGTGGCGCCAGGAATAGTTCTCCCGCAACTCCACCGCGTGGCCGAAAGTATGACCGTAGTTCAGCGTTTCGCGCAGACCGGCTTCCTTCAGGTCTTCACCAACAACCTTGGCCTTAACTGCTACGGAGCGCGCGATCAGCTCGGGCAGGAATCCGTCTGGATCTAAACACGCTGCCGGGTCTTGCTCATAACGTTCAATGATGACCGGGTCATGGATAAAGCCCGTCTTGATGATTTCAGCCGAACCGGCAATGATTTCATCGGCAGGCAAAGTACGCAAGCGCTCTAAGTCGATAAAGACGGCGGAGGGCTCATGGAAGGCGCCGACGAGATTTTTACCCGCCGCCGTATTAATTCCTGTCTTGCCGCCGACTGCCGCGTCCACCATCGCCAGCAAAGTGGTAGGAACCTGGATGACCTTGATGCCGCGCATCCAAGTCGCGGCAACGAAACCGGCCATATCGGTTACTGCTCCACCGCCAAGTCCCACGATTGCGTCGGTGCGGGAGAAATTTTCCTCGCCCAGGCGATCCCACAGCTTAATCGGGGTGGCAACCTGCTTGCCTGCTTCGGCATCAGGAACTTCTTCCACGACGACCTGCAGGCCTTCGTCTTGTAAACGCTTGGCTAACTGCGCCGCTGGCGCAGCGATGCTGGGCTGGTGCACAACCATAACTTTGTCGGCCCCTGTTGCCTTCGCGTGCTCTGCGATGCGCTCATCCAGGCCTTGGTCAATGACCACCTCGTAGGGAGCTGGTCCATTCACGGCGATTGTGGTCACTGTCATTGCCTTTCTGCGCTTTCACGCAAGGGTTTAAGCAGGTGGGTTGAACAAAGTGCTTATAAACAAACGGTGTCAAGGAATCCCAGGATGTCCCCAACTACTTGCTGCGGGCTGCGGCCATCAGTACGGGCGCGGAAATTAGCTACCTCGCGGTAGAACTGCTTGCGCGCTTCGATGAGTTCACGGTAGTGCTCCACGGGATCATCCGCTGCGAGTACCGGACGAGTAGATTCCCGCGCGGTGCGGCGTGCGCCCTCTTCAGCGGAGACATCGATTAACACCACGGTGTGGTTTTCTAAAAGCTGGCGGGTCGATTCCGTCAACACGGCACCACCACCGAGGGAAACTACGCCATCTGATGCCAAAGCTTCAGCAACGTGTTCTGCCTCAATCTCGCGGAACTTGGGCTCACCGAGATCGGAAAATACTTCTCCGCAGGACTTACCTTCGGCTTCTTCAATCAGTTGGTCAGAGTCCACCAAACCGACGTTGAGGGCACGGGATAGGCGCCTGCCGATGGTGGATTTGCCGGCACCAGGCGGGCCGACCAAGACCACGCGTGGGCGGGTAACCGCAGTCGGCTGCGGCGGGATATTGGGAAGAGTCATGATTAATTTTCCTGGTCAAAAGCCAAACGCTGTGCGACGTATTCTTGGTAAGCAGCGATATTTCGCTTGGTTTCCTCGACGCTATCGCCACCGAATTTATCTAGTACTGCACGTGCCAGCACCAAAGCCACCATGGCCTCGGCCACGACACCGGCAGCAGGAACAGCACACACATCGGAGCGCTGGTGGATACCAGTTGCAGCCTTACCGGTCGCCATATCCACGGTCTTCAGCGCGCGTGGCACGGTGGAAATCGGCTTCATGGCAGCGCGCACGCGCAGTTGCTGACCATTGGTCATGCCGCCTTCTAGGCCGCCAGCGCGGTTGGTCAGACGGTCAACACCGTCTTCAGTGCGCACCATTTCATCGTGAGCTTGTGAGCCTGGGCGGCGAGCTTCTTCAAAGCCATCGCCGACTTCAACACCCTTGATGGCCTGGATGCCCATCAACGCAGCAGCCAGTTGCGCATCCAAGCGGTCATCACCAGAGATGTGCGAGCCTAGGCCGATCGGAAGGCCATCGACAACAACCTCAACGATGCCGCCGAGGGTATCGCCCTGCTTTTTCGCCTTTTCAATCTCTGAAATCATGGATTCTTCAGCAGCCTTGTCAAAAGAACGCACTGGCGATGCATCAATCGCGCTAAGGTCATCAAAGCTTGGTGCTGGACCTTCGTACTTCTCAGAAGGGCCAATGGAAATCACGTGGGAAAGCACTTCAACGCCGAGGGTTTCACGCAGGAAGCTACGTGCCACGGTTGCCGCTGCAACACGCGCTGCGGTCTCACGTGCCGATGAGCGCTCCAGAATAGGGCGCGCCTCGGAGTGTCCGTACTTAATCATGCCGGCAAAGTCCGCATGACCTGGGCGCGGGCGGGTAAGCGGTGCGCCACGGCCCGATTCCATAGCCTTGACGTTTTCTGGATCTTCCATGTCCAGCTTTTCTGCGGACATGATCGTGGTCCACTTTGGCCACTCAGTGTTGCCAATCATGATGGAAATTGGGCTGCCCAAGGTATATCCATGCCGAATGCCAGTGAGCAAAGTTAGTTCATCAGCTTCAAACTTCATGCGTGCACCGCGGCCATAGCCGAGGCGACGACGAGCAAGCTGGAATGAAATTTCATCACGGTCAACGGGTACACCGGCCGGCATGTGCTCAAGCATCGCGATGAGCGCCTGGCCGTGGGATTCTCCTGCAGTAGTCCAACGAAGCATGCCAACCATTATCACATGTAGGTAGCCTTAATGAACCATTTGGCTCGCCGTTTGATTCAGCACTCCCCCTACCAAGGTGTAAAAATCACGATCGCGGTCGCAAAAAGCATGGCTGGCCCATTGGGTGGATCTGCATAATCACTACTGATCTCCGTTGCTTTTGCCTGCAAAAATAACCCCCACACCAGCGCTATCACCGAGGTAAGCCCGATGGCTACCAGTAGTGCAAAGACGCCAGAGTGCTTAACGATGACAACCCCCAACGACACCGCCAGCTTGATATCGCCGCCGCCCATGCCCTGCCCATTGCTTAACATTGCGAAGCACAGATAAAGCACCGGCCATATTAGCCCCCACAGTGCGTGCCACTGCAGAGAAAATCCAATCCAGCCTAGAGCCACGACTGCGGCCGGCACGGTGAGAAAGTCCGGCAAGCGGCGCTGCCGAACATCATAAATAATAAGCGCTGTTGCCCACCCAGCTGCGCCCACGAGCCCCACGATGGGCACAGCCTGTGCGATTAAGTTCTGCATCAACACACTCCCCCAAGTATGCGTCGCTTCCGGTCATTACGCGTCTACATCTCAGCGTACCGGCGTTCTACCTAGTAGAGGCGGTTGACGTTTTTATCGCGCATGTAGACTTTCAAAGCCTCAAACATTGCCTCGCGTGGTGCTTCATGGCCGGTGAACTGCTCAAATTGGCTAAATGCCTGGTACGCCAGCATGCGGTGGCCGCCGACCGTTGGATAGCCATCGGAAGCCGCGTGCACGGTGAGCGGAGTTGGCCAAGGGTCGTAGATAACGTCCAAGATGGGAGCGTGTGCCAGCGTCTTTTCATGACCTTCTAGCGCGGGTGATGGCACCGTGGAGATAATAACCTCTGCGCGCTGCGCAATCTTTTCGATGTCATCGGAATAGGTCACCGGCGTAATATTTTGACCCAGAGATTCCGTGAGGTGCTGCAGCTCGCTGCGGCGGTCGGTGCGGTTTAAGAGATCAATATTCTTAATGCCACGCTGCGCCAGCGCCCACAGAGCTGGACGTGCGGTTCCGCCCGAGCCAATGAGCAATGCCCGTTGTTGTGTGGTTGAAGAATCACGCACACGCAAGTTATCAGCACGGCCAAGCAGCTCAGTCAACGCGCCTTCAACACCTTCGGTGTCGGTGTTATCTGCGCGCCAGCCGCCTTCAATACGCACCAAGGTATTGGCAGAGCCCATCAGGCGCGCACGGTCGGTAATTTCAGATGCTAAAGAAAATGCTGCGAATTTCCCCGGCATGGTCACCGAAAAGCCGCGGTAGTCTTCTTCAGATCCACTCACGATGTCCGGTAGAGTCTCGGCATTCGCCTCAATCCGGGTATATGACCAATCATCAAGGCCCAACGCCTTATAGCCCGCGGTATGCAAAATTGGGGACATGGAATGGGCAATGGGCTGGCCCAAGACCGCTGCGCGTGGCATATACTCTCAAAGCTCCTTTAGTAAGGGAAAAGACAATGCGCGCTGATAAACAGCACGCATTGTTTAGTCTACTGACGTTGGGTGTCCAAGATGCCAGATTCGATGGCGCGATCTACTTGTTCCAGATGTTCTTCGAAGGTATCGGTAAAGACCGTGGTGCCCTGATCATCGATGGTCACGAAGAAGAGCCACTGACCTTCCGCTGGGTTTTCCATGGCTTGGATTGCTTCTTCAGAGGGAGAAGCAATCGGGGTTTGGGGCAAGCCATCCATCGCGTAGGTATTCCACGGAGTAACCTTCCCGCGATCCTCATCAGTCGTGGCCAGCTCTACATCTTCCAAACCGTAATTGACCGTCGAGTCGAACTCTAGGCGCATCGGTTCATCGAGGCGGTTGAGAATAACACGGGCTACCTTATCGAACTCTCCTGCTGGAGCTTCACGTTCTACCAACGAAGCGGACGTTAGGAGCTCATACGGAGTAATGCCGATGGCGCGGGCACGTTCTTCAATGCCAGTCTCGTTATACCGCGCGGTGGAACGGGTAATAAGATCGGTCAAGATCTCCTGGGCGTTCATATTTGGGTCCAGGACGTATTCGCCCGGAGCAATCAGGCCCTCGATACGTTTCGGATCATCTCCGCGAGCGCGAATGTCCTCAAGTGCCCATTCCGGTGCGCCCAACTCTGCTGGGTCCACAGATGCTGCGGTGTCTTCTAGCTCTTGTTTATTAACGCACTGGCCATCATTACAAGTTACGGCCTCAATCAGTGAGTAAATGCCATAGCGAGTATCGCCACCTAAGACGTTAATGTCCATCAAGGTTGAGCCACCGTGGACTGCCAGCATGTCCACTCGGTTTTCTTCATTAAGCAAGGCTTCGACCGCCGCATTGCCGCTCATCTGGCCCTGCAAGCGGTAAAAACCTGGCTGAATATTGCCTGCATTGGTGTTGCTCGCTGCTGCAGCTTGAAATGCAGCATTGGATTTTACAATGTCGCGTTCTTCCAGCTCTGGGCCAAGCTCAGAAATAGAAGAGCCTTCAGGGATTTGCACGAGCTCTACTGAGCCGTTGCCCTCGCCCTGGTAGTCATTGCCTTCAGACTCCCCTCCACTGCCGCTAAGCACGCGCATGGCGATGTAAACTACGGCACCGATAATCAACACGAAAGAAGCGATCAATACCGCTAGTCCACGTTGACGACGCTTTACATGAACGGGGGCCATTGACCTGGCGGGCTTAGCTGACTTGCCGGATTTGGCCAGTCGAGGTTCTTTGTGGCTCACGAAGGTTTCGGCTCCTTGGGGTCGTTTTCATTGCGAGTGCCCGAAAGCGTCACAATTTTGCCATCTACAAGTATTAACGCCACCACATTAGTCGCTCCGTGTTAGTTAAGCGAGCAGGCATACCGAGAGATCGTTACCTTTTTGAGATAGTTTTGGCCCCGTGACGTTATATTTAGGCTGGTTTAGCTGCCTAAAGCAGCTGCGCGCCCATCGAGCCAGGACTGCAAAATCTCTACTGCAGCAGCCTGATCGATGACGGAGCGGCCCTTCTTATCGCTTACCCCCGACGCGCGCAACGCAGTAGTTGCGACGACGGTAGTAAGGCGCTCATCCCCCATGCGCACCACAGGTGCCGGAGAAGGAGGTGTGGGATCTGTAGCAAAAGGCTTATTCAAACGACGCTTCAAGCGAAAGGCGATCTCTTTGGCGTGCTTAACGCTGGCAGAGCCATTGCCCTGGAGATCACGCGGGAGACCAACAACGATTTCCACGATGCCGTATTCGGCGATGATAGACAGCAGCCTATCGATGTCGCCCTTATCAGCGTCTTTCAACCCAGTTTCCCGGGGCACGGTCTCAACTGGGGTGGCAAGGCGTGCATCGCGGTCAGAGACCGCTACGCCAATACGCACCGTGCCAACGTCTAAACCGAGCCGACGCCCAAGGCCTGGGTCTTCTACTCCGGGAGTATCTGGGGAAACCTTTGCCATGTTTACTTACGCCTGAGCCTAAAGCGTCTCTGCAAAATCACGAACAGCAGCAAAGCCCTGCTCGATACCACCAGCATTGCTACCAGCGCCTTGGGCCATATCTGGCTTGCCGCCACCACGACCATCAACGTAGCCACCAAAGAGCTTGACTACATCGCCGGACTTCACACCGCGCGCTACAGCCGACTTGGTTGCCGCAGCGATAAACGGCAGTTTGCCATCAGTTTCAGAAGCCAAGACAACAATCGCGTCCTCATTGCTCAAACGGTTACGCAGATCCGTAGCTAGGGTACGCAGGTCATTAGCAGCAACACCATTAGGCAGGTTCAAGGTGAGCACCTTAAAGCCATTGATGTCCTGTGCCTGGGCTACAAACTCAGCAGACTTAGCCTGCAGTTGCGCCTGGTGCAGCTTGGCGATCTCCTTTTCAGCCTGCTTCAGCTTCTCAGTCAGCGCAGCAATACGGCCTGGCAGATCATCGGAAGGAACCTTCAGATCCTTCGAGACGGCATCGATAAGCGCTGCTTCCTTCGAGTAATAACGGAAAGCATCCATACCGGAGTACGCCTCGATACGACGTGCACCAGAGCCTACAGAAGACTCACCCAAGACAGATACTGGACCGATCTGCGAAGAGTGGCTGACGTGCGTACCACCACAGAGCTCGATGGAAAATGGTCCACCGATTTCAACCACGCGCACATTGTGACCGTAGTTTTCACCAAAGAGTGCCATCGCACCCATTGCCTTGGCTTCTTCCAACGAGGTCTCAATGGTGTTGACGGCAAAGTCCGCATCCACTGCTTGGTTAGCAATTAATGCGATCTCTTCCAACTGTGCATCAGACAGCTGCTCAGTGAAGTTGAAGTCAAAGCGCAAGTAACCTGGACGGTTCAAAGAACCTGCCTGTACAGCTGTTGGACCTAGAACCTCACGCAGCGCTGCGTGAATGAGGTGGGTTGCGGTGTGTGCCTGGGTGGCACCATGGCGCCACTTCTGATCAACCTCAGCGGTTACCTGGGAGCCCAAATCTAGACCACCCGATGCAACGGTGGCCTTGTGTACCCACAGTTTCTTACCGATCTTCTGCACGTCTTGAACGTCCAAAACGGTATCACCGGTGAAGATACGGCCACGGTCAGCCATCTGTCCACCTGATTCCGCGTACAGCGGACTGTGGTCCAAGATGACTTCAACCTGCTCACCCGCACCAGCTGAGGTGACTTTCTCACCATCGCGCACAAGGCCGATAACCTTCGCCTCTGAAGCAAGCTCTTCATAGCCAGTAAAGACGGTTGGCTGGTTATCAACCCACTCACGGTATATCGACTCATCCGCATGTCCGTGCTTCTTTGCACGGTTATCTGCCTTCGCGCGCTCACGCTGCTCGGTCATCGCCGCATTGAAGGAGTCCATATCGACTTCTAGGCCAGCCTCTGCAGCCATTTCCAAAGTCAGGTCGATTGGGAAACCATAAGTATCGTGCAGTTCAAACGCTTCTGCGCCCTGAACCACGGTCTTGCCTTCGGTCTTAGCAGCTGCAGCAACCTCGTCGAAGCGGTGCGTGCCGGACTCCAAGGTCTTCAAGAAGGACTTTTCTTCATTCAAAGCAACGCGCAGGATACGCTCGCGGTTTTGTGCGATCTCTGGGTAGGACAGTTCCATGGTGTCCATGATGGTGTTCATGAAACGCTCGAGAACTTCTGCCTGCGCACCCAACAGACGTGCAGAACGGATGATGCGGCGTACCAAACGACGCAGGATGTAGCCGCGACCTTCATTCGATGGGGTTACGCCATCCAAAATCAGCATCATCGCGGTGCGCGAGTGGTCAGCGATCACACGGAACCGCACATCATTGATGCGCTCATCTTCTGGATCTTCGTAAGTTGCGCCGGTGACCTTTTCCGCCTCAGCGATAACCGGTGCCAAAAGGTCCGTCTCGTAGACATTGTCTACGCCCTGCAGGATACAAGCTACGCGCTCGATGCCGAGACCGGTATCAATGTTTTTCTTCGGTAGCTCGCCAAGGATTTCAAAGTCGCCCTTGCCGGTGCCTTCACCACGGATGTTCTGCATGAACACGAGGTTCCAGATTTCCATGTAGCGGTTATCATCGGCTTCTGGGCCGCCCTCAACACCGTATTCTGGGCCGCGGTCGTAGTAGATCTCAGAACATGGACCACATGGGCCTGGCACGCCCATGGACCAGTAGTTGTCTTCCATGCCCATGCGCTGAATACGTTCCTTAGGAACGCCAATCTTTTCGTGCCAGATTTCTGCTGCCTCGTCATCGTCAAGGTAGACGGTAACCCACAAACGGTCAGGGTCTAAGCCAAAGCCGCCTTCGTCGACGGAGTTGGTAAGAAGTGCCCATGCATTTTCGATTGCACCCTCTTTGAAGTACTGGCCAAAGGAGAAGTTACCGGCCATCTGGAAGAAGGTGTTGTGACGGGTAGTAATGCCGACTTCTTCAATGTCCAAGGTGCGGACACACTTTTGAATCGAGGTAGCCAAGCCATTAGGAAATGGCGGGTTTTGCTGACCTAAGAAGTAGGGCTTGAACGGAACCATGCCAGCGTTGACGAACAGCAGGTTCGGGTCGTCCAGAATCAATGAGGCGCTCGGTACCGCTTCATGTCCGCTATTGACGAAGTGTTGGGTAAACCGTTCGCGAATCTCATGAGTCTTCACTGTGCAGTGTCCTTTTGCATCTATCGGTAGTTAATATCACAAGCCATAATAACTACTACTGGGCTAAATCTTTTTGCCGCGCTTGGGCAATACCTTGTTAAAGCGCGGACTCAACACCACAAGACTTTACCCGTCTTGCACGTTGGTTCGGAATACGGGGCAGGAATTTCTCTAACTCGAGATTTTATTTACTTCTGCCGGCGTTTTTCTCATCCCGCACGATCCCGCGCAACCGTGGGAGATATTCATAAATTCGCTTCTCCGCACCGTGGTTGGTGGGTTGGTAGTACCGGGCATCCGCCAGTTCCTGCGGCAAATATTGCTGGGCGACGACACCGCGTGGATCATCGTGTGGAAATTTATATCCCACTGCACTTCCCAAACGCTTTGCACCTTCATAATGTCCATCGCGCAAATGCGGCGGCACATGCCCAATCTTGCCGCGGGCGATATCTTCTTGTGCCGCTGCAATAGCTTGCATCACCGAGTTGGATTTCGGTGCGGTAGCTAAGTGGATAACCGCCTGTGCCAGCGGGATGCGGGCTTCCGGCAGACCAATCAATTGCGCGGCTTCGGCTGCTGCCACCGCAGTAGGAAGCGCTGTGGGATCTGCCATGCCAATGTCTTCAGAAGCGTGCACGATCAAGCGCCTCGCGATAAACCGTGGGTCCTCCCCTGCCTCGATCATGCGCGCCAGGTAGTGCAAGGCAGCATCCACGTCTGATCCACGAATGGATTTAATAAAAGCTGACACCACGTCGTAGTGCTGATCGCCGTCGCGGTCATAGCGCACCACTGCGCGGTTAACGCTGGCGTTGAGCACCTCCGTGGTTAAAACCGGCTGTGCAGCGCCTTCCCCGTCCGACTCACTTTCGGTGGTTTTTGAGTACACGTCCTCAGCGGTTTCGGCAGCTGCTTCGAGATAGGTCAACACTCTGCGTGCATCGCCACCGGCGAGCATCGTCAACTGCTCTTTGGCTTCATCTGTTATCGTGATGCGACCTTGCAGTCCGCGGTCTGACTCGATGGCGCGATCGATTAACTTCGCAATGTCCGCAGGTTCTAGGGAGTTTAGCTGCAACAGCAGTGAGCGAGAAAGCAACGGCGAAACCACCGAGAAAGACGGGTTTTCAGTGGTTGCTGCCACCAGGAGTACCGTGCGGTTTTCAACAGCCGCTAGCAACGCATCCTGCTGTGTTTTGGAAAAGCGGTGTACCTCGTCGATGAAAAGTACTGTGCGTACCCCGCGGATAGCCTCTTGGCGCGCGTGGGTGATTACTTCGCGAACTTGTTTGACCCCGGAGTCAAGCGCGGACAGGCCGACGAAATTCTGTCCCATGGTTGCAGCGATCAGAGAGGCAATCGTGGTTTTGCCGGTGCCGGGAGCTCCGTACAAAATGACTGAGGCTTCACCTGAGCCTTCTACTAACCGGCGCAATGGCTTTCCCGGTGCCAAAAGATGGTCTTGGCCTAAGACTTCATCCAAGTGCTGCGGACGCATGCGAGCAGCCAATGGAGAACCCGTGTGCGCAGCGAACATCGCCCCGCCACGTCCAGCTATGCCTGAGGCCGAATCCCCTTCTGATGCGGCAGACGGCCCGGTTGGAAATAACGAATCTTGGGTCATGACTACCTTCTCACCATTCGAAAAGCCCTAAGCCTTGAACCATCTCCTGGATAGCCCCAGTGAGGTGGACAAGGAGATAACTAGGCTAGCGATAATTATTCGGGCGTGGCTCCCGCAGCCGGTCGGCAACCTGCTGGCTAAATTCCTCAATGGACTTATATTCCTCAGCATAAGAGCCACGTCCGCGACGTGCTGCAAACCTGTGGAGCGATTCGAATGTCTCATAAAGGTCGCGGCGAATCAACAGCTCATCATCGCTAAAGGGAGCCTGGTTGCTACCGCGCAACAAAGAGTTAGCAAAGACGTCATCGATCTCGCGGTCTTCAGCCGAAAATGCTGCTAGCTCTTCCACACCACCGGCGTACATGGTGGCAACGCTAGACAGTGCCCAACCAATAAGAGAGCGCACGATCAAACGGTTAAGTTCTTCACTTTCACCAAAGCGGGGCCATGTTTCTACGACCTCGCGAGCCCACGCATGGATGAAGACGTCTCCTTCTTCATCGGAGATCGGGCGAGCGAATAGGAACTGTGGGAAGCCTGCAATAACGCATGCCACGTCAAAGCCAACGTTTCTAAAGCCTGCCCATTCATAGTCCAAGAAGGAAATCTTCTGGGAGACAATGATGTTGTCCGGCGACAAGTCAAACGGAGTAAATGCCCGTTCATTACCGCTTAGCAGTGTCGCAGCGGATGCATTCGCGTAGCTGGAAACAGCCTCCGGCGGGGTCAAGCCTGCACGCTTGAGAATTTCCAAGCCGAGATAAATCGAATTGTGCAAAGCTTCCGCGCGCAATTGATAGTTGATGATATCTGGTTGATTGCGGATTACCCGGTTAGCAAGCGCTTCAAAGTCAGGCTCGCGGCCAGCAGTATCGGCATGCATCTGCCCCAACTCCGTGCCAAGTGCGCGGATTACTTGCAGACGCTCTTCATCATCAGCCTTTGCCAAGGTATCCGACAAAGTATTGGAGTCACCTAAGTCAGTGAGCACCAAAATACGCTCATCAATATCGTGCGCTAAAAGCACGGGTCCTGGCCTGGTGTCTTCGGATAGCGAGGTGGTGAATTGATACGCCACCACTTCACTGATGAAGGCCACATCATCCAAAGCCTGCCCCGTTGGCGGGTTGTGCTTAAGCACTACCGTGCGCTGTTGGAGAAATGGTGAGGATGCAACCCGTGCGCGCAGCACGACTGCATGGCCAGAACCAGAGAGTTCTTCTACTTCGGAGAGTTTTTGTTGACCGCCAAACCGCCGCGACAGCAAGTCTTGAGCGATGTCGACGACTTGTTGTTGTTCTAGGTTCACGGTCTTCTCCTTGAGTCTGGAACCACTAATACCACGGAAGAGTTTTCGCGGCAGAAACTAGTGGTTCCATTTACTAGCTTCTGCTCCCGCACACAGGTCTTTTATCGCTATGCGCGGGAGATTTCATATTAAGCTTCAGCCTGGTCAGCAGACTTAGCGTCTGCCTGTGCCTTAGCTTTTTCTGGCTTGAAATCAACGCCAGTTTCCTTACGCTGCTGCGCAGGAATTGGTGCTGGTGCATCGGTAAGTGGGTCTACTCCGCCTCCGGACTTCGGGAATGCGATGACGTCGCGGATGGAGTCGAAGCCGCCGAGCAGCGAGACGATACGGTCCCAGCCCAAAGCGATGCCGCCGTGTGGTGGTGCACCGTACTGGAAGGCATCCAACAGGAAGCCGAACTTCTCCTGTGCTTCTTCTTCGCCGATACCCATGACGTTGAAGACGCGCTTTTGCACATCAGCGTTGTGGATACGGATGGAGCCGCCGCCGATTTCATTGCCGTTGCAGACAATGTCATAAGCGTAAGCCGTAGCCTCACCTGGATTCTCATCAAAAGAATCCATCCACTCTGGCTTAGGAGAGGTAAAGGCGTGGTGCACAGCGGTCCATGAGGAGTTACCCAAAGCAACGTCACCGGATGCGGTGGCTTCAGCTGCAGGCTCAAACATTGGAGCGTCAACAACCCAGGTAAATGCCCAGTCGCCTTCCTTGATGAGGTTGTTCTTGCGAGCGATCTCTCCACGTGCAGCACCAAGCAGTGCACGGGAAGACTTCGTATCACCAGCGGCGAAGAAGATCGCATCGCCAGGTTTAGCGCCGACGTGCTCTGCAATGCCTTCGCGCTCAGCGTCGGTAATGTTCTTCGCAACCGGGCCACCCAAGGTGCCATCTTCGGCAACTGTGATGTAAGCAAGACCCTTAGCGCCGCGCTGCTTTGCCCATTCCTGCCAAGCGTCGAACTGGCGACGTGGCTGAGATGCGCCACCTTCCATGACGACCGCGCCGACGTATTCGTTCTGGAATACGCGGAAGGTGGTGTCCTTGAAGAAGTCGGTGCACTCTACGAGCTTGATATCAAAGCGCAGGTCCGGCTTATCGGTGCCGTAGTACTTCATGGCATCGGCGTAGGTCATGCGCGGGATCGGAGTGGTGATCTCGTATCCGATAAGCTTCCACAGCTCAGCAATGATCTCTTCGCCCAAGGCAATGACGTCTTCTTGGTCAACGAAGGACATCTCAACGTCCAGCTGAGTAAATTCTGGCTGGCGGTCTGCACGGAAGTCTTCATCGCGGTAGCAACGTGCCAACTGGTAGTAACGCTCCATGCCAGCAACCATCAGCAACTGCTTGAACAGCTGCGGAGACTGAGGAAGTGCGTACCAAGAACCTGGCTTCAGACGTGCTGGGACCAGGAAGTCACGCGCGCCCTCTGGCGTAGAGCGGGTCAGAGTTGGGGTTTCAATCTCAGTGAACTCGTGGCGGTCCAGAACGCGGCGAGCAGCGCGGTTAGCAGCCGAGCGCAGACGCAGTGCGTCGCCTTGAGTCTTGCGACGCAAATCTAGGTAGCGGTAGCGAAGACGTGCTTCTTCGCCTACTTCACCGGAAGACGATGGGTCATCGATTTGGAATGGCAGTGCTGCAGACTTATTCAACACCTCGAGCTCGGTGACGTTAAGTTCAATCTCGCCAGATGCCAGGTTTGGGTTCTCTGAACCTTCTGGGCGAGCTTCAACAACGCCGGTTACCTTCACGACGAATTCCGAGCGCAGTTCGTGAGCTTGCTCAGCAACCTCAGACTCGCGGAAGACAGCCTGTGCGAGACCGGAACGGTCGCGCAGGTCAATGAAGATAACGCCGCCGTGGTCACGACGTCGGGAAACCCAACCGGTTAGGGTGACGGTTTCTCCGGTTAGCTCTTTGCGGAGTTCGCCCGCTAGGTGTGTACGCAACACGTTTGTGTTCATTCCTTTCAAGTTTGCAGCCACTTCTTCGACCATCGCCTTGCGTAGACAGCGCGCGCGACAAGGAGGAAGAAGACATGAACGGCCCAAGTCTACTCGTCTTTATCGCGCCCTTCTCTAAAGGGGTCAATCTTAGTCACTTAAATATTCCGTATTCTGCATCAAGGGTGTTCCACGGTTATCGGAAATTTTCAACTCTCCACCCATTTTCTTGTCTTGGCTATGGCATGATCAGTGCATGACATTCAAAAAGGGTTCTGTTCCGCAAGGCCGCCGTGCATCCTCGGGTCGTGGCGGGCGTGGCGGCATGATTGCTGCCGGCGGTGGCTTTGGTTCTCTCTTGCTGGTGGGATTATTTCTACTTCTGGGTGGAAGCCCGGGGCAGCTGGGCGAGTTGCTCGGCGGCCAGGAGCAAGCCCAGCCGGCTATTGAAAGCGGCGAAGATGCCAATGAACCTTTGGCACATTGCCAGACTCTTGAAGACGGCAATACTCATGCCGATTGCCGCGTGGACTTTACCGGCATTTCTGTTGATGATGTCTGGGCAGAGCTTTTGCCGCAGCAGGCCGATATTGAATACACAGAACCAGGCCGCGTTATCTTCCAACAGACCACGCAGTCAGGCTGCGGTATGGCTTCGGCAGCCACCGGCCCGTTTTACTGCCCCACTGATCAAACTGCCTATTTCGATGTCTCTTTCTTCGAACAGCTAGAAAGTCTTGGTGGCTCTGACGGGCCACTGGCGCAGATGTATATCGTCGCCCACGAATTCGGACACCACGTTCAGCAGCTCGAAGGCACGTTGGGATTGTCGAATTATAACGAGCCGGGTGCAGAATCCAACGCTGTGAAGATCGAGCTGCAGGCCGACTGCTACGCGGGCATTTGGGCTTCTTATGCCGACAAAGGTGAGGATGCACTCTTAGAGCCAATCACTCGGGAACAGGTGGCAGCGGCAGTTGAGACTGCACGCGCGGTTGGCGATGACAATATTCAAGAACGCAGCTCAGGCGAGGTGCGCCCAGATACCTTTACCCACGGAACCTCTGAGCAGCGCCAGGAAGCTTTCCTCGCCGGCTACCGAGAAGGCACCATGGCAACCTGTGACTACCTCGATCGCGGCGTTTACACCTCTTAAACCTGCACTGCCTAAAACTCGCACCCTGCAGGGATTTAGGCCACAATTTGGCGATGTCCCAATGGGCAATTTCGGTACGCTAGAAAAGCATGACGTCCTCAAATAGTGATGCCTCTAGCTACCAAAGCCGCGCCATCCCTTTCCTCGCCGCTTTCAATGACATCGAAACGCATCTGCGCATCGTTTTAGATGCCAAACGTTCCGACTCTTTTTGGTGGATGGTCGACCGGGCCGTGGATAAACACCTGCTCTCACGCCAGCAAGGTGAAGTCTTAAAAGACTATGGAAACCTGCGCAATGCAATTTCTCATGGCCGCTATCACGAGGGCGAACCTATAGCCGAGCCACATCCTGCGGTTATAGAAGATATTGAAATGCTGCGCGGAATATTAATGGATCCTCCTCGCGCTTTATCCATCCTGGAATCCACGGACGTGGTGACGCTGACGCCTGCGTCTGAAGTATCCAAAGCACTGCGCGTGATTCGCCTTCAAGGCTTCGCCCAGATCCCGGTTTATGAAGACCACAAGTTCATCCAACTATTAACCACCAACACCATCTCCCGGTGGGTGGCAAACGATCTCGCTGACAATAACGTCCTTGATGCCCGCACCATTGGTGACGTTTTAAAAATGGTCAAAAAAGTCGATGATGCAGTGTTTTTATCCCGGGACATCACAGCGCAAGAAGCTGTCGATGCCCTCATCAACCCAGATAAAAACGGACGTCTTCCTTACGCCGCCATCGTCACCGAGACTGGCAAACGCAACGAGCGGCCATTGAGAATTATTACCTCCTCTGACCTGGCGGTTTTGATTGAGGCATTAAATGGACGCTAAAACACCAACACCCACTTGTTGACGTGTCACATATATGCTATTCTTCTTTTTAGAAACACTTAAATCTTGAAGTTAAACACCTTCTTGAATTCTTAGCGAGGACACGACAATGCAATTTGGAATCATGACCATCGGTGATGTCACCGAGGACCCCACCACCGGCAAGACCCCTACTGAGCACGAGCGCATTAATGCCATGACGCAAATTGCGCTCAAGGCAGAAGAAGTTGGCCTAGATGTCTTTGCCACCGGCGAGCACCACAACCCACCTTTCGTGCCTTCTTCGCCGACCACGCACTTAGGCTATATCGCTGCGCAGACAGAAAATCTGATTCTGTCGACTTCCACTACCTTGATTACCACCAATGATCCGCTCAAGATTGCTGAAGACTTTGCCTTTTTGCAGCATCTTTCCGGCGGCCGCGTGGATTTGATGATGGGCCGCGGCAATACTGGTCCGGTCTACCCATGGTTTGGTAAAGATATCCGCGAAGGTATCCCGCTTTCCATTGAGAATTACCACCTGCTACGTCGTCTATGGCGCGAGAAGAATATCTCCTGGGAAGGAAAGTTCCGCACCCCACTGCAGGGTTATACCTCCACCCCATTCCCGCTCGATGATGTTCCACCTTTTGTGTGGCACGGTTCCATCCGCTCCCCACAGATTGCAGAGCAGGCAGCCTTCTACGGTGACGGCTACTTCCACAACAATATTTTCTGGAATAAAGAACACGTCGCGCAGATGGTGGGCATGTACCGCAACCGCTTCGAGGCTTATGGACACGGTCGCGCGGACCAGGCCATCGTCGGTCTTGGTGGACAGATTTTCGTCGGCGAAACGGAAGAAGCAGCTAAGAAGCAGTTCCGTCCTTACTTCGATGTCGCACCGGTCTATGGCCATGGCCCAAGCCTGGAGGAATTTACCGAGCTCACACCATTGACCGTGGGCACCGTTGAGCAGGTTATTGAGCGCACCATGCAGTTTGCGGACTGGGTAGGCGACTACCAGCGTCAGCTCTTCTTAATGGATCACGCCGGTTTGCCGCTGGAGGTAGTGCTCAACCAGATTGAAATCCTCGGCACCCAGATCGTGCCAGAGCTGCGTCGTCGCATGGAAGCTCGCCGCCCCGAGCACGTTCCTTCCGATCCGCCATCACACGCTTCGCTGAAGGCCAACCGTGACAACCCGCACTTCCAGGTCACCCCGGGCAAGATTGCCGAAGAGTCTTAAAAATCCCCACCTTCCTTCGCGCAGGTAGGATGGATAAACTTATAGCTTGAACACAAAGAAAGAGATGAATAGATAATGCGTTCTCTGGCCGTTGTCACCGCCGGGTTGTCCAATCCGTCATCCACCCGCCAATTGGGCGAAAAGATTGCTGCTGCGGTCGATAGTGCCGTTACCTCCCGCGGTGAGTCCATTGAGGTTCATTTTATTGAGGCGCGGGACTACGCCGAGGAATTAGCATCGGCTTTGGTCAATACGGCTGCCAAGACGCCATTGCTTGACGATGCAAAAAAGACGCTTTCTGCAGCCGACGGCCTCATTGTGGTCTCCCCGATTTTCCAGGGTAGCTATTCAGGGCTGTTTAAGATGTTCTTCGATTCCTTAGATGTCGAAAGCATCAATGACATGCCCACTATCATCGCTGCAACTGCTGGTTCTGCGCGACACAGTATGGTCTTAGACTTCGCACTGCGCCCCTTGATGACCTTCCTGCACGCGATGGTCATGCCGACTGGGGTCTTTCAGGCCACGGAAGACTTTGGTACGCCCGAGGGCGCGCGTATTGATCAGCGCATCACGCGCGCGGCTGGAGAGCTTGCTAATTTCATTGTTGCCAATCCGGACCATGTTGAAGGACTAGCAAAAGACTTCAGTCACAACGCTGGTAGAAAACGCAAGTCTGGGGTGGGAATTGATACCGCTGATTTTGTGCCGATGTCGGACTTGCTAAACTAACACCGAACAATCCCCCAGCTCACCGGCTTATATTTTAAGGGCGTGCGGAGAAAATTCTGCTGAATTTTCTCCGCACGCCCTATGAATTTTTATCTTCGGCCAATGTCGGATTAATTTAAGTCATTGGCGTTAGAATGACACACAGATACGCGCATTTTTCGTTTTCTAATTCGCGCTTCTTTCTCCCCCCATACTAATTTTCCAAGCCCCTTTTTAGAAAGGAGTCATTTCGTGACCATTAGCGTCATTGACATCTTTTCAGTAGGCGTGGGGCCTTCCTCCTCCCACACCGTTGGCCCCATGCGTGCAGCGAAAACCTTTATGGAATCTTTGCCGCATGCTCCAGCCAAAGTACATACTGAGCTGCGTGGTTCGCTCTCAGCCACGGGTAAAGGCCACGCCACCGACCGCGCCGTTATTTTAGGCCTTGCCGGATGGGCGCCACTGACCGTACCTATTGACGCTAAGCCGCTTGCGGGCAGTTTTATCCCGTCTGAAGGCACAGTCGAAGGCCCCGCCGGCAGTGTGGAATATTCTATTGCGTTTAACAACAAGCCAGTACCTGAGCACCCGAACTGTTTGATCTTTAGTGCCTGGGATGAAAATGGTGAAGAAATCGCTACCAATATGGAGTACTTCTCCGTGGGCGGCGGCTTTGTTCTCTCACGTGCAGAGCTCGATGCGCAGCTGCAAGCCACCCAGGAAGTCCCAGCGGGTATGGCGGCTGCGCAAAATAATGACAACGCAATCCCCTATGATTTCAGCACCGGTGATCAGCTCCTAGAGTTGTGCAGAACGCACGACATGAAGATTTGGGAGATCGTCTCCGCCAATGAAGCAATTATCCACCGTGAAGATGGCGGGCTAGCCAAGGTCTACGCACACCTTGATCTGGTGTGGGATGTCATGCGCGAGTGCGTTACCGATGGCATCGCCACCAAGGGGATTTTGCCCGGCGGTCTGCAGGTTAATCGCCGTGCTCCGCAGCTTTATAGCCAATTGCTTGAGCACCAAGATGATCCTGCGTCAGGCTTTTCTGCCATGGAGTGGGTGAACCTCTATGCCCTAGCTGTTAATGAGCAAAATGCTGCCGGTGGCCGCGTGGTCACCGCTCCAACTAACGGTGCCTGCGGAATCATTCCCGCGGTCTTGCACTATGCGCGTGATTTCCTCCCCGATTTCACTCGTGAGACGGCCCGGCGTTTTCTGCTCACCGCTGGCGCTATTGGCATGATCATCAAGCAGAATGCTTCTATCTCTGGCGCTGAGGTCGGCTGCCAAGGAGAAGTCGGCTCGGCATCGTCAATGGCTGCTGCCGGATTGGCGGAGATTTTAGGCTCAAGCCCAGCGCAGATCGAAAATGCTGCCGAAATCGCACTGGAGCACAATCTGGGCCTTACCTGCGATCCAGTCGGCGGCTTGGTGCAGATTCCGTGCATCGAGCGCAATGCGATTGGCGCAGTAAAGTCTATTAACTCCGCACGCCTTGCCCGCATGGGCGAAGGCACGCACTACGTCACCCTCGATAATGCCGTGCAGACAATGGCTGAGACCGGCCGAGATATGCTGACCAAGTACAAAGAGACTTCGATTGGTGGCTTGGCCAAGACCCTGGGACTATCTGTCTCCCAGGTGGAGTGCTAGGCACGCTACGCACTCCATATAACTAAGAGCATTCGACATTAAAGTAAACACTCAGCATTAAAAAGGGCGCTCTGCAGGATAAATAATTACCGGCAGAGCGCCTTTGTGCTGTCTTAGCCGTTCAGCTTCTTAGCTGTGCAGCTTCTTAGCCAAGACCTCAACGATATCGACCAAAGCGACATCTTCTTGCTCGTGCGCTGCGAGATCCTTCAAGGCTACGGTGCCGTTAGCGAGTTCTTGGTCTCCCAATACCAACGCAAAACGTGCGCCAGCGCGGTCAGCGCCTTTCATCGCGCCCTTGAGTCCGCGGTCGCCATAAGACATATCGGAGCTAATACCGGCTTGGCGCAGCTTGTTGATGATAAGAACCATTTCTTTTTTGGCCTCTTCACCCAAAGCAACACCGAATACGGCTGCGCGTTCTTCTACACCTGGAATCGTCTTACCCTCTGCTTCCAAGGCAAGCACGGTGCGGTCAACGCCGAGGCCAAAACCGATACCGGAGAGATCCTGGCCGCCAAGTTGCGCCATCAAGCCGTCGTAGCGGCCACCGCCACCGATGCCCGATTGCGCTCCGAGGCCGTCGTGAACAAACTCGAAGGTGGTCTTGGTGTAGTAATCCAATCCACGCACCATGCGAGGGTTGATTTCAAAAGGCACCTGCATGTCATTGAGCATCGACTTTACGGTTTCAAAGTGCGTGCTGCATTCTTCACACAAGTGATCGAGCATCAACGGCGCATCGGCAGTGGCTTCTTGGATATCTGGGCGCTTGTCATCTAAAACGCGCAGTGGGTTAATCTCCGCGCGGTGACGGGTTTCCTCGTCCAAGTCTAGTTTGAACAAGAATTCCTGCAGCTTCTCCCGGTAAGCAGGACGGCAGTTGCCACAACCCAAAGACGTCATCTCGAGACGGAATTCGGTAAGCCCTAATGCGCGGTAACCGCGGTCTGCCAAAGCTACGACCTCGGCATCCAAAGCAGGGTCATCGACGCCAATGGCTTCTACGCCAACCTGCTGTAGCTGGCGGTAACGGCCTGCCTGTGGGCGTTCATAGCGGAAGAATGGACCGTAATAAGCAAGTTTTACTGGCAGCTGACCGCGGTCTAAGTTGTGCTGGATAACAGCACGCATGACACCAGCGGTGCCTTCAGGGCGCAAAGTGACGTTGCGCTCACCGCGGTCTGCAAAGGTGTACATCTCCTTGGAGACCACATCGGTGGACTCACCGACACCGCGAGCAAAGACCGTAGTGTCTTCAAACACCGGCAGCTCAATATGCGAATAACCCGCGAGATACGCTTGTCCCACGAGGGTCTTGCGCACAGCGTCAAAAGTAGCGGACTGCGGCGGAACGTAATCAGGCACGCCCTTAGGTGCCTGCAGGGCTTGAAACTGCTTTTTATCACTCACGGGTTCTAGATTACCTCCCCTAGTTGAAGAAGAAACCCATTGGTCTTTCTTTCCGCGCGCATGGTGGTTGTGGGGCCATGTCCGGGCAGCAGCGTTAACTTATCGTCAAGAACTTTTAACAGCTTGCGCAGTGACTCATCCATGGCCTGAGCATCCGAGTTCTCAAAGTCAGAACGACCAATCGAGCCTTTAAAAAGCACATCTCCGGTTAACGCGAAATCTTCTGCAACAATCACTGTGGAACCTGGTGAATGCCCTGGGCAGTGATAAACATCGAATTCCAGATCAATAAGTTGCAGCTTCTGTCCATCTTGCAGGTGGCGAATGTCTTGGATCGGAAGCATCGAGGAGGCATCGAAAAGCAACTGCGATTGCGGCGAGCCTCCCTCACCGGTGTGCAGCATAAACTCATCTGCTGGGTGGATGTAGGCAGGGATATCGAAGCGCTTTGCTAAATCACCAGCTTCACGGGTGTGGTCCAAATGCCCGTGGGTAAGCACGATGGCTTCGATGACAAAGCCGTGCTCAGTGCTCAATTCAATAATGCGACCCATCGTGTGCATGCCTGGGTCCACGACAAAAGCACGACTGTTGTGCTCAACGATATACGTGTTCGTTTTGTATGGACCTGCACCGAAACCCAGAATTTGCATGATGACTACCATATCGCGTTGCTGCGCATTGGCGATAATAAAAAAATCCGGCTACCCCGCGAAATGCGAGATAGCCGGAATGGGAAGTTAAATTTTTACTGCAGAGCAGCCAAAGCCTCATCGTAGTTTGGCTCATCAGTGACCTCGTCTACAAAGCTTGCGTAGACGACCTTGTGGTCAGCATCGGTAACGATGACACCACGTGCCAAAAGGCCCGCGAGTGGGGAATCCTGCAAGGTTGCGCCGAAGTCCTCACCGAAGGAAGAACGGAAAGCCGAGCCTGCAACAACATTTTCCAGACCTTCTGCTGCGCAGAAACGATCCAGTGCGAAAGGTAGGTCCTTAGAGATGGACAGCACAACGGTGTTGTCCAGGGAGTTTGCCTTCTCGTTGAAGCTGCGGGTCTGTGCCTGGCATACACCGGTGTCGATGGATGGGAACAGGGAAAGAACCAGGCGCTTGCCTGCGTAGTCTGCTGGGGTGATGTCGGACAGGTCGGTGCCCACAACGGTGAAGTCTGGAAGAGCTTCGCCTACTGCTGGAAGCTCGCCTGCGGTCTGTGCTGGATTGGATTGAAAAGTTACGTTAGCCATGACTACGACGATACTTCCGTTTTTGTTTCCTCGCCATGAACTATTTTCTTCTTACCGCTTTACCTGCCAGCAAACCACTAAGGGACGCGTCGGGGTGTTTAAAGCACCTGGGTTTGCTTCACGCTAGAATCAGGGCATAAATCTTGACGCAGATGACTTCTCTGGATGTCTGTGCAGCACAACGCTGGTTGTTTTCGTTGTGCTGGTGTGTCAATCGGACCTGTTCGATCACTATAAGGACCACTCGGTGACTAGTAGTAATAAAAAGCGCGGCGAAGAAGCCCTGAATCATCTCGAGCGTGAAATTAAAGCTCGCGACCGTAAAGAAAAGGCACGCCCGTTTGGCGTAGTTATTGCCTCTGTTCTTGCCATCTTGGTTATCGGCGGCGGCATCACCTACTTCGCAACCCAAGGTGGCGACGAGGACATCGTTGCCGAAGAGGCTGAAGAAAACGGCGCTACTCCTGAGGAGCAGGCAGAGATCACGCTGACGGGCCAGCGCGAAACCGCGCTGGAGCCAACCGTGCAGTGTGAGTACAACGAAAGCGGCGAAGCTGCCAACGATGCCACCGTCCCTAATGGCGACGACATCTCCGCGGAAGGCACCGTCACCGTTAACTTCACCACCAACCAGGGTGAAATCCCGATGGAACTCGACCGCGCACTGGCACCTTGTACTGTCAACGCGATTACCGATTTGGTGGACCAGGGCTACTACAACGACACCATCTGTCACCGCATGACCACTGGCGGTCTTGCGGTCTTGCAGTGTGGTGACCCAACCGGTTCTGGCTCTGGCGGTCCTGGTTTCCAGTTCGCCAACGAGTACCCCACCGATGAGATGGATGACACCAATGTTCAGACCATCTACCCACGTGGTTCTATCGCCATGGCAAACGCTGGTGCGGACACCAACGGTTCGCAGTTCTTCCTCAACTACGCTGACTCCACTCTGGCTCCGAACTACACCTACTTCGGCAACGTGACTGAAGAAGGACTTGCAACCCTCGACGGCATCGCTGAAAAGGGTGTCGAAGGCGGCGCTGCCGATGGCGCTCCTGCCGAAGAGGTTCGCATCGAATCCGCCTCTGTTGCTTAAAGAATCCTGGATATATTCGCAACGAAAATAAACGAAGCTCCGCTGGCATCACGTCAGCGGAGCTTCCTTATTGCCTGAGATTTGACCACAATAGTCACACAAACCCCAACCTGACCAGCAGTCTTTTTCAACTAAGGCCACCCTGTGTGCACAAAGACACACTTTTGCAAAAAGCTTTGAGTTTTGTTGCAGAACCCTGAAAGTCGGGTTAATATCGTGACGTCTATACAACTATCGCTCTTCAAAGGATTTCACCATGAAGCTTTTCTCCCGCAAGGCACTTGTTGCCGGCGCAGCCGCAGTCGCTCTCTCCTTCGCTGGCACCTCCGTTGCCGCAGCTGAAGAGGGAGACAACACCGAGGTAGTCACCCCGGCTCCTGGTGCTACTGACGACACCGTTAACGAAGGTGGCGAAGGTAACGACGCTAACGAAGGTGGCGACGACGAGGGCCAGGACAACAACAACGGAAACGGTGGCTCTTCTTCCAAGGATGACGAGAAGAACGAAGGCGAAGACAAGGATGAAGATAACGGTTTGTCTTCCCAGGATCCGAAGGACATCAGCGCTTGGATCTCTGTATTCACCGCAGTCATCGGTGCATTAGGCGCTCTCTTCGCATTCGCTTCCAAGTACCTTGGTTTTAAGCTCTAATAGTCAAATCTGACTGCTTTAAAGGCTGCCGCGGATAATTCCGTAGCAGCCTTAATTCTTTCTATAGGCGTTGATATTTAGATTTCAATACACTACAGCGGGTGGTCTTTACCTATGTTCAGGCAAAGACCACCCGCTGTGTTTCTATCTAGTCAATCACGCTGGTCCGTGATTGGCAGCGCCAAAGATTAGAACTTGATAGGGCTAACCTCGTTGAGCTGACGACGCAGGTCATTGAGGGCACGCTGCATGTTAGCTGGGATGAACTGGTCAAACTGTCCATTCAAACCGATGAACGCGGCGATGCCCGCAATTGCTGCCAATACTCCAGCGATACCTACAGCAGCCGAAGCACCCTGGGAAGAGCCCTTGCCGGTGTCAGGTGCGCTGCTGCTAGGCTTGGAGCCGCCGGCAGCGCCCTCGTTGGCCCCCAAGGCGCTTAGCGGCACGGAAATCTCGGTGCCGGCATCGGTGGTCACGGTAACGAGGTCGGTTGGCTCGATGTCTTCCGGCAGGGTCAGCGTTACGCTTGCACGGCCAAATTCATTCTTCTGAGCGTCTTCTTCTGCATTCCACGCAGTGTCGATATCAGCGGTTTCCTGCACATCGCCTACGGCAACGGTAGCCGTAGTGGCTTGTGGATCTTCAGCCATGGTGTAGTTCAGCGAGGTGAGGTTGAAGGTAACTTCTTCACCAGCTGCCATGGTTCCTTCAGTGCTGATACCGATATCAGACTGGCCTTCTTGTACCTCTGCACCGTCTGCGATGTAGTCATTGAGGACCGAGTAGTCCATGTAGCCCACGTCGGTGAGGTTCTGGACATTAGCCAAGGAAGCGAAGTTGTCACCGCCGTCGAAGAGGAAGGTGGAAGTTGCAACCGTGTATTCCGTGGATGGGTCAAGCTCTTCGCCATTGAGGGTCGCGGAGATAACGCGCTGCCCTTGCTCTGCAGCCGGGTCGTAGGCGTACTCAAATCCCGCAGAGAGACCCAGTGCCAAGCGTGGGCGAGACGATCCTGGCTGCCACTGAGCCTCCAGAGCATCCAAGATATCCTGGCCCGTCAAAGTGCCATAGGCGATGGAATTGCCGAATGGCTGCACGGTAAGCACGTCCTGGAAAGTCACATCGCCATTTGGAAGGTCAGCGCGTACGCCACCGGCATTCATAATGCCTAGGTCCACGTCAACGCCAGTCGACTTAGCCACTGATGCACGGTTGGCGTCAGCGATAAGCGAGTTCAAGGTGGATTCAACACCGCGGTTGCTCCCCGCTCCTGCTCCCTCATCTTGGCCGCGGAAAGTAGCGCGGTCCATCTGGCCGACAACCTCAGCTCCAAGCTCTTCAGCTTCTGCCTCGGCAGCTGCTACGCGAGCGGCAACTTCTGCATCTGGGGCTAGTGCTTCAACCTCAGGCATCGAGCGGTCGTACTGGGTGATTTCGACGGACTCAATTTCGCGGGTGTCCTTGTTAAAGGAAATGTCGGCGTCTTGGAGAACCTTGCCGTATTCATGGCCCTGCGCCCAATGCAGTGGCTGCGCAGCATCACGTTCGATGATGCCCTGGGAACGCTGGTGAGAATCGCCACCGAAGAGAATATCCACATTGTTGTTGAAGCCAGCAGCGTACTGCTGCGCGTCCTCGTGCATGAGCGCTACAACAACGTCTGCTTCGCCGGATTCCTTCAATCGGTCAGCTTCCTTATTTGTAGCCTCTACAGGATCAGAAAACTCCACACCTTCAACTGCGGATGGTGCGACCTTGTTCTTGGTCAAGGTGGTCACAGTACCGACGAAGCCAACCTTGACGCCGTCAATTTCTTGAACGTAGGAAGCATCCAACATCGGTTCACCGTTTAAGGTGACATTCGCACCCAGCAATGGGTAATCAGATTTCTCGGCGATGCGACCAAGCAGATCATCATAGCCGCGGTCGAATTCATGATTACCTACGGCCGAGACGTCAACGCCGAGCATGTTGAGGACGTCGAGGGTTGGCTCATCATCGGCGATTGCCGAGACAAACGCGCTGCCGCCGACGTTATCGCCGGAGGTAGTCATGATGTATTCTTGGTCCTGGTTGACGTACTCAATCAATGCCTTAAGCTTGGCCGCACCCATCTCTGAGTTGGCATCAGGAGCGTCAGTCTCCTGCGTAGAAAGGTGGCCATGGAAGTCAGTGATATTGGTGACCGAGAAGTCAACAACATTATCTTCTTGAGCAAAGGCTACGGGCGCGCCAACAACGATGGTGGCGGATACGGTGGTTGCAGCCAGCAGACGGCCAAAACGGCGAAACTTAGACACGGGTTCTCCTGTGAGAATAATGAGAAATTACTTACAGAAGTCTTTATATCGCCTTTAAATTATCTAAGCAGCGCAATGGTTTTGCACCACCTGCGCATTTACCGCGTCGATGAAAATAATTCACCACAGCTTTAACTTCACGCCACCTGCTGGTGGCTTAGCTACCCCGCAGAAGGGGCAACTAAGCAGTCACGCGATAGACGTCGAATACGCCTTCAGTATTGCGCAACGTTGTCATCAAAGAACCTAGCTGCTTGGTATCTGAGACCGAGAAAGTAAACTGCAGGGTCGCAATATGGTCTTCACCTCGAACCGAGCGCATGGATAATACGTTCAGCTTCGCTTCGGTAAATACCTTGGTGACCTCGAAGAGCAGTCCTTGCCTATCCAGCGCTTCTAGCTGCAAGGTCGCAGCGAAAGCTCCGGAAGAAGACTTTCCTTGTTCCCACTCAACCTGCACCATGCGCTCTGGTTCGCTCTTGAGCTTATCCGCGTTGGTACAGTCTGCACGGTGAACCGAGACTCCCCCGCCGCGGGTTACGAAGCCAAAGATTTCATCTCCAGGAACCGGCTGACAACACTTGGCGAGCTTCGCCAACACATCGGGGCTTCCTTCCACCAGAATGCCGGCACCAGCTTTGGAATCCTCCGTCTGCGTGCGCTGCTTCGCGCGTGAGCTTTCCAATTCCGACAAAGGCGTGCGCGAGGCAAGCGCATCCACTGCATCATCGCGATCGCCAAACAATGCCATGAGTTGGTTGGCAACATGTTGCGCAGAAACGTGGCCAGCGCCGATGGCTGTGTAGAGAGCATCGACATCATCGAAATGCAGCTGCTCTGCCACTTGCTTCATCGACGTAGCGGTAAACAGCCTGTGCATTGGCAAACCACCGCGTTGCTCCTCAGTAGCTAGTGCATCGCGACCATTTTCCAAGTGCTCTTCTCGGCGTTCTTTGGCAAACCACTGCCGTACCTTAGCCTTGGCACGCGGCGAGACAAGAAATTCCTGCCAGTCCCGAGATGGACCAGCGTTAGCATCTTTGGAGGTAAAGATTTCTACCTTGTCACCGGACTTTAGCTCCGATTCCAAGGCAACCAGTTTGCCGTTGACCTTCGCACCGATACAACGGTGGCCTACCTCGGTGTGCACTGCATAGGCGAAGTCGACCGGGGTCGAACCTGCAGGCAGCGTCACCACATCGCCCTTCGGCGTAAACGCAAAGATCTGCTGCGAGGTTAAGTCATAACGCAAAGAGTCCAAGAACTCATTCGGGTCAGCAGCTTCCTTTTGCCAATCCAGAAGCTGGCGCATCCACGCCATCTGATCGACTTCTTCGCTGTTGCCGGAGTTCTTACCCTTCATCTCCTTATAGCGCCAGTGCGCAGCAACACCGAATTCTGCGTTGTAGTGCATCTCGTGCGTACGCACCTGCACTTCTAGGGTGGATTCCCCAGCAATCACGGTGGTGTGCAGCGACTGGTACACGCCAAAACGAGGCGAGGAAATATAGTCCTTGAACCTGCCCGGCAGCGCCTGGAAGAGTGAATGCACGACGCCAATGGCGGCGTAGCAATTATTGACGTCATCCACCAGGATGCGGATGCCGACGAGGTCAAAGATCTCCGCAAAGTCACGACCACGCACGATCATCTTTTGGTAGATCGACCAGTAGTGCTTCGGCCGGCCCATGACATCGGCTTCAATGCCGTTTTCTTTCAGCGCACCGCTTACCTGCTCCTTGATTTCTGCCAGAGCCCGGTCACGGGAAGGTGCACGGTCTGCAACCATGCGGACAATCTCGTCATATTTTTTCGGGTACAAGATCGCAAAAGCTAAATCCTCTAGCTCCCACTTCACATTTGCCATACCCAAGCGGTGCGCAAGCGGTGCAATCACATCAAGGGTTTGCCGTGCCTTCTTCGCCTGCTTTTCCGGCGGCAAAAAGCGCATGGTACGCATATTGTGCAAACGGTCAGCAACTTTAATCACCAGCACGCGTGGATCATGAGCCATCGCCACAATCATCTTGCGGATGGTTTCTGCTTCAGCAGCCGCACCAAGGGCTACCTTGTCCAGTTTGGTCACTCCATCAACTAGACGCGCGACCTCAGGGCCGAAATCAGCGGTTAAGTCTTCCAGCGAATAATCGGTGTCTTCAACCGTGTCATGCAGCAAAGCCGCCACCACAGTGGTGGTGTCCATGCCAATTTCCGCAGTAATCGTCGCTACCGCCAAAGGGTGGGTGATATAAGGTTCACCCGACTTGCGAAATACCCCTTCGTGCAGCATCTCCGCAGTCGAATAGGCATTGTTTAACAATTCCACGTCAGCGCGAGGATGAAACTGCCGGTGGATTGACAGCAATGGATCAAGGACTGGATTGACCTTGACGCGACCCCCTGTCAGCGAACGCGCGAGGCGGGCCGACATACTGCGAACGCCACTGCTGGCTGGGCGTTTCGTTGACCTATTGTTCGTCATGTGCGCCCTTTCACTCACTACCTACTCGGTGGGCCCAAATATTTACTGGTTTAAAGACCCAAACCGAATCCTTAATGAACCTAGTTTAGCGCGTCTTATTCAGTTGTGGCATTCAGCACACTAATAGGGAGATTTCCAAACTTTTCACGTCCCCCTAGACCTTCAACTTCCAAAACCACAACAGCACCCACGACTTCTGCGCCAGCGGACTCCAGCAGTTGACGAGCACCGGCAAGGGTACCGCCGGTGGCAAGGACGTCATCGACAAGCGCAATCTTGGCGCCCGTAATCACTGCCCCATCCGCAGGAATCTCCAACGCCGCGGAGCCGTACTCCAAGGAGTATTCTTGGTGCAGCACTGGAGGGGGAAGCTTGCCAGCCTTGCGCACTGCCAGGACACCGGTGCCCAGCTTGTACGCTGCGGCTGAGCCAAGCAAAAAGCCACGTGCATCGAGACCTGCGATGAGATCCGCGCCCAGCTTTTCGCATTCATCAGCAAGACCATCGATGACTACTGAAAAGGCATCGGCATCAGCTAATACCGGAGTCAAGTCTTCAAAAAGCACACCGTCTTCTGGAAAATCCTGTACATAGCGGATTTTATCCTTGATGGCTTCACGGGCATCGGAATACTTTGAGTTCACGGTATTAAACCTTAAGATCTATTCATAGTTAGTGGAAAACGTGGAATGACGCGGCGGCAGCAAAAGCAAGAAGCCTCGTGGATTATCTCCAGAGGCTTAATACTGCACAAGTAGATTATCAACTGCTAGAGGAAGTTTCAGAGCTCTCCCCCTCAGATGAGGAAGAGCCTGTGGACTCTGGCACATCTTGGACGTACCAACGGTCCATATTCCACCCAATACCGGTGCTTCCGGTGTACGGCACGGCATTAGCCAGCTGCGGTGAAATAAAGAAGGTATGCGGTTCCGCAGACAGCGGCAAACCGGGAAGATCTTCCCATAATTGGCGCTCTTCGTCACGGAGTTCATCGACACGCGCCAAGCTTGCAGCGTTAACTCCATACTGTGAACGCGAATTAATGGGGCCTAAGAAAGCGTCGATGCTCGGCAACCAAGTCTCTGGATCCATTTCCAAAAAGGCCGCAGAAACATTGCCGCCGGTTACTTCTTCAACTGTAATCCCTGCTGGCTCGCACTGCTGGCGGATAGAGTCCACCATCGCTTGCAAACGCTCATCTTCACCAAGATATCCAATGCGGATGGTCATGCCGGCCAGCTGTCCAGCCTTGTCCATATCTGTTTCCTGATGTTCCCTGGTAACTGAAGCAAGGGTTCGTGCCAAAGGATCATTGTGGTTGACCGCATGGGTATAGACGGGTGGAACTTCTACCCCAGAAGCCTCGGAGCTCACCTTGGCAATTTCGCCTTGGTCAATACAAGCGGCAAAAGCCTGGCGTGCCCACTGCTGCTCAAAGACACCTGAGTCAGAGAAAATCAGCGAGTCCGTGAGATCGCCGACGACATCTTCGATCTCGAAGTTATCGCCCATAGTTTCTTTATCAAACCACTTGGGTTCAGAAACAGCTGCATCAGCAACCAGGAGGTTGTCTTGCTGGGTTACTTCTGAGACATCCGAGTGGATCGGCCAGATCACAAGATTGTCCATCAAAGCTGGATCGCCGTAGTAGTTGTCATTGCGCTTGAGCAGGACCTCACCCTGCTCACCCACGCTATCCAGGGCAAATGGACCATAGGAGACATGCATTTCTGGGGTGAAATGATCAAGACCAAAGGCAAAGCGCCAAATCTCTGCGACGCGCCCTAATTGATTAGGGTCTTGCGAATAGAGGGCGTTAACCAGCTCTTCCCTGCTCATCTCAGCACGTTCAGCAATCTTATGAGCCGGCATGACAGTGCCCGGGCCAAACATTGAACGCCACTGTCCACCTTGTCCTGGCTGGAACTTGACCAAGAATTTCTTGTTCTCAGGCGCGCAGGCAACGGATTCAACTTGATCCATCAAAGGCATATTTGACCCAAACATCTCTTGCATCTGGCCTGCGGTATAAGCCAGCAAGAAATCATCACAGGTAACAGGCGTGCCATCGGAATAAGTTGCATCCTCAGTCACCGTGTACAACACTTTGCGCTGATCGCCATCCATCCACTCATGGGTCGTAACCAAATCCGAGTTCGGCACCAACTGTCCAGTTGGGCCGGAGACAAAAGCACCCGGATATAGGCGACCTGATAGCTGCGATGCTACTGAGGCAGTACCAAATGCTGAACCAGCGTTGACCGTAGTTAGCTCAGAGTTAGCCAAGTATCCCGGATACTCAGAGCTTTTCTTTTCTTCAGGGCCAATTTCCTGCTCGCCGCTTTGGTCTCCGCCAGTTGAGCAAGCAGTCAGCACAAGCGAGGATGCGGCTAGAAGTACGACACCGGCACGTAAGTGTCGGGCATGCTTTCGCCACCCACGCATCGGTGTTCGTGGTGTGCTTTGGTTATCCACTGTTTTTACCACTTTTTGGTTCATGCCACGTGTCTCCTTCACAAACCCGAAACTTTACTACCCTATCTACTTAATAACCAATGAAAAAGCTTGAGGATAGGTAAATAGAGCGAAAGAAAACAGCACCGCATGTAGAAAGCGGTGCTGTTAAAAATCTTTAGCGGTTAAGAGTTAGTCTTAACGCCGTGGACGCCAAGAAGAGCCGGTCTGCGAGACCTGTGTGCCTTCTAGGTTCGTCGGCTGTTGTGCGGTTGGTGAGACGACCTGGCGCTTGGAGTTTGCTTCCTTGCTACCTGCATCCTGTTCGCCCTCGCTAAATTCGGCACTGGCACGATATTCAGCGACTTGCTTGTTGTGTTCCTTAATCTTCTTATTGCGGTTAGCCAGAGTGACTACCAAAGGTGAAGCCAAGAAAATCGAAGAGAAGATACCTTCGATAACACCGATAAGCTGAATGAGCGCAAGATCGCGCAGGGTACCAATGCCCATCATCCATACGGCAACGACAAATAGCGCAATGATCGGCAGTGCAGAAATAACCGAGGTAGAGATTGAACGCATCACGGTCTGATTAATTGCCAAGTTGGTTTGCTCAGCATACGTTCGATTTCTTTGTCCGGTAATCCCCTCTGTATTTTCATTGACCTTGTCAAAGACAATCACGGAGTCATAGATGGAGAAGGTCAAGACCGTCAGCAGACCAATAATGACTGCTGGGGAAACTTCCAAACCAAACAGCGCGTACAGGCCAGCGATGATAATACCGTCAGCAATCAGGGCCAAGATGGCAGCAATTGCCATAGTGCGCTGCAGGCGGAAAGCAACATATGCCGTCGCAATAACCAGGAACACAATCATCGCGATGATCATGCGCTTAGTAATAGTTGAGCCCCAGGACTCCGACACGGTGGATACGCCCACAGCATCAGGGGTAGCTTCCCCAGCTGCGTTTACTGGCTGAAATTCTTCATAGATTGCCAGTCGTGCCGAATCCGCCTGTTCCTCGGTTAAACGCTCGGAGTTTACTTCCAGCGTCGCGCTCTCACCACTACCAACAATTTGGACCTGTTCAGGTTCAATGCCAGTAGCTTCTTGGAATACCTCGGAAACTGCGGTTTCTTCCAGGCCTTTGGCGGGAAGGTTGATTTTGGTTCCGCCTTCGAAGTCCAGCGAAAGGCTGAATCCGCGAATGGCGATGGCAGCGATTGCGACCACTAAAAGACCAATGGTGATGGAGTACCAGGTCTTGGATCGCTTGATGAAATCAAAGCCGCCCTCATCGAGGTATAGGCGATCCATGCGAGAGATTTTAGATTTATTGGCAGCCATGATTATTTCTCCTCCTGGGAGTCCTGATCCGAAGGCTTCGCGGAGGGGTCTTCCCCGCTGTCTGATCTTTCGGGTGCTTCAGAAGTTGATGATGCTGATGATGTTGGCCCAACGACGCTTCGAAGCTGGTTTACTGGCTCTTCCTTGCCTTCGGCTTCAGAACCAGTAGAAGCTGCTGCCCTGTGGTTGCGTCCTGGCGCGTAGAAACCCTGTTCACGGCGTTCTTCGACCAAAGCAAACATGCCGCCCAGGCCGTTCATCGATGGCTTAGCAAATGCTGGACGACGTGCCGCGATCTGCATCAGTGGTGCCATCACGAGGAAGGAAACAACGATGTCGAATACGGTGGTCAGACCCAGCGTGAATGCAAAGCCCTTAACTTCACCAACAGCCAGCATGTAGACCACGACAGCACCGATCAAGGTCACGACGTTACCCGTAATGATGGTCGCACGTGCGCGCTCCCAAGCCTTAGTAGCTGCGGACCTAAATGTACGTCCCTCAAGCAGCTCATCCTTGATGCGCTCGAAGTAGACAACAAAGGAGTCAGCGGTGGCACCAATACCGATGACCAAACCTGCGATACCGGACAGGTCCAGCGAGTAGCCGATCCAGCGGCCCAGCAAGACGATGGAGCCATAGGTCAAGATTGCTGCGGCCACCAGCGTAATGAGGGAAACGCCAGCCAAAGCGCGGAAGTAGTAAATGGAGTAAGCCGCGACAAGAAGCAGACCTACAACGCCAGCGATAAGGCCCGCTTCCAGCGCAGTCTTACCCAGTGACGGTGGGACGATCTCGGTGGTACCGCCCGATTCACCGTCTTCACCGGTAAAGGACAATGGCAGCGCGCCATAACGTAGGTTGTTGGCAAGACTTTGTGCTTGCTCCTGAGTGAATTGTCCAGTGATGGAGGTTGCGGAACCATATGGGGTTACGCCCTGAATCACGGGAGCGGAGATAACCGCCGAGTCCAATGTGATAGCGATTTGCTTCTGCAGGTACTCGTCGGTCAACTTGGCCCAGGTATCGGAACCAGTTGGGCCATCACCGGTCTGGAAAGAGAAGCTAATTTCCATCTGACTGGTTTGAGAGTTCAAGCCACCATTGATTGGTGAATTCGTATCAATCTCATTACCGGTTAGACGAGTGCCTTCTGGATCCTCAATGCCGGCGAGCAACGGAGCAGGCTCCAAAAGGTAGGGAGCCTGATTGTCATAGTCACAGGTAACAAAAGGAAGCGCTGGGTCGTCTGCACCTGCCAATGGGTCAGTTGCGGCATCACACTGCATCAAAGACAGTGCTGCGGCCTGAACCGTTGGGTCTTCAGACTGGCGGTCCTTCAACAGCATCTCAGTCATTTCATCGCGGCGATCAGCAGCCTCTAGAGAGTTCTCAGGCTCTGGTCGTGGCTCCGCAGTTACGGTTGGCGCATCTGAATCTGTATCGTCGGCAGCATCGCCTTCGTCATCCGTAGTTGGGTTAATGGCATCATGAACCTGCTTGAGAACCTGATTCGCCCCATCGACAGAAATGAGGTCGAATTCTACCCACCGGTTGGCCATTTCTTCGATGGTCTCACCCAGCGCTGCTGGATCCGGATTCGGCTGTTCAGCTACAGGACGAAATAGCAGCTGCGATGTCGCACCAACAGCTTGTGCCTGAGAGGTGTCTTCACCCGGAACGGTGATCACCAAGGTATTGCCGTTGGTTACTACCTCAGCACCAGAGACACCCATGCCGTTGACACGCTGCTCCAAAATCGTACGAGCTTGCGCCAACTGGTCCTGGGTTGGCTCTTCACCCTGTGGAACTAGCGTGACTCGCGTACCACCTTGCAGGTCGATACCAAGCTTGGGGCTAAGTGAACGCTCCCCGGTAAAAAGAACTAATGCGTAGAGAAGGATCACTATGAGCCCAAACAACGCTAGAGCGCGTTTGGGCCAGGTGCGATTACTTTTGCTGATCGCGCCGCGATTAGGAGCGGACAAGGCTAATCTCCCACTGGTTGACTTTATTGACTATTTAGATTTTGCGGCCACCGCGCGCAGTAAAATACACCGCACGTTAGGTTGACCAAACACAAACCATTATCGTACGTCATATATACAACTGTGCAGCACCCGATCTTGGCATTTCTCCGAGCATGTGAGAAGTAATACGCCTTTTCATATCGTTGCCGCTGCTGTGAATTAACTAGTTAAATTGCAGCTCTGGCACGCGAAAAGCACCAGCATGCTCCCTCAATTGGGTGCACACGGGTGCTTTCTAGAAATCTAACTTTAGTTCTTTGACTCAGGTGAGCTGCCAAAGTCATCATCGTTAGACTCTGGTGCGTCATAGTTTTCAGACTCAAAGTTGCTGGAGTAATTTTCGGGGTGGCTTCCGCGATCCTCGAAAGCTTCTGGATGCTCAGTCGCCGGGGAGCTTGGTTGCTGGTTTTCTAGTGCGGGACCACCGGCCGGGCTGATCGCATCCGCACTGCGGATAATGCCCATGCGCTCAAAAGTAACGACGACATTAGGCGATAGTTCTAAGTTGACGGTATTGCTGTCGGTGGAAACCACGGTGCCGACAATGCCGCCGGCGGTGATTACTCGCTGTCCAGGAACCAAGTCGTGCTGGAACTGCTGGATCTCGCGCTGACGCTGACGCTGCTTGCGGCCAATCAGGATGCTGGGAAGGAGGAAAAGGACAAGGATTATTGCGATAAATACTAATTCCATAGTATTTCCATACTGCCAGAATATCGCCGAAATTCCTTGCTAAAGCCCGCTTGTTCTCTACACGCGAACAAAGTCGCTACGCGTTAGAAAAGTCCCGCGGCGGTATTAGGAGGAGTAAGTCCCAAATGTTCCCACGCCGCACGAGTTGCCACGCGCCCGCGGGCAGAGCGCGCAATCATGCCAGCGCGCACAAGATAGGGCTCACACACTTCCTCAACGGTGGAAGGTTCTTCACCAACAGCAATGGCAAGAGTACTCACGCCAACCGGCCCGCCGCCGTGGCCCTTAATCAATGCGCTAAGCACTGCCCGGTCCAGGCGGTCTAGACCTTTGTGGTCCACGTCGAAGACTTCCAACGCACCCTGCGCTGCTGCCATGTCAACATGTCCATCGCCATTGACTTCAGCAAAGTCACGCACGCGGCGCAAAAGCCGGTTTGCAATACGCGGGGTGCCACGCGAGCGCGACCCAATTTCAATCGCTGCGTCTTTGTCAATGTCCACGCCCAAAATTCGAGCCGCACGAGTAACAACGTGTTCTAGATCGGCGTCGTTGTAGTACTCCATTTGCGCAGTAAAGCCGAAGCGATCACGCAAAGGGCCGGTGAGCATGCCCGCGCGAGTGGTTGCTCCAACAAGGGTAAATGGCGGAATTTCCAACGGAATGGATGTTGCACCAGGCCCTTTACCCACAATGACGTCGATGCGGAAGTCTTCCATCGCCATGTACAACATTTCCTCGGCAGGACGCGCGATACGGTGAATCTCATCGATGAAAAGGATGTCACCTTCCATCAGGTTCGATAACATCGCGGCCAAGTCGCCAGCTCGTTCCAGGGCTGGGCCCGAGGTCATGCGCAAACTCGTGCCCATTTCCTGGGCAATGATCATCGCCATGGTGGTCTTACCAAGACCTGGCGGGCCCGAGAGCAACACGTGATCTGGAACAACACCACGATTTTTAGCACCGGTGAGAACTAGCGACAGCTGTTCTTTGACCTTCGGCTGGCCGATGAATTCATCCAAGCCTTTGGGACGCAGCGAACGCTCCACGTCGTGTTCGCCCAGCTGCATTTCAGCGGCAATATTCTCATTTCGCTGCAAAGGCTCAGGGCGCGCAGCGTCATTGGGAAGCTGAAATTCAGTGCGCTCTACATCCGACATGTCGTGTCCTCAATCTCCGGTGATTCATTCATGTTTGATGAACCTCTATTTCTTACCGCTTAGTGCTGCAAGCGATGCACGCAAGACGGTAGCAGTTTCAAGGGTTTCCGTATTTTCTGATTCTGCCACGAAGGCTTCAACCACAGGACGCGACGCTTTTTCGGTAAAGCCAAGCCCGACCAATGCTTCGACGACGGTATCTACCATTGCCCCGCTGCCGACAGGCAGGCTGCTTTGGGAAGCAGCCGACGCATCATCCCCAGCAGGTTGCGTAATAAAGCCTTTAACCTTGTCCTTCAGTTCCAAAGCCATACGCTCCGACATACGCTTGCCCACACCTGGGATGGTCTGCAGCTTCTTCGCATCCCCATTATTAATGGCAGTGGCAATTTCGCCTGGCTCGAGCACCGATAAACATGCCAGCGCAAGCTTCGGGCCTAAGCCGGACACTACTTGGAGTTGATGAAACATCGCACGATCTTCATCTGCGGTAAATCCATATAGGGTCATGGCGTCTTCCTTGACAGCCAAGGACGTCATCACTCGCGCACGATCACCGCGCACCAAAGTACCTAAGGTCCGGGGCGTGGCTAAGAATTGGTAGCCAACCCCGCCACATTCAATAACAGCGTGATCAAGGGCGATGGATAAGACCTCACCGTTCAAAGAGGCAATCACAGGTTTTCTAGCTCCATTTCTTCTTGTGCAATAACTCTTGTTGCTGTTTCTGACGCAGCATGCAACACATTGGTTCCCCATATTTGGCCGCTATTAGATTTACGCGTGCCCATTACTTATTCGCTGCTTGCTTGCGGCGTTCTTCCTCCAGCTTTTTCATCTGCTGTTGCGCCATCTCTGCACGTTGGATAACTGGCGCTCGCCAACAGTGACAGACCGCGAGTGCCAAAGCATCGGCAGCATCCGCCGGCTTCGGCGCTTCACTCAATCCGAGGATACGGGTAATCATGGTGGTCATCTGTTTCTTATCAGCACGACCATTGCCAGAGATAGCCTTTTTCACTTCCGAAGGAGTGTACATATAAACCGGTATATCGCGCTTGGCTGCAGCCAGCATCAATACGCCAACACCGTGGGCCGTGTGCAATACCGTGGAGACATTACCGCGTTCAAATAATCTTTCAATCGCGACTACATCCGGCTGGTAATCATCCATCCACTCCTCCACCGCATTGGAAAGACGAAGCAAGCGTTGTGCCAATTCTTCCTCTGGTGGGGTGCGCGCAACACCCACAGAGATGGGGATGACGGCGCGACCGCGGCCAGCTTGTACTACGGAAAGACCACAGCGGGTTAAGCCAGGGTCAATGCCCATGACGCGCAAACCCTCAAGGTTCATTGGCTATACCGTCCTTTTGCCGCTGATCTCACCGGCTTTATGTCCTTGTCGATGCGCTAAGTTAGGCCTCAGGCATCAGTTATCCTCACACATATGTTCTACCACATGTAAGTGACAAAGAAGTGCACCTATGCCCACGGTGTGGAACTTAGGTGCACTCTTAGTGTTTCGAATCAGTGGACTAAAGCCACGAAAATGCTCTCAAGTCTTAGCCTTCGTCCAATGCAGCAAGCACGTCTTCTGAAAGATCCATGTTGGTGTACACGTTTTGTACATCATCAGATTCTTCCAGAGCGTCAATTAGGCGCATGATCTTCTTAGCATCATCTACACCGAGTGCTACCTCAACCGAAGCGCGGAAGTCTTGGTCGGAATCTTCCACTTCAATCTCAGCCGCTTCCAAAGCTTCCTTCACAGCAGAGATATCGGTGGGCTGGCAGGTAACCTCAAAGAACTCACCCAAGTCGTGGACATCCTCAGCGCCTGCTTCAAGGACAGCCATGAGAACGTCATCGACTTCTAGTTCGCCCTTTTTCACCAAAACCACACCGGTGCGGGTAAACATGTACGCGACCGAGCCGGATTCACCGAGGTTGCCACCGTTGCGAGACATCGCGGTGCGCACCTCGGTAGCCGCGCGGTTGCGGTTATCAGTCAAACACTCAATCAGCATGGCAACACCATTGGGGCCATAGCCTTCGTACATGATGTTTTCCCAGTCCGCACCGCCGGCTTCTTCGCCGGAGCCACGCTTGCGCGCGCGCTCGATGTTGTCGTTGGGGACGGAGGCCTTCTTGGCCTTTTTGATCATGTCGTCCAGGGTTGGGTTGGCCGCCGGGTCACCGCCACCGGTACGCGCTGCAACTTCGATGTTTTTGACCATCTTTGCGAATTCTTTGCCGCGCTTGGCGTCATTCGCGGCCTTTTTATGCTTCGTAGTTGCCCACTTTGAGTGGCCTGCCATCAAGTTACCTTTCGTACGTTAAAAATTAGCTTGCGATCAACTATACGTTCTTCTGCAGTTATCAGTACTATCCCCCGCGCACCGAGCACGAGAAAATGCAGCTGCGAACAAGAAAATACACGCTAGTTAGGCTCGCGCATGAGCCCTTCTTGGGACAACACAGCTACTAGTTCACCTTGCTGGTTGTACACATTCCCCTTGGTCAGGCCCACTCCGCCTCCAGCTGAGGGCGAATACTGATCTACTAATAGCCATTCATCGACACGCACTGGACGCAAGAACCACATGGCATGATCGAGGCTAGCTACCTGCAATTCTTGCTCTGGGTGATCCAGCAATGCCGTATACAGCAAAGTCATATCGGATAAATAAGTCAGCGCAGCTTGGTGCACATCCTGATCTTCGCCCATCACACCGGTGTTTTTAAACCAGAGGTACTGGTGGGTGCCCTGTCCTGCAGGGTGTAGTTGCTCCTCGGTCAGCTTTGATTCTTCAACCGCGCGGATATCCCAATCCATCCAATCGAGCTGGCGTTTTTGTGCAGAGCGCGGACGAATCTCTAAATGGTCAATAGCTTCCTCAGGTCCTGGAACCTGGGGCATGGCGGTGGCATGTTCTGGTCCGCGGTCCTTATCGTGGTGGAAATTGACGGTCATAATCATCATGCGCTTGCCGTTTTGGAAGCCTTCCACACGGCGGCAGGAAAAAGTACGTCCATCACGTACATGTTCAACCTCAAACTCGATAGGCTGAGCGGCAATGCCGCCTTCTAAAAAGTAGCTATGCAAAGAGTGTGCACGTTTGCCCTCGACAGTCAGTTGTGCAGCGCGAAGTGCCTGCGCCACAACCTGTCCGCCGAAAGTCCGGGTAAAAGCAGAGGGAACCGAAGGACCTAAGAATTTTCTATCGCCTAAAGGCTTCATGTCCAAGACGTCGTGGACAGACTGCGCCTTTGCTGCCGACGTTGAGTCGCTAGTGGTCACTTTATTCTCCTTAGTAGATTTCTCTTAACTTCTAGATGGTCAATCTCTCCATCATATGTGAGCAATACCAAAGCGTTGCATGCCCGTCCGGTACGTCAATTTCACCAGCTGTTAGTTACCATGTTGGATATGATGCCGAAGAAACTACATCGAGTAGTCGCCTATCTAGAAATGTTTACCTGGACCTTCCTGATCTTAGGGATGATCCTCAAATACTCAGGCGTGACAGAAGCTGTTGTTCCTGTAGCCGGAGGAATCCATGGTTTCGGCTTCCTGTGCTTTATTTTCATCACGGCCTTGGTCTGGATCAATAATCGCTGGCCTGTGGGAATTGGCATTGTAGGCCTTGTTGTCTCCGTCATTCCGTGGGCAGCGCTGCCTTTTGCCATCTGGGCAGATCGCAAGGGCCTGCTGGAAGGTGGCTGGCGCTTTCATAATCGCGATGAAAAGCCGCAGGGAATCTTCGACAATGTTCTAGCGCAGGTTGTACGCCACCCTGTTCGCTCCATTTTAATTGTGCTAGTCATTGTCATCATCGCCTTCAGTGTCTTGTTGTACCTGGGCCCACCGGTTGATGTGGAGTCCGCTATTGAGGGCCAAACCAACTAGAGTGCATCGTTTGTGCACTCTGCAAACCACTGACAACTACACAAAGGCCATAAGCGCATGCCAGTTCTAAGGCGTCTATTCGCTACCATTCCAGCGATTTGGACCGCGTGGGTGATAGCCCGCATCATGTTGGGCTTAATCATTTTCCGCGATCATTCCCCGCGCGGGGATGTTGCTTATTACTTCTACGGCATCTTGGGCAATGAGCCCACCACCATGATGACTGAGTACCCGCATGCGGGGACTTGGCCAGTGGAGATACTCACTGCACTCATCGGCGATCATATCGATGCTTTCTACATCGCTTTTGTTCTGATGTGCATGCTTGTCGATGCCCTATTCCTCGCCCTTGTCCTAAGCAATCACCACGCAAACCCACGGGTATGGCTTGCTGGCTGGTTCTGGATCTTCTTCGGCACATTGACTGGCCAAGTCTTCTACATGCGGCTCGATATTTTCCCAGCCCTTACGGTCGCCGCTGCTGCAGCGTGCTTGGTGAAGTGGCCAAATATTGCTTCAGCGCTACTGGCTTTTGCGACCACGATGAAGCTCTGGCCAGGCGTTCTAGCTGCCGGTCTTGTTGGTCGGTTGAGCAACCGCAAGTCATGGTTGAGGTTGTTGAGCTTTTTCACCGCGCTTGTCGCGTTGTGCGCCATCACGGTAGTAACCAGCGGCTGGCAGCGTCTTTTAAGCCCCTTGACCTATCAAAGCGATCGCGGTTTACAGATAGAATCCGTATTCGCCACACCTTTTGTTTACCAGGCCTTTTATGAGCCTACGCGGTGGGAAATGGGCTATGCCGAATCAAAGAGCTTTGAAATCTCCGGCCCCGGCGTCGATCAAGCCATTGGCTGGTCCACCTACTCCATGGCCGCCGCTATAGCTTTCGCTTTGGCCTGGGCACTGTGGCGTTTTCTGGCTGGTGGTTGGAATCCACGGAGCACCATCGCCTTTTTCGGCGTGATGATCTTGTTGTTGATTATCACCAATAAAGTCTTTTCCCCGCAGTATATTGTTTGGTTTGCACCGCTGCTCGCAGTTGCACTACGCCAACCGGAGATGTCTGAGCACCAGCTCAAACATCCTAGAACTCACCGGGCTATTTTCATCCTCATGGTGTCCTTAGCTGTACTAACGCTCGTAACTGCCGCTTTAGGCAGTTACGTCTATCCCAGCAACTACAACTTTATTTGGTCCCAGGTGGGTGTCGAGTTCGCACCAGTGGCAGCACTCGCGCTGCGCAATCTTCTCATCGTTATTATGACTGTGCTTGCGCTGTGCTGGCTCGCGCTCGAAGCAAGGTGCGAAGCGTGGTGTGAAGCTCGTGCTCAGTCCGAGCAATCAACTGCGCAGCAGCATCTGGCGGAAGCGCCAGTTGCTATGGACGCTCGAGACTAAAAGAGTATTCAAAAAATTCTGGCAGCGGAGCCGTGCCTCCCAGACGCAGCACACGTACTGTTGGGCGCAAACGTAAAGCCCGAGTATCGGATACTGCTTCATTATAAAAACGGTGCGCTAATTGAACGCGTGTTTCCGCATCCACCAATTGCGGATTCGCCGATACGCTGGCAGCTAATTGCTCATCAGCGTCGAAGAACTTGTGGATTTCCACATTCAGCTCACGTTCACGTTGTGAGCGCTCATCAAATTTCCCGTGGCGGAGCGCAACACCTTCTGCTTGCAGGGCAATCGGCGCGAGAGCCGGAACCAACACGCCGATAACGGCTGCGCGTCGGTCCAGCATCGCTTGCAGCTGGGCCAAGGCAGCATCTGTGCGGATGTGCAAGGTATTAAGCCGCTGTGCGGTGAAATATGCCCACAGCGCAATAACTGTGATGATCACCGTGATGACGATGAGCACAATCGTATTCATGAAAAGCGCTGCTCCTTAGCCGACCCGAACTTTAGTTCCGTCTTGGACAGTTTCATAAACCTGCATCACCGCGGCTGCTACATGGTCCCAGTCATATTGCTCGGCACGTTGGATACCTGCGGAGATCAGGGCACGGCGTTCGTGCTCATCATCGATAAGCCGCGTGATCTTTGCAGCCAAGTCGCGGGCATCGCCATTTTTAAACAGCAAGCCGGCAGGCTGTTCAGCTTCCACGTTGCACACCGCCGCAAACGCCTCTAAATCACTGGCAACTACAGCGCACCCCGCGGCCATCGCCTCAACTAAGACAATGCCAAAGGATTCGCCACCACGATTCGGCGCCACGTAGATATCCGCGCGGCCCAGAATCCGAGCTTTGTCTAGATCGGAGACTCGCCCGACAAAATCCACGCCAGGACGCGATCGAGCATGGCCTCCACCCATCACGGTTACGCGGATGGGACGATCGATGTGCTCAAGCGCATCCAAGAGAACATCAAGCCCCTTACGTGATTCATCAAGGCGGCCCAAAAAGACAATCTCCAGGGGTCCTTCAGTCGCGTCGTCCGCGTTGTTAGACGCAGCGTTGCTGTGTTGGCGCGCCGCTGCATACACTGAGGTATCCACGCCATTAGGAATCAAAATCGGGTCGCCGCCCAGTTGTTCCACTTGCCAACGCCGCGCCATCTCCGAGACAGCAATGCCCCCGCGAATTTTTTCCAACATCGGGCTGAGGACCGGACGCGCCAACTGCAAAAGCCGTGAGCTCGCCGCAGAAGCATGATACGTTGCAACAATGGGCCCCTCGGCGATGCTCAGAGCCCGCATGGAGTAGCTCGGGGAATTTGGCTCGTGAATATGCAAGACATCAAAGTCACCATCACGAATAAATTCTTTAACGCGGCGAGTAACCTGCGGTCCGATAGAAAGCCGCGCGACAGACCCGTTATAAGAAATCGGGATGGAACCGCCACCTTTGACCACAAAGTCCGGGACATCGGTCTCTGCTGAAGCCGGACCCAGAACCTGTACAAAATGGCCCTGGTCAATAAAAACCGTGGCAAGGTCAAGCATATGCGCTTGAACTCCGCCTGGTTCGTCGAAGGAATACGGGCACACTAAACCAATTCGCACCTGCTATTTCCTCCCCTTTTTCTTCTGCTGCGCAGCTTGCTTTTGCTCATAGCTCTCGCGCTCCGCGCGCTTGAGCCGGCGTTGTTCAATATCGACATTCCACTGCGGTTGCAGCATGTGCCAATCTTGAGGCCGGCGGCGGAGGAATTTTTCGAAGTGCCGAGCAAGGCTTTGCGTTGTTGTCTTGATGTCGTCGACCTCAACCGGTTCCGAGACCGTCATACCCCACCGCGGGCTGCCACCTGCAACTGATGCACCAGACTCATCGTCGTTGTCGTCGTGGAAAAAGCAATGGACTGCGTGCAGATGAGCACCGGTCTCCTGCGCTAAACGTGCAGGGCCAGTGGCCATATTGCACGGCTCGCCGAAGAAATCTACCTCCACGCCATGCCGCGTTAAATCACGCTCGGAAAGCAGACACACCACTTCCCCTGATTCTAAAGCTTGCTTCAGCTGCTCATAAGGCGGCTGCTCACCACCGGTAAGAGCTATGACCTTAAAACCAAGCGCCTGCCGGTAATCCACGAAAGCCTTAAACAAGCTTTCCGGCTGGACACGTTCTGCAACGGTGGTAAAAGGACCGTTATAGCCGACCAAAAATACGCCAGCCATGTCCCAGTTGCCACTGTGGGTCAGCGCCAGAATGGTGCCCTTAGGCGAATTCAAGGAGGCATCGAGAAGCTCTTTGCCTTCAAGCCCTGCCAGCAGCTGACGATGCAAATCTGCATCCTGCGATAAGGACTGCAAGCGAAATGCTTCCATCCAATAGCGCATATAAGAACGCATGGAATCCCGCACTAGTTCACGGGTGACGTTTTCCGGCCCCACTACGCGCATCAAATTGCGGCGTAGCTGTTCCATCCCTGCGCCATCGTGCGAGACCTTATCTGCCACCTTGTTAAAGAGCCATTTGGCTAGTGGCACAGGCAGGTGCTTGACCAGGCTCCACCCCGCAAAATAGCCGGCGGCAGAAATATCGTCCTTAATTCTCATCTAGCCCCTTAAGCTGTTTTGGCCCCTGGCGCTTTAGGGTTTTCCCGCCTATCTTGCTTATACGCCTGCATCAACCGCTGATAAACGGTAAAAATCGAACCGATAGCCAACAACCACAAGCACACCGGAAGAATATAAGGAACGCCAAGCCCTTCGAGGCCAATACCAACCAATCCTAAAATCAAGCGCTCAGGACGCTCGATGAGCCCACCGATCATCGAAAAGCCTGATGCTTCACCGCGGGCTTTGACATAGGAGATGACCTGGGAGGTCACCAAGACCACAAGTGCTGCAAAGATGGTTGCGGGATGCGCATTGTCAAAGTAGATGAGGTACCAGATGATGGCAGCAAAAAGAGCACCGTCGGTAATCCGGTCACAACTAGCATCAAGCGTTGCACCAAATTTTGTAGCCCCACCGCTTAAACGCGCCATAGTGCCATCGACCATGTCGAAGGCCGCGAAGATTCCGGAAAATACTGCCGCGGCAAAAAGATGGCCACTCGGAATGAGCGTCACGGTAATAGCGATGGTGACAAAGGTGCCGATGAGTGTTACTGCATTAGGCGTTAGTCCTACTTTGAGGAATCCGCGGGCGACTGGTTCGACAACCACTGCTGCGGGCTTGCGCCCGTGCACGCTAAGCACTGGGGTTCTCCATTCTTGAAGCCTCCATTTGGCTATCCTCCAACTCAATTTCCTGCCAGCCTTGGGCAAGGGCTTCCCGTGTTTCTTTCAACAATTGCGGCAAGACCTTCGTGCCATCAAGGATAGTCATAAAGTTGCTGTCCCCAGACCAGCGCGGCACGACATGCATGTGAAGATGGTCTCCCACCGACCCGCCAGAGGCTTTACCTAAGTTAAAACCGACGTTAATTCCTTCTGGATTCGAAATCTTCTTGAGCACTCGGATCGACTTTTTCACAAAAGCCATAAGCTCCATGGTTTCGGAGTCAGTAAGGTCCTCGAAGTTAGCAACCTTGCGATAAGGCACCACCATGAGATGGCCTGCGTTATAGGGAAAGAGATTTAAAAGTGCATAGACCTCTTCGCCGCGCGCAATGATTAATGCGTCTTCATCTGTTTTCTTTGGCGCTTCTACAAACGGGTCTTGAGTTCGCTTTTTGATATACGCCATACGAAAAGGCGCCCAAATCCGCTCTAAACGGTCTGGCTGTCCCACCCCAGAGTCCACATACACGTCAACTTCCTCTTGTCCTGTGTGTTCATAGGATTTGGAAGAATTAGCCATGACGGCAAACGTGTCCTTTCTTCTCGCCGCTAACATGCGGCGAGGTCTGTGCAAGGTTATCTGGGGTGGGTAAAGTACCTAAACCGCTAGCTTAGGCATCTTGACTGCGACGAGCCTCGATGTTTTCTTGATTCGGCTGGGTGTTCTCACGCTCTGCAATCCAGTTGGCAATGAGCTCGACTGCTTCATCAACCTGGATGCCGTTGGCTTGGGAACCATCGAGGAAGCGGAAGGATACTGCATCCGCTTCAGCATCACGTGCGCCAGCGAGCAACATGAACGGCACCTTGCCCGTGGTGTGGTTGCGAATCTTTTTCTGCATGCGGTCATCCGAGGTGTCGACCTCAGCGCGAATGCCCTTCTTGCGCAGTTTCGCAATAACCTGGTTGAGGTGCTCGACGTTGTCCTCAGACACTGGAATACCTACGACCTGGTGTGGCGCCAACCATGCTGGGAAAGCGCCAGCGTAGTGCTCCAGCAGCACGCCGAAGAAGCGCTCAATAGAGCCAAAGAGCGCGCGGTGGATCATAATTGGCTGCTTCTTGGAACCATCAGAAGCGGTGTACTCCAGGTTAAAGCGCTCTGGCATGTTGAAGTCCAACTGCACGGTAGACATCTGCCAGGTACGGCCAATCGCGTCACGTGCCTGAACAGAGATCTTAGGGCCGTAGAAGGCAGCGCCTTCTGGGTCTGGAACTAGCTCCAGACCAGACTTCTCAGCAACGCGTGCAAGGATTTCCGTTGAACGCTCCCAGATTTCATCAGAGCCCACGGACTTCTTTGGGTCGCGGGTAGACAGCTCGAGGTAGAAATCATCCAGACCGTAGTCCTTGAGCAAGGAAATAACGAAGTCCAGAACTGACGTCAGCTCATCTTCCAACTGATCATCGGTGCAGTAGATATGCGCATCATCTTGAGTAAAGCCACGCGCACGGGTCAGACCGTGGATAACCCCGGACTTTTCATAGCGGTACACGGTGCCGAACTCAAAAATACGCAGCGGAAGCTCACGGTAAGAACGACCACGGGTATCGAAGATGAGGTTGTGCATCGGACAGTTCATGGGCTTGAGGTAGTAGTCCTGCCCAGGCTTGGTCTCATTGCCCTCTTCGTCATATTCAGCATCGACGTGCATTGGTGGGAACATGCCGTCTTTGTAGAAACCAAGGTGACCGGAACGCTCAAAGAGGTCCTGCTTGGTGATGTGCGGAGTGTTGACGAAAGAGTAGCCGGCCTCAATGTGGCGACGGCGTGAATGCTCTTCCATTTCCGTGCGAACGATGCCGCCGTTTGGGTGGAATACTGGCAGACCAGATCCCAAGTCATCGGGAAAGCTAAAGAGGTCTAGCTCTGCGCCCAGACGGCGGTGGTCACGCTTTTCAGCCTCTTCCATCATGTGCTGGTAAGCCTCAAGGGATTCCTTGGATTCCCAAGCGGTGCCGTAAATGCGCTGCAGACCAGCATTATCCTGGTCACCGCGCCAGTAGGCAGCAGAAGAGCGCGTCAAGGTAAAGGCAGGAATGTACTTGGTGGTCGGAAGGTGCGGACCACGGCACAAGTCAGACCACTCCACCTCATTGGTGCGTGGATTGACGTTGTCATAGTAGGTCAGCTCGCCGGCGCCGACTTCAGTTGCTTCATCGGAATTCGGGTCAACATTGCCCTTATCCTCGATGAGTTCCAGCTTGAATGGCTCATCACGCAAGGCTTCTGCGGCTTCTTCATTGGAAGCAAACACGCCACGCTCAAAGCGCTGGCCAGTTTTGATGATCTTCTTCATCCGCTTCTCGATGGTCTTCAGATCTTCTGGAGTAAATGGTTCCTCAGTCTGAAAATCGTAGTAAAAGCCATTTTCAATTGCCGGGCCAATGCCCAACTTGGTGCCCGGAAATTCAGCTTGGACAGCCTGTGCCAAAACGTGCGCGCACGAGTGGCGAATAACAGCGCGGCCGTCTTCTTCAGAAGCTGCGACGGGGGTGAATACGCCATCTTCAGCAGGGACGTGAGCGAGATCTTTCAGTTGACCTTCTGCATCACGAACGACGACAACCGCCTCAGGTCCTTTATTGGGCAGACCCAGCTCCCTCATCGCAGTACCGACTGCTGTGCCTGCAGGGCAGGTAAACGGCTCATAATTGACCGTAGTTGCGGCGATTGCTTCTGACATGCTGCGCTCCTTTGCGCTAATGGGAAAAACGGCTTACCTGGCCGCCACCCTGATGTACAAGTTCTAACCCGGTTATCCTACCGCGTCTATTAAGGTTTCCGCCCAAAAGGTCCCCGTGGTTCCGCCGGATTGCACTCCCGGTGGGACAAAGTACACGGCAGAACCGATATGTGTGATCCACTCATTAAGCAGATCCACTTCATCCATGCGCCTTTGCATCGGTTCAAAAACCTTGGTCATGTCTTTCTGGAAACAAATAAAGACCAGTCCGGAATTCGATAACTGTACGTCGGTACCCGAGATCTCTTCCTCGTCATTAACGAAGCCGGTTTCTGAGATCGGCGCGTAGTCCGGTTGCATATCGTAGTTAAAAGCACGGCGCAGCATGCGCTCCTGCGGCTTGCCATCTGGTGCTTGGGCACGCGCAATGTGCGAATTGCGGTCGATGGTGGGAAGACCGTATTTATCCACCGCGTCAAAATCCGGCTTATCGAATTCTTCTTCACCAGTTAACGGCGCACCGTTATCAAGCTTGCGCCCAATGGAATTTTCGCGTGACTTCCGGTCAAGCTTCTCCCAGGTGTCAAGATTCATGCGAATGCGGCGCACCACCATCGAGGTTCCACCGCGCGCCCACTGCGGACCTTCATCGATCCACACCTGCTGGTCCATTTCTTCGTCACTGCGCGGGTTGACGGTGCCGTCTAATTGGCCAAAGTGATTGCGCGGAGTATCGCCCTTACCGCCGGCACCGTAGGCGTGGCCATAGCCTTGCTGGAGCCACTTCACCTGCGCATAATCTTGGCCAGCGCGAATCATATGCCGCATGGCATGGCCTGCTGTGACCGGGTCATCACAGCAGATCTGCAAGACGATATCGGTTTGCCCCCACGCAGGATCTAACTTATCGCGGTCAAATGCTTCAACATCACGCAGCCACTTCGGCCTGAGTTTTGAAGCACCAATGACGTCAAAGACCCGCTCCCCGAGCCCACAAGTAATCGTGAGATTGGCGGGAGTATCTGCCATCTCTGGTTCAAGCGAGCCAACCGGAGTTTCCGATGTACACAGTGCCCTGGCGTCTGCGGTCCATAACCGCATCAAATTGGTGAATTCCTTCTTCCCCACGGTGTCTTTGAGGTTGAAACCTAAAAGGTTCAACACGGCGTGCGAGCTCGCGGTGATGCCGGCTTGATGCTTGCCATCAAACGGAACCATCGCGTCTTTGAGGAAAGTCTCTATATCTGCCTGCTCAGTGGACGCGGTATTTGCTGCAGCTGCGTTCTTTACTTCGGGTGTAGTGCACCCCGCAATAATTGCGCCGGTCGCAGCAAGACCGCTGGCTAGGCCGCCGCGAATTAGAAGTGCTCGTCGGTCGAGCTCAACCATGAAAATATTCACCTTCTTGAACACTGTGCCTACTTAAGGCACAAAACCAAAACCTTAAAAGCTGAACAGATTAGTGATCGTGCTATTCGTCGTTATCATCGTGGTCGTCGTGTTCCTCACCAGCATGATCACCGTGGTCATGACCTAGATCGCCGTAGTTTTCATCGCCGGCGCCAATGGTGCGCACTGGGATGTCATCAAATTCTTCGGTCGAGCCATCAGCCAGCTCAACTGTCAGGGTGACTTCATCGCCAGCCATGACTGGTTCCTTGACGTCCATGAGCATAAAGTGTGCCCCACCTGGTTCCAGGGCCACGGATTCACCGGCTGGGATAATTAGTGGCTCTTCCATCTCCCGCATCTGACCGTCTACGGTTTCGTGGATCTCATTGATACCAGCGTCCACGCTGGAGCTAAAGGCCACGATCTCAATATCTTCATTAGATTCGTTGACCAGGGTGCCAAAAATCGCCGTCATATCGGCATCTTCAGCCATCGCACGCACTACTGCGTCCTCAAAATCCAAGGCATCATCAGCATCGTCCGCGTCATCGTTGTCGTCTGCGTCATCAGCGTCTGATTCAGCAGGAGCATTCGCAGCGGTTTCTGGCGCGGAATCATTTTGCGTGGAGTCCTGCTCAGAATTGCTACAGCCTGCCAATACCAAGGCTGAGGCAGCAACGATGGACACGAAAATGCGAGGGTGCTTTAACATTGCGATAAAACTTTCTCCGCCTTCATTAAGGCGGCGTAAAGGTTAAAAATGAATCGAACTTCTGTGAAAGAAAACTATTCTGCGTCGTATCCGCGGCGCTTAGCCAGCATCACCGCTAGGACTGCGATGACAGCCAGCACACCGACTCCGGCAAGTGCCCACTTCATCCAGGTGCTCATGCCTTCGGCTTCTTCTGCTGCTTCCGCAGGAGTTTCGGCCCCTTCAGAGTCATCTGCCGCACCGTTGGCGGTTTCTGAAGCACTGGCGGTTTCTTCACCGGATTCAACGCTGAAAGAGATACCGCCGCGGGTGGCATGCCCATCGGAGGAAGTAATTTGGAATCCGAGCATGTAGTCGCCATTGCCTGGGTCTTGATCCTCTGGCGTAGTGATGGTCAGCTCGCGCTCGTTAATTTCTGGTTCTTCAGAAAATAGTACTTCGCCGGTGGCTTGATCGGTGACTGCAAAGTTATTGAATCCGTCGCGTGGAATTGCAGAGAACTCAATCGTGATCTCTTCTGGGAATTCATCCAGTACGTCGCCTTCAGTGATGCTACCGCCAATTGCGGTGTCATGCGCCGACGCAACGGGTGCCAACAAGGCAGATGACAAACCCAGGCCCGCAACAAGTGCACCGGCAGTTAAGGTCCGTCCCAGATGGATCGATGATTGAATCATTTTTCACTCCTTGGCTCCAGGAAGAAATTCCTGTCGTGAGCCCACGTGTTAGACAAAGTACGCTTACTCAATGCGTACTAAGGATTTAGTCGTATCACCGCTGAGAATAGTTCCTTTGGTGTACTTTGGGAAAGCTGACGGCACGCTACCGTGCCAGCACGAACTTATTCTCACCACTGTCTTTAGTAATTCATCCCGACTTTCGTGCGCCGCAGTGGTGATATCAAACACAGCGGGTAGCGTCGTTGACGCTACCCGAAAGACATTTGGGCATGCGAAAAGGTGGGTCATTCTTTCTTTGAAATGACCCACCTTTTATGTGGAGCGGATGACGAGACTCGAACTCGCGACCCTCACCTTGGCAAGGTGATGCGCTACCAACTGCGCTACATCCGCAAACGAAACCAGGCCCGGTTTCTAGGATTTACCACCGAGGTGGTTATCCGTGTGCGCGATACTGGGATTGAACCAGTGACCCCTACCGTGTCGAGGTAGTGCTCTACCGCTGAGCTAATCGCGCTTGTACCTGCCCCTAGGACAGCACAAATTGAGGTGGAAACGGGAATCGAACCCGTGTGCACGGTTTTGCAGACCGTTGCCTCACCACTCGGCCATTCCACCGTGGCGAACCGCCTCAGGCACTTTGACGGCTAACCGTAAAAGAACCAGAGCGGATGACGAGACTCGAACTCGCGACCCTCACCTTGGCAAGGTGATGCGCTACCAACTGCGCTACATCCGCATTTTCAAGGTTTTACCCTTGGTGCGCGATACTGGGATTGAACCAGTGACCCCTACCGTGTCGAGGTAGTGCTCTACCGCTGAGCTAATCGCGCTAACGAAAGTTCCATTGTAGTGAAACTTTGAGCGGATGACGAGACTCGAACTCGCGACCCTCACCTTGGCAAGGTGATGCGCTACCAACTGCGCTACATCCGCACTGCTTTAACCGCTTGAAACTTCATTCTGAGATGACCTCAGATTAAAACGCTCGCGGTGGCTTGCGATATGAAACTTTATCCTTTGCGGCTCCAGTTTCCAAATCCCCCGCTCAATCCCGCTTTAGCTACCCTCAAATCGCGAAAAATCCGCCACTTAAATTACGACCGTGTAATTCCTGCCAAGCACGAAATAACTCGAGGCGAGGACATGGTGGCCACTATGAGACTAGGTTGGGCTTATGACTGACACATCGTTTATCTCCCTTCCTACTTCCGCCCCGAAGGTCGAAGACGTAATCGGACCAGATCCTGACCCCTCGCATCCGCATGTGCGCTTTATTGAAATCTCTACCTTGTCTGGTTCCGCCAGCCTGCATGGCAGTAGCGGCGAACTAGGTAATGAGCTCGATACCGCCGTGCTGCTGGGACTTCGAGAGCGCGCCGATGTCATCGTTGTCGGCAGCCGCACTGTGCTCGCAGAAGATTACGGCGGAGCTCAACCTTCAAAGGACCGTCCCAACCCTGCCCCCATCGCGGTGATCACCAACTCTTTCAATGTGGATGTCGCCTCTAAGTTCGTCCAAGAAGCCATTACCCCACCGCTGGTTGTAGCGAGTGACCAAGCGCTTGCTGATCCAGAGCTCGCCGACAAGCGCGAAGAGCTACAGCGCGCCGGCGTCGAATTGGTCAACAGTGGCAATGGCACCGCCACCGAAATCGTGCAGGCTTTAAGCGCACGCGGTCTTAATCGGATCGTGTGTGAAGGCGGCCCAGGCATTTTTGGGCTCTTCATTGCCGACAAGATGCTCGATCAGCTGTATCTCACGCTCGATCCAACGCTAACTACGGATGTGGAAAAGAATCTCGTTTCCGCTAAAGCTGCCTCCAGCGTTGGCATTTCACACAACAGCAACCTCCAGCTCAGCTTGGAGCAGGTAGTGGTAGATACCGATTCAACGGTGTTTCTTCGTTACGCAGTGCCCAGTAACCCGTAATATCGGCCGGTGTGACAGCTACATTTGAGAATCGTTTTAATTCCTGGGGCTCGGCCTCTACGCCACTGACCTCTATGGCGGAAGGTTCAGTGAAGCAACCCGAAAATGGGCAGGCACCATCTGACGCCTCGCGTATTTTCCAGATTCTTACTGCAGCAGCGTGGCCACTGGCCGTAGTCTTAGCGCTTCACCGTACTTTCATCACGGCATTCAACGGCACCGCCACGGATGATTTTACGACCGTTTATAACGCACTTTCACGGGCACTTACAGGTCTGTCAGTTTATGACCAGGCGTACCACCACGTTGATCCGCTCTATCTATATAACCCAGGCGCAACATTATTACTGCTGCCGATGGGGCTAGTGGATAACTTCGACGCGGTTCGCTACGCCTTCATCATCGTCAATAGCTTAGCCATTATTGTTGCCCTCGCACTACTTACCCGGTTGGTGGGTCAGTCATTGCGTGGGCCAGTATGGCCTTTTGCAATCGCCATTAGCTTTTCGACGGAATCAGTCATCAACACTCTGACTTTCTCGAATATCAATGGCATCTTATTGCTGCTGCTTTCCGTCTTTCTCTTTTGCTTCGTGCGTTCTTTTAGCCCTGCCGTAGACACGGAGGCCATCAGGGGCCGAAGTCTCAGCCCACACGCGCTTCGACATATCGCAGGAATTGCAATTGGGCTAGCGATTGTTATTAAGCCGCAGTTCGCGCCATTATTATTCCTTCCGCTTATGCGGCTAGATTGGCGCACCATCACCGGCGGTATCGCTGTTCCTGCCGTACTCAACGTCATCGCATGGCCACTTATCCCGGGAGCTTCTGACTACCTCACCAAGCTTGTCCCCTACCTCGGTCAAACACGTGACTATGCAAACTCCTCCCTCGCGGGGTGGCAGGCATATTTCGATATTCCGAATGCTCTTTATTTGCCCGTGTGGCTTCTTGTTGCTGCCGCCGTAGCTATCGGCATGCTGGTGCTGCTGAGATGGCGCGTAACCGATATCTTGTTATGGTCTTTGACTTCGAGTGGGCTCTTATTGGTCGGGGTTTTCACATTGTCATCGCTAGGTCAGCAGTACTACTCCATGTGGCTATTTCCTATGGTGTTTACTGTCTTTTTGTCTCGCAGCGTGTTTCACTCATGGCCGGCATGGCTAGCAGCTGTTTTATTCTTGGTTCCCAATAGCTGGACTTCTTCACTTTGGCCGAATTTCGGCAGGTGGATGGGCACCTACATTGGTACTTTAGGGTGGGTTTTACTCATCGTCGCAACTCTTGCAACCGCCGTAGGCTGGTGGCGTTTACAAGTGAAAAATCCGGCGTAGACTTTAGGTTATGAGCAACAATTTTGTATCGCCATCCTCCTCCACCGAGGACAATATCGACTTCAAGTCACTCACCGAAGAACAGTGGCGTGAGCGCCTTAACCCTGATGAGTACCAGGTTCTGCGCCAGGCCGGCACTGAGCGCCCTCACATTGGTGAATACACCAATACCACTGCGGAAGGTGTCTATCGCTGCCGTGCGTGCAATGCCGAGCTATTTCGCTCGACTGAGAAGTTCGCTTCCGATTGCGGCTGGCCGTCCTTCTTCTCTCCACTCGCGGGAGACAACATTATTGAGCGCGAAGATCGCTCTTTAGGCATGGTTCGCACAGAAGTACTGTGCGCGAATTGCAATTCCCACTTAGGCCACGTTTTCGCCGGCGAAGGATACGACACCCCGACCGACCTTCGTTACTGTATTAACTCAATTTCAATGAGTTTCGAAAGCGCAGATTCCGACAAGTAACTTCTTCGCGCCCATTTCGGGACACGAGTCCACTATGGGCACCACAAAGCGGTGGCACGAGCAAGTCTTCTACTTTGCTCGCGCCACCGCTTCTGCGTTACTAATTCGCCACCGACATTTATGTACTTATGTAGGTATGTAGTTATTCCCTGCATTGGCTCGAGGGGACCATGGAAGTGAAATTACGGCAGAATCTCAATTAGCTCGGAAACATCCTGAACACGACGTCCGGTGTGGAAAGGAATTTCATCACGGACATAGAGACGGGCTTCGGTGTAGCGCATGACGTACATCAGATCAACGATGCGGTCGAGCTTTGGCGCCTCGAAAGCGAGGACCCACTCATAGTCGCCCAATGCAAAGGCAGGAACCGTATTGGCGCGAACATCCGCGTATTCACGAGCTGACATGCCATGCTCTGCCAAAATCTTGCGACGCTTTTCTTCTTCGAGAAGGTACCAATCATAGGAACGCACGAACGGGTAGACCGCGATCCACTCCTCTGGCTCTTCGCCCATAATGAAAGAAGGCAAGTGGGATTTATTGAACTCCGCTGGACGGTGCAGCGCGTTGCCAATCCAGGTCACCTCAGAGAGCTGCCCAAGGACAGTGGTGCGGCGGAAATCCGCAAAGACTTTCTGAATATCTGAAAATTCCTCTGCGTGCCACCAAATCATGAAATCTGCACTGTCGCGCATCGCAGTGAGATCGTAGATGCCGCGGATGATGACAGTGCCCGCTTCTTCAACGGACTTAAAAAACCGTTGAGCCTCAGCGATGATGTCTGCACGCTCAGTTCCCAGAGCACCAGCCGGCACCTTAAATACCGCGTGCTGTGAGTACTGCTGCTTAGAATTCAGCGCCTTATAGTCGAGCTTTGCCATGGGAATTGCCCTGCCCTTTCATCAATACGAATAGATACGATATCCATCATAAGTTGGATAATGATGAATTGCACTAAATGTGACACGGCGCGCCTAAACGCAATGACGAACTTTAAACTATAGGTTGAGACTCGTGAGCATTTCCGACGCACCTACCCAGCACACATTTGGCGCCCCCACGCCGATTTTCGGCGATGGCAACGGCACCCAAAACACGGCCGGAGAATCAGAAAAGATGACCCCACCAGCATTTTCCCAAGCTGTTGAATCCATGCACGCAGCACAGCTACGTCCAGAGATCACCTTGGGCACAATTCGACCGCCACAAAAGCTAGCTCCGTTTAGTCACGCGGTTGGACTCGAAGTGGGTAATCATAGCGCTGACGATATCGTCCCGGTCGATACCGATGGCGATGCATTCGGTCGACTCATCCTCCTCCACGATCCAGGAGCGGAAGAGGCATGGGAAGGCGCAATGCGCCTTGTTGCCTATATCCAAGCGGACATGGACTCCGATGTCGCCGGAGATCCAATGCTTCCTGACGTGGCGTGGGAATGGCTAACTGAGTCTTTAGATGAACTCGGAGCAAGCCACACCAATTTGGGAGGCACCGTTACGGCAACGGCCTCTGTTCGTTTCGGCGAAATCGGCGGGCCTCCCCGCGCGCACCAAATTGAGATGCGTGCATCGTGGACCGCCAGCGGCATTGATCTGACCAAGCACGTGGAAGCATTCTCCCGCGTATTAGCGAATGTCGCCGGACTTCCACCTGAGGGCATTACTGAGCTTTCGCGTTAAAGTTCGGCAGCATCGCTGCCTGTTGGCAAAGTAGTTCGCCAACAGGCAGGCCAAATGCACAGGTTTGTTTCAACCTTGGACTACTCTTTGAAGCTATGAGTTCAGCGCGCAGCATTCCCGAAGGTGGGATCCCCACCGTATTTCACACGCGTGCTGGAATTGCTAAAGCCGCGCGCATCCTTGCGCAAGGTTCGGGCCCTATCGCTATCGACACTGAGCGTGCGTCTTCTTTTCGCTACGACGACCGAGCCTTTCTCATCCAGCTTCGCAGGGCTGATACCCCAATTATCCTCATCGCGCCTGAAGGCGTTCGTGAAGCAGTCCGGGAGTGTTTGGCGCCTGTCATCAATGGGCTGGAGTGGGTCGTGCACGCAGCTGCAACAGACCTCACCAGTTTGGCGTGGCTCGGGCTTTATCCAGGCGCCCTTTTTGATACCGAGGTAGCTGGGCGTTTGCTCGGTATCCAAAACCCGAACTTAGCCTTTGTCACCGAAGAATTCCTCGGTATCACTCTCGACAAAGGCTACGGCGCCACGGACTGGTCTCGCTTCCCTTTATCTAAAGCCCAGCTTGCCTACGCCGCATTGGATGTAGAGTCTTTGCTTGAGCTTGCCGATGAAATGACTTATGAACTCGAACAAGATCATAAGACGCGTTGGGCACAAGAAGAATTTCGCGTGATCCGCGAACAATTTGCAGACATTACCGCGCCTGCTCCCCGCCACTGGCACCAATCACGCAGTCTACGTGGCCTTTCAGATCCGATGAGTCTGGCCGTGGCCAAAGCTGTATGGGAAGAACGCGAATACCAAGCACAAGAAACTGACGTAGCTCCGGGGCAGATCATTTCCAATGCCGCCCTAACAGATATTGCTAAGCAGATTCCGCGTTCTATCAATCAGCTGCGACGTATTCCCCAGATGCGTCGGCGTTCCGCGGTGGAGCTCAACGCCTGGGCGAACATTATTAGAGCCGCTGCGGATTCTGATCCACGCACGTGGCCGGAATTGCCCGAAAATCACCACGACTTTCCTAATAAGCAATTCCTGAAAAATAATAACCCTGAGCTTCTTGAGCTCACGAATATGGCGCGTGAGCGCCGCGATGAATTAGCCGAGGAGATCGCGGTTGTTTCTGACTCCCTCGTCAGCGTCTCAACGCTGCGCAATACTGTGTGGGCTATTCACGGTGATAGTGCTAATCCGCACTTTGGCGATCACGCGCAGATTGTTTCCACCACATTTGAGCTCAGAGAATTTTGGCAAACGCAAGGGCTGCGCAACTGGCAAATCCAGCAGCTACAGCCTGTGCTTGCCCCTAGGCTGCTCTAACGTCGCTGCGTTAGTGCAGGTTGTCAACCCATTCGGTTACGGCAGCCGCAATGCCATCGGCATCCATGCCAACTTCTTCTAGTACTTCACCCCGAGAGCCATGCTTCGGGAAAATGCTTGGAAATGCCACACGGCGAAGCGGGGTATCTACTTCAGCAGCAGAGAAAGCTTCATCGAATAGCGAGCCCACGCCTGCGCGCATCATGCCGTCTTCTGCAACCACGACAATATCGTGCTCATCGGCCATTTCAATCAAGGACGGCGCGACTGGGCACAGCCACCGTGGGTCAACGACTGAGACAGCCATGCCCTTATCTTCCAAAATCTGTGCTGCGCTGAGCGAACGAGCCGCCATCGCACCAATAGAAATAACCAAGACCTTCTTTGCCTCAGCATCAGCAAAACGCTCCTGCTCAGACTCAAAGATGATATCGACGCCATCTTCGGTCGTTGCAACTGCATCCATATCCTCCAGCAGGTTGCCCTTCGGGAAACGCACGACTGAAGGTCCCGATTTAATCTCTAAAGATTCTTGGAAAAGCTCACGCAGACGCTGCCCATCACGCGGAGCAGCAACATGAATACCAGGGATAATCGTCGTCAACGACATATCCCACACACCGTTGTGGCTAGCCCCGTCAGAGCCGGTGACGCCTGCGCGGTCTAAAACAATAGTTACGGGTTGTTTCAGCAAAGCAATATCCATCAACAGCTGATCAAATGCGCGATTGAGGAAGGTGGAATAGATTGCAACCACTGGGTGCAAACCACCGAGTGCGAGGCCAGAAGCCGAAGCCATCGCGTGCTGCTCAGCGATGCCCACGTCGAAGAAGCGGTCTGGGAACTGCTCTGCGAAAGGAATAAGCCCAGTTGGTCCTGCCATGGCTGCTGTAATTGCCACGATGTCATCGCGCTTTTTCGCAGCCTCAATCAGCTCTTCAGAAAAGACCGCGGTCCAACCCGGCTGGCTCTTACCTTTAGGCACACCAGTAACAGGGTCAATTGCACCAGTGGAGTGCATTTGGTCCTGTGGTTCATTAACCGCTGGCGCAAATCCGTGGCCCTTTTCAGTAACCACGTGCACGATGATGGGTCCCTCATAATCACGCGCATAGCTCAGCGCATGATCGAGAGCATCCAAATCATGGCCATTGATGGGGCCAATGTATTTCATGCCGAGTTCAGGGAACATCTCAGTAGGCAGAATCGAAGACTTCACGCCTTCTTTGACCGCACGCAGTGCATCAAAAGTCCGGTTGCCGACCCAGCCGAGAGACTTGAGGGTCTTCTTGCCGTGCTCCATAAGCTCGTCATAACCGTGCTGAGCGCGAATTCGGCTGAGGTTTTCCGATAAGCCACCGATAGTTGGTGAATAGCTGCGGCCATTATCGTTGACCACGATTACGGCATTGCGCACTTTATCCGCAGAAATATTATTGAGCGCTTCCCAGCACATGCCGCCGGTTAGAGCGCCATCACCGACTACCGCTACTGCATTTCGACGCGATTCTCCCTTGATACAAAAAGCTTTACTCAACCCGTCGACCACCGAAATAGCCGCGGAAGCATGGGAGGATTCAGTCCAGTCATGCTCTGATTCACCACGGTCGGTGTATCCAGAAAGCCCATCTTTTTGACGCAGGGTATCAAATTGGTCTGCACGCCCAGTCAAGATCTTGTGTACATAAGACTGGTGCGAAGTATCAAAGACAATGGGATCCCGAGGAGAATCAAAAACGCGGTGCAGCGCAATGGTCAACTCCACGACACCGAGATTGGGACCCAAGTGCCCGCCCGTAACTGAAACCTTATCGATGAGAAACTGGCGAATTTCTGCAGCCAGCTCTTCTACTTTGTCATCGGAGAGGTTTTTCAGGTCTTGCGGTGATTTCACCTTATTAAGAATTCCCATGGAGTGTTTAGAATTCCTTTGCTAACGACGGGGCTAATTGAATATGAATGTGAAAATATCACGTTCATCGCGCCATATTGTTGGAAATGAGGCAGTATTTCAGCCAGACGCACGTGCGCGATCTTTTAGGATCTACCGTACCCCGCGCACTTTAGAAAACGTGAATGCGCACCCGACAAATCCTGCGTCTGACCAACTTTATGCTACACCCTAAAGCGCAGCAGCTTCTTCAATGTCCTCATTTTCTTCCACGACACCTGGCTCTAAAAGCGCGATGACCTCAAAGTGGTGTGTTCCAGGGAAAGCATTGACCAAAGTCAGGTGTGCGACCTGGAACCCGTGTTCATTCCAATATCCGATATCACGCGCGAAAGTTGCGGGGTCACAGCCGACATGCACGACGCGCTGTGGAGATACTGAAGCAACCGTAGAAACCACATCTAGACCGGCACCGGTGCGGGGCGGATCCATGACTACTGCCGTTGGACCTGGTAGCTGCGCAGCGACTTTTTCAACGCGCTCGGAGACCACGTCCACGTCATATTGTTCAAGATCTGATTGGTTCAGTGCGGTAGCAGCCGGTGAATAATCCACGGAAATCACCCGTGCTGGTTCCTGCGGTGTGCCAAGGCTGCGCGCAATTGCAGGAACAAATACACCGACGCCGCCATAGAGGTCCCAGCCTAAAGGCTGACGACCAGGCGCTTGTGGGCAGTCTTTGAGGTAGGTACGGATTACTTCCGCATAAGTATCTGGGGCTTTCGCGTGTGCCTGCCAAAAAGCGGTGGCCGGAAAGTGAAAGTGGTGCCCATCGGCCAGTTCTTCCACATCGCCGGTGCCCTCGATAACGGTGGTCACTTTCTCCACCCGACGCCCACGTGGTGCCTTCGAGGTTTCCACCACGTGGCGGTTTCCCTTGCTGTCTAAGACAGCAATAACTTCAGAACCTGGGGTGAAGCGACGTGCATCGGGGCCCACAAGGCCATCGACAAGCCCTGGCGCTAGTTGTGAACACGCTACTTCATGCACGATGTCATTGGAGGTACGCTTCCGCCCACCAGCTCGGCCTTGGCTATCCACCCCAAGGCGCACGCGGGTGCGCCAGCCACGCTGTGGGTTGAGATTGATGGTCTCAACTTCAGGAATCTCAGAAAGCTTAGCTACACGACGCAGCTGGTCAGAGAGCACGTCGAGCTTAATCGCTACCTCCGAAGCCGGATTCAGCTCAGCGAAATCGCAGCAGCCAGCACCAAGCTCAGCAGCAGGGCACGCCGATGGAACCCGATGAGGGCCTGCCTCCACTACGCTTTCTAGCTGCGCATGTGCAAAAGACTTCTTGGCCTTGGTCACGCGAGCTTGAACTACGTCTCCGGGAAATCCGCCCTGGACGAATACCACGCGGCCATCGGGGGCATTGCCTATGCCTTCGCCGCCATGAGCCATGCGGTCAACGGTGAGCTCCAAGCTGTCTCCTGCTTTAAGCAAGCCTTGCTGTTTCGAACTATCTTCTGCGCTCATCGTTCATCCTCTTTATTTACTGTCTGTGTTGTATCGAAATTGTTTGCATCTTCGAACTGGTCGCCATCCGCCTGCTCACCATCCGCCTGCGCGTCTTTCGCTGGAGCTTCTGAAGATACTTTCGGCGTGAGGGTGATTTCACCGCGCTCAACCGCTGCTTCGACGGCCTTATTGGCGCGACGTACCATCCAAATCGTCAGTACAGTGACAACACCGGTCAAAGGCCAGCCCATCAGGATTCGCACAATGCCTAAGGTCGTTGTATCGGAAGAGTTATAAAGGTTATTTTGGACGATAAATCGGGCAATAAAAATAACAACCCAACCAAGTGTTGCAATGGCATATGCACGACGCGCAGGAGTTACTTTCTGCCACGCCATATCCTCGCCATTGATGCCTTTCCATATAACACCAACGACTGGCCATTTAAATAACACGGAGATCAACGCAATAACAGCGAATACCAGCGATGCCCAAATTCCATAGAGGAAGTACCCCTTGGCATCACCCGTGTACCAGGCAATAGCCGCGCAAAAAGCCACACCGATGAAACCTGAAATAGCAGGCTGAATGGTCTCTTTACGAGCAATTCGCCACACCAAAATCACAAATGCGACAGAAAGCGCGGCGACAAGAGCTGGGCCAAGCCCCCACCGACTGTTTACTGGCACGAGCACCACAATCGGCAAGGTCGTCGACACAAGCCCTTGCCAGCCTCCCATCTGTTCGAGCAAAGTTTGCTCTTCGATGGGCTTTTTGGCGACTTTGGTTTTAGAGTGCTCGCCATTTCCTACTGGGTTATTCACCGTTAAATATTTGCCTTCGACATCGTGCTGAAAATTAAAGCACCCAAGGCACGCAGGTATTTAGCTGGCTTGGGTGCAATCAATAGCTTTACTCTACTTGGAGTCGCCATTTCCTTCCGAGTCATCACCGGTAGTGTCATCTGGTTCGGCTGATGTATCAGCATCCTCTGGATCATTTTCAGGGTGGTGCTCAGAATTTTTCGCCGCCTGCGCTGCTGCGTTTCCTCCCAGCATCTGGAAGAGCTGACGGGCAGCTGCTTCCTGGGCAGCTTTATTAGCAGCGCTCGTATCCTGCTGGGATTGCTCCTGAGGCTTATTTTGTTCCTGCTTGCGGCGCTCCATCTCATCTTGCACCTGCTTGACCAACTGCGGAGGCATGGTCACTGGAAGAGAATTCCCCGCCAGAATCGGATCATCGCCGCGGTAAACAAAGACACGCGACGCAACCTCGCGCGCCAGTTCAGTCAAGCCTTCTTCCTTGCCGGTTGGCGCGGCGAGCGTAAGTCGCAGCAACCACCGTGGGCCTTCAATTCCGATGATGCGAATCATGCCGTTGGCGTTTTGGGCAGCAATCTCAGTTCCCCATGGGCCTTCTTCTAATTGCGTAGGCATGCCGTCGCGCTGGATATTTTCTACCAACTCATTGACGGAAGATTCCCATTGCCCAGTCGAGCGTGGGGCTGCAAAAGCTACAGGCGTAATACGACCAAACTCCGTGATGATGTGCAACATCTTCGGGCCCTGCGCGCCCATTTCGACCTGCACCTGCGAGCGCTTAGGCAGCGGGATTTTCATCGACTTCAAGTCCAAAATTCCCGTAGAGAATTCCGAGAAGTCGAAAGTTTCAATATCGACAGAGTCCCCATCAAATGGGCCCATATCCCCATTGATGGCATCGTGGCGATTAACAGTGACGTGTAATCCCTGCGCAGCTGCGGCGTCCCCCGGTGTGTCTGCGGGAGCAGGAGCATCTGCGCTTAAAGACTGTTCAGACGCAGTTGGATTCTCCGCGGCATCCGTGTGCTCAGGAGAATTAGCTCCTGGGGCCGAAGTTTCCTCTTGCTGCTCAGGTTGCTCTGCGTTGTTCTTCTTCTTGTTTTTGCCAAAAGGCCAAAGTGCCATGGTGTTTCATCATCCCTTCGGACGAATTTATGAGTCGAATTCTTCTATTTTTTAAGTTCTGCTTACCCAACCACGTGAGAGAACTTGCGGGTTAGAGGTTCTCAGAAATTAAAAGTATTTCCTTCCAGCCTAACGAAGCTGAAGGATTTTTTAAGGTGGCTAATTGGATTTCAGCCTTTTGACGAAAGTTTTAAACGCCCGTCGATCCGTATCCGCCGTCTCCACGAACAGTGCTGTCGAGCTCTTCGACCTCAACGAAATCAACTAGTTCCACGCGTTGAATGACCAGCTGCGCAATTCGCATGCCACGCGTAATTTCAATGGGCTCCTGGCGGTCGTGATTAATCAGACACACCTTGATCTCGCCGCGGTAGTCAGCGTCGACTGTGCCTGGGGTATTTACGACGCTTAGACCGTGCTTGGCAGCTAGACCCGAACGAGGATGGATGAGACCTACTGTGCCCAGTGGCAAAGCAATAGCAATGCCAGTGCCCACCAAGGCACGTTCCCCAGGCTGCAAGGTTACTGATTCCGCTGCATAAAGGTCCGCGCCAGCATCACCACGGTGGGCACGTTGTGGAAGCGGCAATTCCTTATCCAAGCGCTTAATAGCAACATTGCCCAACAGCTCAGCCCCGGCTGCGGATTCTAGGCCAGAGAGGTGATTGTCATTGATATTTTCGTTCGTATTCACGCTCCACACCCTACCGCGCTTAGCTCTTCGAGTTTCTTTCAAGGACGCTTAACACATCACTAGCGCAGTAACAGGACCGAGGTGGTTCGCGAAAAATATTGGAACAAGTACACTTATGTTTTGTGACTTCATCAGCAAATTCCACCCCCAGCAGCACTCCTTCTTCTAACCAAGCTGGCTCCAATGGCCCCTCTGCCAATGCAACCGCTGAGGTTTTATACCGTGAGCGTCAGTGGGTGCCGTGGTACTGGTGGCTCGGAGCAGCTTTCGTAGCTGCACTAACGGCTGCGACTGTAGGCCTTAACCGCCACGATTTCTGGCCGGTGATTACATTTTTTATCGTCTTCGCCTTGCTAGCGTGGGCGCTAGTATCCATGTCTAAGACGGTCATTACGGTGGAAAAAGATCCCGATAATACTCGCTGGATATTGGTTAAAGGCGCTCAGCTGCCTAGCGATGTAGTCGCGCGCAGCCTAGCGGTTCCAAAGACCGCGCGCCGCAGTGCCCTAGGACCGCAATTAGACCCCGCCGCATTCTTGGTCAGTCACCAGTGGGTGGATGAGCTTGTGATGTTAGTGCTCGATGACCCAGAAGATCCCACTCCTTATTGGCTGGTCAGCTCCAAGGACCCAGAGTCACTTCTTCGCGCTTTTGTTCCTGAGCAAGCAGAACAAGCTATCAAGGACCTGAACGCTTAAGGAAACGTTCCTAAACGCTAAAACATAAAGCAATGGCGGTCGCCCCAGTTGCGGGCGGCCGCCATTGCTTTATTACAAGGAGAAATTAAGCGCAATCGAGGCAGATTGGCTGACCATCTTCCATGTGAGAAAGGCGCTTGTTGGACTGCACGATAAAGCAGGACGAGCAAGTAAATTCGTCCTCGCGGCGTGGAACAACGGTGACGTTGAGTTCTTCACCGGTGAGATCCACTGTTGGTGGTTCGAACGGCTCTACAATCTCGCCGTCGTCGTCCATGCCGTTATTTTCGCCTTCAGCAGCCTTGAGACCTTCTAGGGAGTCAGTCTCTAGCTCGTCTTCAACTCGGCGACGGGGTGCGTCGTAATCGGTTGCCATAGATGTGTCCTTAAATAGGGTTAAACATGCGGTTTACGTTTCGTCGATCGCGCATACTAAGGCACATTTTGTCATCTGTCATTCTCGCTGCTTTGAAAAAGCCCGATCACTACCCCCGTCACGTATCTTTACAGCCGATTTAACGCCACTACCAGCAATTTCTCTAGCAGCGAACACTGGTGTGATTTTACCCCTATTTAAGCTGTGCGGCCGACGATTCGCGCAGTCTCACAACAGTAAAAATCCCGGGTTTTTAATCAATGACTTCCTTGGCCCCCGCAGAGGCCAAAAGTCGTTCAAAAGCCGGCGCTAATTCGGCAGAGGCAGCCCAGACCAATGCGCCCCGGTCATCGGATGTCCAAGATTGTGGAACATGCACTTGCGCTCCAGCTTCACGGGCGATGACAATGCCGGCGGCAACGTCCCACACCTTGACTCCGTGCTCGTAATAGGCGTCTACCGTACCCTCTGCAACGCGGCACAAATCCAGCGCCGCCGAGCCCATACGTCGAATATCACGAACCCGCGGAAGCAGCTCCTGGAGAATCTTTGCTTGTCCTGCACGGCGGGTCTCGGTGTATCCAAAACCTGTTGCTATCAAAGAGAGACGGGGATCCGTTTCTTGGCGACACCGCAACTGTGTGCTCGTACCGTCGCGGTATGTCACGGTTGCCCCATGGCCTACCGCTGCGGAATATAACGTTCCCTTGACCACATTGATCACTGCACCGGCAACGTACTGTCCATCAACCATGGCACCCAGGGATACCGCGTACTCCCCGAGTCCATACATAAAGTTCACGGTTCCATCGATGGGGTCAATAATCCAAGAAACACCGGACTGAGACGGCACATTGGCGCCTTCTTCGCCGATGATTCCATCATCGGGACGATCTTTGCGAATGCTTCCCACTACGAATTCTTCGGCAGCAGTATCAACTTCGGTTACGGGATCCACAGCAGAAGTCTTAGTCTGGCTGTGCGCACGGATATCCCCCGTCGCGGTAATCTCCGAGCGCTTAGTCGAGATAAGAGATGCAGCCTGCTGTGCTAGGTCTGCGGCATAGTCCCGTAACTTACATACATCGAATTCAGTCATACCAACCATTGTGCACTTCTATAAGATTGTGCGCATGAACACTTCCTTCGGTATTGACGTGGGCGGCTCCGGCATCAAAGGTGCTGTCGTTGATTTGGACACGGGGCAATTTGTGGGCGACCGGATAAAAATTGCGACCCCGCAGCCCGCCACACCAGTAGCGGTAGCCGCCACCGTTAAAGAAATCGTGGATCAAGCGCAGTGGGATGGCCCTATCGGCATCACAGTTCCTTCGATCGTCAAAGGCCAAATGGTGCTCTCTGCTGCAAATATTGATAAATCCTGGATTGGGATTGATGCCTACGAGCTCTTTCACCGGCACCTGGGCGCGGATAGGCATATCTCTATCCTCAACGATGCTGATGCAGCTGGCTTGGCGGAAGTGGCCTTTGGTGAGGAAAAAGCGAAGACCGGCCAGGTAATTTTCTTAACCATCGGCACCGGAATTGGTTCAGCCTTTTTGATGGACGGGCGACTGTGGCCCAATACTGAGATTGGGCACCTTGTTGTCGACGGCTTCGAGGCTGAGCACCAAGCATCCTCAGCGGTGAAAGACGCCCTTGACCTCTCATTCAAAAAGTGGGCTAAACGCGTCGATCGCGTACTTCATGAGTATGAGGCGTTGTTCAATCCAGACTTGTTCATCGTCGGTGGTGGAATCTCCCGCCGCTTTGACAAGTGGGGAAAGCATCTCACCATTAAGACCGAAGTTATACCCGCTGGCCTGCGTAATAAAGCAGGAATCATCGGTGCGGCAATGGCAGTCACCCGAGAGATTTCCCCATAAATTCGAAGCCTTACCTGTGAGTGTTAAAAGCAAAAATAATAAAAGCTGCCTATAATGGGCACAATAACGACCCGGTCTGGCGGTGATGATCCATAATCATCTACACTGGTAGGTCGACCGTTCAATATGGAGCAACTATGCACGTGGTGGATGAGCAGTTAGTGCTGCAACGCCCTCTTCTGGCAGATGAAATTAATGCGCGCACCGTGACGTTTTAATTACTATCAGCACCTTGAGGGAATGTATCCAGGTTTTATTACTGATGCGTGTTAAGTTTCAAACAAATCATGTCTAGGCGAAAGGGCGTACGTGGCAGCCACTGAATCTTCAGACCAGGCTTTCGGCGAGGGCGCAGAGGAGACTCCTGCAGTAAAGGCCCCTGCCAAAAAGACCGCGAAGAAAACGGCCAAGAAGACCGCTAAGAAGACGGCGAAGAAAACGGCCAAAAAGACAGCGAAGAAAACCGCTAAGAAAACAGCAGCGAAAAAGACTGTCCGGAAGTCTGCTGCTAAAAAGGCAACTTCCCCTGCTGAGGCTTCTGCAGAATCTAACGATGAGGAAGCATTAGAAGACCAGGACGTCGACGCTACCGAGGACGAAGATCAGGCTGAAGTCGACTTCGATCCGAATGCAGCGGATGAGGATGAATTCGGCGAGCCCGGCGAAGACCTCGAAGAAGACGAGGACGAAGAGGAAGAAGAGGATGCTGGCGCCAGCGTCTGGGATGAGGATGAGTCCGCCACCCTGCGCCAAGCGCGCAAGGACGCACAGCTCACCGCTTCTGCTGACTCTGTTCGTGCTTATCTCAAGCAAATTGGTAAGGTTGCGCTGCTTAACGCAGAGCAAGAGGTTTCTCTTGCTGAGCGCATCGAGGCCGGCCTCTATGCACAGCACCGTTTAGACGAAATGGAACGTCTGATCGCAGAAGGTGACGCTGCCGCGAAGTTGTCTCCTGCTCAAAAGCGTGACCTACGCTGGATCGCTCGTGATGGCCGCAAGGCTAAAAATCACCTCTTGGAAGCCAACCTGCGTTTGGTTGTTTCCTTGGCGAAGCGCTACACCGGCCGCGGCATGGCCTTCTTGGATCTGATCCAAGAAGGCAACTTGGGCCTTATCCGTGCGGTTGAGAAGTTCGACTACACCAAGGGCTACAAGTTCTCTACTTACGCTACTTGGTGGATTCGCCAGGCTATTACCCGCGCTATGGCTGACCAGGCTCGTACCATTCGTATTCCAGTACACATGGTCGAAGTCATCAACAAGCTCGGCCGTATCCAGCGTGAGCTGCTGCAGGATCTGGGTCGCGAGCCCACTCCTCAGGAGTTGGCTAAGGAAATGGATATCACCGAGGAGAAGGTGCTGGAAATCCAGCAATATGCTCGTGAGCCAATCTCTTTGGACCAGACCATTGGTGACGAAGGTGACTCACAGCTCGGTGACTTCATTGAAGACTCCGAGGCAGTCATCGCAGTCGATGCCGTTTCCTTTACCTTGCTGCAAGACCAACTGCAGGATGTCTTGACCACGTTGTCTGAGCGTGAAGCTGGCGTGGTTCGCCTGCGCTTCGGCCTTACCGATGGTATGCCGCGTACTTTAGACGAAATCGGTCAAGTCTACGGTGTTACTCGCGAACGTATTCGCCAGATTGAGTCGAAGACGATGTCTAAGCTGCGCCACCCATCGCGCTCTCAGGTGCTACGGGATTACCTAGACTAGATCTCAAGCTTATGGCTTAGTAATGGGGTTGTTTTCGCTTCGGTGAAACAACCCCATTTTTCTCGTTCTAATTCGCGACCTTGTGGCCGAAACATTCCACTGTAAATAAGTGGAGACACCAGGCTCGGGGGGTTGGCCTAGCGTCTCCGTGTCAGGGGGCTCGCGCCGGAACAATCGGGGGTGAAATCCCGGGGGCCACGCGCTGACAATTACGAGTATGACATATTCATAATCCCCGTGCCAACCATTTCAGGTACGTGTTTAGCTTTCTTGATCTTTTAGATCTCCGGGTGTCGCCCGAGGATTTAGCGACGTGCAGGTATTTTAAAGCAGCAGATTATTACCCTCCTCACTGCGCGTTGGAGCAGTTATCCAGGTAACCACTACTGCTACCCTAGTGACAATCCCCCATCGTCTTATCCTGAAAAGAGGCATGAAATTGCGCACCCAGGCCGCTCCCGATCACCTTCATACTCCGGTAGCAATCGTTGGAGCAGGACCTGCAGGACTCATGCTTTCGCATTTGCTGCATTTACAGGGTGTCGAATCTGTAGTACTGGAAAAGCAATCCCGCTTAGAGGTTGAGTCGACGGTACGCGCGGGCATTTTGGAGCAAGGCACCATCGACCTTTTGCGCAAGACCGGCGTCGGCGAACGCCTTGACCGGGAGGCAGAAATCGATGAAGGCATTTCAATTTCTATTGCTGGAGAAAGTCATCGCATCGATTTTGCAAAGTACACCGGCAATCAAGTCGCTGTCTATCCACAGCATGAAGTACTCATTGACCTTATTGCCCAACGCTTAAGCGATGACGGGGAAATTTGGTTCAATACCGAAGTAACGGCTATCGATGATCACGAAACAGACAATCCGAAGGTGCACTACCAAGCCGCGAATGGCACTTCTGGAGTAATCAGTGCCGATTTTGTGATCGGCACTGATGGTTCAAAGTCTTTGACTCGCAAGCTCATCACCGGCGCAGGAGGACTGCGCATGAAACATGAGTATCCATTTGCGTGGTTTGGAATCATGGTCAATGCTCCACAGACCGCACCAGAGCTGATTTATGCGACCCACCCTGCAGGTTTTGCTCTCATTTCCACGCGGAGCGAACATGTCCAGCGCTATTATCTGCAGTGCGATCCAGAAGATACACCAGATATGTGGCCGGATGAGCGGATTTGGGAACAGCTGCACCTGCGCGCCGATTCAGATGCTGTCACTGTCGCTGAAGGCGAGATTACTGATAAGGCAGTCTTGCGTTTCCGCTCCGCAGTCACCGACCCGATGCAGCACGGGCGCCTGTTTATCGCAGGCGATGCAGCACACACGGTGCCGCCAACCGGTGCGAAGGGCCTTAATCTGGCCATGGCCGATATTTGTGCACTTGCCCCACGACTAGCTCACGCTGTGAAGAAATCCGATACTTCAGCGCTAGATGACTACTCTAAGCTTGCGCTGCCGCGTGTGTGGAAGACACAGCATTTTAGTTACTGGATGTCTTCAATGCTGCATTCCGTGCCAGGTGCAGACGAGATGTCTACCCAGTTCCAAACCAATCGCCGGCTCGCAGAACTATCGACTGTTGTCACCACCGATGCTGGGCGCCAGTTGCTTGCGCAGCAGTATGTCGGCTGGGATTTCCCGTCCATCGATTCTTTTTAAGAACTCTCTTGCTCCGCAAACTTCACTAGTGTGGGGAGCATGAGCCAACATTTTGAACTAAAAGTACCGGGCGGAAAACTCGTCGTTGTCGATGTCGATACCGACGGTGACACCATCACAAACGTGAAAATTTCCGGAGATTTCTTCATTGAGCCAGATGAGGCATTTTTTGCTTTAAGCCGGGCGCTGGAGGGGGCATCGACAAGCGATTCTGCGGAGCGGCTACAAGCAAAGATGGACGCTGCTCTTGCAGCATTCAACCATGCTGAGCTGCAAGGCTTTCAAACTAGCGATGTAGCGCTAGCCGTGCGTCGTGCTGTCACAGGTGCCCAGGATTTTACTGATTTCGAGTGGGAAATTGTGCACCCGGGCGTATTGCCCACCCCGGTCAATGTTGCTCTGGACGAATTGCTTTTGGAACAAGTGGCGAGCGGCAAGCGCAAACCCACCATGCGTATCTGGGACTGGGAAGACCGCGCGACTGTCATCGGTAGCTTCCAGTCCTATGTCAACGAGCTCCACCCCGAAGGAGTCGAAGAACACGGGGTCACCGTGGTACGCCGCATGTCTGGCGGCGGTGCAATGTTTATGGAAGGTGGCAACTGCATCACCTACTCCCTCTATGCCCCTGAAACACTAGTAGCCGGGCTAAGCTACGAACAATCCTATGAATATCTAGATCGCTGGGTGCTGGCAGCATTGAAAGAACACGGCGTGGATGCGTGGTATGTGCCAATTAATGACATCACCTCTACCGGCGGCAAAATTGGTGGTGCTGCCCAAAAGCGCCGTGGCGGTGCCGTCTTGCACCACGTGACCATGTCTTATGACATTGACGCCGATATGATGATGCAAGTCCTGCGCATCGGCAAGGTGAAGATCTCCGATAAAGGTTTGCGCAGCGCGAAAAAGCGCGTGGACCCACTGCGCCGGCAAACCGGTGCTTCGCGTGAGCAGCTCATCGATACCCTCAAGTCGGTATTTTCTAGCCGCTATGGCGCCGAAGAGGCAGAACTCAGTGACTCCGATTTACACGCTGCCAAGACCTTGGTGGATGAGAAATACGCGACTGAAGGGTGGACAAAGCGCGTCCCCTAACTCCTAATCCGGCGTTTGGCTGAGCGCCCAATGGCCTTGAGGCTTTGCTTGAATTGCTGGCTTGAGGTCTTTGGGTAGATCTTTTCTGCGACCTGCTGTGCGTCTTCGTAGTTTTGTTCGACGTGCTGCGTGGTTAGTGGACCACCTGGAGTTACCGGTTCATATAAGTCAGTAATCGTCCATGCTGACCCCACTGAGGCATGCTTGACGGTGTAGTACATTCCGGCATGCGCGGATACCGCGATTCCTGAAACCCCTCTTGCTGCTGCCACCAGATGTGGGTGAAAGCGCGTGGAAATCCAAGTTTGACCTTCCCTGGTCGGCAAACCAAAAGCCCATAGTTCATCAAAGGCCACCACCCGCACGTGTTCCATCAGCTCTGGATCAAATTCGCGCAACAGGTCTAGGACCTTGTGGTCATATTCGGGAATACATTCCACATAAGCAATATTGTCGCCGGTAGCGCCTAAGTGCTTGAGCTGGCGAATAATCCTGCGTGCGAGCTCATCAACTTCAATGCCCAATAGATCGGATTGCGCAATCACGACGAAGTCGCGCTCACGCGCATCTGCATTACCCCACCCCAGGCCATGCCCTGCCGCCGGATCTGAGGCAGCTAACCACGCATCATCTAAACCACGCTCCACGTGGGCAAGGTTGGCAAAAAGCGCCTCTGAAGGCACATCACGCACCTCCACGTGATCGAAGTATTGCAGCCACTTATCCAGCTGGTCTTTGATCTCATCGCCAGGAATAAACCCTTGCCCCGTCATCACTTTATGCTTCGCGTTTAAGCTCGCGGCGGCGGCCAAAACCTTCAAGTGATGTGGCCAGGTGTCATTGAGCCAGCCGCCACCGATAACATGCACGATATCAGCGGTCTTAGCAAGGTTTAGCCCGGTGGTAAGAAGCGGCTTGGAGTAAGTATTTTTCAGCGCTTCGACTACTTCATCTTCGTCGGCGCACTGGAGCCCGAGATGCCACAAAGTATCTGTCACCGTCAGGTGCGGGTGCACATTAGCGTGCAAGATGGATGCGATTCCTGGGCTATGGCAGTCCAAGATCACCCGCGCGTGCGGACGCCTGCGATAAAGCTCGCGCAACCAGGCGGAAACAATGAATTCATCACCGAAATTAGGGTGCCCCGCGGGCGCGACAAGATAAATCGTTTCAGGCATGTTTACCATCGTTGCACAGCGTCGTTGCGAAGGCTGTAATGACTTACTTGAATTTCTAAGTCAACCCTAAGTGCCTTACTTTTGAGGACGTTCCTGCGGGCCAGCGTCCTTCGGCGCAACCTGGCGCACGGATTCAATAAGTGTGCCTAAAGCCCCGTATTCCATCATGGTATTTGGGCTCAGTGAGCAATAGTCCAGGATTTGATAACCTGCGTGCTGGATAGCACGGTGTTTAGCCCATTGCTGCTGTGCTTGTTCCGGGTGATCCATCGCCAAGCTTTGGATTGACCGACGCTCAGATAAGAGCTCGTACTGGAGATCGCGGCGCTGAACCAAAGCCTCATCCGGAGTTCCCGTGAGCAAACTGCCCAAGACGGTGGACATGGACTGGTAGGCACGCTGCTGCAGGCGCTTATTCTCACGTTCTTTGGAACCATTGCTGAAAAACCACAGCACGATGAAGGCAAAGACGACTGAAAGCCCAATTTCCATACCACGGGAGACAATAAGGCTGCCTAAAGGTTCGGAAATTCCACCCATTAATAGCGCCAAAGGCGTCGAGAAAATCACACACAGCGCATAGTTCTTAACGACCATCACTTCAGCAAAGAACTGACACAACGCTAGTGCAGCAAGCAATGACCAGCCTTCAACTCCGAAGAAGTAAAACATCGAGAAGACCACAAGTCCTAAAATCGAGCCCAGCACACGGTGGGTGCCGCGAATGGTGCCAGGGACTTTCTCGGGGCCATTTTGCAAAATCAGCAAGGCCGAGATGACACCCCAGTCGGGGCGATTAAGACCCAAGGCAATGCCCACTACCCCCGTGGCGAGTGCTGCAATCAGCACTTTCTTGGCCGTAACCATCGCGTGGCTATCTGCCGTTAAGGAGCGGTAGATTCGGTAGCGTGCGGTAGGCCGTGCGTGCGGCATAGTCGTGCGCTCAGGGTCAATGAGGTTGACCGTTTCAAAGAAAGCTTCAGCATCTGCTCCCGACCCCGCTTGATTGCGTTTTACGATAGCTTCCTGGGCGTTCAAGGTGCGCTCAACGAGCTCTTGTTGAGAAGCCATGACATTACGGCCTGCGTTGACGATGCCTGCATCTGCAAGTGCTGTCCACGCTGTGTTCAATGCCGTCTGGGCTTGGTGGTGCCGAGCAATTTCATCATCTTTCGCGTTTTGGAAAGCCTTGGTAGCGCTTTCTAGCGTGTCAACGGTTGCCCGCTCTGGGCCATGCGGATCACGCAACGCCGGAAGCATTCCCAAAATCAGGCCCGTAACAATAGCTGTCAACGGCCAAAAGGCTGCTTCTAAAGGATCCGTACCCGAACGTGCCAGCATGGTTGAGCCACCAGTGACCATGACGATGAAAAAGCCACCTGGGGGCGGAAGCCGCAGTGCATTTTGAACAAAGACAATGCCTGCCCCTAGTACCGCGACATATACCGCAGTCAGCAATAACCACGCGTGGCCGTGGCCCGGGGCAAAGACCAAAGCGCCCACCAACGCGCCTACGGTGGCACCGGTCCACAACTGTGCGCCGGCAGTTAGCATGACCTTCCAACGCTTGCGGTACACGATGCCTTCGCCGTAGATGACCGTGAAGGCACCGGCACAGATGAGCAAAATCGCATCCTTATGGCCAGTAAGCATAGCGATGCTACCCGGGATAAGGATTGCTAAGGCTGCGCGCAAGGGACCTGCCCACCGCGTGGCCGTGGAATTAATGGCGATAAAGGCGGTCCACCAATCCGACAACGTCAACTTCTTTTGAGTTGGTCCCTGAAGGTCATCCACTGCTGATTTATCCCCTTATCCTTCTTAGAGTTGTGTATTGAATTATTGAAGCACCATTGAAGCCCCCGGCAATTCACTAACAGAACAAGCGCTTAGCGCAGAATCTTTTGGTTGATTCTGCGCTAAGCGCTTCGGCGATACCGGGCAAGCTTAATTTCCTAGTATCTAGCTTTACCCTGCATTATTGCATGACGCAATTTAAACCACGCACCGCGTGATTGAGGTTTCTAAAGCGAAGATTCCAAGCAGGCTTGAAGCTCTTCTGTGTTGGCAGCAGTATTCATGCACTCTTGCACGACAGGATCCGTAAAGGCCAGCAAGATCACTCCAAAAATAACGATGGACGCGACGATGCCGATGATCGAGAAGATGAGTCCCAGCACTGACATCCACGTACGGCGAGCTTCTTTTGCCTTCTTCCGGTTGCGGACAAAAGCGATGATCGCCAAAATCACGCCAATGACGCCGGGAACAATCGCGAACCCAGTCACGGCTACCAACAAGGAAATAATACCGAGGACAAAAGCAGCTACTGCTAGAGTCGACTTCTTCTCCGGTGCCCCGCCTGATTGTCCTGCATCATAGCTCTGATACTGCTGGTATCCGGCATATCCTGAGCCTTGCTCATTGTATCCTGCTCCGGGCCCAGAACCTGGGCCAGCACCTGCATAACCTGCGCCTGGATAGCCTGCGCCTTGCCCCGCTCCGTGGGTGGATTCCCCATAGCTGGGCAGGGAGCCGCCATGTGAATCGCCATAAGGCTGATCCCCGTATTGATTAGGGTTGTTGCCCGAGTCGTACGGGTTATTCGTCGGATTGGACATAGTTGATCATCCTTAACGGTTGTTGGCTATATAGAACTAGTTAAAAATTCTACCTGAGCCAACCCTAACTTCGCCGTGGTGCGCGCCCCCCGAATGCACGCACCACATAGCCAGCAGCCGCTAACGCGCAGCCGAGGGCGCTCAGCCTATGGCGCTCAGCCCGGCGCCCTGCGCCCTGGCCTACCACTTGCGTAAGTATTCGATTCTTTCGCGCAACTGGTCAGCATTGCATAGCGCGGTTGGTGGTCCACCACATGCCTTGCGTGCTTCGGTGTGGATAGCACCGTGCGGTCTGCCTGTACGCCCTGCGGTAATCGAAACAATGGTGTTGAGTTCTTTACGCAGGTTGGTTACCTCGTCGATGGCAACGGGGCTATCGCCTTCTTGCTCAGATTGTTCCTGGGCTGTGCGTCGATTAGCAGGTGCGGACGGGAGTCCGTGAATCTTGCGGCGATGTTCTTCGGCTGCTTGTGCTGCGCGCTCTTCGCGTTCTTTCGCAGCACGGGCGTCCATCTCTTCGGCTTGTTTCTTACGCAGCAAGTCTTTGACTTGGTCGGCGTCTAAGAGCCCTGGAATGCCGAGGAAGTCAGCATCTTCGTCGGAATCGAGCGCTGCGGTATTAAATTGCGAGCCATCGTAGATAAGTGATGAAAACTCCGCCTCAGCACCAATCGATTCATAAGACGGTTCCAAGTCCGGTTCGGTTTGTTCCTTATTAGCTTGGGCTACAAGGTCTTCGTCCCAACCATCATCTTCCCTATCGGGTTTACCCAGGACGTGGTCGCGGGATTTTTCCATGTTTTCCGCAAGGCCCAATAGCCGGGGTACGGAAGGCAAAAATACCGAAGCTGTTTCACCGGGCATACGCGAACGCACGAAACGGCCAATCGCCTGTGCGAAAAACAGCGGAGTCGACGCGGAGGTGGCATAAACACCGACGGCAAGGCGGGGAACGTCAACGCCTTCAGACACCATGCGCACTGCAACCATCCACTCATCACGGCTATCAGAAAATTCCTGAATGCGTTCCGAGGAACCTGGCTCATCGGACAAAATGACCGATACAGGTGTGGAGGACAATTCCTTCAAAATCTTGGCATAGGCACGCGCTGTTGCAGTATCGGTTGCAATAACCAATCCGCCGGCATCGGGCATATTGCGACGCATCTGCATCAAGCGCGTATGCGCGGCTTGCAGGACGGAAGGAATCCAGTCACCGCGTGGATCCAGCGCGGTCTTCCACGCACGCGCGGTTTGCTCCGGGTTGAGCGGATCCCCAAGGCGTGCGGCGAATTCTTCACCGGCAGAAGTGCGCCATCGGGCTTCACCTGAGTAGGCCAAAAAGACCACCGGGCGCACGACGCCATCGGCAAGCGCATGCCCGTAGTCATAGGTGTGGTCAGAGCGCGATACTAAGTGCCCCTCCCCATCCTCTTCGTAGCGCACGAAAGGAATCTGGGAGTCATCGGAACGAAATGGCGTACCGGTTAGCGCTAGTCGATGCTCGGCGTCGTCATAAGCTTCGCGCACACCATCGCCCCAGCTTTTTGCATCGCCCGCGTGGTGGATCTCATCCAAGATCACCAAAGTCCGCCGCGCTGAGGTCACCGCGCGGTGTTTAAACGGGTGCATGCCCACCTGTGCGTAGGTGACCACGATGCCGTCAAAAGACGGGTTAACGGCAGACGAGTTGGTGAAATATGGGTCTAGTGACAAGCCAACCCGTGCGGCAGCCGCCGACCACTGCACCTTCAGGTGCTCCGTTGGCACTACTACGATAACGCGCTCAACGGTGCGAGAATCTACCAATTCTGTCGCAACACGCAGCGCGAAAGTAGTCTTACCTGCACCTGGCGTTGCCACGGCCATGAAGTCTTTGGGCTTGGTGGCTAAGAATTTATCAAGTGCCGCTTGCTGCCAGGCACGTAGTTGACCTTTGTTCCTGGACGTTTGTGCACTCACTTTCGACGCAGGCCCTTATAAATCCGTTCGCAGTCGGGGCATACCGGCGAGCCCGGCTTGGCCTGTTTGGTCACCGGGAAAGTTTCCCCGCACAACGCAACAACCATCTTGCCGGACACAGCAGAGTCCACAATCTGGTTCTTTTTGACGTAGTGAAAGAACTTCGGGGTGTCATTGTCGGTAGTGCTTACATCCTCACGGATGTCTGGTCTCTCAATAGTCTTTGTCGTCGTACTCACGCCCTCCATCTTGCCCCAAAACCCCACCGAATGAGCAAGCCGCAGGTAGGGGCGTATCGAATTTGGGTAGGTGATCGGTCTAGGCTTGAAAACCATGAGTTCCGGTCGAAGTAAAGGCAAGGGTCAATCCACCGCCAAACCATGGTGGCGCCGCAGGGAATCTGTGCTGATTACAGATGCTGAGGTATCACCTGGGCAAGACCGCCACCGACGGGAAATCGGTTATGGCATCTTGATGTTTCTGCGTGTGCCTTCGCTGCTGATTTCCTTGTGGCTGATTTATTCGTATAACGCGTGGATTATCGCTGCGTTAATTTCCGCGGTTACCATTCCTTTGCCGTGGATTGCGGTGGTCTTTGCCAATGCCCGGGGCCAAAAGCGTGATGTGCGTGAGCGCAATACCTATAAGCCGGCACTGGCTCGGCAAGCTCGGGCGGAGGCAATAGCGGCTAATAAGAAGCCGGAGCTGGAATACACTGACTCCCCGCGGAGAGAATCTGACATTATTGATCACGTCACCGACTCCCCTGACCAAAGTGATCAATCTTCCGAAACTACAGATGATTTATCCCCGTCTCCAGATTCTTCAAAGGATGAATAGATGACTGAATTTTGCCCACCGCTTAATCCCGATATTCCGTTGCATGTGCTTGCGCCAGAGTTAGTCGACGTCTTCGAAAAAGCCGGTTTCAATACCCACGGCATCGCAGCACACTTGGGCCCGCAGGCAACAGAGGCTTTATACCGTGGCGAGCCCGCTGCAGTGGAGGTTGCGACCGGCCGGGGCACCCAGATGGACTTACTCATCAGATTATTTTTGTTGCATGAGCCCATGCCGGCTACAGAATTAGCCAAGGCAGTAGGTTCGGTTCTGGCCACCAAGCTTGTCGATGCCAACATTGCGCAGACCAACGCCAGCGGGGTTGTACGTATCGCGCTTGATATTCGCTCCCATGTCATTGATGGCGCTAATCGGTGGGTCTTTTCGGATGTTGATGCCTCTGTGGTTGACCATGTTCCAGGACCTGAACATGTATTAGGTGTGGGCGCCGCGAGTCTTTCACTGTTGCGCACCACTCCAACGACACCAGTGCAGTCCGTTTTGGATTTGGGCACCGGCTCTGGTGTGCAACTACTAGGCCAAATCGACAGCGCACAGCACATCGTCGCTACCGATGTACATGAGCGCGCCCTTGCCCTTGCGCAGGCCACGATTGCCACGACGGGGGCACAGCATGTGGAGTTTCGTCACGGAAGTTGGTTTGAGCCAGTAGCGGGCGAGAAATTTGACCGCATTGTCGCTAATCCGCCTTTTGTGGTCGGCCTGCCAGAAGTTGGCCATGTCTACCGCGACTCTGGTCTCAACCTTGATGGCGCCAGTGAGTTAGTGGTCTCCCAAGCAGCTGAGCATCTCACCCCAGGCGGCACGGCGCACTTGCTTGCAGCGTGGGTGCACACCCCGGATGAGTCGTGGCAACAACGTGTTGCTTCGTGGTTGCCCAAAACTGGTGTCAGCGCTTGGGTCTTGCAGCGTGACGTCGCGGATCCTGCCTTGTATGTCTCCACGTGGCTTAAAGATGAATCCATCGATCCGCGCAGTGATGAAGGCCGCGAACGTGCCCGGCTCTGGCTTGAGCACTTCCGGGAGCACAATGTCACCGGCATCGGCTTTGGATTTGTCGCCTTGCAGCGTATCGATGACAACCTGCCGTCCGAAGTTACCGCTGAAGAAATTCCGCAGGCTTTCGAAGATGCTTTAGGTGCGGAAGTTGAAGAGCACTTCGTGCGCTCTGCGTGGCTGCGCAATCTTTTGCCCGATGAGCTGGGCGATAAACAGTTCGGACTGCGTCCAGGCGTTGCACGCGAAGATATTGCGCTGTCGAATTCAGAACTCGGCTTCGGCTTTACCCGCGCAACGATGCGCCTTACGCGCACGGAAGGACCCCGCTGGACACACGAAGTAGATGAGCACATCGCAGCAATTGTCGCAGGTCTTAACCCCCAGGGGCTCAACCTGCGCGAGACCCTGGAGCTATATGCCGTCGCTAATGACTATGATGCAGACGAGCTCTATAGTGCTGCCTTGCCCGCTATTACGGACTTGGTGCGCCACGGTTTCCTCTACCCCACCGAATTAGGCCCAGTTATCTAGCCAACCGACAAGGAGTTCTTTTCTTATGCGCGCTGTCTTAACGCGTTGTATCTCTGCATCCGTTACCGTCGATGAAGAAATAGTGGGCGCCTTCGATGCGCCGGAGACCGGTGGGCTTCTAGCTCTCATCGGAGTCTCGGTCGAAGATATCCACGCTGGTGAGCAGGATCCTGCGTTGCTGGATAATAAGATCGCCACTATGGCGCGCAAGATTGCCGAGCTTCGCATCCTTGATGGTGAAACCTCTGTGGAATCTACCGGTGCGCCAGTGTTGGTGGTTAGCCAATTCACCCTCTATGGCCGTACCGCCAAAGGACGTCGCCCTTCTTGGTCGGATGCTGCCCCAGGTCCTGCTGCCGAACCAGTTATCAACAAAGTCATTGAACAACTTCGCGCGCGGAATATTCACGTCGAAGAAGGCCGCTTCGGCGCGATGATGAAAGTCGCATCCGTCAATGACGGACCCTTTACTGTGCTCGTTGAATCTTAAACTAAGGTTACCCTTACCCCCAATCAGGGTGTCTTTTACCGGCCGGGAAGAAGCATTTCCTGCTAGCGGGAACTAATTTCGCGCGTCACCCGTTGGACATTATGTAACCGGCGATAAATTCAGGAGGCCAACGATGACCAATGCATCTGCCCAGAATTCCCATGACGCTTCAGAAAATAATGAAAAGGAAGTTGACCGGGGCTCCCGCCGCGGTCAGACCAATGACAACCCTTCCGCTGACCTAGTTCGCGTTTACCTCAACGGAATTGGTAAGACGGCACTGCTTTCTGCCGAAGATGAAGTTGAGCTTGCCCAAGCCATTGAGATTGGCTTGTATGCAGAATATAAGCTCAACACCGCAGAAAAGCTCACTCGTGCCGAAAAGCGCGACATGAAGATTTTAGTCAAGGAAGGCAAGAAGGCTCGTTCCCACCTGCTGGAAGCTAACTTGCGTCTGGTTGTTTCCCTAGCAAAGCGCTACACCGGCCGCGGCATGCCTTTGCTGGACCTTATCCAAGAGGGCAATCTGGGCCTAATTCGCGCGATGGAAAAGTTTGACTACGCCAAGGGCTTTAAGTTCTCGACTTATGCCACCTGGTGGATTCGTCAAGCAATCACCCGCGGAATGGCAGACCAGTCGCGCACCATTCGCCTACCAGTCCACTTGGTAGAGCAGGTTAACAAGCTCTCGCGCATCAAGCGGGAGATGTACCAATCACTTGGCCGTGAGGCAACGAACGAGGAATTGGCGGAAGAATCCGGCATCGAAGAAAACAAGATTGAGATGCTTCTTCGCCAGTCCCGTGACCCCGTCTCTTTGGACATGCCAGTCGGCGCGGATGAAGAAGCACCTTTGGGTGACTTCATCGAAGATGCCGAAGCAACTGATGCCGAAACTGCCGTCGTTGCGTCTATGCGCCACTCTGATATCCGGGATGTCATCGGCACTTTGGAGCAGCGTGAGCAGGACGTCATCCGTTTGCGCTATGGCCTAGATGATGGAGTCCCCCGCACTTTAGACCAGATTGGACGCAAGTTTGGCCTCTCCCGTGAGCGGGTACGCCAGATTGAGCGTGAGGTTATGGCTAAGCTCCGCGACGGCAACCGCGCCAACCGCCTTCGCGAGTACGCACTGTAGTTAGAAGTAACTCAAAGTCACTGAGTTAGATTTATCCACCGGCGCCACCATAAGTGTTGCGGCGGTGGATTTTTTCTTGCTTCAACGCAAACCCTTCCTTAAAGCCCAGCGCATTGCGCTAATGGAACAGAGTTGCCAATTTGTGCTAAATTAAAACATAATCTTTTATATCCGCCGAAACATATCATAACTTCCAATAACAGCACTTAGTCGCGAACTTTTATCCCGTGGGCGCTTAGCGCACCGTAAAGGTCTTGGCGGGAGAAATGCGCTAGTGTGTAAGTAATTAACTGTTTTTCTTTGTTGCTGAAAGGGTCGCCACGTGAGGGACTTAGTCGATACCACTGAGATGTATCTGCGCACTATCTATGAACTAGAAGAAGAAGGCATTGTTCCTTTGCGCGCACGCATTGCGGAGCGTCTCGAGCAATCTGGTCCAACCGTATCCCAAACGGTTGCGCGCATGGAGCGCGACGGACTTTTGCACGTGCGCCCAGACCGCAGTCTTGACTTGACTCCAGAAGGACGCGAGCACGCGACTTCTGTGATGCGTAAGCACCGTCTTGCGGAGCGTTTATTGACCGACGTCTTGGGGCTCGATATCCACCAGGTACACGAAGAGGCCTGCCGCTGGGAGCACGTCATGAGTGAGGACGTCGAACGCCGCGTGGTTGCAGTCATTGATGATCCATCCTTGTCCCCATTCGGAAACCCAATTCCGGGCTTGGAGAAGTTGGGTGCCAATTCCGCGCCGTTTAATGATGACAAGCGCGCGATTGATCTTCCACACGGCGAAGATGTTGAAGTAACCATTACGCAGATTAATGAAATCATCCAGTACGACGGTGATGCTTTCGAAGCCCTCTATTCTGCCGGGATGAATGTCGGCGCTGAAGTCACCGTTCGCCAAGAAGGTGGCGTAGTCACTCTCACCAACGCTGAGGGTGGACAGGTACAATTGGCAGACGATTACGCCCACGCTATTCGCGTGGCTCTGCGTTAGTCTGCGCCTATCCCAAAAGGGTTCGAACCTTTCAGTTAGGTTCGAACCCTTTTAACGCTTTTAAGGCGCTGTATTTTAGGCATCGCCTACCTACGTTTTCTCGTGGGCGAACTACGCAGCGTGATCACGTTCATGAATTTCCAAACACTTGGCAGGTCTGAGATGAAACTACTAGTTACTGGCGGCGCTGGCTATGTTGGCAGCGTGTGCGCTGCAACTTTGCTCGAAGCAGGTCATGACGTGACCATTATTGATAATTTTTCGACCGGCAACCGCGAGGCAGTGCCATCGACAGCTACTTTGGTCGAGGGCGATGTTGCCGATCTGGCAGCAGAGGTGCTGGCACAAGGCGGCTTCGATGGCGTCGTGCACTTTGCAGCCCGTTCACTTGTTGGCGAATCCGTAGAAATGCCGGCAGAGTACTGGCAGCACAATGTCGTCACCACTTTGACGTTGCTCGAGGCGATGCGCGCGAATTCCGTTGATAACTTAGTCTTCTCCTCTACCGCGGCAACATATGGTGAGCCTGAGCAGGTTCCCATCACCGAAGATATGCCGACGCAGCCGACTAATCCTTATGGCGCATCTAAGCTGGCTATTGACTACATGATCACTTCCTACGCTAAGGCTTATGGTTTCAAAGCAACGTCATTACGCTACTTCAATGTCGCTGGCGCTTATGGCTCCATTGGCGAGAACCGCGAAATTGAAACCCACCTCATCCCCATCGTCTTACAGGTAGCTCTGGGACACCGTGACAAGATTTTCATCTTTGGCGATGACTGGGACACCATCGACGGCACCGCAGTGCGCGACTATATCCATGTCCGTGACCTTGCAGATGCCCACCTGCTCGCTTTGGAAGCTAATGCTCCCGGGGAGCACCGGATCTTCAACCTGGGCTCAGGTGACGGTTACTCCGTCAAGCAGGTTATTGAAACCTGCCGCGAAGTTACCGGCCACCCCATTCCAGCCGAAGTTGCGCCCCGGCGCGCAGGCGACCCAGCTACCTTGATTGCCTCTTCCGAGCGCATCAAGTCCGAACTCGGCTGGAACCCGCAGCGTACCGACCTTCACACGATTGTTGCGGATGCTTGGGAATTCACCCGTCAATTAGGTGATCGCGCGCACTCCGCTTCGCGCATCGCAAAGTAGCTCTAGCTAGGCGGCATCGTCAAAGTTGTCGGTGCCGGCTTCATCTTCGCTCTTATCCGAACCCCTCGTTCTTTGCGCTAGTTTCCGGTAGTAATGACTGCGCGCATTGGCGCTTCCTTGGTTGATATTCTCCACGCAGTTTGTAGCTAGCCCGTTGAGATAGCACTGCAGCATCAAAGATGTCAGTGAGTGGTTGTGGTCCGCACTTTGTGAAGCGCCCAGTGCCATGCCGGCATACATAGGCATGCCGCGTTTGATTTGGGCCGCAGCGTACATGCACAGTGCGTTATTGCGGATAACTCCGCTAAAAGACTGCGAGGTAGCAAGCATAATCGCTGCGGTCTCTTCCGGATGGTCCAAATAGGTAGCTGCAGTGAGGTCACGGACATAGGTATTGCCCACCGTCATGGCAGCTGAACCCAAAAGCCCGAGATCGTGCAGGCAGCTATCAGCAGCATCAAAGCCATATGTGGATGCTTGGAATATCAGCTCCTCGCATTCTTTGAGCAAATCCTCTAGTCCATATCCATATCGGGGATTTGCAAGGCTGTCTTTATCGTGCATTATTGCTGCCGCGTGCAGTGCTTGTCCTTGTATCAGCTCCAAAGTGTCGGCATCAATGATGTGGTTGCGTCGGTGCAGTGGAGCATGTGCTTCGTCTCGGTCATATCCGGGCAAGCGCCCCTCGCGGATGAAAGGTTCCATGGTTACAGCGCTGACTACCTGGTCAATGTGTCCGTTTTTCCAATCTCTAGGCATTTCTTCAATCTCTCGTAGTTCTTCTGATATTTCACTGAGGTCACGTTCAATGGCTGCAAACGGTTCACCGTCGGCAATTTCAGCTGTGTGCCATAGCGCGGTGATGGGCATATCTAGAAGCTCTGCATGGTTAAAGATTTCCTGTGCGATGCGTTGGATGTCAGATCCAGTCGATGAGGTGATAACGAAAGGCATGATGAACACGCAGCGGTGGTGATCGATTGCTGTTAAGGCTTTGGTCAAGGTTGCGCTCAAATCGGCGATGTCGAAGCGCAGTGTTGGTCCAAGGGATAGATCGCCGTCGCTTTCTTCAAAAGCCATTAACACGATAGAGTCAGAGGGATAGAATCCGAGGATTCCAGGGATATTTGCTAGTAGTTGTCCAGGGGTTCGAAGTGTTGAAGAGTTTGTCATGACTTAAGATTCGCTGACTTTCTCTAAGCGCACTAGGGCAAAGCAACACGAGATCGAAAACCTGTGGATAACTTGGCCATTTTGCTGATGTGTCATCATAGTTATCCACAATTTGGCCCAACGCTTCGACGAATCCCCGTCAACCTGACACATCAAAGTTGGCCTTTAGCCTAGAATAGTTGGACAACCACCACGGTTAGCACGGAGCAATACCCGGAATACTTTATCCATTAAGTGTGTTGAACGTGGTAGTAAGAGGAGGTTTATCATGCAAGATAACGAACGTCGCATGTATGAGTTGGAATATCCCGCACCGTCGGTTGATGAGGGGCCAACGCTGGTAGTGGCAATGCACGGCTATGCCGATGCTGGCCTTTCGGTTGAGTCCAGCGCTGATCACCTCAAGGCAGCTTTAGAATCACGCCCGTTAGCAACATTTAATAGCGATGAGCTCATTGATTATCGCTCCCGTCGCCCTGCGGTCACGATTGATATTGACCAGCCCGTGGAAATTGAGTCTTTGGATCTAGATATTCGCGTACTCAAGGACACTGAAGGCAAGCCTTTTCTGCTGCTTTCTGGACCCGAGCCGGATCTACGGTGGGAGTCTTTTACCAAGGCCGTTGCAGAGTTAGTAACGCGCTTTGATGTTAAAAACACCATCTGTCTGTACGCTGCGCCAATGCCCGTGCCACACACACGTCCCTTGGTAGTTACTGCGCACGGAAACTCTGCTGAGTTGGTTTCACGCATGGTGCGTATGGAATCCAAGATGATTGTTCCCGGTTCTGCTTCCTTATTCATCGAAAAGGAACTTGCGCAACGTGGCCGTAATGTCGCTGGATATACCGCACATGTTCCGCATTACTTGTCTTCGTCACCATATCCTCATGCCACTCACCAGCTATTGGACGCGGTATCTGAGGCAGCTGGGCTGAACCTGCCATTGAAGTCCTTAGAGCATGACATTGAACGGGTTAATGTCCAGCTGGAAGAGCAGGTCAATGATTCTGAGGAAATTGTTCAGGTCGTTCACTCCTTAGAGGATCAATATGACGCTTATATGGAGCGTTACCGCAATGAACATCCACAGGCGATCATGCCGGGCGAGCAGCATGTGCCAAGTGGTGAAGAGCTTGGGGCAGAGTTCCAACGTTTTCTCGCGGATATAGACACCGCGGATGATTTCTTAGAAAATGAGTCTGAAGACGGCAAGGACTCTGACCCTGAGGATGACTTCTAACAAGGGACGTAGCTAAGCTGGGACGGGTGAACCTCTCCCAGATGCTGCCTGACTTGCAAGAAGTACCTGAATCCCTCGTTGATGACGCGGTTTGGGACACATTTGTCTCGTGGACCGATCAGCGAGGGATTTCTCTCTACCCCGCCCAGGAGGAGGCATCGCTTGCACTGTTAGCCGGCGATAACGTCATCCTGGCAACTCCGACTGGCTCCGGTAAATCCATGGTGGCCAATGCCGCGCACTTTATTGCGATGGCACGCGGCCAGCGGTCCTTTTATACCGCGCCGATTAAAGCTTTGGTGAGCGAAAAATTCTTTGCCCTGTGTGAAATCTTTGGCCCCGAGAATGTCGGGATGATGACCGGTGATGCCACGGTCAACGGGAATGCGCCCATTATCGCCGCTACTGCTGAAATCGTTGCCAATATCGCGCTGCGCGATGGTGCAGAAGCAAAAATCGATCAGGTAGTCATGGATGAATTTCACTACTACTCCGAGCCGGACCGCGGCTGGGCATGGCAAGTTCCATTGCTAGAGCTGCCAAAGGCGCAATTTTTGCTAATGTCCGCAACCTTGGGCAATACCGAGTGGCTAGAAAAAGATCTCACCCAACGCACTGGTCGTGAGACCACTTTCGTAGGAGGCACCACTCGCCCAGTTCCATTGGATTTCTCCTATACCTTCTTGGCGGTTCATGAAACTGTGCAAGAGCTTTTGGATGCTGGTAAAGCCCCTATTTATATTGTGCACTTCTCTCAGCGCGAGGCTTCCGAGCGTGCACAGGCGCTTACTTCCCTATCTGGGCTGATAACTCCGGAAGAAAAGCAGCGCATCGCAGAAGAGATTGGCACTTTCCGTTTCACCACCGCTTTTGGCAAGGATTTGTCCAAGTTGGTGCGCCGCGGCATTGGTGTTCACCATGCTGGCATGCTGCCTAAATATCGCCGTTTGGTCGAGCGCCTGGCACAAAAAGGCCTGCTCAAAGTAATCTGCGGTACGGACACTCTTGGCGTGGGTATTAACGTTCCCATCCGCACCGTGCTTATGACGGGCCTGGCAAAATACGATGGTCGTCGCGAACGTATCTTGAAGTCCCGCGAGTTCCACCAGATTGCGGGTCGTGCAGGTCGTGCAGGCTATGACACGGAAGGCACCGTGGTTGTAGAAGCACCCGAGCATGAGATTGAAAATGCGAAAGCTCGCCAGCGTCTCTCTTCTGACCCTGCCAAATTGAAAAAGCTCAAGAAGAAGGCCCCGCGTGATGGCACAGTGACGTGGTCAGAGAAGACTTTTGATCGCATCATTCATGCAGAGCCTGAGCAATTGACCTCACAGTTTCGGGTCTCTAACTCCATGCTGCTCAATGTCTTAGCCCGTCATGGTGATGGCTATGAGCACATGAAACATTTGCTGCGCACTAACCATGACACCCGCGTGCAGCAAAACAAGCATATTTTGACTGCATTGGACCTCTTCCGTGGCTTGCTTAACGCAGGGCTTGTGCAGCGCTCTACCAAGGGCTTGGATATCTACGGACGCCCGTACCACCTGGTGCGTGAGTTACCGCGTGACTTTGCGTTGAATCAGCCGCTGTCGCCTTTCGCACTCGCTGCACTGTCGTTGCTGGATAAGGAGTCACCGACTTTTTATCTCGACGTCATCTCCGTCTTCGAATCGATTCTGGATAATCCACGCCAGGTTTTACAAGCTCAGCAATCGCAGCGTCGTGGCGAAGAAATCGCTGCGCTCAAAGCTGACGGCGTTGACTACACCGAACGCATGGCGATCGTGGAAGATATCACCTGGCCAAAGCCGCTAGAAGAATTGCTAGAGCAAGCCTATGACACCTTTGCTGAGTCGAATCCGTGGGTAAAGGAATTTGAGCTAGCGCCTAAGTCCGTCGTTCGTGACATGCTCGAAAGCGCGATGACTTTCTCCGATCTGGTAGCTAGCTATGGGCTGGCCCGTTCGGAAGGCGTAATCTTGCGCTATCTCACCGATGCGTGGCGGACCTTGCGTCAATCGATTCCGGATGAGTACATGACCGAGGAGCTATCGGATGTCATCACCTGGCTCGGTGAGCTTATCCGCCAAGTGGACTCCTCACTGGTTGATGAGTGGGCAGAGATGACCGGGGAAGACTCCCCGATTTCTCAAGAAACACTCGATCGCGAGCTAGCTTTCGGTGTCGAGGACCCAACGCTATTAACATCCAACCGCCGCGCTTTTACGATCATGGTTCGCAACTATCTCTTCCGCATCGTGCAGCTTTTTGCCTTCGAAAAAGAAGACCGTCTGGAAGAGATGCTGGATTATCTCGAGGACATCCCTGATTTCGGAGCTGCCTTGGATGATTACTTCGATGAGTATGACGACATGGAGACCGGCCCGGAAGCACGCGGAAAGGAATTCTTCCGACTGGGAGATACCTCAGGCAGGGCTTGGGAGGTACGCCAGATTATCAAAGATCCAGCAGGCGATCATGGTTATCAGCTGGTAGCTACCGTTGATTTGGATGCTTCTGATGAAGCTGGCGAAGTTCGCCTCTCCAGGCTAAGAATCGAGTACTAGTTATCTATTACCTCGTGTACGTGCAAGATTTGCGCAAGCGAGCTAATAACAGAAGCGATCTTGACGGCTTCCCATACTTGTTCAATTTTTAGGCCTTCAACCTGACCAGTGTGGCTGTGAGCTTGAATGCACAGTTCACAGCCATTTATTGCGGAAGCTGCGATTGCCCAGACTTCATAGTCTGCCTGGCTAATACCTGGCTTTAAATCAACGGTGTTGCGCAGCCCAAATCTTAAGTCTTCAAAGTCGGTACCTAACCAGTGTTTGGTTCTAAACCCGCAATTGTTCAACGTCATTGTGGCGATACACGCCAGAGCAGCTTCTTTGGCCGTATCGCTTAGAAACTTCTGGGATTGGGCATCTATAGTCTTGAGCAAGGAAGCGTTTCTGGATAGCGCCGCGGAGACAAGCAAGCATCCCCACTTTTGCTGCGGCGTGAGCACCGAAGAATTGAGCAACACTTCTAAGTTGCGCTGTTGGCTTTTGGCATAGTGGGGAATTCTTTGCTTTAAATCCCGCAGTTCTGGATTTTCCATTGTATTCGCCGCCTTTATCAATTCTTAAAAGTTTTTACCTAATACTAATCACATGTATGAAATTAATGGCCACTTAACCTGCATATAGTTGAAACCATTATCAATAGCACCTGCATTTATAGTTTGCATATGCTGCTCGTGTAGAGTTATAGGCATGTTCGATAAAGAGTACCGTCCTACCCTGGCGCAGCTGCGGACCTTCGTTACCATTGCGGAGAATAAGCACTTTGGTACGGCCGCTCAGAAGCTGAGGATTTCTCAGCCTTCCCTCTCCCAAGCTTTGGTCGCGCTTGAGCAAGGACTCGAAATTCAGCTCATTGAGCGCTCAACTCGCAAGGTCATTGTCACTTCTGCTGGGGAGCGTCTTTTGCCTTATGCGAAAGCTACATTGGAAGCAGCTGAAATCTTCCTCACGCATGCGCGCGGTACTCATGGAGAACTCGCGGGCCCGTTGACCATCGGCATGATCCCGACGGTTACGCCCTATGTCTTGCCCCAAATCTTGACTGATATTAAGACGCAGTTTCCCGATCTTGAGCCTCGCATTGTCGAGGAACAAACCACTCACCTAACACAGAAGCTTCGTGACGGGCAGCTGGATATGGCTATTATTGCCTTGCCGGCAGAAGGCTCTGGGTTGGTCTCTGTGCCTTTGTACCGTGAGCGTTTTTCAATTGTACTTCCAGAGGGACATCCTCTATCCGGACACACTGATGTGACTTTGGCGCAGATTAAGGACCTAGAGCTTTTGCTTCTCGATGATGGCCATTGCCTGCGTGACCAGATCATGGACTTGTGTCGCCGCGCAGACCTTAATCCTTCCGATGCCACAAATTCCATTACCCGGGCATCTTCGTTGACAACGATTATCCAGTTGGTCCTGGGGGGTCTCGGCTCTACTCTCTTGCCAGAATCTGCGATTGCGACTGAGTACACCAACGATAAACTCAGCCTCGCAACATTTAGAGATGACGTTATTGCCGAGCGTGAAATTGGTCTAGTCTTCCGTGCGTCTGCAGCGCGTAGTGAAGAATTCCGCCACTTTGGTGATCTGGTCATCCAGGCCTTTGAGGCAGCAGTTGCTCGCTCCCGCAAGGTATTGGCAGAAAAAATCGGTTAAGCCAACCATCTTCATCACGCAGTGCAAATAAAACGCACTGTGGAAGTCGAATCCACAGTGCGTTTGTTTATGCGCCTATTTTTACTCGATCATTATTACTGGCGCACGATGCTATCATCTGGAACTGGTCCGCCGGCAATTTGGCGGTAGGCGTGTGCTTGCGCAAGAAGATATACCGGCAGCACAATGATGGTGCCGATGCCGAAGGTGGCCATAATGATGAAGAACATAATAATGCCCATGACTACGTTAAAGCCAAGCAAACGCAGGTAGTTCGAAGCGCCTGCTTTAAATCCTTGGACAATTGCTTGACCGAACCCGGCGCGCCCATCAGCGGCATACCAGACCATCAACTGATACAGCGGGGTGAGCAACAAAGTGCCAAAGAGCAACAGAGCAGACAGGCCAAGCAAGCTCCCCATATTCTCGTTCACGGCGTTGATCACGGCTTGTTCATCTGTTCCCGCAGCTTCTACTTGGGCGATAAAGCCATTGACTGCTTGGTCGATAAAGAGGAACGTGATCACCATGCTAATTAGCCACAACACTACGGTAATGGCGATTGCTGGCCAGTAGTGGACGTCTTTGCCAATCGAGGACCATCCGGTCGCGCGGGTATCAACTTCATGGGTTGCCAGGCGGTAAAGGAAAGGCATCAGCAGCAGGGTGAGCAATCCGACGATATTGCTTGCAATATCCGGCCCGATTTGCATGCTGCCATTCGTTGATGCAGGTGCGCTGAAAGCACCGGCAATAAAACCTAGGACTACAGACAAGGCCAGAAAAGCTAGCGCTCCCAACAACCACAGCTTGCCGTTAGAGAATGTGCGCTTGAATCCGAAACCAATGGCGCTAAAAATCTGTAGCTGGCCATTGGTTTGCACGAGGTTAGTGGAATAGCCTGCAGCATTTTCAGGCTGTCCGGAATAGCCTGGGCCGCCGAATTGGGCGCCACTGTAGCCATTTGTACCGTAGGCGGAGTCATAGCCTGAGGAATAGTTGGGCTCTGATTTGCCGTACCCAGGTTGGTCTTCAGGGTGATCGGTCGCACCATAGCGCGGCAGTTCCCCAAATCCATCATTGCCATTACCGTCAGGCTCATTGCCGTGGTCATTGTTCCCACCGTTATATGGAGTGCTCAATTTCTACTCCTTCTCCCTCGATTGTCTTTTTGCGTTGCCTGCGCGGCGCTTTCCTCCCACGCTACCGCCTCAGCCTATTTTTAATTGTTTCATACACGGAACTTTCTCGAACGCTCCCCTGCGCTTTTAGCAAGTGGGGAAAGAATCTAATTGCGGGTATCATTTCCCACTAGCCATGAGTAACTCACGAAGCGATAATTCCCCTGAATCTTCCAACGCTCCAACCCGTAACCAGTTGTATGAGCGTTTAGCGCACGTCCCTTTGACGGATGAGCGCTCTTTTCGCCGTCGCTTAAGCAAAGCACGTGCTCCCCAGGCACTTGCAGCTATTGGCGCAGATATCGATAAAGCGGTCGGACGCGTTGAGCTTATCGATGCCCACGTGCCACCCATCGAATATCCCGAAGCTTTGCCGGTTAGTGCCCGCAAGGATGACATTGCAGAAGCGATTGCTAAAAACCAAGTGGTAATCATCGCTGGTGAAACCGGTTCGGGTAAAACTACGCAGATCCCGAAGATTTGTTTAGAGCTCGGTCGCGGACGTCGCGGCTTAATCGGGCACACACAACCTCGTCGATTGGCTGCACGCACCGTCGCTGAGCGTATCGCTGATGAGCTGGGGCAAGATTTGGGCGATTCGGTCGGTTATGCGATTCGTTTTGATGACCGAGTAACAAATACCACTGCTGTGAAGCTGATGACCGACGGTATCTTGTTGGCGGAGATGCAAAGGGATCGTTTCCTGAATGCCTATGACACCATCATCATCGATGAAGCACATGAGCGTTCTTTGAATATCGACTTTCTATTGGGCTACCTCAAGCGGCTTTTGCCGCGCCGGCCAGACCTGAAAGTCATCATTACCTCTGCGACCATTGACCCAGAGCGCTTTGCTGAGCATTTTGCAGATCAAGAAGGCACGCCAGCTCCAATTATTGAGGTATCGGGTCGTACCTACCCCGTCGAGATTCGCTATCGCCCGTTGCAGTTTGAGCGTGAGGGCAAGTTAGTCGATCAAGACCCGCTCGATGGATTGTGTGAGGCTATCGCTGAGCTTATGAAAGAAGGCAGTGGAGATATCCTCTGCTTCTTCCCGGGAGAGCGTGATATCCGCGATGCCATGGAGGCTATTGAGGCACGCCACTGGCGCGGGGTGGAAGTCACTCCCTTATATGGGCGCTTGTCTAACCAAGAACAGCACCGCGTTTTTAGCCCGCATTCCTCCCGCCGCATTGTCCTAGCAACCAATATCGCCGAAACTTCCTTGACGGTCCCCGGCATTCACTATGTTGTGGACACTGGCACCGCGCGTATCTCCCGCTATTCCACGCGCACGAAGGTTCAACGCCTGCCCATTGAACCGATTTCACAAGCCTCAGCCAACCAGCGCTCGGGACGTTGTGGACGTGTCGCCGACGGCATCGCCATTCGCCTTTATTCTGAAGAAGACTTCTCATCGCGTCCGGAATTTACTGATCCAGAGATCTTGCGTACCAACCTTGCGAGCGTCATCTTGCAGATGGTCTCGCTGCGTTTGGGCGCAATCGAGAAATTCCCTTTTGTCCAACCCCCTGAGCCCAAAGCTATTCGTGATGGCCTGATGGTTTTGCACGAGCTCTCTGCTTTAGAAGACGAAGAGCAGGATGGGCTGCCGAAGCTGACCACCGTCGGCAAAGACCTGGCACGCATCCCGGTTGATCCGCGCATGGCACGCATGCTGGTCGAAGCCCACAAGCTGGGAGTGCTTAACGATGTCATGGTGATCGTCGCTGCCATGACCATCCAGGATGTGCGCGAGCGTCCCCTTGAATTCCAGACACAAGCGGATCAGGCGCACGCACGCTTTAAAGATAAAACCTCTGATTTCCTGTCCATGCTTAAGCTGTGGGATTACATCCAGGATTCCCGCGATGAAATGTCGGGCAATGCCTTCCGCAAGCGTATGAAGAAGGAATTTTTGCACTACATGCGCATTCGTGAATGGTTCGACTTGGTGCGCCAGCTGCAAGGAGTTACCAAGCAGATGGGTTGGACTGCTACAGAGACCAATCGCCGTGATGACCACATCCACCAGTCCCTGCTTTCGGGTCTGTTGTCTAATATCGGTGCCCGCGATGGCAATTCCAAGGAATTCTATGGCGCACGCAATACAAAATTCTTAATCTTCCCTGGCTCGGCTCTGGCTAAGAAACCACCAGAGTTCATTATGGCTGCAGAGCTCGTGGAGACTTCACGTCTTTGGGCACGCGATGTTGCCAAGATTGACCCGGCATGGGTGGAGTCTTTGGCTGGGAATCTCCTGCGCCACAACTATTCCGAACCAACGTGGTCCACTAAGCGTGCAGCCGCCATGGCAACGCAGCGCTCTACGCTCTACGGCGTCACAGTCGTGGCCGACCGCATTGTGCCGTATCACCGCATCGATCCGGTGGCTGCTCGCGATATGTTTATTCGAGAGGCACTGATTGGTGGCAACTGGAATACCCACCACCACTTCTTCCACGACAACGTCAAAAAGCTTGAGGATGCAAGCCAGTATGAGGAAAAAGCACGCCGTCGCGGCATTGTTGTCGACGAAGATACGCTCTTTGAGTTCTACGACAAGCGCCTGCCGGCCAAGATTACAACTGGGCGCTACTTCGACTCATGGTGGAAGAAGGAACGCCACAAAAATCCCACGCTCTTAGACTTTGACCCCGAAGAACTACTCAACGACGATTCTGCAGTTACCGAGGATGCCTTTCCTGATCATTGGAAGCAAGGCTCCATTGACTTGGAATTGACCTATCGCTTCGAACCAGGCGATGCCATGGACGGTGTCACCTTAATGGTGCCTGTTCCACTATTAGCGGGCTTAGACAAAGAGGGCTTCGATTGGCTCGTGCCGGGCTTGCGAGAAGAACTTGTCACAGAGTTGATGCGCACATTGCCGAAGGCTTTGCGCCGCTCCGTGGTCCCCGTACCAGAATTTGCGCGCCGGGCCTTGGATAAGTTGATCCCTTATCAAGGACGCTTGGTGCAGCAATTAGCTGATGTCTTGCGTGATTTAGGCGGTTCGGGGATCTCTGCTTCCGACTTCCGTCCGGAGGCTTTGCCCGCACACTTGAAGTTCAACTTCGCTGCGGTGGACAAAAAGGGCAAGGTTATTGACTCGGATAGGGACTTAGCTCAGCTGGTCAAGCGCCAAGCAGGATCCATTAGTTCTTCAGTATCGCAGCTCGGACGTGCACAAGAGTCTGCTGCTGTTAATGAATGGACGGAAGAGACTCTAGGCAGCGTGGACGAAGAAGTCGCCACCGTGGTCGATGGCCACGAGGTTGTCGCATACCCAGCACTAGTGGCCACACCAGATGGAATTGCTATAAAAGTCCACGCGACGAAAGCCGCAGCTGACTCTGCGATGATAACAACCACGCTGACTTTGCTCATGCGTGAAATCACCGTCAACACAACACAGATGATCAAGGGTTTGCCTCTACAGCAGCGTGTGGCCATTGATAACTATGGCGCTGAGGAATTGGTCAATGATGCGCGCGTTGCCGCAATCCGCGATGTCATGATGGACGCCGGCGGTCCGGTTCGCTCTCCTGAGGAGTTCAAGGCTCTAAAAGAAAAGGTTAAGCCACAGGTGCCTGGTCGTGTACGGCAATCCATCGTTGCCTTAGCTCCTGCGATGGTGCAATACTCACGCGTAGCCGATGAGCTGAAGAAGTGGACTGGGCCTGCAATTGATGACATGGTCAAGCAAATGGAATTTCTACTGCCGAAGCATGCAGTGACCATTCACGGCATTGAGCACTTGCGGCATCTCCCCCGCTATTTGCAGGCGATGCTCATCCGCTTGGAAGAAATGGGCCATGACCCAGACAAGGATGCTGACCGTCAGGCAGAGATCGACAATGCTAAGGCCTACTTGGACAATAAGCTGCGTAATCTGCCAGCTGGTCGAGCCCGCTCACGCGAGATCAAAGCTATTCGGTGGATGATACAAGAGCTACGTGTCTCCCTTTTTGCGCAGCGCCTTGGCACTGCGCATGCCGTATCCCTGCGGCGGATTCAAAAGGCTGTAGACAAACTCTAAGAAATCCCGATTCGGCTTAGACGTCGCGCTCACGCCGGCGCATGAGTCGAATCTCAGATTCGAAATCATCCGCGCTGTCGAAAGATTTATACACAGACGCAAAGCGCAGGTAAGCAACCTCATCGAGGTCCCGCAGTGGATCCAAGATCGCCAAACCAATGTCGTTGGCATTGACCTGGGAACTGCCATGACTGCGTACACGCTCTTCTACTTCTTGCGCCAAGCGCTTGAGCGCATCATCGCTAACATCGCGACCCTGGCATGCTCGGCGCACACCGCGAATAAGTTTATCGCTGCTAAAAGGCTCTGCTAAGCCATTGCGTTTAACCACTAGAAGGATGGCTTTTTCAATGGTGGTAAATCGACCGCGACATGATGCGCATTCACGGCGCCGGCGGATTGATGAGCCGGCATCGATGACACGAGAGTCAATGACACGGGATTGTTCATGATGACAAAATGGGCAGTACACCAAGCGTCCTTACGTAGAATTCCCAACACGTACTAACCGTGCGAGGGGTTTTAATACTAGAACTAGTGTACTGCCCTGCCCGAATCCACTACGGACTACCCAAATGGTCTATCAGGATGAGATGCGACCCGGCTGTAGGAAAGCTTTTAGCGAGTTTGCACGCTGTGGGAAAAAGACGAAGAGCTAACAGTTGGCGCAGGGGCTACTGGCTCATCTGAGGTATTAAAGCCAGCAAATAAAATGCTAGAAAATACTGCCGCACCGAACACAGCACCGAGAGCAAGGTTGCTTCGAACGCTTTCCCAGCGACCCATAGATTCAGGAGCTTCAACAGACTCGAAAGAACGGGCCTGTTCGAAAGTGTTTCGTTGTGGTGTTCTAGCAACCGAGTCGAGAGTTCGGACTCGGTTGACGCGAGGTTCGCGCACTGCAGGCTCCCACACAGATGCAGCAGGAGCCTGGCCGGCACGTGCGATTGACTTCAAGGAAGAACGAGTTGAATGAGCATTTCCGCGATTAAGAGCAATAGCCATGATGTTATCCTTTCGGTTACGCAAGAGACACTATCTAACTTCCTAGACACTCCAGATGTCCATTCGCGCAACTGTTCGATTATTTATCTATGTTCGATTTATAACAGGATTTCGAAACTTTGTCCACACCGGGCGCGAAATAGTCGAACATGGGTGCAAAACATGATACAAATGGAGTATCGATTAAAACAGGCAAGTTTCACCGTCTACCAAAATCTCGCAGTCACTGTTCTAAGTTCATTCGAGCTAAGCCGCCCAGTACCCAAGATTTTGGATACCGGCTTAGATATCCAAGGAGCTAAAATGGCTAAACCCCGAGGTATTACTCCCCGGCCCGACATTTCCGAACTTTCACCACGCCAACGTCGAATTCTCGAAGTCATCAAAGACGCGGTCGTACTGCGCGGCTATCCACCAAGCATTCGCGAAATCGGGGATGCGGTTGGACTGCAGTCAACTTCTTCGGTCGCCTACCAACTCAATCAGCTCGAACAAAAGGGCTTCTTGCGCCGTGACCCCAATAAGCCTCGCGCTGTCGATCTTCGCCAATTTGCTATGGATGATGAATCCAAGCCAGGCCGCAAGACTGCTGCAGAGCCGGTAGTTGAAGACACTTTGCCTGAGACCGCATCCAGCGTGAGCTACATTCCTGTGGTTGGACGCATTGCAGCCGGCGCACCTATTACCGCGGAAGAAAATGTTGACGCGTACTACCCACTGCCTGATGACATCGTGGGCAAGGGTGAGCTCTACATGCTTAAGGTAGTTGGTGAATCCATGAAGGATGCAGCAATTCTGGACGGCGACTGGGTCATTATCCGCTCCCAGCCAACAGCTGAATCTGGTGACTTTGTTGCAGCTTTGCTAGACAACGAAGAAGCCACCGTGAAGGAATTCCACCAGGATTCCAGCGGTGTGTGGCTGCTTCCACACAATGAGGCTTTTGCACCCATTCCAGGTGATGATGCCAAGATTATGGGCAAGGTCGTCTCCGTCATCCGCAAAATCTAGCTTTTTGGCAAATCTTTGACCGTATTTCCACGAAAGTGGGGATACGGTCTTTTTTATTGCCGGCAAATGTGGGATAGACATGTCACACTCCCCCCGAATGGGTAGTTTGCTTTTGCTCTCATTCACAGACAATCCCACATTGCTTTGTCGACTGTTAGTGCGCTGACCGTTAAGAATGTCGGTGTCTGTACTGGATATCGCCCTAATGAGCGACATGGTGACAGTGCGCGATCTGTGTTTAGTTCTGAATTTCATGGCATTCTGGAGGCAACACTGCCCCAATTAGGACAAGAATCCACATTTCCTTTTGCCTTACTCTCTTACACCCCAACCGAGTAGACATGACGTGGGTTTAATACCAATACGGCGCGATGTGACCTAGTTTTCAATTGACTTTCGCCCAAATGCGGGAAGGGATGCTAAATGTACGCTGAGGAGCGACGCCGACAGATTGCTTCAATGACTGCAGTTGAAGGCCGCGTCAACGTCACCGAGTTGTCCGAGCGCTTCGACGTCACGGCAGAGACTATTCGTCGTGATTTAGCTGTGCTGGACCGTGAGGGCGTTGTGCATCGCGTCCATGGCGGCGCTGTTGCCTCCCAGTCCTTCCAGACCTCGGAGCTGACTCTTGATTCCCGGCTGCGTTCGGCGACTACTGCCAAAATGGCGATTGCCCGCGCAGCGATGGAGTTTTTACCGCAGGGCACCGGCAGCATCTTCTTAGATGCGGGTACTACCACCAGCGCCGTAGCTGACCTCATTGGCCAAACCCCGGCAGCACACCAGCTATCCATTGTCTCTAATAGCCTGCCCATCGCCTTGTCTTTGGCCAATAACGGGGTGCAATATGTGCAGTTGCTCGGAGGTACGGTTCGCGCCATAACGCAGGCTGTCGTCGGTGATACTGCGCTGCGCACCATGGCTTTGCTGCGTGCTGATGTGGCTTTTATCGGCACCAATGCTTTGACGCTCGATCACGGTTTGTCCACTGCCGATGCGCAAGAGGCCGCGATTAAATCAGCTTTTGTCACCAATGCACACAAGGTCGTGGTGCTGTGTGACTCTTCCAAGTTAGGAACTGATTACCTCGTCAGTTTCGCTTCCTTGTCAGAGATTGATGTTGTCATCACTGATAGCGGTGCCTCAGAAATCTTTCTAAATTCACTACGGGATCGCGAGATCGACGTTGTTGTCGTAGACGACCTAGCCCGTAGCTAGGCCAACTTCTAAGCCGGCAGGCTCCCCCGATGCCTGCCGGCTTTATCTCACTTTAAGAGGCGTAGCCGTCTAACAACGCGCGAACAGCTTCGCGCGCCTCTGGTGCGCCGGGGGCCTTGATGGCAGCTTCAGCCATTTCCTGGCACTGTTCAAGAGTTACTTCAGCCAGTTGTGCGCCCACTCCCGCAATGGCGGTGGATGCTGCCGATAGCGAGTTCACGCCTAGGCCCACAAGCACGCAGGCCAAAATAGGATCGGCTGCTGCTTCACCACACACTCCGACTGGCACGTTGTTATCCGCGCCGCCGATGCAGGTGTGCTGGATCAAACGCAACACTGCTGGCTGCCATGGGTCAGTGAGATAGGCCAGCTGTGGCGACAGTCGGTCAGCCGCCATCGTGTACTGGGTTAGGTCATTGGTACCAATGGAGACAAAATCTAGGTGCGGCATGATGGTATCGGCCATCAAGGCTGCAGCCGGTACTTCCACCATCGCGCCAGGCACCAGACCACGTTCGCGGCATAGTTCAGCAAACCATTGTGCTTCTGTCGAGGTCGCGACCATCGGAGCCATGACCCAGGTTTGAGCCTTTTCATTGCGCTGTACTGCTGCTTGGGCAATGGCATCCAGCTGGCGGGTAAGCAGTGATTCGTTATCCCGCGCGATACGCAAGCCGCGCACACCGAGGGCGGGGTTTTCTTCATCGTCTAAAGTCGCATAAGAAATTGGCTTATCCGAACCAGCATCAAGGGTGCGAACTACCACCTTGGAATCTGGGAAAGCATCAAAGACCTTGCCGTAAATCTTGGCCTGCTCATCGACTGAAGGCTCACTATTGGCAGACAGGAAGGATAGTTCGGTGCGGTAGAGGCCAATGCCTTCTGCTTGGGACTGCGCTGCCAGACGTGCAGCGTTGCCATCGGCCACATTGGCAAGTACTTGGATTGCATGCCCGTCTTTGGTTTGAGCAGGACCTGTCCACTGCGCTACCTTTTCCGCGCGCTCTTTGTAGTCGGCGACGGCCTTGTGTGCTTCTGCTTCATCGGCATCCGTGGTCACGGTTCCCACCGCGCCATCGATAAAGACGACGGTGGATGATTCGATGTCGCGCAGTGATTTGCCCACGGCAACGATGCATGGAATATCCAGCTGGCGGGCAATGATTGCCGTGTGGCTGGTTGGACCACCTAGTTCGGTCACCAGGGCTTTGACGTGGTTGGTGTCCAAAGTAGCGGTATCGGCTGGGGCTAGGTCATCGGCAAAAAGGACGGCCTCGCCCTCAATATGCGGCAAGCCGGGTTCATCTTCGCCACGGAGTTGCGCAATCACGCGGTCGCGCACATCGCGCAAGTCGGTGGTGCGCTCTGCCATGACGCCACCGGCGGCTTCAAACATGGCAACGAATTTATCGGTTGCACCGACCACTGCGTATTCAGCGTTGTGTCCACCGGCAATATTTTTCTTTACTGCCTTGTGCCAGCCGCGGTCTTTGGCCATTCCCGCGGTAGCGATGAGCACTTCTTTAGCGTGGCCATCAGCATCTTCCGCACGCGTGGTCAGCCGGTCGGCGACGACTTCGGCGGCTTGTTTGAAGCGCTCGAATTCGCTGTCCCGTGCCTCTTCAGCAATTGAAGCGCCAGGTTGAGGTAATTCCGGTCGTGGACGTACCCACACAGCCGGAGCATAGGCAACGCCGGCAACAACGCCAGTACCGTTAATGGACTTTGACATGGTGTGTTCTTCTCCCTTGTCTTTGTGCGCCCTGCACACATGGTGCGCTTACGGCGCATGAGTGTGCAATGCGAACAGGTGATGCGGATTAGAGATGTGAAGTTAAATATGTGGGTTTTAATGGTGTATCCCACAAACTAACCACACAATATCATTGACAACCGGACACATTCGGGCAACAATCAACATTATTGAGTATTTTCTCGAGTATTATCCCAAGTATTCGCCATATATTCGGAAACTCAAGCTTTTTTGGCTTTTGTCCATGGCTTTGCACCCAATATAGCTAACTTTTGGAGAACCCCGCGCCTTATGATTGTGACCCTGACTCCAAATCCGAGCATCGATGCGACGATCGCTTTGGATTCCCCACTGACCCCAGGCACGGTGCACCGTGCTTCCAGTATGACCAATGCCGCAGGCGGAAAGGGCATCAATGTCGCACACGCTGTGACTTTGGCGGGAAAATCCGCTGTCGCTGTCATCCCCGCTGCGGAAAATGATCCTTTCATTTCTTTGGTCAATGACATCAATGTCGATATCTCAACCGTTGACATTGCCGAGAATATCCGCACCAACACCACAGTGACGGAAACCTCTGGACGTACCACCAAGCTCAACGGCAAGGGACCAGCGGTAGATAGCAAGGCTCAAAGCCAGCTTATCGATGCCACCTGCCACGCTGCCGCCAACGCTTCGTGGGTGGTGATGGCGGGTTCTTTGCCCAATGAAGTACCCGTTGATTTCTATGGCACGGCCATAAACGCCCTGCGGAAATCTGCACCACAGGTCAAGATTGCGCTCGATACCTCTGATAAGCCCATGGAGGAAATTGCGAAGAACCTGTCGACAGCAGCTCCCGATCTCATCAAGCCCAACGGGCTGGAGCTTGGCCAATTGGTCGGCGAAGATGGCCTGGCTTTGGAAGCGGCTGCAGAAGGTGGCGACTATTCCGGAGTTATCGCAGCTGCCCGCAAGGTCAACGCCCAGGGCGTGGGCTATGTGCTGGTGACTCTCGGTGCAGCCGGTGCCTTGCTGGTTACCGAGTCCGGGGCCTGGATCGCTAGCCCACCACCGATTGAAGTTGTTTCCACCGTCGGCGCTGGCGATAGTTCTTTAGCCGGGTTCTTACTCGCCCAAGAAGCAGGTAATGATCTTGCTGAATCGCTGCGTTACTCCGTTGCTTATGGCTCTGCGGCAACATCCTTGCCAGGCACCACCATTCCGACTCCGGATATGCTGAACTTAGCCGAGACTAATGTGCGTCAACTGAATTAAATCGCCCCTTTTTCCCCTTCTTAAATCAAGGAGAGTCCTGTCATGGCATCCGATATTATTAGAACTGACTTAGTCGCCTTAGACGCAAACTTAGGCACCTCAGTTGAATCAGTAATTACCCAACTAGCCACGTTAGTTCACGACGCTGGTCGCGCCAGTAACGTCGAAGAATTAGCGCGTCCCGCAATTGAGCGTGAATCCCAAGCTGGCACCGGCGTTCCTGGCAAGGTAGCAATCCCGCACTGCCGTTCAGCAGCAGTAAGCGAGCCAACTTTGGCTTTTGCTCGACTTTCTCAAGCGGTGGATTTCGCAGGTCCTGATGGCGATGCCGAGTTGGTATTTCTGATCGCTGCCCCAGAAGGCGGCGGCAAAGCGCACCTGAAGATTCTTTCCAAGCTTGCGCGCGCACTGGTGCGCCAGGATTTCCTCGACGCACTTCGTACTGCAAGCTCAGAAGAAGAAATCGTCGCATTAGTCAGCGATGTCGTCAACGCCGAAAAGAAAGCACCGGCCGGTGCAACCTCAGTTGCAACAGAGGGGGCGTCGACGAAAGAGGCATCGACAAGCGAAGCATCGACAAGCACTGCGAAAGCTTTGAACATTGTTGCTGTCACCGCCTGCCCCACCGGTATTGCGCACACCTACATGGCTGCCGATGCCTTGAGCCAAACCGCAGAAAAGCGCGATGACATCAAGCTCACGGTAGAAACCCAAGGCTCATCCAACAACACCCCGGTTGCACAATCGGTCATCGACGCCGCTGATGCCGTCATCTTCGCCACCGATGTGGGAGTACGCGACCGCGAGCGCTTTGCGGGCAAACCCGTCATCGAATCCGGTGTAAAACGCGCCATCAACGAACCTGATGTCATGCTGAACGAAGCCGTTGCTGCGGCGCACAACCCTAATGCGCACAAGGTTAGCGGCAGCGCAGCAAGCGCTTCGGGCACGGAAGATGCTGCTGGCCAGCTCGGCTGGGGCAAACGCATCCAGCAGGCCGTGATGACCGGTGTGTCCTACATGGTGCCCTTCGTGGCCGCCGGCGGTTTGCTGCTAGCACTGGGCTTTTTATTCGGCGGCGCCGATATGGCCAATGGCTGGCAGGCCATCTCTACCCAGTACTCACTGACCAACCTGCCAGGCCATGAGGTCGATGTCGACGGTGAGCTCCTCAGCTTTGAACGCTCTGGTCTCCTGCTGTATATCGGTGCGGTGCTCTTTGCCACCGGCCAAGCCGCCATGGGCTTTATCGTCTCCGCCCTATCTGGCTATATTGCCTACGCTTTGGCTGGCCGCCCTGGTATCGCGCCGGGCTTTGCTGGCGGCGCAATCGCCGTCACCGTCGGGGCTGGCTTCATCGGTGGTCTGGTCACTGGTTTGCTCGCTGGTCTTATCGCAATGTGGATCGGCTCCTGGAAGGTGCCACGCTGGATGAATTCCTTGATGCCGGTGATGCTCATTCCGCTGTTGACCACCCTGGTGGTTGGTCTCGCGATGTACTTCGTGCTCGGCGCACCGCTGGAAGCGTTGATGACTGGCCTGCAAAACATGCTTGGTGGCATGTCTGGTTCTTCCGCCGTGGTGCTGGGCATCGTGCTGGGCCTAATGATGTGTTCTGACCTGGGTGGCCCCATTAATAAGGCTGCTTACCTCTTTGGTACCGCAGGGCTTTCCACCGGTGATCAAGCATCCCTGGAAATCATGGCAGCGGTCATGGCCTCCGGTATGGTTCCACCAATTGCGTTGTCGATTGCAACCATCGTGCGCAAGAACCTCTTTACCCCCGCGGAGCAAGAAAACGGCAAGTCTTCCTGGTTGATGGGTCTGGCCTTCGTCTCCGAGGGCGCGATTCCATTCGCCGCCGCTGACCCATTCCGCGTCATTCCAGCGATGATGGCGGGCGGTGCAACTACCGGTGCGCTCATTATGGCACTCGGTGTGGGCTCACGTGCTCCGCACGGTGGTATCTTCGTGCTCTTTGCTATCGAGCCTATCTGGGGCTACATCGTTGCCATCCTGGTCGGTACTTTGGTTGCGGCTGTCGCCGTCATCGCTTTGAAGCAATTTTGGCCAAATAAAACCATTCAGGAAGCAGCAGCAAAAGATGCGCGAGAAAAATCAGCCCTCGCAGCTGCTTAAATGCTGATAAGCTCCGGGGACTTCGCACGAAAGTAGAACCTATCGTGGCTAAGTTTCGGATTCGACTTTAAACTGGTGTGAGTACTTTTAATCTTTGAAAGGATTTATTTATCATGGCGTCTAAGACTGTAAAGGTCGGCTCCTCCGTCGGGCTGCATGCTCGACCAGCATCCATCATCGCTGATGCAGCAGCAGAGTTTGATGAAGATATCTTCCTGGCTCTGGTTGGCGAAGAAGACGACGATGAAACTGATGCGGCATCTTCTTTGATGATCATGGCACTCGGCGCTGAACAAGGCGACGAGGTCACCGTTACCTCTGAGAACGCAGAAGCTGTAGAAAAGATTGCAGCGTTGATTGAACAAGACCTGGATGCTTAAGCGCTCAGGCTTCTAAAAAGCCTAAAGGGCTGTGGACCTTCCTCTCGGAAGATTCCACAGCCCTTTAAGTGATCATGGCTTAGTAAGCATGGATTAGCGTTCGAGATACCAATACAAGTCGGTCACTGCTGAAGAACTATCTTCGCCACCGCGGTCGACATAAACTTCAAAAGCAGGTGCTGCAACTTTTATACTTTGGCTAGCGAGCTCTTGAGAAAACTCATCCCAAGAATTACCCAGCGTGTTGTAGTTGCCGTGGTGGGTAGCGCGTGCTGCAGGACCTTCCCCAAAGGTGACTAGCTCCAGGTCATCGGCACTGCCGTCGGGGTTATCGTGCTGTGCCTTTTCAATGGCCTCACGCACGGTCTCAAGGTCTTTTTCTGCGATGACTAGTGCTGCGGCGATATCTATATCATCTGGAGAAATCGCATACGTGTAGGCACGTCCTGCGAGAGATTCTACGTTGAGGTCTTCGAGAACTGCTTCCAAACGCTCATAACTGGGTTGGAGAAACGGTGCAATCTTGGTCAATGGAACCGTAGTGCGGATACAGAAAATAGTATGGCTGGGGACAGCAACAAGGTCGAACTTCATGGCGGGCACTCCTTAAGGCTACGCCTGGAAAGTATGACGTAGCTCTCAATGCTACCACCTGTTGTACTTAGTACTTTGCCTGCTGGCCTTCACCAAGGGTTTCATATAGCTGCTTCAGAATTGGGTAGGCGATGATAATGCCTACCGAACCCCAGGCGATACCTTCCAAGGTGATGCCGAAGACCGTGAGCGTCAAGTTACCGATACCGGCCACCAAGGCGATGGCCGCGCAAGCCAAGTTCACAGGGTTGTTGAAATTGACACGATTATCCATCCAAATGCGAATACCCAGCATGCCGATGAGCCCGTAGAGCACCAGCGTCGCGCCACCGAGAACACCGGAAGGAATGGTGAAAATCAGCGCGCCGAACTTCGGGATAAACGCCAATGCAATAGCGGTTGCAGCTGCAACCCAGTACGCCGCGGTGGAGTACACGCGCGTTGCTGCCATAACGCCGATATTTTCCGCATAAGTCGTCGTTGCCGAACCACCCATGCCACCAGCCAAGGTCGTGGCCAAGCCGTCAGCTACCAAGGCGTCGCCAGCCAAGTCATCTAAGTCATGCTTGGTCATCTCACTAACAGCTTTGACGTGGCCAACATTTTCCGCGATAAGCACCACCAGGACTGGCAAAGCTACTGCGATTGCAGAGAAATTAAACTCTGGAGTGTGGAAATCAGGCAAACCAATCCATGCGGCATCAGCGATTGCTTCGGCCGCACCTTCGCTGAGATTGCCGGTCACTGCCGCAAAAATCCAGCCGATGATGACGCCAATGAGAATGCCCAAGCGCGAGATCATGCCGCGGCCAGCAATGGTGCACAGCACAATAGCGAGCAAGGTTACCGCTGCAACCACAGGCTGGGTTTGGAAATTCGAAGCGGCCGTTGGCGCAAGGTTTAGCCCGATTAAAGCCACGATAGCGCCGGTGACAGCAGGTGGCATGACGGCATCGACGACCTTGCGGCCGGCCATTTTGACGATGAATCCGATGACCATCAAACACGCGCCAGTAACCAAAATGGATCCGGCCTGTGCACCGATGCCGTACTGTTCAGAAGCCGCTAAAGGCGCGATGAAGGCAAAGGAGGATCCGAGATACGATGGCAGCCGATTGCGAGTAATCAGCAAGAACAAGATGGTGCCAACGCCGGAAAATAGCAAAGTGGTATTGACCGGGAAGCCAGTTAAGGTGGGCACCAACAATGTGGCACCAAACATGGCAATGACATGCTGCATGCCGATGCCAATGGTCCGCGGCCAATTAAGGCGCTCTTCGGGAGCAACTACTGCCCCAGGTTGAATCTTTTTACCGTCGCCGTGTATTTTCCAGCCAATTAATGAGCTCACGAAATCCTATTATGTCGCACGCACGCCTTTTCACCTAACCAAACGCGAAGCTAACTTACATGCTTTAGCCATTAATATTTCAGGAATTTAGGACGCGCTGCGCTTCGAGCCCTCATCTTCTGGGTCCTGATCAAAAATTTCTTGGGCCTGGTCTTCATCCAGCATGAATTCTGCGAGCTCACCCGCTATCTGTGCTGGCAAGCGGACATCAACAAAGGTGCCCTCTGCCCGGTAAGACTCTTCGAGCACAGTGCCTACCTCATGGACACGTGCAATAACTTCACCACGCGTAAATGGCACCAACAACTGCACGTGCGAATCCAAAGAATTCAAAAAGAGTTCAACACGCGTGGTGAGCTCACTAATGCCCTCACCAGTTGCCGCGGAAACATACACTACGTTTTCGCGGTCAAGGACGTGACGAATCTCCGCCAGCGCCAAAGGATCAGCCGCATCGATTTTGTTAACGACGATGATTTCTGGCGGTGGAGTCTCCCCCATTTCCTTAGCGATTTCGTAGATGACCTTATTAACCGCCTCAATTTGCTTGAGTGGGAAAGGGTCAGCGCCATCGACGACGTGCAGCATCAAATCGGCATTGAATACTTCTTCCAGCGTGGATTTAAACGCTTCCACCAATTGAGTAGGCAGGTGGCGGACAAATCCAACCGTATCTGTCAGTACTACGTTACGGCCATCGCCTAATTCGGCCTTGCGGGTTGTCGGATCCAACGTCGCAAAAAGCGCATCTTCGACCAAGACACCCGCGCCAGTCAACGCATTGATCAAGGATGACTTACCAGCATTGGTATAGCCAGCAATCGCAATTTGCGGGATGGTAGAGCGTTGCCGATTGGCGCGCTTAACATCACGCGCGGTCTGCATGCCCTTTAATTCTTTACGCAGACGCGCCATCTCTGTACGAATACGGCGACGATCAGTCTCAATCTTGGTCTCACCTGGACCACGAAGACCCACACCACCATTGGAGCCAGCACGGCCACCTGCCTGACGCGACAGGTTGCCGCCCCAACCACGGGTATGTGTATAGAGGTATTCCAGCTGCGCGAGTGAAACCTGAGCTTTACCCTCTTTGGACTTCGCGTGCTGGGCAAAGATATCGAGAACCAGCATGGTGCGGTCAATAACCTTGGTATTGAGCTCGCGTTCTAGGGCGTTGAGCTGACCCGGAGTTAGCTCACCATCACAAACCACAGTGTCAGCACCGGTTGCTTCAATAATGCTCTTAAGCTCTTTGACCTTGCCTGAGCCAATAAAGGTTCCGGCATCTGGCTTATCGCGCTTTTGATAAAGCATCTCTACAATCTCGGCGCCGGCAGTTTCCGTCAGAGCTGCGAGCTCTGCCATAGCTGCTTCTACTTCAGCGATGGTGCCTTCAATCCACACGCCGACCAAGATAACGCGCTCTAGGCGCAGCTTTCGGTACTCAACCTCATAGATGTCTTCAGCATCTGTGTGTCTAATCTCCGTGCGGTGGGTAACCCGACGGAATGCATTTCTTTCGGCCAGCTCGAGCTCGCCGAGAGTGAGATCTTCTTCATTTTCGCGCTCACCTGCAGACGAATGTCCTGGCAAGGGCTGCGGAGTATGGTCTGAAAAAGCGCGTGCCAAAAGTTCGTCACGTTCTTTTTCACTATCAAATCGTTTTGAAAAATCTGTCATTGTCCTCCCAGTATCGCATGAACTAACCACCCTTGGCTAGAAGTCACAGGTAAAAGACACTGACACATTTTCCCTAACGCACTATAGGGTCTAGAATCAAATCCATGACTACCGCCCAAACCCACTCAGAAATGCTTGCGATTGGTTTCGATTTCGAACACTGGCAAGACGTTGTGGAAGCAGCCATCGCCACCAACCAGCTCACCGTGACTGGTGAAATCCGTGGTGGCCAGCTGATTCAGTTTGCTGATGCTTCCGGCGCACAGCTGAACATCCTTGCTGTGGAACCATTTTCGACCTACATCGGCTTTGAAGGTATTACCCAAGCCTTTGCACACGTGTCGATGGTCAACGATGTCTTAAGCTACATGAACATCATCACCCCAACCGGTGACACGATTGCGGAAATCACTGCGAACCTCGCACAAGGACCGCTGCTGGCTGAAGTTGAAGAGCAACAGTGGCAGCAAGTCGGGATTACTGCGATGGGTCTTGCTGTGCAGTCTTATGAATCAACCGCTGCATTCGAGGAATCTGAAGGCGTCTTTCCAGCACTCTTTGAATCCGAAGGTGCAGAAATCGTCAACTCTGGAAACGGCGCAGCAGCCCCAACTCCTGGTGCGCGCTTTGCAGCACGCGTTTTGGAATCTGGTTGGCGTCATAACCAGCTCAGCGGCAAGCGCTTTATCCACGTTGTACTTGATGGCGCATTCCCCTTCGATCTGTGCCTTCCTGAATCCTTCGGGGATCTTCCTGCCAAGGATTCAGTACTTGCAGGTACCGCTTTGATGACCGCCAGCGTTTTGACCCCTATGTCGGGTGGCTGCGGCTCGGGTGGCGGCTGTGCATGTGGCTCAGGCGGCTGCGGCGGACATTAATTATGCAGTGGAGCACTAAAGGATTTTCAGCACGACAACGCACCATTTTTGGCGTCATCGCCATTGTGGCTGCGGTCTTTGTCGTGCTCAGCGCGCTGCGTTTTACTGGACTGATCATCTGCCTCATCATCCTTCCGCTCGCGCTGTTTATGCTCTATTCACGCCCTGATGCTTCTGAGCAAAAGACCTTGAAGTCATCAATTTCTTTATCGGCAGACGATATTGAAGATGTCGTCGAGGAATATGAGCACTTCGCTCATTCCCCAGAGGCAGAAGCTATTGCGGATCGCACGCTGCATCGACCAGCGTTGCTGGATCCCGAATGCGAAGAACCAGCAATTGAGAAATTCCACTACGAACTCTCAACTGCCAAGCGTTTTGTGCGCCGTTTAGATGCTCGGTTGGCTAAGCCCAAGATGGAGACCAGCGAGATTGAGCAGCTTTTAAAGATTACGGATCAGCGTGCCTTTGACCTCAAAGAGTCATGGCTTGCAGCCCGCCGCGCCGCATTGGCGCTCGGGCCGAAATATGATCCAAATTCTCGCGACTAAAGGGCCGCAAGTCCAGTTGCGATAATCTCAGAAGGACCGCGCAAAGTAGAGCCATCCTCACGTACTTCTACTTGCACCTGACCACCAGGTACGTTGACTTTGACCTCGCCGGTTACCGCGCCCGCATCAGCTAATGCTGATACTGCGGCAGCGACGGTACCCGTGCCACACGAACGGGTCTCTCCTACTCCGCGCTCAAAGACACGCATGTGCACTTCACCGTTCTCGAGTGGAGTAACCACTTCGAGGTTCAATCCATTCGGGAAAAATTCCGAATCAAACTCCGGCTGCTTGAAGTCCAGCTGTGCAAGTGCTTGAGAATCTAATCCCGGAATGGTGGCCGCTAGGTGCGGATTGCCCATGTCCACGCCCAAACCGGCATAGGACTGTCCAGCCATCTTCGCGGTAGAAAGCCCCATGACTTCGGGTGCTCCCATTTCAACGCTGATATCTGCATGGCGGGCATCAAAGGCATGCACGACAACTGGCTTAGCGCCAGCGCGAGTGCCCACGGTGAAAGAAATTCCTTCTCCGGCGAGACCTTCGGGCGGAATTGGAATCAAGCCCTGGGCAATTACCCAGTGCGCGAATACACGGGTGCCATTGCCACACATTTCCGCAATCGAGCCATCCGCGTTGCGGTAGTCCATAAACCAGTCATCACCGTCGATGCCGACCGCTAGCTTGTCTAGCTCTCCATTATCCACCAGCGCCTGGGCACGAACAACGCGCAAAAGGCCATCGGCCCCAAGGCCCGCTCGACGATCGCACAATGCAGCAACACGCGATGGCTCAAGCGATAGATCACCATCCGGGTCATTGATGATAAGGAAATCATTTTCAGTGCCATGGCCCTTGGCAAAGGGCAGCGAACCAGTGGAAATATTAGACATGCCTTCTATTCTATAGCCCCAAGCAAACTCAGTACTTGCGGCAGGGTTGGCTGCGCTGCATCAATCCACGAAATTCTCTTATCGCGGTGAAACCATGAGCGCTGCCGGCGAACATAGCGCCGTGTCCCGATGATCGTTCGCTCTAGGGCCTCATCCCACTCTAATTCGCCATCCATGGCTTGGAGTACTTGCGCGTAGCCAATCGCTCGGCCAGCAGTGGAGTCGCGTACCAAGCCCTTTTCTAATAAGGCTTCGACTTCCTCCACGAGACCTTGCTCGAACATCAATTTCGTGCGCAGCTCAATGCGCGGGTTCAGCCAATCAGAGTTTGTTTCCAGTCCTACCAAGTGTGCATTCCACCGCGGCGGAGCATCCTTAGGAGGCTGGCTTGCTTGAAAGGGTTTGCCGGTCAATTCAATGACCTCCAATGCTCGCACGGTTCGCCGCGGGTCATTGTCTTCAATAATCGACGCAGCTTGCGGGTCGATCTCTGCAAGTTTGGCGTGCATCGCAGCTACCCCGACCTCGTGCAGTTGCGCTTCATATTTGGCACGGACGTCCGCATCCGTCGGCGGGAAAGCCCACGCATCAACCAAAGACTGCACATACATCATGGAGCCACCTACGATGATGGGCCTTTTGCCGCGCGCTGCGATGTTTTCAACATCGCCGACGGCATCTTCTTGATAGCGCGCGACTGAGGCGGTCTCAGTTATATCCCACACGTCTAGTTGATGGTGCGGGATGCCTTGGCGCTCAGCGACGGTCAATTTCGCAGTACCAATATCCATGCCACGGTAAAGCTGCATGGAATCACAGTTGACTATTTCACCATCGAAGTGATGCGCGAGCTCTAAAGACAGCGCTGACTTGCCCGATGCAGTTGGGCCAACCACCACGATGGGCCTTAAATCTTTATCTTTCACCATCTACACCTTCCAAGCGGCAATAAAGCGGCCAACCCCAAGGGTTGCATCACTATCAACTATTTGCGCTTCTTCGGGGGCAAGCTGTGCCAATTCCAACCACAGCTCTGGTTCGATCACGCCGGCATCGATAAGCTTATTCGCGTCCATCGGACCAGCTTGGCCTTGCAATGCTTGCGAACACCACTGATGAGCCGACTCTGCGGTATCAAGCAAGGCCAGTGGTGCGCGCTGCGTCAACCCCGCACTGCCATCGAGAACCACGACGGTTAAAGCTAGGGGATCTATGTGGCCAATATTTGCCCGGCATTCGGTAATACTTTCTGCAGGAGCGCCCGCAGCCTGCAAAATATAACGTGCTACCAACTCACCTAGAAAATGTCCCTTAGCGACATTGACCCGGGGCGCTCCCCACGCCCGAAAACTTCCCTCATGCGCGGTATACCAGCGCTTGTCGTGCGAGAAGACTACATGGATTGGCCCATTGTGCTGTTTAATCAAAGGAGCCAGCAGCTGGGTAGCTGAATTAAGCAGCCTTTGGGATGGTTCATCACTGGGCGATAGCTCGGTAACTAGAGCTGGCGAGCCGGGGAGAAAGACCACATTGTTCATTGTGTATTCCATCCTAAGCCTGTACTTAGAAATTCGTGTCTTTAACCCTGACAATGATGGTCATATCGCGCTATTGTGTAACAAGATACGTGCGCATTGCTAAAAACGGTGCGCTGTTTAGTTAATTTCTCGGCAGCCGTGTCGCGCGGCACAGCCTTCACTTTAAGGACGGAGTTCATCTCATGGCTACTTCTACCCCCTCCCCTGCCAATATGCCCAAGCCAGGCCCACGGCCCGGAGCACAGCCGAAGGCTGCACCTGCACAACCGGCTGTGGTGACGATGAATGCCCCAGTTAAATCAGATCCTGCCAAGTGGGGCCGCGTTGATGAACAAGGTACGGTTTTCGTCCGCACAGCTGATGGCGAGCGCGAAGTTGGCAGCTGGCAGGCAGGTACCCCCGAAGAAGGCCTAGCGCATTTTGGTGCCCGCTACGATGACCTCGCGACCGAAGTAGAGCTTTTGGAAGCTCGTCTGAAAGCACATCCTGATGAAGCTGAGGCCATTAAGAATACGGCTGCTGAATTGAAGCAGACGGTACCTACCGCGGCGGTCGTGGGTGATCTCGCTGCATTAGAACAGCGCCTCGAGGCGATTCAAGAACACTCCGTCAAAGCTGGTGAACAAGCGGCTGCTGATAAGGCACGTCGCCGTGAGGAGGCCATCGCCGCTAAGGAAAAGCTGGCTGCCGAGGCAGAAGAAATCGCCGAAAACTCCACCGAGTGGAAAGTCGCCGGTGACCGCATCCGCGAAATTTTGAACGAGTGGAAGCAGATCAAGGGCATCGACCGTAAGACCGATGATGGTCTGTGGAAGCGTTACTCCCGTGCACGTGATGCTTTCAACCGTCGCCGGGGTGCACACTTTGCTGAGCTAGACCGCGGACGTGCTGCCGCACGTAAGAAGAAGGAAGAGCTGGTTGAGCGTGCGGAAGCTTTGAAGACTTCTACCGATTGGGGTGCTACTGCGCGCGCCTACCGCGATTTGATGGCGGAATGGAAAGCTGCTGGCAGAGCACCGCGCGAAGTCGATGACAAGCTATGGGCGGCATTCCGTGGTGCTCAAGACCACTTCTTTGCTGCCCGTGATGCCGTCAATAATGAGCGTGACCAAGAATTCGCTGAGAATGCGAAAGCCAAAGACGCTCTTATTGCTGAGTACGACTCGCAAATCGATCCTGCCAAGAACGTCGAGGCTGCTAAGGCAAAGCTGCGTGAGTTGCAGGATAAGTGGGAAGAAATTGGATTCGTTCCGCGCGACCAGGTTCGCCAGTACGAGGACAAGATTGCGGCTCTGGAAAAGCGCGTGGCCGATGCCGAAGAGTCCAATTGGCGCCGCACCGATCCAGAAGTCCAGGCACGTGTAGACCAGTTCAAAGCAAAAGTTGACGAGTTCAACGCACAGGCTGAAGCTGCCCAAGCTAAGGGTAAGACCGCAGCGGCTGAGAAGTTGCGTGAGCAGGCTGCGCAGTGGGCCGAATGGGCCAAGACCGCAGAAGCTGCTGTAGAAAGCTAAGGATTAAAGTTACCTCTCGTGGATAATCTGCACCTCGCGCAGCTTGCACCACCACACTTTCCCTCCGGACCTGCTGCCACCGCAGCTAGGACGGAGGGATTGTCTCCTACGCCTTCTGATGCCGTTCGCACCTTTGCGTTTATGGCTAATCTCTATGCGCAGGAAGTCAGTGGTGACCCGGCTGCATCTGCTTCCCCCGAACGCGTGCTCTATCGACTACGCGGATCCAGTGAATCACAGACCTATATTTTTGCCCTCATTGAAGGTGCTTCCCCACTGGGTGAAGTCTCTTCTCTGGGGCTACCGCTTATCCCTTCCACCGGGGAGTGTCCTGACTATGACTATGCGGGGTTTATCCAACTTAGCGTCGCACTACTGGAAGAAAAAGAGACTGCTGATATAGATTTCATCCTCGATGCGGGATATCTTCCGCTGCCAGGCGAACCGGTGGATGCAGAAACCCGCGCCGTTGCGACGACCCTGGTGAACCACGGTTTGGACTTGGCAAAGAAATTAGGCCGCACCACGTGTCAGGTTAGTTCTTTGCATTCCGATGACACTGCTGCGGAAGCGGATCCCTTTTCCAGCGCTTATCAAAAAGCAGGCTTTGCAATTAAAAATGCTGAACGCCAAATTAAGGTAGATGTACCTGAGCAACCAGCGACGGTTTTAGTTCCTGCAGGATTAAGTACCGAAGCGTGGCTTGACTATGGCATCCCGGAGCAATATCTGGATGATGTGATCAATCTTCTTACCGTCGCCTCGGAAGATTCACTTACGGGCGATTTAAGCGTAGAACCCATCAAGTGGAACCGCACTCGCCTGAATGAAGCACATGCTAGGCTGCGCGCACGCAAAGCGCATACGCTCATGGTGGCGCTGATTGATGACACTACCCACAAGGTTGTGTCCTTGACAGAACTCGGGCGCCATGCTGGCTCTGACCCGGAAGTTGCTGAATGGACCTTAACGGTCACCGCGCGTGAGCATCGGGCCCAGCAGCTGGCGAGCAAGGTCAAGCTTTTAGCTTTGACTGCGTTGCGTGAGCGCTGGCCCGACGTGGAGCGCACCTACGCCTCTATCGGAGCCAGCGATGTCGCTATGAATCGTATCTTTAACGAGCTTGGAGCCCAAGGCATTTCGCGCTCCGAGTCATGGGAGTTGCGGCTTTAATCCTGCGGTGACTGTTTAGCCTGATCGGTATTGCGGTGGCGTCGCGCAGCGCGAGCGCGACGGTCATCGACTAGCAAAGGATTAACCTTGGGTGCTGCTTCGCGACGAATATCCATTTGGGCCTGGCCGACTGCATCGAGCTGCGAGGCCGCCTCACGTGCTTGCTGTGCTGCTTCCAACTGCTCAGGGCTACGACGCAACGCCACCAGGGAAAAGGACACGGTGGCAATAGCTACAGCAACGATGCCGCACCATAGGCCAATTTCCGCGCTATCTGCACGCGCTCCTCGCATCCACACCATAAACAACGAATAGGCAAAACCTACGGTAACGAGCATCCAGCCAATGAGCCCAAATATCGCGCGGCGGGTTACCAGGGTCAAGGTCGTGCACACACCGACGCCCAAAGTCGCAAGAATGGCGAAGACGAACTCCGCAATCGACATGCTCTCTCGTGCGTCGGAGCTAAAGGTAATGATTTCATAACCGCGGATCCCCGCCGAATGCGGCAAGATTAGCCACGCAACGTAGAACACGACCGCGACAATGAGTGGAATAACTTGGTTTCTTAAATCCATGGTCCGCGCACTGCGGCGCTCCGCTTGGATTGGGTTTTCTTGCTGCTTAGACACAATTACCTAGCATAGTCGTTTCGAATTTTCGGGGCCTTAGAGACCACACGCTGGCGCTGGGGCTGGTTCTTCCGCTGGCTTACCGATGCGTGGAAGGCCCAAGCCCACACCGATGGGCTGGGTGGTTGGGGTCTGCCCCGCCGCCGACATATCGCCTGCCTTAGTGCGGCGATGAGCGGTCACACCTTCATCAGCAATGAGGAAGAAGGAACCCGAATCCGTCACGGTGGTGTGCACAATATCGCCGGGACGGATTTGGGAAGTGATATCTTCGCCATTCATGACCGGGGTAAAGTGCACCAGACGTCCATCGCGGGCGCGACCACTAATACGGTGGGTCTCGCTATTTTTACGACCGTCAGCCTGCACAAGTAGTTCTACATCCGTGCCCACCAGCTTCGCGTTCTCTTCTGCGCCGATGTCATCTTGCAGCTTCACAAGGCGCTCAAAACGATCCTGCACGATATGCTTTGGCAGTTGATTTTCCATAGTTGCCGCAGGGGTGCCTGGGCGCGGGGAATATTGGAAGGTATAAGCCGCCGCAAAACGCGCACGGCGCACAATATCCATGGTGCCCTGGAAATCTTCTTCAGTCTCTCCTGGGAAACCAACGATGATATCCGTGGTGATGGCCGCGTGCGGCATCTTTTCACGGACTTCATCAAGAATGCTTAAGAACTTCTTCGTGCGGTAAGAGCGACGCATGTCCTTGAGAATCTTGTCTGAACCGGACTGCAAGGGCATGTGCAATTGTGGGCACACCGCTGGGGTCTCTGCCATTGCCTCGATAACGTCAGAGGTAAATTCCGCTGGGTGTGGCGAGGTAAAACGCAGACGTTCCAATCCTTCGATCGCGCCCACAGCACGCAAAAGCTTAGAGAAGGCAAACTTGTCGCGTGGCAGATCGGGGTCTGCAAAATTCACGCCATAAGAGTTTACGTTTTGGCCCAACAGGGTTACTTCAGTAACACCTTGGTCCACCAACGCCTGCACTTCCGCCAAGATATCGCCGGGGCGACGGTCTTCTTCCTTGCCACGCAAGGAAGGGACGATGCAGAACGTACAGGTGTTATTGCAGCCGACAGAGATTGAAACCCAGCCTGCATAGGAAGATTCACGCTTCGCCGGAAGCACCGAAGGGAATGCTTCCAATGAATCCACAATCTCAATCTGTGCGTTGTCATTGTGACGCGCGCGCTCAAGCAAAGTAGGCAATGCTGCCATATTGTGCGTGCCAAAGACTGCGTCAACCCATGGGGCGTTGGAGATCACGGTGTCTTTATCTTTTTGCGCCAAGCAACCACCAACGGCAATCTGCATTCCAGGATGGTTTTCTTTGGTCTTTTTCAATGCACCGAGTGAGCCATAAAGACGCTTATCCGCATTTTCACGCACAGCACAGGTATTAAATACGACAAGATCGGGTTCAGATTCCTGCTCCGCTGCGACATAACCGGCTTCTTCCAACAGGCCGGAGATGCGCTCAGAGTCATGAACATTCATCTGACAACCGAAAGTCCGAACCTCGTAGGTACGGGCATTTTCTACTACTGCAGCAGGGGCGGCTGCATTTGAGTTTTCATTGGGGTATTCGCGCTTGGTTTCCACGTGGAGTCATTGTAGTGGCGCTATGCACCAGCGCCTAACCATATAAAAGTTCCAGGAAGCCGCCCGTGCGCTTGGCGAACACAGTATGACGGGGGCAACATTGGGGGTTATTTCAGCGGCGCAAGAAACCGGTTCGCAAAAATTGGCTTCATTTGCGAAAGTATATGAAACCATTCCCTAGCTGGCACTACTGAACGAAACCTTTCGAATTCCTTTGCAAAAGCTGCAAAGGTTATCAATTTGTTACTTCAAGCTTTGCGTACAAGCGAAGATTACCGCCTAAAGTTTCTTATATGTTGCAAAACACAGGCGAAAGGAGAAAGTGAAGTGACAGACACTCCGATGATTCGCATGAGCGGCGTCCAGAAGTATTTTGATGACTTCCAGGCGCTCAAAGATATTGACTTAGAGGTTGCACACGGCGAAGTTGTAGTAGTCCTAGGGCCTTCTGGCTCCGGTAAGTCAACGCTCTGCCGAACCATCAACCGACTGGAAACAATTGAAGAAGGAACCATCGAAATCGATGGCACCGTTCTCCCCGAAGAAGGCAGCCAACTAGCTAAGCTGCGCGCTGATGTGGGAATGGTATTTCAGCAATTCAACCTGTTTCCCCACCTGACCATTTTGGACAACGTCACTTTGGGTCCGATCAAAGTTCGCAAGATGAAGAAATCTGCTGCCGAAGCACGCGCAATGCAGCTTCTTGACCGCGTGGGCATCGGCAATCAAGCTTCCAAGTATCCAGCACAGCTTTCAGGCGGTCAGCAGCAGCGCGTTGCTATCGCTCGCGCATTGGCTATGAACCCCAAGATCATGCTTTTCGATGAGCCAACGTCGGCGCTTGACCCAGAAATGGTCAACGAGGTGCTCGATGTTATGGCTTCGCTGGTTAAAGAAGGCATGACCATGGTCGTGGTTACCCACGAGATGGGCTTTGCCCGCCGTGCCGCTGACCGAATCCTATTCATGGCTGATGGAGAAATCGTCGAAGACACCGATCCATCAAGCTTCTTTGATAATCCACAAACGGACCGCGCCAAAGACTTCCTGGGCAAAATCCTTTCTCACTAGATTCAAAAATCTACGTCCCTATCTTTTATTTAAAGGAGAACACATGTCACGCTCTATCACTCGTATCGCAGCCATCATCGGAACCGTCGCTGTCTCGGGCAGCCTGCTTGCCGCTTGTGGCGGCTCCTCCGGAGACTCCGATGGCCTACTCAGCTCCATCGAATCCGGCAACGTCACCTTGGGCACCAAGTTCGACCAGCCTGGTCTGGGTCTTCGCGAACCAGACGGATCCATGACCGGTCTAGACGTCGAAGTTGCAACCTACGTGGTCAATTCCATTGCCGCTGAAAATGGTTGGGATGAACCTTCCATTGACTGGCGCGAAACCCCATCGGCTCAGCGTGAGACTTTGATTCAAAACGGCGAAGTCGACATGATTACTGCGACCTACTCGATTAACCCGGGTCGTTCCGAGTCCGTTAACTTCGGTGGTCCGTACCTGCTGACCCACCAGGCGCTTTTGGTTCAGGACTCCAACAACGAAATCAACGGTTTGGAAGATCTTGAAGGCAAGATCTTGTGCTCGGTAACCGGTTCTACCCCAGCGCAGAAGGTTAAGGAAGCACTGCCTACCGTTCAGCTGCAGGAATACGACACCTACTCCAGCTGTACTGAGGCACTGCGTCAGGGCAATATCGACGCCATGACCACAGACGCAACCATTCTTAATGGCTACGCTGCTCAGTCCCCTGGCAACTTCCGCGTTGTTGAGTTGGAAAAGGATGGCGAGCCATTCACCAATGAGTACTACGGCATTGGTTTGGCCAAGGATGACACCGAAGGCACTGACGCCATCAACACTGCTCTCGAAGCAATGTTTGAAGACGGCTCCTTCGACAAGTTCATCTCTGACAACCTCGGCGAAGGTGAAGCAATCACCCAGGGCACCCCAGGCGACTTGTCCTTCATGGATGAATAAATTCATCTATTGAGGCCCACGAATACCTAGCGAAAGCCCCGCGATAAGCATTGTGCCGCAGGGCTTTTCCACCCACTATTCACAATAAGCGTTTGATAAGTATGCAAGGAGAACTATGAACGCCATGTGGGATCAGCTATTACCTGGCTTATGGCCAGCGTTTTGGCTCACCATCCAACTGACTTTTTGGTCGGCGATTGGTTCGACAATCCTCGGAACCATCCTCACTGCCATGCGCGTCTCCCCGGTTGCGATTTTGCGCACCATATCCACGTTCTATATTTCCGTGGTCCGCAATACTCCCCTGACGCTCATCGTCCTATTCTGTTCCTTCGGTCTATACCAGAACCTAGGAATGGCTCTAGCGAGCCGCGAATCCGCTAGTTTCCTGGTAGATAATAACTTCCGCCTCGCTATCGTGGGCTTTATCTTGTACACCTCAGCCTTTGTCGCCGAGTCCTTACGTTCTGGTATCAACACCGTGGATTTCGGCCAAGCAGAAGCAGCCCGCTCACTGGGATTGAGCTTTTCTGACATGTTCAGGAAAATCGTCTTCCCCCAAGCAGTTCGCGCGGCTATCGTGCCTTTGGGAAATACGCTTATCGCGTTGACCAAGAACACCACCATTGCTTCAACAATTGGTGTCGCAGAAGCGTCCCTGTTGATGAAGTCGACAATCGAAAACCATGCGAATCAGCTCTTCATCATCTTCTTTGTTTTCGCGCTTGGTTTCATCATCCTCACCCTGCCCATGGGCCTTGGGTTAGGCAAACTTTCTGAAAGACTGGCGGTGAAGAAGTAATGGCTGTACGCGCTACCGTCCTCTATGACGCACCGGGGCCTAAGGGCCGTCGCAATAACCGTCTCTACTCCGTCATTGCCGGGTTAATCTTCCTCGCTATCATCGGGTGGGTTGCCTGGACTCTAAACAACAATGGCCAATTTGAAGGCCGCCTGTGGACTCCGTTCCTCCAAAGCCAAACGTGGACCACCTACCTGCTACCGGGTCTTCGCGGCACATTATTCTCAGCGTTTGCTTCGATTGTTCTCGCTTGTATCTTCGGCGTGGTCTTGGGCTTGGGCCGTCTTTCGGAAAATCGCTTTGTGCGTTGGATCTGCGGCATCATCGTGGAATTCTTCCGCGCTATCCCCGTGCTGTTGCTGATGATTTTCGCGTACCAGCTCTTCGCGGTCTACGATCTCGTTCCATCGCAGCAACTGGCTTTTTCTGCCGTGGTCTTCGCATTAACTTTGTACAACGGTTCCGTCATCGCGGAAATCCTCCGCTCCGGCATCCGTTCCTTGCCAAAGGGTCAGACCGAAGCAGCCAAGGCTTTGGGCCTCTCGCATCGCCTGACGATGTACCGGGTCTTACTCCCGCAGGCAATCGCTTCGATGCTTCCGGCATTGATTGCACAGATGGTCATTGCTCTGAAGGACTCGGCTTTGGGCTACCAGATTGGTTACGTCGAAATCGTGCGTTCTGGTATTCAGTCTGCTTCTTACAACCAGAACTTCCTGGCCTCGCTGGTTATCGTCGGTATCATCATGGTGCTCATCAACTGGGGTCTTACCACTTTGGCACAGCGCATCGAACGTCAGCTTCGTGCTGGACGTGCGCGACGCAATATCATCGCCAAAGTTCCAGAGCAGCCAGACCAAGGCATTGACACCAAAGACAATGCCAACGTTGACTGGCGTGCTCCTGGATATAAGGAAATTACTAACCCCTCGGAGTAAATAACCAGTTACTCCTGTGATGTCCCCAACTCTTCACACCGCTGCTCTAGGGCACGGCGTGCAAGGTTGAGGGACATTCCTTCGTTAAAGCCCCTGCGCGCAAGCACCCCGACAATGCGCCGCAGGGCCTTATCGCGTTCTGCACGGTCGGATGGCGGATGTTTAATCGACTTTGCTTTCTTGACCGCCAATGTCCACGCCATGGCTTCTTCATCATCGTCATCGATTTGCTCCAACGCCTGCGCACGCACTGACGAAGAAATACCTTTACGGATAAGCTCCTGGTTCAACGCGCGCGCAGATTTTCCGCGGCGCGCATGACGCTGCCTTACCCATTCTGAGGCAAAGAGCTCATCATTAATGAGCCCAACTGACGCCAGATCGTCTAAGACATCCTCGATGACTGGCTTAGCGAATTCCAGCTTCACCAGCCGTTCACAAAGCTCATGCCGGGACCTTGCGCGCTCATCCAGCAAGCGCAGGGCACGCGCGCGTACCTCGGCTTTAGCTTCCTCCGCTTCATGGTCAAACAGCGGATTGTCTACAGCACCTTCCGCATAGTCTTCTAATGCCTGGCGCAACTTCGCCAGCTTCTCTGCACTCGGCTCCTGTGCCGTCACGTCCATCCCCTATTTGTGCTCATCAAACCCAGCCTAGAAAAATGCGCGGAGCCAGTTTAAAAAAACTGACTTCCGCGCACATCGTGGGGGCTAAATATTTCTACTCTTCATCTTCGTCATCAAAATCAACATTCGGTACAAAGCCTGCTGGATCATCAGTCAAAGGGTCCTCTGCACCAGGAACATCCATGGCTGCACCATCGTCATCGGTGGTCTTGGCATACTCACCGACGCCGAGCTTTTGGAAGATCTTCTTTTCAATCTCATCTGCCAGCTCTGGATTGCTCTTGAGGAAGTTGCGGGCTTTTTCTTTACCCTGGCCCAACTGGTCACCTTCATAAGTAAACCAGGAGCCGGACTTCTTGATGAAGCCGTGTTCCACACCCAAGTCGATGATGGAAGACTCACGCGAGATTCCCTCACCGTACATGATGTCGAACTCCGCAATCTTAAATGGCGGGGAGACCTTATTCTTTACGATCTTGATGCGGGTACGGTTACCAATCGCGTCCTGGCCGTCCTTAAGGGTCTGGATACGGCGGATGTCACAACGCACCGAAGCATAGAACTTCAGCGCCTTACCACCGGTGGTGGTTTCAGGAGAACCGAACATCACGCCGATCTTCTCACGCAGCTGGTTAATGAAGATAGCCGTGGTGCCGGAGTTGTACAGTGCACCGGTCATCTTACGCAGTGCCTGGGACATCAAACGTGCCTGGAGACCCACGTGCGAGTCACCCATTTCGCCTTCAATTTCAGCCTTTGGCGTCAACGCCGCAACCGAGTCAATAACGATAATGTCGATAGCACCTGAGCGCACCAACATATCTGCAATCTCCAGTGCCTGTTCACCAGTGTCAGGCTGTGAGACCAACAAGTTATCGGTGTCTACACCCAAAAGACGTGCATATTCTGGATCCAATGCGTGCTCAGCGTCGATGAACGCCGCAATGCCGCCTGCCTTTTGAGCTTCAGCAATAGCATGCAGCGCCACAGTGGTCTTACCGGAAGACTCTGGGCCATAGACTTCAACCACACGACCACGCGGGAAACCGCCAATGCCTAAAGCGATGTCGATCGCGGTATTGCCAGAAGAAATGGCCTGAATCGGCGGGCGCTTTTCTTCGCCCAAACGCATAACAGCGCCCTTGCCGAAGTCCTTTTCAATCATGGACATTGCGGCATCTAGGGCCTTCTTGCGGTCATCCCCCGGCTTGGTTGCCGTTGCTTTCTTCTTTGCAGCCATGTGTATTCCTTAAAGTTAAAATCACGTGCGGGGTATCAAAATCCCACTGATTATTATCCACTGTAGTTTCTAGACTCCAGCGACTGACATTTAGTTCCCGCGTTGAAGATTATTACGCGGTTGAGACTATCTCTTGCCTTCGACATTTCGAATCCTACACATCTTTTTATTCGATTGCACATTCGAATACGGCAAGTCGCACAAGAAACACATCAATAGATAATTCTCTATTTTCCAGGGCGATCGATACCTAAGCGGTCAGCTTCTGGCACAGAGAAGTCATCACATAGCTCACGCCAGACCTGGGCCAAATCGTATCCATTTTCGATTAAGTTATCGGGAGTTTCACCCAAGGTCGACACCACATGCGAGTGCGCTATCCACCTGCCCTGCGGGGAACCAAATACATCCTGCAGCAGTTGCTCAAACTCCGTTAATCGCATGGGGACATCATAGCGCAGCGCAGCAAAACGCCTGCTTAAACACTGTTCAAAAGATGGGTTTGCCAGCAATAATAACTTTGCCCTACAGTAACTTGCATGAAACAGAAATCCCTAGCGACAGACCTAGCGTACGTAGCGGTCTTCACAGCACTCGTTATTGTCCTTGCGTTTGTCTCCATCCCTATCGGCACCGCAGGCGTGCCCATCGTCATGCAAAATGCTGCACTCATCCTGGCAGGGCTTGTCCTTGGTGGACGCCGCGGCCTATACGTTGGACTGCTCTTTCTTGTCCTCGGCCTAGCGCTTCCAGTACTTGCCGGCGGTGGCACCACTCTACGCGCACTCGCGGGCCCCACGGCCGGCTACATCATCGGCTATGTTCTCTCCCCTGCTATTTCTGGTCTCATTGCCTACCGTGCGCCACGTAAAAAGGCCGGAATGGCCATCACCTTTATCATCGCAGCGTTTGTGGGCCTCGCTGTGCAATACATCTGCGGCTCCTTCGGCCTGATGGTGCGCTCGGGCCTGGAACTCGCGCCAGCATTTGCGGCCCAGATTCCTTTCGTACTCCCTGATAGCGCGAAGGTTGTTGTCGCAATTATTATTGCACTTGGCGTTCATGCAGCGTTTCCTGACCTTATTTCCCGCAAGAGAAAGATCGTGTAGTGCCGCATATCAAGTTCGAGCACGTTGATGTCGCATTCGATGACACCCCGGTGCTCAAAGACATCAATTTAGATCTGCACGAACACCGCATTGGAATCATTGGGGCTAATGGTTCGGGAAAATCTACCATTACCCGGCTGATTAATGGTCTGGGTGAACCGAATTCAGGCACGGTGTCAGTCGACGGTTTGGATGTTGCAGAACATGCCAAGGAACTTCGCAAGAAGATCGGGTTTATCTTCTCGGATGCAGAAAACCAGATCGTGATGCCCAATGTTCGCGATGACGTGGCGTTTTCTTTGCGGCGTTTCAAGATGTCCAAGCAACGTCGCAATGAGCTTGTCGATGCAGCCCTGGCGCGCTTTCAACTCACCGACCTTGCCGATCACTCCCCGCACACGCTTTCGGGCGGACAAAAGCAGATGCTGGCGATGGCAGCAGTGCTTGTCATTGAACCGATTCTCATTCTGGCTGATGAGCCGACGACCTTGTTAGATCTGATTAATCGCAATCGCATTCGACGTGAATTCGCAGCCCTTGAGCAGCAAGTCATCGTGGTGACCCACGACTTGGACTTCATTTCGGACTTTGACCGCGTTATCTGCATTGATGATCACTCAATTGCTTACGATGGCTTGCCCGCGGATGCAATTAGCTTCTACACCGAGTTGATGGAACAACGAGCGCTGCGATGAAGACCAAAAACATCCCGCTAGCTGTCTATGTTGATAAAGACACCCCCATTCACCGCCTGCGTGCCAGCTGGAAATTACTCTTTATCATCGTCTTTGTCATCACTACTTCACTACTAGCGTCAACCCCACTGCGTGGGTTGCTAGCCTGTGGCATCGCGGTGGCTTTCTATTTTCTTGCTGCCATTCCGCCGCGCATAGCTTTATCGCAGCTGTGGCCACCGCTGCTCATCGTGATTCCATTAGCTGCTTTTCAATGGTGGGCAAAAGACTTGGACTACGCGCTGGCCATGTTCTTGTCCATTTTCTCTGCCATCCTCATCGCTTTCCTATTGACTTTGACATCGACGGTCGATGAAATTATGGACTCTGTTGAGGCCTCACTGGCACCGCTTGGTCGCTTTGGCTTTCCTGTAGAAAACGTCACCTTAGCGATGTCATTGACCATCCGGCTGATTCCTTTAATGTTTGCCACCGTGGGTGAAGTACTCGATGCCCGCAAAGCCCGCGGCGCCGGCTTTTCCATCTCGGCTTTTGGCACCCCAGTGTTGATTCGCTCTATTAGACGCGCACGCTCTATTGGCGAAGCTCTCCAAGCCCGCGGCTTTGGCGACTAATCATATTTCTCCGGCCCTGGACCAAGTTGGGTGGAGTAATCCTGTCGCCTATTCTCTAACACCATCTTGATCTGTTCCGCAGCTCCGTCACCTAAGACAAGGCGTAGCGGTCCACTTTCAGCGGCGACGTGCGTGAGGATACTACGAGCAATGTCATCCGGACTGGTTCCTCCACCCGTTGCGCCAGGTTCACTGGGCCATGGAACCGCCGCTGTCCCTAAGACTTGTTCGCGCAGTTCATCATAGTCGCGGTTCGGTCTGCTGAACTGAATTTCTGTGGTTGCCCACTGTGATTCCCAGAAGGCGTTTACTCAGAAGTCAGAAGCCATCTGCACAGACGTGTTCCACGTAGCAGAGCTTGTCGGGGTCGACCACGCAGGGCCAGCCTGCTCGTTTTCCCTTGGATTCCGCCACCATCCGAGCATGCGCTGCGCACTCACTGACGTAAGTGCGCTCCATCTGTCCGAACAGTGAGAGGATCACCACCGCCAACTGGGCCACCAGATCATCCCGATCAGAGAAATCTACCGTGCGCTACCTGATCCCCTCGCCGCTGCTCAACTCGGTCATCATCAACGGGATCTGGCTGATCTTTAACTGGCAGGCCGCGCTCAACTACGCGGTGATCATCGCGCTGCTGGCGCTGGCAGTCCCCTTGACATGGCAGAGCAGCTGTCCTAAGACGGCCTGCGCTACATGGTCACCGAAAACGGCAGATGGCTGATTCCGGTGACCACGATGAACCGCATCCCGCTGTATGTTCGGCTCGAGTCCATGCTGCCGGTCGCCCTGGCTTTATCGGGTGCCGGGGTGGCTAGCGGCCCGATATTCGCGATGATGATCGGCGGGGCGGGGGCCTCACCGCCGGAGGCCTCAATGCCGACGGCGCTGCTCACGCCCAAACTATCGGCAACGTTCGTGATCACCAATCTGCTGACGGCCATGCTGGCCGGCTACGCGATGACGATCATCCTCTAAACCACCCACCTCTACAGAAAAGTCACCCTCATGGGACTCAAGAACCTGTTTACCAAGAAAGACTTCACCTCCGACTACTGCGGTGTCGAGTTCCTCGCTGACAACGACACCGACCAGGAGAATCAGAACCAGCACGCCACGTCCCAACCCGACACACCCCGGCCTCTACCGGCGTGCCCGGCTCCCGGACGAGGACGCTGCCAGCCGGTGCAGACACCAACAACGACCCAGCGCGGGAATCGCGCGGGGCCGTTGTTGGTGTCAGGTGGGGTGGTCAGATCTCGAGCAGCTCGGCGAGGAGCCTGCGCACCCGGGTGTCGATGTCGTCACGGACCAGACGCATGCGCTCCAGGCCCTCGATCCCACGCTGGGACGGCTCATCAGTCACCCACCGCTCGCACGTACCGCGGGCACCGTCGGGTAGCTCCAGCTGGGCATCACCTCCCAGGACGATCACGCGGTCGACCTCGCGCAACAGCTGTGGATCTACACCCTTAGGGTGGCCTGCGGACATGTCGGCACCGGCCTCGGCGATAACCTCGACGGATTGGGGGTTGAGCTTCGTGCCGGGTGTCGTGCCGGCGGAGTGGATCTCGATCCGGTCACCGGCGTGCTTAGCGGCCAGGGCTGCGGCCATCTGGGACTTGCCGCCGTTACCGACGCAGACGAACAGAACTGTTGGGTGGGTGCTCATGAGGTGAAGTTCTCCTTCTCGGATACAGCAGTCTGCGAGGACGGTGTCGAGGATACAGGTAGGGTCGGATCCTGGGGGAAGAGTTTCGGCCCCAGCCACAGCATGGTGTAGACCAGGCCGACAAGCACTGGGATCTCGATCAACGGGCCGATCGTGCCGGCCAGCGCCTGTGCGGAGGTCGCCCCGAAGGTGCCGATGGCCACAGCGATGGCCAGCTCGAAGTTATTGCCCGCGGCCGTAAACGACACCGACGCCGACTGAGCGTAATTCATTCCCGACACCTTCGCGGCAATCAGTGCGATGGCGAACATGCCGACGAAGTAGGCCAGCAGCGGCACAGTCAGGCGGGCCACGGTCCACGGTTGGGAGGTAATCTGCTCCCCCTGCAGGGAAAACAGCAGCACGATGGTATAGAGCAGGCCGATCAGTGCCAGCGGGGAGATCTTCGGCAGGTAGGTGTTTTCGTACCAGGTACGGCCCTTAGTTTTTTCACCGATGATTCGGGAGGCCACGCCGGCGGCCAGCGGGATGCCGAGGAATACGAGCACGGAAACCACGATCGACCAGAAGGAAAATTCCGCCGAGGTAGTCGCCAGGCCCAGCCAGGCTGGCACGACCTGGAGGTAGAACCAGCCGAGTACGCCGAACATGATGACTTGGAACACCGAGTTGATCGCCACCAGCACGGCCGTGGCCTCCCGGTCACCACACGACAGATCACTCCAGACGAGCACCATCGCAATACACCGAGCCAGGCCGACGATGATCAACCCGGTGCGCAGTTCCGGCTGATCCGGCAGGAAGATCCAGGCCAAGGCAAACATGAAAGCCGGACCGACCAGCCAGTTGAGGACGATGGACACCGTCATCAGGCGTTTATCGGCGGCGATCTCGCCGGCCTTGTCGTAGCGAACCTTCGCCAGCGGCGGATACATCATCACCAGCAGGCCAAGTGCTATCGGCAGGGAAATTCCACCGACCTCCAGAGCGCCCAGGGCGTCACCAATACCGGGGACCACCCGGCCGATGAGCAGGCCAGCGGCCATGGCAAGAATGATCCAGACCGGCAGGAAGCGGTCCAAATTCGTCATGCGTGGGCGGTGGTCAGAATTCATACGAGCCTTTCACAGTATTGACAAGCATCAATACAAAAAGTAGCCTTGATATTGATGCTTGTCAATATAGGATGGTTGGTATGACACTCTCGCAGACTCTCCCGCTGGCGGACTTATCCGCCTGTTGCTCACTGGGTGCTGGCCCCTTGACCAGTGGTGAGGCCGAGCGCTACGCCACATTGTTCAAGGTGTTGGCCGATCCCGCCCGCCTGCGTTTGTTATCGCAGTTGTCGGCCGAAGGCTGCGGCCCGGTCAGCGTCGGGGAGCTGACAGAGACGTCGGGGTTGAGTCAGCCGACCGTGTCGCACCACCTGAAGCGGTTGACCGAGGCCGGGTTATTGGACAAGGTCCGGGTCGGCCGGATGGTGACCCATCAGGTGCGCCCGGAGCTGTTCGCGGAGCTGCGCACCGTGTTGCAGATGGACTGAACCACCACCGACGAGCAGGAGACGATCACACACGTGACTAGCAAACACTTCGAGGCGATCATTATTGGCGGTGGCCAGGCGGGCCTGGCCACCGCCTACTACCTGCTGCGAGCAGGCGTGGACACCCTGGTCCTCGACGATCAGGAGGGCGCCGGTGGGGCGTGGCGGCATGTGTGGCCATCAATGACGTTGTTTTCCACCGCGGAGTTTTCCAGCCTGCCGGGCAAGCCTATGCCAGCCTACGAGGGGTTCCCACCGTCGGACCATGTCATCGACTACCTTGCCGACTATGAGCAGCGCTACCGGATCCCCGTCGATCGCCCCGTGCACGTGGACCGCGTCGAGCGGGTGGATGGAGGCTACCGCCTCCACGCCGGTGATCGGTCGTGGACGGCTCCCCATGTCGTAGCCGCCACCGGCACCTGGTCTACTCCCTTCGTCCCGGCCTACCCGGGATTGTTTACCGGCACGCAGTGGCATTCCGCGAACTATCCCGGGGCGGGCCCCTTCCGGGGGTCGTCCGTGGCGGTGGTGGGGGCGGCGAACTCCGCCGCGCAGATCGCCGCCGAACTCACCGGTGTTGCCGAAGTCACCTGGTATACCCGCCATCCACCACGGTGGATGCCCGATGAGGTCGACGGACGGGTGCTGTTTCGCCGGAACCGACAACGCGCCCTGGCCGTCCAGCGCGGCGAGACCGATCCGGGGGCCGACTCGGAGCTCGGCGACATTGTCGTGCTGCCTGAGGTGCGCGCTGCCCGCGACGCCGGACGGTTGGCGGCGACGCCGATGTTTAACTCCCTCAACGAAGTACGGGCCAATCATCTGATCTGGTGTACCGGGTTTCGGCCGTCCCTCGGGCCGGTGCGCCGGCTCCTGGACGGCACCACCCCGAAATACCCGGGCCTACACCTAGTCGGTTACGGCGACTGGACCGGCCCCGGATCCGCCACACTCACCGGGGTAGGCCTCTACGCCAAGCAGACCGCCCGGACCATCGCGGACTCATTCGGCATGACCGTCAAGTAATCCCCGCCTGGCCAGCAACCCCGAGGGGCATTCTGTCGTCAGCACAACGAGAGGAGTAGAGTTTCGATCGCTGCAGGAAAACACCGGCACCTCATCCTCCGGGGACCGAAGAGTGTTCCACATTTTCCTGACCTGCAATCTTGCATATCGGCCGGATCGAGCTGGATCTCAACAAGACGTGGGTCTTCGATGGAAAGTGTGCTTTGACGCGTGGTTGCTACTACTTGGTGGCCAGCAGCGAGTGCGAGGTTGGTCAAAGCTGATCTGAGGCCACTACTTGTGCCGGCAATAGCCAAGTCTGCGTTGTCGTCATTCCCCCATTGAACACGAAAAAGACGATGTCGATTAACGACACCGTCTTTTTATTTACGCAGAACTTAGATTCTACTCACCGCGTAGTTCGCGCAGACGAGCTTGAACTGCGTCATCAGAAGCTGAAGGAGCTGCATCATTAGCGCCCGCTTCAATCGACTTGTTGGATGCGGAAGAACCAGATTCCACTGCCTTATTAGAGTTCATCTCAGCACGGATCTGCTCCAAGCGTGAGTGACCAGCCATCTGGATACCAGCTTGCTGAACCTCAGCCATGCGGCCTTCTACGGAGTTGGATGCCAACTCCGCCTGGCCCAAAGCCTTCGAGTAACGGCGCTCAATCTTGTCACGCACAGAGTCCAAAGAAGGACCGGAGGTGTTGGTGAGCTCGTTCATGCTCGACAGCGAATCAGATACCTTCTCCTGCATCTTCGCCTGCTCCAGCTGGCTCAGCAGCTTCGAGCGCTCAGCGACCTTCTCACGCAGGGTGCCAGCGTTGCGTTCAACTGCCTTCTTCGCCTGATCTGCCTGCTGCAGCGCCTGGTCGTGCAGACGCTTGGAGTCTTCAACTGCCTGTTCTGCGGTAACTAGCTGCGCAGCGAATGCTTCAGCTGCGTTCTCGTACTCAACAGCCTTGCTCTCATCGCCATCAGCGCGAGCCTTGTCAGCCAACTCCAGTGCCTGACGTGTATTGCCCTGCAGCTTCTCAATCTCGCCTAAGCGGCGGTTGAGCTGCATCTCCAGCTGACGCTGGTTACCAATAACTGCTGCTGCCTGCTGGGACAATTCCTGGTGCTGACGCTGTGCGTCTTGAATTGCTTGCTCGATCTGTACCTTAGGGTCAGCGTGCTCCTCAATCTTGGAGTCAAACAACGCCATGAGGTAGTTCCACGCCTTCACGAACGGGTTAGCCATAGTCCCAGGCCTTTCATTAAAAATCTTCTAGATTCAGATTGTCTGTTTACTTTAAGTCTACTAAGTCTAAAACTACCGTAGAATTCTACAGGCACAATGGTAGCTAAATCTTACTGCCAGTGCCGCGCGAATCAGGTTTAAGTTCCATCACAAAGTAAATCTTAGGCTTCAGAAGCAGCAGGAGCAGTCGAAGCTAATTCTTCATTGACTGTCGGCAGCGCCATATTGCCAGCTGCTTCAATGAGAACATCCGAGACCGAAGCTTCTAGTGCATGGCACACCGCCGCAAGCATCTCAGAGGAGACTTCCTTGCGGCCACGCTCCAACTCAGAGAGATAGCCTGGGGACACGTGCGCGCTTGCAGCAAGCTCACGTAAGGTCACGCCTTTATCAGCGCGGAAGGCACGCAGCGTTAATCCAAGTGCTTCACGCAACAGGGGCTCGGGATGACGAACACGAGCACTGTGTGATGCGGAAGCTGCATGCGAACCAGTGGTTTTTTCGAGGAGTGCAGTTGTAGTGTTCATTACTTGTTTCAACGATGCTTAACTTCTATTTGTTCCCATGTCTATAAAAATTTAACCTTCACCGAGGTCAAAGGCAGTTCAATAATAATTCCAGAGCACAATCGACAGCCTGTGCGCGAATCTCATTGCGGTCGCCGTGGAGCGATTCCTGACCATCGGAATGGTGCGCACGGATTACTTCGACACCGTCGGGTCCAGCACACCCGATAAAGACTTCCCCCACCGGATGTCCTTCTTGGGAATCTGGCCCGGCAACTCCAGTCAATGACAGTGCCCACGTTGCATCGCAGACCAAGCGAGTGCCTTTCGCCATAGCAACAGCGGTCTCTGGTGAGACCACCCCGTATTCATCGACAAGCTCTTGCGGCACATGAGCTAAAGCCACCTTGAGGTCAGTTGCATACGTTACTAGCCCACCGCGCAAAACCGCCGATGCACCTGGCACCTGCGCGATAGTGGCACTGGCCAGCCCCGCTGAAAGCGACTCACAGAAGGCAAGGGTCTCCCCGCGCGAAGCTAACTGCTGAACGACCTTCGTAGCAAGCATCTAATTATGCTTCCTGGCATCCAGCAAATACTGCACGCCAGTGACAACCGTAACGGCCACTGCAACGAGCATGACTACGTACGACGGGATATCCATCCAACCTGGCAGCGGGCACAGATAAAGCGCGACCGCGAGTGATTGCAGGACAGTCTTCAGCTTGCCACCCTTGGACGCTGGCACCACCTTGCCATTGCGCAACATCCACATGCGCCACAAGGTAATGCCGAATTCCCGAACCAAGATGACCACGGTAATCCAAATTGGCAGGGCACCGATGATATTCAAAGACACCAGCGCCGCAGTCATCAACGCTTTATCCGCGATAGGGTCCGCAATCTTACCGAAGTCAGTGATAAGCCCGCGCGCACGCGCGATGTCGCCATCAAGCTTGTCTGTGGCCATCAGTACAGCAAAAAGGCCAAAGGCCCACCACTGGTGTTCAGCGAGCACCAGCCACACGAAAACGGGGATGAATAAGATACGCAAACTGGTCAAAACATTAGGCAGGTTCCAGTTGGAAGGTTTCGCTGCCCCGGAACCTGAATTCACGCTATCTTTTGAAATGCCCACACTAGACATAATAGCGTGCTCGAATTATTCATGAACGATCCCACCGAAATCTGCGCAGTTTTCCGTACAATCAGACAGATGAAATACTTCGCAGTGCTTTATGAATACAACGCAAACCATCCTCGCCTCGCTGATGTGCGACCTGCACACCGTGAATTTATTGAAGTCTTGCACAGCCAAGAACAGATCCTGGGCTCCGGTCCTTTTACCGATTCCAAGCGCGGGGCCCTCATCATCGTCAAACTTGCTGAAGGTTCCACGGTCGAAGATGCCATCACCATCATGGACGGAGACCCTTTCTGGACCGAGGAAATTGTGCACAAGCGGGAGATTCGTGAGTGGGGTCCTGTTACCGCGTCCTTTGAAATCTAGGGCAACACACTCAGTTTCACTAGACTAGATCGCCACAAACATAGAAAAAGTCGGGCACTACTGCAGCATGCAATAGTGGCCGACTCTTTGGTTTAAAGCCCTAAAGCGACCAATCTACTTGGTGTTTGGCAATTCGCTCTCAGGAAGCTCAGAAGCATAACCAACCAGGTCACCCTTCTTGTTGCGCACGATCCGCTTGCCCTCATCGTCCCAGTCATAGTGGTTGTGAGAGATTTGGATGCCGCCTTGGGCCTCATCGCGCTTGTTTTTGATGACAGACGCGACGACGGTAATGACCAAGACACCGACGATGACGAGCAAGGAAGTAACCGTGCCGACCTCTGGGACGGTCACGTTCTCGCCACCATTGATAAATGGCAGGTTATTTTCGTGCAATGCGTGCAGCAGCAGCTTCACACCGATGAATCCCAGGATGATGCCAAGGCCGTAAGACAGGTACACCAATCGGTCCAGCAAACCGTCGAGCAAGAAGTACATCTGACGCAGACCCATCAAGGAGAAAGCATTGGTGGTGAATACCAGGAATGCTTCCGAGGTAATACCGTAAATAGCTGGGATGGAGTCAAACGCGAACATGATGTCAATCAAGCCAATAGCAACCAATGCGATGAACAATGGCGTCAGGGCCAGCTTGCCCTTCTGCGGGCCAGATTCTTCGCGGTGAGTCAGCTTGTCGCTGTGGTAGCGCGGGGTTACGTGGATAACCTTGCGCAACCACCTGATGATCAACATGTCGTTAGGGTCGGTCTCTTCTGCGCCACGAATCTCATCAATGACGAGCTTGATAGCGGTAAACAGCAGGAACAACGCGAAGAGGTAGAATACATCAGACCATGCAGCGATGACTGCTGCACCAAGCAAAATGAATACGAGGCGGAACACCAGCGCCAAAACGATGCCGATCAGTAGCACCTTTTGCTGGTACTTACGCGGAATCTTAAACGCACCCATAATCAGGGCGAAGACAAAGAGGTTATCTACTGACAGAGCCTTCTCTGTCACATAACCCGTGTAGTACTGCAGTGCGTGCTCATGGTCCCACAGGCCCCACACCAAAAGGCCAAAGAGCAGCGCAATGGCAACGTAGAAGGCAGTCCACGTACCTGATTCTTTCAGGGATGGCTCGTGCGGCGTCTTAACGTGCGAATAAAAGTCGAAAATGAAAAATCCTGCGATAACCGCACCGGTTATCAGCCAGATCCACAAAGGTACACCCATGGTTTTATCCTCCGGTCTTGTGAAAAACTTAAATTGACCGGAGGTCTCCCCCGCCCACTTCAGTGGGCCGACACGACCGGGAGCAAATAGAACACATCAATGGTGATGTGGATCAATGCTTCCGTGCTGACGATCAGTGCCGATTTATGGGGTACTCCCCTCCAATACTTGTCACATCTTACACGAAAGCCCCACCTAATCAACGTGTCAGGTTGATGGGTGGGGCTCGTGCTGATTTCAGCTAGAAAGCACCTGAGGTTGGGTTATATGTAGCTTGAACCGTGTTCGTATCTGGTTCATCGTCAGATGATGCCTCGGCTTCAGCCGCCATCTCCTCTTGGACTTCCTTCGGAGCTTCAGCAGGGTCTGCTCCCTTAATCATCCACACAATGGTTTCCAGCTCTTCCGGTTTAACCAGCACCTCACGTGCCTTCGAACCTTCGGAAGGCCCAACTACTCCGCGCGATTCCATCAAGTCCATCAAACGACCAGCCTTCGCAAAACCAATGCGCAACTTTCGCTGCAGCATCGAAGTCGAACCCAGCTGCGAGGTAACTACCAAGTCAACTGCCTCGAGCAAGTCATCCATATCCTTGCCGATGTCGTCATCGATTTCCTTCTTGGCTGCCGATGCCTTCTCCTCAGTCACACCCTCGGTGTAGTTAGGCTGTGCCTGTGTCTTCGCGGCTTCGACAACGGCCTGGACTTCCTCATCGGAGACGAATGCACCCTGGACACGCACGGGACGTCCGCCCTGCGGGATGAACAAGGCATCGCCCATACCGATAAGCTTTTCCGCACCGCCCTGGTCCAAGATAACTCGAGAGTCAGTCAGCGACGAGGTAGCAAAAGCCAAACGCGAAGGCACGTTCGTCTTGATCAAACCAGTAACAACGTCGACGGAAGGTCGCTGGGTTGCCAGTACCAAGTGAATACCTGCGGCACGAGCCTTCTGGGTAATACGCACGATGGAATCTTCAATTTCCTTCGGCGCAGTCATCATCAAGTCCGCCAACTCATCAACGACACAGACAATGAATGGGTATGGCCGCATCTCGCGTTGTGATCCAGGAGGAGCCGTCAGCTCACCAGAACGTACCTTGCGGTTGAAGTCCTTGATGTGACGCACGCGCGCGGACTTCATGTCCATGTAGCGCTGTTCCATCTCTTCTACTAACCACTGCAGGGCAGCTGCTGCCTTCTTTGGTTGGGTGATAATTGGCGTAATCAGGTGTGGGATTCCCTCATATGGTGTCAATTCCACCATCTTCGGGTCTACCAAGATCATGCGAACATCTTCTGGCGTGGCGCGCGTAAGCAAAGATACCAACATCGAGTTAACGAATGCCGATTTACCAGAACCCGTAGCACCCGCTACCAGAAGGTGAGGCATCTTCTGCACGGAAGCCGAGATGAACTCACCTTCGATATCCTTGCCCAGACCGATAAGCATCGGATCATGATCCGAGATCGTGGCAGGAGCTTCAAGCACCTCACGCAGACGTACCATTTCGCGATCTGGGTTAGGTACCTCAATACCCACCGCCGATTTACCTGGAATTGGCGTGAGAAGACGGACATTTTCGGTAGCTACGGCATAGGCCAGGTTCGACTGGAGGTTCGTAATCTTCGAAACCTTCACACCAGGGCCCAACTCAATTTCATAGCGTGTGACTGTAGGACCACGGCTGAAACCAGTGACAGCGGCATCGATCTTAAATTCCGCAAACACATCGGTGATCGCCTCAATGGTGCGATCGTTGACTTCGGTGCGTTCCTTCGATGGCGAGCCTGGAGTCAAAAGGTTCGTCTCTGGGATGTCATAATCGGGTGCTTCAAAGGCAACCGAGTCACTGCCAGCAGTCGCTGCGTCATCTTCCGACTCTGGCTCAGCTGATGGTTTTCCGGTTACTGGATCCACACCAGAGCGCGCCAAGATAGCTTGGCGCATAGCTTCTTGCGAGGAGGAAACAACATCGCTGGAATCAGATTCGGCTTCAGCAGGAGCAGGCTTGGATTTATTGATCACCTGCGTCGACTCCGGAGTCGGAGGAGAAACTGGCGCAGCAGGCTTTGGTGCTTTAGCCGGCGTAGTCATCGCGGGCAAAATCTGCGTATCGGTTTCTGATGGCTTTTCATCGACCGGATAACGGCCAGGCTCCGGCGCAGAGGTTGGATATGCATCCATAGGGCTGCGTGGCGCAGGACGAGGACTAACGCGTGGGGTAATCCTGGCAGTCCGTGGGCGCTCACGACCTCTTTCGATATCTTCGATGTCATTGCTGACGGAGCCATAAAGATCTTCGTCTTCATCATCGAAGTCTTCTTCGGTCTTTTCGCCATTAATCAGCGCCTTAATGCGTGCGCTAATAAAGTCGGCTGCTTCACGCACGGTAATCCCGGTTACGCGCAAAGCACCATACACAATGACCAAAAGCAGAAGTGGAACCGCAACATAGGAGGAGAAACCAGCTGCCAGCAGGCCACCCGTCCACGCACCGACTGCGCCGCCTGCTGCAATTCGATCGGCCCATTCACCAGGATTGCCTGCAAATAGGTGAATCAATCCGAGCATCGCCACGATAATCATGGTGCTACCAATGACCACTCGCACGGGGATGCCACGTTCTGGAGTGCTTAAATCAAGCATCAGGACTAGAGCTAAAGCAATCAATGCGATTGGCAGTACCAATGCACCTGCACCAATTACCAAGTGGATGCCTTGCGCCAAAGCTGCGCCAATAGGTCCGGCAATATCGAGCCACACAGATGCACCCACAATGGCCGCAAGCCCCAAAAGGATGAGGCCGACAGCATCGGGATTTGATACCTTCCAGCCCGCAGAATCAGGCTCGTCGATATCGTCTTCTACTTCTTCAACATCGTCGAAGTCATCCAAAGAAAGCTCTTCTTGCACGGGTTCCTGACGCGCCCTTGAAGTCACGCTTGATTTGCGGCGCTTGCGCGGGGTCGGCTTGTCGGTAATGTCGTCGAACTCCTTTTCATGTTCTAGCTGATGGTCGTGTAAATCCCGATCATTATCTCCGTCATAATCCGATGACGGTTTCAAGCTTGCCATCCCGGCCCCCAAGGAGCGAGTTACGCTTCCTAAACCTCGGGCAGTTGCACCGGCAGCCTTGCTAAGGCCTTTGCCCACCGCACCAAAGGCGCTACCAGTTCGCTGGTGCGAGTTGGTAGCGCTTGGCGTTACCTGCAACTTGGTTTCTGTAGCAGAACCGCTTCGCGCGCGGGCAGGCCGAGACCGGTTCGCACTCTTAGTGCCTGAACGTGGCCGACGTGACGAGCGGGAAGCATTCTTGACAGACATGCTTGTAACTTTAGCCGCAACAAACCCTCTCGTCACATTAGCCACACGTGAAAAAGGAGATTTTTATCAATTACTTTCGCCATGGAAGTAGTGCGGAGTGGCTATCGTGCAACCTTGGAAGCATCCCCGTTAATCGTAATATCTGCAACATCACGGCCAGAGGCCCACAACAACAACTCCCCTACTTCGCCGCTAACGCGAATGACATCACCACCATTTGCGGAAATTCCCTTTTTATCTGCGGTAACAATCCGATCAAATCCACGTGGGTGAAGCACCACCGGACTGGCGGATTTGCGAAGCGCAGAAGAAGCCAACATCTTCAGCGCAGAGTAAAGCTGTTTATTTGCAGCATCGGACAAAGGCTGCGGGTCAGTCATACCGTTAGCACGACGAACATCTTCATAGTGAATGAAGTGTTCCATCGTGTTCATCTTGGTATCAATACCCTTGAGCCAACGTGGTGGGCCGGCTGCCCATTCATTAACGACATCTTCATAATTACGGGACAGCGTCTCCTGGGTGAGATTCTCTAAGCGGTTTTCTAGCTTGGAGATAAACATTCCAGCTGCAGCGTCTACGCGGTTCTCGCGGATCCATAAATGCGCCGCCATATCTTTAGTTTCCCAACCTTCGCACAGGGTTGGCGCGTCCGGCCCCAGTTCAATGAGAAGTTGCGCGAGCTTATTTCGTTGTGCGGCAGAAAAAGTCATGTCCCCCAGCATAGCGATGCTGAGGGACAAGAAGCTGAAATAGTCTTGAAAGACTACTGGGAAGGACGCGTTGCCTTTACGTCATCTTCGTCAGCCACGAGGACTTCACCGGAAGTCGCAATAATCGTTGGCAAGATAACTGGCTCGCGCTTGTACTTGGAATCCATCAGCTTAGATACCTTGCGGCGTAGACGCTGAACCATGCGGTAAGTGTCGTTTTCGCCTTCGGATGCTAGGTCGTTCATGGTGTTTTCCACCATCTCAGCGACCTCTGGAACGATTCCGCGGTCGTCATCGCTAAAGCCCGTGGTTGCTACCGATGGGTGCTCAAGCAGACGAGAGGTGCGGTTATCAATGACACAGGTAATGGAAACCACGCCGCCGGAACCCAGGTTGGTGCGGTCCGCGAGAGTATCCGCATCCACTTCACCCATGTTGACACCATCGACGTAGAGGTGGCCGACGGTCAGTTGTCCGACTACCTGTGCGCGACCATTTTGGAGGTCAACAACCACACCGTTTTGTGCCAGAACTACGCGATCGCGGTCGACACCGGTGGAGATTGCCAATTCCTTATTCGCACGCAAGTGACGCCATTCGCCGTGGACCGGCATGGCGTTTTTCGGACGCGCTGCGTTGTAGAGGAAGAGCAATTCGCCGCCGTAGCCGTGACCAGAGGCGTGAACCTTAGCTTCCTTATTGGTAATAACTTCAGCTCCGATTTGCGAAAGCATGTTCATGACGCCATAGACAGCTTCTTCGTTACCTGGAATCAGGGAGGAAGAGAATACAATCATGTCGCCATCACGAACCGTGATTTGACGGTGCTCACGACGTGCCATACGCGACAGAGCAGCCATTGGCTCGCCCTGTGTACCAGTCGTAATCAGTACAACCTTGTGCGGAGCCATCTTCGCAGCGTCTTCAATCGACACAATGGTGCCGCGTGGAACTCGCAAGAAGCCCATCTTCTCTGCGATTTCCATGTTGCGCATCATCGAACGACCGTTGAAAGCAACCTTCCGGCCGGCATTTACAGCGGCATCGATGGCAGCCTGCACACGGTAAACATTCGATGCAAAGGACGCGATAATAACGCGCTGGCGAGCACTAGCTACCAAACGGTTGAAGGTAGCTGGGATATCACCTTCAGATGCAGAAACACCTGGGATATTTGCATTCGTCGAGTCACACAGCATGAGGTCAACGCCCTCATCGCCGTAACGAGAAAGCGCTGGCAAGTCAGTTGGACGGCCATCCAGTGGAGTCTGATCCAGCTTGATATCACCAGTGTGGATGACATTGCCTGCTGGGGTGCCCAGCATGACGCCAAGCGCGTCTGGAACGGAGTGGTTCACTGCCCAGAAGCGTGCACGGAATGGACCGTAGCTGACGTCCGACTTTTCGTTCACCTCAATGAACTTTGGGCGCTGACGGTGTTCTTTACACTTTGCAGCGATCAAGGCAATGGTAAAGCGCGAAGCAACAATCGGGATGTCGGAACGCAGCTTCAACAGCCATGGGATAGCACCAATGTGGTCCTCGTGGGCGTGGGTGATGATGAGTGCTTCGATCTTGTCGAGCTTATTCTCGATCGGACCGAAGTCAGGCAGGATCAGGTCAACGCCTGGCTCACCGGAGGATGGGAACAGCACACCACAGTCGATGACCAAAAGCTTGCCGTCGTATTCGAAGACGGTCATGTTGCGGCCGATTTCAGAGATGCCGCCCAGTGCGTAAATACGCAGGGATCCCTTGGCCTGCTTTGGAGGCTGCGGAAGGCGCTTGGTCAGATCCGCGCCCTGCATGGACTTTGGAACATTGCGACGATTGTTATTGTTGCCGCCACGACGGTTGTTGCGTCCACCTTGGCTTCCGCCGCCCTGGTTGTTATTGCCGCCTTGGTTGTTTTGGCCATTGTTGCCACCACGGCCGCGTCCGCGGGAGCCGCGGGAGCGGTTGCGACGATTGGTGTTCTCACCTTGGTTTTTATTTTCCGAGCTCTTCTCGGAGTTACCGGAATTTTCTTTCTTCTGCGCTGCAGAATTAGCTGCAGAATTGTCCGGTGCCTGGAAAACAGGCGAAGCCGCCTCATTCGAAGCGGTTTCCTGCGCCTCCGCAGGTGGACCCGCCTTTCGGGTTACCTTACGGGGGCGGTTTCGGGATTCATTCATTCTTTAAGGACTCCAGCCTTCTTCATCGTCTCACGAAGACCCTCAAGCTCGTCGGCGTCTGCGCCGAGTACTGGCAATCGAGGATCTCCAACTTCAATGCCCTGCATCCGCAGGGCTTCCTTTGCAAGTGTTACGCCTCCGAGACGGGCTTGTTGCTCCGCCAGAGGGATAAGAGTTTGTGCGTTAATTTCCCGTGCGCGCTCAATATCACCACGGTCAAAAGCATCCCACAGCTCTGCTAGCTCGCGTGGAGCTGCATGGCCAACTACTGAAATGAATCCGGATGCGCCGACAGACAACCATGGAAGGTTGAGAGGGTCATCACCGGAGTACCACGCCAGGTCAGTTTCTGCGATAATACGCGAAGCTGCTGCAAAGTCGCCCTTTGCGTCTTTTACGCCTTTCACGGTGGGAAGTTCTGACAACCGCAGCAAAGTTTCTGTTTCAACAGGGATCGCTGAACGGCCAGGGATGTCATAGACACAGATAGGTAAGTCTGTGGCATTAGCTATCGCTGCAAAGTGCGCGTAGACGCCTTCTTGTGAGGGCTTTGAATAGTACGGCGTCACAATCAAAAGGGCATCCGCGCCCGCCTCAGCACTCGCCTTGGCTAGCTCAATTGAGCTTGCGGTGTTATTCGTACCTGCTCCGGCGGTGAGCTTAGCGCGGTCGCCTACTTCGTCCTTTACAGCTTTGAGCAATTCCAGCTTCTCATCCACGGTAGTCGTGGGTGATTCTCCGGTGGTGCCCGACAAGATTAGTGAATCAATGCCGTTGTCCACCAGGTGTGCGGCTAGCTGCCGAGCCTTCTTAACGTCGAATGCGCCGTTACTATCAAAGGGAGTAACCATCGCGACACCGACGCGGCCAAAGTACTCGACACCTGTCCTTGCTGTCATACCTGTGCTCATGGCTACCAAGATTACCTGTTGCGTGCACTTTTCGGTACATCACTACCCGTGTGTACCGAAAATCGCCTCTTTAACTAGGCATATGGAGACGACGCCATCTCCGTGCCATCCGACAAAGTGGAGATATTGAAGTCATCGAAAAGCACTGGCGCTTGTGCCTTGAGCAGCCTTAAACATGCAATAGCTACGCTGCGGATTTCCACGTCGGCGTACTCTGTTGCGCGCGCTGCAATAAAATGCCGCCACGCGCGGTAGTTGCCGGTAACGACAATCCGTGACTCAGTGGCATTGGGCAAAATTGATCGTGCAGCTTGACGCGCCTGTTTCATCCGCAAAATAGCATTGGGTTCATCGGCAAGCTTTTCTTCTAAAGCATTCAACAACTCGTCATAGACAAACCGGGTCTCATCTACTGCCCCCAGCAAGAGCCTAGAAAGCTGCTCATCGTCAGCAATAGCTTTGGGAATAACTACCTGTGCATCCTCAGGATGGACAAAGCGCTGCGAAAGCTGCGAGAAGGAAAAATGGCGATGGCGCACCAATTCATGACATGCAGAGCGCGAAATACCTTGAATATAAAGCGTGGCCGTAGCGTGCTCTAATAACGCGTCATGGCCAACTTCTAACAGGTGGCGCAAATAGGACTCATTAGTCCGGGTCCGCGGATTGGGCTTATCAAAGGAGTCATAGCACGCGCGTCCAGCGAATTCGACGAGTGCTTCCGCATCCGTCGCTGCTTCATCCCTTTCCCAATCCGGCTGCGGTGGTTGGTGAAATTGTGTAGCAGCAATCAGCTGCACATCCAGTTGTACTTGCTCGGCCATCTACAGCCCCAAGTACTCTTCCAGACCATAAGTAAGACCTGGGAACTTCTCAATCTCACGAATTCCCAGCAGTACGCCCGGGGTAAAGGAATTACGGTCATAAGAATCTTGACGGATGGTCAGCGATTGCCCCTCCGCACCGAAGATGACTTCCTCGTGTGCGACCATGCCGCGGGTACGCACAGCATGCACTGGAATGCCATCGACTAGAGCACCGCGCGCGCCTTCCAAGCTTTGCGCAGTTGCGTCTGGCATCGCACCAAGCCCTGCCTTTGCACGCGACTCTGCAATTCCCTGTGCAGTGTGAATGGCGGTGCCAGAAGGAGCATCGAGCTTCGTCGGGTGGTGGAATTCCACGACCTCTGCGGTTTCAAAATATGGCGCAGCTTGACGCGCAAAAACCATAGTCAACACGGCGGAAATGGCGAAGTTGGGAGCAATCAAAACGTGTCCCGCACCTTCTTGCTGGGTCCACTCCTCTACCTGCTTCAAACGCTCCTCGGTAAAGCCGGTGGTTCCCACAACGCAGTGCATGCCCTGAGCAATGCAGTACTCCAAATTGCCCATCACGGAATCCGGCTGCGTGAAATCCACGACGACTTCCGCACCGTTGAGCGATAGCAGCTCCAAGGAGTCGTCGCGGCCGATGGTAGCAACAAGCTCCAGATCATCACTTGCTTCTACACCTTCGACAACTGCTTGTCCCACGCGGCCCTTTGCGCCTAAGACACCGACTTTAATAGTCATAGATATTTTCTCCTTGTTCGCATTTTCACCGAAAAATTGTTCTTCAGCCCTCAAGTGTAGCGAGATGCGCTGCTAAGGTATTAACCATGCGCATATATATTGCTTCAGTATTTGTTGATGACCTTCAAAAAGCCCACGATTTCTACGTAGATAAGCTTGGTTTCGTAGTCAAAGATAGCGTCAAAAATGAGCACTACTGGTGGCTTACGGTCACCAATCCAGATGGTGGCACGGAGCTTTTGCTAGAGCCAAATGCTCACCCCGCAGCCCAGGCTTACACAGCGGCATTGCGAGCAGACGGCATCCCAGCCACTCAATTTTTGTCCGAGGATGTTGAGGCCGAAACCGCCGCGCTGAAGGAAAAGGGCGTGGAGTTTGTCACCGAACCAACTGACTATGGGCATTCGGTTGTCTCAGCTTTCGATGACACCTGCGGCAACATCATTCAATTGGTCCAATTGAAAAGGCCGTAACGGACACCTCACTGTTACCAAATCGTCTCAGTTGTCACTCTAAAACACAGGTAAACTGGTGTTATGAAAACGCAACGCCTTACCCTCTCTGCCCTAAGTATTCTCACCGCCGCTACCTTGCTTGCCGCTTGTTCCTCTTCTGTTGATGACACAACGGCTGACTCTTCCGTGGCCGTAGATCCAGCGCCCCAGTCAACAACGTCTGATTCCACAGGCTCTGAAGGTACTGAGAGCACTGAGGCTGCTGATACCGTCGAAGCAACGACAGAAGGTTCCAAAGCGCTTTCACCTTTAGGTAATCCGACGACAGAAGATAAGCAGCAAAGCCCTGGGATAGGAACTGATCTTGTCCCCGTCGGCGTACGCGTTGCGGATCATGATTCCTTTACTCGCGTCGTCTTGGATTTTGAAGGCACTGGTACCGCTGGCTGGTATACACAGCTAGGCCCTGAGCCGACCCAGCAGGCCTCCGGCTTCCCTATTGAGTATGAGGGTGAGACAGCCATCAACATTGGCGTGGAATCCACGCCTTGGCCTTCAACGCCAGAATTAGAAGAGGCCTACATGGACTTCGGCACAGTCCCTGGCGCGGGTGTCGTTACCGGCGTGGAATTTGTCACGACCTTTGAAGCACAGTCGCAATATGTCATCGGCCTGGAAAAGGAATCCCCTTACTCGGTGACCTTCTTAAACGACCAACCCCGCGTGGTCATCGACATCTTGCATTAGATACCTAGGGAAAATAAAAGCAGTGCCCCTCACAGGGAGCACTGCTTTTATTTTATGAAGAGGGTTTAATTAAGCCTCAACTGGAACCAGGGAGATCTTGCCGCGGTTATCGATATCAGCAATTTCAACCTGAATCTTGTCGCCAACCTTGACTACGTCCTCAACCTTTTCGATGCGCTCGTCGCCACCGAGGTTAGAGATGTGAATCAGTCCGTCGCGACCCGGAGTAATCGACACGAAAGCACCAAAGGCTACAGTCTTGACTACTGTGCCCAAGAAGCGCTCGCCCACCTTAGGCAGCTGCGGGTTTGCAATGGCATTGACCTTTTCAATTGCTGCATCCGCTGCTTCACCGGAAGTCGCGGAAACGTACACGGTGCCGTCATCTTCGATGGAGACATCAGCGCCGGTTTCTTCCGTGATGGTGTTGATTGTCTTGCCCTTAGGGCCAATCAGCTCACCAATCTTCGATACTGGGATCTTGATGGAGGTGATCTTTGGCGCCTGCGAGGACATCTCATCTGGGCCGTCAATACCTTCAGCCATGATGTCGAGGATCTCTTCACGGGCATTGCGTGCCTGCGACAAAGCACTAGCCAGGACCTCAGAAGGGATACCGTCAAGCTTGGTATCGAGCTGCAGTGCGGTGATGTAGTCACTTGTGCCTGCAACCTTAAAGTCCATGTCGCCGAATGCATCTTCTGCGCCCAAGATGTCAGTCAAGGCTACGAAGCGTTCCGTGCCTTCAACCTCACCAGAGACCAAACCCATAGCGATACCAGCCACAGGAGCCTTCAGTGGAACACCTGCGTTGTACAGAGACATCGTCGAAGCACAAACGGAACCCATCGAAGTCGAACCGTTGGAGCCCAGCGCCTCAGAGACCTGGCGAATGGTGTACGGGAAGTCCTCACGGGAAGGAATGACTGGCAACAGTGCACGCTCAGCCAATGCACCGTGACCAATTTCGCGACGCTTTGGAGAGCCAACGCGTCCGGTCTCACCGGTGGAGTATGGCGGGAAGTTGTAGTGGTGGATGTAACGCTTGGACTCTACCGGAGTCAAAGAATCAATCGTCTGTTCCATCTTGAGCATATCCAAGGTGGTTACGCCCAGAATCTGGGTCTCTCCACGCTCAAAGAGTGCGGAACCGTGGACGCGCGGGATCAGACCGATTTCTACGCCGAGGTCACGAATGTCTTCTGCTGCACGACCGTCGATGCGGAAACCTTCGGTGAGAATCTTCTCACGCACAATTTCCTTCATCAGCTGGTTATAAGCTGCGCGAATCTGCTTGGAAGCATCTTCTTCAGTGAATACCTCTAGAAGCTGCGCTTCTACTTCTTCCATGTGTGCATTGGTTGCGTCGTCGCGCTCCTGCTTTGCAGCAATGGTGAGCAACTTGCCCAGCTTCTTTTCAGCCTTGCGTGCAACCGCATCATAGATTTCATCTGCATAAGCTGGGAAGAGCGGGAATTCTTTGGTCTTCTTACCAACACGCTCAGCAAGACCTGCCTGTGCTTCACACAGGGTCTTGATGAATGGCTTTGCAGCTTCCAGGCCTTCTGCCACGGTGGATTCCTGTGGTGCAGGTGCGCCTTCCGCGATGCGCTCGTGCACGTGCACGCCAGCGCCAGCTTCAACCATCATGATGGCGACGTCATCGACGTTCTTGCCCTTTTGCTTGCGGTTAACAATTCGGCCAGCAACGACCATTTCAAACAGTGCGCGCTCATGCTGTTCAGCATTCGGGAACGCTACCCACTGTCCCTTTGGGTGCTTATCATCAGCCAGCAGCGCCATGCGTACGCCACCGACTGGGCCAGAAACTGGCAATCCGGATAGCTGGGTTGCTGCGGACGAGCCATTGATAGCAATGACGTCGTAGTATTCTGCCGGATCCAGGCTCAACACGGTGTTGATGACCTGAACTTCATTACGCAGGCCCTTAACAAAGGTTGGGCGCAGCGGACGGTCAATCAAGCGACAAGCCAAAATTGCTTCGGTTGAAGGACGTGCTTCACGGCGGAAGAAAGAGCCAGGAATCTTACCGGCTGCGTACATGCGCTCTTCTACATCCACGGTCAGTGGGAAGAAGTCAAAGCCTTCGCGTGGCTGGTTCGATGCAGTCACGGTGGTCAATAACATGGTGTCATCATCGAAGTAAGTGGTGACAGATCCATCAGCTTGACGGGCTAGTTGGCCAGTTTCAAAAGTGATGGTGCGGGTGCCAAAGTCACCATTATCCAAAACGGCGGTTGCCTCGAGGATGTCAAAGTCTTCATCTTTTGCGAAGCTGACCTGGTTATTTGGGGTTTGTGATTTCCCGCTATTGCGTGGACTCATTAAGAGGGGATCTCCTTCGTAGAGTATCTGGCGATCATCGGTGCCGCCATCGAGAAGTGTTCAATTACGTATTTTTCACGTACAACATTGCAGAGTCTACCAAACTAGCTGCTCTAATACACTGTGAGAAGAAGTACCCCTAGAAAACAAGTATCACCGCTACTTAGTTGAACCAAGTAGCGGTGATAAAAGCTTTAAACCTTAGCGACGCAGACCCAGACGGGAAATCAGGTCACGGTAGCGGTCGATGTTGTTAGCAGCCAAGTACTTCAGCAGGCCACGACGACGACCAACCATCAGCAACAGACCACGACGGGAGTGGTGATCGTGCTTGTGGAACTTCAGGTGCTCGGTCAAGGTGTTGATACGAGAGGTCAACAAAGCAACCTGTGCTTCTGGGGAACCAGTATCGGTCTCGTGCAGGCCGAATTCCTTGAGGATTTCGGACTTCTTCTCAGCGGTCAATGCCATGAGATTATCTCCTATTAGTTATTTCAGTCCGCATGAAAAAAGCAGCTTGCGCCACTACTTCACAACTGCTGCGAACTGCAGTCATAAAGCGATAGCTTATCTTACTGGTTTTGGGCCAATCGTCCAAATAGTTGCGCCAGCTTGTCGATGAAATCCGGCACGAAACTATCCACGTCTACCCCAACGGCAACGCGGGTTTCTACCTCAGAGCCATCCCACCGTCCGATTGTGCGACCAATGGTGGGTCCTTCGGTATCGACCTGCAGGGGAAGAATCAAACAATCAACCAAGTCAGGGTCAGCTGCAACCGCCACGGCCAACGGGTCATGCAAGGCGCAGCCATCCATGTGCGGATTATTTTCCTGATAAGCATCAATGTAATAGCCGGCCATATCAGCAAAGACATCTCCAGCTGGCGTTCCCCGCCACGAATCCGCTTCAGCACGCGTGAGCTGTGTTTGCATCGTGACATCCAGGCCCACCATGGTCATATCCTCAGCCAACTGGTACACAGTGTTAGAAGAGACTGGGTCCTGGGAGATATTTGCCTCAGCCGCTGGCGAGACATTACCCGGAACGGTTAAGGCGCCGCCCATGCTGACCATGCGAATAGCTCGCAATGCAGGATCTTTTTCTAAAGCGAGAGCCAACGTGGTTTGTGCGCCGGTGGGAACGATCACCAAATCATCGCCGTATTTCGCCGCTGCTTCGCTTAAAAATTCAAGTGCATCGCCAGCAGATTGTGCATCACCTGCAGCGATATCTACCTCGCCCACGCCATTGCGCCCGTGAATACGGGCAGAGGCTTCAGATACCTCAAAGCCATCGATAGCGCGTCCAGCATATACGGGCACATCGGCTGCGCCCAGGAGCTCCAACAGTGCCTGGGTATTGGCCATGCCCTGTTCAATGGTGACATTGCCATAGGTACCGGTGACACCAATCAAATCGATATCCGAGTGCGCGATGGCATAGGCCAACGCAAAGGCATCATCGATACCGGTGTCTAGATCTAAAAACATCTTCATTGGCTTTTAGCTTTCTGCTTGTAGAAAGTAGGTCTCAGGCGCCATCTTATGTGCTTGCACATCCTGAGCTAACAAAGTGCGGGTTTTCTGCACGTCTTTAGCCATAACTTCCAAAAGCTGCTCGACGGAGTCAAACTTTTCCATGGCCCGCACGTGGTCAACAAATTCCACTTTGACGTCGTGACCATAAAGATCAGCATCTCTATCGAGCACAAAAGACTCCACGGAGCGCTGCTCATCGCCAAAAGTCGGGTTGGTTCCCACCGAAATAGCGGCGGCATAAGCCACCTCTGGTTCCATGTTCCCGCTCACGGGTGCCTCAGTGGGCAAAATGGTCAACCAGCCGGCATAGACACCATCGGCAGGCAAAGCGACTGTGTCGTGAAAGTACTGATTAGCCGTGGGAAAGCCCAGCTCCTTGCCTCCGCGGCCAGCACCACGGACTACCGGGCCTGTGACATAAAAGTGCCGTCCCAAAGCCCAGTTGGCGCGCGCCACATTTCCTTCAGACAGAAACTCCCGCACGGTCGTGGAAGAGATCCTCACGCCTTCATCGTCAAGCAAGTCGATGACATCAACGGTCAAGCGCGACTGGCAAATCTGCCGCAAGGAATCTGCGGTGCCGGCGGCATTTTCCCCAAAAGTAAAGTTAGCTCCGACCACCACGTGTGAGGCATGCAGCGTATCTTCGAGAAGAAATTCCACGTACTTCTCCGGCGAAGTACCAGAGAGCTCGCGGGTAAAATCAATAACTAGCACGGCATCAATGCCAAAGCTTTCCGCCAGCGCGAAGCGCTCGCCTAAGGTAGTGATCCCCAGCGGCGCACGGCGCGGGAGAAACACGGACACTGGGTGCGGGTCAAAAGTAACCATGATGGCTTTCGCGCCCACCTCGCGTGCTTTATCAACAGTGGCATTAATCAATTTCTGATGCCCGCGATGCACGCCGTCGAAGACACCAATGGTGACTGCACTGTTGTCTAAGTCCTTCGGGACTGCTGCTGTTCCGTACCAAATATCCACGCCTTACATGCTAGATCATTTGCTTGCCGATTAGACTATGGCCTCATGACTGACTCAGGACTTGTTGTTGTGGATAAACCGGCCGGGATGACCTCTCATGATGTGGTCTCCCGCGTACGGAGGGAGTTTGGCACTCGCAAGGTGGGACATGCGGGCACCTTAGATCCCATGGCCACCGGCGTTTTGATCCTGGGGATTGAACGCGGAACCAAGTTCCTTGCACACATGGTAACTGCGACAAAGGCCTATAATGCCACGATTTTGCTAGGTGCTTCAACCACCACCGATGACTTTGAAGGCGAGATTATCTCCCAAACTTCCGCCGCACACATCACCGATGAACAAATTCTTGCCGGGATTGCGGATTTAACCGGCGATATCATGCAAAAGCCTGCGAAGGTCAGCGCGATCAAGATCGATGGAAAGCGTGCCTATCAGCGAGTTCGCGATGGTGAAGACGTTGATATCCCCGCACGTCCCGTCACCGTCAGCCGTTTTGAGGTGCTAGAAAGCCGTCAAAGCCCACGTGAAGTCGATGTCGTGGTGGAATGTTCTTCGGGAACCTATATCCGGTCTCTCGCGCGCGATTTAGGCGAGGCGCTTGGCGTAGGTGGGCACCTTACTGCTCTTCGGCGCACTGAGGTTGGGCCATTTTCGCTTGACGATGCCTCCCCGTTGGACAACATGGAGCTCTCCCTGAATCTAGATGAGGCTCTCGTGCGGTGCTATCCCCGCCTTGATGTCACCGCTGAGGAATCGCATAAGCTCGCCATGGGTCAGTGGTTAGAGCCACGCGGGTTGAAAGGAACTTATGCTGCGGTGGGCCCTGATGGGCGATCTATCGCGTTGGTCAAAGAAAAGGGCAAACGCCTCTCTACCGTCTTTGTTGCGCACCCTTCAACACTTTAATACGCCAGGCGCTCGTGTCCGACGCCTGCTTCTACCGTGGTGGAGACAATGATGTAGCCATCGCGGACCATCCAGCGTCCACAAATAAATGGCACAGGTGTCGGGCGAACCAGCAAGTATGAAATTAAGGTTCCATCTTCGCGAATGTCCACTTCTGCTTGCTCAAAGCCCAACCAACGATGGGTCATGGGAAACCATGCCTTATAGGTTGCTTCTTTGGCGCAAAATAACAGGCGGTCGGCAAAAGAAATTCCTGCCTTGCGCAGCCGGTTTATCTGCGGGATTTCACCTGAGCGCGCAATCATCTCTAGCACGCCTTCTGGCAGGGGCTCTGCTACTTCAACATCGAGTCCTAGGGACACCACTTGCGAGGTAGGTGCAACAACCGCTGCACGAAAACCCGGGGTGTGTGTTAGAGAGCCAACATAGCCAGTTGGCCATAAGGGCATTCCACGTTCCCCGCGCAAGATTGGTTCTTCTCCGCGGTAGCCCAATTCTTTCAAAGCTTCATGAGCGCACCAACGAGCATCCCCGAATTCGGCCTTGCGGGTAGCCACCGAATGCGCAGCTACAGATTGCTCCAGCGGGTGCAGGTTATTGAAATTAACAAGGTCCGCCGCTTGCGGGTCGGTCTTGACGTAGCAAAATCGCGCGACGTCAGGGAAAAGAGATTGCTGAATCATCATTGCGCACCCTCCCCCATTGTCAACACGGGATAGGGCCACAGTTGATGACCTTGATGAGCCATCCACTCGCGTGGGTATCCTAAAGAAACTTCAATGTGGTCTACCCCATCAATCTTATCGACAGATGGCATGTGAAGGTGGCCATAAATTACTGCTTCAGCGTTATAACGGGTTGGCCAATGCCGAGTATGCCGAGATCCACACCACAGACCAATTTCTGGCCAGCGCATTTTCAGCGTTGGTTCTTGCACTAGCGGCCAGTGATTAATCAGCACGGTCGGACCAGTTATGCGTGACAAACGCTTAATCGAATACGCCAAGCGGTCCCAGCACCATGCGCGCACATCCACGAACGGAGCAATCGCAATTTCATCTGTCATCATGATTTGGCGGTCCACGGCAGCCGCAATTGCGTCTTCAACCGTAGTGCCCGGTGCGCGGAAAGAATAGTCGTACAAAGTAAAAAGCGGCGCGATAGTAACCCCGTTGAACACTGCAAAAGGGTCCTCCGGAGTTAGCACATCGATATCACGACAGCCTTCTACCAGTTCGTCATACTTCTCACGCCCGCGGTACCGATCCGTCGATCGGGAAAAAAGTTCGTGGTTTCCCGGTACCCAAATAACCTTGGCAAAACGCGCGCGCAGCTTGTGGAGCACACGCAGCACTAAATCCGTGCGTTCAGCGACATCTCCGGCCACGATTAACCAGTCTGAAGGATTCGTCGGCTGTATTTCATCGATGCGGCCGTTATTTGCCTTAACGGCCGCATGCAGGTCAGAAACCGCCCACAACGTCGTGTGCGATGACTTTCCAGCCATGGTTTACCCCTCGCTTAAGAAAATATTGACCCCTGAAACTTTAGCAGCAGGTACTCTTTCAGGTTTATCGTTTCTCTCCCGCAAGTCGTTAGCTCACAACTGCCCAACGCATCGAATAAAAGCGGAAGACAACAGCGACTGTACGTAGAAGGATAAATGCCGCAAGGCCTGCCCAGATACCTGCGAGTCCGAAATCTAGTGCATAAGCAATCCAGATACCTGGCAAAAAGCCGATAATTACAGAGCCAACGGTAATCGTGCGCAAGAAAGCGGCATCGCCAGCGCCCAGCAGCACGCCATCGATGGCAAAAAGCACGCCACCAGCGATAATCATGGCAATCATAATCCACCACGGAATAGCCATTGCATTTAGGACGTCCGCATCCGAGGTGAAAATGCGCGGGATAAATCCTGCGCCGAGTGCAAAGACCAACGCCAAAGCAGTGGAGAATATCGTCGAGTAGACAATGATCTTCTGCCCAGCATTGCGTGCCGTATCCACTGACTTCGCGCCCAAGGCAGCGCCGATGAGCGTCTGGGCAGCGATAGCCAAAGAATCTAGAATCAGCGTGAGGAAATTCCATATCTGCAGCATGACCTGGTGTGCTGCCAATGGAGCAGTACCAAAGCGCGCTGCTACCGCCGCGGCCGATAAAAATGCCACCTGCAGGCTCGCGGAACGGATAATCAAATCACGCCCCAGGACCAACTGACGTTTAATAACGCTGGGGCGCAACCGCCACGAGCCGGTATGCTGCTTTTTCAACTCGAGCAAAAATAGCAGTGCAATAATGCCCATGCCCAAAACATTGGCCCAGGCGGAGCCCACAAGCCCCCACCAGTGCACAAATACCGGCACGGCAATGGCACCTGGGATCAAGCCTGCGAGCGTAAAATACAATGGCCGTTTAGTATCTTGTACGCCACGTAACCAGCCATTTCCGGCCATTTCCACGAGGGTGATGGGAATCGATAATGCAGCGACGTGCAGCCACGAGGCAGCCAGACTAGCGGTGTCGGGATTACCCGTCATCCACAAAGCAATCTGTCCGCCAAATAGCCACATGATGCACGCCAGCCCGAAGCCGACGATCAGCGCAACATAAGTCGCCTGCACGCCTTCGGCGATTGCCCCTTGCCTATCCCCTGACCCAAACAGCCGCGAGGACCGCGCGGTAGTGCCATAAGACAAGAAAGTCAGCTGGGTAGTCAGGACCGACTGCACCGCCGCAGCAGCGCCCAAAGCCGCTAACTGGGATGCACCTAGGCGCCCGACCACCGCTGTATCCAGCAAAAGATACAGCGGCATCGCCGCTAATACCCCGAGCGCAGGTAGCGCAAGCCCAAAGACCCGCCGCGCAGATACTTGGGAATCTTTAGAACTGACCAACGATATCCACTAGTTCCGCGATAATGTCTTCTGGTTCTCCCGAGGTGGAGTAACCTGCTGCAGGAACATGTCCCCCGCCACCGAGGCGGCGTGCAACCTGCGAGCAGTTGACGTCATTAGAGCGCAGTGAAACAGCCCAAAAACCTGGCACCTGTTCCTTAAACACCACGCCTAAATCCGTGCCATCTAAAGCGCGCACGAAATCAACCATGGTCTCCACCGCAGAATCCGAATGCCCGGAGATGACATCATAGCGACCAACCAGCACCGCCATGGTGTGCTTGCCGGCCGGAACAATCTGCACATTAGCCAGCACTCGACCCAGCATCTGCAAATCTTCTGCAGTGTTGGAGTCCATCAGATCTACGGCAATCTGCTTAGTATCTAGCCCATACTCCATCAGCTTTCCAGCAAAGCTGTGCATCTGGGGCCGGCCCCAACGGAAACTTCCAGTGTCAGTAACCAGACCTGCATACATTGCATGCGCTATCTCAGAGTTGAGAGTCACACCAAGTTCTTCCAGTACCGGCGCTAGCACCGTCGTCGTTGACTCACACGAGACATCAACCAAGTTGATATTGCCAAAGCCGTGATTAGAGGCATGGTGGTCAATACAGACCACGTTGCCCCGTCGAATGGCCTTGGCCAAATCGCGTGCAAGCAATCCGGTGCGATCCAACGAACCGCAATCCACCGTGACATATAGGTCATAGCCGGTGGGCAAACTCGTTGTTACTTCCACGGTGTCAGTACCTGGAATGGTAAAAAGATTCTCTGAAATGGGCCAATCTTGGCCAATTACACAACGGGTCTTTTTACCTAGCTGCTCAAGCCCCAGGCGCAACGTAGCCATCGAACCTAAAGCATCTGCATCTGGACGGAGATGGGCCACGATGCACACCGAGTCAGCTTTCTGGAGTGCTCCCACCACTTCTGAAATAGAGGACATGGACAGGCTTATTCCCCATCCGTCTTATACGGATTAGCTTCGCCAGCCGGCTTAGCGTTTTCCTTGAGCTTCGCCAGCTCTTCATCACGTGCGCGTGCACGTGCAAGCAATGCTTCCATGTGAGCTGATGCTTCTGGAACAGCATCGAACTCGAAAGCCAAGGTCGGGGTAAAGCGCACCTGCAGCTGATCGCCAACGATCTTGCGCAGCTGACCCTTGGCACGGTTTAGAGCTTCAGCAGCCTGATCCAGATCTGGCTCTGAGTCAATGTCAACGCCGCGCACGGTGTAAAACACGGTTGCGTCATGTAGGTCACCGGTAACACGGGTATCAGTAATGGTGACAAGTTCAAGCCTGCGATCTTTAATTTCGCGCTCGATGGCGGTTGCCACAATAGTTTGAATGCGCTTTGCCATCCGGGCCGCGCGTGCATGATCAGCCATGATATCCGCCTCTACTTTTTCTCAACTAGCTTTGGACAATCCTAGTGTACTTTTTAGGATTCGAAAACACTTGCTTAAGGGCTAAAGAAGCCGGGCACAAGGCCCGGCTTCAATAGCAATCTAATACGAATTGCTACACGATGTAGCTCATACCTTAATTAGGTACGTGGTACTTCAACCTCTTCGTATGCCTGGATGAAGTCGCCAACCTGGATATCTGGGTAGGACAGAACCATACCGCACTCGTAACCAGCGTTGATTTCGTTTGCGTCGTCCTTCTCGTGACGCAGGGACTCAATCTTGGCATCGGAGGTGATGACATTGCCGTCGCGGACAATACGTACCTTGCCGTTGCGCTTGACCTTGCCCTCGGTGACCATACAACCAGCGATGGTACCGATAGCGGAGGACTTGAACAGGGCACGGATCTCTGCCACACCGGTGTCGCGCTCTTCGTAGATTGGCTTGAGCATGCCCTTGAGTGCCTGCTCAACTTCTTCGATTGCACGGTAGATAACGGTGTAGTAGCGAACGTCGACGCCTTCAGCGTTAGCTTCTTCAGTTGCCTTGCCTTCTGCGCGAACGTTGAAGGCAATGATGACAGCATCAGAGGCAGCAGCCAAGGAGACGTTGGTCTGAGTAACTGCACCAACACCACGGTCGATGATGTTGAGCTGTACCTCGTCATCAATCTCAATATCAAGCAGTGCGTCTTCCAGTGCTTCAACAGAACCGGCGTTGTCACCCTTGAGGATGAGGTTGAGCGTCGAAGTTTCCTTAAGTACTGAATCCAGATCCTCAAGGGAAACACGCTTACGGGACTTAGCCTGCAGTGCAGAACGCTTACGTGCATCACGCTGCGCTGCAATCTGACGCGCCACGCGGTCATCTTCAACAACCAAGAGGTTGTCGCCAGCACCAGGAACACCGTTAAGGCCCTGAACCTGGACTGGACGGGATGGACCAGCTTCTACGACGTCCTGACCGAACTCATCGACCATGCGGCGTACGCGACCGAAGGAGTCGCCGACGACGATGGAGTCACCCACGCGCAAAGTACCGCGCTGAACGATAACAGTTGCGACTGGACCACGACCACGGTCGAGGTGAGCTTCGATGGAAACACCCTGTGCGTCCATGTCTGGGTTTGCGGTTAGTTCCAAAGCCGCATCAGCGGTTAGGACTACAGCTTCCAATAGTGCGTCGATGTTGGTGCCAGCCTTCGCCGAGATGTCGACGAACATGGTGTCACCACCATATTCCTCTGGGACCAGACCGTATTCCGTCAGCTGACCACGGATTTTATCCGGTGCAGCTTCTGGCTTATCGATCTTGTTCACAGCAACCACGACTGGGATATCCGCTGCCTTGGCGTGGTTGATTGCCTCGACGGTCTGCGGCATAACGCCGTCGTCTGCAGCAACAACCAGAATTGCCAAGTCAGTGGACTTTGCACCACGGGCGCGCATGGCGGTAAACGCCTCGTGACCTGGGGTATCCAGGAAGGTGATGGTGCGCTCGCCACCGTCGATATCAACCTGGGTCTGGTATGCACCAATCCCCTGGGTAATACCGCCGGCCTCGCCCGCGCCTTCGTTGGTACGACGAATCGTATCCAGAAGGCGGGTCTTACCGTGGTCAACGTGACCCATGACGGTAACAACTGGAGGACGCTTAGCAAGGTCTTCCTCAGTGCCCTCATCATCACCGAACTGCAGGTCAAAGGACTCCAGCAGTTCACGGTCTTCGTCTTCTGGGGAAACAACCTGAACGTCGTAGTTGATTTCAGCGCCCAGCAACTGCAAGGTCTCTTCCGAAACCGAAGCAGTAGCAGTCACCATTTCACCGAGGTTAAACAGTGCCTGTACCAATGCTGCTGGATCTGCACCGATCTTCTCGGCGAAGTCAGCCAAGGATGCGCCACGACGCAGGCGAATTGATTCGCCCTTGCCGTCTGGAAGGCGTACGCCACCAACTACGTTTGGTGCGCGTAGCTCTTCATATTCATTCCTCTTCTGACGCTTCGACTTCTTACCACGACGTGGTGCGCCACCTGGACGACCGAATGCACCAGCGGTGCCACCGCGACGTCCGCCGCGTCCACCTGGACCGCTGCGGAATCCGCCGGGTGCACCAGCGCCGGTACCAGCACCTGGTCCACCCTTGCCTGGACGCCCGCCACGACCGCGACCACCTGCAGCTGCTGCCTTTTGAGGCATTGCTGCTGGGTTCGGGTGCGAAGGCATCATCGCTGGCGATGGACGGCGACCACCGGACTGGCCACCAGACTGTGGCTTGTTTTCACGGTTATCTGGACGCTGGCCATCACGCTTGCCACCCTGTGGCTTTTGACGTGGACCCTTTGCTCCACCTGGGCGAGGAGCAGGACGATCGCCTGAACCGCCACCGGAAGAAAATGGGTTATTAGCCACGCGGCGTGAACCGCCAGGCTTTGGCATAGAGCGTGGAGTTGGGCCGCCCTCAGCACCTGGCTTCGGAGCGCCAGGCTTCGGTGCTGCCGGCTTAGGAGCTGCTGGCTTAGCTGCCTCTGGCTTCGGCGTTGCCGGCTTAGGTGAAGCCGGTTTCGGAGCTGCTGGCTTTGCAGCTACAGGCTTAGCCGGGGTTGGCTTTGCTGCCGCTGGCTTTGCTGCCGCTGGCTTAGCAGCTGCAGGCTTAGGTGCTGCTGGCTTCGGCGCGCCTGGTTTCGGAGCGCCTGGCTTTGCAGCTGGCTTTGCTGGAGCAGCATTAGTTGGGGCCTCGGCGTTATCTTTGCCGATCCCCTGTGCTTCATAGTGTGCACGCATCTTCTTAACCACCGGTGGTTCGATGGTCGATGATGCGGTCTTTACAAACTCGCCTTGCTCTTTCAGCGTGCCGAGTAGTTCTTTACTGGTAATTCCGAGCTGTTTCGCCAGCTCATGAACGCGTAGCTTACCTGCCACTTGTCTCCTCTTAGTTTCCCTAGAGGCGACAAGGCGCCCCTAGGATCAGTTACTGACTTTCATCGCTGATGCTTCATCGTTGTGTGCTCATCAGTGTTCGGTCTTCCTTACAATCTCGAAGGTCTTGGATATGTACTCTCGTACTTGACCTGTATCCACGGGTGCGGACAGCCGGAGTGCGCGAGCAAAAGCCCGACGCTTCTCCGCAAGCTCATATGCAGCTAAATCTGGAGTAATCCAGGCTCCCCTGCCGGGAAGCCGCCTGCCAGGATCGGGGATGATACAACCTTGCGTATCAGCCACCACACGCAATAGCTGCGTATCCGGTAGACGTTGTCGTGTTGCTATGCACATTCGAAGTCGGCTCAAAACCAACTCCTTCCTGCTGCACTTGGGCCGTTGTCAATCCTACTTGAAACATCGCCAAAATTGAACTCACGACATTACAACGATGTGACCCGGGAATTTATTCCACCTTGTCAGCATCCGAGTGGATGTCGATCTTCCATCCAGTCAGACGCGCGGCAAGGCGAGCATTTTGTCCTTCTTTACCAATGGCCAAAGACAATTGGTAATCCGGAACGGTAACGCGTGCCAGCTGAGCTTCCGCGTCGAGCACTTCTACTCGCACGACCTTTGACGGTGCCAAAGCATTGCCGACATACACGCTCGGATCTTCATTGAAATCAATGATGTCGATCTTTTCTCCGCCGAGCGCCTGCATCACATTGGTTACGCGCTGTCCGCGTGGGCCAATGCAGGCACCCTTAGCGTTGAGACCTTTGACCTGGCCTGTCACGGCAACTTTCGAACGGTGACCAGCTTCACGCGCGATGGCAACAATTTCTACTGCCCCATCAAGAACTTCTGGTACTTCCAATTCAAACAGGCCACGGACCAATTCAGGGTGTGTGCGTGACAGAAGAACTTGGACACGCGCGCCTTCTTTTTGCACTCCTACGACATAAGCACGCACGCGGGTGCCGTGACGAAGACGCTCGCCTGGGATTTGCTCAGCAGGGAGCAAGATTCCGTCTTGGGTTTTGCCTTCTTTGATGTCAATTTCGGTACCCAACTGCACAACTACGATGCCACGGGAATTGGCATGTGCGTCCTGATGAACCACGCCAGAGACAACGGTGCCCTGCAGTTCTGCATAGGAATCATATGCGCGGTCTGCTTCTACTTCACGCAGGCGCTTGTAGATAGCGTCGCGGACAGCAGGTGCCGCAACTCGCCCAAAGTTGGTGGGAGTGTCATCAAATTCGGTGATGACTTCGCCGCTTTCATCGATTTCGGTAACGACGACAGAAACTTCGCCGGTATCAGCATCAATATCTACGCGGGCCTTATGGTCTTCCTCGATGTTGCCGTCGCGGTATTCGGTGTAGGCATACAGCAAGCCACCGGCCACTGAAGTCAGCAAATCATTTACTGGAACACCGCGCTCGGTTTCGATTGCACGTAACGCGTCGATATCAATATTCACTTATTCATCCTTTAAACGATTCCAACAATTACTGCTTTGCAAGCAAGCAGTCAGCCTATTTGGCCAGCTTAGTCTTCCGCCGCCAATTCCTTGGCAGCTTCGAAGCTGAGCTCGACGATATCCTGCTCTACGGTGGGAGCAGGTGCGAATTCAATTTCTACCACTGAACCCACAAGGTTTTCCAATCGCTGTACCTGTGCCTTGGCTATATCTTTGGCGCTTGTTACAACAATCACGTTTAGTTCATCTTCGCTTAAAGCGCCGATGCGCAGCTCACCGAGTGATGATTTAATCTTTCGGCCACGGTTGCGTCGAAAGTGTCGCGCAGCAGTCAGCGGAAGGTCTACCCCTGGAGTAGAGATTTCGAGGGTGTAACCGGCACCGAAGTTGAGCTCACCGGATTCTTCTGCGGCATCGAAGGCTTCGCCAATGATGCGCGACATCTGTTCAAGTACATCCGAGGATGGACGATTCTCACCATCGATTCGGATGACTACCTGGGACTTCTTGCCTGCCTTGGTAGTTTTGATCTGTTCCACATCGAGTTGGTGCTCAGCTAAAATCGGGGTGAGGAATTCTTCTAATTTTTGTTCACTTGGGAAAGCCATAACTTCTAGCTTAACGGTGAGCGGGTAAGGTCTTCCACGTGAATCGCCGACTTTCTCTTGTAGCGCTTCTTGCGTGCGTCCCTGTGCTGTCTTCCTGTGCCGTTGTGGATTTCTTTGGCCCACGGCCAGATTCCGCCTTAGTGGAGCTTGCGCAAACCGCGCGCGCTGATGCCGATGACTCCAACTACGGGAAATTGCGCCTGAAGCAATCAGAAGAGCTCTTTGCAGAGGTCAACCGGATCTGCGGTGTGGAAGAAAATGGTGAGGTTCCGCAAACCTGCCACATCGATGAAGAAGATCCGGCTGGACCCAGCACGTCAGCCCAAGCTGCAGTCGCGCAGTTAGTCGAGCTGATGGATAAGGCTCCACAAGAATCCCACCCGCTGCTTGCCCGCCAAGCCGTCCAATTAGCTAGCGGTGACGCACCGCTTCCCGATGCCCCCGGTGAAGATACGCTCGCCCAAGCGACAGAACTTTTAGAGTTTGAATACGCCACGGTTTATGGACTCGATGTTGCCGAGGCCCATGGCGCAGGCGTTGACACGCAAGCGCATGCGGAGCTGATTTTAGAACTGCAAAACCTACTCGGTGAAGATGCCCCCGCATCTTCACCCGCGTATTCCGCAGACTGGCCAGATGATTCTTCAGCAGAACAATTCGCTGAGGAACTAGTGCAATCTAGCCGAAATCACTTCGAAGCCGCCGCGGCCACCGCGAAAGATTCGCAGTGGCGCAACTGGCTCATTCACGCAGCCGCGAAACTATAGTCGCGCGAGCAGCTCTTCCACGATGGAATCTGCTGGTACTTCCAAGGTTTCGCCGCCACGAATGCGCAATTCGATGATGCCGTCTTTGAAAGAACGGCCCAAGATTGCGCAGAATGGCATGCCGAGCAATTCGGCATCCTTGAATTTGACGCCAGGAGAAACCTTCGGACGGTCATCGAAAAGCACCTCGACACCGGCCTTGTCCAGTGCTTCCACCAGCTTATTTCCGGCTTCAATCGCATCCTGGTCCTTGTTCGCAACCGCCACATGCACCTGGTAAGGAGCAACATCGAGCGGCCAATTCAGGCCCTTTTCATCATGGCGCTGCTCAGCGAGTACCGCCATCATGCGCGAGACACCAATGCCGTAAGAACCCATGGTAGGTACAGTACGCTTGCCGTTTTCATCCAGAATCTGCACATCGAAAGCTTCGGTGTACTTACGGCCCAGCTGGAAGATGTGGCCAAGCTCAATGCCGCGCTTCAGAGTCAAAGTGCCCTGTCCTTCTGGAGCTGGGTCGCCCTCATGAATCTCAGAAGCTTCAACAACCTCATCAATCTGGAAATCACGGCCTGCAACCAAACCAACCACGTGGTGGTTCTTATTATCAGCACCGGTGATCCAAGAAGTACCGGAGACCACGCGTGGATCAGCGTAGACCTTAACGCCATTGGCGTTGAGGCCACGCGGGCCAACATAGCCCTTGACCAAGAAGGAATTCTCCTGGAAGTCGGCGTCGGTAGCTAGCTCAAAGGTCGCAGGCTCCAGCGCTGCTTCCAGACGCTTAGGTGCCAATGCGCGGCTGCCCGGAATCAAAACGCCAGCCAGCTCCGGCTCCTCGCCTGGCTGGGTGATCTTGACCATCATGCACTTTAAGGTGTCCTCGGCGGTGACCTCGCGGTCATCGATAGTAATGCCCTCTGCACGCGCCCACTCGACCAAGGTATCGATGGTCTCTGAATCTGGGGTTTCGTAGACCTTTGCCTCAGGCAAGTTGGTGAAGTCAATTTGCGCAGGAACAGGAGTAACCACGGCTTCGACATTCGCTGCGTAATCACCATCGGTGGCACGCACGAAGGTGTCCTCGCCAACCTCCGAGACCGCAAGGAACTCTTCGGAGGCTGAACCACCCATGGCACCCGAAGTCGCGCGGCAAATCGCGTACTCGATACCTAAGCGGTCAAAGATATTTTGATACGCCTTGCGGTGGCGTGCGTAGGACTCTTCGAGGCCTTCATCAGACATATCGAAGGAGTATGAGTCCTTCATGATGAACTCACGGCCGCGCAAGATACCCGCGCGTGGACGCTCTTCGTCACGGTACTTGGTCTGGATTTGGTACAGGGTAACCGGAAAATCCTTGTAGGAGGAGTACAAGTCTTTAACCGTTTGGGCAAACATTTCCTCATGGGTTGGCCCCAGCAGCATGTCCGCGCCCTTGCGGTCTTTCAGGCGGAACAAGTTATCGCCATATTCGGTCCAGCGATCCGTAAGCTCATATGGCTCACGTGGCAAAAGCGCTGGGAATAGCAGCTCTTGGCCGCCGATCGCATTCATTTCTTCGCGCACAACATCTTCAATCTTGCGCAGGGTGCGAAGCCCCAACGGCAACCAGGAATAAACACCGGGTGCGGCACGACGCAGGTAACCTGCGCGAACAAGTAGCTTGTGGCTTGGAACTTCAGCTTCTGCGGGATCTTCCCGCAAAGTACGCAAAAACAGCTCAGAAAGGCGAGTAATCATGATCCTAAAATACACGGCTAATGTAAAAGCATGCTCATTATCCTCCCTCCTAGTGAAACAAAAGCTTTTGGCGGCGACGGGCCAACCTTAAATTTGGCCTCGCTGTCCTTTCCCAGTTTGCAAGAGAATCGGGAAAATATAGTCGATGTACTGCACAATTATGATGTTGACGAAGCAATGAAGGCGTTAAAGATATCGGAAACTCTGCGCCCGGAGGCGGAAGAAAACACAAAGCTTCTCACCGGCCCCACCATGCCGGCACTGTATCGCTACACGGGCGTTTTATACGACGCATTAGATGCCAAAACCCTCTCCGAAAAAGCATGGGATCAGCTGGCAATCGGCTCAGCACTGTTCGGGGTTGTCCGCGCGCGGGACATGATTCCGTTTTATCGGCTATCCGGCGGCACAAAGCTTGACGATGCCACCATGAAGTCACGCTGGGGAAAATCGATCACGCAAGCACTTGAGGCCGAAAATGACTTCATCATCGACCTGCGCTCAGGTACTTATCAAACACTCGGCAAGGTCAAAGACGCGGTAACGGTGCGCGTGGAAAATTCCGAAGGCAAAGTGATCTCACACTTCAATAAGTTTTATAAAGGCCAACTCGCGCGCGAAATCGCCCACAAAGACATCACCAGCATTGATGACATCATGGATACTCCGGGCTTTAAGTTCACCGAAGTCAACGGTAAGCAGCTAACGATGGTTGTCTAGCGCTGCCAAGATCTTATCGCGCAGATCCCACGGGGAAATGGTGTTGATGTAGATATGCGTGCCACCTTCAAACCCCGCGAGCGTGGACACGCGTAGTTTCAGGTTGATTCGCCATGGCATCGCACAGCTGACATCTGCCGGCTGGTGGTGCCATTCTTCGTTGCAGGCAACATTGCTGCCAATCGCTACGTGCGCGGTATGCAAAACATCACTGAGCCCCCGAATTTGCTCTTCACTGTGTTCCCACGGGCGCCCTGGATGCTTCGAATAGACCTCCAGTGTCGGATACCTGTGCCCGAAGCCGGCAAAAAGCACCGCATGCTCATTTTCTTCGATAATCAGGTCATGGCGCCGCGCGACATCAAGACCCTTGTCCTGGAAGATATTCGGGTTTTCTAGCACCAGGGCTTCAAGATTGCGCAGCGCCCGGCCGCGGTCATCAATGGCGACTAGTTGCTTGTGCAAGTGGTCAAAAGATGCCCCGGCAGGTTTGAGCCAATTCTGAAAAGCCACCACATAATTGGCATGCGGGTTTCGCTCATAAAGTTCTCGCATCGAATCGGCGGTAAAGGCGATAAAGCGCGCGTGCTCTTCTTTGGACATCTCTCCGGAAGATTTGGTGTGACTGCGCGCCACAACCACATCATGCCCACCGGAGAAAAATCCGCGGGCTGTGAATGCGAGCTCCTTTCCTTCGAGCCGCCGTTTAGTCTTTGCCTCCACCACTTGCTGGACATGCTGATAGCCAGCAGCATCCCCCAAGTAGGCATCGATAAGCGCATAATCTGCGTCCAGCCCGTAGTTGGCGTGCCAGTAATCAAAGCTGACTATCTCAAATAGATTCGGGATGCGCCGAAAATCCGGGTCCGTGGCATCCAGCTGGGATACAGGCACGTTACGCACGATGGTGGCATTGGAAAGCATGCGTGCTTTCTCCGGCGGAGTATCTAGTTTCCGGTCCCAGCAAAAAGCACACGAGGACGCCTTGGATTCTGGTGCTACTTCGTCGAAAGGGCGATGTGCCCGCCCCGGCACGGTCCAGACCTCAGTGCCTGAAAAGGGATTGATTTGTTTCAAAGTACCGTCAGCCATTTGCGTAAATGGGGAAAATTTTGAGGTCATGAACCTAAATACTAAATCCCTTGCAGTCCCCTGGTGGCAGTGACCTAGACTATGAGGCATGGAGCACGAGTATTTTGAAGTTGATGTTTTTGCCACCACGCCCTTTTCCGGCAATCCTTTGGCGGTAGTCGCGAATGCCGGTGAATTAGACACCGAGCAAATGCAATCCATCGCCGCATGGATTAATTTCTCCGAGACTTCCTTCCTGCTTCCACCTACAGAGTCTTCTGCCGACTATCGCGTCCGCATTTTCACGCCCTTTGAAGAGCTCCCCTTTGCCGGCCATCCCACCCTAGGAAGCGCGCGTGCCTGGCGCTCTTTGGGCATTGAACCGCACAAACATGGTCGCATTGTCCAAGAGTGCGCGCTGGGACTGGTTACTATTCAAGAAGAGGCCATCCGCAACGACGAAGGGGAAAAGCAGAAAATCTTCTCTTTCGCGACACCTGAGCTGCTCAAGTCTGCCCCCCTTTCCGCCGACGAGCTAGCAAGTGCTTGCGATGCGCTCAATATTTCTTCAGATGAAGTTATCGACCACGGCTGGGGTGATAACGGCCCCGGCTGGAAAATCCTGCAGATGCGCGATGCCAACGCCGTGAAGCAGCTAAAGCCAAAAAGCCAGCACCAAGAAAAAGTGGGCGTCGTGGGCACCTATGACGGGCAAGGCCCCGCTTATGAAGTCCGCGCCTTCATGTTCGGCCTCGAAGACCCTGTAACCGGTTCTTTGAATGGATCAGTGGCGCAGTTTATGCGCGAACGCGGACACGTTCCAGACACTTATACGGCCAGCCAAGGTAGCCAGATCGGCCGTGATGGCATCATCCACGTCTTCGATGACGGCAAAGAAATCTGGATCGGCGGCAGCGTACACATCCGCGTCGCCGGGAAGTTAACCTCATGAAATTAGAACACAGCTATGCCGAAGCCTTGCCAGATATGGTCCGCGCGGCCCACGGTGAAGAACAACCGGATCCGCAACTGGTCCTGCTCAATGAACCATTAGCAGAAAGCCTCGGTCTTGACGTCGACTTTCTCAAGTCTGATGAGGGCTTAAAATTCCTGCTTGGCCACTCAGGAACAGCCTACGCGCAAGCCTATTCTGGGCATCAATTCGGCCAGCTCTCCCCTGTCTTAGGTGATGGCCGAGCGCTTTTGCTCGGCGAAATAGGCGGCCACGACATCCACGCCAAAGGAATTGGACGCACGCCATTTTCCCGCCCTGGTTCCGATGGCCGCGGTGCGCTCGGGCCGATGCTGCGCGAATACCTGGTGTCCGAGGCCATGCACGCGCTACGGGTTCCCACCACGCGCGGGTTGGCGGTTATCAGCACGGGCCGCAAAATCCAGCGTGACAGGGTTGTTCCCGGTGCGATTGTCGTGCGTACTGCCGCAAGCCACCTGCGCGTGGGCACCATGCAATACGCGGCGATGACGGATCAGATTAAACCAGTGGCCGATTATGCCATCGCTCGGCATTATCCCGGCGAGGACTATCAAGGCCTCTTCCGCCAGGTCATGCGCGCACAGGCGAATACAGTCGCAAAATGGCAGCGGTTAGGGTTTATCCACGGCGTCATGAATACCGATAACACCACTTTATCGGGTGAGACCATCGATTATGGCCCTTGTGCTTTTATGGAGCAGTTTGATATCAACACCTATTTCTCTTCCATCGATACGCAAGGCCGCTATCGCTACGGCAATCAGCCAAGCATTTTAGGCTGGAACTTGGCACGGCTAGCAGAGACGCTTTTGCCGCTTTTCGATGAAGATCCGAACCACGCCATCGATATCGCCAACTCCACCATGGCCGAATTCACCGACATCATGAACGAAGCTTTAGAAGCAGAAGATGTCCAAGAAGTTGATGGCGATATCACCGTGGAAAACCATAAGCGAAATCCCGACTCCCCCATCACCGTCCCACGCAACAAACCACTGGATAAGGCTCTCAAACAGGCAACTGATGGGGATCTCTCCTACTACTTGGAGCTGCTGGAGGCAGTAAAAAAGCCCCAGGAGTATCACCCGGATTTATCCAACCCGGGCGACCTCGAGGGGTTTTTAACCTTCTGCGGAACTTAGAACTCGGGAGCGTTTTCCAGCTGCAGAGTCTTCTGGGTGATCTCCCAGATTTCTTCGAAGAGCTTCGGGTTCTTGCCCAGCTTCTCGCCGTAGGAAGGAATCATTTCGTACAGCTTGTCGGCCCAGCCGATCATGTGCTCGCCGAAGCAGCGCTCCAAGAGCTCCAGCATGACTGCTGGCGCAATCGATGCACCAGGTGATGCGCCGAGCAGACCAGCGATATTGCCTTCTGGGTTGTTGATCAAGGTGGTGCCGAATTCCAGGGAACCGAAACGAGGAGCAGCTGCAGGCTTGATAACCTGTACGCGCTGACCTGCAATAACAGTCTCCCAATCGGCGCCGTCTGCGTTAGGGACATACTCACGCAGTGCTTCTACGCGGTCATCGAAGTCCTTGAGAACTTCTTGGACTAGGTACTTGGTTAGACCGAACTCTTGTGCCGCAACGCCCAAATAGGACGGGATATTGGAAGGGCGAATGGACTTGAACAGGTCGAGGTAAGAACCCTGCTTCAAGAACTTCGGGCTCCAGCCGCCGTATGGGCCAAAGAGCAAGCTCTTCTCACCGTCGATGACGCGGGTATCCAAGTGCGGAACAGACATTGGTGGCGCACCAACAGCTGCCTTGCCGTATACCTTGGCGTTGTGCTCTTCTACCAAGTCCTTGTTGGTAGAACGCAGCCACAGACCAGAGACTGGGAAGCCAGCGTAGCCAGCAACCTCACGCACGCCAGCCTTGCGCAGCAAGTCAAGCGCGTAGCCACCAGCGCCAACGAAGACGAACTTCGCGTTGACGATCTGGGTGTCACCAGTGTGAACATTCTTGGTATAGACCTTCCAGCCAGCGCCGTCACGCTTGATGGTGGTTACTTCGTTGCCATAGCGAATTTCAGTGCCTGCGGCGCGTGCAGCGGTCAAGAACTGCTTGGTCAAAGCACCGAAGTTGACGTCAGTACCGATATTGGTCCAGGAGATAGCAACCTTGCTGTCTGCCGAACGACCACGGCCCATCAATGGCAGGTGCTCGTTGAAGACCTCGCGGTCATCGGTGAACTCCATACCTGGGAACAGGTGGTTGTCCTTGAGCATGTCGAAGCGACGCTTCAGGTAATCCACCTGGATTTCGCCCTGTGCGAAAGACACGTGTGGGACTGGGTTAATGAATTCGCGTGGGTCTGCCAGGATGCCGTTGTTGACCTGGTGGGTCCAGAACTGGCGTGCCACCTGGAACTGCTCATTGATGGCCATTGCCTTGGAGACATCAATCTTGCCGCCCTTTTCAGGCGTGTAGTTCAACTCGCACAATGCGGAGTGGCCGGTACCAGCATTATTCCACGGGGAAGATGATTCCAGAGCTGGGCCATCAAGACGCTCAAAAATCATCTGCGTCCAACTTGGTTCCAGCTCCCTGAGCATCGCACCCAGGGTCGCGCTCATGACGCCAGCACCAATAAGTGCGACGTCGACGGTATCAACTGCTTGGCCTGCATTCTTTGCGGGGGACACCAGACATTACCTCTTCGTCATCGAATAAAAGTTATAAATTTAAAGTCGCGCACACAGCACGCATCTCTTATAACCATACGCCTAAGGGTGCCTAAAAGTAGATTCAGCCTAGGCAGCACGATGAATTCAGATTCGTTATATTTGTGTTTATGGAACAACTACACAATTGGCGGCCCGATACCTTGGGAGAAGACTTTGAAGCTCTTACACTTCCCATGGGCAAAGATCCAGACGGTTCCGGGGACGTCCAAGCTGTACTGGTTCGCTATCAGCCAGAACCGATAGCCGGCCGTCCGGCGCTATTGTGGGTTCATGGAATGACCGATTATTTCTTCCAAGCACACGTTGCGCAGTATTTCCACCAGCAAGGTTATGCCTTTTACGCAGTCGATCTGCGCAAAAGCGGCCGCGCTCATCAGGACGGCGAACTGTGGCACTATGCCTCCAACTTCGAGTATTACTTTGAAGACTTAGACGCAGCCCTGGGGGTCATCGAAAAGCAGCACCCCAGCGTGGTTCCCCTCGCCCACTCCACTGCTGGGCTCATCGTATCGATGTGGCTGAACCAATCATCCAGTACCAAAATCCCCGCGCTAGTACTCAATAGCCCCTGGTTGGATTTGATGAACTTCAACCACTGGCAAGTGGGCATTCTGCGCCGGGTAGTTAATGTTGTCGGGAAGATTTTCCCCCACCTCGCAGTGCCCGGCGGTGGACTAAAATCCTACGGTCAGTCCATACATGCCGACTGGGACTATGACATGACTTTCAAACCCTTAGGTGGGCACTTGAAATATTTAGGATGGCTGCGCGCTGTACTAAACGGACAACACCTCGTCCACACTGACCGCATCGATGTCGGAGTGCCCACATTGGTGATGACATCCTCACGCTCGCATCTAAACCAGCCTTATACCGCGGAAACGGATACGGCCGATGCGGTGCTGGATGTACAGCAGATTCAACACTGGGCACCGCACCTCGGCAAAGATGTTGACGTGTACACTATTTTGGGAGCGCGGCACGACGTATTCTTATCGCTTCCTCGCGCGCGTGAGGAAGCATTCGACATAACCGCAAAATTCCTGCAACAACACATTTAAAAACTAAGGACAACAATGACGCACTATGACTTGATCATCATCGGAGCCGGTTCGGGCAACTCTATCCCCACACCGGAGCATGACGATATCTCCATCGCCATTATCGAAAAAGGTAAATTCGGCGGCACGTGCATGAATGTTGGCTGCATCCCTACCAAGATGTACGTCTATGCCGCCGATGTCGCTTATCAAACCACGCATTCGCAAAAATTAGGGATCACTGGTGAGGTAACCAACGTCGACTGGGATTCCATCGTTGATCGAGTCTTTACCAACCGCATCGACAAAATCGCCGAGGGCGGCGAGGCTTATCGTCGCGGTGATGAAACTCCGAATATTACTGTCTACGACCAGCATGCAGAATTCATTGGGCCGAAAACCATCAAAACTGGTGATGATGTTATTACTGGCGATGAAATCGTCATTGCGACTGGCTCTCGCCCACACGTTCCTTCTGCGATTGCTAATTCCGGCGCCACCTATCACACCAATGAAACCATCATGCGCCTGCCAAAGCAGCCACGCAGCCTGATTATCGTCGGCGGTGGGTTCATCGCGATGGAATTCGCGCATGTTTTTGATGGCCTGGGCACCGAAGTCACCGTGGTCAACCGCTCCGAAACCTTACTGCGCTTCCTCGATACGGATCTGTCTGCACGCTTTAATAAGCAAGCGCGCGAGCGCTTCAACGTTATTACCCACGTCAATGTCCGCGACTTGGAAGATACCGCCACCGGCGTCAAGGCGACTTTGGACAACGGTGTCGAATTAGAAGCAGATGCAATCTTGGTTGCAACCGGCCGCATTCCCAATGGCGACCAGATGAATTTGGATGCCGCAGGAGTTGAAATGCACGAGGATGGCCGCGTCAAGGTCGATGACTATGGCCGCACCACCGCGCAAGGCATTTGGGCGCTTGGCGATGTTTCCTCACCGCACATGCTCAAGCACGTCGCCAATGCAGAGACCAAGGCAGTTCGTCACAACATGCTAAATCCTGATGATATGGTGCCGATGCCGCATGAGAATGTCCCTGCGGCTGTCTTTACGCACCCACAAATTGCGACCGTTGGCCTTACCGAAGAAGAAGCCCGCGAGCAAAATTTCGACATCACCGTCAAGGTTCAAAATTACGGCGATGTTGCTTATGGCTGGGCTATGGAAGACAACGATGGAATCTGCAAACTTATCGCTGATAAAAAGACCGGAAAACTCCTCGGTGCTCACTACTACGGCCCGCAGGCATCCACGCTTATCCAGCAGATGATTACCGTCATGGCCTTCGACATTGACGTGCGTGACTTCGCTCAAAAGCAATACTGGATTCACCCAGCTTTGCCTGAGGTCACCGAAAACGCTCTCTTGGGCCTCGACTTCAGCTAGAGGCCTACGCCATGTGGTAATTTGACAGGGTTCAGTAATCATTCCCTACGAAAGCCCTGTCAATAATGAAAAAGTTCCTCGGCGTGATTGCCACAACCGTTGCTGCTTTGTCCTTATCTACAACTGCTGCCAACGCTGCCCCTGCAGGCAACGTGGTCATGTTCGGCGATTCCTTCTTCGCCAACCCCACCTATGCACAGGTAGGCGGCGTCCAAGCCGCGCCAGGTTCTAGTGACATCTTCTATCAAGGCCAGCCGGGTTCCCCTTCCCCACAAGGCTGCCCACAGGGTCAATCCAATATTGGCAATGAGCTCAAGAAGTTCGGCCACAACGTCGTCAATATGGCGTGCTCTTCGGCAAAAGCTGGTGGCACCTCCAAGCGCAGCAACATGCAGTCGCAGGTTAGCCACGCGCTAAACCGCAACACGCTCAACGCCAACACTGACAGCGTGCTCATCCAGTTCGGCGCTAACGACGCCCCGAGCCTCATCACTGACAATCCCGTCACCGGGGCCAGCTCTGATGCCATCCTCGGCGAGGACTACTTCAAGGGCATGCGCGACAACATCAGCCGCATTAAGCGCGCTGCACCTAACGCAAAAATCACGGTAGTTTCCTACCCCGCGCTGTCCGCCCCCAACGGCGCGCTGTGCCCAGTTCGTACCCAAGGCTTTGGCCCTGGCTTTAACCTAGATTTCCTCTCGGTTGCACATAACACCGAGAAATTCATCAACAGCAACATGCACCGCGCGGCACGCGCTAATAACGTGAACTTCTACAATCTCAACGCTGCAACGAAGTACAACAACATGTGTGCGAATAACTCCCAGCGCTATGTGGCTGGTCTAGTAGAAACTGGGGTTCCTCACAACCTCAGCACCCACATCACCCACAAGGGCAACCGGGAGATCGCACGGATGCTCAATAACTCTGCGCTTTAATCAGGCAGGGTCAAGATCTCATTACCGTCTTCGGTAATGACGATGGTGTGCTCAAACTGCGCGGTAAATTTGCCGTCGCGGTTTTGCACGGTCCAGTCATCTGGCCAAATATCGTATTCCAAAGAGCCGAGATTCAACATGGGCTCAATAGTCAAGGTCATACCTGGCTCCAGCACATTGCGGTAAGCCGTGGAGTCATAATGCAAGACGACAAGCCCATTGTGGAACGTCGGCCCCACGCCGTGGCCGGTGAAGTCTCGGACCACGTTGTAGCCAAAGCGGTTGGCATAAGACTCAATAACTCGGCCGATGACGTTAATCTCGCGGCCTGGCTTTGCCACCTTAATGCCGCGCATCATCGCTTCCTTGGTTCGCTCCACCAGCAAGCGGTGCTCTTCTGAAACGTCGCCCGCCAAGAAGGTTGCGTTGGTATCGCCGTGCACGCCATTTTTGTACGCCGTGACGTCAATGTTGACGATATCGCCTTGTTGAATAACGGTGCTATCCGGGATGCCGTGGCAAATAATCTCGTTCAAAGACACACAGCTGGACTTAGTAAAGCCCAGGTATCCCAGCGTCGAAGGATAGGCGCCATGGTCACACATGTACTCGTGTGCCACGCGGTCTACTTCATCGGTAGTCACGCCAGGTGCAACTACTGCACCTGCTTCCTTCAGAGCATTCGCTGCAATCTTGGAAGCCTCACGCATTGCTTCAATAGTTTCTGGGGTTTGCACAAAAGGCTCACCCATCGCTTCTTGCACAGTGTCTTTCCAGACATATTCTGGACGTTCAATATGGTCAGGAACCTTGCGGACAGGAGTTGGCTTTCCAGGCTTTAGTTTTTCACGAGTACTCATGCCCTACATCGTAGTCCCGCTAAATGAAACTATTCGCGTTGGGGTTCGGCTCGGTTCTTATCCAGGTTTTGGAAGAAGGAATCCGTAATCGCCACCGAAGTCTCAGAGCCGCCGCCGAGAACAACCAGGGTCGCAAATGCAATATCGTCATCGGAGCGGAAACCTGTAAACCACGCATGTGAGCCATTATTGATTTCGGCCTCACCCGTCTTGCCGAATATTTCCCCCAATGCCTGCATGCCCGCAGCTGTACCGGAAGTCACCGTTTGCCGCATCATCGCGCGTAACTCATTAATCACGTGCTCTGAGGGTGGCTCAACGGTTTCCGAAACCTTGGTCTCCTCAGTCGACACCAACGTCGGAACAGGGGTGCGGCCATTCGCTACCGTCGCAGATACCAGAGCCATGCCAAAGGGCGATGCGAGATCGTAGCCCTGGCCATAGCCAGCCTCGGTGCGCTCCAGTGGAGTCTCCCCTTCTGGCACGCTGCCGGTCATCGTGGTCAGCCCTGGAATCTCATAATCGATACCCAGCCCAAACTGCTTACCTTCTTCAGCCAACTCGCCCGGCTCTAATTTCGTAGACATATCGGCAAAGGTGGTGTTGCAAGAACTCGCAAAAGCATCGATAAGCGGCACATCGCCTTTAGAAAAAGCGTTGTAGTTCGTCACGATGCGCCCATAGATATCCATCGTTCCCGGGCACGGAACAATCGAACCGCTGTTTAGCCCTTGCTTGTCGACGCCCGCTGCTGCCGTAATAATCTTAAACACCGATCCCGGCGGATACTGCCCGCTCAACGCGACGTCGCCATCGCGGTCCGCTGCTTCAGTCTGCGCAACAGCCAAGATTTCGCCTGACGATGGCCTAATAGCCACCATCATCGTTTGCGAATCCGCGCGCAAATTCACGGCCTCTTCGGCAGCCCGTTGTACGTCGTAGTCAATGCTCACGCGCACAGCTGGCGAGGGGTCAGGCGCATGCTCAAGAACTCGAGTAAAGGACGCGCCTTCATCATTGACGACATCCACGGACCAGCCGTTGGTGCCATTGACGTCGTCAGAGACCAAGTTGGATACTCGCGACATTAAATCCCGCGCGAAGCCTTCATCGCGCAATACCAGCGCTGGTTCTTCATTGATACGCACCTGCCGGTCATCGGTAAAACGCGCTTGAAGCTTCTTACCAACGTTTTCATCATAAAGTCCGACAGAGAAGTTGCCGTCGACTTCGCGCATCTGGCCGGCAAGTCCATCGGCATCGGGAGCTTTCCCGCCTGCTTCGGCAATCGCGCCGGCAATCTTGCCTGCAAACGCGCGCACACTTTCCACCTGGCTCATATCCGCCACAACGCGGTATTGCAGCCCTGGGCGCATTAATTCCACGCCATCGGAGCTAATTACGCTCGCACGCTCAGCGGGAATAGACCGCAATTCCAAATGCTGATTGGCGCCCAATTGCGGGTGCACCAAACTAGGTTGCCAACGCCCCGTCCATTCTTCATTGGCCTTTGTTAACACCATGGAGGTGTCATAGGACAATTCCCGATCACGGGGCAGATCCCAGGTGATGGTGTAATTGGCTGTCGCCCGGGATTCATCTTGGTCAATCCCATGGAGTTCGACATTGACGCTTTCTGCTTGCAGACCTTCATAGGTCGACGAGAAGACATCATCTACTTCGGCGGATTTATCAAAGTATTCGCCTAAAGGTTCACCGGACTCCATCGCTTCAATGATGGAGTCAACGGTGGGGTCAGCAGTAACCGGTTTAGGGGTACACGCTACGACTGTGCCCGCAGCAAATGTTACTGCGCACAGCAGCGATACCGACCTTTTCATGAGACAGAATCCTAGCAGCGAGGTCACAATTTTTGCTGACCAACACAACTATTTTCTAGCGAGTTACGCGAACTTGCGCTTTCGTGCCTTCGACAGCTTCGAGGCCTTGTTCTTCAGCAATGCGCATCGCTTCTTCGATAAGGGTTTCCACGATCTTCGCCTCAGGAACGGTCTTAATAACTTCGCCCTTGACGAAGATTTGCCCCTTGCCATTGCCCGAAGCAACGCCCAAGTCAGCATCACGAGCTTCACCTGGACCGTTAACAACACAGCCCATCACGGCAACGCGCAGTGGGAATTCCATGCCGTCGAGACCAGCGGTGACTTCCTCAGCCAACTTATACACGTCCACCTGTGCACGACCACAGGATGGGCAAGAGACAATTTCCAGCTTGCGTGGACGCAGGTTCAGCGACTGCAGAATCTGGTCACCAACCTTGATTTCCTCAACCGGGTCAGCAGACAGTGAGACGCGAATGGTGTCGCCAATGCCCTGAGAAAGCAGCGCGCCGAAAGCGACAGAGGACTTAATGGTGCCCATAAACTTCGGGCCCGCCTCAGTCACTCCCAAGTGCAGTGGATAATCAGTCTGCTCTGCGAGCTGACGGTACGCTTCCACCATCAACACAGGATCTGAGTGCTTCACAGAAATAGCAATATCGCCATAACCGTATTCTTCGAACAGGCCTGCTTCCCAGATTGCCGACTCAACCAGAGCCTCTGGGGTTGCCTTGCCGTATTTTTCCAAAAGACGCTTATCCAAAGAGCCGCCATTAACACCGATACGAATTGGAATTCCCGCATCGCCAGCAGCCTTAGCAACTTCCTTCACGCGGCCATCAAATTCCTTAATGTTGCCAGGGTTCACGCGAACCGCGGCGCAGCCAGCATCGATCGCAGAGAAGATGTACTTCGGCTGGAAGTGAATATCTGCAATAACAGGAATTGGGGACTTCTTAGCAATCGCCGGCAGTGCTTCTGCATCAACAGTCTTCGGGCAAGCTACCCGCACCATGTCGCAACCTGCAGTTGCTAACTGAGCAATCTGCTGCAGGGTGGAGTTAACATCGTGTGTCTTCGTAGTAGTCATTGACTGAACGGAGATTGGATGGTCAGACCCCACACCGACATCCCCAACGAAAAGCTGACGAGTCTTCCGACGCTCAGCCAAAGTCGGTGGAGGCCCCTCTGGGATACCTAGACCAATAGTCATTTACGCTCCTTGTTTTCATGGGGTTTGATTCCCCTACTTTAGCACCGGTTTCTAGCCGAGCAATTTAATGGGATTGACAAAGTCAGCCACGATGATTACCGCGGCGACTGACATCAAAGCTGCAGCAATTACGTAGGTTACTGGCATTAATTTTGTATAGTCCGCGGGGCCAGCTGGAGCCTTGCTTTGAATTTTCCGGAAGAAATCCCGAATTTTTTCATAAATAACTACCGCGATATGACCTCCATCAAATGGCGGCAGCGGTATGAGATTAAACAGAGCGAGGAAGTAATTCAGCGATGCGAGCATCATAAAGAATGCCGCCCACAGATTCGCTTCAACTAATTCACCGCCGACGCGCGATGCACCAACCACCGACATGGGGCCTTCTACATCGCGTTCGGCACCGAAAATCGATGCGACCACGCCAGGAATCTTCGATGGGAACTCCGCAATCCCGTGCACCGTGGCATTGAGCATGTACATGGAATAGTTCCAGGTCGCAGGAAATGCGCCGATAAAGCCATGCTTTTCGATGATATCCAGAGGTTTCTGAGCCAAACCAATGGCGCCAGCTTCTACCATTTCTCCGCCAACAATGCGCTGGACAGAGTCCAAAGTTACTGGAAGCTCAAGGACTTGCGCACCTCGCTCCACTCCGATTGTGACTGTTTCGCCTGGGCGCACCAGAACTTCTTCGCGCAGCTGCTCAAAGGTGGCAACTTCGTGACCATTAAGGGTCAGGATTCTATCGCCGACTTCAATGCCGGCTGCTTCCCCGGCGCCGAGACCGGAGCACTCACCAAGCTCGCCGTTGTCCAATTGATCCGCTGAACACGTCACCTCATCAACTACGGGACGCACATCCGCATTGGGATTGGCTAAACCGGCAGTTTGCGCAACCACAAACAGAATCAGGAAGCCCAGAATCAGGTTGACTGCCACACCGCCTGAGAGCACGATAATGCGCTGCCACCACGGCTTTTTATACATGACATAAGGACGTTCTTCTTCAGTGATGAAGTCATCCTGCGCGGTCATGCCCGCGATATCGCAAAATCCGCCAAGCGGTAATGCCGCAACACCGTACTCGGTCTTATTCTTTTTGAAACTCCACAGAGTCGGCCCGAAGCCGATGAAGAATCGGCGCACACGCATGCCAAATGCTCGCGCTGTAAGCATGTGGCCTGCCTCGTGCAATGCAACCGTGAGACAGATACCGAGGGCAAAGAGCACGATGCCCAAGAGATTCGTCATGAAAACCTTCTACTTAAATTGTTTAGCGAGATGACCAAGCGGACAGCACGTCGTGCGCACGCTTTCGTGCTTCAGCTTCGACCTCAAGCACATCCTCGACGCTTGAGGGTACACCAGCAAACGCGGAGGCAGAATCCACAACTTCTGTAACACAATCAACGATCTGCGGGAACTTAATCTTCCCAGCTAAAAACGCAGCCGCGGCTTCTTCATTCACTGCGTTATAAACCGCGGGCAAAGACCCCTTCCCTGCAACCTCGGCTGCAAGGTCAACCGCAGAAAATGCTTCACCGACCGGCTCAAACTGCCATTGGAAGGACTGCGTAAAATCCAAGGCCGGCTGCGCATCAGGAACACGATGTGGCCAATCCAACGCCATCGAAATTGGCAGCTTCATCGAAGGCGGTGAGGCCTGCGCAATCGTCGAGCCATCCACAAACGTTGCCATCGAGTGGATGATGGACTGTGGGTGCACGGTGACATCAATGAGCGAAGCATCAACATCGAAAAGCAAAGTGGCTTCAATGAGCTCAAGGCCCTTATTTACCAAAGTTGCCGAGTTCAACGTATTCATCTGCCCCATTGACCACGTCGGGTGCGCGGCGGCCTGCTGCGGAGTAACCTCCCACATCTGCTCGCGCGTCCAACCCCGAAATGGCCCACCAGAGGCAGTCAGCACCAATCGCGCCAACTCCCCGCGCTCCCCAGAACGCAAACACTGCGCCATCGCCGAATGCTCCGAGTCAACCGGAATCAACTGCCCCGGCTTGACCTTATCCATCACGATAGCCCCACCCGCCACCAGCGATTCCTTATTGGCCAGCGCAAGAATCTCCCCAGCTTCAATAGTTGCCAGCGTCGATTCCAAGCCCATGGAGCCCACCAGCGCATTGAGCACGGTATCCGCCTCAATCTCGCGAACCAACTTTGCTGCCGAATCAACGACTGTTCCGCCGAGCTCCTGTGCGACCTTCTCCGCAGCTTGTGGGTTAGCCACCGCGACCTGATGCGCAGAAAGCTTAAATGCTCGCGCCTGCTTCACCACCAAAGCAGGGTCAGAACCACCCGCTGCAATGCCTACGACCTCGAATTTATCGGGATTGGCGCTAATTACTTCAAGCGCTTGCGTTCCAATGGAGCCAGTTGAGCCAAGAATCAAAATACGTTTCACTCACCCCACCTTAGTCAATCTTAAGAATTATTCGGGGGTGGATTATCACAACTACATGGTTGATGGACTAAGGTTAGGATGAGAATTGTGGCTTTGACAGAACTAAGGAGAGCACGTGTCTTCTCACAACAAGGCGCCAGAGGTATACGACGGCGTGTCTACCATTGACGTCCCTTCTGCTGGCTTCGGCTGGTCCCGCACCCCACGCACGGGTACCCAGATCGCTGGTTGGGTAACAGTACTTACCCTGCTGGGCTTTAACTTCGGTAACCACACCGGTCACGTTGAAACCATCTGGCTCTTCACTCTGGCTGCCCTTGTCGCTATTGGCTTGCTCATTCACGCATTCCAGCCGAAGCTCTCCCAAGTACGCACCCTGACCGGCCACAACAAGCCTGAAGGCCACGTAGAGCCAGATTGGACCTACGACCAGAAGACTTTGAGCGGCGACTACGCAACGCTTTCCGATGCCGAGCTCGTAGCAATGAACATCGAGCCATCACGCGTTCAGCACTTGCGCGAAACGCCAAAGCAAGCGCTGCAGAAATAACTAGCGCCGCTTTAACCGCTTCTTCGGAAGCGGTTTTTTCTTTGCCCACTTGAGTGAACATATATTCGAAAGAATTCCATCCAAGCTATTGCTTTAGTCTGGGCCGTCGCTATAATAGCCATTAGATTACATGTTCGAATACTTTAGGAACTGCGAATAATCTAATGACTAACACCGCAACGCTCAATGTAATTGACTGGGATGTACTTGGTTGCACCCTTAGACCTGAACCGTTAAACGAACAAGCTTATTACTCCATCAACAACACCAATGACCCAGTTGCTGTCCAGGGCATGATCCGCCGGTGCGTGGACCTAAATATCTGGATGCAACAGATCCCCGACGAAGATGATGATTTCGAACTCTATGCCCGCCGGATGTCATCAACATTCGGCGTCACCATAGGCTACGTACGTGCCGCGGTATTTGGCCTCGTGCGTTTGGCAGAGCTGCCCGTGACTTCTGCGGTCTTTTATCGGCTGGTTCACCTGGATATCGACCGGCTCATCGGTATCAACAACACGCTGGACAAGCTAGGGCCTTCTCCAGATGCAGCGATGATGCAACGCATCGATGAGAAATTAGCAGAGTATCTCACCCCAACCCGACGCAATCAACGCATGCCATCGCGTCGTTCCATTATTAATTTCCTCAATGAGCTCATTGCTCTTGAGGATTCTTCTTTACCCAATGTCAAAGCCAAAGCGCGCCTGCGTTATAACATCAATTACTCCGGGAAGCAGGCATTCATTGAGCTGCAAACCGGTGCTGAAGCTGGCGCAGTGATTGACGAATGCATCAAGGAACTGGCGAAGCGCAAAGGCATATCTCACGCTAAAGCTGCAATTGAATTGCTCACCGGTGAAGAAAAGCCGCAGGCAAAACTGATCTTAAATTTGTACCAACACAAGACTGAATCCGCACCGGTGTTTATTCCGGGGATCGGTTGGCTCGACCCAGATGACGCCGAGGAGATGCTCGAAAGACTCTCCAGCACCAGAGACATGGATGACGCTAGCACCGCTGAAACCGAGGCCTACTCTCCCACCGATGCCATTCGTGCCGCGGTGGTGGGCTTGGACGGCACCTGCCGCTGGCCCGGCTGCGATGTCTCTGCGCACAAGTCCCAGACTGACCATCGACACAATCACAGCGAAGGCGGCCCGACTTCTGCTTGGAATATCGCGAGTCTATGCCAGCACCACCACAACGTGAAGACCGACCGTCGTGCCTTTTACATCATGGATCCCTTTACCCGCGAGATCTATTGGCTTTTTAGTGACGGTTCGTGGGAAACCAGCTTGCCGAGCGGCCCCATGTCTGAAGGCAAGGCGCGGTGGGCACAAACAGTGGCACAAGCCAATGCGTCTCGCCGACGCAACGCCCGTGCCTTCGCGCAGATGCTGGCCGAAGTCGATGACGTTGCCGAGAAAATCGCGGAGGAAGTTCTTCAGGAGTTCGACGATGAAGAACCTCCCTTTTAATTGACCCAGGAGCCTGCTTTCGCATAAACCTTCGGCATTCGCGAGGCCGCATTCTTGGTCACCACAGCGATAACGCCACCGTAAATTGCAGCTGGAATGATCAGCGCGATAGCAATGCCCAAAACTTGATATCCGAGGAAGAACAACACCACACCAGGTGCAACGGGAATCCAGCCTAAGAACATAAGCGCAAAGACTGCGATAAAGGCGGCACCCGAATAGCCGGACTTGTCTGCCCATGGACTAGTTCCGGGAGGTGCAACCGGATAAGGGTTGAATGCAGTAAGGAGTAACGAAAGTGCAGCTGAGACCATCAGCACGCCGATACTGACGAAACAGACCATCATGGTGACGCTCGTGATTCCGTGAATCACCAGAATGATGATCGCAAAAACTACGGTGACCAAGGCAGAAAGGCTCATGTGTGCCCAGTGCCGCGCGAGTAGAAGGCGCGAGGTTGGCACTGGCGCAACCATCTTTACCCACATTGCCGGCCCGTCGTAGCCGAAGTCATTAACAGCAATGGAGCCCGCAAGTAGCGCACTCATGACCACTGCGACGTAGGAAATCTCCGGAATTCCCTGCGCTGTTGATTGCACCATCAAAACAATAACCACAATCGGAAGGACCAACACTGACAGCAGAAGTCGATTATCACGGAATACGTAGCGCAGACTGCGCGCAAATTCGATACCAGCTGGTGTATGTGGCACAAACGGCAATGTTAAATCTGACTTGTCGTGGTCTTTGACGCGCGCAGGTGCTTCCTCGATATCGCGCCACCATAGCCACACCCCCAGCGCCAGGGTTGCAACAGCAATGAGCAGCTTGGCGATGCTCCCTGTGGCCCACCCAGTGGCCGCCGCAAATGGGGTCCATGCTGCAATCTCGCCTACCTCATCGAGAGGGAGGTCCATCGCTGCGGAGTTGGTGATGTTGACGGCGAAAAATATTACGGCGATAACTCCGATACCGCCGATAAGGCCAAGAACTTCCTTACGTGATTTGCCGATCTTCGCGATGACATCCATGTACACAATCGTGGTGGCTGCTGCGATAACAGAGCCAATGATAAACATTATGCCCTGGACAAGAGGAAGCTGAGTAAAGGCGAAGCCCGCCCAAATAATGGTGAAAAATATCGTCAGCATCGCGCGCGAGGTCCACAAAGAAGAAAGCGCCATCGCGGGCTTTAAGTTGTCTATCGGAAGCGTACGGAAAGTTTCCTGCGTGATTTGTTGCTCATTGGCAGGCATCGCCATCGCCAAAATCAACATCGCGGCCATGCCGAAGGCAACGGGTGCATGTAGCGCCTCAGGAGAGTTGACTTCGAAAGCCATAGACAAGACGCTAAGAAGTCCGTAGCCCAAGATCATGCCGCCTGCGACGAGCACCGTCGGGTTGGATTTGATGGTGCGCCACCACAGCGTGCGGTGGAGTCTAAATAGAGTGGAGGTCATTAGTTCCCCCGCAGCCAAGTAAAGGTTGAATCGTCGAATTCGGCACCGCCGGCGTACTCGACGAAGACATCGGTAAGCGATTTGCCCTGGCGTACCTCATCAAGCTGGCCATCTACTGCGACTTGCCCATTGTTGATGAGAGCTACGTGGTCACACAGCCCTTCAACCAGCTCCATGACGTGGGAGGAAAGGACGACGGTTCCGCCGCGTGCTGCATAGCTGCGCAAAAGCTGCTGCACCATGCGAGAAGAAACTGGGTCGACCGCTTCAAGAGGTTCGTCGAGGATGAGGACTTCCGGATCATGCAAAATTGCGCCGGCAAGCAGAATTTTCTTAGTCATACCGGCGGAATAGTCCCCGATGTATTTCGTCGCGGCATCGGCAAGCCCAAGCGCTGAAAGTAATTCCCTGCTGCGTTCTTGGACTTCTTCCTCGGCCATGCTGCGCAGTGCGCCAAGGTATTGCAGGTATTCGGCACCAGAGAGTTTTTCAAAGACCGGCGCCCCATCCATTAAAAGGCCCATAGCCTTCTTGGACTCTAAGGTTCCGGTTTCATGTCCTGCGATCCACGCGGTACCTGCATCGGGCTTAGTAATTCCACAGACCATGGTTAAGGTCGTGGTTTTACCTGCTCCATTCGGACCGACAATGCCATAAATTGAGCCATAAGGAATGCTCAAATTGAGATTGTCTACAGCGATCTTGTCGCCGTATTTCTTGCTGAGGCCTTCGATCCGAAGTGCGTCCATTATTGCCTTTCTTCAGCGGCGAGCTGTCCACACGCTGCGGCAATCTCCTGTCCCTTAGTGTCGCGGACGGTGCATGGCACACCTTGAGCAATTACCCTGCGAACAAACTCTTCCTGACGATCTTTTGGTGAAGCGTCCCACTCGGACCCAGGAGTTGGGTTCAGCGGAATCAAGTTGACGTGGACTTTCGAGCCTAGTGCCTTGTGCAACTTTTCGCCAAGCATATCTGCGCGGAAATCCTGATCGTTTTTGTCGCGGATGAGCGCATACTCGATGGAGACACGACGCGAAGTCTTATCAACGTAGTAGCGGGCCGCATCCAGAATCTCTTCAACATCCCAGCGCTGGTTTACCGGAACGAGCTCGTTACGGAACTCATCGTCAGGCGTGTGCAGGGAAATCGCGAGGGTGCAGGACAGGCCTTCATCGGCAAGCTTGCGAACTGCTGGTGCCAGGCCAACCGTGGAGATGGTGATGTTGCGCATCGACATCCCAAATCCATCAGGGTCAGTAAATTGCTTCACAGCATGCACAACGCGCTTGTAGTTAGCCAGCGGCTCGCCCATGCCCATGAACACGACATTGCTCAAACGGCTGCCTTCAGCTTCCATGGTCTTCGACGCATTGCGGAGCTGCTCGACGATCTCTGCGGTAGAGAGGTTGCGATCCAGGCCACCCTGCCCGGTTGCGCAGAAAGGACACGCCATGCCACAGCCAGCCTGGGAAGAGATACACAGCGTTGCGCGACCAGGGTAACGCATGAGTACGGATTCCAGCAGGGTGCCATCATGTAGACGCCACAGGGACTTGGTGGTCTCTCCGTCGTCGGTAGAAAAGCCGCGGATCTGGGTCATCAGCGGTGGGAAGAATTTCTCCTGGATGTCCTTGCGCGCGGACTCTGGGATATCGGTCATCTCTTCCACATCCACGGTGTGGTGGACGTAGTAGTGCTTAGCCAACTGCTTAGCACGGAACTTTGGCAGACCCAGCTCAGCTAGGATTTCAATGCGCTCTGCCTGGGTGTAGTCAGCGAAGTGCTTCGGAGGAAGCCCGCGACGGGGTTTTGTAAAATTTAATTCAATTGGTTGCGCCATATCCGACATCTTCGCATGATTTAGCCTATTTCTCCCAATTTTGGGCGGGTTGAGTGGGCAAAACCGATTTCAGGCGATTTAATGAGGAGTATGACTACACCTAATGAAGAATTCGAATACACCGAAATTGAACCTACAACTGAGGAAACAGCCCCTGTAGAAGCAACCTCGGTAGAGCCAACCCCCGCGCAGCCTACTAAGGTCAAAGGTTCTGTTGCGGCATCTACATGGATTGCGCTGATTATCGGTTTCCTGCTTTTGATTTTGTTGATTGTGTTTATTCTGCAAAATCAGCAGTCGGTAGAGCTAAACATCTTCGCATGGTCCGGAGCATTCCCCGCTGGAATCGCATTCTTGCTTTTTGCTATTGGCGGAGCATTATTTATGGCTCTTATTGGCGGCTGGCGCATGCTGGAGCTGCGCCGCCAAATCAAACGCCTAGGAAAGAAATAGCCACCCAGGTAACCATCGCGGCTGGCAACATGCCATCGAGGCGGTCCATCAGACCGCCGTGGCCAGGCAAGATATTCGACATATCTTTAATGCCCAGTTCGCGTTTGAATTGAGACTCCACTAAATCTCCGAGGCTCGCGCACACCACCAGGCCAAGGCCCATGATCGCGCCAACCCAGGCTTCGCGTTCCAGCAAGAAGTGAATGCTGAGCGCACCGGTAACCATGCCAAATACAATAGAGCCGGCGAAACCTTCCCAGGATTTCTTCGGACTAACCGCTGGTGCCATCGGGTGCGAACCAAACATAACACCGGTGATATAGCCACCGGTATCAGATGCGACGACGCAGAGCATAAACACCAAGATGGTCGCAGCACCCTGCGACGTGGCAGATAACATCGCCGCAAAAGAGCCAAACATCGGAATCCAGGTCAGCACAAAGACGCCGACTGACATATCCCGCAGGTAGTTGATCGGCGGACGATGCCTACCGTTGTGAAAGAGCCGGCCAAACATCAGCGCTAAGACTGAAATGACGTAGACCGCCATGAGACCTTTAGTTTCCAAAGGCCAAGAGCTCCACACCATTGCCTGACCGCCGAGGATCATCAATGTGCGTGGAAGGTGATAAGAGTGCTCACGCAGGCGTGTCAGCACTTCCCACATGGCAACTGCTACTGCTGCCGCCACGACGATGTACCAGGCTAGCTGGCCAGCCCACATCGCAAAGATTACGAGTGCACCTAACCCAATACCAACGCCAATAGCCACCGGAAGATTGCGCCCGGCACTATTTTTCGGTTTTGGCACAGTTTTCATCGTCGCCCTTCGTCCATATGAAAAGTGCTGCCGCTTCAACGGCAGCACCTGGGAAAAGAATCTTAAGGAAGATTAAACTTCCATCAACTCAGCTTCCTTATTGGCAACGAGCTTATCCACCTGCTCGATGTAGTTATGGGTAATCTTTTCCATTTCCTTTTCAGCTGCAGCGATTTCGTCCTCGCCAGCGTCGCCATCTTTTTGCAGCTTCTTAAGCTGTTCCATGGCCTTACGACGAATATTGCGGATAGCAATCTTGCCGTCTTCGCCCTTGGACTTCGCAACCTTGACCAGGTCACGACGACGCTCTTCAGTTAGCTGTGGAATGGTAACCCGCAGAACCTGACCATCATTGGTTGGGTTAACACCAAGGTCGGAGTTACGAATGGCGTTTTCGATTTCGCCCATCATGGACTGCTCATAAGGCTTGATAAGCAGCATGCGTGGCTCTGGAACGCTGATGGAAGACATCTGCGTGATTGGAGTTGGAACACCGTAGTATTCGGCAACGACACCGTTGAACATAGACGGGTTAGCACGTCCGGTGCGGATAGTCACCAGTTCTTCACGGGTGTGCTCCACCGAGTTGGCCATGCGCTCTTCTGATTCCAGCTGAATTTCATCAATCATGATGTGATCTCCTTATTAATTCGAATTCAATTTAGCAGACTAAGACTGAACCAAGGTACCGATACGCTCACCGTTGACGGCGCGGGCAATATTGCCCTCGGTCAATAGGTTGAATACGAGAATCGGCATATTGTTATCCATGCACAGGCTAAATGCGGTAGCGTCTGCAACTTTCAGGCCGCGTTCGATGACCTCACGTGGAGTAATTTCATCATAGAGCTCTGCATCTGGGTTAGAACGTGGATCGTCGGAATAGACGCCATCGACGCCCTTGGCAAGGAATAGAACCTCACAACCAATTTCCAATGCACGCTGAGCAGCAGTGGTGTCGGTGGAGAAATATGGCATACCCATGCCGGCGCCGAAGATAACAACGCGGCCCTTTTCCAAGTGGCGCACAGCGCGCAGCGGTAGATATGGCTCAGCAACCTGCGCCATGTTGATGGAGGTCTGCACGCGGCAGTCAACGTCCAGCTGGCCCAGGAAGTCCTGCAAAGCCAAGCAGTTCATGACCGTGCCGAGCATGCCCATGTAGTCAGAACGGGCACGATCCATGCCACGCTGGGAAAGTTCTGCACCACGGAAGAAGTTACCGCCGCCGATGACCACTGCCACCTCGGTGCCGGAACGAGCAATTTCTGCGATCTGACGAGCTACATTTTCTACTACATCCGGATCAATGCCGACTTGCCCACCGCCGAACATTTCACCGCCTAGTTTTAACATCACGCGCTTATAGGCTGTACGACGGCTTTCAGTGGTCACGGGATACGTCTCCTTGATGGTGATTTCGAGTCTGTTCTATCTTACATTAGGCACACAAAAACCCGGCCAGGCATCTGGCCGGGTTTTCACATCAACTTAAAACTTAAGCGCCAACCTCGTAGCGGACAAAGCCGGTGATGGTGGTGCCAGCTTCTTCAGCAACCTGCTTCACGGTCTTCTTGGAGTCAGACAATGCAGCCTGCTCCAGAAGAACGATGGACTTGTAGAAGCCATTCAGGCGGCCTTCAACAATCTTAGGCAGTGCAGCTTCAGGCTTGCCCTCTTCGCGAGTGGTAGCCTCAGCGATTTCGCGCTCCTTCTCCACGATCTCAGCTGGAACATCTTCGCGGGTCAGGTACTCTGCCTTCATCGCAGCAACCTGCATTGCAACCGCACGAGCTGCATCTGCGTCGCCTTCGTAGGAAACCAGAACGCCAACTGCTGGTGGCAGGTCAGCGGAACGCTGGTGCAGGTAAACAGCAACGTTGTCGCCTTCAACGGTAACTGCACGACGTGCCTGCAGCTTCTCGCCGATCTTTGCGGACTCTTCGTCAATGACGGTAGCTACGTCCTTGCCCTCAACCTGAACTGCGTTGAGCTCCTCAGTGGAGTTAGCCTTAGCAGCAGCAGCTGCTTCAACGATCTTGTCAGCGAAAGCACGGAAGTCAGCGTTCTTTGCAACGAAGTCGGTCTCACAGTTGATTTCAACCATGGTGTTACCGGAAACAGCAACGAGGCCTTCGGTAGCTTCACGGTCAGCACGCTTGGAAACGGACTTTGCGCCCTTGATGCGCAAAATTTCGACAGCCTTGTCGTAGTCGCCGCCAGCTTCTTCCAGGGCCTTCTTGCAGTCAAGCATGCCGGAGCCGGTAGCTTCGCGCAGTGCCTTTACATCAGCAGCAGTGTAGTTCGCCATAGTCGGGGCGATCCTCCTTGTTTAATCAAGCAATGTTCACAAAAATAGCGTAGCCGATTTTCATTGCATCCGTCGGCTATGTCAACAACAAGCCCCCGTCACCGTACGCGGCACGGGGGCAAGTCACATAAGCTTATTCAGCCGATGCTGGGTCGGACTCTGCCGCAGCCTCAGCTGCGTCGCGCTCGTCCTTCTCAGCGGTGTCACCAGCAGCTTCCTTAGCTGCTGCCAACTGACGCTCTTCGCGGGACTTCTTGCCCTCTTCAACAGCGGTAGCGATGATGCCGGTCAGCAACTTGGTTGCACGGATTGCGTCATCGTTGCCTGGAATTGGGAAGTTCACGTCATCTGGGTCACAGTTGGTGTCCAAGATTGCAACAACAGGGATGTTCAGCTTGTGAGCCTCAGCAACCGCGATGTGCTCCTTGTTGGTGTCAACAATCCACAGTGCGGATGGAGCCTTGGTCATCTCTGCGATGCCACCGAGAACGCGCTCCAGCTTGGTGCGCTCGCGGGTCAGCATGAGAACTTCCTTCTTGGTGCGGCCCTTGTAGCCGTCCTCAGCCTGATCCATTGCCTGAAGTTCCTTCATGCGCTTCAGACGCTTGGAGACAGTCTGGAAGTTGGTGAGCATGCCACCCAACCAACGGTGGTTGACGTAAGGCATGTCAACGCGGGTTGCCTCTTCAGCAACTGCTTCCTGAGCCTGCTTCTTGGTACCAACGAACAAGACGGTACCGCCGTGAGCAACGGTTTCCTTGACGAACTCGAATGCTTCATCGATGTAGGTCAGGGTTTGCTGCAAGTCAATGATGTAGATGCCGTTACGATCGGTGAAGATGTGACGACGCATTTTTGGGTTCCAACGACGGGTCTGGTGACCAAAGTGCACACCAGCGTCGAGGAGCTCGCGCATGGTTACAACTGCCATGTTTCGCTCGCTTTCAGTTTCGGTTTTGTACAATAATTGTGCGGTTTTGCCGCACCCTGGCTGCGAAGCTATCTCAATCAACACCCGTTAAGGGACCTTGTCGATGAGTTGTCTTCGCCGCGCGAAGTCAGCATGCTCTTGACACACTGCACGCACGAGTTTAGACAGAACCTGCCCACTTATCAAACCGGGACGAAAGTTGTCCACAATATTTTGTTGCCCCGTCATATAGTTGGCCAAGTTATCCACAATTTCGCAGTGCTTGTCGATGTTCCCCTGGCCATTTGCTCACTGCTAAATCAGGCTTAAACCATGCGAAAAATATGGTTTTTGTTTATTCCTTTTCTCCTCGCGTGGGTGGACCCCACCACCGGGGCGTCTTATGCAACTTCCGTTTTACGCCCCTATGACCCACCGGAACACAATTGGCTTCCTGGACACCGCGGCGTGGATCTTCGTTTGAGCGTTGGCGATGAGGTGCTTGCGGCGGGCGATGGCACGGTCGCGTTTGCCGGCGTGGTAGCAGGAACACCTACGGTATCTATTCAACATGGCGGGATTCGCACCACCTATCAACCCGTGTACGCGTGGGTAAAGCAGGGCGAGCAGGTGGGCGAAGGAGAAGTCATCGGCAAGCTGGGGCATTCTTTTGATGGCTACCCGGGGCTGCATTGGGGCGCGCGCACCGGCGAGGACAATTACATCAATCCCCTCTCGCTGCTTACTCCGACTATCCGTCTTAAGCCCTTAAGCCGTTAAGCACGTGGATGCGCCTGGTTGAAGACTTTCTTCAGCCGCTCTGAGGTGACATGGGTATAGACCTGCGTGGTTTGCAACGAAGAGTGGCCTAGTAGTTCTTGCACTACGCGTAAATCTGCGCCGCCTTCGAGAAGGTGTGTTGCTGTCGAGTGGCGCAATGCGTGTGGAGAGACTTCGCCAGCAGCTTCCACAACCCTGCGCACTTGCCGCTGATCGATGCGCTTTCCGCGCGTGCCCACAAATAGCGCATCGGGGTCTTTGGCGAGTTCCTCCCGGCGCGCAAGCCACGCATTTAAAGCGGTGTTGGCAGCGTCGCCGAAAGGAACGATTCTTTCTTTGTTACCTTTGCCGAGAACGCGAATGGTCTGCCGCGAAGAGTCGATGTCATGCAGGTCGATGCCCGTTAGTTCGGATACGCGCATGCCGGTGGCGTACAGCAGCTCGAGCATGGCTGTATCGCGCACCAGGTGTAGCTCGTCTGCAGATTTCGCATTGTCCATCGCCGCGCTGGCTTCTTTAGGGTCTAAAACCTTCGGCAGGTGTTTGGGAACTTTCGGGCTTGAGAGCTTCGCAGCTTCATCGGTGCGCAGATAGCCCTGTTTTACCGCCCAAGTGGAAAAGGCTTTGGCCGAAGCGGTGCGCCGCGCAAGAGTCGAGCGCGCTTTGCCTTCACCAACGGCTGCGGCAAGCCACTTGCGTAGACGCGGAAGAGTAAAGCTAGAAAAGCTGTCGATGGTCTGTGCCAAATCGAGCAAGTCTGAGGTGTATCCCTTAATGGTCGCTTCAGACCTGCCGAGTACCAGGCGCTGGTGCTCGGCAAAGTCATAGATAGCTTCAACCAGTTGGGTATTACTCATGGTTTAGAAGTTTAATCCAATTTTTGCCCTCCCTCCGAATAAGCGCTTGCTTTTCCAAGATCACCAACAGGTGGACGACTAAAGGAACGCGCATGCCGGCATCGCGTGCGATGTCCTCGGCTGTGTGTCCGCTATCGATTGGAACCGCGTCATAGACTTTCAGCTCGTTGCGCGATAGTGACTGCACTGGGTTGGCGGCGAAGTCTAATTCATACTGCGCGCCGGAATCGGCTTCGCCAATCTTTCCGATGAGCTCACGGATCTCTTCCCCACTGGTGACCAGTTGCGCGCGATTTTCTTGGATTCGCTGGTGACAACCCAATGAGCCCGCGGTGGTAATCGGCCCGGGAACGGCCATGGCGACTTTGCCGAGAGCTTCCGCCCAGTTAAGAGTATTTAGCGCACCGGAGCGAAAAGCCGCTTCCACCACAACGGTGCCTGCGGTCATCGCAGCGACCAGACGATTGCGCGATAAGAAGCGGTGGCGCTGCGGTGTGGTACCCGGCGCGAATTCGCTGACCAAGGTGCCGGTCTGCGCGATGCGATGAAACAGCGGAGCATTGCGCGCAGGATAGTCATAATCAATGCCGCAAGCAGCTACCGCAATGGTCGGGGTGTGCATCTCTAGTGCCGCCGAGTGCGCGACAGTATCAACGCCTAATGCCCCACCGGAGACAATCGTCCATTGGTGTTTGGCTAAGTCAGCAACCACCTTTCTGGTTGCTTGTGTGCCATAGGGCGAAATCGCGCGCGTTCCCACCACCGCTACTGATTGCGCTGCGGTTTCTTTCAAGGGTCTGCCGCGCACCCACAAGCACACAGGCGGGATTGCTTCGCGGTCAAAAGTTGTGGGTGCATCACTATTTCCGAAGAAGCGAAAAGCTCTGTCGAAATCTGGCCACTCAGTACTTTCCGGCGTGATGAGCCGCGCTCCGATGCGCGCCAGGGTGTCTAAGTCTTCTTGTTGCCGCAGCCAATCCCGGCGCGCAGCAGATTCTCCAAGTACTGGCCCAATCCAAGATTCTTGGTGATAGATACCGTAGGCGACTTTCTCAACTGGGTGCTGGCTAAGCAATGTCGCAAGATTTCGCGATGGTGGTTCCACGACCCGGTTGATATAGACCCATGCTTGCTCAGGAGTATCGCAAAGAAACATTTTAAAATCCCTCCCCACGCAGATTGAGGGCTCGCGCGATGTGGTCGAGGTTGGGAATGTCTTCGCCTTCGAGATCGCATAAGGTCCACGCCAGTTTCAAGCACCGGTCTACCCCGCGCTGCGAGAGCTGTCCTTCTGCTAGATAAGCCCCCATCAAAGCCATCGCGGATTCATCAGCTGCACAGTGTCGCCGCAAATAGGTCGAGGGCATCGCGGCGTTGTGGGTGATATCAAGGCCATGGGATTGCCATCGTAAAGCTGCTCTATCGCGCGCTAAGGCCACGCGCTGCGCAATGGTGCTGGAGGCTTCTTCATCATCGGTATGCAGTACGGCTGCTTGGCTGGTTAACTCCAGCGCGATATCGAGGCGGTCGCGCAAGGGGCCGGAGATATTGCGCAAGTAAGTTTGCCGCACCTGTGGCCGGCACACGCATTTCGACGGGTCTTCAGCGGCACAGCGACACGGGTTCGCAGCCATAACCAGCTGGAAGCGCGCAGGATAGGTAATTTCGCGTTGCGCACGAGCAAGGCGGACTTCCCCATCTTCTAAAGGCGCACGCAGGCCATCAAGTACGGCCGCGGAGATCTCACTGGCTTCATCAAGGAAAAGCACTCCATTGTGCGCAAGGCTAACGACACCGGGACGTGGGTTGCCGCTGCCTCCTCCCAACAGAGCCGGGCGAGAAAGCGAGGCGTGCGGGGAAATGAACGGAGCATGCGCGATGATCTCTCCCATGGAACCTGCAATCGAATGAATGGCGGTTGATTCCACAGCCTGCGCGGTGCTTAACTTCGGCAGGATAGATGGAATGCGCGCGGCCAGCATCGATTTTCCAGAACCCGGAGGTCCAATCATCATGAGGTGATGCCCGCCGGCGGCGGCTACCTCGATGGCGAATTTGGCCTCGTGCTGCCCTGCGATATCGGCAAAATCTAGAGTTTGATTTCGCTGCGGGGCGGGTATGTGCTCAGGGGTTTTCAAGTGCCGGTTTCCGCGCAGCCACTCGAAGACTTCCCGCAGGTTATGTGCCACGAGCACCCGGGTGTCTTCAACGAGTTGGGCTTCACCGGCGTTTCCAGGCGGGATCACGATCGTGTGATAGCCGTGCTTTGGCGCAGCGACCATCGCAGATAAGATGCCCGGCACAGGTTTCAGGCTGCCGTCTAGACCGAGCTCGCCGAGGAAAAGCGTGGTGGCAGTCTTTTCTGCAAAAGACTCCGTGCCCCAGGTGGCATACCCATCGGCAGCTAATTGCTCATCTTGCGCCTTCATCCCCGCTAACAGAATTGCGACAGCCAGGGGCAGGTCAAAGTGCGCGCCGGATTTTGGCAGCGAGGCAGGAGATAAAGACACCACGATTTTGGTCTTTGGCCACGCCAATTGCGAGTTGATGATGGCGGTCTTGATCCGCTGGCGGGACTCGTTGATCGCTGTATCTGTTCGCCCCACCACGTGAATACCGGGAAGCCCTGCGCCAATATTCGCCTCAATATCAACGATGTGCGCGATAACGCCTTCTAAAGCAATGGTCTTGCATGACTCCAGCGCCATCTAACTCACCGCCTCGAAATGCTGAAGGTCAAATGATGAGCCATTGACGAGCAAAGCTACAACATCAAAGCGCACCTCAGATATCGGCCGGCCATTCAGCCACTGCACTGCAGCTTTGCGCATGCGAGCGATTTTGCGTCGGGTGACCGCTTCCGCCAGACCATAGTTCGCCGTAGTTCTGGTTTTAACTTCCACGAAGACGAAGACATTATTCTCGCGGACAATAAGGTCAATCTCGCCTACTGCGTAATTAACATTCGCTGCAATGACTTCTGCGCCGCGGGAGCGGTAGAAATCCGCAGCGAACTTTTCCCCGCGTTTGCCCAAGGCAGATTTTCTGGTGGTTTTATTAATCATTGAATTCTTTCTGTTTGCCATTTCTACTGGTCATAAACCAGTTTCATGGCACAGGTAGAAGAAACTCAATGATTGATGCGTCTACAAAACGCAAAACTGTGGATAACTAGTTTTACAAGCTTAGTTATCCACAGGTGCTGCTATTCAGGAAGGATATATTCCGGTTTATCCAGCTCTTCGATGTTGACGTCCTTATAGGTAATCACACGAACATAGCGCACAAAGCGCGCGGAGCGGTACATATCCCACACCCAAGCATCGGACATGCGTACTTCGTAGTAGACATCTGGGCCATTGGTGTGCGGAATCAGTTTCACGGCATTAGCGAGGTAAAAACGGCGCTCGGTTTCCACCACATAAGAAAACTGACTAACCACATCGCGATACTCGCGGTAGAGAGAAAGCTCTACTTCTGCCTCGTAGTTTTCCAGTTCTTCAGCGCTCACTATTTTTCTCCTTCGACGGTGCTTGGGTTTACTTTAGTCACTTCAAAGCGTGAATGTGCTTTCGCCACGTTGGAATAACTCATCCGATGAATCTGGGTGGCACCCAGTCTTTCAATCGCCTCGGTATGGATGGCAGTGCCATAACCTTTGTGCTTGCCCAAGCCATAGCCGGGATACTGTTCTTCCAGCTCTTCCATGATGTTGTCGCGCGAGACTTTCGCTAATACGGAGGCGGCAGCGATGCATCGAATAGCGAAATCGCCCCCGATTACCGGCAGGTATGGCGCTGTAAATCCGGAGACTTTCAGCGCATCGGTGAGGATATACCGCGGGCGAATATCCAACCGCGCAACCGCACGGCGCATCCCGGAGACATTAGCGTGCTGGATGCCGTGATAATCAATATCCGCTGGGTCAATATGCACGATGGAATAGGCCAGCGCGTGTTTTTGAATGGCTGGAAAAAGCTGCTCCCGTTGCTTTTCGGTGAGCTTCTTACTATCGGTCAAGGTGCTGAGGCTGGGAATGATCTTCTCTGGCAAAATGCATGCGGCAATAGTGATTGGCCCAGCACATGCTCCACGGCCGGCTTCATCTACTCCCGCGACAGGCCCCAATCCTGCTTTCGCAAGTGCTACCTCATAGGTGCGTTTTTGAACCAACTTGCGCATATTAAACCGTCTCGGAACCTACCGAGTGAAAGCTTGGGTAAAACACAGCGCGCACACGCCCTTTCACATGTGAGACGGGAATGGTGCCCTGTAGCTGGTCGCCTAAGTGATAACGCGAATCCAAGGAATTGGTGCGATTATCGCCCATGACAAACAGGTTTCCTTCTGGCACGGTCAGCGGGCCAAAGTACTTTCCGCCGCATTCAGCCGAGCCAACCGTGGAAGGGATTTCCATATCAGGTGGGCTTTTAATGAAAGAATCATTGGTTTTGGTGCCATTGACCATGACTCCAGGATCGCCTTCGCGGCATTGCACGGTATCGCCTTCGGTCGCGATAACGCGCTTGACCAAAATATTCTTAGTGTTCGGGCGCAGTCCCGCTGCAGCAACTAGGTTTTGCACACCGCGCACCATGACATTGTTCGAGCGGTCGACCGTAAACCCGACATTCCAGGCATCGGGGCCTTCAAAGACCACAACATCGCCCGGATTTGGGTCTGAAAAGTAGTAGCTGAGCTTTTCGACGATGATGCGGTCATTGGTGCAGCCCTCACAACCGTGCAAGGTAGGTTCCATCGAGGCCGAGGGAATGACATAGGGCCTGCCGATGAAAGCTTGAGTGCCGACCAATAGTGCGAAAGCTAAACCGATAATTAGCACAGCTTCCCACACCAGCGACCACACACTCCGGGAGGTATTATCCTTGGATTTCTGGGTCATCGACTCCACCGATGCGGCTAAATGGGTAGAAGACAAGTGCTACCTTGCCACGCACATTTTCTAAAGGAATAGTGCCTTGGTATTCATCAAAGGAATGCGCGCGGGAATCCGCTGAGTTGGTGCGGTTATCGCCCATGACAAAGACATTGTCCTCAGGCACGGTAATCGGCCCAAAGTAGGCACCACCGCAGGCATCAGAGCCGGTTTCGGAATCAACCGGGTATGTCGGTGGCTCTAAGACATAAGACTGATCAATTGCCTGTCCATCAACCATGACAGCTGGGTCGCCTTCTTGGCACTGCACGGTTTGACCACCGGTGGCAACAACGCGCTTGACCAGGTTATTTTCATTTGGCGGTGCAAGTGAAACATAGCTAAGCCCCTCTTGAATGGCGGCGAGGAAACTATTATCAGAACGCGGAGATTGCCAGCCGGCGTTCCAGGATTCGGTTCCTTCGAAGACGATCACATCACCGGGTTCAGGCTCTGAGCCGTAGTAGCTAATCTTCTCCGTCAAGATCCGGTCATTGGTGCACCCATCGCATCCGTGCAGGGTAGGTTCCATCGACGAGGATGGAATGACGTATTGCCGGCCAACAAACGCCTGGAGAAGGCCCACCACGGCCAAAACCACCACCACGATGAGAAGGGTTTCAACTATCCATGGCAACTGCTTCTTGTCGCTATCAGCGTTATTGTCTTTCACCCCGCTGATCGTAGCAGCAATTGAATTGGCCGCCGATTAGACTTCGAAACTGTGTCAGATAAACCTTCGCATTCATTTCGCACCCTGCTGTCGATGCTCGGACATCACAAAGCAGCACTTACCGGCGCGATAGTCTTTTCTATTTTGGGCTCACTGATGGGCCTTGCGCAGCCGATGTTGATTAACCAAATCATTGAAAGCATCGGCCAACCCATGGGCGCATTGCTCACCTTACTCATTGGGCTTTTGGTGTTGTCGTCGGTAGCCAGCGGCCTGGAGTGGTTCTTACTTACCCGCACTGCAGAAGCAGCGGTCTTTGCCACCCGGCGTGAGTTGGTTTCGCATTTACTCCGCTTGCCGATTATGACCTATGACAAACACCGCACCGGCGACCTTGTCACCCGCGTTGGCTCCGATACAACGTTGGTGCGCACCGCTTTTACTGGCGGTCTGGTGCAAGCTGTCTCTTCTGTGCTGACAATTGTTGGCTCTATTGCGCTGATGGCAATCATCGACGTGATGATGCTGCTCGTTGTTCTCGCTGTCATTGCGCTGACCCTGATCGCAGTGATTTTCGCCTCCCGTTTGATGCAGAAATACACCAAGCGTGCCCAAGAGGCCGTTGGTGAACTCGGCGCCGGCATGGATAAATCCTTGGTCGCCGTGCGCACGGTGCGTGCCTCACGGGCGGAAGGTCGCGTGGAAAAAGAACTCCACGCATCAGCCGATAGGGCTTATCGCGAAGGCGTAAAAATGGCCAAGGTTGGAGCTTTGCTCAACCCCGTATCCGGGCTCGCACTGCAAGGTTCCTTCCTCATCGTCTTAGGTATCGGCGGCGCGCGAGTTGCCACCGGTGATATCTCCGTCGGCGATCTTGTCTCCTTCGTGCTGTATATGTTCATGGCGTCCATGCCGCTAGGCACCATCTTTAGCGCCATTACAACTGTGCGCCAGGCCATGGGCGCGATTGATCGCATCAATGCTGTCATGGATGAGCCCCTCGAAGATGCTACTGGCACAGACGCAGTCAAGTCTTCTGCCATTACTTTCGACTCAGTGTCATTTTCTTATGACGAGAAAAAGCCAGTGCTGAACGATGTCTCCTTCACCGTCGCGCCCGGCACCAAAACCGCGCTCGTGGGACCATCAGGAGGCGGTAAATCTACAGCGCTTGCATTGATGGAACGCTTTTATGACCCCACCTCTGGCACGATTTACCTAGGCGATCAAGATATGTCGACGCTTTCTCGCGAATCAGTACGGTCCATGGTCGGATACGTCGAACAAGAAGCAGCAATCCTCGCTGGCACAGTGCGCGAAAACCTCCAGTTGGCTAATTCTTCCGCCACCGATGAGCAATGCTGGGAAGCCTTAGACCAGGTCAACCTTCGCGACCGCTTCGCCGATGCCGAGGGACTAGATACGACACTCGGAGATCGCGGCGTTTCCCTATCCGGCGGTCAACGCCAGAGACTTGCGCTCGCACGCATGCTGCTGATGGACTCTCCCATCTTGGTTCTCGATGAACCGACATCCGCCGTGGACTCCCAAAATGAGCAACTCATCCTCGACGCCATTGCCGCCGCCGGAGAGGATAAGACCGTAATCATCGTTGCCCACCGACTTTCAACGGTTACTGATGCCGATCAGATCTTGGTCATCGACGAGCACCAAATCCAAGACCGTGGCACCCACGAAGAACTATTGGAATCTTCCAAGCTTTATCAGGAGCTGGCCTCACGACAATTACTCGCCTAAAAGTGCTTCACCTCTAAAACGGTTGCAAATGTGTTTAGGTTCACATAGTTTGGGAATTACTTCCAAATGGAGATTTTCCATATGGAAATTCATTCACGAATGGAGACCTTCACATGTCACTTTCAGTCGAAGAAGTTCTCGCGGCGAAGGGAATTTCCCCTAAGCCCGAGACCCTAGAAAAGCTCGAGAGTAAATGGGCCGAGATCCAAGCACTTCGAGGCAAGATTTCGCTTTCCGATGAAGATATCGCGCTGCGCAACATCCCCGGCGGTGATCACGTTGTCTAAAGAACTGCTTAAAATGACCGCCACGGAAGCCGGCGCTGCCATCCACGAAGGCAAAGTCACTTCCGTCGATTTGACGAAAGCGCTTCTTAAGCACGCTCGCGAGCTCAATGAGCAAGTCAACGCCTATATCAGCTTCCGCGAAGAAGCTGCCCTTGCGGATGCGCAGCTAGCCGATGAAGAGATTTCCGCCGGCAATATCCGCTCTCCGTTGCACGGCGTGCCCATGGGCATCAAGGACAACATTTACATCGGCGGCGAAGTCTCCACCATGGCATCCAAGATCCATAAAGACTTCGTTTCCGACAACGATGCCAGCGTGGTCAAACGCATGAAAGATGCGGGAATTGTGCTGGTGGGCAAGCTCAACATGCACGAATACGCGTGGGGTATTGACAACAACAGCCCGCACTTTGGCCCTGTTCATAATCCCTGGGATCTCGATAAAGTACCTGGCGGTTCCTCTGGTGGCTCCGGCGCTGCGGTTGCATCCGACATGTCCTTTTCCACACTCGGTACAGACACCGCTGGGTCGATCCGTATTCCGTCTGCTGCTTGTGGGCTCGTCGGCCTCAAGCCCACCCATGGCTTGGTTGCCAAATATGGATGCTTCCCACTGGCGTGGACCTTGGACCACATCGGCCCCATGTCCAAGAGCGTTGATGACGCAGCAGCCTTGCTGCAAGTCATCGCCGGATTCGATGAACGTGATCCGACCTCCGTCGAAGTGGAAGTCGGCAATTACCAGGCAGCATTGCGCGGGGATCCAAGCAAGCTCGTTATCGGTGTTGAAGAAGAGTACTTCTTCAAAGACGTCGACTCTGACATCGAAAAGCATGTGCGAGCCCAAATTGACGCGCTAGCAAGCCAGGGCGCCACGGTGAAAACTGTGTCTATCCCGTCCCTGGCTTATTCGGAATGGGCCGAGCTGGCAACCAGTCTTTCGGAAGCCTCCGCCATCCACCACGAGGATCTGCTAAATCGTGCCGATGACTTCGGCGATGATATTCGCTTCCTCTTTGAGCTCGGCGAGCTCTTCTCTTCTGTGGACTACCTGCAAGCCCAGCAAATCCGTCGCCGGATTAAGCAGGACTTTGCTAAGGCGCTGGAAGACGTCGATGTCATCATCGCACCGACCTTGCCGGTGATGCCTCCAAATATCGGCTCAGCCGTTGCTGACCTCAACGGTGAAGAAGTCGATCTCATCGATAACTTCATCCGGTTTACCGGCCCCAGCAACCTCACTGGCTTGCCTGCCTTAACCGTTCCGGTGGGTGTGAAAAATGGTCTACCGATTGGGCTGCAGATCATTGGCCGGGCCTTTGGCGAGGAAACCGTGCTTAATGTCGGATCCATCATCGAAGCTGGTAACCCGATGGATGGCAAGCGTGCTCCGACCGGCGCGTGATCATAAAGTGTCGATCACGTGAAAGTCGAGCTGCTCAGCGCGCGCTAGCGTGATGGGGGAAACCGCCTGGTTTCCCTCAAAACGCACGGTGCCGCGCGGCCCGGTAAAAGAGAGCCCATCAACTACTGCGTTGAAGTCCTCTACGCTAAATCCACCGGAACGCTTAACCAACGCAGCGAGGGTATAAATCCCCTGGTAGCACGATTGCGCCATGTTATTTAGCGCTGGTGCTACCCTGCCCGCGCTGCGGGTATAGCGCCCGATAAAATCTAGCGCCTCTGCACTGACTAGGCTGCGGAAGTAGGCAGCAGATGAATAGAGATTTTTCGTTGCTGCTGCCCCACTGCCCAGGAGCATGTTTTCTTCCATCAACGAGCTATAGCGAATGATCTTCTCCGATAAACCAGCGGCGGCGAAGTTCCGGTTAAACTCCACCGCATCTTGGCCAACTAAAAACATCAAGACCCCATCGGGGTTACTGTGCGCTACGGCTTCAACTAATTGCGGGCTATTTCCGTGTCCCATGGGCACAAAAGAAGTCCCCACGATTTCAATGCCCAAGTCAGAAGCCATCGCTGCTAGCTTGTTGACGGATCGCACAGGCCACTCGTACCGTGCACCAACGACATGCCAACGCCGGCACCCAAAGTTCTCGCGCAACCATGACAGTGCTGGATAGACCTGTTGCTCAGGATTTTCGCCACTGCAGTAGATTCCTGCTGTGGTCTCATCGCCTTCAAACAACGAGGTATAGACATAAGGGATTTTGCCTTTGAGCAGCGGTCCTAGTTTCTTCCTGATGGTAGAGATATGCCAGCCCGTAATGGCATCGATTTTTCCTGCTTGTGCCAGCTGGAGAACCTCTGCAACCACTTCATCTGCGGGTGCTCCCCCATCCACGTAGACAAATTCCACGGGCCTGCCGCCGATTCCGACGCTGGCATTGAGTTCTTCTTTGGCTAGTTCACTCACGGCCATGCATGACGGACCAAAGAGTCCGCCGGGGCCGCGCAGCGGAATGATAAGACAGATGCGATATGGAACGAAGCTCAGGATTTTCATGCTCCCAGCTGTGGTGGCGTGTGATATCGGCCTATACTACTAGCAAGAGCTGGCAAATACTATGGCGGCGGAAACGAGCTTGACATGCAGAAATCTCAACCAACGAAGATAGATTCGACCCCCGTAATAATTCCTTTGCTGCTCGCTGCGAAATCTTGTGTCAAAGAAATCGCAGCCGCCGGCGAAAGGCATGAGCTCAGCGTCGACGAGTGGCTCATCTTGGATGCGCTTTCTTCATCGGATGGGTTGACTATGTCGCAGTTGCAGCAGCGCTGCGTAGGAGCTGCATCTTCTATCACCCGCGCGGTGGACCGCATGGTTGAGCGCGCGCTGGTCTTTCGCGAAGTCGGGCAGGCAGATAGACGTCAGGTCTTTGTCCACATTTCAACGCTCGGTGATTCTCTGTACACAAAGATGTCTCGCGAGCTTGGCCGCGTCGAAGAACAGCTCAATCAAGAACTCCAGGACGCCGACATCGATCCCGCGACGTTGAAAGCTGTGCTCGAGAAGTTTAATTGAGCATTAAAAAAGGTCCCTGCTTTAAAAAGCAGGGACCTTAGCCGTTTATTAGCGGCGCTCCTTGATGCGAGCCTTCTTACCGCGCAGATCGCGCAGGTAGTACAGCTTCGCGCGGCGGACGCGGCCACGACGGGAGATGGTGATGGACTCCAGGTTTGGAGAGTGTACTGGGAAAGTACGCTCTACACCGATGCCGAAGGAAACCTTGCGGACGGTGAAAGTCTCGCTGACACCAGCACCCTGACGACGGATGCAGACGCCCTTGAAGAGCTGGGTACGCTGGTTGTTACCTTCGATAACCTTTACTTCAACGTCCAGGGTGTCACCTGGGCGAAAAGCTGGGATATCGTCGCGCAGCGATGCTGCGTTGACCTTATCAAGAATGTTGCTCATGGCAATCCTTTTCAATTTGGGATAGAGGACCCTAGCGTAGAACTAACCGGTTCATATCCATCTACATAGAACAGCTTGTAATTCTCGCACATCCAGCGGGTATATTACAAATCTCTTTAAAAGCCCGCATTCTTCAAAGCATCCGCCATCGAGCCACGTGGTGCGGGCTTTTTCTTCGCAGGTTGCTTCGGCTGCTTCGGCTGCCTCACAGTGTTCTTCGGGCTTTGTTTTTTCGGCGCGTTGGCTTCTTCATCGAGGCGCAGCGTGAGAGAAATGCGCTTGCGTGCGACATCGACCTCCAAGACTTTCACCTTGACTACTTCACCTGAACGGACTACTTCGTGCGGGTCAGAAACATACTTGTTGCTCATCGCAGAAATATGCACGAGCCCGTCTTGGTGCACACCCACATCAATGAAAGCGCCAAATGCAGCCACATTGGTGACTGTGCCCTCCAGGATCATTCCTGGCACCAAATCGGAGATTTTCTCCACGCCTTCTTTAAAGGTTGCCGTCTTAAACTCTGGGCGGGGGTCGCGTCCTGGCTTGTCCAATTCGGCGATGATATCGGTGACCGTCGGGATACCGAAGGTATCATCAGCAAAATCAGCTGGTTGCAGCGTGTTGAGCACCCGCGTGTTTCCAATGAGTTCATCAACGCTAAGTCCTGTTGACTTGGCGATCTTTTGCACCACGGGGTAGGCCTCTGGGTGCACAGCAGAGCTGTCCAAAGGATCAGCGCCACCTGTGATGCGCAAAAAGCCCGCGGATTGCTCATAGGCTTTAGGCCCTAGGCGTGAAACCTTCTTGAGTTCCTTCCGCGTAGTAAATTTTCCGTTCTCATTGCGGTAGGCAACGATATTATCCGCCAAGGTGGGGTTTACTCCGGCAACGCGCTCGAGCAGCGGCGCAGATGCAGTATTGAGGTCTACGCCGACACCGTTAACGGCATCTTCGACAACACCATCGAGAGTGCGCGCGAGAGCCGTTTGGTTGACATCGTGTTGGTACTGCCCCACACCAATGGCTTTCGGATCAATTTTGACCAGCTCTGCCAAAGGATCTTGCAGGCGTCGCGCAATCGATACGGCACCGCGCAAAGAAACATCCATGTCAGGAAATTCATCGGCAGCAATCTGCGAAGCCGAGTACACCGAAGCGCCGGATTCAGACACCACGACCGGGGTTGGGCGCTTCCCGCCTGCTTTGGCAATGAGGTCCGCGACTTCCCCAGCCAGCTTTTCTGATTCACGCGATGCGGTACCGTTGCCCACCGCCAGTAGGTCAACCCCGTGCGTCGCGCACAACGAAGACAGCGTTTGCACTGCTTGAGACCATTGGTTCTGCGGCTGGTGCGGGTAAACAATAGCGGTATCAAGCACCTTGCCCGTTGGATCCACGACGGCGCACTTCACGCCATTGCGGTATCCCGGGTCTAAGCCCAAAGTCGCGCGCTGACCAGCCGGTGCGGCCAACAAAACGTCGCGCAAATTGGTAGCAAAGACCTGCAGTGCACCTTCTTCTGCGACTTCCTTCAAGCGCATACGCACATCCAACCCAGCTGAGATGTACAACTTGGTACGCCAGCTCCAACGCACAGCCTGTGACAGCCACTGTGAGCTGCGGTCTAGCTCAAACCGGGTGGCAATCATATTCTCGTAAACATCATCGTCGCCGGCATTGAGATTCAGCTGCAAGATGCCTTCGGACTCACCGCGCAACAGCGCGAGGATCCGATGCGAAGGCAAAGAGGAAAACGGCTCGGCGAACTCAAAGTAGTCTTTGAATTTCGCCCCCTCGGTTTCTTTCCCTGCCACAACGGATGCTTCCATCGTTCCACTGCTAAACATCTCTTCGCGGACTTGCCCCACCAGGTCCGCATCAAGTGCGCAGCGGTCAATGATGATCGCGCGGGCACCATCAAGGGCTTTCTTCTCATCCTCAAAGCCTTCACACAGATACTTGCTTGCTAGCTCCTGCGGGTCAGCGGCTGGTTGAGAAATGAGTTCTTCCAACAGTGGTTCCAAGCCTGCCTCACGCGCAATATCCGCTTTGGTCTTGCGGCGCTTTTTGTACGGCAAGTACAAATCCTCGAGTCTCGCCTTGGTGTCGCATTCGAGGATTTCGCGGCGCAAATCATCGTTAAGCTTGCCTTGCTCTTCGATGGCTTCCAGAACTGCTTGCTTGCGCTCTTCGAGTTCTCGAAGATACGTCGCGCGAGTTTCAATCGTGCGCAACTGCGTATCATCCAAACCGCCAGTGACTTCCTTACGGTAACGGGCGATAAACGGCACCGTATTGCCTTCCGCAAGAAGCTTGAGCGCGGTTTCAACTTGGTCGGGGCGAACCCCAATTTCTTGTGCGATAGTCGCTGCAATCATCCGAATGAGTCTAGCAGCCATCGATTTTCACCCTAGCTATTGCCAAAACCCTCGCTACGGGATAGGTTTAGGTTTCGCGTGTTCATGACTAAAGGAGAAAGCAATGCATCTGTACAAGCTGCAACTATCCTTCTTTTCGCATGCGCGCAGAAAATCTGAGACTTAAATGGTCTGAGTTTTTCAAGAATATGGTTTCCCGGCGCAGCATCTGCTGACGCCGGTTTTTTGTTTTGTACCCACGACATAGGGAGAAAGACACATGTCTCGTTCTCGCGGCCCGAAGAAGGCCGCACCACGCAAGTTCAATGAGAAAGTCCACGTGGAAGCTTTTGCTTCCGTGCTCGAACCAGCTGTAATGACCCAGGCCAAGCAACTTGCTGGCATGCCTTTTATCCACCCACATGTGGCGCTGATGCCGGATGCGCACGTTGGTATGGGTTCATCTGTCGGCACGGTCTTCGGAACCATCGGCGCGGTGATCCCAGCTGCCGTCGGTGTGGATATCGGTTGCGGCATGATTGGCGTGCGCACACAGTTTCACGCCAGCGACCTGCCGGAAGATTTAGTCCCGCTGCGCGATGCCATTGAAGCAGCCATTCCGCTATCCCCTGGCAACTACAACGAGTGGCACCTAGAGGGATCCGCAGATCGCCGCGCACGCGAGCTCGCGCAGATGGCCGAGCGCGATGGCGTTGACCTTTCGCATTCGCCGAAGTGGCGTCAGCAGCTCGGTTCACTCGGCGGCGGCAACCACTTCATTGAACTGTGCTTGGATGAGAAAGACCGTGTCTGGATGTTCTTGCACTCTGGTTCACGTGGCGTGGGCAATAAGATTGCGCAGAAGCACATCGCTGCAGCACAGGCGCAGTGCGATAAGCACTGGGTACGTCTGCCGGATAGGGATCTTGCCTACTTGACCGAAGGCACGGCAGAGTTTGATGCTTATATCACCGAACTGCACTGGGCACAGCACTTTGCCTACCTCAACCGCGAAGAGATGATGGATAGGTTCGCGCTGTGCTTGGGCGATTTCATCGGCGCCGAGGTGGCGGAGGAAGAACGCATTAACTGCCACCACAACTACACGGTCAAGGAAGAGCACTTTAGTAAGGACGTGTGGTTAACGCGCAAGGGAGCAGTGCTTGCCGATGTCGGCGTGAAAGCCCTAATCCCTGGTTCCATGGGCACGCGTTCCTATGTGGTTGAAGGCAAGGGTTTTGCCCCTGCCCTGCGCTCGGCACCGCACGGCGCTGGTCGACGCTACTCTCGGACCGAAGCACGCAAGCGCTTTACTGCTGAGGATCTGGATTCGCGGATGAAAGGCATTGTCTACCGTCCGGGCAAGGAATGGATTGATGAAATTCCCGATGCCTACAAAGACATTGACCAGGTCATGGAAGACGCTGCGAAGCTCGTGGAGGTAAAGCACGAGCTTCGGCAGGTGCTTAACGTTAAGGGGACTTAGTCCACGCCAAGGTCGTGCCGAGGCCAAACTCGGTATGACCAATCTCCGCGGTGCCATACCAGATGGTATCTGCGGGGAAGGCCTCCGCGACTGCCGCCGCGCATTTATTGAGCGGCAAGGTCGATGCGCCGTTGACAATGATGCGGTAGACCTCAGCGCCGGTGGGTGCGTGGCCATGGCGCAGCCAGTAGTCATCGACAAGCACATTCTCTTTCTCGCACGCACTATAGAGTTGCTCAACGGCAATGTTCTCAACCTCTACCCCGGCTAACTTAGCTTTCCGCGGAAGTTCGTTTAGAACTTCCGCCCACTGTGAGGGATAAAGCAACACCGAAAGGTCTACGCTGATGTCCATCCAAGCCCCTCCAAATACTTAATGTCGTGCTTATCCAGTTCCGCGCCAGCGAGCAGCTCCGGCCGGCGTTCAAACGTGCGCTTCAGGGATTGTTCGCGGCGCCACTTGTCTACCAGCCCGTGGTTGCCGGAGGTTAAGACTTCAGGAATCTCTAAATCCCGCCACACGCGTGGTTTGGTGTAGCTCGGGCCTTCCAACAGGCCATCAGAAAATGAATCCTCTTCATGGGAGCGCTTGTTGCCCAGCACGCCGGGGATGAGGCGCACGACGGCCTCGGCGATAACCAGCACTGCTACTTCCCCACCGATGAGCACGTAATCACCAATGGATACCTCACGTACGCGGTAGCGGTTATGCGCATCATCAATTACTCGCTGGTCGATGCCTTCGTAACGTCCGCACGCAAAAACGATGTGCTCTTCGTGCGACCACGCGCGGGCATCGTCCTGCGTGAAAGGTTTTCCCGTGGGCGTTGGCACCAGCAACAACGGCAGGCTCGAGTCCTCGCCAGAGTTCGCATAGGAATGGCCGTCGATTCCCTCTAGCTCATCGTGACGCAGGCGGTCTAAGTGCGGCATCGCCGAATCTAGCTCGGTGCCGCCGGTGGTCCCCGCGGCGACATCGTCAAGCGCTGGCCCCCAGACTTCTGGCTTCATGACCATCCCTGGTCCGCCGCCTGCTGGTGCACTGTCGACGGTTTTATGCGTACCGGTTGCCCACGAACGCAGGTCATGCACGCCGACGCTAAGACGTCTCTGCTCAATAGCTTTACCTAAAAGCGCATGACGGAGGGGATCTAAATACTCAGGGAAAATGGTGACAACGTCAATCCTCACAGGTCTAAAAGCCCTTCCGGTGGCGTAATCGTGCACGTTCCTTCTTCCAGATCAACTTCTGGAACGATTTCTTCGACAAAGGGAATGAGTGCTTCCTTGCCATTGTCCAGCTTCGCTTCCAAAAGCGATTGCACCGGGCCATGGGTAATGCCAGTGACTTCACCAATGACTTCGCCATCGAGGACAAGTTTAAGTCCCTCTAGCTCGTGGTCGTAGAAGCCTGCGTCATCTTCGTCTTCTAGAGGCTGCGCGAAGAATTTCACTCCGCGCAGGGAATCCGCAGCTGTGCGATCTGCGATTTCTTCAAAAGTAATCAGCAGGCGTCCTTTATGTACGCGCACGGTAGAAATAGTTAGTTCGTGCGCTTTCGTGCCTTGCTTGCCGTTGAGTACCGCACCTGGGTAGAAGCGCTCCTCTGGGCTGTCCGAGGTCACCTCGACGGATACTTCACCTTTAATACCGTGCGACTTGATGACGCGGCCAATCAATAATTCCATATTCATTAGCATAATAGAGCAAAAGCGCCGCTTCCCAATTGGGAAACGGCGCTCATGTCAGCTAGGAAAGATTACTCTGCAGATTCTTCTTCTGCAGCCTTAGCAGCTTCTTCTGCAGCCAGTTCAGCAGCAGCCTTAGCTTCCTTCTCTTCCTTTGCCTTTGCACGCTTTGCAGAAACAGCCTCAACGGATGGGCCGTTGTTAGCCTCAGCCAAAGCAGCGTTGAAGAGCTCCAGCTTGGATGGCTTCTCTTCTGCAACCTTCAGGGTACCTTCAGCACCTGGCAGGCCCTTGGCCTTCTGCCAGTCACCGGTGATCTTCAGCAGTGCGAGAACTGGCTCGGTTGGCTGTGCGCCAACGCCAATCCAGTACTGTGCGCGCTCGGAGTCGATCTGGATTACAGATGGCTCTTCCTTTGGCTGGTAGATGCCCAGGTTTTCGATTGCGCGGCCGGAACGACGGGTGCGAGCGTCAGCAACGATGATGCGGTACTGTGCGTTGCGTACCTTACCGATACGCTGAAGCTTGATCTTTGCAGCCATGATTGGCTCCTTACTTATTTAAGTCACTGGGCAGTACTGGCGCTTGGTTTTACCAAGCCGGTTCAACCCTTGGAGATTTTTCTGCGTGTGACTGCCGGTCGACCATGGTCGGTGGCGGCATTACGCAGTCGTGCAGTTTCACACAACTCGCGCTATATTACAGGGATTTTCGCTAATTCCCAAAATTGGCGTGGACGAATAGGAGTTGGCGCTAAAGACCGAGTAATCTAGTTTCGGAATTCCTGCCACTTTTTGCACACCCAATTATTAGTGTGCCCAAGTATATAGATTCGGACCCTAAGATTTTAGATGAGCACTGACGCAGTTCGAAACTTCCGTTATCGCTATGACCTAGACGGACTTCGCGGAATTGCGATTGCCCTAGTGGTCTTTTATCACGTCTTCGTCGGCCGAGTATCTGGCGGCGTGGACGTCTTCCTGCTTCTATCGGGTTACTTCTTCTTAGGCTCGCAGCTGCGGTATGCAGCTAAGCCTAATGCTTCCTTGAACCCATGGTGGCCAATTTGGCGTACCTTGCGCCGACTCCTGCCGAGCTTGGTGCTGGTCATTGGCGCCACAGCCCTTTTAGTGTACTTTGTAACCCCGCAGTTGATGCGCACGGAGTTTGCACAGCAGATCACCGCTACGCTGTTTTACTTCCAGAACTGGGAATTGGCAGCGCAAGACGCTGATTATGCTGCAGCTTCTGCGGATACTTCTCCACTGCAGCACATGTGGTCAATGGCTGTGCAGGGGCAGTTCTACCTCATGGGCATCATCTTCGCCCTGGCTCTAGCAGTAATTACGCGTATCCCGCGTAAAGGTGGCCTGCGCGAATCGCGCTTTCCCACCGTGCAGCAGATCGCTGGACCAATCCTTATCATCATCACGATTGTGTCTTTTGCCTATGCTTCTCGCCATGGGCTGTATGGCACCGGTGAAAACTACTACTCCACCTGGTCACGTGCATGGGAGCTGACCCTGGGCGCGGTCTTGGCTATTTATGGCTCCAAGATCAAGGTCTCTGAATTCCTCGGCAATATCATGACCGTCGTTGGTCTTATTGCCCTGTTTTTCACCGGCGCTCTAATTGCTGATTCCACAGCGTACCCAGGTCCACTGTCGCTGCTGCCTCTCGGCGGCGCGGTACTTATCATCGTCGGCGGCAGCTCCGGCGGCCGCATCTCTGGGGTTCTGGCCTCCAAGTTTTCCCGATGGCTTGGCGATATCGCCTATGCGCTCTACCTGTGGCACTGGCCATTGCTAATTTTGTCGACTGCGGCGCTCAACCTTGCGACCCCTCCATGGTGGCTGGGCATTAGCATCATCGCTTTCTCGCTGGTGCTGGCTGATCTCACCCACCGGTTTGTTGAGCGCCCACTGCGCCAACACGGAAAGCGTCCTTTGGCAGATGACATGCCAGTCAACCGCGCTTTGGCGACGATGAAGAACCGCGCTGGCAAGATGCGAGTTCTCGGCGGTGGCGTCGTAGCTGTCTGCATGGTGGCTCTACTTATGGTCCAGCCAGTGTGGAACAGCACTGTTTCTAATCTCAGAGACGATACCTTGGATCCGGTCTCCTACCCTGGCGTCATGGCGCATTTCGGAGTCGATGTGCCAGAGGTCGATTCAGTCCAGCCTGACCCAATGTTGGTTGGCGGCATCATGCCACCAACTTCCACCCTGCACTGCTTTATTGGTCAGGATGCGCCGGGCGATGCCTTCTTCGATGTCGACGTCAACGGTGATCCATGTATTTTCGGTGACCCGGATGCTGATTTCACCGTTTATTTAGTCGGTGGCTCACATGCTGAGCAATGGGCATCAGGGCTTGATAAATTAGGCAAACGCATCGGATATAAATTGGTTCCGCTGCTGCGTCAAGATTGCCCGATCGAAATCGGAGACACCTCGGGTGTTACTCCAGCCTGTGCCGAGTGGGGCGCCCTAGCTATGGAACGAATCCGAGAAGCACAACCTGACCTCGTTATATCTAATACCACTAGACCTCAAGGCGAGCATGGCCACGGCCCAGATATGGTGCCGGCAGGCTACGTGGGCTTTTGGGAAGAGCTGCAGAAAGCGAATATCCCCTTCTTGGGTCTACGCGATAACCCATGGGGCTTTGATGAAAACCTGATGGCGCGTGAGTTTGATGAGTGCTACGTTGCCACCGAAGATCCAATCGGCTGTGGCATGGCGCGCGAGCGCGTATACACCCCTGAGGATCCGTCAGCGCCTATCTTGGCGAATTTCCAGAATATGGTGGCAGTAGATACCTCGGATTGGTTCTGCGACGCGGAATGGTGCCCGACCGTTATCGGTAACACCATGGTCTATCGCGACATGCACCACATCACGAATGCATTTGCAGATTCGGCGATGCCTCTCTTTGAGGACTACATCTCAGCCATCATGGCCGGCCAGCCCATCCCGGAGCCTCGCGAGCCAAGCTTTACCCGCGCTCCGGTTGCACCCGAAGAAGAAACCTTGCCGGGAAATGAATACCCCGGTCAGCCGGATCCCGTAGAACAACTACCAGGCGAGGAGCAACCGCCGGTCTACCAAGACGCACCGCCTGCAGAAGTTCCTCCCGTGGAGTCTCCCATCGAACAAGCACCCGTAGAAGAAGCCCCTGTAGAAGAATTACCTGAAGGCGCTGTCCCCTACGAGCCCGGCTTAGGTGAAACACTTCCTGATGCCGCTCTGTAAATCCAATTGAGGCACGAAAAGCCCCCGGATAGCACCACCTGTGGATAACTTATGCGTTTGCGTGACGCGTCAACGTAGTTATCCACAGGTTTTTTGTTTTGCACTAGCCAGGACTTGCACGCCCCTTTAGTGTCGAAGTCATGAACGACATATGGCAAGCATTCAAGCTCCTCACCAGCCACGGCATAGGCTTTTTGCGGCTTTTCGATGAGCTTTCACCCCACGACATATCCGACGAAGGCATAGAAGTTACACTCGCCACAAACTACGCCCGCCTCGCCACCGAACTTTTTAGCCCCTGCGACTCCCCACGCGTGCAGCAAGAAACTATCGCCCTCGCTGAAGAAAAGAAACTAAGCGCCAATCATTTACTAATGGTCAATAAGCACGCGAGGAAGCTCAAAGCCCGCGGCGCTGCCTGGAAACTGCGCGCCGAACTTATCGCCCTTGAAGGCTCTTTAGAAGAAGTCGAAGCCTACGCGAAAAAGCGCGTGACCGAAGAAGGCGGTGACAAACCCAAACAACGCGGCGTCCGTGTAGGACGCGTCATCGATGGACTGCGCACCATTAGTATTACCGATACCCAACGCCGTATCACTGACTTAGAAAAGACGCTTGATGCGGGCATCAAGCACGATGAGGACCAGCCACGCTCTAAAGCACTTCTGGAGCCCTTCTGGGACCTCGTCAAAGGAAACGGCACCGGGCTTATCAAGCCGGAATACCGCACCGTCATTGCCATCGGTCTCGACGATTTCGCGAAAGTTAGCTGCGGGCGCGGCGACGACGTCATCATCGGTCTCTCCGATGGCACCACCATGACCGGCGCAGAGTTCATCAACGCCGCAATGAAAGGCGCACTCGGCGACAAACTCTATGTCGGACTCTTTCACCCCACCGCCGGGCCGGTCAACCTTTACGAGACCCGCTTCGCATCAGACAAACTACGAACCTTAGCCATGGCAGAGAATCTGGTCTGCCCGTGGCCAGACTGCAATGTTCCGGCTGATAGGTGCCAGGTTCACCACATCGATACCCACAAGAACGGTGGTCATACTAAGCCGTCGAATCTGACGATGCTGTGCAAGTATCACAACGGTGTGAATGACGATGACGGTCCAGCTTCGCCGAGCCGGAAGAAACGAGGCAAACCGAGTCGCGGGAGAATGCGCCGCCACCGCGGGAAAGTCCGCCTACACACCCCAGGCGGCAAACTGGTGGGCAACACGCACAACCTGAGCAACATGGGGGCGATGGACCTCATCTAAAGACGCCACGGCAACGAAATCACCAGCAAATGAGAGAACCCAACTAGAAACCGGGCCTGGTTGGGGAAACTGGCGATCCCTTTTATGAAAGAGACGAAAAGCTCGAGCCCCTGGCAGATATGCTCTGTCAGGGGCTCGAGCTGTGTGCTTAAGCCGTGGCGTGGCTACTTATCGAATTTGAGATTGTTCAAGTCGATATTTTCCATGCCCTTGGGCAGCTTGTTGCCCATTCCTGGGAAACCGCCGCCAGCAGCACCGCCACCCATTTGCTCTTGTAGCTTCTGCAGTTCTTCCATAGAAGGCATGCCGCCGCCACCGGGCATTCCAGGCATTCCCGGCATGCCTGGCATTCCACCGCCGCGGCTAGGGCCCTTAGGCTTTTTACGCTTGCCGTTTTTGCCCTTGCGGCCCTTTGGCTTCTTCTTCGTTGCAGAGCGAGCACCGCCGCCCATGCCGAACTGGCCAGCCATCTTGGTCATCATCTTCTTGGCTTCGTTGAAGCGCTCGATGAGCTGGTTAACGTCTGCGACCTCAACACCAGAACCTAAAGCAATACGCTTGCGGCGCGACGCGTTTAGCACCTTCGGGTTTTCGCGCTCTTCTGGTGTCATACCGCGGATGATCGCCTGGATGCGGTCGATGTGCTTCTCATCGACCATCTCGGCCATCTCGCTCATCTGCTTGCCGCCTGGCATCATCTTGAGCAGGTTGCCAATTGGGCCCATCTTGCGGACCATCAGCAGCTGGTCGAGGAAGTCATTCAAAGTGAGCTCACCAGAACCGAGCTTGCGCGCAGCATCCTCGGCCTTTTGGTGGTCCATGGTGGCTTCAGCCTGCTCAATAAGGCTGAGCATGTCACCCATGCCGAGGATTCGGCTGGCCATGCGCTCAGGGTGGAATACATCGAAGTTCTCTAACTTCTCACCGGTGGAGGCAAACAGGATTGGCTTGCCGGTGACTTCACGAATCGACAGGGCGGCACCACCGCGGGCATCACCATCAAGCTTCGTGAGAACGACGCCGGTAAAGTCCACGCCATCGCGGAAAGCCTCAGCGGTAGAAACCGCGTCCTGACCGATCATGGAGTCAATGACAAAGAGGACTTCGTCAGGGTTGACGGCATCGCGAATATTGCGCGCCTGCGTCATCAGGGTTTCATCAATACCTAAGCGACCAGCGGTGTCAATGATGACCACGTCGTGCTGCGCGCGCTTGGCTTCTTCGATACCTGCTTGTGCAACCTTGACTGGGTCGCCGGTCGAGGTACCCATCTCATGGTCGTGCGCATCAACCGAGGTACCGGCATCAGGCGCGAAGGTAGGAACGCCTGCGCGCTCACCAACAATTTCAAGCTGCTGGACTGCACCTGGGCGCTGCAAGTCACAGGCCACCAACATCGGGGTGTGGCCCTGGCCTGCCAAATGCTTGGCTAATTTACCGGCGAGAGTGGTTTTACCCGCACCCTGCAAACCGGCGAGCATGATGACCGTCGGCGGGTTCTTAGCAAATTGCAGACGGCGGGTTTCGCCACCGAGGATTGAAACCAGCTCTTCGTTGACAATTTTAATAACTTGCTGAGCAGGGTTCAGCGCCTCAGAAACTTCTGCGCCAACAGCACGTTCTTTAATACGCTTGATGAACCCGCGCACGACCGTCAAAGACACGTCGGCTTCCAGCAACGCGAGACGAATCTCGCGCGCGGTGGCGTTGATGTCTGCCTCGGTCAGTTTGCCTTTACCGCGCAGATTCTTCAGCGTCGTTTGTAAGCGATCTGATAGTGACTCGAACACTTAAGCACATCTTTTCGTTCGGGAACTTTTTAACTCCCCTAGCTTAGCCGCCTGATAGCGCTTCGGTCACATTCCTGACCACCGCGGCGCGAGAAACAGTTTCAGACATCGCTGCTTGCACCACCATGGTGGCTCCGGGAGAGGTCATCGTCAACCATTTTACATCAGGTAATTTGCCGATCACATGGCCTAAAACCGCACGTTGATCCACGGTACGGACTTCAAATACCCCACCGACTTGCCAATTGGCCGTGGATGGATGCTTCTCAATCTCCGGCAGTGTGGAGTAGACCCCAGATTTATAGGCTTGTACAAAGCGTGCCTCATCAGCGGCTCGCTCGAGTCTTTCGTGAAGCGCACGCACGGTAAATTCAGCCGCATAGGAGCCATCATCCTCGCGCACCATCGCCGCCTGGGTTACTACCCACCCCAGCGCAGCAACCACAGCCAAGGGACGTACAACCTCGCGTTGATAGGAACCACGCCAGGAAATCGTTAGCTGTTTGTCTTCCCAGTTGGTGTGCAATCCAATATCGGCCGGAGCATAGACGCGCGGACGTGCGGGAACGAAGGTATCCAACATTCTTAACCCACGTAGAGAAAGCTCATGCACAGCAGCAGCTTTTCGATGATTCCATACCCCCGGGCCCGTAGCCTTCGAATCGGCCTCAGTTAAGACCGTGAGCATCGCAAGCGTTAGCGGGTCATAGTGCACCGCGTCGAGGACGGCGTTGCGGGCTTCATCTGATTCTGGGTCCATGCGCGCAGCCAGCTTCGACAAAGTCGTGTGCTCTGCGACGAGAGTTTGCACACGCATGCGATCCGGGAGATTCAATCCCAGCTTTTGTGCCATACGGGTGACCATCTCCGCGCCGACCTGCTCGTGCGGGCGGCCATAGCCTTTGCCGATATCGTGAAATAACGCGCCCAGCAATAATAGATCTGGCCGGCCGACCGTCGTGCGCACCTGCGCGCACCGCTCCACCGTTTCAACCGAGTGAAAGTCAATAGTGTGGGAATGGTTGCGCTCACGCGGCAAGACTCCGCGGATGCGGTTCCATTCGGGAACGTAGCGCTCCCACAGACCAAACTTATCCATCTCGATAATGACCTGCGGGCTGGTTAGCACCGTAAAGAAGTCATCAGCTGAAGTTCGTGGCCACCGCGCAGGCAAATCCGGCACGTCCCGCAGACGCTGCCACACCCCATTTTTCACGGGGTTACCTGTGCGCGCAGTCGCCGCAGCGACGCGCAAAATCAAGCCTGGATCATTGAGATTCGCATTGCGGGCCAGGGTTATATAGCCGCCTTCATCAACCACATCGACATCAAGCGGTTTGCGCACGCGGTGTACGCTGCGCCGCGAGACCAAGCCGCGGGCTGCGGAAAGGCCACGCTCGACTGCATTGCTAATCGTCGTTGAGGCCTTCGCCAAGGCAGCAGAAAGCTCATAGCGGTCTTTGAAACCTAAATCTTCTGCGATCTCGGCGGCGAACTCTGGTTCCAACACGTCGCGATGCCGACGTGAATGTTCATGCAATAAGACGCGCACATCCAATAACAGGTCACGTTCCGCACCCAGCTCAGGTACATCGCAAAGATTGCCTAAGGCAAGCGCGCGCAACAGCTGCAGGTCGCGCAATCCTCCGCGCCCATTTTTGATCTCCGGGCGCGTCATCGAGGCAATCGGCCCTGCCCTGCGCCAGCGATCAATCGAAGAATCGATGAACCTATCGAAGTTCTTTTGCAAAGACACCCGCCAGGTGGCGTAGAGTTTCGCGCGGGATTCATCGACAAGCTGCTTATCACCGGCCAAAAAGGTCAGATCTAGCTGGCTCAGCGCAGCAGCAACGTCGGTTTCCGCAACGGCGGCACACTCATCAGGGGTGCGCACCGCATAATCAAGGTGATACTTCGCATCCCAAATGGGATACCACAGTGCGCCGACTTCCTCTTCCTCCAGCTGTTGGCCGGGGGCATGAATTAGCACCATGTCCAGATCGGAATATGACGTCATTTCCTTCCGTGCTAAAGAGCCAGTGGCAGCCAAAGCAGCATTCGGTGGGACAACTAGGTCATCGATCAAAGCACGCGCTGAGGAATAAGCCTCAGCGCGAATTTTGTGTGGTTCTGGAATCACACTAGACAGCTTCTTCGCCGCGCTCACCGGTGCGCACGCGGATAACGTCTTCAACAGGGGTTACCCATAGCTTGCCGTCACCAATCTTGCCGGTATAAGCCGCTTCGACGATGGCATTGGCAACCTCATCCACGCGGTCATCAGCCACGAGAATTTCCAGCTTGATCTTAGGAACGAAATCAGTGGCGTATTCTGCACCGCGGTAGACCTCATTGTGTCCACGCTGTTGGCCATATCCTTGCGCCTCAGTCACCGTCAGTCCGTGGACGTTTACGTGTTCTAAAGCTGCACGCACATCCGGCAAAGTGAAGGGTTTGAGAACTGCAGTAATCAGTTTCATGGTGGTTTACTCCTTTATATCTGTGCGGGATGGAATAACAGGTGCGTTTTTATCCATACTACCGCCCGCGTGTGCAAAATTGTTTGTTCCGACAACGTCGTAGGCCGTTTCGCGGTGTTGGTCAAGATCGATGCCGTTAGCTTCTGCTTCCTTGTCGATGCGCCAACCAAGGGTTTTGCCCAGTACGACTGCAATAACGTAGGTGACAATTGCGGAAAAGAGCATCGCTACAACCGCAATCAGTGTTTGGATGATGAGCAGTTTAAAGCCGTATGCGTAGTCATCGCTAAGCATGCCACCTTCACGCGCAAACAAGGCCACACCGATGGTTCCCCATAGCCCAGCGACCAGGTGAACGCCGACGACATCGAGGGAGTCATCAAAGCCGAATTTGAATTTCAGCCCCACCCCAAGACAACCTAAGATTCCGCCGATAAACCCTAAGATGAGCGAGGTCATCGGGGTCAAAGCGCCCGCTGCGGGGGTGATGGTGACAAGACCTGCCACGACACCGGAGGCTGCGCCCAAAGATGTGGCTGCTTTATCGCGTAGGGTTTCAATGAGCATCCAGCCCAGCATGGCGGCTGCCGCCGCTGCAGCGGTATTCAGCCATGCCAGCCCTGCAAGTCCATCGGCAGCAAATGCGGAACCGCCGTTGAATCCGCACCACCCGAACCACAGCAGTGCTGCGCCCAACATGGTAAACGGCAGGTTATGAGGACGCGACAGGTGCTTAGGAAAGCCCGCACGCTTGCCGACGACCAAAGCAAGCACAAGTGCTGCAGTACCAGCGGAAATATGCACGACCGTACCGCCTGCGAAATCAATAGGTGCGACTATCGCCTCCCCGCCTTCGGTGCCAAAAAGCCACGCGGACAGGGAATCTTGCGTGTGAGAGAGCAACCCGCCGCCCCAGACCATGTGCGCAAGCGGGAAGTACACCAGGGTTGCCCAGGCGCCAGAAAATACTAGCCACGTAGAAAATTTCACGCGCTCTGCCAGCGCACCTGAAATCAGCGCAGTGGAGATGACTGCAAACGTGAGCTGAAAGCCGATGTCGATGACATTAGCGTAGCCATTTGCTCCTTCTACAAACTCGCCAGATGAATCTATGATCTGATCCTTCAAGCCGAACATCTCCACAGGATTAGCTACTACCCCGCCCCAAGACTGAGTGCCATAAGACATGGACCAGCCCCACAGAATATAGACCACTGAGACAACCCCTAAGGCTCCAAAGCTCATCATCATGATGTTCATGACGCTGCGCCGAGATGACATGCCGCCGTAGAACAATGCCAGCGCAGGAGTCATCAAAAATACCAACGATGCCGACATAAGTATCCACGAAGCATTGCCGGATGCTGCAATAACGCTATCCACGATCTTCCCACTTTCTATAGCTCGATAGGTACATTTCTAAGAATACCTATAGACCTATAGGTTAAAGAATGTTTTGTGACCTATACGACATAAAAAAGCCGGCGCCCGAAGGCACCGGCTGGGGGGTTAACGCTTACTTACTGAGCAGCTTAAGACAGTCTGTCCTGCATGTCTTCGCGCATAAAGAGCTCACGCGCTAAGCCTTCAGGATCCTTGAAATAAGGATCTGCTTCCTGGAAATGGCAATCCACGATTTCCACCCGGCGCAAAAGGGCAGCGCGCGAAATCAAAATCGAACCAATCGCAGAAGTGCCCAACAACAAGATGATGGCAGCAAGCCCGATGAGTACATTCCACCAGTTTGGATCGCGAAGGAATGCGCCAATGAGCAAGAAGGTCACGCCGAATCCGGAGGCCGTCGATAGCACCGAAATACGTGCAAATACGTCGCGGAAGCTCAGCATGCCTGCTGCACAGACTGCGAAGTTAAACGCACCCAGAACCAGAAAGATATCTGAGATAACCAATAGTGCTGACATTAACGCTCACCTCGCATCAGCGCACGCGAGAGCGAAACCGCGCCTAAGAAGCCCATGACCGAGGCAACGAGGACCAAGTCGAAGGTAAACCCAGAGCCTTTCTTCATGCCGATCAATGCAATTAGGGCAACGAGCACGAAGAGCAAAGCATCGGCAGCTGAGACGCGGTCTGCGCGAGTTGGGCCAATCAACATACGGTAAGCAGAGGGAATGATGGACAGCGCCACCACCACGATTGCAATGTTTAGAACCATGATTTAAGCCTCTTTCTTTCGGTCCGAGAAAAAGTGCGGGTGGATCATCACCCCGCGCAGCATGCGCTCTTCCATATCTCGCAAGTCTGCACGCAGCTCATCTGCATCCGAGTTATACATCCCGTGCACGTACATCACGCGCTGGCCTTCATCGGTATTGGCAGCGGCGCCGACCACCAACGTACCTGGGGTAATGGTGATCAGAGCTGCGATGAGCGTGTAGTGAGCTTCAGACTCGGACTCGCACGGGTACTTCGCGATACCTGGGGTCGAGTCATGCCCGCGCGATAGAATATCTTTCAAAACGGAGTAGTTGGCGACGGTAAATTCCTTGATGTACCACAGCCAAAAGCCGATGAAACGAAATGGGAAAGTTAGATAATCCATTATCCAAGCACCGCCTCAACATATGCGGAGGTATCCAGCAGACCGTTGGCAGCGGTATCTGCCCAGTTCAATAGAACTTCTCCTCCGACACCGATAGCCAACGTCAACAGCGCGGTAATCACTGCTGGTGCAGCTAACCAGAACTTAATGCGCGGGCGCGCATCTTTTGTATCTTCGATGATGTACGCATCTGATGCTGCCTTGACCGCAACGGAAGAGCCTTCTTCTGGCAACTCTGGGTAAATAGCGACACCGCCAGCCAGGGTGGCTGCTGGTCCGTCGGGGTCTTGACCCGCGCGTGGCAGTGGAGCGGCCTTTTTCCGATCGCCCCAGAACATGCCTTTCCAAATCTTGAGCATCGACAGCAAAGTAATAAGCGAGACCGCCAACATCGCCACCAGTGCGTAGATCTCCCCTGCTTCCCAGGTTCCCAACAACAAGGTGAACTTGGCGACGAAGCCGGAAAACGGTGGGATACCAGCCAGCGATAGCGCCGCGGCGAAGAAAGCTACCGCGATTATCGGCTCGCGTTTCGAGATATTGGTGACCTTGTCTAATTCACCGGTGCCATAGACAACTTCGACGGCACCTGTCGACATAAACAGCGAGGCTTTAACAATCATGTGGTGAATCAGGTAGAAGATACCTGCGGTCATACCGAGCTCGGTAAAGAGCGCAACGCCCATGAGGATGTAGCCCAACTGTGAGACCATGTGGAAGGCCAGAATCTCACGGGTGGTCTTCTCTCCTACTGCACCAAGCACACCGATGACCATGGTGAGGGTAAAGAGAAGCACCAGGATCCACAGCCAGCGCGCGTCACCGTCGAAGATGACCGCGTACCAACGGTAGATAGCGTAGACACCCACCTTGGTGTGCAGGCCCGAAAAAAGCGCGGTGACCGCTGGGTTGGTGTACGGGTAAGAACGTGCCAGCCAAGTATGGACAGGAACGACCGAAGCCTTAATCAACATCGCCAAAATAACGATGGACATGGCAATCGCAACAGCGGGTTCTTCCTTCGCTGCACCTTGCAGCTGCGCGAGGTTGACCGCACCGTAAGAGCCGTAGACCAAGACGACGCCGGCGAGCAGCATATTGGAGGCAAAGAGGTTAGCCACGATAAACAGGCGCAAGCCGGCGAGCTGCTGACGTCCGCCGCGACGGTAGATGGTGGTTGCGTACAGGCCGTAGCTTGGAAGCAACATAACTTCGATGAACACGAAGAAGTTGAAGATATCGGCGGTGAGCAACGCACCATAAACACCACACATCAATACCAAGGTCAGCGGCGCAAAGAAGGGTTCTTTGGAAAATCCACTGGCGGTGGCAAACCATGCACACACAACCGCCAGAATCGACACTGTCAGCAACATCAATGCTGCAAACATATCGACCGCAAAAGGAATTGCTACCAGGGCATCCCAATTTCCTACGCGGTGTGCAAGCGCGGTGCCATCGGCAGTAATAGCGATCAAAAGGCCCGAGCCGATAAGACCTGCCATCAGCACGGTATACATGACTACTTCTTGCAGGATTTTCGCACGCTGGAAGAGGATCAAGATACCAGCGGCAAGCAGCGGAATGGCTGCAAATAGTGGCAGCAATGAGGCCACTAAATCAGGGCTGTACCACATTAGAGAACCACGTCCTTGTGCTTATCCAGGTCCAGTTCTGGACGGGTGGCGTCATCGCCATCGCCGACCGCAGCGGTGACGAACATCAGCACCGAAATCGAGAAACCAATGACGATGGCGGTGAGCACGAATGCCTGTGGAAGTGGATCCGCAGCAAACCCCATTTGTTCTAAAGTGTGCGAGCCAAAAGGCTCGTTGCGGGCATAGGTGCCACCGGTTGCGACAATCATTAAGTTGACGCCGTGCGAAAGAAGGGTAAAGCCCAATGCGATACGCAACATATCGCGGCGCAGCATCAGGTAGACGGCTCCTCCGATGAGAATGCCTGAGGAAATAGCCAGTGTCATCTACTTGCTCCTTTCTTTCGTCTGGTTGCTTGCGATAGCTGCCAGGGCCCTGTGGTCATCAGTCTCACCACGGCGTTGCAGGGTCTGCTCGGAAGCCAAGTCCAGCAGGACGTGGAATTCTTTATCCCCCTTGCGTGGCATACCCAGCAAGTTGAAGGCGGCGACAACGACACCAAGAACTGCGAGATAGACGCCCAAGTCGAAAATCATCGCCGAGGTCTGGTGAGTTCCGAAGATCTCAACGTGCAGTGAGGTCAGGAAGGATCCTTCAGCGAAACCTGCCAGACCCGTCAACGATGCCAAGGCAACACCAGAACCAATCAGCGTGAAGTATGGCCAACGAATCTTTGCCCGATCATTGGTTGGTGCCGACAGGTACATCAAGGCCATGCCGCCGGCACCAACAAGTGCCGCGACGAATCCGCCGCCAGTTTCATAGTGACCGCGGAAGAAGAGCAATACAGACAAAGCAACGATGATTGGTCCGATGACTCTGCCTGTTGCACGCAGGAACACTGCGTTTTCAAAAGCTTCAAAGACCGGCGACTTGCGGTCCAGGAGAGTCTCGCGAACAGGTGCTAGGCGGAACTTCGCCAAGAGCACGGCGATGGCAATACCAGCCATGCCAAGCACTGTCAGCTCACCGAAAGTATCGAAAGCACGGTAGTCAACCAAAATGGTGTTTACGACATTAGAACCACCGGTATCCTTTGGCGCTTGTTCAAGATACAGGCGCGCTGCATCAGACTTGTCACGACGACCAGTCAGTCCCCATACAGCGAGGGTGGCACTTACGCCGACCGCTACGGACAAGACGATGGACCACCAGTGGAATTTGCGGGTTTCCGGAGTGAAGTGATCAGGCAAGCGGTGCAGTACCAAGACCAAAACACAGACCGTCAAAATTTCAACAGTCAACTGCGTAGTCGCAACATCGGCAGCACCTAGGGCATAGAACCACAGCGTCACACCGAAGCCAGCAATCGAAACCACCACGACCACGGTCAGACGAGACTTGGCCATAACGGATGCCAGCACGCCAATGCCGATGATGAGTACGAATACCCAGTCGGTTGGGGTGGAGGTCTCACGATGGACTTCTGGCAGATCACGCAGAACAAAGAGACCGACGACAGCGATCAAAATCAGCATCAAAAATGGCACAACGAGGTGACGACGCATAGACGTCGTGCCCGAAGGCTTAGTTGCGTACTTAGCGCCGAAGTCGATGATTCCCTCGCGCAGTTTCTCTACAGCCGAAAGCCCCGAAATTGGTGCACCAAAGTTTGTCATCGCGCGAGCAAGTTCGCGGTTGAAGTTCACCAAGATGATACCGAAGGCAATGATGATGCCGGTGAGAGCAAGCGGGATATTAAAGCCATGCCAGATACTCAGGTGTGGTTCATGAGCATCTGCTGTGGTGGCAACAGCTGCCTGTCCCACTGCCCAATTCAACAAGGAAGGCACAATTCCCAGCACCACGGTGATAAGAGCCAGGATGCCTGGAACAAACCACACGGTTGGCTTTGCTTCAGTAATAGTGTCTACTGGTTCTGGCTCGAAGCCGCCTTCTTCGGCCTGGTAATTTGCCTCCGCGATTGAATGCTTGGTCGCGCCCCGTGCTCCAATGATGTAGCGGAAGGAGTAGGCGAAGGTAAACATCGACGTGATGACAATGACTGCGGTGACCAGAATCTTAAAGGGCTCTGCCAAACCGGAGTCCAAGCTGGCAGTGATGAGTCCTTCTTTGGAAACGAAGCCCAACAGCAGCGGAATACCCGCCATGGACGCACCAGCGATCGTGATAATGCCCGTGGTGATAGGCATCTTGACGATGCGGGTGTGGCGCAATTTTTGATACGAGCGCGTGCCGGTTTCGTGCTCGATGATGCCCACCGACATAAACAGCGCTGCCTTGAAGCAGGCGTGCGCGATGGTGTGGACAATCGCCGCGGTGATTGCTGCATCGGTGCCAATACCGACGGTCAGCACCAGCAAGCCCAACTGCGACATGGTGGAATACGCCAACAGTTCTTTTAGATCATCACACTTGATGGCGGTGAGTGCACCGAAGAGTGCGGTGATGCCGCCGCAGACCACCAACATGACATTCCACAACTGAACATCATGAAGCAGTGGCGAGTAGCGCAGAATCAGGTAAATACCTGCCTTGACCATCGCTGCTGCGTGCAGGTAAGCCGAAACTGGTGCGATGGCAACCATCGAATCGGGCAACCACGCTTGGAAAGGAAATTGCGCAGACTTGGTAAAAGCTGCAATGGCGATTAAGAAAGCCACCGTTGCCAAAAGCGCAGGGTTTTCCGCCCACATCGGTGAGGCAATGACCTCAGAAATCGACATGGTCTCTGCATTGATCGCCATGATTACGGTAGCGCCCAGCAAGAATAGACCACCAAGAACCGTCACCAGCAGGGTACGGATTGCTGGTTGATGTCCCTTCTCACCAGAGTTGGCAATCAAGAAGTAAGAGCACAGCGTCGTAAGCTCCCAGGCGAGGTAGAACACCATCAAGTTATCCGTGGTGACTACAACCGCCATGGATGCTGCGAAACCACAAATATAGAAGTAAAAGGCAGTGTCTTTATGGTGTAGATACCGCGTCGAATACGCCAAAACACCAGCGCCGATAAGCAGCACCAGCATCAAAAATACTAAGGATAGGCCGTCGAGACGCAGAGAGAAGTTCACGTCGATGGTCGGCATCCACCGCACCGATTCAGTATGCACTTCTTCAGTGCTATAGGTCGACGCTGCCATGCCAGCACCAGCAAGCAGCGGCAAGGACAGAAGCCAGCCAGCATTGCGCCCTAAAAGACGCGACGCCAAAGGGGCAACTGCGACTGTGAGCCCTAACAGGACTAAAACATAAAAAAGCATCGCAAGTAGATATTCCTCTTAAATGAACATGAAAAGACGGGGTGACCTACTCAGTTCAAGGAATGACGCCGGAGAGGTGTGGGCCCCACGAATTGATATAGCCATTAGTTCCGTTGTGCCTGATACGCACAGCGGAATATGAGGCATTTGTATTCGTCATCACAGAAAGACTAGCACGCCCCGCACTCCATATAAGAGTGCGGGGCGTGCTTTCGGTCCTTCGATAGGTTACTGCTCACCAAGCAGGGCGTCGACGAAACTTTCTACCTCAAATGGCGCCAAATGATCGGCGCCCTCGCCCAAGCCCACAAGCTTGACTGGCACGCCGAGCTCTTCTTGAACCTGGAAGACGATACCGCCCTTGGCCGTACCGTCCAGCTTCGTTAAGACGACACCTGTGATGTCTACTACTTCACGGAAAACGCGGGCCTGCATCAATCCGTTTTGGCCCACCGTGGCGTCGATGACAAGCAATACCTCATCGACTGAGGACTTCTTCTCTACTACACGCTTGACCTTGCCCAACTGATCCATCAAGTCATTGGAAGTGTGCAAACGGCCCGCGGTATCAACAAGGACTACATCTACTTGTTGTTCAACGCCGGTTGCGACAGCATCGAAAGCCACAGAAGCTGGGTCCGCACCTTCTTTTCCGCGCACAGTAGAAGCACCCACGCGGCGGCCCCAGGTCTCAAGCTGGTCGGCTGCTGCCGCACGGAAGGTATCAGCTGCGCCCAGAAGTACCGAGTGCCCCATGGAAACCAGAACACGCGCCAATTTACCGGTGGTTGTTGTCTTACCAGTGCCGTTCACACCCACAACCATGATGACCGCTGGCTTGCCCTCATGTGGCATCGCCTTAATTGAGCGATCCATTTCTGGGCGCCCGACCTCAATCAAAGTCTCACGCAGCATGGCGCGGGCTTCGGCTTCGCTAGAGACTCCGCGCTCAGCAATCTTGTCTCGTAAAGATTCCGAAACCTTCATGGTTACGGCCGTACCCAAATCGGCCATGATGAGGGTATCTTCGATTTCCTCCCAAGCATCTTCATCGAGGTCACCAGCGGACAAGATACCCATAAGGCCCTGGCCGATAGCGTTTTGGGAACGCGACAACCGTCCACGCAAACGACCCAAGCGACCGCCAGCTGGCTCAATCTCTTCTACCGGCTCGGTTGGCTCGGGAGTAGTTGCTGGCTCTTCAGGAACTGGAGTTTCTTCGAGTGCTGCCGCAGCCGAATCAGCCTGTGCTTCTGCTGCTTCAGCTGCCTGCTGAGCTTCTTCATGCTCGGTTACTTCTTCTTTAATATCTTCAGCTTCGAGGTCTTCGGCAACCTCGTCAAAGATTGGGGAATCCTCTTCTTCTACCGCTGGCGCGACGGTAGCAGGTTCAGCAGGCTCGGCGTCAGCTTCTGGCTCGACTGACTCAGTTGGCTCAGACTCAACTGGCTCTGCTGGTTTTACATCAGCGGGTTCTTCCTGTGCAGGTTCGTGCTGTGCAGGTTCTTCTGAAACAGCCGGTTCCTGAGCGGGCTGCTCCTGAGCGGGCTGCTCCTGAGCGGGCTGTTTCTCATCGGCAGCGGCTTCTTGTGGCTGCGGGATGGGTGGAACTACCGGCGGCACCGCAGAGTCCTGCGGTGGCTGAGGGGTCTCGCGCGCTGGGACGGGCTCAGCGGATTGCGCAGGCGCAAAGTTAAAGCCAGATTGCGCCTGGTAATTACCCGACTTTTGCTGTTGGGTTAGCTCTTTAGGCTCTTCCTCAGCCTTGTCGAAAGAAACTTTCTTATCCTCACCACGTTTTTTGCCCCACAAGATTAAAAGGACAATAAGGATAATGAGGACAACAACAGCAACGCCGATCCACAACATTAAGAATGATTCCATGCGCCCTATCTTAACGGCTAGCTGGCTCCATTGCGTGGGCTGGGTTCATCCGTTGGGAAATAACTCGCGTCACACCGTCGCCGCGCATGGTTACACCGTAGAGCACATTGGCGACATCCATCGTCGGTTTTTGGTGCGTAATGACGATGAGCTGGGAATCCTTGCGCAATTCTTCGAAAAGAGCGATGAGGCGACGCAGGTTGACATCGTCAAGCGCTGCTTCAACCTCATCCATGACATAAAACGGTGAGGGTCGTGCGCGGAAAATTGCCACGAGCATAGCCAACGCTGTTAAGGACTTCTCCCCGCCCGAAAGCAAGGACAAGCGCTTGACCTTCTTGCCCGGTGGACGAGCCTCCACTTCAATACCCGTGGTGAGCAAGGATTCGGGCTCAGTCAGGATGAGCCGTCCTTCGCCGCCAGGGAAAAGAGTGTTAAAGACCTTCGGGAATTCCGCTTCCACGTCCTGCCAAGCATCGCTAAAGAGCTGCAGAATCTGCGCGTCGACGTCCTCGATGACACCTTCCAAGTCGCGGCGGGCTTGGGTGACATCGTCAAGCTGCGTCGAGAGGAAGGAATAGCGCTCTTCCAAAGCCTTGAATTCTTCCAGAGCCAAGGGGTTGACCTTGCCCAAAGAGTTCAAATCCTTTTCGGCTTGCTTCAAACGCTTAGTCTCAGCAGCGCGATCGAAATCATCATCCGGGGTGTAATCGCGCAACAAATCCGCAATCGCGATGCCGAGTTGCTCAGAAATCTTGGACTCTGCCTCATCTAAGCGAACCTGGGCCTGCGAGCGAGCAATGTCGCTCGAATGGGCCTTGTTGGTGAGCTGCTCTAAGCGTTGGCGCGCACCTGTCACCGTTTGTTTCGCGGCATTGAGCTGGTTATTTATCGCCGTGCGCTGGGTTGCTAGTACGTCGCGCGATTCGGCGGCGCGGGTTAATGCATCCTGTGCCCTTTGACTCAATGGCTTTGCGTGGCTTGCCACTGTGCGCGCAAGCTCACCCAATGCGCGGCGGCGTGCCATGGTGCGGTCATGGCGCTGTTTGGCCTGGCGCTCTTGCTCAGCCAAGCGGCGCAAGCTATCGCCCCGCCCGGCGGCATGGCCTACCTTGTCTTGGGCAGAGCGCAGGCTCATCTGCGCTTCCATCTCCATGGTTTTGGCAGCGTCCAAGGCTTGGGATGCCATGTCGCGCTCGCTTGTCGATGCCTCCGTATCCGGCTCATCTTTATCCACCCGCGCTAGTCGATCGCGTGCTTCTTCCAGCTGCGTACGCAACTGCGCCAGCTTGATTTCCAGCTCCGTTGCGCGCCGTGCGAGCTTTTCATGGTCCTTCTCGCTAGTTTCTACCTGTGAGATAAGACGCTGGTGGTCGCGCTTCCACGCGGCTACCTGCAAATCGTGGTCCCGCAGCGCTGCTTTTGCACCCGCTGCGGTGACGCGCGCATCTTCGGCTGCCAGTTTTGCGCCTTCTAGCGTGCCTGAAAGCTCTTCCAAATCCTGGGTAGCTTTTTCTAGCTCCTGCTCCGCTGTTTTAATCTTGGAAGCTACCACTACCGTTGACTGTGCACCGGTGCCAGCAGAGATCCAACCTTCACCAACCATGACGCCCTCTCGAGTTACAGCGCGCAAGCGTGGATCTTCGGCGACGATCTGACGGGCAGCATCGACATCGTCTACTAACACCACATCCGCCAAGACGCGGGTGATGCCTTGGGAAATTTCAGGTACTGCAACCACGTGATCTAATAGCCACGCTGCCCCAGGTGGCAGGTTGGCGTCCATGCGCCACTGCGTTTGCGACCCAGAATTATCAAAGACAGTGGTGCGCGAAGCATCTTCTAAAGCCGCTAAAAGGTCTGGCCCTACTTTGCCGACATGCGATTCAGCGAACTCGCCCAAAGCGACCGCCAAAGCAACATCATAGGAGGTAGACACCAATTGGCCCAGCGGTTGCAAGTCAACGCCAATCTCCGTGGTGGGCGGGATGGTGCTGGTTAAGGTTTCAATTCGCGAATGCAAAGTATAGACCGCACGTTCAAATTCACGTTGTTGGTCTCGCAATTGCTCAAGACGTAAATCCGCCGCTTGAGATTCGCTCAAGGCACGAACATGCGCCTCATCGAGTGGAGCGCGCTCCCGATCGAAATCGGCGAGCTTCTTTTCCACTTCCGCTGCTTCTTCACGCGCGGCACGCAACTTCTTCGCTGCCTCATCAACGCCGTCTTGGCTATGACTGAGTGACTGCTCAGAGGTTTCGACTTGGCGGGATAATGCTTCTTCCTCGGCGATAAGTCGGACCACGCCCTCGCGTCGGTCAGCGATAGCGCGCAACTGAGCTGCATGTTCTTTATCCGCTGCGGTAAAAGCTTCACGACGCTCTGCTACTTCCTCGCGGATTGATTCTAAGGCTTCGGCTGCTTCTTCAGCTGCAAGAACTAATTCCGCGTGCTCTTCATCTGCGACTCGTGCGCGGGCTTCTAAATCATCTGGGTCTTGGCCCTGATACGCAGTGACAGCGCCAGCGTTATTAGCGCGTTCTTGTGCAATGCGCGAAGTCGCAGCAAGTCGCTCCACCAGCGTGGACAAATCAAACCACAGCGTTTGGGCAGCCTCAGCCTGGGGAACAATCTCCCCCAGCTGCTCTTCTAGCTCCATCTGCTGACCGGTAGCTTCTTCCAAAGCCTCGGTGGCAAGAGCTACCTGTTCTTCTAAAAGTTCTGCTTGGCGCTGTGCATCGGCAAATTCAGCACGAACGCGCACTACCCTATCGCCAGCTAGTTTCAAGCGAGCATCGCGCAGATCCGCCTGTACCGTGGCAGCGCGTTGTGCCGCCTGGGCTTGGCGCTCTAAAGGTTTAAGCTGCTTGCCTAGTTCTTCAGTCAAGTCTGAAAGGCGGTCAAGGTTAGCTTGCATGCCGGTGAGTTTGCGTTGGGCTTTTTCTTTGCGACGGCGGTGTTTTAACACACCGGCTGCTTCTTCAATGTAGCTGCGCCGGTCTTCGGGTCGGGATTCCAGGATTTCCGCGAGCTTTCCCTGCCCGACGATGATGTGCATCTCGCGGCCGATGCCTGAGTCTGACAGCAGCTCTTGAATATCCATCAGGCGCGCTTTGGCGCCATTGATTTCATATTCGCTTGCCCCATCTCGGAACATGCGGCGGGTAACAGATACTTCTGTGTAGTCAATGGGCAGTGCACCATCAGCATTATCGATGGTAAGAGTTACCTCAGCGCGGCCAAGAGCTTTGCGCTCACCGGCGCCGGCGAAGATGACATCTTGCATCTTGCCGCCACGCAAGGTCTTCGCGCTGCCCTCGCCCATTACCCAAGCAAGTGCATCAACCACATTGGATTTGCCGGAACCATTGGGGCCTACGACCGCACAGATTCCGGGTTCGAATTTTAAAGTCGTCGCGGACGCAAAAGATTTAAATCCTTTAAGCGTCAACGATTTCAAGTGCATTGTGATAATCCTACAGGCCGAAAGCCTAAAGCTTTCGACCCCGTGCCGGGCTTTTAGCGTTCAATGAATCCGGACTCGCCTTTTGGCGCAGCCCATTGTTCGACTACAACTTCTACATGACCTGGACGGTTGGTGCTAGATGGTTGCTCTTTGAGTAACTCCAGCAGCTTTTCGCAATCTTCCCGTGGGCCTTCGGCAACAACTTGCACGCGTCCGTCGGACTTATTTGTCGCATGTCCTGCAAGCCCCAGCTCTAATGCACGCGAGCGAGTCCACCAGCGAAATCCCACGCCTTGCACATTTCCTTTAACGAAGGCGGTCATGCGTTCCATAGAGTTGCTAATCCTTTGCTTTAAGGTCATCCAGACTACGACGGGTTACTGGGTCGGAGCCATCCCAGACTTCAATATTTTTAATCTCTGGCAGCATATCCCGGTGGAATACCGGATCAATTCCCTGGCGGCGTTGCTGGTTGAAGTTCTTCAAAAGCTTAATTGCCACGCCCGACAACGGAATAATCGCCGCGATGTTAAGAATAACCATCGTACCTGCACCGGTATCTGCCAGTGCGAAGACAAATGGCAAGGTGCCAACGGCACCGAACCAGATAAAGAAAATAACCACGGCGCGGAAGAGGAAGAGCCACGTCCGTGACTCGGTGAGGTATTCAACGTTGGCTTCTGCCAAGTAGTAGTTACCCAGAATCGAAGAGAATGCCAGGAAGAACAGGATGAAAGTCACCAGGTGAATACCCCAGTCACCAACCTGGTTCGACAGCGCCATCTGGGTCAGCGATACGCCTTCTGCTTCTCCGCCGTACTCCAAATCGGTGCCCAGCAAAATGATGAATGCGGTAATCGAGCAGACAACTAGGGTGTCGAAGTAAACGCCAAGGGTCTGCACCAGTCCCTGCTTAACAGGGTGAGACACCGTTGCGGTTGCAGCAGCGTTTGGAGCTGAGCCTTCACCTGCCTCATTGGAGAACAAACCACGCTGAATACCTTGCATCATGGCCGCGCCCAAACCAGCACCAGCAATCTGTTGGAAGCCCAAGGCATGGGAGACGATGTCATAGATAACGCCTGGGACTGCATCGATATTAGTGATGACCACGTACAGACCGATGATCAAGTACGCGATGGCCATGAAAGGAACAATGATCTGGGTCATGTTCGCAATACGCTGAACACCACCGAAGATGATGAAGCCAGAGACGACCGCGATAATGACACCGACGATCGCGCGGAAAGTAAAGGAGTCATTACCAAAAGAAGTTGCCAAAGACTCAGCGATCGCGTTGGTCTGGAAGGCCTGGTAGACAAAACCAAAGGTAAAGGCAATCGCGATGGAGAAGACAATCGCCAGTGGAGTCCAGCCTAAGCCCTTTTTCATGTAGTACGCCGGGCCACCGCGATAGTTGTCACCATCGCGAACTTTCCACAGCTGTGCCAAGGTGGACTCAATAAATGAGGTTGCGCCACCCAGAATGGCAATCATCCACATCCAAAAGACTGCACCTGGGCCACCAACGGAAATCGCTACAGCCACACCAGCAACGTTGCCGGTACCCACGCGTGAGGCCGCGGAGATGGTAAACGCTTTGAAGGCAGAAATTCCGCCATACTCTTCATCTGCGTCAGCGCCGGTGCCCTTTGGGCGTTCGACGACAGACTTGAACATGGAAGGAATCATGCGCAGCTGAACCAGTGCGGTGCGGAATCCAAAGAAGATGCCTGCGCCTACCAAAAGCCACGGCACCACGAATGTCCAGAGGCCGTCGTTAAACGTGCCCACAATATTCTCGAGGAAGGTCATAGGAATATTAAAGGGGATAAACAATACTTGGAGCAACCTGAATCACACTGAGGTGAAGGCATAAACGGAATATTTTCCACAGTTTTATCCCAGTGAGTGTGTCCGTTTAGCTCCGAATCTCGGAAACTTCTCCCAGTTTTCCACCCTTGAGAATGCGGACTCTTTCTTCCCATGCTGGGCTCGCGTTAATTCATCTTTGAAGTATTCCTAGCTCAAGCAAGAACATAGTTAGATTGGCTAAACAGATGGATGTTTTCAACAATACTGCGCGAACAAAGTGCATTTCCCGCACGTCAAATGAAGCATGCGGCTAATTTCTTCCCAGGACCATGAAAAGAGATGAGCTTAGAAACTATCTTTGCTCTTCTCTCCCCTTGTCACCAGAACCAGCGCGATACCGCTATATATCTGCACCTGGATTGATCGCGCGGCAATCGCGAAATTAGCCGGTCGAAAAATCTTCACGCCAGTGTCGAGGGACTAATAGCCTGGAGTAAATACTGCGATTGTGTTTTATGCCACTTTGACTGCACTAGCGTTGGCACTGCGGGCAGAAATGAGACGAGCGCGCATTAAGAACCACGCGATTCAATGCTGTGCCGCACCGATCGCAGGGTTCATCGGCACGCCCATAGGCATGCAAAGAACGGGAGAAGTAGCCAGATTCACCGTTGACGTTGACATAAAGCGCATCAAAACTGGTACCACCCTGCGCTAGGGCTTCTGTCATTACTTTCGCTGCAGCTTCATAAATCGCGATAGCTTCGCGTTGCAGTAGCTTATTAGCTTTGCGCAGTGGCGATACTTTCGCGCGCCAGAGCGCTTCATCGGCATAAATATTGCCAATTCCAGAAGCTATTGTTTGATCCAACAGCGCGGTTTTTACGTGTGTCCTCTTAGTCCGAAGTTTGCGGGCGGCAGCCACGATGTCAAAAGCCGGGCTGAGCGGGTCCTGGCCGATGTGGTCAATTTTGGCTAAAGGAGCTACTAACCAGTAGCCAAATGTGCGTTGGTCAATGAAGCTTAAATCAACGCCATCGCTTAAATGCGCACGAATACGCACGTGCTTGGAATCGGTATGCCCAATGCGGAGCTGACCCGACATTCCAAGATGCACAAAGAGCACATCATCTTCACGGTCGGTGTTGCCGTCTAATTGACACCACAGATACTTGCCACGACGTTCAATGCCGCTGACAAGGCGGTTGCGCAGTATCGCATCTAAAGGGGCATCTTGTCCCCTATTCGCGCGCGGGTGCAGCACGTCGACGGAATCAAAAGTGTGTCCGACGATGTGCGGTTCAAGACCCCGGCGAACGACTTCTACCTCAGGTAACTCAGGCATAAAATTTACTCCGCATTTTTACTTCAGCTTTTTACTTCACGCGGATAATAAGAGTGGCCTTTTCAGCAGCCTGTTGTTCGGCCTGCTTTTTATTAGGACCAACGCCTTCACCCAGCAATTGCCCATCAACATGAACTTGGGCAGTAAATACCTGGTTGTGTTCTGGACCAGTCGAGGTTGCAGAATACTCTGGCGTGGGCAGTTTCCGTTCCGCGCACAGCTCCTGCAGGCTAGTCTTCCAGTCCATGTGGTTGCGGGTTGATACGGCTGCGTCGACCTTTTCCGCAAATAGCGCCAAGATAACTCGGCGTGCGGTCTCGAAACCATGCTGCAGATAGATGGCGCCGAAAAGTGCCTCGGTGGTATCTGCCAGGATGGAATCTTTATCGCGACCGTTGGAGTTGGCTTCGCCTTTACCCAACAAGATGAAAGCACCCAAGCCCATCTCGCGTGCAATATCGGCGAGCCCAAAGCGCGACACGATTGAGGCGCGCATCTTAGAAATATCCGATTCAGGGCGCGTCGGGTATTTCTCATACAAGCGCGCAGCAATCGACAGACCTAACACCGCGTCACCCAAAAACTCCAGGCGCTCGTTATTAGGAAGATGCCCATGCTCGTTGGCAAAAGACCGGTGGGTTAACGCCAAACGCAAGAAAGATTCATCAAGTTCTACATCCAAGCTCGCCAGCAGCGGCGCGGTATCAATCGCCGCGAAAGCTTCTTCTAGTGCCTGCTCGCCGCTGATTTTCTTCTTCCGGCTCACAAGAACTTCTCCAGCCCAGACCAACGTGGATCTACGTGCTCTTCTTCCTCGCCTGAAGTTCCCACCTCAACACCCTCAGGAGTTGTGATATCGCAGCCATTTTCGCACGTCGGCGCAAAAGGAAGAACCATGCCTGCTTCATCAATGACTGTTTGCAGCAAATCGATTTCCTCACCGACTACAGCTGGAACGTCTTCGCCTTCTTCAGCAGGATCGCCGCTGATGAAATCCTCACTAATTGCAAAGACCTGGCTGACCTTGAGATCCAACGGACGCTGCAAAGGCTGCAAGCAACGCGCACATTCGCCCTCTAAAGTGCCGGTGATGCGGGCGTCAACCATAAGACCTTCACCTAATGGAGTGAAATCTGCCTCCACGGTGATTTCGCTGCCCTTGGGGATGGCAATCATTTCTAAGCCAATGCGCTCTGGTGCCGGGCCGGTTTGTTCGCGTTGTTCAAACGTATTGGCACGCAAAAGTTGTGCCACATTGAATTTCAGTGGTGAGTTCATAACATCCTTAAGCCTACCCTGGATTCTGTACTTCACCTGTCTAGGAGGTCACAATGCCCTATGTACAGGCAAAATGAGGGTTTTGAGCTTTATTTTTGCGCAACTTTAGTCCTAGTATGGCTAAACATGAATGGTCTTGATTCAAGTGTGGCGCCGCTGATTTATGGGTCGCTGCTGCCTGCGGCAATCCTGATCATCGTCAGTTTTGTGTGTGAGCAGATCTCTCGGCGCAAATTCCGCCAGGCCATTAACAACTATGGCATCACTCGCAAGGGTGTCATGCGCAGGTCGGTCATCGCAGGGGTGTGCATATTCGTGCTCATGCTCTTTCCCTTGCCTTATGACATCGCGATAATGATTATCGCTTTGGCCTTTTCCTTATCTGCAGCGGCAATCACGTTTTATGCACGCAACACGGCAGGAGCTGTAGTTTTAAGTGTCGCGGTCATTGGAGGCATCATCAGCGCGGGAACAGCGCTGATGACATTGATTGACGGATCACTCAATCCACTCCAACAGTTGGGCACGGTTCTTGCCACCTGGCCGATCCTTGCCGGCCCAGGCTTGGTGGCTGCCGTGATTTCAGCAGCGCTTAGCGCATCTGCGAAATCAACGTCTTACTAGTCTCGCTCGTAGGAAGAATATCCACCGCGAGTAGAGCGGTTTCCGGAAGCTCCTGCACCACGACGAAGTGCTGCACGGTCTGAATTGATGGTGCGCAGAATACCCGTCAGTGATTCTTCAAATTCACCCAGCTTGGAATCTACAAATTCATCGCACTCAGAGCGCAGTCGGCTGGACTCTGCGTGAGCGGTATCGACAATGCGATTAGCTTCCTCATTGGCGCGGCGTACTACTTCCGATTCAGAGACCAAGCGCTCTTGCTCAGCGTGCCCTTCTGATACTGCGCGCTCATAAGATTCATTGCCCTTAGCAACGGTGCGTTCAGCCTCGGCGCGAGCACTTTCAACGATGCTTGCAGCCTGATCTTGCGCCTGTCCGATAGCGGTAGTTGCGCGGTGATTGGCGTCATCAATCATCGCCTGCGAATCGGCTTCGGCGCGACCGATAGTGTCATCGGCCTGAGCCTCAGCATCCGCAATGGTCTGAGAAGCGCGTTCTTCTGCGCTGCGGATAATTTCGTCTTGGTTATCTAAAACGTCTTGTGCGTCATCCAACTCCACAGGAATGGCATTACGCATTTCATCAAGTAGCGCCAACATTTCATTTCGCGGCACCATGCAATTGGAGGTCATGGGAACACCCATGGCCTGCTCGAGGTGATTGACCAGCTGATCCATGCTTTCAAATACGCGGTACATGGGAGCCAAGTATATATAAAGTTAAACTTCAGGTTCATCTCCCACGCCAAAACCCACCGGAAGAAGCATGGGGCGCTTCCTTCGGTGGGTTGAGGAGGGTTTATGCAGGACTGAGCCTAGATAACACCTTGTGCCAACATCGCGTCGGCGACCTTCTTGAAGCCTGCAATATTTGCACCAGCGACGTAATCGCCTTCACGGTCGTACTCTGCAGCGGTAGTCGACACGTTGACGAAGATGCGGGTCATGATCTGCTTCAGGCGCTCATCGGTGTACGCAAAGGACCAGGAATCACGGGATGCATTTTGCTGCATTTCCAGTGCGGAGGTAGCAACGCCACCTGCGTTGGCTGCCTTACCTGGTGCGAATGCGATGCCTGCCTCGCGGAATACGTGAACTGCATCCGGAGTACATGGCATATTGGCGCCTTCGGCAACATAGCGTACGCCGTTGTTCTTCAGCAGCTGTGCCGATTCGCCATCCAGTTCATTTTGGGTTGCACAAGGAAGTGCGACATCTGCTTCAACTTCCCAGATATTGCCGCCTTCGACGAATTTCACGCCAGCTTCCTGCGCATAGGAGTTAATGCGCTCGCGACGGTTTTCCTTGATGTCCTTCAGGAGGTCAACATCGACACCTTCTGGGGTCAAGATGTAGCCAGAAGAGTCAGACATAGCAACGACAGTTGCACCGTGCTCTTGCGCCTTTGCCGCAGCGTAGATAGCAACGTTGCCGGAGCCAGAGACGATAACCTTCGCACCGCTTAAGGCTTCACCGTGGGTGCGCATCATCTCTGCGGTTAGATAAACAGTGCCGTAGCCGGTTGCCTCGGTACGAACCAACGAGCCGCCCCAAGTCAAGCCCTTACCGGTGAGCACACCAGACTCGTGCTGGTTAGCAAGGCGACGGTACTGACCGAAAAGGAAACCAATTTCACGGCCTCCGACTCCGATATCGCCGGCAGGAACGTCGCGGTACTCACCGATGTGGCGGTGCAGCTCGGTCATGAAAGACTGGCAAAAGCGCATGATTTCCAGCTCGGACTTACCCTTTGGGTCAAAGTCGGAGCCGCCCTTGCCGCCGCCAATTGGCAGGCCGGTCAGGGAGTTTTTGAAGATTTGCTCGAAGCCTAGGAACTTAATGATGCCAAGGTTTACCGATGGGTGGAAGCGCAAGCCACCCTTGTATGGGCCCAAAGCCGAGTTGAACTGTACGCGGAAGCCACGGTTGACCTGAACTTGGCCATTATCATCAATCCATGGAACGCGGAAGATCAGCTGACGCTCTGGTTCACACAGGCGCTCTACCAGTCCGTAGTCAGCGTAGTGCGGGTTCTTGCCCAAAACGATCTTCAGCGAGTCCAAGACTTCTGAGACTGCTTGGTGGAATTCTGGTTCTCCAGCATTGCGCTTGAGAAGCTTGTCATAGTACTCAGAAATCTTGTTATCCACGTTCATAATGGACCCTTCCTTACACGTTAAAGGCAGTGCTTCTTTATTAAGATGCTCTTTCTACAGGCAACTGACAACAGGTTTATATCGGTTGATAGAAACTAATTTACCTATTGGATGACCAATATCGCAAGCAGCAAAGGTAAGTGGGCATATTTGGACATGCAAACCAACAGTTATAATCAGGGGCATGCTCATTGTCATCGCCCCTGACTCATTCAAGTCCACCGCCACGGCTGCGGAGGTCGCACGCGGCATTGCCCAAGGCGTAGCGGAGATTTTTCCTCAGGCTACGGTTAAACAAATTCCTATGGCCGATGGCGGAGAAGGAACCGCAGAAGTCATTGCGCAGACTTTAGCTGCGGCTCAATCTGGGCCCGGGGTGGAAAAAATCGAACTTCCCACCACTGATGCTCGCGGAAGGCTCACCACGGCACACTATTTCTTGCACGGCGATACCGCCTATATTGATGTCGCAGCAGCATCAGGTCTGCCGGCGGTTGAAGATGACTTGGACGTCCGTCACGCAGATACCTACGGCACTGGGGTTTTGATCGCGGATGCTGAAACCCGCGGCGCAAAACATATCGTGTTAGGTCTTGGCGGCTCAGCCACCGTCGATGGCGGTATGGGAATCATCACTGCTTTAGGCGGTGCCCCGCTTGATGAGCGCGGGCTGCCTTTGCCGAAAGGTGGCGCGCCGCTAGTAGTACTCGATGCGATTGACACCGCGCAGCTTAATATCAAGGCCGCGGCCTTAAAATACACCCTGTTGGCAGATACCACGTGCCCACCGCTTCACGCAGCGAGCATGTATGGCCAACAAAAAGGCGCTTCGGCGGAGGATATCCCACTGCTTACCGGCGCCTTGATGAAATTGTGTGAGGTCACGGGCATCGACGTCGAGCGCGAAGGTTTTGGTGCCGCAGGATCCATTCCGGTCGGGCTGACTTGGCTGTCGTCCCTGCTTTATGGCTCCGAGAGCAATATTTCACTGGAGCTCGGCGCGCACCACGTGGCAGATGTGCTCGGTCTTCGCAGTTTGCTTGCCGATGCCAAGGCGTCCAACCAGCCAGCTCTCATCATTACTGGCGAGGGCGCTTTTGATGAGCAGTCGTTGACCGGTAAGGTCGTGGGCACCATCGCGGAAATCGCGGAGGATGCTGATGCCACTTTGGCGATTGTGGCCGGCCGGATGGATTCTCCGGAACCTAAAGGTGCGCTGTCCGCGCAGCTTTCGCAGCAGGGCACGATGCACGAGCAGCTCAAAGAAGCTGGCCGTGCAATCGCCGAAAAGTTCTCCGCTTCCCTCACTTAGCGGTGAACGCTTTAGCGGCTCACCGCTAGCGGCTAACCGCCAACGCCCACGGGAAGATGGCAGGCAATTCATGTGCCTTTTCATCTTCCAGCAATACCCAGTCCTTCGGCAGTACAGCGTGAGGGGTGAGCAAGCGGCCAAGCACCATGCCAAGCTCATTCAGGGAGCCTTTAACGCCTTCAAGCTTGATGAGGTAGCGGTAGACGCCTGCGTCTTCGAGGTCATGGCCATCGTGTTCATCGCGGTAGGTTTGGCGCAGTTGTTCTTCCATACCCTCAGGCAGACGTGGGGTATCGTTAATATTTACCTCTGCGGAGTCGATGCGCTGTGCTGTTACCAGGCGCTTTAGAGCTTCTTCAAACACTTCACCGACCTGCTTCGACTGAGCATGTGGGACTAAAACATCAAACTGAATACGTGACATAAAAGTAAGCGTACCCTAAGCAAAAAGATCGATCATGCCTCACCCGAATAATATTTCTGAAATCTTGAAATCACACACTGCGGACCTGAAATGGCAGCGTGAATTTTATGAGGATCTACACCAGCATCCTGAGCTTTCGCACCACGAAGAACGGACCGCAGCACAGATTGAGCAAAAGCTGCGCGAGTTTGATTGTGAGCTGATCACCGGCATCGGTGGCTTTGGCATGGCAGCAATTTTCCGCAGTGACGCCGAAGGGCCGACGGTGTTGATGCGCGCTGATTTTGATGCTTTGCCTATCACCGAAGAAACCGGCGTGGATTTCGCTTCCACCAATGGCAATATGCATGCCTGCGGTCACGATATGCACGCTACAGCCCTACTTGGTGCATGTGCCGTTATTGATTCGCTGCGCGGACAATGGTCTGGCACTTTCATCGCGCTTTTCCAACCAGCAGAAGAAACTTCCGATGGGGCAAAGCGCATGATTGCCGATGGACTCATCGACAAGCTGCCCCGCCCTGATGTGTGCCTTGCACAACACGTCATGCCAGGTCCGGCTGGCCAGGTGCAAGCTACCCCAGGACCGATTCTGGCGGGCTGTGATTCCATCCGCATCCGTATCGCGGGACGCTCCGCGCATGCCTCAATGCCGGATAAATCCATTGACCCTACTTTGATTGCCGCGATGATTGTCGTGCGCCTGCAAGCGATTGTCGGCCGCGAGGTGCCTCCAGGGGAATTCTTCGTCATCTCTGTCGGCGAGCTACATTCCGGCGATAAAAATAACATCATCCCAGATTCAGCTGAGCTCGTGCTCAATACCCGATACTACGACCCTGCCTTGGCAGAGCGCGTGTACGAAGCTTTGCATCGCGTGGTGGAGGCAGAGTGTGCGGCATCGGCAAGCCCGGCGAAACCGACCTTTGAATACTTCGCGCACGGTGAGGTCACCGATAATGACCCAGCCACTGCGCTTGCCGTCCGTGAGGTATTCGACGGCGTCTTTGGCGACAAGGTAGTCGATGCCACCCCAGCAACCGCTTCCGAGGATTTCTGCTACCTGCCACAGGCCTGGGGCGTGCCGTATTACTTCTGGTTAGTTGGTTCTACTCCCGAAGAGCTTTTGGATAGCCCACCGGTTAACCACCAGTCCAACTTCATCCCGGACTATGATCCAACCGTGGAAGCATCGACTACTGCCGGTGCTGCCGCGGTGCTGACCTTTTTGGCGAAGAGCTAAGCTCTAAAACGATTCAGATGTAATTGTCCAGCAATAAGTGCGCTGAGCAATTAGACTTCAAGGAGTTATCTCTTAAGAAGCCTCACTTTAAGGACAACTCATCTCATGAAAAGTTCTCACTTTGCGCAGTCTGCACCGGGGCATATTCGCGCTGCAGCCGGTGTCTCCCCTGTCTCTGCCACCAACCGCAAGGCATGGTCCGGGCTGTCTTCTGCGGTGATGGAAAAAATTGCAGACGATTGGGAAAAGACCAAAAAGGCCTATGCTCAGGGTCGTCAGCAGCACTATTTTTCTGCCGAATTCTTGCAAGGTCGTGCGCTTTTGAATAACCTCACCAACCTTGAATTGGTGGATGAGGCCAAGGCGGTCATGGAAGATACCGGCCACGAACTTGTCGATGTCCTTGAGGCCGAACCCGATGCTGCCCTCGGCAATGGTGGTTTGGGGCGTTTGGCGGCGTGCTTTCTCGACTCGGCGGTAACCTCCGACTACCCCGTCACCGGCTATGGCCTGTTGTACCGCTACGGGCTTTTCCGTCAGTCTTTTGAGCAGGGTTTCCAAAAGGAAGAGCCGGATGCGTGGATGGAAAATGGCTATGATTTCATCGTCCGCCGCGCATCTGAGCAGTGGCGCGTGCATTTCGATGACATGGATGTCCGCGCTATCCCCTATGACATGCCGATTACGGGCTACGACACCAAAAACGTAGGCACCTTGCGTTTATGGAAAGCCGAGCCCATCGCTGAGTTCGACTATGACGCTTTTAATTCCCAGCGCTTTACCGAAGCGATTGTCGAGCGCGAAAAAGTCATGGATATCTGCCGCGTGCTCTATCCCAATGACACCACCTATGAAGGCAAAGTACTGCGCGTGCGCCAGCAGTACTTCTTTGTCTCCGCCTCGCTGCAGGAGATGATTTCCAAGTTCATTAGCCACCACGGGGATGACTTAACGCAGTTTGCGAAGTTCAATTCCATCCAGCTCAATGACACCCACCCAGTACTCGCTATCCCTGAGCTATTGCGCATTTTACTCGATGAGCACGGCATGGGTTGGGACGAGGCATGGGAAGTTGTGACCCAGACTTTTGCTTATACCAACCACACCACGTTGGCTGAAGCACTAGAGACCTGGGAAGTATCTATCTTCCAGAAACTGTTTTGGCGTATCTGGGAGCTGATTGCCGAAATCGATCGTCGCTTCCGTGAAGATATGGCTGGACGTGGCCTTGACCAGGGACGCATTGAGTACATGGCGCCGGTGTCCAATGGGCATGTGCACATGGCGTGGATTGCGTCCTATGCGGCATATTCCATCAATGGTGTTGCTGCTTTGCACACGGATATCATCAAGGCGGAGACCCTGCGCGAGTGGCATGAACTGTGGCCGGAGAAATTCAACAATAAGACCAACGGCGTAACCCCAAGGCGTTGGCTGAAGATGTGCAACCCTGGCCTTTCGGATTTGCTTACCCGCTTGAGCGGCTCTGACACGTGGGTGACCGACCTCGGCGACCTGCAAAAACTACGTACCTACGCCAATGATGATGCGGTCATGGCTGAGTTGAGGGAGATCAAACGCGCCAACAAGGTCGAGTTTGCCACCTGGGTAAGCCAGCACCAAGGCGCAGAAGTAGACCCCGATACCATCTTCGATGTGCAAATCAAGCGTCTGCATGAGTACAAGCGCCAGCTGATGAATGCTCTGTACATTCTGGATCTCTACTTCCGCATCACCCAGGACGGCGAAGAAGTGCCACCACGTACTTTCATCTTCGGTGCCAAAGCTGCGCCAGGATATGTGGATGCGAAGGCAATTATCAAGCTGATTAATACCATCGCTGAGCTCGTCAACAACGACGAGCGCACCCGCGATGTCATCCGCGTGGTCTTCGTAGAAAACTACAATGTCTCCCCCGCCGAAAAGATCATCCCAGCCGCCGATATTTCTGAGCAGATCTCGACTGCCGGTAAAGAAGCTTCCGGTACTTCCAACATGAAGTTCATGATGAATGGTGCATTGACCTTGGGCACTTTGGATGGCGCGAATGTCGAAATCGTTGAGGCTGTGGGCGATGAGAATGCGTATATCTTTGGCGCGAAGAATGAAGAGCTACCCGGTCTGCGAGAGAACTACAACCCGGGCGAGCTTTATAACTCAGTGCCAGGGCTTGCTCGCGTGCTCGATGCGCTTGTTGACGGCACCTTAGGCTCCGAAAACGCCGGCCTCTTCGGTGATATCCGCTCCGGTCTGCTGGATGGCTATGGGATTCACGCCCAAGATACCTACTATGTGCTCGGTGATTTCACTGATTACCGCACCACCCGCGATGCCATGGCCCAGGACTACGTCGATGATGAGCTAGCGTGGGCGCGCAAGTGCTGGATCAATATCTGCGAGTCTGGCCGCTTCTCCGCGGACCGCACGATTGCGGACTATGCCGAGCATGTATGGAAGATCGTCCCGACTCCCATTTCCTCGCCTGCAGATTCTTCGACCGCTGAGCCTGATAAAGCGGCCGGCGAAGCTCCTGCTGCGCGCTCGTTGGAGAAGAAAAAGCGCCGGTTTTTCGGTTAAAATAGTTTAGTTCCGAATTACTCACGCGGTGGGTTTTCCACCGCTACAGTAATGTCCATGACCGATTGGATTAATACCTGCTTTATTCGGGGTGGCACCAGCAAGGGGCTATTCTTTAACGCAGCCGACCTACCAGCTGATGAAGCGGAAAGGGACGCTGCGTTATGTCTTTTCATGGGCTCCCCGGACCCGCATGGACGCCAGCTCAACGGCATGGGCGGCGGGATCTCCTCGCTATCTAAGGTCATGTTGGTTGAAGCCAGCGCGCATGAAGGTATTGATGTGGATTACACCTTCGGCCAAGTCGAAGTCGGTACCGCGCACATTGATTATTCGGGCAATTGCGGCAACCTGTCCTCAGGTGTTGTGCCTTTTGCGCTGGAAGCCGGCATCATTGACTCCGACGATGGCACTCAAGAATTTACTCTGTTTAATACCAACACGTCCAAGACAGTAAAAGTGGGCTTGGAGGTCAAAGATGGTCGCGCGGCAATCTCCGGTGATGTGGAACTGCCCGGGGTTGCTGGCACCGGATCTGCCATTACCTTGACCTATCCGCATCCTGCTGGCAGCCGTACCGCAGGGCTTTTGCCCACTGGTTCTCCTACTACCGTCTTCGATCACGATGGCGCGGCAATTACCGTGTCCTTGGTGGATTCCACCTTGCCCGTTGTCATTGTGCGCGCGGACGATGTCGGACTAACTGGTACAGAGCTTCCTTCAGCCATCGACGCGAATAAGCCCTTGATGTCATTGCTCGAACGATTGCGACAAGCAGGCGCACAAGCCATGGGCTTTTCCACATGCCCTGAGGTGGTGCCCAAGATTGCGCTTGTTGCGCGGCCGCAAAATTCGACCATCTTGGATGGCTCGCAATTAGATGCCGAGTCTGTCGACATCATGGTGCGCATGATTTCCATGGGCAAAGCTCACCTCGCGGTTCCAGGCACGGGAGCGATGTGTCTTGCTGCAGCCGCTGCAGTACCTGGCACGGTGGTTTCCGAGATTACGGGCCAGCGCACCCATACCCGCCTGGGCACGCCTTCCGGTGCGGTTATCGCTGCGGCGAACTACGACAACGGCGAGCTGACATCAACCTCCCTGATTCGCACCGCACGCATACTTATGCGCGGCCAGGTTCCGCTAGAAACTTCCCCCACGCAACACTAAAGCCGCTAACTCACAGTGAGCTAGCGGCTTTAAACGAGGCGATGATTAGCTAACGTCTTCGCCAAGTTCGTGCGCATGAATCATGTTGGTATTTCCAGCAATACCAGCTGGGGTACCAGCTACAACGACAACCAGGTCGCCTTCTTCGTAGTCTTCCATTTCCAGCAGTGCCTTATCCATCGCCAACATCATGGCGTCGGTGGATTCCACATCCTTGGTCAAGAAGGTCTGCGCACCCCAAGTCAGCGCGAGCTGGGAACGCACGGCTTCATGTGGAGTAAAGACCAACAGCGGCAAGTGCGAGTGCAAACGAGCCACGCGCTTAGCTGTATCACCAGAGGTGGTGAAAGCTACGATTGCCTTGGCATTCAGACGCTCAGCAATATCACGCGCCGAGTAGGAAATTACGCCACGCTTGGTGCGTGGAACATGCGACAGCGGTGGCACGCGGCCATCGGTCTCTGCACGCTGCACGATGCGCGCCATGGTGCGCACCACGTTGTGCGGGTCAACGCCCACAGAAGTCTCACCAGAGAGCATGACGGCATCTGCGCCATCGAGTACCGCGTTCGCGACATCCGATGCCTCCGCGCGAGTTGGGCGGGAGTTTTCAATCATGGAATCCAGCATCTGGGTTGCCACGATGACGGGCTTCGCATTCTCGCGAGCAATCTGCACGGCACGCTTTTGTACCAGTGGAACCTGCTCCAGTGGGACCTCAACGCCTAGGTCACCACGAGCAACCATGACGGCGTCGAAGGCCAAGATGATGGATTCAAGCGCGTCAACCGCTTCAGGCTTTTCCAGCTTCGCGATGACCGGCACACGGCGGCCTTCTTCATCCATGATGGCGTGAACCAGGTCAATATCAGCAGGAGAACGCACGAAAGACAAAGCGATAAAGTCTACGCCCAGCTTCAAAGCAAAGCGCAGGTCCGCGATATCCTTCTCACTCAACGCTGGCACGGAAATATCCATGCCTGGCAAAGATACGCCCTTGTTGTTAGAAACTGGTCCGCCTTCGGTCACGCGGCAGACAACATCGTTGCCGTCGACCTCGATGCACTCAATGGCTACCTTGCCGTCATCGATAAGCAGGCGATCGCCCGGCTTGGCATCCTTCGCGAGATTCTTATAGGTCGTGGAGACACGATCGTGGGTGCCTTCGACATCCTCGACGGTAATGCGCACGATTTCATCGTTATCCCACTGTTCCGCGCCATTAACAAAGCGTCCCAGACGGATCTTCGGGCCTTGCAAGTCCGCCAGGATACCCACTGCACGGCCGGTAGCGTCGGTTGCAGAACGTACCCAGTGGTAGTTCTGTTCATGATCGGAGTGGTCGCCGTGGGAGAAGTTAAGACGGGCAACATTCATGCCGTCTTGAACAAGACGTAAAATGGCGTCCTCGCTGGCGACAGCGGGGCCCAGAGTACAGACAATTTTTGTTCTTCTATCCAGCATATGAGTGCCTTACCTCTTTATCTCTAGCGGTATTCAACGTGTCCCAACTTACCCGTGTTTTACAGCTGCTGCTACTGCTTTCGCCACCAACAAGGCAAAAAGAATCAAACAGAAACAAAAGTACCCGGTAGGACTCATTTACTGTTTTGGATATGGATGCGGGTTTTCACTAGCGCTCGAGCTCTCCAGCCCCTCTGCGGCGGTTTCTTTTTCTGCTGCGAGCTTGGCGTGGTATTTCGGATCGACTTCCTCCGGTGTTTCCTGTCCTTTCTTGAGGCTCAGGAAGACAATGACGGCGATGATAAAGACGATGACGGAGACAATCGCGTTGATGCGGAATCCAAAGATCATGGTCGCTTCATCGGCGCGCATATTTTCAATGAAGAATCGGCCCAGCGTGTAGCCTGCGACATACAGCGCGAAGACGCGGCCGTGGCCGAGCTTCCAGGCTTTGTGTGCCCACAGCAAAAAGAGGCAGACTAAAACATTCCAGATCAGCTCGTAGAGAAATGTTGGGTGCACAGACGCGATAACCTCACCGGTTGAGACACCTGATACCGGCGCATTGCGTCCAGCTTCGTCCACGCGGTAGTAGATATCCAGCGCCCACGGAACGGTAGTCTCTGCGCCGTAGAGTTCCTGGTTAAACCAGTTACCCAGTCGGCCAATCCCCTGTGCGAGCACCAAGCCCGGTGCCACGGCATCAGCGAAGGGACCTAGCGGGATGCCCTTGACTTTAAACATCACCCACACAGCGATGGTTCCGAGTGCCACCGCACCCCAGATGCCCAGTCCACCGTTGGTAATTTTTAACGCATCCACGGGGTTACAGTCAGCGCAGAAATACTTATCGTAATCAGTGGCGACGTGGTAGATTCGCCCGCCAATAATGCCGGCGGGGATGATGACGATGGCGGCATCCCACACCGTGTCGGAGTTGCCGCCCATCGCGGTATAGCGACGCTGCGTTAACCACAGCGCAACTAAAATACCGACGATAATGCACAGGGCATAAGCGCGAATGGGAAGCGGTCCAAGGTGCCACACGCCTTGCGGCGGGGAGGGAATATTAGCCAAAATCATCGTTTGCACATGCTTCAGTGTGCCACAAACGAATAGACCTTTGGCACTAGACCTTGCGCGATGGGCACGCTGGGTGCTGGCCTGTAGCGACCAAGCTGCGCGCCATAGCCGATGGGCTTTGCGCTGTCATTACTGATTCCCCGACCATGATGGCATCCGCCCCAAAGGATGCGTACTTTAATAATTCTTTCGAAGTCTGAACCCCACCCACGGCAATGCGGATGACGCTTTCTGGCAACCCCGGCACGATATCCGCAAAAGATTCTCGATGCAGCTCATCCGATGTCACCGACCACGCATTCACACCTACTACCGTTCCCCCGGCTTGAATGGCGCGGTCAACTTCTTGTGGGTCGCGCACTTCTAACAGTGCGACCATCCCTAAAGATTCTGTGCGATCTAGGAGAGATTCCAAGCGGGCTTGTTCTAAGACAGCGACCTGCAAGGTGACAACATCTGCGCCATAACATCGTGCCTCATGGATTTGATACGGGTCCACGATGACATCGCGGCAGACCATGGGCACGGTTGTGGCTTCGCGCGCTGCTGCCATATCTTCTAAAGAGCCGTGGAACCGGCGCCTTTCGGTCTGACATGCCATCAGGTGCACCCCGACTTCTTCAAGCTTGGTGGCAAGGCTTGCCATCGCCTGCGGCGATTCAAGGTTAGCGATTGGTCCTTTGAAAGGCACTGCGCGTTTTAATTCGGTAATTACTGAGCAGCCAGTACGCAATAGCGCGGCGCGTGCATCACGCGGTGGAGCCATGCTGCGCGAGCGGGCTTTAACATCTTGGAAGGACACCACTGCCTCGCGAGCTGCGACATCATCAAGAGCTGCGCGCAAAATATTTTCCACAGCAATCGGGGCTGGCACTGGCACACCTCCCGTTTCCGAAGTCAAGATAAATGAAGTCTAAATCACATCTAGGTTATCGGTTGAAGCTATGGAAAATGAAATCGTCCACTATTTCTGGTGGGGCAAATCCGTGGGATCGATATCTGCATCGAGAGCATCCCACATCACGCGCCCAGAATCCGGGGAATTGCGCAGGTCTTCGGCCAAAGCCTCTTCACGCGCGGCCGAAGTCTCATACTTGTGGGAACGGGGTTTGTCTACCCCCGGCTGCATCGCCAAAAGCACACCACCGAATACTGCGGCAGCGCCAGCCGCTACCGCGCAGATGGGACCAAGCTGGGCAACATCGACAGAAACCACCTGCGCCCAGGAGGAAATGGTGACATTGTCCACGGCATTTTGATTAGCTTCACTTGCTTGCAGCAAGTTCTGCGCGCGCTGTGGATCAGCACCGCGGGTAAGCAATTGCAGCGGCCCCCACGCCACCGCGGCGCCGGCTAGGGCGGCAATGATGCCGACGATGCGGCGACCAATTCGGCGCAAAGCAAGACCCGCAAGCACGCCTGCCAAAAGCAGCAGTGTTAGGCCCATGAGCTCTAAGGACCAGAAGCTGCCGATCAAAGGCAAAGTCTGCGCGCCTGAAAGTTCATCTTCTACGTGCGCTGTAACCCAGGTAGCGCGGGAAGACAGCCACAAGACAATCGCGGCTATGGCAAAAAGTAGGGGGCCAATACGCCTGCCCATAAAAAGATCACTTCTCCTTAAGAAGGATTCTTAGGTTGTGGGGAAAGCAAATCATCTGCATCAAAGCAGGTCCGATCACCCGTATGGCAGGCACCACCGGACTGACGGACCGTCAGCAAAATGGTGTCGCCATCACAATCTAGTCGTGCACCGATTACCTCTTGTACATTGCCAGAGGTCTCCCCTTTCACCCAATATTCATTGCGTGAACGAGAAAAATACGTGCCCTTGCGGGTAAGCAAAGAATGCGCCAGCGCGTGGTCATCCATCCACGCCATCATCAGCACTTCGCCGGTCTCTGCCTGCACAATTGCAGGAACCAAACCTTGTTCGTTGCGCTTTAAACGCGCTGCAATATCCGGCGCCAGGTCATAGTCTGCTGGCCCAGCCGTGTTATTTGTCACTAGCGCACCTCATATCCGGCATGTGAAAGCTTTTGCTTTACTTCGGCAATCGTCACTTCCTGGAAGTGGAAAATAGAAGCTGCCAGCACAGCTTGTGCACCGGCTTCGACAGCTGGTGGAAAATCGGCGGCTTTGCCTGCACCACCGGAAGCAATGACAGGAACCGTGACTACTTCGCGCACGGCCTTGAGCATCTCAATGTCAAAGCCGTTTCGTGTGCCATCGCCGTCCATGGAGTTCAGCAAAATCTCACCCACTCCCAGCTCTTCGCCGCGACGTGCCCATTCCAAAGCATCTAAACCTGCGGACTTGGTGCCACCGTGCGTGGTGACTTCATAACCAGATGGCTGTTCGGAAGAACGGCGCGCGTCAACAGATAACACGATGCATTGCGAGCCGAAGATATCAGCCAGCTCGCGCAAAAGCTCTGGACGTGCAATCGCAGAGGTATTAACGGAGACCTTGTCGGCACCGGCACGCAGCAACTCGCGAACATCGTCAGCTGAGCGCACTCCACCACCGACGGTTAGCGGGATAAAGACCTGGTCGGCGGTACGGCGCACCACATCCAACATGGTTCCGCGTCCGTGCTTGGAAGCAGAGACATCCAAGAAGGTCAGTTCATCTGCGCCGAGTTCGTTATAGCGTTGCGCAAGTTCGACTGGATCCCCAGCATCGCGCAGGTTTTCAAAGTTCACGCCTTTAACAACACGGCCCTGATCAACATCGAGGCACGGAATAACGCGAATTGCCACAGCCATGGCAAGCTCCTTTTAAAATAAGTTCTGTTCTAAATCTATACCTGGCGGGTTCCCACGCCAGTACGCTTGATGGAATCAAGGATGGTGGCATGGACCTGTTCCGTGCCGACCACTAGGCCATGCGAAAAGGCCGTCCAGGGGTTGCCTTCAGGATCAGTGGCAACTCCGCCGACTGCCTGGATAAACAGTGCGCCCGCGGCGTTATCCCACGGGTGCGGAGAAAAGTTCACCGCGCCGTCAAAAACACCTTGCGCAACGAATGCTGAATCCAAACACACCGAGCCGGTCATGCGTGGGCGCAAGCCGACGCTGCGGAGGTCATCGAAAAGCGGCGTGGGCAGATGCGAAGAACACCCAATGTGCCCGCGGGAATCTTCAAAAGGCAGGGCATCTTCCCCACCGCCAAAGCCGGACTCCAAGCCACCTAGGGTGCGCAGCTCCATTCCCTCAGCGGCGACCAGACGCCTCTTGATCAGCGGGAAATTAGCAATCGCCACAATAGGTCGCGCCTCATGCACCAAAGAAACCACCGTGCCGCACAAAGGATTGCCCGCGGCATAGTTCGCAGTGCCATCAACTGGATCCACAACCCACGCGGTCTGATTTAAGTCAGCCTCACCGCCGCCTTCTTCGCCATAGACTGGAATGCCGGTGAGCTGGGTGAGCGAACTGCGCAGATGGGCTTCGATAGCCAAATCTACTTCGGTGGCAAAATCACCCTCGCCTTTAAACCTAGCGGGTGGGGCGCCTAAGCCATCGATGAAAAATTGTTCGACATCATCAACCACGGCTTCAGCAATGGCAACCAGCTCTAGCGGTGAGGTCATTCGCGAGACTCCAGCAAATCAATGGGGGTTTCTTCCGGTAATGGCTCTACCTTAGTCACTGCGTCAAGCGCTGTCGCGAGATCGAAGCGGCCTTCATATAAAGCTTTGCCAATGATCGCCGAGTCGATGCCTTCATTTTCATAGCGCGCCAGCTCCACAACATCATCCAAGGTCGAAATGCCACCGGAGGCGACAATCTTGGCATCAGTGGCCATGGCAACATCACGCAAAAGCTCGACATTTGGCCCCGTTAGGGTGCCATCTTTAGAGACATCGGTGACGACAAAGCGGCTGCATCCTGCTGCGTCGAGGCGCTCAAGTACTTCCCACAGGTCGCCACCATCAGAGACCCAGCCATTGCCGCGGGTACGCCACTGGCCATCGATATTGCGAACGGCGATATCCACAGCAATCTTCTCGCCGTATTCTGCCAACACGCCCGCGATCCACTCAGGGTTTTCTAGGGCCGCCGTACCAATATTGACCCGCTGCACGCCGGTATCCAATGCACGCTCTAACGATGCATCATCACGGATACCGCCGGTGAGCTCTACCTTGATGTCCAGGTTAGAAATAACCTCTGCCATCAGCTCATGGTTGGAGCCGCGGTTAAACGCCGCATCCAAGTCCACAAAGTGCAGCCACTGTGCACCTTGCTCCTGCCATTTCAGCGCCGATTCCAATGGGGTGCCATAAGACTTTTCGGTTCCGGCCTCTCCTTGGTCCAAGCGGACGGCCTGGCCGTCAACAACATCTACTGCGGGCAATAAAGTAAAGGTCATGGTGCTATATCCTACCTAGAGTTGTTCCAACCAGTTACGCAAGAGGTGCAATCCAGCCTCGCCGGATTTTTCAGGGTGAAATTGCGTGGCCCACAAAGGACCATTTTCCACCGCAGCCACAAACGGATCTTTTTCGTGCTGCGCCCACGTCACCGTAGGTGGCGTGGTGATTTCAGTTTCTAATTCCCAGCGGCGCACGCCGTATGAGTGCACGAAATAAAAACGGGTATCTTGATCGAGGCCGGCAAAAAGTTGTGAATCTTTTTCCATCTTCACGGTATTCCAGCCCATGTGCGGCAAGACTTCCGCATCGAGGCGTTCCACCAGGCCTGGCCATTCCCCGCAGCCTTCGGTGTGGATGCCGTGTTCGTTGCCGGCATCGAAAAGCACCTGCATACCCACACAAATTCCTAGAACCGGACGTCCACCCGCCAGGCGCTGGCCGATGATGCGCGGTCCGTGAATCGCGCGCAGGCCTGCCATGCACGCGGCATACGCGCCCACACCTGGTACCAACAGGCCATCGGTTTCTACCGCGACTTTCGGATCGGATGTCACGGTCACATTCGCCCCAACATGTTCTAAGACACGCTGAGCACTTCGCAGATTTCCGGCTCCGTAATCAAGGAGGGCTACGGATTTCGAAGTCATTATTTATTTTTCCTTTCGCAGGCGCTTGAGGCGAGTTTTAATATTGTCATATTCAGTTACACGGTGTTTGCCAACAACGTAGTCCAGGCTGGTCAGGCCCACTCCAATGAGGATAACCACGGCACCAGCGGCATAACCACCGGCGTATCCTGCACCGGCTACCACGCCCGCAAACACAATGGAGCCGACACCCGTTCCGCCGTCATAGGAGATATTCCACAGCGCAGAGGCTTCAGAAGATCGGGTACGCGGTAGGCGCTGGAACATCGAGAGCAAAGCTTCTTGCTGCACCACGCCAAAGCCGATGCCAAAGAGTGCGGCGGCAACAACCAGCCACCACACTGACCAGCCAGCTAAAATCACCGCGGCCATCAGCGCCATGCCCACACAGGAGGTGAGCTGGCCAGGGATGTAGAGGCGTCCGGCTTCGCCGAAACGGTCGGCGGCAGAGCCGGCAAAATAGCGCGAGACCATCGCGGAGCCACCGACGATCGAGAGCATGATGCCGCCCAAAGTTGCACCGGTGACAGGGTCAATATCGGTCACGGTCGCGGGCAAGAAAGACGAGACCAGACCGTAGCTCATAGAAATAGCACTGAGCCCCAGCGCCGGCACCAGGACAAGTTTCCAGATGGAAACGCGTGGGCGTGCACTTTCGCTTGTCGATGCCCCCTCAGTTTCCACCTTGGGATGGATATCTGGGATTCTAAACGCCATCCCGACGGCGATAACCGCGATAACCGCAGCGGTGATGTAGGTGACCTCATAGCCGAGTGAGGAAGACATGTACAGACCAATGGGCAAGAAGACCATTTGCGCAGCGCCAACGAAGACGCCGAGCACGCCAGTGGCTTTGCCGAGGTATTTCAGCGGTACTAGCTCCGCCATGAGCGCGGATTCCGCAACGGTCAGCGCACCAAAACCGGTGCCACGCAGAGCCGAAAACAGCAAGACCGCCCATGCTTCTGTTCCAATAAGGTGTCCCAATGCTGGCACACCGAGCATGAACGCAGATACCGCCATCAACCGGCGATAACCAAACTTCCGCAGCATCCAGGGAGTGAAAATCTGCGTGAGAACAGTCGCGGCCATGAAGATACCGGTGGATGCACCCGCTAGTGCTGGGGAACCGCCGTCTTCAATAACCTGCGTCGGTACAACCGGAAGCAAAATCGACCAAGCACCAAAAGCTGCCGCGACGGCGATCATCGTTGGTGCGAAACCAGGTACCTTCCACAAGGTGACCTTTTCAGGAGCCTGGGTAGCATCTGGCCCTAGCTTCGGCGCAGGTGTGGTGGCGTCATCGATGGAGTGAAGTCGATTGCGGTTGAAGTTCTTGCCGTTTTTAGCCAATTATTGCATCTCTCCTATCATCCACGCGATTGCAGCACCAGCCGCGGCTAGAGCCAAGACTGCTGCCATAACTGTCCAAAATTTTGAACCTTGCTTATAGGCGCTCCAGGCTCCGCCGACTAGCATGCCGGCAACCATAAACATCAAAATTACAGCGAGGTACACGGCGGAGTCTACAGAGCTCCCTTAGTTGAAGGTATCCCAGTTTGGCGTGGATCGCTTTCTACTGCCTGGCGCAGCGCACGTGCCACAGCCTTGTACTCAGCTTCGGTGATGTGGTGCGGGTCGCGGCCATAACGCACGTTGACATGCAAAGTAGTTTGCGAGTGAATCGCAAAGGTCTCAAAGAAGTGCCGGTTAATCACCGTGGCATAGTGCCCGCCGATGATTTGCCAGTCTAAGTTTTCCGGCTCGCCATTCATGACGTAGTACGCGCGCCCAGAAATATCGATGACAGCTTCCACCAACGCTTCATCCATCGGCAAAAGCTGGGAACCGAAGCGGCGAATGCCCTTCTTATCCCCAATGGCATCAGCAAAAGCGCGTCCTAAAACAATCGCGGTGTCTTCCACGGTGTGGTGCGCATCGATTTCAATATCGCCATCTGCCTTGACCGTCAGGTCAAAGCTGCCGTGGGTGGCGAAAGCGGTGAGCATATGATCGAAAAACGGCAAGCCCGTGGAAATATCCGATTTGCCAGTGCCATCGAGGTTGATTTCCACGCGGATATCGGATTCCGAAGTCTTGCGCTCAGCTGCGCCAATTCTTTGTGTCATTTTAGATCTCCTTCACAATCGCAGCTGCTGCCTCCAAGAAGGCATCATTTTCTTCCGGCAAACCAATGGTGGTGCGCAAAAAGCCGGTAATTCCGACATCTCGAATCAGCACGTCGCGCTCCAGGAATTTCTTCCACGCTTCGTGCTGATCTTCAAATTCGCCAAAGAAGACGAAATTCGATTCACTCGGGATGACTTTGTATCCCAGCTTATCCAGGCTTTCAACCACGCGGATGCGCTCGGAAGACAGCTTTGCCACGGTCGACAACGTATCTTCGCTATGACGCAGCGCGACCACCGCCGCCGCCTGCGTCAGGCTGGAGAGGTGGTACGGCAAGCGCACCAGCATCACGGCTTCAATAAATGCCGGGGCAGCAATGAAATAGCCCACGCGCCCGCCGGCGAAATCAAAAGCCTTCGACATCGTGCGTGAGACCACCAGCTTGGTGGGATATTTCTCCAGCAAGGTCACAGCAGATGGGCTCGGGCTAAATTCGGCATAAGCTTCATCGACAATCACAATGCCCGGGGCAGCCTGAATCAGCGTTTCGATATCAGCGAGGCTGGTGACATCGCCCGTAGGATTATTTGGCGTGGTAATAAACACCACGTCGGGCGCATGCTTATCGATGCTTTCCAGCGCCTTGGTGATATCAATCGTAAAATCTTCAGCGCGTGGGCATTCGATAAATTCCGTCTGCGTGCCCCCACTTAGGATAGGGTGCATGGAATAAGACGGAGTAAAGCCTAAGGCCTTGCGTCCCGGGCCTGCGAAAGCTTGCAGTAGCTGCTGCAAAATTTCATTGGAGCCATTGGCCGCCCAGACTTGTTCCTTGGTGACTGCTACCCCAGTTTGCCCGGTGATGTAGTTGGCCAGTGATTCCCGGAGCTCCACTGCGTCACGCTCTGGGTAGCGGTTGAGATCGCGGGCGATCTTGCGCACTTCTGCAAGCAAATCCGCAATGAGTTCCTCAGACGGCGAGTACGGGTTTTCATTGGTATTAAGTTGATAGGCCACGTGCAGCTGCGGTGCGCCATAGGCAGACTTACCGCGTAGTTCATCGCGCAAAGGCAAGTCATCAACGCTCACGTTGGTAGAAGAATTATCAGTCATGAAAGTCCCTGTCCTTTAGTTATCCTCTAAGCGAGCACGGATAGCTTCCCCGTGCGCTGGCAGATCTTCAGCATTAGAGAAGTTGACCACAGCGTCAGCTACTTCTGCTAGACCTTCGCGGCCGTATTCAACAATGTTGACCGGGCGCAAGAAGGTGTGCGTAGACAGCCCCGCGCTAAAGCGCGCAGTTCCCGAGGTAGGCAGCACGTGGTTCGAACCTGCGGAGTAATCACCCAGCGGCACAGGTGAATAATCACCGACGAAAATTGCGCCCGCGTGCTTGATGCGCTCAGCTACCGCGCGGGCATTTTCTGTCTGCACTTCCAGGTGCTCAGCCGCATAAGCATCGGCTACTTCAATGCCCTGCTCGATGTCATCGACAAGCACAATGCCCGACTGCTCCCCGCGCAACGCTTCTGCTGCGCGCTCAGCGTTTGCCGTTGCGGTATAGCGTTGCTCGACTGCCTTGGAGACAGCGTCGGCGAGGGTTTCCGAGTCAGTAATGAGCACGCTCGCTGCCATCGGATCGTGCTCAGCCTGCGAGATTAAGTCATAGGCAACATAGACCGGGTTCGCAGACGCATCGGCTAACACAGCAATTTCTGTAGGCCCGGCCTCAGAGTCTGTGCCGACCAGTCCACGCACCAGGCGCTTGGCGGCGGTAACAAAGATATTGCCTGGGCCGGTGACCATATCGACAGGTTCAAGCTCTGCCTCATCATCGCCATAAGCCAACAGCGCAATACCTTGCGCACCGCCTACCGCCCAGACCTCATCCACGCCCAAAATAGCGCAGGTAGCCAGCACCGTTGGGTGTGGCAGACCGCCGAATTCCTTCTGCGGCGGCGAGGCAACGACCAAGGTCGAAGCACCGGCTTCTTGTGCCGGCACTGTATTCATAATGACAGAGGACGGGTACACCGCCTTGCCACCGGGAACGTAGAGGCCAACGCGCTCTACTGGGCGAAAGACCTCCGTGACAGACGCATCAGGGCCCAAAGAAGTAGTGTGTGATGCTGGCTTTTGCTCAGCGTGAACTTTGCGCACACGTTCAATGGAGACCTCGATGGCCTCTTTAATCTGCGGATCGAGCTGCTTCACCGCATCATCTAGTGCCTGTTGCGGCACACGGATGGCCGCAGGGCGAATTCCGTCGAATTGCTCGCAGTACTCCAGTGCGGCTGCTGCGCCACGATGTTGGATGTCATTGACTATGGGGGCGACTTTTTCCACGACGGAGGCGACTGAAACACCACCGCGAGGAATAATTCGGCGCAATTGGGAGGTAGTTAATTTCCGACCCCGGAGATCGATGACGCGCAACATTGAGCAGGCCTTTCCAACGAGTATGTTTAGGTGCTTTAACCTATCATACGACCGCTATTGACCCGGCTGAAAATGGGCATCCCTTCCCACAGAATGGACACCCCTGAAACGCGTTTTAATACAGTGCTCTAATACCGTGATCTAATACAGGGGCTGCCCGACTTCTGTCGGCACAGCTGCAGTTGCTTCTTCACCTGCGCTAGAGCTTTCAACAGTGAGGTATAGCCCCGACCAGTAGACCAGCAGGCACACAAAAGGTGCAGCTGCCAGCCCTAACCCTGGATTGAAGCTGGGTACCCAGCTGACTTGGCTTCCTACTTCTGCTGTCACATCTGGCATCGTCGGTGCAAAAAATCCCCCGACTAGCCAAAAGGCTAGCGAGCCCAGCACTGTCAGCAGGGCCAGATACAGCATCGTTGCTAAACCGCGGCGGGATTTCGCGTATTTAAATACCCCGAAGGCCACTGCCCCAGCGAGCAGCGCCGTAGCCAGCACGAAGGCACCAAAGCCTTGGAATTGCGCATTGGAAGTTGTATCGATGGCAAAGCCGCCACCTTCCACTGCTGTTGCTGTCATCTCTGGGCGCCACAGGCCCCACAAGAGTCCGAAGATGGAAAAGACGATGAGGACTAATGCCAAAAGCCCCGCACCAAAGCCGACGGTGCGGGGAAAAGTTATACGTGCCACGAGAATAAAGAATAACTAATTAAACGGCTTAGTTACAGAACAGCCAGTTGCCGCTCTCATTCTTAAAGCGCATGACTGAGGTATCGACACCTTCACCGGTGTTGACGGTAACAGTCGCAGAAGCAGTGTCGCCATTGACTGCAAGATCGTCGATGGACTGCACGCCCGCTGCGTTCCAGTTATCGCTGACCTGGTTCATTGGGATCTGTGGGAAGACGCTGTAGTCGACGTTGTGGACGTCTGGGTTTTGCTCAAGCACCTGAGTACAGGTGTGCTCTGGGATGTAGCGCATGTAAGAGCGCATATCGCCTACCTCATACCAGCCGTTGACCAGCTTGGAGATGGCACCGCGGGTGGCCTCATCTGCTGGTTGGCCACCTTGAACCGGCTGCAATTCCTCAGCGGCTAATGGGTTGCCAGCCGCAGCATCAGCAGCACCGGCTGCAGCTGCAGGATCGGTTCCCTCCGCGCTTTCAGGTTCCTGGGTTTCTGCCGGGGTTTGAGTCGTAGGCTCTGCCTCTTCAGAAGTTTCCTTGGCCTTCGACGTCGTGGTCTCTACAGAAGAGGTCTCCTTTGAAGAGGTGGCCTCTACCGTGGAAGTAACCGCAGAAGTAGATGGCGCAGCCGTTTCCTCGCTTTCATCAGAGCCACATGCAACGAGAGCAAATGGCGTAACCAGCGCGAGTGCGGCGGCGGACAATTTCATCGGGCGTGGAAAAGACAAGTTTTCTCCTGTATTAGTGTGTGCTTGCTGTCAAAGGTTGATTCGGTCATCACAAGAGCATCACTAGAGGCTCAAGTCTTAGACGCCAAACTTCCTATCTATACATCGCAACAGACATCGTGTGCGTTATATCCTAACAATGCAAACTTCCGCAGCCCTTTAAGGGATCCTCAAAGCTTGCTGTGAACATAGGCCTCTCCAAGCGTAGACCTCGCCAAGGCTCGGTCTACGTTTAGACAATGCTCGGGTAGACTTTCTCAATGTGCAATTGACCCGCGAAGATATCATCACCACAGCCGTAAAACTGCTTAACACTTATGGTTTTGCGGATATGACCATGCGCAGAATCGCCACCACCTTAGGCGTGGTCCCCGGCGCGCTGTATTGGCATGTTGCCAATAAGCAAGCGCTAATTGCAGAAATTGCTGCGAGTTTTATCACTCACCTCGACGGCGCTTCTACTTTGGAGCTGGTCGCAAATTTGCGGAAAATTCTTCTCGCTCACCGCGATGGCGCGGAGTTAGTCACCGCTGCTCTTTCTCAAGCCGACTCCCCGACGTGGACGCACTTGACTGAAAAGTTCGCAGAGGCGTTGCGCGAAACCGGCGCTGATGACTCAGCGCGACGTATCGCCGCTGAGACTTTAGTGCACCTTGTGCTGGGTACTACCGTGATGGATCAAAACCGCGCCCAGCTCGAGGCGCTGACCAAAACCAGCACCGATGATGACGCTGCTCAATCAACGTCCTCGTCGAATGAGGCCACCTTAGCGGACTCTTCGCTGCTGCAAGGCGCAGAAATCATCATCGCCGGGGTTCGGCAATTTACCCCTTAGTGATTTAAAGGTGCTGTATAAGACGCCAAAGCCATGCGAGTGCGTTAAGCTTTTCACTCATGATGGCATCGAGTAGTTCAATAACACAACCATGGCCAGGAGCTCCTTACCCTTTGGGTTCCTCGTTTGATGGGGCAGGTACTAACTTTGCAATCTTTTCGGATATTGCCGAGAAAGTAGAGCTCTGCCTGATTGAAGAAGACCTAAGCGAAGTCCGCATTGAGATGGAAGAAGAAACCGCTCACGTCTTCCACTGCTACCTGCCGACCGTGGGGCCGGGCCAGCGCTATGGCTATCGTATCCACGGCCCGTACGATCCTGAGCAGGGCCTGCGTTGCGATCCCAGCAAGCTTTTGGTTGACCCTTATGCCCGTGCCTTCGAAGGCGACTTCGACGGCGATGCCTCGCTCTTTTCTTATGACGTCCACGCTGAGCCAGCAGGCACTGGGCGCAATGAAGAAGATTCTTTAGGGCACACGATGTTGTCCGTGGTCATCAATCCTTACTTTGATTGGAAAGGCGACCGCCGTCCAAACACCCCGGAAACTGACACCGTCATTTATGAAACCCACGTCAAGGGTATGACCATGACGCATCCAGATGTGCCGGAGCATCTGCGCGGAACCTACGCCGGCATGGCGCATCCCTCGATCATTAAGTATTTCCAAGACTTAGGGGTAACAGCTGTAGAGCTGCTTCCAGTTCATCAGTTTTTGCAGGATGACCGTCTGCGCCAACTAGGCCTGCGCAATTACTGGGGTTATAACACTTTTGGGTTCTTTGCTCCTCAGCAAGATTATGCAGCCGATCCAACTCCTGGCGGTGCTGTCGCAGAATTCAAAGCGATGGTGCGCGCGTACCATGCTGCCGGAATCGAGATCATCCTAGATGTGGTCTATAACCACACTGCGGAAGGCAACCACCTCGGCCCCACTATCGCTTTCCGCGGTATCGATAACCTCGCCTACTACCGGCTAGTCGATGAAGATAAGTCGCAGTACATGGACTACACGGGCACAGGTAACTCTTTAAATGTCCGCCATCCGCACTCCTTGCAGTTGATCATGGACTCTTTGCGGTACTGGATTACGGAAATGCACGTCGACGGTTTCCGCTTCGACCTCGCAGCGACTTTGGCGCGTGAGCTAGATGACGTCGATAAGCTAGCGACATTTTTTGACCTTGTCCAGCAAGACCCCGTGGTCAGCCAGGTTAAACTCATCGCGGAACCGTGGGACATTGGCCATGACGGCTACCAAGTGGGCAACTTCCCGCCAATTTGGAGCGAGTGGAACGGTAAGTACCGCGATACGGTGCGCGATTTCTGGCGCGGCGAACCAGCAACTCTTGGTGAATTTGCATCGCGGCTAACCGGCTCGTCGGATCTGTATGCCAACAATGGCCGTCGCCCGACTGCCTCGATTAATTTCATCACCGCACATGACGGTTTCACCCTGCGCGACTTGGTGTCTTTTAATGAAAAGCACAACGAGGCCAATGGTGAAGACGGCCGTGACGGTGAATCGCATAACCGTTCGTGGAACCACGGCGTCGAAGGTTCTACCGATGATGAAGATATTCTGCGCCTGCGCCGTCGCCAGCAGCGTAACTTCCTCACCACGTTGCTGCTTTCTCAAGGCACGCCCATGATTTCACATGGCGATGAGATGGGTCGTACCCAAAATGGCAATAACAATGTCTACTGCCAGGATAATGAAACTGCCTGGATGGACTGGTCGCTACTGGAATTGGACAAGCCTTCCGAGCTTTACACCTTTACCAAGCGCGTTATTGCGATTCGCCGCAACCACCCAGTCTTTCGCCGCCAGCGCTTTTTCTCCGGCGGACCGCTCGGTGCCGATGTTCGCGATCGCGACGTTGCATGGCTCGTGCCTTCGGGAAGATTGATGAACCAAGATGACTGGGATCATGATTTTGGCAAGGCCTTGATGGTCTACCTTAACGGCAATGCCATTACCGAACATGACCCCGCGGGCCAGGAAATCAAAGATGACTCTTTCATCATGATGTTCAATGCGCATGATGAAGCAATTGAATTTCGACTGCCCACGCAAGATTTAGGTGCGAAATGGCAACTGATGGTCGACACCGCTTTCCGCGGTGGGTACCCCAAAGAGGACACCATCTTAGAGGCAGAGGGTACGCTTTTAGTTCAGCCCCGTTCGACTCTAGTCTTGAAGCAGACTGAGCCGCCGGTATATAGTCCCTCCCCTTCTGCCCAGTCGGAAGACGAAGCAGAAGAGCAGCAGTAAATTCGCAGAAAGGCATGAGCACCTAACGTGACGGTTTCAACACTCGGAGCTTCGTTGTCGATTTCCCAGGGCAACTTGGTCTATGTTCCCTCGCAGCTAACAGCCTCACTCACCGGCGAATTGCGCCGTGAAATTGCCCTGGCCGATATCGACGCTGTCGATGCCGTCCAGCCCACCGCAGCCGCTTCGGGCCGAATCGTCATTAGCTTTGCAGATTCCAAGTCTGCAGCCTGGACGATCGCCTTTGCGCCTAACCAAGATGCCCAAGGCTGCGCGCAGTGGATCAATGATGTGCGCTCCGGAAAAATCACCGAAGAGCACAGCAGCCCAGGCGCGGTGGAGCTTCAAGCAACCGCTACCCCAGGCTTGGACTTTGTTGCCGTCGATGTCGAGACCGCCAACGGCAATTGGGCGTCTATCTGCCAGATTGGCGCCGTGCGTTTTGTCGCTGGTGAAGAAACCGAATCCAAAGTGTGGCTGTGCCAACCGCCCGCGGGCATTGAACACTTTGAGGACGTCAATATCTCCATCCACGGCATCACGCCTGACGATGTCAAAGGCGCCCCGACTTTCGCTGAAGCCGCCGGTGAATTGCTGACTTTCCTGCGTGACGATGTCCTCGTCGCACACAATGCGCAGTTCGATTCCACGGCTTTGCGCTCAGCATTCTTGCGCACCCAGATGCCCGTACCGCAGATTTCTTTGGCGTGTTCGTTGGCGTTGGCTAGGTATGCATCGAAAAGCAAAGTGCTCAAGGTAGCCAACCACAAGTTGCCTACCGTGGCCAAGGCAGTGGGCTTTGGCAGCTTCCAGCACCACGATGCGCTTGACGATGCCCGCGCTGCCGGCCACATCATCTCCGCCCTCGCGCCGGCTTTCGCGAACGGTGCTGGCGAGCAAACCATCCGTGATATTTTTGATGACCAGGGTTTCCAACTGGGCACCATGTCGGCTGAACATATCATGCCGGTGCTGAGGAAAGATACTGCGCCGATTTCGCCGGAGGATTTGGGCGCCGGTACTGATTTCCGTGACCGCACCTCATCTGACCCGTGGGGTACGGCCGAGCCGGCCGCCGAGAAGAAAGAGCCGGCCAAGAAGGCTCAACGCCGCCCAGCACCGTGGGAGTCGGTGGCGACTCCGGATACCATTCCGGATCCGAATCCGGATGCTGATAAGGACTCGCCTTTGTACGGCCAGCATGTCACTTTGACCGGCGATTTCGAGCCTTTTGATAAGGGCGTTTTGTGGAACGGTATTGCGCACCACGGCGGCCAGGTGGGCAAGAATGTCACCAAGAAGACCACCATTTTGGTGCTCGGCGAATGGGCAACGACCACGTCTAAGGAAAAGCGTGCTGATGAGCTCAATGAGAAGGGCCAGGGCATTGAAAAGTGGCCAGCGTCGAAGCTCTTTGAGGTCTTAGAGTTAGAAACCGAACCACCTTTCTAGGAATCTTTAACGCGGTAAATTTCTGAGGAGATTTACCCCGGAACCTTTGGGCAGCACGCGCAGTCCTAGAAAGGTACTAACCTTTCTGAGATTTTGGAGAATCCCTGCCGTGCTCACTGATCTTGCTTCCCGTCCTCTCCCTTCCCTAGCGCAGACTCAGCCCCAGTTTTCGGTGCGGGAGATCTTTCCTGCCTTGCACGCGACATCGTGGGTGAAGTCGCGGCCTTTATCCGATGATGGGTTCTCTGACTCGCTGGCAACCTTGGCGCTATCGCCGGAGCTGCGCGTGGGATTACAGGCCGGCGGGTGCAAGATTAGCCAGCGTGGCCTCGATAGCTTGGGGCTGAGCATCCAAGCCGCATGGGATTTGGCTGCTTTAAACTTAGAGCGCGCCGCCCGCACTCCGTCTGGCTTGGAATTTTCTACCCGGTCTGTAAGCGCGCGTTTTGGCCCGCGACTGCCAGCCGGGGTGGAAATTAAAGTCCGGGGTGCTGATGCGCAAGCGTGGCTGGCGCACCCGCAAACTTTCACTATTTTGCACCATCACCTGGTGCGCATCCTGCGTGCCCAGCAACTGACTTATCTTTTACCCGATTCCCATTCTCTACTGGCGTTTATCGATGTCCCCGCCAAAGCACTGATGGGATTCGCTGCGTCACTGCCCAGCCCGTGCCCCTACCCGTTATTATGGGCACATGGATTCCCGCAGGAATTTCGTACTTAGCTTTCAGGCAAAGGAGCTTATTCACTCATGGCTGAATCACCCATCTCGAAACTGAGCAATCAGTACCACGAATGGGTACGCGTGCACCCGCGTGCCGCGCGCGATTTTCGTGATGCCATCGAAGACCTCCTCAATGACGCCGGCGTGATTTTTGACCGCGTCGCGGCGCGCGTTAAGACTTGGCCCTCGCTGAAGGCGAAGGCCAAAAAGCGCAATGCCGACGGCGATTTGGTCTACCCGCACCCGTGGGACGATATCCACGACATCATGGGAGTGCGCGTCAATGTCTTTCACTCCACGGTGATCCCTGAAGCCTTAACTATCTTCGGGGACTCTTTTGAGGTCATTAAATCCGTGGACAAGGCTGCTGAAACTCGCGTCGCTGGCGGCTTTGGCTACGGCTCCCACCACTTGGTTCTGCGCGTGACCGAAGATATGGAAGATTTAGCCGATTACGTCGGTATGCGCTTTGAAGTACAAATCCGCACGGTCTTGCAGCACGCCTGGGCCGAATTTGAGCATGATATTCGATACAAGCAAGGCTCCGGCGCCCAGCCCCCGCAGGTCGATAGGCTCTTTACTTTGGCCGCTGGCTTGATCGAACTGGCGGATAATCAATTCGATGAAATCGCAGCTCTCAAAGACCCGGATGAGCACACTGATTCTGATATCCAAATCTCCGCAGAAACCCTCCCCGGTATTTTGGCGGTGCTGCTTACCGGCCGCTTCCCGCGCTCGCGTTCTGAGCACTACCGCTGGCTCGCTGATTTGCTTGAAACCAACGGCATTACCACCATGGGGCAGTTGGAAAACCTCCTCAATGAGCACGATATCCAAACAGTTCATGACGCGATGAAGTACCGTTTCCGGCCGGGCCAAGTACGGCTTATCGATGACCTCTTGCTCAACCGCTTCGGCGAATCCCACATCGATGCCACCGCCGAGACCGGTACCCGCCGCGACCGTCGCCAGCGGCTTATCTCCCGCCTGAAGGCCCTACGCTCCATGCACAGCAAGCAGTAACCCCGATGTGCTTGGAATCTAAGCCCGGAATCTATTCACATTCCTCGCCGCGTTGCGCCTTTTGTTGGCCCTGTGCCTTTGGCTCTTTCCGCCCGACTTTATCCTGCGGAGTAACGCCCCATGCCGAGCTGTTTCTTCAACCCTCATCAGCGTACTAATGAGCGTGGTCATCATTTTCTCCACGCTGAGTTCTTTCCCTGCTTCTAAAGCTACTTCCCCATTGATAATCAACAGCTCGACGAATCCCGCTGTGTCTCGGTAATCTTCCGCCATACTCCAATTCCCTCTCGAACGTTCTTCTAGGTCCGAGCGCCGCCCTAGCAACAAAGCTCGGACTATGAGTTCCAGGAGCATTCCGCCCAGCAAGGATTCCAGATAGATTTTAGGATCGCCGAATTTCACCGCACCCGCCATTGCGGATTCGGTACGTTTCCCAAAGAGCGATCGCGCAATTACCCCGCTAAGCCGCACACTTTAATCAGGGCTAGGGCAATTACCGCGGTCTTAGCGCAGGACTCTTAGATGAGGTTCATCGCTCCCATGCTGCTCACATGATGGGTGTTGCCCACAAGCTTCCCGCCTGGGGTCTGCAGGCGGACTTTGCCACGATGTCGTCGCATCCTGCCGCGCTTGGGCTTGCCTTTTCCTCGCTTATTTTTTCTTTTCTGTGACCCGGGATTACCCGGGTCACCGTCGTCGTTGACACCGTTATGGTACTTACACAACATCGTCAGATTCGACGGTTTCGTATGCCCGCCGTGTTTATGCGCGTCGATATGGTGGACTTGGCACCTATCGGCCGGCACGTTGCAGTCCGGCCATGGACAGACCAGGTTCTCTGCCATCGCTAAGGTGCGCAGTTTGTCGGAGGCGAACCGCGTTTCATAAAGATTGACCGGCCCGGCGGTGGGATGGAAAAGCCCGACATAGAGCTTGTCACCCAAGCTGCCTTCCATCGCGGCGTTGATAAATTCTGCGCCGGTCATGGTCGTGCCGTCGGAAAGACCGATGATGACATCGTCGCCTTTACCGTACGAAACTTTCGCGAAATCATCAAGACCAATAGCAATCACAGTGCGGTATTCCGGGCGGATAAGCCCAGTGCCGTTGCCTTCGACTAAATCCCAGAAAGGCTCCAGAAGGGCTTCGGAGCGCGGTTGTTCGTCGTCTTTGATGGCGGCATCGAGAGTTTTCTCGAGGTCAGTAATGCGGCGCTGGGTATCGGTAATGCTGATGGTGCGCAGGCCGTCGATAGCCCGGCCCACGCGCACGCCGCGTTGCTTTTGTTTGTCACCGCCTTCTTCGGTAACTCGCTTCTTGCCGTGTGCATCAACTTCGTCCAATGTGCCTTCAAACGCGATAAGTTCTGCCCGCAATCTCCAGGCAGCGCCGCGGGTTTTGAGCTTCTTGGCGTGTTTGTTGACCATCTCTAAATACTCAACGCTTAACTCACGCTCTTCGGCGAGTGCAACAGCGTCGCGCTGCACCTTAGGAGAATCAGCGGGGCCAAAGAATACTGTGGCTAGACGGGTGTATTTTCGCGCAGTCTTAAGTGACATCACGCTACTGACAAGATCATGTGGGGAGCAGTCATAAACGTCGCGAAGAATACTTATGCCGCTGGTGTAGAAGCGCTCTAAAAGCTGGAAACCTTTCATAACTTCGACACTAAAAGCCGGCGCAAGGCCGCGCTAGGGCAAGTTCAAAAACCTGCCCGAATTTCACATGACACGTCACCCAAACGGCGAAGTTATCCACAGGCGCGGTCCACGCAGGGCTATTTAGCGGCGTTTGCCGAGGAATTTCTCCATGTCGCGGCGTTCTTTCTTGGTGGGACGCCCAGCGCCGGGGTCGCGGCGTGGTACCGCCGGCATGAATTCCGGCGGCGGAGGCGGTGGCGCATGGTCGGTATAGCATGTACGCGCAACGGGTGCGCCGACGCGTTTGCGAATGGTGCGCAAGATTTCCAGGTCATGCTCGTGGTGGTTCTTCCACACGCGCACACGGTCACCGGGCACGACCTGCTGGGCAGGTTTGACCGCATTGCCGTTGAGCTTTACATGCCCCGCGCGTACTGCATCGGCAGCCTCGCCGCGGGTTTTGAACATACGCACCGCCCAGACCCAGGCGTCAATGCGTACGGGCAGTCCGTCAGTATCCGCTGTTGTTTTCGTTGACAATCTTTTGAATCTTTACCCAGTTAGATACGCCGCCGACGACAGCTACGACCAAACCGATAGACATCCAGAACCAGAAGCTACCCGAGAGCACCAACGCGGCAAGCACACCGCCACCAAGACCGGCGGCAACTGAGATCACACCGTTGCGGGCGTGCTTGCGGACTTTCTGCTTCTTCAGCTCAATTGGGTTATTAGGACGGGGCTGCATTGTCATGGGATATATCCTAGTCGATTAATTGCTTTGTGCTATTTCCACCCATTGGGTGCCAGCTTCTTTGGGTTCCGCTGTGGCTTGGGTGAGCCCGGCGATGAAATCAAAAAGGGCTTCTTCCTCGCCAGGCGCGACGGCTAAAGTCATGGTGGCCTGCGCCCCGTAGTCCACGCCGAGTACCTCATAGCCGCGGTTGCGAAGCTCAGCTTCCCAGCGGCCGGCGTCGGCATGCGGCGCAGCAAGAGTGAACAGATGCCGGGTGGTGCGCAGAACGGGCTGGACCAGTTCCATCGCTTCGCTGACCACGCCACCATAAGCGTGCACCAGCCCACCGGCGCCGAGTTTCACGCCGCCAAAGTAGCGGATAACCACCGCGGCGACATCCATCAGCCCGGAGCCTTTCAGCACATCGAGCATCGGCTTGCCAGCTGTGCCAGAAGGTTCCCCATCGTCCGAAGAACGCTCGACCGGATGGGATTCATCGACGTGGTAAATATACGCCGAGCAATGATGTCGCGCATCGGGAAAGCGGTGGCGCGCGGCATCAATGAACTCGCGCGCCTCGGCATCGTTGGTCACGCGGCCAATGAGGCAAATAAAGCGCGAACGCTTGATTTCTATCTCATGCTCCACCGCGCACTCAGCGGCAGGACGTTGATATTCTGTGTGCACTAAGCCACCAGGAAGTCATACTCCGGGGTACCCGGCTTAAGCTGACGGCAGTCGATGCGGGAAGCTTCCATGCGCTCGAGCAGACCATCGATGCCGGCAGCATTGCCCAGTTCAAGACCAACCAGCGCCGCACCGGTTTCGCGGTTGTTGCGCTTGAGGTATTCAAACAGCGTGATGTCGTCATCGGGGCCGAGTATATTGACCAAGAAATCACGCAGCTGGCCAGGTTCTTGCGGGAAGTTCACCAAGAAGTAGTGCTTGAGGCCGCGATGCACCAGGGAGCGTTCCATGATTTCGGCATAGCGCAGTACGTCGTTGTTGCCGCCGGAGATGATGCACACCACGGTCGAACCAGGGCGCAGGTTGACCTTACACAGGCCGGTCACAGACAAGGCGCCAGCTGGTTCGGCGATGATGCCTTCGTTTTGGTACAGCTCCAAAAGCTCCGTCGATACGGCTCCTTCGGTCACGGTGTCCCAGTGCAGTCGGCCGCGGTTGGCATCCAAGATGGTGTACGGAACTTGGCCGATGCGCTTGACCGCTGCACCATCGACGAAGGGGTCGACAGTATCAAGGGTTACTGGTTCATCGGCTTCGAAAGCAGCGCTTAACGATGCCGCTCCCGCCGGCTCAATTCCCACGATGCTGGTGCGTGGTGCCATATCCGCCAGGTAGCTGGTGACACCGGAGAGCAATCCACCGCCGCCGACAGGCACGATGACAGTATCGAGCGAACGACCCTGCGAGGATAGTTGGGAGATGATTTCTGCGGCCACGGTGCCTTGGCCAATGACGGTGTCGCGGGCATCGAAAGGCTCGATGAATGTCGCGCCGCGGGCATCGGCGTCTGCGTGTGCGGCAGCCGCTGCCTCGTCAAAGTTCGCGCCGGTAACGACAAGTTCCACCTTGTCGCCACCGTGGACCATGATGCGATCGCGCTTTTGCTTCGGGGTTGGCCCGGGGACGAAGATTTTGCCCTTGATTCCCATGGTGCTGCAGGCATAAGCCACGCCTTGGGCATGGTTGCCTGCCGATGCTGTCACGATACCTGCGGCTTTTTCTTCCTCGCTGAGATTTGAGATCGCGAAAAAGGCGCCACGAATCTTATACGAGCGCACGCCTTGGAGGTCTTCACGCTTTAAAAACACGTCACAGCCAGTCTGTTCCGACAGCCGCGGGCAGTATTGCAGCGGCGTCGGCGCAATCTCAGAAGAAATTCGTGCTTGCGCCAGTTGAATATCGCTTGCGCGAACTGGGACGAATTTTTCTGCAGTGACCTTCTGGCTTGTACTCATGAGCTAGCATTTTAGTCCCTTAGACCCAATGATGTGAGCGTTGCCCCCTGAATAAGTGAATTCATCTGAAATTCAGCTGTTAGCCACGGACACTCAATACAAACTTTGCTCGGAAATCATCTTCGGAAGCGACTATTACACAGTTCGTTTTCAGATACTTATTAATAATTTCCAAGGAGTGTTGAATGTCCTTTTCCCGTCGCGCTATCTCCCTGTGCGCAGCCGTGACTTTAAGCTGCGGTCTCATCTCTCCTGCGGTTGCCCAGGCACAAGATTTCAACGGCATCGTGGATTCGGTTCACACGCACGCTGCTGCCGATGCTTCAGTAAAGATGGCTCCCCTCGGAAGCTATGCATCGGGACAGCTGGCGGAATCAGCAGCTGAGATTGTTGCCTTCCACGCGGGCTCGAAGCGCGTCTTGACCGTTAATGCGCTCTCGGGCGAGATTGATGTACTCGATGCTTCTAATCCGCAAAAGCCCACCAAGATTGGCTCTATCTCCGCGGGCGCGGATAAGGAAATCAACTCGGTTACCGTACGTGAAGATGGTCTGGCAGTTGCTGCGGTGCAACAAAGCAACAAGGTCCTGCAGGGCGAAGCACTCTTCTTCGATGCTGCAGCCGATGACTTGGGCGCAGCCGAACTGGGGCGCGTAACCATCGGCGCGTTGCCCGATAACGTGCACATCACCGACGATGGCGCTTATGCGCTTGTTGCCAACGAGGGTGAGCCATCAAATGAATTAGATGCTGCGGGTACCGCTTATGTCGCTGATCCTGCTGGTTCAGTCTCTGTCATTACGCTGCCGGCGCCCGGCACGGTGGAAGCAGCCACCCAGGCTGATGTGCGCACCGCCGGCTTCGAGGCCTTCGATGCCCCGGGTGCTCTGCACGAAGACATCCGCATCTTCGGCCCGGAAAATCACCACAACAAGCCTTCCTTGGACTTAGAACCTGAATATGTAGCCTCTGCTAACGGTAAGGCTTTCGTCACCCTGCAAGAAAATAATGCCATCGCGATCATCGATATCGCATCAGCCACAGTTGAAAAGGTCGTACCTGCGCACATCGCGGATCACTTGCAGGTTCCTATTGACTCTTCCAACAAGGATGACAAAGCCGAGCTGCGCACGATCCCTGTGAAGGGTTTGAGCATGCCGGATTCCATCCACGCGTTTACCTCTGACGGCAAGACCTACTTTGCCACTGCAAACGAAGGTGATGCCCGCGAGTGGGGCGTCGAAGAAAAAGACGGTGGCTCCGGCGTATACACCGATGAAGTTGAGCTTGCCGATGTCATCGATAATGGCCAGGTCTGCGAGGGCGCTCTGGGCGATGTTGATGCCGAGGCACTGGCTGATAAGAAGGTTGCCGGCAATTTGAAGCTGTCTAATGCCTCCGGCTGGAATGAAGAAATGCAGTGCTTCGATGAGCTCTACGCCTATGGCTCACGCTCATTTTCTATCTACGATGAAGCCGGCAACGTCGTCTTCGACTCGGGCTCCGACTTCGAAGAAATCACCGCATCTTTGAATCAGCCAGGAGTCTTCCACCACAACGCTGATAATGAAGACCCGGACTTCGACGATCGCTCCGATAATAAGGGCCCAGAGCCAGAAGCTTTGACCATCGGCCACATTGGTGAGCGCACCTATGCTTTCATCGGCGCTGAGCGTGTCGGCGGCATCTTTGTCTACGATGTGACCGACCCAGCGAATGCGAAGTACCAGACTTACATTAATAACCGCGATTTCACCGTGGACTTTGATGAGGATAACTACGACTCCACCAAGTTGGCTGGCGACTTAGGCCCAGAAGGCCTGGCATTCATCGATAAGCAAGACTCCCCTAATGGCGAATACCTGTTGGTCGTTGGCAATGAAGTCTCTGGCACCACCACTATCTATGAGGTGGAATCGGTGGTGGAAAAGGAGCCATCGACAAGCGGAAGCGCGAAAGGTTCTTCTCACCTTTCGCGATCTTCGCTGTCTTCGCGTTAGCTAGAAATTCATCTTTTTCTTGCCCTTGCCTACCGGTATCTTGGCCAACCTGCTAAGTTCAGGAAGGTATAAATCCTAGTTCTGCCTTCCAAGGAGAAGTCCTCTATGCGTAATTCCCGTCTTTCTGTGGCCATGGTGGCTGCCAGCTCCGTTGCTTTGGCTGCCTTGACACCAGTTGCCGCATCCGCACAAACCGGCTCGCTGTCTTCTGGTGGACACATCAGCGGCGAGGGCTACTCCCCAGAATGCCAGGCTGCCATCGAAAAGGCCAAGGAAGATCATGAGGCAGACGTTGAGGCCGGCACGGTTGGTTCTTCGTTTATGGGCCCACAGGAACTAGCCTTTGGCATCCTCAACGGCTATGGCTCTTCCGGCATGCCTACCCCGCCAGAGTGCATCGAGGAAGAAGAAGAGGCCAAGGCAGACGCGCGCTGGGAGAAGGTGCCAGATTTCGCAAAGTCCATGCGTGGCGATGACACCACCGACATGATTTTCGCTGTCATTGGCGCCATCCTCGCGGTCGGTGGCTCTTTGACCCAGGCAGCTGGGATTGTTGCAACCTTCTCCCCTGAGGCGCGCGCCCAGATCTCCGGCTTTTTGAAGAACATGGGCTTCAAGCTCTAATCGCCTGGCGTTACTTAAACGCTAAAAATCCTCCCCGCAGTTCGGTTTAACTGAACTGCGGGGAGGATTTTTGCGTATACCCGAATTTAGTACAGGCGCTTGGATGCGATTTCTGCACCCTTGACCAAAGAGTCCAGCTTTGCCCAAGCGATCTGGTGGTGCAGGCGACCGCCCAAACCACAGTCAGTCGATGCGACAACCTTGTCTGGACCAACTACTTCTGCGAAGTTGGAGATGCGGTCTGCCACGAGCTCTGGGTGCTCAACCACGTTGGTGGAGTGCGCGATAACACCTGGGTAGAGCAAAACGTTGTCTGGAAGTTCAACGTCCTTCCAGATCTTCCACTCGTGTGCGTGGCGTGGGGAGGCTGCCTCGAAGGTGTAGCCGCCGACCTCAGCGCGCAGGATTTCTTCGAGGATGTCGCCGAATGGAACGTCGGTGACGTGTGGTCCGTGCCAGGAGCCCCAGCAGATGTGCAGGCGGGTCAGTTCCTTCGGAATGTCCTTGATGGATTCGTTGAGCACGTCGATGCGCTCGCGCACAAAGCCACGGAAGTCTTCAATGGAAGGCTCTGGGTTGATCTGGTCCCACGCTTCAGCCAAGTCTGGGGCGTCGAACTGAACGGTCAGGCCAGCATCGGTGATGGCCTTGTACTCGTGCGACAGTGCCGCGCCACAAGCCTGAATAACTTCAGACTCGGTCTCGTAGTACTTATTAGCCAAACGCGCTGCAGATCCCGGGGAAAGTGCCGCAACGAAGCCGTCGGTGACGTTGTGCTTCGCCATTGCGTCCTTGAGCAGCTTGACGTCTGCTTCGACTTCCTTCTGGCCAACGTAGGTAATTGGGCCGGTGAACTCTGGGTTGCCCACCTTGGCGCGGCCGGTGAAGATGCCAGACTCTGGATCTTCGTATGCCTCGTTGAACAGCGCGCGGTCGCGGCGGTCCGAGAAAGAGGTCAAGCGTGGCTTGCCTGGTTCGGAACGAACAACTTCCTCGCTTGCCCAACGGTCAACGTCGGTCATGGTCAGCCCGCCCAAGCGGGAGAAGGAGTAGTTCCACCATGCACCGTAGTCAATCGCTCCGGAGGTGATGTGGCCGTATTCGCCTTCGTTGATGATATCGATGCCCAGCTCTACCTGGCGGGCAACGACTTCATCGACTGCCTTTTCTAGAATTTCAAAAAAGGCCTCATCTGGCACCGAACCGGATGCCCGGTTTTGGTTTGCTTCCAGCAATTCTGGGGTGCGTGGGAGTGAGCCAACATGAGTAGTGCGGATTTTTTGTGCCACGAAGTTTTCTCCTTCATAAGAAATAGACTGTGTGGTCTACCTTATCTCAGAATCCTGCACATCCATTATTTTTATTCACGTCCCCTACCCCGTTTGGCGTACGAGTAGCGAACCGCTTGGTCTAGCCTAAGATCCCTGCCCCCATGGTGGCTTTGAGATCACCCATCAAGCTCGAAGATCGCTCCACGCGCAGGTGGTCGCCTAAGACCATCATGGTAGATTCATCGCCACTAAGCAGGGTGAGATAGACGTCCGAATCGCCTTTGTTATTGACCAATACTTGCTTAAGCTTTGCGATGTTTTCCATCGTGCACTGGTCCGTACGCATGCTCAGCCGCAGCGGCAAACCAGCACCATTTCCTGGGCCTAATTCCGGGACTCGGATGTCATTGCAGAAGAAGCTGGTGCGCTCATCACGCACACGCACCTGAACCTTGGCCAGGATAATATTATCTTCCACAATCTGCGGAGCCACCAAGGAATAAACCTGGTTAAAGACCAAGATTTCTACCTGCGCACCGTGGTGATCTTCGATAGTGACAATTGCCCACGGGGAGCCGTCGCGCTTGGAGAAACGACGGTCGACAGCCGAGATAATACCGCCGATGATCATCTCTTGTCCATTGCGCATCTCGCCACCGACCACGGTGGTCAAAGCGGTATCAGTCTGTGCCGCCAGGGCATCTTCGAAGCCATCGAGCGGGTGCCCGGAGACATAAAGCCCCAGCATTTCTCGCTCGAGGGCGAGTTCGTGCTTACGGTCCCAGGACTCCTCAGGAACATCGATAGCAAAAGTCGATACGGATCCGCCTTCATCGCCGCCGAAGCTAGCGAAGAGATCGAACTGTCCCTTATCCGCTGCCTTTTTCGTCGACTGCACCGAATCCACGGCGTCTTCTTGAATCAGCATCAAGCCCTTGCGCGGATGCCCCAAAGAGTCAAAGGCACCGGCTTTAATCAATGACTCTGTTACGCGCTTGGTACACGCAATCAGCGAAATCTTATCCAGGTAGTCACTGAAGGACTTGAAAGCACCCTTTTCCCGGCGCGCCTCGATGATCGATTCCACTACTTCCGAGCCCACGTTGCGGATCGCACCCATGCCGAAGCGGATATCTTCGCCAACAGCCTCGAAGTCTTCCGCGGACTCGTTAACATCTGGCGGCAACACCTTAATGCCAAGGTGGCGACAGTCAGCCAAGTAGATAGCGGACTTGTCTTTCTTATCCGCCACCGAGGTCAAAAGCGCGGCCATGTACTCCGGCGCGAAGTAGGCCTTCAGGTATGCGGTCCAGAAGGACACCAGTCCGTAGCCTGCGGCGTGGGACTTGTTAAACGCGTAGGACGCGAAAGGCTCAATGGTGCCCCACAGCGCATCGACCGCGCCCTTGGAGTAGCCATTGGAGAACATGCCCTGGCTGAACTTCTCATATTCTTGGGCCAGTACTTCTGGTTTCTTCTTACCCATGGCTTTACGGAAGCCATCTGCTTCACCAGCGGTGTAGTTCGCGAGTTTCTGAGAAATACGCATGATCTGCTCCTGATACACGATCAGGCCGTAGGTCTCGCCGAGGATTTCTTCCAGTGCTTCTTCCAGCTCTGGGTGGATAGGCGTAATTTCCTGACGCCCATTTTTACGGTCCGCGTAGTTCCAGTGCGCGTTCACGCCCATCGGTCCTGGACGATACAGCGCCAGCGACGCCACGATATCTTTAAAGCCGGTTGGCTTCATGCGTTTTAGCAACTCCTGCATACCGCCGGAGTCCAGCTGGAACACGCCTAGGGTATCGCCGCTTGAGAGCAGTTCGTAGACCTTGGATACCTGCGGGTCATCGGCATGCAAGTCTTCAAGGTTGAGGTCAATGCCGCGGTTTTTCTTGATATTAGCCAGCGCGTCACCGATAACCGTGAGGTTGCGCAGGCCTAGAAAGTCCATCTTCAGCAGGCCAATGGCCTCACATGCTGGGTAGTCCCAGCCGGTGATATAAGCACCGTCAGCAGGGCGCTTCCACATTGGAATGTGGTCCATCAACCGGACAGAGGCCATAATCACCGCACAGGCGTGCACACCCGCTTGGCGGACAACGCCTTCGAGACCACGCGCGGTGTCATAAATCTTTTTAACATCCGGGTCGGTTTCGACCATTTGGCGCACTTCGGTGGCCTCAGAGTAGCGCTCATGTTCCGGGTCAGTAATACCGGATAGCGGAATATCTTTCGCCATAATCGCCGGCGGCAGCGCGCCGTTAATGCGGTCAGCCATCTGGAATCCAGGCTGGCCAAAGTGCACCTTCGCAGCATCCTTAATGGCCTGCTTGGTCTTGACGGTACCGAAGGTAATAACCTGCGCAATTTTGTCTTCGCCCCAGCGCTCAGCGGCGTATTGGATCATCTCACCACGGCGGCGGTCATCGAAGTCGATATCGATATCGGGTGCAGAGGGTCGCTCTGGGTTCAAAAATCGCTCGAACAGCAGGTCATGTTCAATTGGGTCAATATTGGTAATGGTCAAGGCATAAGCAACCAAAGCACCCGCTGCCGAGCCACGGCCAGGACCGACCCAAATACCGATGGAGCGGGCATGCTTAATAAGCTCGGCAACGATAAGGAAGTAGGACGGGTAGCCCTTCATATCGATAACGGAGATTTCATATTCGGCACGCTTGACGTATTCCTCAGGCACCTCTTCGCCGTTGAAGCGGTCTTTGAGTCCTTCCATCACCTCATGGGTCAACCATGAGGTTGGAGTGTGTCCCTCAGGAACATCGGCAATTGGCATGCGGTCGTGGGTGTGTTCTTCCCACAAGGCATCATAGGATTCGACGCGCTCGGCAATCCACAAGGTGTTATCGCAGCCATCTGGCACCATGTGGTCCCACAGCTCGCGCATTTGCGCAGCTGATTTGATGTAGTAGCCCGTGCCGTCGAACTTAAACCGGTCTGGGTCCATGAAGGTCTTACCGGTTTGCACACACAACATAGCCTCGTGCGCCGGTGCCTGCGATTCCAGCACGTAGTGGCAGTCATTGGTCACCAGCGGTGGCAGGTCCAGCTTGCGGCCAATTTCTAGCAGGCCGTCACGCGTGCGCTTTTCGATGTCCAGGCCATGATCCATCAACTCCAGAAAATAGTTGTCACGACCGTAAATGTCTTGCCACATCGCAGCTGCTTCGAGCGCTTCGTCGAATTGGCCCAAGCGCAGACGTGTTTGCACATCACCCGATGGACAACCGGTCGTTGCGATGATGCCATCAGCGTGTTCGGCAATCAGTTCCGCGTCCATACGCGGCCATTTACCCAACTGGCCTTCATAGGAAGCAAGAGAAGAAAGCTTAAAAAGATTAGACAGGCCCGTGGCATTTTCTGCCAGCATGGTCTGGTGCAAATAGGCACCGGAGGCGGAAACGTCATCACGCTTTTGATCCGGGGTACCCCATAGTTGACGCTTTTTATTAAAGCGCGAACCAGGTGCCATATAAGCCTCGATACCAATAATGGGTTTCACGCCGGCTTTGGTCATGCGCCGGTAGAAAGCGTCGGAGCCGAACATATTGCCGTGGTCTGTCATACCCACGGCGGGCATTTGCTGTCGGGATACCTCTTCCGCCAATAAATCAACCTTGGCCATGCCGTCGAGCATGGAAAATTCAGTGTGGTTATGAAGGTGTACAAAAGAGGAATTCTTGGCCATGATCGTCATTCTAGCTATCTGGTCAACAGGGAGGGAATCACCAGCGCGAGGCACGTTCGGTTCGAATGCGCCCGGTTATGGAGGGCTGTCGCACTCACCTTGGCGCAATCTGGATTACGCCACTAGAGTAACGTGCTAATTGCATAATACAATTCGAGACTTTGATTGATTCGGAGGCATCCATGCCATTTGCCATCGGGGCTTATTTATTGTGGGGCGTCTTTCCCGCTTTCTTCCCTTTGCTGCTCCCAGCAACCCCATTGGAAATTTTGGCGCACCGGATCATCTGGACCGCGGTATTAATCATTATCTATCTGCTCTTGACCGGCACGTGGCGAGAGCTAACACGGTTAAGTCGTCGCACGTGGATGTGGCTCAGCGCTGCCTCGGTGGCCATTACCGTTAACTGGGGTACTTATGTTTTAGCGGTCAACTCCGGACACGTGGCCGATGCAGCATTGGGATACTTCATCAACCCGCTAGTCTCTGTGGCACTCGGCGTGCTCGTGTTGAAAGAACAACTGCGCAAGCTGCAGATTTCGGCAGTCGGCGTGGCTGCCATCGCTGTACTATGGCTGACCTTGATGACCGGCGAGGGTCCATGGATTTCGTTGCTTCTGGCGGGCTCTTTTGGCATCTACGGTCTTTTGAAAAAGCAGGTGCAGGTATCATCCGCTGGCTCCGTTGCTGCCGAAACCCTAGTGATGTCCCCCGTTGCACTTATCTACATCGGTTACTTAAGCGCTAATGGCCAGTCCACGTTCTTATCTGAAGGACCAAGCCACACGGCCCTGCTCATCCTATCGGGCCTGGTTACGGCACTGCCGCTGATTCTATTTGCCCAGGGCGCAAAGCTCTTGTCGCTGTCTACCGTGGGCATGCTGCAGTACATGACGCCAACGATGCAGCTGCTGTGGGCTGTATTTGTCACCCAAGAACACATGTCTTCTGAACGCTGGATTGGTTTTGTCATCATCTGGTTCGCAGTCGCACTGTACATGGTTGACATGGTGCGCATGCGGCGAAAGTCCCGGCGCGTGCAACTGCCCCCTAGCGAAGAAAAATAGATTCTATTTCCGCCAGGCGCGTTTGGCTTTTTCTTCCTCCTCGTTCAATGCCCAGCCGGGCATCAAAAAGCCCAGGGCTAGGCAGACGATAAAGCCCAAGCCAAGGAGAACGCGGCCTTCCGCTGGTTGATTGCCAAAGAGGAAAAAGCCTAGGCACACGAAGATGCCGACGATATCCATGACATAGGCAAAGCGGTAATTCGCGGGCCAAGTGGAAAAGGCCTTCAGCTGGCGCAGGTTTTTCGGCCACGGCATTAATTATCACCTGTTTCCATAAGCGGGCGGATGGCGAAGCCTCCCCAGGCGGCATCAGAAGGCGCAGCCTCGACGGCAAAGACGTCGGCGCCCTGTGCGATTTCTGACAACGCTTTGGCGTCGTCGTAGATAATCACGGAGTTGAGCTTCTCATCGCCGACCTCACGGTCAAAGACATCCGCGCGACTTTCGCCTTCGATGGGCTCAGGAATTTCGATCGGCACGAAATCTTGCTGCGTAATCAGCGCACTAGCGCGTTGCGCACCATCGACGGCAGCGGCCGCAGTTGCGGCATCGACAGCTGGGTTGAAAGTGACCAAAGCATAGGTCTCTTTGCGCGCGTCTTCGAGCGTTTGTGCTGCACGTTGTTGATACTCCTGCGCGGATTCTTCAGGATCGGGTCCTAATTGATCGCCTTGCAGGCTCTGGGTGGGCCCCGGCCCGCACGCACCAGCAAGAAAGACCACGAGCAACAGGATGAAAGCCAAGATACCCAGTGCCGCGATGCGACGCCGGCGATAAATATACGCAGGATGGCGAAGCCTTGGGTGTCGTCGCGCCTGGTGCTCCGACACCGGACGCTGAGGTACCTTATCCACGAAGAACATCCAAGGCGTTTTGCAAGTCGTCTGGGTAGTTGGTTTCGATCTCGATCCAGCGACCGGTGCCAGGGTGTACAAACCCGAGCTTGACCGCATGTAACCATTGACGAATCAGCCCGAGGCGCTTGGAAAGGTTCGGGTCAGAGCCATACATAGGATCACCGCAGCAAGGATGGCCAATGGCCGACATGTGCACGCGGATTTGGTGGGTGCGGCCGGTCTCTAGGTGGACATCGAGAAGCGATGCTTCGCGAAATGCCTCGATCAGACTGTAGTGAGTAATCGCGTGCTTGCCTTCGTCGGTCACGGCGAATTTCCAGCCTGATGATGGATGGCGGCCGATGGGGGCATCGATAGTACCTTCAATGGGATCGGGCAAACCTTGCACCAGCGCGTGATACGTCTTGTGTACGGTGCGTTCCTTAAACGCTGCCTTCAATGCTGAATAGGCACGTTCGGAGGAAGCCACCACCATAACCCCAGACGTACCAACGTCTAGGCGGTGCACAATGCCTTTGCGCTCTGGCGGGCCGGAGGTAGAAAGCCTAAAACCTGCCGCTGCCAAACCACCGATGACCGTGGGTCCTTCCCAACCCACGGAAGGATGCGCTGCCACACCAACGGGCTTGTTGACCGCGATGATGTCATCGTCGGAATAGACCACGTCCATTCCTTCAACCAGCTCTTCTTTGGGAACCAGCGGTGCTGCGGGCTCAGGCAGAGTAACTTCCACCCACTGCCCGGCGCTTAAACGATCTGACTTCGATACCGTATTGCCATTGACTAGCACGGCACCTTCAACGCATAAATCTGCGGTGATGGTGCGCGATAGCCCCAACATTTTGGACAAGGCTGCATCCACACGCAGTCCGTCATTGCCTTCAGGAACTGGCAGGGTCCGCACTTCCCTGTTCATGTTTCGCCCTCCTTTCCTCAGTCAACATGGCAACAATAAATACAACCACACCTACCGTAATCGAGGCGTCAGCAATATTGAATACGGCGAAGTTTCCCACCGAAATATAATCCACGACGTGACCGAACCAAAAGCCTGGTTCGCGCAACAATCGGTCAATCAAATTGCCCAACGCGCCACCCGCCAGCATAGCTAAACCCACTGCTTCCCAGCGGTCTTTCATCCGCGGTGCGGCAATCGCGACACCGACGACAAAGCCCAGCTGGATGGTGGTAAATAACCAGGTGGATCCTTCCCCACCCATGGAAAAGGCTGCGCCGGGATTAAACAGCAGATAGAACCGGAACCAATCACCAATAACCGCGACGGCTTCCCCGGGATTGAGCCAACTGAGCATCAGCTGTTTAACGGCTTGGTCTATTGCTGCAATGACAATCACAATCACTGCCATCATCTTTACATTTGAGCGCACCTAAACCATTGTAGAGGCAGCCATCCGGTAGGTTTGAATGCATGCGTGTGAAAGCCTCCATTCTTGCCCTGGCACTAGTACTTACGGGCTGTAGTTATGAGCCACCAGGACCTGCAGTAGAGCAAGCAGTCGCAGCTCCCGTTGACGCCGCGCGCGTGACGGTCAAAGACGCCGGCAGCGGTGAAAAGCGAGTGCTGTCCTATGAGGATATTGATTCTGAGCAACATGCTCACTTCGAGTTGACTGAGGGTTTTTCTCAGGATGTTGTGGAAAAGAGCGTCGCCGAGAATTTTGAATCCGGCTCCCCTGAAGAAGCCACCACTGCTTTTGACCTGCGCGCGGAAGTTTCGGAAGCCACTGATGATCCGGAGCAAACCCCTGCTACGCGCAATGCTTTTATGACTTTGACGTCGCCGACTTATAGCGGCACCGATGCGCTGAATGTGGAATCCGGCGAGGGCTTCCAATTTGGGTGGCGCGCAGATGATGCCGGCCAGGTCTCTTCCCTGCGCTTGGCTGCCCCGCAGTCAGCTAACGATGATGCCCGTTCCATCCTGGAACAAGCCATCGTGGAGCTCACCTCCATGCCGATAGTTTTCCCAGAAGAAGAAGTTGGTGAGGGTGCCGTGTGGACACTGGATTCGCGTACTTCCGGTGAATCTACTTTGCTGCAGACCACCACCTACACCTTGGACAAGCTCACCGATACCGGTGCTGAGCTCTCAGTGGATATTAGTCAGCGCCCTGCTTTGGGTGCCTTGGCGATGGAAGACGGCGGTGAACTGGAAGTACTCGATTCCACCACGCGCTCTTCTGGCAATTTGAGCATTGATTTTTCTCAGCCCCTGCCTATCCGCGGCGACATTGATATTGCCACGCGGGTTACCTACGGCACGGAAGAATCAGACATCCGCGTATTGCAATCAACCAATACGCGGATGCAGTTCAGCCCAGCAGCTCAAGAGTCTTAAAGGTACCCACGAGTCCTAGACTTCTTAAGGACATAGAAAGCGAATGCCCTTCGGATTACACAATCTCGAAGGGCATTCGCTATATTGGCAGCCTAGCTGCGAAGGGCTGGTTGCCCGCTAGGCCAGTAAATTCCGAAAGACCGAAGTCTTCAGGCTTGTATCAGTAAAATCCGAAAGGTCGAAGACCTACAGGATTTTACTGGGTGACTTCGTTGGCGCCCGTGTCGACGGTGCCGTCAGTACACATTTCTGGAACCTGATCTGGGGTTACGGTATTTGAGATCAAGGTGCAAGCCCATGACTGGGACAGCTTCCAGGTGCCTTCTTCGAAGACGAACTCAACGTTTTCTGCCGTTTGTGAAGGCTCTTCTGGAACGGTGAAGTTAACCGTTGCCAAGACGGAGTCTGGAGAGTAGCCAGGGATAACTGGGTCTACGACCTCAAAGTTAGCGCCGGATTCTGCCTTGGAGGCAGCCATGGTCTCAAACAGCTCTGGGGCAGTTTCGCCGCCCTGGACGGTCTTTACCTTGTCTTCTTCCGAAGCTGCGGAGTCCGTTGCGGTGGCCAAGATGGAGTTGAGGTCGGTGGCCGTTGGCAGTTCAGAAGACGCCGGAGCATCTGAGGATTCTTCGGCTTGGGTTTCTGGTGCTACGCTTTCGGCGGAGTCTGCCGAATCAGATTCGGCATCAGACGAGCACGCAACCAGAGCGGTAGCAGCGGTGGCGGCTAGGAAGCCGGCGGTCAGTTTACGTAAAATCAACTAATCTCCTTCAACGGTTTTATTCTTTGTCAATCCTACCGGCCAGCTTGGTTGATAAAAGAACCCACGTTGTAATTCACAGGGTTTCTTCAAACTTTTAACCAATGACTTTACGCCAATGCTTTAAGCTTGCTCTATGTCCAAAATTATTGCAGTAGTAGCAACCGGCGGCACCATTGCCTGCACCACCGATGCCAACGGGGCTTTAGTGCCCACCGTTTCCGCAGCTGAGCTAGTAGAAGCAGCACGTGTGATATCTACGCCATCCGACATGGAGATCTCACCTGCTGATTCGGTGCGTCTGGATTCTTCGTCTTTATCGTTGACGGATCTAGATGATCTGCTGCAGCGTGTGCACGCTTTGCTTGCCGATGATTCCATCGCCGGGGTTGTTATTACCCACGGCACCGATTCCATGGAAGATACTGCGATGGCTTTGGAGCTTTTCCACACTGGTGAAAAGCCCGTGGTGATTACCGGCGCGCAGCGCTCTTTTGATCACCCAGAATCCGATGGACCACAAAACCTGGCGGATGCTATTTCTTATGCAGCGAACGGTGCGCCGGGGGTGAGCATTCGATTTGGCGGGCTGACTATTCCTGCGCGCGGGGCTTTCAAAGCACATACTTCCGCGTTGGAGGCGTTTCAAGCTACCTCGCAGAAAATCCGCACGCGCCCTACTCTCCCACTGACTCCGCTAGCGGGTCAGGATGTTGTCATCATTTCCGCATGGCCCGGCGCGCCGCGCTTGCCTGTCGATGCCGCCGTTGCCTCCGGTGTCAACGGCATCGTTGTGGAGGGTTTGGGCTCAGGAAATATGGGCTCGGCGATGGGCGAAGGTGTCAAGGATGCCCTGGATGCCGGTATCCCCGTGCTGATTACCACGCGCGTTCCTGAAGGTTCGGTGACTTTGGCTTATGGCGGCGATGGCGGCGGGGCCACGCTTGCGCAGGCGGGTGCTTTGGGCACCGGTACTTTGCGCGCGGGGCAGGCTCGCATGGTCTTGCTTGCGGCATTGGCAACGGGCACCGATGTAGCTTCCCTACTCTAGTTCTTCTAGCTCCTCTAAGTCCCAGGCTAAAGAGTCCACGGGGTCGGCGGGTTGGAGCTTCTCATCGTCGGCTGCGAAAGACTTGAAGGGTCCAGGTCCGGTGGCGCGGGTTTCAAAGCGCACGCTGACAAAGCCGTGGCCGGTGCCTTGGATCCAGCCGTGTCCAAAGTCGGGGTGAAAGACATCTTGAGTGGCGTGCCAGGTGCGTTTGGTGGCTGTGGTGTCTTCTTCGAAGGTGGTCTCAGTACTGATGACGGCTTGGTCAAGTTCGGGGAAAAGCACGTCTTGGCGCTCAGATTCTAGTCCCGAAAACCCGACGCCGACTAGGCGGATGGGGCCTAGTTCTGCTGGGTAGCGGGCAAGTGACTGCATGGCCTTGCGCAAGGTCGCAATATCGTCGGTGGCATAGCCAAGTGTTAAAGATCTGGTCTCACTGTGAAAATCTGCCATGCGCATTTTGACTGTGACGGTGCGCGCCCCGCGGCCGTCTTTTAGTAAGCGGCGGTGCGCACCGGTCAGAGCGCGTTCTAAAGCGCCATCGACTTCGTCTTTGGTGGTCAGATCTTGCGGGTAGGTGTGCTCGGCGGAGACCGATTTGGATTCAGCGCGCGGGGCTACTGGGCGGTCATCGACCCCGCGAGCCATCATCCACAAGGACGGCCCGATGGTGGTACCCAAAGTGATTTCTACTTCGCGCTGGCTAAGGCGTGCAAGATCTCCAATGGTGTTCACGCCAATGGAATGCAGCTTGGTGGCGGTCACCGGCCCCACGCCCCAGAGTTCCTCCACGTCCAAGGGGTGCAGCATTTCTTCTTGTTTTTCGGCGGGGATCACAAAGGCACCGTCGGGTTTGGCTTGGCCCGAGCCAATCTTGGCAAATTGCTTGCCGGAACCGGCACCGATGGACGCGGGCAAACCGGTTTGTTCGCGGATTTCGGCACGGATTTGATGCGCCCAGGCCTCGACTTCCTCGGCGCTGGCACCAACTAGTTCGGCTGGTTCCATGTATCCCTCATCGATGCTGAGCTGTTCAATGAGTTCGACGCGTTCTTGCAAGTAATGAAAGACGCGTTGCGATGCCAGCCGGTAGACCTCAAAGCGCGGGCGCACCACAACTGCTTTGGCACCGATGAGTTGTTGGGCGCGGTACATCGGCATTGCCGAGCGCGCACCGTATTTGCGGGCCTCATAAGATGCACCGGCGACCACGCCGCGCCCCGACATACCGCCGACCAAGACTGGTCGGCCCATTAAAGTTGGCCGGGTTAATTGCTCACAGGATGCGAAAAATGCATCCATATCAATGTGCAGAACCCAACGTTGCATACTCTCAAGTCTAGAAGCTCGCGGTCAAATCCCGAAGTTTCTGATAGCGGGCAACAGTTTCCGGGTTAGCTTCGCCACTATGTGTTGTCGTGCCCGCCAGATCCCACTGCGGTGGTGCATCTTCACCAGATAATGCCCACGCTGCTTGGCGTGCCGCACCCAAGGCGACATATTCGCCTGGCGCAGGCAAGATGACATCGACACCGAAGATACTCGGGGCAAGCTGTTGCATTGCTCTACTGCGTGCGGCGCCACCGGTTAATAACACGCGCTTAGCCTTATGCCCCATGGCTTTTTCCACGGCCTCGATGGCATCGAGCATAGAACACAGCAGGCCTTCGACGACTCCGCGTGCAAAATCCTCACGGGTGGTATCGGTGCGCAAGCCGGTGAGTAACCCGCTGGCATGTGGGCGGTTGGGCGTGCGCTCGCCGTCGAAATACGGCAAGAGCGTTACTGAAGAATTACCCGCCAGCGCCATCTCAGAGAGTCCATGGTGGTCTACACCTAAGAGGTTGGCTGCAAAATCGAGCACCTTGGCGCCATTTAAGGTGCATGCCAGCGGCAAGTAAGCACCGGTTGCATCAGCAAATCCGGTGACCAAACCGTTTTCATCATGCACGCTTTCTTTACTCCAGGCGCTCGCCACACCAGAAGTACCGACGGACACGCACACATCGCCGGGCTGCAATTCTAAGCCCAGAGCGGCAGCCATATTATCGCCAGTACCCGCGGCAATCGCAGCGCCTGAAGAAGTACGTCCCACAATCTCATTGGGCTCTGCAATGCGTGGGAGCTTAACGCTATGGCCTAAGAATTGCTCAGCTAATTCGGGTAAGAAGCGGCGCTCGCGCGTGGAGTAATAGCCAGTGCCAGAAGCATCACCATGGTCGGTGGTAAATTCTTGGCCCCCACCTAAGTGCCAGGTGAGATAATCATGCGGCAGCACGACCTGGGAGACCCGCTTCGCATTATCCGGTTCATTATCACGCAACCAGCGCAACTTGGTGCCGGTAAAAGAAGCCACCAGCACAGAACCTGTCAGATCGACAGTCTTTTTGGGGCCACCTAATTCATCGACAAGCGCTGCAGCAGCATCAGCCGAGGATACGTCATTCCACAACATGGCATCGCGCACGGTGTGATTGTCTTTATCTAGCGCCACCATGCCGTGCTGCTGTCCAGCAACGGCGACAGCATCAGCTTTCTCAAGCAGGCCATCGGTGGCCTTTTCCAAGGCCGCAATCCATTCTGCAGGATCTACTTGCGTCCCGCCTGGCTGGCTAGCACGAGCTTGGTCTACGATTTCGCCTGAAGCAGCATCAACCAATACCGCTTTGCACGACTGCGTGGAAGAGTCAATGCCAAGAACATAAGTCATTGTGAATTCTCGCTCTATTTCTATTTCTGGCTACTTCAATACCGAAGGTGGCTGCAGCGTCGGGGTGGGCCGGGATGTATCAACAAGGTGAATGGTAGCGCCCGTGTTCTTTAAAAGTGCGCGCTGGTCCGCATCTAAGTTGTTATCAATGATGATGTCATCAAATTCGCTCAAGCGCGCCACAAAATGCATGCCAACATTATCGAATTTCGAAGAATCAGACACCAAAATCTTGCGCGTACCTAGACGCACAAAAGCAGATTTGGTAATCGCCGCATCTTCATCCGGATGATAAATTCCAGCCGCATTAATACAGGTGGTCGACACAATCGACACCGTCGCATTGAGCCTTTCTACCGCCGAGCACGTCGCCTGGCCCAGAAAAGACCCCGTCTCATGGCAAAACCTTCCGCCCGCACCAGTTAACAACACCTGCGGGGCGTGCGCTGATACCTGCTGCATCACCCGCAAAGAATGGGTAATAATCCCCATCGGGCGTGCTTCTAGGACATCTGGGACGCAGTATTCAACCGTGGTGGAATCATCTAAAGCCACGATATCGCCAGCATTAATAAGCGCTGGTACATGCGCAGCGAGTGCCTTTTTCACCGCGATATTAGTTTCACGGCGGGTCACCACATTGGTTTCGGCAAACTCTGGCTCGACAAACTCCGCACCACCGCGCACCCGCTCAATCAGGCCTTCGTCGGCTAAAGCATCTAAATCGCGGTGGATAGTCATAATGCTGACGCCTAAGCGTTGCGCCAGGTCATCTACCCGCGCATGCCCGTGTTCACGCACGGTATTTACTATCTCCGCGCGCCGGGATTCTACGGGGCTAGACATGGATGCACCTTTACTTTCATCACTACTTCTGTGAATTTTAACATCAATTACGTTATTTATAACATTATTTTGTTAAATCCGTGTTAGTTTTAACAGCATCACGAAATGTGACGGTGTCCTACACTGAAACGGAGTCTATTACATGTCACAGGAACCATTAACCGAAAGACTTGGTATCCCGCGCGCACTCATCTGGGGCTTCATCGGCCTGGCAATCTTCATGATTGGTGATGGTGTCGAAACCAATATCCTAGAACCCTTCCTTTCATCCGAACACGGCTTTACTGTCTCCCGCGCAGGCCTTCTGGTCACGCTCTATGGCATCGCGGTTGCGATTGCAGCATTCTTCGCCGCTGCGCTATCAGACCTGTGGGGCCCACGTCGCGTGATGGCGTTGGGCGCTGGCGTCTGGGTCGTCTTTGAGCTCGCCTTCTTGCTCCTTGCACTCACCAGCAGCTCCACCACCCTGATTTTCCTCAGCTACGGCCTGCGTGGCTTTGGCTACCCACTATTTGCCTACGGCTTCTTGGTGTGGATTACCGCAGTGTCCCCTGCTGAAAAGCTCGGCACGGCAACCGGCTGGTTCTACGTCGCCTTCTCCGCCGGCCTGCCGACGTTGGGCGCTCTGACCGCGACAGTATCCATGGCGTGGTTTAACTTAAGCTTCTATGAAACCCTGTGGGTCTCCCTCGTACTCGTTCTCATCGGCGCAGCCTGTGCGCTCATCGGTGTTAAAGAACGCATCGGCCGCAAGGCACTGGTTGAAAACCCCGAAGATGTCTCTGAGACGCTCGGAGCTTCTTTCAAGCTGCTCATCATAGACCGCCGTGCACGCTTTGTGGTCTACATCCGCACCATCAACTCCATTCCCACCTACGCCATGGCGGTCTTCTTCCCTGCCTATTTCACGGAACGCTTAGAGTGGCCGCTGGCATGGTTTTTGATTCTCACCACCGTCATTTATGCGGTCAACCTGCCCTTTAACCCCTTCTATGGCCGCATCGGCGATAAGTTCGGCTGGTCCAAGACCACCGTGTGGGCAGGCGCCGTATCCTGTGGCGTGACCTTGGCCTTGGTCTATTTCGTGCCGATGCTCTCTGTCGAAATCGGCCTGCCAGACGGCCTCGGCTTTGCTTTGACCTTGGCCTGCGGCGCACTCTTCGGTGTCTCCCTGGCAGGTTTCGTGCCACTATCCCCCATCGCAGTCTCCCTCAATCCAGAGCGCCCCGGTGCCGCCATGGCTGCCTACAACCTCGGCGTCGGTGGCGCAGTAGCAGCAGGTCCTGCACTCGTTGCCATCTTCTACCCACTCGTTGGCGCAACCGGGCTGATCTTTATCTTCCTCGCGCTTTTCGCCGCTGCCGCATTCATGGCGCACAGCCTGCGCGGTACCCAGCCCGGCTTTGACGGCGTGCCTGCTGTTAAAACCCTTTCTGAAGTTTCTGAAGTATCCAAAGGAGCCTAATTTTTTATGCCTACCACTAAACTTTCCCAAGCAAACCTCAACGAGCTCCCAGTTCAGGGCCCAGAATATGACCGCTCGCAGGTCACTGCCGGAGTTGTGCACTTCGGTGTCGGTGGGTTCCACCGTGCGCACCAGGCGCTATACATCGATAAGCTCATGCGCCAAGGCGAAGCTCTGGATTTCGGCATCATCGGCATGGGTGTTATGCCCAGCGATATCCGCATGCGCGACGCCCTCAAGTCCCAGGACTTTCTGTACACGCTGACGGAAAAGACTCCCGATGGCCAGCAATCCTCGCGGGTGATTGGCTCCATCATTGATTACCTATACACCCCGGAAGATCCTGCCAATGCCGTCGCAGTGCTTGCCGATGCTTCCATCAATATCGTTTCCCTAACGGTTACCGAGGGCGGGTATAACTTCGACCACGTGCGGGGCGAATTCAACTTTGACAATCCACAGGTTGCCGCCGATATCGCTGACTTACAAGCCGGCAAGACCGATGAGCTGCGCACCTTCTATGGCCTTATCACCGCAGGCCTGATTGCCCGGCGCGCAGCAAACACCGTGCCTTTTACCGTGATGTCTTGCGATAATATCCAGGGCAATGGCGAAATGGCACACCGCATGTTCCTAAGCTTTGCCGGTGCAATCGACGCAGAACTTGCCACCTGGGTTGATGAGAATGTGCCATTTCCGAACTCCATGGTCGACCGCATCACGCCTGAGACCACCGATGCCGACCGCGAGGACCTTGACTACGTCGATGCCTGGCCTGTCGTGTGTGAGGATTTCACCCAGTGGGTACTAGAGGATAAATTCGCTGCTGGTCGCCCAGCCTTCGACAAGGTCGGCGTTGAACTTGTCCAAGACGTTGTCCCTTATGAGTTGATGAAGCTGCGTTTGCTCAACGCCTCGCACCAGGGTCTGTGCTACTTCGGGTACCTGGCAGGGCACCGCTACGTCCACGACGTCATGGCTGATCCTCGCTTCGCCGAATTCTTGCTCGCGTACATGGAAGATGAAGGCACTCCTTCCCTGCGCCCACTGCCGGGCGTGGATTTGGACGCCTACCGCCACCAGCTGATCGCGCGCTTTGGCAATGCGGCGATTAAAGATACCGTGGCTCGCCTATGTGCGGAATCTTCTGACCGCATTCCGAAGTGGCTATTGCCAGTCGTGCGTGAAAACCTCGAATCCGGCCAAGCACCGGTCACCTTATCCGCAGCGATTGTTGCGTCTTGGGCGCGCTATGCCGAAGGCGTCGATGAGCACGGCGAAGCAATTGCTATCAATGACCGCATGGCCGATCGCCTCAAGGAAAATGCCTCCGGTAACCACGAGGATATCCTGGCATTTTTGCGCGACCGCGAAGTCTTTGGCGATTTAGTCGATAACGAGCAGTTCACCACCGCTTATGCCGATACACTGCGCAGCCTGCACGAGGTTGGCTCCGAAGCCACCTTGGACAAGCTGCTTGCTGCGCGCAATTAGTTCCAACTAGTCCGTAACTAGTTACGGCGCAGCGCCACCGCGGCCATGATCAACACGATGCCGATCATCTCTGCGAGCGTTAGCCACTGCCCCAAAGCTAGCGCGCCGATAATGGCTGCGACCACCGGCAAGATAGCTTGCAGCAGCGCAAAAAGGCTCGGTCCTGCCATGCGTAGGACCACCTGGTCTAAGCCATAAGGGATGGCTGCCGATAAAAGGCCCAAACCAGCGGCAAGCCCCACAATCGTAATTCCCGGAATGCCTGGGTCTTCGGGCCACATTAGCCACATCACCGGCAAAGCTAAAAGGCCGGCGTAGCTAAACCCCACGGCCATGGATTGCCGGGAATTTTCTCTATCAGCTGCAATATGGCTGGAGATGACAATATAGCCCGCCCAGAACAGCCCGGCGGTCAGTGCCCACAGGATGCCGATTGCGTTATCCGACCACGTGGCACCAGAAATCACGAGCACGCCCAACGCGGCAAAAGCCAATGCTATCCAGTCGCGTGCGCGTTTCGAGCCCCACGCCGCCACGACGATGGGTCCTAGAAATTCAATCGCTACGGCAGTGCCCATGGGGATGTGATTAAGCGATTGATAAAAGGACATATTCATCGCCATCGTCATCACGCCATAGATAGCGGCATTACGCCCTGCTACCCCACCGAAAGCCCGCCACTTGGGCCGGTATAAAACCAGCAGGATAATCCCGGCCGCTGCGACGCGAAACCACGCGACGATAAAGGGCGAAAAGCTTTCAAAGAGCCCCACCGCCACCGCAGCACCCGCGTACAAAGACGCACCGGATACCGCCATGACCGCGGGCGCCGCGAGACTGACCTGACCCTGACTATTCACATTCGGAATACTACTAGGTGACAGCGTTGAGCAGACATCGCGATTGCTGTCATGCCTGCTGTCCGCGGGCGTCTTGCGAACCCGAGCGTTGCACATGCGCGCGAAGGATTGCTTGCGCGGTCAACGCGACTACCGCATTGTCATCAGCAGTCAGGCTCGCCAGTATGTCTTCGGCATCGGTGTCTCGAAATTCCGCCAGCGCTTGCACTAGGCGCACCCGCTGGGCAGTTTCCAGCGAAAGATCGCGCACCAGCTTTTCGATGCGCACCACACCGCGTTCGTGCCAGCCTTTCGACTGCGCTAAGACCTCCGCGGCGTCGGTGTCATGGTCGCCTTCGACAATCATAGTGATTAGTTCCTCGAAGATAGCCTCCCCGCCGCGCTCGCCAAGCACTAGCGCCGCAGTGCGGCGCACTTCTTGAGAAGAATCATCTACGACCTGCAGCAGGAAATCTTCTGGGTTTTCTACTTGCGCGAGGATGCGCACGGCACGCAGGCGCACATGCGGGTGTTCATGGTCTAATCCCCGTACAATTTCTTCCAGGGCTAAGTCTCTGGCGCCTTCTTCGATGCTTGCCTGGGTCCGCAGCACCGCCCATGCCAAGGCACCTGCGACATTGGGATTTTCCTCGCTCAAGGCCAAGCGCGCGACCTGACGGATATCCACGCCTGGGGCAAGCCGCATCGCGGAGTCTTGGCGCCGCGAGGGCGAAGACGAGCGCAGATTATGCAAGAGGTTGACTACCTCCAGTGCTGCTTGCCAATCGGTAGCCGCAGAGGCTTTGACTGCGCGGAGTTTGTCATAGAGGCGTTTTTCTTCACGCAGGCGATGCTGTGAGTGCACAATCAGCTCATCAATAACCGCGGGAAAAGAAAACTCCGCATCCTCGAGTGCACTTTTTACTTCCGCTACAGATAGACCCAGCCCGCGTAGCCCTTCGATGTGAAAGACTCGCTCGACATCACCATCGTCATAGTCGCGATACCCTGCGGTACTGCGCGCACTGGGGGCTATAAGCCCGTGCTTTTCGTAATAGCGCAACATACGCGCACTTACGCCAGTCACCTGAGCAAACTCGCCAATGAGCATGCTCTTAGTCTTGCCCATGTGCTGGGTACAGGGCAACCTTGCGTGCCAAGTTGAGGTTGCTGTGCTCGGCGCTGGTGGGGTCATCGAAAAGCGCAAGTGCGGCGTGTACCTGCATCTCTATTGCCTCTAGGCGTGCGCGAGCAGGATCCCCGAGTGCAACAAGCGCGCGGATTAAGCTGCGCTGGGTCTCCGTATCTCCGCGGCCTAGCTCTTGGATGAGTTCTGTGACCAAGGTATTTACTTCCGTCTCGGGCACTGCGGCAACAGCCGCCCGCCATGCGGTGGTGCGGATGGCAACATCGGCATCGTGAAGCATCTCTGTGCGCAACACCGACCAGGTATCGGGGTGGTTTATTTTGCTCAACGTGTGCAGCACCTGCGCGCATGCGTGTGGATCATCTAAGGCTGCGACTAACAGCGGAAAGCTCTCATCGTGGGGATGGCGAGTAATAGCCCAGGTGAGCATATCGCGGACGAAAAAGTCCGGCTCTTTCCCCAGCTGTTGAATTAGTACTGGTAAATCGCCGGACTGTGGGTTTGAGCCCATCATCAGTGCACGGCGCAGGCGTGTAGAAGAATTCATATCTTCATCTCACAGCCTGACACCGTGTCAAGGTCAATAAAGAACCTTAGTTTTTAGCCACCTTCGCGGTAACACTGGAGAGCACCTCATGGGTCTCACCCTCGAGATCATCAGTGGTGACCTCAAAGGAGGTTGCCAAAGTCTCTGCTGCGATGTGGTCTGCGTGACGGGTTGCCCATTCCTTCTTATCTGCTGGGACAGAAAGGACCACGCTGATGCGGTCGGAAACCTCAAAGCCAGATGCCTTACGTGCATCCTGCAGGCCACGGATAACATCCGCTGCCCAACCTTCTGCCTCAAGTTCCTCGGTGACCTCGGTGTTGAGAACAACTAGGCCATCAAGACCATCGATGCGTGCAGTGGACTTTGGATCCGCTGCCTGCAAGCGCTCGGTGTATTCCTCAGGGCTTAAGGTGATATCACCATCAACAACAACGTTTTCGCCCTCGCGGGTGTAGTTGCCGGCCTTGAGGTTCTTGATCGCGCGCTGTACATCCTTGCCCAAACGAGGACCTGCCACCTTAGCGTTGCAGACAACTTCGAAGGTGCCGACGGAGTCGACGTCGTCGGTCAAGATAACTTCCTTGACGTTGACCTCATCGCGGATGATGTCCTTGAAGCCTTCAAGCTGGCCAGAATCTGCCACGGCAACAGTCAGAGCTGGAAGTGGCAGACGGTTACGCAGCTTGTTGGACTTGCGCACAGAGCTTGCAGCAGATGCCACCGCGCGGGTGGTATCCATTGCTTCAACCAGTGCGGCATTCGCTGGGTAGTCTTCTGCCTTCGGGAACGCCGTCAAGTGCACGGAGCGCTCGCCGGTCAGACCCCGGTAGATGACCTCCGAGATGTGCGGCAACAGTGGTGCGACTGCGCGAGACACAGTGTGCAGCACGGTGTAGAGGGTGTTGAATGCCTCTGGGTGTGCTTCCTGGCCTTCCCAGAAACGACCACGGGAACGACGTACGTACCAGTTGGTCAACGCATCAGCGAACTGGCGTACCTCATTGGTTGCGGTGGAAATATCCGTGTTTGCCAGGGCCTCATCAACGTTCTTGACCAGGTCATGAGTCTTTGCCAGGATGTAGCGATCCAGCACATTCTCAGAGCTAGTATCGAACTTCGCATCCTCGGAGGCGTACAGGTTCAAGAAGGTGTACGCATTCCAGATTGGCAGCAGTGCCTGGCGCACGCCGTCACGAATGCCCTGCTCGGTGACGATCAGGTTGCCGCCGCGCAGAATTGGTGAAGACATCAGGAACCAACGCATGGCATCGGAGCCATCGCGGTCAAAGACCTCATTGACGTTCGGGTAGTTGCCCTTAGACTTGGACATCTTCAGGCCATCATCACCAAGCACGATGCCGTGGGCGACAACCTTCTTAAATGCTGGGCGGTCAAAGAGAGCGGTGGACAAAACGTGCAGCAGGTAGAACCAGCCACGGGTCTGACCGATGTACTCCACGATGAAGTCTGATGGCGAGTGGGTATCGAACCATTCTTTGTTCTCGAATGGGTAATGCACCTGCGCAAATGGCATGGAACCAGAGTCGAACCATACGTCCAGAACGTCTGGGACACGGCGCATCATGGACTTACCGGTTGGGTCATCTGGGTTTGGACGCACTAGCTCGTCGATGTGTGGACGGTGCAAAGACTTTGGACGCTGGCCGAAGTCGCGCTCCAGCTCATCCAAGGAACCGTAAACATCGATGCGTGGGTACTTGTCATCATCAGACATCCACACTGGGATTGGGGAACCCCAGAAACGCGAACGGGAGATGTTCCAGTCACGCGCGCCTTCGAGCCACTTACCGAACTGGCCATCGCGCACGTGCTCTGGCATCCACTCAATCTCATTGTGGTTGAGCTCCACCATGCGGTCGCGGAAAGCAGAAACCTTCACGAACCATGCTGGCATGGCCTTGTAGATCAAAGGCTCGCCGGAACGCCAGGAGTGTGGGTAGGAGTGCTCAATGGTGACGTGGCGGATGACGCGGCCCTTGGCCTTCAGGTCACGGATGATGTCCTTGTTGGCATCGAATACCAACTGGCCTTCGTACTCAGGGGTCAGCGAGGTGAACTTGCCGTCATCATCGACTGGCATGACCAGCTCAATGCCGTACTTCGCGGTGGTTGCCATATCGTCTTCACCAAAGCCCGGTGCCTGGTGAACAATACCGGTGCCGTCTTCGGTGGTGACGTAATCAGCCAACAGGATCTTGAAGGAATTTGCGTGATCCTTGAAGTAATCAAAGATTGGCTCATAAGTAATACCTTCGAGTTCCGCACCCTTGAAGGTCTTGAGCACCTCATGGCCTTCACCCAGCTCCTTAGCGTAGGAACCAACCAGAGCCTCTGCCAAAACAAACTTCTGGCCAGTAAACTCGGAGTCTCCGCCCACGCGCACCAGCGCGTAGTCAACCTCTGGGTGGACAGCCAAGGCCAGGTTAGAAGGCAAGGTCCATGGCGTGGTCGTCCAGGCCAGGAATGCGGCATCGGCAAGCTCTTCTGGCGCATTACCAGTAACCGGGAAAGTCACCGTCAGGGTTGGGTCCTGGCGCATCTTGTAGGAGTCATCCAGACGGGTTTCCTGATTCGACAATGGAGTGTGCTCAGCCCAGGAATATGGCAGGACGCGGAAGCCCTGGTAGATAAGACCCTTGTCATAAAGGGTCTTAAACGCCCAGATGACAGATTCCATGTAGTTCGGATCCATCGTCTTGTATCCGTTTTCGAAATCGACCCAACGAGCCTGGCGGGTAACGTATTCTTCCCACTCATCGGTGTAGCGCAGAACAGAAGAAGCACAGTACTCATTGAACTTCTCCAGACCCATATCGTGGATCTGCGCCTTATCGGTAATGCCCAGCTGCTTTTCTGCTTCTAGCTCTGCTGGCAGACCGTGGCAGTCCCATCCGAAGACGCGTGGCACGTGGTTGCCTGCCATGGTGCGGTAACGCGGAACGATGTCCTTGACGTAACCAGTCAGCAAGTGACCATAGTGTGGCAAACCGTTCGCGAAAGGAGGGCCGTCATAAAAGACATACTCTGGGTTGCCTTTGCTTTGTTCTAATGAAGCCTGGAAGGTGTCATCTTCTTTCCAGAACTTCTGGACCTCGGTTTCCATTTCTGGAAACTTCGACGATCCACCGGTCATATCAACCTTGGGATAAACGTGTCCTACGTCCATTAATTAATCCTTCACTTCGTCAATGTGTTTATTCAACAGGGACGCACTGTGCGTGCGCGGTACCACCCTGCTTGGGCATTTAATGCCCCACTTCATTGGTAGTGAAGGATATTTCGGTCCCACCCGTCCGGTTCTAATCAGCACGCAAGCTGTGCTTTTCTTCCGAAATACTCCCCGGTGATAGCCGGATCAATGCATACGCTGCTTAGTTTACACCTAACGTCAAATTCTTCGATGCTAACGCTTGGACTTTTTATACCAATCCAGGAAAAAGAGCACCAACCCCGCACCGGCAGCCACAAAGACTACGATCAGCGACCACGTTGCCGCGGACAGGATGTAGTTTACAAACGCTATGAACGCGATGAGCGCTAAAACCAATGCTGCAATGAGCACATTAATCTCCTATTAACGAAAACACCCCCGGTGCCACAGCATTTAAACTGCAGCGCCGGGGGCGTCATTGAGCCTTTTAGTTAGCGTCCTTGGAAACGTCACCGTTTGGTGCCGCAGAGCCGCGGGACTCAAGCTCTTCCAGCTGGGACTGCAACAGCGTCTTCAGACGAGTGCGGTATTCGCGCTCGTAGGTACGCAGTTCCGCAATGCGGTTTTCAAGAGCAGTCTGCTGGGTCTTGATCGTGGTCATGACCTCGTTGTGTTTCTTGGTTGCCTCTGCCTCGAGTGCAGCGGCCTTGTCCTCAGCCTGACGGATCTGAGCCTCAGCGCGGGAGTTCGCTTCAGACTCAGTCTGCTTTGCCTTAGCCTCAGCATCAGCAACCAGCTTCTTAGAACGAGCCTCTGCCTCAGACAGCTGGGTGGAGGAACGAGACTCAGCTTCAGCCAACTGCTTCTCAGCAGCTTCGCGTGCCTCAGTCAGCATGGAATCAGATTCCGCACGTGCCTCGTTGGAGAGACGGTCCGCCATGTCCTGAGCCATGCCCAAGATGCGGGCTGCCTGCATGTGGGTCTCTGGCGTCGCTGCACCGGTGGTGCCAGCGGCAGCGCCGGTTGCGGCAGCAGCTGCTGGTGCAGCAGCGGAGGAAGACTTCGACGCCTTCAGCGTGGAGTTTTCCTTCTTCGCAGCTTCCAGTTCCTTCTTAGCTGCTTCCAGCTCCTGACGAACCTTAGCGGTCTCATCCTGAGCTGCCTTAACCTCAGCAGTGTTATCAGCTGCAGCTGGAGCAGCAGCTGCTGCAGGCTTGGCGGACTTAGCCTTTTCAGCTTCAGCCTTTGCCTTGGACGCTTCATCCTTGGCCTTGTTAGCTTCTGCCTTAGCGTCAGCCAGTTTCTTTTCGTATTCTGCGCGAAGTTCGGACTCTACGGACTTGCGTACAGCAGCTTCATCTACAGCAGGTGCGGCAGCAGCGGCCTTAGTAGAACCAGAACCGTCTTCGAGCTGCTTTTGCAGTTCGTAGTTCTCATCCTGGAGCTGGGCTAAAGCATCCTCAACGAGATCGAGGAACTGATCAACCTCGTCTTCGTTGTAGCCACGCTTGCCAATCGGCGGCTTGCTGAATGCGACATTGTGTACGTCAGCGGGTGACAGTGGCATGGACTTCTCTTCCCCTTCAAGTCGGTCGAACTCCGGTGACCCGAAGTACTTCGTTCTCTTTCACCTTAATGGACATTATCCCTTAGGACATTGTCATCACGGCCAAAAAGTTCAATTAATGTACGTTTTCTCTAAATCTAAACTACTAGGTTACCTAAATCTAGTTAAAACATCTGTGTTTCTACGCATTTCTTCAGGTTTAGGGCACCAATTGTGCCACTACCCGATGAAAACACCGCGCACAATAAGTTGCAAAACCTGCAAAATAATAAACAAAACTAACACAGATAAGTCGAGTGCGACACCACCCATCTGCATGGGAGGCACAATCCTTCGTAACGCCTTGACCGGCGGATCTGTTATCACAAAGAGTGGTTCTGCAATAACCATAAACCAGCGCGGTGGATTAAATTGGCGCGAGAAGGACTGGATCATCTCGATAATGATGCGGACGATCAGCACTAAGGTATAAAGCCTTAGTAGCGCGAGCAGAATAATTCCGAATGCAGTCACGCATTAACCCTATCAGCAGTAGTTAAAACCCACACAACCCCACCTTTTGGGGTGGGGTTGGCATCTCTATCAAGGTCTTAGTTCGGTTTTAGCGAAGACCAGCGACGTCTTCGAGCTCTACCGTCGGGATAACTGCGCCCTCAGGAACAATCGCGAACACGCGACGGTCAGTATCCATATCGCGGGTTAGATTCAGCATCTTGCCACGCAGACCAAAGCACAGGCCAGCTGCGAAGTCGATGAAGCGCTTCGCTACATCGAAGTCAGCGTCAGTTACTTCAAAGACAACTGCGTCGCCATCGCGGAATGGTTCACCAATCTTCTGTGCCTGGTTGAAGGCAACAACGGTGACAGCAACGATGGTTGGTTCGTACTCAGGCTCAGCAATGGTGTGAGCATATGCCGATGGACGAGGTGCGTATGCAGCAGAACCCTGGGTTTCGTAGCGTGGCTCATCGACGTAGTAAGCGTCGTCTACGCCAGCCTCAGGCTCAGCGAGGCCAAAAAATTCTTTGGTCTTTACCAGAAAAGACATTCATTACTCCCTTTGAGATGCCGGGTATTTATCGTTGCCATTTAACCTAATGGCCGTGCCCCCATTATTCCGGTTCCGACACGCACGATATCTGTACCGGATGCAATTGCATCGGCTAAATCCGCGCTCATTCCCGCGGATAGTAACAATGGGCGTTTAAGCTGCTCACCCAGCTTGTCGGTGAGCTCACGGACCGAGGTAAATACTTGCTTAGCATCCGATTCTAGCGGCGGAACGACCATCAATCCACGAAGTTCTAAGTTTGGCAAATCTTCAATGATTTGCGCTAATTCCTCTACCCCTTCAGGGGCTACTCCCCCACGTGCGGTATCGCCGTCATGAGAGACCTGGATAAAAACCGGGAGGATATCGCGCTGCGCGTTGTCTACCCCACGGTTGAGAGCCACTGCAAGCTTTTCTGTATCTACAGAGTGTACGGAGTGAGCCCAGCGGGCCACGTGGTTCGCCTTTTTCGTCTGTACCTGGCCAATCATGTGGAAGCGTATATCGGAAAGCTCTTCTGCCTTCGCGCGTGCTTCCTGCTCACGGTTTTCTGCAACGTCCGTGATCCCTAATTCGGCGAGCAATGCAATATCTGCCGCTGGGTGAAACTTCGTCACCGGGAGCAATTCCGGTACATCACTGCGTCCAGCCTCGTGGGCCAGTTTTTCAATCAGCGCGCGGGTCTCTTTCAAACCTGCGGCTAGCTCTTCACGGCGGTTATCAGCATTGTGCACGTCGCTGGAGCTGGTGGTCATTTATTTTTCCTCCTCGAGCCAGATTAGGCCCGCTTGTCGCCCGGTTTTTCCTTCGCGGCGGTATGAAAAGAAGTCTTTGTCTTCAATGGTGCACCGGGGATCCGCTTCAATTGCGGTAACGCCTTTGCTCATCAGTTGGCGAATCAGGCCTGCGCGGACGTCTACTCCCCAGGTTCCTTTGGTAGTACGGGTCTTTGAACCCGGTAGATGGGCTTCTACATCATTAGCCATATCCTCTGGAACTTCATAATTACGTCCCGAGGCTGCAGGTCCCAAAAGGACCTGGATATTTGCAGGGGTAGCACCAAGTTCCACCATTGCATCAATCGTATTGGCGATAATCCCATTGCGGGCACCCATGCGACCTGCGTGCGCTGCTGCAACTACTTTGGCTTTGGAATCAGCAAGAAGTACCGGGACACAGTCTGCAACGAGCACTCCGAGTCCGAGTCGTGGTGTCGTAGTCACTATGGCATCAGTGGCCTCGACGGGGACCGGGGTATCTTTATCCACCACTGTCACCGTGTTGGTGTGGAGCTGTTCCATCCACACGATGTCATCAACTCCGGTGACGGTGGCTAAGCGCTGACGGTTTGCGGCTACGGCTTCGGGGTCATCACCAACATGATCGCCTAGGTTAAAAGACTGATATGGCGATGCCGAAGCCCCGCCGGCACGGGTGGTAAACACCATGCGGACGGGGCGGAAGATTTCCTCATTAACTGGCATGTAACCAGACTAGCGCGTTCTTAGCGCATGAAGTCAGGCACATCCAGATCATCGCCACCAGCGCGACGACGATCACGTTCTGGCTCACGCTCGCGACCGTAGTCACGGTCACGGCCGCGCTCATCCTCGCGGCTGGTGAACAGACCAGAACCAGATGGGCGGGAGTGGCGTGGTTCGTAGCGTGGCTCCTCGCGCACAGGCTCAGCCTGTGGCTCTGGGATATCGCGATTATCGAACAAAGAGCCCGGACGAGATTCCAGCTTTGGCTCTTCCTTTTCCTGAACAGCGGCCTTCTTGTTATTTACGCCCTGCAGGTTCGCCTCAGCGTCGAAGCCCGTAGCAATGATGGTCACGCGGACTTCATCGCCCAAGTTGTCGTCGATGATGGTACCGAAGATGAGGTTGACGTCTTCGTCAGCCTTTTCTTGGACCATGATCGCTGCCTGGTTAACTTCCTGCAGACCCAAGTCGGAACCGCCAGCAACAGAAAGCAGAACGCCCTTGGCGCCTTCCATGCTGGATTCCAGCAGTGGAGAATTAATAGCTTGTTCTGCAGACTGCATCACGCGGTCATCACCACGTGCCGAGCCCACGCCCATCAATGCAGAACCCGCATCGGACATAACCGAGCGCACGTCGGCAAAGTCGACGTTGATCATGCCTGGGATAAGAATCAAGTCGGAAATACCCTGGACACCATTGTGCAGCACCTCATCGGCGGCACGGAAGGCTTCCATCATCGACAAGTTTTCATCACCAAGCTGCAGCAGGCGATCATTAGGAATAACAATGAGGGTGTCACATACCTCACGCAAAGCCTCGATACCCTCGAGTGCCTGGCGGGTACGGCGGTTACCTTCAAAGCGGAAAGGCTTGGTAACAACACCGACGGTCAAAGAGCCCTGCTTCTTGGCAATCGATGCAACTACCGGAGCCGCACCAGTACCGGTGCCGCCGCCCTCACCCGCGGTAACGAAGACGAGGTCTGCGCCGGCGAGTGCATCTTCGATTTCGGACTTGTGATCTTCAGCAGAGGTACGACCGACCTCTGGGTTTGCTCCTGCGCCTAGGCCGCGGGTCAGCTCGCGTCCAATGTCGAGCTTTACATCAGCATCAGAAAAGAGCAGAGCCTGGGAGTCAGTGTTGATAGCAATGAACTGAACGCCCTTCAGGCCCTCTTCAATCATGCGGTTAACGGCGTTTACTCCGCCACCACCGACACCGACAACCTTGATGTCCGCGAGATTATTACTTGGAGTGGTCATTAGAGGCGCTAGCACCTTTCGTTCGTGGAATTTCTGGTCCGTCAATGAGGAAATCGACGCGTTGTTTCCATCATTGACGAGACCGCTGTAATTTTCGGGTTCATTTCGCCGCGTGTCGCTACCCTCAACCTTGGGTTTAGAGTTGTTGACATGCGGTTTTGCTCGCCTCCTAGCATACGGGGATATCAGGGTCGGCTGACAAGTGAGGGGTTAGTAATATTCCAATTATCGCCCTCCATCTGCAAAACCGTAGCTAGTGCGCGTGCCTTATTTTCATTGTCTTCGTTCGCGCCCCAGGTAATCGTTCGTCCATCATCCATGTGCACCCGCATCACATAAGGTTCAACGACATCTAAACGTTCAATTTGAGTACGCAGTTCCGTGGGGATTGCCGCAAGAACTTCGACCGGGTCCGACAAAGTTTCAGAGTCCCATTCGCCGGTGATCTCTACTGCTTCTGCCGGTGGCTGGTCGATGATAAATTCGCGACCTTTGGTATCGATGAGATGCGGACCATCATCAGCATTGACATAGGCTGCAACGACTCGCTCTTCTACTTCGACGACCAAAGTATTGGGCAGACTGCGACCCACGGTAGCTTTATCTACCCACGGCAAGTCCGAGACTTTCAAAGCTGTGTCGTGTGCATTCACGCGCAGCAAATTAGCCCCGTCGGGTACACCTGCAGCTTCTTCAATCTGCTCTACGGTCGAGTGCTCATTACCAGTTATCTCAACATTGGTGACACGAAAGATCGGCAGAAAATACACCGCCAGTCCGATAACAACGCTAAGTGCAACTAGACCGCCGATGATGGCGGCAATGAGCTTGGAGGAAATTTTCATCTAACCCTGGATCTCCTCCAAGATTTCGGCTGCGAGCAAGGTTACTGATCCAGCACCCATGGTCAGCACAAGGTCATTGCTATTGGTCATCTCTGCCACAGTATGGCGGGCAGATGAGAAATCTGGCTCATAAGTGACGTCGACATCATCGGCCATTTCATCGCTAATGATTCGCGAGGAAATCCCTTCGACCGGCTTTTCTCGGGCACCGAAGATATCCAACAACACCACTGCATCGGCAAGCGAAAGTGCTTGGCCAAACTCTTTAGCGAACTCAATCGTGCGGGAGTAAAGATGTGGCTGGAAGCACACTACAACCTTGCCGCCTAGGCCCTCTGCTGAAACCTTATCGCGCGCTGCCTTGAGCACTGCTGCCACCTCAGTCGGATGGTGCGCATAATCGTCATAGACGCGGATATTGTCACCACCGGTGCCACGGTACTCAAAGCGCCGGCGCACACCCGTGAAATCGCTTAAGCCCTCGGCCAAAAGCTGCACCTCAGCTCCTGCGATCTCGCCCGCAACTAAAGCGGCAGCGGAATTGAGCACCATGTGGTGTCCAGGAATCTGTAATTCATAGGTCACCTGGGCTTCGGAAGAGTTCTTAAACGGAAGTTTGACGGTAACCGTCGTTGCCTTTTGCCCTACTTCTTCAGCCAAAATTTCCGCACCAACGGGAATCTTGGCATACTTCTGCACCGCTGCCGAGCCACCGTAGCCTAAGACGCGTACGCCGCGCTCAAGAGCACGAAGGCCCAATTCCGCTGCATGATCATCTTCAAGGCACACAATAAGAGTGCCCGTATCCGTAATGCGTCCAACGAAATCATCGAAGACCTGGAAATAGGCCTCTGCGGAGCCAAAGTAGTCCAAGTGATCCGGTTCAATATTGGTAATGACCGCGATATCTGGGGAATAGCGCAACAGCGAAGCATCAGATTCATCCGCTTCAGCCACGAAGATGGCATCTTTACCGTGATGCGCATTCGTACCCGCGCGGTTGAGCTGACCACCAATGGCAAAGGAAGCATCCTTGCCCGCCGCCTGCAATGCTGAAACCACCATCGAGGTAGTCGATGTCTTACCGTGGGTACCGGCAAGGAGTACCTGGGTGCGCTCCTGCATCAATTCTGCGAGCAAGTCCGAACGGCGAATCACTGGAATCTGTGCTTCGTGTGCTGCGACCAGCTCTGGATTGTCCTTCGGAATCGCAGCAAATGATGTCACCACGACAGTCGGCTTTTCCGCCAGCTGTGAAAGATTTTCTCTCTTGTGCCCAATGGCAATCTTGGCGCCCATGGTGCGCAGTACTTCCACCGGGGTGGAGTCTTTGACATCGGAACCAGAAACTTCCATGCCGCGGGAGAGCAAAATACGAGCAAGCCCAGACATGCCGGAGCCGCCGATGCCGACCATGTGAACACGTGAGAGATCAATTGGGGTAGTCACCTAGTTGGATTCCTTTTCTTGTTCTTTTCTAACATCAGCAGCAATACGATCCGCAAGCATTTTGGATACATCTCCGGCGCCACTGTCTTGTGCAGCAGCGACCATCTCCTCGCGCCGTTGAGGGTTATCTGCGATAGCTGCTACTTCTTCAACCAACCTTTGCCCGGTCAGATCAGAATCTTTAATCATAACGGCGCCGCCTGCTTCAACCACATGTTGGGAGTTAAGCGCCTGTTCCCCATTGCCGTGCGGCAGCGGAACATAGATTGCGGGTAATCCGGCAGCGGTAATCTCCGCTACCGTCATCGCACCGGAGCGGCACACAGTCAAGTCAGCAACAGCTAAGGCCGCAGCCATATCGTCGATATACGGAACCGGCACATAGCCATCTTGGGCTTGTGGTGCTTCATTGCGGGGGCCATAAGCGTGGAGAACCTGAACATGCTCAACAAGTTTGGGCAATGCTTCTTTCACCGCTGCGTTAATTGAAGCAGCACCCTGGGAGCCACCGGTAATCAGCAGCACTGGTTTGGAGTCATCAAAACCCCACTGTTGCCGGCCGCGGGCGGCGGCTGCACCGTCTGGGTCTTTTCCGATTTCGGCGCGAATAGGAACGCCGACGACATCACCCGGCATGCCGGAATTAGCCGCAGCGTTAAAACCAACGCCACCTAGTTTGACGCCTAATTTATTTGCCATGCCTGCTAGTGCATTGGTTTCGTGGATATAGAATGGCAATCCCTTGGTCTTTGCCGCGATATAAGCAGGCGCTGCAACGTAACCACCAGTGCCAAATACTGCTTGCGCGTTGACATCTTTTAACACCGCGCGGGTTTGCAGCACGGCTTTGATAAGACGATATGGCAGTTTTACTAAGTCCACGCTGGGCTTGCGTGGAATTGGCACTGGCAAGATCATGCGCAGATCAACACCACGGGCGGGGACGATCTCCCCTTCTAGCCCCTTCTTAGTTCCCAGAGCAGTAATTCGTGCACCATGGTAGGTCTTTAATGCTTCGCCTACTGCAAGGGCTGGTTCAATGTGGCCAGCAGTGCCCCCACCTGCAATAACGACCGATAAGTCAGCGTTGTTCATAGGTTTAGCCTACCTTTTCTCACGTGGGCGGCGGTTATCGGTCACTGCTTGTCCAAAGCGCTTTTCCCGCTCAGCATCACGTGCCCTGCGGGTATCTCCACGTCGGCCCTCCGTGTAGCGAACACTATCGCGATTGTATCCGGCGCGTCGGCCATCTACCCGACGCTGCTCGGTGCCACCGGCTGCTGCTCGGCGGTTGTGGCTACGTTGTAGAACTTCGCGTTCGGTGTTGCGTCCTGCCCCAGTTTCACTGGCGCGCTCTGCTGTTAATTGCGCCGTGGTTCGGCTCGCCGCGCGACGGCTTGCAGCACCGTGGCGTCCTGGCTTTGCGGCCCCATCAATGGGATCCGGTTCAGGGATATTAAAGATGCGGTCAAAAAGTGGCCGGCCATAGTTTTGCATCGCCGAGATTTGCATCGGCTCATGCCTAGCCACATTTGCCAACAGGCCCATCGATGCAATGGTGATGATCGCTGAGGTACCACCTGCAGAAATCATCGGCAGCTGCACACCGGTCATCGGCAGTAGCCCAACAACATAGCCAATATTAAAGAAGGCTTGGCCAACAACACCTGCCGTCAGCGTTGCGGCCATGAGTGCCTGGAATTGGCTCTGTGCTCGTAGTGCCGTCCGAATTCCGAAGAAGCCCAGCAAAGCGAAAAGCAAGATGACTAACGCGCCACCCAACAGGCCGAGCTCTTCGCCCACGATGGCGAAGATGTAGTCATTTTTAGCTTCGGGAAGGTAGAACCATTTCGCACGCGATTGGCCAATACCGACGCCTGTTAAGCCACCGTCTGCCAAGGAGAGATAACCCTGGTAGGACTGAAAACCGGTGCCTTGGGTGTCAAGAAAGTTTCCGCGTAGGGCATCAAAGTATGTGTGGAAACGGTGCGAGCGGAAGCCGCCACCAACAAATAGTGCAATGGTGGCTACAACGCCAAGAGCACCAATTAAAGCGATGGCGATCCAGTTAACGCCGGCGAAAAAGAGCGTGAAAATAACCACGACGGCAAATGATGCTGCCATACCGACGTCACCTTGGGCCATGATGAGACCCATCATGGCCGCTGCGATCAGCGAGTACATGGTGAAAGGGTCTTTAAGGCCAAAGCCTTTATGCACCTTATCGGCCAAAGCTGTCGCGCCGTAAAGGCCAATAGCTACGCGGGCAAGCTCTGAAGGCTGGATACTAGCTGGACCAATGATGATCCAGGACTGCGAACCGACTTCTTCACGTCCGGTACCAATGCCAGGAATCAGCACGGCAATGAGCAAGATTAAGGATAAGAGCAATACCCACGGCACCAGCTTGCGCACCAACGATGGGCGCAGGCGCAGTGCAAGCCAAAACATGAACAGACCCAGGCACACCATCAAAGTTTGGCGGATTGCATCAGCCCACACGCCTGTGGACTGGACATAAGAGGTCGCCATCGAGGAAGAAAATACCATGATGACGCCGATGCCAATGAGCAGGAAGATGATGATGCGCAGCATCAAATAATCTAAGCCCGCGCGCGAGTCAAGATACTCTTTAATGCCAGCTATCCAGCCCTGTTTCGCTTTCGGCCGCGGGGCATTTCCCATGGGTGCAACTGGCTTGGTGGCCGTCATGGTTAAAGCTCCTCGCCTTGAGAAAGGATTTTTGCAAAGTGGGCAAAAAGGTCGCCACGTTCGCTCATTCCGGAATACATATCCAACGATGCCGCAGCTGGTGCCAAAAGCACGGTATCTCCGGCCCCGGCGTGTTGGATAGCAGCTGCCACAACCTGGCGCATGGCTTCTTCGCCATCGGTAGCTTCAATGACCTCAACGGCAATTTCTGGCGCGTGTTCTTTCAAAGCGCGGGCTAGGATGTCGCGGTCTTGGCCAAGCAGCACCACGGCTTTCATTTGCTTATGATGCGCGGTGATAAGCTCATCAACTTCAGCGCCTTTAAGTTGCCCGCCGGCTACCCAAATGACATTGGCTAGCCCTGCTAAAGCTGCATCGGCAGCATGCGGGTTGGTGGCTTTGGAATTATCAATAAACTTAATGCCAGCTGCTTCGTGCACTACTTCCCCGCGGTGGGCATCCACGCGATAAGAAGCTAGGCCAGCGCTAATCGCCTGCGCACTAGCGCCAGCTGCATGGGCAACTGCCGCAGCCGCACACGCGTCTAAGACACCAGCGATACCCGCCGGTTCAATTCCTTCCGCGCTAGCTAAAACCTGTGGTGGGTTGCCCACCACGATTTCGGAGTTGATTACTCCTACCCCGCCATCTTGCGGTGTACCTGCACTAAAGCTGGTGACTACCCCACTCGGGCGAATATTGATTGCAGAGACCACCACGCGCGGATCATCCTTGCCGACAACGGCAACCTTGCCCAGTAATGCCTTGGCCTTGTCTTGGGCATAAGCTTCGAAACTGCCGTGCCAATCAATGTGGTCTTCCGCCAGGTTCAACACGGTACCCACATCAGGGCGCAAAGTATTAGACCAGTGCAGCTGGAAAGAAGATAGCTCGACGCACAAAATATCTACCCGCGGTTGCGCCGCCAGCGCAGTAAATAGGGATACGCCAATATTGCCGGCAGCTGCAGCACGTAGACCGGACTCTGCTTCATTGGCCTGCATCATCGCAGCCAACATGCCAGTAGTAGTGGTCTTGCCATTAGTGCCAGTAACTACCAACCACTTGCGTGGCGGACCAAATACTTCAGCGCGGTCAAGGCGCCAAGCTAGTTCGACATCACCAATAACCTCAATGTGTGCCGCGGCTGCTTGTTGCAGAAGCGGCGAATCAGGACGCCAGCCAGGAGAAGTAACCACCATGTCATAATCTGATGCGGAAAAGTCCACATCAGCTGGATCAATGGTCTTGACCTCGAGTGTGGAAGCAAGTTCCTCACGGGTGTGTGCATTGCCATCAGCTACGGTCACATCTGTGCCGAGTTCACGCAGGATAGCGGCACATCCGCGCCCAGATACCCCACCACCGGCGACCAGGACCACTCGTGGCAGCTTCAGTGTGGAAGTCATAAGCTAATAGCCTTTCTTAAAGGATGCTTGCACCAGTTGTCAGGAGCCATTCACCGTAGAAAATTCCTACGCCGGTGATAGCGGCCATGCCAGCGAGCAACCAGAAACGGATAACCACTGCGGTTTCTGGCCAGCCGCCATTTTCGAAGTGGTGGTGAATTGGCGCCATGCGGAAGAAGCGCTTTCCGGTGGTCTTGAAGACAAAAACTTGGATAACAACCGAGGCTGCTTCAACAACGAAGAGTGCGCCAATGATAATCATCAGCAGTTCGGTGCGGGTAGCAACGGATAGACCCGCAACCAGGCCACCGAGTGCCAAGGAACCGGTATCGCCCATGAAGATTTTTGCCGGTGCAGCATTCCACCACAAAAAGCCCAGGGAACCACCGAGACCGGCAGCCGCCAAAATGGCCAAGTCCAAAGGATCGCGCACCTGGTAGCAGCCGGCAACGAAGCCGACTTCACAGGAGTTACGGAACTGCCAGAAAGTAATGATGGAGTACGCACCCATCACAAAGGCAGTAGAACCCGCAGCCAGGCCATCAAGACCATCGGTCAGGTTGACGGCGTTCGACCACGCGGCGATCAGAATAAACATGAACACCAAGAAGATAATGATGCCAATGATGGTTGGGCCGACAGCGATATTAAAGGTCGGAATATCGCGCACGAAAGACATGTGAGTCGTCGCAGGTGTTAGGCCATTGCTATCTTCAAATTGCAGCACCAAAAGACCAAAGGCCAAAGCTAGTGCGAGCTGGCCAACAATCTTTGCGGTCTTATTCAACCCGAGGTTGCGGGCTTTGAACAGTTTGATGAAGTCATCAGCAAAGCCCAAGGCACCGAGGCCTAAAGTCAAGCCTAGAACCAAGATTCCTGAGACCGTGAAGCCACCGGTTCCGGTGATGGAGCCATAGGTATTTACCGCTAAGTAAGCAATAACAATGCCGGCCAAAATGGCCAGACCACCCATCGTCGGCGTACCGCGCTTGCGCAGGTGCGACTTCGGTCCATCCTCACGGATCTCTTGGCCTTTACCGGCGTTGGAGAAATAGCGGATCAGCCATGGCGTAAAGAAGATCGCCACAAGGAAGCTGATGACGCCGGAGGCCATTATCTGAATCATTATTTCAACACTATCCTTTAATCTTCGCCGTTAAGTAGGCGTTCAGAAACCAGCCACAAACGTTGCGCATTAGAAGCTTTGACCAGGACTACGTCTTTCAACTCGCGTGAAGACCAGTCTTCGACTCCAGCGGGTGGAGTTTGAAGGACTTCTTCGATATGCCAAATGGCGTCATCGATATCCCGGCTAACCATAGTATTTATACCGCGCTCGGATGCGGCTTTAGCCATTGCCTCACCATAAACGCTCTCGCCCACCACGATGAGGGTATGGACATCGTATTTCGCTAACTCCGCACCGAGTTGGTAGTGCTCTTCGATAGCGTCATCGCCCAGCTCGCCCATCTCACCGAGTACGGCGATAGAGCGCGCATCGGGCCGTCCAGAGGTGGTGTAGCCCAATGCGGCAATTGCCGCGCGCATTGAATCCGGGTTCGCGTTGTAGGAGTCATTAATAATGGTGACTCCATCAGCGCGGGTGTGCACATCCATGCGGTGAGCAGACGCGTTTCGATGCCCACTTAAAGAATCCGCTACAGATTGCACAGACAAGCCCGCCTCGATGGCTGCTGCGGCAGCCGCCAGCGAATTAGATACCTGGTGAACACCAAAGACCTGCAGGGTCACTGATACCGGTGCATTTCCTGGTGCATGCAGGGTAAACGATGGGCGCGCAACTTTATCTAAGGTGATGTCGGTGGCGTAGTAATCTGCGCCTGCTGCTGGAGGGTTCGCCGAAGAATAGGTCACAACCTTGGCGCTGGTGCGCGAAGCCATTGCTGCAACGAATGAATCATCAGCGTTTAACACCGCGATGCCGCCTTCGGCAGCCGAAGGCAGTGCCTCAACTAATTCGCCTTTGGCTTGTGCGATGTTTTCACGCGAGCCAAATTCTCCCAGGTGCGCGGTACCCACGTTGAGCACCACGCCGATTCGCGGGGTTGCGATATCAGTGAGGTGTTTGATGTGGCCGATGCCGCGAGCTGATAGTTCAGCCACGAGATATTTCGTGTCTGCATCGCAGCGCAGCGCGGTATATGGATGACCGATTTCATTATTGAATGAGCCCGGAGGAGCTACGGTTTCTCCATCTTGGCGCAAAATAGTTGCGATCAGATCCTTCGTGGAAGTCTTACCCGCAGAACCAGTTACGCCGATGATGCTCAGACCATCGTCCCTAGTGAGCTTGCCGGTGACAAAGTGCGCGAGGTCTGAAAGTGCCCGCACTACTGCTGCAGCTGAGCCATCTAAGTCGTTGGCATAGATATCTGCATTCGCGCCATCGCCTTCCAGCCGACCAGTTGGTTCCACTACGATTGCTGGAACGCCCACGGGCCGAGCAGCTAATACAGCCACCGCACCTTGCTCTACCGCCTTGGCAGCAAAGTCATGACCGTCAACCTTAGCGCCTGGAAAACACAGGAATAATCCACCAGGAGCTACTTTGCGCGAATCAAATTCGACAAAGCCGGTAACCAGTGCATCGGGGTTTTCGACACTGTCGAGGCGACCGCCGACAATCTCGGCGATCTCTTTCACAGTCAGGTCAATCATTATTGCCTCTCATCGGAGTCTTCGGCAGTATCTCGAGCTTCTGGGGTAAAGGAAGTATTAAGGTGCGCTGTCCGCTTTGATTGTAACGCCCGCGCAAGTTCTTCACGGTCATCGAAGTGATGCATGGTCTCGCCAATGAGCTGACCTACTTCGTGGCCTTTGCCAACCACGATGACAGCATCGCCGGAAGTTGCCCAGTTGACTACTTCATCAATGGCTTCAGCGCGCGATGCAATTTCGCGGATTTCTACATCACGCCCAGCCTTCTCAGCGGCCTCTCTAGCTCCAGCCATGACTGCCTGGCGGATCGGAGCTGGGTCTTCGGTACGTGGATTATCATCAGTGACCACCACGAAATCGGCACGATTCGCGGCAGCAGCCCCCATCAATCCGCGCTTCGAGGAGTCACGGTCTCCTCCGGCGCCGACGACCACGCCAATACGTCCGGCGCCGATGCGTTCCGCATCGTTACGTCCCGCTCCGTTGCCTTCTCGGGACGGAGTAGGCGCGGAATCCAGCTGCGAGCGCAAGGTGTCCAATACCGCTTCGATAGCCGCTGGCTTGTGTGCGTAGTCAACAACGGCTACAAAGTCCTGTCCTTCATCGATACGCTGCATACGCCCTGGCACTGCCACCTGGGTCAAAGCCGCGATGAAAGTATCCAAGTCAATACCTGCAGCGCTCGCCATTCCTACAGCAAGGCCTGCATTGGCGATGTTGAAATCGCCCGGCAGTGGCAACTGGAAATCAAAAGAGCGCGCTACTTGCGCCTGGATAATCTCACTGTTTTCCGGTGGATTAATCTCCAGCGCTACTTGCTGCTCCCCTGTTGCTTGAACGGATTGCTGCCACGCCACCACGGTGCCTGGCACCAATAGTTCCCGAGTGCGCTCACGCAGCATCGCATCGGCTTGCGCCACTGCACCTTCTTCACCGGTATGCGCAATCACCCCCGTGGTGGAGACCACGGTTAAAGGTCGATTATCTTCATCAACTAAATCAGCAAGACGCTCGCCCCACTCATCATTAATGCACACCACCGCATTGCGGGCTGCCTCTTCGCCTAAGAAAAGCTTCGATTTCGCCGCAAAGTACTCTTCCATCGTGGGGTGGAAATCCAGGTGGTCTTGAGACAGGTTAGTAAACCCGCCCACTGCAAAGTCCACGCCCTGTACGCGTCCTAGCTCCAGCGCATGTGAGGACACTTCCATCACCACGTGGGTGACGTTTTCTGCAACCATGCGGGCAAATAGTTCCTGCAGCGTTGGTGCTTCCGGGGTGGTGAGCTGCGTTTCAACTGGCTTGCGATTAATCCGGGTTCCGGTCGTACCAATCAAACCGGTGGAATAGCCTGCGGCTAAAAGACCAGTTTCTAAAAGATAGGTGGTCGTGGTCTTTCCCGAGGTACCAGTAACACCGAAAATGGTCAGCTTCTTCGTCGGGTGACCATAAACCTCGGCTGAGATTTCTCCAAGCACCGCGCGGATATCGTCGACCACGATAATGGGACGGTCGAAAGAACCTTCCGCTGATTCACCGTGCAGGATTTCTACCCCGGCGGCATCGGTAAGCACTGCTTTTGCCGATGTTGCTGCTGCGAATGTTGCACCATGGCTACGGGTGCCCGGAACGGCCGCGAACAGGTATTCCGCTTCTGCTCGGCGCGAATCTAACGTGATGGCTTCTACGGTTGTCTCACCATCACCAATGATTTCACCGCCTGCGATCTCCGCTAGCTTGAAAAGCGTGGTAGTCATGTCGCTCGCGTCCTTGTCCTCGTAGTTTTCGTGGGGTTATTTATCTAGAAAAGTATATATAATACGTGCTGTATCCGCCGTGATTAGTACTGCGTCATGACCCAACGCTTTCCTTCTGGTGACGTCGGGATGTTGTCGCGGTTGAGCAACCACGCGGCAATGTCGCTAAAGAGCGGCGCTGCAGATTGTCCGCCTGAGCCATCGGCATTGGTGCCGGTTTCGGGCTCATCTAACATGATGGCAACGACAAACCGGGGGTCATCGGCAGGCGCAATGCCTGCGAAAGTAATCCAATACGCACTTTGCGAATATGCACCCGTATCTGGGTCTACCTTTTGCGCGGTACCGGTCTTGCCGGAAAGCTGATAGCCCTCGATCTCATTGCCCATAGCCGTACCATTTTGCACATAGGCTGGGTCATCCTGGAAAGTCGAGCGGAACATATCCACCACGGTCTTCGCAGTTTCCGGCGATACCACCTGCGTGGTACCCGGATCATCCTGCGGGACTTCCTTGCCATCGGCATCAGTAATCGAGTCGATGATACGTGGCTGAATGAGCTCACCATCATTCGCCAAAGCCTGGTAGACACTCGCCATCTGCAAGGTCGTCCACGACATGCCCTGGCCAATCGGAAGGTTGGCAAAGGTACCACCGGACCACTGCTCTAATGCTGGCAAAAGACCGGATGATTCATTCGGCAATTCAATATCAGTGGTTTTACCCAACCCGAATTTCTCCAGGTACTCAGCGAATTTCTCCTCGCCCAGGCGCTGTGCAATCTGCAGCGTACCCACGTTGGACGACTTACCGAAGATACCCGCGGTGGTGTACGGCTCTACCCCGTGCTGCCAAGCATCGGCAACATTAACGCCTGCGATATCGATGGAGCCTGGAACCTGGTGGACTTCCTCCGGCGTGGTCACGCCTTCTTCAATTGCGGCCGCGGCAGTAACAACCTTCGCTACAGAGCCTGGCTCATAAGGGTGCGAAATGGAACGGTTTTCAAAGTCCTTGCCTTCTTCAAGCTGGGCTTCAATATCCTTATTCGGATCGATGGTTCCGGTATTAGCCATCGATAACACTTCACCCGTAACCGCATCTAGTACGACTGCTTCACCCATTTTGGCGCGGGAATTGTCCACAGCTTGCTCTAGCTTTTGCTGAACATAAGTCTGCAAGTCTAGATCCAATGTCAGTTTCACATCGGAGCCATCGATAGCTTCGACTTCATCGCGCACCGTACCTGGAATCAGCTGTCCGTCGGTAGAGACATCTTCGGTGGAACGGCCATCAATACCGGTCAGCAGCGAATCGCCAGAAGCTTCAAAGCCGAACTGGCCTTGACCATCCATGGACACCTTGCCCACGATATTTTCTGCGATCGCACCATTGGGGTATTGACGGATATCTTGGTGGTCAGCAGCCACGCCATGGTAGGTATTGGCGATTTCTACAGCGATATCTGGATCGACATTGCGCACCAGCACCTCATATTGCGTATCCGCGCGCAATTTATCCATGATCTGGTCGGAGTCAACATCAGAGGTTGACGCGCCTGCTTCTTCAATAGCCTTCGGGATGCCCTCAGCCATTTCTTCTAAGCGCGTGGTAACCCGGTCGTCGAGAAATTCATTAGTTTCCTCTTCGCTCTTTTCCGCCAGCTCACCTTCATTACGAGCTTCAATCTCTTCTTGCTCGCGCAATTCATCACGCAAACGCGTCGGAGATACCGTCAACGAGCGCGCAGCCATGGTGTACGCAATGCGCTGACCATCACGGTCGACTACTTCTCCCCTGCGTGCGGGTTCAACATAAACGCGGGTGCGCTGTGCTTCCGCACGGGCAGACAAGTCTGGCCCCCAGACAATTTGCACCCATGCCAAACGCCCTACCAACACCACGGTCACAATAACCAAGATGGTGATAACTAAGTTCAGACGCTTAGTCATCATCGGCTGCTGCGCGAGAATCTTCTTCTTAACTGCCTGCGGCGCCGGCACTGGGCGTGCTTTTTGCGCCCTTTGGGCTGGCCCATGTGCTTGACCGGTGTGGGTCGCACCCGCACGTGCTTCTCCAGCGCGGATTCGTTCCCGTTCGCTGGCGCTGCGGGCACGTGGTGGTTGCGTTGCGTAATTATCCCGCTCATTAGTCGACCAGTCCCGTGAGGCATGCGAAGATGCCCTGCGGCTTTTTCCACTGCGACCTTCTTGGCGCCCCTCATTACGGGAGCTGTCTTTGCCCCCATTTCGGCTACGGCGACGTGGGTCACCCGAGTGTGGTGGAGTCACAGTGGTGTGTCACCTGCCTTCATGATGCTCAAAGTTAAGGAATACCCAAGGTGCAATATTGCCCTTTGCTGAATTGAATTCTCGTATGACTGTAGCCGGATCAATCCTTAAGGTGTGGGAGGCTTATCCCTTATTCACCAGACTGATATGGAGAATCCAGGTTTTCCCCAACTGGCAAAGGCGCATTGGCAGATTCTTCTTCAGTAGTTGGACGAGATTCAACCGCATCATCTGCATCAACGTCGCCAACACGCTGCTGTTGGTTGCGCGGAACCGCGTTGAGTTCATCCGACACCCCCTCAGTATCGCGTGGATCACTGGTGGCTCGTCCGGTGCGTACTGGTTCCCCGTTGACATCGATAATCGCTTCGGTGCCTTCGGTGGCAGGACGACGCTCTTCCACTGAGCCATCTTCTGCAACTTCTACGATGCCTGGCTGGGAAGGAATCCCCATCTTGGCATCTGCACCGCGGCGAGCAACATCTGCTGAAGAACGTACCTGTTCAAGGTCACGGTTTAGCGTTTCCAACTGGTTGTTCAGTTGCGATTCCTGGTAGGTCAGCTGCTGGATGCGGAAAGTCTGGGAGGTTGAGACGCCTGAGAGCCACACCGCTAAAACCACACCACCGATGAGAAGAGCAATCGCTACAGCGGACAAGCGCGAAAATAGCGTGACCTGTTTAATCGGCGTAACACGACGCCCGCGCTCAGTAACGACCTGGCGTGAGCCCAGCCGAGACTTGCGCGGCGTGGGCGTAATCTGCGGAACCTCACGACGGGTAGTACGCGTCGGCGACACCGTTCGTGTCGCGGTGCTTTGCACTCCACGATTGGTGCGCGTCTGAGTTGAGGTACGGGTTTTTACTGCGCCCGTCACGGAAGTTTCACGACTGGCGGTGCGTGTGCGGGCAGGTCGGTCCATGACATCAGTCGCTGAACCCTGTGCGCGCTTGGTGCGTGTTCCCATGGTGGTTCTCTTTGTCCTGGTTGTGGTCGAATCTGCCATTTTCTTTAAGCCCCTATCCCAGTTCCAGGTGGAAGAAATGAATGCTCGCCTGCTAATCGTTCAAAAGCACGCACGCGCACTGACGCGGCACGTGAATTCTCAGCAATCTCCGCCTCGGTTGCCTTTTCCGAGCCACGGGTAATGGCCTTGAAGGAAGCAGCCGTGCCAGGTAAGTCCATTGGGAGACCCGCTGGCGTCGACGAAGTGGTCAGCTCCTTGAACATGGACTTGACCAGTTTGTCTTCCAAAGACTGATAGCTCATGAAGACAACCCGACCACCGATTTTCAAACCAGAGGTAATAACTGGAATGACCTGTTCGATGGCTTCTAGCTCGCGGTTGACCTCCACGCGCAGTGCCTGGAAAGTCCGCTTAGCTGGGTGGCCACCCGTACGACGGGTAGCTGCAGGAATAGTGTTATACAGCAGCTCGACCAAGCGAGCTGAGGTTTCAAAGGGGTGGCTTTCGCGTTCTTTCAAAATTGCCGAAGCAATTTTTCCAGCAAAGCGTTCATCGCCATAGAACTTCAAGATGCGCGCAAGCTCACCATGGGAATAGGTATTGAGCACATCCGCGGCAGTAATGCCGGTGGAAGGGTCCATGCGCATATCAAGAGGGGCATCAACTTTGTAGGCAAAACCGCGCTCAGACTGGTCTAGCTGCATCGACGACACTCCCAGATCGAAGAGTGCACCAGCGATGCCATTGTCGCGCGCGATGTCAAAGACCTCGCCTTCGCCATCATTAATTGCGCGGCCGATTTCATCGAAGCGTTCGTTGACGCCCACAAAGCGGTCACCAAAAGGGGCCAGGCGCTGGGTAGCTTGCTCCAAAGATGCGGCATCACGATCAACACCGATGACTCGCGCTTGTGGAAAAGCCCGCAGGAAGAATTCGGTGTGCCCACCAGCACCAAGAGTGCCGTCAACGATGACGGCACCATCACCAGCTGCCTCCACAGCAGGTGCGATGAGCTCCGCCATACGTGAGCGCATCACGGGGACGTGACCGTGGTTGTCTTCAATATCGAAATTTACATCTGTATTACTCACGGGCATATCCCCCTTTCCTGCTGACAGGGGCTCCTTTAGGAACCCCTGAGATGAATCGAGTGCGTATAGGGCCCTGTCCGAGGGACGCTCTGATATCGGGGAAGTACACCAGAACATCAACCTCAGACAGAGTCCTTACACGCACTCTCTCTCTAGTTTTCATTCGCCTAGAGCAAGCCGCCGAGAACATCGTCCGCGTCAGCTGCCGAGTAGGCATCTTCAGTTTGCGACTGGTATTCAGCCCAAGCGGCTGCGTCCCAAATCTCAAGGAAATCAACTGAGCCAATAACTACGCATTCCTTAGAAAGGTTCGCGTACTTACGGTGTGCTGCTGACAGTGTGATTCGACCGCTTCCATCAGGCCTTTGCTCATCCGCACTGGCAGCCAGGTTACGAATAAACGCACGCGCTTCTGGATTCGTTCGAGACACGGCCGCTGCTTTGCGTGCTCTTTCCGCGAATTCCTCACGGGGATACACAGCCAAAGAGTGGTCTTGCCCCTTTGTCACCATCAGCCCTCCAGCTAGCTCATCACGAAACTTAGCCGGAAGTGTTAGTCGACCTTTGTCATCAAGCTTCGGAGTGTAGGTTCCGAGAAACATCCCGGTCCACCTTCCTTGCTTAACAACACCGGTTTCCTCTTCACGAATATGAAGCGGTGTGAATGCTAGATTCTCACCACTTCTAACCCGCTGCGCCCCACTCTACCCCACTTTCCCCCACCTTCAACAGTTTTACACGCAAGCTATCTCTAATTTTAAACATAACCACAGTTCAAAGGCTATAAATTTGGTGGGGAGATTTCCCCAAAACGCGTCTAACCACACCCAAAATGCACAACTACTACCCCACCATTAACAATTGCACCAATAACAAATGTGTTTGCTTATTCCACATTCTCCCCGATTCACTCACGCGAACAGGCATTTTGGCACACAAAAGAAGATCCCCTCTAACCCACTCGCCGTGCAAACAACTCTAGAAACCCGCCCGGGCACAAGGTGGGTGAAAGTGGGGATTTGAGGTGGGCGAAAGTGGGAGATTATAAAAAGGGCAAAACAAAACGAGGTGCGCCCCGGCCGCATCTACGGCCGAGGCGCACCTCGTTAAGGCTATGAGTGCTACGTGTGTCTAGCGCTCTTCAAATCGACGACGGAAGTTTTCTTCTAACTTGCTCGCTGCGCCGCTGTCTTTCGCAGAACCTGCTCCACCAGACTTGGATTTCTTCCTAGAAGAACGCGCGGAACCGTCTCCAGAACCGCGAAGCATCCAAACACCTGCACCGAACATGACTAGGAATCCAGCAATGGAAAGCAGCACGAACCACAAGCTTGTCTGCGCCAATGCAACGCCACCCACCAGCATCACCAAACCGACAACCACAAGCGCTACACCGCGCAGGGTTACGGCACCGCCGGAGCCACCAAACGAAGAGGCACTGGACACGGAGGCACCGAAGTTGGGATCCTCAGCAAGCAGGGACTTCTCAATTTCGCGAAGTGCGCGCTGCTCTTGCTCTGAAAGAGACACTGTTCCTCCAATAAGTCCGGGCTAATAAGTTACGTATCAACTATCTCAGCAAATCGTCACCCTAGGTTTACCTTCAGTATAACCGAGCCATCGCTGTAGCCGATCATCAATTCGGTGACAATATTTCCTGTTCTACCCAATACAACGCACACAATAACCAGTTAGTTCCCGCGGTTGCAGTTTCCTGCGTCACCTTTTCAAACGATTATCGCCACACTTCGGTAACGACTAGACCTACGCCGCTTGACCACCGACTCCATCAAAGTCGTGAGTGCCGGTCTCAGCCATCTCCAAAAAGCGAGCCGCCAAGTCCATCAGGTCGAATACAACCTGGTCCGCGACATCACGGTCAATGCCGGACGCTAGGCGCGAGCGTGTCCGAGAGTAAGCACGGAAAGAATCTGCCCATTCTTTTTCCCCTGCCCCCACCAGGCTCAATTGATCCCACGCGGAAGTCGGCAAGCGGCGACGCTTGGAAACAGTTGCGGAAGCTGCCACACAGGCGCCAGCAGTGCGCAGCCCAGCCTGGTATGCCTTTTCCAAGGCCTGATCCATCCGACCATTCGCCGCATCCGCACGGGCATCAGCAAGCAAAAGCGCGGCCTGGGTCAGAAAACGCTGACGCCTGGAGCCTTGGCCACCTTGTCGCTGAACCCGTCGAGCTGTTGCAGAAATTACCTGTCCCATCGCTTTGCCTCCTTCACGCTATTGCTTGCGATATAACCCGTGTGTTTATGTGCCTTACTTTAGAACCCGCTTCGTACATCCATGCCCCCAGTATAGCTCACCTGTTCGATACCGGAAAGGTTTTTACTGCACACAGCGCTGTAAGATTTCGAACACGGCAGCGGTTTCATGTTCGATTAAGACGCAACTGCCCCAACTCTTTTCCCTTCAACAGGGGCAATCCCACCCATTACAAGTAAAAGTTTTGTTAGATAGAGACTGTGTCTTTAACAATCCGCCGCCTCTCACCACAGGAGTTCGCGCTCAACGCTGACTCCTTGGTGGATATCTACATCAGTGCCATGGGCTATCACCCCGCCATTCGTGAAGGCCGTATATTTTCCTGGCGGCGTGAGGTCGTTCGACCCGGTTTTACCTCGCTGATCGCGGAGGACGCGACTGGAGTCATCGGCGTTGCCTACGGTTTTATTGGCACTCCGGATTCGTGGTGGGACCGCCAACTACGCCTCGCGCTGCGCAAGAAAGGCGAATTATCCGCAGAAGAAGGCGAGATACTTCGCAGCTACTTCGAGGTCGCTGAGGTCCATGTGCTTCCCCGGATGCAGGGCCATGGCTTGGGCAGACAGCTCCTCACTGAATTGTTGTGGAATGCGCCGGGCAAATGGGCTTTGCTTTCCACGCCTGAAGTGCCCAATGAATCTAACCGTGCTTTTAGTCTGTATCGGTCAATGGGTTTTACAGACGTCATCCGCCAGTACCGCTACCCCGGTGATGAACGCCCCTTTGCCATCTTGAAATTGCCGCTACCGCTTTCTTAAAGTCGGGAATGCTAAAGGTAGGCTAAAGGCCATGAATAATTCTGAGGATTTCTCCCAACTTCCTATAGCCGAGATTCCCAAGCACGTTCGTGCTGAACTCTCCTCTTTTTTGAAAGCTCGGGAGCCTCAGCTCGCACAAATTGGAAAACCTGTCACCGAAGCTATTGAGCATCTAGAGCGCTTCGTGCTCGACGGTGGCAAGCGCATCCGCCCTCTCTATGCATGGGCAGGCTTCGTGGCCGCTGATGGGTTGTTAGGTTCAGAAGATCCCCAAGCGGTCCTGCGCGCTGCTTCTTCTTTGGAATTCATTCAGTCGTGTGCACTGATCCACGATGACATCGTGGATGCCTCCGATACCCGCCGCGGCAATCCCACGGTGCACCGCGCGGTAGAAGCACAGCATCGTGCGCTGGGCTGGACGGGCAATTCTGCTGATTTCGGCCGCTCAGCTGCAATTTTGATTGGTGACATGTCTTTGGTCTGGGCTGAAGATATGTTCTTAGACTCTGGTATTTCGCAGGCCGCCATCCAGCGGGCCCGTGAGCCATGGCGCGCCATGCGCACGGAGGTCATCGGCGGGCAGCTCTTGGACGTGTCACTAGAGGCCGCAGCCATTGAATCGGTGGAGCTGTCTGATTCGGTTAACCGTTTCAAAACCGCTGCGTACACTATCGAACGCCCGTTGCATTTGGGTGCCGCTATCGCGGGAGCATCAGACAAGCTTATCGATGCCTTTAGGGGCTACGGTCGCGATATCGGCATCGCCTTCCAGCTTCGTGATGACCAGCTGGGTGTCTTTGGAGACCCCCAGGTTACTGGCAAGCCAGCTGGTGATGATCTGCGCGAGGGCAAGCGAACGGTGCTCATGGCAATTGCTTTGCAGCGCGCCGATGAACAAGACCCAGCCGCCGCAAAGTTCTTGCGCGAAAATCTTGGGGCGACAGATGATCCAAGCGTGTTGTCCAAGATGTCGCAGATGATTGAAGATTCTGGGGCGCCTGAAGAAATTGAGCAGCGCATTGATGCTCTTACCCAATCTGGCCTGGAGTATCTTGCTGCCGCGAATGTAAATTCCGAGGTAACGGAGCTCCTGCGTTCTTTGGCTATCAAGTCCACCGCTCGAGCAAAATAGGATCTTTACATGGTCAAGCAAGCAATGACTATCAAGCTGCCTAGTGCCCTTGCCCTGGGTGTTGTGGGCACAATTGTGCTGACCCTTGCGTCATATGCAGGTGGTGCAACACGCAATCGCGGCGGTATTTTAGAAGCCCTCAATATCAGCGTGGTCTCTGCCGGTCATGGTCGTAATATCGGCATGACTTTGTTCTGGGTGGGCATGTTTGTGCTCATTGCAGCATGGATTTTGGCCGGCAAGTTTCTCATCAGCGCGAGCGTGCGGCGCAACACCGGCGGGGTTGATACTTCCTCGACGCCGCCAAAATTTTCTTTAGCAGCCCGCCCCGTCCCCTCCGCGCAGGTGGATGAAACAGCTTTTGCGAAAATGCGCACAACAATGTGGACATGGATTGCCCCGTTGCTCTTGGCTGCGCCACTGTCCTCCCGGGACGTATATTCCTACCTCATGCAAGGCGCGATGGTGCGCGATGGCTTTGATCCTTATACGGAAGGTCCCGCGGTAAACCCTGGCCCTTTCTTGTTGGAGGTTTCCCAGGACTGGCGCAATACCACTACCCCTTATGGCCCGCTGCACTTGTGGCTGGGCGAGGGTGTTACGCGTCTGGTCGGCGATAACGTCACCATCGGAGTTTTTGTCTACAAGCTGATTTCTGTTCTAAGTTTCGCGGCAATCGCATGGTCGATTCCTTTGATTGCCCGCAAGCTTGGTGGCGATCCCACTTTGGCGCTGTGGCTCGGTGTGGCTAACCCGGTAATGATTTTGCACCTTATTGGTGGCATGCACAATGAGTCCACCATGGTCGCATTGGTCTCCGTCGGGCTTTTGCTGTGCCTGCACAATCGTTATATCGCCGGCATTGCGCTGATTGCAGTCTCTGTGTCGCTCAAAGCAACCGCTTTCATCGCGATTCCTTTCGTGGTGTGGCTGATGATGCACCACTATGGTCAACGCATTAATAAAGTGCTGGCTTTCCTAGCCTCCGGGCTCGTCGCCGTCGCAGAGACCATTATCGTGGTGGCTGCTGTTACCTGGGTATCTGGTACCTCATGGGGTTGGTTAACGGAGATTACCGGCAACTCTAAGGTAATTAATCCCCTAGCCGGTCCTACTGTTGCAACCGATACTCTGGCGCCTTTGATTACCACGCTGAATGAGGACATTACTTATAACGAAATATTAAGCATCATGCGTTCAGGAGCCAGCGTCTTGATGTTGCTGGGACTGGCAGTGATGTGGTGGCTGTTTAGAGCGAATCGCCGTGCAGCCATGCTGGGTATCCCCGCTGCTTACCAGGTAGCTTTCATGTTTAATACGGTGACGCTGCCCTGGTATTTCGCCTCAGTCATCTCGCTTCTAGGCGTGGCCCGTCCCCCACGCTGGCTCATTCAACTGTCCGCCGGTGCCTCAATCTTTGTGGCTTTGGCATTTTCCGGCGACGGCAACCACCAGCTTTATACCTGGTGGTGGGTGCTTGGCTCACTGCTGTTGTCGTGGTGGGGCGCCTATTGGATGTTCAACCCCAGCGCCAAGCCGACGCCGACGGTGTCGAATCTCAAGGTATCGACACCGCAATAGACGACTACAGCTGGTGGTTCTACAGTCCCATCGCCTGCGCGCGACGAATAACCTCCCGCGCTAAGTGTCCTTGCAGCCCATCTACTGGGCGGCCAGGCAGCGAGGCATCTTCAGTAAACAAATACTCCAAGATTTCCTCGTCGCTAAAACCACCATCGGCCAAAACCGTAATGGCGCCAGAGACATATTTGTTTATGGCGCCTTTGTCATTGATAAACAAGGCCGGAACGTAGCGTTGCCCATCTTGGATGTGGGCAACCATCTTCTTCGCGTGCAGCAAGTCATGAACACGCGTAACCGCAATGCCAAGCTCCTCTGCAACTTCTGGCATGGTCAGTAGTTCATCGCCTTGCAGCAAAGCGTTTAAGTCTTTATTTTCTTCCATCACGTCCCCTACTTTAGATCACAGTTGGGTATAAGCGGTCACGTTGGTTGGCTAAATAGCTAATTTATCGTACATACTAGATGCCATGACACAGTTGGAAGTAGGAGACGTCCTCGAGCACCGGTATCGAATTGATCGACCAATTGCTCGCGGCGGCATGTCCACTGTGTACCGCTGTGTGGATTTGCGCTTGGGCCGTGCGCTCGCCGCGAAGGTCATGCATGACCAGTACAGCCAAGACGCGGTCTTTATTCACCGTTTCCGCCGCGAGGCACGCGCTATGGCGCAGCTGACGCATCCGAATTTGGTGAATGTCTATGACTTCTCCGCTGAAGGCGATCCGGTGTACCTCATCATGGAGTTAATCACTGGTGGTACGTTGCGTGAGCTTACTGCAGAGCGCGGCCCCATGCCCCCGCACGCGGCGGTAGCGGTGATGCGTTCCGTACTTACGGGCTTAAGTGCCGTGCACGATAAGGGCCTGGTGCACCGCGATATTAAGCCGGATAATGTGCTGATCAATGGCGATCACACGGTCAAACTCGCCGATTTCGGTTTGGTACGCGCGACAAGCTCGCAGACGGTCACGTCCAATCAGATCGTGGGCACGGTGTCCTATCTTTCGCCAGAGCAGGTCACGGGTGAGCACATCACGCCGGCATCGGATGTTTATTCAGCCGGCATCGTATTATTCGAGCTGCTCACCGGCACGGTGCCATTTTCTGGCGATACTCCTTTGGTCCATGCGATGAACCGGTTGGAAAATGATGTTCCGAAGCCTTCATCACGGATTGCTGGGGTGCCTTCGCTTATCGATGCCATCGTTGCCACCGCTACTTCTTCCGATGTCAATGAGCGCTTTGCCGATGCCCGGGAGTTTCTCGCGGCCTTGGACGATGTCGCTGAAGAGCTAAACCTTCCGACTTATTTAGTTCCTGTTCCGCATAATTCAGCGGCAGCGCGCACTGCAGCGGCACCGACGAATATGCAAGGAATTGACGCGGCTAATGTCTTTGAGCCCACGGGCTTTATTGACACTTCCGAATCCGCGACGGAAGTATTTGGTAGCGACATAGCCCAGGACGCGACCTCCGTTTTCCCTTCTGAGCCGGAGCCGCTTGCAGAGCCTGATATCTCCGAACGTGACTTTCCGCGGGAGCGAGAACCTTTAAGCTTTGAAACCCGCTACGACGGACCTCCACCAGTTGGCAATACACCAGCTGCCGATGCGCCAGTTCGTCCGAGCCCGCAGGGTATTCCTGGCATGCCTCCGGTTACTCCCGGTACAGCTAGCGCTGCAGGGGCAGCCGGTATAGCTGGCGCGGGTGCCGCCGGCGCGGGAGCTACTGGCGCTGCAGCAAGCAGCAACTATCCCGAGACGCGTTTGACGCCTCAACCTAACTTGGTTCACGCGCAGGCACCACAGGCCCCAGCGCGCGAAGAAAGCCGCGCTGCTACCCCGGCTACAGCTGAAAGTGAGCCAACGGTTAAGCCGCTATCGAATCGCTCGCCGGTGGGATTTATTGTGTGGTTGGTTATCGTCGGCATCATCATCGCAGGCGTAGGTATCGCCGGCTGGTGGTTCGGCTCAGGCTATTACGGCGGCACGCCGATCTTTCTCCGCTAATACCCACTAACTACGGCCAACCAAACAGAGAGTGGAGGGCACCACGCATGTGCGTGGTGCCCTCCACTCTTTCGAACCTTCCGCTAATTCGAAACCTTCTGCTGAAGCGACCTGCTTCGAATCCTCATGCTAAAGCGACCCTGGGAGCTTTAGCATGGAGCTTTAGCCGCGCTGGTTGCGCAGCATCTCTGCGACCAGGAAGGACAGCTCCAAGGACTGGCGGGTGTTCAAGCGTGGGTCACACGCTGATTCATAACGACCCGGCAGATCAATATCGGAGATGTCATCTGCACCGCCGAGGCACTCGGTGACGTCTTCACCGGTGAATTCGAGGTGGATGCCGCCTGGGTGGGTACCCAGTTCACGGTGCACCTCGAAGAAGCCCTGCACCTCATCCAAGACCTTGTCGAAGTGACGAGTCTTGTAACCATTCGACGAGGTGAAAGTATTACCGTGCATTGGGTCAGACTGCCACACAACTTTGTGTCCGGAGTCTTCTACAGCACGAACAATGTCCGGCAAGACGGTGCGGATGCGGTCGTGGCCCATACGGGTAACCATCGTCAAGCGGCCTGGCACGCGGTCCGGATCGAGCTTCTCAGCGTATGCAACAGCTTCATCTGGGGTAACGCCTGGGCCAATCTTCAAACCAATCGGGTTTCCGATAAGTGCTGCGAAGTTCACGTGGAAATCTTCCAAGCCGCGGGTGCGCTCACCAATCCACACCTGGTGTGCAGACAGGTCATAAAGCTTGGTCTCACCGCGGCTGTCCTTGGCCAGACGCAGCATCGAACGCTCGTAGTCCTTGAGCAGTGCTTCATGCGAGCAGTAAATAGTTGCAGCACGCAGGGTCTCATCAGAAACACCACATGCGTTCATGAAGTGCAGGCCGTTTTCGATCTCACGAGCCAAAGCCTCATAACGAGCACCTGCGCGCGAGGTCTGCACGAACTCACGGTTCCACTCATGCAGGCGGTAAAGGTCCGCGGTGCCTGAGCTTGTCAGTGCACGCACGAGATTCATCGCTGCTGAAGAGTTAGCGTACGCACGAATCATGCGTGCCGGGTCGTGGCGGCGTGCTTCCTCAGTTGGTTCTACACCGTTGACGATGTCACCGCGGTAGCTCAGCAAGCCGTGTTCATCGACGTTGGAAGAACGCGGCTTCGCGTACTGACCTGCAATACGCGCAAGCTTGACCACTGGAGTGGATGCGCCATAAGTCAGCACTACTGCCATCTGCAGCAAAGTCTTGATGTTGCCGCGAATGTGCGGTTCGGTATTAGCCTCAAAAGTCTCCGCGCAGTCACCGCCTTGCAGCAAAAATGCTTTGCCGTTGGCGACATCGGCAAGCTTGTTTTTTAGCTCCTCTACTTCCGGCGCCACCACGATCGGTGGAACCGATTCTAGAATCTTGCGAACGTTATCAGCTTGGGCTTGATCCCAGTTGGGCTGCTGCTTAGCGTCTCGCTTGATGGCATCCTGAAACTTCTCCTCGATGCCTTCTGGCAATGGCGGAAGATCAGGGAGTACTTCTTTAGGGATATCTACTGTCCAGCTCACAACTAGTATTTAATCATGGATGCACAGCGAATGTGACATCCATAGCTTAGTAATATCCGTTTAAGACACATCCCACCAGGCGGGACGCGCAGGGAGCGAACGCTAGCGCTTACTCCCCAGTACTATTTCAGAGCCCGATTGCCTGATGATAAAGGCAGGACTTCAGCACAAATCTTGAACTTAGCAAGGTTATGACGCGCATCTACTAAAGCATCATGGTTGCTATCCGGAATAGCAGGAAGCTGCGGACGGCCGGCGAATTCCCAGTACTGGCGTAGCTCGCGGGTAAAGCGCGGGATAGTGCGCGGTAATCCTGCCATATCGCCCCAGAGTTGAGCTAGCACCACGTGGTCATAAGCTCCCACCCACGCCCACAGTTGAACTGGGGTCTTATCCTGGGTGAGAAATTCTAAGACTTCGCGGCGGATAGTGTCTTTGGACTTCCACACCGAATCGCGAGGGCTGGGAAGTTTATCCAGCACATTCTCACGCACCCAGGCATTTGCCTTCGACGGGTCAAAATCAGTGGATACCGCGTAATATTCGCGACCATCTTCTGCGACAACGCCGATCGAGACAAGCTCGATGGTTCGGCCGTCTTCAATAAATTCAGTGTCGTAGAAATAGCGCACGGTTTAACAGCTTAGTCCCTGCCTGGTGCCTGGCGAAGCACCGGGGCGTGCATAACCATCGTGTGCAGCTGGCGCAGACTTGGCGGGTAGACACTCCAGCCCACAACGGGCAGCTTGGAAACCGACCACAGCATCAATCCTCCGGCGGCACTTAGACCGATGCACACAATCGTCCAGAACCAGGTGTTGTGCAGCAGGCCCTCGCCAGCCATCGAGATCTCCCACTTGCCCACGATTTGAACGTAGTGATAGCCCACCGTCAACGCGATTGGATGGCCAAGGTAGATCGGCAAAGTATTGCGGCCGATAAACGCGAAGAAGGAAGAAATAAAAGGAATATAAGAAATCGCGACTGCCATGACCAAAGCCATTGGCAGCTGGAAAGTCTGCTCCACAAAGCGCACGAGCAACAAGATTTCTTCGCGTCCCATGTAATCCATGCCCGGCAGGTACCACGGTAGCGCTACTTCCCCGGTGAATTGATTCCACATATCGCGGGAGAAATAACCAACGGCATAAGTCATCGCTGCAAAAGACAGGGCCGCCACGTTAAGCCGGCAGATAGCTTCAACAAAGACTGTGATTGCCCGGCGTAGGTACACGCCCATGAAAAATAGCGGCAGGTACATCAGCGCCTTGCCGATGAAGTAAATGTGCTCATTCAACGGCAGCAAAAGCACGGGGGTAAAGCTAATGAGCATCGCTACTGCTGGATGCAGTTTGCGCACGGCAACCAAAACCAGGTTGAAGATAATCAGCGCGTGCAAGAACCAACCCATGTTGTGTCCCAGCAGCAGGTTCAGGCCAAGCTCGCTAAAGCTTAATGGCTCATTGCCAAATACCCACTGCCACTCCAGGTTTTTCGTCCACAGTTCGATACTTACCCACAAAAAATAAGGTACGAAGAAAAACCACACGCGTTTGATCAACACATCGCGCAGGGTGTACTTCAAAATCTTGGTAGAGAAATACCCGGAAACCACGAAAAACAGTGGCATCCGCAGCGGATCGAGCCAGGTATTTATCTGATAAAGCCAGGTGGATTCGCCTTCCGGCACTCCAATACCAATATGCAACAAGACGACGCCAAGGATTGAGATGCCCTTGGCGACGTCTGGCCAGATGAGACGTTTCTGTGCACTCACTTTGTTGGTTCAGCACCCTTCGGATAACCGAGGCCCTTCTTCAAGGATTCTTTGACCTCGGAGGCATAAACATCAACGTACGGTTGCTCAGCTAATTGAGCAAGCTCGAGCATGAAGTAGTCGGTGAATTTCCGGGCGGTTTCATGATCTTCTACGTCCAAGCCTTGTTCTTTTGCCCAGGCATGAGGATCGATGGGCTGGCCCACGCGGGTTCCCACGCGTACGGGACGTGGAATCCAAGTGCCAATCGGATTGGCTTTGCGGGAATTGAACATTGCAATAGGAATAACCTGGGCACCAGTGTCCATAGCCACACGCGCCATGCCGGTGCGTCCGCGGTAGATACGCCCGTCGGGTGAACGGGTACCTTCTGGGTAAATACCGAACAGGTCACCGTCATTTAAGATTTCCCGAGCCGAGTTCAACATGCCTTCCGAAGAAGACTTCGCTGTGCGGTCAATGGGTACCTGTCCAACGGAGGAAAAGAACCACTTTTGCATGCGGCCAACAAAGCCCGGGGTGTTGAAGTACTCCGCCTTGGCGATGAACTTAATCTGCCGTGGGCATTTCAGCGGGAAGTAGAAAGAGTCCATGACCGATTGATGGCTCGAGGCCACGATCGCTGGCCCAGAGGCTGGGATATTTTCTACTCCCTCGATCCATGGCCGATTCCATAGTTTAAGCGCAGGGCCGAAAAGGATGTGCTTGAAAGCCCAGTACCACCGGTTGTTCATAGCCATGGCTCTTTGTCCTTTTCTTGCTCTTTGCTTTGTTGTTTACTGTGTAGAATCTGTAGATCTACCTACTTTTACAATACGCAAGCACTCGCGCGCGCCAAATCAGCCGCGCCAATCATTCCGGCTTGAGATCCTAAAACTGCGACTTTCAACTCAGCAACATCGCGGAAACCTGCGCCCACAATGTTGTCTTGCATGTGTTTGCGCGCAAGATGCAAAAATAGGTCAGATTCGCGGGAGACTCCCCCACCTAGGACAATGAGCTCTGGGTCCAAAACATCGACGACCATGGCAAGACCTAGGCCCAGCCAGCGTGCGAAATCTTCCATCACGGCGATAGCCAGCGGGTCACCAGCGCGTGCCGCCGCCACGATGTCTTCGCTGCTGGCATCTTCTGCCAGCGTGGTTTCATAGCTTCCACGCAGTTCCGCTGCCGTATCTGGCAGTGCGGTGCCAGAAGCATAACGCTCTAAGCAGCCACGTTTGCCACACGAACAAGGTCGGCCATTAGGCACGACCGTGAGGTGACCGAATTCTGGGGCGGTGCCAAATGCGCCACGGTAGATTTCCCCACCGCTCATCAGTGTTGCCCCAATGCCGGTGCCGATAGCGAAAAATACCCAGTCTTTAGCCTTGCGGCCAGCTCCAAAGCGCGCCTCACCCCAAGCGGCAGAGTTCGCATCGTGTTCTAAGCGCACTGGCATGCCTATGCGTTCTTCAAGATTCTTCCGAACCGTGGCATTGCGCCATGGCAAGTGCGGAGCAAAGCGCACGATGGTGCAAGTAGGGTCAATAAAACCAGCCACGGCCAGCCCAACGCCGGAAATGTTGTTGCCAGGGCTCAGCTCCGCTACCAGCTTTTCGATGCTTTCTTCCAAGTCAGCTGCATTATCAGCCGTTGGCATGGTGCGGGTAGCAAGAACCTCACCGGCATCATTGACTAAACCGGCGCGTACATTGGTGCCCCCGATATCAAAACCAATCGCAAGCTGCTGGGAAGCATTATTCATGGGTAATAGGATATACGGCCGGAAAGATTTGAGATAATCGAATCCTCGTGGCGCGCTAGCCGGCGCCCCTAAGAATCGGGTTCTAGGGCTGTGCGCAGCTGCTGGCCTATGACATCCCAGGTCCAATTGCACTCCACATGCCGGCGACCGGCCTGCCCCATGGCGGCCGCAGAGTGTGGATCCTGCAGCATCTTTACTAGCGCTTCTGCTAGCTCGGAAATACTATTTCCATCGACGACGACACCTGTTTCCTCTGTAATCGTCTCTGGCGCACCGCCGGAATTTCCCGCAATCACCGGCAAGCTTGCCGCTTGGGCTTCGAGGTAGACAATGCCTAAGCCTTCAACATCTAACCCTCCCCCGCGGGTACGCACGGGCATGGCGAAAACATCTCCGGCGCTAAAAGCTAATGCCAGCTCTTCACTATCTTTAGCTTCTTGAATAACCGCGGTGGGGTTATAGATTCTGGCCAACACGTCAAGCGTTTCCCGGTATCGGCCGCGTCCGATAATGAGAAGCTGGGCCTCTGGTACTTCTTTGCGCACCACAGCCATAGCGCGCAACAACTGGTCTTGTCCCTTGCGCGGGACCAGCCGCGAGACGCAGAGAATTACTGGGGCGCTGGGGGCATCGACAAGCCCAAAATGCTTTTTTGCCAAGGCCGAAGATTCCGGCGTGCGCGTAAACTGCTCAAACGATACCGCTGAGGGCATATGCACCCACTGTGGATGCGGGCCAAAAGCTTTAGCAAAGCGCCGCAAGGTGTACTCGGAGATATAAGTGATGCAATCTGCGTAATTGCCGATCAACCGCAAAGCCTGGCGCGCGCCCGGAAGCATCGACCAGCCCACCTCATGACCATGGGTTGTGGCAACAACCTTCTTTGCCCCTGCCTGCTTAGCTGCCTTGCCCATCAACGCCAAGGGCGCGGCGGCCCCGAACCAAACAGTCTCTATATCGTGCGCGCGAATCAATTCCTGCATACGGCGAGCAGTAGCAGCCGTTGGCAACATGACCTTCCGCGGCCACCGCACCACGGTGTAATCAACCTGGCTATCAAACTCCTGCGCGGCTTTGGCATCTTGAGTCGAAGCAAAGACCACAACCTCTGTGGGGTCTAAAAGACTAATGAAATCTCGAAGATAAGACTGAATCCCGCCGATAGTTGGCGGGAAATCATTGGTCACAAGAAGCGTACGCGGCATACAAATACACTACCGCGTGAGTTAATAACGCGATGCACCGGAAATCGGCATGGAATCTACCGGCACTACCTGCACCGGAACGCCGTAAGTTGAAGCATGGACGATCTGGCCATTGCCGATATACATCCCGACGTGGGTCACGCCTGGGAAATATCCGACGATATCGCCTGGCTGCAACTCATCAATAGAAACGGACTGGCCGCCGGCAATCTGTGCCTGGGAAGTACGCGGAATGGACTTGCCCTGCTGCTGATAAGCCCAGTACATCAAACCTGAGCAGTCAAAAGAATTCGGGCCTGTTGCACCCCAGTCATAAGGTGAGCCCTGCTTGGACAGTGCTGCAGCAACCGCGCCAGTGGCATTTGCGCCTAGTTCAGCCAGGTCAATGCCGCTGAGCGGATTATTCTGGTTCTCCCATGCTTCACGCAGCTCAGGGCTGAGCGCGTCCACGCGCGCTTCGATATCTTGCTGACGTTGTTTCAGATCATCGCGATCGGCGATGACGATGTCACGTTCTTTTTCGAGCTCGGCCTTGATTTTCTCGGCGCTAGCTACAGCCTCCGCTGCTTGCGCACGGGCTGACTCTGCCGCCTGCGAGTACTCAGTAATGGAATTCAACGAGCGCTGTGCGCCACGGGAAATAGCGCCCAGATAGCCCAAGCGTTCTACCGCGGCGGTTGGGTCTTGGGCATTGAGCGTTGCGATAAACGGATCTAGCGTATCGCCGCGGTAGCGCGACTGCGCAATGCTATCGACATTTGATTGTGAGGCCTGAAGCAATTTCTCGGCTTCATCTGCCGCACGCGTAGACTCATCGACTTTCGCCTCCAAGCCCACGAGCTCTTCTTCTTTCGCCGCAAGCTTGTCCTCTAGGCTTTTCACTTCTTCGTTCTTCGCCGAGACCTCGCGCGCAACCTTACTGACCTCTTCAATAAGGCCTGAAACGTCATCTGCATCTTGGGTTTGGTTGTTCTCTATTTCTTGCGCCTGGATATCCGGTGCAAAAGCGGTATGTGCGCCAAGTGCTGCGCACAATGCGAATGCCGAGACTGTGGACACAAAACGGCCACGCGAAGAACCAAACACAACTGCCACGATGAGACTTTCTGACTACCAAAGCTATTAATACCCAAGTAACTATAATATCCGCACCGCGATATAGCTAGCCTAAATCGCCGCTTTGACCAACGTCATAATATTCGCCTTGAGCTGGGAAAACGCTGGTCAATTCTACAGCCATCTTTAATGAATACTTTTAGGCAAAACATACCGAGTACCTGCAAATTAGCTGCCAGCACCCCAGCTAACACTCAGGTAACATCCCAGATACACCAAATCCCCGCTGCTTCCTCAATTGGAAGTAGCGGGGATTTGATTTCACTAGGCAGTTTTAGAACCGAACCGCAGAGTGGATTGGCATGTAGTTCAGCGGACGCTCGGAAACTGGGGTGCCCGAGTTCAACGCGTCAACAATCTTGCCGTTACCGACGTAGATACCTACGTGGGATGCACCGCCGTAGTAAGCAACGATGTCACCTGGCTGCAGGTCAGAAATAGCGACTGGGGTGCCGCCAGATGCCTGCGCCTGGGAGGTGCGAGGAATCTGCTTGCCAGCCTGAGCGTATGCCCAGGAGGTCAGACCAGAGCAGTCGAAGGAGCTTGGGCCGGTAGCACCCCAAGCGTAAGGTGCACCAATCTTGGAGTAGACAGCGTCTACAACCTTTTGACCGGTGGAGCTAGCTGCTGGCTTAGCTGGTGCCGAAGCAGAGTAGTTAGCCTTAGCAGCGGTGGTGGTGGAAGCGGAACCCTGGTTGGACAAGGATGGAACAAACTTGTCGATGTTTGGGACCTGCTTGATGTTCGGAACGTTCTCCAGTCCCTGAACATTGAAGGAGTAGTTAGTGTTTGGAACTACTACCTCTGCTGCGTTTGCAGCTGCTGGACCCGCCAGGGTTGCAACTGCTGCGATAGCGGTGGTGCCTGCGATGCGACGAACGGTCTTAACGTTCTGACGACGGTGCTGTGCCACGAAATAAACTCCAAATCATTCTGCGCGCCTACTACCAACACAAGTTGCTGAGCAGCTAAAGAAAAAATTCACAGCAGCACTTGCTGTACCAAATTGAAGTGAACTCAATCTATTGTGTTCGTAGCTCTGGCCCTAAGGTGCGGGCCTAACGTTCTTTGGAAGTTCTCTATTAAGAGACCATCCTCCGCTCGGCCCCACCGTTCTTCAGACGGGACCAGATACGACGCTTTAAGTTGTTGTTTTCTTAATTGGCTACCGGGCGGTAACGCAATGTCTCAAACAGGTTACGAAACAATCACAAAGTTTGTCGAGTTTTGAAGTCCGTGTCTCGCCGTTATCTTCTCGTTATCTTATTGATATCCAAATTTTCCCAAAAGCAATTTCAAATTGAAACAATTTCATTGCCAACACAAAGCCCGAAAAAACCGCGCACTTACTGGGGCAAAGCCAGCGCCAAACAATGTTCTCAACCAAAAGCAAAAATCAAACGTTTGCGGATACGCCATACCAAATCCCAAACGTGGCATTTCTCACAAAGCATAAAACTTTGCCGAAAAATGGGCGCAAACCCCAATAAAAGGTGACGTATGAACAACCTCAGCCGCACCCCAGCACCGCCAGAATTTTGCGCGGCAATCCATCACTCATTAAAACAGACCATTCACTAGCCGCATACTTCTCCCCCCCCCCGTTCCCTATATATAGTTAGAGAAAGTGAACTAGCAAGAGTCCAGATGCAGGTACCCGCGAAGAAGTCTTTGTTTATCCTCTGAGCTTCTCCCAGCTGCCCACACGAACTCATTGGCTTAAAACGCCCCACAACGCCCTACAGCAGCACGTTGAATACTGCTACAGTTCAGACCCTGCCAGAGCTTGGGGAAACCCTCATTACCGCGGAATCAGCCGCCTTTGTATTAGCCACTCAGATTCCGGCGTCCCTGCGAACCCTTCTCCTTATATAGGAGAAGAGTACAAACACATCTGCACCCCAAAAAGGCCAGTCAACGCCCGCAGGGTCCCGCCATACACGCGCAGCGCTAGTGCAACCGGACTCAACGCCGTCGTGGACGCCGACAAGAAACGAGAACGATGGCAAGGACTGCACGCACTTACCTATCGACTTGGGGCGGCTTTAGAGAGGAATCTGGCAGCCACTCGAACTCCATACGCCCTCGCCAGCTCTGCGTCTTCAAACAAACTTCAGCGTGACAAACCTATTCCAGGTGCCACACCCCAGCTCGTGGACCGCCGAGCCTGTCCAAGCGCAGAGGGAATTCCAAGCATCTGCTCAAGATGGTTTGGCAACTAGGAAGCCCGATGAGCAATGACGTATCCATGCTCCCCTTCAGGCCGAAGCCACCGACCATCGGATAAACAATTCGGCACTTGAATCTGCCAATGGCCATAGATATAGCGAAACCCGCTGTGCTACTTCAAAGGAAGTAACTCAGCGGGTTGTGAGCGCTTTGGTTTCTAACCGAAGGGTTAGAGGTTAGTTGAGACCGTTTTCCTCGTCTTCGCGACGGTTAGCCTCGTTCAGGCGACGCAGCATCTCTGCTTCTTCTGCTGCGTTGTCAGCGTGGTGCTCGTGAACGCGGCGCATCAAGTCAGGATCATCTGGGGAGAAGGTGCCCTGTACCTCAGAGTCAGCCAGACCAAGCTGGTTGAGCTGCTTCGGAACGTAGGAACCGGAGTACTCCAGTGGAACCGCGTGGCCGTGCTCATCAACAGGACCCAGTGGCTGGTGAACTTCAATGAACGCACCGTTTGGTAGCTGCTTGATGACACCAGTTTCGATACCGTGCTCCAAGACCTCGCGATCGGAACGCTGCAAACCAACACAGACTGCGTAGGTAATCCAGTAAGCAATCGGAGGAAGAACAACCAGACCGATACGGCCAACCCAGGTCATCGCGTTCAGCGAAATCTGGAAGAAGTGCGCAACGTGGTCGTTACCACCGGACATGGTTACCAACAGGAAGAAGGTAATAGCCATAGCGCCGATAGCGGAACGAACTGGGACGTCACGTGGACGCTGCAACAGGTTGTGGTGAGCGTCGTCGCCGGTCATCTTCTTCTCAATGAATGGGTACGCAATCAAGAGTACAACCATCAGACCACACAGAAGTGCGACCCAGAAAGCAGATGGAATGGTGTAGTTGCCCAAGTAGAGCTCCCACGCTGGCATGACACGAGCAACACCGTCAGTCCAGAGCATGTAGATATCTGGCTGCGAACCTGCAGAAACCTGTGATGGGTTGTATGGACCAAGGTTCCAAATTGCGTTAATGGTCAGCAGACCGGACATCAGTGCAAGAACACCAGCGGTCATCAGACCCATACCGATAGCCTTCGTAGCGAAGACTGGCAGGATTCGGACACCAACAACGTTGTTCTCAGCGCGACCTGGTCCAGGGAACTGGGTGTGCTTCTGGAACCAAACCAGCAGAACGTGAGCTGCAATCAGGCCAAGAATAATGCCCGGCAGAATCAGAACGTGGAGGATGTAGAAGCGGTCAAGCATCAAGTCAGATGGGAAGTCGCCACCGAAAATGCCCCAGTGCAACCAGGTACCGATGATCGGCATACCCAAGATGATGGCGGACATAATACGAAGACCAACGCCAGACAGCAGGTCATCTGGAAGGGAGTAGCCCATGAAGCCCTCGATCATGCCGAGGAGAATCAAGGAGCAACCGATAATCCAGTTTGCTTCACGTGGGCGACGGAACGCACCGGTGAAGAAGATACGCCCCATGTGGGCGACCATAGCCATCATGAACATCAGTGCAGCCCAGTGGTGCATCTGACGGACAAAGAGGCCACCACGAACTTCAAAGGAAATGTCCAGCGCGGTTGCGTATGCGCGAGACATCTCAACGCCATTCAACGGGGTGTACGCACCGTCGTAGATGACCTTGGTGATCGATGGATCGAAGAACAGAGCAAGGTATACACCAGTCAGCAACAGGATAATGAAGCTGTACAGTGCAATTTCACCAAGCATGAATGACCAGTGCGTTGGGAAGACCTTGTTGATCTGGGTTCGCACGACACCTGCGGCTGGAAGCCTGGAGTCGAGGTTATTACCAATATTTCCGAGTTTATTGCTCATTATGACTTACGCTCCCAGAATGCCGGGCCAACTGGCTCGATGAAGTTGCCCTGCGCCACGAGGTAGCCCTCTTCGTCCACGGTAATCGGCAGCTGTGGCAGTGCACGTGCAGCTGGTCCGAAGACTGGCTTACCGTAGTGCAATGCGTCGAACTGCGACTGGTGGCATGGACACAGGATTCGGTTGGTCTGAGCCTCATAAAGCGAGGTTGGGCAACCGATGTGAGTACAAATCTTAGAGTACGCGTAGTAATCGCCGTAGTGGAAGTCTTCTTGACCTTCACGTTCGATTGCCTTCTGCGCATCTTGGTGGCGCAGACGAATCAACATAACGGCGTTGCGGTTACCGTGAATAGAGTGCATGTGGTTCTCGTATACGTCCTTTTGAGGATCGTATAGGTCACCATCGTTGACGTCAGAAGCTGCCAATGGGAAGACAGTCTCCATGCCGCCAGCTGCGAGGTCTTCTGGACGAACACGAACAAGACGGGAAACGCCTTGGGTCGTGTAGTGGCTGCCAGACTCACCTTCGTGGAACTCAGCAATAGTACCGGTGTCACGAGCCAAGTAGAGCTTTACGCCCTTCTCGTGCAAGGTCCAGCCAGAGGTCCACAGGGTGCCGTCACCCATGTAGTTGAGGTCATGACGCTTGCGCCATGGATCCTGGATCATGCCGCCCAACGGAGCAACAACAACCAAACCGAAAAGAACTGCTGCACCACCAAGAAGGCCCTGCATGGTCTTACGACGACCAAGAGTAGAAGTCTTCCAGGAGTCATTAAGCAGTGCGGTCAAGGTACGACGGTCAACCTCATCGGATGGACCATCGTGGCGACGCTGTACCGAAATCTCTTCCGGCATGAGCTTCTTAACAAACTGAACAACCGCGATACCGAGGCCGGTAATCGCAATACCTGCGGTTAGACCGAGCAACGGAGTGTAAAGGTTGTGCCAGATAAGGCCTTCTTCACCAAGGACCTTAAATTCCCATGGCCAGAAGATGTAGATGCCCAAGAATGCCAGTGCACTGATTACGGAAATAACCAACCAAATGTTGATACCACGCGCGGCACGCTTTTCAGCGGGGTCACCAGCAATCGGGAAACGCTCCTTGCGGAACGCAACGGTGACGTCATCCAACTCAGTACCGAGGGTTGCGAGCTCTTCATTGCTCATACCCTTGAGTTCGTCATCGGTGTATTTCTTGTTTACATTGCTCATGAACGCGATCCCATCCACATTGCAGCAGCACACAGAGCGGTGATGCCGATAATCCACATAGCCAGACCTTCAGCTACTGGGCCAAGACCACCAAGGTCCCAACCTGCTGGAGAAGGAGTCTCGCTTGCAGACTTGATATAAGCAATGAGGTCCTTCTTCTCATCAGCAGAAAGCTGACGGTCGGAGAACTTAGGCATGTTTTGTGGGCCAGTCAGCATCGCCTGGTAGATTTCCTGCTCGTTTGCAGGAGCCAGAGGCGGTGCGTACTTACCGGAAGACAGCGCACCGCCTTGTCCGGTGAAGTTGTGGCAAGACGCACAGTTCATGCGGAAGAGTTCGCCACCACGGGCAACGTCTTCAGGCTGAATCCGGCCGTTGTAGTTAGCACCACGAAGCTCTTCCATCGCGATGGAGCCGTCTTCGTTGTACACGATGTCTGGGCCACCACCGTTGGCTGCAACATAAGCTGCCAACGCCAGGGTCTGCTGCTCGGTGTAGCGAGGAGTCTTGCGCTCCGCCTGAGCATCGTTAGACATCATCGGCATACGGCCAGAGTGAACCTGGAAGTAAACCGAACCTGCACCCACGCCAATCAGGGAAGGACCGCGGTCCTCAACACCCTGAAGGTTTGCACCGTGGCAAGTGATACACGCTACGTCGTAGATGTCATTACCCTCTTGGATGAGAGCCTGATCATCACGCTGCGCGGTAGCAACCTGTGCGTCTGGGGTTAACGCGGTTGCTAATACACCTGCGCCAGTTAGTCCGACGGTAAGCGCAAACGCACCAGCGAGGGTGCGCTTAACCTTGCGGTTGCGCCGCGTCTTCTTTGCCTCCGCAGCTGGGGACTTCTGCCCTGGCTGCTCGGGAACTGGAGTGGAATTCGTATCCATCATTTTCCTTATTTATGTTCGTTTCGCGAAAAGTGATTAGCTTTCGGCCGTCACTTAAGTTTTGAAACCCTTGACGGGGCCTACTGAACTAGGTAGATAACGACAAACACGCCAATCCAAATTACGTCCACGAAGTGCCAGTAGTAAGAAACTGCCATAGCGGCGGTTGCTTGTGCTGGCGTGAACTTGGATTTCGCGGTACGCAGCATAATGACCAAGAAGGCCACAATGCCCGCAGACACGTGAATTGCGTGGAAGCCAGTCAAAATGTAGAAGACTGAGCCAAATACGCTGGCCTGGATGGTCACACCGTGGTGGATCATCTCGTACCACTCGTAACCAACAATGAGTACAAAGATGAGACCCAGAACGATGGTTACCGCGTACCAGACGCGAAGCTTATAAACGTCACCCCTTTCAGCTGCGAAGACGCCCAACTGAGATGTAACGGAGGAAAGGATCAAGATCGTGGTGATCAAGAAACCCATCGGCACATTGAGGTGAGCGGTTTGCTCAGCCCAGTCGCCGCCCTGGCCGTTAGCGCGCGATGTGAACCACATCGCGAACAGTCCGGCGAAGAACATCAATTCCTGAGACAGGAACACGATGGTGCCTACGCTGACCATATTGGGTCGGTTCAACGTAGCAACACGTGGTGCTGCCATACCTTGGTTTGAAACTGCGCTCGTCACGCCTACTAGTATGTCTGGTTTTAACCCCCAAGTCATCTCAGACCCCCCGATCTCTTCAAGCGTTTTCTAGCCCAGATTCAGCTTTTATTCAGGAACCTTTGGAACCTTTACAAAACCTCGCTGAAGCCTCTCATCTTCGCACGAAGTTAACTTCGCGTTCATGCAGGTCAATGGTTCATAACTCCAGAACCTAAAATGGGGATTGGTTAGCTCAAAGAATCTGGTACAGCCCTTCCCAAACATTGCAAGCAACTACCGCAGCGTGCCATGTTAGAAAGATCACACCCCAGCCATGCCCCCAATGCCTGGTTTGCAACTTTCGGTTGACCCCCGGCGCAAAATCCCTTTAACGTGCACGTTTACCGAAATCGTGAAGCAAGTTCAGTGTCTGCAATTAAGTTCACCGCCCCCGTGGAATGCCAATTCGTCGGGGTTTTGAAAATTTATTGAACCCGCCGGAACTATTTTGGAAATCATCCGACGCACATCAAAGCCCCCACCTACACAAGGTAGATGGGGGCTTGAGAAGTTTGACGCGAAGTTACGTACTTAGCAAACGATTAGTGCTTTTCCTTTGGCAGGCCGTACTGCAGGGACAGCATGGTTGCAGACCAAGCCAACATAACCAATCCGAGGACAATCATCCACAGGAAGTAGAATGCCAGGCCGTAGCCAAGAATGCCGATTGCACAAGTCATCGCGAATGGCCAAATGGAACCTGGGGAGAAGAAACCGTAGATGCCCGCGGCATCCTCGACTTCTGCCTCTTCCCAGTCCTCTGGAAGTACGTCGGTTCCACGCTCCGTGATGTGCAGGTAACCACCAAGCATCAGACACAGCAACAGAGACATCGTCAACGCCACGATACCGACGTACTCAGCGCCACCCATGGAAGCATCATTGTCCATGTAGGCCGTGCCGAATGCGTACAACAGCAGCGCGATAAAGATATAAGCGCCGATTGAGTAGAAAGTTTTCGCACTAGGTTTCATGTCTAGTTACTCCTTTTACCTTTATGCCTTTGCGCTGGCGTCAACGAAGTTGTCGCCATCGCGGGTGCCCTCACGGGAGCTGTTGAACGGCGAAGTACTGGTTGCGTATGGCTCTTCACCAATGGAAGCCAGTGCCTCAGAGTTAGGAGCATCTGGGTTGTCCATGCGGAACTGCATGTACTCTTCGAATGCTTCTGGACTTACAGTACGAACCTCGAAGTTCATCATTGCGTGGTAAGTACCGCACATTTCCGCACAGCGGCCTACGAAAGCGCCTTCTTCAGTGATTTCGGAAATCTGGAAGCTACGCTCCTGCTGGTTAGCTTCTGGGTGAGCGTAGGTATCGCGCTTGAACAAGAATTCCGGCACCCAGAAGGAGTGGGATACGTCGCCGGAAGCCAAACGGAACTCAATTGGAGTGTTGGTTGGCAGAACCAAGACTGGAACCTCTTCAGTGGAGCCCAAGGTTTCAATCTCGTTGTAGTTCAGGTAAGAAAGGTCACCCATCGAACGGCCGTGGATTGGGTTCGCGTTCTTCATGTCTTCCGGGTCTACTGAAGCAGCTTCCGCTGCCTGGTGACGATCTTCGTCGCGGCCTTCGTATACAGAGCCGGTTGGAGAAATCTCAGCACCCAAGTTGGCGTAACCGAACTTCCAGTTCCACTGGAATGCAGTGACGTCAACGGTAACCTCTGGATCCTTGTCCAGCGCGACAACCTTCTGCTGCGTCTGAACATTGAAGAAGAAGAGAGCCATAATAATAATGACCGGGATAACCGTTAAGGCGAGTTCTAACGGAACGTTGTACTGCAGGGCCTTAGGGAATTCTCCGAAGCCCTTCTTCTTTGCACGCTTTGCAGACCAACGGAAGATCGCCACGAGGAAGAATCCCCACATGATGATACCGATGATCCAGGCAACTACCCAGACCCAGATCCAGTAGTTGTGCATGGCGTGAGCTTCTGGGGTAATACCGTCTGGCCAACCGAAGCCGAGAATGTTACTCATTGCCTGTGGTGGAGCAACTTCACAACCTGCCAAAGCGGCGCCGCCTAGCGCCAAAGCGCCAGCTAGCCCAGCCTTGCGGGTAATGGTGCGCTCTTTACGCTGTCCCACGTGTGTTCTACCTTTCTGTCCACACAAACTTCCCAAATGCGTCTGCTTGCACACAGAGCATTCCTATCCATCGAGGATAGTGCATTCAAGCAGGTTCTTATGCTTTCTCACATACAGCGAAGCGAACATAAGAACTGCCTGAGAGTGGCATTCAAAAAGTATGTTACCGCCCGACCTGCTAAATGGCCCATCAGCACCCCCACCCGGTTTCCATCTACTGTAATTCAATTCACATAGATTCATTTGGGGTATCATCCTAAAGTTTGCACCTTAAAGGGTAAAGCTGTTTTAACCCGCGCCCTGTTGAGTGTTTTGCCCTATTTGGCCGTAAAGTTATTGGGCAAGTAATAGACCGCAATTATTAAGGAGTACTAGTCACCTATGTGTGGACTCTTAAGCATGCTCACCGCAAAGGGCACCGCTGCACAGTTTGTGAATGCAGTTGAAGGAAGCCTGGAATGCATGTACCACCGCGGGCCAGATGCCGCAGGCACGTGGAACGACGATGATGCGGTCTTTGGCTTTAACCGCTTGTCGATTATCGACTTGGAGCACTCCCACCAGCCTCTTCGCTGGGGCCCAGAAGATAATCCTGAGCGCTACGCGATGACCTTCAACGGTGAGATCTACAACTACATTGAGTTGCGCGAAGAGCTCAAGGGCTACGGCTATACCTTCAACACTGAAGGTGACGGGGAACCTATCGTGGTTGGCTACCACCACTGGGGCAAAGATGTTGTGAATCATCTTCGCGGCATGTTCGGCATCGTCATCTGGGATACCGAGAATAAGGTCATGTTCGCAGCCCGTGACCAGTTCGGCATCAAGCCTTTGTACTACGCGACCACCGAGGCGGGCACCGTCTTTGCGTCCGAGATGAAGTCCATCCTTGACATGGCTGACGCTCTGAATCTAGACCTGAGCCTAGACAAGCGCGCTATCGAGCACTATGTCGATCTTCAGTATGTGCCAGAGCCAGAGTCCCTGCACGCCAATATTCAGCGTGTGGAATCGGGTTGCACGGTTACCTTGTCCCCTGGCGGCAAGGTTGTATCCGACCGCTACTTCAAGCCTGAGTTCCGGACTGAGAAAGTCGAAGACGAGCAGAAGCTTTACGACCGCATCGCCGAAGCTTTGGAAGACAGCGTGGCTAAGCACATGCGCGCAGACGTCACCGTCGGCTCTTTCCTCTCTGGCGGTATTGACTCCACTGCTATTGCCGCTTTGGCCAAGCGCCATAACCCAGACTTGTTGACCTTTACTACTGGTTTTGAACGCGAGGGCTACTCCGAGGTAGATGTCGCAGCTGAATCTGCTGCAGCTATCGGTGCTGAGCACATTGTTAAGGTCGTTTCCCCTGAAGAATATGCCGACGCGATTCCGAAGATCATGTGGTACCTGGATAATCCAGTAGCTGACCCATCACTGGTTCCGCTATATTTCGTCGCCGCGGAAGCCCGTAAGCACGTCAAGGTAGTGCTCTCCGGCGAAGGTGCGGACGAACTCTTTGGTGGCTACACCATTTATAAGGAGCCACTTTCCTTGGCTCCTTTTGAGAAGATCCCTTCCCCACTGCGTCAGGGCCTGGGCAAGCTATCCCGAATCTTGCCTGACGGCATGAAGGGCAAGTCCTTGCTGGAGCGTGGCTCCATGACCATGGAACAGCGCTACTACGGCAATGCTCGCTCCTTTAACTATGAGCAACTTAAGCGCGTGATTCCTTGGGCACGTCCAGAGTGGAACCATGAAGAGGTCACCGCGCCCATCTACGCACAGTCTGAGCACATGGATCCAGTCGCTCGCATGCAGCACCTAGATTTGTTTACCTGGATGCGCGGCGACATCCTAGTCAAGGCTGACAAGATGAATATGGCCAACTCTTTGGAACTGCGCGTGCCATTTTTGGATAAGGAAGTATTCAAGGTAGCGGAGACCATCCCGCACGAATACAAGATTGCGCATGGCACCACCAAGTACGCATTGCGCAAGGCTCTCGAGCAGATCGTTCCCCCACATGTTCTCCACCGCAAGAAGTTGGGCTTCCCAGTTCCAATGCGCCACTGGCTCGCTGGTGACGAACTCTTCGGTTGGGCACAAGATACGATTAACCAATCGCAAACTGATGACATCTTCGATCGCGCGGCCGTTCTTGAAATGCTCAAGGAACACCGTGACGGCATCTCTGATCACTCACGCCGTTTGTGGACCGTGCTGTCCTTTATGATCTGGCACGGCATTTTCGTCGAAAAGCGCATCGACCCGAATATCGAGCGCCAAGATTACCCAGTCAAGCTCTAGGTAACGCGCTCCTAGCGTCGCGCGTTAGGTAAATGCGTGTTATCCCGCGTCGCGCGCTACGTAAATGCGTACTACCTAGCGGTGTTCGCTGGGTAGTGACGATAGAGAAAAGCTCAGCGGCCTCCACACTTTGAAGAAAGTAGTGAAGGCCGCTGAGCTTTATTTATTTTTAGGTTGCCTTAGTTAAAGGAGTCACCACAGGCGCAGGAACCGCCAGCGTTAGGGTTATCGATGGTAAAGCCCTGCTGCTCGATGGTGTCTGCAAAGTCAATCTTTGCGCCCATCAGGTAAGGAACGCTCATCTTGTCAACAACCAGGTTAACGCCACCGATGGTCTCAACCTTGTCACCATCCAAGGTGCGGTCATCGAAGTAAAGCTGGTAGCGCAAGCCAGCGCAGCCACCCGGCTGTACCGCGATACGCAAGGAGAGGTCATCGCGACCTTCCTGATCAAGCAAAGACTTTGCCTTAGAAGCAGCAGCCTCGGTCAAAATTACACCAGTTGCAGATGCTGGAGCAGTCATGTTTCTCCCCTAACTTAAACGAGAGTGTCGAATTGTGTGATACATCGTCTGTGACCATCATAGAGAGTCCGGAAAATCCGTACTTTCTATCCAGTCTGATAATCCTCTACCCTACTCTGATTTAAATTTTCGCAAAAGAACGTCGATAAATTTTTACCCGAGTATGGCAATGGCTATATTGCACAACGCTAAAGATACGACAACTATTCCCGGAATAGTCCTGGATTATTCCCCGTATACACCCGAGGCTATTGTCACCTTTGGGGCAAAGCCTTGTAACCTAAGCACTGTGAAGTTACCGTGGCAAAAAGATTCTAAGTCAGATGGCTCCTCCGTTTTTGAGAATAAAAACTCTCAAACCAACGAAGTAGATGCCTCCTCCCTCGAGTCCAGTGAAACCGAAGGCAATCTCCCTAAGGGCTATACCCCTCCAAAGGGACGTCCTACCCCGAAGCGTGATGAGCAGGAAATCGCACGTGGCGTTAAGCGTGATCCGCGTGGAGTCTCCTCGGCGCAAATGGCGCAAAACCGCAAGAAGCTTAAGGCATCCATGTCTAAGGAAGAGTGGAAGCAGTACAAGCAGCAAGAGCGCGAGCAGCGACGCGAGCAAAACCGCGTCACCCAAGAACGTATGGCAGCTGGCGATGAGCGCTACTTGATGCCGCGCGATAAGGGCGAAGTGCGTGCGTTTGTCCGTGACTGGGTAGACTCACGTCGCTTTATCAACGAATGGGCAATGCCGGCAGCATTGGTCATGCTGCTGATCATGTTCTTAGGTACCGTTGCTCCTTCCTTTGCCAATATCTCTTCCATCGTGGCCATGGTCTTCATCGTGGTCTTGTTGGTAGAAGGTATCTACCTGGGACGTTCTTCCAACAAGGCAGTACGCAAGGCCTTCCCAGGCACTACCGAAGCTGGTGTTTCCCTGGGCTTTTACGCGTACTCGCGTGCAACCCAGCCATACAAGTGGCGTACTCCTCGTCCACGCGTGAAGCGCTAAAATTTATCCATGCTTGATTTTCCCGCTGTTCCTGCACCCGATGCACAAGCCCGCGCCGCAGTTGCTACTGCACTACATGCCACGCCGCGGGGGCTGAGCTTAGGGAAATTTGCGGATCCTGCGCTGTGGTTAGCTAGTTGCCAAGCGCAAGTTCCACCACTTGCGCTACAGCGTGTTCGCGTTATTGTTTTTGCCAGTGAAAATGGCATCGCCCAGCGCACTTTCCAAGGACACGGTCTTTCGGCGTATGCCCCTGAAGCCACCGGTGAGCAGGTTGCGGAAGTCGAGGCGAGTATCGGCCCGGTGCATCGACTAGCAATTGCTGCCGATGCCAGCGTCGAATTGCTCAAGACGGATATCACCTCTGGAGCGATTGACGTGGAAAATGGTCTGTCACCTGAGCAGCTACAATCGGCCATGGAACTGGGCATGAACACCGCCGATCGCGAAATCGATGCAGGTACAGACCTGCTTATCCCTGCCGATCTGGCGGTGGCTAATTCCACAGTCGCTGCCGCGGTGATGGGTGTGCTGTCGCGCACCGAACCGGTAGCCATCGTAGGCCCGGGTTCGGGCACTACTGATGCCATGTGGAAGACCAAGGTTGCGGTAATACGCGATGCCATGTTTAGGGCTCGTAATTTTGCCACCAGCCCGCAAGAGCTATTGCAAATCATTGGTAACGCGGATTTAGCTGCCGAGGCCGCATTGATTGCGCAGGCAGCCACGCGACGAACCCCCGTGCTGATTTCGGGCATGTTCACTGCTGTGGCTGCAACGCTGGCAGAGCGCATGGCTCCTGGAACTGCATCTTGGTGCTTTGCCGCCGATGTCACCGCTGAGCCTGCCCATGTCCTAGCGCTGCAAGACTTAGAGCTGACTCCCCTACTTAACCTCGATATGTCTGCAGGTCAGGGCCTCGGTGCACTCGCTGCGTTGCCTTTGATTCGCTCAAGCATCGAGCTGGTTGGCGATGAAGTTGTGAGCGTCTCCAATGCCTTGAACCAGGATTGAATCCAATCGCTTTGATTCAGTGCCGTTCGGCCCTGGTAAAAGTTAGTCCCGTTAGAAGTATTCTTCTAACGGGACTTTCGCTTAAACGTTAAGACTTAAAGTATTTCTACTTCACCAAGGTGTGCAACCAGCCGTGGGTGTCTTCAACCGCGCCGTGCTGGATACCGGTGAGGCGCTCACGCAAAGCCATGGTGATTTCGCCGGCCTCATTGTTGTTGACCTGGAAATCGACGTCATTGCCCAAGACCTTGCCAACAGGGGTAATAACCGCAGCGGTACCAGCGGCGAAGGCTTCGGTCATCGCGCCAGATTCAGCATCGTCGCGCCATTCTTGCGCAGTGATGCGGCGCTCTTCGACTTTCAGGCCCATATCTTCAGCGACCTGCAGCAAAGACTCACGGGTAATACCCGCGAGCAAAGAACCTGACAGGGCTGGGGTGACAACGGTGGCATCATCGCCGGAGCCGTAAACGAAGAACAGGTTCATGCCGCCCATTTCCTCGATGTACTTGCGCTCAATACCATCGAGCCAGACAACCTGGTCGCAGCCCTTTTCTTCCGCTTGGGCCTGCGCCAGTAAGGAACCTGCGTAGTTGCCAGCAAATTTCGCGGCGCCAGTGCCACCTGGTGCTGCGCGAACGTAGTCAGTCGACAGCCACACCGAAACCGGCTTGATGCCGCCCTTGAAGTAAGCGCCAGCAGGCGAGGCGATAACAAAGTAACGGTAGGTATTCGCTGGAGCAACGCCCAAGGAAACCTCAGTCGAGATCATAAATGGACGCAGGTACAACGCTGCTTCCCCACCGGCCGCAGGAACCCAGGCCTGGTCAATCTCGACGAGCTGGTGAAGGGACTCCACGAAGTCATCGACAGGCAACTGCGGCATCGCCAGACGCTCTGCCGAGCGCATCAGGCGCTCACCGTTGCGCTCTGGGCGGAAGGTGGCAACGGAACCATCTGCCTGACGGTAAGCCTTGATGCCTTCGAAAATCGCCTGTCCGTAATGCAACACGGTGGTTGCTGGGTCCATCGGAAGGGCTTCATAAGGGCGCACCTGCGCATCATGCCAGCCCTTCTCCTCGTTCCAATCGATGGTGACCATGTGATCGGTGAAGTGCTGGCCAAAACCAGGATTGGCCAAAATTTCGGCCAAACGTTCTTCCGAAGTGGGATTAGGGGACGGATTTACGGAATATGTAAGCGAAGTCATGGCCTCTAACATACTCCTTTGCATTCTTGGTTAAGCTTGGAGGTTAGATAATTTTCTAAAATCCCTTCAAGGAGGACATACACGTGACTGTCGTGGCATCAGCTTTGCCCACCGTAAAGCTAGAGAAGAAGACTCCATCCAAGGCGAATATCCTGGTTATCGCCGCTTTCCAAGGCGAAGAGGGCCTGGAGCTACCAGGAACTGCATTGCTGGGAAGCTCTGAGCTCAAAGCAACCTTGCAGGCTCTTTCTTCCGTAGGCGCAAAGGGCAAGCCGGGTGAAATCACGCGTATCCCAGCGCCTAAGGGTGTTAACGCGGAGTCGGTTGTCGCGGTTGGTTTGGGTAACCCAGAAAAGCTTGACGATGAAGCCCTGCGCCGCGCCGCCGGTAGCGTTGCGCGTGCTTTGGTTGGCCAAAAGCATGTTGCCACCACGATTTCAGACTTTGGTCTTGCAGCCGCAGTTGAAGGTCTAATCTTGGGCGGCTACTCCACCCGTGGAATTCGCTCGACTGAGGCAGATGCCGATGAGGCACCAGTGAAGATCACCGTGGTCTCTAAAGAAGACAAAGAAGTCTTCGAGGCCGCTGTTATCGGCGCGGAAGCAGTCGCTTTTGCCCGCACCTTAACCAATACCCCATCGAATGAGCTCTACCCTGCGTCTTATGCAAAGTACCTCAAGGAGCAAGGGACCAAGGCAGGCCTAGAGGTTGAGGTCTTAGACGAAAAGGAACTAAAGAAGCAGGGCTTCGGCGGCATCTTGTCCGTTGGTCAGGGCTCTGCACGTGCACCTCGCCTGGTGCGTTTGAGCTGGAGTCCAAAGAAGGCCAAGAAGTCAGTCGCTTTGGTGGGCAAGGGAATTACCTTTGATACCGGTGGTATTTCCATTAAGCCAGGTGCTGGCATGTGGGACATGATTTCGGATATGGGTGGTTCCGCTGCCGTCGCGGGTGCAACGATTGCCGCTGCGAAGCTGGAGATCCCGGTTAAGGTCACCGCTTTCCTGCCGTTGGCAGAGAATATGCCTTCGGGCGATGCAACGCGCCCTGGCGATGTCATCACTCACTACGGCGGCTTGACCTCAGAAGTTCTTAACACCGATGCCGAGGGACGCTTGGTGCTTGCCGATGCCATCGCGCGTGCCTGCGAAGACAACCCGGATTACTTGATTGAAACCGCAACTTTGACCGGCGCGCAGATGGTGGCTTTAGGCTCCCGCACCGCTGGTGTCATGGGCTCTGAGGACTTCCGCGACCGCGTCGCTGAGATTGGCCGCGCAGTTGGTGAGAATGCTTGGGCTGTGCCGCTGCTTGAAGAACACGATGAGGAAATCAAGTCTAAGGCTGCTGATATCCGCAATATCAACGCCAAACGTGAAGGCGGCATGCAATTCGCCGGTACCTACCTGTCACAGTTCGTCACCGATGATGTGCAGTGGGCACACATTGACGTAGCTGGCCCATCCTGGAATGGCGGCGCTGCTCGTGGCTACACCACTCCGCGCGCAACCGGTGTTCCTGCGCGCACTATCATCGCGGCACTGCAAGATATCGCTGCGGAAAAAGATAGCTAAGACGACTACAACGTTGTCCTAGCGAGACCCCCGTAAAAATGTCCGTGCCACGTCTTGTGTGGCACGGACATTTTTACGAGCCCTCGTTTTCTTGGGCCTCTTGCGCTTTGCGGCGCGCTTCCCGCGCTTCGAAGTCCTTACGGCGTTGGCGTTGTTCTTCGCGCCTGCGCAAAATCCGCTCCCGCTCTAAGCGCTCGCGCATCCGTTGCGGATAGCCAGTTTCTTCAACATCATAGACGGGACAGCCTAAAAGCTTAGCTACGGCATCAATGCCTTTGGGCCCACCGATGGGACGGCGAATGAATTGTCCCGATTCGTCGACCAGCACAACCGACATTTCGTTGACCACCGTTTCTGGTTCCACGAAGGCTTCGACAAATGCTCGGCCCGCAGCCCACGCGCGAAGCTCCTGGGCATCGTGCTGACGAATAGTATCGCCGGGGGCACGTGGCGGCTTCAAGGTCGACTTCGACCTATTTCTGCGAAAAGGGTTAAACACAATCGTCCATTCTAGTCATTGCGTCTTCTCGCTGCTGCCATATGTCGCGAGCCCTGTGTGCGACTAGCTACCCCCAAGAAACAGACGATGTATCAAACTTTTGTATGCCCAAAGAAATTCACCATTGCAAACATTTAAAATCAAAACGGCATACAATAAGCTGTTGAAAGCAACCCATATCCGTTTACGCGGGGTTAAAATCGGGGCTAGCCGGAACCCTCCTCAAAGGTTTAAGGGGACTCCTGCGGGCAACGTAATAGCCTACGCGGTAGTCTGGGCTAAAAGCTTCCATAAATTCTTACAATGTTCAAGGAGTCTTATTACTCATGGCGTACTCCGTTGAGATGCCCGAGCTGGGCGAGTCCGTAACAGAGGGCACTATTACCCAGTGGCTGAAGTCCGTCGGCGACACCGTCGAAGCAGACGAACCGTTGCTCGAGGTTTCCACCGACAAGGTTGATACTGAGATTCCTTCTCCAGTATCCGGTACCTTGCTGGAAATTAAGGCAGAAGAAGACGACACCATTGACGTCGGCGCTGTCATCGCAATCATTGGTGAGGAGGGTGAGTCCACCGGTTCTTCCGACACTCCTGCGAAGGAGGAAGCTCCAGCTGAAGAGCCGGCTGCAGAAGAGGAAGAGTCCGCTTCTGAGGAGTCTGCACCAGCTGCATCTGGCGACGCTACCGATGTGGAGATGCCAGAACTCGGTGAGTCTGTCACTGAAGGCACCATCACCCAGTGGCTGAAGTCCGTCGGCGACACCGTCGAAGTAGATGAGCCACTGCTTGAGGTCTCCACCGACAAGGTCGATACCGAGATCCCATCCCCAGTCGCAGGCACCCTGGTAGAAATCCTCGCTGACGAAGATGACACCATCGACGTCGGAGCAGTCATCGCACGCATCGGCGACGGCAACGCCAAGCCAGCTGCTTCCGAAAAGAAGGAAGAGCCAAAGGCTGAACCTAAGGAAGAAGCACCAGCTAAGAAAGAGCCAGCTGCAGAAGAGGAAGAGTCCGCTTCTGAGGAGTCTGCACCAGCAGCTTCTGGCGACGCTACCGATGTGGAGATGCCAGAACTCGGTGAGTCTGTCACTGAAGGCACCATCACCCAGTGGCTGAA
>NZ_PUGE01000028.1 GCF_002967075.1 Corynebacterium sp. J010B-136 | reverse complement strand
CGCAAAGCCAGCAAGGTGTACGTATCAGTGATGCGGGTTTAACCACACGTAGAAGCTTTGATCTGGAAGATGGCAGCAGTTCATCCGGTTTTGGGGTTAATTTCCCTAGCTTAAGCTATGAACTGGATCTGTTCGGTAAACTGGCCAATCAGACTGAAGCAGCGCGTTGGGAGGCCCTGGCATCTGAAGAGGACTTACAGGCGACTGCACAAAGTCTGATTGGTACGACTGCTCAACTGTACTGGCAGCTGGGTTATCTAAATGAACGTTATAGCGTGGTTCAACAAAACCTGGCGACTGCACAGCGTACGTATGATCTGGTCAATGTCCAGTATCGTGCCGGTGCAGTGTCTGGTCTCGATCTGACTCAAGCTGAACAGGCCATTCAAAGCCAGC
>NZ_PUGE01000002.1 GCF_002967075.1 Corynebacterium sp. J010B-136 | reverse complement strand
TATGCACCGTTAAAATATTTAACTATTTTCAATGACACTTCATAACGACAAGTGACATCCGGTACACACCAACAACCAAACACCACAAAGGCGCCTAGTCCAACATAATTCTCATCCACACAACACAGACAAAAATATAAAATCTAGTACATTGGTACACTATTGAGTTCTCAGACAACAACCACACAAGATGATTTGAGCTTCTTTTAAGAAGCTTGCGTCTCTCTTGGCTGGAGTTACTACCTTAGACAATCTGTTTAAAGTTTGTCAACCGGTTGTTAACTTTTGTGCCGCACGCTCTCTCGCGGCGACTTGGATTAATTTACACAGTACCGAGATCTTTGACAAATCTGCAGGTAAATCATCGTTTTAGCGATAAGGATGAAAAGAAGCCCCGCATCATTTCATCTGAAGTCTGCGCTAATGCAAGGTTAATTGCTTTAAACGGTGCTTTGGATGAAAGACTGCGGGGCTTTCCAGCTTTGAAGTTATGTCTCGCTTTTAGTTGGTGCGGTGGATTCCGGCGAAGTTCTTCTTGCCGCGGCGCATAACCAACCATGCTCCATGGAGGAAGTCTTCCGCGGAGGCACTCCAGTCTTCGGACTCGATGCGTTGGTTATTGACATAAGCGCCGCCTTCCTTAATGGTGCGGCGTGCAGCGCCCTTGGAATCAGCCAGACCTGATGCGACCAAAAGGTCAACAATGCCGAAGGAATCTTCTGCACCTAGTTCGGCAACATTGGTTTCAGAGAGGGCACCTTCAAGAGTCTTCTCATCCAACTCAGTGAGTTCGGCACGGCCAAAGAGTGCCTGTGCGGCAAGTTCCACTGCCTTCGTTGCCTCTTCACCGTGAACCAAGTTGGTCATCTCTTGTGCCAGGCGGCGCTGAGCGGCTCGCTTGAAGGGTTCTTCTTCTACTGCCTTAGCGTATTCGGCGATTTCCTCCTGGTTAAGGAAGGTAAACCATCGCAGGTAATCAATGACTACAGAGTCACCAGCATTAAGGAAGTACTGGTACCAGGAGTAAGCAGAAGTCTTTTCCGGATCCAGCCACAGCTTGCCGCCGCCGGTGGACTTACCAAACTTCTGTCCCTGGGCGTCAGTAACCAGTGGGCAGGTCAAAGCATGCGCCTTAACGCCGTCAACACGACGGTTCAGGTCCACACCGGAGACAATGTTGCCCCATTGATCGCCGCCACCAACTTGCAAGGTGCAGTTGTACTTACGCTGCAACTGCACGAAGTCATTAGCTTGCAGCAGCATGTAGGAAAATTCAGTGTAGGAAATACCGTCGGTTTCAAGGCGACGCTTGACGGTGTCGCGATCCAGCATGGTGTTGAGGGAGAAGTTCTTGCCCACATCGCGCAAGAAATCGATGACAGACATGTTCATGGTCCAGTCTGCGTTGTTAACCATGGTTGCAGGATTTTCGCCGTCGAAATCAATGAATTGACGCAGCTGCTTCTTAATAGCTTCGAGGTTACTGTCGATCTGTTCCTGGGTGAGCATGGAGCGCTCGCCCACATCACGTGGATCGCCAATAAAGCCGGTTGCACCACCTGCGAGAGCCAATGGCTTATGCCCTGCTTCTTGGAAGCGACGCAACATAATCATGGGGACCAAGTGGCCAGCATGCAGGGAATCACCGGTGGGGTCAAAGCCAACGTAGAGGGTAATTGGCTCTTCACACGCTTCGCGCAGCGCGTCGATGTCGGTGGATTGGTTGATTAGACCGCGCCATTGCAACTCATCAATGATGTTCATATATTCCTCGTTTAGATTGTAGAAAGCTTAGAAAAATTCTCAGATTAGGCTTCTGCCTTGGGCCAGGTAATGGCGTCATCGACCAGCATGACTGGGATGCCATCTTCGATGGGATAGGCAATGCCCAAACGCTCATTAACTAAGACCTGGTCGTTGACCAGATATCGCAATGGTCCTTTGTCCTGCGGGCACACAAGGATTTCTACTAGCGCGGGATCTAAACTCATGGTTGACCATCTTACCCGTCAGTATCTTTAAGTACTGGCATGACCCCGTATTGCAGTTCGACGGCTAAAGTACGCTCGCGCAGCATCGATACGGAGTTGGCTTCTGCGGCTTGGCGAATACCCGCCGCCTCTTGTTGAAAGATATCGAGGATGCCGACGATGTCCTCAACATGTTCATCGCGGTCATGGCCCACCACCTGCAGGTAGGCGTCCATAACATCGGGGATGTGCTGTTGGATAATGTTTGATATCGATGACTTCGCGGCCCCGGAATCAGCAAAACGCTGCCAGTGTTCCAACACCCAGTGGATTTCTTCGTACATGTCCCAGAACTTGAATTGCACTGCGCGCGGGGTCGTTTCATTGATGATGCGCAGCTGCGCGTACATCACCTCTTCTAGCTCATGAGCTTGCTCTTGGTCAGTTAATAACACCGGGTCGGCTTGCTTTTTCGGCGGTGTCAACAGCGCAACGCCGCCATATGCTGCCGCTGCAACAACTGGCCATAAAAAGCCAATGCCGACAATAAAATGCAAGCCGATGACTCCTCCTGCAGCCACTATGCCGCGGAGGTTTCTACGCGAGCCCCAAAAACCAGTTTCCTTGACCCCAGGCAAATTCGGCGTACTGGATACGTGCTGCGCCGTGAGATCCGCAAGGGTGCGCGGCATGTGAGACTGTGGCAAATTCCCGTGAGTTCGGCGATTGCGGGCGGAATGGTTATTGGTAGGCACGAATCTCCTTAAAGACCTCGTTGGGGTTGCCATCGAGCGCGTCGAAGACTCGGCCACCCGTGTAATCGGCAAGCTCGCTTAACTCTGCGACATCTGCTTCGCCGTAGAGAATGACAAACACAGGGATAGACTTCTTCTCTTCGCTCAAACCGTCGTAGTACTGCTTGAACTCTTCGTAGCCGCGCCCGGAGGTATTCTCCCCGTCTGTCATAAGCACGATCGACGGGATGGAATTTTCGCTGGTCCCGATAGAATTCATCGTCATGGCTAAAGCATCGTAGATGGCGGTATAGCCAACCGGATTGAAGCGGTCGACGCGGTCTGAAAGCTCCGCTTGCGTGGCTGGATCACTGGTGCTGTAGGTTACCGTCGACGGATAATAAGGTTCGGTGGCAAAAGGTGCCAAAGTAATCGTTTCGCGATCACGGAAGCCGACGTTGCCGGTGGAGGTTGCAGCGGAGCCATCGATAAGCGAATGCATTGTTTGGCTAAGCGATGCAAAGCGCTCACCTTCCATGGAGCCTGAAATATCCAACACGAAAGCTGTCTCGCCCGGGTTACGTAACTCATTGCTATAGGCCCCGACCAGTGTATTGACCACGTCTTTTGTCGCAGGGAAAGGCAATTCATATATGCCGCTGGCCTGCAGTGCGGGGTCGGTGTCACCATTGTTTAACCGCCGATAAGAGTTGAGGAGCTCATCAGGGTGTTTTTCAAACCACTCCACCAGCTGCGCTACTTGCGCGCTCGCGTCCTCATGCAGCGGGTTGGCAAGTGTCGATAGTGGGTAGTCGGCGCTGATGACACCATCGCGCGGCACAATTACTTCGATATCAGCGCCTTCTGCTTTGAGGGTGTGCAGCACAGATTCATAGTTGATAATCGCATCGGCCTTGTGTGGATCTTCAGTAAAGACTTCTGTTAGCCAGCCAGAAGAGCCCGAGGTCAAGGTTTGATTGGCAAAGAAGCTTTTGACTTGCGGGCTTATGCGGGCGATATCCGCGGCGCTTACTGCCGAGCCGGTATCAGCCATGGCCGTTGCCACTGAAGCCAAGGCACTAAAGCCAGAGTTCGATGTCGCCGGGTCAGTCATGCCAAAGCTCATTCCGGAATCAGCAATCTCCTGCCATGAGGGCGCGCTATCTATCCAGCCATTGTCCTGGGCAACCGCAGTTTTGACGCCGAGGGCAACAGGTGAACGGGCGATGGAGGATTCATCGGCAAGCTTGTCCCCAGCCTTTTCGATGGTGACATAGCGGTTGGTGGCAAACCACGTCGCATCATAGCGGCCATCAAAGTTGCCCTGGGCAAGCTCCTGGGTATTGGCCAAGGTGCCATCAGGAAATTCCATGTGGATATCAAAGCCCAAGTCAGCCGATGCCGCAGTGATGGCAGGTTCTAGGTCTTCGAGTTCAGTCGCCGCAGCAATAACTAAAGGCTCAGCGCTTGACGATGCCCCATCCGCGCCTTTAGTGCTACCTCCCCCAAAGCTGAAGCCGAAGTCGAAAATTCCGCCCGTAGAGCTACAGGCGGTCATTATTATGCCGGTTAGAAACACCAATACCGCGGCAAGCCACTTTTTCATTTACATCAACCTTTCAAGTTCTTCCGCTAATGCGGTGGTCTTCTCCAACTGCGGCGCAGGTACTACCGACTGCAGCGGCGGGGCTGCAAAACCGTATTCCGCCAAGACTTGCTGCACCTGCTGGTTATCCTTCAAGACCTGGAAGAACTCCGCTGCTTGCGGGGCACTTTTGTGAGCGATGAGTTCATGCTCAATATTGACGGTGGGCGCCAGGTTGATTAGCGCAAATTCTTGCGCACGCTCTGGCTGCCTTATGGCTAGCGCGAAGTACTGGGAATCATAGGCCACGGCCATCGGAATGCCTTGCCCATTGCTGGCGATAAACTGGTTGAAAGAATCTCCGCTAGAGCCTTCAGTCAACCCTTGCGACTGGAATATGGGCTTTACATCGACCGCCGCTTCGGAAATTGCCGCGGGCGTATCAAGGTTGCCGTTACTTACAGCGTGCGCCATGAGGTACGCGAATTGCGAGGAAGAAAAAGAGCGTGTGGGATCTGAGGTCTGAACCCCAACTGCCAGAGGCGATTGATAGCTTTGGGTGACCTCGCGCCAGCGTTGCCCGCTGGTAAAAAGCTGCAATAAAGTTGCTGGCTCTGCTTGAAAGTTCTGCTCAGCGCGCTCTACATAGCCTTGGGCTAATAAATCTTCAGCAACATCCCGCCGCGCCACGATGGCAATATTCGACCGAAGATAAGCCTGCCGGGACACCGAGCCGCCTACAAAATCTCTTAGCTCCTCATTGCCGGAGCTGGCCGGGAAGTAGAAATCATGCACGGGCAAAGAGCCGTCGCGCACACGCTCTGCCATCTCTAAAGAGCCCATGGTGTGGACGCTGATTGCAAAGCCGGCACCGCGGAAAGCCTCAATCACGCGTGCGTCGCCCAAGAAATCTCTTTTCTCAGAGCCGACTAACAAGCTAACTTCGACCGGCTCCCCCGCAGGCTTTACCGAATCAACGAGTGCACCAAGTTTCTGCTTATTCTCGCCGTCCCGGCCGATAACAATCGCCGCAATCGCTATAAACAGCAAGAGGATACCGATAAGCACAGATGCTTTTCGACGACCCGACCCCGGGCTTTTGGAACTTCGTCCCACCGCACGATTGCTCGCCATGGCCTCATTCTATGACCTATTTCTACCGGTAAGAGCCATAAACGCGAAAGATTAGGCAACAGTTCACCTAAAGGTCAACCAAATTTCACCCTGGGTGAGCCTAATAGGCCGCCGCATAGCGTTCGATGTACTCGCCCGGAGTCATCGAGAAATGACTCTTGAACACGCGCCCAAAAGCACTGACATTCATATATCCGACGCGCGCTGCGACGCCTGAGATATTATCGCTGGTTTTGAATAGTTCTGCGGCACTTTCCATGCGATTTTTTAGCCGCCACTGCCCTAACGTCAACCCGGTTTCTGCAAGAAATGCCCGTTCGATGGTGCGGCCTGAGACGTGCAGTAGCTCGGCGAATTGTTTGACCGTGCGGTCATCACCGGGATTGGCGAGGAGAAGCTCCGCAATGCGTTTAGCTTGCGGGTGACTGGGCAAAGCCAGTGCATTACTAGCGATGGGGCGTTGTTCAATGAGCGCGAGAATCTGCCGCGCAAGGTTAACCTCAGCGCAAATAATCGATGCTTGGGACTGCAAAAATGCCAAAAGCGGCGTCCCCAACGCTCGGTCGACGCTAAAACCGTGACTTCATCGAGCGTGGTTGCAATCGCGCTAAGAGGAAATTCCAGTGGCAAGATCACCGAGTTGGCAGCAACAGTTAAAGAATGGAGTGCCCCGGCGGGAATCCAGACCGCTTGGCCATCGATAAGCTGCACTTTCGCACCATCAATTACTAGATCTGTGCGCCCACGCAACTGCCATAACAGCATGTGTTCTTGTGTGTGCACGCGTTCTTCAATGATAACGGGCGGAATGGAAATCGCCCAAGGGTCACGCTCGCGCTGCATGGGCATATCCTCCGCCATCTCCCAATTGTGCATTCGATGCTTCATCTCGTCGGCTTGTGCACAAAACCTGCCTCAATCCGCACACCAAGCTTAGCCAAACCTAAATATAGTGTTCCCAGCCCCTATATCCAACCCATGGGCAATTCACTAATTCAAAGGACAGATATCTCCATGACCCACCCTGGCTTTCCTCGCCGCACCGGCATTACCACGATTGCCCTAACCGCTGTGGCAGCTGCGCTAGCACTGAGCGCTTGTTCGCCGAGATCTCCGGCCAATGAAGCCGAAACGGCCAGCACGGCCCAGGGAGCGAGCGCTTTACTGCCAGAAGGAGAAGGCACGACGCAATATCCGCTAACGCTGGAAACACCATTTGGAGAAACGGTGCTGGATGAGCGTCCAGAACGTGTCGCTGTGGTTTCGGCGGTTGGGGTAGACACTGAAAGCCTTCTGGCCCTGGATGCTGTGCCTGTTTTTGCCGTGGCGAAATATGACGGCGAGGATCCCTGGCTACCGAAAGACCTTTGGGAACAGGTCGAGTTCACCGAACAAGGCGATGCCGGAGAAGAAATCTCTGCTGAAGCCATTGCGGCATCCAAACCGGACCTGATTGTTAACCTGCAGGCTTATGAGACCTTTGACCAAGACAGGTTCAACCAACTCAGCCAGATTGCGCCGGTGTTTTATGCGGATGCAGAAGAGACTACCTGGCAAGACGTGCTCACCAGCCTTGGTGAGACCCTAGACCTGCGGGATACCGCGGCAAGCAAGATTGCGGAATTCGACGACCGCGTTGAGGCAATCAAGGCCGATAATCCAGACTTTGCGGGCAAGACGATCTCGCTGGTCAATGTTTATAGCCGCGAATACGGCGCCTCCTATGAGACCCTGCCAGAAACAGATACTGCAGCTATCTTCGAAAGCCTTGGTTTCAAGTTGCCGGAGAATGCCTATAAATTCCCCGAGGATGGCTATGGCGAAATTAGCGATGAGATGGTCGGGCTTATCGATGCCGTCCTAGTTCTCGTCGGCATTTTAGGCGACTCCGGTGCGTATTTTACTGACCAACCACTCTTTAAACAGGTGCCCGCAGTATCCGAAGGCCGCGCGGTTATCACCGAAGGCGATGAGGCCCAGGACTTTACCTGGGGTCTTACTCGCGCCGGTATCTTAGGCAAGCTCTGGGCACTGGATACTTTTGAAGACTTAGCCAATCAAGCACTGAGCTAGCATCGAACTCTCTCCAGAACACAGAAAACCGCACGTCCTCCCCCCCCGCTCTTAAATGGGTGTGGGAGAACGTGCGGTTTCTTATTGCACGCAGTTTACTTGAAGGTGTCTACAACGGAGGTAGATGGACGACCGATGAGGTCTTGCAAATCGGTGCTCTCAGAGTAGAGTGCGCCCTTTTCAATAACTGGGTCTGCTCCCGCCAGACCAGCTGCGAATTCGGCAGGAACACCAGCATCGAGCAAAGACTTCTCGTATTCCTCGACGGTAAGGTTGACGTACTTAACTTCCTTGCCGAGCACCTCGCCGACCTGGGCGGCGATTTCTGGGTAGGTCAAGGCAGGAGCGCCAGCGAGCTCATAGTTCTTGCCAGCGTGTCCCTCGGTGGTGACAACGACCGCTGCCGCTTCTGCGAAGTCCTGACGGGCAGCGCCAGAAACCTTTGCCTCACCTGCCGCAGAGAAGAACTTGCCCATTGCCTTACCGGTTTCCAAAGCTGCGGCATAGTTTTCCCAGTACCAACCGTTGCGCAGGTTAGCATGCGCGATGCCGCTCTCTGCCAGCATCTTTTCAGTGGCTGCGTGTTCTGGCGCCAAGAAAAGCTCGGAGCTCTCCAGGTTGAGCAAGCTAGTGTAGGCGATGAAAGATACCCCGGCCGCCTTAGCGGCATTCACGATATTAGAGTGCTGACCAATTCGCTTGCCCACCTCAGATGCGGAGATAAACACCAGGCGGTCAACGCCTTCCAGAGCCGCACTCAAGGCAGCTTCATCATCGAAAGTCGCGACGGCAATGCCTACACCACGCTCTGCCAAAGGCTGAGCCTTTTCTTCATTGCGCACAATAGCGACAATGTCGGATGCGGCAACATCACGCGCCAAAAGCTTGTCGATGACCAGTCCGCCGAGGTGACCAGTTGCACCAGTAACTGCAATACGCATATCTTTCAATCTCCTAATTTCAAGGTTTCTTTGGGTACAGCGATAAAGATAGCACTTTAAAAAAGTAAGTGCAATACTTTATTTAGAACCTTGAAAGGACTAAGGTAATGGGCATGTCCACTCCGCAGAACACCCCAGATCCCAAGCTTTGCGCAGATGTATTTTCTTCCCTGTGCACCTCCCGTGGCGCGCTTCAGCACCTCACGGGCCGTTGGGGATCGCTAGCCATGGTGGCGTTGCTGGAAGCGGATTCCCCTATGCGTTTTGCTGAGCTGCGCCGCAAGATCGACGGCATTAGTGACCGCATGCTCTCGCAAACCCTCGGTCAACTAGAACGCGATGGCATGGTCAACCGGGCAGTACGCAGCTCCATTCCGCCGCACGTGGACTACTCCTTGACTGAACTGGGCATCAAAGTCGCGCGGCCACTGCAGGAACTGACCAAGATCATTGAATCAGAGCTCGATAGCGTCATGGCGGCGCAAGAGCGTTTCGATGCCAGCGCATAAATGCAAAAGGCTGTTCTCCCACCACAACGAAGGTGGGAGAACAGCCTTTAATCTTGCTTAGCTATTGCCTGCTTAGTTCGCAGCCTGCGTGCGCACTGGGGTATTTGCCCAGGTGCGGAACTCAGAGTTGAGCTTGTTGACGGTCTCGCGCTGTTCATTAACGCGCACCGCGGCAGTGCCGCCCTTAGTGGAACGAGATGCAACAGCACCGTCAATAGTGAGCACCGCACGAACCGCAGGGGTAAGACGTTCATCAACGCCCTTGAGTTCTTCGTCCGTGAGGTCGACAAGATCAACGCCCTTGGATTCTGCCAAGCGAACGCATTCGCCGGACGCCTCATGCGCTTCGCGGAAAGGAACGCCTTCGCGTACCATCCACTCCGCCAGGTCAGTAGCCAAGGTAAAGCCCTGCGGCGCGAGCTCACGCATGCGGTCAGTGTGAAATTCCAACGTGGAGACCAGACCGGTCATCGCTGGAAGCAGCAAGTTCAGCTGCGCCACCGAGTCCACGATTGGCTCTTTATCTTCCTGCAGGTCACGGTTATACGCCAAAGGCTGTGCCTTGAGCGTGGCCAGAAGCCCTGCCAGGTTACCAATCAGGCGTCCGGTCTTACCGCGGGTAAGCTCCGCGACGTCAGGATTCTTCTTCTGCGGCATGATCGAGGAGCCAGTCGACCAAGCATCACTTAAGGTCACGTAGCCGTATTCTGGAGTACACCAGTAGATGATCTCTTCAGCAAAGCGCGACATGTCCACGGCAATCTGCGCCAGGACGAACGCCGTTTCCGAAGCAAAATCACGCGACGCCGTAGCATCCAACGAGTTTTCCGCAGCAGCATCAAAACCGAGCTCTTCCGCAATCGCCTCAGGGTTGAGCTGCAGCGAGGACCCTGCCAACGCGCCAGAACCATAAGGAGAAATAGCCAGACGCTTATCCAAGTCCTTGAGACGATCAATATCGCGAAGCAGCGGCTGCGCGTGCGCGAGCAAAGAATGCGCCAGCAGAATCGGCTGCGCCGCCTGCGAGTGCGTCTTACCCGGCATGATGGCCTCTGGATGCTTTTCAGCCTGGCCGGAGATAGCTTCTACCAAGTCAGACACCTGCAGCGTGATATCACGGATAGCATCACGCACCCACATGCGGAACAAGGTGGCCACCTGGTCATTGCGGGAACGCCCCGCGCGCAGACGACCGCCTACTTCCGGACCAACGATGTCAATGAGACCGCGCTCCATGGCGCCGTGCACGTCTTCATCACTGGGCGCAGGGCCAAATTCGCCCGAAGCTACCTTGGCACCGAGTTCGTCGAGGCCGTTCAACATGGTCTGCAGGTCGGCATCGGAAAGCAATCCTGCACTGTGCAAAACCTTGGCGTGTGCCTTCGACGCCAGCACATCATACGGTGCCAACACCCAGTCAAAGTGCGTCGATACCGATAATGCCGCCATGGCCTCTGACGGTCCGCCGGAAAAGCGGCCGCCCCACAGTGCGCCTTCATTGGTCTTATGTGGCTGCATAATGGCTAACTATCCTCCGAGGTTATTAGAAATCGTGGTGATTACTGGCCGTTTGCGCTGGTTGGGAAACCACCGTCACGGTCACGCTTGTTAGCGATTTGGGTGGACAGGCCGTGCAGTTGAACAAAGCCCTTCGCTGCAGTCTGGTCGAAAGCATCACCGGTGTCGTAGGTAGCCAGGGAGAAGTCGTACAGAGACTGTGGTGAACGACGGCCGTTGACGATTATCTGACCTGCGTGCAGCACCAGGCGGATATCGCCGGTGACGTGCTCCTGAGACTCGGCGATGAAAGCGTCCAAAGAACGCTTCAATGGGGAGTACCACAGACCGTCGTAGACTTCTTCGGACCAACGTGCATCCGTCAGACGCTTGTAGCGTGCCAACTCGCGCTCCAAGGTGACATCTTCCAGTGCCTCGTGCGCACGAATCAGGGTGATTGCACCTGGCGCCTCGTAGATTTCACGGGACTTGATGCCAACGAGACGGTCTTCAACCATGTCCAAGCGGCCAACGCCCTGTGCACCTGCACGACGGTTCAGCTCTTCGATAGCCTGCAGCACGGTGACCTGCTTGCCATCGATAGCTACTGGCTTGCCCTTTTCGAAGGAGATAACAACCTCATCTGGAGCATTGCCCAGACCTGGCTCCTCGGTGTATGCGTAAGCATCCTTGGTCGGCGCGTTCCACAGATCTTCCAGGTAGCCGGTTTCTACCGCACGGCCCCAGACGTTCTGGTCAATGGAAAATGGCGAAGAAGCAGACTGCTCAATAGGAAGCTTGATTTCTTCCGCGAACGCAATTGCCTTGTCACGGGTCCATGCGTAGTCACGAGCCGGCGCGATGATGTCCAAGGATGGATCCAGAGCGCGGAACGATACCTCGAAACGGACCTGGTCATTGCCCTTGCCGGTGCAACCGTGGGAGACGTGAGTACCGCCGAATTCCTGCGCAGCCTGAACCAGGTGCTTGGTAATCAACGGACGAGAAATTGCAGAAACCAGTGGGTACTGCTTCATGTACATGCCGTTAGCCTGGATGGTAGGCAGGCAGTACTCATCAGCGAATTCGTCCTTGGCATCGATAACGATGGACTCCACCGCACCACAATCCAGCGCACGCTGGCGCACGGATTCCATGTCTTCACCGCCCTGGCCCAAGTCCAGGGATACAGCTACAACGTCACCTCCGGTCATCTTCGCCAGGTAAGGGATGGCAACCGAGGTATCCAAACCGCCGGAGTAAGCAAGCACAACACGTGCGTTCATATATTCAATCTCCTTTTAATCCAAGCTGTAGCTACAGTGACACTGCGCTACACATTAGGCTTTCCTGCTCCATAATACGGCTACTACCAGTAGCTGGAGTGCAAGACATCTTCTGCTGCAAAATATACACGAACTTACATAATATACAAAGTCGGTGGATATTATGCGTAAGCTGATTTATTCGCTTTGTTCTGGGTGCGAGCGTGCGAGCTTTTCTGCCAATTCTGCGCCAGTGAGCGGATCCCGAGCAAGCACGAAAATCGTGTCATCGCCGGCGATGCACCCTACTACTTCTTCGAAACCGACCCGGTCAATAAAGCTCGCAAGGTATTGTGCCGCTCCCGCGGGAGTGCGCAGCATGGCAATGTTGCCAGAGCTATCCGATGACACCACCAATTCATCGATCATTCTGCGCAGCTTTTCGCGCGGGCCATTGACCTGATCAACAAACTCATCCATTTCCCCGCCAACGGAGTAAAAGGACCGTCCGCCGTCGCGCTTGACCTTCTTCGCGCCCAGCACATCCAAATCGCGCGAAAGCGTTGCTTGGGTAATATCAATGCCTTCATCAAGCAAGAGATCTGATAGTTGCACCTGGCTGGTTACGCGGGTCTTGCCTAAGATTTCCAGAATCTTGGCCTGACGGGCGTTGCGGGTCTTCGGCATGGTCATAGTATTTACCTTAAATCTTTTATGCTTTCTCCGACGTTGCCTGCGCCGAAGCGGCCTGCACGGAAGCGGCCTGCGCTGCTTGGTCCAGCAGCCACACCATTAGTGCTTTTTGCGCGTGCAGACGGTTTTCAGCCTCGTCGAAGACGCGGGACTGTGCGCCGTCGATAACTTCTGCGGTCACTTCATTGCCGCGATATGCCGGAAGGCAGTGAAGGAAGATAGCATCCGGTTTCGCCAGTGTCATCAGCTCTTGGTTGACCTGGTAGGGCAAAAACGGGGTGCGGCGGTCTTTGCCGTCGCCTTCATGTCCCATAGATACCCAGGTATCGGTGATGATGATATCGGCATCTTCGACAACCTTAGGGTCATTGCTTACCGTAATCGTCGCCCCAGTCTGCGCCGCGCGGTCTTGTGCGCGGTCGATAAAGTGCTGTTCTGGCTGGAAGTCATCCGGCGCACAAATCGCGATGTCGACGCCCGCGGTTGCAAAACCAATGAGGTAGGAATTCGCCATGTTGTTGGCACCATCGCCCAAGTAGACAGCCTTCTTGCCTGCAAGCTTGTCCACGCCGCCAAACTCTTCCGCGCAGGTCAATAGGTCGGCAAGGATCTGGCATGGGTGCAAATCATCGGTCAGCGAGTTAATGATTGGCACGGTCGAAGTCTCAGCCATGTCGATGAGATTTTGATGAGCAAAGGTACGCCAGATGATCATTTCGGTAAAACGCGACAGCACTGCCGCGGTATCCTGCAAAGTCTCGCCCTTGCCCAGCTGCGAGTTTTGATCCGTAGCCATGATCGCATGCCCGCCCAGGGCTGCGATGCCCGCTTCAAAGGAAAACCGCGTACGCGTTGAGGTCTTCGAGAAGAGCAATGCCACCGATTTCGGCCCCTCAAGCGGGCGGTGCTTGAAAGGTTCTTTTTTCAGCTCCAGCGCGAGTTCTAGAACTTCGCGCTGCTCTTGCGGGCTCAAATCGTCATCGGCAAGAAAGTGCCGGATACCGCCAAGACCAATTTCTGGTTGGTGCGGGATGGTCTCTTCGCGGGTGGTTGTACTCATTCGAGATGTGTCCTTAACTTTTTCTTGGGTCTTTACTTTTCTTCGGCCGAAACCACGTCGAAGACAGCCGTGATTTTCTCAATCGCTACATCAATATCTGCGTCAGCGATAATCAGCGGAGGTGCAATACGCACGACATTATCGCTGGGCGCATTAATAATGAGGCCGTGCTCCAGTGCCTTGGCCACGGCTTGCTTCGCCACTGCCTGCTTCAATACGACGCCCAAGAGCAGTCCGCTACCGCGGACGTGGTCGACCAGAGCCAGTTTTTCTAGCGCCGCGGTAAATTTCTCACCCTTGGACTGCACATCGGCAACAAACTGTTCATCCACAACATCCAACACCGCATTAGCAGCGGCGCATGCAACTGGGTTCCCGCCAAAGGTAGTGCCATGGCTACCAGGGCCAAACAAGGTTGCTGCCTTTCCAACACCAATGCACGCACCAATAGGCAAGCCCGCGCCAAGGCCTTTCGCCATGGTGATGACATCAGGAAGAATCCCGGCCTTTTCAAAAGCGAAGAAGCTTCCTGTGCGGCCGACGCCGGTTTGGACTTCGTCCACCATCATCAAGATGCCGTGCTCATCGCACAGCGAGCGAATATCCTGCAAAAATTCTACGGTCGCAGGAATAACGCCGGTCTCACCTTGGATGGGTTCTAAGATAATCGCCGCGGTATCAGCAGGGTTAATCTCCACTAATGCGCGCAGGTAGTCAAAATCGCCATAGGGATAAAATTCCACGCCACCCGGCAAAGGCCCGAAGATATCGCGCTTAGAAGGCTGCCCGGTCATCGCCAGCGAGCCCATGGTGCGGCCGTGGAAGCCATTATTGGCAGCCAGGATGCGCCGGCGCCCAGTCAGGCGCGCCAGCTTGAAGGCTGCCTCATTGGCTTCTGCACCGGAGTTAGAGAAGATGACGCGCGCGGAATCATCGCCAACCTTGTCCTTAAGCCGCTGCGCCAGCTTTACCGCTGGTGGCGACGCAAAGAGGTTACTGACGTGGCCAAGCGTTGCCACCTGCGTGCTGACAGCCTCGACAACCGCGGGGTGGTTAGTGCCCAAGGAATTCACGGCAATACCCGCGAGCAGATCGAGGTATTCATTGCCCTGCTCATCGACAAGATATGCACCGTGGCCCGAGACAATACCCACCGGTGGGGTGCCGTAGTTATTCATCATGGCGTCTTGCCATGAGCCAGTTAGTGTTGCATCAGGGGTGCTCACTGCGCATCATCCTTCCTAAATACGGTGCCTTCGGGGTACCGGGAGCGTTCAAAATTATCAGGCAGAACCATGGTGCCAATACCGCCCATGGTCAAAAGTTCCAGCAACACCGCGTGTGCCAGGCGTCCGTCAATGATATGGGAGGCTGCTACCCCACCCTTGACGGCCTTAAGCGCCGATTCCATCTTCGGAATCATGCCCGCATCCAAGCCGGGAAGCATCTTTTCCAAAGGCGTTGCTTCAATTTTAGAAACCAACGATTCCTTATTCGGCCAATCGGTATACAGTCCTTCAACATTGGTCAGCATCACTAAACGCTCTGCGCCAATGGCTTGCGCCAAAGCACCAGCGGCCGAATCAGCGTTGATGTTATAGACCTCGCCGTCGGTACCAGGTGCAATACCAGAGACCACCGGAATGCGACCGGCTTCGATAATGTCCATGACTGCAGAAGGATTCACGTCCGTAATATCGCCGACAAGGCCAATATCAGTCAGCTCACCATCGACGTTGACCATGCGCTTTTTCGCCGTAAACAGCCCGGCATCTTCACCGGAGGTACCAACGGCATAAGGTCCGTGGGAATTAATCAGGTTGACCAGATCGCGGCCAACTTGGCCAAATAACACCATGCGCACAACGTCCATGATTTCTGGGCTGGTAACCCGGAAGCCGCCTTTGAATTCGCCTTCCAGTCCAATCTTGGACAGCATCTCGTTGATCTGCGGGCCGCCACCGTGCACCACGACGGGTTTTGCCCCCACGGTGCGCAAAAACACCATGTCAGCAGCAAAAGCACGCTTGAGTTCCTCGTCGACCATGGCATTGCCGCCATATTTCACAACGACAATCTTGTTGCGGTAGTGCTGCAGCCACGGCAGAGCTTCAGCAAGCACCGCCGCGCGGACGGTATCAGTCATTCCGGCAATCATTATTATCTTCCTTTAAGAACTGTAGGCCGAGTTGATTTCCACATAGTCATGCGAAAGGTCGGTGGTGCGAACAAAGGCGGTGCCCTCGCCGCCGGTGCCCAAATCAACTAAAACATCGATGTCGGCACCGCTTAAGTCAACCTCGCGGGCACCAGGAGCGCCGGTAGATTCCACGCACACGGGTTGGTTGTTGAAAAAGACCGAAATATTATCCGGGTCCATCTCAGCATCGGCCATGCCCACGGCTGCAAGCACCCGGCCCCAGTTCGGGTCGGAGCCAAACATCGCACACTTGAACAAATTGTCGCGGCCCAAGGTACGCGCAGCATTGAGCGCTTGGGCATCAGAGCCAGTGCCCTTGACCGTAATCTTGACGCGCTTGGTCACGCCTTCCGCATCGGCTTGCAGCTGATCCGCCAGGTCCGCACAAGCCTTCAAGATGGCCTCGTCCAGTTCTTCTTGGCTTGGTTCGACGCCCGAGGCACCATTAGCCATGACAATCACGGTGTCATTGGTCGAGGTGGAGCCATCAACATCCAGGGTGTTAAAGGTGAGATCGCAGGCCTTGCGCAGCGCTGCATCGAGCGCGGCAGGGCTTGCCTGGGCATCGGTAGTAATGCACACCAACATCGTCGCCAACGACGGTGCCATCATGCCCACGCCTTTGCCCATGCCGCCCACGGTCCAACCTTGGCCGTGCACGACGGTTTGCTTCGGCACGGTATCAGTCGTCATGATTGCTGCGGCGGCACCAGCACCATGGCTTTGTTCGGTGCCTAGGTTTTTCGCTAGCTTGTCGATGCCCCCATGTACCTTATCCATCGGCATCAACTCCCCGATGAGACCGGTGGAACACACAGCGATATCGGATACATCGACGCCTAAGGCAAGCGCTGTATCTTCGGCCATCTTCTTGGCATCGGTCATCCCTTGTGCACCATTGCACGCATTGGCATTGCCGGCGTTAAAGACTGCGGCCTTGAGCTCATTCGGGTTGCCGTCTTTCAGCGCTGCTTGGGTGACTTTCACCGGTGCAGCGACAACCCGGTTGCGGGTAAAGACCGCTGCCGCATCAAAGCGTGGACCCTGGTTGACTACCAGTGCCATATCTGGATTGCCGGATGGTTTAATGCCTGCGGTGGTCGAAGCCGCGGAGAAGCCCTGCGGCACAGTCACACCTTGTGGCAGCGTTTCGGATGTAGTCATTGCGCTTATCCTTTTTAAAAATTAGTAGAGAGTTTTATGGTGCGACTGCAGCTAGTGGCAGACCTGCGGTTTCAGCAAAGCCCAGCGAGAGGTTCATGCACTGTACTGCTGCTCCTCCGGTGCCTTTAGTGAGGTTGTCTAGTGCAGAGGTGATAACGAGCTTACGTGCGCGTTCATCCACATGCGCCTGAATATGGCACATATTGGTGCCCACAACGTTTTGGGTTTGTGGCTGCTGGCCGACTGGGAGAACGTGGCAGAACGGTTCATCGGCATAAAACTCAGTAAAGACCTTGGTGACTTCTTCTTGGGTGATGCCTTCTTTTAGCGGCGCCGTAATCGTCGCGAGGATACCGCGCGGCATTGGGGCGAGCACTGGCGTGAAGCTGACGTTGACAGGCGCCTCCGCCAGCGGGTTGAGGTTTTGAATAACCTCTGGGGTGTGACGGTGCGTGCCGCCTGGGGAATAAGCCTTGACACTTCCCATGGTCTCTGCGCCCAGCAGTGGGACGGAAGCTTTCTTACCTGCACCAGACACACCGGTCACGGCGATAATGGTCAAATCTGGCTCAATAATCTTGCCCGCGACTGCAGGCAGCGCGCCCAGCGTCATGGTGGTGGGGAAACATCCCGGGACCGCTACCCTTTTCGATCCTTGAAGTTGCTCACGGTGACCAGGCAATTCCGGGATGCCATAAGGCCAAGTGCCTGCATGTTCAGAGCCGTAGAAATCCTCCCAATCCTGGGCATCTTTGAGGCGGAAATCAGCAGCACAGTCGATGACCACGACGTCCTCGCCCAACGCTTTCGCGATAGGTCCCGAGTGCCCATGTGGCAAACCTAAAAAGACCACATCGTGGCCAGCGAGGTTTTCCACCGTGGTATCAACAATCGTGCGATCTGCTAATTGGGGCAAATGCGGCATCAATTCCGCAACGGACTGGCCAGCATTGGAATGGCCAGTTAATGCCCCAATTTCCAAGTCGCCGGAGGCATATGCCGGGTGGTTAAGAAGGAGGCGGAGAATCTCGCCACCGGCGTAACCCGTGGCGCCTGCGATTGCAACTTTGTATGTCATGCACACCACAGTAGTAAATTATGCAAGACTCCGCAAACTATACATGGAAATTTCTTTCAAAAATTTCCAGTGGAAGAGCTTAATGTACGGAAATACGAATGCACCATGGGAAAGCATATGCACAAAGAAAGACCGCGCTTCTACTTACCCAAGGTAGTAGAAACGCGGTCTTTTTGTCAGCGCGACGTAAATTACTTAAGCACTTGCTTAAGCACGCATTTGCGCACCCAAACGCTCGCTTGCCAATTCGGCAGCAGCAAGGCGGTGCGTGTTGACCTCTTCATCGGTAAGCGTGCGGTCCGCGGCGCGGAAGAACATCTTAAACGCCAAAGACTTCTTAGATTCGCCGAGTTTTTCATCGCGGAAAACATCGAAAAGCTCAACGCTCTCGAGCAACTCTCCGGCGCCTTCCTCCAAAGTACGACGCACCGTTTCCGCTGGCAGCTCTTCATCCACGACCAGCGCGATGTCCTGGTGCAAGGTTGGGAAAGAAGATAGCACTGGTGCTGGCAGGTTATCCCTGAACGGCAAAGCGTTGATATCCACCTCCATAGCGCAGGTGCGAGCCGGCAGGCCCATGTCCTTGACTACCTGTGGGTGCAGCTCACCGGCGTAGCCAACGATTTCACCCTCGACCTTCAGCGCTGCACAGCGGCCTGGGTGCCACGGCTGAACTTCTGCCTTTTCTACATCGAGCTCGATATTGGCGGCGCGCGCAACCTGACGTGCAGACTCAATCGCATCAGCATAAGAGTATGCGCGACCGTTACCCCATGGACCTTCAAATTCCACGTTGCCGGCACCCACGGTTGCCACGTGCAGCGGCTGTGCGGGCAGCGTGTTGATCAGCTGGTCGATTTCATCATCAGATGGACGCTTGCTGACATCTGGCATCGGGGTGGAGTCCGCACGCTTGAACGCGACCTGCTGCACGCCGAAGAGCGTGACATCGTTGCGGCCACGGGCTACGTTGCGCGCAACTGCGTCCAGCATATTTGGCAGCAGCGTCGTCGACAGCGCCGACTTATCTGCTTCCAGCGGGTTTTGTACGCGCACTACGTTGCGGCGTGCATCATCTGCTGCCAGCTCCCAGGTATCAAAGAGTTCATCGTTGATAAATGGGCTTGGGATGACCTCGGCGTAGCCAGCGTAAGCCAGGGCGTGACCAATAGCGCGGCGACGCTTTTGCGCTGGGCTGAGCCCACGGCTGCCCACGGTAGGAATCGGCAGAATCGACGGAATAGCATCCAGGCCTTCTAGGCGCAGGATTTCTTCGACCAAGTCGACATCTTCTGCGATATCGGTGCGCCAGGAAGGAATGGTGACATCGAATGCCTTGCCTTCATCGAATGAAGCGACCGAGCAACCGACCTCTTCCAGACGCGCCACGATGGTGTCATTGGAGTATTCCACGCCTGCATAACGCGTTGGCTTGGAGGACTCGAGCCCAACAACCTTCGCCTCTGGTACCTCACCGACTAAGGTGCGGGCATCGTCGACGTGTCCGCCGCCGTATTGCACCAAAAGCTCACAGGCTAGATCCAGCGAGTATTCCACGATCGCTGGGTCCACGCCGCGCTCGAAACGACGCGATGCCTCGGAGCTGAGCTTGTGACGACGCGAAGTACGCGCCACGGTGATTGGATCCCAGGTCGCTGCCTCGAAGTACACGTCGGTGGTGTCATCGGAGATTTCCGAAGTAGTTCCGCCCATGACACCAGCGAGTGACTGGATGCCATTGTCATCACAGATGACTACGTCTTCGGCGAAGAGCTCGCGGTTGACGTGGTCGAGGGTCTCGAACTTCTCCCCTGCCTGGGCATTGCGGACAACCAAGTTGCCTGCGACCTTGTTGGCATCGAAAGCATGCATCGGCTGGCCCAAGTACAGCATGACGTAGTTGGTGACATCGGTGGCGAGGTTAACCGGGCGCTGGCCGGAAAGCATGAGGATGCGCTGCATCCAAAATGGCGACTGCGCCTTAGGGTCAATGCCAGTGACCTTGCGCAGGCCAAAGCGAATCGCCTTGGTTTCCTCGCGCAGGTCAATGTCAATGAGACTGCCGGAAGCTTGCGAAACCTCGCCGACAGGGTCGACGTAGTTAAGGTTGAAAGCCGAAGCAATCTCGCGGCCAAGGCCACGCATGGACAGGGCGTATCCGCGGTCTGGAGTGACATTAACGTCGAATACGGTATCTGCACCGCCCAGAAGTGGTAGCGCATCCTGACCGATGTACTCGGCGAAAGACTCATCCAAGGTGATAATGCCCTCGGACTTAGCGGTAAGACCAAGCTCCGCTGCCGAGCAGATCATGCCATTGGAGATATGACCATAGGTCTCACGCGCAGCGATCTTGAAGCCGCCTGGCAATTCTGCGCCTGGCAAAGATACCGGGACCAGGGAGCCTTCTTCGAAATTGCGCGCACCGCAGATAATCCCCTGCAGTTCGCCGGTGCCGTTGGCGTCTCCTACGTCCACCTGGCAGTAACGAATCGGCTTTTTGAACTCGGTGAGTTCTTCGATCTCTTTTACGCGGCCGATAACCACGGGACCAGTGATTTCTGGCAGTGGTTCATAGCCTTCGGTTTCGAAGCCGACGCGGACGAAGCCGGAGTCGAGTTCTTCGCTAGTAACGGTCCAGCCTGGGTTGTGTTCACCGAGGACGCCGTGAAGCCAGTTTTGTGAAATAAGCATGTGGGTTTTCCTTCCTCGGGAATCTTAAGCGTGGACGCCGAATGGCAGGGTGAAGCGGACATCGCCTTCGACCATGTCGCGCATATCAGACAGGCCATTGCGGAACTGCAAGGTGCGTTCGATGCCCATGCCAAAGGCAAAGCCTTGGTACTCTTCTGGGTCGATACCGACAGAGCGCAAGACATTAGGGTTGACCATGCCGCAGCCGCCCCATTCGATCCAGCCAGCGCCACCCTTCTTATTCGGGAACCACACATCGACCTCGGCGGATGGCTCGGTGAATGGGAAGTAGTTGGTGCGCATACGCGTCTTGGTCTCTGGGCCAAAGAGCTGGCGTGCGAGGTGGTCCAAGGTACCCAGTAGGTTCGCCATGGTGAGGTTCTTATCGATGGCAAGGCCCTCAATCTGATGGAAGACCGGAGTATGCGTTGCATCCAGTTCGTCGGTGCGGAATACGCGGCCCGGGCACACGATATAAACCGGCACGTCGCGATCCAACAGGGTACGGACCTGCACTGGTGAGGTGTGCGTGCGCAGAATCTGCTTGGAGCCTTCCTCGCCAACGTAGAAAGTATCCTGCAGGGTACGCGCTGGGTGATCTGGCTTGAAGTTCAATGCGTCGAAGTTGAAGTACTCTGCTTCAACCTCGGGGCCTTCAGCTACTTCCCAACCCATGCCGATGAAGATATCCGCCACAGCCTCATTCAATGCCGTGATCGGGTGCAAAGCACCGGTCTGGAAACGGGTGGTGGGAACGGTAACGTCAACGGACTCAGCGGCGAGCTGTTCTTCGCGCGCCTTTTCTTCGAGCACCTGGTTAACGCCCGCGAAGTGCTTTTCTGCCTTACCGCGTGCCATGTTGACAAGGCGGCCGGCATCCTTGCGCTCAGTCTTAGGCAAGGTTCCCAGTGATTGGCGTGCCTGGGAAATAAAGCTCTTGTCCCCCAAATGTCCTCGACGTGCTTCTTGCAGCTCGTCGAGGTTGGTTGCTGCATCAAAAGCGGCGATTGCTTCTGCAGCCGCGGCTTCTAAAGTTGCCTCATTAATTTCTATCTCTGGGGTAGCAGACACGTGCCCTTCAACCTCTTTAACTTGGATGAAAACTTCATAAAGATAACGCAACCATCCTACAGTCCCCCACTTAGAAGTACACAGCTAGCCCCACCCAAGCGGAGGGTTTAGCGGTTCTGCGCCTTCGCCGCCTCGTACAGGCAAATACTGGCTGCGGTAGCCAGGTTAAGCGACTCGGCGCGGCCGCGTAGTGGAATATTGACGCGGATATCGGCGGCATCGAGAAGCTCTGGGCTCAAGCCATGTGCCTCATTTCCAAATAGCCATGCCGTGGGCTTGGTCAAGTCCACCTCATCCAATGTCGCATCCCCTTGTGGGGCGGTCGCCAAAATCTGCAGGTTGGAAGCACGCAATTTGCCCAGAACGTCTTTGACATTGGTATCGCGCGCGGTAGGGATATGAAACAAGCTGCCTGCCGATGCCCGCGCGACCTTCGAACCCAACGGATCCACGGTTTCGCCAGCGAAGATGACGCCATCTGCGCCCATCGCATCAGCTGTACGAATCAAGGTGCCCGCGTTGCCCGGTTCAGAAGTCTCCACAGGGACGGCAAGAAGCTTCGGCTTGCCGTTGAGAATCTTGCCTGCCGACCACAGCACGGGCTTACACACTGCAAACAGCCCGCTGGTGGTCTGGGTATCCGACAGGGACTTCGCTGCCCTATCGGTGATTGGGTGGACGTAGACGTCCATGTAGCCAGCGGCGGTGACAATCTCCGCGAATTTCTCCGCTGCGCGCTCCGTCACGAAGATATCGGTTGCTGCACCCGTAGAAACTGCGGCATCCACGGAGTTCTCGCCTTCGACGAGGAAAGCATTCGCCTTCTTTCGCGCGGATGAGCGGTGCAGCTTGGCTGCGTTGACGATGCGCGGGGTGCGTTCGGTAAATGCTTGTTCAAAATCCAATGCCATGGTCTTTAATCTACCAAGCACAAAGAAACCCACCCTGTTTAAGTCCAGGATGGGTTGATTAATTAGATAATCAATCAAAATATTAGGAAAGAGGCACCCCGTTGGGGTCAACGCCGTACTCTCCGTGGCGGAGAAGAATTCGGACCAAGTCAACGAATGCCCAGATGCCCACGATGGCGAGCAACACGAAACCGACGATCAAAATGGCGGTAAACCATCCGATGACCGATAGCGACAGCTGCGCGATTGCGCGGCCTTTGTAACCCAAATAGAAATTATGCGCACCAAGTGTGCCCAGGAAAAATGCCAGCAGCACAGTCGCAATCCATGACTTCGGTGGAGTCGCATACATCGCCGGTTGCGCCATTCCCGGCTGCACCATTCCATGCTGCTGACCGTAAGGAGCCGGTGCACCTGCCTGTGGCTGCTGCTGGAAAGCATTAAATTGCGGGTACTGCGCCTGCGGATTGTTCAGCGATTCCTGGTATTGCGCATAGGACTGTGCCTGCGGGTCTTGTTGCATAGGGGCATCAAAGCCATCAGGGTTTGGCTCAAAAGAGTTATAAGGGTTGGTCATTTCCGACCGCCTTTCGAAATGTGGGCATCAATTTGCCAGTAGGACGAAAAGGAATAGGGGGACGTGCCAAAACACTTAGGACAGCCTAGCACGGTGGACTTGAGCGGTCATCGCAGTCGAAAGGCTATCGATGCCATCAGAAATTCGTCCATTCTCACGGGCTAAAACAAGCCAGCTTAACCACCGACGAACTCATAAAGCAATGACTTTTCGGCCCTATTTCGAATCAGCGGTAAATCTGTGGATAACTTTGAACCACCGGTGGTGCGACACGGTAGTTATCCACAGGCAAAAATCTTTGCCCTAGCCAGGGGTTGCGTTCACGTCTTAGTGTCGAAGTTATGAAAGGACAAGAAATATTAAACCTCTTCACCACCAGCGGAATAACCATCCTCCGCGATGTGTATGAATGCTCCCCTCACGACCTCGCCGGTGCCGTAATGTCGCGTAGCACCGCACGCAAATACACCCGGTTAGCGACAGTATTCTTCGGGCCCGCTGATGCTCCCAAGGTACAGCGCGACGCTGTCGCACTCGCCGAGGCGAGACAATTAAGCGTCGAGTATTTAGAAATGGTCAACAAACACGCCAAGAAGCTCACAACCCGCGGCGCAGCATGGAAACTTCGCGCCGAACTCATCGCGTACGAAGGCACGTTGGATGAAGTTAATGAAATCGGTAAACAGCGCGTCACCGAAGAAGGCGGCGACAAACCCAAACAACGCGGGGTGCGCGTAGGTCGAGCTATCGACGGTCTGCGGACTATCAGCATTACCGATACTCAGCGCCGCATTACCGATTTAGAAAAGACGCTTGATGCCGCCATCAAAGATGATGACCAGCCGCGCTCCGAAGCTTTACTCGAACCATTCTGGGACTTAGTTGAAGGCAACGGCACCGGCCATATCAAACCTGAATACCGCACCGTTATTGCTATCGGCCTCGACGATTTCGCAAACGTCTCCTGCGGCAAAGGCGAGGACGTCATCATCGGTCTTTCCGACGGCACCACCATGACCGGCGCAGAATTTATCAACGCTGCGATGGAAGGCGCTTTGGGCGACAAGCTCTACGTCGGGCTTTTCCACCCCACCGCCGGACCCGTCAATCTCTACGAGGCACGCTTCGCGTCCGATAAGCTGCGGACTCTAGCCATGGCGGAGAACCTCGTCTGCCCGTGGCCCGACTGTAACGTCCCGGCCGATAGATGCCAGGTGCACCATATTGATGCGCATAAGAATGGCGGGCACACAAAACCCTCAAACCTGACGATGCTGTGTAAATATCACAATGGCGTCAACGACGACGGTGACCCGGGTAATCCCGGGTCACAGAAAAGAGAAAATAAGCGAGGAAAAGGGAAGCCGAGTACGGGTAAACCCAAGCGCGGCAGGATGCGCCGCCACCGCGGCAAAGTCCGTCTCCACACACCGGGCGGCAAACTGGTGGGCAACACCCACCACGTGAGCAGCTTGGGGGCGATGGACCTGATCTAAAGTCGCCGCGGCAAAACAACTGCCAGGGCATGAGAGTACCCAACTAGAAACTGGTTCTGGTTGGGGAAATTGGCGATCCCTTTTATAAAACAGACGAAAAAAGCCCGAGTTCCCATCCCTGATAGTGGGATGAGAGCTCGGGTTTTTAAGTAGCCGTATGTATTAAGGCTTTGGCTTAGGCAGCCTTAGGAGCGTTAACGTCCTCAGGCAGTGCAGCCTTTGCAGCCTCGCACAGTGCGGAGAAGGTCTCGAAGTCGTTGACTGCCAACTCAGCAAGGATCTTGCGGTCTACCTCGATCTCAGCCAGGCGCAGGCCGTGGATGAGACGGTTGTAGGTGATGTCGTTCATGCGAGCTGCAGCGTTGATACGCTGGATCCACAGCTTACGGAACTCAGACTTACGCGCGCGACGATCGCGGTAAGCGTAGGTCATAGAGTGCAACCACTGTTCCTTAGCCTTACGGTAGAGGCGGGAACGCTGGCCGCGGTAGCCCTTGGCGGACTTCAAAATCGCGCGACGCTTCTTCTTGGCGTTGACTGAGCGCTTTACTCGTGCCACGGTGTTACTTCCTTAACTATCTTTGACGAACTATTTTGTGGGTGATTAGGCGCTAATTACGCGCGGCCAAGCAGGCGCTTTACGCGCTTGGTGTCGGCTGGAGCAACTGCCTCGGTGCCCTTCAGACGACGGGTGCGCTTGGAGGTCTTGCCTTCCAGCAAGTGGCGACGGCCAGCCTGCTCGCGGCGCAGCTTGCCGGAACCAGTGACCTTGATGCGCTTTGCGGTGCCCTTGTGGGTCTTCTGCTTCATGGGATTCCTCAATCCTTGACGGGTCGATATCGCGGTGCAGCACACTTTCTTAAAGTGCGCGGTACAACCGTCGAAGTGAACTTGCGGGCTACTTCTTACCCTTGCGGTTAGGGCCAAAGACCATGGTCATGTTGCGACCATCCTGCTTCGGACGCGACTCCACGATGCCGTGCTCAGCCACATCTTCTGCCAGACGCTCCAGCAGGCGGTAACCAAGCTCTGGACGTGATTGCTCACGGCCACGGAACATGATGGTGACCTTTACCTTGGAACCCTTTTCCAGGAAGCGAACAACGTTTGCCTTTTTGGTCTCATAATCGTGATCATCGATTTTAGGACGGAACTTCTGTTCCTTGACCACAGTCTGCTGCTGGTTCTTACGAGATTCGCGGGCCTTTTGAGCCTGCTCGTATTTGAATTTGCCGTAGTCCATGATCTTTGCGACAGGCGGCTTAGCGTTAGGGGCAACCTCGACCAGATCCAGATCTGCCTCAAAAGCGAGCTTTCGTGCATCATCAGTGCGGACGATACCTACTTGTTCGCCTCCGGGACCGACCAGACGTACTTCTGGTACTCGGATGCGCTCATTAATGCGAGCTTCAGAGCTGATTGTGTGTCTCCTAAGTGAGAAGGGATAGTTTGTTCGCCTACCACGTCACAAACGAAAATCCCGCCTGCCTGATAGTTAAACCAGTGCAGCCGGGAGCTCTCAAAGTTGCTAAGCTTCACCACGATACAAATAGTTCGCGCTAAACTCAGCTACCTTTTACCCGTATCCTGCACATTAAATAATGTGCGGCTTGAGGTGGGAGATGCTCCGCTTGCAACCCGATGCTCCTGAAAATGGCGCTACGGGCGGTAGTGAGGATTACTTTAACACCTCTATGCGCAACTTCCCAAATCGGCCAGCAATTCAGTACTAATGGCCGGACTCTTTCGCAGGTTCTTCGGTGGGCTCAGCGCTGGGTTCAGTTGTTACCGGAGCCAACTTGGAAGTCTCGGAGCAATCATTGACAGGGTCGAGCTCGCCGGTTTCCAGGGCCTTTTCAATCAAGATTTCCAAACGGCTGGCAATCTCATCTAGTGCGGCAGCAGAGATATCTTCGACGGCGTCATATTCGCTATCTTCCAGATAGGACTTGTCTTCATCCCAGGTTTGCCAGGAGGCGGAAAGGGCAATGCCGATCTCTCCCCCATCAACAGGCATAACGCCAATCTGGCGGGAGGTGTATTCGCCGTCTTCCTCATCGAGACCCCAGCCGCCTTTAGAGTGCACGCCGTCCAGGCCAGATAGTCCCCACTTTTGCCAGTCGACGATATCGCTCATGGCGTCATAGACGTACTCCGCTTCCGGGATGCATCCTAAATGCGATGCAAAACGCGCTTGGTCTTTGACCGTCCACGTCGACATGCCAAAAGCTTCATCGGTCTCGACTTCAGAGTCAAAGCTATCGAGCAAATCCTCAATGCTCTGCTGCGCACTGCCCTCGGTCCACTCCACCTGGTTCCACAGCGCTAAGGCTGCGTCGTTGTCGGATTCTTTAATGGCGGCATCGACGAGCTCTTCGCTTGCACCATCGCGCAAGGCGGCAATTGCGATGGGCACCTTGATGGTTGACCAGGCAGGCTCACTGCCATCAGCGCCGGCCAAGAAATCCTGCTTGCCGTCGACGACGGCCAGCGAGACTGTCGCGCCGAATTCTTTTTCGACGTCTTCGACTAGATGCGCCATTGCGGCTTCGAGGTTTTCATCCTCGAGCACCGCAATATCATCAGCGATAACGGTATCCGCAGCGGTCGACGAGGTTGTTGCCGTGGGCGCACCAGGGCCGCTTAAGGTAGAGCAGCCGGTGAGCACGGCTATCGATGCAGCCGCCGCCAGCGCAATCGCGCGGCGCGGCAAGGGTTGGAAAGAAATCACGCCATCAAACACTAGCCCAGGAAACTACCTGGGCTAATTCTGCCCCTCCAGTAAGGGCTTGAGGTACTGCCCGGTGTATGAGCCCTCAACTGCAATAACGTCTTCTGGTGTGCCTTCGGCCACGACAGTGCCGCCACCGGAGCCACCTTCTGGGCCCATGTCCACAATCCAGTCAGCAGACTTAATCACGTCCAAGTTGTGCTCAATGATGATGACGGAGTTGCCCTTGTCCACCAATCCTTGGATGACCAGCATCAGCTTGCGAATATCTTCAAAGTGCAAACCAGTAGTCGGCTCATCCAAGATGTAGATGGTGCGGCCATTGGTGCGCTTTTGCAGTTCAGAAGCCAGCTTCACGCGCTGAGCCTCACCGCCCGATAGCGTGGTGGCTGCCTGGCCAAGTCGCACGTAGCCAAGCCCGACATCGACAAGCGTGGCAAGGTAGCGGTGAATCGAGGTAATCGGCTCGAAGAACTCAGCCGCTTCCGAAATCGACATGTGCAGTACTTCGGCAATATTCTTGCCCTTGTACAAGACCTCAAGAGTCTCACGGTTATAACGCGCGCCATCACAGACTTCACACGGGACATACACGTCCGGCAGGAAGTTCATTTCAATCTTGATGGTGCCATCGCCTTGGCAGGCCTCACAGCGCCCACCCTTGACGTTGAAACTGAACCGCCCGGCTTTATAGCCGCGTACCTTGGCCTCTTGGGTTTCGGCGAAAAGGTTGCGGATTTTGTCGAACACGCCCGTATAAGTAGCTGGGTTCGACCGTGGGGTGCGCCCAATCGGTGATTGGTCGACCTGCACGAGTTTGTCCAGGTGTTCAACACCTTCCACGCGCACCGCACGACCGGGCACCTGGCGGGCACGGTTTAACTTATTTGCCAAAGTCTTGGCCAGAATCTGATTAACCACCGTAGATTTACCCGAGCCAGACACGCCGGTGATACACACCAGAACTCCCAGTGGGATTTCCACGTCGATATCTTTCAGGTTATTTTCGTGCGCGCCAACGACTTTCAACATGCGTTCTTTGTCGATCTCGCGGCGAGTATCCGGAATTCCTAAGACCTTGGCACCGGAGAGGTACTGCCCCGTCAGCGAATCCTTGGCCTTCAAAATGCCCTTCGGCTCGCCCTGGTAGACAACTTCGCCGCCGTACTCACCCGCGCGCGGGCCAATATCGATAAGCCAGTCCGACTCACGGATAGTGTCTTCATCGTGCTCGACGACGATCAGAGTGTTACCAATATCGCGCAGGCGCTTGAGCGTTTGGATCAAGCGGTGGTTATCGCGCTGGTGCAAGCCAATCGATGGCTCGTCGAGTACGTAAAGGACACCCGCTAGACCGGAGCCGATTTGCGTCGCTAAGCGAATGCGTTGTGCCTCGCCACCGGAAAGCGTCGAAGCACCGCGGTCCAAGGTCAAATAGTTCAAGCCGACGTCGAGCAAGAAGCGCAGGCGGGCCTGGATTTCCTTCAACACGGCACCAGCGATAATTTCTTCACGGTGGCCAAGGACCAAGGAGTTGAGGAAGGTCGAGGCATCCTCAATCGACAACGCCGTAAGTCCGGCGATGGAAAGCTCGTCAAAGCCCTTCGCGGCTAAACGCACCGCGAGAATCTCTGGGCGCAGACGCGAGCCTTTACACGTCGGACACGGCACCAGTCGCGTGTACTGCAAAAGCCGGTCTTTGGCCCACTCGGAATCGGTTTGTTCCAGTTTGCGCTCTAAAAAGCCCACGGCACCTTCGAAAGGCGCAGTCCAGTTGCGCTGGCGGCCGTAGCGATTTTTATAGCGGACGTTGACTTCCTCATCGGAGCCGTAAATCAGGGCGTCGCGCTGTTCATCGCTAAGCGAGCTCAACGGCGCTTCCGGGTCAAAGTCGAGTGCTTTACCCAGGCCTTCGACGAGCTTGACAAAGTACTTGGAGTTCGGCGACGAAGTCCACGGCTGAATAGCATCGACTGCTGGGGCATCCTTATCAGGGATCAGCAGGTCCAAATCAACTTCCGTTTTGGTACCAATGCCGTCACAGGCTGGGCAGGAACCAAATGGCGCGTTGAAGGAAAAAGCACGCGGTTCATATTCTTCAATGGTCAACGGGTGGCCATTAGGACACGCGGCCTTCTCCGAATAAGTATGGGTGAGCTCTTCGTTGTCCACGTATTCGATGGTGACCAGGCCATCGGCAAGCCGCAGCGCAGTCTCCACCGAATCAGTCATGCGCTGTTTCGCAGATGCCTTGACCTGCAAACGGTCAACCACAACGTTGATGTCATGCTTAATCTGCTTCTTTAGCTTCGGCGGGTCGCTCAGCTGAATCAGCTCGCCATCGACCATCGCGCGCACAAAACCTTGGGCAGCCAGGTCTTCGAACAGGTCGACAAACTCGCCCTTGCGCTTGCGCACCACCGGCGCCAGCACCTGGAACTTTAGCTTTTCTTCCTGGCTTAAAACATCGTCAACGATCTGCTGCGGAGTCTGCCGCTCAATAATCGCATCACACTTCGGACAGTGTGGCGTGCCCGCGCGCGAGAACAGCAGACGCAGGTAGTCATAAATTTCCGTAATCGTACCCACCGTCGAACGTGGGTTGTGGTTGGTGGATTTTTGGTCGATGGATACCGCAGGTGAGAGCCCGTCGATGAAATCCACATCGGGTTTGTCCATTTGCCCCAAAAACATGCGGGCATAAGAGCTCAAAGACTCAACGTATCGACGCTGTCCTTCGGCAAAGATTGTGTCGAAAGCCAGCGAAGACTTACCCGATCCGGATAGACCGGTAAAAACGACCATTTTGTCGCGCGGGACATCAATGTCCACTCCTTTAAGGTTGTGCTCACGCGCACCGCGGACTACTAAGCGATCAGCCACTTGTTGGTTTTTCTCTTCCTCTGATGACTTCTAGTGTTCTACTCTTCATCGAACATACCCGTAAGGTGGGTGATATGACGAACGAAATTACTCTGCATCACATCTCCGTCTCGGAGATGGACAATAATTGCTATCTGCTCGCTGCCGACGGTGAAGGCTTGCTTATCGATGCCGCCGATGACGCCCCAGCCATCCTCGCTATGGCGGAGAAAGCCGGGGTGAAGATCACGAAGGTTTTGACCACGCACCGCCACTGGGATCACGTCCGCGCCCTGGAAGAAGTTTTGGCAGCAACTGGCGCGAAGCACTATGCGGCTTTCCTGGAGTCGCCTGCATTGCCTTCGCCTGTCGATGTCGAGTTGCAGCACGATGACACCATCGAATTCGGCGGCCGCAACCATGATGTCATCATTTTGCGCGGTCACACCCCAGGTGGCGCGGCCCTGGCGGTGAACCTCGACGGCGTTCCGCAGCTGTTCGTGGGCGATTCGCTTTTCCCAGGTGGCGTTGGCAAAACCAATTCTGAAGGTGACTTCGTGCGTTTGTACAAGGATGTCACCGAGCGTCTCTTTGATATCTACCCGGATGAGGCCGTGGTCTGGCCCGGCCACGGTAAGGCCACCACGCTCGGCGATGAACGCCCGCAGCTGGGCACCTGGTGGGATAGGCGTTGGTAATGGCGTAACAATTTTGCGGCAAACATAAAAATTCCGGCACCCGAGTGATGAATTTGCGTACACTGGTGGATTAGAAAAGATTGCGAACTTAGTTTAAGGAGCTTTAAAAATCATGCTACGTAAGATCGCCCGTCCGATGCTCGCATCCTTCTTCGTGTGGGATGGCGTGGACACACTACGCAACACTGACCAGCACGTCGAAGAGACCGAAAACATGCTGGCCCGTCTGCGCAAGGTTTTGCCTCGTGAATACGCAAGCTTCGTTCCTAATGACCCGGAGCTTGTTGCTCGCGGCCTCGCTGGCGCACGCGTTGGCGCAGGTTCCCTCCTGGCGCTCGGCAAGGCACCGCGCACCTCCGCTGCAGTCCTGGCTGGCACTACCCTGCCAGCGCTGGTGGGCGCTAATGCCTTCTGGTCTGCAGATTCCGAAAAGGAAAAGACCGATGGCCGCAATGCCCTGATTACCAACACTGCCCTGCTCGGTGCTTTGTTTATCACCACCCAGGACCGTGAGGGCAAGCCATCGCTAGGCTGGCGCGCAAAGAAGGCCGGCGAGCGCACCAGCAAGAAGGTCCAGGCAGCGCTGCCAACCAAGTCTGAGACGCAAAACCTCACCGGCAAGGCCACCGACTGGTTCGAAGACACCACTGATCGCGTCTCCAGCTACGTCGATGACCACAAGGATGACTGGCAGGACACCGGCAAGGAATTGCTGCACACCGCAAAGTCCTACGTGGATGAAGCGCGCTCTTATGTTGATGACAATAAGGACGATTGGCAAAAGGCCGGCAAAGGCCTTATCGCTAACGTGCGCGACACCGCCAAGGATTACGGCGAATCCGCACGCGGCTTTGTCAACAACAACGCTGGCGACTGGCTCGATGCTGCACAGGATAACGCGAAGACCGCACGCAAGGCAGTAGTCAAGAACGCTTCCAAGGCTCAGGACAAGGCCGATAAGGCTTTGAACAAGGCAGAAAAGTCCAGCGGTCGTTCCATGAAAAAGTGGAATAAGAAGGCTGGTAAATTCCAGAAGGAAGCCGATAAGAAGATCGCTAAGGCAATTAAAAAGGTAGGCAAGAACATCTAAATTCTTCTACGTTTACCCGCAACGGCCCAGCTTTTTGTATGCTGGGCCGTTGTTTCATTTTTCATCTCTCATCACCCAAGGAAGTTGATGCCCTCCGTGACCACGTCGTCAACACCTAACCCATCTCACCCTAAAACCCAAGCTATTGCCGCTGAGCAGACCTATGTTGACATGCTCTTCGACCGCTTGGATAAAGAAGTTGCTGATGCCAACCAGCGCCTGAATGAAGTACAGGCAGATGTCGATCCTGCCAACCCTGATTCCGATGCACTTGTGCGCCGTGAAACCGAATACCACCTACTGCAAGATAAACTAGACCGCCTCAATCTCGCGCAGCTCGGGCTTGTCTTTGGCCGCGTGGATGTTAACGCACCCGGCGATAACCCCACTACGGAAGGTTTAGACCGCCGCTACATCGGCCGGATGGGCCTAGATGCCCGCGAAGAAAATTACCGCACGTTGCTGTTAGATTGGCGCGCACCTATGGCGCGGCCTTTCTACCTCGCTACGACAGCGCAGCCGGAAGATGTCGCGGTGCGCCGCCATATCCGCACCAAGGGACGCACGGTCACAGATATCACCGATGAAGTGCTCTCCCGCGAACTCGCCGCAAGTTACGTCGAAGAAGATGACGTCAGCATCACCAGCGAATCCGCACTGCACCAGGCGATGGACCGCGCGCGTACCTCGCACATGAATTCCATCGTGGAAACCATCCAGCGCGAGCAAGATGAGATCATTCGCGATGAACGCCGTGGGGTCATGGTCGTCGACGGCGGCCCGGGTACGGGCAAGACGGCGGTGGCGTTGCATCGTATAGCGTATTTGCTCTATAACCACCGTGAGCGTCTGTCTTCTACCGGCGTGCTCATCCTGGGCCCGAATTCGACTTTCTTGGACTATATTTCGCGCGTGCTGCCCGAACTGGGTGAAACCGGCGTGGTGTTGTCTACGATTTCGCAGCTTTTCCCCGGTGTCACCGCGACCGCGCAGGACAGTCTGCTGACGCGTGAGATTAAGGGCTCTGCGGCAATGGTCGATATTTTGCGCGCGGCGTTGCAGGCCTATCAGGTCGTGCCCGATGAGGATGTCACCATCAAAGTCGAGCAACTGTACTTGACTGCGACCCCTGCGATGGTCAAGGCTGCGCGTACTCGCGCGCGTCGTTCGCGCAAGCCGCACAACGATGCCCGCGGTGCTTTCATCGAGCACTTCGTGCAGTCGTTGGCGGAGCAGATGGCGGATAAAATCGGCGCTGATCCGCTCGGTGGGCAAAATCTGCTCTCGCGTGCGGATGTGGATCAGCTCTTCGATGACCTCTCCGATACCCCAGCGGTGCAAGAGCTTATCGATGCCTTCTGGCCCACCCTGACTCCCCAACAAGTCTTGGCGGAGCTTTTGGGCTCGGAAGAAGCCATTGAGCATGCTGCTTATGACTATGACGATGAGACGCGTTCGGCGCTGTACCGTCCGTGGCAATTTGATGGCGAGGAAGTCTGGTCGGTATCTGATGTGGCGCTCTTAGATGAGTTGGCTGTGCTGGTAGGCATGCCGGACGTGGAAGCACAGCAGGAAGCCGAGCGCGCAGCGTGGAAAGAACAGGTCGCTGATGCTGAGGATGCTTTGGATATCTTGTCTTCGTCGATGTCGACCGATAATGACGATGACATGTTTGAGGCGGAGATTTTGTCCGCGCATGACGTTATCGACGCTGAGACCTTGGCGCGACGTCAGCAAACCGTGGACCATCGCTCAACGGCGGAGCGTGCTGCTGCGGATTACACCTGGGCGTATGGCCATGTGGTCATCGATGAGGCGCAAGAGCTCACGCCAATGGAATGGCGCATGGTCTTTCGCCGTACACCGTCGCGTTGGATGACGGTGGTTGGCGATACCGGCCAGACCAGCTCCCCTGCTGGCGTGGATGCGTGGGAAGATACCTTGAGTGAATTTGTGGGCGAGCGTTTTCGCGTGCATCAGCTCACGGTCAACTACCGCACTCCTCAACCGATTGCGGATTTGGCGTATAAGGTACGCCGCAGCGTCGATGAGTATGCACAGCCCACTGAGTCCATCCGCGATGGCGAACCGGTGCGCTTTATCGACTCCGACGATGCCGAGGGGCCATTGGAGGCGGGCATCTTCACCGATGAGGGCGGCCGGCTCAATGCGATTATTGATGTCAGCAATGTCGAAGAGGTGAAGGGGCTCGAGTTCGACCACGTCACCGTGGTTAATCCGGAGGAGATCATCAACCGCAGTCCGCTGGGTGTCAATGACCTCTACGTAGCCCTAACGCGCGCGACACAGACCTTGACCATTGTTGGGCACTGGCCGGAGGAATTCCGGTAGCGCTATTCGCGCAATCCTTCACTGACAATATCTAGCGGGTCGGCCTTCAAACTGCGTGAAGGAGCGGTTCGTGCTGCTAGTTGTTCGCAAACGAACAGGAGCTCAACGCGGGACGCATGATAGATTTCGTCTCGAAAAGAGCTGTATGCCTTCGGAACAATCAAGTTGTGGTGGGCGAGCTCGATAAGTGGGGTGCTCGAAAAAGACGTTAAAGCAACGACTTTCGCACCGGCTTTATGTGCAAGAGCAGCTGTGCGAAGGGTTGGTTTGTTTACTCCGGAGCCAGAGATTGCGACGCACACGGAGTCCTTGCCGAGCCCAGCCGCAGCTATATTGGCTGTGGTGTGATCCGCGTGCATCATCGCAGAAATTCCGACGCTAACAAGTCGCGCAACTAAGGTTGTCGCCAATGGAGCAGACATCCCATGAGCTACTACAAGCACTTTGTGGGCTCGACTGAGCAAACCCGCGATACGATCGACTTCTTCTTCATCAATTACTAGGGACTGCAAATTAGCGGCCACTGCTGCCGCTGCCGCAGCAATTCCTTCAGCATGGTTTTGTGCCTGCGGAATTTCCCGGGCCAAAGCCACTCGAAATTGTGGAAATCCGTCGTATCCAAGTGCTTGCGCAGTGCGGACGACTGTTGCGCGTCCCACGCCGACTTTCTCGCTGACCTCCTGAGCAGTCATGTCCACCACTGTTTCCAGGTTGTCCATGGCAAACTGCGCAACCTTGTATTGATTCGGTTTTAGCGAACGTGCAGTTGCCGCCAAACGTGCTGAGGCCGGCGAGTCCGCTGGCAGGAATGGGTGTTGAGTTTGTGAAGACTCGTTCATCATGCTGTGTCTTTCTAAGTTCAAGCTTGGCCCATGATAGCTCGGCGTAGGCGTCCGGAAATGGCGTCAATAATCATCGTAATGCCGACCATCACTATCAAAAGCACACCTACGCTGTCCCAGGCTCGATAGTTGGTGTAATTGGCCAGCATGCTACCGATTCCGCCAGCACCAACAATGCCGAGCACTGCCGAGGTTCGAATAGAAATTTCGAACCGGTACAAGGCAAAGGACAAAATAGCTGGCACACACGCAGGCCATAGTCCCCAGCGCACGATGGTCGCTGTAGTTCCACCTGCGGCACGGATTGCTTCGGGTGCGGAAGTTTTCGCGGACTCCACAATTTCATAAGTCCATTTGGCTTGTTGACCGATTCCGGAAATTCCCAGCGCTAATGCACCAGTGAAAGGTGTTAAACCGGTGACGGTGAGCAAGATGATGGCGATGACGACCTCTGGGAATGCACGGATAACCGCGAACACGATCTTGAGAGCCTGTCGTAACCACAGTGGCCCCACGCCGAACGCGGCGAGGAACCCGAGTGGAACCGAGACGATAACGCAAATAAGAGATCCGATCCAAGCCATCGCAATGGACCGCCACATCTCGGCAACTGCTCGTGGAAGCCGTGACCAGTCGGGGGAAGAAAACATAAGCTGCAGGTAGTGCCATACTTGCCCAGGTACCTCCGGAAGCGCTCGCCATTCAATGCCTAGGGTCATCAATGCGAGGACAAGCAGAACAGCGGGGACAAGCTTTCTCAAATCCAAAGCCTTTAAGATCATGAAGTCCACCGCCTGCGCAGGTAGTTAGATAGCAGCTCAATGGCGATGACGACGATGAGGATCTCGAGGATAATCACGGAAACATCACTGTAAGCGTAGAACGACCGGCGCTCATCAAGCAGGCGTCCGATTCCGCCAGCACCGACAATGCCCAGGATTGCTGAAATGCGCACGTTAAGTTCCAAGGTGTAGAGCCATTGATTCATGAAGAGCGGTAGAACTTGTGGCATGGTCATTGCACGATTGATCTGAAACTGGGTACCGCCAGCTGCCCGGCCGGCTTCCATGTAGTCATGGTCGCCAGAATCAATCGATTCGGAGACCAGCTTGACCACGATTCCGATGTTGAACAAGATAAGCGTCATCACACCAGGTAGAGCACCCACGCCAACCATTGCGACCAAGACGGTGGCATAGACCAGGTCTGGTACGGCGCGGACAACGTTGATGAAGGTCCGAACGATAAATCGTCCGGTTGTTGAGTGGTTCGTAGCTTGCGCCGCCCATAGCGTGAGCGGGACGGAGATTATCGCGGAGATGGCAGCACCCACCCAGGCCATCTGCAAAGCTTCAACCATTGGTCCTATGGTGCGTGGGACGAACTCAAAGTTGGGCTGGAGCATCTGCAGGAGTTTGTTGTAGCCGTTGCTCCAGTTGCGGATGAGTGAGCGTATATCGATTTCGACGCCGCCTAATCCTGGTGCAGCAGCGAGCACGGTCATGAAGATTACACCCGAGACCGCAAGCCACGTCCGGATGTTCCCAGTCTTTGAGGTGGGAGTGTACAAGGACGTCATAGCGCGTCCTGTTCTGCCACATCATCGGCCATGATCGGGCGGTCGTAGATGGCTTCAAAGTCAGCTTGCTGTGCACTTTCAGTAGCCCCGTCAAAGACGATTTCCCCCGCGCGCACGCCGATGACTCGGTCGGTGTATTTTTGCACCATGTCCAGTTGATGCAGGTTAACCACCACGGTGATGCCCTGCTCCCGGTTGATTCTTTGAATATCTCGCATCACCGTGTGTGCAGTGGGTGGGTCAAGGGAGGCGATGGGTTCATCGGCAAGCAAAATCTTTGGCTGCTGCGACAGCGCCCGAGCAATCGCCACCCGCTGCTTCTGTCCGCCTGACAAAGCTCCCGCACGCGTTTCTGCCTTGTCGGCAATATTGACAGAGTCCAAAGCACGCAGTGCTAAATCTTTGTCCCCTGCTGTGTGAAGTCCGAGAACTGAACGCCAAACCGGTGTGTGCGCAAACCGTCCAACAAGAACGTTATCCATGACGCTAATACGATCCGCCAGGTTGAAACTCTGGAATATCATCCCGATATCTCCACGGGCTTTGCGCAGTGCACGACCGCGAAGACTATCAATCTGATGCGGTCCGACGCTTACCTGCCCTGCACTAACCGGGTTCAACCCATTGATGGTGCGTATCAAAGTGGATTTATCGGCACCCGATGGCCCAATAATTCCGACCATCTCACCGGGCTGGATGTTGATGGATACGTCCTTAATGGCCTGTAGACCACCGGGATAAGTCACGCTCACTCGGTCTAACGCTATCGGCCAGCTCTCTTGTTTAATCACTTGGAAAAGTACTCCAGAATCTCGCCGTATCGGTTGATGTCTTCTTCCTGGGTGTCCGCAGTCCAGTCGGACAGTCCTACAAGGTCGTACATGACTGATGCAGCTTCATCAGAAGATTCTGCGTAGCTGTCCATTGCTTCGGTGAGCTTGTCTTTAAGCTCTGTATCAAGGTCACTGCGCACAGCCACACCACCGTTTGGAATCTGCTCGGTGTAGGCGAAAGCAACCACATCAGTCGCTACATCAGGGTTTTCTTCAATCACCGACGAACGCGCATCCCAAAAACCGAAGGCAACTTCGCCATCGCCGTTAGCAAGCGCCAGGACGGCGTTGTTATTGCCTTCTACTGGGATCTGATTGACGTCATCGATATTGACGCCTTCTTCCTCCATAGCAACAACTGGATATTGGTAGCCTGCTGGCGAGGTCGAGCTTTGCAACACCACAGAGGTATCGCCGGTAATTTTGCCTAATTGCTCAACAGCAGCTGGACCTTCACCGGTCGCGGTATCACCCGGTTCAATGCCATTGCAGTACGCCATTTCCGCATCGGCTGCGGCATAGGTCGCCATCGTTGGTTCGTCGTCGCAGTACTTATCTGGGTTGTTGGTATATGCGACGGACGAGTAACTGGTCGCGCCGAAGCGGACGTCACGTAGGATGAGTTCAGCACTGTGCTGCTCCATCGCATTATATAGCGAGCCGGCATCGGTGATGATGACATCAGATTGACCAGCTCCCAAAGCTTCCACAGTCGCGGCGTAGTCGCTGGCAACAACGCCTTCGACTTCGACGCCAAGTTGCTCAGATAGGTAGTCAGTCAGTGGCCCGAGTGCTTCGGCCAAGTCCTCTCCCTCAGTTGAAGGGACTAGAGAAATGGTCAGGGTATCGTCTTCTGTCGTGCTACATGCGGTGAGACCTAGGGTCAGTGCTACTGCGCCGGCTGCTGCGAGGATCTGCTTTTTCATGGTGGTTTATTCTCCTTGTCGTGCCCATGTGATGATGTCTTCAAAGGCATCATCGAGGGTGTGCTGTGGGGTTACTAGTAGGGTGTGTGCGCCCAGCTCTGCAGCTGGAGCAAGGTCATTTTCGGCAATGTCACCGATTGCCAGAATCCGCTGAGAATCCAGTTCTTCGATGAGTGAACTCAAACCAGCGGGCTTGTTCGTGTTGAAGGAAATTTGGTCGAAGAACTCACCGACTTTCCAGCGGTCAAGCAACTTTTCGATGCCTTCCGCAGGCGCATTGGTAGCCAGAACCACCCACGCATGAGGGGCAATCGCCTTAAGAAGTGCCGGGAGTTGACTCGGCATCTCCACGGGTGCTTTCTCCGTTCCCAAAAGCTGTCTGCTCTTTAGGTAAGCTCGCGAGAGTTCTGCGGTGTCTATGCCCTGGGCAATAGCAAGGTCAGCCACCGCATGATAGCCATCGCGGTAGGGACTTTGAAGGTCATCAATATCTGCGAGTGCGGCTTCTACCTGTTTCGCGAAGGCTGCGGGATCAGCTAGCAATTCCGTTTGGATGGCCTGTGCATATGCCCTCACAGGTCCGTTCCCAAGAGTTACGGTCCCATCGAAGTCGAAAATGATTGCAGCGTTCCTGCGCATGCCGAGTCGTGAATTCATAGAGTTCCTTGTGCCCGAAGTGATTGCCACTTTGTTGAATAACGCCCAGTTTCTGGGACGTTGCGTTCAGCCTAAGACAGCGTTATGAACGTAATGTTCAATCAAAGTGAACTCTGGGGAAATTTCGTCCCACGAAGTATCTTTGGGCACTGGCCGGAGCAGTTCCACTAGAATTAGCCACTATGGCCTTAAGCGACATTGTGCGTGGTGCAGAACAAGCTCTGAATAAGACGGCGGTGAAAGTCGCGTCTCGGCGCGGCTGGGTGCCGGCGATTAGCGGGTATACCGGTTATGGCTCTAAGCACAGCATTCGGATCTACGGCCGCATCTTGGCGGTCGATTCGGCTGTGCATCGGGCGCGTCCGGTGCCGCCCGAAGTCGGCAACCCAGACGATAAAACCGCGCAGCGGGGCTGGCGGCAGTTTTTGACCGTGCAGTTAACCGACCACCCTTTCACGGTGACGGTGGGCGATAAAGAGATTCACTCGCATACCGATGACAATGGCTATATCGATATCAGCATGGACAACCCGGGGTTGGAACCGGGTTGGCATAAGGCGCGGCTGTCGACCGCGGGAGCTGAAGACGCAGTAGCCGATATTATGATCGTGGATTCTGAGCACCCGGTGGGAATCATCAGCGATATTGATGACACCATCTTGGTAACGTGGCTGCCGCGCGCTTTGGTGGCGGCGTGGAATTCGTGGATTAAGAAGACCAATACGCGCAAGCCGGTCGATGGCATGGCGGCGTTCTTTGCGCGACTGCGCCAGGCACACCCCGATGCGCCGGTCTTTTATCTCTCCACAGGCGCGTGGAATACCTACCGCACGCTCAAGCGCTTTATGCGCCAACACGGGTTTCCCGAAGGCCCAATGCTGCTCACAGATTGGGGTCCAACCGAGACCGGACTTTTCCGCAACGGCATGGAGCATAAGAAGGTGCAGCTGCGGAACCTGATCATCGACTATCCGCACATGACGTGGATTCTCATTGGCGATGATGGTCAGCATGACCCGCTGATTTTCTCCGAAGTGATCAAAGAACATCCGACGCTGATCAAGATGGTGGCTGTGCGCACGCTGAGCCCACGCGAGCACGTGTTATCGCATGGCACGCTCGCACCGCTGGCGGAAGTCGCAAAAAATGCACGTGCCACCGTGCCCATTATTCATGGGCAAAATGGTCACGTGCTGATCGAAGAATTTGAGGCTGAGCCCGTCGAGGCTTAGTTGACGGTGTGCACAATCATGACGTCGCAGTCGGACTGACGGGCAACGTCTGCTGGAACCGAACCTAGCAGGCGGCCGGTGAGCGAGTTGATTCCGCGGTTACCAACCACGAGCAGGTCAGCGTTGTTATCGTTGACAATCGACATCAGCGCTTGGACTGGGGTGCCCGCGCGTACTGCAGTCTCGATGTTTTTTACACCGAACTTTTCGGCATGTGCCTTGCCCGAAGCCAGGTTCTCTGCGGCCACATCGTCGCCCAAGATGGTGACAGATTCCTGGCGCAGCGTCTTGGAGGCTTCTTCCTTATTTTCATAGTAAGCGCAGCCGATAATCAGACGAGCATCGAATGCCGCAGCAATACGTGCTGCGCGCTCTACTGCAAGAAGGGACGATTTCGACCCGTCGGTACCAACAACGATGGTGTCATATTCGCTCATAATGGACCTTTCGCACACGTTAATAAGTTGATTTTCAGTCTAACAATAGAATTGTCTAATTGCGTTCAGAGGTGGTGTTTACCACGACTACGTCAGCGTGTGCTTTACGCGTTAGCTCCGTAGCAACCGAGCCAAAGACACGGCCGCGCACGGAGTTCATGCCGCGGTTGCCCACGACGAACATGTCCACGTCGTAGTCTTTCTCCACTTCCAACATGGCTTTGACTGGCTCGCCAGACTTACCAATGACCTCGATGGACTTGGCGCCTTCTTCCTGCGCAATCGAGGCTGCGTTATCCAAGTAATTTTGCGCTTCAGTGCGGTCAATCACCGGCAGGCTTTCAGAATCTGGCGCGCCCAGCATCGCACCTGGTTGATTGTAGAAGGCTGAAATAATAATCAGCTTCGCGTCATAGGCTCGCGCCATACTCGCCGCTGCTTGCACCGCACGCAACGAAGTCTGCGATCCATCGGTGCCCACCGCGATGGTGTTGTAATTGAGCATGTGAATTCACTTTCTCGAGGAAATAGAAATTAACCTATGTGATTTATTATGGCATTAAATGCCGGCTTCTTTGAGACCTCTGCGTTCTTTCTTTAAATCAGCGATCTCATCGCGCAAACGTCCAGCTAGTTCGAATTTCAGCTCGCGGGCGGCGGCGGCCATTTGCTGCGAGAGGTCATCGATAAGCTTTTGCACTTCATCTGCGGCCATCGTCGAGACATCCGGGGCGTCCACGATCGAGGCCGGGTCAGACTCGCCGTCACCGGTGCCCTCGTTTTCATAGACCTGGTCCAAGATATCGGCGATCTTCTTGCGTAGCGGCTGTGGGTCGATGCCCATCTCCTTGTTGTACGCAATCTGTTTTTCGCGGCGGCGCTCGGTCTCATCGATCGCGCGTTCCATGGACTCAGTGACCTTGTCCGCGTACATGATGACTTCGCCGGAGACGTTACGAGCCGCACGGCCAATGGTCTGAATCAACGAGGTCGTCGAGCGCAGGAAACCTTCCTTATCGGCATCCAAAATGGCCACAAGTGATACTTCGGGCAGGTCGAGGCCCTCACGCAGCAAGTTAATGCCAACGAGCACGTCATATTCGCCCAAGCGCAGCTGGCGCAGCAGCTCGATGCGCTGCAAGGTATCAATATCCGAGTGCAAGTAGCGCACGCGGATGCCGTGCTCGAGAAGATAGTCCGTTAAGTCCTCGGCCATGCGCTTGGTCAAGGTTGTCACCAGGACACGCTCGTCCTTCTTGGTGCGCTCACGGACTTCGTCGATAAGGTCATCGATTTGGCCCTGGGTCGGTTTGACGGTGACCTTCGGGTCCACCAGACCGGTCGGGCGAATAACCTGCTCGACGTATTCGCCGCCAGCCGCTGCAACTTCGTAATTGCCCGGAGTCGCGGAGAGATAGACAGTTTGGCCGACGCGCTGCTCGAACTCATCGAAGGTCAGCGGGCGGTTATCCACGGCCGACGGCAAGCGGAAGCCGAATTCCACCAGGTTGCGCTTGCGTGACATATCGCCTTCAAACATGCCGCCAATCTGCGGCACGGTCACATGCGACTCATCGATGATGGTGAGGAAGTCTTCAGGGAAATAATCCATCAAGGTCGCAGGTGCTGTACCTGGCCCGCGGCCATCCATGTGGCGGGAATAGTTTTCAATGCCGGAGCAGAACCCGACCTGTTCGATCATCTCCAGGTCGTATTCGGTACGCATGCGCAGGCGCTGCGCTTCCAGCAGCTTGCCGCGGTTTTCCAAATCCGCGAGACGCTCGGCAAGTTCTTCTTTGATGGCTTCCACAGCTTTGGCCATGCGCTCCGGTCCCGCGACATAGTGCGTCGCCGGGAAGATACGCAGTTCATCGACCTGCTCAATCATATCGCCGGTGACCGGGTGGATGTAGTAGAGCGCATCAATATCATCACCAAAGAACTCAATGCGTACAGCACGTTCTTCATAAGCCGGGATGATATCGACGATGTCACCATTGACGCGGAAAGTACCGCGGGTAAAGCCCACGTCATTGCGCTCATATTGGATATCGACCAAGAGGCGCAGCAGCTGGTCGCGCTCGACTTCATCGTCGATATGCAAAAGCACCGAGCGGTCCAGGTAAGACTGCGGAGTACCCAGGCCGTAGATACAGGACACGGAGCTGACTACCACCACATCGCGGCGCGAGAGCAGCGCCGAGGTTGCTGAGTGGCGCAGGCGCTCGACATCTTCATTGATAGACGAGTCTTTTTCGATATAGGTATCGGTCTGCGCGATATATGCTTCTGGCTGGTAGTAGTCGTAGTAAGAGACGAAATACTCTACCGCGTTATTCGGCAGCAGCTGTTTCAGCTCATTGGCGAGCTGCGCCGCCAGGGTCTTATTCGGCGCCATCACCAGCGTTGGGCGCTGCTGCTTTTCGATGAGCCACGCCGCCGTCGCCGACTTACCCGTACCGGTGGCACCCATCAGGACGACATCGCGTTCGCCGTCGTTGAGCCGGCGGTCTAATTCCGCGATGGCGGTGGGCTGGTCACCAGCAGGTTCATATTCAGAAACTACCTCGAAGGCCCGCCCGGTGCGTTCAATTTCGCCCACCGGGCGGTGCTCAGACTGCGAATATATCGGGTGTTCTCCTGCAAAAGCCATACCCTCAATACTACGCGGCTACACAAGCCACGGCGCATCCGAGATCAGTTGGTCCACTTGTGGTTTCAAGTTTTCTTCCGCGGCGTTGTTATCAATGACCGAATCCGCTGATGCCAGGCGCAAACCATCAGGAATTTGCGACTTCATGCGGCGGCGGGCATCTTCTTCATCCATGCCGCGGTATTCCACCAGGCGGCGCACGCGCTCTTCTGGGGACACATCGACGACGATGACCCAGTCCATCGCGCGATCGAGGCCGTTGTCGACCAGCAGCGGCATATCGTAGATAACTGCTTCGACGTCTTGCTTACGGTAGCCATCGAAAAGCTCTTGCGTACGCGCTTGAATCTTCGGATGGGTAATCGCGTTAATTTGCTCAGTGTGCTCTTTATCGACGAAAGCACGCTGGGCTAAAAGCTGGCGGTCTAATTCCCCGGTGGCGGTGATGATGTCTGCGCCAAAAACATCGGCAAGCTCTTGCAATGCTGGCTGCCCGGGCTCGACGATTTCGCGTGCGACCTTGTCGGCATCGACAAGCGGGTAGCCTTCGTTTACAAAAAGTTGCGCGACCGTAGACTTGCCGCTGCCGATACCGCCAGTTAAACCGATAATTTTCATTGCTTTCCTTCAAGTCGTGCTACGTGCAATGCCAGGTATGACACCTCATCATCCGTGAGATGTTCATCCATGCGCATCTCGATGATATTTGCCAACACCTTCGCGCATTCGCTGGCGCGCGGGTACGCTTCCACGATAGCGCGACCGATGGCCGAATGTTCGGCAAAAAGCTGTTTGTTTTGCTGCATGCGCACAAAAAGATACCGCAAATGGGTGATAAAACGCGCGACCGTGACCTCGCTGGTATCTAGCTGGGTACCGAAGAACTCCCCGATGATTTCGATAAGCTGCTGAATTAGCCCCGTCATGCGGTAGGTCTGTGACAAGTCACCGGAGGCAAAGCCCGCGTTGACCAAATGCAATGCTAGGGCGATGGCCTCGGAATCTGGCAACGGCGTATCCAGCTCGGCGTTGATGACTTCTAGCGTCTTGACGGCGCGCTGATAATCCTCGGGATAAAGGTGTTCGACCTCGGCGCGCAGTGGGTAATCCACGATGTGGCCCGCGCGGGTTCTTTCGACTGCGGACTGGATGTGGTCTGCGAGCGCGACCACCAGCGTGAGCTCGGCTTCGACGTTAACCGCAGTTAGCGCGGCTACGACTTTGTCGATATAGTCCGGGCTCAACGCCGCCAACATGATGGCAAGGTGGTCCGGGTCGCGGCCAAGCGACGGTGTAAAAACCTGGGCAATGCGATTGCCGTCAATCTCTTCGCCGTGCTGGGCTTTAAAACCCAGACCGCGACCTGTGACAATAACTTCCTCGTCCCCGCGGCGTGCGAGGACGACGTTGTTATTAAATACTCGAAGGATCTGCATCGATAACCAGGTTAGCGCTTAATGGCAACGACCGCCTCACCAGCCTTGACTGCTCCTTCGGCGATGCCTGCGACCTCCCCCATGGCTTTCGTGTTGGTGACGGTGACAACCACGGTGTTGTCGTAGCCGGCTTCCTTAATCTTGTCTAGGTCGACTTCGGCCAGTGGCGTGCCGATGTTAACGACGTCTCCCTTGGCGACCTTGGGCTCAAAGCCTTCGCCCTTCATGCGCACGGTGTTAATGCCGATGTGGACTAGAACCTCTACCCCATCATCAGTCTTGATGCCGAAGGCGTGCCCGGTCTTGGTGACCGTCGCGATGGTGCCTGCGACTGGGCTTTGGATATTACCGTTGACTGGCACGATTCCGATGCCGTTGCCGAGGGTTCCGCCGGCAAAGACCTTGTCATCAATGTCTTCGAGTTTGACGGCCATGCCATCGACTGGTGAGACCAGATCTGCAGTCTCAGTGGTTGTGCTGGCTTCTGTTTCGGGATTAGTCTCGCTCGGAACTAATCCCGCTGCAGCTGCGCGCTCACGCGATGCTTCCTTTTCCTCTGCGGTGCGGTAGTCAGTGAAGTAAATCAGCAGGAAGGCTACGGCGAAAGCAATAGCGACCGCGATGGTATAGGTCAGCATTGGGGAAAAGACCGGGATGGTCAGCAAAGACGTAAAGACAAACGCGTTGGTGGTTACGCCGCCGGATGCCGTGCCCAAGATGGCGATGGTAAGACCACCTGCGAAACAACCGACCAGCATGCGTGGGTAAATACGCTTAAAGCGCAGGTGAATACCGTAGAGGGACGGTTCGGAAATACCACCAAAGAGACCGGCTGCCAGTGCCGAACCGGAGGTCTGGCGCATTTCTGGGTCCTTCTCACGCATGGAGATAGCTAGGACCGCGGCGGTTGCACCGAAACAAGCGAAGTTCCAGGCGCCCATTGGGCCTTGGATGAAGTCGTAACCCAGAGCCTCAATGTTTACGAGCATCAGTGCGTTGAGTGGCCAGTGCAGGCCCAGTGGCACGAGGAATGGGTACAGCATTGGAATCAGGATGGCGAAGACGAATGGTGCGTTACCGTTCATCCATGCCAGGCCCACCCCGATGGTGCTGCCGAGCCACACGCCAAATGGGCCAATCAGAACTGCGGTAATTGGGATGGTAAACAGCAGGGTCAAAAATGGCACGAAGACCATGTGGACAGCTGATGGAATGATCTTCTGGAAGCCCTTGTAAATTCCGGCTGCCACCAGTGCCATAATCAGCGGCACGAAGACGTTTCCGCCATAGTCTGGCAGTGCAACGTTGATGCCCAGCAAGTCAATGGAACAGGTTTCAGTACCCAGTGCTTCATCAACCATGCAGTTGGCGACAGGGTTTTCTTTCAGCCCTAAGAACTCTGGTGTAAAGAGCGCGAGCATAACCGCGGCAGGAACCCAGGGGTCAATGCGCAGCTTATTACCGGCGTTATACGCCACCATCACGGGCAGGAAGTAAAACACCGAACGCCACATGGCGTCGATGAAGAACCAGATCGCAGCCTTGTCATCGGCACGCGTATCGACGACGCCGAAAGCCTCCATCACTGCGGTAAACGCAATGATCAGCGAGGCGCCCAGCAGCACGCCCAAAATGGGGCGGAAGGAGTCGGACAGATACTCAAACGCCGTATCGAGCCATGGCATCTTGCCTTGTGCCTTCGCACGGCTGGCCGCTTTCACATCAGCATCAGATTTGCGCACGCCTGGCAGCTGCACCATTTCGTTGTAGACGCTGGCAACATCGCCACCGATGACAACCTGGTAGTTGCGCCCGCCCTGTGGGACTGCGCCCATGACCTTCGGGATGGCGTCGAGCTTATCTTTGTCGGCCTTGGATGCATCGTTAAGCTCAAAGCGCAACCGCGTTGCACAGTGTGTAAACGATGCGATGTTATCCGCCCCGCCAATGCCTGCGAGGATTTCCTCTGCGGCGGTGCGCATCTCAGTCTTGGACATGAGATGTACCTTCTTTCATTCTCGGTAAAACACGAAAAGACCTGAGCAGCAATTCACAATAGAAAAGCCACTCAGGTCTTGCCTCCATTACGAGTAACAACCCTGTGGGTGTTGTAGGTTACATACTAAGCAGACTGTGCCAACAAAATCAACTGTTATTAAACATTTAATTAATTTTCAGGTTTTGGCAAAAGAAAACGCCCACCGCAATGAAGCGGTGGGCGTTTTCTTAGCTGGTTGCTATTAGCTATCTAGCGGTGAGAATTAGTTCTCGCCACCAGCAAGCTTCTCGCGCAGAGCAGCGAGCTGCTCATCAGACGCGAGGGAACCTGCGGACTCTGCCGGTGCCTCAGATGCCGGAGCTGCATCGTTGGATTCGGAAGAGTAGTTAGCGGAAGCTGCCTCGGTCTCAGCTGCTTCTGCAGCTGCCTGACGGTGGCGCTCGATCTGAGCGGTGTGCAGCTGGAAGCGACGCTCGGACTCTGCGTAGCGTGCCTCCCAAGCCTGACGCTGCTCGTCGAAGCCTTCCTTCCACTCATTGGTCTCAGAGTCGAAGCCTTCTGGGAAGACGTAGTTGCCCTGCTCGTCGTAAGAGTCAGCCATGCCGTACTTGGATGGATCGAACTCTTCGGTGTAATCCTCGTCTGCCTGCTTAACGGACAGGGAGATACGACGACGCTCGAGGTCGATGTCAATAACCTTGACCATAACCTCTTCACCAACGTTGACAACCTGGTCTGGGACCTCAACGTGGCGCTGAGCCAACTCGGAGATGTGAACAAGGCCCTCGATGCCCTCTTCGACGCGAACGAACGCACCGAATGGAACGAGCTTGGTGACCTTGCCTGGCACGATCTGGCCCACAGCGTGGGTGCGTGCGAATACGCGCCATGGATCTTCCTGGGTTGCCTTCAGGGACAGCGATACGCGCTCGCGGTCCAGATCGACGTCGAGAACCTCTACGGTTACTTCGTCGCCAACGGTGACAACCTCGGATGGGTGATCAATGTGCTTCCAAGAAAGCTCGGAAACGTGAACCAGACCGTCTACGCCGCCCAAGTCGACGAATGCGCCGAAGTTGACGATGGAAGAGACAACGCCCTTGCGGACCTGGCCCTTCTGCAGCTGGTGCAGGAACTCAGAGCGAACCTCAGACTGGGTCTGCTCAAGGAATGCACGGCGGGACAGAACAACGTTGTTACGCTGCTTGTCGAGCTCGATGATCTTTGCTTCCAGCTCCTGGCCAATGTATGGCTCCAGGTCGCGGACGCGACGCATTTCAACAAGCGATGCTGGCAGGAAGCCACGCAGTCCGATGTCGATGATGAGGCCGCCCTTGACAACCTCGATAACGGTACCGGTAACTGGCTCTTCCTTGGCCTGCAGCTCTTCGATTGCGCCCCAAGCGCGCTCGTACTGTGCACGCTTCTTGGAGAGGATCAGACGACCTTCTTTGTCTTCCTTGGTCAGAACCAAAGCGTCGATCTGATCGCCGACCTCGACAACCTCATCTGGGTCGACGTCGTGCTTGATGGACAGCTCGCGGGACGGAATGACACCTTCGGTCTTGTATCCGATATCGAGCAATACCTCGTCGTGGTCAACCTTAACCACGGTGCCTTCGACGATGTCACCATCGTTGAAGTACTTGATGGTGGCGTCGACTGCTGCGAGGAAGTCCTCAGCGGTACCGATATCGTTAATCGCTACCTGAGGGGTGTTAGAAGTGGGCATATTTAAGTGTGCTCCGAAATTGTTAGGAGATCGAAAATGGACAGAAACGTATCTCTTGGACTGGTAGTGTTAGACACACCGTTCAATCTCACCGCGCCAGCGAGGTCAACCCTCCTATACTGATTGAAAGCGCTTGCGGGCATAGACACGCTCCAACAACCCTACATCCTTGCAGCAAGCAGTGCAATATTTGACACGAGCCATGTAACGTATTTTTCATGCGCTACCGCTTGTCTGTTCTTATTCGCCGCGCGATCGGCTTTTGGATTGACGGTTTTGCCGTCGGAGCCGTCATCCTTCTTATCCAGTGGCTCATCAATCTCGCTGCCGATGCTCCCTTGACTGGTGATGCAGCAACGTTGTACCAGATTTACGCGTTCTCCTTGGTCTTTTTCGCCTACCGCACCATCGTCGAAGGCCGCTGGAACACCTCGTTGGGCAAGTGGTCACTGCAGCTGGAAATCATCTCGATTAACCGGGGCTACATAACCGCGGCGATTCGCAACAGCTGGGTCCTTCTGACTGTCCTCGCAGCATTCGGCATTCCCTACGTTGAGCCCACCATCGTGGCCATACTCGGCCTATCTATCTTCGGCTTCGCGCAGCATCCCTTTGATTACTTCACTAAGACCATGGTGGAGCGCACCCGGGTGGATAACTAGTCAGGGGCGCGCGAAGTTATCCACGCAAGATGCGCTGCGATTCCTGCCAGCTGCAGGTTTTTAGTGCGCGGCAGCGTCCCAGTTATCGCCGGTGCCGGCAGAGACTTCGAGTGGGACGCGCAAGCTAATCGATGCATCCATCTCCCGCTCCACAATCTCCTGCACCTCGGCGAGCTCACCGGGAGCAATTTCGACGACCAATTCGTCATGCACCTGCAACAGCACACGCGACTTGAAGCCTTCGAGGGCTTTGTCCACGCGAATCATCGCGACCTTGATGATGTCCGCGGCGGTGCCCTGGATCGGTGCATTGAGTGCGGCGCGCTCGGCGTTTTCGCGGGCGAGGCGGTTATCGGAGGTCAGCTCCGGTAGGTAGCGGCGACGGCCAAAGACCGTAGCGGTGTAGCCGTCCTTGCGGGCTTGATCGACCACGTCCGCGAGGTACTTCTTCACGCCACCGAAGCGGTCGAAGTAGGCTTCCATGATCTTCTTCGCCTCGCCGGCAGGAATGGACAGCTGCTGGGATAAACCGAATGCAGAAAGGCCATAGACTAGACCATAGGACATAGCCTTCACGCGGCGGCGCAGTTCAGGGGTGACTTGGTCGACCGGCACATCGAAGACGCGGGAGCCGACGTAGTTGTGTAGGTCCTCGCCTTCCTTGTATGCCTCAATCAAACCTGGGTCCTGGGACAGGTGCGCCATCACGCGCATTTCAATCTGCGAGTAGTCAGCCGTCAGCAAAGTCTCGTAGCCTTCGCCGACGATGAATGCCGAGCGAATCGTCCGTCCGGATTCGGTACGAACCGGGATATTTTGCAGGTTCGGGTCCGTCGAAGACAAACGTCCCGTCGACGCCACCGTCTGATTAAACGTGGTGTGGATACGTCCATCGGACTGCACGGTCTTAATGAGCCCCTCAAGCGTGGTCTTGAGCTTTTGGTACTCACGGTGCGCAAGCAAGTGGTCCAAGAAGGGGTGCGGGTGGTTCACCGCGAGCTGCTCAATTTCTTTCGCCGCCGTGGAATAACCGGTCTTGGTCTTCTTGGTCTTCGGCAGGTCCAAAGTTTCAAACAACACGGTTTGTAGCTGCTTGGGCGAATTCAGGTTGAGCTTGTCATCGCCAGCGAGCTCACGCGCGGCCTTTTCTTCGGCCTCGACGTGGTTGGCGAAGACCTCCTGCTGCAATTCCAAAGTGTCGATATCAACAGCGATGCCGGTCGCTTCCATCTTGGCCAAGATGGACACCAGTGGAATCTCCAGCTCAGCGTAGAGCTGGTAGGAATCGATTTCTTGCAAAAGCTTGGTTAGCTCAACTGTTAGTTCCATGATGGCGGCTGCGGAATCGATGCCGCCGGTGTCATCGAGAAGTGACAACTGCTCGCTGGACGCTTCCAGGGTCTTACGCAGGTGGCGCTGGTAGACATCGGGAAGCTCATAGGTGCGTTGGCCAGGACGTAGCAAGTATGCGGCCAGTGCAGTGTCATGCGCGATGCCGTTGAGCTCAATGCCGCGACCTTTGAGCATGTGATAGGCGGCTTTGGCCTCGTGCAGGTACTTCTCGGCATCCGATTCCAGCCAGCCTGCAAGGGCTTTATCATCTTCGGCGCTGAGGTCGGCAAGTTCAATGTGGAGGCCGTCAAAGGAGTCATCGACGAGCGAAATGCTCGTGGCATCACCTTGGCCAGGACGGCCATCGCCGGTGATGAACACTGCTACGCCGCTTTTATCCTTCAGCCACTCGGCAACGCTCTTGTCAGTGACGTTGACCTTGACGTCATTTTCGGGTTCCGGCATGCTGCCTTCGATATTCGGGAACGCATCGACGACGCGCTCGCGCAGGTTGCCGCCGAATTCGAGTTCATCGAAAAGCTCTGCGATGGTAGCGCTCTCGACGGGGCGAAACGCCAAGTCTGCTGGACCGACTTCTAAGTCCATATCGGTGATCATCTGCGTCAGCGTGCGGTTTAAGCGCACCTGCTCGATGCGCTCGCGCAGGTTATTGCCCACCACGCCCTTAATCTCGTCGGCGTGGTTAAGCAGATTTTCTAAGTCGTTGTACTGCAGAATCCATTTCAGCGCAGTCTTCTCCCCGACCTTGGGCACGCCGGGGAGGTTATCGGAGTTATCACCGCGCAGCGCCGCATAATCCGGGTACTGCTGAGGTGTCAGCCCGTATTTTTCCTCCACTGCCTCCGGAGTAAAGCGGTGCAGCTTGGATACGCCCTGCATGGGGTACAACACCGTGGTGGAGTCGTTGACCAGCTGCAGGTAGTCACGGTCGCCGGTGACGATGAGGGTTTCAAAACCTGACATGTCGCTGGCCTGCGTAGCCAGGGTGGCCAAAATATCATCGGCTTCGAAATTCTCGCGCGACAACGTAGTAATGCCTGCCTTGTCGAGGAGATCACGAATAATGGTTACCTGGCCCTTAAATTCTTCGGGTGCGGATTCACGCTGCGCCTTGTACTCCGGAAACATCTCCGTGCGGAAAGTCTTGCGGCCTACGTCAAAGGCAACGGCAATGGAATCTGGCTTTTCATCGCCTAACAAGGTCGCCATCATGGACATGAATCCATAGACAGCATTGGTGTGCTGCCCGCCGGAGGTAGAGAACTTATCCACCGGCAATGCGTAGAACGCGCGAAATGCCATGGAATGGCCGTCAATAAGAAGTAGCTTTGAAGTCACGTTTACCAGTGTAGACGGCACGATTTTATTTTTGCGAACTACTTAAGATAGTATCTTTCATGTCAGCCCCTGTAGCCCAATTGGCAGAGGCAACGGATTCAAAACCCGTCCAGTGTGAGTTCGAGTCTCACCAGGGGCACGATAGAAAAATCCTCGCAAACTTTCCTGAGTTTGCGAGGATTTTTCTATGTTTTACGAGCTAGCGGGCAACGTATGCGCCAATGGCCGCAATTGCTGCACGCACGCCGGTTTCTAGCGTGGGGTCCTCTACTGGCAAGAAACGCGGCGAGTGGTTTTTCGCCGGGTTAGCATCATCGGCTGCTGCCCCGCCGAAGAACCAGAACATGCTGGGGACATCGATGGAGTCAGCCAGGTGGCCAAAGTCCTCAGAGCCCATCAGCGGTGGGGTTTCGATGACTTTGTCCTCGCCGAGCTCCGCGCGCAGGGCTTCCGCAACTTTCGCGCCTTCTTCAGGGTCATTCTTCAGTTGCGGGAAAGTATAGATTTCCTCGATATCAGGCTGCGGTGCGCCAGAGGCTTCGGCCTCGGCATTGACAATGCGGGTAATCGCGGACAGGACTTTCTCGCGCACGGCAGGCTCTAGCGTGCGGATGTTGAGCTTAAGCTCCGCGCGGTCCGGGATGATATTTTCTTTCAGCCCGGAATTGAAGGTGCCCACGGTGACCACGGCGGAATCCAACGGCGCGATTTCGCGGCCGACGATGGTTTGCAGGCGGGTGACAATATGCGCGCCCAGCACAATCGGGTCGATGGAATCTTGCGGCTGGGAGCCATGAGCTTGTTCGCCGTAGAGGGTAATCTTCAGCGCATCGGCCGCAGCCATCGCAGCATTGAGCGTGTAGTGCAACGTGCCCGATTCAAAAGGAAAGACGTGCTGGCCTAAGACGATCGCAGGCTTGGGCGCTTTATCCCATAGGCCATCGGCGACCATGGCGCGGGAGCCTTCGGCGGTTTCTTCCGCCGGCTGGAAGATCCACACAATCGTGCCGGACCAGGCGTCACGTTGTTCGTGAATCAAACGCGCGGCGGTCAGTGCGGCAGTGACGTGGCTGTCGTGGCCACAGCCATGCATCACGGGCACGGTGGCACCGTCTAATTTGCCAGTGCTTGTCGATGCATACTCCACGCCCGTTTGCTCCTCAATCGGCAAACCGTCGGTGTCCGCGCGAAAAGCCACCGTGGGGCCGTCGCCATTTTTATCGATGGCGACCACGCCGGTGCCGCCACAGCGGAAGTGTTCTAGGCCGATATCGTCGAGTTCTTTTTCAATGAACTCCTGCGTCTTATATTCCTGCATGGAAAGCTCGGGGTTTTGGTGCAAGTGCCGGTAGGTGGAGAGCATTTTCTCACGTGCTTGGGTACTCAAATCAGTATTAATCATGGTCCCAAAAATACGCCTTGCTGCTCATCGGGGGGCAGGCTTGATTAAGATAAGGGAGAAAATTCTCAGAATATCTTCAGGAGCTTATAAATATGCGCACAAAACTCGCTGCTGTCATCACCGCCGCCGCTGTGACCCTCACTCCGCTAAGCGTAGCTACCGCTCATGCGAATCCGGTCGAAGAACTGTCCTCCGCAGTCAAAGGAGCAGACCTCTCCTCGAAGGTCGACATCGAAGGATTCTCGTCGAAGCTGAAGGTTGATGACCTCTCCTCCGCCGTCCGTGGAGGCGAACTCTCCTCGGACGCTAAAGATGGGGCCGAAGAAAATCCTGGGCAAGCAGCGTTGCTCGATGTGGTTATCGCCGTGGGCGTGTGGGCGATTCTAGGTTCTATTTATGGATCGGTCATTGCCCCGAATCTGCCAGATTTCGATCTCTATGACATTGCTCCCTTCCTACGTGGATAATGCGCGTTGGGATTAATTTTTATGCGCATAAACGTGTAGCGTGAGACGTTGATCTAGACACGTTAAGGGGTTTGAATTGCAGCATATTCTCAATTTAATTCGGGGCGCGCTCATCGGCGCGGCGGAATTGTCGCCGGGTATTTCAGGCGGCACCGTAGCACTTATCATCGGCATCTACGAGCGCGCGTTGCACAATGCAGACAAGATTATTAAGCGTAAATTCGCTCAGGTGGAGTGGCTTTTCATCGCTTTCATCGGCCTGGGTATGGTCGCTGCAGTCTTTGGGCTCTCTGGCATCATCTCCACTTTTGTGGCAGGCAATTTCTCGCTATCGCACTCGTTATTTGCCGGCATGGTGCTCATTTCGGTGTGGGTACCGTTTTCCATGATTGACAAGCAAGACCGCCGCAACCCGAAGTATTACCTTTTTGCGCTGGCCTCGGCGGTGTTTATCTTCATCGTCACCGGCTTTACCTCTAACCAGGTTGAAGACCCGAATCTGATCTTCGTCTTCCTTGCGGCAACTATCGCAATTTGTGCGCTGATTATGCCAGGCGCTTCTGGTTCTTTGGTGCTGTTGATGCTGGGTATGTACGAGCCTGTTCTGCGCGCGGTCTCTGAATTAGATATCGCAGTCATCTTGGTCTTTATGGCAGGTGCATTGTGCGGCGTGGTCTTTATCGTGCGCTTTTTGAACTACCTGCTGGACAACCACCGCAGCCCCACGCTCTTTGTCATGACCGGCTTCTTGCTCGGCTCCCTGCGCGCGCTGTGGCCATTCGGTGAGGACCAGGACGCATCCCTTCTGCCGATGATCGGAATGTTTGTTCTGGGCATTGCCATCGTTCTGGCATTCTTGATTGCCGATTACCGCATTGCAGTCAAAAAGACCGCCCAAGCACACAGCGCACAGGCAGTGAAATAAATGAGCGCCAAGAAAATCACCGCGCTCGCCACGTCCGTCTTGGCCTCTGGCGCACTGCTGTCTGCCTGCGTAACCAACACGGAACCCGCCCTGCCCGATGGCTGGGAAGAGATTACTCCAGAGCGTGTCGATGAAATCGCCGCCATGGTCGATGACGCCGACGGCGTACTCACCGCTGGCACCAACCCGCCCTTTGCGCCTTTTGAGTTCAAGTCTGACTCGGGCCAAATCGTCGGCGTGGAGATGGATCTCGCGCGCGCTATGGCATCGGTCATGGGACTAGAATTTCGTCCCGTTGAGCAAGACTTCGCCATGATTTTGCCCTCAATTCAAGGCGGACAACTTGATATTGGCGTCTCTGGCTTTACGGATACAGAAGAACGTCGCCAGAACTTCGACTTCGTCAACTACCTGTATGCGGGTATTCAGTGGGCGCAGCCGACATCGACAAGCAAGCAAGTCGACCCAGCAAACCCCTGCGGGCTCACTGTTGCTGTCCAGCGCACCACCGTCTCTGAAACCGACGATGTGCGGCCTAAGTCGCAAGACTGCGTCGACAACGGCGAAGACGAAATTGAAATCTTAAGCTATGACACCTCCGATAACGCAGCTATTGCCGCGTTAACCGGTCGCGCCGATGCTTTCTCAGCGGACTCCCCTGTGACCGCCTATGCGGTCAACCGTTCCGATGACAAGCTAGAACTTGTCGGCGACATGTTTGAAGCTGCCCCTTATGGCATGGCTGTTGCCAAAGATTCTGACTACGGCCCAGCTATGGCCGCTGCCCTCCAACACCTAATTGAAACCGGAGATTATGCCCGCATTCTTGCCCAGTGGGGTATTGAAGACGGCCTTATCGATACGGCAATGATTAATGAAAGGCCCCAATTTTGAGTACTCCTGAAAGGATTGAAGCCAAGCCGCTACGCCACCCGTGGCGCTGGACCTTCGCCGTCATCATCCTGGCTCTCGCAGCGTGGTTTTTAATCGGCGCGGCCCGCAATGAAGCCTACGGCTGGGATACCTACTTCGCGTATCTCCTGGATACCCGTATCGCTATTGCATCGCTGCACACGCTGGCGATTACCTTCCTCGCGATGATCATCGGTGTTGTCGGCGGCGGCATCTTAGCGGTGCTGCGCATGTCCCCCAACCCCGTGCTGCGCGCAGTCTCCTGGGTATTCCTGTGGGTCTTTCGTGGCACCCCAATTTATGTCCAGCTGGTGTTCTGGGGCCTACTCGGTGCGCTGTATCAGTCCATCAACCTAGGTTTTGCCGAGATCTCGCTCGAAGGCGTGCTCTCTTCCGCCTTCTTCCTCGCGGTTGTGGGCTTAGGTCTTAATGAAGCCGCTTACATGGCAGAGATTGTCCGCTCCGGTATTTCTTCCGTGCCTGAGGGCCAGAAGGAAGCCTCGAAGGCCTTGGGCTTTGGCTGGTGGATGACCATGCGCCGCACCGTGATGCCACAAGCCATGCGCATCATTATCCCGCCCACGGGCAATGAGTTCATCTCGCTGCTGAAGACCTCCTCGCTGGTTGTCGCGATTCCTTATACCCATGAGATTTTCGGCCGCGCCACGGATATTTCCGCAGCACTATTCGAGCCCATTCCCCTGCTGCTGGTCGCCGCAACCTGGTACTTGGTCATCACGTCCATCTTCATGGTCGGCCAGCACTACCTGGAGAAGTACTTTGAAAAAGGCGCTACCCGCGAATTAACTTCGCGCCAGCTGGCCGCTTTAGCCGACGCTGAAGGCACCATCCCGCGCAACGTATCCGTTATCCCGGAGGTCAACCGCAATGAATAAGCCCATGGTAGAAGCCATTGACGTCTACAAGTCTTTCGGCCAACTCGAGGTACTCAAAGGTATTAATCTCACGGTTGAACCCGGTGAGGTTATGTGCCTGATTGGCCCTTCAGGTTCCGGTAAGTCGACTTTCCTGCGCTGTGTGAACCACCTGGAAAAGATCACCGCCGGCCGCCTCTATGTCGACGGTAACTTCGTTGGTTACCGCGAGCGCGACGGCGTGCTCTATGAGATTTCTGAAAAGGATGCCTCGCTGCAGCGCCAGCACATCGGCATGGTCTTTCAGTCCTTTAACCTTTTCAGCCACCGCACGGCGCTGGAAAATATTATTGAGGCCCCGATTCACATCAAGGGTGTAAAACCTGCAGAGGCCAAGAAGAAGGCCATGGAGCTGCTCGACCAGGTAGGTCTAGCGCACAAGGCCAATGCGTATCCAGTGCAGCTGTCTGGTGGTCAGCAACAGCGCGTAGCAATTGCGCGTGCAGTGGCGATGGAGCCCAAGCTCATGCTTTTCGATGAGCCTACCTCGGCCCTGGACCCTGAACTCGTCGGCGAAGTTTTGCGCGTGATGAAGGACTTGGCCAAAGGTGGCATGACCATGATCGTGGTAACCCACGAGATGGGCTTTGCCAAAGAGGTCGCCGACAAGGTGGTCTTTATGGCTGATGGCTCCGTGGTGGAAATGGGCACTCCGCAACAGGTGCTGGATAATCCACAGCAGCCGAGGACGAAAGAGTTTTTGTCGTCGCTTCTTAAGTGATGACTTTAAAATAATGCTTTTAAAGTGATGTCACACCGCGGATAACAGCGGCGATGGCACCAGCGGCAGCTACGAGGAGTGAGAACTTCCGGGCTGCCGCTTGTTCGATCTTATGGGAAATTAATGAGCCCAAGCTAATACCGACGAGCATGCCGAGTGCGCCTGCGGGCCAGACCAACCAGTCGATGCTGGTGATAGCAGCCGCGCCAACGAGTGCTTTGACGGTAAAAGAGATGCCGCCGCCGAGCATAAAGAGCGGCTGCATGGTCGCCGCGAGATTTGCTTGTGCCCATCGTGCGGCCGAGAAGTACACAGTAAAGACGGGCCCTGCTACCCCAGCGAGCGTGTTGGTAAACCCGCCGATAACGCCGGCGACAAGGCCTGGACCACGCCCGTTAATTGTGGGCACATAGTTTTTGCCGAGGGTCACGACGGCGAGTGCAATCAGCAGGGAGACTCCGACGAGGATCAACAGCGGTGCGGTGTCCATCGCGGCGATGAGAAAGGCCGCGGGCACTGAGCCTAAAACTAAAACAGAGCCCAAGAGAACGACTTGGGACCACACGACGTTTTTGCGCACGACGATAGTGGTGGCGCCCGCGTTGATGCAGGCAAGAATATTGAGCACCATGATGCCTTCGACCGGTCCCAGAATCAGGGACAAGATCGGCCCGGAAATCAGGCCCACTCCCATGCCGGAGACTCGTTGCATACACGAGCCCACGGCAATGGCGGCGAAGACAGCTAGCGCAATAATCATACCCGGTATTTCTCCAGCACGGCTTGTGCCACAGGTTCAGGGAAAAATCCGGAGATATCCCCGCCGTATTTGGCCACTTCCTTGCACAGCGAGGAGGAGATGTAGCCGTATTTTTCATCGGTAAGCAATAACACGGTATCGATGCCAGAGAGGCGCTTATTCATCTGCGCCATGGGCAGCTCATATTCATAATCCAGCGAGGAGCGCAGCCCCTTCACGATGGAATCAATACCGTGCGCCGTGGTGTAGTCGACGAGCAATCCGGCCCAGTAATCAACCTTAATATTGGGCAGGTCAATGGCCGCTTTGATCAGGTCCACGCGTTCGTAGATGCTAAACAGCCCGGACTGCTTATTCGGGTTGCCCGTAACTAAGATCGTGACTTCATCGAAAAGCGCTGCGGCGCGGTGGAAGATGTCGAGATGGCCTAAGGTCATCGGGTCAAAAGAGCCGGGGCAGACTGCTTTAGTCATGTGTATTCCTTTCAAAAATGGCCATGTCCATGCGAGCGATGCCGTAGGTGCGCTTCTTTAATTTTTGGCCGGTGGGTGTGAATTCCTCGGGCCAGTTAGGCTCTGGGCTATCCACCTGCCTCTCGATGACCACTATGGCACGATCTGCGAGCACCGGGGCGAGTTTGGCAATAAGGCCATCAACATCGTCGAAGCCATAGGGCGGATCGGCGAGCACCATATCGAAATGCTCACGCGGAGCTCGGTCGAGATAGGTGCCGGCTTTCATCTGGTGGATATACACCTTGGGGTGGCCAACGACCTTCGCGTTGTTGGTCATGTGCTTCACAGCGAGCTCGCTGGCATCCACCAGGTGGACTTCCTCCGCACCGCGGCTGGCGGCTTCAAGGCCGAGTGCGCCGGAGCCGGCGAAGAGCTCGAGTACGTAGGAGCCTTCAAAACCCCAGCGCACAGCGAGCGAAGAAAATAGCCCTTCGCGGGCTCTATCGGAGGTGGGTCTGGTGCCTTCTTCGGGCACGGTGATGGTGCGACCACGGGCTTGGCCGGCGATGATTCTGGTCATGACATATACCCTAACGCATCGGGTTTTAGGCTTTGTCTAAGTATTCCTGCTCTTTTTCCCGAATCTCCGCTGTCAGCTCAAAAGCCAGCTCAGGGTTATCTTCCACCAGCTGGTAGGCATCTTCATAGGCGCGCTCAATAATGAGCAGGTCCTCGTTTAAGTCCAGCAGCTGCAAGGTGCGCTGACGGCCTGACTGGCGGGTACCTAGCACGTCGCCTTCGCGGCGGTAGTCCATGTCGAGTTCGGTCAGCTCAAAGCCGCTGGCGGTCGCAGCGATCTTATTGATGCGTTCCAAGCTCGGGCTATTCGGTGCGCTAAGTGTGTGGAAGAGACACAATGAGGCATTGCCGCCACGGCCGACACGCCCGCGCAGCTGGTGCAGCTGGCTGACGCCAAAGTTCTCAGATTCGCGGATCAAGATAACAGTCGCGTTGGCAACGTCCACGCCGACTTCGATGACCGTGGTGGAGACCAGCACGTCTACTTCCCCACGGGCAAAGGCTGCCATGCGCTCATCCTTATCGTCCATGCGCCCGTGCAGCACCATGATCCGCAAACCTGCAAGAACTCCGTTTTGCAGTTCCTCCGCGAGCTCTAATACGCCGCCTTCGCCTTCAATGCGTGGGCAGACGATATAAGCCTGGTGTCCCGCGGCAACTTCTTCGCGGATGCGCTGCCACGCGCGCCTGACCCACACGGGCTTGCCCTCTGGCACCACCGAGGATTGGATGGGTTTGCGCCCACCGGGTAGCTCATGCAGCGAGGAGACTTCCAAGTCGCCAAAGACCGTCATCGCGATGGTGCGCGGAATCGGCGTTGCCGTCATCACCAGAACGTGTGGGAAGGTGCCTTCGGGGGCTTTCAGACGCAAAGAATCGCGCTGTTGAACACCAAAGCGGTGTTGCTCGTCGATGACAACGAAACCGAGGGAGAAAAACTCCACGGTGTCTTGAATGATCGCATGCGTGCCGATGACAATATCGGCTTGGCCGGAGACAATATCGAGCAACGCCTGGCGCTTTTCGGCGACTTTCATCGAACCGGATAGTACGGTCAGCCGGATATCTTCTGGCAGCATCGCCGCGATAGAGCGCGCGTGCTGGTGCGCGAGGACTTCCGTAGGTGCAAGCAAGGCTGCTTGGTGGCCCGCGTCGACAGCAGAGAGCATCGCGGCCACCGCGACGAGTGTCTTACCGGAGCCGACCTCGCCTTGCAAAAGCCTGGTCATCGGTTCAGGCCGTGTGATGTCGCGGTCAATATCGCGAATCACGCGCTGCTGGCCATCCGTGAGCGCAAAAGGCAGCTTGGCTAACATCTCCGCGCGGTAGCCATCATCTGCTGGCGGCAGCGCAAACGCACGCCAGTGCTTGGTATCGCGCCTGCGCAGCGCCATCACAAGGCCAATGCCCAATGCCTCGTTGTATTTGAGTCGATCAATGGCGCGCTGGGGGCCTTCAGGGCCGGGCTCGTGGATATCACGCAGGGCTTTGTCGAAGGTGAGATCGGAAATATCCAGTGGGTCTTCCACCGGCGGCATCGTCTCTAACACGTGGTGGACTGCCGCCATGATGGTCCAGGTCTTCAGCGTCGAGGACGCCGGGTATACCGGTAACCATTCGCGGTCGCGCAACAGTTCTTCAACATCGACGAACTGCGAAATCGCCTTCAGCGTTCCGCCCCAGCGCTTGGACACCGCCGTAGACCCCGGTGGAGCATCAAGGATTAAAAACTCGGGATGCTGCAACTGTGCCTGGCGATTATAGAATTTCAGCTTGCCTGAAAAGAGCACGCGCACGCCCTTTTGCAGCACGCGTTCTTGCCAGATGCCGTTGAAGAAGACAGCCGTGTAGGCATCATCAACGGTGACATTGAGGACAAAGCCATTAGAAGTCGGGCGCTTAGAAATCCACGTCACCGTGCCAGAGACAGTGATAAAGGCGCCTTCGGGGGCTTCTCGTTCCGCGAAGGCACGGAAGTTTTTACCCTGGCGGATGTAATCGCGCGGATAGTGATTTAACAGCAGCTGCCCGCAGGTGGTGTACCCGAAACTTTTCGTTAGTGCCTTGGCTACCTTGCCCGGCAGCACGGCAGATAATGGCCGGTCATCGCTCCACCCCAACATGAGCTGTTATTCTACCCCGATTTCGGTGCGCAGGCCGGGTACCTTCACCGCGATGACTTCTACCCCCAGCTGTCGCGATAATTGCTCAGTATCTAGGGTCAGCGAGGTAAGGATGGTCATCTGCTCATCGCCTTCGCGCAGCAGGTCATGGCAGCACGCCAATATCGCGCCGACGGTTTCATCGCTGGGCCTATCCACGCGCATAGCCGCGGCGACTTCAGTCATCGCGGTCACCGCACCAGCATCGGGCGCATAGACCGAAATCGCCGCGAGTGCTTCTACGTTGCTGTGCACGGGCACGACCTGCGCGCCGCCGAGATCAATCCCGCGCGGGGTGCCGACAAAAATATCTTCCGGGCTAAGTTCCATCCCGGCTTTATAGATCGTTGCACCGATGGAGCTAAAAAGCTTCGCCAATTCGGCGTCGCGGGTGGAGACTAAAACCCGCGGGGTGTCATCGACAAGCGGCTCTGCTGCGACCACCTTGGCCGGAAGCACCTCTAAGCGCAGGTTACTAACCTGACCAAGCCCAAAGGCCTTTTCAATGACCTCCCCGGCAGCGAGGGTATGGATGTGGATATTGGCTTCTGTCTCCGTAGCACGCGCGATGACCAGGCTATCGCCCAAGGGCGCAATCGCAGCTTCTAACTTGTCGATGTCCCCGGAGTAATAAAACACCACTTCCATCTCGAAGACGCTTTCCGGGATAGCGATACCTTCGCGCGGCTCAGTTTCAGATACTTCCGCCAGCAAGCACTCGAGCAAGATAACCAGGCCGGCTCCCCCGGCATCGACCACGCCGGCTTTGCGCAAGACTTCCAACTGCGAGGGCGTATTGGCCAAAGCCTTAGCTGCCTCATCGCAGGTAATGGTGAGTACTTCGACCAAGACCTTCGTGTGCTCCAGTGCTTGTTCAGCGGCTTGTGCCGCCGCCTTGAGCACGGAGACCACCGTGCCTTCAACCGGCTGGGCAATCGCGCGGTCTACTAAATCCACCGCGAGCTTTAAAGAATCCACCAAAGTGGTTGCATCGATATGCGAATCAGCGGTGGAATCAGCCACCGCGCGCAGCACCTGCGATAACACCATGCCGGAATTTCCCCGCGCCCCGCGCACGGAGCCAATGGCGAGCGCTTCAGCAACATCCCCGCCTTTGTCTGCTTCTGCCAGCGCTGCTTCCATGGTGTGCGCCATATTCGAGCCGGTATCAGCATCAGGAACGGGAAAGACGTTGAGCTGATTTAACTCGGCGCGGCGCAGGGAAAGCTCTGCCACGGATCGCTTCGCCCACGCATGAAGCGTGGGTGCGTCAATGTGGTTTATAGCCATGAGGCTTAAGTCTACAATTGCCAGTCGATGGCTACCTCGCCGGCCTGAACCAACGCCTCATTCGCGCGCGAAAAAGGCTTCGATCCGAAAAAGCCCCGGCGCGCTGACAGCGGTGATGGGTGTGGGGAGGCGATGATGGTGGCATCTGGGATAAAGCGTGCGGCGGATTGGGCGTCTTTGCCCCATAAAATGGCGACGAGCTCCGGGCGGTTGAGTGCGCGAATGGCGGCTTCGGTGACTTCTTCCCAGCCCATTTTCCTATGTGAGCCAGCATTTCCTGCTTCTACGGTAAGCACGCGGTTTAATAACATCACGCCTTGGTTAAACCAACTGGTGAGGTCACCATCAGCGCGGCCGGCATCACTGAGAACAAGGTCTAGGTCTGATTCGAGTTCAGCGTAGATATTGACCAAAGAGCGCGGCGGGCGCACACCGGGTTGGGTGGAAAAAGACAGCCCCATGGCATGCCCGGGTGTCGGGTAGGGGTCTTGGCCAAGGATTAAGACTTTGACGTCGCTGGGTGCAAGATCAAAAGCACGCATGACATCATCGCGTGCCGGCAGCGTGCTGGGCCCGTAGATATCCGGGCTGATCTTATCGAGCGCTGGTTGGATAATAGGTTGCCAGTCAGGGTGCATTAGTCCTCCTTCAGCGAGCTGGGAAAGCTATCGCTGGGGAAGGACTCCCAACCGGTGGAATAGCGCGCGGGTTGCCCATCGATGGTCAGCACCCCATCGCCATTGCGACGGGTAACTTCGCCAATCACGCGAAAGCCTGAAGGGGCATCTTTCATGGTGGTACCTAAAAGGGTGTGGTCTTCTCCCCCAGCTAGGACCCAATCCCATGGGTCGTGGTCTAAAAGCTCGCCGGCGCGAACCAGTAGCTCATCGGGGGCTACCGCGTCGGTAAAGATATTGATCTTCACCGCTGAGCGTTTAGCGATGGTCGTAAGGTCATGGACTAACCCATCCGAGTTATCCGTCATCGCGGTTGCGCCCGTGGCTCGCGCAATCACCCCGCGGCCGGGGTCGATGACTGGTGCGCAGTGAAATTCTACCAGTGGCTGCAGCGAGGAATCAGGAAGCTTGGTGCCAAAGCGTTCCAGCAATGCCCACCCGGCAGCCGACCATCCGATTTTGCCGTGGGCTACAACCTTTTGCCCGGCGCGCGCAGCGCTTAGGGCTAAGGGTTCTCTATCCCCGCCGAGTGCGCCAATGGCGGTGACAGAGACGGTGATCTTCTCCGCCTGGGTGACATCGCCGCCGACCAGCTCCGTGTTGTAATCGCCGGTTCGCTTAGCGATGCCTTCTGCGATCTCGCGCACTACTGACACCGGGGTATCTAAAGGCGCACCTAGCGCCATGAGCGCACCGATGGGGCGTGCGCCCATGGCTTCGATATCGGCATAGTTTTGGGTAATGGCTTTCATGCCGACTTGGTAGGGTGTGGACCAATCTAGGCGAAAGTGTCTTCCTTCAACCAACATGTCTGTTGTAGCCACCGTGCGCGAATTGGGCGCCATGGGCAAAAGTACGGCGGCGTCATCTCCGTTGAGGGAACTGGGCGCGGCGGCGATGATTTCTTGAATCACACCGTGTTCGCCTACCTCACGGAGGGTCGGAGTATTTTTCACAGATTGCCTTTCAGTAACATGTGGCTTTATGAATACCCAATTTAATCGCCCGGCTATTTATGTTTCACTTGGGCTGTCTTTAGCTTTAGTGGTTGGCGTGTTGTTTGGCACAAAATACTACTTTGAAAATGTGGCAAGACAACCTGTTTCAGTCAGTGCGATTGACTCCCCTGATGCATCCCTGCCTGAGTGTGCGGAGCTTGTGGAGAATCTGCCTGAGCGGATGATGGGTCAAAAGCGCTCTGAGTTGGTTGAGCCTGCTCCCGATGGCGTGGCGGCATGGGCCGATATTTCTTCCATGGCCACGGTCTTACGCTGTGGGGTGGATATGCCATTGCAGTACACCGACTATTCCCAAACCGTTGATATCGATGGCTCCCAGTGGCTAGAAGTTCGCGATATGACCGAAGGCTCTACGCTGACCACCTGGTACAACACCGACTACACCCCAGCGGTTGCAGTCACCACCCATACTGATGAAAAGCCCAAGGGCCTGAGCCAGGCTTTGGAGGTTCTCAGCAAAGACCCCCAAGCACCACGTCCTGCTCCCCTGTCCCAGCTGGATCCAGCAACCGATGCTGAGGTCTGTTCTCCATTGATGGAAGCCCTGCCTGACACTATCGGTGAAGACTACGAGCGTTTCGACGTCACGGAAGATAACACCGCCGCCTGGGGTGCCGAAGGCCGCGAGCCCGTTGTTATCCGCTGTGGCGTTGCCCCACCAGAAGGTTATGAGGCCGGTGCACAGCTGCAGCAGATCAATGAGATCCCGTGGTTCCAAGACACCACCTTGGGCGAAGGCACCACCGCCGGCACCTGGTTTGCGCTAGGCCGTGAAACTGACATTGCCGTCAGCGCCCCACAGGATGTCGCCAACACCGCTCTTGTGGAACTAGGCGGAGTCATCACTGCCAACACCGACGAGCAAGACTAAGACCTTGTCTGCCCCGCAGCCACGCTCCCAACAGCAGCGCTCACCGCAGCCACGCACGCCGCAACCGCGTAGCACGCAGTCGCCCACTAAGCCGGCGGGCACGTTGCTGGGAACTCTTGCCGTGCTTGGTGCAGCTGGACTCTGGGGTACAACGGGAACCGCTGCAACCTTCGCCCCAGAAGTAGGCCCGCTTGCCATGGGTGCTGCGGCATTAGGCATTGGCGGACTACTTCAAGCACTTATCGCCTTGCCGGCGCTATACCGCGCGCGGGCAGCATTACGGGCAAATATTGGCACCATCATCACCGGTGCCATAGGCGTCTTTATCTACCCACTAGCGTTTTATAGCTCCATGCATCTTGCCGGTGTCGCCATTGGCACAGTGGTCTCCCTGGGCTCCGCGCCCATTGCCTCTGGCTTATTAGAGCGCATCATTGAAAAGCAAAAACTCAGCCGCTGGTGGATGCTTGCCGCCACGCTCGGTATCACTGGCAGCACACTCTTGTGCCTAGCGAAGATGCACAACGCTCCCAGTGAAACCTGGCCCACCATCTTTGGCATTGTCTTAGGGCTAATCGCCGGGTTTACCTACGCGCTATATTCCTTCAGCGCACATAATCTCATTGGCCGAACAGACCGCGGCACCATCGGACGCGCCGCCGGCATGGGTGCCATCTTCGGTCTTGGTGGGCTTGCCCTTATGCCCGTGCTTCTCGCAACCGGCGCGCCGCTACTGACCAACGCACGCACCCTCACAGTTGGCGCGTACATGGCGATAATCCCCATGTTCGTAGGCTACCTACTCTTTGGTTATGGCCTCACGCGTGTCACCGCAAGCGCTGCCACCACGCTGACACTTGCTGAACCCGCCATCGCCGCTATCCTCGCAGTCTTCATCGTCGGTGAACGCCTAGCTCCCATCGGCTGGATTGGCATGGTCGCAATCGGCGCAGCACTGCTCGTGCTCTCACTTGGCCCTGCTACGCGCAGACCCCGGGCAAAAATAAACGGTAGCTAGCACTAAAGCTAACTACCGCCATTCAAATCTTAAAGTTAACGAGCACTTAACTCTGCTTTTGAGTTGATGAGCGCTACATTGTACTGCGTTAACGAGCACTTGATGCGAGTTAACGTTGCGCTTTGGCTAGCGCTGTGGCCAGCAGGGTGTCTAGTAGCTCTGGGTAGCTGACACCGGAGGCTAAGAAGACCTGTGGGTACATGGAAATCGGGGTAAAGCCCGGCAGGGTGTTGATTTCGTTAATCATCGGGCCGTTGTCGGTGACAAAGAAATCAATGCGTGAGAGGCCTTCGCAGTTAAGTGACTTGAAGGTTTCGATCGCAAGGTCCTGGATGGACTTGATGGTGTCATCATCAAAAGGTGCCGGGATGGTCGCGGTGACGGTGTTATCGAGGTATTTGGTGTCAAAGCCGTAGAAGCCTTCCTCGGAATCTTCGGTGCCGTTGAGCTTCGCAGGCACAGAAGCCACCAACTTACCGTCGGGGTATTCGAGAACACCTACTTCGACTTCAGCGCCGATAAGTTCTGCTTCGACAATGACCTTGTCATCGCTCTTCGCAGCTTCAGCAATAGCCGCGTCGAGCTCATCCCAGGAAGACACCTTGGATACACCGATGGAAGAGCCACCGCGGGCAGGCTTTACAAAGACTGGCAGGCCTAAGAAATCCTTTTCTTCCTCAGTCAGTTCGGTACGCCCACGCAAGATAACATCGCGGGTAACGGGCAGGCCTTCAGCCGCCATCAGCTTTCGCATGAACTCTTTGTCCATGCCTACTGCCGAAGCCATAACGCCTGGGCCTACATAAGGAATGCCGGCCATTTCAAAGACGCCTTGGATGGTGCCATCTTCACCGTTGACACCATGCAGTGCAGGAAAAGCCACATCTACTTCAGCGTGCAAGGTCCCGCGGGTGACATTGTGAATCTGGCCTGCACCTTGTGGATTTAAAGAAACAGTCAATTCATCGGCTTCTTCTACCTCTGGCAACTTGCCATCTTTAATCTCCAAACCCTCAGTAACACCAATAGTCCAGGTGCCTTCACGGGTAATGGCGATGGGAACAATCTCATAACGCTGGGGGTCCAAATTGTTCATAATGGCGCCGGCAGTTACGCAAGAAACAGAGTGCTCAGTACTTTTGCCACCATAGATGACAGCTACGCGGGTTTTCGAAGTCATAGCCCGTTAGTCTAGCGATTAAACTTCAGACTTCTTGCTGCGACCCATCAGAGCGATCACCATGTCTTCCGCCGAAAGGTTTTTATGGCACACCCCAAAGACTGCTTGGGTCAACGGCATATCCACGCCATGATCGCTGGCGAGACGGTAAATCGAGGCCGAAGAAATCACGCCTTCAGCAACTTGCCCATTGGTAGCAGCCGCTGCTTCTTCTAAGCTTCCGCCCTGGCCCAGGCGGAAACCAAAGGTGCGGTTACGCGAAAGCTCGGAAGTACAGGTAGCTACCAAGTCACCCAACCCAGCGAGCCCGGCAAAGGTGCGCGAATCCGCGCCAAGGGCTTCGCCTAAGCGGGTAATCTCCGCAAGCCCACGGGTAATAAGCGTTGCCATGGTGTTAGTGCCCATGCCCATACCGGTAGCCACACCGCAGGCCAGCGCGATGACGTTTTTACACGCGCCGCCAATTTCACAACCGATAACATCGGTATTGGTATAGGGACGCAGATAGGACGTCGCCACGGCTTGCTGCACGGCCTTCGCCCGCTGTTCATCCGGACACGCAATCACAGTCGCCGCGGCTTGTTTCTCAGCGATTTCGCGCGCGAGGTTCGGGCCCGAGAGCACCGCGATGCGCTCCGGTGATGCGCCAGTGCACTCGGCAATGACTTCGCTCATGCGCTTAAAGGTTTCTTTCTCGATACCTTTGGAAATGGACACCAAGGTGGCATCGGCAGGCAAATCTGCGTTCCAGTTTGCCAAGTTAACGCGCATCGCCTGCGAGGGCACAGCAAAGACCACGATATCTGCCCCACGCAAGGCTTCTTGGGCATCGGTGGTGGTGGCAATGGATTCAGGCAGCGAAATATTAGGCAGGTAGTCCGCATTGATGTGCGAGGTAGCAATGGCTTCGGCTAATTCTGGGCGCCGAACCCACAGGCGTACGTCACTGCCGGCGTCGGCAAAGACTTTCGCCAGCGTGGTTCCCCACGAACCCGCACCCATCACAGCCACCTGTGCCATTCATTCACCTTTCATTGCACCGTTAGTACGCAACCCATCATAAAACATGCACGCGCTTTACCCTGACTCTTTACCCGACAGGGTTTAGGATATGGATGAAGCAATCACCCCCAAAGGAGCATAAAGTGGCCAAGACACCCAAGGTTAAAGACATGCATGAAACAGATAAGGACATCTCCTCGAAGTCTTTCATCTCCGGCCGCTTGCAGCACGTTCCTGTAGATCCCAAGGCTGAGTTCAAACGCACCACCCTGGCTGCCGGCGCTATTTTGTGGCGCGGGAACCCCGCTGCCCCCGAGGTGGCACTCATTCACCGCCCGCACTATGACGACTGGTCTTTGCCCAAGGGCAAAGTAGACCCCGGCGAATCCTTGCCCGCCACCGTCGCGCGCGAGTTGTGGGAAGAAACCGGCTACAAGGTCAAGCTCGGCAAACTCGTTGGCAAGGTCACCTACCCGGTCCAAGGCCGCACCAAAGTGGTCTACTACTGGCTAGCCCAGGTGCTATCTGGCGAATTTACCCCGAATGAAGAAGCCGATGAATTGGTCTGGATGCCCATTGAGCAGGCCCGCGAGCGCGTGACCTACCAACTCGATGAAGACGTGCTGGATAAGGCCGCCAAGCGCTTGCAGCTGATTCCTGATGCTTTGGTGCTCTATGTTCGCCATGCTCGCGCGCATAACCGCAAGAATTGGAGCGGGGATGATAATTTGCGCCCGCTGGATAAAAAGGGCCGCAGGCAGGCAGAAATGCTCATTGCGGAGCTTAGCCCCTATCAGCCCACGGCGATTTATTCCGCCACCCCGGATCGCTGTTTGAACACAGCCGCGCCCATTGCCGATGAGCTCAATCTTCCCGTGCACGTTGACGCCTTGCTTGGCGATGACGCCTGGTTAGACCAACCCTCCAAAGCCCTTCTGGCCTTTAAATCCATCGTCGCGCGCGGCGGCACCCCGATCGTAGTCTCCCAAGGACTGACTATTCCTTCGGTGATTGAGTCTTATGCGCCTGCGTTTATGGACACCGAGGATTTGAAGGTAAAGAAAGCTTCCGTATGGGTTTTGAGCTTCTTAGAAGGCGAGCTCATCGGCGCTGATTACTTAGCTTCGCCCTTGCCTGTGCGATAGGACTGGGAGAACCAGAATCCAAAGCGCACAGCGCACAGGCACCAGTTGAAGATCAACAAGCCTAAGAAAATCTGGCTGATGAGATCAAAGATGGGCAGCTGGGCATTTTCTGCAACAAAGTGCGTGCCCAGGCTCATGGTGCCCACGGGAAACGTTGCGCCCCACCAAGCGGGGTTATAGGGCGCCCAGGCGCGTACAGTGCGAAATTCGTGATACAGCGCGAAGACACTTGCCGCAGCACCCAGCGGCAACATGACCGTGGCATAAGCCAGCCCAAATCCTTGCGGGAAAAGCAGTTGCGCAGCCGCTGTGGATTGCCCAACAACCCCCACCGGAATCCACGCGGTATGCCCCAAGAGCACCGGAATGGTTGTACGTCGGCGCATCAGCGCGAAGTACACATAAACAAAGACCGGTACGCCGATAATCCACACGAGGATGAAACCAAATCGGCCCAGCCCAATAAAACCCAGCTGCGCGGCATTAGTTGCCGCCACCATGGGTACTACCAAGGCTAATCCCCACTGGAAATTCGGTAAGCCGATAAATTTGCGCCACTGATTTAACGCGATGATAAATCCGCCCAGCCCGCCGGTGAGATAACCAATGAGCTGATAGAGCGAATCCCCGCTAATAGCTGTCCACGCCGAGCCCAGGGAGATAACACCCATGGCAAACATTCCCCACGGACCCATGTACTCCGGTAAAAAGCGCGGGCTGCGATAACGCACCAATCCATAAAGCGTGACGGCGAAGATACCGGTACCAATGACCGCAAAGACCAACCCCACGGCAGCTTGCCCGTGAATGGCAAGCAATGCAGCAATGATCGAGGTTCCCATCAGCGACCCAGTCCAGGATGGACCTGCCGGTGGGATAAGCGAGCGCTGCGCATTCGCGTCGCTGCGCTCTGCTTCGCCAGAGGGATCAGGGGTGTGGGACATTTTATTCATAGTAGTACTCGCAATAGTTTATGCCCCAGGGTATATTCCCTGGGGCATAAGTTTTATACAAGTTTCAATCAACTTAAACCTGAGCCACCGGACCAGAGCCTGGTGCCACTGCTGGTTTGAATGCAGGACGCTTGTTTTCAAAGTTGGAGATAGCATCCTCATCGCGCAGGGTCAACCCGATGTCGTCGAGGCCTTCCATCAAGCGCCAGCGGGTGTAGTCATCAATGTCGAAGCTGTAGACATTGCCACCGACGGTGACAGTGCGTGCTTCCAAATCGACGGTGACTTCCGTATCGCCGGATTCCAGCTGCTTCCAGATCAGCTCAATGTCTTCTTGTTCCATCAAGCCGGTCAGCATGCCAGCCTTACCGGAGTTGCCGCGGAAAATATCAGCAAAGCGGGAGGAAAATACCGCCTTGAAGCCGTAATCTCCCAAAGCCCACACTGCGTGCTCACGCGAAGAACCCGTGCCGAAGTCCGCGCCAGCGAATAGCACCGAGCCATTCTTGTATGGCTCCTGGTTCAGTACAAAGTTCTCATCCTTGCGCCAGTTAGAAAACAGGCCATCTTGAAAGCCCGTGCGCTTGACAGACTTGAGGTAGACCGCTGGGATGATCTGGTCGGTATCCACATTGGAATAGCGCAGTGGAACGCCAATGCCGGTGTGCGTGGTGAACTTTTCCATAACTTACTTCTCCTTATTCGTCTTCGTAGCCTGATTGGTAGCCGGGTGTCTTAAGAGGCCTGCGCGGCAGGCTCGCGCGGATCTAAGTCAGCTGGCGAAGACAAGTGACCGGTAACAGCAGTAGCTGCTGCAACCAATGGGGAGACCAAGTGGGTACGTCCGCCAGGGCCCTGACGGCCTTCGAAGTTACGGTTTGAGGTCGACGCGGAGCGCTCACCTGGCTTCAGCTGATCTGGGTTCATGCCCAAGCACATCGAGCAGCCTGCGGTACGCCATTCCGCACCAAAGTCGGTGAAGATCTTATCCAGGCCTTCATCTTCAGCCTGCTTCTTTACAACCTCAGACGACGGCACAACAATCATGCGGGTATCAGCGGCAATCGTGCGGCCTTCTACCACTTCTGCGGCTGCACGCAGGTCTTCGATACGTGCATTGGTGCACGAGCCCAAGAAAACAGTATCGATGGAGATATCACGCAGCGGCATACCTGGGGTCAAGTCCATGTACTCCAGCGCCTTGGAGATAGCTGACTTCTCATTGTCATCGCCAGCATCTTCTGGGTCTGGTACAACAGCACCCAATGGCAGACCCTGACCAGGGTTGGTACCCCAGGTAACAAATGGGGTCAGCTCATCAGCGTCAATTTCCACGACGGTGTCAAAGACTGCGCCTTCATCAGTTGGCAAGGTCTTCCAGTATTCAACTGCCTTGTCCCAGTCCTCACCCTTCGGTGCGAACTCGCGGCCTTCGACATAGTCATAAGTAATCTGGTCTGGTGCGACCATGCCCGCGCGAGCGCCTGCCTCAATGGACATGTTGCAAATAGTCATGCGTGCTTCCATGGACATCTTGCGAATCGCTTCACCGCGGTATTCGATAATGTGGCCTTGGCCGCCGCCGGTGCCAATCTTGGCAATAATTGCCAAAATCAAGTCCTTGGCAGATACGCCTTCTTTTAATTCACCTTTGACTTCAATAGCCATGGTCTTAAAAGGCTTCAACGACAAGGTCTGGGTAGCCATAACGTGTTCAACCTCAGAGGTACCAATGCCCATCGCAATAGAGCCAAAAGCACCGTGGGTAGAGGTATGCGAGTCACCACACACAATGGTCATACCGGGTTGGGTAATGCCCAGCTGAGGACCAACGGTGTGGACAATGCCTTGCTGTTCATCGCCCATGGAGTGCAGACGCACACCAAATTCCTCACAGTTATCGCGCAGCGTAGATACCTGGGTACGGGAAGTCTTATCGATGATTTCCAGCAAGTTACCGGTTTTAATTCCCAAGGTTGGCACGTTGTGGTCCTCGGTTGCCAGATGCAGCTCGGGGTGGCGCATCTTTCGTCCGGCCAAGCGCAGACCGTCAAAGGCCTGTGGGCTGGTAACCTCGTGCAACAGCTGGAAATCGATATAAATCAGGTCTGGCGCACCGTTCTCACCTTTGGTAACAACGTGGTCGCGCCACACCTTTTCTGCCAGCGTCAATTTCTCGGACATTTCATCACTCCACTTGAAATCTCACTAATTGGGACGTATGTTTCAATATATGGGAGATTATAGCGCAGTTTCTGGCATTAAGGTACTCGATCGCGCAGTAGCGATTATGATGGCCGCCGCCAACAAACCATCAACGCTCAGTGATTTGTGCGAAACCACCGGCCTGCCACGGGCAACCACACACCGTCTGGCCACAGCTTTAGAAGCACACCGGCTGGTTGCACGTACCCCCGAAGGCAAATGGACCATCGGCTCCGCATTTCCTGGCAACCGCAATGATCTGCTCACCAGCGCTAAGCCAATTATGGATCAGCTAATGGAAGATACCGGCGAATCCATTCAGTTATATCAGTGGACAGAAACCACCCGTACCTGCGTGGCTACCGCCGAACCCAGCCAAGGCCTACACAACGTTGTGCCTGTGGGCAGCCAACTACCGCTGACTTCTGGTTCTGCAGCCCGCGTGATCGCCGCTTTTGCTGAGATCACCATCGACGGCGCAACCTTTAGCCAAGATGACGTCGATGCCGCTAGACGTGCAGGCTACTCCGAATCCGTCGAAGAGCGCGAAGCAGGCCTTGCTTCTGTTTCTGCCCCCATCATGGACTCCAACGGCCAACTCGCCGCGGTGCTATCCATCTCCGGCTCCGTCGACCGCTTTAAGCCTTCTCCTTTTAAGAAATTCGGCACGCAACTACTTGAAGCAGCCGGAAAGCTCAGCGCTAATCTTTAAACCGCCGCAGATTCAAGGGCGTTAATCCGCAACAGCCTAAAGCTGTTGCGGTGATAATCAATGAGGCTTTCTGCTTTCATACGCGATAATTTACGCGATAGCGCTGCCCTATCCGCATGTAGATGCTCCGCCATCTCCTGCCGGCTAATGGGCACCGTAAACATCGAAAAGTTGAACCTGAGCGACTGTGCTTTCAAGAAAAGTTCTAACCGGCTGCGTAAAGATTTCAATGAAACCAACCGCAAGTGTTCTTCCATCTTGCGGTTTTTCTCTGTCATGACAAGAAAACAGGTTCTCCACCACGCGCGTGCGCAACTCACACAATGCGCCCTCGGCATGGACGATCTTGTCCATCCCGACCATCAGCACCTGGCATTAATCAAGTGCACGGACTGTATAGTTCGTGATATTTTCCGGCGTCCATAAAATATCAGCACCGAAGACTTCGCCGCCGCCGTTGACATCCAGCAACAAGGTATCGCCATCGGAGTCAATATTTCGCGCCAGCACCGCTCCATCGATAACTACGCCAATACTCGTGCTTCGCTCCCCAGCATGCGCAATCACCTCTTTCGGCGCGAAGGTCTTAACCTGCACCCCAATACAGCTAGTGACCCGCTCAATCTCTTCCGGCTTGAAGCGCTGAAAGCCCGCGGGCGCTAGCAACGCCGGGTCGCTCTGCGCGACTTGGCTTATTGTTTCGACTAGGACCTAAAGACTGGGAGATTGCCGAAGAAGTCATGGCTGAAATCGGTATTTCCCACCTAGCGCATAAGCTGTGTGGCCAGATGAGTGGCGGGCAATTTCAGATGGTGCTCATCGCCCGCGCACTCGCCGGCAGGCCACAGATCTTGGTCCTCGATGAGCCAGAAACCGGACTCGATTTCCGCAACCAGCTCATTGTGCTCAATCTTTTGGAAAGTCTGGCCAAAGACCACGAGCTGACGATCATCATAAATACCCACTACCCTGCCCATGCCTTGCGGATTTCCACCTCGGCGCTGTTGCTGCATCCACACCAACCGCCGAAGTTTGGAACAACGCAAAAGGTCATTACCGCAGAGAATTTGCAATCTACCTTTGGCGTCGAGATAGCGATTTCTAATGTCGCAATAGGTGACCGCTCCTACCCCGCGGTCATTCCGCTGCATGCGAAATAGTGCCCTAGACATGCAAAAAGCTGCTCACCATAACTATGTACGGTGAGCAGCTTTCTTCTTTTCTAAGCAGGGATAACCAGAGCCAGAATCATCACGAATGGCAGTGAGATTACCGAGGACAATGTAGTAGCCATGGTCATGGTCTTTAGCGCGCCCTTGGTGGTCAGTCCCAGCAAGGACTTAAACATCCAGAAGAAGTTACTGTTTACTTGCAGAGCAAAAAGTGCTCCAGAAGCAATCGCTAGACCCATCGCGATAGGGCTAACCGCCACCGCACCGAGAATTGGCGCGATGATACCTGCGGCGGCGATAGCAGCCACAGACACCGAGCCGATAGCCAAGTGCAAGACAGCGGCCACAAACCATGCCAGCAACACAATGGTGATAGTCGGCATGCTCTCATTGGCGGTAAAGAGGTCTTCGAGAACCTTATCCAAACCAGAAGCGCCGATAACCGCACCCAGGGAGCCTCCAACACCGGTAATCAGCAGGATCTCGCCCGTGGTGCTAAAGCCTGACTGCATAGCATCACCGGTGGTGTCATTGCCGTTGGCTGCACGCGATAAGACATATGCACCGAGCAAACCAATAAATAGCGCGATATTGGCATCGCCGAAGAATTCAATCACCGGGTTAGCAAAGCCGAAGAGCCCAGCAAAAGCGCCGAAACCAATGAGCAACAGTGGAACCAAAATAGGCAGGAACAAAACTAATAGTGGCAGCTCGTGTGCCTTAGAGCCTTCTGGCGTTGAATCAGCGCCGGCAACATCTGCAGACCCCGTGCCATTTGTACCAGCACCGCCACCAGAACCAGCTACGACAGAAGTCTCACCATCTTCTTCCGCCTGTGCTTGGCCAACAGCTACCTCAGCGAACTCTGAATCTACCGAATCTTCTTCATCCGATTCTGCCTTCCAGTAATTGGTGCGCAACATCAGCTTCATCACAAAGGTGGTCAGCAACGCAGTTACCGGACCAAGAACCAATCCAAAGAGCAACCAGTTACCCAGCGGAATACCCATCAGTCCCGTAATGGAGATGGCAGCAAGACCTGGAACCACAAAGACATAACCGGAGAAAATACCCGTACCAATGGCCGAGGCCATCAGCGGCAAGCCACGCTTGCCCAAAGCGGGTGCAGCAGAACGCGCCACAGGTGCGGCCAAAACTACCTGCACATCAACGTAAATCGACGGCATGATCATCGACAGCAAAGCCGCCATCGAATATGGCAAGCGGTGCGCACCAACAGTTCGCACTAACAGCCGGACGAGTCTTGTAAAAGCCCCGGTGGACTGCATCAGCGCTCCGATGAGCACGCCGAAGCCAATGAGCAGACCGACTTCGATCATGATTTCACCGAAACCGACGGTGATAGCTTCAATCGTTCCGCCCAGTCCAACGCCGGTGGCAAGTCCTAAATACAAGCAGCCTAAAACCAAGCTGATAACTGGATCGACTTTAAAACGGATAATTAGCAACACGACCACCACGATGGTGATCAACGTGTGCAAAGCAACCACAGGAAGCCTTCCTTTCAATTCCCCACGTTGTCTTTTAGGAAGGCCCACAAAATATGGCACCTAGTTTCCTATCGAGAAGAATTCTAAGCACCATGTGAGGTGAGCGAAAATCATACCGCCGAAGTGATCCACAACTCCCGATCGTCAATACTTGCTGGCGACCTTCTTAATGCATTAAGAAGAGGGTAAGGTCACAATCCCCTCCTGGAATTGTGGCTTTGAATTTAAATGCCTAGGCATCCCCAATGGTGTCAAACTCCACCAGCAGCGCACGGTAGTCATCGAGAATCGGTAAATCTGCGGAACCCAGAGCCCGCAACCTACGCTGCAAAGTTTCATAGACTGCCCAGTACCACCATCGTTGCGACTCTTTCCCGGAGTTAAACCGCGACCACAACTGCTCGCCCACCTCTTGATAATCACCAAGAATGGATGTCAGGTTATGTACCTTGTCGCAGGCGGCAATAACCAGTGCTTCCCGTGGGGCATCATCGAGCTTTTCTAGATAGGCTTCTGCCCGCTCGCGCCAAGATTCCAGTGCTTTGTCTTTGGTCACCCACTGCACAGTTGTGACAACGTCTGCTCCGAATTCTTCTTCCATGGTGACGGCAGAGTACCGCTCGGGAGCGTCTTCTAATACGTCATGGAAAAGCGCTGCAATCTGCGTATCTTCATCTACTCCCGGTTGTTGACCTACCAGGTGCATGACTGCAAAGACGTGGGAAATATATGGAATATCAGTACCTTTGCGCAGCTGACCGTCGTGCGCCCAAGCAGCTGCATTGATGGCACGAAGAAGTCGATCGCTCATAACAATTGAGTCTACCCGCCAGAAATCTATTGTGAGGCGTATTACAATAGGTGTCCACGAAAGGCGTCGGCGAAATATGAACCAGAAGAGACACCCCACAACGCTTTGAAAAGAGCAAGAGGAAGGACCTCATCATGAAGCGCACACTTGCACTATTTGCCGCATCCACCGCACTAGCTTTGGGCGCCTGTGGCGCTCCTGCCGAAGATGAAGCCCCAGCAACATCTACCGTGACGCAAGAAGTCACAGCTGATGAAACCACTGCCGCCCCATCAGCTTCCGAAAGCAACTCCGACAATTCCGGGGGCGAATCAGAGGCTGCCGAGGACTCAGCTTCGGCTGGCGACAGCACCCCGGCTGAAGAAGACGGCGATACACCGTCTGAAGAACCTGAGCAGCCAGACCCATCGGAACAGAGCCCAGAAGACTTCCAAGCACTGATGGCCGAAGAAATGCGCAATAATGGCCAGATTGGTGACACATTTACCATCGATGGCCAGCCCACCGAACTATGCATCCATGGTGACGGTTTTGGTCTCAACGTGGTGACAGCCGGTGCCAATACCAGCTGCGATTTCGCATCGAACCTACTGGAGGCCACCAGCCAGGACTTGAACCCCACTGGGCAAAATATCCGCGACATCATGCCGCAGTCTGTGGAAGTTTCAAGCCCGGTAACCAACCAGAGCTATATGATGAATTGTTCAACCGATGCGCGCAATCTCATCACGTGCACCGGTGGCGATAATGCCGTGGTCTTTATGTACTAATTTCGCAGTAAAGCTAGTGCTTGAAGCTTTGCCAAACCGACGCCGCGCCGTTACCTAAATGCACCCGAGTTTCCAGTGTGATGGCCTAGCCTTAAAAGGTATGAACACGCGCATTGGAACACCCGCCAAGATTTTGTTCGCCGGCATCATTGTCGCCGGACTTAGCACCCCGGCGATTGCCGGCGCGGCAGAATCTACGCCGAGCACAAGTGATCCCGCTGCGACCAAAGCACTGTATGGCCAGATTTATGACCAACTCAAAGACGGCGAAGTCAACCGCGGTGACTCATTCAAGCTTGGTGACCGCGCCGCCACCTTGTGCATGATGGGCAATGGCTATGGAGTCCACGGCCTAGCAGTTGGCCCCAACACCAGTTGTGAGTTCGCCGGTGAAGTCTTTGCAAGCCTAATCCAAGGCTCCACGCCGGAAGATAACGCGCGTGGCCTTACTCCCACCACCGTGCATGCGCACAGTCCGGTTACTGGTCAAGACTATGACATGGACTGTGTCACCGGCCAAGATAACTTGATCACCTGCACCGGTGGCGTGGGTGCCGCGGTCTACATGTTCTAGCCCGCACTAGGCATTAGCGAACGGATAAGCGTTAAACCGCGCCTGCACCTGCTTGATGCGGGTCGCGCTCAACGCCTTGAATTCTTCGACTTCAATCTTGCGCTTTGAGGCAGGTCCCTGGCGCTTCCAAAAGCCCACCACTTCGCCGGATGCCACTACGGCTTGCCGGAAGACGCCATTATTTCCCGGCACCAGCGCGGCATGGTGTTGCTCCGGAACAATGTACATGCGGTCTTGGTAGCCCAAAATAATTTCATCAAAGGCGGCTAGAAGCCGAAGCTTATTCGCCTCCTTTTCGTGTTCAGAAATTTTGCCCAGCGCATCTTCACGCACCCAAAGTGCCTCACCGGGTACCGCTTTAGCCGTAGACCTGCCCGGCGCGCTAGTAGCTGCATCCCAGGAGATGTAGTCGGTGTGAATGTCAGCGAAGGCTTTACGAATCTTGCCCAAGGGCAATTTGGACCACCAGGCGAAGTCACGCAGAGTCGCAGGACCGTGGCTCTTGAGATACCGGCGGAGCAGCTCCGTAATCGCGGCATGTTCATCCCCGTTGAATACGCCTTCCAAGTCTGTACCTGATGGTAGCCAGTCTTTGGCGAGCATCACGAGGTTTTCGACGCGGTTGGATTCTTCAGCAATTGGTCCGTATACCACGGTGCCAGCGTGCAACATGGAGCGCACAAGGTGATAGCCGTTGCCAGGTGCCATGGGTATACCTGCTTGTTCAAAAGCTTCGAAGAGCTCAGCACGAGTAGCGCCATGTTTGCCTGCTACCTCGAGAATAATCTGCGCGGCTTGGTCAACATGGGAGTTGTCTAAGCCTAAGCGCGGACGGTTTTTCTCCATGGCTTTGAGCCGTTGTGCGCCACAGAGTTGGGTTATCCACGCCAGGTCCACCGAGGAGGTGACAAAGACCGTGCCACGCATGGGATATCCGCGCACGATAAGTCCTTGGTTAAAGGCTTCACGTACCGTGTCCACGGCATCAGGCGTCCCCATGCGATAAGCCAAGGAAGAGATTGCCCCTGGAAAATCTTGGCCTTGGGTGGCAGCAAAGTAAGAGGCGATCTCTTGCGCGTGCTCGGGAGTCCCCGCAGGCACATTGCTTTCTAGGGGTGCAGCAACACCTTGGGTGATGAGTCGGGCGCGAGCAAGCGGTTTATTAACCATGTCGCGAATTCTACCGAACGCTTGCTCTAGTCGTGGGCTGGTGGACGACCAATCTGCAGCCCGCGTTTACGCGTATGCACGCTGAAATAGCGCAAGCCATTCTCCCCTGCCACAAAGCGGCGGACAGAAAGCTTAGGCAACCAGACCATAGAACCATTTTCCAAGGCAATGGTCTCTTCTTCAGTCTCCAACACACCAGAGCCATCCAGCACGACGATGACCACGTCTAGGTCGGGGCCTTCGTGCTTGGCAATTTCCTCCCCTTCTGGAATAGCAATCACATTGCAATCAAGCCCGCGCGTGTGCGGTTCTAGTTTCCAGATAGAGCCTGATGCATCCGCAGGAGCAGAGAGCACTTCAGCGACGTCACCGACTAGTTGTGGAAATTGCTTATGTGTGGAGTCATTCATATTCACCACCCTACGTCGCTTCTGTGAGCTAGAGACTTAACTCTTGATTTCACGTGCCCACCGTGTAAACTTCCCTATTCGAAGGGGAGTAGTTCACACCCATAATTTTTATGGCGATGAGTGGTCGACATACTGGCGTTGAGCCCGGCCACCAGCTCACCACTGGTTAGCGAACGAGACCTTCTGCCCGTATTCCTCGTGTCGGGCAGGAACTCTCCCGGCACCCGTTTTGCATAAGGTCTCGCTATGACAAGTCATGCAAAAGAGCAGAAGATCATCGAACGCTTCCTGCTCTTATCCATCGCTGCTGCTATCTTAACTATCGCGCTCAAATCCGCCGCGGCTTATCTCACCGGCTCCGTCGGCTTCTTTTCCGATGCGCTGGAATCAGTCGTCAATCTGGTTGCCGCCATCGTGGCATTAATCGCTACCCGCATCGCCGCTAAGCCTGCCGATGCCAACCACAATTTCGGTCACGGCAAATCCGAGTACGTCTCAGCACTGGTAGAAGGCGCCATGATTTTCGTCGCCGCTGCGATGATTATCTACACCGCCATCGGCCGCCTGCTAGATCCCGCCCCTTTGGAGCAAGTCGGTATCGGCCTGTTTCTCTCCATCGCCGCAACGCTGATTAACCTCGGCGTCGGCTTGGCTTTGCTCAAAGCAGGCAAGCAGTACCGCTCGGCAGCGCTTAACGCCGATGGGCACCATTTGCTTACCGATGTTTGGACCACCGTCGGTGTCGTCGCCGGCATCGCCGCGGTTGCGTTTACCGGCTGGTTCTGGCTCGACCCTGTTATCGCCCTACTGGTTGGTGTCAACATCTTGTGGACCGGCTACAAACTCCTACAACAGTCACTCAGCAACCTCATCAGCGAGGCTCTCCCACCCGAAGACGTCGACGTTGTCAAAGCCGCCATTACCGACTTTGAAGCAGAACACGGCGTGACCATTGAAGACCTGAAGACCGTGGCTTCTGGCCGCCAGCGTTTCGTTTACATGATCATGACCGTGCCCGGTGAGTGGACTGTTGAATACGCGCATGAGCTTGCCGATGCCCTCGAAGCCGCCATCGATAACGCCCTCCCCAATTCCCAATCAATGATCCACACCGAGCCACGCACACTCGCCACCGCTTAAAGGCGGCTAAACCGACTTAGCCACCGGCAGCACAATCCTTTGACAACGTCCCTATCTCCGCCCCCTCACCATCGCGTATATGCAGAACATCTTCTTGCACATACGCAGTCACTGCCCCACGCAGCCAGGTATCCACACTCTCGCAGTACATCATCGTCGATGCCATCTGACTGAAAGTGATTACACCGTCTTCCACGGTCCACTGGCCCATGAGCCGGTTGCAGCCATCGCTTCCTGAGACCGCTCCACCTTCAGCGAACACCAGGTGCGGCTGGCCAGGTTCACTGCTTCCCCATGTGCCTATGTAAAAGTCATTACTGTTCATGACTTCACACTAGTTGGAAGAAGAAAGCGAGGAAGCCTCTTCACCGTCGCGAAGAGGCTTCCTCTGAAAATGGGTAGACGACCCGCACACACTGTCCAAGTCTCGGGGGGGATACTTGAATGGGGCAGGCCGCCTACTGAAGACAACTATAGCACGCTCTCTCACGTACGCAACACATTTACAAAACAATGTTTTTAAAACTCTTCAAAAACCACCAAACCAGCAGGTAGATAAACTGAATATATTTTGTCGCCGTACCCTAAAAACCTTGAAAAAGAACTCAAAGTTGGCCGCTACCCCACCCTAAGGGCTCCACTACAACCTCAGCACGGACACCGATTTTGGCACCGATATTTGCGAATGTGTCAAGCCTGATTCCATCCCCTTTTGGAGATCTCGTTGCCGATAGCGCGCATACACTCAGCGCGCACCTTAAGATTCTCAGCCTCACCGCTGGCGTCAGCCATATCGTCCCAAATACTCATTGCCACCCCCTGGTCGAAACCAGTTAATAGGCCCTAGCTTCTAGCTCTGGCTCATATTCCGAGCATGCTCGACATATAAAGACTCTCTCCACCTTCTAACACCGGAGGCTATCGAAGCAAAATAGGGCCCGCGTTGACAGCCTCCTCAAATGATTCTAACCTTTCCGTAACAGTCGTTACGAGAGGAAATTCTTTGTCTGAGGACACGACCGAAGCCACCAATCTGCGTCTTTCCCAAGCAGTATGGGAAACAGTTGCCAATGATGGAATTGAAGCGACGACAGTTCGGCGTGTGGCTGAGCGAGCTGAGTGCACCACTGGGCTTCTTATGCACCAATTCAAGACCCGAACCGCAATGCTCACCCATGCCCGGGAAATGCTTTACATGCGCACTGGTGCGCGCGCCGATAAAGCCGAAAAGCTTGGCCTGAACCCACGTGACACCTTGTACGAGGTGCTTTCCGGCTCACTTACCTTGGATACCGAAAGGCAGCAGGAAGCGCGTGTCTGGATGGGGTTTGCAGCTGCTGCCCTACCGGACAGCGAGATTCGTCAGCTCCATATTTCCGGCAACCGCAACTGGCTCCAGCGCATCACCCGTCTTGTTACAGAGTTCAAGCCGTCAGTCTCAGAGTCCGAGGCACAAGCTTGCGCGGTAAAGCTCATCGCCCTGACAGAGGGGCTTGCCACACTGTCCTCGCTGGATCCGGAAATGTACAGCGCGGATACCCAGCGTTTGCTTCTCAACCAGGAGATAGATTCGCTTACCGATGCCTAGACACCGTTATTAACTCAAGCGACCATCTCAAAACAACTGCCGTTACCAATTTCGCAATCATCACCAAACCCTTAGGGAGTAAGCCATGACGCACAAATTCTTCAACGCAAATATCTCCACCATGGATCCACGCATCTTGTACAAGATTCTGCAGATCCGCACCGACGTATTCGTTGTCGAGCAAAATTGCCCCTATCCAGAACTTGACGGTCGCGACTTAGAGCCAGACAGCGAGCAGCTGTGGGTTACTGTCGACGATGAAGTTGCTGGCACCATCCGTATCTTGCGCGATGCCGATGCTCTCCGAATTGGGCGAGTCGTCGTCGCAGCTAAGCATCGCGGCACAGGTGTCGCACGCGAACTCTTCGCCTATGCACTAGAACGCTGCGCACAAATCGACCCCGACCTGAAAATGGTCTTGGATGCCCAAGCACCGCTGCAAGGCTGGTACGGATCGTTTGGCTTTACTCCGGTTAGCGATGTTTTCTACGAGGACGGCATCCCTCACATCACCATGGAGCTCTTAAACAACGCCTAGAACCCGGGCTTTATTGCGCCATCTGCGTTTGTATCTCGTGACGGAAGCTTTCCGCTTGGGAAATCGCTTCGAGGCGCTGCTCGGTTGCCGGTGCTTGTTCAACCAGCACAATCATCGCTTCAATTTGACGGCTTCGGTTGTCTGCCAGGGCTGGGTTTAGACGCAATTTCTCTTCCAATTGCGTACCAATGCCCTTGGTCGTAACCGCTTCAGCCCAATGGTATTGCAAGCGTCGAAGGTCCTGAGCGCAATCCAGGGCCATTAGTTCGACGACTTCTGCGGTTCGAGCACTTTCCTTTTTGCGCGCTACTTCGGCCCATGCATGGACTATGCCGAAGATAGCCATCAGCACAGAGCCGAGGACAACTAATCCACCAAAGAGCCAAAATGCAATCGCTGCTGCCCACACCACCACAGCGATAACAAAGACAATAACGACGACCGCAGCGCAGCCTGATCCACCCTTACCCATTGTTTAGCCCTCCGCCATCGAAGAAATCCAGTCACCAGCCAAAACCATGATGAAAATGCCAAGTGATACGCCTAGGATGCCAAGAACAATGGCTCCCAGAGTCATGCCGATAGCGACGCCAACACCATGGCCTTGACTGTTCTGAAACGACGTCGCGGCGTCAGTGAGTTTGTCCTGGAACGCTTTAAGTTCGGCTTCCCCATTGACTGCGGAACGCTGCGCTCGCAACCACTGCGCATCAACGAGACGGAACTTCTTTTCAGAATCACTATCTGATTCTTGCACCTGTGGTGCCTGAGTTTCTTTTTCAGTTGTCATGAGCCTGACGTTAACCTAGGCATTGGACATAGGACGCAATAGATCGAACACATATACGCTCGTACACTGGATTTATTTCCCCTGACCCAACAAAGGTCTTTCCCCAAACGGGGTAGATGGCCCGCACACACTGTCCAAGCCTCGGGGGAAGCTCGAATGGGGCAGGCCATCTACAACGCCTGTTGTAACAGAGAATTGGTAAACGCGCGCGACTTAACAACTTATTGTTCAAATAACGGCCAAAGTTGCCATAGCTGCAGGTAGAGACACTGCAGATTTCTAGCGAAACCTGAATCAAATTGAACACTTCACTCGCGGATCCAGATATCACCTATAAGAATCTGCAAATCGCAACAGTAAGCATGGAAGACTACAGTTGCCGACAGACCGCTTCTAAATTCGTTTCGCCGTTCATGCGCACAGTCCGGAGATTATGTTCGCACTACACGCCCCTGCGCCAGGATATTTAGAAAATTCGCGGGCCGAAACCGTGTGGTCTCCCCAGCTAAGCCACGACCGACAAGACATGCGAAGAGGCAGCCAGTAGAAATACTGACTGCCTCTAATTTGTACCCCGTACGGGATTTGAACCCGTGTTACCGCCGTGAGAGGGCGGCGTCCTAGGCCGCTAGACGAACGGGGCCTGTACCTTTCGGACTTGATAAGAGTAAACTACCGATAGCTTTTAAGACAAATTGCCTGGCTATCGGTAGTTTATATGCGTTTATTCATTGAAAATCCCGAATCATGTGGCTCAACTTGCGGTGTACTACTCTTGCGGTCGAGGTGCGGATCGATTCAGTGGTTATTCCGCTGCTTATCTGTGGATAATGATTGACCGGTTAGAACTGTGCTTGTTGAGGATGATTCGGGATGACGCTATTCGCGTTGTGCATCCTTAGTAGCTCCTCTACTTCGACAATTGTTGGTGGCTAGAAGTTCTGGATTATGGCTATGCCGCTTCTGTTTTTAAGGATGCTCACCGTAGTTGCGTCGAGAAATATGATGCGTATTTTCTTTCATCTAATCTCCTTTGCTGTCGGTAACTTCTTATATCTGAAGCTTAACCCGCGGTATTTTTCGGTGGAAGAGGTTTGCTAAAAATCGTTGTGGTCTTAACCCTGGTCATAATAGTGACCCTGGTCTCACCTGGGTTGGCGCGCAACCGGTAAGGGGTAGGACAAGACCAGTTCGTAGATTTCCCCCGAAAACTATCGTTGTTCTGCACAAACGCTGGCGAGTTTACAGCGTTGTGCATAGTATTGCCAGTTGAAAGTTATATGCGTCGACTACGTACGTGGGCGCACGGTGAGGATCTGCGAGCAGGTTCCAACCGGTCCGTGCTCATCGTGGATGACGGAATGGGTCTCGCCGATGCCATTGGCGCCGAAGCTGACGCTGATATCTGCGCCCAGCCACTTGCCTTCAGGAATCCGGAAGAGATGCGCGGTGAGATCAAGATTTGGGTAAATGACTTCGCTGGGGTCTTTGCGCACGACGATGCCATTGGTCATGTCCATTAACCCCATAAAGGTGGCCAGGTTAGACACTGGTTCGGATTCGATAAGTTCGGTATCGGTTTGCCACCACGCAAACCCGCGGCCCAGCTCCCCTGGTTTGCGGTATCCCTTGATGGATTCCACGAACCCGCCGCCCCAGGTGGTGCCGACGCCAGGCAGGGATTCTTCTTCCGTAGGACCAGGAATCGACGAGAAGGCAGTTCCCGCAATGGCGGAGGTGTCGGTCTGCGCCATAAACCAGGTCCGCATACGTACAGCAGGTCGCCCGTTTTGGATACACACGGCTTCAACAAGTTCGATGGTCCGGCCAGGACGCACAACTTCTACTTCGACATCGAAAGGCTCGTAGCCTAGTACCCCGAGAATCTCTACGGACATGCGCCCTGGAACAAGCGCAGCATCAGCATCGCGCTGTTTATGGTCAAGCTCCGTTAAGTGCGTTAAGAGACCAATCATCGGCGCAATGTGCTGTTCTTCTGTATTCCACGCACCACCAGTTTCCGGTGTTGCTAGAAAGGTATTAGCGCCTTGACGGATGAAATAGGCCATGAAGATTCTCCTTTAATCACCAGCCCCCGGCTGGCTGCTCGCAACTTTTGCAGACCAATCCAGATTACTGGTGATCAGCGTGCTCTTGGGCGATTTTGTCTTCCTGAGATTGCTTGCGAGCCAATAAGATGCCGCGCACGATAAGACCACCGGCAATCGACCAAACTGCAGCACCGATGCCGAAGATAGTCAGACCAGACGCAGCGATGACAAAAGTGATCGCAGCAGGCAACCGGGAATGCTCCGCAGGGTTCTTCCACGCGCCAGCCACAGAGCCGGAAAAGGTGCCTATCAAGGCAAGACCAGCCAAGGTACTAAACACCTCAACCGGTGCTGCGGAGATAATTACGGCGATGAAGCTACACAGCAGGCCAATGATGAGATAGGTGTTTCCGCTCCACATTGCGCTGCGCCAGCGACGCAGGCGCTTTACGCCAGATTCAGAGCCAGCAGATAGCGCTGCGGAGATAGCCGCCAGGTTAATGGTCAAGCCACCAAACAGCGCAGCAACAGAACTCATGAAACCAGTGGAGACCATCGCGCGCTTCCACGGCAGTTTGTAGTCATAGGCCTTCAAGATTGCGAGCCCCGGTAGGTTCTGCGAGGCCATCGTGACTAGGTACAGAGGAAGGGAGATGTTAACCACCGCCGCAATGCTTATCGATGGCATCACGAATTCCAAGTGCGGGAAGATATTGACGCCTTCAAGGTCTGCTGCATTGAAAGTAAACGCAATGACCAAACACGAGGCAACGAAAGCTGCGGGAATCGCCCACCGCGGCGCCTTCCACAGAGCAATTAGCCACACGCCAACGATGGGACCGGCAAGCAAGGGTTCCGCTGCGAGGTTTAAGAAGGGCTTCGTACAGTAAGAAAGCAAGAAGCCAGCGAGCATCGCCTGCGCGATTTCGCCAGGAATCTTGGAGACTAAATCAGCCAGTGGACGGATAAGACCGGTGGCAATCAACAAAACGCCAGTGAGCATGAACGCGCCCATGGCGTGGGAGAATAACTCGCTATCGCCTTCGCCAGCAGCAAAGGCACCAGCAATAAGTGCTGCACCAGGAGTCGACCAGGCGATGGTGATGGGAGCCTTGGTGGTATAGGCCAAAAAGTAGGTAGTAAGGCCAATGGCGAAACACACCGCGAGGAGCCCACTGGAAATCTGCCCATCCGTTGCACCGAGATTTTGCATCATGGCAATGACGATGACAAATGAACCTAAAAAGCCCACCAAGCCGGTCGTAATACCTGCTATGACAGACAAAACACCCTGTGAAGCCCCTGGCTTAGGCAAGCGAATCCCTTCCTTAGTTAGTACTAACCCAGATACATCTTATCCATTCTAGCTGGTAAAAGCGTTTGCGAGGAAAAGTGAATACTCCCCGTCCTCGCGTTCAATCTTTCCAGCATCATGGAATTGAACATCCGCGAAGCCGGCTTCACGCAATGATTGCTCGAACTCATCGCGCTTGAAACCATCGTGGCCGTCATAATGATCGATATGGGCATGGAACTTCCCGCCCGCGTCATCGAGTTCGATAATGCACGCTACTCCCCCAGGTGCAAGAATGCCGGCAAATGACGCCAATAAGGCTGGGACATTGGCCACATGGTGCAGCACCAGTGATGCCACGACAAGGTCGTATTTCTCATCGGGAAGTTGTCCTTCAACCAAGTCAGAATCTGAAAGCCCACCACCTTCCAGAATGCCCGCCTCAATCTTGTTGGCGATTACCTCCCGCATCCCGTGAGAATTATCAGCCAAAGTCAGCGCACCTACGTGCGGTGCTAGAAATTGCGACACCAGCCCCGTGCCCGCACCAAACTCAAAGACGCGCTCGCTTCCCTGAGGTTGAACCGTATCCACAATCAGTTGGGCTGTACGGCGCGCACGCTCAATCTTCTTCGGGTCTTTATCCCACTCAGCGGCTTGGTCGTCAAAGTGATGGCGATGATCAATCATTCCCGCAGTTTACCAAGATTAGGCGTTGAGCTTCGCTGCTTTTCGATGCTCCCCGCCAACCCTGACAAAAACTGTGCCACAGATAACCCACAGTTAATTGTTAGAAAACCCAAAGGTGAGGATATATTTATTATCGATTCCCTCTTACGAAAGGTACTTTCATGCGTCTTCTTCCCGCGCTGGCCGCGGCAGCACTCGCGCTTACCCTGGCACCTGCTGCTCATGCACAATCTAGTGCGAATTCCACCGGTTGGATGTCTTCCCTGGGTTCCTCCAATGGCGAGCTTTCCAGTGGCCTGACCCAAGGTCTTTCTTCTGGCAACCTGTCTTCTACAGGTTCCTCGTTGCCAGAAACTCATCAGGAATTTAGCCGCAACTACGGCTCCTCCCTTGCAGCGATTGATACGACTTTCGGAATTCTGGGCCTGCTTGGTGATAACTCCACCATCCTCACTGACCTGTGGAAGTCAGAACAAGATATCTACCCATTTCCTGTCGATGAGTCCATCACCACGGCAAGCCTTGTCTCCCGCGGGGCTGCCAAGGTGCCAGGTATCGAGAACTGGGTTATTGCATCCCCATCTATGGGCCGCAATGTAGAGGTCCAGGTTCTCGTTGGTAATGGCGGGCCAGTGGTCTACATGTTAGAAGGCATTGGCGCTACGCAGAACTCCAACTGGTTTAGAGAAGGCTATGCGCAGGATGTCTTCGCAGGCACCGATGCCACCATCGCTATCCCTACGCAAGCTGCTGGTTCCATGTGGCAGGACTGGGACAACGATGATCCAAAGCTCGGTCGGTACAAGTGGGATACCTTCGTAACCGAAGAGCTTGCTCCTATCCTTGAGGAAGAAATCTCTCATAACGGCAAGCGTGGGCTCATCGGCCTATCGATGGGTGCCTCCGGTGCCGTCATGATGGCCAACAACAACCCTGGTTTCTTTGACGGCGTTGCTGGTATCTCCGGCTGCTACTCAACTACCGATTCCATCGGTTCCGGCACCGTCAAACTCACCGTCGGCAACCAGGGCGGCGACCCCAACAACATGTGGTCCACTCCAGAGTCCTGGGAACGCAATGACGTGGTTCTCAACCCTGAAGGCCTGCGCGGAACGCAGATTTACTTGTCCGCTGCAACCGGTGTAATTACTGATGAAGAGCGCGAATTCTACGCAGACAGGGGTGTCACTGACCAGATTGCAGGTTCCTTGCTAGAAGCCGGATCACGCCAGTGCACGGAAAACCTTTCTGACTCTCTGACAAAGTCCGGTATCGCGCACACCACGGATTACTTGGACGAGGGTGCACACAGCTGGATTATGTTTGGCCCGCAGCTACAGCCAGCATGGGATGGCATTAAGTCGGCAGTTCTATAACGTCATAGGGGATTAAGCCACGTCTTTGATCGCGCTAATCGGCGCTATCGAGCAAACCTGCAACTGCGTCGATTGCCTCAATATCCTGCGCCGTTGGCTCATTGAGGAAATAAGAAGCGTGGCGCTCTGCCTTTGTAGAGAGAGCATCGCTAGCTGCTTCCAAAGAGAAGTCGCAGACGACGTCTCCGCTCAGGCAGTAGTCCACCCGCTTTCCTTCTGGAAGTACAGCTCGCTCCATTGCCCACTGATACTTATGCAATGGGTTACCGATAGTCACTGCGCCTTGGAGGCGACCAGTATCCGCCAGGTACTTCTCAACGCTCATAGTCACCAAAGCACCCTGGGAATAACCGGCGACTACATAGCGCGGACTGCAGCCAGTTGTGGCTTCATATTCTTCCACTACTTTCGGAGCATTACTCATCCCGGTGCGAAGACTGTCGATGAAGCCAAAAGTTACCGAATACAGCATCTCGTGAATCGGATACTGCTGAACAATGCCGACCGCGCGTTGAACCATTTCAATTGGACCAAGATTTTCGCCTTCTTCAGCTAGCGGTGGCAGATCCATATTGGCTGGATACGCCTGATCATCCAAGGCAAGCACGTAAACGTTATCCATAGTTCCTGGATGACGCTGCTCTACCTGGTGAAACAAAGCAGTAAAATTGGGTCCCTCATATCCGTTTGACGGTTCAGAATGCTCAGAATAGCTCTGCGGCCCGAAGTATTCGCCGTAATCCTCATTTTGGTCGGATCCCCGCGCAGCGAGAACAACGGTGTCCGGACAGGTTTGTTCTTGCACCGCTGCGTGTCCTACCGCTGGGGTTAGCCCAGCAAGAACAAAGCAAGATATGAAGCCAAATACACTCCCCCGGCAAACTTTTCTCATAGATTAAAGCTACGTCAGCAAAAAATTCCCAGCAACGTTTCAGCTAATATTCTCGATCCGAGGTGAGCAAAGACCTTAAGACAGAGTTCCATCCCGTGTCGCAACGGTCCACGGAACCGATAAAACCACGAGTGTTTCCTCCCTTGCCGGAAGCGATCGAATTGCAAGTTCAATCTGCCTGTTCTTCGAGGTAGATGCCTACGAGTCAGTCAAAATTGTTGCATCTCTTCAATGCCTGGCTATTACTTACTTCACTTTCACGCTGGTACTTCGAGGTCCCTCTATGAAGCTAATTGATCAGCTGCCGATTACTTATCCACTCCCAACAAGGAGGGCCTGACCCCTGTGTCCACTTTCCAGGGGTCAGGCCCGACACCATTACAGTTCAACTTGATCACAATGGCGAAGTAGTTGAGCTTTCCCACCATGTCTGGGAAATTAAACGCCCTACTGTCACCGATGCCGGGATTGGCTCAGAAGTTATCGGAAGTGTTAACCAATTCCCCGTGATTTTGGCGTGGGCGATTACAATTCATAAATCCCAGGGCAAGACCATCCCTAAGCTCTTTTTTAATCTCGCTGGTGGCACTGCAACTGACGGGCAGTTTTATGTCGCGCTCTCGCGTGGCGTAAGCTTGGACAACCTACGATTTAGCAGACCTGTGGAACCGCGTCATATTCGTGCTAATAACCCCTTGGTCCGCCGCATCCGCCGTGACGTCGGCCCAGTAGCGACAACCAATCGCATTACGTTCTTATCCATCGACGGATTCAACTTCGGCATTAGTGACCACGTAGCCCGTATCCATGCTGTGGTTATGGAAGGCACGCAGAAGGTCGCAGATTTTGGCACGTGGATTAATCCCATGTCAGACCTGGGCACTTTTGGAGAACGCCACAGTATTCCAGCCGGTGGGCTTGCCATGGCACCTACTATGTCGGATTTCTGGCCGTTGTTGCTCCGTCAAGCAGAAGGCAGCATCGTCGTTGGAGACAACCTGCCCATGTTTGAGCGAGCCATCCGCTACCAAGAAAAAGGCATGGGTTGGCACTAGGCAATGGCTATGACTTTTCAGAATTTAGCATTCCGCTGTCTGGTTCTGATGTCATTGAACGTTGTCACGCTATGGCTGCAGCCCACCGTGAAGATCCTTTAAACATTGGCCATGGCCAGGTTGTGCCTCCTGCTCCGCAACATACTGAAGGTGCTGTTTTCATACCGTCCTGGGCCCCACAAAGCCCGATGTTGCTGGATCCCGCCCACGCGACCGATTCTGATCACGCATGGGCGGCATATTCTGGCGGGCCAACTAATAACTTGGTGACCGATGAAGTTATTGAAACCGCCGATTTGTTATCAGCATGGGCAGTATCGCGTGGTTACTGGACTGAATCTGAAGCAGATGACGTGCGTGCTCGCTCGGCGCAGGCTGGGGTAAGTAACCTAACTTTGCCGGATGTAGAATCCCTCAAACTAGATATCCCGTCCTTGCTTGTTCCTGGCACTCGTATTGCATTTACCGGCCGTAACAATCTTTTAGGCGGTCCTGCCGATGACGACCGATTGCGTGAACTCTGTGCAGCGAAAGACCTCGAATATAAGACCGGTGTGTCCAAGACTCGCTGTGATGTCCTGGTTGCGCACGACCCGGCATCGCAAAGCCGCAAGGCACAAAATGCGCGCGCGTTTGGCAAACCAATTATCAGCCAAGATGACTTCGAAGACTGGTACAACAATGGGCCTGCCACGGATGCATCGACCGCAGCTGAGCCCACCCCTGTAATAGGTGCGACCGCTACGCTGCCGCCCGCACCAGAAACTTCTACTCTCCCAGCCCCTGAACCGGAAGCACCAGAAGATACTTTCGAGTACACCTGGGTCACGCCCGATGAGTACTTAACCCCGGGCACAAGAGTGTCTTTCCGCGGCTCCACCTATGTCGACAGTGTACTTCTCCCCCAGGGTGAACCACTACAAGGCTTGTGTTCCATGCTCGGAATCGAATACAAGCAGGCGGTTACCAAAACCCGCTGCGATGTATTAGTCACTGATGCCCCAGATGGAACGGACGGCAAGATGAAGATGGCCAGGATGCACAGTAAGCCGCTCATCCGCCAAGAAGACTTCGATGTTTGGGCGAAACAAAAACTAGCCGAGCTCGATTTTGCCGATGCACGCGATGCGGTATCCGAGGAACAAGAAGATGAGCTACCTGTAGAGGCGGTGGAGCCAGCACCGCTCGAGACGCCAGCACCTGCGGTAAGCCCAGTAGCAGCTGCAGTCCCAGAACAACCAGTTCCGGATACGAATTGGGTGAGCTACGAGGAGTACGTAGCCTCATCGGCTCCGGCGCAGACTCCGGTTCCTTCTCAGACCGTTATGCCGGCAGCACCGATGTCTTCCTTTGCTTCTTCAACCGGTGCCGTAGCTAAACGTCCGAAGTTTGAAAAAGCACTGAAGCGCACCAAGCAATCAGTAATTGTCGCTGCAGTTCTTTTTGTAGTCATCATCGTGGCTGGGAATGCTGGACTACCCGCTGCAATCGGTGGTATTTCGCTGCTTGGTTCCATGGCCGCAGCAGTAGTTACCGTAGTTTTCGGCATCAAGGCACTAGTCCACAAAGTGCAAGATGCTTAGGAATCATCGGCGAATATATTCGACATCAAAGTTGCGCAGGAATCCACCATTCAGGAGCTAATCTAAGATAACGCTATGGCTTCCCTTTTCACTCGGTCGAATTCCCACACGCCGGTCATCTTGGCCTTGGCCGGATACTGCGCAATCATAATCTCCCTGACCATGCTCAAGGCGTTCTTCGTCGTTGGTTTACTGTGGGTGCCGGAAAATCAACGCGTGCGTGGTCTGTCATTGGTGCCGCTCAATGACTTGTGGGAGTCAGCCAGCTTATTTACAAAAGTGTTTGGCTACGGTGGAAACTTCGCTTTCTTTGTGCCTTTCGGGGTGCTGGTCTATTTGCTTTGCCGCCGAATTGGGTTGACCACTCTTTTCGGTGCGGGATTCTCGTTGCTCATTGAGGTCTCTCAGTTCGTTTTCCAGCTCGGCTTTAGCGACATTGATGACTTTCTTTTTAATACGCTAGGTGCCGCAGCTGGAGCGTGCATCGCAGCATGGGCTGGCCTATGCGCTCAGTGGATATGGGTGTCACTGACTGCCGTAGTCGTAGTGGTATTTGCCGTTTTGGTTGTGCTCGGTCCACGCCTCGGCGATCCAGATCGCGTAGCCGAGGTCAATGCGGCTAATTACACTTTTAAGCATGGATCCCCGTTATTTACTTGAACAAAACGCACCTGACATCGACGACTATCTCCGTCTTCGCGCAGATATCGGTCTATCACCCAAGACGCAGAACCAATACACGATAACGACTGGCTGTGAGCACGAGTTATTGAAATAGACACTGGGAAACCATTGGGCATCGCGAAACTCACGTTGGGTTGCCTCGTCATTCATAATTCAATGCCTGTCTCATCATGGTTCGTCACCAAAGATTCTAATGAGGTTCTCGACTAAGCTGACCGGTATGGGCATTGTTGATTCAATAGCAAGTATCGTTCGACCCCTGTTCGCGCCTTTGCAAGGCACCGTGACGCAGAGCTCTAACCGTTTGTGGGCGAGCCAATCCCGCACGTGGCCAGTCACAATCGACATTGAGGACGATGTTCGGATTATTTGGGCAAACACTCCGCCATGGATAGCTTTCGGAGCTTTTATCCCTGGCTTGGAGGATCCAGAGGATTTGAATCCGCCTAGCGGTACGGCGCTTGATTTGTATCATTGGGCGATAAGCGAGCTGAATGCCTCGCCTTCAGGTTTTTCTACCGTGAGACTCGACGTCCGTGCAAAAGCGAACGTTGAAGTTGTATTTGATTCCGTACGCGTGCACTGCGAGGAGTACGACCCCGGACCCGGAATCAGTATCATCCAACCAGTGGGCGGCGCATCTCTGGAATCACGTCGGTTCGACATTGAGCTTTCGGCGTGGGCGCCGAAAGCTCAAGCCTTGGATTTAGGTAGTTCTCCCATCCAAGAGTTCGCCGCCACCGTAAGTAGGAACGATCCACTGAGAATCAATTTGGATGCGCGCCCTGCAGACTACATAACTCAAGCCAAGGCATTTCGCTGGTGGCTAGATGTAGATTTTCTTATTGAAGGCCAGCGAAAGAGCGTACGCGTGCCTAAGAACCCGGAAGACCGATTCCGGTTGGTAAACAGTCTTCATTTCCCGATGTACCACCGGGTCGGTGACTCATGGAAATTGGCCCGAGAGGGTTAATACGGGGCAAGGTCCAACCCGCCACTATTCATTGGCTCAATTAAACTGGAGAAGCCCCTCAACTAAGTGCTGCTCAAACTTCGGGAAGATTCGAGATCAAAATCAGCTGCCTACTACCTGTAGCAGATCCCGTTCATAGCTCATGCGTGTTAGTTTTCTTCCTACAAGTAGATACAGGTAATTGACTTTCAATGTCATCCTTGAGTCCGGAGAGAAAACATATTTGAGGCACCGATCACCAGACAAAGAGTTATGCTTGATCTTTTTCCCACTGCCCTAACGACCTATTCCCTTGCTCCGTTTTCCAAGTCAAGCGACCGTTGGCACTAGCTCGACCGTATACGATAGCTCCGGCAGCCGAAAGAGAAGTGAAGGCAACATCCTTTATCAGCGTCACCATGCCAGATATAGGACTCTGTTCCGTTACTTCGAGGAGTTTGGCATGTTGCGCTTTTCGAATAACGAAAGACTTTCTCGTTGACTCCGCCATTTCCGGATTTTCTTTCATCGCGTCGGGAATAATAGATCCTGCTAGCATCGTAAACTCGCCGTCGATGATCTGAGCTTGAGCTTTAGCACCTTCACGAGTGTTCATAACGAAAATTGGGCTATCTGATGACTCAGACACCGCTTCGGAACCCAACGTCTCGTGCTTCGGGGAGTCACTGGTACCTGAGTCGGGAGAACTCGCTACAGAAGAATTCTGTGCAGAACGGCCTCGAAAAATATCAAATCCTAATACTGGCATAAGAATTCGAATCTGCCCAATGAAATATTTCATATCGGACTCATCAGCCTCTGGAAGTGCCGCACCTCCAGATGGCACGTTGCCGTTATAAAGATTTACTCGGCCGATGTTCTGAGCGAGTGTAATAAGTTCAGACTCTAGATAGCGAACATGGGCTTTAGTCAGGTTCATATCTTTGGAAGTAATGATGACAACATCTTCCCAGAAATCCTTTGTCGAGTTGTGGTTTTCTAGCCGCTTGACAACATTGTCTCCTTCGCCGATATAGGCTGCTGGCTCACCATCGTCATCCGAACCGAAGAGAACATAAACTCCCGTGCGTTTGGCCTCATCACGAGTTTTAAGTCGTCCCAGATCCTTACGTCGAGCTCGAAGCATGTGCCCCGTCCAATTCAGGATCTCCGCGGTCATTAGACTTCCTACGGTCCCGTCAACTAGAAATAGCCGGACCTGCTTGCCATTCATAAAAGGAGATTATCACTTTCACACTGATGCGTTTCATAAGCTCGGACTAAACCGAAGAAGAGAGAGCTCCCCCTATACTACAAACTTTAGATGGGCCGCTCTGGTAAAATTGCAAAGAACGCAGCCGGTCAATAACCAGACTGCGTTCTCAATTTGTACGCCAATCATCCCGCAACATATACGAGGTGCTGTCAAGTGCAGATGAACCCTTCAAAGGGGCCAATGTACCAGGGTTAATGAGATAAAGATCTCAGTCGAAAATCCAGGCGGTGTCCGAGGGGAAATTGCTCCACTTTGGAGACAGCTCCGTCGTAAAGCGAGCAAAGCGGGCGCTATTTACACGACGAGACGGGTCGCACAGGCCCCAGATGGGACTTTAGCAGTTGGTCGATCGAGTCGCGCGCTGGAACAGGCGAGGGAGAGGCTCCGGACCCGGTCACTATAGTTCGACAGAATCGCTATCAATCCGGAAGAGACCAGTCCTAAGACGCCCTTGGCCCCAGTAAGTGAATCGTCTCCTCTCGGAGTTCGTCACTTAGATTCTGATCGAGAGTGATCGCCTCCACATTTAGATGCGCAATTTTTCCCTCTACAGACAGCTGAAGGTGTTGAGGTCCTTTCCTCCAAAGTTCAGATGCAGAGTCTCTCGTGTATCCGATTTGCTGAAGCTCTATTCCTACCGGGCTAGTGGTGCCAAACTCAATCAAGACAGAAAGATCAAGTCCTGCATTCTCCTCGCCCAAAAGACTGACACAAATGTCGTAGTAACTCTTCAAATATATAGGAATTCGAAATCCTACACCATACTCAAGATTGCTGAGGGTTTCGTCAATAATGTGATTGATATGAACTTTAGAGTTCGGATCAAAAACAGATCTTTGGTAGGGATTCCCACCTCCCGCGCCATAAATTACGCCTGACTTCTCTGCGTAAGCAATTGACCTAGAAATCAATGCGCTTACCGGAAGACCTTTTATCCACTGATGAGTTAAGGTTGCCCAGTACCTAAGCCGCCTGACACGTTCTGCGTCATCTGCATTCTTCCGAAATAGGTCGCGACTACCTGAAGACTCTTTGTCTTTCCAGTCGTAAACTCTATTCAGAGTGTCAAGCATCCCTAAGATGCTGTCAAAAGATATTTCCTCAACAGAACTTATAACGTACGGATCCGCAGAATTCTTTAAAAGTCGATATACGCGGTCCTGAGTTAGAGGTTCAATTTCAGGAGAACGTCGTACAGTATCTACACTCACTTCAAGTGAATCGTTGACCTCTTTGAGAAGTTTAGACCCATCTTTCACCTTTTCATTGAAGTTCTGAGAAAGAAGCGAGGCATGACTCTTTTCAGTTTGAGCCAGTAAAATCGTTGCATATTTCTCGGCGGATTGCTGATCGCTCCTGGTCCCACTGACCGATCTCCCCTGAAGGACTTTAGCGATATCGGTATAATTCTTTCTTCCCTTCGACTTCGGGGGAGGTACCATAAAGCTCGTTACCTCGGTCGGGGATGTTATCGGAATCTGCAGGTCGGGATCCTTCCATGTCTCGTCATCTGCCCTGATACAAATGACATTGCCTTGAAAGTCTTCAGTTAGCCTACCTGCACGGCCTGCCAAGTTCTCGAAATCTAGCTTTCCGAAAGAACTACGACCTCCCCCATATTTATCAGTGAGGATAAATATGTTCTTTGCAGGAAGGTTCACTCCTTCAAGGAGCGTCGACGTGCAGAATAGAAAGTCGATCCCAGATGCTTCACTCTTAAATACGCTTTCAATGTCCTCTCGGATCGCAACCGGCATTTTCCCATGATGAAAGGCAACACCTCGCTTAAGTACATCAATGAGATAGTATTGTGGATGAATCTCTCTACCAATCCGTTCAATAAGTCGATGAACCTGTTGAGAGATTTCTACATTCTCTTCCCCAGCGAATGAGAGGGCATGACTGACCACTTTAGAGGGAGTATTTGCGTAAACGAGTGACTTAGCCCCATTCGCCCAAAACTTTACTGCCTCTTCAGGAGCCCAAGACATTTGTTCTACTGACTCAACGAGTATCCGTTCAGATTCTAAGTCCGACGAGAAATACGACGCCTCTCTATCAATGAAATCTACATAGAATCTTTGCTGGGTGACTGTCCGCTCTCGCACAACCATGCTTCCGCCAGTAGATTTTCCGAACAGCTCAAGAAAGAGCTCTGGGTTGCTCAAGCTCGGCGAAGAGAAGATTAGTTTAGTCGCAAAGCTTCGAACGGTTTCATCGATTGCATAGTAGAAGAGGGGGCTGCGCGAGTCATTCTCCGCTACGATTTTATGGGCCTCGTCAACAATAAGTAGCTTGATGGAGCGATTCGGCGCATTGAGGAAGCGAATCAGCCGTTCTGGAGTAAACACAAATACGGTGGTCGCAAAAAGCCTTTTCATTATCTCTGGCTGATCTGGATATATGGCTACGTTTACCGTAGGAAGGCCCTCCAGTAGTTTTCTCAAGTCGTTCGCCGTTTGGGCGACAAGCGCATTTGTGGGGACCAAGAAGATCACACAAGCATCTGCGAGCTGTGGTTTTTGTACCTCTGCTTTCAAGAAATTCTTGATTACAAATGATTTTCCAAGAGACGTTGGCCCAGAGAAACTGTAGAAATCCACACTCTCCATAGTGGTTGCAATTTCGTATTGAGCATCCGTTAGTACGCTCGACCTGTCAGAAGTTCTTTGGTGAAATTCTTTGAAGCCTCGAGCAAATAGCCGCTCAGCTGGAACTTGGTAACCGTCGCTCTCATCAGACTCCTCTAGCTTGCGGAGTCCTGGAAAATTTCCCAGAACCGAGAACACAGCAATGGAAAATGCTTCTAGCCGTTGGATTGATTCAGCATCTAGTTGTTGCTGTTCTTTAAGTTCTTGAAACATTGCGATTAAGGCGTATGCACGTTCACGATGCTCGGCCTTGTCTGAATGCGAGAGGATATCCGCGAACCGTAGACCAGGCGCAATGAGGCGATGCAAAGGCTCATCAGTGATTTTATGGGTAAGAAAATACTCTGCAACGATGGCTTCTGTTCGTTGAACCAAGTCAACGTAGTCGGGCCTTGCAAGAATGATTCTACCAAGTCTCGTAGCGACAGTTTCAGTATCTTTCGACATCATCCCTTCCCCCACCGAAGTCGTTGCTGAAGATCTTTACGCACCTTGTCGACACCGTGCGCCTCTGCTCCAACTGTTCTTTTCAAGAAGGGAATAGCAAATATATGGAAATTTGTTGCACCAAGCTGATACTTCCGAATCTGCTTCTGAATATTATTGGTTTTTGCCTGTACCGCATTTTGCGCCCGGATTCTAAATTCGGTCTCGATCTGGTCGTCGTCATGTAGAGAAAGATCGAAGTCGTCGACGTCAAGATCAAAGGTTACTAGAACACCAAAAGAATTGACGAGTTTAATACGCTGAGTCGCACCCGGTTCTGGAATAAGAATAGCTTCTAGCGCTTTGAGCTGTTCATCATTAACAGCCTCTTTCATTAGTTGACTGGATACCAGTGACGTATCGTCTCTAAATGAAGTATCCTTCACACTACTCATTGATTCAAAGGCTTTCGAAATTGCACCACCAAGATCTCCATGCATTTTTGACTCGCCAAACACTAGTTGGTATTCATCATCTCTCACTCTGAGGAGGTGTAATCCATCCGCGCCAAATACTGGCATTTTGTTATTGGTTTTGATTTCCATTTTACTTAGAATCTTTGGAGCGCCGACAACCTCTTCAAGTAGTGCATACAGGATCATTTCGCCGCCTTCGCCATTTGTAGCGTTCGGCTCTTGAAACTTTGCTTTAATATCCTCCGCCCAGGCCATGGCGTTATTCGGATCGGTGGCCAAATCAGCAAGATACCTTTCGTATTCTCTTCTTGATAGGACGTAGCCAATGCTAGCCTTCGACAGATAGTCGAACATTTCGCCTAGGATAAATTCGCCACTTTCTATCCGTAAAACGGATAGTTTGCATTCAGTTCTAGGGTTGATATCGATATCGACCGAATCATAAAAGAGGTCGGAAAACCTAGTGTTCTGTTTTAATGTTGGACCTATAACATTCAAGATGGCATCGCCCCTCATTTGGTTTCTCATCTCTTGATTTGTCGAAATTGACGAGGGTTCATTCCGACCATTCTTCTGCGGCTAGGGGTGCCCCATTGAGTTCGTCTCGCCGCGTAGGCCAGTCCGGGAGGTGTCGATCCATCACCGCCACAAATCTCGAGTTGTGACTCCGCTCTACCAGGTGCGCCAGCTCATGAACCACTAGGTACTCCAGACTCCGAGGGTTCTTTTTCGCCAGCTCCGGGTTGAACCAGATATTCCCACTATCGGGGTTGCATGAACCCCACTTGGTCTTCATCCGCTTGACCGTGATCTGGTTAGCTTCCACTCCCATGGCAGCCTCCCACTTCTCCACCAGAGGCGAAAGTGCGGCCTTAAGCTCCCGTCGGTACCAGCGGTCGAGGATGCCGAATCGATCATCACGAGTCGACCCTTCCGGAGAGTAGAGCCAGAGAGTGTCGCCGGCCAGCACTACCTTGGGGTTTCCGCTGTGCTTCGAGACGTCGAGGCGATAGCGTCTCCCCCAGACATAGTGGCTCTCACCCGAAACCATCTGCCGCTCAGATTGCCGGCTGGCGTTCTGGAGACGATCTCGTTCCCGTCGGATCCACGGCAGGCGTTGTACGACAGCCCGGCGAATAGTGTCCTCATCTAACCGAGCGGGTGCAGCCACCCGAATACGGCCCATTGGCGGGTACACCGACAAGTGCATGTTCTTGATGTCCTTGTAGACCAACTCAACATCAAAACCGGAAACAGTGAGGTAAGAACTAGCGGAATTCATCATGCATCGCCAATAGTTTCAGAAGTTCCTTCATATCAGTTGGCTGTAATACACCAGGGAAGTTGAGTGCAAGAGTACGCATCAGAGACTTTTGCTTGGTCTTATCTCCAGACCAGCCATGTTCTTTATTGCGTTGGATGGTGCTATATACACGTTCCACATCAACCTCAATGCCCTGGGGCCACGCGAAGTCGATCAGAGCCCGGCGAGCTGGCGTCTTGGCCCAGTCAGGGAACTTCCTATCAGATTCGCCCTTAGCGAGACGCTGGGTGAACTCAACCAGCTTAAGCAGATACTCCTCGTAGTCGATCACAGCCTCACGACGCTGCTCAATCAGAGCATCGAGCAGAGTAGACATAGACTCGTAATACTTCGGGTTCATGGCCTGTTCGTCAACGATTGTCTTACGGACGTTATTGACGATGGTTTCAGCCGCAGCCTCCGGGGTCTTTCGGATGTTCTCCGGAAGTTTCTCCAAAGCCCCAACTCCATGTTCGACGATGAGTTGCACGAGCCCCTGGTCAAAGGTCGCGAGGTTTCGGGAAGCGTCTGCCTGGATATAAGTATCCAGCAGGGAACGCATGCCCGCCTCGAATTGCTTGAGATCCATATTCTCACCAGCACCAAGCTTGACTTCGTCACGGACATCGACGAAGTGCTTGACCTGGCGCTTGATGAATTCAGCATCGGTTTCGGAGTAACCGGCATCACTCATACGATTGGCTAAGTTGGCGTAAGCCCTCACTAAGCTCGCCACACCCTTGTACAGATCCACGCGTTTTGGTTCATTGGCTTTGAGTTGCTCAGCGTTACCACTTTCAATCGCACAGAAATAGTGCTGGTACTGGAGCGTGCCCTTAGGTGGGGCAACCGGCTCGCACAAGGCACGAACCATCTCTAGAGCATCATCGAGATCCTGGCGTTCCTGCTCGATACGGTCTTTAAGTAATCCGTCGATATCGTCCTGGTCATAGTCACCGAAAGCTTCTGAGGTGTAGTCAGACACCGCAGTCTCGAGAGATTTGAACAGGTCTCGGTAGTCAACGATGTAACCGTATTCCTTATCGTCACCATCAAGCCGGTTAACACGGCAGATGGCCTGGAACAGACCATGATCCTGCATGTTTTTATCAATGTAGAGATAGGTAGCGCTCGGGGCATCGAAGCCGGTCAGCAGCTTATCGACCACGATGAGAAGACGCATCTGGCCCGGGTGCTTGATGAACGTTTCTTTGACGCTCTTCTCAAACTCCTCGATCCGCTTGGCCGCATCATCGGCGTTGGTCTGGAAGTAGTCAGCCAGCATGCGACGATACGTCTCATACTTCACTATCTCTTCATTCTTGCCGGCCCCAGAATCTTCCTTGGAGATCTGCGACGCATTCGGCTCATAACTGGTGATTATCGCTATCTTGCCGGCAAGCTCGCTACGACTGAAGATCTCGTAGAATTTGCAGGCTTGGTAAACACTCGAGCAGACCAGCATGGCGTTGCCTCGACCATCCATCAAGCGAGGCATGCGTGCCATATCCATCAAGATATCAGCTGCGATCTGCCGGGCTCGAGGCTCTGCCGATTCAACTGCCTTGATCGTCGCCCAGCGCTGCTTGAGCCGGTGTTTACTGAGATCGGTCATGCCCTTAGTGTGGATCTTGAACCACTCATCAACCCGTTCTGGGCTCATAAGTTTTTGCTCGATGTCACGGGCTTCGTAGCGCAGGTCTAGCACCACGCCATCTTCGACGGCCTCATCGAATTTGTAGGTGTGGATGTAGGAGCCGAAGGTCTCAATACTGGAGGCCTTATCCTTCTTGAGAAGAGGTGTGCCAGTAAAGCCGATGAACATCGCATTCGGCAGCAGCTCCTTCATCGCACTATGAAGCTTGCCGCTCTGAGTACGGTGAGCCTCATCGACGAAGACGAAGAGATTGCCCTTAGGGTTGAAACCATCAAGCATAGGCTTCTTGAGCTGACGCACGAAGTCTTCGGTGTCGCCCTGATCCTTTTCGTCATCACCTCGGAACTTGTGAACGAGTGAGCACATTAGCCACGGCTGGTTCCGATTGAGCATGCCGATCATGCCGGCTCCAGACGTCGATCGATCTATGGTCTCGTCAACACCGGCAAAGACCTTCTCGATCTGCTCATCAAGTTCGGTGCGGTCAGTGATCACCAGGACGCGCGCCTCGCGCTGGTTTTCACGGATCCATTTGGCCAGCCACACCATAGTCAGGCTCTTGCCTGACCCTTGGGTATGCCAAATGATCCCGCCTTCCCGGCGAGCGATGCGTTCCTGGGCGGCCTTGATGCCAAAATACTGGTTATGTCGAGCTGTCTTCTTCACGCCAGAGTCGAAGACGATGAAGTCATGGATCAGCTCGAGGAAACGCTGCTTATTCGCCAGCTGAAGTAGGCCACGGTCGAGGGGTTTCTCAACCTCGCTTGGCTCCTTCCACTCCAACCAGTACTTTTCCGGGGTTTCGATCACGCCGTAACGAAGCCCCTCAACATCATTGCCGGCAAAAAGTAACTGGACGGTGGTGAAGAAAGGACGAACGAAGTCCGCCTTCTGGTTGCCCAGATGCTGACGGATACCGTCGCCCACGCTGACCTTAGAGCGCTTGAGCTCAATGCCCCCAAGAGCGATACCGTTGACGTAAAGCACGACATCAGGGCGCTTGGTGTTCTGGCCCTTGATTGAGACCTCTTCGGCCACCACAAAATGGTTAGCCTCCGGGTCCTTCCAGTCGATAAGCCAGATCGTTTCGAAGTTCTCCGAGACGCTGCGCTTGACCTTCACCCCGTAACGGAGCAGGCCATACACTCTGCGGTTGGCATCGTAGAGTGATCCACCTGCCGGCAGAGAAGCGGCGGTGACGAACTGCTGAATAGCGCGACGAACAAGATCCTCGTCGTAGCCACGAGCAAGAAGGTTCTGGCGAAGCAACTCCTCCTCGACGTTGGAATTGGTCCGGCCCTTCCAGTCGCCGGCATACTCATACCCGAGCTGACTCGACAGTATGTTTACGACGCGATCCTGCGTGACCCGCTCACGCTGTCCAACGGCACTCATGATGAGACCTCCTCGACGGGCAGACGGGTTCGACCAGTAAGGAGCTCCTGCATCATGCCCTGCTTGATGTTGCGGGCGGTTTCAAGACGAGCCTCTAGGACTCTGATCTCTGACTCGGCGTCATCGAGCACACTCGAAATTTCGCGCTGCTCAGAGGCATCTTCGGGGAAAGCTAAAGTAAGAGTAATCAAGTCCTTTTGGTAAAGGTGATTAATTGTAGAGCCCGCACTTAGCGATGCAATAAAGTTCTCAAACACTGAAGAGCGTAGTAGCCAGTACAAGAACCTCGATTCGTAGGCTCCTTGGATCGGGCGCACTACGAAAACTCCACTATTTAGTGTGGCCGGGAATGGAAGAGAGTCAACTATAGCCACCTTGCCAATGGTCCCATCTTTGGTTATGAGAACGTCGTTAACCCGAAGCTGAATATTGCGATCTTGATCGAATCGCCACTTACTCACAAATGAAGCTGACTCCCAGTCTATTCGGGCATTCCTGAAATCAGTGCCACCGATTAGCTTATAGCTACCAGACTGAAGATATTCTCCAGTCGTGAGCCCTTGCCAACCAATTCTTGCTTTCAAGTGGGAGTGTCGCGCAATTGATATATTCTTCCACGGTTTCGTAAATCCCGACAAGCGAGTACGGCCCGTCAGCAACTCCTGCATCATGCCCTGTTTGATTGCCTGCTTCTTCGAGATGAGGCGCTTGAGAGTGGCAATCAGCCGATCCACATCTTGAAGCCGTTCCGTGATCGCTTGTTGCTCCGACTTAGAGGGAAGGGTGACAACGAATCCGTTGAGGCTCCCGTTCGTGATCTGATTAATCGTCGCACCTAGATGTTCGTCGATCTGACGCTTAAAGTCATCAGACTGGAAGAAGTACCGCAGGAACGGGTTTAAATCGGAGCGGTATACAGCCATGAAAGCACCGAAGGTCTGTCCGGAGACTCGACGATCGAGTATGGCGCTTTTACCGATCAATCGACGGCTGCCATTACGGACGCAGATGAGAATATCATTCTCACGTGTGCGGATCTTCTCGGGAATCGCGCAATCGACATATACATTGTCATCGAATGCAAGCTCGCCATCCTGAATATTCGATGAACGGAGGACAAGCGTGCCTGAACGCTTGACATTGCCAGGACTATACGTCAACCCGATTAGGCTTTGCCCTATATCGCCGAGCCGAACGTTTCGCCACTGGGGATTAGTCAAGGTGTTCATTGAATCCCCATATCCGCTAGGTGGACCGCTACCTTCTTCTGAAGGTCTTCTAGTTCAGCGTCGAGATCATCAACAGTCTCGTCGTATCGCTTGCCGAGCTCTTGGATACGGCGTGTCAATTGGAAGGTTGCAGTATCGACTTCACTAGCAAACCGACCTGCGACGACAGTCTGCCACTTGTCGCTAGTTACCAGCTCACGGATCTCCTCCTCGGAGAGCTTGGCGTACGTTGCAATCACCTTCGTGTCCAGCTGCAACATCCCATCCTTGACTGACTTCTTTGCTGCCGTCTCTGCCGTAAACAGCTTGATCACCGTGTTCAGCGCGGCAATCTCGTCGGCTTCGGCGTCTTCTAGCTTGGCAGTCTTCAATCGGTCACGGGCATCCTTTACCTTGACGCCACCAGCATCGTTGACGGCCTCCCACAGCAGCCCTTCCTCTACGGCGTGCTCCTCGATATACTCTTGGAGCTCCTGGCTGATGCGTTCTTGCTCCGCAGTGAGGCGATCAAGCTCGGCCTTCTCGTCGGCGAAGTACCGGTCGATGATCAGCGCCGGCGGGATTAGGTCAGTTACCCAGCGCTGTGCCTTGACTCCAGTTCCAAAGACTAGATCGGCACTCTCGTACTTCGGCTTCTTCTTGTTGTCATAACCAGTGATCCGAGCTTCACGCGGTTGAGCAGCATCAACCCAGCCGGACCCGACGATGAGTGTGACGTCATCGTGCATGGTGTCATTCCAGTAGCTCATCAGCTGCTCGTACACGCTGTACTCACTGATCAGCGGGCGACCCCGAAACTTCTCCAACAGATCATTACCGAGATCCTCAATCAATTCCTGCGGTCTGGTCTTTGAATCGATCGCTTCCAACTGAGCTCGGTGGGAGCTCCACCAATCCTCAACAGCCTGCGAAACACTAGAAGTGAAGGCCTTAACATCCCCCGACTCCTCAATCACCTTAGCTACCTGGTCAGGCTCGACGGTGAGCTCTGAATATCCCTCACGGAGAGGGCGGAACAGCTCATTACGCAGGTTCGGGAAAGCATCCCAGTATTCGCCTAATGCATCGAGATCTCGGTTCGGAATACCGCCCTTAAGGTGGGCTTCCAGATCCTGGATATCTTCTGGTTCGGAGGTGTCGATATAGCGCGGAATGTTGAGGTTGTAGTTGTTCTTCGCATCGGAGATCTCCGACAGCGGCACCATCCGGGCGTAGCGCTCAACTTCCTCGCCTGCGAGATAGGTATCGATGATCTTGCGCATATCCCGAGGCCGCAAACGGTTTTTCGGACCGTCTTTTTCAAAACCTTTGGATGCATCAATCATAAAGATGCCAGTCCGGTTCGCTGCGTCCTTCTTGTCAATGACGATGATGCAGGCCGGGATCCCTGTTCCATAGAACAGGTTGGCCGGCAGGCCGATAACCGCCTTGATGAGGCCACGCTTGATTAGTTCTTCGCGCATTTGCGCCTCAGTGTTCCCGCGGAAGAGCACACCGTGCGGCAAAATGACCGCTCCCCGACCGTCAGACTTGAGCGACTTCACCATGTGGAGCAAGAAGGCATAGTCACCGTTCTTCTCCGGCGGCTCAGCGAAACCCTCGAACCGCCCGTACTCCTTGTCGAAACCGTTCTTCCAGGTCTTTACGGAGAACGGTGGGTTGGCCACGAAGTAGTCAAAGGTCTGCAATTGCTCGCCCTTGAGAAACTTCGGATCAGAGAGTGTATCTCCCTGTCGAATGTCGTGCGTCTCGTTGCCGTGCAGGATCATGTTCATTCGAGACAAAGCCCAGGTGGCGTTGTCCTTCTCCTGGCCATAGATCGACAAGCCGTTGGGCGCAGAATCCGCCACCTTGATCAGCAATGAACCAGATCCACAGGTCGGGTCATAAACGGTGGTAGAGCGGGGAGCATCCTTCGGGATTTCCAGTACCTGAGCCATGATCCTGGAAACCTCAGCCGGGGTGTAGAACTGGCCCTTGCTCTTGCCGGACTCGGTTGCGAAGTGTCGCATGAGGTACTCATACGCATCCCCGAGCAGGTCGTCACCCTCAGCACGGGAGCCGGTGAAGTCGATGTCCTGGAAGATGCTGACCAGGTTGGTCAGGCGATCTTGCATTGCCTTGCCCTCGCCGAGCTTGTTGGGGTCGTCGAAGTCAGCGTTGTTGATAACGCCTTGAAGATCATTGGCTTCAGCCAATCGACGGATGGCGATATTCATCTTCTCGCCGATGTCCGTCGCCCCCTTCAGCGCAACCAGGTCATCGAAGGATCCGCCCTCCGGAACCTCGATCAGGCTGTAAGGATCGCTCTTGGCCTTATCTGAGACGTACTTTACGAAGAGCAGCGTTAGGACGTAGTCCTTGTACTGGCTGGCATCCATGCCGCCACGCAGCTCATCGGCGCTCTTCCAAAGAGAGCTATAAAGATCAGACTTTTTGAGAGCCACTACCATGCCACCACCTTCGGCAGCTTGGCCGCTAATTTCTTACCCTGGGCTCTTAAGGTCATATGCTGTTCGTCTCCTCCACAGAACGTGGCTTATCTTCTAGTTGATACCGACATTACTGACCGCGTCAGACTTCAATGCCGAGCAGTACCCGTTAACCATTCCGCCCATGCCTTCCGGCATGGTTCGCGAACACAGGGAGCGGGCAAATGCTAATGGTGCAATTATACCCTGACCAGTAGTTTTATAAAACCTTGCATCACTCCAGCTCATGCTGGCCACCTCATCCGATATTGGCTCAACTGTTCGTATCACCCGTGGCAGCTGCATGGCCTGCCTCCTCCAATGGGCGCAAATTCTGTTCGCCCACATGGGGTCACGGATAAATTCCACTGCATGTACGCAACTAATGACACCTCGGACATGGATAGCTATGTGGACTGGGTTGTTGATGATCTCAAGTGGGGAACACTGGTGGATTATCTTGCCTCGGAAGAAGAGGCTCGCGAGCTCTCATCCCGGGCGGGGGTAAAGCGACTTAATGTGTGTCCGGATCAAGGTTTTTAACCCAGCTGGTCAGTACAAACAGCACATCTGCTGTCTGCCTGTGGCAGCACAAGCCCTTTTAGTCCGGAAATACACGCACTAGACCCAAGTTATGGTAGCTGGTATCCCCGCAGGAAAAATTATGCTGCGTGGTAAATCAACACAACACTTGCCCGCTATGCCACGGGCGAATAAAGAAAAATGGCACAACCTCAGCCGGCACACAACGATGGCGCTGCACCAACCCCACCTGCGGCTACAACTTCACCAACACCAGTGATACCGCGATCCAAGCCAAACGCTTCCGCATCTTCCTACGCTGGATTTTGACATCAACCCCACTACATACCGTGGCAAATGACCATCATCGCAGCCGCCGTCAGCTACAACGCTGGTTCACCACCTTCTGGTACGTCACCGTCCCCACCAACCTCGACCCACACCGTATCTACGAACAGGTCTTTATCGACGGCACCTACTTCGGCAACAACTGCCTACTAATCGCCTCTTCCAAAGACCACGTCCTCACATGGCACTGGTGCAAACATGAAAACACCTACAACTACAACCGGCTCCTCGACAAAATCCCCCACCCGCCACAGGTCGTGACCACCGACGGGCATGCAGGAGCGTTAAAAGCCATCCGTGATACCTGGCCCACAGCCCAGATTCAACGCTGCCTTGTCCACGTCAAACGCAATATTCAACAAGACGTCGGATTAAACCCCACCCTCAATTCCGGCAAAGTACTGCGCTGGCTTTCACTACAACTGCTCAAGGTCGATACCCGCGCTAAAGCTGCTGTATGGACAGCCAAACTCCACGAATTCGAACGCACCTACAGCACCTGGCTCAATGAAAAGACCTACGTCAAAGACATACAACGCACGGATATCCCCACGCAGTTTCGCAGCAACAAGACCTACTTCTATACCCACTACCGCCATAGGCGAGCCTGGAAACTACTGGTCAAACTGCACAAGAAACAACACCTATTTACATTCCTGACCGCAGTTGATGACCACGGCGATACCGATACCGCCAGGCGCAATAATCTCGCCAGCACGACTAACAGTCTTGAAGGCGGGATCAACGCCCAAGTTAAAAACCTGGCCCGCTATCACCGCGGCATGAGCCCAGAACATCAACGCACCGCCATCGACTGGTGGTGCTACCTACACACCCAATTCCCCGACAGCCCCGTTGAGATAGCTCGACAACAGAAGTGGGGACGCAGCGCACTGACCAAAGTAACCGCTGCGTCCACCAACGACACGTCCTTTGACCACGACGGCGCACCAGCACAGTACGACACCGGAATCGAAAGCACGCACACCAACGATATCGGCATACGCAAAGGAACCATGCGCTAACGACTAAACCCCCAGCCCAGGCCCCACGCCACGGCTAGGGGGACACACGAAATGTCACAGCACTCAACACGCCGATAAAGACACGTTTTATGTCGCTTTATCCTCTCCCCAGCTAAGCCACGACCGACAAGACATGAGAAGAGGCAGCCAGTAGAAATACTGACCGCCTCTAATTTGTACCCCGCACGGGATTTGAACCCGTGTTACCGCCGTGAGAGGGCGGCGTCCTAGGCCGCTAGACGAACGGGGCATTAGGACGTGATATCACTAATTTCTTAGCAGTAATCACTGCTGGCCTACCAGGACTCGAACCTAGAACGACGGTACCAGAAACCGCTGTGTTGCCAATTACACCATAGGCCATCATTGCTTTTCAGAACCGGTATTCACCGCTCTGTGCAACGGTTAATAACTATATCCATTATCCGGAACTAAGCCAAATCCCCAGCACAAAGGCAATTTCATGGCTGTAATTAGCTTCGTACCGGGGATGTTTTCTAAGCCTTAAAGTTCGGCTTTGGGCTTTTATTGAGCTGGCTGCTCGACTGCCTGGAATGGTGTGACCGCGCGTGCAGCGTTCAGACGTGCCAGGGTGGATTCCTTGCCCAGAAGATCCATGGACTCAAACAGTGGTGGGGAGATTGCCGCGCCAGAGATAGCAACGCGCAGGGCGCCGTAGGCCTTGCGTGGCTTCAGCTCCAAATCCTCAATAAGAGCCTTAGTAAGAGCCGCCTCGATGTTAGGAGTGTTCCACTCCTTTACTGCCTCTAGAGCGGTAATACCGGCCTCTAGTGGCTCAACTGCGTCTTCTTTCAGGTTCTTCTTCGCGGACTTTTCATCCAGGGTCAGTGCTTCGTCGGAGGTGACGAGGAACTTGAGAAGGTCGTAGGCATCAGAAAGCACCTTGATGCGTGTTTGCACCAAGTCTGCCGCGATCGCGAACTTCTCACCGTCGTAGTCTGCCGGGAAGTCGGTGTACTCGCTCAAGTAGTTGCGCAGACGGAAAGCGAACTCTTCGGGGTCGAGCAAACGAATCTGATCAGCGTTGATAGCTTCGAGCTTCTTCTGGTCAAAACGTGCTGGGTTGCCCAAAACATCCTTGATATCAAAGTTGGCAACCAAGTCATCAATAGAGAAGATATCTTCATCTGCAGATAGCGACCAGCCCAAAAGCGAGAGGTAGTTGAGCATGCCCTCTGGGATGATGCCGTTATCGCGGTGGTTGAACAGGTTCGACTGTGGGTCACGCTTGGACAGCTTCTTATTACCCTCCCCCATCACGAATGGCAGGTGGCCAAACTCTGGGGTGAAGTCGGTGACGCCAATCTGCTTGAGCGCTTCGTACATGGCTAGCTGACGAGGGGTGGATGACAGTAGGTCCTCACCGCGCAGGACGTGGGTAATCTGCATGAGGGCGTCATCGACTGGGTTAACAAGGGTGTACAGCGGTGCGCCGTTGGAACGCGCCACGACATAGTCCGGCTGAGTTTCCGACTTGAATGTCATCTCACCACGTACGAGGTCGTTCCAGGACCAATCCTGTTCTGGCATGCGCAGGCGCCAGACTGGCTGGCGGCCTTCGGCTTCGAAAGCTGCAATCTGCTCATCGGAAAGTTCGCGGTCGTAGTTGTCATAGCCGAGCTTCGGATCGCGGCCAGCTGCCTTGTGGCGCTCTTCTACTTCTTCAGCAGTCGAGTATGCCGGGTAGACCAAGCCTGCCTCTTTGAGCTTTGCCAGAATATCCGCGTAGATATCCATACGCTGTGACTGACGGTACGGCTCATGTGGGCCGCCGACATCAACACCTTCATCCCAGCCCAAGCCGAGCCAGCTCAAAGAATCCAGGATTGCTTGGTAGGACTCCTCCGAGTCACGAGCTGCATCAGTATCTTCGATGCGAAAGACGAGCTTGCCACCAGTGTGGCGGGCATAAGCCCAGTTAAACAAGGCAGTTCGCACCATACCAACGTGCGGAGTACCAGTGGGCGACGGGCAAAAGCGTACGCGTACTTCTTGAGTCATACCGACAATGTTAGACCAACCAGTCCGGACGACTCCACAAAGGCAATGGCTTTGATTGGTGAGTTTGATTCCCGTTAGGGGACGTCAAAGTGGAGATAGCTCCGAGTTAAAGGGACTTAATTTTATTAGTTAATAACCGACGAAGTATTGTGGTTGGTTATGTGTGCCCAACGCCCTTCTACCGCGCCTGATTTCTTGTTGTCTAGAACAACAGGTTCTGTGCGTACCCAGGGCTCGGTGCAAACCTACACTGACGTCGATAAAGCTATCGACGATATTGAGGCACAGCGTGTAGAAATGGTCGTCGGCGCCCTGCCTTTCGACCTGGATAAGCCCTCTGCTTTGACGGTTCCGAAGACTATTGTTCGTGAACCTGCAGCACTCGAACCACCGGCATATTTCCGTCAGCAGAATCTGACCTCAGAAATCACTGGTTTCGATCCAGACATGCATGAGCACCTGCGCCGTGTAGAAGCTGCTGTTGCGACCATTAACGCCTCGCGTTTGGAAAAGGTCGTTTTAGCCCGCGCTGTCGATATTGAGTTCAACGGGCCAGTTGACCCGATGCTCGTGGCCGCACGCCTGATTGATTTATCCAATCACCGCGATGGCTTTGCAGCTGACCTGACCCCTGCTGGCTATGACGGCACCATGTTGGTGGGCGCCTCCCCTGAGGTGCTGGTGAAAAAGCGCGGCAACGTGGTCTCTGCCTATCCCTTAGCTGGCTCTGCTGCACGCAGCGCCAACCCCGAAGAAGACCGTCTCGCCGGTGAGCGCCTTCTGACTTCCGATAAAGACCTGCGCGAGCACGCCTTTGTCGTTGAACACCTCACTGAGATTCTGGCGCCGATGTGCGATACCTTCTACGCACCTAATACCCCGCAGCTGGTCCATACCAATGAGATGTGGCACCTAGGCACGCCAATATCTGGCACCTTGAAAAAGCCCACCACCGCACTAGAGCTTGCCGTGCGCTGCCACCCCACCCCAGCCATTTGCGGCACCCCAACGGCTGCCGCGAAGTCCCTTATCTGCACCGCTGAAACCGACCGCGGTTTCTACTCCGGTGCCGTGGGCTGGTGTGACGCATCCGGCGACGGCGAATACATGGTTGCCATCCGCTGCGCCGAAGTCGCTGGCGATGGCCTCACTGCACGCGCTTGGGCCGGCGGCGGCATTGTCGAAGACTCCGACCCCGAAGCCGAACTTGCTGAGACCACCGCAAAGCTACAGACTATTGTTCGCGCGATGGGCATCCAGAACTTTTAAGTTCGGTTCTCTCGGTGCCTTTATCGAGAATTTTCGAATACTTTGAGTACCTTCGACTCCCCTTTGTTCGTCGCTGCTGATTAAATACAAGAAGTCTTCAAACTAGAGGCTTTGCTCAATGTGTCCAATGTAGCGACTTAGCATGCCTATCTCCCCTAAGAAAGCCTAAAAATGAAAAGCCGTCTTGCCCTATCTCTTGCTGCGCTATCTTTAGCGTTGGTTAGCTGCAGCAACCCAGCAAACTCTGATGCTCCTCAGCCTGCCCTGAGCTCATCGGCAGCTCCGTCCACGACGAGTGCTGTGCCGAAGGAACCTACTAAGGTTGAGCTTGGTGAAACTATCACGCTCACGGATGGCGAAGAAGAGTCACAGGAAGTCACTTTAACAATCGATGACATTGATGTTTCACGCCAGTGCCACAACGGGCAAAGTACATCCAATGATGCACCGAAGGAGGACGGCTACTACATCCAAATGACCGGAGAAGTAGAGGCTAAGAAGCTGCAAGACACCTATAGTTTTTCCTTCGCTGACCTAACTGCAGAAACGTCAGATGGCGGCGAAATCAACATCGAAGCTGCAGATGGGTGCAAAAACGCTCATGAAGACTTAGAAGGGTACCAAGACCTCTCAAACAAAGTCAGCGAGGGTGATGCGGTTCAGGGTGTTCTAGAATTTTGGGTTTCTGATCTTCCTCAGACCCTCACCTACTCTCCTGCCAACGATCTGAATAATTTTGTTTGGAGTGTGCCTGAATTTGTAGAAACTTCCACTGCGCAATCAGCACCTGCTCTAACTCAAGAAGTTGCCCCAGCCGCAGCTGACGAAGAGCCCTATGTCGTGGAATGCATCTTCGGCACTCCAGGTCCTGCGCTGTGGTCTGATGGAACCACCGCTTATAGCGACTACTGTTTTTATGCCAATGGCGGACCAGAATACTTAGAAGCTGAGTCTCGAAGTGGGCTCACGCCATCAAGTGCTTGGGATGGCTTTGATCCCGAACCATACCGGTCGGATGGATGTGTCGGTTCAGCTGCTGTGTGTGGATACTACGATGAAAACGGCGACCCAATCTGGTTCGACAAGACAACTCTAGAATCCTCTCCTCGCTACTACGACGAGTTCGGGAACCCCACGATGGATCCAGAAAAAGGCACCGTACGTACGACCGAATAAGCAAAGCTCCCTAGGAAAGGATTACTCGTAAGTAATCTATTTCTAGGGAGCTGTTTGTATTAAAGGTGGAAGTTATGCATTCTCGATTGGGTTGGCAAGGATGCCGACCTTCGGGATTTCCACCTCGATGCGGTCACCGTCATACATTGGTGCGGTGCCTGCTGGGGAGCCGGTGGTAATGACATCGCCTGGCAGCAGGGTCATCGACTGGGAGATCTCTGCGAGGATGCCGCCCATCTTCACAATCATCTGATTGGTGTTGGAGTCCTGCTTCTGCTCACGCTTGCCCTCGTGGGTCAGGTAAGCATTGATCTTGTGGTCATCCAAGTCCAAGGCATTCAAGTCAGTCTGGATCCATGGGCCGATTGGGCAGAAGGTATCAATACCCTTCGCGCGTGCCCACTGGCCGTCCTGGAACTGCAGGTCACGGGAGGAGACATCGTTGCAGATGGTGAACCCTAAAACGTGGTCTTGCCAGTTCTCAGGGTCGATGTTCTTGGAGACCTTGGAGATAACTACAGCCAGCTCGCCCTCGAATTCAACCTTGGTGGCAAAATCCGGGATCTTGATGGGAGCCTCAGGGCCGATAACGGCCGTGGATGGCTTGATAAAGATGGTTGGTGGCAAAGACTCTGCTGATTCTTTAAAGACCTCAGCAACGTGGTCAGCATAGTTACGGCCCAGAGCCACAACCTTGGTTGGCAGGGTTGGGGCAAGCAGGCGAACCTCGTTGAGCTTCCACTCACGGCCGGTTGGCTCTGGAGTGGTATACGGGGTGCCAGCGATTTCTTTCGCTACAAGCTTGTCGCTTTGTGGGTCGTCGCTATCGCCTTCAATGATGGCAAAGCAAATTCCGTCGGGGTGTGCAATTCGTCCTAAACGCATATAGTCAATGCTACTAAACAGTATCTTTGCACACTTGCAAAGGATAAGGCTAACAAGTTTACAGGCCGGTTAAGGGTGTAAAGCAGACAGCCTTGTTAAGTTTTCACACTTTTAGATTTGCAGATTTTTCTGCATATCTTTCAGCTTCTGCGGCGGACGGTGCGCAGCCATGGCGAGGTAGAGTTCGGCGCACGCGATGGCATCGGTAAGTGCATTATGATTGCGATAATTCGGCAGCCCGTAACGTGAGCGCACACGAGATAGGCGAAGGTCTTCCCCTCGCGGGAAGGTACTCATGCGTTCCATGTGGCGGCGCTCAAGCGCGAAGGTGTCTACTACTTGCAGTTGTGGTTCTTTGCCCCAGAGCTTTTTACACGCATGTGAATAAAAAGCGGTTTCAATCGGAGCGAAGTGTGCGAGCAGCGCCTTGCCGCGTAATGCCTTCGTGAGCATTTCTATTGCTTCTTCAAGCTCACAGCCTTGTTCCAAATCGCTATCGCGTAAGTGGTGAATGATAGCGGAGTCACCAACATCCACGCCTTTAATCAGCACGTAGTGCGCATCCTTTAGCTGCACGCGGTTATTGATTATCGGAACCCAGCCAATAGAAACAATCTCATGCTGCTTGGGCTTAAGTCCCGTGGTTTCCATATCGACGGCGAGAAACTCCACCTCGTCGATAGGCGTATTCGGATCTGGCGCTTCAATCTCGAGCACGCGCCGCGGAGAGAGAAAATCAAATAAGGCCATGGTGTCATCTCTCCCCTACTAAATATTGCGGACCGGATACTTGGTGGCCAAAGCATTTTGCATGCTCTTAATAATGGAGAAAGCATCACGAAGGTTCTCGCGCTCCATGCCGGAGAGCTGTTTGGGGTCGATGTGATAATTCGGTTGCTGGCCAGAGCGAATCTGCGAGGCTTGATACTTCAAAGTGATAGAACGTAAGTAGTCGAAAGCATCGAGGAGGTCTTCGCTGCCGGCGCGGCTAACAGTCTTGCCCGCAGATTGGCGCAGGCGCTCGCGGGTTTCTACGATGCTGTGTCCTGCAGAGAGCGAATACAGCCGCGCCATCTGCACGATAGCCGCCGTGCCGCCTTTCTTAATGTTTAAGGTATTGGCATATTGCCCGCTGCGCTCGACCACCAGGCCCTTAAAGAAGGTCAATGGTGGTTCCCGGCGCGCGGCAAGGGATGCCAGGTGCGCGTGCATCCGCAGGGCGTTTTTGCCGTGTGCGACGGCGGATTGATGGACTTCGTTGCCTAGTTCTTGACTGCCGGCGATAACGCGGAAGTCAAAGAATATCTGCGCGTTGAGCAAGGCATCCGGTTCTGGTGCCCCGGTCCAATTGGCAAAGGTGCGTTCCCACTCGGTCACGGTCATGCGCCACTGCGGGTTCATGGCCATCATGTCACCAGGACACAGTACCTGCCCGGCACGGTCGAGGCCCAGGCATACAAACTCAGTGAGTTTTTGGAAGTAGTCGTTGTGGAGGGCGTGGTCGAAATCATCGCTAAGCACTAGCGCATTGTCCTGGTCTGAAGCTAAGACCATCTCCCTGCGGCCTTGGGAGCCCACGGCAACAAAAGCGAAGTCCACCGGCGGCTTGCCGTATTTTTCAATGCCTAAGGTAAAGAGCCTGCGGGCCACGCCATCGGCAGCAATGGTGATCATGCCGGCAGTTTCTTCCGGTGCTGCCCCACTTTCAATAAGTTGGGCAACGACCTTGGTGGTGCGCGTAAAGGCATCGGCGAGTTCATCGATGGAGTTCTTTCGAGAGATATCCGCCGCGAGGAAGACCGGGTCATTATGCAACAGGCGCGCGATATCGTTCTGCGTGACAATGCCGGTCACCCGGCCATCATCCACCACCGGCAAGTGGTGAATCTTGCGCTCGGACATGAGCATGAGCGCTTCCATGGCGAGTGCTTCAGAGCCCAGCGTTAACAGGTTGGTGGTCATCACTTCCGTGACTGGGCGGGAGGTATCTACTCCTTCGGCAACGACGCGCCCGCGCATATCGCGGTCGGTGATAATGCCAAGCAGTGCTTCATTTTCAATGACCAGCAATGAAGACACACTGTGCTCATCCATGCGCTGGGCGGCTTCACGGATGCTGAGGTCCGGCGAGCACGAGAGCGCCTTAGAAATCTTGACGTCATAGATATGCGTGCGCAACACATTGGTGTTGGCACCTGCATTGGCGATTTCCTCTGCCGCGGCACGGATACGGCGCGATTGGGAGGAGTAAAAGCGCGCGATATCGGGGTTGCGCTTGGATAGCTGAATGAATACCTCGCGCGGCATTTCATAGACCAGGCTATCTTCGACCGCCTCCATGCGATAACGCGAGGAATTCGTGCCCACCAAGGTGGAATAGCCAAACGTTAATCCCGGGTCGCGGCGGTCCAGCAGCACATTATCGGGGCCCAAGATATCTATCGCGCCGGAACGGATGATGCGCAAGAAATTATTGGACTCTTCAAAGTCCAAAACGATTTCCCCGCGTCGGACGTAGCGCACCGTCAAGGTGGGCGCTAGTGCCTCGAGCTCAGCTTCCGGAAGGTGCCGGAAGGGCTCGATGGACGCGAGGAAACCTGTAACCTCTTCTAATTCGACGCTCATGCGCCTTAGGTTACTGATAAGAAACGAACCATGGGCGTGGATCGACATCATAAGTTTGCGCGGGGTCAAACATTGGGGTGTCCTCGTCGATGAAATTCTTCCACGCCATGAAGTAATCAGAGCTTAAGCCCTGACGCATGGCATTCCAGGTATCGAACTTCTGCCCGGCATCGCCATGTCCATCCGCGTGCAGGATAAACGACAGCTCTGGGTAGTCAGTGCGAATCTGATCCCTATCGCGCAGCATCTGCAGCTGGAACTGGTGCAGAATGAGTCCCTTTTGCGGCAGGTCATTATCTTGCACGAGCTGAGCAAGCCACTCGGAGACTTCATTGACCTCTTCGGCTTCTACGTGGCCCACGTTGGTCATTGGCACTTCATCTGGGCCAATCTTCCACTCTGGATCCAGTGCTAGACCGACGTTGGGTTGCTTAAGCAGGTCCTCGTACATCTTGGCCTGATCAATCAGGCGTGCACGGCCTGGCTGAAGGTCCAAGAAGGCATAGCCGCCGGCCTCGGTAATCGCATCAACATAAGGGCGCAACTCATCCGGTTGGGATTCATTGCTGTAGTCACCGTCATCGCCAGGCGAATCCGATGCTACCGTCGCGATGATTTCAAAAGCCGGGATAACAGGCCACTGGGTTAGGTCCTTGTACCTATCGGCGTATTCCTGCGCGAGTGCGGCAGCTTCTGCTGGCGGCTGCTCGCCCATGACGCCTAAAGCAGGACCGGAAGGATGACCGTAGAGTGCCACCATGCGTCGGCCTGGGAATACGAGCCCGCCGCCACCAGGCAGCTCACCATTGGCAGCGAGTTTTACCTGGGCGTCGAATTCTTCCTGGTTGCCAAAGCCCTCGCCTAAAGCCACAGCGTTACCTGCAGCGACAGCAGCCATGGAATCAGAGGTCGCACGTGGGTCAGCAGCGGCTAGAACCTGCACTGGCGCGCCTGCCGCGCGGGCTGATGCTACCTGCGCGACATTCGTGCCTGATGCTACGAGCACCTGCGGTGCAGCGTCATTGCCATCATTAGGGCTTTCCTGCGCAGCTAAATCTGCCAGGGAGCTAGGCGCTGCACTGGAGTCCTCACTCTCCTCGGGCTCGCTAATCTTTGCATCAGATTCGGTCAGTGCTGGGTCATCGTTTAAGTCGATGCCGTATTGCACGATCTCTTCGGGCGCTAACTCAAGGATTTGTGTCTTCGCCTTCTCGCCAGTTTCGCCCTCGCCGATAATGAGCATCGGCGCACCGGACTCAACTGCGGCTTGTGCTGCGGCGTATTGGTCTGCTTCCTCAGCACCGGCTACCACTAGCTGCTTGCTAGTCGGGTCATTATCGCCAGCCTCGGCTGGGAAGAAATACTGCGCGGCATTAAACCCAGACGGGTCCGCATCCGATAAGGAAGTCGGTGCATCTACAGCGAAGCTAGGGGCCTTAGAGCTATCTTCCGAGGACGCGCTATTGCTCGTGCCATCGTTGTTCTCGCCGGAGGTAAAGACGCTACAAGACGCCACCATCAAGGCAGCAGACACGGTAGCCACTGTCATGCGGCCATAGCGGCGCAGTTTGCGGCCACGTGGCTGCTCGGTGTCGTTAAGGGATTGGGAAGCTAAATTAGTGTTCATCAGTTGCCAATGTTAGCCGCGTGGGCGACGAACATGGGCAGTACGACATAGCTAGGGGTAAGGATTAACCGCGCTGTACCCCCCTGTGACACCTTGCTGCCCACCTAGAGTTTCAACCGAAACTATTGGCCTGGGTCTTTGAGCAAACGAGCTTTTTCTTCATCGGAGATATGCCGTGATTGCCTATCGATTAAATAGCGGCGCGTAAAAATCCACGCGGCTGGCACGCCAACCAGTGCAAAAAGGGCAAGTGCGTACCAGAGAACTTCGGCAACACCGGTTTCCATGGTCACCGACAAGGTATAAATCCCCAGCGCCAAAAGAAAGCTGATCAGTGCCATCAGCGACAATTCACCAACGCCAACCGTGGTGTGAAAGTGCAAAGTGCGCAGGCTCTTCTTATAACCGACTAAAGCATCAGTGCTGTAGACCACGCCTTTATCGTCGTGAAAGTCGTGCTCGGCGCGCTCGAGTTCATCGAAAAGCTGTGCCGCCTCACGCAATGCTTTAGCGCGTTCTAGTTCTTCTGCCACCGAAAAGCGCGACAACAACGTGTACAACATCGCAATCGCTGAAACCACCAGCCCTAAAAGTTCAATGACATCAAGTGACATTTTTATACCTCCTACATGCAAAAATTCCCCGCGTGAGCATCACCTTAGACGCTCTCACGGGGAATCGTGCGGGCTTACAGTCCTCCGATTCGAACTAAATCAAGATTAGGAGGAATTAGTGGAGATTAGGACAAAGCCTGTGCGATGCGGTCGCCGACCTCAACGGTCTTGACCTGCTCCTCACCGCGGGAGGAAACATCATCAGCAACAGCCTTTTCAATGCGCTGGGCATTGTCTTCATCACCTAAGTGGCGCAGCAACATCGCAGCGGACAAGATAGCTGCGGTTGGATCCGCAATACCCTGGCCAGCGATATCTGGTGCAGAGCCGTGTACTGGCTCAAACATCGAAGGGTTGGTTCCGGAGGAGTCGATATTGCCGGAAGATGCCAACCCGATGCCGCCTGCGACTGCACCCGCCAGGTCAGTCAGGATGTCGCCGAAGAGGTTATCGGTGACAATGACGTCATAACGTGAAGGATCGGTAACCATGTAAATGGTTGCCGCGTCGATGTGGTTGTAATCGACTTCAACCTCTGGGAATTCCGGCGCAACCTCATCAACGGTGCGCTGCCACAAGTCACCAGCGTTGACCAACACGTTGGTCTTGTGCACCAAGGTCAGCTTCTTACGGCGGTTCTGCGCGCGGTTGAAAGCATCACGCACAACGCGCTCAACACCGTAGCGGGTGTTTTGCGAAACTTCAGAGGCCACCTCGTGCTCGGTGCCCTGGCGCAGGGTGCCGCCGTTGCCGGCGTACAGACCCTCAGTGCCTTCGCGGACCACGACGAAATCAATCTCACCTGGATTAGCCAAAGGCGATACCGCGGTTGGGTACAGCTTCGACGGACGCAAGTTAACGTGGTGGTCGAGAGCAAAGCGCAGCTTCAGCAACAGGCCACGCTCCAAGATTCCTGGAGGCACCTGCCCTGGCGCACCAACAGCACCCAACAAAATAGCGTCATGTTCACGCAAAGACTTCAGGTCTTCGTCGGTTAGCAGCTCACCGTTGTTGAGGTAGCGCGTTGCGCCCAGATCGAAATCAGTAGTCTCAATATCATCACGCACAGCGCGCAGAACCTTGACTGCTTCTGCTGTGACCTCTGGGCCGATGCCGTCTCCGCCAATAACCGCGAGTTTCATTGTGTGGTACGCCTTTCTCATAGGGTGGATATTTCTACCTTAGTTCAAGAACGCGATTGTTGCTAGCACTACCCCGCCCTAAATCTTTCAACGCGCGTACAGTCGTTGTTGCTCCGCGCCTCCGGCGCTATGCAACACCGACCACCACGATGGGACGAAGCATGGACATGGAATTTCACACGGGGCAGTTTTTATGGGGCGCGTTCATCTTCGCGATTGTGCCCAGCGTCATTATTTTGATTCCGCTGATGATTGGCGCGTGGAATATTAAAAGTCAGCGGGCAAAGAAACCCTTCCCGCTTATCGGCATGGCCCTGGCTTTTCTCAGCGGTATCCTATCGGCCGGGTTGTGGCTGTCGTGGAATAGCGACTCGCCCATCACCGACTACTTTCAGCGCGGTGCGCCGACGCAATTTCCAGCGTGGCAAATTATCGGCTGTGGCGCGACGGTGGTTATTCTCAGCGCCCTAATTCTTTTTAAGTACTCGCGGCACCGCAATGTCTTAAGCTGCGCCACGGTAATAACCACCGCAGGGTTTACTACCGCCTATGCGCACGCGGGAAATTGCGTTGGCGCGAGCGCAGAAAATCGAACCAAGGTTAAGCCCAGTTAGGGCAACGGTACAAAGGAAAAGACGCCATGCATCGACAAGCGATGATGGCGTCTTTTTATGCACTATTTAAGCGTCGAAGTTGACCTGCAAGGACTGAGCCTCCAGCTGGTCCTGAATCTCAGAGATGAGCTCTTCTGGGACCTCGCGCTCAACGCGCAGGATAAGCACGGCGGCATCGTCCTGCTTGCCCTGGGTCAAAGCTGCTGCCTGGATGTTGATGCCAGCGTTGCCCAACACGGAGCCAACGACACCCAGTGCGCCTGGGCGGTCGCTGTAGGAGAAGAAGATGTTGCGGCCGGTCGCGCGCATATCCACGCCGCGGCCATCGATGCGCACAATCTTTTCCACACCATCGATGCCGGTAAGTGCACCTTCCAGAACAGAGGTGTTGCCCTCTGCGGAAATGACCTTCACGCGCACCGTGGAGTTGTGGCCCTTTGCCTCATCCTTGGTGGAGACCTTGACTGTCACGCCGCGGGATTCAGCAATGGACATGGCGTTCACGAAGGTAACAACCTCGCTGGTGACACCGGAGAACAAACCGCGCACTGCAGACAGGCCAAGAACCTCAACGTCCTCGGTAGACAACTGGCCACACGCGGTGACCTCGATGGCCACTGGTGCAGAGCGCAGCAGCTTGCCGGATGCCAGACCCAGCTTGCGTGCCAGGTCGAGCCAACCTGCCACTTCTTCGCCCACGCGTCCACCGGAGACGTTGACTGCGTCTGGAACGAACTCGCCAGCCAGTGCCTTAAGCACGGACTCAGCCACGTCGGTACCAGCGCGGTCTTGCGCCTCAACAGTCGATGCACCCAGGTGTGGGGTCACAACAACCTGTGGCAGGCCAAATAGCGGCGAATCGGTGCAAGGCTCGGTGGCATAGACGTCAAAGCCTGCGCCCCAGTGGTGGCCGGCCTTAATCGAATCGGCCAACGCTTGTTCATCGACAAGCCCGCCGCGAGCCGCGTTGATGATGATCTGGCCCTTCTTAGCCTTGCCCAAAAGCTCAGAGGAGAACATGCCAGCGGTCTCTGGGGTCTTTGGCAAGTGAATGGTGACAAAGTCCGAGCGGCTCATCAGCTCTTCGAGCTCCACCAGCTCCACGCCCAAGGATGCCGCACGCGCTGGGTTAGCGTATGGGTCATAAGCGATGATTTCAGTTTCAAACGCTGCCAAGCGCTGTGCGAACAGCTGACCGATGTGGCCAAAGCCGACAATGCCGACGGTCTTGCCGAAGATTTCCACGCCCTTGAAAGAAGAACGCTTCCACTCTGCATCACGCAAGGTCGCATCTGCCTGTGGAATCTGACGTGCCGTAGAGAGCAGCAAGGAAATAGCGTGCTCACACGCGGAGTGAATATTGGAGGTTGGTGCGTTGACAACCATGACGCCGCGAGCAGTAGCTGCGGGAACGTCAACGTTATCGAGGCCAACGCCCGCGCGGCCTACAATCTTGAGGTTGTTAGCAGCTTCGAGGACTTCCTCATCAACGGTGGTTGCAGAACGAACCAGGAGAGCATCAGCCTCTCCTACTGCCCCAAGCAGTTCATCGCGGTTTGGTCCATCAACCCAGCGGACCTCAACTCCATCCCCCAGAGCTTCAACGGTGGATGGGGCAAGTTTGTCGGCAATTAAAACGACCGGCTTCGACATGTTCTTCGATCCTTATGGAAATTGGAGTGATCAGTGGCTCGTGATCAGTGGCGGTTCATCAAGTCAAGTCACCAAAGGTGACCAGGCAGCAGGAATTGGGCGGCGCGCTCATGCTTTTAAAGCCCCCTCACAGATTACTTGAGGTGATTTTATGAGTTTGCGTGCGTCGAAGAATTCCAACCGTGCCTAATCCTATCGGTTAACAGGTTGTTATCCCCAAACTGGGGGCCGAGTGCGACTAGCGGACCATCTTCTAAACCATTCACCAAGGCCATTTGATGCTTGGAATCGCGCGGATCGCCGGTGGGCATAACCCACACTTCCCCGCCCCAAGCTTTGGCATTAGCTACCGATGCCACCGATGATTCCGGGGTCACAATAATCACCGGTGACATGCCCGAATCCCTGCGTGACTGCGCTGGAATCGGCTCTGTCTCCCACCGCTCTTCGCGGTATAAAGGCTCCCATGCGGCCTTCAATTCGGTGAAGTTGGCCGACTCTAAATCTGCTACGGCTTTGACCATCCCCTCTGGGCTACCGACGACTTGGCTGGTGAATTGAAATGCCGTCATCTCCCCCAATGCTTGGGTAGTGCCCGGGTCATGCAAAATCTCTAGGTCCCCGTGCGTGGACGCAAAAGGCAGGTCTCCGACCAATAAAATGCGGGTAATGCCCAATGCTTCTATTTGCGCGATGAGTTCACTGCGCATGGAGTCATCGTAGGTGACCATGGGGACGCGTTGTGCCACGGCTATCGATGCCGCCCGCAACTGCGAGGAGTCTGTATTCTCCGCGATGATGATCGAATTTGAACCAGAACCCTGGAAAAACAGCTCCACAGATTGCAGACCCCAGGGGTCTGGGAGCACCTGGACTTTATCGCGGAATTCTTCGCGCACTAGCTGGCTGCGGTTTTCGGTCGCAGCCTGCTCTAAGTTGATCTGGGCTTCATCCAGATCAAAAAGCTGCGGGGTTACCACTGGCTCGCTTTGGCGAAAACACGATGACAAACTCAGCGCCAAGCTCATAGCTACAAGCGCTGCGACTGCCTTCGGTATTTTTGCCACGCGCAACTTTCCCCGCCTTATTTTTCCACTACTGGCAGTAAGTATCTCACCACTACTGCAGTTTGGGAAACACCCAGTTGAAGGCCAAATTGCCTAGCAACTTGGGCGCCTAAACAGTGCTGAGATCCCGGATGATGGTTTTGCCCATGGCGTGTTCGACCATTCCGACAAAGCGCTCACGTCGATCCCGGATGAACCCGTCAAAGTCAGCGTCGTGTAAAAGCTCCGCGTTGAGTTCGTGGGAGGCTAATACGGTGTCGAATTCTGCATCTTCCATAATCGACTTCGACTGCACGCGAGAAAGGTAGCGTGCCGGCGATTGCCCATCGATGACGACCTCAGTGCGTTTACCCATCGGGGTGTGGTTGAGCACTGAGCTGGCCAAGGCGGGATCCACCTGGAACTTTGCGCACCAAGTATCAGGGAAGATTTGGTGAAAGCCCGTGCTCAACTCGAAGAATGAAGTCTTGTCAAAGACTTTCGCGCTGCGCCAATCCCGTGCGCCGCTGGCCATCAAAAGCGCATAGAGCGCATGGTAGATACCGCTGGATTCATCCGCGGTATTAAGCCGGGATTCTTTGAACTCCGCTTCGCGCACGGACTTCGGCTCTTCTTCACGGGTGCCTAAAATCCAGGCGCAGACCTCTTCCACATCGCGTGCAGCACGAAGCTTGACGGCTTCCGAGCCATAGAGCTCACCAAAGACGCCTGACCAGAACCAGCGATTGAGCTTATCCCAGGCTTGCTGCGATGAGAGACACCCGGTAATCGGCGCAAGGCGCGCCAAAATGACCGCGAGCGGAATAATCTGTGCAGTATACGGGACTTGTTCCTGGTTGAAGATGCAGCGTTGGCGCAAGAACTCTGCGACTTCCTGGAAAGTAATCTGCAGCTTGTCGGCTGCTGCCAAGTACTCCGATAGATTTAAATTCAAGATATCTTCGCGCTGACCGCCTGCATGGCCGGTATCTGCCGTGGAATACAAGGAGACTGCGGACAGGAATTGCGTGCGCTTGATGCCATCGAGCGCCGGGTATTTCCGCAGGGCTTTTTCACGCTTGGCCCAATCATCGGCCAGCCGGAAGTTCTCATCCTCGGAGGCAAAGACCGCCGTGACCAAATCAAAGACGTCCATGTCATTGCCAGACCGATTGGCGTGGGCGAAAATCGTTCCCACACCAGCACTCGCGGTTTCGCGCGACAGCCGAATCATCGGCACGTCATAGCCTGCCAGTGGGAAAAGCACGCGGTTGTGAAACTCGGCGAGCTCCGCGTAATTAAGCTGCTGTTCGCTCGCTGTACTGTCAGTAGACGTGCTCTTGCTGCTTGCTTCGTCGGCGGCTGCGTTTACGCTGCCAGCGACGTGGGCGGCCATGGATAAGATGATGCGCGTGCCTTCGTCAGACAACAGCATGGATACGGGGACGCAGCCGCTGCGCAGATAGGCATCTTCCCTATCTAGTGGGTAGTCCAAGCTAGGGCCAAAGTGCGAACACACATAGCCGTCATCATCAACGGCGAAGACGGACTCATCGGGAAGTAGCTCTTCAGATACTGCCCGGCGTAGGTCTACAAAGTAGCGGCGCATGACAGTTTCGTCGCGGAAATTGGTGGTGCGGATATTTCCCGATCCGCGCAGGCAGTGATACAAGGTGGTCAGGCGCTGCTCGCCATCTAATAACAGCATGCCGGGGTTATTGTCGGTTGCCGGTGCGCCAGCAAGTGGACGCGGCTTAAAGCGCATCTTTTCATCGCGTGTATCTAAGACCGTCACCGCACCGACTGGGTAGCCGCGCAGGACAGTGACTAATAGGGAGCGAATATGGTCTTCGTCCCAGGTGTAGTCTTGCTGGAAATCGGGAACTTGGATATCACCGCGGTCAATGCGTTTGAAAAGGTCCAAAAGGTCATAGCTTGGCGTAATAAAACCCATACCTTTGAGCTTATACCCCAAATCAACTTCCCGCGCGTGTCCGATCGGACATTTTTACCGTGGGAGTGCTTTTGTTTGGCGATCGCAAAAGCGGCTAGCCCCAAAAGGTATCTCAACCTTAAAGGGCTAGCCGCTTGAAGAAGCTAATTCGAACTAGCGAAATAGCTGTCTTTAAATCGTATTTACGATTTAAGCAGTTTCAGCGCGAGCGTCAACCTTGACCCAGCTCATCAGATCGCGCAGCTTCTTACCGGTCTGCTCGATTGGGTGATCGTTGTAAGATGCACGCAGGCCTTCGAGCTCCTTGTTGCCGCCTTCAACGTTAGCCAGCAGACGCTTGGTGAAGGTGCCGTCCTGGATATCGGCTAGGATGTCCTTCATGCGCTCCTTGGTGCCAGCGTCGATAACGCGTGGGCCGGAGACGTAGCCACCGAACTCAGCGGTATCAGATACCGAGTAGTTCATGTTGCTGATGCCGCCCTCGAACATGAGGTCAACAATCAGCTTCAGCTCGTGCAGAACTTCGAAGTAAGCCATTTCTGGCTCGTAGCCAGCTTCGGTCAGAACCTCGAAACCGGTCTTGACCAGTTCTTCGGTGCCACCACATAGAACTGCCTGCTCACCGAAGAGGTCAGTAACGGTCTCCGCCTCGAAGGTGGTTGGGATAACGCCCGCGCGTGCGCCGCCAATTGCGGCAGCGTAAGACAGCAGGAGGTCGTGGCCTTCTTCCTTGGGGTCCTGATCAATTGCGATCAAGCAAGGAACACCCTTGCCGTCAACGAACTGACGACGAACCAAGTGGCCTGGGCCCTTTGGCGCAACCATGCCGACCGTGATGTTGTCAGCTGGCTTGATCAGGTCGAAGTGAATGTTCAGGCCGTGGCCGAAGAGCAACGCGTTGCCCTCTTCTAGGTTTGGCTCGACGTCATTGGTAAAGATCGAAGCCTGGGAAGTATCTGGAGCCAGGATCATGATAACGTCTGCCCACTTGGTGGCGTCTGCAACAGACTTTACTTCAAAGCCAGCTTCTTCTGCCTTGGCTGCGGACTTGGATCCGTCGCGCAGACCAATGACTACCTCAACGCCGGAGTCGCGCAGGTTCTGAGAGTGCGCGTGGCCCTGGGAGCCGTAACCAATAACAGCGACCTTGCGGCCCTGGATGATCGACAGATCAGCATCGTCGTCGTAAAAAGTCTCAATTGCCATGAGAGTTAACCCTTTCGTTGGAAAGTTCGGTACTAGTGTGGGTGCACTCCATCTACCGTACCACAGTGCGGGATGAAGTGTTCACATTATGAGATATTTCAGGAATTTATTATGAATTTTTTGAGAGGGCTTCCCTTGTGAGGACTCCCCCTACTAACCGACGCGAACCTTGTGGGCTGCGCCGGGGGTGTTTTGTCGGAGGGTTCCCCTCCCGACCAAAGCACCGAGAGGGGTCAATCGAGTTATGCGATTGATGTGGTTGATTCGATTGAGTCAATCAGAGCTTGCTGGGCGCCATGGCCTTTGGACCGCGGCTCAGTGCCACGTGCCCGGACTGGATGAGTTCGCGAATGCCGAATGGCTCTAAAACATCTAGCAGTGCGCGCAGCTTTCCTGGCGAACCCGTAGCTTCCACAATGACGGATTCTTGAGCCACGTCTACTACGCGGGCACGGAAGATGTTGACGGCGTCGACAACCTGCGGGCGATTGGTGTTATCAGCGGTAACTTTGACCAGCATGATGCCACGTGCGACCGAGGTGTCTTCATCCAGTTCGACGACCTTGATGACTGGAATGATCTTGTTGAGCTGCTTGGTTACCTGTTCGATAACTACCTCGCTGGCATCGACCACGATGGTAAAGCGGTTAATGCCGGGAGTTTCCGTGCGTGCGGAGACAATGGATACGAGGTTGTAGCCACGGCGGGTGAACATGCCGGCGACGCGGGAGGTGATACCTTCTACGTCTTCGACCAAGACGGACAAAGTATGGCGGGTGACTTCGTGCGGAGCAGGCATTAGTCTTCGATCTCCTCTACGGTTTCGTGAATGGTCGCCGGTTCTTCAGCAGCTGATTCATTTTCATCAAACAGTGGGCGCAGGCCAACGGCGTACTGGATTTCTTCGTTTGAAGCACCGCCGGAAATCATTGGCCAAACCTGTGCGTCTTCGCCGACGATGAAGTCAATAACTACTGGGCGGTCATTGATTTCACGCGCGCGCTGGATAGCAGGCACGATTTCTTCTTCGGTGGTCACGCGAATGGATTCGCAGCCCATGGCATCGCCAAGCTTGACGAAGTCCGGGATGTAGTTTTCTTCCTCACGCAGCTTGGTGTTGGAGTAGTTGCGCTCATAGAACAGGGTCTGCCACTGGCGCACCATGCCCAGGTTGCCGTTATTAATAACAGCGATCTTGATGGGGAAACCTTCCAAAGCTGCGGTGGTCAGCTCCTGGTTAGTCATCTGGAAACAGCCATCGCCATCGATTGCCCAGACTTCCTTGTCCGGCAAGCCAGCCTTGGCACCGAGCGCTGCAGGAACTGCGTAGCCCATGGTGCCGGCACCACCGGAGTTGATCCAGGTGCGTGGGTTTTCAAAGTCGATGAACTGTGCAGCCCACATCTGGTGCTGGCCAACGCCTGCCACGTAGATGGCCTCTGGGCCAATTTCACGCGAGAGGTGCTCCAAAATCAACTGCGGGTTGAGCTTGCCATCTTCAGTTGGCTCCCAGCCTCGTGGGAAGCGGTCCTGCAGATCATTAAGGTAGCCAGTCCACTCATTGATTTCCGGCTTCGGATACTTGGTGGAGTTCTGATAGGTCTTGGTCAGCGCCAACAGCACCTCGCGAGCATCACCGACGATTGGGATGGCAACTTCGCGAATCTTGCCGATTTCCGCTGGGTCCACATCCGCATGGATAACCTGCGCGTGTGGTGCGAAGGTGTCAACGTCACCGGTGACGCGGTCATCGAAACGCGCACCGATAGCAATGAGCAAGTCTGCGCGCTGCATGGCGGCAACCGCTGGAACCGTGCCGTGCATGCCCGGCATACCCATGTGCTGTGGGTGAGAATCTGGGAATGCACCCAAAGCCATCAAGGTGGTAACTACTGGGATGCCGGTAAATTCGGCAAATTCCAGCAGCTCGCGGTGAGCGTCAGCCTTGATGACACCGCCACCGACGTAGAGAACAGGGCGGGTAGCTTCCGAAATCATCTTCACTGCTGCCGAGATTTGGCGGTTGTGAGGATTGGTCGTTGGCTTATACCCCGGCATGTAGAACTTCGGCGGGAAGGTGTATTCCATCGTGGCATTTTGGATATCCTTCGGGATATCCACCAAGACAGGGCCAGGACGGCCAGTCGATGCCAAGTGGAACGCAGACGCAATCGCCTCTGGAATCTTATTCGGATCCGTGACGATGAAGTTGTGCTTAGTAATCGGCATCGTCACACCGCGAATATCTGCTTCCTGGAAGGCATCAGTGCCCAAGAGGTTAGAGCCCACCTGGCCGGTAATGGCCACGATTGGCACAGAGTCCAAGTTGGCATCCGCAATTGGGGTTACCAAGTTGGTTGCACCAGGACCGGACGTGGCAATACACACGCCCACCTTGCCGGTTGCCACTGCATAGCCTTCAGCAGCGTGGCCAGCACCCTGCTCATGGCGGGTGAGCACGTGGCGAAGAGTTTCGGAACGGTTTAGTGCATCATACAAAGGCAGCACGGCGCCGCCTGGGATGCCGAAGACTAGGTCGGTGCCTAAATCTTCAAGGGTGCGGACAATAGCTTGTGCACCAGTCATGCGCTCTGGGCCTTTTGGTCCTGGCTTTGCGCCAGTCGAAGAGGCCACCGAAGCCGGAGAGGGCGTTGTGGAAGCTGCCACGGTGGTAATGCTCCTTAGGTCATGGACTTTTTCAAAGTAATTATTCAATTAGACACTTTGCTCATCCTGGCACCGTGCGGGTGGCGGGCAGGCGGTAAAGCGCAGATCAAACATCGGCTGTGGGTGGGCCGAGCTATAAATAAACAATGCCCCCGACTCAACTCGGGTGGGAGTTGGCGAGGGCACTTGCTTTTAACGACTTCAAAATGGCCGCTACGGCAAGCGCCGCGCTGCTACTACTACCACCTGAAGTCGAATATTGATCATGGCCTACATCATACACACTGATTTTCCTCAGTCCAGTTAACACCCCCATTGCGTGAGAAACCTATCTCAGTGTGCGGAATTTACCTGTATCTTTGCCCGACTCCACATCTCATGATTAACCCCTGGGAATAAAACTAATTAGCATAGGTTTACATGACCGATCCTGTGCCTGCTGACAACTTAGCCGACAACAACGCAACTAGTTCTACTATTCCGGCGCCCACCGGCGAGACCAAGGAGTTCGTGCCCGAGCGCACCCACGTCTTCGCCATTGCCTTGATGGCCATGGTGTGCATCATCATGGCCGGCTGGAACCCACTACTTTTGGGCTGGACCGTATTAATTCCTGCCCTGTGGATCTATTGGGTATTGCGCGGCAAGACCACCGTCGGCGAAAAAGGTATTGCCATTCGCTACGCGTTCAAAGGCCGCAAAACTATTTCTTGGGACAACTTCGAAGGCATTGGCTTCCAAGGCTCCAAGGCTTTCGCTGAAACCACTACCGGCACCAAGCACAATTTGCCCGGCGTTACCTTTAACTCTTTGCCGGGGCTTTACGATGCATCCCGCGGCCGCATCCCCGACGCACTCAGCGAGGGCAAAGCCGCAGCTGATGAAAAGGTCGTCATTGTCCACCGCGACGGCCAGCAGATCTTGATGGACAAAGAAGAGTACGCGCAATACCAGGCCGCCCAGGACGGCGCCGAAAGCGCCGTCCCCGAAGCCAATAAAGGTGTCCCACAGAATGGAAACACTAATCCACCCCGTGAGACACCCCCATCGGATGGCCAGACTCAGAATCAGCGTCGCAACGGAGTAGAGTAAGTAACCTACCGATGCTGCGGCGAGCACACCCCCTTCACCCGCAGCACTCGCCGAAGGCCCAAGGCAGTGAGGGAATACTTTCTTATCACAAAGCGTTGACCACGCTATACGCCTTATAATCCCCATCTTTGATTTTTAGGATCTATTTTCATGTTTCCTCTGCGCTCTAAAGTAACCACCGTCGGCCGGCAAGCTGCGGGTGCGCGCGCTCTCTGGCGCGCGACCGGCACCAAGGAAAATGAGTTCGGCAAGCCAATTGTCGCTATCGCCAACTCCTATACCCAGTTCGTTCCTGGCCACGTCCACTTGAAAAACGTCGGTGACATCGTCGCTGATGCCATTCGTGAAGCTGGCGGCGTGCCGAAGGAATTTAACACCATCGCGGTCGATGACGGCATCGCCATGGGCCACAGCGGCATGCTCTACTCCCTGCCATCACGTGAGATCATTTCCGACTCCGTGGAATACATGGTCAATGCACACACCGCCGACGCGCTGGTCTGCATCTCCAACTGTGACAAGATCACCCCAGGCATGCTCAACGCGGCTTTGCGTTTGAACATCCCCACCATCTTCGTCTCCGGTGGCCCTATGGAGGCTGGTAAGGCAGTTGTCGTCGATGGCGTTGCGAAGGCTCCAACTGACCTGATCACGGCGATCACCGCATCGGCTAGCGATGATGTCGATGATGCCGGTCTGGCCATGGTCGAAGAATCTGCCTGCCCAACCTGTGGTTCTTGCTCCGGTATGTTCACCGCGAACTCCATGAACTGCCTGACTGAAGCTTTGGGTCTGGCCCTGCCTGGCAACGGCACCACCTTGGCAACCCACTCTTTCCGTCGTCGTCTCTTCGAGCAAGCCGGCACCACCATCGTGGACCTGTGCCGCCGCTACTACGGCGAAGAAGATGAATCCGTCCTGCCGCGCAATATCGCGAACAAGGACGCTTTCTACAACGCCATGGCGCTGGATATGGCCATGGGTGGCTCCACCAACACCATCTTGCACACCTTGGCTGCAGCACAAGAAGGTGCCATCGACTTCACCCTGAACGACATCGAGGCTGTCTCTGACGCCGTTCCTTGTCTGTCCAAGGTTGCCCCCAACGGTGTCTGGCACATCGAAGACGTCCACCGCGCCGGCGGCATCCCTGCCATCTTGGGCGAGCTGCGCCGCTCCGGTCACCTGAAGATGAATGTCCACACCGCGCTGTACAAGGACGCCGGCGAATGGCTGGATGACTGGGATATCCGCGGCGGCAAGGAACTGGACAAGGCCCGCGATCTCTTCCTGGCTGCCCCAGGTGGCGTACGCACCACTGAGCCATTTTCCACCGACAATGTCTGGGAAACCCTGGACACCGACCAGGAAAACGGCTGCATCCACTCCTCAGAATTCTCCTACTCCGACCAAGGTGGTCTGGTTGTCCTGCGCGGCAACCTCGCACCTAATGGCGCCATCATCAAGGCCGCCGGTGTCGAGGAAGAACTGTGGCACTTCCAGGGGCCTGCTCGCGTTGTCGAGTCCCAGGAAGAAGCAGTCTCCATCATTCTCAAGCGTGAAGTCCAAGCTGGCGATGTCATCGTCATCCGCTACGAGGGACCTGCTGGCGGCCCGGGCATGCAGGAGATGCTGCACCCGACCTCCTTCCTCAAGGGCTCCGGTTTGGGCAAGGCATGTGCCTTGATCACCGACGGCCGCTTCTCCGGTGGTACCTCTGGCCTGTCCATTGGCCACATCTCCCCTGAGGCTGCTCACGGCGGTGTAATCGGTCTGGTCCAAAATGGCGACCCGATCACCATCGACGTGCGCAAGCGCGCACTGACCCTGGACATCGACGAAGACGAGCTGGAGCGTCGTCGCGCTGAGCAAGAACGCCGCGAAAAGCCATGGACCCCGGTCAACCGCGACCGCCCTGTCACCAAGGCTTTGCGCGCATACGCAAACATGGCGACTTCTGCCGACATGGGCGCAGTCCGCATCGTTGATGGGCATATCGCTTAATCAACGACGTTCACCACATTTTCACCTAGGCGGTGGGTCAGTATTTACCGAAGTACTGGCCCACCGCCTAACATTATGGCCTGTGACTACTTCGCCAAATATTGACCAAGACCCGCCGGTGCCGACAGCGGCTACGAACGTCGCTGCTCCCACAGCCTTCTTCTCCCCCGCTATCGCGGGGTTAATTGGCTTACTTGGGGTTATCATCGCCACGGTAACCACGGCGATTCAGGTGATGTTGACGGATTTTCCTATCGACATGATCATCTACCGCGAAGGCGTTAAAGCTTTCATGGCCGGCAACGAGGTCTACTCCGTGCCCATGATGGCCGGGGATATTGCGCTGCCGTTTCTTTACCCACCTTTTGGCGCGCTAGTGATGGTGCCACTGGCTGGTGATTGGTTTAGCGATGCTATGGCCGGCGACATCGTCATTATCCTATCCAATCTGCTCATCGGCCTCGTGCTGCTCATGCTGGCTTTTGCCTTAAATAAGCAACGTGCCAATCGTTTTGCCAGCTCCGATATCATCGCTGTCGCCACCTTGGTGTGGGGCATCGTTTTAATCTTTGAGCCCGTGCGTTTGAATAACGGTTTCGCGCAGATCAACATCATCCTCATGGCGCTCGTTGCTTTGGACTTAATCCCCCGCAAGCGTCTCAAGTGGCTCCCGCAAGGCTGGCTCATCGGTGTTGCCGCAGCCATCAAAATCACACCTTTGGCCATGCTGCTGTATTTCTTGGTCCGCAAAGAAATCAAGCCGATTATCACCGCAGGCATCTCTGCCATCGTAGCCACCGCTATTGCCGCGTCCGTGCGCTGGGATGTGGCGTGGGAATACTTCACTGTCAATCTCTTATCGATGGGCTCCGGCGGCGAAATCGGCGTCCAAACCGCCTACCAATCCAATAGCTCCCTCAAGGGCTTTCTCGAGCGTCTCTACACCTCCCAAGAGGCCATGGACACTTCCAGCATGATCACCACGATCATCTGGTTCTGCCTGGCCATTATCACCGTCGTGCTCGGTGGCTGGTTGATGATCGCGCTGAATAAGCGCGGACTCAACATCGAAGCCTTCATGATCAACGCTTTCATCATGCTGCTGATTTCCCCAGTCAGCTGGTCGCACCACTGGATCTGGCTCACCATCGCCATCCCAGTCCTGCTCTACCGCGCGACTACCTGGCGTCACCTCAGCTGGGTATCCGGTATCATGGTCTCCATCCTCGGTCTGTGGTCACTGCTAATCTTGACCATCCCGCCGAAGTGGTACTGGGGCGATAGCATCAACGTGTGGGAACAAGAACTAGTCTTCAAAATTGTCATGAGCGACTTCATCTGGTTCGCCATCGCAACCATGATCGTCACCGCAATCATGCTTCGCTTCGTACCGATTAATGATTCCACCGCTCACGACACTGCGCAAAGCATCTAGTATCACGCGCTAGATTCTCCCCTAGGCCGGTTAACCACCGGCCTTTTCGCGATCTCAGGTACTTTTTCGGCGTATTTATGCCGACTCAGAGGCGCGCCTGTGGATAACTTTGCCAGTTGCGTGACGTGTCAACGTAGTTATCCACAGGTTTTTGAGCTTGCACTAGCCAGGGCTTGCAAAGGCGTTTTAGTGTCGAAGTTATGAACGGACAACAAATAATAAAACTCTTCTACACAAGCGGAATAACTATCCTCCGCGACGTTTATCAGTGCTCCCCTTATGACCTTGCCGGTGACCTGATGCCACTGAACACGGCACGCAAATACACCAGGCTTGCCACAGTATTCTTCGGGCCCGCTGACTCGCCCAAGGCGCAGCGCGATTCAGTAGCGCTTGCCGAAGCGAGGCAATTAAGCCTCGAATACTTAGACATGGTCAACAAACACGCCAAAAAACTCAACACCCGCGGCGCAGCGTGGAAACTGCGTGCAGAACTTATCGCTTACGAAGGCACCTTCGAAGAAGTCGAAGCCCACGCCAAGAAACGCGTCACCGAAGAAGGCGGCGACACCAAGAAGAAACCGGGCGTACGCGTCGGCCGGGCTATCGACGGCCTACGCACCATTAGCATTACCGATACCCAACGCCGTATTACCGACCTCGAGAAAACCCTCGACGCCGAAATCACCAACGACGACCAGCCACGCTCCGAAGCATTGCTCGAACCATTCTGGGACCTCGTCGAAGGAAACGGCACCGGCCTCACCAAACCGGAATACCGCACCGTTATCGCTATCGGCCTCGATGATTTCGCCAAAGTCTCCTGCGGTCGCGGCGACGAGGTCATCATCGGTCTTTCTGATGGCACCACCATGACCGGCGCCGAGTTCATCAACGCCGCGATGGAAGGCGCCCTTGGCGACAAGCTCTACGTTGGACTCTTCCACCCCACCGCCGGACCGGTCAACCTCTACGAAGCCCGCTTCGCATCCGACAAGCTACGCACCTTGGCAATGGCAGAAAACCTTGTCTGCCCGTGGCCAGACTGCAACGTGCCCGCTGATAGGTGCCAGGTCCACCACATCGACGCCCACAAGAACGGCGGCCATACCAAACCGTCGAATCTGACGATGCTGTGCAAGTACCACAACGGCGTGAATGATGATGGCGGTCCATCTTCGCCGAGCCGGAAGAAACGAGGCAAACCGAGTCGCGGGAGAATGCGACGCCACCGCGGCAAAGTCCGCCTGCACACCCCAGGCGGAAAACTTGTGGGCAATACGCACCACGTAAGCAGCATGGGAGCGATGAGCCTCATCTAAAACCAGGGCGATCCCCACCGCTAGCAAGAGCTAACTAGTCAACCAGGCTGGTTAGCTAATTCGGCGATCCCTTTTGCCGAAAGCAGTGCTAGCGAAACCAGATACACATTAAAAAACGCGCCAGTCAGAGTTTCCACAAAGGATTCTGACTGGCGCGCTTTCTTGCGCTTAATGCGTATTAGTTCAGCGGGTTGATACCGGCGCCGAACCACCACACAGCTACCAGTGCCGCTGCACCGAGGATAAAGAAAACCCACGACGAAGCCAATGGACGACGAGCCGGGCTCGAGAGTGCCTTCACACCAAGTGCGGAGTCAACAGAGATAAATCCTGGGCCGGTGAACTGTACGCCAACGTTAACTACGAACAAGACTAGTGCCAGCCACAGGGACTCAGGCCAGCCAAAGACGTCCAAACCTGCACCGGAAACAGCCAACTCGTGGATAGCCATGAAGCCGGTAACAACGAGTGCCAGCATGGATGCAAATGGGGTCAGAAGGCCCAGCACCAGGAATACACCTGCAACGAGCTGTCCTACTGGAATACCCATGGCCAGGATATTGGCCATCGAGTAGCTAGCATATTCAGACTCCAGTCCGGAGATTCCAGCGGACTCCCCGATGCTAAAGAGTGTGCGCACGCCCTCAACGATGAGGAAGCCACCCAGCGCGATACGGATGAAGAGCAAACCAAAGTCAATGGTGCCGCGCTTGCCATACTGACGACGCAGTGCTTGTTCTTCCTCAGCCTGGGCTGCTGCGGCGGTATCGGCATCGAGAGCCAAGGCCGTGTCATCCGAGTACTGCGATGGTGAATCAAAGTGCTGCGTCGCCGAGTATCCTGCTGCGCCCGCACCAGCCGCTGCGCCACCTGCTGGTACTGCAGCCGGCTGCACGGTAGTTGGTTCATTGCCGTAATCAGCGGATGAGTTTACCGACGTCGGCGATTGGTCGAAGGAGGTATCGCGGCTAGCGAAATCACGGTCATCGTAAGGATTGTTCTGTGAACCAGTTGTAGGGCCCATGTTCATCGTCTCCGTAGGTTGGGACTCAACAGCGGACTGAGGAGCCTGGGTGGTATTGGGCGTAATTTCTTGTGGTTGAGCACGTCCGGGGCGGTCGAAGACGCTCGAGCGCGGAACTTCTTGGGTGGTTTCAGGCTTCGCAGCCTCCGGCTCGGCATCCTTAGCACCCGACGCATGTGCAGCGGCAAAGCCTGCTCCTGCAGCGCCGGCTCCCGCAGCTGCGCCAGCACCAGCAGCTGCAGCACCACCGGAAGCGGAACCCGAGGAGTCGGTGTCTGAAGAGTCAGAGTTTGCGGGCGCCTTAGGTGCTGCGGTGTCTTTCGCAGGCTCCGAAGTTGATGGAGTGTCTACCGGATTTGGCTCGGAGGCGGCCGCAGCTGGTTCCGATGTCGCGGCTGGTGTCGAAGGCATGGACGCTACTGGGTCGACACTTTCCACGATGCGTACACCGCTTGGTTTCTTGGCGGATGCTTTGCGCTGCTCGCTAGCTTTAATCTCCGCATCGGAGGGGCGCTCGAAAGACGTCGTGGGCTGATCCGATGGGCTGGTGGACTCAGCGGTCTGATCAGCAGCAGAGGCCGGCGAGGCGGAAGCTGGCGATGCCGCGGCAGGAGTCGAGTCGGTGGACGGTTTGTATGCAGGAACACCCAACTCGTCATCAAAGTCTGATGCCTTATCAGGTTGATCGTGGGACGGTGTATTCGTGCTCATAACCTAAACACTATGCGAAATCGTCGCTGCTGACAGCCAGCTAAGTCGGCGCGCCCCACCATTTTGCCAGCTGTTGCCAAACCTTTATCTCTCGCGCGTGGGTTCGGTCTAGATTTTGCGCAACAAATGAACTAGAGTTGTTGATACGTCAACACAATGGAATAAAGGAGTGACATGGCAACCGAGAACACGCAGGAACCAGTCCAAGAAGCACGCAACGCCTCTCCCGATGGAGAGTTTATTCGCGATACCAATTACATCGAGGATCGCATCGTCCCCGACATCAGCGAGCCAACAGAGCAGGAAGATGGCACATTCCACTGGCCACAAGAAGCTGGCCGCTACCGCTTGGCAGTAGCTCGTGCCTGCCCGTGGGCGCATCGCACCGTTATTGCACGCCGCTTGATGGGGTTGGAAGACACCATCTCGCTGGCACTGGCTGGCCCGACGCACGACGTTCGCTCTTGGCAATTCGACCTTGATGAAGGCGGAGTTGACCCAGTCCTGCAGATTCCGCGTTTGCAAGATGCTTACTTTAAGCGCTTCCCCGATTACCCCCGTGGAATTACGGTTCCAGCCATCGTGGAGGAATCCACCGGTCGCGTAGTCACCAATGACTACCCTTCTATCGTTCGTGATTTCATCACCAACTGGAAAGATTTCCAGCGCGAGGGCGCGCCAGACCTCTACCCAGCACAGCACGCCGAAGAGATAGAAGAGATTAACTACTACATCTTCAAATCGATCAACAACGGTGTCTACCGCTGCGGCTTTGCAGGTTCACAAGAAGCTTATGAATCGGCATATGAGTTCATGTGGGAAGCACTGGACTGGGTAGAAGACCGCCTAGGCAAGCAGCGCTACATGGTGGGTGACCACATCACCGAGACCGATATCCGCCTCTTTGTCACCTTGATTCGTTTCGACCCAGTGTATTACAGCCATTTTAAGTGCTCTCGTCACAAGATGGCTGAGCTGCCTAATATCCGCGGCTACCTCCAAGAGCTCTTCCAGATTCCAGGCTTTGGTGACACCACGGACTTCACCGAGATCAAGCAGCACTACTTCATGGTGCACACCGAGATTAACCCCACCAAGATCGTGCCAGTCGGCCCAGACATGGCGTGGTTGATGGAACCACATGACCGCGATCGCTTTGGCGGTCAGCCATTTGCAGATGGCACCACCCTGCCAGGGGCGTTGCCTGCTGGTGAGGAAGTGAAAAACCCAGAGGATTTCCAACTTCCACTGTTTGACCGCTAGAAATTCCGCAGGTTATTTACGTTGTGGCAGCGCCGCCCGCGCGGCGCTGATAACACTGCTGGTGAGCTTTTCTAGAACTTCAGATTCTAATCGCCAGCGCTGCCAGTACAGGTCCACTTCAATATCCTCGCCGTCCAGAGCCACTAGTTCGCCTGAATCGAGATATTGCTGGACCTGGATTTCTGCCAGCACTCCCCAACCTAAACCGATACGTACGGCTTCGAGATAGGCCTCGGACGTCGGGATCTGGGATACCCGGCCGCGGATGACATGCAATTCCACGTCACGGTCGCGCATCGCGCGGTCCAAGATCGCATCTTGCGGGCCATAGATCACCAGCGGCATTTGCCGCCACGCCAGGCCCAACTCCGTGTTAAAGCGAGTTTTAATATCCGGGGTACTGACCGCAACATAGCGCATGGTGCCTAAATATTCGGAAACACAACCCGAGACTGGAGCTTGCTCATGGGTAATGGCGCCCAGCACGTCACCACGGCGCAGCATAGCCAAGGTGCGGGTTTCATCTTCGACGCGCAGCCGCAGCGCTGCCTCGCCGTATTGCGCCATCTCTGCCATCACGGCCTTAAACCACGTGGCTAGGGTGTCATTATTAACCGCCACCGACAACGGCACGCGTTGCAAGCGTTGCCCTAAGCGCGCATCCGTTTCTGCCTGTACCAGCGCCATGCGCCTGGCAGATTGCACCAAAATCTCCCCGGCGTCAGTCGCCGTGACAGGGTTAGCACGGCGCAGCAAAACACGACCCGTGGAGGCTTCAAGTGATTTGATTCTTTGGCTAACCGCCGACGGTGTGATTCCCAGCACCGTCGCAGCATATTCAAAGCTGCCTTCATCCACGATGGCCAGCAAGGTTTCCAAATGTACCGGATTCATGAAGCCATTCTAACCTAAGGTGAAATTCAATAACTGGACTTCATCGACAAGCGACTGCACAGTAGAGATATGTCAACGCTGTCTATCCTCATCGCCGGTTTCGCACTAGGGCTCTCACTGATCGTAGCGATTGGCCCGCAAAATGCCCTGCTGATCAAACAGGGCATTAAGCGCGAGCACGTGTGGATAGTCATTGCGATTTGCGCGGTCTCCGACATCATTTTAATCAGCGGTGGCACCGCGGGCGTGGGCTATTTGGTGGAAACTTTCCCGACCGCGCTTGTGGTGCTGAAGTATCTGGGTGCGATTTATCTGGCGTACTTTACTTACCTGTGCTTCCGCGATGCTTTGCGCGACAAGGTTGAAACCCTCTCCCCTGCGCAGGTCGAGCCGAATAAGACACAGCAAATCGATGCTTTTGATGGTGGCAGCTTGGGCGGTTCCTCCCCGGTTGATACTCGGCGGCGCACCACGCGTCTGCGCCAGCAAGTACGCCAATCGACCTGGGTGAAGCCGGCTCTCGCGACCCTGGCGATTTGCTGGCTCAACCCAGCGGCCTATGTTGATGTGCTGGTAATGATTGGCGGGCTTGCCAACCAATACGGCGAAACCGGCCGATGGTTCTTTGCTGCCGGCGCCATCGCAGCAAGCATGCTGTGGTTTCCCACCGTTGGCCTTGCTGCGGCCAAGTTCTCGCACGTACTTTCACGCCCTGCGGTGTGGCGCGGCATCAACTTCGGCATTGGCTGCATCATGGCGCTGCTGACCATCAAGTTGCTGTTGACCTAGGACCTTGTGGGCTGAAGTTCCTCGGTGGTTTCTTCTGCTGGGGATTCTTCGACCACGGAGGTTTTCTGCGCGCAGGCATCCATAAGCCATGCAACGAGGCAGCCAAAGACGATGCCCCAAAACGGTGCGGAGATACCCAGCAGTGAAATTTCTGAGACTGTAATCAGGAAACAGACCAGCGCGCCGGTGGAATAGGCACCGGAAAATCCGGCGATGAAGGCATTCTTCAGCGGGGTGAGCATGGCGATGCCAGCAAGGGCTGCGATAAATGCCGCAGGCATGGCTAGCATGAAGCCCACGAATACTGGAGAGAATAGTCCTACGGCAATCGCGCCGACGGCGGTGACCATGGCTGCGGCATAGTGCCGGTCCTTGTGCGGGCCGGAGACAATCAAGGCATTTGTCGGGCCGGTTAAACAGGTAGAGATATTTCCAATCAGCGCCATGGGCATGGAGACCAGTCCGCTGACAGCCGCGGCGACATTGACGCCGGGCTTATGCCCTGCTGCTTGGAGCACTGCGATGCCCTGGCCGTTTTGCACGATGACCACGGTAATAGTCAGCGGGATAACGAGTTCCGCCATCGCTGCAAGGGAGAATTCCGGAGCGGTGAACACGGGTGAGGCGATGACGCCATCGGCGAGGATTCCGCCGCCTAGTTGCCCGGAGACAATCGCGATGATGGTGCCAATCACCGCTGCGACAGCCACCGGTGGAGCGACCGCAGCTAAGCGCGGGATGGCGCTAAGGGCGACGAAGACGAGAATCATTGGCAGCGCAATCAGCGGAGCGTCGGTGGCGGCGCTGATGAGGTCGAGCCCAAAGCGCAAGAAAATGCCGGCGACCATCGCCATGACAATCGTCGGTGGCAGGAGCGCCATAATCTTGCCGATGAGTCCGGTCCAGCCGAGTAGAAATACCAAAAGCCCAGTGGCGAGATACGCACCGATAACTTCGCCGAAGCTCAAGTGCATCAAGGCATCGCCGGCGAGTACTGTGCCGGGGATGGTCCAGAAATAGGCTTGCGGGCTCCGGTAAAGATATGTCATCAACAGCGTAAGGATGCCGTTGCCCAGGAAGGCACCGAAGATCCACGAGGAGGTTTGATCCGGGCTGAGATTGCCCGCCGCTGCTGCCGCGAGGATGACCGCGATGGGTCCGGAGGCAGAGAAGATCAAGGCCACTAGACCATCGCCAATTTCATGAGGTCCGAGATCACGCAGGATTTCGCGGAAAGTAGGCCGCGGCAAGTGTGGCTTTTCCACCGCCAGTAAAGATGATGTGCCCATGGGTTAAGGCTCCTAATCTTTTAAAAAGATAACGCAAGGCCCTAAGTGGCATCGCTCCACGCCACCTCGGGCGGATTTTCCATCCAGCATTCTTACCTGCCATATTGTGCCGCACATCACCGAATGGAGCGCGAAAGTACCCCTGCCGAAAAGTCGCGTCTGGCAGCGCCAGAGGACTTTGAGGAAGTCTTGCCAGCGCAGTCAATAAGGGGTTTGCGTTCATAGAACGCACGGCTGTACCCCCGATGAACAGTAGGCAGAAAAATACCCTCCGCGGGAGGTTTTTCCTGCGAAGGGTTTATCTGGGGTTTCTGCTAGCGTGCAGAGTCGGTTACTTTCTTAGCATCGTCGTCACTCTCGTCACCGGTGTCATCGGCGCTGTCGGAATCGGTGTCGATGTAGTACTGCACATCGGTTGCTTCTTCGTCTACTTCTTCGGCCGTGAATTCGACCGCGTCGTCGGATTCGAGCTCTTCAGTGACTTCTTCAATCAGGTCTTCAAAGAGTACTTCGTGATCTAGGTTGGATTCTACGAGTTCGCGGCCGATGGTTTCATCGAGCCTTTCATCGTATTTTGCATCGGGGTGCAGCTTAAGACGCAGCAAGGACTTGATGCGCTCGCGGCGGGTGGATTCATCACGAATCTTAGACAGGCCACGGAACCAGGCGATGACAAGAACAATAACCATGAACATGCCCAAGTATCCCAGGATTGGGTAGACGTAGTTCATCAACGTCTTAAAGCCGAAGAAGCTCATGCCGTAGCCGGCGATGGTACCTGCGGCAAAGATTGGATAGGTGCGGTTTTCGCGTCCCGCAGACAGGCGCTTGCCAAGCGCGTAGAACATGCCGATGGCGGTATTGAAAATCATGAGGAAGATAACCACTGCCATCAAGATGCCAGCGGTATCGCCCATTTCGTTGACAAGCACAAGCATCGGAACATCGGAACCAACAATCTTGTCAGCGCCCATGAGCAACACGAAACCAGCAATGCCGAGCAAAATCGCGTAGCCGAAGCCGCCGACGATGCCACCCCAGCCGGCCTCACGCGGGCTGATGTGGTCGCCGCCGATGACCAAAGACATAGATACTGCCAGAATCAAGGCTAGACCGTTGTAATTGAGGGCAGATACCAGCCAGTTGCCAATCGGTGCATCGGTTTGCGAGGCGGTATCGATGACGGCAGCGGGGGCAGCTGGCATATTCATCAAGGTGTAGACCAGCACGACGACCACTGCGATAATGATGGTTGGCGTCAACAGGCCAATGACGTTGGAGACCTTGTCGACATCCAACAGGCCAGTTGCTAGAACGAGCACCATCATAAGCGTCGAGCCCACCCAGGTGGGCCAGCCAAATTGCTGCGCCATGTTTGAGCCTGCACCGGCCAGCATGACAAAGCCGACAGCAAAAAGTGTGAAGATGACAGCGACATCGAGCATCTTCGAGACCACTGGGTGCGATACCTTCCGGAACACCGCGTTGTGCTCAGAGGCGTGGAAATAAGAACCGAGTTGTAAAAATACGGTGCCGGCAAGTGTCATGATGACACCGGCGATAATCATTCCCCACACGCCGTTGATACCAAACGCCGTGAAGTACTGGACTACTTCTTGTCCGGTTGCAAAGCCCGCCCCCACCAATAGGCCAATGAATGCGAGAGCAATACCGATTATGTTTCTAAAAGACACATTTATCTAGGTTAACTACTGACCTGCACCGATGCGAATTTTTTGCGGTGTTGTTCACTGTTAAAACAATGCGAAAATATGCCCCTGCCTGGCTTTATATAGTTTTGATTACCATGTGTTATCTCACAGCCTTAATGATTGTGTGAATCAATCAATGCTGCAGCGCACGCGCCCGGCATTTTGACCCATAAAACGCGGAACCCGCACGTCAGAAGCTTGGGAATCCAAACACTTAACATGCGGGTATGTGGCGAGCGAGAGCTAGCGCTTATTAGCTAAGCTTTTTAGCAATCAGCTGGTTGACCTGACCTGGGTCAGCCTTGCCCTGGGTAGCCTTCATGACGGCACCGACGATAGCGCCGGTGACCTTCTTGTTGCCAGCGCGGTACTTCTCCACGATGTCTGGGTTTGCGGCCAAGGCGTCATCGACAGCCTTTTCAATCGCTGCATCATCGCGAACGACTTCCAGACCGCGTGCCTTAACAACCTCATCGACATCGCCTTCGCCGGCGAGAACACCATCGACAGCCTGGCGTGCCAACTTATTAGTCAGCTTGCCTTCCTTGACCAAAGCGGCCACGCGGGCAACCTGTGCCGGGGTGATGCTCAAAGCTGGCAGGTCAACACCCTGCTCATTTGCCTTCGCGGACAGGTAAGAAACCCACCAAGAACGCGCCTCATCTGGGGTCGTACCCTCTTCAGTGGTCGCGATGATCAGATCAAGTGCGCCAGCGTTGACCAGGTCACGCATCTCTGCGTCTTTCAAGCCCCACTCTTCCTGGATGCGCGCGCGGCGAATCCATGGCATCTCTGGCAGAGTCTGACGGATTTCTTCAACCCACTCGCGTGGTGCCAAAACTGGCGGCAAATCAGGATCATTGAAGTAGCGGTAATCATCCGCGGTTTCCTTCGGGCGCCCCTTGGAAGTAGAACCGTCGGTCTCTTGGTAGTGGCGGGTTTCTTGGTCGATCACGCCGCCATCGTCAAGCACTTGCGCCTGACGCATCATCTCAAAGCGCACTGCCTGCTCCACAGAACGCAAAGAGTTGATGTTCTTGGTCTCGGTACGGGTACCAAACTCAGTGGTGCCGACCGGGCGCAGGGACACGTTGGAGTCCACGCGCATAGACCCCTGGTCCATGCGGGCATCGGAAACGCCGAGTGCCGCGACCAGCTCGCGCAAAGCGGTGACATAAGCACGCGCAATCTCTGGCGCACGCTCGCCGGCGCCTTCAATTGGCTTGGTGACAATCTCAATCAGAGGAATACCAGCGCGGTTGCAGTCAACCAAAGACGCGGTTGCGCCGTGAATACGGCCCGAGGTACCGCCCAAGTGGGTCAGCTTGCCGGTGTCTTCTTCCATGTGTGCGCGCTCAATCTCCACGCGCCACTCGGTGCCGTCTTCCAGAACAACGTCTAGGTAGCCATCGTAAGCAATTGGCTCATCGTACTGGGAGATCTGGTAGTTCTTTGGCTGATCCGGGTAGAAGTAGTTCTTGCGGGCAAAGCGCGATGATTCCGCAATGGAGCAATTAAGCGCCAGACCAATCTTGATAGCCCATTCCACGCCCTTGGCATTAACCACTGGCAATGCGCCAGGCAGACCCAAGGACACAGGGTCTACGTTGGAGTTGGCAGGAGCATCAAAATTGGTTGCCGAGGTGGAAAACATCTTGGTGTCCGTGCCTAATTCGACGTGGACTTCCAAGCCCATAACTGGGTCATACTTTTCAAGGACTTCATCAAAGTCCATCAGGTCATACATCGCAGCAGTCATGCGTGCCATCTTAATACTTCTACCCTGAAGCGTCAGACACCACCCAGCCCTCACAGGCCTTTAAGTGAACTACTTAGCTTCCACGCTCTGCTCGACCTTTGCAGCACGGCCATCCACGTAGCGGCAGACGGCTGCCACCACGGCACCGGAGAGGTTGTGCCAGACAGAGAACACCGCGCCCGGCAGCGCCGAAAGTGGGCTGAAGTAAGTCGAAGCCAACGTTGTTGCCATGCCGGAGTTTTGCATGCCCACCTCAATCGCCATGGTGCGTGCGACAGGTTCTGGCTGGCGGGTGAATTTACCGGTGAGGTAGCCCAACGCGTAGCCCAGGCCGTTGTGGATGATGACCGCAACCAGCACGACGCCGCCAGCGGTGACGATGTTGTCGCGGTTGCCGCCAACGACGATGGCCACAATCGACGAAATTGCGATCACAGAAATCCATGGCAGCGCCGGGGTAATAAATGCGACCACCTTTGGCAACAGCAGGCGGACAACCAGACCGCCGACCACAGGGATGAGAACAACCTTGACGATGTCCCACGCCATCGCACCAGCATCGAGCGGCATGTACTGCCCTGCCAGCCACAACGTCAGCATCGGGGTCAAAAGCGGCGCCAGCAGCGTGGACACAGAGGTCATGGTCACGGACAAGGCAACGTCGCCGCGTGCGAGGTAGCTGACCACGTTGGAGGACGTACCACCCGGTGCACAACCAACCAGGATGACACCAACTGCAATTTCTGCAGGCAGCTGCAAAATCCATACAGTCAGTACCGCGAGCAGCGGCATGATGACAAACTGCGCGACAACACCAATGAGCACGGGCAAAGGCCGCTTAGCAATGAGCCCAAAGTCTACCGGCCGCAACGTCAAACCCATGCCGAACATGATGATGCCCAGCAATGGGGTTACCTGCGGCGCAAAGCCCGTAGCAACGTCGGGGAAGAAAAAGCCTAATAGACCACCAATGATAACCAGAACTGGAAATCCAAGCGCCGCGATAAACGCAGCGCGATCTTCGCGAGCGGTCGCCGCTTTATCAGCGTCAGATTGTGTAGGAGTCGAATGCCCGGCAGCGCCTGCGCCACCGGATTGTGAATCAAGGGAATTATTCATCCCCTCATAGTAGTCCACCATTTGGGATACCTATCCCATTAGGTGAGCAACTTCATGAACTGAGATATTAGCCAAACAGCGCTTGGGCGTTTTCGTAGCGGTGAATCGGCACGGTCTTTAGTTCATCGACGGCGTCGGCAAGGTCAACGAGTTTGATGTCTTCGCCGCGGAGTGCAACGCACTTATTGGACAGGCCTTCGTGGGCAGCGCGGGCGGCGGAAACACCGTAGCGGGTTGCCAGGACGCGGTCATAGGCAGTCGGGGTGCCGCCGCGCTGGATATGGCCCAACACAGTGGTGCGCACGTCGTATCCGGTGCGGGATTTAATCTCATCGCCGATAACTTGCCCAATGCCGTTGAAGGTTTTGTGCCCGAATTCGTCTTCTTCGCCTTCGCCAAAGTTCATGGTGCCTTCCTTGGGCAGAGCGCCTTCGGCGACGCAGATAATGCCGTACTTCTCCCCCATCTGGAAGCGGCGTTCCATGGCCTTGCAGATATCGGCGACATCGAAAGGCACTTCGGGAATCACGGTGTAGTGCGCACCGCCAGCCATGCCGGCGTGCAGCGCAATCCAGCCGACGTGGCGGCCCATGACTTCAACAATCAAAATGCGGTTGTGAGATTCCGCGGTGGTGTGCAGCCGGTCAATGGCATCGGTGGCAACAGATACGGCGGTATCAAAACCGAAGGTGTAGTCAGTCGCATTGACGTCATTGTCAATGGTCTTGGGAACGCCAATGACGGGCACGCCGTTGTCTGCCAGCCACTTCGCGCCCTTGAGCGTGCCTTCGCCGCCAATGGCGATGAGTGCGTCCACGCCGGCGTCTTCCAGATTGGATTTGATGATGTCTAATCCGGCTTTGAATTTATCCGGGTGCAAACGGCCGGTGCCTAAGATAGTGCCGCCGCGCAATAGGATGCGGTCGATGGTGGCGTCGTCATATAGGTCGCGGCGGCGGTCTTCCATCAGCCCCACCCAGCCGTCTTCATAACCTACAACGGTGTCGCCGAACTCATTAGACGCGGTGCGCACAATAGCGCGAATTACGGCATTTAGGCCGGGGCAATCGCCGCCGGAAGTCAATGTGGCTAGTCGCATAACCACCACACTAGTTTGGAATCTCTAAGCGCGCTTGGGCGTCAAGGTATTTTCAAAACAGGCCACGGCAATAAGACCTGCGACCATCACGGCTGCCGGCAGCACGAGCGCAATCGCCATGCCTTGGTGCAGCCCGAGGCTGGCGGAGCCGACCTGCATCGCAGCACCTACGGCAGCAGCACCCACCACAGCGCCAACTTGGCGGGTGGTGTTGTACACACCCGAAGCCGCGCCCATATAGCGCAGGTCCACGGTGCGCATGGCGGTAACCGAGTTCGGTGCCCACACAAAAGCATTGCCCACACCAAGCAGCGCTGAGGCACCGATAAACCAGAACAGTGCAGCATCGGTGTACATAATCCCGGCAATCCACAGCAGCGCCACGATGACAGAGCCGAAGCCAAACACCGACAGCAGCCGCGGCTTAATCCGGTCAGCCAAAGGTCCCACCAAAGGCGAGCCGAGACCTGCGGCCACGGCCATGGGCACCATCATCAGGCCTGCTTCGGCGGAGGTTAATCCCCGGCCGGTTTGAAACCACATCATGATCGGCAGCATCTGCGATGCCACAGCAAAGCCCATGGTGGAGATAGAAAAAGCACCGAGTGAGTAGTTGCGGTTTTTAAACAAAGTCAGCGGCACCAGTGGTTCGGTACCGCGTTTGCTCGCTGTGGCTTGCAGTCGCACGAACCAGGCAATCAAGCCAATGCCGCCGATAAGTAGGACAAAAGTCCACCACGGCCAGCCCAAGCCCGGGCCTTGCTGGATGGCGATAACCGCAGAGGTCATACCGACTAAGGTCACCACGACGCTTAGCTTGTCGATGCTCCGTGCATACGTCGGCAGCTTCGGCACCCACAGCGCAGATAGCACCAATGCAGCAATGCCTAATGGCAGGTGCAGGACGAAGACGCCGCGCCAGCCAAAGGTGCTGATGATAAATCCGCCCAGTACAGGTCCTACTAGTGAGGCAACGGATCCGACTGCACCCCACACACCAAGCGCTGGTCCGCGCGCATCTTGGGGAAAGATACGGTTGATTACGGCCATCGTCTGCGGGGTCAAGATGGCTGCGCCTAAACCTTGGACCGCGCGGGCGACTAGGAGCACCGCCAGGTTGGGCGCCAATGATGCAGCGAGTGCGGCGATCACAAAGACAGTAATGCCCAATTGGAACATCCGCGCTTGACCAAATCGGTCGCCCAAACGGCCCGTAAACAGAAGTGGTACGACCATGCACAACAGGTAGATGGAGGTTACCCACACAACTTGGTCAAACTCCGTATCGAAGTTGGCCATGATTTCAGGCGTTGCTACCGCGACGATGGTTTGATCCATCAGCACCATGAAAAAGCCCAGGCACAGCGCAGCTAAAGCGCGCCAGGCTTGGGGCTTCGACACTGAGGGCATCGGGGTAGGTTTAGTAGTAGACACGCAGGCTATCCTAACTGGATGTTTCACCTTCCGGTGAACCCTGACCCGATATGGTGTCGACGGGTGTCGTTGTTGCTTCTGATGCGACAAAGCTCGGTAGTACCTTCAGCCCGCGAATCATCGCCCAAATGGCGACTAACATGTAGGCACCAACGAGTAGGACAGCCAGCTGGTAGATCGACAAGGTGGTCAACAGTCCCGATGCGATAACCAAGCCGATTGGCCCGCCGAATTGCATGATGGCGGTGAACAGAGAAAATGCGCGCCCACGCATGTGTTCGGGGGTTTCTTCAGTAACCAGCACCATCTGCAAAGGTGAGAGCATGCCACCGGCAAAACCTGCGATTCCGCAGCCGATGACGACGAGCCAGGACACGCCGAGGGCGGCCATCATCGCAAAGCCTATGGCTTCAACCCCAACGGCAACGGCCCACACTAAACGACGACGCGAGGTACCGACTTTGGCAATGCCTGCGCCCGAGATCATCATGCCGATGGCGTAGAAAGAAAATGCCAAGCCCAGCAGGAAGGGCTGATCTGCCTTTTGGAAATGCGCGGGCATCAGCACGCCTAAAAATGGCGCAACAAGTGCCACTCCGCCGAAAAGGAAAATGGCTAGCAACCTAATCGGAGCGGGACTGATAACCTGTCCCCAGCTCTTGAGTGCTTGCAGGTTCAACGCATTATCTGTTGCCGCGGCCTGCTTTTCTTCTTCTGTAAGTTCGCGCTTGGCCAAGCGCAAGAAGGTAGTCAGCAATGCTGCGAGGAAGGAACAGGCTGCGGTGATGATGAGTACCAAGCTGGAATCGAGCGCGGCTAATAAGACGCCCGCAACAGCGGGGCCGACCAAAAATGCCACGCCTAAGATCGCCTGGTTAAGACCTGCGATATAGTCCACGGTCTTGCCTGAGGCCTGCGAGACATCGCCTACCAACGCGGAGCGCGCTGCCATGCCGGGGATATCTCCCACGCCGCCGATGATGCCTAAAGCAATAAACCAGGCGATGGTCAGCCCTAAGGTCTGATCGACGAGGACGACACCTGCGACAGATGCGCCGGAAATAATATCGGAGATAACCGACATGGGTTTTCTACCGACGGTATCGATGAGGTAGCCGCCGAGGAAAGCGAAGATGACAGAGGGTACTGCCACTGCTGCAGCGACCAGGCCCGCGGCGGCGGGGTCACCGGTGCGCTCTAAAACGATCCACGGCCATACGATGCCCGCAATCGAGTTGCCCAGCGCAGACATGCCCGCTGAGCCCAAATATATCCAGATATTCACTACCGGTACTGTACGGCAAAACGGCTATCATAAAAACATGTCTGCAATTGATATTAAAAATGCGAAAAAAGTAAAGACTGCGACTGTTGTGAGTGCAGGTCTGCTCGGTGGTTTCATCACCGCTCGGGAATCTGGAATCCGTCCGCTTGGCGGTGTTGTGCTCGCGGCTGCGGGTGGCTGGGCAGTGCGTTCGTGGTTGGCTAAAACTGATATTCCAACCACCGTGGGCCTGACCGCGCTGTATATCGGCGGTTTCGGTGCTTCTCACCCACTGGCGAAAAAGATTGGTGCTTGGCCAGCGGTCTTTGCGGTCACTGGAGCATCGGCAGGCGCGGCGTACCTGCTTTCTGACAGCAAGTAGGCTTCAATAAAGGCGAAGAGCCCGCATTCTGCTGCTGTACTCCTGCGTTAATTAACTTCAGTTAATTAACGCGTGCTGAGGCGCTCTTCTTCTGCCTCAATCTCCGCATTGAATTCCTGCTTGGACGATTGCCACTGGTCTTCGGTCATGCCGATGCGCCAGTAACCAGAGATGGAGACGTCCTCACGTGGGATTTCGGATTCGACAAAGAGGAAGCGACGCATCTCTTTAATCATTTCGGCAACGCCGTGTACGAACCAGCTGGTTTTCTTACCTTCTGGCACGCCGGCACCGCGGACGATGCGGGAAAGTTCCGTGCCATGCGTTGCGCCATTGCGGTAGACCCACTGGATGTCGATACCTTCACCCGTTGGGACCTCAAAGGTGCGGTCTTCGGATTCAATCTCGATATAGGCCGTTGCGGTGGCACCTTCTGGCAAGCGTGCCAAACCAGCGCTAATCGCTGGCGCGGCTGACTCATCGCCGGCGAAGACGAAGTGGTCATAGGATGCTTCTGGCTCCCACTTGCCGCCTGGACCGAAGAAACCGATCTTTGCTCCTACTTCCACATCGCGGCCCCATGGGCCTGCCAGACCGGAATCACCGTGGGTGACAAAGTCTGCCTCGAAATCGCCGGTCTCGGAGTTGAGGTTAAAAATGGTGTAGGTACGGGTAATGGGCTGCTTATCGCGTGGCTGTTCCTCGCGGATCTGTGCGGCATCGAAAGGCCATGCGTAATCTGCGCCCTCTGGAACAAACAGCAGCTTGATGTAGTGGTCGGTAAATTCTAATTCCTGGCCCACAAAGTCTGGTGAGTTCAAGCTGAGACGAACCAGGTCCGGAGAAAGCTGACGGCGACCAGTAACGGTTGCCTCGTGTGCCTTCCGTGCCTTGCGCTTGGGTGCTGGATTAGCTTGGTCAGCCATAGTGATCACTATCCTTAAATAATTCTGGGGTTGCTTCGTACCGGCGGAAATCTGCACGCCGCACACTTAGGCAAGGCTAACACATTAACTGCCAACGAGTTGTTGAGACCTTCATGACACAAAACTAAACCCGCTGGCCACAGCGCCATTACGGGCGCTTGGACCAACGGGTCTAGGGGTGAAATCAGCGTTTACTTGTTGCGGCCAGCCTCATAAGCTGCGCCGACCTTGTACAGGCGGTCATCCTGGAATGCCGGTGCCATGATCTGCAGACCGGTAGGCAGGCCGGTATCGGAAGCCATTCCGGACGGTACAGACATGCCGCACAGACCAGCAAGGTTCAATGGCAAGGTGCACAAGTCGAAGTTGTACATCTCCATTGGATCCTCGGTCTTTTCACCGAGCTTAAAGGCAGTGGTTGGCGTGGTTGGGGAAACCAACACGTCAACCTGCTCAAAGGCGCGGGCGAAATCTTCTGCAATCAGGGTACGTACACGCTGTGCCTGCAGGTAGTAGGCATCGTAGTAGCCCACCGACAGCGCATAGGTACCCAGCATGATGCGACGCTTGACCTCAGGGCCAAAGCCTTCAGCACGGGAGATGCTCATGACGTCATCAGCAGAGTGCGAGCCGTCATCGCCAGAGCGCAGGCCGTAGCGCATGCCGTCGAAACGCGCGAGGTTCGAAGACACCTCACACGGCATAATCAAGTAGTACGCAGCAAGGGCATCGTCAAAGTGCGGGCAGTCAACCTCAACGGTCTCAGCGCCTTGCGCTACCAGCTGGTCAACAGCTGCGCGGTACGCTTCCATCACGCCTGGCTGCCAGCCATCGCGCTCAAACTGCTTAATCAGGCCAACCTTAACACCTGACAAGTCACCCTTTGCGCCTTCGCGCGCCGCAGCAACAACATCTGCCACCGGACGGTTCACAGAAGTCGCATCAAATTCATCGTGGCCTGCGATAACCTCGTGCAATAGCGCGGTATCAAGGACAGTACGCGCGGTTGGACCGGCCTGGTCCAAAGAAGAAGCAGCAGCGATAAGTCCGTAGCGCGACACCGTGCCATAGGTCGGCTTCACACCAACAGTGTTGGTCAACGCCGCTGGCTGGCGGATCGAACCACCGGTATCGGTACCGATACCCAAAGGTGCCTGGCCAGATGCCAAGGCAGCGGAAGTTCCGCCACCGGAACCACCTGGGGTGCGCTCCAGATCGTGTGGGTTGTGCACGGGACCATAGGCAGAGTTCTCATTCGAAGAACCCATGGCAAATTCATCCAAGTTGGTCTTGCCCAAGATCGGAATGCCGGCCTCGCGCAGTTTCTTGGTCACCGTGGCATCGTAAGGCGAAATCCAGCCTTCTAGCATCTTGGATGCTGCAGTGGTTGGCGCATCCGTCGTCGTCAGCAAGTCCTTCAATGCCAAAGGCACGCCAGCCAAGGCCGATGCCGGCTTCTCACCTGCATCCAATGCCTTATCAACGGCATCGGCAGTAGCCAAAGCTTCTTCTGCACCAACGTGCAGGAAAGAATTCAAAGCATCGTTGGTCTCAGCGATGCGATCAAGGTGCGCTTGCACAACCTCGCGGGAGGTAACCTCACGGGAGTGGATTTTTTCCGCTAGTTCAGCAGCGCTTAACGATGTAAGCCCCTCAGCAGGAACTACATAGGACATTTATTCGCCTCCCAAAATCTGAGGAACTACAAAACGATCATCTTCAACCGCTGGCGCCTGGTCTAGTGCCTGCTCCGCGTTCAAGGTACGCACAATGACATCTTCACGCATCGAAGTGGTAATCGAATGCGGGTGGCTCATCGGCTCCACCCCTTCGGTATTGACCTTGCCTACGGCTGAGACTGCATCCACAATCTCATCGATTTGATTGGCAAACTGGTCAAGCTCTTCTTCGCTCAAAGCCAAACGTGACAGCTTGGCTAGATGGCTGATTTGTTCCCGCGAAATCTCAGACACGAGTTACCCATCCTTTTCCACAACGTTAATTATTTTCCTGCCTACCCATGCTACTGCACAGCCTGTTTCGAGATAACTATCCCCCGTGCCCTTATTTAATGCCACCTTTAGGTGCAAAAGTGAAGGTGGAGGTTGTAGCATGGAACACAATAGCCTTGCCTTTGGTTTAGTTTATTTAGAGAAAGCCTTTCATCAACCAATGTCTTTTTTAATCCGTGTCCAACTTCCCGATACTCCCGGCAGCCTTGGTGAATTAGCCGAAGCTATCGGCGCCGTCGACGGCAATATTAAATCCGTCGATATTGTAGATACGGCCCCTGATGGAACGGTAACCGATGACATCGTGGTCGAACTACCCGTTGGCACCTTGGCCGATACACTTATTACTGCAGCCAGCACCGTGAAAGGTGCCGAAGTAGATTCCATCCGCCCATTCTCTGGGCGTGTGGATCGGCGCGGGCAGATTAACTTGCTGTCCTCTATCGCAAAAAAGACGCACAATATTCAAGCCGCCATGGAACAACTCGTCCAGGCTATGCCGCAGGCACTGACTTCTAGCTGGGCAATTGTTGCTGATACTTCAGGAACGATCAAACGTGTCGCGGGTTCTTCTGCTGCTCCCGAAGATGATGGCACTGTCCCCTCTGACCTAGAAGTTGATACCGCGCGCCACCTCAATCCTGACACAGAGGATTGGATCCCAACTTCTTGGGCGCTGTTGGACTCATCCCTTGCGGCAACGCCCATCGGCTCTACCGGTTTAGTTCTTATCATCGGCCGCGTTGGCGGACCAGACTTCTTGGCTTCTGAGGTTGAGCACCTTGGAAACCTCGGCACCATCTTGGGCGCTTTCTTAAATAAGTAACCGCGCCTTAGTTTTCACCGGCCCCTCTTGCCGCCAGTAAGCTGTTCCAGCTCACTGGCCAGGTGGGCCGGTGTTTTGCTGCGTGCATAGCCAAAATCTTATTCTGCCTCAATGCGCACCCTGAGTTAGACTAGAACGCTTAGGCTATAATTTGGCCGAATTTTTTCCACTTTTGCTATAGATAGAAAAAGGTTCTAGTGCATTCCCGCCTTTCTCAATCCCCCTCTGCGGCCCAAAAATCCACAGAAATCCCTCCGCAACAATCCTGGCGTGCTTTAGCAGCGCTGTGCACCGGGTTATTTATCACCATGATGGACCAGACCCTGGTGGCCGTTGCACTTCCCCGCATCCGCGAAGACTTGGGCGCTAGCATCAACCAAGCAGTGTGGGTATCAGCGGTCTATCTCCTGACTTTCGCAGTGCCACTGCTTATCGCCGGTCGCTTGGGCGATCGCTTTGGTCAACGCAATGTGTACTTGGTCGGTATTAGCCTGTTTACTTTAGGCGCCGTCGCCTGTGCTTTTGCCCCAACGATTGAAATCCTTATTGCTTTGCGTGCCGTACAGGGCCTCGGCGCATCACTGGCCAACCCGCAGCCACTGAGCGTAATCAACAAAATCTTCCCACGTGAGCGTCGCGGTTCTGCCATGGGCGTGTGGAGCGCTGTTGCCGGTTCTGCTGGACTTTTCGGTCCCGTCGTCGGTGGCGTCTTGGTAGGTTTTGTCGGCTGGCGCTGGACATTCTTCCTCTACTTGCCACTAGGACTGGTGTGCCTAACACTAGTTGCGCTGTGGGTGCCGAAGCTGCCAACGATGACCGGCCGCATCGATTTCCTAAGCGCTCTGGTTTCTCTCATCGCGGTACTCGCTGTGGTCTTCTCTGTCCAGCAGGGGCCCGATTTGGGTTGGCCGCTATGGCTGTGGGCTCTGCTGGTACTAGGGCTCGGAGCCGCGGTGGTGTTTATCCGTTTACAAAGGACCGCTTCCCGGCGCGGCGCTGAGCCGCTTGTCCCCTTAGATTTATTCCAGCACCGCAATTTCTCTTTAGGCCTTTTCGCTGTTTCGATGCTCGGGTTTACAGTCTATGCCGTGAACTTGCCCATCATGTTGTACCTGCAAGAAAGCGCTGGTCTAACCTCGCAAGCTGCAGGTCTAGTGCTGGTTCCGATGGCAGTAATCTCCATGTTCATCGCCCCAGTAATTGGCCGCATTACTGACCGGGTCAGCCCAGGTGGTGTATCCATCCTCGGGTTTTCTTCGTTGATTTCATCCATGGTGCTTTTTGGAATCTTCATGTTCTTAGAAGTTCCCGCCGCCTGGATGCTGGTGCCGATTATCTTGTTGGGTGCAGCTAATGGTTTATGTTGGTCGCCGAATTCTACGATCTCAATGCGTGATCTGCCGCCGCATCTCGTTGGTGCTGCATCGGGTGTGTATAACACCGCCCGCCAAGTGGGCGCGGTATTAGGCGCAGCCAGCCTGGGCGCGGTGATGCAGATTGCCGGTCAGCATTTCTCTTTCCATGGTGCGATGGGCGCCGCGATGTTATTCCCAGTACTCTTCCTAGTCTGTGGCCTCATCGCGGTTGCCAATTTTCAGGCCAATCCTCGGGTTGTCAGCACATCACAGCCCTAGTACCGATTGAAAAATGGGGCTGGATGGGATTATCTCCCAACCAGCCCCAAATTCTGTTTCATTGGCGAGACGACTACAGGTACTAGCCTTCTTCTGGGCCAGCGCCCGTGGCAAGCAGAGTTTCAAAGCCTGCTTCATTAAGAATGGTCACGCCGAGGTCGCGGGCTTTAGTTTCCTTCGAGCCAGCATTTTCTCCTGCCACCACGAAGTCAGTCTTTTTCGATACTGAGCCGGATGCTTTGCCGCCACGCGAAATAATTGCTTCCTTGGCGCTATCGCGGGAGAAATTTTCCAAGGTGCCAGTGACCACGATGGTCAATCCTTCCAAGGTCTGCTCTGGCTTATCGGATTCATCGATAGCCATGGTGACCCCAGCGGCAGACCACTTCTCAACGATGGTGCGGTGCCAATCTACCTCAAACCATTCTTTGAAGCTTTCGGCAATAATTTGTCCCACGCCATCTGTTTGCGCGATATCTTCTACATCAGCGTCGCGCGCGGCCTCTAAAGAGCCGTAACGTGAAGCGATCGCACGCGCAGCCGTTGGGCCAACATGGCGGATAGACAACGCCACCAGCACGCGCCACAAATCTGTGTGGCGTGCGGTTTCCAGGTTACTGAGAAGCTTCTTGCCCGAAGCATTCACATTGCCAGCCTTGGTGGTGTAGACATCAGACTTCTTTAATAGCTCCTCCGTCAGGTCAAAGAGTTCCGACTCATCTTCCAGAACACCACGTTCAATGAGATCGATAGCGCCCTTCTCCCCCAGTGCTTCGATATCGAAGGCACCTCGCCCGGCAAGGTATTCCAGGCGCGCCGATAGCTGCGCTGGGCAGGTACGGGTATTGGGGCAGCGCCAGTCGGCATCGCCTTCTTTTTGCGGCGCAAGTTTCGTGCCACAAGATGGACAGTCTTCAGGGAAAGTCCACTCGACCTCACTGCCATCACGCTTTTCCAGTACTGGGCCCAGCACTTCTGGAATGATCTCACCGGCTTTGCGGATAATGACGGTATCGCCAATTAATACGCCCTTGCGCTTGACCTCAGATTGGTTGTGCAAAGTTGCCATGGAAACCGTGGAGCCTGATACGAAAACAGGGTTCATCACTGCATAGGGAGTAACGCGTCCGGTACGTCCCACGCCGACTTCAATATTCAACAGCTTGGTGGTGACTTCTTCCGGTGGATACTTATAGGCAATGGCCCAACGCGGCGCACGAGAGGTTGCACCGAAGCTGCGCTGGGTTGCTAGGTCATCGACCTTAATGACCACGCCATCCATCTCAAATTCAGCATCATGGCGGTGATCCGCCCAATACTTGACCTTGTCTTGGACTTCCTTAGACGTTGTCACGCGCTCGGTATAAGGCGAAACCGGCAAGCCCCAAGCAGCGATCGCGGCATAGGCATCGTGCTGGCTTTGCGGAGTAAACCCATCGCGGGCACCAATGCCGTGTGCGACTAAACGCAGGCGACGCTTTTTCACCTCTTCAGGATTTTTCATACGCAAACCACCGGCTGCTGAGTTTCGAGGATTGGCAAAAGCCTGCTTCCCGTCAGCAGCGCGTTCCTCGTTGAGCGTGTCGAAGTCTTCTGGGCGCATGTAAATCTCACCGCGGATTTCCACCAAAGCAGGCACTGGGTATTCATCCGTTCCCTGAAGCTCATGCGGGATCGACTCAATCACCTTGGCGTTGGCGGTGATATCTTCGCCAACGCGGCCATCGCCACGCGTTGCCGCGGTAGTAAGCTTTCCGTCCCGGTAGACCAAGTCAATTGATGCACCGTCGATTTTGAGCTCTGCTAAATAAGCCTTGGCCGGGGTACGGTCTAACCAGTCTTGTAGCTCGGAAGCATTGAAGACGTTGTCCAAGCTCATCATTCGCTCGAGGTGCTCAATATCTGCGAATGCTGAATCAGCCGCCGGTGCTGAACCTACCTCTTGGGTGGGTGATTCTGGAACCACCAATTGCGGGTGCGCGGATTCCAGCGCCACAAGCTCTTGAAATAGGGCATCAAAATCAGCATCGGGGATCGACGGCTGCTCGTTGTAGTAAAGCTCACGGTGGCGTCGCACTTCTTGGGCAAGCTCGGCCCAACGCTTCTGTGCTTCTTCCGGGGTTAGCTGGTCAAATGAATCAGTAGCAGTCACGCTTTCCAATTCTAGTGGGATCGAGGATGCAACCGGGATATTCCCCCACTCGGCGCCAATGTCTGCCCCTGCCTATAAAGTAAGGGCCATGAACTTCGACGCCTCCAAGATGCTTTCCTTCGACCTTGAAACCACCTCCATTAATACTCGCGAAGCCAAAATCGTTACCTCTGCGGTCATTCGTATCGCCGGCCGTGATGTAGTCAAGAAAGAAACTCTCGCCGACCCGGGCGTAGAAATCCCCGAAGCAGCAGCCAAGATTCACGGCATCACCACAGAAAAGGCTCGTGCAGAAGGCCGCCCGCATGATGAAGTCCTGCATGAGACCGTCAATGCCATTAAAGCTGCGTGGGACGAAGGCTTTACCCTCATTGTCTACAACGCGCCTTATGACCTATCTGTGCTGCGCAACCTCACTGGCGATTTTACTGTCACAGGCCCGGTCTTTGACCCTTATCTCATCGACCGCGTTAAAGACCGCTACCGCAAGGGCAAGCGCACCTTGGGCGACTTGTGCCGCGAGTACAAGGTCACTTTAGATAATGCCCACGAAGCAACTGCCGATGCTTTGGCTGCCGCGCGCATTGCGTGGAAACAAGTCAACCAACGTTGGCCTGAGCTTAAAGACATGGACTCTGATGAGCTCATGGAATTTCAAGCGGTGAATTTCTACGACCTCGCTGTTGATCAAAAGAAATACTTCGAAGGTATCGGGCGCGATGTCTCCGACTTCAACATGTCCTGGCCGCTGCAGGGCTAAATACTTAGGTAGAAATCCCCTTTACACCTTTTACAAAAATTCCAATATAATTGGAATCGCGAAGAATTATTTTAATTATATTGAAATAAATCCCTGAATGATGGAAGATGGGTTTATGTCTTCGACCCCAAAACCGCAACGCAACATGAGCGATGCCACGCAGCCCGCCAGCGCCGAAGAGCGCTTGGCTGCGCTGGAAGCTCGTGTTGAGGCGCTGGAGAACGCCGCTGCGAAATCTTCTGCGGCACAAGGGTTTTGGGTTGTGGATGCTCTTCATGCTCAACGTGACCAGATTCCTGAAGGCTCAGTTATTTTCGGCGGCGATATCGACGCAGCCGGTGGCAGCTATAGCTACCAGTGGCAACGTCCTCTCTCAACCCTTACTGAACCTTCAATGTGGAGCGAAAGCTTTGAACGCCTTTCCGCACTGGCACATCCGGTACGCGGGGAGATTCTGCGCCGATTACTGCAAGCTCCGGCCCAGGTCGCAGAGCTTGTCGATGAAGAGATCGTCACATCCACGTCGACGGCATATCACCATCTATCTGCGCTTTCTCATGCTGGTTGGATTAAAAAATCTGGCAGCGGCACTTATGAGATTGCGCCAGCGCGGGTAATTCCGCTTCTGACCATCATTTCAGCTGGTGAGGACCACTAGCTTAAGCAAAGGGGTAAGCGCCATGAAAAGATCGGTTCTTTTCGGCATCCTGGCAACCGTCGTCGTACTCATCGGACTTTTAATCGTCGGCCCACAGCGCATCGCGTTGGCAAAGAACAACACGGGCGATGAGGAATTAGCACACAAGCTGCGAGAAAACGCAGGCAAAGCCCAAAACCAGATCACTGCATTTACTTTCCACAATGGAGAAACTACCTTCGCGGGTGTCGGCGCCGATGAAAACACTGAGGTAGAAATTGGCTCTGTGACTAAGACTTTCACCACTGAGCTTTTACGCCAGCAAGTCGAAAGCGGAGACCTTAAATTAGACACCACGGTTGGAGACATCATTGATGTCGAAGGGAGTGACGTCGCAGATGTCACCATGCTGGAATTGGCTGAACATACTTCCGGTCTTCCGCGCTTGGACAAGGACAATTTTAAGATCTTCGGGAATCTTTTTGCGGCAAACCCTTACCTCGGCATTACGCAAGAGGACATCTTCGATGCTGCTCGCAATGCGAGTTTGAGTAACCGAGGTGAAGAGAACTATTCCAATTTTGGCGCCGCACTACTCGGCCAATTGCTAGCGGTTAACGCCAATGCCGACTACGCGGCCTTGGTCGAGCAAAATATCCTCGCCCCCGCTGATATGAACGACACCTACGTGGGTGGCGAATCCAATATTGCTGAGGATGCTCCCCGTGGGTTGGCAGCTAATGGAAAAGAGACTGCGCCTTGGGGCATGGATGGCTACGCACCTGCTGGTTCAATTCGCTCCACGGCGGCGGACATGTCCAAATACGCCACCTTCTTGCTGGAAAATAGCGAGTTCGAATTCGGTTGGTTCCCCGAGGATTCCGGCGGCTACTGGCATAACGGTGGCACCTACGGCTTTTCCACCATGCTAATTGTGGACCCAGAAAAGAATGAAGCCTTCTTTGCCAGCGGTAACACTCCGCAGGGTGTCGAAGAACTCGCCGTTGCTATCCGCCCAGGAGGTAATTCCTAATGCTTATCCCCTACGTGCTCTACCTAATACTGGCGCTTATCGTTGGCGACAATTTCTACCAGATGTGGAAACTCACTCGCCCTGTGCAACCTGCAAAGTCCACGGCCAAGGTTTTAAGCCACTTGGTCTTTACCCTGGCCATCATTGTGTTTATTGCCTACACCATGCAATGGAATGTCCTGATCTCCATATTCATGTGGTGGCTAATAGCAATAACCACCGCGGCCTATGCGGGCGTAGCTATCTGGCGCGTACTGCGCAATAGCGAAGTCAAGCAGGCTTAAAGATCGCCGGCGTCACGCTCGAGGATGCCGGCGATTTCCGCTACAAAGCGGTAAGCCGCTGCCATGTCTTTAAGGCTTTCTCCTGCGGTGGCAGGGACAATGTCAAGGTCAGTAGTCAGGCGGATTCGGGAATGTCCGATACGGTCCCAGGCTTTGGCAATGCTGATGGAGACTTGGCGTGAGTCTTTCAGGCTGCCGTCATCAAAGAAAGGATTGATCGCCAAAGCGAGGCGGTGGCCTTCTTCGATGTGCTCGCCGATGCCATCTTGGTCAGTCGTTAACAGGTTGACGTCGATTACGGCAGTCTTTGCCACCCGTGCTGCTTCCCAGTTGGGGTGTTGCCCGGTGAAGTTCAGTAAGTCTGCATCAAATTGTTCTATGGCATCCGCTGCTACTTCAGATGGAACTGGGCGCACGGGATCGAAATCCGTGGTGCCTTTGAGGCCTGCTAGGACATCGCCGTAGAGAGGTTCATCAATCTGCACGGAAATATCGCAGTGGAAACGGTTTTTCAGATCCCGGATATGCTCATCCAACCCAGCATGTAAAGCAGCGGTGAGATCACGCAGGGCACCAGAATCAGTAATGGCGCGATGCCCGTTAGACAGCTCCAATGAGGCAGCAAGGGTCCACGGGCCAATAACTTGCACCTTGAGGCTGTCGAGGTCATCGCCCCACAACTCCTGCAGGATATCGAGGTCACGGTCCATGCGATCCCACATGGCGCGTGATGCCAACTGTGGACGGTCGGTCAAGCGCCAGCTGCGCGGGCCGAGATCGACAGACACAGCTTCCAGAAGCCCTGCGGTACGACCGATAGCATCGGATCCCAAACCACGGGTGGGAAGTTGCGGCAGGTGCAAACTATCGCCGGTCTCCCCGGCGACAATATCCGCAGCAAGAGCAATATCGGTGCCAGGCACCGGGCCTAATCCAAACGCCGTCATCTATCTCGTGCTAAGCCGTTTCAATAATCGTGCCGGAGCCGATGACAATATCGCCCAGCTCATCCGGAGATGGGAAGTACAGCACGGCAGCCTGTCCTGGAGCGACACCAGACAGCGGCTCGGTGAGTTTCAAAACCATGGTGTCGGCATCCCGATCTACCTGCGCATGGCATGCCACGACGGAGCCGTGCGCACGTACCTGCACGTCGCAATCAAATTCGCCGTCCATCGCAGGGTGCAGATACTTCAAGCGGTCCGCGGTAATTTCGGTGACCTTGAGGTCCTCACGGGATCCAACGGTTACGGTGCCAGTTTGAGCATCGATACCAGTGACATAGCGTGGGCGACCATCGGCAGCCGGTGCCTTAATGTCCAAACCCTTGCGCTGGCCGATGGTGTAGTTCCACGCACCATCGTGCTCACGCAGCTCAGTACCGTCCTGGTCCACAATCATGCCTGGGCGCATGCCGATGCGCGCGCCTAAGAAAGCCTGAGTGTTGCCATCAGGGATAAAGCAGATGTCGTAAGAATCTGGCTTGGATGCCGTGGAGAAACCGTGACGCTTGGCTTCCTCACGAATCAGCGGCTTCGGAGTATCGCCGATTGGGAAGTAGCAGTAATTGAGCTCTTCTGCGGTGATAACACCCAGTACGTAGGACTGGTCCTTGTTCTCATCCAAGGAACGGCGCATGTAGCCGTCCTTGTCCAAGGTGGCGTAGTGGCCGGTGGCGACGGCATCAAAGCCGAGCGCCATGCCCTTGCGCAAGAGCGCTGCAAACTTAATCTTTTCATTGCAGCGCAAGCACGGGTTTGGGGTTTCACCACGGGCATAGGAATCCACGAAGTCAGTGATCACTGCTTCTTTGAATTCTTCGGAAAAGTCCCAGACGTAAAATGGGATGCCTAATTTATCGCAGATGCGTCGTGCATCTGCGGAATCTTCCAATGAGCAGCATCCACGTGCTTTCTCACGGGTTTGTTGGGCATCTTTGTGCAGGGCAAGGTGGACGCCGACCACCTCATGTCCTGCTTCAACGGCACGAGCCGCTGCGACAGATGAGTCGACGCCTCCTGACATGGCAACCAAAACTCGCATGTTATGGGAGTGTACTCTTTATTAGCTATGGGTAAAAAGCGCGGCAAACGAGGTCACAGTTCTTCTTCCTCCAGCGTTGGAGCACAGACCTCACCAATTGGTACTTATGAAATTTCCACGGGCACTGCGGAGATTGAAGCAGACCCGTTTCGCGATGGTGCATATGTCTTGCACGTCAATGGTGTCCCTAGTTCCCATATTGTTCCGGGTCAGCCGCGGGACCTCGAATTTGAATACATGCGCTGGATTGCCGCCGCCGTGGAGGCATTTGCACCTGGTCATCGTCTGACTCATTTAGGCGGCGGTGCATGTTCGCTGGCGCGCTATTTTGCCGATATCTGGGATGACTCTAAGAACACTGTCGTGGAATTTGATGCCAAGCTCGGCGAACTAGTCCGCGAGAAATTCGATATCCCCCGTGCACCGAAGGTGAAGATTCGTGCGGGCGAAGCTCGTGAGGAAACCGAGAAATTTCTGCCGGCCTCCCGCGATGTCATCATCCGTGATGTATTCGCCGGCGCTGTCACGCCTACTCCCCTGACCACCGTGGAGTTTTTCCAAGCGGCGCACCGCTCACTGGTGCACGGTGGGCTCTATGTCGCCAACTGCGGCGATCATTCTGATTTGCGCGGTGCCAAAGCAGAAATCGCCGGGCTTAAGCAAGTCTTTGCTCACGTTGCGGTTATCGCGGATCCGCCCATGCTCAAAGGCCGGCGCTACGGCAACATCATTCTGATTGCTTCAGATACGGAGTTGCCTTCGCAGCACCAAGAGATGACCTCTCGCCTACTGGGCGGCGCGGTACCCGCGCACTACAAGGGACCAGCCTGGACTGAAAAGTTCGCGGCTGGTGCTGCTGCCCGCCACGATGCGGAAGACTAGTGCTGGGCCATCTCGGTGAGCGCACCGACGGCGGCTTCATACTCGGGGGATTCGGCAGCGCCGGCTGGCGCCACGCCGTTCTCTTCAGCAACGTGCTGGGCGTTATCCAGCAGCAGCACCAAATCACCGAGGGTGTAATGGCCATTGGCCATCTCTTTAAGTTGTTCGACTGGCAAGTTGTTCTGCGCAATCAGGTCATTGACGACATCGGGAAGGCCTTCCAGGTTGGCGTTCTCGGCGGCATCGACAAGCGCTGGCGCTGCAATGGCCCCTGCTGCCAGAGCTAAGATGACCCCGATGATTGCTGCGGCGTCGCCACCTAAATCAATACCTTCGTCAACGGTCAAGCCTTCCAGCTTGCCGCCAGAGGCTTCCAGCTGACCGGCGGAGAACATATTTAGCTGATTTTCATCGCCATTGAAAAGGTTCAAGTCCACATTTCCGGCAATGCCGTTGACGCGGCCGGCATCGGAGCGCTGCCACATATCCAGCTTGTCCCAACCGCCAACCGGCTGCGGTGCGGTGGACTGATAAGCAGCCAGCCACAGTGGGTAGTTCGCAAACTCCTGGGAGTTATTCATCTGCTCAATCCAGAAATAGCGGTAGGTATAGACCATTGGCGTGCGGCCGGTTAGTGACTGCAGCTCGTTTAAGAACTCACGCGTCCAGGCGCTGAGCTGCTCGGGGCTTTTGCCCTCGGCAACTTCTAAGTCCAGCACAGGTGGCAAAGAGTGATTTCCCACCTGGTTATATTGCGCGGCATAGTGCTGTGCCTGTGCACGCGGGTCACCCGCGGGGCGCGCGTAGTGGTAGGTACCGACTTTCATGCCGCTTGCCGCAGCCTGTGAGGCATCTTCTGCCAAGTGTTCATTAGTCCACGTGGAACCTTCCGAAGCCTTGATGACAGCAAAGGATTGGCCATCGGTGCGGACCTGATCCCACGCAATTGCTTGGCCATTAGGGTGCTGCCAGCGGGAGACATCCACACCGGAGGCGATACCCGGCACGGTCGATGCCGTGGGGTTTACAGAACCCGGTACAACGCCTTCCGGCAATTCGATCGGAAGATTCGCTGGGAGACCAGGAATTGCCGTGGCAGGAAGGACCAATAAGGATCCGGCAACGGCAGCGGTGGCGGTCACGGCAGTAAGCAAGCGGAGTTTACGCATGCACCACAGCATAACTGAATTCACTCCAGTCACATACGTTTCATACGTAACAATTTCGACATTTCTCCAAGCATTTAACTTTTCCTCACCCTTTTAGAGCATTTCCGGTGCCGGTCAGAAAGCTAAGTGCAATCTTCAGAAAAAGTTTGCATAAAAATGAAAAATCTTCAGCACCCGGCGAGTTGCGAAGTATTATTTCGCGCTCACCGGGTGCTGAAGATTCATTTAATTGTGGCTGTCGTGACGCGCTAAAAAGCGCAACCCTAGACTGAGCGAGCTCGTGCGACGACCTCTGGAAGAATACCCAGCAATTCATTGACGTCGGCTTCGGTGCTCAACCGGCCCAGGGTAAAGCGCAGAGAGCCTCTGCCCTGCTCATCGTCAACGCCCATGGCTTCAAGCACATGCGACATGCGGTTAACACCTGCGTGGCAGGCAGAGCCAGTAGCGGCCTCAATCCCGTGATGATCGAGCAACATGATCAGACTATCGCCATCGGTGCCGGGGAAAGAGACATGCAGGTGTGAATCCAAGGAGGGCTCATTGGTGTTGATGATTGCGTCATCGATACTTGAGCTAATTCCCTCGCGCAGTTGGTTGCGCAGCGCGAGAATATGCGCAGTTTCCTGCTCCATCTGCTCAACAGATTCTTTCAGTGCTGCAGCCAAGCCCGAAGCACCGGCAACGTCGTTGGTGCCTGGACGAATGCCACGTTCTTGCCCGCCGCCGAACATCAATGGCCGCGGTGCTGGGGTGCGCTTGGCCAGCAGGAGGCCAATACCGCGCGGGCCACCAAATTTATGTGCGCTGGCGGCCAGTGTGGCAGCACCTAGCTCGTGGAAATTGACCGGCAATTTGCCCACGACCTGCACAGCATCCACGTGGACGGGAGTGCCCGCGGCCGCTGCGCGGGCAACAATATCAGCCACCGGCATAATCGCGCCGGTCTCATTATTTGCCCACATGGCAGTAGCCACAGCCGCAGGGGTGTCTAGCGCCGAAAGGTCACTGATGTGCCCATCGCGGCCAACCGGCAGGAGATCAACTGCGGCGCCGTGATCTTGTTCCAAGCGCGCAACAGTATCGCGCACCGCAGAGTGCTCAATCGGCGTGGAAATAATCCGACCTGCGCCAGCTTCATTCGAAGAGGCGTGGAAAAGACCTTGCACGGCGATATTGTCAGCCTCGGTGCCGGAGGCAGTAAAAACCACCTCAATCGGCTCGCAGCCCAGTAGCTCAGCCACGGTCTCCCGGGCATCATCTAATACCGACCGGGCTTTGCGGCCCGAGGCATACTGTGCCCCAGCATTTAACATGCCAGAAGCGTTCACCCACGCATCAATCGCAGACTGACGCATGGGTTGAGTTGCTGCGTAATCGAAATACGACATTAGGCGCGCTTCTTCAATTCTTCAACGAGTGCTGGCGCAAATTCATGCAGGTCAGCAACTACGCCGAGATCAGCGATCTGGAAGAAGGGCTCATCCTGGTCTTGATTGACCACCACGATGGTGCCAGAAGTCTGCATACCGGAGGTGTGCTGGATAGCACCGGAGATGCCCAGGCCAATGTAGAGATCCGGAGAGACGGTTACACCGGTCTGACCGATTTGCAGCGCTGGGTCGTACCAGCCTTCATCCACGGCGTCACGCGTTGCGCCCACGGCAGCAGAGAGAGCATCGGCAAGCGGTTCTACTACCCCGGCGAACTCATTGCCCACACCGCGGCCACCGGCGACGACGGTCTTGGCAGTGCCCAATTCCGGACGCGCCGACTTCACTGCTGGTGTGAATCCTACAACCTGCACATCGCGCTCGGTTGCTGCTGGCAGTGGCATTGGCACAACCTGCGCCTGTGCCGGTGCCTCAGAGGGCTCTACTGCTCCTGGCTGCACGGTATACACCGGGCAATTACCGTGAGCAGAAGCGGTGACCTCAGTGGAGCCACCGAAAATCGATAAGGTTGCCGAGCGGTCTTCAGCAATCGCTGAGACATTAGCCAAGACACCGGAGGCAAGGCGTGCGCCCAAGCGGCCAGCAATCTCATTGCCCTTGCGGTCTGCCGCGATGATGATCGGCGCTGGGTTAGCCTGACCCAAAGCGTGCAGGGCATCGACCTCTGGGGTGATTAGGCGCGCGTCATAGTCAGCAGCGGTGGCATTAACAACCTGCACCGCTCCGAACTTTTCCAGCTCCGGGGCAAGTTCCTCAGCGTGGCCACCGACGACAACGGCAGATACAGCGCCTAAAGGACGGGCTGCAGTAATGAGTTCGGCGGTAACTGGGGCTAGCTGGCCGGCATCGTGCTCGACCAAAACATAGACGTGAGACACGTTAATTCTCCTACTAAATTAAGTTCTTCGAGGCCAGGAAGTCAGCGACCTGCGCTGCCTTTTCCTCTGGGCTGCCGGAATCAATAACTTCACCTGCGGTACGCGCTGGCTTTTGTGCCGACGAGTTCACCACGGTGGTAGAGGCTGCAAGGCCGACGTTGCCAGCATCCACGCCGATATCAGCAATAGACCACACGGTGACGTCATGCTTCTTCGCAGCCATAAGTCCCTTGAAGTTCGGGAAGCGTGGCTGGTCAGCCTTGTCAGTGACGGAGACAATAGCTGGCAGTGCGGCAGAAAGCTCCCAGTGCCCAGCAGCGTCTTCACGGGTGCCGGTGACTTTGCCATCGCCCAGGTTCACAGAGAGCACATTGGTCAGCGCTGGGGCCTGGCGGTATTCCGCCAACATGCCCGCGAGCAGGCCGGTTTCACCATCGGTGGAGGTATTGCCCAAAACCACCAAGTCAACGCTGCCGTGCTTTGCGGCGATAGCGTTGAGTGCATTGTGGATGACCCAGGTGGTTGCCAAGGCATCAGAGCCAGCGAGTGCATCATCTTGTACGTGCACGGCATCATCAGCGCCCATGGCCAGGACCTTGCGCAACGCTTCATCCGCATCTGCTGGTCCAACGGTCAGCGCCACGACCTGGAATTCTGGATTGGCGTCTTTGAGCCGCAGGGCTTGCTCAACGGAGTATTCGTTGATTTCGTCCAACATGTTGTCAACCGCTTCGCGGTTTAGCGTGTGGTCGGAGTCTAAGGTCTTGGTCGACCACGTGTCAGGAACGTGCTTGACCAGTGCCACGATCGTGGGCATTAGGCATTCACCTTTTCTTTAGCTCAGTTAAATGTTGCGTAATTCATTCAACTGCCCATAGTAGTAGGCATACCTACTTTAGAACTACTTTAAAGTCTCCAAAGGTGCCTAAGCCCACTCCCGCGCGGAGCAAATTAGAGCCACGCCGCGGGTGCCAATGCGGGTAATAATCACGGCATATTCTTTAGTTCCGCGCAATTTAAGCTTCTTTCGCAGCAGGTCAGGGTCGGTATCGACGCCGCGCACTAAAATTTCTACACGTCCGCAGTCAAGGGCTGCGAGCGCAGATTTTAATTTCTTAATCGGCACTTCTTCGATGAATCGAAACCCTGAGCGCCCGGTCGGAATTCGCGGTCCGGTCAAATATGCGATGCGGTCATCTATCTGCCACAGGCCCTCGCGCGCCGCATAATCTTTGACCAACCCGGCGCGTACGATGGCTCCATCCGGGTCGATGAGAAAGTCAGAAATTTCCCCGGCAGCGGGTAGGTCCTCGCGGTCGCCGGAATATTCTTCTAGGACATAAGGGACAGGTTCGCTATCGCCTTTACTTGTCGATGCCAAAAGCACCGCCCTGCGGGTCTTCTTCAACTGCGGGCTATATAAACACGCTTCTTTGACTCCCCCCTCTAATGAGGTCACGGTAATACCGCCGTCCCAGTCGGAGAAATCCAAACCGGGGGCGCATTTAACCATGAGCGCTTTATCAGCGTGGGTGGATACTAAATTCGGCAATGGCGGCAGTAAGTCTGCTGGGGAGGTAATCCTTCGCCCGCCTGCGCGGCGCGCGGGATCGGCAAGAATCACTTCGGCATTGGTTGTCTGCGTCAGCGCATCTGCTTGAAAGAAGTGACCGGTGGGAACGTTGTGGCGGGCCATCGATAAGCGAATGCGATCGATATCGCTGCCGAAGTAGCCGATACCCGCCCTGCGTAGTGCCGCGCCTTCAAAGCCCACGGAGCACGTAATGTCATGCACCGTTGAAACTCCAATACTTTGTAGCTCTTGGGCGCGAAAGCGCGCTACGGGTTCCGGGGTTGCTTGCTGGATGGAATCGGTATCCACCAACCACGTGAAAATTTCAGCCTCACTGTCGCTCGCTTCCTTTTCACTCCGCTCAGATGAGACGAAGCTTGCTGAGTCTCCGGGGAATTTGTGGGTGCGCACCCCTGCCCTGCGCGCGGAAATCAGCTCTGCGACCGCGCGGGAGAACTCCCCGAACTGCGCGCGCAACACAGTCATATCCGCCATGGTGGAAGCTTTGCTCAACTCGAGTGTGTGCCCGGTAGCCGCGATGGCTTGCTGATTCGCGGTGAGATACTCTACTTCTGCTGATGAGAACGCCATGTAATCCGATCGATGGGAGTGGTGGTGAAAAAGTCATGGTAGCGCGGGTCATCTTCGGGGTCTCCGATGACCGGGCGGGTATCAGACAAGGATGCTGCGTCGATGACTTCTGCCACCGAGTCATACTGCGCTAGGCGTTGCAGCTGCGCCCAGGTAGGGATGACCAAGCGAACCAGTCCCGCTTTCCAGCCGTCGAGCAATAACCGCGGCGGAAACCAGTTAGCATCGGCCGCTTCCCCGGTTTCGCCATCAGGTGTTTGTCCCTTGGGCAATAAGGCTACGAAAAAGAAGGTATCAAACCAGTTTTTCGCACCAGACGAACCGACCCAGCGCGCCCAGGGAATGAGCAAGTCTGAGTCAACCTTCATGGAGTTCTCTGCCAAAAAGTCGGTAAAAGAGACTTCATGGGTCTCCAGCAACTGGCGCTGGTCATGAAAAGGCGAAGAGTCTTGAATCGGGCCGTCATCATCCACAACCAACAGTGTGCCCGATTCTTCAAATAACTCGCGGGCAGCGGCAAAGACCAAGGCGTGCGCTTTATATTTGGTCACGCCCATCCGCCTAGCCATCGACACCACGGAGCGCCCTGCCCAAAATTCACCCGAGTCCCAGGACCGCGGTGGAAAGTCACGGCTATCTACCCCGCCGCCGGGAAAGACCACGTATCCGGGATAGTTGACCATGGTGGAGACGCGCTCTTGTACCCAGACTTCGAGGCCATTTTGCCCATCACGAATCAAAAGGACGGTCGCTGCCATCCTACCGCCGTTAAATCCCGTGGTATCGGCGTGATCAATCGCATCAATCTGAGCCGGGTCAAAATGTTGAGCTCTACTCAGATTCTTATCTGTATCGCCCATTTCCCCTATATCGTACGTCTTCCCTACACAAAGCTAAGACTGCTTCAAAGCCTCTACCCCCAACGGTGCGGCAAGTAGTGGTGCGGCAAGTAGTGCTGCCGTGTCTTCGACACTTCGCACTACTTGCGGTGGCTGGTGCGTGCCGAGCGGATACGGCGGGCAAAATAGCGATCGCCGATGCGATCCACCTGAATCGGCTGATGGAATGCCTGGGAAAGATTCTGCGAGGTCATCACCGAGTTGATAAGTCCCTTGGCGACTACTTTGCCCTCGTCCAAAATCATCGCGTGGGTAAAGCCATAAGGAATTTCTTCTACGTGGTGGGTAATCATCACGATTGCTGGGGCATCGGCATCCAACGCCAAATCACCTAAGTAGCCGACTAAGTCTTCACGTCCGCCTAAGTCCATGCCGGCGGTTGGCTCATCCAGGATTAAAAGTTCAGGGTCAGACATTAATGCGCGGGCTAAAATGACGCGCTTGCGCTCACCTTCGGACAAAGTGCCCCACCTCCGCGTCGCCAGGTGGTGCGCGCCGACCTGGTCGAGGATCTCGCCGACGCGGTCAAAGTCCATATCGTCGTACTCCTCGCGCCAGCGTCCTAAGACTGCATAACCGGCGGAGATAACTAAGTCTTGTACAACCTCCTCATCCGGGATACGGTGCTGTACTGCCGCCGAGGACATACCAATCGCCGCGCGCAGATCGCGCATATCGGTCTTGCCGATACGCTCCCCCATCACAAAGGCCGTACCCGCAGACGGGAATTCTTCTGCTGCTGCCATGCGCACCAGCGAAGTCTTACCCGCGCCGTTGGGGCCAATCACGACCCACCGTTCATCTAATTCCACTTGCCAATCCACTGGGCCAACCAGTGTATTGCCACCGCGGCGCAATTCCACGCCCCGGAAGTCAACGAGCAAATCATCGTGGGTTTCTAAGGTCTCGGCGGCAGCCTGCGACGGAGATTGAGCTGAAGAGTTAGACATAGGTACATTCACACCCTCTATTGTGTCCTAATTTTTGGTTGACCGGTGAAAGTGACACAGCTCGACTAACCTAGCAATCATGACTCAGCGCCTTGGGATAGATGACGTCCGCCCGCGGATAGATAATGGAAACTTAGCCGTCAAAGCAGTTGTGGGTGAAGTAGTACCCGTTACCGCTTTGGTGTGGCGCGAGGGCCACGCTGCCATCGCCGCCACTTTAAATGTGTGGTCCGATAGGGATCCTGACACGGTAGCTACCTCCACGATGACCGTAGATCGCTTTGTTCCCGACCGTGTGCACGGCATTTTCACCCCCGGCACCGAAGGCACTTGGTACTTCCGCGTTGACGCCTGGTCAGACCCGATATCAACCTGGCGCGATGCCGTCGAAAAGAAACTCGCTGCTGGCCAAGACGCTGAAGAATTAGCCAATGACTTGGCCCACGGCTCCAATCTCTACGCGCGCGCCGGGCTCGAGCTTGACGGCGATAAGGGACGCACCTTGTTGAAAGCGGGTGTAGCACTCGATGACCGCACGGCGAGTCTCGAAGAGCGTGTGGAATTAGCGCTTTCCGATGAAGTCCGCGAGATCTTGTGGCACCACCCTTTTCGCGAGCTGCTGACCGAAGGGCCAACGCAGCAGGTACGTGTGGAGCGCCCCCAGGCATTATTTAATTCCTGGTATGAGCTTTTCCCGCGCTCCACCGGTGGCTGGGATGACAACGGCAAACCCGTGCATGGCACATTTGCCACCACTGCCAAAGCACTCGAGCGTGTAGCTGCGATGGGCTTTGACACTGTGTACTTCCCTCCGATCCACCCCATCGGACAAGTACACCGCAAGGGTAAAAATAACACCTTGACCCCAGAAGCTGATGATGTGGGATCACCATGGGCCATTCAAGATCACACGGCCACGCACCCAGAGCTGGGCACCATGGAAGATTTCACAGCACTTGTTGAACGCGCAAATCAACTGGGTCTTGAAGTGGCACTCGATTTAGCGCTGCAAGCCTCCCCCGATCACCCGTGGGCGACAACTCATCCGGAGTTTTTCACTGTCTTAGCCGATGGCACCATCGCCTATGCAGAGAATCCGCCGAAGAAGTACCAGGATATCTATCCCATCAACTTCGATAACGCACCGGATTTGGTTTATGAAGAAATCTATCGCGTGGTCATGCTGTGGGTCGAAGCTGGCGTTAGCACCTTCCGCGTGGATAACCCGCACACTAAGCCCACGAATTTCTGGTCGTGGCTTATCACTAAAGTCCACGCGAGCCACCCCGGCGTCATCTTTCTCGCCGAAGCTTTTACCCGCCCCGCGCGTTTGTACGGTTTAGCTAAAAATGGCTTCTCTCAGTCTTATACCTACTTCACGTGGAAGACCACCAAGGAAGAACTCACAGAGTTCGCTACGGAGCACGCGCTGCAAGCAGATATCTGCCGCCCCAACCTCTTTGTCAACACCCCGGATATTTTGCACGAGTCTTTGCAAACCGGCGGTCGCGCGATGTTTGCCATCCGCGCCGTGCTAGCGTCGACCCTCTCGCCGCTGTGGGGTGTGTACTCCGGCTATGAGCTCTACGAACACGTGCCGGTCAAACCAGGCAGCGAAGAATACCTCAACTCGGAAAAATATGAACTGCGCCCGCGCGATTTCCAGGGAGCCGTTAATTCCGGAGATTCGCTGGAAAGCTTCATCCGGCACTTGAATATGCTGCGCCGCAACAACCCTGCCTTGCAGCAATTGCGCAACCTGCATTTCCACGACGTCGATAACGCCAATGTCATGGCCTATTCCAAGGCTGATGCCACCACCGGCAATGTCATCTTGGTGGTCATCAACCTCGATCCGCGCAATGCCCAAGAAGCCACCGTCACTATTAACTACGACGCAGTTGGACTCAATGCCGAAGGTAAGAGTCCAACTGCGTCCTACCAAGTCGATGATCTTATCTCGGGCAATAGCTACGAGTGGTCGAGGCGAAACTTCGTACGCCTTGAACCACTGCGCGATGTCGCCCATATCTTCTTGCTGCCTCGGGTGCCACAGGAGCATCGAGAAGCACTGGCGTATCGCCATGTCACTGATTACCGTCCCTAATCCCGCCCCATATTTTCATTTTCCAAGGTAGCGTTAAACCATGAGCATTCCCGCAGATGATCTGCATCTTTTAAACCAGTGCCGCCACTACAATCCACATGGCCTCTACGGCTGGCACGACGGCACAGTGCATACTCGCCGCCCTGGGGCACAGCGCGTGGAACTTGTAACCGCCACCGATGTCATAGCGATGCGCAACCTTGGCGATGATATTTTCTTCGCCGAGTTAAAAGACAATGAAGATTACCGTCTGCGCATTACCTACCCGGCCCAGCCCCCGCGCGATGTTGCCGATGGCTACCGATTCCTGCCGACTTTGGGTTCTTTGGACTTGCACCTAATTTCCGAGGGGCGTCATGAGCGCCTGTGGGATGTACTTGGTGCCAATATCAAGACCTTCGACTCTGAGCTCGGCTCCATTACCGGCACAGCTTTTGCCGTGTGGGCTCCCAATGCCGAAGGTGTTTCTGTCGTAGGTGATTTCTGCGGCTGGAATGCTGCGCAATACCCCATGCGTTCTTTGGGTTCGACAGGCATTTGGGAAGTCTTTATCCCCGGCATTGGCGCGGGCGAGCGGTATAAGTTCGCCATCCAGACCAAGGACGGCCACCGCATTGATAAAGCAGACCCGATGGCGCGCAAGACCCTGGCGCCACCGGAGACAGCCTCTATCATTGAAGAGTCTTCCTACCAGTGGAATGACGAGCAGTGGCTCCAATCGCGTAACTCGGACTTGAACGTCCCAATGAGCGTGTATGAAGTCCACGTCGGCTCCTGGAAGCAAGGCTCCAACTACGCAACCCTAGAAAAAGAGCTCATTCCTTATCTTTTGGAGCACGGCTTTACCCACGTGGAGCTCATGCCCGTGGCGGAGCACCCCTTCGGTGGCTCCTGGGGCTATCAAGTATCGAGCTACTATGCACCGAGTGCACGCTGGGGCAACCCGGATGAGCTTCGCTCGCTTATCGATGCTTTACACAACGCCGGCATCGGCGTCATCGTCGACTGGGTGCCAGCACACTTTCCCAAAGACTCCTTCTCCCTCGGCCGCTTCGACGGGCAAGCCTGCTACGAGCACCCTGACCCGCGCCGCGGCGAGCAACAGGACTGGGGCACCTATGTCTTTGACTTTGGTCGTAATGAAGTTCGCAACTTCCTCGTCGCCAATGCCTTGTACTGGGCAGAAGAATTCCACGTCGATGGCCTGCGCGTCGACGCAGTCGCCTCCATGCTGTATTTGGACTACTCCCGCGATGATTGGATCCCCAATGTCCATGGCGGCCGCGAAAACCTCGAAGCGGTGCAGTTTTTACAAGAAACCAACGCCACCTTGCACCGCCGCCACCCCGGCGTGCTGACAATCGCTGAAGAATCCACTTCCTGGCCCGGAGTTACCAACCCCACCGACAGCGACGGCCTGGGCTTTAATTTGAAGTGGAATATGGGCTGGATGAATGACACCTTGGAATATTTCCGCCATGACCACATCCATCGCAGCTACCACCACAATGAGCTGACCTTTTCCATGGTCTATGCCTATTCAGAGCGCTACATGCTGCCCTTTAGCCACGATGAGGTCGTCCACGGCAAGGGCACATTGTGGACCCGGATGCCCGGCGATGACTGGAACAAGGCCGCTGGCGTGCGCGCGCTGTTTGGTTATATGTTTAGCCACCCCGGCAAGAAACTAATGTTCATGGGCTGCGAATTTGGCCAGACCACCGAATGGGCCGAAGCCTATTCCGTAGACTGGTCCAATTTGGACGGCTGGGGCCATGAATACCACCACGGTATTAAGCGCCTTGTTCGCGACCTCAACCACACCTACAAAGCCCACCCGGCACTGTGGTCTCAGGATTTCACCCAAGATGGCTTCCAATGGGTCAAGGCTGACGATGGCAACAACTCCATCCTCGGCTACGTACGCTACGGCGCAGATGGCTCCACCATCTTGGCGGTGTGCAACTTCGCCGGCACCTCACAGCCTGCCTATGGCATGTGGGTGCCCTTCGACGGCGAGTGGGAGTTAATCTTAAACACGGACGACGCGGTCTATGAAGGCGCCGGCAATGAGCTTGCCCGCAACCTCACATCCTGTGATAACAACCTGCAGCTGCACATTCCAGCTAACTCCGTGCAGTGGTACAAGTACGTGCAGTAGCGCGTACTTGTACGAGAAACGATAGCGCGTACTTGTACGAGAAGCGACAGCGTGCTCTCTAATACAAGGAACTAGCGAGCTTCGTGCGGGCGGTGAGAACGCGCGGATCGGCGGCGTCGAAAAGCGCAAAAAGCTCCAGCAACCGATCGCGTACCTTGGTCTTTTCTCCGCCGACGTTGCCGGCAATCAACGCAATAAGGCGATCAAAAGCTGCCTCAGGATTGCCCGCAACGATCTCGGCATCGGCAGCAGCAAATTGCTTATCGATGTCCTCCGGTGCCTGCTGCGCATCCGCAATCGGATCCGTGGTGCGATTGGCTGGGTCCAAGCGCTTGAGCAACATCGTGGTATTGCGCGCCTGCTTGATATCAGCGTTATCTGGCTCCTGCGCGAGGATGGAGTCATACACACCGAGTGCCCCGTCAAAGTCCCCGCTGTTGAGCATGCTTTCGGCCTCCGCTAGGCGGGGGTCTTCTGCTGGCTGCGGCTCTTCCTCCTGCGGCATATCTTGGGCCTCAAGGCCTTTGAGCTTCGGCCCAATCTGCTCGACTAGGGCATCAACCCACTGCTGCAAAGCCTCTTTGGGCTGTGCCCCCTCGAAGTTCGTCAACGGCTGGCCCGCACCAATGGCAACCACGGTTGGCAGCTGCTGCACGCCAAAGACCTGTGCAATCTGCGGGAAAGTATCGGCGTCAATGTATCCGACAAGAAACTTTAAGCCACCCGCGTGAGCAAGTTCTTGAAAATCTGCCTTGAGTTGCTCCGACGCGGGCGAGCGCTGGGTGCCGATAATCGCAATAACCGGCACCTGCGTGGAACGGCGCACCACATCATTTTCAAAATTGGCGTCTGTGACCTCAAAAAATGGGGCAATTCCCCCACCTTGTCCTTGGGACTGGGCTTGATTCTTGGCAGCTTCGCGGGCTTCGGCTTGGGCCTTCACCTGGCTTAAATCTAAGGCTCCACCCACAAAGCCGGACTGCGGATTTGTCATATGAAAAATACCTCTTTAAAAGTCGCTAAATTTTACTGTGCAGAATCTGGACCGAGGTGACGGTCAATGGCCTCAACTTTGCCGCGAATCCGGTCTGTGTAGCCCGGGCGAATATCCGCCTTGATCACCAAAGACACCCGCGGGGAGACAGCTTCAACTGCAGCAGTTGCTTGTTTAATGACGCCAAAGACTTCATCCCACTCACCTTCAATGAGCGTGAACATGGCGTTAGTTTCATGTGGAAGACCCGATGCGCGTACTACGCGAACTGCCTCCGCGACGGCCTCGGACATCTCAGCATCAGCGGATGGGGTGCTTGTAGGAGCTACAGAAAATGCAACAATCATGGCTTCTACTCTACCGCTCGCGGCAATCTACGTGGGATTGAAAGAGCGGTGTGAACGCAGGTGGTTTAAGCCAACCACCACACTACGAAGCCCATCACCAGGCTTGCGGCAAAAAGCACGAATAGCGCCTTGGGCTGCAACTGCTCTTTAACGTGGAAGCCATAGTCTTTCCAACCGGCGCATTCTTCCGTACCTGGCAGCATGAGTTGTTGAGGTGACCAGGTACAAATCACTAGCCAATCGATGATGACAAGGTCAAAAAGCGCAAACATGACGCTCAGTGCCCCTGCCATTAACGCCAGCTCAACAAAGCTCGCATCTGGGTTGTCCGCCGCCCACAACCAGACCACGCTGGTGAGCGATAAGAATATGACCACAATGAAGATGATTCCGCTTATTAAGCCGGAGCGTTTCTGCGCCGTGGTCGGGGCGGGCGCAGCGTTGCGGATGTCGGCTGGGTAGTCATCGATAGCGCATATGGCGAGAAAAATATCACCGCTAGAAGCACTACCCCGCTTAATAACACGGCAATTCCGCCGTAGGTCGCGGTGTGTAGCCACCATGAGCCCCATGTAACAGTGGACACTGTAGACACTGCAGTCCCTCCCCACGCTTTAGGGGAAAGCCTAGCGCCGTTCCCAACACCGAGTATGCCAGTGTCGGCGTTCTTCTACACGCCCGCCACCTTCCTGGGGCCATGCCACGATGTGCGCCATGCCGGCGAAAATAGTGCCATTGCAGCCTGGACAAACATAGTTTTTCTGCGCGCCGGCTGCTCCCACACGACGCAAAGTATAAGGGCGGCCAAAGTCCCACGAAGGTCCCTCAACGGTCTCAGCGCCAAAGAAGGCAGCTGCATCACGCGGCAATGCACGCGGTGTCTGCTGCGCACGTGCATGACGGGAGGAACCTTTCCCCCGACGACTTTTGCGACCCATAAGCTTTTAGTCCCTTAGCATTCGCCGGATTAGAATAGACGAAGTTCGTTGGATTCAATACCGCGCAGTTCTTGATAGTCCAAAATTACGCAGCGAATGCCTCGATCTTCGGCCAAGGTACGTGCCTGTGGCTTAATCTCCTGGGCAGCGAAGACACCTTGCACAGGTGCTAGAAGGTCATCGCGGTTGAGCAATTCGAGATAGCGAGTCAGCTGCTCTACACCATCAATTTCACCGCGACGCTTAATCTCAACGGCTACATATCCCTTCGAGGCATCCTGCGCCATCAAATCCACGGGACCAATGGCTGTTGGATACTCCCTGCGCACCAAGGTGTAGCCCTTGCCCAAAGTGGTGATGTGCTCAGCTAAGAGCTCCTGCAAATGGGCTTCCACGCCATCTTTGACCAAGCCTGGGTCTTCACCGAGCTCAGCTTGGATATCTTGGTGGATCTCTTCAATGGTGATGCGCAGCTGGTCACCCTTTTTATTTTCCACCAGCCACAGATACTCCCCCGTGGGCTCACCATCGATATCTTTAATCTCTGATTCTTCTAAGGTGCACGGTGGCGTCATCCAGTTCAAGGGCTTATAGGCCCTATCGTCCGCGTGCACCGAAACCGAACCATCGGCCTTGAGCAACAGCAGACGATCTGCCATGGGAAGGTGGGCATCCAAACGGCCGACATAGTCGACGGAACAACGGGCGATGACTAAACGCATGCCCACTACATTAAGCGTTTAAGCGCGCGAACAAAAACTAGCCGCGCGCAGAAAAGAATTCGTGGGAGGATTAGTACCTTAATTACTTACCGTTATAGCTTGACCATGTCGATGGATCGTAGGGCATATTGCTGCCCCGCGGACGCGTTGCACGCTCGCGCAAACGACGAAAATCAATCTGTTCCTTACGCTGCGATGGCGAGGCTTCCACCCACGCGCCAAAGGCCATCATGGCGTGCTGCGTACACGCGAGCTCATAGCCCTTGCCAGCTGCGCTGAAGCAAAAGATCAAATAGTCCTTGGAAATGAAAGCAGCCTCGCCATCAGTTGCAGGACGAGAATCCAGCAACTCGATGTCGAGGCGACTAAATGAGTGATCGGCCATTGGCCACACGGAGCGAAGCTTGTAGAAATCTACAGTGTCTCCCTTGTAGCGCAGCACACCATGGCGCCAGCCGTGGTAGCCCTTGGCCGGGAGCTTGCGCATCAACACTGAAGCACCGCGTGACCGCAAGGTGAAAAAGCGCATCGCTGCGAAGAAAATACATAGTATGGCAATAATGGCGAGCAACCAAAGGATTACCGAAACCACGCTCATCAGTCCCGCTCTTCCCTTCTCCGTCACAACCACTCATGGCACGGGCGAGGCAGAACACCTTATCTGAACTGCCTCAACCAAACTGCCTAGAAGCGGTTCAATCAATCTCAAGTTGTTGAATAGTCTACAGAGTGCCTGCATAGAGTCACAATAAATCGTTTGGTTGACTACCTCCCCCAGACCCCTGCTGTAGTTCCGGCTCGGGCTACAGCGATAGTCGTCGCACACAAGCTGGTTAAAACGGCAAAAAAGAACCCGCAGCAATTATTACTGCGGGTTCTTTATGAGAGAGGAAGGGCGGTCATTGCTGCCCTAAATCTCCGAATCCTCGGTGCTTAAGCAACCTTTAGAAAGAACGAGTCTTTAAAAGGATTAGCTTTCGCGGGAACGAGCCAAGGCGCGAAGCGCTGCCTGTCCACGAGAAGAAACCAATTCATCGGAAGACAAGGCATCTTCTTGAGCCTGAGATTCATTAACCTCATCTGCCCAAACTGCCCAGTCCGCCAAGACGGTGATCTTCTCGGTGGATACGGAGAGGAAGCCACCCTGTACAGCGGCGACCTTGCGGTCACCGTCGACAGGACGGAAGGTGACGACACCATTTTCAGCCAGTTGGCCAAGCAATGGTTCGTGACCCGGAAGCACGCCGATCTCACCCTCGGTGGTTTCTGCGGAAATGATGGTGGCCTTTCCAGACCACAGCATGCGCTCGACAGAAATCAGTTCCACGGTGATGTCAGCCATGTGCCTCTCCCTACTTCTCAGTCAGCTTCTTGTACGCTGCTTCGACATCGTCCAAGCCACCCAAGCCGTTGAAGGCCTGCTCAGGGTAGTGGTCGAATTCGCCGTTGCAAATGCGCTCGAAAGCATCGATGGTATCTACCAGTGGGACGTAAGAGCCTGGCAGGCCGGTGAACTTCTCTGCGACGAAGAAGTTCTGGCCCAAGAAACGCTCAATGCGACGTGCGCGCTGAACGGTGATCTTGTCCTCTTCGGACAGCTCGTCCATACCCAGAATCGCGATAATATCCTGCAGTTCCTTGTTCTTCTGCAAAATGTTGATCACGCGCTGAGCAACAGCGTAGTGACGCTCACCGACGATGCTTGGCTCGAGAATACGAGAAGTCGACGACAGTGGGTTCACTGCTGGGTAGATACCCTTGGAAGCAATTGCACGGTCAAGCTCGGTGGTTGCATCCAAGTGAGCGAAGGTGGTCGCTGGAGCTGGGTCGGTGTAGTCATCGGCAGGAACGTAAACGGCCTGCAGAGAGGTAATCGACTTACCCTTAGTAGAGGTAATGCGCTCCTGGAGAACACCCATCTCATCAGCCAAGGTTGGCTGGTAGCCCACAGCGGAAGGCATACGGCCCAGAAGGGTCGAAACCTCAGAACCAGCCTGGGTGAAACGGAAGATGTTATCGATGAACAGCAGCACGTCCTGGTTCTGAACATCGCGGAAGTACTCCGCCATGGTCAGACCGGACAGAGCTACGCGCATACGAACTCCTGGTGGTTCGTCCATCTGGCCGAACACGAGGGCGGTGTCCTGCAGCACGCCCATTTCTTCCATTTCCAAGAACAGGTCGGTGCCCTCACGGGTACGCTCGCCAACACCAGCGAACACGGAGGTACCAGAGAACTCGCGTGCGATACGAGTAATCATTTCCTGAATCAAAACGGTCTTACCAACACCCGCACCGCCGAAGAGGCCAATCTTGCCGCCCTTGACGTATGGGGTCAAAAGATCGATGACCTTAATGCCGGTTTCGAGGATCTCGGTCTTGCCTTCGAGCTGGTCGAATGCTGGTGGCTCGCGGTGGATGCCCCACTGCTCGCCATCGCGGCCCAGACCTGGCTCATCCAAGCAGTCGCCCAATGCGTTAAAGACGTGGCCCTTAACAACATCGCCAACTGGCACGGAGATTGGTGCCTTGGTATCGGTTACTGCCGCACCGCGAACAAGACCATCGGTAGGTGCCATCGAAACGGTACGAACCAGGTTGTCGCCGAGGTGCTGTGCAACCTCAAGGGTAATGGTGCGTGCAACAGACTCGAGGTTAATCTCGACGGTCAGTGCATTATACAGTGCCGGTAGTCCGCCACGCGGGAACTCCACGTCGACGACCGGACCGATGACACGCACCACACGGCCGGCAATTGCCGACTCCTGTGTGTTCTGCTCATGCAGAGCTGTAGTCATAATCTAGTCACTTTCTGCGCTTTCGGCGAGCGCGCCAGCGCCACCGACGATTTCTGTGATTTCCTGGGTAATCTGCGCCTGACGAGCCTGGTTAGCAACACGAGACAAGTCGGTTACCAAGTCATTAGCATTGTCAGTAGCAGCCTTCATTGCAGTTCGACGAGCTGCGGACTCAGAAGCCGAAGCCTCCAAGAACATCGAGAAAAGGATACGTGATACGTACTGCGGCAGAAGTGCCGAGAGCAAAGTATCTGCATCCGGCTCGAACTCGTAGTCAGCAGACAGACCCTGAGCATCAGGGGTGTCTTCTAGCGCCGAGTCGCCCAGGTGAAGTTCCTCTTCTTTAATTACCGGTTCAATCGGCAACAACTGGTGAGCACGTGGAGTCTGAACCAGCATGGATTCAAACTCGGTGTAGACAACGTGTACCTGGTCGAAACCACGTACCGTTTGGTCTTCAGTGTTCACGCCCTGACGGGCTGGAGTTGTACCTTCGGAGCCAGCAATGAAGCCGTCAACCAAGTGGTGACGAACGTCGTGAGTGCTTTCCCAGGACGGATCCTGAGAAAAGCCAGTCCACGCGCCCACAACTTCCTTTTCACGGAAGTTGTAGTAGCCGACGCCCTTGCTACCGGTTACGTAGCGGACAACGTCAAAGCCTTGACCGCGAAGGAGTCCTTCGAGCTCAGCAGCCTTCTTAAAGACGTTGTTGTTGTAGCCACCACACATACCGCGGTCAGAAGAGACCACGAGTACGGCTGCAACTTTGCCGTTTTCACGGTGGCGCAGCATTGGGTGCTCCAACGAGCTAGCCGATGCAAGACGGTCCATCATGTTCGACATCTCGTGTGCATACGGTGCTGCTGCATCAACCTTGGCTTGCGCCTTGGTAATGCGAGAAGTTGCAATCAGCTCCTGCGCCTTGGTGATCTTCTTAGTCGAGTTTACGGACCGGATACGGTCGCGCAATTCGCGAAGATTTGCCATGTTGTTTCGCTCCTCCCTTCTAAATTTCTATTCAGTCAGTGTGAGTAAGTACCCGGAGGTCTTTACTTAGCCGACTTACGGGAGACGGTGACTTCAGTCTTCTTGACTTCTTCTTCAGCCAAAGGATCAACTGGAGCTTCAGTGCCCAAGTTGTGGCCTTCGGTGGTGCGGAAGGAAGGAGTGAAGTCCTTAGCTGCAGCCAACAGGGCTTCCTTGGACTCGTCGGTAAATGCCTTACCGCCGGCAATCTGCTCGTAAACCTCTGGGGTGTTCTGCTGCAGGTATTCCTGAACATCAGCCTCAAAGCGACGAACATCTTCAACAGGAACGACGTCGAAGACGCCTTCTTCAGCCAAGAAGATGGAAACCATCTGGTACTCGACTGCCTGAGGAGAAGACTCAGACTGCTTCAGGATCTCAACCAGACGCTCACCGCGCTCAAGCTGAGCCTTGGACACTGGGTCCAAGTCAGAAGCAAACGCAGCAAAGCCCTGCAGATCACGGTAGGAAGCGAGGTCAAGACGCAGGTTACCTGCAACCTTCTTCATACCCTTGGTCTGAGCAGCGCCACCAACACGGGAAACCGAGACACCGACGTTAATTGCCGGACGGACGCCCTGGTTGAACAGGTCGGACTCCAGGAAGACCTGGCCGTCGGTAATGGAAATAACGTTAGTTGGAATGAACGCAGAAACGTCATTCGCCTTGGTTTCAATGATTGGCAGTGCGGTCAAGGAACCTGCACCCAAATCGTCGGAGAGCTTCGCAGCACGCTCCAGCAGACGGGAGTGCAAGTAGAAGACGTCACCTGGGTAAGCTTCGCGGCCCGGTGGGCGACGCAGCAACAGGGAAATCGCACGGTAAGCCTCAGCCTGCTTGGTCAAGTCATCGTAGATGACCAGGACGTGGTTGCCCTGGTACATCCAGTGCTGACCAAGAGCAGCACCGGAGAATGGTGCCAACCACTTGAAGCCTGCGGAGTCAGAAGCAGGAGCTGCCACGATGGTGGTGTACTCCAGAGCGCCCTGCTCTTCGAGGGTCTTGCGGACACCAGCGATGGTGGAGCCCTTCTGACCAATAGCGACGTAGATACAACGAACTTGCTTGTTCTTGTCGCCGGATTCCCAGTTAGCCTTCTGGTTAAGGATGGTGTCGATGCAGACTGCGGTCTTACCAGTCTTACGGTCACCAATGATGAGCTGACGCTGACCGCGACCGATTGGGGTCATAGCATCAATAGCCTTGATGCCGGTCTGCATTGGCTCTTCAACTGGCTGACGCTGCAGCACGGAAGGTGCCTGCAGCTCGAGGACGCGGTCCTCTTCGCCAGCGATTGGGCCCAGGCCGTCAATTGCCTGACCCAATGGGTTAATTACGCGGCCGAGGAACTCTTCACCCACTGGGATGGAGAGAACTTCGCCAGTTCGCTTAACTTGGTCGCCTTCTTTAAGGGACTCGTAGTTACCAAGAATAACAACGCCAATGGAGTTGGTTTCAAGGTTTTGTGCGACGCCGATTACGCCGCCAGGGAACTCGAGCAGCTCATTCGCCATAACTGAAGGTAGCCCAGAAACCTGTGCAATACCGTCAGCTGCCGAAATGACCACGCCGACCTCCTCACGGGAGGCCTCCGCGGAGTAGCTCGAGGTGTAGTTCGCTATCGCGCTACGGATCTCATCGGAGGAGATCGTCAGCTCCGCCATGTTCTTCCTACTCTCGGTAGATTCGTCCAGCACTTACTTAAATCAATTCTGTCGTTGTAGTTGACTACTTCAAAGCGGTACGCAGGCGCTCAATCTTGCCTGCGGTAGAACCGTCAATAACTTCATCGCCTACGCGGATTGTCATACCACCGAGGAGGCTGGTGTCAACCTCAGAGTGGATGGACATCGCACGACCATAAATCTTGCCCAGCTTCTCGGCGAGTACTGCCTGCTGGCCTTCATTGAGTTCACCCGCACTAACAACGTGCGCAACAGTGCGTCCCTGAAGCTGTGCTGCTTCAGCCGCCAGATTCGCAATGTCATCAATGGGATTGTGCTCAGGGCGGTCAATCACCTGCAGCGCAAGCGCCTCAGTGAATTTGGTGACCTTTCCGTAAAGCACATCTGCCAGCAACTTGCGCTTGCGCGCAGGTTCTGCAGCTCGGTCAGAAAGCAGCTGGGTGAGTTCGCCTTCGCGGTCCAGGATCCGGGACAAACGGAAGAGTTCATCTTCGACCTGTCCTAGTTGTCCTTCACTTTCTGCGCCGCGCATCAAAGCACGACGTGAAAGAGCGACCAGTCCGGAAACCATCTCGCGGGCGCTCGACCACTTAGACGATGCAATCTGTTCCAGAACCTGCAAGGTAGCAGGAGAAACTTTCGCACCGAAGAGATCATTAACGAGCTTCTTGCGGGATTCAGTGGAAGCAGATTCATCAATGATTGCTCCACGGAGTTCGCGGTCATCACCCAGTACCTGGGAAACCTCGAACAGTTCCATGCCGGTCATGGTGGACACTGCTACACCTGCTTGAGCTGCCAGATTAGAATCCAGCGACTCGGTAGCGGATGCGAGCGATTCGCGGCTAGCTGCCTTCATAGTTGCCTACTTTCCGGCCGATGCCACAGAGTCGAGCTCGGACAGGAAGTTATCAATGGTTGAAGACTGCTTGGTGGACTCAGAGAGTTCACCGCCGAGCAGCTTCTCAGCCAAGTTGATGGAGTTCTGTCCGATATCGGAACGCAGTTCAGCAACTACCTGTGCGCGGGAAGCTTCAAGCTGCTTTTCGCCACCTGCGACGATACGGCGTGCTTCTTCCTCTGCCTGGGTCTTTGCTTCTGCTTCAATCTGCTTGCCGCGCTCACGCGCCTGCTCACGGATTTCAGCTGCTTCTGCGCGAGCGTCAGCTAGCTGTGCGTTGTACTTCTCAAGTGCGGCCTTTGCTTCTGCCTGTTGGGCTTCAGCGCGCTTGATGCCGCCCTCAATCCGGTCTTCACGCTCTTGCAACAGTTCCTGGAACTTCGGAATGACAAACATCGCGAAGACAATAAGGATGATTAAGAACGGGATCAGAGACCAGACGATGTCATAGCTCTTGGGAAGCAGAAGAGAGTTGCCGCCTTCCAGTGGGAGGGACTCTCCTTCCGCTGCAAGATAGTAAAAGACGTTGTTCATAAGTCTCCAGTCTTAAAAACGGTGGTTTGGTTTTAAACGCGCGCTTTTTAGAACAGGAAGCCTGCAACCAGGCCAATAAGTGCAAGAGCCTCAACGAAGGCGATACCCAGGAACATGGTGGTACGCAGCTGGCCAGCCATCTCAGGCTGACGTGCCATGCCCTCAACGGTCTTGCCGACGAGGATACCAATACCCAAGCCAGGGCCGATGGTTGCAAGGCCGTAGCCGATGGACTGAAGGCCATCGAAGGAGGTCTCGGTTGCCTGAGCCAAGATGATGTCGTTCATGAAAGTCGTTCCCTTTCGAAAAATCTTCGCTTTTCGTTTATTCCAGCGAAGTTGGAGTTGGTCTTAAAGTGGGGTTATTACAAGGCCGTTTAGTTCGCGCCTTAGTGCGAGTCTGCGTGAAGTGACAACTCGATGTACACCGCCGTCAGCAGAGCAAAGATGTATGCCTGCAGGAAGATGATGATGATCTCGTAGACCGTAAACAGAACCGCTGCGAGCAGGGTCACACCGGACATCGCGGTCCAGCCGTTGAGCTGCCAGAAGAAGAAGTTCGTGGCAGAGTACAGCAAAACCAAAATGATGTGGCCGGCAAGGAAGTTCGCCATAAGACGAATTGCCAGAGTGACGGGACGCAAGATGAAGGTCGAGAAAAACTCAATTGGAACAACTAGCAAGTGCAAAGCCGGTGGAAGGTTAGGAATAACCAACGACGACTTGACGTACTTACCGAAGCCATAGCGCTTGGTGCCTGCGTAAATCATTGCGATATACGCTGCGCCAGCCAAGACAATAGGCATGCCAATACGAGCGTTTGCGGAGATATTCAGTGCCGGAATAATCGTGGAGACGTTCCAGAAAAGGGTGCCGAAGAAGATAGCCGCCAGCAACGGTAGGAAGCGACGACCCTCCTTCTTGCCCAGGATGTCCTCAGCAATGTGAATTCGGACGAAATCTAACGCGTATTCTGCGACGTTCTGTAGTCCCTTAGGAACCAGCTTTGGGTTCCTAAATGCTGCAATAAATAAAAGCACCAAGATGGCGGTCATCAACAGACGAACCAGCATGATGCGATCAAGTGCGAACCATCCGCCCAACACATCGTCGAACAGGATGTCGCCGTAATATTGCCCCGGGAAAAATTCTGGGTCCAGTTCGGGCGCGTGGAAGCTACCCTTCATGGCCAATGTTGTAACGCTCAGCGTTCTCTCCCGTGTTCGGGCCGTACGATTGTCGGCGTCGTACGGTGCGATGGACGTCTCAAACTCTCTGTCACAGCTACGGACTCCGTCGCACATCAGCGAAGCTGTAACAGGGAATCACCGTAAATGGGATACGGCATAAATTTTTCGCAGGACACGAATCTTACTAATGCCGCTTCCGCGGTAACCCGGAGGAAATAATATCAGCTCCTTGCGGCTTATTTCGATCTGCAGTCATCCGAACTTCCGAGGTTTGAGTCAACCCTGCGATTGCTCCCCCTAGATTAGCCTATATTCCCAGCCCAACCCCGGTTTACAGGCATTAGTAAGGTTGATCACAGTTATTTTTTGGCTAGCCGTTTCACAGCCTTTTACCCCCTTGAGTTACCCCCGATAACATTACCTACTTTCACCCCTTGCAATTGCCCTTAGGTGCACGTTAAAGGCATTTTTTCGCTATACGTCACCCCTTTGCCGTTCTATGCTTTATGTCACACGCCATGTCTCGACCAGGGAATTCAAAGAAATCAAAATTCTGTTTTGCCTATTTCCCTACACCCCATCACTCCACCCGTTTAGCAATCACAAAAGGGAGCACATCCCTAAAGATGCACTCCCCTTTTTTCGCAACCTACGACGCCCCGGCGAGCATTGTGTCGCTACTAGCAATTAAGAAATATAAGTCACGCGGGAGGTGATGATTCCCCAGACCTCGGTACCGAGTACCGCAATCATCGCCAAGACAACCGTGATGAACATAGCCATGGTGTCATAAAATTCCAGGTCCCGAATGATCATCAGGACCACAATCAAGAGTACAACCTTGAGTAGCCATCCACCGAGGACGACAGCCATGGTGGTAGACGGCGCAGACTTTGCAGTAAACAGCACAAGTGCTGCCGTAATCAGAACGAAGCCACCGCCAATAGCAGCGCCAATGACTACTCCCCAGATTCCAGGTAGACCACGAACTCCACCCCAGATGGCCAGGGATAAAACGGTGATTATGGCTAGCGCAATGGAGCCCAGCCGCAGGGCGCGCTGCAGTGGCACGCGCGGGTCATCAAAACTACTGGTGCTGGCGCCATCGCCATTTAAAGAATCACTCACGCTGGGACACTCTACTACAGACATAAGGAAAATCTGAACCCTTGAAGTAGCGCTTGTGGCGCGGGTTATCATCGAAAAGCTTGTGTGCGTCAACGCTTGGCTGGGAAGTCAATTTTCCCGCGACGCAACGGAATTAGTGTCACGCCACTTGCAACCACCAGCGCCAAAATTGTTGCGATAGTTGCGATTAGCGGCGGAACAATCGAGTAACTAACTGCGCCAAAGGCAACAGCCGAGACCCACAAATAGAGCACCAATACTGTGCGGCGGTGCGTATGGCCTAAAGACAACAGCCGGTGGTGGATGTGCGCCTTATCTGCAGCAAAGGGAGATTTACCTTGGGAGACACGGCGAACTACTGCCCATACGAGATCTAGGACAGGGACGAAGACAGCTGCACAGACAACGATGAAGGGGCTGACCAAAGCCACAACGTCTGCGGTTCCATACAGCGACTGCGTAATCTTGCCCGAAGCCGAGGTCGAGGCGGCGGCCAGAAGCAGTCCGATGAGCATCGCGCCTGAGTCGCCCATGAAGATGCGCGAAGGTTCAAAGTTATGTGGCAAAAAGCCAATACACATGCCCACTAGTGCTGCGGAGATAATGGCCGGTGGATACGCCGATACTGCCCCACCCTGGTCATAGAGAACCGTGAGCGAGAAGATTAAGATGGCACCACCGGCGATAAGTCCCAGACCCGCTGCTAGGCCATCGAGTCCATCAACGAAGTTGATAGCGTTGATGAGCAGCACCGTGACGAATGTAGTCAAGATTGAAGACTGGAATTGGTCCAATAAGACGGTGGTTCCACCGTCAAAAGGAATAAAGAGGATAGTCCAAGACAATCCCAAAATGCTCAATAGTGCCGCTGCGACAATCTGGCCAACCAGCTTTATCCACGCGCTGAGCTCATAGAGATCGTCTATGACTCCGACGATGACAATCGCTACAGCACTCCAGATAACGGCAGATATTTCCGGAGTCACAGGCATAAACCCGCGTGTGAGCGCAGGCAATTGCGAGGCTAGGAAGATGGCCGCCATAAAGCCCACGAACATCGCGACGCCACCGAGCTGCGGTGTGGGCTGCGAGTGGCTATCGCGCAAACGAATCTCAGCGACTTTGCCAGTGCGCACGAGGACGGAACGAACGATTCCGGTCACAAGAAAAGTCAGCACTGCGGCAACTAGGATCACCAGTCCTAGTTCCCGCAACGGCACGCCAGAACCAGTCATGAATTACTGCGCTCCAGGTCGGGTGCGCAAGCGCTGCGCATCCACACCAATAACCTCGCCGATGCGTTCAGCTGACAGCGCGCCTTCGCGCAGAAGATATGGCCATGGGCCGGAAAGATCGATAATGGTGGAAGGTTCACCAATTGGTGCTTCCCCGCCATCAAGGTACACCGAGACACTCTTGCCTAATTGTTGCTTAGCAGCAATTGCTGTCGTAGCCGGTGCCTGGCCGGAAATATTCGCCGAAGAAACAGCCATCGGGCCGACCTCGCGAAGCAGTTCAATAGCAATGGGATGCAATGGCATACGCAACATCACGGTGCCGCGGGTATCTCCCAAATTCCATGGCAATGAAGGCGCCTGCGGAACGACGATGGACAATCCTCCTGGCCAGAATGCTTCGGTGATGAGCTGCATCTGGTCAGTAAAAGTCTGTACTAACCCTTTGGCTGTGTCCCAGGAACCAATCAAGACTGGCACTGGCATATCAGGCCCACGGTGCTTCGCTGCTAAGAGATTGGCAACAGCGTTATTGTCGAAAGCATCGCAGCCAAGCCCATAAACAGTATCGGTTGGGGTGACGATCAGCTGGCCAGACTTCGCGGCTCGTGCTGCCAGCGCAATCCCTTCAGCGCGTTGCTGCTCGTCTGAGCAATCGTAAATCTTTCCTTGCATGTGTTTGCTCCCCACTTTTGAAAAGTGTTGCTTAGTGTATCGATGGTCTAAGGGGTATTTAGGCTTCTCATAGTACTACTGCCATATATTGGCGCAGGCTCTTGTGCCGAGTCTTGTTCCGCTATCCTCCACCCGGTGCCTGGGCCAACACAAAACGCGCGGTCCCGCCTAAGTCCTTCAAGGGTGAAACATTGACTAGGCCCACCTCACGCGCTGCCTCTTGCACAGCGTTGGAAGTGGAATCATCATGTTCAATACCCACTACCCCACCGGGCTTGAGTAACGCCAGAACGTTTGGCAGCATCGCCTTAATCGTGTCCATGCCATCATCGCCGGAAAAAACCGCATCATGGGGATCAAAATACACTTCCGGGGCAAGGTTCGGATCTTCAGGAACATAAGGCGGATTAGACACTAGAAGATCGACTTTGCCCACCAGATCAGAAAGGACCTCTACAAGCTTTTCGCTTGTGACATCTGCTTGTTTGATCTCCACGGAAGTGCCCACGAGATTACGTGAGGTAAAGGGCAGGGTTGCATCGGAAAGCTCTACTGCGACAATGCGCGCATCCGGGCGATAGTGCGCGATATAAGCTGCCAAAGCCCCCGAACCCGTGCACAAATCCACTACAACTGGTGCAGGCTGCACTCCGCGTCGATGATGCCGGCGTAAATGGTTCACTGCCCAATCAGCCAGCATTTCTGTCTCCGGCCGTGGGATGAACACGCCCTCACCAACCTCTAGGTCCAAGGGCCCGAAAGGCGCTGTACCTATTATGTGCTGCAAAGGTTCACGCTGCGCACGACGGGCAATAAGAGCGTCAAACTCTTCCAAATCACCGGTTTCCTTCTGCAAAGGAATATCCATGTGACCGACCTTCAGCACGTGCGCAAGCAACATGCGGGCGTCCCACATTACGGAATCTATTCCCGAAGCGCGAAGGCGCTCCGCGGCAATGCGAAGCGCCTTTTCATACGTAGCCTTCTGGCTCATTGACAACTAGCCTTCAGATTCCATGCGCTCAGCACGCTCTTGCGCCTGCAAAGCCTCAATCAAGCTACCCATATCGCCGTCAAGGACGGAGTCCAAGTTATTTGCCTTGTACCCAATGCGGTGATCGGTAATACGGTTTTCTGGCCAGTTATAGGTGCGGATTCGCTCAGAGCGGTCCATGGTGCGCACCTGCGAAGCACGCTGCTCACCAGCTTCTGCCTCACGCTGTTCACGTTCCATCTGCTCAAGACGAGCCTGCAGAACCTGCATTGCACGAGCCTTGTTCTGAATCTGTGAACGCTCACGCTGACAAGTCACAACCAGACCTGTTGGCAAGTGGGTTAGACGCACCGCGGAGTCCGTGGTGTTAACGCCCTGCCCACCCTTACCGGAAGAGCGGTACACATCGACGCGAATATCTTTTTCATCGATGTGGACTTCTGCGACCTCATCTGGTTCTGGGTAGACCAGCACACCTGCTGCTGAGGTCTGAATACGTCCCTGCGACTCGGTGACTGGCACGCGCTGAACGCGGTGCACGCCGCCTTCAAACTTGAACACAGACCACGCACCATCGCGCGATGGGGTCTTGGACTTGAACGTAATGGTCATGTCCTTAACGCCACCGAGATCAGATTCGTTAATGCCGATAACTTCCCAGCTAAAGCCAGACTTGTCTGCATAACGTTCATACATGCGCGCAAGGTCAGCCGCGAACAGCGCTGCTTCCTCGCCGCCGGCACCCGCTTTAATTTCCATGATGATGTCTTCGGAATCATGCTCATCACGTGGAGCCAGCAAGTCTGCAAGCTGCTCCTCCAGCTCGAGAACAACGCCTTCTAGACGCTGTGCCTCTTCCTGGAAGTCATGATCTTCATACGCCATTTCTTTGGCATCTGCGAGATCGTCTTTCGCCTGCGACAGCTCAGTGTGCACCACGATGATGGGGCGCAATTCGGCATAACGCTTCGACAGCTTACGAAACTGCGTCTGATCAGAGGCAACCTCTGGGTCTGCCATCTGCATCTCAATACCTTGGTATTCAGAGACGATGTCATCTACCAGTGAAACTTCATTGGCCATTAGGAGTAATCCTCCTCTTCAAGGCTTGCCGTCATAGGAGCAGAAGTTGCAATACCCATGAGGAACTCAGCGTTGGACTTGGTCTTCTTGAGCTGCTTAATCAGCAGGTCAATAGCCTGGTGGGAATCCAAACCAGACAGGATACGACGCAGCTTAGTCATGATGCGCAGTTCATCTGGAACCAGCAGAAGCTCGTCTTTACGGGTACCCGATGGGTTGACGTCAACCGCTGGGAAGACGCGACGCTCAGAAATAGAGCGATCCAGCTTCAGCTCCGCGTTGCCGGTGCCCTTGAATTCTTCGAAGATGACATTGTCACCGGTAGAACCGGTTTCCACCATCGCGGTGGCAATAATGGTCAAAGAACCGCCATCTTCGATGTTGCGTGCTGCACCCAAGAAACGCTTTGGTGGGTACAGCGCATTCGAGTCCACACCACCGGACAAAATACGTCCCGATGCTGGTGAAGAGTTGTTGTAGGCACGACCCAAACGAGTAATCGAGTCCAGCAGAACCACAACATCCTTGCCCTGCTCTACCAGGCGCTTTGCGCGCTCAATCGCCAGCTCCGCCACAGCGGTGTGCTCTGATGGTGGACGGTCGAAGGTCGAAGCAATAACTTCTCCCTTGACCGAACGCTGCATATCGGTGACTTCCTCAGGTCGCTCATCAACCAACACAACCATCAAGTAGCACTCTGGGTTGTTGGTAGCGATAGCATTTGCAATATTTTGCAAAATGGTGGTCTTACCAGCCTTAGGAGGCGAAACAATCAGCGCACGCTGACCCTTACCAATAGGCATGATCAAGTCGATAACACGAGTGGTCAACACATTTGGCGTGGTTTCCAAGCGCAAACGCTGGTTCGGGTACAGCGGGGTGAGCTTAGAAAACTGCGGGCGGCTCTTCGCCTGCTCTGGCTCGAGACCATTGACCGTGTCAACGCGAACCAACTGGTTGTACTTACGGCGGTTGCGGCCGTTGCCATGCGAGTGGGTCGCACCGCCAACCTTGACCTGGCCAGTCACAGCATCACCGGAGCGCAGACCCAAACGGCGCACCAGGTTGCTGTTAACAAAGACGTCGCTGCTCATCGCGCGGTAACCGGTGGTACGAAGGAAAGCAACGTTGTGGTCTACAACCTCTAGGATGCCGCCAACAGCCTGCAGCTCGTCACCATCACGAACCTGCATGTCATTGCTGTTTTGGCCACCATGGCTGTCATTGCCCCCGCGGTTGCGACGGTTGCGACGACCGCGACGTCCACGACGTCCGTTGTCATCATCCTGGTTGCTATTGCGACCACCACGATTGTTATCGCGGTTGTCGTTGCCACGGCTATCACCATTGCGGTTGTCACCGCGATTATCGCCATCATGGTCGCCATTGCCGTTGCGGTTATCGCTACCGCGGTTGTCGCCACCGCGGTTTTCGCCGCGATTATCAGCACGGTTGTCGTTGCGGTCATTGCGGCGGTTATTGTTGCGGCCCCCGCGCTGGCGGTTATTGGAATTATCGCCACGATTATCCTGCGAAGAGTCGCTCTCTTCGTTGTTATCGCGTGCATTACGGCGGTTGTCGTTGCGCTCGGAGCCAGAATCTGGCCGGTCATCAGATGCGCTAACGCTTGTCGATGCCTGGTTCTCATCTGAACCGGATTGATCATTGCGACGGGCGCGGTGACGACGTGCTCGACGAGCCTGGGAGCGGGATTCATAGCGGTGTTCTTCGCTGTCTTCCCCCTCATTGGAAACAGAAGTATCGGCCTTGTCGGCATCTTCGCTAGCGCTTGATGCAGAAGCTGCAACCTTCTCAGCCTGTGCAGAATCCTGTGCACCATCTTCAGCACGTGCTGAACTATTCGAACGCACGACGCGACGTGCACGACGGGCGCCCGACTTTGGCTTGTCTTCCCCAGCAGCGTCGCTAGGGGCAGACTGCTTCTTGTCCGCAGCGCTGTCCTCGTTCTTTGCAGCTGGTGCATCAGCTTGAGGTGCAGCCTTAGCCGATGTCTTCTTGGCAGCAGGCTCTGCCTTGCCCGGCACTTGGCCGGAAACAATTGCGGTAATCAAGTCACCTTTACGCAAACCTGAAACTCCACGCAAACCCTTCTGAGCAGCAATTGTGCGCAGCTCAGTTAGCTTTAGGGAGGCCAAATCCTGTGCGGAGTTGATGTCCGTATCGCTCACGGATGTCCTTTCATAGCCTGCGACAGTATGTGTACAGCTTCGCTGAACTGCGCCATTTTCAAGCAGGCCGTTACGGTACTTTAAGCTATTTATATTCTCGCCTGAAACAATAATCTTACGGCGAAAGTTTCTTCATTCCCCATGTGAGGCCCAAAAAGTGACAGTACAAGTCAGGGACCAATCATCAGGTGATGTGACTGTTTTCTACGCTTCATCAGCGCTGGTAGATATGTTGCACACTCGACTAAATAGCGAGCAGTCAATCAGTCAGCTATTAGTATAACGCATCACCACCAGCACCGCTAAAGTGGGACACATGCTTTCGACCATGATGGATATCCCCCTTTCAATTTCACGGATATTGACGTACGGCTCTACCGTTCACGCCAACACTAAAGTCACCACCTGGCACGGCGAACGAGCAGGCGAAGACGCAAGCGACAGCCCAGCAGAAGAAACTACTTTCGCTGACATTGCCGCCCGCGCTGCCGCCTTTGCCCATGCGCTTCACGATGACCTAGGGATCACCGGCGATGAACGAGTGGGCACGCTGTTGTGGAATTGTGCGGAGCACCTAGAAGTCATGTTCGCCTCCTCCTGCAAAGGGGCTGTATTTACCCCATTGAACAAGCAGCTGATGAATGACCAGATCCGTCATATCGTCAATCACGCAGAGATTGAAGTGGTCGTTGCCGATCCGCGCCTGGCGGAACAGCTAGGCAAGGTTCTCGCCGGCGCAGACACCGTGCGCGCCGTGGTCTTTACCGGAACGCAGAACCCGCGTCACTTTGCTCATCACTTTGGCAGAAATGTTGAAGTCTATTCCTATGAATCATTACTAGACGGTAAGTCCTCGGTTTATGACTGGCCAACGCTGAATGAAAATACCGCTGCAGCTCTGTGCTACTCCACGGGTACAACGGGAGCGCCCAAAGGCGTGGTCTACTCACATCGCTCGATCTATTTAGAAGCAATGCTGCTTCGCACCACCGATAGCTTAGCCATTACCCACGGTGAGTCTTTCTTGTGCTGCATCCCGATTTATCACGTGCTGTCCTGGGGTGTCCCTTTTGCCGCATGGATGACAGGCACTCCACTTATCTTGCCGGATTCCAACGTTTCTGCGCCGACGCTGGCAAAAATCATCGCCACCACCCACCCGCGCGTGGCGCATGGCGTTCCAACGTTGTGGATCCAATTGATGGTGCACTACCTCAACAATCCACCAGAGCGCATGTCTCTCGTTGAAATTTACGCCGGCGGCTCCCCCGCACCGGAACAGTTAATCCGCGTGTGGGAAGAAAAGTATGGTGTCGATGTTATCCACGTCTGGGGCATGGTTGAAGTTTCCACCGTGGGTACAGTTGCTCGTCCTCCTTCAGGAGCTTCGGGCGATGCGCGCTGGGCATATCGGGTTTCTCAAGGCAGGTTCCCTGCCTCATTGGAATACCGGGTTGTCAACGACGGCCAAGTTGTCGCCACCACCGACCGCAACGCCGGTGAAATCCAGGTCCGCGGCAACCTTGTAACCAAGGAGTACTACGACTCCCCTGCTGAACACGATGACGGGTCTGCATCGGAATTTCGCGGCAAGGCAACAGATACCGCCACCAATAAATTTACTGCCGATGGTTGGTTGCGCACCGGCGATGTGGGCTACGTCAATGAAGACGGTTTCCTCAATGTCTCTGACCGTGCACGTGATGTTATTCGCTCGGGCGGTGAGTGGATTTATTCCGTACAGCTGGAAAACCTCATCATGAACAATCCGGAAGTCGTTGAAGCCGCCGTTATCGGCTATCCCGACAAGAAGTGGGTCGAACGACCTTTGGCTATCACCGTTTTGAGCCCAGGTATCTCACCCACTATTGAGACAGCTGAACGCCTGCGCGAAGCGCTGCGCAAGGAACTACCGAAATGGATGCTTCCGGAATATTGGACCTTCGTGAAGTCCTTGGATAAAACCTCGGTCGGCAAATTCGACAAGAAGGATATGCGCTCACATCTCGCAGAAGGCGATTACAACATCATCCAGCTTGAGGGCCCCGGTTCTAGCAATCCTGAGGACCCAGAGGCGATTAGGGACGTCGAGGCCCACCAGGACTAAACGATCCCCTGGCCAAGATTTATAGTCTTGGCCACTAGCACTCACGCAGAATATCGTCGACGCGCGGTAAAACAACGCTTAGAGTATCAGTCACCGCGCCGCGGGAGCCGGCAGAATTCACGATCAAGGTAGTGGGATGACCATACTTGGTCACGCCGATAACCCCGCGGCTAAGTCCCGCTTTGGGTGAAGATTCTAAGCCTTTGAGCAACACTTGCGTCTCCAGCCCATGCAGGCGCGCGCAGATTTGTCGGCCCGTTACTTCGGGGACAACGTTGCCGACACGCGTTCCTGTGCCGCCAAGCGTGACAATAATGTCATCGCCTGCCTGCAGCCGCGATTGCAGCGCGATAGTAAAAGCGGCCTCATCTTCCCGCACGATTTCCCGGTGTGAAATTTCTACATCCGCGCCCTGCAACATTTCCACGGCTATATCAGCCGCATAGTTCGGTTTGAGGCCACTGGAAATTCGGTCTGAAACCACAATCACAGCTGCCTTCAGGGGTGTTGTTGTGGGGTACATAAAGTTCCTTTTTTCACGTTTTTACCATGGTGATGAAAATAACATTAAACAGTACGCAAATACTGTTTTAGCCCAAAAACTAGTCTGCCTGCATCGACAGTTTCTGCAGGTCAATTAGGCAATATTAGTGTTGTGTAATTAAACGGGTTTTACCGGTTTAAACAACTATTTATTGAGCTTAGCAAGCTATCCTATTAATCAGGTATCCCATTGGTTCCCTTTCTTTTTCAAGCGAGGATAAATGTCTAAACTCAGTTCCCCCGGTACTCAACTAGATAGCTCCGGAAGAATTCTTCATGGCTGGGATCCTGAAGATCCGGAGAAGTGGGACAAGGCTATTGCCTGGCGCACTTTGACCATTACCACCGCCACGATGGCAGTGGGTTTCAGCGCCTGGTACTTGGTTTCCGCTATCGCCCCGCTGCTGAATCAAATCGGTTTCGACCTAACCGATAGCCAGCTTTATGCGCTCACCGCCATTTCGGGACTTTCTGCCGGACTGTTCCGCCTGGTCTTCATGTTCCTTCCCCCAGTGCTAGGCACCCGGAAGCTGGTTACATTTTCAGCACTTTTGTTCTTACTGCCCATGCTGGGCTGGTTCTCAGTAGTCCAACGTCCAGAAAACACGCCATTTTGGGAATTGCTCGCCATTTCCTTTGCATCTGGTTTCGGCGGCGGTGTATTCGCAGGCTTTATGCCTTCGACGGGCTACTTCTTCCCTAAGCGCCTGCAAGGCACCGCCTTGGGCTTGCAAGCTGGTATCGGTAACTTCGGTATTTCTTTCATTCAACTGGTCGCACCCTGGCTGATGGGCTTTACGCTCTTGGGCATTGGTTTCGTCGCCCCACAACGCCTTCCAGATGGCTCGAATGTCTTCGTTCACAATCCAGCTATTTTCATGGCACCGTGGGCAATCGTCTGTGCACTCTTGGCATGGACCTACCTTAAAGATGTCCCGGTCAAAGCTAATTTCCGTCAACAGCTTTCAATCTTTGGCAACGTCAACACCTGGGTGATGACCGTGGTCTATCTGATGACCTTCGGTGCTTTTGCAGGCTTTGCCGCACAATTCGCGCTCATCATCAACCAAATCTATGGTTCTGGTTCCTCTTTTGCTGAAACCATTGGCGTTGAAAATCTGCCTCGTGGTGCAGCCTATGCCTTCTTAGGCCCACTCATTGGTGCTGGTGTTCGCGCCGCATGGGGTCCGTTGTGTGACAAGTTCGGTGGTGCCATCTGGACGTTTGTCGGCGGTATCGGCATGACCATCTTTACCGCTGTTGCCGCACTATTTTTAAACCCCACCGATCCAGACCAATTCTGGTGGTTCCTCGGCGCGATGCTCTTGATGTTCTTCTTCACAGGTCTTGGCAACGCCGGCACCTTTAAACAAATGCCCATGATTTTCCCTAAGCACCAGGCCGGTGGCGTCATCGGCTGGACCTCCGCGATTGGTGCATTCGGCCCCTTTGTCGTCGGTATCTTGCTCTCGCTGATGCCCATCCAGGCTTTCTTCTGGGGCTGTGTGGCCTTCTTCGCCATCTGCACCGTGCTCACATGGATTTTCTACGCCCGCCCGAAGGCTCCTTACCCCGGATAAATACTTCGTGCAGATTGTCCAATTTCCATTAACCCAAAGGATTTCCCCTCATGACTAAAGCAACCACAAGTTCTTCCAGAACTTCACGTAGCTCCACAAACTCACTGTTTGAGATGGGTTCCCACCTGCGCAAGGGAACCTCCGGCTCCGGCGGACAACAGCTATTTTTACAAGGCGGCCGCCAAGCTGATGTCTTCTACCGCAACCGCTGGGCTTTCGACAAGATGGTTCGCTCCACCCACGGCGTGAACTGCACCGGCTCTTGCTCCTGGAAGGTTTATGTCAAAGACGGCGTCATCACGTGGGAATCACAGGCGGTTGACTACCCCACCAATGGTAATGACATGCCCGAATATGAACCCCGCGGCTGTCCTCGTGGCGCATCCTTTTCTTGGTACACCTACTCGCCAACGCGTATTCGCTACCCTTATGCCCGCGGCGTGCTGGTGGATATGTACCGCGAGGCCAAAGAACGCCTCAAGGATCCGGTGCTGGCGTGGCGGGAAATCCAGCAAGACCCAGAAAAGCGCAATGCTTATATCAGCCAGCGCGGCAAGGGTGGACTCATTCGTATTAACTACGAAGAAGCCATCGAAATGGCGGCGGCAGCACACGTCTACACCATCCGTGAATACGGCCCCGACCGCATCAATGGCTTTACCGTTATTCCCGCAATGTCCCAGGTTTCTTACGGCGCGGGCACACGCTTTTTGGAGATGATTGGCGGCGTGGCTCTCTCCTTCTACGACTGGTACGCCGACTTGCCACCGGCATCCCCGCAGACCTTCGGTGACCAGACTGACGTTCCGGAATCTGGCGACTGGTACAACTCCTCTTATCTGATGATGTGGGGCTCCAATATCCCGGTTACCCGTACCCCAGATGCGCACTTCATGGTCGAGGCCCGTTACCGCGGCACCAAGGTCGTTGTGGTCTCCCCTGACTTTGCCGATAACACAGTGCACGCTGATGAGTGGGCACGTATTAACCCAGGCACAGATGCAGCGCTCGCCTTTTCCATGGGTCATGTCATCTTGAAGACTTTCCACGTCGACCGCCAGGAACCATACTTCCTCAACTACATGCGCAAGTTCACGGACTCCGCGTTCCTGGTCGCTTTGGAAGAAAACACCGATGAAGCTCACGCCAGTGCTTCCGGCGAAGCAACCTACACCCCTGGCAAATTCCTCACCGCCAGCCAATTGGAAGGTGATGAGTACGCCGAGCTGCGCGAATCGGCGAATGCAACCCACCGCACCTTGATGATGGAAACCGACGGCAAGATTGTCGATCCCGGCGGCACCGTTGCCGACCGCTGGGATGAATCCACATCCCGCTGGAACCTCTCACTCGAAGGCGTCGACCCAGTCATGTCTATTGCGGAGACTGATAGCTTCGGCACCGTAGAGGTCCTCTTCCCGCGCTTTGATCTTGATGCCAAGCCAGAAGAAGTCGGCACCGGCCGCCCCATTGGCGCCGGCGTTGTGCACCGCGGTGTTCCCTACCGTGAGATCAACGGCGTTAAATACACCACGGTCTTTGACATCATGCTCGCGCACTACGGTGTTAACCGCCCTGAGCTGAACCTTCCGGGTAGCTGGCCAGTGGACTTCCACGACGCCACCGAGGTCGGTACCCCAGCGTGGCAGGAAACCCTAACCGGTGTGCCAGCGAATGCCGCTATCCGTATCGGCCGCGAGTTTGCGCAAAATGCCGCGGATTCGCAAGGACGCTCCCAAATCATCATGGGCGCTGGCGTTAATCACTACTTCCACGCGGATACCATCTACCGCACATTCTTGGCATTGACCTCGATGTGTGGCACCCAAGGTGTCAACGGTGGCGGCTGGGCGCACTACGTCGGTCAGGAGAAGCTGCGCCCGATGAATGGTTGGCAGCAATGGGCGATGGCCACCGACTGGCAGCGCCCACCGCGCCACATGGTGACCACGGCGTTCTATTACTTCGGCACTGAGCAATGGCGCTATGACAACACCCAGGCATCGCACTTGGGCTCGCCGCTTCAACAGCGTGGTTCGATTGGTTCGAAGATGGTCTCGGACACGATGGCCGAATCCATGCGTCGTGGTTGGATGCCGGCGTATCCACAGTTCAACCGCAATTCGCTTTTGCTTGCCGATGAAGCCGAGAAGGCAGGCATGGATGTCAAGGAATACATCCCACAGCAACTGCAATCGGGTGAGCTCGGCTTTGCTTACGATGACCCCTCGGCCGAAGAAAACTGGCCACGCATCTTGCTCAACTGGCGCACCAACCTCATGGGTTCTTCCGCAAAGGGTACGGAATACTTCCTGCGTCACTTACTCGGAGTGGACTCTGATGCCACCGCACAAGAGTTAGCGGAGGGCGAGCGTCCAGAGACCATCAAATGGCATGAGAAAGCGCCGCAAGGAAAGCTCGATTTGATGCTGACCACGGACTTCCGCAATACCTCCACCACCTTGGTCTCCGACATCGTGTTGCCGGCTGCAACATGGTACGAAAAGCACGACATGTCATCGACAGACATGCACCCTTATCTGCACTCTTTTAACGCCGCTATCAACCCGCCGTGGGAAGCTCGCACCGACTTTGAAGTCTTCCGTGACCTCTCAGCAGCACTATCGGCGATGTCCGTGCGCTGGCTGGGCACCCAACGTGACGTGGTGACCCAACCAAGCCACCATGACAGCCCGGATGAATTGGGCATGCCCAATGGCGTGGTACCTGACGTCGAAAAGCAAGGCTATATTCCAGGTGTCACCATGCCGAAGCTTGCTGTGGTGGAACGCGACTACACCAAGATTTATGAAAAGTGGACTCACCTTGGCCCACTAACCGCCAAGGCAGGAACTGCCGTTCACGGCACCAAGTTCGATGTCAGCAAGCAGGTCAAAGAACTTGAGCTCATATGTGGAACCTCAGAGACCTCCATGGGTGAACTTGTTGATTTGTCGAGGGATACGAAGGTCATCGACGCCATCTTGCACTTATCGGGTGTCTCCAACGGTGAGGTTGCTGCCAACGGCTTTGACTACCTGTCCTCACGTACCGGCAAAGATCTCTCGCCTTTGGCCGCATCCGATAAGGACGTCCGCATTTCTTGGGACACGATTAAAGAACGCCCGACCCAGATCATCACGTCGCCGGAGTGGACGGCAGATAAGCGCAACAACCGCCGGTACACCGCCTTTTCCATCAACGTGGAATTCGATAAGCCATGGCACACCTTGACCGGTCGCATGCACTACTACATCGACCACGACTGGTTTATGGATTACGGTGAATCACTTCCGGTCTTCCGTCCGCCGCTGGATCACCTGCACCTGCACGGTGAATTCAACCCAGGGGAAACCTTCAACAACAACGGCGAAGTGGAAATTTCACTGCGCTATCTGACCACCCACAACAAGTGGTCTATCCACTCGCAATACTTTGACAACCTGCATGTCCTGTCCATTTCCCGTGGTGGCCAGGTCGTGTGGATGTCGAATAAGGATGCCGAGAAGATTGGTGTCGCGGACAACGAATGGGTCGAAGTCTACAACCGCAACGGTGTAGTCAGTGCTCGTGCAATTGTCTCCCACCGCATTCCCGAAGGCACGATGATCATGAACCACGCCCAGGAACGCACCGTGGGCACCCCGCTCAATGAGCACACCGGCCGCCGCGGCGGCACGCACAACTCTTTGACGCGCATTCTCATCAAGCCTGTGCATATCGCTGGCGGCTATGGCCAGCTGACCTATCACTTCAACTACATCGGTCCAACCGGTAACAACCGCGACGAAGTTACCCGTGTTCGTCGCCGCTCCAAGGAGGTGCAGTACTAATGAAGGTAATGGCACAAATCGCCATGATCATGAACCTGGACAAGTGCATTGGTTGCCACACTTGTTCGGTGACATGTAAGCAGGCGTGGACCAACCGCGAAGGCACTGAATACATCTGGTTCAACAACGTTGAAACCCGCCCTGGTGTGGGCTACCCACGCACCTGGGAAGATCAGGAAAAGTGGCAAGGTGGCTGGAGCTTAACCGGCAGCGGCAAGCTCAAGCCCAAGGCCGGTGGCCGCATCAAGAAGCTGCTCACCTTGTTCCACAACCCGAACTTGCCCACCATCCATGACTACTACGAGCCATGGACCTATCAGTATGAAGATTTGATGGGTGCTAAGGCGGGGCAGAAAACCCAGCCCACGGCGAAGCCCGTCTCCCAAATTGATGGCCGCGAAATCAACAAGATTGAATGGTCCTCTAACTGGGACGACAACCTCGGTGGCTCCACCGCCACCATGGATAGTGACCCGGTGCTCACCAAGATGAATATCGCGGTCAAAAAGCAGATTGAAGACTCCTTCATGTTCTATCTGCCGCGTATTTGTGAACACTGCATCAACCCGACGTGTGTTTCCTCCTGTCCTTCGGGTGCGATGTACAAGCGTGCTGAAGACGGCATTGTTCTTGTAGACCAGGACCAGTGCCGCGGTTGGCGCATGTGTGTCTCCGGTTGTCCTTATAAGAAGGTTTACTTCAACCACAAGACTGGTAAGGCTGAAAAATGTACCTTGTGCTACCCGCGCTTGGAAGTTGGCCAGCCTACTGTGTGTTCGGAAACCTGCGTCGGCCGTCTGCGCTACCTAGGTGTTATCTTCTACGATGCCGACCGCGTTGCAGAAGCAGCGTCTGTACCCGATGAGAAGGACCTGTTGGAAGCTCAAAAGTCCATCTTGTTAGACCCCAATGACCCTGAGGTCATCGAGGGCGCCAAGCGTGAGGGCATCCCGCACTCCTGGATTGATGCAGCACAGCAGTCTCCTATCTACGACATGATCTTCAAATACGAGGTCGCGCTTCCCTTGCACCCCGAGTACCGCACCTTGCCTATGGTTTGGTACGTTCCGCCTCTGTCTCCAGTAGTCGATGAAATCACCGCCGCCGGCTATGACGGCGAAGACCATAAGCTGCTGTTTTCAACGTTGGCGAATATGCGCATCCCGCTGGATTATCTGGCAGGACTTTTCAGCGCCGGCGATACCGTCCCGGTGGAGAAATCCCTGCGTCGTCTCGTCGCCATGCGTTCCTATATGCGCGATATCAATCTCGGCAATGAGCCGCAGGAAGAAATCGCCGAAGCAGTTGGTATGACCGGTAAGCAGATTCAGGAAATGTATCGTCTGCTGGCTATTGCCAAGTACGACGACCGCTACGTCATCCCTACTGCTTCGCCTGAAACTCCGCGCGGCATTGCTGACCTGGATCCCTTCGGTGACACTGATCCGACCCGCGCGATGGACAAGGCCTTTGCTGATTTGGGCATGGGCGCACCTGAAGCATGTTCCAGCCACGGTGGCGGCGAATCCGGCAAGGTATCGCTATTGTCCTGGACCGGTGACCGCCCTGATGGCATGTTCCCGCCACGGCGTGAGGAAGAAAGCTAATCACCATGGGTATTTTCGACAAGCTCAAGCTCCTGCCTGGTGCAGGAAAATTCACGAGCTCTTCCCCGCATCATCACTCACACCTACCTCCCCTAGACCACGACACTTTGGCAGGCTACGGCACACCCGCTGGCATGGGTGCGTCTGGCGGCGCCAAAGATGTCGAGCGCACCAGCCGCGCCACCATCAGTGCACAAGTAGGCGCTGCCGATCCCAGGCGTACCCACACCGGACGGATTCCGGCCGAGCTGATCACACCAGTTGCGGTAACTGAACACCAGCGCCGCACCGTCGCCATGGCAGTGTCTGTGCTGCTGCAGTACCCGGACGAGAATTTCCATGACACCGTCGCAGCGGTTGAACAGCACGTAGAGGATCTGCCTCAGGCGATCGCCGAGGATTTCCGCGAGTTCTTCAGCCGGGCGTATTCCGCTAGTTTGCGCGATGTCGAAGAGCACTACGTGGAAACCTTTGACCAGCGCCGTCGTTGTTCGCTGTTTCTTTCCTATTACGCAGTTGGCGATACTCGCCAGCGCGGAATGGCCATTTTGGCTTTCGGCGAGCAGCTGCGTTCGCTGGGCTTCGACTTTGATGAAAATGATGAACTGCCGGACCACCTCTGCGTGGTGCTCGAGGCCCTCGGGCTTTCGGAAGGTTCATCGCATGAGCAGGCCGTGGAGTTTGTGGCCAGCTACCGGGACGGACTAGAAGTCCTGCGTGCTGCCTTAGAGCACACGGATTCGCCTTATGTCTCCCTCATCATTGCTGTGTGCCGCGCATTGCCGCGTGTCGATGCAGAGATCGCCCAGAAATACGTCGACCTAATCCGTACCGGCCCGCCCGCAGAGGTTGTGGGTATTGCCGATCTTCCATTCCCGACCGTCCAACCAGACGATCTATAAAAGGACTATCACCATGGAATACTTTGAAAATTTCCTCTGGGGCGCGTTCCCATGGCTGGCCATCGTCGCATTCTTCGTCGGTATCTTTTGGCGTTGGCGCACTGACCAGTTCGGCTGGACAACGCACTCTTCGCAAATCTATGAATCCAAACTGCTGCGCATGTCTTCGCCACTGTTTCACTGGGGCATGGTCTTCGTTATCGTCGGACACCTAATGGGCCTGGCCATTCCGAAGTCCTGGACTCGTTCGGTAGGGATTTCGGACCACTTTTACCATTTGATTGCCACTTATCCCGGCGCGCTGGCCGCGATTGCCACGGTTCTAGGCCTGGTCGGTTTGATCTATCGTCGCGTGGTTAATCGTTCGGTATTTTTGGCCACGTCTCGCTCAGACAAAGTTATGTACATCTTTTTGGGTGGAGCTATCTTATCGGGCACGATTGCTACATTCTCCTTACAGCTTTTCGATACTTTGGGCACCAACGGCTATGACTACCGCGAAACCATTTCGCCGTGGCTGCGTAACCTGTTGATTTTCAACATCCAGCCTGAGCTCATGTCGGATGTCCCGTGGCAGTTTAAGGTCCATGTCCTGGCTGGCTTTACCTTGATGGCGGTGTGGCCATTTACTCGCCTGGTCCACGCATTCTCAGCACCAGTTGGTTATGTCACGCGTCCTTATGTGGTCTACCGCTCGCGTGATACCCGCACCACTGATATGCGTTCCCACGTTGCGTGGGAGCCAGTGCAGTCTCCGGCTTCACAGCTTGACCGCAACTCCGAGCGCCGCGGCAACTCCGACCGCAGCCGCCCACCGCGCTCTTCCTAGCCACAATTCCAGATTCGTAGATTCCTTCTTTTAGGAATCTACAACCACGATTGACCCGCTCTGACCTTTTTCAGCGCGGGTCATTACGTGATTAACAAAGGTGTAGGTTCCGGGTTCGTCGAAGGTCATTTCCACAAAACCGCCCTGGGCTGGCAGCAGCGACAGGGCTTGGGATCCGGTCTCTGCTGCATCACGCACCGTGTACGCGCCTTCGGTAAATACGGTGTCAAAGACCTCGCCCACCACATGGAAACTCAACGGCTCATCGGGACCAACATTCATAATCCACATTCGGATCGTGTCTCCCACTTTCGCTTGCAATGGCTCCAACGCGTATTGCGATGGATAGTAGTTAAAGGCCATGAGGTCGAATTCGCCATTCGCAACGCGCTGTGGATTTGCGCCGACTTCAGATTCTCCTAAGAAGATCTCTGAAGCAATCAATGCGTATTCCGCATCAACATCCGCCAGCGCAAGTTCTGAATCTGCCGGCGGGTCAATAATGACTGCCCCGGCCATGCCGTTGGCGATGTGCAAGCTCATCGGCATCGTGGCGCAGTGATACATCCAGATGCCAGCCCGGCGCGCCGTGAATTCATAAACTACTTCTTCGCCGGGTTGGATCGTCGCCATTGCCTGATCTGGGCTGATTTCACCGGCGTGAAAGTCCAGGGAGTGCCCCATCGTTCCTTCGTTACGCAGGGTGATGCGGAATGTATCTCCTACCGTGCCGCGCAAGGTAGGTCCTGGGGCTTGGCCGTTGAAAAGCCACTGCACCTGTTCAATCCCTGGTGCAACTTCGCGCTTTTCTTCTGTAGCCACCCAGGTGTATTCGTGCATGGTTGTACTCGGCGCTGGTTTTAAGCTGGCGTCGAAAGCTTTAAAGCCTTCGCGTTGTGTTCCCAACTCCGCCATACTTGGCACCGTCACGTGTGGGTTATCCCCCGCCACCACCTCATGATTGTGTTCGCCTGCGGCATCTCCTGTGGCTGTGCCTGTGACAGTGACATCGAAGACCATGCCTTGGGAGTGATGACCGACAATTGTGCAATAACCTTGGATGCTTTCCCCAAGAGGCGCAGTTTCTAGCACTACCGTATCGCCGGGGTTTACGCGCCCAGTTTCATCGTTGCCAATCTTCAGATCATGGACCTGGTCACCGGTATTGGTGAAGGTGATTTTGAGGCTATCTCCAGCTGCTATCTCTACTGAATTAGGCACAAAAGCCATGCCTTCGACCTCAACGTCGAGTTCTACAACCTCACCGGTGGGTACAACAGACCGATCGTTTTGTTGCTGGGCCTGTCCCTCTCTGGGCAGGCCGGCATCTCTATCTGAGGAAGGCGTCATGGTGGTGACAATCAAAATGACCACAGCAGCCATTGCAAGAGCGATGACTAACCACGCCGCCCATTCAGCGCGATTGTTGCTACCACCTGCGTCAGGCTGATTCGGCCTGTTTGGTGAAGAATTAGCAATAAGGTTTTGTGTCATGATGTCTTCCTTTAATGATGAGCTCTAATTAACGCGCTGAGCAGGACGCCTATATGTCCCGCAATCCCTAATGCGATGAGAATGAGTCCTGCCTGCAAGGCTGTCGATGCCGGAACCTGCGATGGGGCTAACAGCGTCAGCATCGCGCCGAAGTTGATAAGCCCCAGCCGCGCCCAGCCGCCTAAATCGGCATATTGGCGTGCTGCTGTCACCACATGATTTCCGCCCCCGCGCAAGGTAGGTAATAGATGGAGCAATACCCCGGTGACCAATTGCAGCAAACCTGCACCAAGAAAAGCTGGGGCTAGGGCACGCGTAATTTCTCTGGTTTCTTGCCCCAGACCAACACAGATGGCATCGGCAGCACACAGCGCAACCAGCCAAATGACACCTGCCATAACAGATATCGCAGCGGCGCGCAGTCTTTGATTCTTCGCAAAGATTCCGGCCAGCAGTGGTTGCATGATAAGTACTGCAGCAACCACCATGAAAAGCTGCGAGATGCCCGCCCAGGTATTCCAGCTAGCAGCATAAAAGCCGCACGCCGCAATAAGCCCGCCGCTGTGCAATGCGAGCGCAAACGTACAGCGCTTCATCACTTGCGGCGGAATCTTCGTCGAAGTCAGCGTCGGCAACAAGGTCATGATCGTGCCCAGGACCGTCAGCCACGCAAATCCCCAAATGGTTAAGCGGGAATGAATTGCGATCATGCGGGTGTAATCGCCCACGCCATGACTCGCCACAACTGCCACCACTACCGCGGAGATCAGAAACGCTAAGGCAGCGAGATAAAACGGCACCGTGGCAGCAAAATTCGTCGACAGTGACGTCCGCAGCATGCGAAAGATAACCCACAGATGCCACCCCACGACAATGGTGACAAGGCTGGCACCAATGTCAGAAAGCATCGACCACGTTCCAGTAGTGGTGTCGAGCAAAAGCACAATAAGCCCTACTTGCACCAGGCTAATGCGCACCATGATCGGCCGGTAAGAAGAGGTAGGCTGCCGCGTGAGCGCTTCGGCAAAGTGCAGCGAATAGGTCAAAATCGCTGTGGTCACCACTCCCAATGTGAAGGAATGGACAATGGCCCACCACGCAATTATTGCGCCAAAATTACTGGCTATCACCAAGCCAATTCCGCACACCAACCACACGGAAATCAGGCCAAAGACAATGGTGTGCCAACGCCCGCGTGCTTTCAAAGACACATCGGTTACACCATCGGGTCCTGCATGAAGACTTTTTCCTTGCTGCGGCATCCCTGAATTAGGCATTGCTATGTGCACGTTGCTTGCTCCTTTTCTTCCACGCCGCCCGAACCGCTAATACGACTGCGGTGAGGAAAAATCCCAGCACCCCGACCACATTGATAACCCCACCGAGCTGATGTCCGGGGACAAAGTTTTGAGTATCGGAAATAATGCGGACAATCAGTCCCAGGTGCACAGCGGCAACGGGCACATAAAGTACTGAGTGATACGGCAGCGCACGATGCACCACGGCTGGAAGAATCACGGGAGCATGCGCAAAAATCATCGACAAGGTAAACCCGATGAATACAGCGTGAACCGCCGCGTCATAAACCAGCTCCCCAGGTAGATACTGCGAACTCATCCACAAAATTCCAGTAACAGCCAGCCACCCATATGCAGCGAGCATGCACGCCGCCGAAAAGCGCGGGAGGCCCCGTGAGCGAACAAGGTTGATAGCGACATCGACACGCACTGCCGCTAGCGCGATGATGAGAAAGAGTGCTCCCATCACGACAAGCCCAAGCTCTGGCGCAAAGATGAACACCAAGCTGGCAGCCACCAGCGCCAGGCACAGCGCAGTTAATAAAACATCCGCCGATGACTGCGCAATCTTCAGCCGCGCTAATTCAACCCGCTCCCCAATGATGGTGGCTACGACAAATACCGCAGCCAAAGGCATGGCAGGTTCAAAGTCACCGGCTATAGCCCACTGAACAACAGAGCTTAAGATTCCAATAGTTCCGGCGGCTTGGATAACTACTTCCAGCGTCGATTGCCGGTGATAGATAAGGACGTAGCAGGCGCTAAGCGTAGCAAAAGACAAGCAGAACGCCACCGCTGTTAGCTGTCGTGGGGCACCACTAATAAGGAGAACAACGCCCAAGGTATGAAAGGCAGGTGCGGCCCACGCCCACCAGGTCTTGGTCGCTACAGTGCGCTCCATAACAATGGCACCTGCGATAAAACCGAAAATCATCAACGGGCCATGCTCAATCGCTTTGGCGTCAAAAGGCCGCGGAACTGTGAATCCTAGGAGAGCTAGTCCAGCGCCAAGGCCAATAATTAAAGATATGCCGGCGAATGCCAAAAAGAAGGCACGATGAGCAACCCATTTCTTTTCCACGGTTTTTATAGTACTTATTCTTTTAGAAGCTTTGAAATTTTCGTATAAAGATCACAGCGGGAGTTAAAAATTAGGGCATATACTGGTTCTTTCCCTTATAGAAGTATCGACCATAGAAAAGTGTTGGTTATTTAATTCACCGATTGTCACGGTAGTATCTATTCATTCTCATCGTGCTAACACTGCACGATTTATCGGAGAAGAAACCTCCAAATTTTTACCTTCAAGAAAGGACGCTGATTCAGATGACCAGCAGTGCTGCGACTTCTTCCTCGCGCGTCCCCCGCTCCAGCTCTGAACTGTTCCCCGAGTCTTTGGGACTATCTCCCAAACAGCGCAAAGTCTTAGACGCGCTGCACGAATTCCCCCAAGGCGCGAAGATTTCAGAGATCGCCGAAATGCTGGACTCGCACGTCAACACTGTGCGCAGTCACCTTGATGAACTCATCGCCAGAGACGCAGTCCAGGTCATGCCCGCGCCAGCCCAGGGCCGCGGCCGCCCGTCGTTTGTGTTCCACGTTCGTGCACCAAAGACTGAAACTATCGCCGAAGAGTATGTCTCTCTCATCGGCGTGCTCACCAGCATGCTGGTGGATCAAGAAAACTTGACCCCGGAAGCCTATGCGCAAGCACTCAACGTTGGTCGCCAGTGGGCCCAGACCATGGAGAAAAAGGATCCCAAGGGCGCAGCTCCTGTCGGAGTTAGTACAGAAAAGGACGCCTTAGAATCCCTATTTGCCAAGCTTCGCGACCTCGGCTTCGACCCATCACCACCGGCAGGCGATTTAGATTCCGCGCAAGGTTCCGACCTGGATTTGCACGCCTGTCCACTGACGGTTAACGGCACGCGTCCGCATCCTTTCGTGTGCGCTGTGCACGAAGGTTTCTTGGGACATCTCACCGATGCCGACGTCGATCCGCGCCTGCGCCTTGAACTACACCCATTGTCACGTCCTGGCGTGTGTTCCATTAACCTCAGCACGCATCGTGGCCACGCATCCGGGCCGACTACAGAAGACTAAACAGGCATGGTCCAGGCAGGCTTTTCAAACTGGGTTTTTCGGTGTTTAAAGCCTAGAATGGAAAGAACATGACTACTCAGATTTCTTCCCTCAATCCCCATGAAGGGCAAGCAGCTGAGAACCATTCAGTGTCTCTTGGCCTTCCCCAGATGGGTCTTTCGCACGCCTCGAGTACTTCGCTCCCGAAGGATTTACCAGCAGCCAAGGCTGATGGCTCCCGCAAGCTGCTTGATAAGTATGGTCGCGTGGCGCGTGACTTGCGGGTTTCTTTGACCGACCGTTGTAACCTGCGCTGTACTTACTGCATGCCAGCAGAAGGTCTGGAATGGATGGCCACGGAGCACACGCTTGACGATGATGAAGTGATCCGCCTTATCACCTTGAGCGTGACCAAATTGGGTATCCGCCAGATTCGTTTTACTGGTGGCGAGCCACTGTTGCGGAAGTCTTTGGAATATATCATCGCCGAGACCAAGAAATTACGCACCGATGAGGGCCTGGCACCCTCAATTGCGCTGACCACTAACGGTCTGGGGCTGGAGCGCCGCGTACAAAAGCTCAAGGAGGCTGGGCTGGATCGCGTCAATATCTCGCTCGACACCATCGACAAGCAGCGCTATGCGCAGCTAACTCGGCGCGACCGGCTCAATGGCGTGTTCAAAGCTATCGATGCCGCCATCGAAGCTGGTCTTAATCCAGTCAAGATTAACGCCGTGGTGATGCCAGGGATCAATGAAGATGACATCGTGCCGCTGGCGAAATTCGCGCTGCGCAAAGGCGCCCAGCTGCGTTTTATTGAGCAAATGCCGCTGGGGCCTCGTGAGCAGTGGAAACGCTCGGATATGGTCACTGCTGATGATATTTTGCGCAGGCTTAGCGAAGAGATTTCGCTTAGCCCCGCCGAGGAACCACGCGGTTCTGCTCCAGCCCAACTATGGAACGCGGAGGTGTCCTTAGATAAAAATATTTATGCGGGCAATATCGGCGTTATCGCTTCTGTCACCCGACCATTTTGCGGCGATTGTGACCGCACGCGTTTGACCACTGATGGCGCGGTGCGCAACTGTCTCTTTGGCAACTCGGAGACTTCCCTGCGTGATTTGATGCGCGCTGGCGCTAGCGATGAGGAACTGCTTGCCGCGTGGGCCGGGGAGATGTGGCGGAAGAAGCCAGGGCACGGAATGGATGATGAAGGCTTCTTGCAGCCAGACCGCCCGATGTCTGCCATCGGTGGCTAAGATCGGCTTTTATGAGCCCTGCGGATCCTTCTACCCCACCTGCTTTTGATGTGCGCACGATGGAGCAGCATCGCGCAGTAATTTTATCGCTGGCGCCAGCGCCGAAGACCGAAACCATTCCGGTAGATGTCAACGCCTTATCGCGCATACTCGCCGCGGATCAGCAGGTTATAAACGCTATCCCGCCTTTTGACAACTCGGCGATGGATGGATTTCTTCTCCACCGCGCTGACCTCGACTTCACGGGCAGCGCCACGCTGGACGTTGTCGGTGATGTCGCCGCGGGCGATGCTCCCCTTACTCCACCTGCTGGCGCTGCAGTGCGGATCATGACCGGGGCGCCGGTGGATACTTCGACCGCGGACCTAGTCATCGTGCCCGTTGAATACACCGATATCCCTGCCGGTCCGCAGCCGCTACCTGTGGAAGTCCACGTGGAAAGTTTTGATGCAGCTAAGTTGCACATCCGGCGTAAAGGAGAATCCTTACAGGCAGGCACGAACTGCGCACACGCAGGTCAAGGTATTGATATTGGTCTGCTGTCCACGCTAATTTCTGCCGGTATCGCCGAAGTTGAAGTCTATGCTGCACCGCGAGTGGCCGTGATTTCTACCGGCAAAGAATTACGCCCTACCGGTGAGGCGCTCGCTCCCGGCAAGATTCCCGATTCTAATAGCCCCATGGTCGCAGGCCTTGTGCACACCTGGGGCCCGGCACAGACCACGATTGCCCATTGCGACGATGAACCAGAAAAGCTGCGCACTCTTTTTGAGCAACTCGCCGCTAATCATGATGTCATCATCTCCACTGGTGGTGTGGCCGTGGGAGTCTACGACGTGGTGCGCGAAGTCTTGCTCACTTATAGCAACCACTCCTGGTTCGGCCGGGTAAAACATAAACCTGGTTCCCACCAAGGCGCATCGTGCTGGACTAACGACGCTGGCCGTCGTATCCCCGTGGTTTCTTTGCCGGGAAATCCAGTTGCTGCGTTTATCTCCTTTGTTCTGTATGTGCAGCCCCTGCTGGATAGGATTGCCGGAAAACCGGTTCTGGCTCCGCCTGGCACGGCTTCCCCTGCCATGGGTCTGCCTGCCAAAGCTTCGCCAGCGACAGTCGAAGGCAAGCTCTGTGGCGAGCTCCCCAAAGTAGCTGACCGCGACATATTTGTCCCAGCCATCGTGGATTTCACAGCTACCCCGACGACGGTAACCCCATTTAATGGCCGCCATGTGGGCTCACACATGATTAGTGCCCTGGTCGGAGTAAATAGCGTGCTGCATCTCGTCAGCGGGGATCCCGAATACCGGGAAGGCGATATGGTGGAAGCCATCTTGCTGCCCACCTCGAACCATATTTAGAAAGATTTAAGGTTGTCCATGAAATTTACCCACCTTGATAATGCCGGCGATGCTTACATGGTCGATGTCACCGAAAAGACGCCGACGGTGCGGGCAGCAACTGCGCAAGGAGAAGTAGCGTGTTCTCCTAAGGTTCTTCAAGCCCTGCGCGAAGGCACTGTTCCGAAGGGCGATGTCTTAGCTGTCGCGCGTATCGCTGGCATTGCCGCCGCGAAGAAGGTGCCGGAATTGCTGCCCCTTGCGCACACGATTGGCGTGCACGGGGCCAAGGTAGATGTAGAAATCTTAGAGGACCACGTCTTTATCGAAGCCACCGTGCGTACCGCTGACCGCACCGGCGTGGAGATGGAGGCGCTCACGGCAGTCAACGTGGCGGCGCTCGCAATTATTGACATGGTCAAAGGCGTAGACCGCAGCGCATTTATCCGCCGTTGCGGCATTGTCGCGAAATCTGGTGGCCGCTCTGGCGATTGGTCACGGGAGCTTCCCCAATGAACCAGACTGCACAGCCACGCTTAGCGACCATTGTGGTTGCCGGTGGTCAAGGCACACGAATGGGTGGCGTGGACAAGGCCAGCGTTAAAGTACACGGGGTACGGCTTGTCGACCGTCTCATCGCCCAGCTGCCCTCTGCAACTGATTATGTGGTGGTCTCCCCGCGTGAGTTGGGACTGCCTTTAACGTGTGAGCAACCGCCTTTTGGCGGGCCCGTCGCAGGAATCCACGCGGGTTTTGAATATCTTCTTCACCGCCATCCCGACTTAGAATTCATCGCCACGCTACCGGTTGATGCCCCGGATTCCCCGCAGATTCTCCCCCGCCTTTTTGCCGCCATCACCGCTGATTCAAGCGCTGGCGTAGCGCTTATCCGCAGCCAAGATGGCAGCTTGCAAAATCTCTGCGGAATCTGGCGCACCTCCGCGCTCAAAACCGCCTTCCACCAGTTAGGCAGCCCCCGGAACCAGTCCGTGCGTCGCCTTCTAGCCCAAGCGGGACGGATCATCGAGGCAGAAGGCACCGGCGAAGAACAAGACTACGACACTCGCCAAGAAGCGGATGCCTATATCTCCTCGGCCTCAGAGAACGTCCGCCGCGCCAAGCTTGAGCATTAACCCCGATTGAGGGGCAGATTATTTACTAGTGGATCCGTGTTTAATGCTCGTTCTAGGATGGATGAGGTAAAAAATACCCCGAGCAGAACGAGTAGAAAAGGCCACGCTCATGGAACTTAACCTCACTGAAGCCAACAAGGTCAAGGAAATCCCCACCCTGCAGGCAAACCTCATCCCACATGCCATTCGCCACGGCGCTATTCACGGCGCATTGAGCACCCGCCAGGTCGGAGAATCTTTAATCCTGGTTGCTCCGCACAATCCAGTGCCTTTGCTGCGCGAAGTCGAAGCCCGCGAGGAGAAGTTCGAATTGGAATACCTCAAGGAAGAACCACGCGAATACCACATCAAGTTCACCCGGGTTTCCTAATCTTCTCGGAAAACCCGAGAAGACCGCTAGGACTGCTAGGACTGCTAGAACCACTAGGCAAGAAGGGCGCGTTTGGCGCCCTTCCTACCGCGTAGCTATTTCCAGAAGTTCTAGCACGTGGCGATAAGGCTTGCCCGTTGCCCGCGTCATCCCCAGCTCACACGTGCGGTTTGAAGACACGTGATATTCCGAATCAATCCCTGCCACTTCAGCCGCTTCCCGCGCGGTGGCACTCGCGGTGAGCTCTGGGTGCAGCATGCCGCGGTCGCCGGCATAACCACAGCAACCCCAGCTATACGGAATGACTACCTCCTCAGCCGCTAAGTTAGCCACTTTTTCTATCGCTGGCATGAGAGCTAAATGCTGCGAGGAACAGGTCGGGTGAATAGTCACCGAATCCACCGGATGAGCCACGGTGAGCTGCTTCGCCAGATGTGAAGCAGTAAAAGCAATCGAGTCCAGCACGGTTATACCAGTATCTTCGAGCATCGCGATAAATCCTTCAGTACAACTTGATGCGTCGATGATGACGGGTAGTTTGCCGCCGCCGGTGGCATCGACAAGCACTGTGCGAACCCGCTGCTGCATAACCTCATGGCCTTTTGCCATGCCTTTCGATGTCCACGGCGTTCCACAGCACAATGAGTCGATGGCCTCCGGAATTGCTACCGCCACCCCGGCGCGCTTAAGCAGCGCGATGAAAGCCTGCGTGACACCCATCCCGCCTTTTTGCGGACCGAACATCGCGTTGACACAAGCCGGAACATAAATGGCCTGAACTTCGGCGTTCTTATCACCCACTATGCCGCCGAGTTTCGAGCGTCGATGACCACCGCCGGGCAATTCTGGCTGGTACTGCGGCATGGTTTCTGTACCGACGAGTTTCCGGCCTACGTCTGTTACTGCCTGAACCAGCGACGTGGGCAAACGGTGTGCTCCGCTCAAAGCAATGGATGCGCCCCGATTCACCGCGGACCAGCCCTGTGCTGCGCCTTTCCAGGCGGTTTGCTCAACCTTGTTGGCGTCCTCGCGGCGCAAACGCTTGATAAATTTGCCGGTGTCAATGCCCACAGGACACGCTCTCAGGCACATCGAGTCCACGGCACAGGTTTGCTTCCCCATGTACTCATAGTCTTTATCCAGCTCGGTGACCGTGATGAAGTCACCCTGGTGCTCCGCTTGGGCCCGCGCGCGTCGCACCACGATGCGCTGGCGTGGCGTCAGCGTCAAGTCCCTCGACGGACACACAGGTTCGCAGTAGCCGCACTCGACGCAGGTATCGATTTCTTCTTCCACGCTGGGGTTAAGCTTGATATTGCTAATATGCGCAGTGGGGTCTTCATCCAGGATGACACCGGGGTTTAGAATCCCGCGCGGGTCGATGGCCTTTTTCAGCTCCTGCATGACTTCATAGAGCTCATCGCCGTATTGGCGGCGGACAAAAGGTGCCATCGCGCGGCCGGTGCCATGCTCAGCTTTGAGGTTTCCTTCAGCACCCAAGATGAGATCCACCATGTCATCGGTGAAGTTGTTATAGCGCCCGAGGCTGTCTTCGCCTTCGAAGCGGTCGGTGAGCAGGAAGTGGATATTGCCGTCTTTTGCGTGGCCGAAAATGACTGCGTCGGCGTAGCCGTTGGCAGCGAAAAGCTCCTGCAAACCAGCACAGGTAGAAGCCAGACGCTCCACTGGGACGGCGACGTCTTCTAATAAGGCAGTTGTGCCGCTGGGACGTGCTTTGGCCACCTTGGCGTAGAGGCCTTTGCGAAACTGCCACGCGCTATTGCGATCGGCTGCGGCAGTAGAAAATGCCGAAGGTTTAAACATCTCTAGCTCACGCAGCAGCTTCTGCCCCGTGTGTTCACGCTCTGCGAGCTCTTCCGCGGTGTGCGCGTGGTACTCAATCAGCAGGGCTGCTTGAGCATCCACCTCGAAGCCGCGGATCGACGCTGGCGCATCATCAAAACCCTGGCCAACTTTGATAGATGCCGCGTCCATCAGCTCCAAGGTGGCAGCACCGGTATTTACGAGCTGTGGCAGCGCCGAGGTCGCGCTGTTGAGATCAGAAAACACCGCCACTGTCGTAGTCGCGAGCTTTGCCACCGGAATAGTTTCAAAGACTGCTTCTGCGACAAAAGCCAGCGTGCCTTCAGAACCCACAACGAGGTGTTCCAAAATCTTTGCGGGGCCTTCAAAATCCAGAAAGGAATTTAGCCCGTAGCCCATGGTGTTTTTAATAGCGAAGTGGCGGCGAATAATCGCCACGGATTCTGGATTCTCTTTCACGCGGCGTTGGAGCTGCATCAGCCTTTCGGCTAGCTGCGGTTCCTTGGCATAGAGCTGCGCATCGGCATCATCGGCGCCGGTATCAATAATCGTCCCAGAGGCCAGCACTAAAGTCAGTCCGCGCAGGGTTTGATAGGTGTTAAATTCCGTACCGCACGCCATGCCGGAAGAGTTATTGTTGACTACCCCGCCGATGGTCGCAGCCGATTCACTCGCCGGATCCGGGCCTAGCTTGCGCCCATACAGCGACAGCCGCGCGTTGACCTGGGAGACAGTGAGCCCAGGCCCCACCCGAATAATCCGTCCCTTGTCTTCGACCGTCATGGTGCGAAAGCCGCGGCGGACATCGACAAGCAAGCCCTCTCCGCTTGCTTGTCCCGACAACGAGGTGCCTCCCGAGCGAAAAGTAATGGGCAAATTATTCTCTGCCGCGATGCGGAAAGCATGCGCTACCTTGGCAACATCCGAAGCAACGATAACTGCTTTGGGCACGTGGTAATAATGCGAAGCATCACTGGCATAGGCCAGGCGGTCAATCAAACGCGTGCGCACATCATCGCCTGCGATTTCAGCGCGCAGGTTTTGCAGCGCCTGGTTGGGAACCTCTCCATGTGAGCAAGTGCCATCGTGGGCATGGGCCGGGTTTGAAAAAGCAGTAGTCATGGGGTCCTTCTTCAAGTAAATGCCGATGTCGCCGAATGCTGAAAACCACCAGCACAAGACTATGATCAATATTACTCAGTCCTGGCCTACTGACAATCAAGGTTGACCTAACTAAGCAGGCTATCTGCCCATTTAGCCAGGGGTGAACGTGCTAATCTGGTCTTGTTTCTAAACACGAATAATCCCGTTCAAATTGGAGATAAACGATGAAAAGCCGCGTGCTATCCGGACTCGCCCTCTTGTCGCTGACCGCAGCGCTGGTCGCCTGTTCAGATTCCTCGGATAACGCAAGCACCACAGAAGCCCTGGAAAATCGCGTGGAGCTGAATCTGCTCGCGGCATCATCCACTCGTGTCTTCAATGATGACCTGAAAAAGCAGGCCGCAGAGCTTGAGCCACCAGTTGGGTTGTTCATCAACAATGCAGGTTCTTCCACACTCGTTCAGCAGCTTGTCGATGGCGCACCGGGCGACGTATTGATCACCGCCGACGAAAAGAACATGAATGATGCGCAGGGAGCTGGCGTTGTCAACAATCCTGTTCAGCTGGCATCAAATGTCATGGTCATGGTGGTGCCTTCTGGCAACCCTGGCAACATCAACTCGATCGAAAACATCACCGATGAAAGCACCTTTGTGCTCTGTGACCCACAGGTACCATGTGGCACTGTCTCTGAGTCGATCATTGAATCTAAGGGTCTGGATGTCACCGCTGACTCCCTTGAGCACCAGGTAGCAGACGTGTTGGGCAAGGTTACCTCCGGTGAAGCAGATGCCGGTTGGGTCTACGCCACAGACGCGGCAGCTGCTGGTGACACCGTTGAGGTCATTGAGATTGAAGGCGCAGAGGAATTTACCAACGGTATTTTCGGCGCGGTTGTCTCTGAGTCTGAGAATCCAGAATCCGCACAGCAGTTGCTGGACCTGTTGGCTGATGACTTCGATAAGGTCTGGAAAGAATACGGCTTTACTCCAGAAGATTAATATCTCATGACTTCCTCCCTGCCTGGCCCGGCTTCATCCGCGGGCGTGGAAACATCCGCCCCGATTTCTTCACAGCTTAAGGCCGTTACGCACAAAGTACCGGCGCTTTTCATAGCGATTGGAATCATCGCCATTGCATATATCGTCTTTCCGGTTATTGCTTTGGCGCTGCGGGTGCCCTGGGAGGATTTCACAGCTATAGCTCAAGACCCCAGCACCATCGAGCTGCTCAAGACGACGTTATCTGCAGCAGCTTGGTCCACAGCAATAGCCACTCTCTTAGGAACCGCCCTCGCCCTGTGGTTGTCGCAGCTGCGCCGGGGTGCGGCGGCCGTGCGCCTTTTGGTCTATTTGCCGCTGGCTATGCCACCGGTGGTTTCTGGTCTGGCTTTGACGGCTTTTATCGGCCGTCGTGGCCTGCTCGCGCCGGTGCTGAATTTCTTTGGGTGGGAGTTCGCTTTCGCTTTTCCTGGGGTCGTTGCCGCGCATGTGTTTGTGACTTTGCCCTTTGTGGTGGTCGCGGTCGATTCAGCTTTGCGGCAGATTGATTCTGAAATCACGGCGTCTGCGCGTGGTGTCGGGATTGGCCAGTGGACCATTTTAGGCCGCATCACGCTACCGACAATCTTGCCGGCTATCATCACTGGCTTGGGCTTAGCTTTCGCTCGTTCACTCGGGGAATTCGGCACCACCATTACTTTCGCAGGGTCCATGCCGGGGGTCACCCGCACTCTGCCTTTGGGGATTTACTTAGAGCGCGAGGTCAGTGCTGAGAATGCGTATGCGCTGTCTGCGATTCTCATCGGCATCGCGGTGCTGAGCTTGGTGGTCGCAGGCTTACCGATGTTATTTACCCGCCCCGCTTCCCAACGCGCACATGTTTTGGACGACATGGACATCGATAATCTGCGAACTCTAACGCGTCCTGTAGGCGACAGCCCCGAAATTGCCGTGACGTCCAACGGCACGACCACGAGCTTTCCGGCGAATAAAACCACCGCGATTGTGGGGATGAATGGCTCTGGTAAAACTACGCTGGTGAGTTTGATTGCCGGGCGATTGACTTCAAGCAATTTTCAGCTGCATGACCACACCGAAGTGGTCTTGCTAACGCAAAATCCCGGGCTGCCGAAGATGGTCAGTGTCCACCAGGCGATCACGATGGTGACCAAAAATTCCGCCGTGACTGATGAACTTCTTCAAGCAGCGGGTCTTGCGCCTTTGCGTCACGTTCGTGTGTCCACGCTCTCCGGTGGTCAAGCTGCCCAAGTCGCTTTGGTGCGTGCCCTGGCAGCTAAACCGAAAGCGTTGATTTTAGATGAGCCACTAGCGGCTATCGATGTCGCTTCCGCTGCACGCTGGCGCCGCTTTTTGCACGCAACCTCCGCGGACCGCACCACGTTGATGATTACCCACAACGCACTGGACATCGCTGGGTTGTCTCACAACATGGTGGTATTAGAAGGCGGGCGCGTTATCGCATGTGGCCCCACCAGTGAGATTCTCAGCGTCCCACCGACTGCTTTTGTCGCAGATCTTGCCGGACTTAACCGCCTCAACGGCACGATCCAATCCGTCGATGCCAACGGGCACGCAGTGATCAATTCCCACAATCAAGACATCCACGGGGTTTTGGAAATCAGCCCTGGCGCGGACATTCAGGCCGCTGGTACTCAGGCCACAGCCGTATTTTCCCCACACGATGTGCAGCTGCACCTTGAGCCTTTAAACCAGGGAGCTGCTGGAAGCACAATTCGCGGCACCATCTACTCAGTTACGGCTGACTCCCTTACTCAGCTACGCGTGAGCGTGCGCGTAGGCAATGAGCTCATCACCGTGCCAGTGACGGCGTCCAGTGCCCTGCATGCCTCGCTAGATTCCTTAAAGGAAGTCGATTGCACTATTGACGCCTCTAAGGTTCGGGTATATCAGCACTAAGAGTACACGTCCTCTGGGCCTCGCCTGTGGATAACTTTGGCAGTTGCGTGACGCATCAACGTAGTTATCCACAGGTTTTTGAGCTTGCACTAGCGCGGACTTGCGTTCGCCTTTTAGTGTCGAAGTTATGAAAGGACAACGAATATTAAACCTCTTCACCACCAGCGGAGTAACCATCCTCCGCGACGTTCATGACTGTTCCCCGCATGACTTAGCCGGTGCCGTAATGTCGCTCAGCACCGCGCGAAAATACACCCGCCTAGCCACAGTATTCTTTGGCCCCGCTGATTCTCCCAAGGTGCAGCGCGACGCAGTCGCTCTTGCTGAGGCGAGACAGTTAAGCGTTGAGTACTTAGAAATGGTCAACAAACACGCGAAGAAGCTCACATCCCGCGGCGCCGCGTGGAAACTGCGTGCCGAACTCATCGCGCATGAAGGCACCCTGGACGAAGTTAATGAATTCGGCAAACTACGCGTCACTCAAGAAGGCGGCGACAAACCCAAACAACGCGGGGTGCGCGTAGGTCGAGCTATAGACGGTCTACGCACCATTAGCATTACCGATACCCAACGCCGTATTACTGACTTAGAAAAGACGCTTGATGCTGGCATCAAGCACGATGAGGACCAGCCCCGCTCCGAAGCTTTACTCGAGCCATTCTGGGACCTCGTCGAGGGCAACGGCACCGGCCTTATCAAACCTGAATACCGCACCGTTATTGCTATCGGTCTCGATGACTTCGCGAAAGTCTCCTGCGGTAAAGGCGACGAGGTCATCATCGGATTATCCGACGGCACCACCATGACCGGCGCAGAATTTATCAACGCTGCGATGGAAGGCGCTTTGGGCGACAAGCTCTACGTCGGGCTTTTCCACCCCACCGCCGGACCCGTCAATCTCTACGAGGCACGCTTCGCGTCCGACAAGCTCCGCACCCTCGCCATGGCAGAGAACCTAGTCTGTCCATGGCCGGACTGCAATGTGCCCGCCGATAGGTGCCAGGTGCACCACATCGATGCCCACAAGAACGGCGGGCATACGAAACCCTCAAACTTGACCATGTTGTGCAAATATCACAACGGCGTCAACGACGACGGTGACCCGGGTAAACCCGGGTCACAGAAAAGAAATAACAAGCGAGAAAAAGGGAAGCCGAGTCCGGGTAAACCCAAGCGCGGCAGGATGCGACGACACCGCGGCAAAGTCCGCCTGCACACCCCAGGCGGGAAGCTTGTGGGCAACACGCATGACTTGAGCAGCATGGGAGCGATGGACCTCATCTAACTGCCTCCTCGCCGAAAAGCGGCAATCACGCACACCCCGACGAGATATGCGGTCTGGTTGGGCAAATTGGCGATCCCTTTTTTAGTTTCTGGAAAAGCAGGAAAGCTCCCCTTCTTCAACGATTAATAATCTGAAGAACGGGAGCTTTGTCTATGTTGTGCCGCGTGGGTAGCTCGCGATTAAGCTTGCGTTACCTCAACGGTAACCGGACCGGCGACATCGAGTTCGATAACGCGTAGGCCTTGGGCACGGGCTTCGTCGAGAATTTCGGCATCGATAGGCTCGGTGTGTAAAACCATCACAGTCGGACCTGCACCGGAAAGATACGCTGCGTAACCGCGGTTGCGCAGGCGGTTAACCCACTCTGCAGTAACGGGCAGTACATCGGAGCGGTACGGCTGGTGCAAGCGGTCGCGGGTACCTTCCCACAGCAATTCTGGGTAGCTTTGCAAAGCCGCTACCTGCACTGCAGTTCGCGAGACGTTAAACGCTGCATCACCATGGGTGACGTGCGAAGGCAGCACGCGACGCACAGCTTGGGTCGAGGCGTGGAAATTCGGCACCAACGCGGTGGCGTGAATATCTTCGTGCACCTTAATCTGCGCAGCCTTGTATTGCGGTTGGGACCGGCCGTCGACTGGGATAGTCGTCCACGAGACAACTGCCTGGCCCAGAACAGATGCCGCCGCGTTGTCTGGGTGGCCCTCGAAGGCCGAAGACAGCTGCACGATCTGGTCCGTATCGAGTGGGAAGCCAGCCAAAGCATTGGCGGCTACTACCCCGGCAACTGCCGCAGAAGCCGAAGAGCCCAAACCACGAGATTGTGGAATGTTATTCGTGGAGACAATGCGCAGACCTGGCGCATCGACGTTCGCCGCATTCAGACCGGAGCGAATCGCCTTGACCACCAGGTGCGAGCCATCACGTGGCAGGTCTTCTTCGCCCTCGCCGAAGATCTCTACCTCAAGACCTGACGGGATGATCTCTACTTCGACAGTGTCATAGATAGATACTGCCATGCCTAAGGTGTCATAGCCTGGCCCCAGGTTCGCGGAAGAACCCGGGACGGAGACTACTACCTTGGTGCCTACTTCTAATTCAGTACTCATAATTGCACTATCTTAGCTGTGCTTGCCGCACTAGCTGTCAAGACGTAGGACAGAGTTAACTTCCTTGACTACATCGAGGGAAGTCAAGGTATCGACGATCTCGCGCAGCGCAGATTCACGCGCGGTGTGGGTAACCACGATAAGACGTGCATCTTCTTCAGAGCCTTCCTGGCGCACGGTGCGCAGGGAAACGCCTTGCTTAGCAAATTCAGAGGAAATAGCTGCGAGCACACCGGTGCGCTCATCGACCTGCATATCGATGTGGTAGCAGGTCAGGGCCTCTCCTGCATCGGCAAGCGGCAAATTAGCGTAAGTATTTTCTTCAGGAGCACGGCCACCGAAGACAATGTTGCGGCCAGCGCCAACAATATCGCCCACCACTGCCGATGCAGTTGGGTAGCCACCAGCACCATTGCCGTAGAACATCAAAGAACCTGCTGCTTCAGCCTCGACGAAAATAGCGTTATAAGACTCAGAGACAGTAGCCAATGGGTGTTCCTTAGGTACCAAAGTAGGGTGCACGCGAGCATTGACCGCTTCGGTACCGTCTTCACGGGTCAAACGCTCACAGATAGCCAAAAGCTTGATGGTGTAACCAGCTTGGTTTGCCGCCGCGATATCTTCCGAGGTGACATTAGAGATGCCCTCGCAGTAGACGTCTTCGAAGTTCACGCGGGTGTAAAAGCCCAGCGATGCCATAATTGCTGCCTTGGATGCAGCGTCGTGGCCTTCCACGTCAGCAGTTGGGTCGGCTTCGGCGTAGCCCAAACGGGTAGCTTCAGCCAAAGCGTCATCGTAGCTGGCGCCAGTGGACTCCATCGCATCCAAGATGAAGTTGGTGGTGCCGTTGACGATGCCAGAGATGCGCTGGATGTGATCGCCCGCCAGGGAACGGCGCAACATACCCACCACAGGGATTGCCGCAGCTACTGCTGCTTCGTAGTACAGGTCTACCCCAGCTTGGCTGGCTGCTTGAGCCAAGCTATCCGCGTGTGCAGCCACCAATGCCTTATTAGCCGTGACGACAGACTTGCCGGCGTTGAGCGCAGCAAGTACCAACTCACGCGGGTAATCGATACCGCCGATAACCTCAACAACCAAGTCAACATCATCACGGGCGATCAGGGCGCGCGCATCATCCGTGATCAGCTCTTCAGGAACGCCAGGGCGTTGCTTTGCAAGATCCGACACAGCGATGCCGCGTACCTCAACCGGTCCACCGATACGGTGCGTGTAATCATCGGCATGCTCGGTCAGGAGACGAAAGACTTCCGCGCCAACGGTGCCGAAGCCCAACAGTGCAACGCCTACTGGCTGCCCTTCACCTTTGCCGGTGCGGTTAAGTTCTTGGACGGTCGAAGACATGCGTACTCTCCAAAATTACGTGTAGTGGGTTTTATATTTCATTCCATGGCCATCATACAGAACGAGCGGTCTATTTCAGCCCTTGGACTGGACTAAAGGCGCATGTAGACCCGAGTAACTTCACCCCACAGTGGCGCCACCAGTATTAATAGGCCCAGCAGCACCCGAGCCCACCGCGAAATGAAGAGAATATAAGTCCAGCTAAAGCTGCTTTAGAATTGCTTATGTGCTTTTTCGACGTGAAAAACTGAATAAAATACCCCGCAGCTTGGGTAATGCTGCGGGGTATCGATCATCAGGCGATCGTCATGAGGTGGAGAAGATTCCTACTCCACTTCCAAGGAGAGCAAGTCATCTAGAGTCTCGCGGCGAAGCATTGGCTTAATCATGCCAGCGCGCACGGCAACTACTGCTGGGCGAACAGCTGCGTTGTACCGCGAGCCCATCGAATAGCTATAAGCGCCCGTTGCTGCGGTGGCGAGGAAGTCTCCTGCCTTGACATCGTTAGGCAGTTGGACGTTATCGATGAGGATGTCGCCCGATTCGCAGTGCGAGCCCACGATGCGCGTGGGGATTTCCTCACCATCGGTGAAGCGGTTGATAATCCGCGCATCATATTCGGCACCGTAGAGCGCGGGGCGGATGTTATCGCTCATGCCGCCATCGACAGCCACGTAGCGGCGCTGCGGGGTTTCTGCATCGCCAGTGGTGACGTCTTTAATAACACCTACTTCGTAGACGGTTACTGCTGCTGCACCAACCAATGCGCGGCCTGGTTCAACCAACACGGTGGGTGGAGTAATGCCTAGTTCTTCCGCGGTGCGTGCTACTGCCGACAGCAAGTCTTGCGATACAGCTTTGATATCCAATGGAGATTCATAGGCGGTATAAGGAATGCCGTAGCCGCCGCCGAGATCGATTTCTTGCAGCGTGTAGCCCAGCTCATTGTGGATTTGGCTGTACAGCCCCATGACGCGCTCGGCGGCAAGTTTGAAGCCTTCGGCATCAAATACCTGGGAGCCAACGTGGCAGTGAAGACCGACCAGCGTGAGGTTCTCAGCGCGCAAGCAGGCTTTAGCTGCTTCGAAGGCATCGCCGGTAGCTAGGGAGATACCGAATTTCTGATCTTCATGGCTGGTAGCAATGAACTCATGCGTATGGGCATCAACGCCCGGGGTCACGCGAATCAGCACTGGCTGCACGTGCTGCGCCTTGGCTGCCACGAGGTCGAGGAGCTGAAGTTCGTCGGCTGAGTCGATCACGACGTGGCCGACCTTGGCATCGACGCAAGCCTGTAAAAAGCGCGCGGACTTATTATTGCCGTGGACGGTAATGCGATCAGCTGGGAATTCTGCAGCTAAGGCGATCTGGAGCTCGCCTAACGATGCAACATCCAGCGCAAGTCCTTCTTCATTGACCCAACGGGCGATCCGCTTGGACAAAAATGCCTTAGATGCATAGTGCACGCGGTCTGCACCGCCGAAAGCATCTGCCATGTCGCGGCAGCGCGAACGGAAGTCGTCCTCATCAAAGACCATGACTGGGGTGCCAAACTCTTCAGCGATTTCTGAAAGCGGGACCCCGGCGATGGTTACTTCCCCATCTTCTTGGCGCTGGGCGTTACGTGGCCATACGTGTGCTGGTAGTTCATTGAAATCAGCCATAAAATTTACATCTTCTCCGGTGCTGAGACGCCCACCATGCCCAAAGCATTAGCGAGTACTTGGCGAGTAGCCTGCGCAAGCGCCAGACGAGCCGCGTGGATTGGTTCTGCCGCATCGCCTGCCTTAGGCAAAATCTGGCACTGGTCATAGAACTTGTGGAATACAGAAGCCAAGTCTTCAGCATAACGAGCCACACGGTGTGGCTCGCGCAGCTCTGCAGCTTCTGCGACAACAGCTGGGAATTCACCCAGGGTGCGAATCAAATCGCCCTCGCGCTCATGAGTCAGCAAAGCGAGGTCAGCAGCTTCAGAGGTCACGCCGATTTCTTCAGCCTTGCGCTGGATAGAGCACAAACGAGCGTGTCCGTACTGCACGTAGTAGACGGGGTTTTCCGAAGACTGTGCAGCCCACAGGCCAAGGTCGATGTCAATGGATTGATCCACAGAAGAACGAACCAAGGAGTAGCGCGCGCCATCAACACCGATGGCCTCCACAAGGTCATTCATGGTGATAACAGTGCCGGCACGCTTAGACATCTTGACAGCCTTACCATCGCGCAGGAGATTGACCATCTGGCCAATAAGTACTTCAACGGCTTCAGCGTTGTAGCCCAATGCCGCAGCCGCAGCCTTCAGACGTGGCACATAACCGTGGTGGTCTGCGCCCAGCATGTAAATATTGAGATTGTGGCCGCGGTCGAATTTATCAGCCACGTAGGCGATATCGCCGGCGATATAGGCAGCATTACCGTCAGATTTGATGACCACGCGGTCTTTGGAGTCACCGTAATCGGTGGACTTGAGCCACCACGCGCCTTCGGTTTCATACATCTGACCCGAAGACTTCAGCTGCTCCAGGGCCTTGTCGACGGCACCCGATTCAAAGAGCGAGTTCTCGTGGAAGTAGACGTCGAAGTCCACGCCGAAATCGTGCAAGTCTTGCTTAATCTGCGCGAACATCATCTCCACGCCAAGGGAACGGAAGTTTTCTTGAACTTCTTCTGCTGCGCCATCGAGCGCGCCTGGTTTTTGTTCCACGATAGCTGCGGCAATGTCATGGATGTACTGGCCGCCGTAGCCATCTTCTGGCGTGGGCTCGCCCTTGGCTGCAGCCACCAACGAACGCGCGAAGCGGTCAATCTGTCCGCCGTGATCATTGAAGTAGTACTCGCGGGTGACAGTTGCACCGGCCGCTTCAAAAATGCGCCCTAGTGAGTCGCCCACTGCTGCCCAGCGCGTGCCGCCCAGGTGGATAGGTCCGGTTGGGTTCGCGGAGACGAATTCTAAGTTAACCTTGACATCGGCCATGGCATCGCCATTGCCATAAGCGCTACCCGCCGCTGCAATCTGGGAAACAATTTCACCCTGTGCTGCTGCAGCCAGGCGAATATTCAAAAATCCAGGGCCTGCGATCTCAGCGACGTCGATAGCATCTGATTTCGCTAGAGCTTCAGCCAACCATTCTGCTAGCTCACGAGGGTTTACTCCAGCCTTTTTCGCGACCTGCAAAGCAACGTTGGTGGCGTAGTCGCCATGCTCAGGGTTACGCGGGCGTTCAACCGTTACGGCTTCCGGCAATACGGAGGTATCTAAATCGTGGCTTTCAAAGACCTGCACGGCAGTCTCTTTGAGCAAAAGGGATAAATCAGCTGGTGTCATAGCACCGTAGTTTATCGCACCACCCGCCGGACTACTCAAGTAAGTTCCCCGAAGACCCGCGCACGGGATTTAACCAATTGGTCCCAATGTCGGCACCGCTACTGGTTTAGGGGAAATACCAGGGGTCATGCACTCCTGATTGGGTAGGAAAAGATAACAATGTGTTAAACGCGGGGACGCTTCGGCAGCGTGTGAATATACCGCGAAGAGAAAAGGGAATCTTTGCTTCAAAATCTAAATATTGCCCCTGCAAAAGCGATAAAGTGTAGACGATCACATGTGATTATGGCTTTCGTCCTCCTGACTTAAGGAAAACACAATGGAGAGATTCGCAATCGATACCGCTGCCATCGGTGGCAGCCTAGGTCTAACTGCCTTGGTATCAACCATTCCCCTTTTAACCTTTTTCGTGATGCTGCTGGGTGTTAAAGCCCGCGCGCACACCTCTGGTGCAGTGGCGCTTTTAGCATCGATTCTCGTTGCACTGTTCGGCATGGGCATGCCAATCGATCTGGCGCTTTCATCCGCTGGCCGCGGTGCACTCTTTGGCTTCTTGCCAATTGTGTTCGTGATTGTCATGGCGATTTGGTTCTATGAAATCACTGTGGCTTCGGGACGCTTTGAAGATCTCCGCCGTACTTTCGACATCCTCGGTGAAGGCGATATCCGCATCCAAACCATTTTGATTGCTTTCTGTTTCGGTGGTCTGTTGGAAGCTTTGGCAGGTTTCGGTGCTCCGGTCGCGATTACCGCGACCATGATTTTGGCCCTGGGTGTACCGCCTCTGCGTGCGGCAACTGCCGTGCTGATTGCCAACACGGCACCTGTTGCCTTCGGTGCGGTCGCGATTCCAATTACCACTGCTGGTGAAGTGGGCGGGCGAACCGTTGAGCAGACAGAAAATATCGCTGCCATCGTTGGCCACCAAGCACCGTTTCTGGCATTCATCGTGCCTTTTATCATCTTGTTCGTCTTGGACGGGATGCGCGGCGTGAAAGAAGCTGCTCCTGCAGCTTTTGTCATCGGTTTGTCCTTCGCTATCGCGCAGTGGGCAGCATCGAACTTCTTCGCGTACCAGCTCACCGATGTCATCGCATGTATTGCCTCGCTCGGCGCCGCATTCTTGTTCCTGCGTGTGTGGAACCCCAAGGGAGTTCCCGAACTGCGCGAGCGCATGAATGTTGGTCCGCAGGAAGCTAATGATGAGCTTCCAGGTCGCCGCATTTGGATGGCTCTGATGCCTTATGCTGTTGTGACGATTATCTTCGGTCTGGCCAACTTAGGTTCCTGGCTGCCAGGGCTGTTGGCAAAGGTCACGGTCGCTTTCGACTGGCCGCTGCTCACCGGAACGATGGCAGATACTGATGGAGAAGTAATTGGTACTCGCTATTCCATTGCTGTTATCAGTAACCCCGGTTCCCTGCTGCTCATCGCTGGCCTTGTGGTCGCCATCATCTACAGCGTCTTCAATGACAACGGCGCTTACCCGCTCAAGGCGAAGCAAGTCTGGGGTGCGTTTACCGATACCGCATACCGCATGCGCTGGGCAGCACTGACCATCGTTTTGGTGCTGGCTTTGGCCTATGTCATGAACTACTCCGGCCAAACCGTCGCCATGGGTGAATACCTTGCTGCTCTCGGTGGCGTGTTCGCTATCCTGGCACCGCTGCTGGGCTGGATCGGCACCGCGGTCACTGGTTCGGATACGTCCGCCAACGCGCTCTTTTCTAAGCTGCAGGTCACCGCCGCTAATAACATCGGCATCAACCCCGACTTGCTGCTAGCGGCAAACACCGTGGGTGGTGTCACAGGCAAGATGATTTCCCCACAGTCGCTGGCGATTGCCGCCACGGCAGTAGAGATGGAAGGCGAAGAGTCGAAGATTTTCAAGGCCGTTGTCGGCTACTCCATTTTCTTCCTCATCCTTTTGTGCATCCTGGTATTCCTCCAGTCCAACGTCCTAAGCTTTATGGCTCCGGTGGTCGGATAGACAAACAGAATTACGCAACACTAGCCTTGCGGAATAACCGCAGGCCAGGGCAAGTTTACTTTCAATTAAACTCGCCCATTGTGCCGGAATTGCGAGTAGCATGAAAGGCACGATCCTTCGAAAGAAACTCGTTTTATCGCACGTACGCGGGACCCCATGCCGCGCGCACGAGTGAGGGACTAAAGGAGCAACACATTGCGTATCGCACTTTTCTCAACGTGTATCGGAGACTCCTTGTTTCCGGATGCACACAAAGCAACCGCGGTTATCCTCGCGCGTTTAGGACACGAAGTCGTCTTCCCCGAAGAACAAACATGTTGCGGGCAGATGCACATCAATACCGGCTACCAAAAAGCAGCCCTGGGCATGATTCGCACCTATAACGACGCCTTTGCGGATCCTTCCATTGACTATGTCGTCGCTGCCTCAGGTTCATGCGTCGGCGCAGTGCGCGAGCAGCACGTACGTCTTGCGGATCGGTTTGGCTCGGCTGCCGATGTCGACGGTTCCAAAAAAGCCTCGCAGAAGACCTTGGACCTGCCAGAATTTCTTGTCGATGTCGCAGGCGTTACCAACGTCGGAGCATTCTTCCCGCACAAAGTCACCTACCACTCCTCATGCCACGGCCTGCGTTTTCTTAAATTGGCCGACCGGCCTTATCAGCTCCTGCGGGAAGTGGAAGGCATCGACCTGGTCGAACTCGCCAATTCCGAAGAATGCTGCGGATTCGGTGGCACCTTTGCTATCAAAAACGCTGAGACCTCCCAAGCGATGGTCTCGGATAAAGTCCGCCACGTGAAAGAAACCGGTGCAGAATATGTCACCGGTGGTGACTCTTCCTGCTTGATGAATATCGGTGGCTCACTGTCACGCCAACAAGCCGGTGTTCGCGCTATCCACATGGCTGAAATCCTCGCGTCCACCAAAGAACATCCATGGACGCCAACTTCTGCCATTTACTCGAGGGAGAAGATGCTCTAATGGCTACTTTTCTTGACACCACTCCACCCCGCGCGCCAGAAGGTTATGGCAACCTCCGCGGCAAGAAAAGCTTCGTGCCGGCCGCACACGAAGGTCTGAACAACGCCACGCAGCGGCGCAACCTGCTGCATGCAACCACAACCATTCGCAACAAGCGCCAGCATGCGGTTGATGAAATTGATGATTGGCAAGATCTCCGCGATGCCGGCTCCGGCATTAAGGAAGATGTTGCGGCTCGTTTGCCTGAGCTTTTGGAACAGTTTGAGAAGTCAGTGACCGCACGCGGCGGCATTGTGCACTGGGCACGCGATGCCAAAGAGGCCAATGAAATCATCGCTGATTTGATTCGCGAAACCGGTGAAACCGAAGTCGTGAAGGTTAAGTCCATGGCCACGCAGGAAACTGCGTTGAATGAACACCTCGAAGAGGTCGGCATTCATGCCCAGGAAACTGACTTGGCAGAGCTTATTGTGCAGCTTGGCGATGATATGCCCTCGCACATCTTGGTGCCCGCCATTCACCGCAACCGTGCAGAGATTCGGGATATCTTCGTCAACAAGATGCCCAATACCGATGAGTCACTCTCCACGAATCCGCCAGAACTAGCAGAAGCGGCACGTCTTTTCTTGCGCGAGAAATTCATGAAGGCCAAGGTGGCTATCTCTGGCGCGAACTTTGGCATCGCTGAGACTGGCAATGTCTCGGTCGTGGAGTCAGAAGGTAACGGGCGCATGTGCTTAACGATGCCAGAGACGTTAATTACGCTCATGGGCATCGAAAAGCTGCTCCCGACCTTCCAAGACCTGGAAGTCTTTTTGCAACTACTGCCCCGCTCGTCGACAGCTGAGCGCATGAACCCTTATACCTCGATCTGGTCCGGTGTCACAGAAGGCGATGGTCCGCAAAATTTCCACATCGTGTTGTTGGATAATGGCCGTACCGCGGCGCTGTCGAGTGAGATTGGCTCGCAGGCGCTGAAGTGTATTCGTTGTTCTGCGTGCTTGAATGTCTGTCCTGTCTATGAACGCGCGGGTGGCCATGCTTATGGTTCGGTCTATCCAGGTCCGATTGGTATTGCGCTGACCCCGCAGCTGACGGGCATGAAAGATCATCACGATCCATCGGCAAGCCTGCCTTATGCCTGTTCTTTGTGTGGCCGCTGTGATGAAGTCTGCCCGGTGAAAATCCCGCTGTCCGATGTGATTTTGGAAAACCGCTACCAAAAGGTCACCCATGCAACCCCGCCGGTGGAATCCAAGCTATTCAAGGTAGTCGAACAAGCCTGGAAGCATCCTTTCTTGTGGAATCAAATCACGCGCATGGTCTTTGCAGGACGCATTTTGGGTGGCTTTAATGGGGTTATTGAATCCCTGCCGTTGTTTATGAGCGGCTGGTCAGAAGGTCGCAATACTGCAATTCCGCCGAAGAAGTCTTTCCGTCAATGGTTTGATACCGATGATGCGCAAGCCTTGTTGGCGGCTGCACGCGCTGAGGGTATTCCCCGCAACAACCTTGCCAAGGAAGGAAAATAGCCATGGCTTCTGCCAAGACTGAGATTCTGGCCCGCATTCGCTCGGCTCAGAAATCCGCAAAGCTTCCGGAGTTTGTCAACCCTCCGCGCAACTACCTGGTCAGCGGTACTACCGACCCAGAAGAGCTGCGTGAAGTGCTCATCGACCGGCTGGAGGACTACAAGGCGGACGTTCACCTCTGTGAAGAATCAGAGATAGCAGCGACGATTCTAGGGATTTTGGATGAGCGTTCGTGTCACACCATCCGTTACGCCCCCGGCATGGACGACCAGCTCTTTGCTGATTTTTCCGGCGAGGCAGCGGCCGATGATGAATCTGTTGATCCGCGTGAACTCGATGCCATTGACGCTGTGGTTACTGAATCGACGGTGTCTTGTGCTCAAACCGGCACCATTGTTCTCGAATCTGGAGCAACCGATGGCCGGCGTGCGCTTACTTTGGTGCCGGACCGCCATATCTGCATCGTTCGCAGCGAAGATATTGTCTACGGCGTTCCAGAGATGGTCAGCCGTATTAATCCGGAGCGTCCAGCGACGTTGGTTTCTGGTCCTTCGGCAACCTCCGATATTGAGCTCTCACGCGTCGAGGGCGTTCACGGTCCCCGGGATTTGATCGTGGTCATCGTAAAGTAATGCGCTTTTAGCGTGGGTCTTCCTTCGCAGCAACCTTAACAAATCCCGACACGGCAATCAGGTTGCTGCTAGGCTTTGCAACGGAAATATTTATACGTTGTTAAGCGAGACTTAAAAGTATTGAGGAGACCTTTTCGTGAAAGCCCCACGCTTAGTTATCGCAGCCGCTACCGCGGCGGTCGCGATGCTCGCGCCGCCTGTTGCGGCCCAAGCCCAAGACTCATCCCCTGCTATTACATGGGAAGAATGTCCTGCACAGGTCAACCTCGATAACGCCGAATGTGGCCGCATCGACGTGCCTACCTACTATTCGAATCCGTCTGCTGGAAATATCAGCGTCGGATTCGTTCGCGTCAAGGCACTTGACCAATCCGCTAAGCGTGGAGTTCTCTTCGGCAATCCTGGCGGCCCAGGCGGCGACGCCTACCTCTATGCTGCTAACGATCAAGCATTTGCGTGGCCAGAAGAAATCCGCCAAGAGTGGGACTTTGTCGGCGTGCAACCTCGCGGTTTACCTGGCTCAACGCCGGTAGAATGTACCGCGCCTGGTGGAAATATGTTTGATGCCATGGTGAATATGGGTGCTTATATCCGCAATTCTTGCGAGAAGTCTACCCCTGGCTACACCAATTCTTTGACCACTGAGAACACCGCCCGTGACTGGGAAATGGTGCGCCAAGCTCTCGGCGAAGAAAAGCTCTCTGTCATGGGACTAAGCTACGGAACCTTCTTGGGCTCGACGTACGCTACCTTGTACCCAGAGCACACTGACCGCGTGGTCTTGGACTCTGCGATGAAGCCATCGGCTGCGTGGAATGGCATCCTGGCTTCCCAGGAAGCTGGCTACCACAATGCCCTGCATGACTTCTTTGGCTGGGTCGCAGACAATAACGCCACCTACAAGATGGGTACCACCCCACTGGCAGTCTATGAGCGCTGGTCACGCGTTGTTGCCCGCGAAGCTGGCGTGCGCCCAACCGCCCTGCCGCCTAAAGCCAAGATTGGTGACTTGCCTCCAGGGCTTGAATTCGCAGGCCAGCCAGGTGCAGACATCATGACTGCCACCGGTCCGCTGCGCGTGCAGGCAGAGAACTTGCGCGATTCTGCACTTAACCCAGGTGCTAACCAAACCTTCTCCGTGACCTTGAGCTTAACTCGCGGTCTGATTCCAATGGCTACCGAATGGGATGCCTTGGCAAAGCACATCAACGGCACCGAGCGCCTTGATGAAGCTGCAGCTGAGCTTTCCACTGAAGAAATTCAGCAACAGCAGGCACAATTGCTGCAAGGTCAGTCTTTCCAGAACTTGGTTATCTGTAATGAAAACACCGTGCCTGCCGACTACGCTGCGCTGCCAGCCTATGTGTGGTCCAACTACGTCGTTGGCGATGTCTTCACTGCCCCACCAGCAATGTTTGCCTCGGGTGCAGCCTGCAACGGCCGCGGGCCAATCACCAAGAACCCAACCTTGAATGGTTCCGGTCTGGATGTTCGCCCGCTGCAGATTAACGCCACCGGCGACCCGCAGACGCCATACCGCTACCACGGTGAGATGGCACGTCAGATGAACTCCCACGTGGTTACCGTGCACGGTCCTGGCCACGGCCACGTTGCTGCCGGCAACGAGGTTGTCGATGACATTGTCGTCGACTACCTGCGCACCGGTACCACTTCTGCGAACTCTGCTCCGGGCCTGCACTAGTTAATAGAGGGTCGGTTTCCAAAGCGTGAAGCCAATAGGATAGAATTGCACCGTTGCTTGATTTCAGGCAACGGTGTCTTTGTCTCCGTAGCTCAGCGGATTAGAGCATCGGTTTCCGGTACCGAAGGTCGCAGGTTCGATCCCTGTCGGGGACACAAAATTTCTTAAGCTAACTACTTACTGTTTCAGCAGGTAGTTAGCTTTTTCCATTCTCTACAGAGCCCAAGCGCGAGCTACAATCTTCCCCCGACACAACGCGCCACGACGCACAAACCGAAGGCGCCGAGGATCCAAAAAATCCCAGTGCCATATGCACTGGGATAATAAGAAAAGGCGCTGAAAGCGTATTAGTAGGAAGTCTCGAGCCACCACATGCCGTAGAGCAAACCGAAGATACCCACGGTCATTGCCACTACTGCTGGAACCCATGCGAGAACTTCACGGACAATACCGTCCTGGGCATCACGAGCCTTTGCTTCTTCCACATCGGTATCGTGACGTGTAATTTCAGACATTCTTAATCCTCCGACTCACCTGAGCGCTATTTAACTTCAACCATCATAACAGGTCTGGGCTAAAATCTAACTTTTATAATCGATACTCCCCCATTAACGTGTAGCCCGAATTACCTAATCGGATTCAGTCACACGCACAGAAGCATCATCTGACTCCAAAGCATCTACAAATGCATCTCGGGCACTAAACATCGCTTCGATATTATCTTCTTCGCCGGCAATCCACAGTCCAGTGGTTTCATCGAAAGTCAGCGCGGATTCTGGGTGCGCATCAAGAATCGATTCCATCGCCGCTTCTTGTTCAGGCGTAGGTTCAGCGTTTTCAAAAGATTCAGGGTCGCCGATAATTTTCGACTGCTTCGGAAAAGCAACAATGGAGTACTTTTCGTATTGCTTTTCCGGGCGTTCAAATAGCTCTTGGCTCATCATGGGTGCGATTCTACCTTGCGCCCTTCACAAACTTCGGGTTGAGGTAAACGCTAAGGCCTTATTTAACCGGACTTACTTAGCCGGAGGAATTACCACCCACAAGACCAAATACAGCAGCAGCTGCGGACCTGGCAGGAAGAAAGACAGCAAGTAGATAACGCGGACCAAGGTGGCGTCGATATTGTAGGTTTCTGCAATACCGCCGAGGACACCGCCGACGTACTTATTGGTTGCCGAGCGGTGCAGACCGCGACGGTAGGCTGGCTGCTCAGAGTACTGGTTGTATTGGTTCGACATGGAAGTTCCCTTCTCCTGATGGGGTATGTGTTTTTCTCTACACCCATCATTAAACGCAGCCGGCGCAGTAAATACATCAGGGATCTACCCTGAGATTCCACCGATATTTCCTGCACCCATACCCCGAGATTTTAAGCAGTGAGCGCCGCCGCTAAAGCTAGGGCTTTAGCATTCTCCATAGCCAGGGACGTTATTTACGTCCACGATGCCTTGCAGGAAACGACGCAAAGATGGAATATCTTCTGGTTTTAGGTGGTCAAAGACCAACCGGCGTACTGATTCCACGTGATCAGGCGCGGAAGCTTCCAGGCGTCGTGCGCCCTCATCGGTTAATTTCACCATAACACCTCGCGCGTCACCTTCGCTTTTGCACTTAGTGACCAAGCCGCGACGCTCCATGCGGGTGACCTGGTGTGAAGTCCTCGAGCGGTCCCACTCTAGATAGTTGCATAGCTCGCGCAGGCGCATTTGGTTGTCTTGTGCATCCGATAACGTCGCCAACACTGCAAACTCTGGCATCGAAAGTTCTCCGCCGGCTTGCAGGGTGTTTTCCATACCTCGATCTAGCTTTCGAGTCGCGGCCAGGATTAACTGCCAAAGCTCTTGCTCGTCGTCTTCTAACCACCGCGGCTGTTCATTCATAGGAAATAACTTACCTTAATCTAATCGAAAGGTTGATATGTATGACTATTTGAAGCCCCAATGCACCTTGTCCAACGTGGCCGCACATAAGCGGTTTAACAGAAACTTACGGAACTGATGCGGAATTGATAGGGACTGCTTTCAGACCTAATACTTTATCCTATGGGCGTAGAAGCCTTAAGTTGGTCGATATCTAACAAGGTGCTATTCGGAACGCGGTCATAGCGCGAAGGCTCACAGGTAAAGACAATGACCTGCGATTGTTTGGCCACTTCTGCAAACAGGGTTGCCATCAGCTGGATGCGATGGGCATCCGTGCTGCCCAATGCATCATCGACTACCACCGGTGCGCCTTGCTCACCGCCTTTGGACAATAGTTGTGCAATAGCGAAGCGCGTCAGGATGGCCATTTGTTCTTTCGCCCCGCCGGAGAGTTCTTGCAGTCCGACGGTCACCCCATCCAGAGTGCGCTTTTCGACGACTAGGTCATCGTTGAGGTGGAATTGCACCTGCCCGTTGAAAACGCGGCCGGCAAGTTGACCCAGCTGTTGTGCAAAAGGGGCAGCGTAGCGCTCACGTGCTTGGCGTTGATGACGAAGCAACACTTCTCGCAAATGTTTGACAGCCTGGGCACGGTGTTCCACCGACTGCAAAATATTGCGCGCAAGCTCTTCTGCGGCTTCTGCCTTTTCAACGCGTTCTGCCACGCCAGTTTGCATCTGGATATGCCCACTCAAAGACTTTTGCGCATCCTGTGCGTCACGTAGTTGCGTTTCCAGATTCTGAAGCTTTGCTTGCGCACCTTCTGCCAAACTCTTTGCGAGCTCCGGGTTAGCTGCATCTAGTGCTTCGCGCGCAGCCTGTACTTCACCCGTGCATTGTTCTAACTGTGCTTCGGCTTTCTGGAATTGCTCCTCGAGGGCTGCATCAGATAATTCTTCGGCAATCTTCTTCGCCTCATTGTCCAGTCGCTCATGTTGTTTAAGCGCCTGTTCGGCTTCAGTCTGTACCTTAATTAACGCCAAACGTGCTGGTTGCTCCTCCCACGGTTGCAACGTTGCCCGGGCAGAAGAAAGATCACGGTCTGCCTTTTCTTCAGCTTCAACCGCAAGGTCAATCTCCGCTTGTGCTTTGTCGATGGCATCGGCATCAGGGACTTCTGCATCTTGAGATTCCCTGGTCTCTCCTAGCGCTGCCACACGCACCCGCAGCTGTTCTAGCGCTTCACCATCAAGCAGTCTTTCAAGTTCTACTTCTAGCTGCTGACGTTGGGAAAGCAGATCTTTATATCGATCCCGCTGTTCGCGAAGCTCGTCGGTATTCTCACAACCGAACTTTTCTAGTTCGCTACGCAGTTGCTCTGTGAGCTTATCGATCTTGCTATCTAGCTCTTGACCTGAGCTAGCGCCCGCACCAGGTTCATAGACCGCGTTGACTTCACCGATTTGCAGCGTTAAACCTTCGGTTAGTTCAACGCTGCGACCGGCATCGGATACTTCCAACTCATCGCCATTGACGACAATGTGTTGTGGGCTTTGCGCGCTCAAAACCAACTTGGCAACTGCCGCTTCCCGCAGCCGACGTTCAAGTTCAAGGTCTTGTTCTAGTTTCTCAATCTCTTTTAAATCAGCGTCAGAAACAGCTAGCCCAAATTTCTCCAGGTCAGTACTGATCCCGGTGAGCCTTTCGGCGTGCTCTTCCACAGACGCAGATTTCAAGCGCAGCTGATGCACCTTCAATTGCTGCTGGAGATTATCTAGCTTGGCACGAGAGGCTTTAGTCCGCTCCCGTGCTTGATCGTAGTGTTGCTGCGCATTATCGCGTGCTTCAGAAAACTTTGTGACTTCCTGCTTTTCGGTCTCTGCTTTCTGCTTCGCTAATTCGACGCTGGCGTTGGTATCTTCCACATTTTTTAATGCGGCGGCGAGCTCCTCACGGATTTTCTGACGTTCTTCGAGCTTTATGCGCGCCTGGTCCAAACTTGCGCGCGCGAGTTTTTCTTCCGTAACGCGCGCATCGACGGCCTGCTGCAAGCCTTCAATCGCTTTGATCTCTTGCTGGTGTTCTTCTACTTCTTTTCGCGCAGCAGGTAGGTTCTCTTCGGCCTCGCGTTCTTTATGCTGCGCTTGTTCATAGCGCTCCACGAATTCCGCCAAAGCCTTAAGTGCTTGCGTTGCCTCGTGCAGTTCTTGTTCAGCCTCAGCGTACTCAGTGCGCGCTGCGCGTAGTTCTTTCGCTTCCGCACCAGTCTTTAAGGAAAAATAGCGCTCGTAAGTGCTATCTACTTGCTTCATCAATTCGGTTGCTGCTTCGGCGTCCTCACCGTGAGCAGCTTCTTCGCCGGTTTGATTGCTCAATACTCCCGCAACGCTGGAGATACCCGCTGCCTTAATGCCTTCATGCAGGTCATCTTGGTTCAAAAACATCGCATCAAAGAGATTACGATCCAGGTGTCGGTTCAAGATCTCATTGAGCTGAATTTCTGCCTCTTCCCCCTTATAGGTCTCGTGCCCTGGAGACAGCACCTCCAAAAGTGCTGAGGCTTGCCGTAGCCATTGCTTGGACAACTTCAGGTGATACGGCCCAACGCTAAATTCCATTGCCGCTTCTGGGCTGACGTCAGCGTTGACGGTTTGCAATGATTTAACGCCGGCGGCTTTACTGCTGAATTTATAGTTGAATAAAGCCTCGATGGCTTTCAGGATTGTGGTCTTGCCTGCCTCATTGCGTCCGTGAATAACCGTGACACCAGAGTCTGAGATTTCTTCAATCTTCAGCTGCTCAATCCCGCGGAAGTTCTTCAGCTCGATGGAATGAATTCGCATTTTTAAGAAGCATCCTTTCGAGTCAAACGGAAAAGTAGGTTTGCGGCGTCGCGGGAGACAGATTTCGGGTCGCTATGGATGTCTTCCATCAGCTCATTAAGTGCGCTGGCAGCAAAGCCCGTTAAAGACAGGCTTGCTAGCTCGTCGTCTTCTGGAGCCAGGTGCAAGTCCATCACGCGCTGGCGAGGTTTGAGGGAGGCAAACACTGGCTCTAGTTGTGCAATCGCAGAATCTAACTTCTCCTGCGCCGCCAAGTTGATGGTTCCACGCAGGCCGTATTTGATTACGGTGCGGTGTTTATCGGGATAATTCTGAAGCTGTTGGACAAAGCGTTCGACGTCTTCTTCGCTGTTGATATCCATGGAAATAGATTCAAAGACCCACTGCCCAATTGCTTCCTTGACCACGCTTACCTCAACATCGGTGGCTGAGTTCTTTTCGATAGTTACTACTAAAGCATTTCCGGAGTCAGACTCGCCGCCGCCATCTGGCAGGTGCTTAAAATCTGTTGTTTCCGGTGAACCAGAAAACCACACCGCCCCGGTACTTCCCAGCTCCATGGTGGAGTGGGTATCGCCTAAAGCTAGGTAGTCGATGACGCCATTATTGATATTGTCTTCGACATTTTTGAGATCAATAGCATCCAGCTTTTCCGCATCACCCCAACCGTGGATTTGTCCATGTCCAATAGCTACGCGGATATTTTCTGTCGGTTCTAAAGGCGCGAGCATATCGGCGACTAGATCATAAGCTGCAGTACGCGCTTTAAAAGGCGCACCAACAATCTCCACCCCTTCGCGCAGTAGGAAGGGCTCTGTGTCGGAGATGACGTGAACGTCTGGCGCAGTTTCCTTGTTTAGCGCAGTGAAAAATACCGAGTCAGCGATGAGTGGATCATGGTTTCCTGGCAGCAGAAAAACGGGCACGGGAAGGTTTTCTAATGCCTCCCGTGCGCGCCCAGTGACTTGGCTGGATAAAGAGTTACGTTCAAAAACGTCTCCGGCAACGACGATAAATTCTGCACCACTTCTAATCGCCAACTCACCAAGGCGCTTGATTGATTCCAGCCGCGCGTCATCAAAGCGTGCTTGTGCTTCACCAGTTAAAAACCAGCGCTGCATTCCAAGTTGGAAATCTGAAGTATGAATAAACGTCGTTTTCGTCATGTCACTGTTCTAGCATGCCGCCCAGACATAGCGCGTGAGCAGCAGCTTTAGTTATTCTTCTCGGTTAGGAAATGGTAGAGGTCTTCCACATCGCTCACGGCACGCAGCAAGTCCACATTGGTGTGGGACACCGCACGCATCGCTTTACGCAATAGCTCGGGATCGGAGTCATCGATAGCCGGTGCAACTTTCGGCTCCGGCATATCGGGCAAGCTGCGGCCATTCCAAAATAGCTCATTGCTAACGGCACGAGCTTTGCTCGCGGCTGTCGATGATCCCTCGGCCTTATTGGAGCCATCAGCACTGCCATCAGATGTCGATGTCCCTGGCATTTGAGTCGTGTCTTCATCGCCTAAGTCATCGCTAAGCTCTGCAGCAGACTCTCGCGCTACTTTCTGCGCGGACTCCATCACCATGGTTTCTAGAGCGTGAATATTTAGCCCGCGCAGGGCAAATAGCTGCAGCGGATCGGCATCGATACGCGCGGCAAGACGGTCTGCCACTGCAACCACATGCTTACACACGTGCCCATAATCTGGGCAATCACAGCTCATTTTCACATCATCAGCCGAGGGAGCAAGCAAGATATCCAGCACTTCCGGATCCACATCACCACGGATTGCGCGACGAATGGAGTTAGCACTACGGGCAAGCATGCCCGTGACTTTCTCAATATCATCCTTGTCGCGATATGGAAGTTGAATAAGCACGGAGAAAGGCTGGTTCTGTGAGCCAGCCACTTGGCCATGGACCGCGCCCACGCGCAAATCCAAGTCAACCACATGCCCGGCGCGCGCATACTTCCGCCCGCGTGCCAACCGGCCTGAGTCGGTTGTGGTGGTCACAAATTTCATGACGCGCTCAGCAGCCGGGTTAAAAATGCTATCGCGCGGCTTATCCGATGTAATGCGCTTAGACCAGCGTGTTTGCTGACGGTTGTGGTATTCAACCGCAGTCTTTTCAATAGCCTCGCGGAAGCTTTCAGGACTAAATTCTGGGTCTGGGTCCTGTGACTCAGGCTGCGCGGGGCGTGCGAGCTGCGACGGATGGGCATCGTCACGCAGCGTTTCTTCTTCCGTGTCTACCCTGCGGCGCTTGCCAAAGTTGACGTAAGTGACGTTATCGTCTTCCCCGCGGCCTGGTACACCTTTGGCGCGCTCTTTCGGCCCCTTGCCCTTGCCTTTGTCAGGAGTATCTCGAGGTGACATGGCTTAGCTCTCCCTCTCTCGATAACTCATCAACTGTGCCAACTGCTCTGGGGCCAATTCCGTAATCCAGCCTTCGCCTTCACCGACGACAGCGCCAGCTAATTGGGTCTTGCCATCCAAAATATCCTGAATGGATTCTTCTAGCGTACCGGCTGTAATCATCTTATACACCTGCACATTTTTGCTCTGGCCGATACGGAAAGCGCGGTCCGTTGCTTGGTTTTCTACCGCGGGGTTCCACCACCGGTCCATGTGCACCACGACATTGGCGGCAGTGAGGTTCAAACCCGTGCCGCCAGCCTTGAGCGATAAAATCATCGCTGGTGGACCATCGGCAGCTTGAAATTCCGTGACCATATCATCGCGGCGATTCTTGGAAACTCCACCGTGCAAGAATGGAATCTTCGAGCCCAATTGCGCTGAAAGATACGGCTGCAAAATATCGCCAAAAGCCTTGTACTGAGTAAAAATCAGCACGCGCTCATCATGGGTGACGGCAGAATCCAAAATCTCCATGAGTTTTTCCACCTTGCCCGAGCGATGTTTGCCCTTCGAGGTCACCGAAGAACCATCGCCCAAGTAATGAGCCGGGTGATTACAAATCTGCTTGATGCGGGTAAGCGAAGCAAGCACGAGCCCACGAAGTGCCATTCCTTTCGGCGCAGTCTCCATCCGCAACTGGATATCATCCACCAAGGCCTTATATAACGCTGCCTGTTCAGAAGTCATCGTGACCGTGAGGATTTCTTCGGTCTTTTCTGGCAAGTCGTCGATAATCGCCGTATCGGTCTTGAGTCTGCGCAAGATAAATGGCGCGGTCAGCTTGCGCAGGCGCTCGGCCATATCCTCGTCCTGGTATTTCTCAATCGCCGAGGCAAAGTGGTTGCGGAAAAAGGCCGCTGAACCAAGCACCCCAGGGTTGCAGAAATCCAAAATGGATCGCATTTCGGACAAGCGGTTTTCCACGGGCGTACCGGTCAGCGCAATGCGATGGCGCGAGGCCAGGCTTCGCACGGCTTTCGATGAGCGTGTCGATGCATTCTTAATCGCCTGCGCCTCATCTAGCACCACGCGATCCCATTCCACCATGCCGAGAACTTTAAAATCCCGGCTTATCGTGCCATAGCTTGTTACCACCAGGTCATGTTTTTCTGCTTGCTCAATAAGCTCGCGGTCTTTCGCGCGGTTTGCGCCGTGGTGAACCATGACCTTTAAATCAGGTACGAATCGATGCGCTTCGCGCGCCCAGTTTCCCACGACTGACGTGGGCGCTACGACCAAGGTCGGACCTTTGGCCTCACCGCGAGCTCTTTCTACCGCGAGCAACGCTAGAAGCTGCAAGGTTTTGCCCAAGCCCATGTCATCGGCAAGCACTGCTCCGACGTTATTTTTCGACATCCAGTACAGCCAGTCCACGCCGCGGCGCTGATATTCGCGCAGCTCAGCATGCACAGTATCCGGGATATCCACCCGCGTTGGCGCTGGCGTTTCCATGCCACCGAGCATCGAGGAATGCCACTGCGAGCCAGTAAACTCAATGGGTTCTTGAGCCATGGCTTCCAAAGCGAGCTCACGCAGCTCCGCCATGGTGGCCACACCAAAATCGGCGTCGTCTTCCTCCAACGCGCTGTTGAATTCTTCAAGCTTGCGCTCAACTTCGGCGACCTTGTCCTGCCAGCCTGGCTCTTCCAGCATGCGCATGCGTTCTGCTTCGCGCGCCAGCGCATCTAGCTCCTTGCGCATCCGGGTCTTCGAATTCGCAGCGAGCTGCTCCATATATTCGGTGATTTTGCCCAGCGCCGTGCGGTCAGCCATCACCCACTCGCCACGCAGGCGAATCAGCCCGGTCTTCGAATTGACCAGATGCTGCATCTCCTCGTCGGACAGCTCCATGTCACCGACGGAAAGCTTCCAGTCATACTCGACCAACTGGTCCATGCCGAGCTTCTTTTGCAGTGGGGAATCCCCGCTGATTTCCTTGGTCACCAATTTGGCCGAGGCAGCCATCTGCGTCCATGCCTTCGGCAACATGACCGTGTATCCAGCGGCCTTCAGCGCCGCTGCGTCCTCGCTAACGAATTCCACCAAAGCCGTCGTGTCGAGATAGACGTCCCAATCACCCGCGCCCTCATCAAAATACGCTGGGGTGCGTGAACTACTCGGGTCCAAGCGCGGACTAATGCTAATCGCTCGGCGGCGGGATTCTTTAATCTTCTCCATGCTGCTGCGGTCAATGCGGCCTTCTTTAACCGGCCGCGGTGAATCCGCGCCAGAACGCACGCACACGCGCACAGGCCATAGCGCGCTTTCCGATGACTTCGGCGCCGACGGAGAATCATCTACTTCCGTCTCTGTCTCAAAAGGTTCTTCAACGATAAAGACCATGCCCAAATCGACGGCATTAATAGAGTCTTTCCATTCATTTAACCCACGCAACAGCTGCGCACGGCCACGCGCAATAGGTGTGGTCTGTAACAAAGACTTGGCAAACTCGTGCCACGCATAAGGCCTGGGTGCCTGCATCAAATCAGCCAACTGTGTATACACAATCCAGTGGGTCAGATCATCTGCAAGATCCTCCGACAACGAACGGTTATTAATAGTCAGTATTCCCGGCGCCGCAGCAACCATCTCGGCCAACCATCCGCGCTCACCCAAACCATTAGCTAATTGCCACATGGGGTACCATTCGCCAGCTTGATAGCTCAATCGAATGGTCACACGTCCCGCCCGCGCAAAGCGGTTGAGTCCCCTATAAGCGCGGATAATCCACAGCAGGTCCGGGGCAATCGCCGCGCGTTGTTCCGTCGGTACTACCCCACGCTGTTCTTCATCATCCAGGTACGCCAGTTGCGAAAGTGCGAGGACTGCATCGGCAGGCCCAAAGCGTGCCATTGGAGCCATCAGCTCAACATTTTTACCTTTAGGTGTTCGCAGATAAACCCGAGAGCGGGTGCGAAATGATTTCTTCTCCAGCAGCTTGTCGATGGCCTCCGGGAAAGTCCCCTCCGGCACCGCCTGGGGTGTGACAATCTTGTGCCCATCTACCTGTTCAATCCACAAACTCAAGCCTGAAACGGGCAGCCAAAGTCCGTGAATAAGGTAAGAAGCCATAAGCGCCAGTATAGAGCAGTTGGCAGTTTTACTCAGCCTTGGATTCTTGACACATATCTTTTCGGCGACATTTTCGCCGGTAAGTACGTTTTCTCAAATCCACTGTGGTTAACTTGTGTTACAAGTCACCTTTATTCGCTTTGCTTGGATAGGATTACTTTTATTCGCACTTTTCAGACAATCGTTACCCTCCCGTTATAACTGCAGTAAGTTGTGAGGTTATGGCAAATCACCGCTGGATTTTCACTGTGAAATGTCATGAAAAAAGTTGGGTACAACATATTTGCCCGTTAAGGTAACCCTGTTCCGTGAACCGCGCTATGCGGTGACCTGCGGATTTAACTTATATTTTCTAAAACTGGTTTAAACCACCTACTCAATCGGTCTAAGGAGACCCTTATGGATCAATCAACGTGGTACGTGATTGCCATTGTCATATATCTAGCGATCATGCTTGCCATTGGCTTCTGGAGCTACTGGCGCACCAAGAAATATGATGATTACGTCCTGGGTGGTCGCGACCTTCACCCATTCGTCGCTGCACTGTCCGCCGGCGCATCTGACATGTCCGGCTGGTTGCTCATGGGCCTGCCCGGCGCACTGTTTCTTACCGGTATGTCCGAAGTTTGGATTGTCATCGGCCTTGTCGTTGGTGCTTGGGCGAACTGGACCTGGGTTGCCCCACGCCTGCGCTCTTACTCAGAGGTGGCCGGAAACTCCATTACGCTTCCGTCCTTCTTTGAAAACCGCCTGCGCGATAATTCCCGTGCACTGCGCGTAATTGCCGCCATCATCATTATCTTCTTCTTCACCTTCTATGTCTCTTCCGGCATGGTTGCTGGCGGCCGCTACTTCGAGTCCACCTTCGACGGCAGCTACATGACCGGCATGCTGGTTGTGTCCATCGTGACCGTTATCTACACCTTCGTCGGCGGCTTCCTCGCGGTGTCTTATACCGACGTGGTCCAAGGTCTGATGATGTTCTCCGCACTCATCATCGTGCCCATCATGGCATTGATTTCTTTGGATAACCCAGGCGAAATCTTTAGCTTCGCCTCTGAAAACCCCTACGGTACTTTGGGCATCGAGAACCCTGACTATTTCAACTTGGTCGCTGGTGTTTCCGCTGCCGTCATCATCGGTAACGTGGCCTGGGGCTTGGGTTACTTTGGCCAGCCGCACATCATCGTTCGCTTCATGGCGATGCGAAAGCCTTCCGATGCCAAGTCCGGCCGCTTCTACGGCGTTTCCTGGATGTTCATCTCTGTTGTCGGTGCAATCTTCACCGCAATTATCGGTACCGTCTTCTTCACCGAAACCGGCTACAGCATCACTGACCAGGAGTCCTACGAAACCATCTTCTTAGACATGGCTCAGATTCTATTCCACCCACTGATTGCGGGTCTGGTCCTCACTGCTGTTCTGGCAGCAATCATGTCCACCATGTCTTCCCAGCTTCTGATTGTTTCTTCCTCCCTCATTGAGGACCTGTGGAAGATGCTGACCAAGAAGGAACTGCCTGAAAAGACTCTCATCATGATGTCCCGCGTTGCCGTGTTGATCATCGCAATTATCGCTGGTGTCCTCGCAGTTAACCCATCTGACTCCATTCTGGGCCTGGTTGGCTTCGCATGGGCTGGCTTCGGCTCTGCCTTCGGTCCACTGGTTCTCATGGCATTGTTCTGGAAGCGCCTCAACTCCTACGGCGCCATCGCCGGCATGATTACCGGTGCAGTTGTCTGCATGGTGTGGGGCATGGTTCCAGCTACCTCGGACCTCATGTACGAAATCGTTCCTGGCTTCCTTGCCCACGTCATCGTTGCAGTTATTGTCACCCTGATGACCAAGGAACCTGCAGCCGAGGTCAAAGAAGAATTCGACCGCGCAGCTAAGCTTGCACATATGGCGGCTAAAGACGAAGACCTCGACTTCGAAAAAGCAGCTGACAAGATCTAACCTCTAGTTCCCTGCTTATCTTCAAGCCTTCCCTCGCGCCTTACGGTGCGGCGGAAGGCTTTATTAGTTTTCACACGTTCATACCGGCTTGTTTCCGGAGAAGGCCCACCCTGTCCCCTTCGCGCTCACCACAATTGAGCTCCTGGCTACAAGCCTACTTTTCGTGAGCGCGAAGAGTACACCGCAGCTTCGCAGGCGTCTGACGGAACCTCAAACGGGGCCTAACAGTCTAAATTGTCATGGGAAAACCTAGGAACAGTCCGCATGCTCCAACATCCATTCCTAATTCCCAGCCCTACCGCGTCACCGTCTTTACAACCCCCACCAGCCGTGCCCGCAAAATCTCCACCTCAGACACACCCAGCACCTTTGAAGACGCAGCTGCACTCGCCCGCAAAGCAGCATTCGTCGCTCTTTTAAGAAATACATTCCTTATCATCTTGTCCATCGCAACGCTGCTCTTTGCGCTGTCAATGTTCCTCCCCCGCCTTCACGGCTTTAATCAGGAAGGACTTCCCCAACTCAAACACTCACTGCAACAGGTTGAAACCGTCGCCATGCGGAACAAGGTTCTGGGCTATAGCCGCGCCAAGTTCGGCAATGACTGGGCTATCCCGCCCGGAAGCACATGCAATACCCGGCAGCACGTTATCTTTAGCCAGTCTGCGGCTGCCACCGACTGTGCATCGGAAAGCGCTGAGCTATTCGACCCCTACAGCCAAACCCACATCCCCACCTCAGACATTGAGGTTGACCACGTCTTTCCGCTCTCTGCGGCATGGGACCACGGGGCCTATGCCTGGGACGATGAAACCCGCAAGAACTTCGCCAACGACCCACTCAATTTAGTCGCAACTTCTCGCTCGCTGAATCAGTCGAAGTCTGACAGCTTGCCCGACGAATGGCTCCCGCCCCACCCTGCTGCCCGATGCTGGTATTCCGAACGCCTCGCTGCGATAGCTGCTGCATATTCTCTTTCACTATCGGAAGCATCAATGAGCACCATGAAAAGGCAATGCCAGTTGGGCATTCCAATCCCGTGGTGACTAGGCTATTTTACTGAGCGCGGCCGAAATGGGCGGCGTACATAAAACAATAGAAAGGCAGCGAAGTTCCCCCATGACTTCACTACTTATCGCAATTCACGTTTTGGCTGCAGTCCTGTTGATGGGCCCAGTAATGATTACTGTGTCGGCATACCAGGGCCAAATGATGAAGGCCAAAGACGGTGACACCAAAGCACTCGGCGCTGCAACCACTTTGCACCGTCTCACCAGCCAGTACGGCCCGATCTCCGCAATTGTTCCCGTTGCAGGTATCGCAATCTTCCTCACCAACCTGAGCGTTTTCGGTACCCAGGGTCGTTTCCACATCTCGATTCTTCTGTCGGTTATCGCGTGGGTTCTGCTCATCGCCGTAATCATTCCACGTCAGAAGAAGACTCTGGAAGCTCTGGAATCTGGCAGCAACGCTGTCGATTTCACTAAGGCGAAGAAGCAGCTGTCGATGTTCGGCGGAATCTTCAACCTTTTGTGGATCATCACCGCGCTGTTGATGTTTGTCTAATCTCCGACACCGCATCATTTACTCCTCGCAGTCTTAGGCTGCGAGGATTTTTCATTGTCTCACGCGGTTTTCTTGCCGGTGTCCCCTTCGCGCTCACCATCTTGGCGCCCCTCGCGAGGCCACGCGTTTCGGTGAGCGCGAAGGGTACGACCTGCCAAACTCGCACAAAATTGCAACGGTTCCGTAGGCATCTGATTCATCACCTGGGTTTTGAGGTAGGCAAGCGCTGCCGACCATGCATCCCGTGCATCCCACACCGCCTATGTACACTTCGCGCTCACCAGAAACAGCGAAGTCGGAAGCAGGTAAGTTTCGGTGAGCGCGAAGGGTACGCACCCATAGCTTGCGCCGAATTGTTACAGGCGTTCATCCCCATCCCTTGACTCCCTTTGCTTGCCATCCCTCCCATGTGCGCTTCGCGCTCACCAGAAACAGCGAAGTCGGAAGGTGGCAAGTTTCCGTGAGCGCGAAGAGTACGGGCTTTGAGAAGTACGGGTTTTGGTGAAGAGTACAGGTGTTGGTGAAGGGTGCGAGAGGGAGCCGACTGGGAATCGGGGGCTGTCGAAAGAGCAAAACAAAAAGAAGAGCTTCGCTCCAGTTTGAAACTGGAGCGAAGCTCTCGGTTTAGCTATTAAAAGCTAGGCTGCGATTTTAGTCGCGCCAGCGTCCGCGTCCGCCACGGTCACCACGACCGCCACGGTCACCGCCTCGGAAGTCACGGCCGCCGCGTCCACCACGACCACCGCGGTCATCGAAGTCGCGGTCGCGAGGTGGGCGACCAGTATCCTTCTTGATATTAATCAACTGACCGGAGATGCGAGTATCGCTCAGACGGTCCAAGACAGATGGGTCCATCTTCTTTGGCAGATCCACCAAAGTGTGGCCAACTGCAATGGTGATGCGGCCGAAGTCCTTAGCGGACAGGCCACCCTCATTGGCGATAGCGCCAACAATTGCACCTGGACGAACATTTTGGCGCTTACCAACGTCAAGACGGTAAGTCTCAAAGTCGCCATCGTTGCGGCGCTCGTGGCGTCCACCACGATCGTCGCGGTCGAAACGGTCACGGCCACGTCCACCACGGTCGCGGTCACGTCCGCGTCCACCGCGATCGCCACGGTCATCACGATCAAAGCGGTCTCGGTCACGACGGTCGCGCTTAGGAGCAGGCATGTCCTTGACTAGGAAGTCTGCGCCACCTTGGAGCTTGACTGCTAATGCAGCAGCGATATCGTCCATCGCAACGTTGTTGGTCTCGGAGTACTTGCGAACCAGGCCACGGAAGAGTTCCATCTGGCCATCGCCGAGAACCTCGGTGATTTGGTTAGCGAAGTTTTCCTTACGCTTTGCGTTGACTTCGTCAACGGTTGGCAACTCCATCTCTTCCAAACGTGCATTAGTAACACGCTCGATGGAACGCAGCATGCGGCGCTCACGAGGAGTAACGAACAAAATCGCTTCACCGGTACGTCCAGCACGGCCAGTACGGCCGATGCGGTGAACATAAGACTCGGTGTCGTTTGGAATATCGAAGTTGACCACGTGCGTAATACGGTCAACGTCGAGACCACGTGCTGCGACGTCGGTAGCAACCAGGATGTCCAAACGGCCATCCTTGAGCTGGTCAACGGTGCGCTCACGCTGGTTCTGCGCGATATCGCCGTTGATGGCAGCGGCGTTGTAGCCTGCATCGCGAAGCTTTTCTGCAACTTCTTCAGTCTCATGCTTGGTGCGACAGAAGACGATCATTGCGTCGTAGTCTGTTACTTCCAAGATGCGAGTGAAAGCATCGAGCTTTGCGCGGTGCGGGGTCAACAAGAAGCGCTGCTTAATGTTGTCATTCGTGCGCCGTTCAGTCTTGACAGTGACCTCTGCAGGATTGTTCAAGTACTTCTTCGACAGGCGACGAATACTGTTTGGCATGGTTGCCGAGAACAGTGCGACCTGCTTTTCTTCCGGAGTGTCAGCGAGGATTCGCTCAACATCTTCCTGGAAGCCCATGTTCAACATCTCGTCTGCTTCGTCGAGTACCAGGAAACGCAGCTGGGAAATATCCAGAGAACCCTTTTCCAGGTGGTCAATGACACGACCTGGTGTACCCACGATGACTTGTGCGCCACGGCGAAGGCCCGAAAGCTGAATGCCGTAGGCCTGTCCACCGTAAATCGGCAGCACATCGATGCGTCCCAAATGGCTTGCAAATGACTGGAATGAATCTGCGACCTGCAGCGCAAGCTCACGGGTTGGAGCAAGCACCAATGCCTGCGGATGGCGGGCATTGGTATCGATTTGGGACAAGACTGGCAGCGCGAAAGCGGCCGTCTTACCAGTACCAGTTTGTGCGAGGCCGACTACGTCGCGGCCTTCCATCAAAATTGGGATGGTTTCAGCTTGAATTGGTGAAGGGGTTGTGTATCCAACCTTGGCTACGGCGTCCTGAACGTTGTCAGGAAGACCTAAATTGGCGAACCCCTGGGGATTATCGTTGGCTGAGTTCTTATCCTCAGCGCCGGTGTCCTCAGAAGTATCCGCAGCCCCGGTGACCTGTGCAGTATCTACTGCATCACCTTGCGTTTTATCCTGAGATTCCGACTGGTTAAAGTTATCTTCCGGCTCCATTTCGCCGCCGGTGGCGTTATCGGTAATGCTCATTGCTCGCTTAACCTTACGCTAGGCGAAGCAGAAATACTATTATTATTGCCCCAAAACTGTCGATGGTGTTGGCAAACACATCCCCCTCACTTTCAGCGCAGCGCTCACCTTTCAGCAGGCCGCTGCGTTTTCATTGCTAACGATGCAGTCGCGCACTTGCACGCCTAAACCAACATTAAGAAATTCTAATGTTTGCCTCATCGGTCTTTCACATGCGCTTTCCATACTTATAAGTGTTCGACCATCGAGCATGGTGAATTTACTTCCTCCGCTGGGAGTTTAAACGTGATACTTTTTGACCCAGACTTTTGAAAGAAGGTTTTTTCATGTCCGAGGCACCACACACCCCGAACACTTCCGCTTTCGAGCCTGAGAAAGAGTCCAAGGCTTCCCCAGTCAAGCGCTTTGCTCCCCTGGCCGGCATTGTCGCCTTGATGGGCACCATTGTTGTCGCAGGCTCTGCCATTGCTAATACACGCACTGCTCCGGAGATTGATCCTTCCGCGGTGACGGTTGAGCCATCGATAAGCAAAGAGCACTCCGACAACCAGGGCCCGTCCACACCAGTTACTCCTAGCTCGGAACGCGATGATGATAGCGACGATGTCGACGATGTATCTGATGACATCCAGCAAGAGCCCGCATACATCACCCCGCAAGTGCCGTTGACCTATCAAGACTGGGACGACGATGACGACGACTGGGATGATGACTGGGATGATGACGATTGGGACGATGATGATTGGGATGACGACTGGGATGATGACGACGATGACGATTAAGTCGGCATAACGCTGAGAGTTGTCCCCTACCTAACATGAAAAGGCTTTTTGTCTCCCTCCGATTCTCCATCATGGTGTGGATCATCATGGTGGTGTTCGCCGCGCTGGCGTCGATGATTTACTTCACCGACTCCTTGCGCCGTGCCGACGTGCACGATATTGCTAATGAGGCTGTCGAAAAGACAGCTGTCGAAGTCGAAGCACATTCACGCCTTGCGGGAGGGCATGCATCAAGCGCGCAGCTGATTGAGACTTATCTGAGCCACGAAGTACCGGAGGCCAATGAGGTCCTGGTTGGCGTTATCGATGATCGCTTGGTGTTCCAGCAGCTAGATTCGCTGACGCGCCCGGATGTTGACGCGCGTGCTTTTAGCCCCATGGTGCGTTCCATTGTCATAGGTGATGAAAGTTCAGGTATTACTGAGGGAATTCACTGGGGCAAGATTACGGTGCCATCGGAAAGCGGCTTGGACTACGTTGTGGTCTTGGTGTCCACCGAGCAGGTTTATGCCGACCTTAATCGGCAAACACTCATTTTTGCAGGGCTGGGACTGATTAGTCTGAGCCTGGCCGCGGCAATCGCGTGGGTTATTTCTTCTCGTATTATCGCCCCGGTGCGCCAAGTCGCGCATGTTGCGGAGCGGATCTCGCAGTCGAATCTGACTACCCGGGTGCCGGTGCATGGCGATGACGAAGTCGCGCAGCTAGCGCGCACGTTTAACCACATGATGGACCGCATCGATGAGGCCTATCGCGCACAGCGGCAGTTTATTGATGATGCGGGGCATGAGTTGCGCACCCCAATTACAATTGTGCGCGGCAATCTAGAACTACTCGATACGGCAACGCCTGAAGAACGCGAACGGTCTTTGGAGTTGTGCATTTCAGAACTGGACCGCATGACGCGCATGGTCAACGACTTATTGACGCTAGCGATTGCGGAATCGGCGGATTCCGATTTCTTGAATATTGAGGAAGTAGATCTATCGCAGCTGACCATCGATATCGATGACAAGGCGCATATGTTGACCGATGGACGCTCGGAGGTCGTCGGAATCGGTGAGGGCACTATAGCGTGCGACTCGGCGCGCATTACCGAGGCGGTCTTGGAATTCGTGCGCAATGCCGCAAAGTACAGCCCGCAGGATTCACCGATTCATATCACCAGCAGCATTGAGGGTACGCATGCACGGTTTAGCGTGACAGATTTTGGCCCCGGGGTCGAAAAATCGCAGCAGGAGGCGCTTTTCCAGCGTTTTCACCGCGGACCATTGGAGAAGAAAGAGCAGTCGCCAGGTGTTAACAGCGTGCCCGGTTCCGGGAGCAAGGGGGCAGGGCTTGGCCTTTCCATCGTTCAAGCCATTGCCCAAGCACATGGTGGCCGGGTAATAATCAGCTCCCCAGCAGAAAAAGAGCATAAGTCGCAGGGAGCGACGTTTGGTATTGAAATTCCTATTGAAAGCACAGTGACACGATGAGCCGGATTTTAATTGTTGAAGATGACCAAGACATCGCAAGCTTTATCAAACGCGGGCTAGAAGCCGAAGGCTATGCGTGCGATATCGCGGATAATGGCGCGTTGGCGCTGGGATTGGCGCAGTCAAATTCGTATCAGCTGGTCGTTTTGGACCTATCGCTTCCGCTTCTCGATGGCACCGATGTGCTCACCAAGCTGCGCGCCGCCGGCGTCGATGTCCCGGTTATTGTGCTGACTGCCCGCACGGCGTTAAAAGATCGGGTGCGCGCACTCGAAGGCGGGGCGAATGACTATATGCCGAAGCCTTTCCAGTTCGCGGAGTTGCTCGCGCGCGTGCGGCTGCGCCTGCAAGACTCGGCGCCGGCAGCGGAGCCTACGGGTGCCACCGGGGCGAATGAATTCGCCACCTTAAACCATGGGGAGCTCACCTTGGATATTCGCGAGCATCGGGTGCTTATCGATGGCAAATGGAAGGACCTCTCGCGTCGCGAGCTTGGCCTGTTGGAGACTTTTATGCGCCACCCGCGCATGGTGTTATCTCGCGCGCAGCTGCTGAGCCAAGTGTGGGGACTGGATTTCGACCCCGGTTCTAACGTGGTGGATGTGTATATTGCGACGCTGCGCAAAAAGATTGGTGCGCAGCGTCTTGAAACCATCCGCGGGGCCGGTTATCGGCTGCTGTAGACCTTCTTCCCTGCCAGCCACGTCTGGTAGGTCGCGGGCATGCCGGGGCGGTATGCCAGATTAATCGCGTTGGCAGCATCGAGGATATGCAGGTCGCATGCCGCGCCAACAACCAGCTGGCCTTTGGCAGGACGGCCCTTTGCGTCAAGTCCGCTGCCACTGCCGCCACCGGTCGATACTGCGCTGCGGCGCAGCGCTTTCGCACCGCCTAAGGTGGCTGCTTCGATAGCTTCGTCCAAGCTCATGTATTGCTGCAGCACCGCAGTGGTAACGCAGTAATTCATCGACGAGGTGAAACTTGTGCCTGGATTGAGATTCGAGGCAATCGCGACGGTGGCGCCGGCATCGAGAAGCCGGCGGGCATCGACAAGCGGCTGCCGCGTCGACAGATCACATGCCGGGAGCATGGTCGCTACCGTGTCAGAGCCAGCGAGTGCCGAAACGTCCTCATCCGTGAGATAGTTGACGTGATCAACAGATGCGGCGCCGAGTTCGACAGCGAGTTGGACACCGGGGCCATCGCCAAGCTGATTGCCATGAACGCGAAGTCCCAAGCCAGCTTTCTTACCGGCCTCTAAGACCCGGCGCGACTGGGCCTCGTTGAAAGCGCCGCGTTCGCAAAAGACATCAATCCAGTCCACATGCGGTGCGACCTGCTCCAACATGGGGCCGACGACTTGATCGACGTATTCTTCCGCATCTGCCCCGGGGGGAACCAAGTGCGCGCCTAAGAAGGTCACGTCATCGGCATGCGCGGCGGCAACCTGTGCTGCCTCCAGCTCCGATTCGGTATTGAGCCCGTAACCGGTCTTGGTTTCAAAAGTGGTGGTGCCACCGGCGTGACCTGCTTGGATGCGCTCTACCAGGAGCTTCTCCAAGCGCTGCGCACCGGCAGACCGAGTCGCTTCCATAGTCACGGCAATGCCCCCGGCAGCGTAGTCGGCACCGGCCATTCGTGCTTCGAATTCTTCGGCGCGGTTGCCGTCGAAAATCATGTGCGTATGCGAATCCACCCAGCCAGGAAGTACTGCGCGGTTGCCGCAGTCGATAGTCTCGGCTTCTGCGAATTCAGCAGGCACGTCCGTGGCTGTGCCGACCCAGCGGATGATGCCGTCTTCTTCTACGAGCGCGGCGTCTTTGATGGTGCCAGCATCAGAGACGGTGCGCAGTTCTGAGATATTCTTGAACAGTTTCATATCTCTATCCTCCCAGTTTTATGTCTCCCGTTTTTTCTTTCGCGAGATTTAGTCTTCTCGCGAGTGAAATTCCATCGGGATGCGCACGCCACGCTCATCGGCGACTTCCTTGGCGCGGTTGTAGCCGGCATCGACGTGGCGGATGACGCCCATGCCAGGATCGTTGGTCAGCACAGCGCGTAGTTTCGCCGCAGCCAGGTCGGTGCCATCGGCAACGGAGACCTGGCCAGCGTGGATGGAACGGCCCATGCCTACGCCACCACCGTGGTGGATGGATACCCAGGTAGCACCGGAAGAAACTGCGGTCATGGCGTTGAGCAGCGGCCAGTCGGCAACCGCGTCAGTGCCATCGAGCATGGCTTCGGTCTCGCGGTAAGGAGATGCCACGGAGCCGGAGTCAAGGTGGTCGCGGCCAATGACGATCGGCGCAGAAATCTTGCCTTCGCGCACTAGGTCATTAAAGAGCAGGCCGGCCTTGTGGCGCTCGTCGTAGCCGAGCCAGCAAATACGCGCTGGCAAGCCTTCGAATTCGACGTATTCTTCAGCAGCGTCGAGCCACTTGTGCAGGTGCTCATTGTCAGGGAAGAGTTCCTTGAGCGCGGCATCGGTGACCTTGATGTCTTCTGGGTCGCCAGAAAGTGCAGCCCAGCGGAATGGCCCCAGGCCCTCGCAGAATAGCGGGCGAATGTAGGCAGGGACGAAGCCCGGGAATTCGAATGCGCGGGTGTAGCCTGCGTGGCGTGCTTCATCGCGAATGGAGTTGCCGTAGTCGAAGACCTCGGCGCCGGTGTCTTGGAATTCCACCATGGCTTGCACCTGCGCCGCCATGGATTCGCGAGCCTTCTTGGTGAAGGTCTCAGGATCTGCCTTGGCCTCAGCGTGCCAGTCTTCGACGCTGATTTCGGTAGGCAGGTAGCTCAACGGATCGTGTGCGGAGGTCTGGTCGGTGACAATATCGACGGTAAATTCCCCTGCCTTATGGCGGCGGAGAATCTCCGGGAAGACTTCGGCCGCATTGCCGACAAGGCCAACCGAAAGGGCGCGCTTTTCTTCCTTGGCCTGCAATGCAAGCTTCAATGCTTCGTCAATATCGGTGGTGACTTCATCCAGGTAGCGCTTGGACTGACGGCGCTTAAGACGAGTTTCATCCACATCCACAATCAAAACTGCACCGCCGTTTAAGGTGACTGCCAAAGGCTGGGCACCACCCATGCCGCCGCAGCCACCGGTCAAGGTCAGCGTGCCAGCCAGGGTGTTGTTGAAACGCTTGCGAGCAATCGCACCGAAGGTTTCATAGGTGCCTTGCAAAATGCCTTGGGTTGCGATGTAAATCCAGGAACCAGCGGTCATCTGGCCGTACATCATCAGGCCCTCGTCTTCGAGCTTGCGGAAGTGCTCCCAGTTCGCCCAGTCGCCAACCAGGTTGGAGTTAGCCAGCAGCACGCGCGGTGCCCACTCATTGGTCTTCCACACACCGACTGGCTTGCCGGATTGCACCAACAAGGTTTCATCGGATTCGAGGTCTTTAAGGGTTTCCACAATCGCGTCGAAAGATTCCCAGTTGCGCGCTGCTTTGCCGGTGCCGCCGTAGACCACCAAGTCCTCAGGGCGCTCAGCAACCTCAGGGTCGAGGTTATTCATCAGCATGCGCAAAGGCGCTTCGGTCTGCCAGCTCTTGGCGTTGAGTTCGGTGCCGCGAGGGGCGCGGACTTCGCGTGGTTGAGACACTGTGGTTCCTTTCAAAGACATTTTCAGAAGGTTGTTTAGAGCTAACGTGAAAGGGCCGAAAGTCCAACAAGGTCGGTTTTCCGGGGCTGTCCCCTTAGCTGTTATGCGCTTATTAATTAACTTAAAAGGAAACACGCATGTGCAACAGGCCACAGAGGGGCTAGGTGTCTGAAATACCAGACTTCGCAGTGGAAAGCATGAAAAACCCGCCCCTCGCCAGGTTGTACCAAAGCTAAGAGCGGTAAAAGTTTCAGGTTGTTAGAGCAGCTTGCCGATGCTGCCTTCAACCTCCTCAATCAATACACCAGACTGAACTAGTTTTACGGCTTCTTCAATTTCCGGCGCTAAGAAGCGGTCCGGGCCAGGCCCAGGAGTGACTTTGCGCAGCGTATTAATTGCCGCGGCGGTTCCTGCGGCAGCCTGCGCAGTATCACCTTCGGTGCGCTGATCAATGGCCCGCGCAGCAGTAAGGACCTCAATTGCCAGCACGCGCTGCAGGCCATCGACTGATTTACACAGCTTGCGCCCAGCAGCCCAGCCCATGGACACGTGGTCTTCTTGCATCGCCGACGATGGAATGGAATCGGCAGAAGCCGGTGTGGCCAAGCGCTTGAGCTCAGAGACAATGCCAGCTTGGGTGTATTGGGCAATCATGTGGCCCGAGTCCACACCGGGGTCATCGGCAAGAAAAGCGTTGAGTCCACGGTTGCGTGCGACATCTAAGAAGCGGTCAGAACGGCGCTCGGAAATCGATGCCAAATCAGCTGCAACAATAGACAAGAAATCTAAAGCATAAGCCACGGGCGCACCGTGGAAATTGCCATTCGAGGTTACCCGACCATCCAAGGCAACCACGGGATTATCTACCGCGGATGCTAATTCGCGCTGCGCAACGAGCGCGGTGTGTTCGATCGTGTCGCGGAAACCTCCGGCGACCTGCGGTGCACAGCGTACAGAATAGGCGTCTTGGACTTGGGTCTTTTTGAAATCTTCAAAAGCAGCCTCCAAAATCTTGGAGCCCTCAGCAATGGCGCGAATATTGGCTGCCGATGCCGCCTGCCCTGGGTGCGGGCGCAGCTGCTGCAAGTCATCGGCAAATACCGCAAGGGTTCCCAAAAGCCCTTCGACGGTCATGGCGGTGGCGATATCAGCAACCTTGGCGGCTTCGCGAAGATCGGTAATCGCCAGACACAGCATGCCCAACATGCCATCGGTACCGTTGATAAGCGCAAGCCCTTCCTTCTCGCGCAGCACTAGCGGCTCAATCCCGGCTGCCGATAGTGCATCGCCAGCATCTTGAATATCACTACCATCCACGCGAACTGGTCCCTCCCCGAGCAGTGCGAGCGCGCAGTGCGCGAGTGGTGCCAAATCGCCAGAGCAGCCCAAGGAACCGTATTCGTGGACTACCGGATGAATCTTCGCATTGAGTGCTGCGGCATAGGTTTGCGCAACCACCGGACGCACCCCGGTACGCCCGGTGCACAGGGTGGACAAGCGCAGGAGCATCAGCGCGCGGATAACTTCGGTTTCTACTTCTGGCCCTGACCCCGCCGCGTGTGAGCGCACCAGTGATAACTGCAGTTGCGCACGCATTTCTTCAGGAATATGCCGCCTGGCCAGTGCCCCAAAACCAGTGGAGATGCCATAGACCGGAGTCGGGTCTTTCGCCAGCTCTTCGATACGCTCCCGCGTAGCAGAAATCTCCGCCAGCGCTTCAGCAGAGATTTCTACCTGCGCGCCAAACCGGGCAACAGCAACAACTTCTTCAATCGAAAGCGCACCGACTCCCACGGTGACCGTGTCTTGATGATGACGCGACATGCAAGCTCCTTTTTAGTTCTTTGGATAAAACCCCTGGTTTTGAGATTAAACCTACAGAACTTACCCGCCGTGAGACACACCACTAATCGCCCGGTTGTCTCAGATACGAGCCTCGTATCCGAGATGAACGTTTCGCTCATCCTGCCTATCCGAGTTCGGCGCGGATGCCATCCTCGGCACGCTTGAGCGCAGTGAACAGCGCGTCCAACGCCATGTCCTCATCTTGGGCGGTAGCGCCGGCGACAAATTGCGCGGCTTCATCGTAAAGCAATGCGACATTGCCGGTTTCAAAGAGATCCTTAACACCGACCATCTTGTAGTAGCGCGAGCGCGCCCACAAGGTGTGGATGAAGTTCATCAAAGTCTGATTACCGGCGCGTTCAAATACACAGGTCAACATGGCTTCTTCGGCATCCAGAAAGCCCGCTGGGTCTTGCGCTTCTAGGGCCTGTTGAATCTGCTGAAGCTTTTCTTCCAGCTCTTTAACGCAGACGCCATCGCACTGCCCGATGCCTAGTTTCACAGCTTGCGACTCCAATAGCGTGCGAACTGAGTAAATCTCCAGCAACTCGCCTTGGGAAAATGTCTTCACCACCGCGCCGCGATATGGCAAGGTCTCGACTAGACCAAATTCCTCTAGTCGGTTTAAAGCCTCGCGCACGGGCATCATCGATGTCCCTAAAGACTCTGCCAAATCACGCACCTGCAATCGGCTTCCAGCTTCTAAGTCGCCGTGAATAATCGCCGTATATAGCGCATCAAAAGCGCGGTCACTAACGCGTGCTTGTCCACCCAGTTTTCCTAAAGCCATACCCGCTACCCTACTGCGCTTTCGCGCCCGTGCCGTACATGCGCTGCGAAATAGACTTGGCTGATTTCATCAACACAGCGATTGCGGCGTCGACTGCTTGCTCATTTTCTGCCACATCAACGCGATAGGTCACTGCCAAAGAAGCCGCAGGGCGCTGCAAATGATCCACAATCGCCACGGCGATTGAACGCTGTCCCCGTGAGACTTCTTCAATTTCCTCAGCCCATCCACGGCGGTGAAAAAGCTCCAGGCGCTCTTTAATCTCTCGCCACGATTTGTGCAGCCCACTTGTACTCAGCGCCGCTTTGGCTTCTGCCTGCGGTAGATGCGCCAGCATAATCCGCCCCGAGGCCGTACGCGCCGCCGATAAGCGCACGCCGACTTCCGTAATCAAACTCACGGCTTGTTCAGAACGAACTTCGCTCAAATATAAAATCTCTGAGCCGGATAAACGCGCGAGGTGCCCGGAGCCATCGACAAGCGAAGCTGCTTCCAACAGAGGCTTTTGTGCCATGCGCACCAAAGGTTGCTGCGTTGTATAAGCCGAAGCCATCGAATAAGCCGCCAGGCCCAAACCATAGGTTTGATTTTCCGGAAGGTGCACCACAAAGCCGGAAGTCTCCAGCTCAGCCAGCAAATGGTAGGTCGTTGAACGCGGCAAATCCAGCTCCGTGCGGATACGCGCAGCAGAAATTGGCACATCAATGCTCGACAGCAAAGACAAAATGCGCAAGGTATTGCGCGCCGCGGGAACCTGAATTTTGCTCACCAATTCACCATAGAACACGAATCGGACAATTTTCTGCTTTATTATCGGGTACATGAACACTGAGACCGCGCCTTTGTACTCCCCTGCCCCCGATTGGTCTGGCCGCAACGACGGCCCCGGACCGGAACATGCCCGGTGGCACAGCGTCATTGAACCCATTGCACAAGATTCGCCCGCGGGTGTTGCCTTGTTGGGCTTTGCTTCCGATGAAGGCGTTGAGCGCAACGGCGGACGGCAAGGTGCTGCGGCAGGACCAGCAGCTTTGCGCGAAGCACTGGGTGGTTTAGCAGTACACGATGAGCTTGCGCTTTTCGATGCCGGCACCATCACCACCCAAGAAACTGACCTGGAGGGAGCACATGAGGAGCTTTCTTCGCGAGCAGCCACGCTTATCGATGCCGGACATTTAACCATCATCCTAGGCGGCGGGCATGAGACTGCTTTTGGCTCCCACCGCGGGCTGTTTCGATCCTTAGGCCCTGCGCAGATTATTAATCTGGACGCGCACTTCGACTTGCGCTCGGAGACCCGCCCAACTTCCGGCACGCCCTTTTTACAGATATCCCAGCTTGTAGGTGAAAAGGATTTTGATTACAGCGTTTTGGGCATCTCCCAGCCGAATAACACCGCCACGCTTTTTGAGACTGCAAATGAGCTTGGCGTTCACATCACGTTGGATGAAGACCTTGCGGAGATGAGCGTAAAAGATGCTGCGCAATTAGCGCGCGTGCTGGTTCAAAACTCCCCGCATGAGCGCGTGCACCTTTCCATCGACATGGATGTTTTGCCCGCCGACCAAGCACCGGGGGTTTCTGCTCCTGCAGCTTTGGGCGTGAGCTTTGACCGCATCCGCGCCATTGCCGTCGCAATCGCTGCTACCGGAAAACTGGCGTTGGTAGATATCGTGGAGATTAATCCCCGCTTTGATCAAGACAACCGCACAGCCAAATTGGGTGCGCGGTTGATCAACGATATTGCGGTCGCTCACGTTCTTTCGACGTCAGCAACTTAAAAAATCGCTCAGGGAATAGCTCACAGCAGAAGGTAAGCAACTGGTGTGGCGATGACAATGGTCAGCGCCACACGCTCAAACCAGATAACCAGCATCTTCGGGATAGAAACTGGAATCCGGGTTGCCATGATGCATGGCACCAGCGCGGAGAAGAAGATAATTGCGGAGATTGACACCACGCCGATAACAAACTTCAGCACTAGGTCATCGCTGCCGGCAACTGCGGTGGCCGGCAAGAACATCTCAGCAATACCCAGCGCTGCTGCTTCACTGGCCAGCTGTGGTTCAGGCAGGCGCACCAGCCATGCGAATGGGTAGAAAAGGTAGCCAATCCACTCGAAGATCGGGGTAAAACGCTGCAGCAGCAGGCCAATCAAGCCAACAGACATGATCGATGGCACAATCGCGCCCGCCAGACGCAGCCCGTCGCGGAAATTGATCCAAATGGATTTGCCCAAGCTTGGCGCGGCATCCAAAGTTAGCAAACCTTCACGCACTGCTGCTTTAAAGCGGTTGCCGGTTACCTTTTGTTCTGGCGAGGGCGTGGAGCCTTCAAAGTACTCATCCGGGATGGTTCGTAGCGGCGGGATATGCACGGTAATTGCTGTCACCGTAAAGGTGATCACCAAGGTTGCGAAGAAGAACGTGGTCCACATGTGCATCAGGTCCAAAGACTTGGCCACAATCACCATAAACGCTGCAGAAACAGTGGAAAACCCGGTCGCTACAATCGCTGCTTCGCGTCCGGTGTAGCCACCTTGCTGGTACACGCGGTCCGTAATCAAAATGCCCAGCGAGTAGGAACCAACAAATGATGCCACCGCATCAATAGCACTGCGGCCTGGCGTTTTAAACAGCGGGCGCATGACCGGCTGCATGAACACACCAACAAATTCCAAAAGGCCGTAGCCAATGAGCAGGCCCAAGAACGCGCCGCCAATCGGCACGATCAATCCCACGGGGATTGCAATGGCATTCCACAAAAATGGAACCAGGTTTTCATCGCCAAGCACCCACGGCAATTGGCCAATGATGTGCAAGAAAGAAACCAGCAGGCCCACGAAGTTCAATATTGCGAATACGCCGTGCACCCAGCCGCGCTGCCAGGATTTGGTGGCAATTCCGCGATACGTTCCGAATGCAGCCAGAGCCAGAATCAACCACGGAACAATGCTGGGTATTGCTTCCCGAACGATGGTAACCATGTGGTCCAGGGGAATTGAGCTCTTTCCCTGGTACTGCATGGGAAAGAAGAATACGAAGGCGCCAATCGCGCTGTAGACAACAAGGCGCCATTTTCCTTTGACATGTGGAATGGCGGTGTCATTATCATCCGGTGAATTGCTGTGATTGGAATTCACCGTTGCTTCGGGCTTCGCTTCGGGCGTCGTCATGACGAACTCCTGACTATGGGCTTTGATATCTACCCATTGCCACAGGGCATGCGCATAAAGGCATGCATTTCTAAGTGGCAATACGATAAATAGTGCGACGAGTTAAATACATGCCCGCGCGACAGCCTGACGCGAGTTGAGATACATATTAAGTGCCGTGCGCCACAAAGTCACCACTCCGGCGCCCCAAAAACACCCCCATTACCCCCGAGGATAAAGCTTTAGACCTTGGGCAAGCGCCGAATTTTGGGCTTCGGGTTTTCTAAAGTCTCACGTGCAAAAATCCAGGCCACAACACCAATGAGCGACAGCACGCCGCACACCGCGAACGCAATCTTGAATCCGAAGATATCCGCCAACAGGCCCACGATAATTGGCCCGCCAATGGAGCCCAGATCCATTGCCATCTGAAACGATGACAGCACCTGCCCGCCGGAGCGTTCATTGCCAATAACATCTGCAATCACAGCTTGCTGCGCTGGGTTGGTAAATCCACCAGCAGCACCTGCCAAAGCAGACAATACAATCAGCACCGGCGCTGAGCCGGCAACACCGAAGACACCGACGAAGATCGCCGTGCCCGTCAGCCCGGCAATAATCAGTGGTCGCCTACCAATGCTATCTGCCATCCGCCCAGATACCTGCAACACAATTGCAGTCCCCAAGGCATAGGCTGCCAAAGCGAAGCCAGCCACCGCCGAGCCATTATGAAACATCGCTGCAGCAAATAGCGGCACGACTGAAACACGCACGCCCATATTTGCCCAACCATGCGCAAAGTTCGAGGTCAATGCCGCGCGAAAAGCAGTATCGCCCCACGCTTCTTTCAGCTTCATCGGCGGTTTCGCGGTGGATGCCTCCTCAGCATGATCCACCTTGGGCATCAAGATCCACACCACTAATGCCGCTAGCGCTACGCCAACACCATAGATAAAAAATGGCCACCGGAATCCCAAAAAGGACAGGGCCGCGCCCATGATCGGGCCGATGATATTGCCGATCAGAAATGAGGTGCCATAAATCGCCGAGCACTTACCGCGAATCGTTGGCGGCGCCATCTTTACAATGAGCCCCATGGCCGAGACCGTAAACATGGTCGAGCCAATTCCGGCCAGCGCGCGCAGGACAATAATGTGCCAATATTCCATAGCACCTGCAACCAAACCGGTGGTCACAGCGACAATAAATAGACCGGTGATATACACCGCGCGGGTTCCCAGTTTATCGACGAGCACGCCCGCGCCCGGCGCCATAATCAGCCGGGTTACTGAAAAGATTGAAACTACAAGGCCTGCGGCTGCCATTGACACATCGAAAGAGACAATGAATTGCGGCAGCAGCGGGGCAATCAACCCATAGCCCAAGGCGATAATAAACGCAGCAACGACTAAGACCCAGATTTCCCGTGGAACTTTCGGCTGCACTTTGCTCGCGTCGAGATCCGCATCTAGGGAGGTGGATTCAATATTTTTCATAGCTCGGTTAACTCTAGCCCTAATACTCAATAAAGTCTTTTCAACATCAAGACCCCAAAGTTATCGAATTTATGTTCTAATAGTTTTTGAAACTTTAGAACGGATGTCCGAAGGTGGTCCTAGAGTGTTAAACATGAAAAAGCACAAAAACATTCCCACGTCCATGAACCCACGCTCCATTTCGCAGGCACGTCAAGCAGCGCAGGCCAAGCGCGCCCCGCTTGTCGATGCTGCCACGGTAGCTAATGAAGTACTGTTTGCTCACTCAGATACGGTCGATGCCCTAAATTCCATCATGCGTCATCCGCGCTCCCTCAACCGAGATATAGCCAATTGGCGCCCGCCGATAAAACAACTTCCAGGAGTAATCGACCACGGGGACTTGACCGCAAGCATCTCCCGCTTCCGCGTAGGCCCACGCGCGATTTCACGCATTCACGGCTACGGCGAACGCCGCAAGCCGGCCTATCTCATTCGCCTTCGCATCACCGATCCTGCGGGACTTGAAGTGCGGCCTGAAATTGCCGAAGGCTGGGTGCGTGCCCTTATCCCACCACATACCGCTACTGCGGTGCATGAGATCTCTTCTGGACAAGCCACAACTTTTGTATGGATGGTGGACCGGGATTACCAGCCACTGCGCTCCCCGAGTTCAATGTTCGCCGGCCTCAACCAAGCGGCGTAAGCAATCCGCGCAGCACGAAGCCCGCGGTGCACAATTGGCTTTCACCGACTATGCACCGCGGGCCTCTGACGCAGCGCCTAAAGCTGGCCGCGACTAACTAGTTGCTAGTTATCGCGTTCGGCATCATCTGAGTCTTCAGAATCAGCACCTGTACGCGAGCCCGATAGTTCGTGGATTTCGAGGTCATCATCCTCGTCATCTTCATCATCGAAGCCGTCTTCGTATCCTTCAAGCTCACTTTCGAGTTCTTCATCCAAAGTGTCTTCACCGTAGATGTCATAGACATCTGGCTCATCAAATTCGTCAGAATCGAAAGGCACCAACTGTGACTCCCAATCCAAAGCTTGTTCAGAGACTAGGCCAAGAACGTCAAAAAGACGGTCGAAGTCAATGTAGGTTCCCAGCTCGAGGGTTTCTGCGGGAATCTCAATGACCGGTTCTGCTCCGTCGAAAAGCGAAGACTGCAACAGCAGCTGGTATTCATCGTCGCTCAATGGCTCCTCAGAATCGACGCCTTCTTCTGCATCCACATCCCACAGTTCCTGGATGGTTGCATCATCGTAGTCATCGATCTGCGAGGAATCTTCGGCATCATCAAATTCATCTTCGGTGTAGGCAAAAGACAAAAAGCGCACGATAGCCGACGGCACGCCGTCGACTGTTTCAACGAGCACGCGCAGCTCTGAATCATTCGCTACTTCTGCTACGACCAAGTTCGGGTTGAATTCATCTTGCACAAATTCCAACTCTGCAATGCGCTCATCAGTGCCTTCCAGCAAATCGCGCAAGACGGTGACCACTTGGTCGGTTGCGATGTGGCGAGCCACCGCTTCTACTGCATCTTCAACGGAAAAAGCCACTGACACTAGTACTGCTTCAAAGTCTTCGTCGTCTTCGTCGACATCAGCTGCTGCAATGTAGACATTCGCTGCGGGAAGCAGTTGATCGATTTCCACGAACTGAATCTCCAAGTCCGCGGTAATCGGCACAAACATAATGTCATCATTGACGCGAGACTCAATACCCTCGGCATCCAAGGCCGCTGCAATGTTCTCGAAAAAGCTCATATCTGGCATTCCGTCCTTGTTGATAATAAAGCGTGGGCCATGCGACAACGGTTATCTAGAAAAGCCGTTGCCGCACAAGCCTACCGCGATCCCACAATCTTAGGCAGCCGATCCCAGCAGTTTCTTGACGTGTTCTCTACAAGCGGAATCAATGACAAGAAACCCGCTGGCCACTACGGTCTAAACCCTTCGAGCAAGAACTCAATTTCTGCCAAAATATCAGGACGCCCCAATCCCCATTCCAGCATGTTGTAGTCATTCCAGGCCTTGCGTCGCTCACGTCGTGGATCAAAATCAAGGCGGTGCGGGACATCAAACATCATCGTTGCCCGGTGCGCAGGAGCAGCCCCTGGGCTCTCCGACTTCGCTTGCGAGGCTGAGGTGGTGTACTGCGGCCAATCATTACCGGGGCGCCCAAAGTGGATAAAGTTCGCCCAATGTCGCTGCATAAGCGCGGTAAGCTCATTCATTTCCTCCGCACTGCCCATGCGTAACAGCAACGATGCCCGAGAGGCGTTCATATCGCCGAAGACATTAGACAGCTCCATCGAATGCATCGCGCCCAGACCCAATGCGCGCAAGGCTTTCGAGGCATAGGAAAAGCGATACATCCACGTGGAATTTTTCAAGGCATGCGACTGTGCAATGCGAATCGACGGCGCCCAAAAGAGGGCATCGGCAAGCAGCTCTGCAAAGTCATTACGATTAGTCGCCCCGTCATAGGCATCGACTACTCCGCGGGCGTTTTCTTCATCAAAAGACGCCAGCAAGCGAACGGCTGCGCGTTGGCGAATATGCTCACGCTGAAACATAAACTTTGAAAAGCTTGCTTCATCACTGTTGGTGCCAATCAGCAACGGAATATCAAGCTGCTGGCCGCGGGCAAAGACCTCCAAAGGATGATCCGGAATCAAATCCCCATCGACTGTGGGCGCATAAGAAGAATTCAGGTGCAATAGCTCGCCGTTGCGCCACATCATCGACTGGCCTGCGCGAACGATGTCATCACTAGCAGCCTCACGCAGCGCACCCACCGTCGTGCCGCGCGGCAAGGCCATGCGCTTTACTAGCTCGCGAGCCCAAAACGTCGACTGTGTACGCGAGTGGATCATCCCCACCGGCGAAGACTGCGCAATCGCGCGGTGAAAAAGCCCTTTCGCGGCAGGACTTGCCATCAACGTCAATACTGCGGCACCGCCCGCGGATTCGCCCATGGCGGTGACGCAATCAGGGTCGCCGCCAAATGCGGAGATATTTTCCTGTACCCACTGCAAGGCCAAAAGCTGGTCCATAACTGCGGGATTGGCCACGCAGTCATCGGAAAGCGACCGCAAATCCAGATAGCCCAAAGCTCCGAGCCGAAAGTTAATGGACACATAGACAACATTCATCGCCTCAGTGAGCTGAAACCCGCGCAGCATAAGCATGTGTGAGGAGCCCACGATAAAAGATCCGCCATGGAAATAGACAACCACCGGCAACTTTTCATCCGTATCCGGGCGCACGACATCCAGATGTAGACAGTCTTCGCTGCCCACGATGCGGTCCTGCCAAGAATACGTCGGCTGCGGCGCTACCGGGCCAAACTCGCTGCAATACCGAATCCCCTCCCACGCCGGCGCAGGCCGAGGCGCGCGGAAACGATTATCGCCTGAAGTATCAGCGCCGAAAGGAATCCCGCGCCAGGAGCGAACTAGCTTGCCTTCGGTCTCTTCCATGCGGCCATGGACCCAGCCCGTGGCGGTTTTGATGGTGAGCTTTTCACCGCGCGACTGCTCGGCTGCTGCCACCATGGCTTCATGCGCACGTCGACGCGCTCTTTCTGCTGCTGCTTTCGCTGCAGCCACTGACATCTCGCGTTCAACCTGGTCCGAGGAGTAATCTCCATGTGATTGTGGTTGGCCACCGGTTGAATCCTCATCACCATTACTCATGCCGTCTGACCACGCATTCGACTAGGGAGCGAATAAGAACTCATATTCATAACAATAACCCTGTTTCGGGAATTACGCCGCTAGTTACTGTGGTTGATCACTGTGTGAGTACCTGCAGCGTGCCTGGTTGGCCCTGTATCCTCATGCTATCGCAGTAATTATGTACCGCTATTAAATTGAAGAGGAATCTAGCGATGAAACTTCCACAAATTCTAAATAAGAAAAACTCCCGCGAAGACCGCGATAACTTCGGTGGTCTGGGCGAGGATGAAATCTTAGAAGGCGAGCTCGTTGAGGAATCTCCAAGCCGCGAGGCTCAAGAATTATTCGACGACGATGACAAATTTGCGTCGATGCTCATGTCCGGACTGCAAAAGGCCGTCCACGTGCAATCTTCAACGGTTGCTAAATACGTCAATTCCGTACGCAAACGAAACCCCAACTCTTCTCCTGAGGAAATCCAGAAGATTTTGGACAAGCATTTCATGCGCTTCGTCCAGGGCACTGGCGCCGGCGCGGGTGCGGCCTCGGCTATCCCCGGCGTCGGTTTCTTCACCGGCGCTGCGGCCATTGGTGCTGAATCTTTAGTCTTTGTTGAAGCTGCTGCGTGGTACTTTTTGGCTTCCGCACATAACCGGGGCATCGATCTCAGCACTAAAGAACAACGGCTTGCCGTCGTGCTACTGGTTCTAAATGGTGCTCAAGGCTCAGCGCTTGTCGATGCCTTGGTCCAGGAGGTAGGCAAAGGCAAGGGCCTTCCTACGGCTAGTGCGCTCACGCGGTTTTCTGCACCGTCTCTCTCCGGTCTCAATGGCCGCTTGCTGAATATGTTCATTAAGAATATGAGCAAGCGCTTGCGGTGGATGTGGGTGTCGAAATTAATTCCTTTTGGCATCGGCGCCGCGTTGGGGGCAATCGCCAACCGGAAGTTGGGACAGCAGATGATCAAGCACACTCACACGCAGATTCCAGCGTTGGTGAACTAACACCACGCTACCCCTCTATTCTAGGGTGTTTTCGCAGGTCGAACGGCGCGTTCACCACCATAATGATGGGTGCTTATGGTTCCTACTTGATTCCGCCGTATCATAAGGAGCGAGCTGTCAACAGTACTTTGTCCGCGTATAGTGGCTAAGCACTGAAAGCACAACTAAAGTCGATAAAAGACCTACACATAAACTCAACGAAATGAGGCGAGCACCTGCCGTGAGCAACTCGAGCATCTATGGCCCCAATGCGTGGCTGATTGACGAACAGTTCCAGCAGTATTCCAAGGATCCCAACTCCGTAGATAAGGAGTGGCGAGAGTTCTTTGAGAAGAACGGTGCCCCAAAGAAGCAGGCTGAAGCGGCACAGTCCGCATCCTCGGCCAGCGTCAAGAAGGACTCCGCTCCACAGTCGAAGGCTAAGGCAACGGAGGGCAAGCCTACTGAAGCTAAGCAAGCTGCCCGCAAGACCGTTGTAGAATCTGGCGCTGAAGCAGCCAAGGGCGTACAGAAGGCTCCGAGCCCTGCCGGCCCACCTGCTAAGAAGGCTCCTGCATCTCCTCTAGATCGTATTGAGCCTTACCCAGAGTTTTCTGAGAAGCCTTTGAAGGGCATGTTCAAGGCAATTGCTAAGAACATGGATCAATCGCTAGAAATCCCAACCGCAACCACCGTGCGCGATATGCCGGTGAAGTTGATGTGGGAAAACCGCGCGATGATCAATGACCACCTCAAGCGCACTCGTGGTGGCAAGATCTCCTTTACCCACATTCTTGGCTGGGCGATTGTCAAGGCTGTTCAGGTTCACCCGGACATGAACATCCGTTACGAGGTTCAGGATGGCAAGCCAACCGCTGTTCAGCCAGAGCATATTAACTTAGGCCTTGCAATTGACTTGCCGCAGAAGGATGGCTCCCGTGCGCTTGTCGTTGCAGCTATTAAAGAGTGCGAAAACAAGTCCTTTACTGAATTCGTAGCAGCTTACGAAGACATCGTCGCGCGTTCCCGCAAGAACAAGCTGACGATGGATGACTTCTCCGGCGTTTCCATCAACCTCACCAACCCAGGTGGTATTGGTACCCGTCACTCCATTGCTCGTTTGACCAAGGGTTCCGGCTCCATCATTGGTGTTGGCTCCATGGACTACCCAGCAGAATTCGCTGGCGCATCCACCGACCGTCTAGCAGACCTCGGCGTTGGCCGCCTGGTTACCTTGACCTCCACCTATGACCACCGCGTCATTCAGGGTGCAGAGTCCGGTGAATTCCTGCGCACCATTTCCCAGCTCATCATTGACAACAAGTTCTGGGATGAAATCTTCAAGGAAATGGCTGTTCCATACCAGCCATTCCGCTGGGCTCAGGATGTGCCAAACACGGGCATCGATAAGAACACCCGTGTCATGTCCCTCATTGAGTCCTACCGCTCCCGCGGCCACTTGCTTGCCGATGTTAACCCGCTCGGCTGGGCACAGCCTGGCCTTCCAATTCCAGATCACCGCGACCTGGACATGGAAACTCACGGCCTGACCATTTGGGATCTGGACCGTACCTTTAACGTTGGCGGTTTCGGCGGCAAGGAGTCCATGTCGCTGCGCGAGGTTCTCTCTCGCCTGCGTTCTGCCTACACGCTTAAGGTTGGTACCGAGTACGCGCACATCCTCGACCGCGACGAGCGTGAGTGGTTGCGCGACCGCCTCGAGGCTGGCATGCCAAAGCCAACCAACGCAGAGCAGAAGTACATCCTGCAGAAGGTCAACGCTGCTGAAGCATTCGAGAACTTCCTGCAGACCAAGTACGTCGGCCAAAAGCGCTTCTCCCTCGAAGGCGCTGAAGCACTGATTCCTTTGATGGACTCTGTCATCGACACCGCCGCTGGTCAGGGCCTCGATGAAGTTGTCATCGGTATGCCTCACCGTGGTCGTCTAAACGTTCTGTTTAACATCGTCGGTAAGCCATTGGCTGAACTCTTTGCTGAGTTCGATGGCAACTTCAAGGGTGGCCAGGCTGGCGGCTCCGGCGACGTGAAGTACCACCTGGGTGCTGAGGGCGAGCACCTGCAGATGTTCGGCGACGGCGAAATCAAGGTCACCTTGACCGCTAACCCATCCCACTTGGAAGCTGTTGACCCAGTTCTGGTTGGTATGGCTCGCGCTAAGCAGGACATCCTGGATCAGGGCCAAGACGGCTACTCCGTTGTCCCACTGATGCTGCACGGCGATGCTTCCTTTGCTGGCCTGGGCATTATCCAGGAGACCATCAACCTGTCCCAGCTGCGTGGTTACACCACCGGCGGTACCGTGCACGTAGTTGTCAACAACCAGATTGGTTTCACCACCACTCCTGATTCTTCACGTTCGACCTACTACTCCACCGACCTTGCCAAGGGCTTTGATTGCCCTGTCTTCCACGTCAACGGTGACGACCCAGAAGCAGTTGTCTGGGTAGGCCAGTTGGCTACCGAATACCGTCGTCGCTTCGGCAAGGACGTCTTCATCGACCTGATTTGCTACCGCCTGCGCGGTCACAACGAATCCGATGACCCATCGATGACCCAGCCAATCCTCTACGACCAGATCCAAGACCACCGCGGTGTTCGTGAGTCTTACACCGAAGACCTCATCGGCCGTGGCGACCTGTCTGCAGAAGACGCAGAAGCAGCCGCACGAGACTTCCGCGACCAGATGGAATCTGTCTTCGCTGAAGTTAAGGAAGCTGAGAAGAAGGGCCCACAGGAGCAGGAAGGCATTACCGGTTCCCAGTCCCTTACCCGCGGCCTTGACACCTCGATTACTGCCGATGAAATCCGCGCAATCGGCCAGGCTTACTTGGATACTCCAGAAGGCTTTGAGTACCACAAGCGCGTGGGCAAGGTTGCTCAGGACCGTGCCAAGTCCTCCATCGAGGGCAACATCGACTGGGGCTGGGGCGAGCTTATCGCCTTCGGTTCTCTTGCTAACGAAGGCAAGCTAGTTCGTCTGGCTGGTGAAGATTCCCGTCGTGGTACCTTCACCCAACGTCACGCAATTGCTTTCGATCCAAACAGCGGCGACGAGTTCAACCCACTCAACAACCTTGCCGCCGAGCGTGGCAACGGCGGTAAGTTCCTGCCTTATAACTCCGCGTTGACCGAGTACGCAGGTATGGGCTTTGAATACGGCTACTCCTTGGGCAACCAGGATGCAGTTGTTGCATGGGAAGCACAGTTCGGTGACTTCGCCAATGGTGCTCAGACCATCATCGATGAGTACGTCTCTTCCGGTGAAGCCAAGTGGGGTCAGACCTCTTCCCTGATTCTTCTTCTGCCACACGGCTACGAAGGCCAGGGCCCTGACCACTCCTCTGCTCGTATCGAGCGCTTCCTGCAGCTGTGTGCTGAAGGTTCCATGACCGTTGCTCAGCCAACGACCCCTGCCAACCACTTCCACTTGCTGCGTCGTCAAGCTCTCGGCGAGATGAAGCGTCCACTGGTTGTATTCACCCCGAAGTCGATGCTGCGTAACAAGGCTGCAGCTTCGTCTGTCGAGGAATTCACCGATGTGAAGTCCTTTACCTCAGTCATCAACGATCCAAACTTGGTCGACCGTGACGGCAACGTCATCGGTGATGCTGACAAGGTTAAGACCATCATGCTGTGCTCCGGCAAGATCTACTACGACTTGGAGAAGAAGCGCGCTGCCGACGGCCGCGACGACATCGCCATTGTTCGTATTGAGATGCTGCACCCAATTCCGTTCAACCGTCTGCGTGACGCATTCGAGTCCTTCCCGAATGCAACCCAGGTCCGTTTCGTTCAGGATGAGCCAGCTAACCAGGGTCCATGGCCGTTCTACAACGAGCACTTGCGTAACCTCATTCCGAACATGCCGGAAATGGTTCGCGTGTCCCGTCGTGCGCAGTCCTCGACTGCAACTGGTATTTCCAAGGTTCACCAGCTTGAGCAAAAGAACCTGCTGGATGAGGCCTTCGACATCTAGTCCAAGCCTTTAAAAGCCTAAAGTGGCTCACTCCATTTTCCGGAGTGAGCCACTTTTCGTTTCCTACGCTGTTTCTAAACTTCCTGCCGCGCCCAATCACCAATGGGTCCTGGCAGCGCTGCTGGTGGCTCTCCTAAAAGGTCGCGTCGGTTCTTATTAGCTTCAACCCGTGATGTCACAGCCTTAATCATCGCCGAGCTCTTGTTCTTATCTTGATTCCGCCCCGCTGCGGCAGCCGGTGCCATCATCGGCCCCATTCCCCGGCCATGTTGTCCCGATGAACCGGTTCCGTGTGCCGCTGCACCTGCACCATTCGTTCCTGAGCTTCCGCCGACTGCGGAACCCGCTCGCGCAGAACTATCCCCGCCGCCCAACAGGCGTGCGCCACCTTCGCCTCCAGAGATACCAAATCCTCGACCACCCGCGATTGCGCCACCTCCGCGTAGTCCACCAAGCCCTGCACCTGGCACCCCGTTACGAATGCCTGCTCCCACCGAGCCATCGCCAGCACCGGCGCCCGCACCGGTTCCCGACCCTGCGAAGCCACCGGGACTTCCGAGCACTCCTAGCGGCCCCAGACCAGAAGCTGCCATTCCGTTGCCCGTACCGCCGAAGCCTGTGCTGTTATTAGCCGCGCCCGCATATCCCAACGAATGATTCACGCCACCGTTGACGGCAGTACCACTTGGCATACCTATCCCAGCTGTCTGAGTATTCGTGTCTGCCAAGCTGGTCATCCCACCGTTAATGAACTCTTGAAGCCGCCCTCCTCCATACAGGGCCTCATTACGCTGGTTGACTGCCTCGCGCACCTGGTCCACTAACCCCTGGTCGATATTCTCCAGCGCAACCAGTTCACCATCTGCAACCCCAAACGAGCCTGGTCCAATCTCACCGCTCGCAATCGCATCTTGAATTTCCTGCGGCCACGCAACCTCATCGGTGTTGTAACGGGTTCCCGTTCCAGCAATGCTGCCCAACCCCACGTTGAGATTGTCGCCCCCGCCGGATGCCGCCGGTGCCTCCGCCAAACTTTGCTGATTGGGCAATGAGCTTGTGACCATCTCCTGCAGCTTCGCCTGCCACTTAACCAACAGCGCAGCCTCCATTGACTTTTTGAGGACTGGATCCGGCACCAATGACAACGCTTGCAAATCCGCCGGAATTTCCACGTACCCCATCGGAGCCTTGGACAGGAGCCCAAATGCCCGCTGATTCATCAACGTCGCATTAGCCGCAAACTGCTCACCTGTCGACGCAAGCTCACGAATCTTACTCGCAGCACTGCGCGTGAAATCACTATCGTTTTCACTCTCAATCTGTGACGCCGCACTGTTGAGCTGCGCCACCACTTGGCTGATGTTTCGCCCCATCGTGCTCCAGTCAGAAGCAGCTTGTCCCAGCTCATTAAACTTCGTGGCATTGAAATTGTTCGCTAATTGAAGCAAGGATGTCCCCGGCATTACCACTGGCGGTGCGAAGGACAGCGGCACATTTCGGTTGCTCGGCTGTGGTGGGAGGTTAACGCTGCCCTCCCCGATTTCGCCACCTACATCAGCAAGTTCCAACCCATGAGTGTTGGAGTTTTCTTGTGAACTCAATGCATTTATTTCAGCGGATAGTAGTTCACCTGCCCAGCCAACCTGTTTGGAGTAGTCCAGCAGCATTTCTTGCGCAGAAGCGGGATCCTGTTTTATTGCACGCCCGTGAATCACTCCTGTTTCATTAAGGCCTACAATTGCTGAAAAGTGATGGCCAAGATTGCTTTTAACTTGACTTCTAATAACATCGATCTCTCTTTCCGCTGTAGTGAGGATTCGGGAGACTTCTAGCAGTGAGTCAATTTCAATTTTCATGTTTTCCGTCCAGTTCCAAAACAGTCTTGAGTTTGTTCAGGGCAATATCGCAAGGATCACCAACACCTTGCCCAAAATTAAATGACTGAAATGAGATAGCTAAGGTTCCACTTTCTGTCTCGATTCCTGCCAGGCAGTCACGATCAGGACTAGAATTCGATCTATGCATGAGGATAGGGAATCCATCACTGGTTTGATCCCAGTCAAACTCACCGGATATCGTTAAATAGGTATCGAAGCTATGCGAACTCCCGTGAAGATTAAAGAAGCTAGTTCCCAAGTTATCCGTCGATTCAAAACTACAGATACCGTCGACTTCTCCTACGCCCTCCAACATCTCCTTACCGTGGAGGTCAGCTTCTGCGAGAAATTCGTCAGGCATCTCTAGGCACGGCTGATATCTGATGAAATCTGGATCGCGGCGGTCGAAGGTACCCAGTGGTGGGATTACCGAGCCGAATTCATCTGTGGTGCCGTCGGTGGCATGGTCAGTGGGCGCAGTTGTTGCTAGCGGCGGTGCCTCGGTAGCGGCATCGACAGGCGCTGCATCGTTCGCTGCGTCGGGTGATGATGCACTGGCTGATTCGCTGGCCGAGATTGTCGCGGAGCAGGCAGTTTGGATAATTGCAGCGCTAATTAATGCGAGTGCGAGATAAAGCTTGCGTAGAGTTTTTTGCTTAAACGCGGACAGATCAAAAGACACGGGTGTAGTGCCGTGAAAGTTCATTTAGTTCCCCCAAACCCAAGTTGTGCTTTCAGCATGCACCATTGGGTCGGGGTTGTCCATGGATAAGAACACTGAAGTGTTCATCGCGGACGGGATCATCCCGAGATGATCCCCGGCCAAGCTAATTAATTGGATTCCTTATCGGAGCCAGAATCCGAATCGTCGGAGACGGCATCGCCGGTATCAAGGTTGCCGCCGCCGGCAACTGAGGTCAGGATCCACTGCTCGACTACGTCGCGGACAGGGGTGGTGCGGGAGGCATCGACAAGCTCTTGCAAATCGGTGTTTGTGATGTACTTGGTCACGCTATTGACCTCATAACGGTCGCTGCGGCCCAACAGATTCTTCTGGTAAATGGGGACAATATTCATAGGAATGTCGACCTCGTCGAAGTCATCGCACCACGTCGCGCCCGAGGGGTCATTGGTGGTCCAATCGGTCGGCATCGAGCCCATCATCTCTTCATGGGTGATGGCGTTGTAGTCACGGCCATCAAAATCTTCCTCGGCCGCGAATGCCTTTTCAAGTTCTTGGGCACGCTGAGGGTCGTTTTCCCACAAAATTTTGCCAGTGCAGCCAATCCGGAAATTGCCCTCGTCCGAAGGCACAATTTCAGCGTCACGGTCTTGAATTTCTAAAGAACCCCGATAAATTTCGCCCAAAACTACTTCTTCCGGGTTATCGGAGCCGACTTCAATTCGCACCGGTTCCGATTGCAGCCCTTCAGCCTCCGGAGAAACCTCCGCAAAACTGCAGGCAGAAAGCATCGCGGTAGATAAAATCAGACTCATTGCACCAAACTTCTTCACCCCTAGCAGCCTAGCAGCCACGGCCTTTCGAAATTGTGCGCGACGGGACTAGACTGGGTTGTGCTATGACTACCGCATTAACCGAATCCGCTGTCCGCAGCGCGCTTTCCCGCGTAGAGGATCCTGAGATCGGCAAGCCGATTACAGAACTCAACATGGTCAACACCGTCGAGGTGAATGGCCAGGATGTTTCCGTTGAGATTTTGTTGACCATCGCTGGCTGTCCGATGAAAAACACGATCGAAACGAATGTCCGTGCCGCCATTGAAGACATTGAGAATGTCGGCCAGGTCAACGTTACCCTCGGCGCGATGACCGATGAGCAGCGTTTAGAGCTGAAGAAGCAGCTCCGTGGCAGCGCGCAAGATCCGGAGATTCCATTTTCCAAGCCGGATTCCACCACGCGTGTCTTTGCTGTAGCTTCCGGTAAAGGCGGTGTGGGCAAGTCATCGATGACCGTGAACCTCGCTGCGGCATTGCACGCGCAGGGCTACAAGGTCGGCGTTGTCGACGCCGATATCTACGGCCACTCCGTACCAGGCCAACTCGGCAGCACGGCAGGTCCCACAGTGCTTGACGATGAAATGCTGTTGCCCCCTATCGCGCACGGCATCAAGCATATCTCGATTGGACAATTCGTGCAGGGCAATGCGCCTATCGTATGGCGTGGGCCAATGCTGCACCGTGCATTGCAGCAATTCCTCACTGATGTTTTCTGGGGCGATTTAGACTTCCTCTTGCTGGATCTACCGCCAGGAACTGGTGACGTTGCACTGTCCGTCGCCCAGCTTATTCCGAATGCGGAGCTACTAGTTGTTACTACCCCGCAGGGTGCAGCTGCCGAGGTAGCAGAGCGTGCAGGCTCCATCGCCCAGCAAACGCACCAACGCGTAGCTGGCGTAATTGAAAATATGTCGGCCATGGTTATGCCTGATGGAACCACCGTCGATGTCTTCGGCTCCGGTGGCGGTCAAGTCGTCGCCGATCGTCTCACGACGTTGTTGGGCTACGAGGTTGAGCAGCTCGGCCAGGTTCCATTGGAGCCAGGATTGCGTGTCGATGGCGACGCGGGCACCCCGACTGTCATCGCCCATCCAGAATCCGCCGCATCGAAAGCTATCACCGATGTAGCTTCCAAGGTTGCCAAGCGTCGCATCTCGCTCGCTGGAAAACCTTTGGGTCTAGGTGTTACCTCGCACTAATAAATTAGCGCTAGGTAATATCCGCCCACGAGAATCCGCCGCCAGCATAACCCTGATTATTGTTATTAGGGTTCTGGGGCGGATTATTTTGATTACCCGGGTATTGCGGCTGCTGTGATTGCTGCTCCGGCTGGTTGGCCGAAGGCTGATTCGCCGGAGATTGATTAGCTGGCGGCATCTGCGGCTGCGCGGTATTTTCCGGAGCTTGAGGGGTAGGTTCTTCCAACAATTTCTTCGGATTGAAGTCATCCCAGGCGGAATCATCGCCATCGAAAAGAGCTTTAGTCAACGCTGCACGAGGACCCAACCGGCCCCACTCTGCGGCCTGTGACAATGGCTCCCGGATGGCATCAAACTCTTTACCTAAGCCCTCGAAGTCACCGTTGAGTTCCTTCTTCGCATTATTAATCGCCTTACGCGCGGCAAAGATCGCGGCACGCACATCCTGAATTACATTGGGCAGGCGCTCAGGACCAATGATGATGAGCGCCAATAACCCGATGAAAAATATCTCAACCCAGCCAATAGACGAAAACACGGATTCAGTCTACTCGCTTCCCCGCTGGTTATGCTTAATAGCCCGAACAACCATTTCTAGTTTGTCGAAGAAATCCTGACGCGAAGCCGGCTTACACTCATCTTCGTCGCGGAAACGGTGCGCGCGCATATCTTGGCTGCCGATACTTGCCAACTTGCGCAGTAAATCCCGCGGTGCCCGCACCTGAGATTCAATATTGCACTGCCGCACCCACTCCGAGGTACCGCGTTGAGTATAGATCTCATCGCGGCATTCATGGCAGTGAACTAAATGAACACGCGCGCGATGTTTAGCTTTCAAGTCCATCTCATCGTCAACGAAAGCTACAACTGCTTCTGGACCTAGATGCCCAGTGGTATCAGCCCGACGTGCCTTTGATTTTCCGCGCGCACGAATCTTCTGACGCTTTTCCGCAGACAGCTCCGATAGATGTGCAAACTGAGACATACTGACTTACCTCGTGCGCAGCAGTACTCGAGCTTCGTCATTGGTGCGAGCTGCCTTTTCCAAAGAGCTCTTAAGCTGTGACCGCCCGCGGTGAATACGAGAACGCACGGTGCCCATCTTCACACCGAGGGTTTCTGCAATTTCGTCATAAGTCATACCCACGACATCACACAGAACGACAGCCACACGGAAATCTGGCGAAAGGTCATCGAGAGCAGCCTGCAGCGCGGGATCCAAATTGGCTACATCATAAGACTGTTCTGGAGTCATATCCGTACCTGGAACCCGCTCATAGTCTTCCGGCAGTGCTTCCATACGAATCTTGGAACGGTGACGCACCATATCCAAAAAGAGGTTGGTGGTAATACGGTGCAGCCAGCCCTCAAAAGTGCCAGCTTGATACTTATTCAAAGAGCGGAAGACACGCATAAAGGTCTCCTGCGTCAAATCTTCTGCGTCATGCTGATTACCGGACAAACGGTACGCTAGCCGATACACGTTATCTGCATGTTCTTCGACTAATTCACCCCAGGTTGGCATGGTCGCTTCGCCCGCATCAAATGCGGCGGTACCTGAAAGATCCTGTGATGTCATAGCTACTATTGTGCTATATCGAACTAGCAAACACCAGCTATCAGCCTGATAATTTGCTGATAGACATTAACTACGGTGTTTCTTCACGTTTACATGCGAGATTATCCCTAAACTGTAGGGCGTGACTGTACAAGCTTATGATGCCCTTCGAACCTACATTGACTCCACCAGCTACGAGTCAGAAGCTCTGGCGAGTGCCCGCGCGCACGCTGAAGAATTCAGTCTTCGCACCCCAGATCCTTCCATGGGCCAGCTGCTTACCACTTTGGCGGCCGCAGCTGAAGGCGACAAAGTGCAGACCATCGCCATTACTCCAGCTTCTTCCGTGGTCGGCCTCTACCTTTTCGAGGGTCTTTCAGACAGCGGAATCGTAACCTGCATCGACCCAGAAGTTGAGCACCAGTCTCACGCCAAGAGCACATTCCGCGATGCTGGCTACCCGCCAAGCCGCGTGCGCTTTTTGCCATCGCGCCCGCTTGACGTCATGAGCCGTCTCGCGACCGAGGCCTACCACGTTATTTACGCTGACGTGCCAACGCTGGATCTTCCCGCGCTCATCAAAACCGCCTGGCCGCTCATCGCGCGCCGCGGAACATTGGTTTTGCCAGATGCGCTTCTCGATGCCACCATCGCCGACCCTTCCCGCACCGACCGCGTCACCGTCGCCGCCCGCGAAGCCGACGAATACGTTCGCTCCCTCGAGGATGCGCACGTCACCCGCCTACCACTCGGTTCGGGCCTCATCCTCGCCACCAAGCGGTAACCCTCAGGTCCTGAACCTTAGGTCCCGAACCCGTCCCCCAAAAAAGAGGTGTGGGACGCTCGGCCCCCGCCAAACGCCCCACACTCTCTTAACTCTTTTTGACCGCGCCACTCGTCACACACGAGTTGTGACTACCCCCCCAGGTTTCGCGAAAGAGCCCGGCCCCTCTAAGCTTTCGCCCAATAGCCGGTTTATATTCTATTTTCCCAGGAGCCTCACAAGCTCTCCTAGGTCTTTCAGATCGGAGGCTTCTGCCTCCCCCCGACACGCAGAAACTTCCGACCTTGCGTCACTTTCGAACTAGCTTCCATCGCTACCTTTGAGGTTTCTCTAGAAGCTCTTTCCCTGTGTTGCACCTATAGAATTGCACAGCTTCCGACCCCTAGCAACAGATAGAAATTTCACAAACTTAGGATAGCCTGCCCAAGTCACCTGCATTTAACCTCGGAAAACACATCTAGCTGCTAAAACCACACTCCAATTAACCTGGGCTTTACCTGTCAAAAAGCTGAATATAATTCTTCAGGCGCCCACATCATTCACAATTTTCTACACCCAAAAAGCCCCTCTTTGTTCCGCTTCCCCTCCCCTTTGCCTAACCTTTCGCCGTTCATCTCCGGCTTCTCATCTCCAGCCACTCGTCTCCTGTCCCTCGCTCAGAATTGTCCCCACTCTCGCGCGACGTCCCCTTCGCGCTCACGAGAAAGACACAAGTCCGCAGAAGCACGCGCCTGGTGAGCGCGAAGCGCACTCGTGCAAGGCACTGCAACGGGCGAGCACCACAGACCACGGGACGCCCGTAAACGGACGCAGGCAACTGAGCACCGACGGCCTCGACAAACAATGCCCCGGCGTACTCTTCGCGCTCACGGCACGAGTGCAGGTCGGCAGACGCACGCGCCCGGTGAGCGCGAAGCGCACACTCACGCAGGATTCCAGCACAAAGAAGCGCCATAGACCGCGTGGAGGCATCAAAGACGCACAGGGAGCCTCGCGCCAAGACTGCAGTATAAAGCGAAGGCGAGGGTGTGCATCGACAAGCAATGGCGTAGCGTACCTTTCGCGCTCACGGCCAAGCCCCAAATCGGTAGAAGCACGCGCCCCGTGAGCGCGAAGGACACAGTGGTCGATATCGGAGGCAGATGGAGGCTCTCGGAGCGGCTGGAGACACCCAACTGAGACAAACTGGCAGAAAGAAGAAGACCTCTCGCACAGCGGGCAGCGAGAGGTCTGGGAAGCGTGAGGTTCTAAACGACGGCGTTTTTGCCAACCACCACTACGCCAGCGTCAGAAATCTTAAAGCGCTGCTTATCGCGCTCACGGTCAACACCGACGATGGCGCCGTCGGTGATCACCGCGTTCTTATCAATAATCGCCTTGCGCACGACCGCGCCTTTACCAACCCTCACGCCAGGCAGAAGAACTGAACCTTCAACCGTTGCGCCATCGGCAATGTGCACGTCAGAAGACAGAATCGAATTACGCACCGTACCACCCGACACAATGCAGCCAGGAGCAACCATAGAACCTTGGGCAATGCCATTTTGCACGAATTTCGCAGGCGGGAAGTTCTGCGTTTCCGTCGAGTGAATCGGCCATTTTCCGTTGTATAAATTGAAAATCGGGTGCACGGAAATTAGGTCCATATGCGCGTCGTAGTAGGAGTCAATTGTTCCCACATCGCGCCAATAACCGCGGTCGCGATCGGTAGCGCCTGGGACTTCATTCGCCATAAAGTCATAAACGTGTGCCTGCCCTTTTTCCACGAAATAAGGGATGATATTGCCACCCATGTCGTGCGCGGAGGTGTCGTCTTTTTCGTCGGCAAGCAAGGCATCAATGAGCGCTTGAGTTGTAAATACATAATTGCCCATCGACGCGTAAGTCATGTTCGGGTCGTCCGGAGTCGATGGCGGATTCGCAGGCTTTTCGATGAACTCCGTAATCGAACCCATCCCATCCGCCTGGATGCAGCCGAACGCGCTTGCTTCTTCCCGCGGAACACGAATACCCGCGACCGAGCAATCCATGCCGGTTGCGATGTGCTCATCGACCATCTGCGAAGGATCCATGCGGTACACGTGGTCGGCGCCGAAGACGATTACGTAATCAGGTTTCTCATCGTTAATGAGGTTCAGCGACTGCACAATGGCGTCGGCAGAACCGCTGTACCAGCGCTTTCCGCGACGTTGCTGGGCAGGAACCGAAGTGACATATTGCGGCGTGGGCCCCGATAAACTCCACGCTTGGGAGATATGTCGGTCGAGGGAATGCGACTTATACTGCGTCAGCACTGCGATCTTCAAAAATCCTGCATTGACTAAATTTGACAACACAAAATCAATTAAGCGGTAGGAACCGCCGAAGGGAACGGCAGGCTTGGCGCGGTCTTCAGTCAGCGGAAATAACCGCTTCCCCTCCCCGCCCGCGAGGACAATTGCTAAGACATTAGGCTGGCTTCTCACACTTGCCAGGGTATAAGTTAATAATCACTTTCGCAGGGAAACGTACTTTTCTCACTACCCCCGCTCGATTAGCAAGCAGGCAGGTAGGCCAGCCGCTAATGTGGCAAATATGAAAGCAGGCATCTTTTCTAAAGAGTATCCGCCAGAGATTTATGGCGGCGCAGGAGTACATGTCGCAGAGCTCACGCGATTTATGCGCGAGCTTATCGATGTCGACGTGCACTGCATGGGCGGTCCCCGCGACGAAGCGGGCGTCTATGTCCACGGCGTGGATCCGGAGTTAGCCCAGGCTAACCCCGCTTTGCAGACTCTATCCACTGGGCTGCGTATGGCTCATGCCGCTGGCGGCATCGATGTGGCGCATTCGCACACGTGGTACTCCGGTTTGGGAGGGCATCTTGCGGCGCGTCTTTATGGCATTCCGCATGTGGTCACCGCGCACTCTTTGGAGCCGCATCGCCCTTGGAAGCGGGAGCAGCTTGGCGGGGGCTATGAAATCTCTTCGTGGTCTGAAAAAAATGCGATGGAATATGCCGACGCTGTCATCGCTGTGTCGTCTGGGATGAAAGATGCGATCTTGGATGCCTATCCGCGGATTGCTCCGGAGAAGGTGCATGTGGTGCTCAATGGCATCGATACGCAGCAATGGCAACCCCGCGACGAGGGTCTCCTGGAAGAACTTGGTGTGGACCGAAACCGACCGATTGCTGCTTTCGTCGGTCGCATCACCCGGCAAAAAGGCGTTCCACACTTGCTCAAAGCCGTCGCGCAATTCGATCCTTCCATTCAGCTGATTTTGTGCGCCGGTGCTCCGGATACTCCTGAGATCGCACAGCAGACTCAAGAATTGGTTGCTACTTTACGCGCAGAACGCGATGGGATTTTCTGGGTCGAAGAAATGCTCCCGCGTGAGAAGGTGCAAGAGGTCTACACAGCTGCCGATGTCTTTGTCTGTCCATCAATCTATGAGCCGCTAGGTATCGTCAACCTTGAGGCCATGGCATGTGAAACTGCTGTGGTCGCTTCTGATGTTGGTGGCATTCCAGAGGTTGTACAAGATGGTGTCACCGGCACGCTCGTGCACTATGACGAAGCTGATGAGGCCACCTTCGAAGCTGACATCGCCACCGCTGTCAATGCACTCGCGCTTAATCCGGAAAAGTCCAAGTCCTACGGACTGGCGGGGCGTGCGCGCGCTGTCGAGTCCTTCTCTTGGGCATCCATTGCTGCACAAACAGTCGATATCTACCGGAGTCTAATTTAGGGCTTCCACGAGGTAGCCGGAATTTGTGTACAAATGGGTGTCATGACTGTTCATCGTCCTGAGCTACATTTTGCACCAGAGTCCGGAATCGTCGAGGCACCCGCAGGCGCGCTACTCGACGGCAACACTTGGCACCTGTTTTTCCAGCACCGAGCAGATCCCGGTTCACCTTCGCGTTGGGGGCACACGTTCTCGGAAGAATCTCCCTTTGACTGGCTAGAATGCGATGACCCGCTTGCGCCCCAAGACGATGAAACGGGGCTACGCGCAGGTTCTGTCACAGCTACTGAAGGCGATGTGCACCTGTACTTCACCTCCGTCAAAGAAGATTCCACCAGCATCGAAGTCGCCCGCTATGACTTATTTGATGATGTCTGCGAGATTTCAGACGATCCTTCTGCGCTGGACACACGTGTCACGCGCCTAGGCACCGCAGTCTCCGACCAGGACGATGTCCGGCGCTTTCGCTCTCCGGTGGTTGTCGCTGACTGGGTAGATCCTAATTCACGCAGCGAAGGTCATAAGGGCTGGTTAATGCTCACCGTGGCTGGTGATGCCACAGCCCCGCAGCTCATGATTTTCCGCAGCGACGATGCCAAGCAGTGGACTTTTTCCGGGCCTTTGGAATTCGACGGCGATCCAGGAGCAGAGCTTCAGCCTGGCCGCGTTGTTGTCTCCCCACGCATTATTCGCTTGCGCGATGAAGTCGATAGCAAAATTTACGACGTGCTCATGGTCACGATTGAAGAAAATGGCAGTGAGCACGCCGGATATGTCGTCGGCCGCCTCACAGGCACTAAGTTCAAGGTCGCGCAGCCTTTCCAGCGCCTAGACTATGGCCACGATTTCACCCGTCCCCGCATCACTAACTACACCCCTGGCAGCGTTGATGAATCCACTCTCTACGACGAGGGAATTCTATTTGGCCTGCTCAACGGCACTGGTCGCCTCGATGACCCCAGCCAGCACAAGTCGTGGCAAGAAGGTAAGTGGGCCAATGTCATTTCTTTGCCCAGGGTCGTAACTCTTCAAGGCGGAACGATTTTCCAAACACCTCCTAAGGGTTTGCCGGAGGCTATCAATAATGCCACCCGTGCCAGCTCGTGGATCGGGTTGCTGGAAGTTCCAGAAGGCTCCACCGTGACGCTTTCGCTTAGCGATGCCTCCGGAAACCCCGCCGCCACCATCCACCACCGCGGTTCCTCGCTTGAACTTGATCGTTCTGCATCCTTTGAGTCAGAAACCGCTATCGCCCCGCTTGCCGAGGGCGACTCCGACTCCCTTACCGTCATCGTCGACGGCTCAACTGTCGAGGTCTTCGCCGATGGCGGCCAAGTCGCCATGGCTTCACGCGTTTATTTCGAAGGCGGCTGTTCCTCTATAACCGCAACCACCGACGGCGACGCACAGGTCCTCCGCGACTGGTACATCAGCCACCCTTAATCCCCCTCACCCAGCGCCCGCCCACGCCAACCTCCCTCGGGCCAGCGCTCGTCCAGGGCAAACTCTCCTACCGGGGGCCTGCACGACGCCCGCTCACGCCAAGCCTGCTCCCGCCTGCGACTAACCGCATCAGCCCACCTCTGGCCCACCGTGTCCCCTTCGCGCTCACCAGAAAGCCGTTACTCGCCAGGCAATTTCTTGCGGTGAGCGCGAAGGGGCGTGACTGTCCAGCAACGCGGATGCCACTATTGGCACAGGCCAGCATCGGAAGCGTTGAGCTTCAGCACTGGCGTCGACTGGCCAGCGCCGAAGAAATTGCGCCGCGCCGCTCCTTCACCCAAGCATTTGTACGCTTCGCGCTCACCGAAACTGCTTTACTACCCAGGACCTCGCGCTTGGTGAGCGCGAAGGAGCCCTGTGTGACTGGAAACGTCGGAAGCTGAAAAGACGCAAGAGTCCCGAGCGATAAAGAATGCTCGGGACTCGAAATTTGGGGGTGGAGCTTAAACTGAACGCAGACGATCGAGGCGGGCGTGTGCAGTTACAGACATAGTCTGTGGCAATGCTTCCATGCGAGCTGCCAGTTCTTCTGCAGAAATGTGCCGGGCTGACGGGCTCATCGCTACCTGTGCTGCAATGGACTCCTTATCCAGCTGAATTGGAAACGCGAGGTTAACCGGATCAGCGGCCTGCTCCAAAAAGCCCTCCGCTTGGTCATACATGCGCTCAACCTTGCCCTCTTCGACGCCCAGAATGCCAAGTGGCTCGCGCAATTCATCGAGGTGTCCGGCCTGCGGAGTCAAGACAATGACCTGTCCGCCTGGCGCCAGAATGCGCTGAAATTCCGCGGGGTTGCGCGGGGCGAAGACAACTGAGATCGCGTTGATAGATTCATCACGAATCGGCAGAGTTTGCCACACGTCCGCAATCACAGCACCAACGCGCGGGTGGCATTTTGCCAGGTGCCGCGCTGCGTGTGGGGAGATGTCTAGGCCAACTCCACGCGAACCGTCGATGGAGTCAAGAGTATGTGAGAGATAGTAGCCGGTGCCGGCGCCGACCTCGAGAAGCGTGGGCTCAGGCACGTCTTCCTGGCTAATCGCATTGTCTAAGGCGTTTTGGATAGCGCCGGTGACAGCTTCCACAAACGGCGCGAAGTGGCCTTTAGAAAGATATGTTTCGCGGGCAGTGACCATATCGGCGTCGTCGCCTTTATGTTTAAGACCTGCGCCGGATGCAAGGGTGACATACCCCTGCTTGGCGACATCATAAGAGTGACCGGATTCAGATCCCAACCGGGTAAAGTCATCCACGCCTGAAAGCGCGCTTCCATCGGCAGGATCCGCCAGAACATCAATAATGTGCGAAAGCATAAACCTAGATTAGATCATCTCATCTAGAAAGCGATATTGCGGTGGGCTATTGTGCGACTTCAGTTAGAAGCTCACCGAGCTCAGCGGCTTCTTCTTTAGTCATCTCCACAACGATTCGGCCGCCACCGTCAGAGGGAATACGCATGACGATTTTGCGCGATTCGATTACAGCTTCCATTGGTCCACCAGTAGTGCGAGGCTTCATTGCTGCCATGTGAATTCTGCTCCCTTAAAAAATTAAAAATCCACTGCTTCTCCACGCTGCGCCGAAAGGAAATTACTTCACCTTTGGCATAGCTGTGAGGAAAAACTCAGTGCTTCACACCCATTATAATCTTTTTTCGCACAAAGCACCTGCGCAGTTGGCTCGCCAAGCAGCATTTACGCAGGCCACAGGTTTATCGCGGGAAAGGAATTACTCAGATTCCGAAGCTTCGTCGGTACTTAAGCTGCGCTTTTGCGCCGCCAATTCTTCTTTGGTTCGCTGTAATTCGTGGGTGAGAACATCTAAAAGATCATCGACTTGCGCAGGCGAATAGCCAAATTTCACGGTGCTAAATCCGACTTTGTCATACTCACCATGCAAAGCGAAGGCGCGGTTGCCTTGCAGCGTGGCCTGTTTTTCGTCGGCAGGCAAATCCGCCATAACGGGGCCTTTGCCAACAAAGTGCGACAGCACCCACGTTGCCACGATGGCAAAGAGTGCGATCAAAGCCGCCACGATGATAATCGTTAGCACTACATTCATGAGATTGTCTCCCGAGATTCCAGATGTTCAAGTGCAGGACGTTGACTTAAGACACTCCGAGTGGCCTGCGCAGAAGTCCCGTATAAGTGTGCACGGTCCAGGATGGTCTCTGCGACCACTTTGGCCATCGGAGCGAGCTGGGACAGAGGACGATTGCGGTGCACGCGCGGCGGCAATTTAACCTGAGCGATTGCATCGGCGCCGAAAAAGTGTGCCACATCAATCATTAGCCCGGCTTCGACGCCATAGCCATCGACAAATGGCAGTTCGCGAGCGACGGAGCGCCGAATGGCGTACTCACCGCCGAGTGGCTGCGCGATATGAGAAAGGTCTGGGAAAAACATGCTCAGCAAAGGCTTGGCGGTCAATTCCGTGACGCGACCGCCTCCGGTGGGCTGATCGCCGAAGGTACGGCTATAGACAGGCTTCACCAGGTGGATTGAAGGGTCGGCAAAAGGCGCAGCAAGTGCTGTGACCAGGCCAGGTGCTGCTGATTCCAGATCAGCGTCGACAAAGACCACGATGTCGCCACGCGCTGCCTCCACGCCGCGCCACAGGGATTCGCCTTTGCCCACGCGCACTGGCACATGCGGCAAAACCTCGCGCCAATTAATCACCCGCGCGCCAGCTGCGGTTGCTACAGCGGCGGTGGCATCGGAAGAATCAGCATCGATGACAAGGACTTCTAAAGGATTATCAGCCAGGCAAGCTTGCACCACACGAGCGATAGTTGGTTCCTCGTTCAACGCCGGAATAACTACAGAAACACTCATGCGAGTCCCCTCGTGGTAGCCAAAGGCGCAGCAATTCCCTGAATAGCAGCAGTCATGCGGATGGCATCGACAGTCTCTTTTACTTCATGGACGCGAAATGCCGCCACGCCTTTCGATGCAGCCCAGGCCGTAGCCGCCAAGGTTCCCGCCACCCGGTCGCCGACTTCCCTGCCTAAGGTTTCCCCGACGAAGTCTTTATTAGACAACGCCATGAGCACCGGCCAGCCGGTAGCTACTAGCTCATCGATGCGGCGCAGAAGTTCCAGGCCATGGAAAGTATTTTTGCCAAAGTCGTGTGTGGGATCGATAAAGGTCAGCTCGGGTGGGCAGCCAAGCGCGACGGCGCGCTCAGCCAAAGCTGTGGTCTCGGCAATCACGTCAGCGACAACGTCGTCGAAATGCACGCGGTGCGGCCGAGTGCGCGGTGTAACCCCGCCGGTATGCGAGCATACGTAGCCCACTCCGTGGGCACCTGCGACTTCTATAAGTTGCGGGTCCCAACCTGCCCACGTGTCGTTGATGAGCCGCGCGCCGGCAGCAATAGCTTGCTCAGCTACCGATGCACGCCAGGTATCAACACTGATAATTACCTCCGGGTATCGCGCAGCAATTTCTGCGATAAGCGGCACTACGCGATCAATTTCAGCAGCCGCATCCACTGCCTCACCGGGACCAGCCTTCACTCCGCCGATATCGACGATGCTTGCGCCCTGGGCGACGACTTCCTCACAGCGTGCCAAAGCACTGTCCATCCCCCAGGTTGCTCCTTTGTCATAAAAGGAGTCAGGTGTGCGATTTACAATCGCCATCACCTGGGCTAAAGGTTTAAGCGTCGTGGTTGAGTCGGCTGACTCGCTCATCGGTCATCTCCTTGTGCGCAGCAACGATGTGCTCCACGGCTTCATCAACCGAATCAGTAAGCAAGAAAAGGTCCATATCCTGGGGGTTGATATATCCTTCAGCCACCAAGGTATTTGCCATCCACTCAACCAGACCCGACCAGTATTCGGTACCGATCAGCACGATTGGGTAGTTGGTTACCTTGCCGGTTTGCACCATGCAGAGCATTTCAAAAAGCTCATCCATCGTACCCATGCCACCTGGCAGACAGACAAAAGCCTGCGAGTACTTCAAAAACATGGTCTTGCGCGCAAAGAAGTACCGGAAGTTAATGCCAAGGTCGACGTACTTATTAAGCCCCTGCTCAAAGGGCAGTTCAATGCCCAAGCCCACGGAAAGCCCACCAGCTTCATAAGCGCCCCGGTTGGCAGCTTCCATAATTCCTGGGCCACCGCCGGTCACCACGGCATAATCGTGCTCCACCAGCTTTGCGCCCAAGTCGATGCCCTGTGCATACTCCAGCGCATCTTCCTTCGTGCGTGCCGAACCGTATACGGTCACGGCCTTTGGCAAATCGCTCAGTGCATCAAATCCCGCGACAAATTCACCCTGGATACGCAGTACACGCCACGGATCTGCATGCTTCCACGCGTGGTCTGCACCAGATTCCAATAAACGCTGGTCATAGGTAGAGGTTTGATTGCCGTCGGTACGTAACAGCATGGGACCACGCAGCATGCGGTTAGTCTCCGCGCTTTCTGTAGTGCGCAGAACACGCGGTTTACCGTCTTTATTACTACGCAAAGGAGCCATTGTTTTTCTTTCTACTAAGGGTTTTCTAAGCCGTGAGGTATGTGTGAAGTGCTTGTGCCACTGACGTTATCTGTTCCACCGGACATTGCTCGTCTCGCTTATGCGCAAATCCGGGGTCACCAGGGCCAAAGTTGACCGCTGGCGTGCCCATTTCAGAAAAGCGCGCCACATCCGTCCAGCCGTACTTGGCACGAACATTGCCACCGACTGCATCGATAAGCGCTGCGGCAGACGGCTGCCCCAATCCCGGAAGCGCTGCACCTGCGACATCATCAACTTCAAAGCTGATACCAGGTGAATCCAAGGTGGCATCGGCAGGCATCTCTTGCTCTTTTGCCAAGCCCAAGACATCGAGCAAGTGCTCCATCGCCTCTTCGGAGCTGCGGTCCGGCGCGAAACGGAAATTCACAAACATCCACGCGTGATCCGGCAAAGTATTGGTGGCCACCCCAGCTTCAAGGTGCACGATGTTGAGCCCCTCGCGGTAGGTACACCCATCAATGGTGACATCACGCGGTGAGTACTCTGCAATCTTGGTCATCACCGGCGTTAGGGTGTGTGCCGCGTTCGAACCCAGCCAAGCCCGCGCCGAGTGCGCGCGGGTGCCATGCGCTGTTACCCGCAGGCGGATAGTGCCCTGACAACCTGCCTCAATCATCGCGCCCGACGGCTCTCCCAGCAATGCCAAATCCCCCTGCAACCACTGAGGATTATCCCGCTGCAAATGCCCCAAACCGTTGAACTCCGTCGCAACCTCTTCGCCCTCATAGGCAATCAGCGTCAAGTCGTGGCTAAGGTCTTTATCCGCTGCCAGCTGGGCAAAGGTATGCAGGTAGACCGCCAACCCGGACTTCATATCCACCGTGCCACAGCCAAACATAATGTTATCTTCCATGTGGTGTGGGACGTTGTCCGCAATTGGCACGGTATCCACGTGTCCAGCTAAAACAACGCGGGAACCCAAGCCGCGATTGGTACGCGCGCACACGGTGTTTCCAAAGCGTGCAAGCTCCACTTCGGCGGAATCAACCAACGGTTTCAAGGCCTGCTCGATGGCATCGGCAATAGCCTTTTCATGATGCGAAGGGCTAGGGATATCAACCAGCGCCTTCGTCAGCTCAATGGGGTCCTGGGTCAGATCAAGATGGAAAATAGTCACAATCCGCCATCGTAGCGTGAAACCCGCTGCTGATCAGGGCAGATGAGGCGTGTAACATTTCTAACGGCCAATACCAGGATGAAAGAAAAGTGGGCGATGAGTAATTCAGAGTCAAATAAGTTAAAAACCAGACACTTGACGATGATGGGGCTTGGCTCAGCCATCGGCGCCGGACTATTCCTCGGCGTTGGCGTGGGCATCCAAATTGCCGGTACCTCTATTTTGATTGCGTACCTGGTTGCCGGTGTTCTGGTAACTTTAATCATGTACATGCTCGGCGAGATGGCCTCTGCGCGCCCTTCTCTGGGTTCCTTTTCCACGTATGCGGGTCAAGCGTTTGGCAACTGGGCACGCTTTACGATGGGCTGGCTGTACTGGTTCATGCTGATTATGGTGATGGGCGCCGAAATTACTGGTGCGGCCGCTATTCTTGGCGGTTGGTTCGGGGTAGATCCATGGATCCCTGCACTAGTTGCCGTGGTATTTTTCGCCGTGGTCAATTTCGGGGCGGTACGCGGATTCGGTGAATTCGAGTTTTGGTTCGCCATCATCAAAGTCGCGGTCATCGTTGCTTTCTTGGTGCTCGGCGCATGGCTCATTTTTGGCCCAGCTGAGACTCAAACCAGCAGTTTCGTTGAGAACTTCGCGCCCAATGGCGTGCCAGGTTTGGCAGCCGGGTTGCTGGCGGTGGCCTTTGCTTTCGGCGGTATCGAGCTAGTCACCATTGCTGCGGCTGAATCTGAAGACCCAGCACACAATGTCGCCACAGCAGTGCGCGCGATTATTTTCCGCATCATTGTCTTCTACCTGGGCGCAGTTGCAGTTATTACCTTGCTGCTGCCATTTTCTAGGATTCAAGATGCAGACGTTGCAGCGCAGTCCCCTTTCACTGAGGTCTTGCGCGTTGCAGAGATTCCTTATGCCGCGACCTTCATGGAGCTCGTCATCGTGGTTGCGCTGCTTTCAGCGTTCAACGCGCAGATTTACGCAACCTCACGCTTGGTCTTTGACATGGCCCGCGATGGCAATGCCCCAGGCGCGTTTAAGTACACCTCGAAGACAGGCTCGCCGCTATATGCCGTGATCTTGTCGATGATCTTCGCTTTCGCTTCCGTCGGCCTTCAGTACTGGAATCCTCCCGGACTCTTGGCCTTCTTGTTCAACGCCGTCGGCGGCTGCCTATTGGTCATTTGGTTCTTCATCGTAACCTCTTATATCAAGCTCAAGCCGAGCCTCGAATCCACCGAAATTCGCGTGCCAGGTTTCCCGTGGATTCCTTATGCAGTGATACTCGGACTGCTGCTCATCGTCCTGCTCATGCTCTTCGACCCTTCGGCGCGCGGTCAGCTAATCGCCGTTGCCGTCATCGCCGGCGGACTGACGATTGTGTCACTGTTGATGCCCAATTCTCGCACAAAAGTATAGGGTTACCTATACTTTCTAAGGTATCTATCCCCGACTCCTCTAAGGCTTGAATATTCAATGACTTCTGCATCTGCCCGCGGTTTGGCAACGATCACCCACGACGGAACAGTGTTGGATGTTTGGTTTCCAGCAGTTTCGCTGGATACTCCTGTTTCTGCTGCTGGCACTGAACGCTTGGAGGAGACTCCACAGCAATTTGCAGCCCTCGTTGGCCCTGACGAAGAGCGCGGTGTAGCTCGCGTCGCAGTTGAGACTTCCATTGCGGACCTCGACGCTGCGCCAATCGACGCATATGACGCTTACCTGCGTCTGCACCTTCTCTCCCACCGTGCGGTTAAGCCACACGGTTTGAACATGGACGGCATCTTTGGCCACCTCGCAAACGTTGTCTGGACCAACTACGGCCCCTGCGCTGTCGCTGATTTCCAGATGGTGCGCAGCCGCCTGGCATCCCGCGGCCCAGTCACTGTGTTTTCCGTGGACAAGTTCCCACGCATGGTGGACTACGTCGTTCCTTCCGGAGTTCGCATCGGTGACGCAGACCGCGTGCGCTTGGGCGCACACTTGGCAGAAGGCACCACCGTTATGCACGAAGGCTTCGTCAACTTCAACGCCGGTACCCTGGGTGCTTCCATGGTTGAAGGCCGTATCTCCGCAGGTGTCGTCGTTGGCGACGGCTCCGATATCGGCGGCGGCGCATCCATCATGGGTACCCTGTCCGGTGGCGGCAAGGAGACCATTTCCATCGGTGAGCGCTGCCTGCTCGGCGCCAACTCGGGCGTGGGCATTTCGCTTGGCGATGACTGTGTTGTCGAAGCCGGCCTGTACGTCACCTCTGGCTCTAAGGTTTCCGTCTTCGGCCGCGTCGCTGAAGTCGCCGGCGTTGACGAAGGCACCTCCGTGAAGGCTGCGAAGCTTTCCGGCGCATCCGGCATGCTGCTGCGCCGCAACTCTGTTACCGGTTCTATCGAAGCTACCGAGTGGAAGGCAGAAGCAGTCGCCCTCAACGAGGAACTGCACAAGAACTAATCCGCTCATTTCACGCGCCCATCCAGCGCGCGACTAGCGCCTTGCCAAACAACTATCGGCAAGGCGCTTTTGCGATCTCAACGCCAACCCATCAGCACCCCGTCCTCAGCCCTCGCACCAGCTCCCCGTCCCCAACCCCCTCGCATCAGTACCCGGTCCTCAGCCCCCTGTCCCCTTCGCGCTCACCATATAACAGCTCCTCGACATCAACAGCTTCGCTGTGAGCGCGAAGCACACGCCGGCATCGACAAGCGAAGGCATCAGCCAGCGTTGCACTTTCAGACGGGCACAGTCGAAGTCGGCGCACGCGATGATCGCTTCCCGCTCACAGCGGCAGGCGCTCTCGAGACTTGGCCACAGCTGGTGAGCGCGAGGCGCACAGGCGCAAAAGCTTGTCGATGCCCTTTCGCGCTCACAGCAAGCCATCGCATGGTTAGACGCTTGCTCTGGGTGAGCGCGAAGGGTTCGGTGTGCAAATACGCGTGGTGAGTAAAGCACGGAAGCGCGAGGGCAGAGGTAATTATCCACAGATTTTAGGTGACACGTCAATAAATATGGCGGGAAGGGGCAAGTTATCCACAGCAGCCGCAGGTCAGCCTAGATTGCGGTAGCGTGCGAGCAATAGCGTCAGGTGTATGAATACCAAGAGTATGAATACCAAAAGCATAAACACCAAGGTTACGGACACCAAGGGCACGAATACCCAGATCGGAAGCATATGGACTACGCAGGAGTTGCGGAAAAGGGGCATCGGCAGGCGCAAACAAGCGTGCATGGTCGCAGACGGCACGCTGCATCGCGTGCATCGCGGCATCTACATCAGCGGCAGGGTTAGCGCGCGCAATGTCGCCAGGGCGCTCACGCAGTCGCTTGCCGATGTCGCGCTTACCGGACACTCCGCGACGCAGCTGCACCTGGGGCATACGTTGACATTCCCGCTGGAATTGGAAGGCCCGCGCACCATTCGGGGCGAAAATTTCACGGTACGGCATACTCGCAGGCAGACCACGCAAGTCAAAGACGGCATCAAACTGGTTGAACCGCTGTGGGCCGCAAGACGCAGCCCCTACGAGCAGGAGTGGCTGTTGGAGCAGTGTTATAGGGGTCGCAGCGGCATCGACAAGCTGAAGCGCGACGTAGGGCGCATGAAGCGCTTGACGATGCAACTACGCAGCGTATTGAAACGCTGTTGCATCGGAGCGGATAGCATTGCGGAGAAGAAGCTCGCGACGGAGCTGCGTCGGGTCGGGTTTCAGGTGCAACACAATGTACTTTTTGCGGGTTACCGTTACGATCTGTGGCTGCAGAAGCTGGGGATTTTAATCGAAGTCGACGGCTATGAGGTGCACAGCGATGCCAAAAGCTTTGTGAAAGACCGCTGGAAATCGAATGATGGCGCAAGCCTTGGGTGCGTGGTCTTAAGGTTTAGTGCTGATTGCGTGCATTATCACTTAAAACAGGTGGTGGCGAAGGTAAAAGAAATCGCGCAGTGGATTCGACAAGGTCGACCAAGGCGCGATGAAGTGGGTATACAAGGCAACCCGGTGTTCAACTGGCACGAATGCGTGCGCAGCACGTTTAGCTAGGAGCTGCGTCCTGTACGAAGACAGGGCTTTTCGGCCGGGAGCGGAAGGTCCACAGCTTATTAATCACGAAGTTAATCGGCATAGCTACGATAATTGAAATTGCTGATGCCCAGTAGAACTTGGTGCGGAAGCCGGTGGAATCATCGAAGATTTCTGGCGACAGCGCAATCGGCGAATTCACATTCATCAATAACGTGGCGATGACCTGGCTGACTAAGAAGGCGCCGAGGCCTGCCAGTAAGAATGGGAAAAAGCCGCGTAACCATGAGATACGCTGGGCTTCTTTGAAAGTCCACATGCGGTTGAGCTGATAGTTCCAGGTATTGGCGAGCAAAAACGCAATCGCCATAAACACGTGGTACCAGCGGATATTAAATTGGGTACCAAATAGGTTGATAAAGCCATCATGCTCGGTAATGCCAGCCGACCACATCGCAATCTTTTTGGACAGAAATACCACCAGCAGGTTAACGACCGTGCCAGATCCTCCCACGAGGCCAAACCTGAGAAATTGCCCCATATTAGATATAAAACGAGCTACCGTCATGCTCTTGAGTAACCCTTCTTTATGGACAATTCTTCTAAAACTACGCGCGAGTGTGGCGGCAAACTTTTCGTTCGCCGCCTTTTCACGCTGAAAGTTATTAAAGTTTAGCGCACTTGGGTTACTGGATTGCTTTCCACACGGTACTAAATAGCTGTGAGCCCAATTTTAGTTGCGCTGACCGGCGGCAGTAAGGCGAGCACACGCGGCGTCGATACGCTCATCAGTGCCATTGAGACCGACGCGAATAAACTGCTCGCCCACCTGTCCGTAGAAATCGCCGGGAGCAACCAAGATACCCAAGTCTGCTAACCACGCAACATCGTCGCGGCAATTATTGCCGCTGGTTGCCCACAGATACATGCCGGCTTCGGAATGGTGGATGTCAAAGCCGACGTCGCTAAGCGCGCGCATCAACTTCGCACGACGCAGCGCGTAGCGCTGGACCTGCAGGGCTTCGGTGGCGTCATCGTTAAGCGCTGCGACCATCGCTGCTTGCACAGGACCTGGAACCATAAGGCCGGCGTGCTTGCGCACTTCCAAAAGCTCAGCGATAAGCTCTGCATCACCGGCGAAAAAGCCTGCGCGGTACGAGGCCATATTCGCTGACTTCGACAAAGAATGCATGGCAATCAGCCCGGTCATATCTCCGTCTGTAACTCGAGGGTCCAAGATGGAAACTGGCGGGTGCGCATCTTCCCACGCCAAAGCCATGTAACACTCATCAGAGGCCACGATGGCATTGTGCTCACGTGCCCACGCGACAATCGCGCGCAGCTCGTCGATGTTTAACACCTTGCCGGTGGGGTTAGACGGAGAGTTGATAAAGACCAGGGCTGCATCCTGAAAATCAGCCGGATCATCAGCGCGGATAATCTCTGCGCCGGCGATCTTCGCACCGACTTCATAGGTCGGATAAGCCACTGATGGAATAACTACGGTCTCCCCGCGCAAGCCCAGCAAGGTTGGCAACCATGCGATTGCTTCCTTAGTGCCCACGACAGGAAGTACAGACTTGTCCCCTAGCCCGACGATTTCGTAGCGGCGCTCCAACGCACTCGAAATAGCCTCGCGTAATTCCGGGGTACCCATAGTTTGCGGATACCCAGACAACGACGCTGCTGAAGACAAAGCCAGCTGCACAGAAGGCGAAACTTCATCCACTGGGGTTCCCACGGACAAATCCACGATCCCCTCAGGGTGGCTAGCTGCCTTAGCTTTGGCATCCGCCAGGGAATTCCACGGGAAATCCGGTAATACACTGCCCAGTGGGGTCCGTGCCATAGTTAGTTCAAACTCCTTGTTTAAAAGCTAATCCTGATTTTGAGGCGGCAACGCAGCAATCATCGGGACATCGAAGTCCTGAGGGCCAGCACCCGCTGCACCGCCAGGGGAACCGAGATCGTCAAAGAACGCGGCATTAGCGTCATTATATTCCAGCCACTCGTCTGGAACGTCATCTTCGTAGAAAATTGCCTCTACAGGGCACGCAGGTTCGCAAGCACCACAGTCCACGCACTCATCAGGGTGGATGTAGAGCATACGCTTGCCCTCGTAGATGCAATCTACGGGGCACTCTTCAACACAGCCGCGGTCCATTACGTCGACGCAGGGCTGAGCAATTGTATATGTCATGGGGTATTTTATCTCCTGAAATCCGGCACTATCCAGACAATTATTAGTATGTCACTTAGACCCTACAAATGGCCAAATACCACCGATTACCCCGGCAAAAAGCAAGGCAACGGTACGAATATTACTTCCCAACCATTGATCGCCAGTAGTTGAACCTATAACCAAAAACGCGAAAAATCCCAATACCCAGACCGCCAACGGGATGGCAGCAATGAATACGTTTGGACTCCACAGGCGCGCAGTTTTGGTCAAAGCTTTGTTAAACCACCAGGCGATAGCAACGGTGAGCGGGAAAGCAATACGCACGCCATTAGGCATGGTGAGATACGCACCCAGGTACACAACTTCTAAAACCAGCGAGAGCAGCGCGCCAACGCTGAGCCACACCAGGCCGCCGACGGCTTCGGCGCGGGAGAATTCAAAGGGCACAAAATTACTGCTCATCGAAAAATACCTCCCACACATCACCGGTTGATGGCTCATGCTCCGCGCGGTGGGCACGGTTGGCATCAGCCGCAACATCGGCTGGCAAGGGGTCGTTTTCTCCGCGGCTGCGCTGCAAATACTCGGCACGAATCACCGGCATGACCAGGTTATTAGATAAGGCATAAGCCACCGGCGCTACAGCAGGGTCAGAGCACACCGCCCAGCGCGGCTCAGGGTTGGTCTCGCTGACAGCACCGTTCCCGACCCACACTTGCGTCGGGTGGGCAGAGATCCCGGCGATTTTCGCGTTATAGGAGGCATCGGAAAGCGCAAGCTTCAGGTCATAAGCTGCGTTGGTGAAATTAAGCAGGTAGTCCTCCGAAGGCTTTTCCCAGCCGCGAGCCGGCGTGACCGTCTCCAGTGCGGCAAAAATCGCCTCACGCTGGTAGATAGTCCACCAAATATTGCTTATCCCAGCTGCTTTGCACGCGCGCTCGGTCGCCTGGTGCACAGCAATATGGTCAGGATGCCCATAGCCACCATCCGGGCCATAGGTAATCACTGCGTGGGGTGAAAAGATCGCAAGATGCTTTTCGATGCCCCCTGCCGCCTCATCCACGTTATTCACTAAAGCGCGCGGGTGCGCGTGGGCTGCAGAGCCAACCATTCCGGAATCCCGGAGGTAGCCGGGTGCAATCAGGTGCTCGCTGCGCGCGCCGATAGCAGACGCTGCGTCTTGGAGCTCACGAATCCGGAACCCGCCGAGTAAATCGCTGCCCGCGAGGTGCTGATATCGCTGACCGATGACTTCGCCTTCTTCACCCAAGGTGGCTGTCAGAAGTAGAACTTCAGCACCACGCGAAGTCAGCTCTGCGATGGTGCCGCCGGTAAATAGCACTTCATCGTCTGGGTGCGCGTGTACAACTAAAACGCGCTTGCCCGCAAGTTCAGTGGCTGCGCCGTGGGATAAATTCTTGTGGTTCACCTTGAGCTCCTGCCGTCAATTTCTTCGAGGGTGGATAAAGATCCACCGGGATAGTCTTCATCGAAGGCGCGAATACGAGTCTCATCAATTAACGGGAGATAAAAAGCCTGCTCACGATTGATTTGCCGGATCATTTCCAGACCTTGTTGCGCACTTATTTCACCCGAGAGGATGCTTTGCGCACGCTCTTCAAAGTCACTCGCGCATGCCAGTGATAGGTTACCTGACCACAACTTTTGCTGCGTGAGCGCAGGCTCCTCGGGTTTGGTTGTAATAGCTGCGGTAGAGGTTGCGCTAGCTGTAGTGGAAGCAGCTGCAGCGGTTTCTTCATCCACGTGACAGGTAAAAAAGCTTGCCACATTAGTGGCCGTAACGGAGGTATCCGCGGTAGAAATTACTGCATCGACCTCGCCTTCAGGCAGAGCTTCTTCCACGATAGAGGTCATGCGGTTTTCCACCACGCGGGCCTCGACGCCTTCGAGTCTCAGCATATCCACCAAGGTCATCGCGGCAATGCCGGCAGCCTGTTCAGTCGGGTCAACAGCAATGCGCAGTGGATTGTCTTTGGTAGCAGCGGCTAGCACCGCAATCTCTTCCTCACTCGCGGAGTCTAGAAGCGGATTACCGCCATAGGGCACACGCAAATCAACATCGCGCTCGGTTGCCAAGCGCGCAAGCTGACGCGTATCGATGAGCGAAAGCATCGTGCGGCGCAGTTGCGGTGATTCTAAGATTTGCGATTGCGTAGAAAGGCTCAACCGCAGCTGGCGCGAAGGATTCGCACTTTCGGTACTAATGTCCCCTAATAAGCTAAGTTGTTCTTTTAAGGTTTGCGTCGGGGCAATATCCACGAAACTTACTTGCTCTGAGCGCAACAGGTTTGCAGCCTGCGATGTCGAACGAATCGCGCGCAATTGCACCACGTCAATTTTCGCCGGGTTCTTTCCCCAGAAGCGATCATTGCGGTTGAGTGTGATTAAGCCGCGCGCCTGGTCGATGCTCGCGACGCTGAACTTACCAGCGGAAGCCGGAATAGCTGACTCTAAAACCCGGTCGAATTGTCCCGATTCCAACAGGTGCGAAGGCAGCAAGTGTGTAAATAACCGGTGCCAATCCGCCACGCGCGTCGAAAAATCGACGGTCACAATGCTGCCGCCAGCAGAGATACTTAAGGCCGAAATGGCGCGATAAGGTGCTACTTCGCGCACCCCGGGGGTGGAGACCATTTCCTTGAACAGGTAGTCAAAATCCGCACCCGTAATGGGCGTGCCATCAGACCACTGCGCGCCATCTTTAATGGAATAGCGCACGCGTTGCGCAACCCCTGGCGGCGCATCAATTTCACGCGCTGAATTCAGCACATCAGAATCGATGATATTGCCGTGAAAGGCTGAGGGTAATACGAGGTCCGCGAGGGCATCGACAAGCTCTGTGTCATCAGCAACGAGGTGCGGATTAAAACCCAATTGAAATGGGTCAATGCCCACAGACATCGACGAGCGATCAGGGCCTTCTTCGTCCTCTATGCCATCGGCAATTTCAGCATCATCGTCGCTGGCTTTGTCCGCTTCTTGGTCGGTGGAGGGCTCGTCGTCGGCGGAGGCATCGACAAGCTCTTCTTGCTCATCAACAGTCGGGGCAGGGCCGGGATTTGCCATGCAACTAACCAGCAACGCCGCGGAAAAAATCGCTGACGTGCCGGTGAGACGCTTTAACCCTGCCCGACGCATGAGACTTACTTGTTAAGCTGCTTAGCCTTCGATGCTGCACGACGGCGATCGGTAGCAGACAGCTCCAGCTTGCGCACGCGCAGAACATTTGGCCCTACCTCAACGCACTCATCGTTGCCACAGAATTCCAAAGCCTCTTCCAAAGAAAGGGTACGAGCCTTAGACAAAGTCACGGTCGCATCCGCAGAAGCTGCACGCATGTTGGTGAGCTTCTTTTCCTTGGTGATGTTGATGTCCATGTCCTCGTCGCGGTTATTCGCGCCAACGACCATGCCTTCATATGCTTCAGCGCCTGGCTCGACGAAGAAGTCGCCGCGGTCAGCAAGCTGCATCAGTGCATACGCGGTGATCTGACCGGAGCGGTCAGCAACCAAAGAACCCGTTGGGCGTGCCTTGATTTCGCCAGCCCACACGTCCAGGCCATCAGCCAAAGAGTTGGAGATACCGGAGCCGTGGGTCTCAGTCATGAAGGTGGTGCGGAAACCAATTAGGCCGCGGGCAGGGATACGGAAAGTCATGCGTACCCAGTTGCCTTCGCGGACGTCCATGGACTGCATCTGGCCCTTGCGGTTTGCCATCAGCTGGGTGACAGCACCCTGGTATTCGCTTGGAACGTCGATGGTGACCAATTCATATGGCTCATGAACCTTGCCATCAATAACCTGGGTAACAACCTGTGGCTTACCCACGGTGAGCTCGAAGCCTTCACGACGCATGGACTCAATCAGAACCGACAAAGCCATCTCGCCACGGCCTTGAACTTCCCAGGTATCTGGGCGCTCAGTTGGCAACACGCGCAGCGACACGTTACCGATTAGCTCTTGATCCAAACGAGCCTTGACCATACGCGCGGTCAGCTTATCGCCACCGCCGCGGCCAGCCATTGGCGAGGTATTCACACCAATGGTCATCGAAATCGCTGGCTCATCAACCTTGATGCGTGGCAGTGGAACTGGGTGCTCAGTATCAGCAATGGTGTCACCGATCATGATGTCGGAGATACCGGAAATCGCAACGATGTCGCCTGCGATAGCCTCTTCGGTGGGCTGACGCTGGAAACCAACGGTGCGCAACAGCTCCGCAACCTTCACGTTCTTGGTGTGCTGGTTGCCTTCTTCATCGTAGTGAATCCACGCAACCTGCTGGCCCTTGCGGATCTTGCCGGCGTGGATACGCAAAAGCGCGATACGGCCTAGGAAGTCAGAAGAGTCCAGGTTGGCAACGTGTGCCTGCAGCGGCGCATCCACGTTGGCGGATGGTTCTGGCAAGACGTTGTAGATGACATCGAAAAGCGGCTGCAAAGAGTCACCCTCAGGGACGTTTGCATTGCCAGGGTTTTCAGTCGACGCAATACCTGCGCGGCCAGAAGTGTAGAGAACAGGCAGGTCAAGCAGCTCTTCAGCAGAAGCAGCAGCCTCAGGGTCCTCAAGGCCCGCAGCAATCTCGAGCAGCAGGTCCTGCGCATCAGAGACAACTTCTTCAATGCGGGCATCAGGGCGGTCAGTCTTATTTACCGCGATAATCACAGGAAGCTTTGCCTCAAGTGCCTTGGTCAGCACGAAGCGGGTTTGCGGAAGCGGGCCTTCCGAGGCATCGACAAGCAGCACGACGCCATCAACCATGGACAGCCCGCGCTCGACCTCGCCACCGAAGTCAGCGTGACCCGGGGTGTCAATAACATTGATGATCAAGTCAGCGCCGTCTTTACCCTGGCCCTTGCGGTGAATCGCAGTGTTCTTGGCCAAAATGGTAATGCCGCGCTCGCGCTCCTGGTCGTTGGAGTCCATGACGCGGTCCGAGTGGTCGCCGTGTTCGCCGAATGCGCCGGACTGTTCCAGCATGCCGTTGACGAGGGTGGTTTTGCCGTGGTCAACGTGGGCGACGATGGCTACATTACGGAACTCAGTGGTGGTCACTAAAGGAATCTCCTCACAGAAAATAAAAAAGCTAGCGTCTAAACAGTACTCGCAGTTGCTTGTCGATGCACTATTTACGCTCCCCCATGTGACCCACATCCTGCCAAATCGCTGCAAATTCCTCCAACCACACCCCTTCCCACTCCTTTCATGCACCGACTCTCACACCCCATCTTCCCCCTTCCCTCCCACCATTCTTATTCCACTTCTTTCCACCCTTTTACTCCCCTGCACCATCCCCATTTACTCCCGCCCACGTCCCCATTTACTCCCCACACCATCCGTTAACCCCGCCCATGTCCCCTTCGCGCTCACCAAATTCACCGGTCTCCCCAGACAGTGCGTCCCCGTGAGCGCAAGCGCACACCCACCGCGGCGCCAGAGCTTTCCTCCATCGCTTTCCCCAATGTCCCCTTCGCGCTCACCAAGTTCACCGGCCTACCCAAACAGCCCGTCCCCGTGAGCGCGAAGCGTCCACCCACCGCGGCGCCAGTACCTTCTTTCTCCCGCTTCCCCCAATGTCCCCTTCGCGCTCACCGAATCACGACGCCTCGCTTGTCGATGCCACCCCGTGAGCGCGAAGGGGACGCGGGGTGGGTCAAGTGGAGAGAAGACACTCCAGCAGGGGTCTGAGAAAGGGGCTGGGAAGGCGACCGGGAAGGGATTTTAGGAGGTTGCCGGGCCTAGTTGGAGAGCGCTGCAAAAGATGCGAAGCATGAGGGAAACGTCGGGGGGGACGGGTAGCTGCGAATTGTAACGAAATAGTCTCGATGGGCGAAGTAGTAAACAACAGTCGACTTTAAGGGTTGACTGCGTGCCAAAAGTGAATAGTGTTACAGGGGGTGTCAAAGTTGCGAGTGTTGCCGATGTGACTATCGGTGGCTCAGTGCGGAGCTTTGGCATATACCTCGATGTAACTTCAATTACTTCACTACCCCAAGGATGTAACCCAGTGAGCAAGAATCGCCGTTTGGCCTACGCTGCAGCGCTAGCAGCTGCCCTGCTCGGTATCGCTACCCCGGCGATCGCACAGTCTGGTGCAGGATCTTCTCAAGGGGTGCCCCCAGTAGCGGCTTCGAGCAATATCGCCAGCCCGCTAGATGACCTCGGCCGTCCGACCCCACAAACCCAGGCGCAGGTCAGAGACTTCGCTAATCAACCATGGGTACCACGCGATATGCGTAACGCTATTTTGTCGGCCTTGGCATTTTATGCCGGCGGCTCCGGCGAAGGCGGCGTGCCGCTGGTCGAAGATGGGCCGAACTTTAAACAGTTCTACTGGCCAACAGTCTCCGGTAAATGCATCGGCGGCCAAGGCGATTCCGTAGGTTCTGCCATCGCCGTACCTGGCCCAACGAAGATTCCGGCCCCAGGTGCGCGCTCTGGACAAACAGCGTTTGTATTCACCGCACTTGGTACTTCGCCTGCTGCGAAGAAGCAGGGCGGGATGAACGTGCAGTGGGCGAACCTTAACACCATGAAAACTGGTGTAACTCCCCTGCGCAATAACGGCATCAACCCAGATGGCCCCGCTACGGTTTCGGGCACTGCATCCACAGGAAAGGGAACCATCGTGGCGATGGTCTCCGGCACGGTCAACACCCAAGAAAAACCCTGCAACTTCGTGCCCACCGTGGCCATCTTCGAGGTGAAATAAAGTGAGCGTAGACCTTCATCCCGTCAAAAAGGAAACTTTTAATACAACTGAACACATCAACGTCGATCCCAAGGGCTACCTGCGAGAAGTGGACTCTTATAAGGTCACGGACTTTGGTTTATATATGGCTCGCGGCGCCAACCATCCCCGCTTTGGATACCTGGAATCGTGGCTTTTGCCGAAGTTGAGCCTGCGCGCGAATATCTTCCACTTCCGCGAAGGTATTGATGAGCGCCAGGACTTTTACATCGATATTGCGGAGATTGACCGCAAAGGTGAAGTCTGGACTACTCGCGACCTTTACGTTGATTTAATTTCCAATACCGGTGAGCCTATTGATGTGCGCGATATCGATGAGCTTTCTGCAGCGACATCCGCAGGATTGATTTCTGCTGAAGATGCCGAAAAGGCTATCGACTCCACTCTTGCTGCAGTAGAAGGTATCACCCGCTATGGCGACGATGCCATGAAGTGGCTACAGACCCTTGGCATGGAGTTGACTTGGGCTGACGATGTCGAGCTCACCCCTGCTGGCTAAATTTTCTCGCTCGAATTAAGGCGGTTTCACAGCTAGGATGAGCTGCACGCGATAGAATTCCTCCACAACCTTAAATTTACCTTTGGAGGTATTCCTTGGCCGGCGGACTTCTCGCACTGTTAGATGACGTTGCTCTCATCGCGCGCTCGGCAGCATCTTCGGCAGATGATGTCGCGGCCTTGGCTGGCAAAACCTCGATTAAAGCCGCTGGCGTTGTTATTGATGACGCCGCTGTCACGCCCCAATATGTCCAAGGCGTTGACCCGAAGCGCGAATTGCCCATGATTTGGCGCATCACCAAGGGTTCTTTAGTTAATAAACTGGTCATCATTTTGCCGATTGCGCTGCTGCTATCGTGGCTTGCGCCGTGGGCTTTGGGGCCTATTTTGATGTGCGGCGGTGCCTATCTTTGTTATGAAGGCGCGCATAAAATCTTCCACAAGCTTCTGCCTTCCGATGACCACGAGAAAGAACCCACCGTCGTCAAAGGCAAAGAGGCCGAAGACCGCCTGGTGAAGTCGGCGATTACCACCGACCTGATCTTGTCGGCAGAAATTATGGTGATCTCGCTCAATGCACTGTTGGATCAGACTTTTTGGATGCGGCTCGGCGCCCTTGTCGTCGTCGCCGTGCTCATTACGGTAGCCGTCTATGGCGCGGTGGGTTTGTTGGTCAAGATGGATGACATTGGCTTGTCGATGCTCCGTCGCCGCGACGGCAAGTCCCCTCTCGGCTCGGCATTGGTCAAGGGCATGCCGGTAGTTCTCAACATCATCGGGGTAGTCGGTACAGCCGCGATGTTGTGGGTCGGTGGCCATATCATCGTTGCGGGACTCGAGGATTTTCATGTCGATGGCCCCGCAGAAATCATCCACGGTCTAACAGCTCAGGTGCCAGAAGGCATCTTGGCATGGCTTGCAGATACGGCAGGTTCGATGGTCTTTGGTCTGCTCGTGGGCACGATTATTGTCGGTGTCATTGCGGGCGTGGATAAGCTCACCCCCGACCACAAGGAGCAGGCGGCTTAAATAAAGAGCAGCAACGAGATGGCCATGATTGCCATGCCGGCGATAAGGCCGTAAATAGCGTGGTGGTGTTTGCCAGTTTCTACAGCTGACGGGAGTAGCTCGTCGAGGCTGATGTAGACCATGATGCCAGCGACCATCGCAAAGCAAATGCCCATCGCTGCTGGTCCGATGAACGGCATGAGTATCAAAAAGCCGATAAGCGCCCCGAGTGGTTCGGCAAAACCGGACGCTGTAGCCCACCAAAAGGCTTTCGAGCGGGACATGGTTGCTGCGCGCAACGGCACAGCCACAGCGATGCCTTCGGGAATATTGTGAATCGCAATCGCAACTGCGACGGGGATCGCAATGGTCATGTCTTCTAGCCCCGCGAGGAAGGTGGCAAAGCCTTCAGGAAAGTTGTGGATCGCAAGCGCACCCGCGGTAAATACTCCGGTTTTCATCAAACGGTTTTTGCGCTCAACCTGCGCGATGGTGCCGGGTTCGTGCGGGTTGATAGATTCTGGCACGAGCCTATCGATGATGCCGATAATGGCAATGCCGGCGAAAAATGCGCCGGCACCCGCCCACGCCCCGATCTTCTCGGAGCCATAAGCCTCAGCCAGCTCCGAGGTGCCTTCGGGAAGAATTTCCATAAACGAGACATACAACATCACGCCGGCTGATAAGCCTAAAGAAGCCGCCAGAAATCTTGGTCCGGGGTTTCTTCTGCCGACTGCGATGGCACCACCGATTGCGGTGGAAAGCCCCGCCAATAATGTCAGCCCGAAGGCAATCAATATGGTGGAAGTCTCGTACATAGAAGTCATAGTATCGGTCGCGGCGTTGACGCGTAGCACTGTGGCTGGCCTAATATCGAAGGCATGCCTGACTATCCATTGCCTGCGAATCATCTTGGGGTGGAACACCTCGCGGTGTTGGATTTTGTGTGCTTATCCACAACGTTGTCTCTGCCTGCTCCCACCCAAGTTCCCGTCACGCTGGAGGCTGATAACCGCACGGGCGGGTGGCGTATTCGCAGTATGTTTGGAATGCTGGGCTGGCTTACGGTGCAAGAGGCGGCGGATTTTCCTGACTTGGAGCGCCTGCGCGCAGCGGGCATGACGGCATCGACGACTGCCGAGGTGTACTTGGATGAAGTCGCCGTTAATCTTGGGCTCGCGCCCTGGCACATCGCGCGCAATGACCAACCTGACAACACCGTGCTTCTAGCAGGCGGAGTACCTGCAGCAGTAGACACATCGATGACTTCCGATGTCCAGCAATCACAAATTGAGGAGCTGGGAACGGCCAGCGTATTCGTGGAATTTCACCACATTGGTGACGATATCGTCATCACCGTCGACGACGCAGTCTTTGGTCTGTTAGGCCCCGCGGCAGACTATGAATTACTCGTGCAATTGCTTGCACAGACCCCGCTTGCAGCTCGCGCGTATATTGCAGAAGGGCTTGTCGCCGTTGACTTGCCTGCGGATCCGCAGCAGTTGTTTGTGGCCTCTGTCCCAAAGCTCAATTCCGACACCGATGCCACGGTATTCCCGGCATCCCTTCCAACAACCGGGGAATTAGCAGACGAGCTGCTGAGCTTTGACCCGACAGAGTATTTGGAGCCTCCGCACGCGACCAAAAATAAATCGCAGCGCTTTTTCCAAACGCCGAAATTTGATAACCAGCCCGCGACGGAAGCTTTCGAAGCACTGTTTCGCACTGAACAAACCGACAACGATAAAGACGGCGAAGAATACAACTAGGTTGTTTTCTTCAGGACACGGGCACTATCACTGGTGCGCCTGGTTAGACCGTGTGCGTCCATGTATTCCAAAAGCGGCACGGCAACTCGCCGCGTCGTACCAAGTGCCTGACGTGCTTGCGATAGCGTGAACTCCCCCGGCTGCTGACCCAAGATTTCCGCAGCCTGCTGCGGGGCGCTGGGAAGCAACACGATTGGACCGACACGAAGTAGTCGCCCGGCGCGCTCTGCTGCGGCCAGCTCACTTGGGCCAAGCCCGAGTTCTTCTAAGGTGCCGGCATCGGGCGCCACAAATGGTTCTTTGGCCAGTTTCGCTTCTACTATCGCAACAGATTTCTCGGCAGGTCCCAGGTCGCGAGGTGCAACATGCGGATCGCGGATGATGGCACCATCGCGCTTTAGACGCGCGCCCGCGACAGCAATGGAAGCCAAGCTGTCATCCGGCAACGCAAGCGCGGAGAGCGCGGTCGCCAGGGGCAGGCCGTCGGATAAGGGGTGGTCGGTCAGGTGGGCATCGAAAAGCGTGCGAAGCTGCGCCGTCCACTGGGCAATCGCTTGGGCATTGACCCACCAGCTGCGAAATTCCACCAGCGATGCAGGCTTGTTCGCCACATCGAAGCCCGCCGCCTCTAAGGTTTCTTTGGGTACGGCATCCTTACGCGCGACATATGCAGACGGGTCGAAAGGATCGTGGTCGCGTAGTTCTTGTGCGCGCCGCGCTGGTGCCCCGCGGCGACTGAGCGTTGGCGGGTCCATATCGATAACTTCCATGCCTGCCAAAGCATTCAACCCTGGCCCGCGCAGCGCGAGACGGTCCCCAAGCCGCAGTGGCACTGACCCGTCGCGCAAGGTCAATCGCGCGTGCTCAGCATCTAAACCGCGCACGTGTACGGGCACCGAGGCAGTTCCAATGTGGAGGTTCAACGTGCGGGGCATGCTGTCGAGCTTCGGCCCCGTGCACCACCGGACATCGATGACTTCCGGCTGCCACCAGGTACTTTCAGCTTCGGTCAGCACATCGCCACGCGAGATGGTATCAGCATCGACCCCGCGCAGATTCAGCGCCAAACGCATCACCGGCTCGGCTTTATCCACGGCAGAATTCTCACTGTGCAGCCCGCGCACGGTCACCTCATGCTCGCTACTCGCGGTCACAAGGTTCAGTCGGTCGCCAATTTTCACACTTCCCACAGCCCACGTGCCGGTAACGACGGTGCCAGCACCTTTAATAGAAAAAGCCCGGTCAATCCACATCCGAATCGGTTTCGCACTAGCTTGCTGCAGAACTTCAACAGCGGGAAGCAGCTTATCGATTCCCCCTCGCAACTCCTCCAACCCCTCACCCGTACGGGCAGACACCGCATAAAACGGAGCTTCAGTCAAAGACGTGCCCGCGACTTTATCGCGAACCTCGGCTTCACTAATGCGCTGTCCATTGTCCATGCGCGTGAGCACGATAATGCCGCGCTCAATGCCGAGCGCGTCAATGGCTTCAAGGTGCTCGGAGGTTTGTTCTTTCCATCCCTCATCGGCAGCGATAACCAGCATCACTGCTGGCGCAGGTCCCAGACCTGCAAGCGTATTGGCGATGAAACGCTCATGGCCTGGAACATCAACGAAGGCGACATTCGCCCCGGATTCCAGGGTGGTCCACGCAAAGCCCAAATCGATGGTCAACCCGCGCTGCTTTTCTTCTTCCCACCGATCAGGGTCCATCGTGGTCAGTGCATTAACCAGCGTGGATTTGCCGTGATCAACGTGTCCGGCTGTAGCGATGACATACATTTATTTCGCCTGCTCCTGCGCCCGAAGAATTGCCGCGGCAAGCTTTTCATCGTCGCTCGCGGGGATGCAGCGGACATCAATCAAACACTGGCCGTTGTGCACGCGTGGCAACACGGCAGGTCGTCCCTGCCGAAGCAGCGGCGCCAAGGACTCATCCAGGGCCACGGCATAGCCTGGCAGCGGATACTCGGGCGCGCCACCCCCGCCCACACGCCCGGGGTGTTCGACGACCACTCCGCCGACAGCCTTCGCAAGTGCCTCAATGCGCGCTAAGTGCTCCGCGGGGTCCAGATGCAAAGCACCCTCAACCGCATTGCTAGGAGCATTAATGCTTGCTTCCAACGCGTTGAGCCGCAGCTTATCGATGCGCACCGCCCTCGCCAACGGATGCCTTTTCACCTTCGCAATCGCCTCATGTGTGCCCAGCATGATGCCTGCCTGTGGCCCGCCAAGCAGCTTATCGCCCGACGCGATAACGATATCCGCACCAGCTGCCAGCTGCGCTTGCAAGTCCGGTTCCTCGGGAACTGTGGCATCTGGCCGCAAAAGACCTGAGCCTAAATCCACTATCAACGAGATTCCACGCTCATCCGCGAGCTTTCGCAGCGGCTCAATCCCCACCGAAGAAGTAAAGCCCTCGATGCGGAAATTCGACGGATGCACCTTCAAAATCGCCCCGGTCTTCTCCGTCACGGCGTTTTCATAATCTGCCAGGTGTGTGCGGTTGGTCGCGCCAATTTCTTTCAGGCGCACCGAGGTGGATTCAATAAGTTCTGGCAGGCGAAAGCCCGCACCAATTTCAATCAGCTCGCCGCGTGAGATGATGACTTCCTTCTCCGGTGCTAGCGCTGCCGTGGCCAGCAATAATGCCGCAGCGCCGTTGTTGACTACCAGCGCGTCTTCGGCGCCTGGGCACGCAGCCAGCAATGCTTCAATTGCAGCACGGCCACGATTTTTCGACCGCAGCCCCGTGTCCAGGTCCAGCTCCACATCGGTATATCCAGCCGCCGCCACCAGCGCATCGACTGCTTCCGGCGGCAGCGGTGCACGTCCGATATTGGTATGAATGATTACGCCCGTGGCGTTTAAGACGGGATGAAGGGAGTACGGGGTGGCATCGATAAGCGATGCTTCAACCTCGTCTTTAACTGCTTGCGGTGCTATCTCCCCCGCCCGCGCTGCCGCAAGCACCTCATCAATACGCGCGCGAATGACATGCTCAGCCAAGTGCGCGCGAGCATTGTTCACCGCCTGCGAAGCCAAAATCTCATCAACGCGAGGGATAAAACGCCGCGGGTCAGTCATCAATGCTCCTTTGCGCATGTGGCGGAGACGGACAGGAATCGAACCTGCCAGACCAAGCTACTTGGCCTCACCGGTTTTGAAGACCGGGGCGCCCACCAGGACACGTACGCCTCCACTTATTTAAAGTAGTAGGTTGGGGAATATGACACCAAAACTTACCTCTTTCGCGGCTGGTGGCGGCTGCGCGTGCAAGATTCCCGCAGGTCAGCTTGAATCCGCCATCGCCGGACTCATTGGCAATGATGACCCCAACGTCATCGTGGGATTAGAGGATGGTGATGATGCCTCCGCCATTCGCATCAACGGGGATACCGCCGTGATTTCCACCGCGGACTTTTTCACCCCGATGCTCGATGACCCTTATGACTGGGGCCGGGTGGCTGCCGCCAATGCGCTTTCCGATGTCTACGCCATGGGCGGCGACCCCATCACCGCCATCAACCTCGTGGGCTGGCCCGTTGACCTGCTCGGATTAGATATCCTGCGCGAAGTCCTGCGCGGCGGCATGGATGTGTGCAACGAAGCTGGCATTTCTGTTACCGGCGGGCACTCCATTACCGCGCCCGAGCCCATCTACGGCATGTCAGTCACCGGCATCGCGGATCCTGCCAAGCTCATGCGCAACGATGCCGCCGCCCCCGGCCTTCCTTTAACGCTGACCAAGGGCATCGGCGTGGGCATTTTTAACAACAAGCACAAAGCCACCGGCGAAGTCTCTCTTGAAGCCGTAAAGTCCATGACCACGCTCAACCGCGAGGCGTCCAAGGCTGCGGTTGCCGCTGGCCACAAGGCCGCAACTGATATCACCGGTTTCGGTTTGCTCGGTCACCTGTACAAGATGTGCCGCGCTTCCGGCGTCAACGCTGAAATCAACTTCGCCGACGTTCCCGAAATTCCCGGCGCCAAGCAAGCACTTGCCGATGGCTTCGTTCCCGGCGGTTCCCGCCGCAACCTCGACTGGGTGCGCGAACACCTCGACGTCGCCAACTCCTCACTTACCGAGGAAGACCTGGTCTTCCTCGCCGACGCCCAGACCTCCGGCGGCCTGCTCGTAGTAGGCGAAGTCCCTGGTTATCCAGTCATCGGCCACACCGTTGCCCGCCCATCCAGCGCTGGCGCTTATATCACCATCAACTAGTCCCTCCCCCTGCCGCTTTCCTTCCACCACGCGGCTTTTATTGAACTATCTGCAAGCCTCGCGGGTTTATCCCGCGGGGCTTGTCCTTTGCCTTTCCTCCAGCACCCCGATTCCCCATCGCTCCACCTCCCGCATCCCCTTCGCGGCGCGCGTACCCTTCGCGCTCACCAGAAGCGGTCTCCTCCCCAGAACCTTCTCCCCCGTGAGCGCGAAAGGCACACAAGCATCCAACCCCGGTGGGCATCGTCTCGCAGCGCGCTCCAACACGCCTCGAGTACTCCTCGAGTACGCCTCATGTCCCCTTCGCGCTCACCGAAAGGACCGCAATCGGAACAAGACGACTTCTGGTGAGCGAGAAAGGCGCATCGCGAGGTCAGCGGAGAAAGCCCGCCAAGAACGAAGCTGCTTCCCTTCCCTTGATTAGCCCTAAAACGCACTGTGTCCCCTTCGCGCTCACCGGAAGTGCTGTCCTCGGGACTGGGGCTATTTTGGTGAGCGCGAAGGGGACGCGCGGGGCGAGGCGACTGTGTTTAGCCGCGGTTAGCAGCGGTTGGCAGCGGTTGGCAGCGCTTCGCAGGGCTTGTCGATGTCTAGCCGTGTACCCGAAGAGGCGCTACTTAGTAGTAATCACTGAATTTGTAAGTCCGGAGTCGCGAAGGCGAGCTTCGGCGCGACGCTTTTGCGGGCCGATCGTTGCCTCAGGGTCTTTGGCAGATTCGAGGCCGCCTTCAAGGACGCCTAAGCGGGTGCACAAAGAAGCCGCTGCGAGACAGCCGCCAGCAACAACGGAGACAGCGCGGGACTTGGTTACAGATGCAAGTGCGGTCCCCACACCGCCGGCAATGGCGAGGTACTCGGATGCTTTCATCAACTTGCCGGGCTTGCCCTCTTTGAGGTGCTTGACATGCTCGGGTTCCATGTTGTCTTCCATGACCCGGACCATCGCTAAGTCGCCGGCCACACCAGCTAGCGCGAGCACGCGAGCGGGAGCCGCGTTCTCGACTGGGGTGGTGATCATCGCTGTGCCGGCCGAAGCTAGAGAGGCCGAAGCCACAAAAACGTACGGCAAGTGTTTCTTGGCGCCGTTCCAGGTGGGATTGGAGGTATCGGCAATCAACACAGCCGTGTAGCCAGCCAAGGGGCCGCCGAGTACAGCAGAAACAATTCCGGCGGGACCAGCCGCGGTGTGCAGAACACGGTGAACAACGTTTGGCAAAGGCAACACGTTCTTGGTCATCTCAGCGGCCTCGGAAGCAGCAGCAACAGCAGCTGCACCGGAAAATCCGCCGAGCAGCCACGAGCCCATGTTCATGGGCGAAGATGCCTTGAATACGCGGAACATGTTGTAGAAACGCTCGGGTCGACCAAGGTCCAAAATGAGAAATACCGAGCCAAGGCCTGCTGCAACAATCGAGGTCAGCCGGGTAGTACGCAGCAGTGGTTTATTCGACGTTGCCTGTGCACCGGCACCGAGCAACGCCGAACCGCCGCCGATGCCGCCGAGCCAAAAGTACACGCCAATCGGCCACTCCCATGGTGGAGCTTTGACCACTGGTTGGCCGTAGTAGTTGGCGAACTCAAAGTCCATCGCCATGCGCTCTTCGCGCGTACCATCCTGCGCACCCGCACCGCGCTTTTTGCGCGAACCGTTGCCCTTTTTCTTCTTGCCACCGCGGTAGCGGCGCTCGTATCCGGGCGGGCGATACTCGTCAAAATCCGGCATCTACTTCCCTCCTCTACCAACTAAAAACGATGCTGCGACGGCAATGCCCATGGCGCCAACGGCCTTTGCAAATGTCTTCGCCATCGCGGGCAAATCGGCGGTCGGGACACGCGGATCTGGTGGAAGACCGTAGACCTCTGGAGAGTCCAGCAGCAAGAAAATGGAGCCTGTGCCACCGACGCCGTCTTCGTTGTTTGCGCCGTAAAGGCGCGCCTCGGTCTGACCTTGACGGTGTAGCTCAGCCACGCGCGCTTGTGCTGCGGCCAGCATGTTCTCATAAGTACCGAACTGGATGGAGTCCGTCGGGCAGGTCTTTGAGCAGGCTGGCTGTTCGCCCATCTTCAAACGGTCGTAGCACATGGTGCACTTTTGAGCCACGCCAATATTCTTAATCGGCATGGTCTCACCAGGGACGTGGTCAGGACCTTGCGGGCGCAGTTGCTTCAGCTTCTTAAACACGTTAATGCCCGCATGTTCAGGGACTTCTTGGGCTTCGACGTGGTTGGCTTTGAGCGAGACACCGCCGTCTTCGCGGCGCTCGATAACCCCGAACGGGCAGCCAGCAACGCAAGTACCGCAACCATTGCAGACATCATCTTGGACCACGACAGTGCCAAACTCGGTACGGAATAAAGCACCGGTTGGGCACACATCCAGGCAGCCAGCATTGGTGCAGTGCTTGCAGACATCAGAGGACATCAGCCAACGGAAAGTATCAGTATCCGGCGGGGTCGTATCGGCACTTCGGGCCGAGGCGGTATTCGCCGAGGATGCATCGACAGGCGAAGTGCCAATCGTCGGCATTCCCAGCGAGACCAGCTTGGCACCTTCCTCGCGTGCTTTGGTAATCCGCTCATTGTCTTGCTCAATAAACGCCACGTGGCGCCACGTATTCGCGCCCAGCGCGCCGGTGTTGTCGTAGGAATTACCGGTCAGGTTGTAGCCCTCGACCGGGTTGCGGTTCCACTCCTTACACGCCACTTCGCAGGCTTTACAGCCGATGCACACCGACGTATCGGTGAAAAAGGCCATGCGCTGGTAATTGTCATAACCGTGCGCGTGCGAATTCTCAGTTAGCTGATTGGTCGTCTGATTGGTCGCTACCGTCATTGCTTTTCGCCTCCTTCCGTATCGCCTGTTTCAGAATCCGGGACTTCGCCCATCGCTGAGCCATGGTGTGCAGAACCATCGGCGGCGCCAGGCTCGCTTGTCGATGTCTCCACCGTCTCCTTATCCACCTTATTCGGAATAAAGAGGTCGATCGTCGAAGTACCATCTAGTTGCTGCGCATCGGGATCGATAAGCTCGTTGCCGGTGTCCAGCGTCAATCCGGCACGACGCTGGTATTCCTTGAGCATCTCCAGGCGCGCCTTGCCGCGTGGGCGTCGGCCGGCCTTGATTTCACATGCACCGACCTTGGAGTTTTGAATGAACACATTCGGCTCCAAAGTCAGACCAAGCAAGTCATTGGCACCGTCACCAGTAACTGGCGAGGAACTGGATTGGCCGTAGTGGAAAGGCAGACCGATCTGGTGGAAATCCTTGCCATTGATGGTCATGGATTCCATGCGCTCGGTAACAAGCACGCGAGCTTCAATCACGCCACGCGGCGAAATGATTGTTGCCCAGCCACCGTTTTCCAGGCCACGCTTTTCCGCCAGAACTGGGTCGACTTCTACAAACAAATCTGGCTGCAGCTCTGCCAAATATGGCAGGCGGCGGCTCATCGCACCCGAGGTATACATCTCCGTGAGACGATACGTGGAGAACACCACTGGGTAGACCTCAGAGCCTGGCTCACCAACCATTGGCTTCGACAGGTTGTCCGGACGCTTGATGGTCAAACGTGTCGGCGACTGCTGCTGGCTGTACAAAATATTGCGTGCCGGCGACTCATGTGGTTCGTAGTGGGTCGGCAGGGGTCCATCGGCAAGCCCCTTCGGTGCGAACAACCAGCCGCGGCCATCTGCCTGCATGATGAAAGCATCGGTGCCGTCAAGGGCTGCGGGGCCCTTGGCATCGACAGGCGCGCGGTACGACGGGTCCAAGTTGACCGGGAAGTCCGGTACGTCATCGCCCGTCCAGCGGCCAGCCTCTGCGTCCCACCAAATGTACTTCTTGCGCTCCGACCACGGTGTGCCGTCGGGCGCAGCGGATGCACGGTTGTACAACATGCGGCGATTCGATGGCCATACCCAGCCCCATTCCAGCGCAACCTCGTTTTGCGAAGAGCCTGAAACCTTGCGCGCAGACTGGTTGATATTGTCCTTGAACACGCCGGAGTAAATCCAGCAGCCGCCAGACGTCGTGCCATCAGGCTTCATCTCTGTAAAGCCAGGCAGCAGCTGCCCCTTCTTCGGGCCGTCTAGGTAGTAACCGTTGATTTCGCGCAGCACGTCTTCGGGATCGGGCTCACCGTGCGAGTTTTCCTCATAGTTCCAGTCAATCGCCAACAACGGCGCATCCATTGGATCAGTAGATCCAGCAAGCTTTTCACGAATCCTCTTGCCCAACTGGTAGAAGAACCACAAATCGCTCTTTGCATCTCCTGGTGGATTTGTGGCCTGGAAACGCCACTGCAGCATGCGCTGGGTTTGGGTAAAGGTACCGGCCTTTTCTACGTGCGTTGCCGCAGGCAGAAGGAATACCTCGGTGCCGATATCTTCGGTCTTGAGCTCACCAGTCTTAATCTCCGGTGAGTCATACCAAAACGATGCTGTCTCAATTTCCTGGAAGTCACGGACAACCAGCCACTTCAAAGAAGCTAAGCCGCGGCGCTGCATGCTGCCATTGGACTGGGCGACCGCTGGGTTTTGACCGAAGACGATATAGCCTTCGACGATGCCGTCGAGCATGCCCATCAAGGTTTCATAGGTGGAATGCGCGCCGTTGATGCGCGGCATGTAATTCCAGCCCCAATCATTGTCCTTGGTGGCGTTCTCGCCCCAATAGGACTTCATCAAGCTCACTGCGTAGTTTTCACGCAGACCCCAGAAGCCCTTTTGGTCTTCCTTGGCAATCGCATCGAGGAAGCCGTTCCAGTCGCCGTGGTCGGCGTGAGGCATCGGCAAGTAGCCCGGCAAGTTATTAAACAGCGTCGGGATATCAGTCGAGCCCTGAATAGACGCGTGTCCGCGCAGCGCCATGATGCCAGAGCCAGGACGGCCAACATTGCCCATCAACAGCTGCAAGATCGCAGCGGTGCGGATGAACTGTGCCCCCAGGGTGTGCTGGGTAAAGCCCAAGGCGTAGGCAAAGACCGTGGTGCGCTCCGGATTGGAGTTCTGCGCAATCGACTCCGCCAAGTAGTGGAAGTCTTCCTGAGAAATACCGCAGGTCTCTTCCACAATTTCTGGGGTGTAGCGGGAGTAGTGGCGCTTGAGAATCTGGAAGACCGTGTTCGGGTCCTGCAAAGTCTCATCACGCTCAACATTCCACGAAGAACCTTCAGGCTTTTGCACATACTGCCACGAGTCCGTGACGTACTTGCCGGTCTCTGGGTTGTAGCCAGAAAACAGCCCGTCTAAGTCTTCGGTATCGCGGAAGTCCGGCGAAATGATCGACGAAGCATTCGTGTAATTAACCACGTAGTCGTGGAAATACAGCTCATTATCAATCATGTACTTAATCAAGGCGCCAAGAAGTACCACGTCGGTGCCGCCACGAATAGCAACGTGTCGGTTCGCAAAAGCCGAGGTACGGGTGTAGCGAGGATCCACGTGAATCACACGCGCACCACGCTTTTTAGCTTCGACAACCCACTGGAAGCCCACTGGGTGGCACTCGGCCATATTCGAGCCTTGAATCAGAATGCAGTCAGCATTCGCCATATCCTGCAGTGGCTGAGTTGCGCCACCACGGCCAAACGAGGATCCCAAACTGGGAACCGTGGCGGAGTGTCATATACGCGCCTGGTTTTCGACCTGCACCGCGCCAGCTGCCGTAAACAGCTTCTTGATAATGTAGTTTTCCTCATTATCCAAGGTAGCGCCGCCAAGTCCTGCCACACCCATGGTGCGGTTTAAAACGCGGCCTTCATCATCGGTGTCCTGCCATTGATTGCGGCGGGATTCAATAAAGCGGTCCGCAATCATGTCCATTGCGGTTTCTAGGTCGAGGTCTTCCCACTCAGTAGCATGGGGCGCGCGATATTTAATCTTGGTAATTCGGGTCGCCGAATTGACCAGCTGCTCAGAGGCAGCACCTTTCGGGCACAAACGTCCCCGCGAAATTGGTGAGTCCGGGTCGCCTTCAATATGAACAACCCGGTCATCTTTGACATAGACCCGCTGCGAGCAGCCCACAGCACAGTAAGGGCAGACAGATTGAACAACTTTGTCTGCCTCTACGGTGCGCCCGTGCAGGTTTTCCGATTTTGCTGACTGGGTGGATTTATCCCGGCCAAATAGATCGCCGCGCTTCATCTGGCGCACAACCGGCCAATTCAGCGGACTCAACTTCGACATAGCCTTAAAGTTACCGGATGAAAGTACTTTTCACACCTTGATCCGATACATATCGTCCGAAAGATGGAACACGCAAAACTAGCCCCGACTTCGCCGGATTACATATTGACAACCCGCAGGCTCAGGTACTTTTCTTCCCCCTCGCCGCTCACCATGGCGGGGATAAAATCAGCTGGCTTCGGGTGGTCCGGCAACGCGTCCGGGTAGGCCTTGTGCTGCTCCAGCGAGCGCACACCAGCTTGCACGTCAGCATCGCTAACGCGCAAGCGGTGAGTCGGGGTGGAGCTTCCAGAAATCAGCAACCGGTCAGCCTTCCACGGCTCTTCGTCCAGGTCACGGTGCGTCCAAGGATTATCAGCATCACGGATGGCATCGGCGACCACTTCACCGGTCACGCGGTGGTCAATATGGTTAATCCCCCATCTTGCCGAGAAATCAAAGTTGATAACAGCCACAGTATCGGGCTTGAATTCCCGAATTTCTTTCGCCACAGCTTTGCATACATCCAGGCCATATCCCATCTCACCGTCGGGAAATTCCGGATGGTCAGATGCTCAACGCCGACTTCCTGACAGGCAGCTCGCTGCTCATCAGCACGCAGAGCTTTGGTCTTCGCCGGTTCCATGTCGCGGATGCCAGCTTCGCCCGCGGTAAGCAGCAAGTAGCCCACCTCTTTGCCCGCCGCAGTGAAGTTATTGACGGCAACAGATAGTCCATATTCAGCGTCATCAGGGTGGGCAACCACCACGAGCACGCGTTCAATTTCTTCTACTTTTAGCAGTTCAAGGTCCATAACATCCCATCATGCCAAAGGTTTTCGCTCCCCGCCTTGCTTATCGATGCACCCTCGCCCTTCACCACGGGAATGTTCCTTTAAACACATGACGTTGTGTTGTTATGAATTTAAAGCTAAAGTAAAACAGTCAAACAAACTGATCGGTCTATTCAATTCAAACCGAGCGGTCTAGAAATTAAAAAGAAAGGTGCTGAGCGTGTCTGATACGGCAACTAGCTCGGAATCAACCAAGCAGAAGAAAGCCGGGCTGCCCAAATGGGCAACGGGCTTCGGCGCACAGGTCTTCGCCGGCCTGATTGTCGGACTTATTTTAGGTTTCGTCGCCTCTGGCATGAGCTTGCAGTGGCTAAGTGATCTCCTCAGTGGAGTCGGCAACGCTTATGTCCAGCTGCTGCGCGTGATGGTACCACCACTGATCTTTGCCGCAGTAGTTACTTCCGTAGCCAACCTGCGCAAGGTCGCCAACGCAGCCGCATTAGCAGTATCCACCCTGGTGTGGTTTGCGATTACGGCATTTTTATCCGTTCTTGTTGGCATCGTGGTCGCACTAGTTATGCGCCCAGGTGTTAACTCCACCGTTGATCCATCCTCCGCGGCAGATCCTTCTCGCGTGGGCTCATGGACTGCGTTTATCCAATCGATTGTGCCGGATAACTTTATCGGCCTGTCTGCATCGACAAGCGATGATGGCGTCTCGTTATCTTTCGCGGCGCTGCAGCTGCTGGTTATCTCCTTGGCTATTGGTATCGCTGCGGTTAAGGCTGGCGAAGCTGCCGACCCATTCCTGCGCTTTACCGAATCCTTCCTCAAGGTCATCCAGGTTATCTTGTGGTGGATCATCCGCCTGGCGCCAATCGGTACCGCCGCGCTGATTGGTAAGGCTGTTGCCACCTACGGCTGGGACGCACTCGGTTCTTTGGGCAAGTTTGTCCTGGCCATCTACGTCGGCCTGGCGCTGGTTCTGATTGTGGTCTACCCAGCAGTGATGAAGTTCAACGGCATCAACACCATTGAGTTCTACAAGCGCGTATGGCCAGTATTCTCCCTGGGCTTTGTCACCCGCTCCTCCATGGGTGTTATGCCTGTTACCCAGCGCGTGACCGAACGCTCCATGGGTGTACCTAGTGAATATGCATCCTTTGCCATCCCGCTGGGCGCGACCACCAAGATGGACGGCTGCGCATCTATCTACCCTGCTATCGCTGCAATCTTCGTGGCACAGTTCTACGACATCGAACTGACGCTGACGCACTACCTGCTGATCATCTTTGTCTCCGTCATCGGCTCCGCCGCTACCGCTGGCACCACCGGGGCAACCGTCATGCTGACTTTGACCCTGTCTACCCTGGGTCTGCCACTGGCTGGCGTTGGTCTACTGCTGGCTGTCGAGCCAATCATCGATATGGGCCGCACCGCAGTCAACGTCACCGGCCAGTCCCTGGCTGCGACCATCGTGGCCAAGCGCGCCAAGATCCTGGACCAGGACGTCTGGGACGCTGGTGCCGAGGGCATCGAAGCTGCAGTCTCCCCTTCCCACTCCAAGGCAAAGGCTGACGTCAACGCCTAAGCCCTGCTGACTTATCGAGCGGCTCGCACCAAAATATTTCGGTGCGAGCCGCTTTTGTTTTCTTTTAGCTTCCATGCTGTGGTTGCGCCGATGCCCCGGCGCCCGCGATATCCCCATGTCCCAGACATCCCAGATGTCCCAGATGTCCCCTTCGCGCTCACCGAAGCCGACCGCCTAGCCAACAACACTCTCCCGGTGAGCGCGAAGAGCGCATAGCTCCTCGTATCTTAGGAAAACGCAGAGATCCTCAACTGATGTACTCTTCGCGCTCACTGGAACTACGAGCCTGGCGAGCAACGGGCATTTGGTGAGCGCGAAGGGTACGCGGCGGGTGCATGGAAGGTGTATGGAGGAAAATCCGGTTCGGAAGGAAGACGTTACAAAGCATAAAGACAAAGGAAACGCCCCGTGCGAACACGGGGCGTTGCAAAATGCCTATTTCAAAGGCGAACTCACATCTTTAAGTAAGGCTACTTATCGTCGAAACTGTCGATGCCATCAGCATCGATTTGTTCCTTTCGAACTTCGTCAGTCACGCGCTCGGTATCGGAGACTTCTTCGGTGCTGAGGTTTACTTTTTCTACTGGGACGGTTTCCTTATTTATTACAGGGCGCTCTTCGTGAAGCATGACTGAAGCATCTTCAGAACCGTTAGCGTCAAGCCCACCGGATTTGGCTTGCGCCTCGGCTTCTTCTGCGGAGATTGGTGTGCGTTCGACGCGGACTTCTTCGTGGGAAACGGGAACTTCGACAGTCTCAGTTTCAGTGACTACGTACTTGCGCAGGCGTGCCTCACCTGTTTCGACGCGTTCGGTGCCGACGTTGAGGTGTTCCTCATTACGAATCAGTGTGTTGTCGTTGCTGGAAGCGGCGGGTGCTTCGGCCGAGTTAGTGCTGGTACCAGCGGATGCAGCTGCACCGGCAGCTCCGGCACCTGCTAGACCAGCGCCAGCCCCAGCCCCAGCTGCGCCCACCGGGCCACCATCGAGGTGGGATTGCTCTGCTGTGGTGTCTGCTGCGGCACCAGTGTGGGACGTGCCGGTGTAAGGGTCCTCGGCGAAAGTGTTCTCGTTACCCGAGCGTTCGTCGTGCGGGCGTTCATTGCGGGGGCGTTCGCCGCCGGTGTAGCCATCAACGTGTGAAGATTCAGAGACGCCGTAGTGCTGGTAGATTTCAGTTTGCTGCTCGGGAGTAAGCGGCTTGTCGGCGTCGAAATTTGGGGCGCCTTTGATGCGATCTTTGGCATAAGCCAAGGTCAAATTGTCGCCGTCGAGGGAATGTCCGCGCAGCGGTACAAGGGAGTTGCCCATGCCGAATAGGCCATGATTGACGTCGACGAAGGTGGGTTGGCCGGAAGAGTCGTCGACAAATACTTCGTTGACATCGCCAACTTTGTCGCCGTTGTTGTCATATGCGGTTGCGGTGAGAAGGTCTTTTACGTTTACTGACATGAAAAAGTGTCCTTTCCTCATCAAGAGATATTGAGGTAGTGCATTTCTTTTCTTGCCGTCACGCTCCCCATCGACCCAGCTTGGGCATTAATTTCTATTCTCTTGGAGCGTTGGGCCCCACGGTAAAGAAAAAGTTTGGCGATTTCATTCGTGGTGAGAATAAGTTCGATGGGGATTGGCGCGAATTTGCTGCGCACGTTACCAATTACAAGTTGGTAAAGATCGCCGGCGGCGCTGGGAACTAGGATAAAAGGCATGAAATTCGCTCCCCGTCGTCCCTCGCCCATGAATGGCCACAAGCCCACCAAGCAGGATTTAGAAGGGTTTCGGCTGGCGGCTGTTGATGACATCCTTCCCGCTGAGGATGAAACCACGCGGTTGCGCATGCTTATCGTCGGGGTCAACCCGAGCCCCTGGACAGCGGCGGTCAATGCGCCGTTTGCACACCCGGCGAATCGGTTTTGGCCATCGCTTTTTCGCAGTGGCGTCTTAAGCCAGCTTGTCGATGCCTCCCGTGGACTTCCCGCCTCAGTTCTTCAAGAGTTCGCGGACAAGCGCATTGGGCTAACTAACTTCATTTCTGAAACGGCAACGGCACGCGCAGATGAACTGACTAGGGAGCAGTTGCGGATGGGGGCAGGGCGCATCGTTAAGCTAGTGGCGAGGCTGCGGCCCGAGTCGGTGGCGGTAGCTGGCATTACTGCCTACCGTGATGCCTTTGGGCTGCGCAAGGCGAAGCTCGGGCTGCAAGACCCGGAGTTGGTGGATATTCCTGCCGGCTGGCCTGCCGATGTGCAGTTGTGGGTGGTGCCGCAGCCAAGTGGCATCAATGCGCATGAAAATATTGAGTCACTGGGGCAAAAATGGGCGGCGGTGTGGAATGCCACTGAACCGACTGGGTAAATAAAAGGAGATTTAATGGTTGCCTGGTTGGAAAAGCACCAAATCTGGATGTATCTGATTGCTTTGGCAATCGGTGCGGTTCTAGGGCTTACGGCTCCAAGGTTGGGTGCGCCTTTGGAAACGGCCATTAATCCGGTGCTGGGGCTATTGCTTTATGCCACGTTTTTGATGGTGCCTTTAGCCCGCTTGGGACAAGGATTGAAAGATTTTAGATTCCTTGGCGCCTTAATGGTGGTCAACTTTGTCCTGGTGCCTGTGGTGGTTTTCCTGCTGACCAGGTTTATTGCGGGTGACCAGGTGTTGTTGGTCGGCGTGCTCTTCGTGCTTTTGGCACCGTGTATTGACTACGTCATTGTGTTTACCCATTTTGCTGGCGGTGCGAGTGAGCGTTTGCTCTCTGCTACTCCCCTGCTCATGATTGGGCAGATGCTGTTGCTGCCTGTATATCTGTGGCTTTTCGTGGGCACGGAGTTTGTCCGTTCGGTAGATTTTGTACCGTTTTTAGAAGCCTTTGGACTATTAATTGTTGCTCCGTTGTGTGCAGCCGGGCTGACGCAATTTGCTGCTGCGCGCACAAGTTGGGGTAAGAAATTAGCAGATGGTGTGTCTGCGGCGATGGTGCCGTTGATGATGGCGACTTTGGCCATCATCGTGGCTTCGCAGATTTTTAAGGTCTCTCACCAGCTCGGCAAACTCGTTGTGCTCGTCCCGCTTTATATTGCTTTTGCGGGGCTTATGGTCGCCGGCGGCGCGGTTGTTTCGCGCGCGGCCGGGCTCGGTATTTCCAGCCAGCGCGCGGTCGTCTTTAGCGGCGTGACCCGCAATTCCCTCGTGGTGTTGCCGCTGGTGCTGGCTCTGCCTGCGCAGTTTGAACTTGCACCTTTGGTGGTGGTGACCCAAACCCTAGTGGAGCTGTGCATCATGCTGGTGATGATTTGGGCCCTGCCACGGATTCTTAAACCATAAGCTGCACTTGGTGCTCAGTCTCAAGATAGTTTGCGATTGCTAAACGATTAATCGCAGAGCGGCTGATGATACCCACCATGGAGCCGTCACGGTTGGTGACGGGGACTTTCTTGAGGTGGGCATCGGAAAGCGCGGCGATGGCATCGGCAAGCGATGCCGTTTCAGACAAAGAAATGACCTGCGTGGTTGCCAACTGCATGATGTTGAGTGTGCTGAGTTCTTGCATAGCATCGTCAAGCTCTTGCTTTTCGTGCACGGCGAAGGAGTAGAAATTCACCGAGCTGGGGTGGGCTGCGGAGAGATAGCGCATGATATCGCCATCGGAGATAAAGCCCACGAGCTGGCCGTTGGGAGCCACAATTGGCGCGCCAGAAATTCCCAGAGAAGTGAATTTGTATAGCGCTTCTAGGACCGTGTCGGATGATTGCAAGGTGTAGACCTCAGTCTTCATAATCCCTGCGATAGCCGACTGCGGCGCCGAGGTCTCTGCTGGTTGAGCTTGTGGTTTGCGTGCCGCATAGGCACGAATGGCGATGATGATTCCAATAACGGAAGTAACAATCACCAAGATGGCTGCTGCGCGGAATCCTGTAATTAGCGCATCAACTTCTGCCTGACCGGCATCCAACTGCATTTGGCTCACCATGCCGTAAACACCTGCGGCTAGTGATGTGCCCACGCCACCGGCAATTTGGAAACTGGTGGAAATGACCGTGACACCGTGCGGGCTGGAACGCTCGTCGAGGTGCGACAGAGCAAAGGTCTGGGAAGGGCCGATGACAAATGCGGTAGCTAATACAGCCGGGACATAAAGCGCGCCGAATAGCACCAAGGAGGTCTGCCCTGCTGCCAAGCCGACGAGCCCAACGAAGATAGCCATGACTGCGAAACCAAGCGGAATGGAGAGGCGTCCGCCGAAGCGGTCGAACCATCGACCAGCAATTGGGCCAAGAACAACAGTGAGCAAAATACCGGGCGCTAGGGTCAACGAAGCGCTCAATGGTGCGGTGCCGCGGGCTGCTTGCAGGAACAGCGGGATGGTGACATTCATAGCAAAGACAAAAAGCAGTCCCAGCATGGTCATGGCAACGCCGCGGTTGAACGCTGCTGTTTTAAAAGGCGTGAGATCAATAAGTGGGTTGGCAATCCGGTTTTGGCGCCGGATGAATGCCCACAGGAACAGCAAGCCGACGATGATTGCCCCGCCGGAGATTACGATATTGCCGCCAAACACTGCGGAGACGCCGTAAAGAATGCCAATTAGAGCTACCGCGACCAGGATAAAAGACGCGATATCAAGAACTGGTCGGCCAAGCTCAACGACTGTGTACAGTACGAAGGCGCCGGCGATAAGCACGATAAGTACAAGTGCCGCGAATACCCACATCAGCGTCTTCCATGGCTCAATGGTGAGTAAAGCACCAGATAGCACGATGGCTAGTGAGGGGCCAAGCGTTGTCATCGCGGCCATGATCCCCATGTTCATACCGAGCTTGTGCCGAGGTGACACGGCTAGGGTGATATTCATGCCAATTGGCGTGAGTAAGCCGGTGCCAATGGCTTGCAGCAGTCGCCCGCCAAGCAATGTGGCAAAGTTTGGTGCTAACGCGCCGATAATGGAGCCGACAACCATGATGGCGGTGACTGAAATAAACAGCGCTTTGGTTGGGAAGCGGCGGTATAAGACGTTCGCTACTGGCACAAAGACTGCGGCAATTAAAAGATAGCCAGTGGTTAGCCACTGGACGGTATTAACGTCGACACCGAAATCAGCCATAATGGGGGCGAAAGCGACGTTGAGAAATGTTTCATTGAAGGTAGCTAGAAAAGCTGCGGCGGCCGCAATCGTAATCATCCATCCTGGGGATGATTTAGGTTTCGGTGGGGTGTGGGCATGAATAGATGAATCCATGTAGTCTCCTGACAATCAGCGGGGATGGTGCTCGAGCGTGCCGTGCCAGAAGTCCTGGGCTCTGAGGGACTTCGCGTGTCGTTTCGTCGAATAGTTCTGGCCAGCTTTGGCCACCGAATTAAGCTAACAGAAAATTTTATTCTTCATAAGCCAGCCCCCATTTTCGCAGTTCACGCGCTAAAGTTTCCAAGAAAAATAAGGCTGCGTGACTGAAAAAATTCTAGTCACGCAGCCTTATCGATTTCCTGTGAAGGAAATATTCACTTGCCTCAAATATTTACTATTGAGCCAGAACCATGGTTTCAACCTCCTTGACTACACCGTGCTTTGCACGCTCGGTGCGTGCGTGGGTGAACAGGTAGTAGATGCCGGCAATAACGCCAACGCCGGCGAGCACCGCATACATCGAGCCATAACCAATCGCGGAAACCACTGCACCAAGGATGACTGGGCCGAAGCCGAAGCCGAAGTCAACGAACAGGAACAAGGTGGAAAATGCTGACCCGAACTCGCTCTTGTCGACGACACCAACAGATACTGCTTGAGCAGCTGGCATCAAGGTGCCGTATCCCAGACCTGCTAGCACGCCAGAGACTACAACATGCCAGTTGGCGGTAGAAAGCGAGAGCACGATAAATGAGATAACAAAGAAGACGAGACCAAAGTAGATCACGCTGTTATCGCCCCGGCGGTCTTGCAATTTACCAAGGTAGGAGCGCATCACGAACATGGAGATGGCGTAAGCGATAAAGAATAGGCCTGCGCCAGTAACAACGTCGCGGTTTTCAGCAAAAGCGTTGATATGTGCGATCACGCCGGAGTAGGCAAAGGCTACCAGCAGCATGAACAGGCCAATCGGCAAGACTTTAGGGTTAATGATGGACTTGAAGCTGAACTTAATGGGCTCAGCAGCATTGCCGTTTTCATCCAGCTCTGGCCCTGGGTCGGAGGTGCGGAAATAGATGACTAGCGAAGCGATCAAAGAGGCAATCGAAATGCCGAGGACGACAACGAAGAGGACTTCGTAGTTGAAAGACCCCAGCAAAAACAGTGCTAGCGCTGGGCCAATAGCAGCCGAAACGGTCGTTCCTAAAGCCAGATATCCAGTGCCTTCGGAGCGGCGTGCTGAAGGAATAAGTTCCTGGACCATCGCCATAATCGCGGTGCACGCAAAGGCATAAGCTACACCGTGGAAGAAGCGGTCAGCGTAAAGCAGACCTAGAGAATCGATGGGAATATACAGTGCGCACGCAATAGTGGTCGCGATGACGGAGACCACCACAATTTTGCGGCGACCGAAGCGGTCAATAATGTACCCCGAAACCAATCGGGAAAAGACTGCGCCGATAACAATCGCACTGGCAGCAAAGCCAGCTTCGGTTTCAGATGCGCTGAATTCCTTGGTTGCGTAAAGCGCCATCGTGGTGATGAGGAAATAGAACACCAAAAACTGCAGGAAGTTGGCGATCCACCCCATGATAAACGTCGGCGTAAAGAGTTTGACCTCTTCGGTTGTGTTCACGTTTCTCCTTACTTCAGTTGCTTTGCACTATGCAATTCTATGCCCATCAACGCTATACCCCTTTATTGCATCATGCAACTGTGCTGATAAGATAGATTTTTATTAAGACGGTGCTTAAAACACATTCAAGCAAATCACAAGGAGTGGGCGTAGATCATGACAGCGGATTCCAACGATCCAAAAGAGCACGACGACAGTGAAACTCAGGCGCTTTTAGATCACATCGCTTATGAAGTCGTCTTGATCACCCGGTACGCGGCGCAAAATCTCCCCACGATTAAGCGCAAATCCATCATGGACCGCAGCGCACTGATCCTTTTGGCACGCCTTAAGGCCCAAGGCCCCATGACTGTTAACGAGCTGGCGGAAGCGTTTGGTTTGAATGTTTCAACGGTGCATCGACAGCTCAAGGCAGCAATTGCCAATAATCTCATTGAAACTTTCGATGACCCCGACAATCCTGCGAAGCTTCACCGCCCCACTCTTGAAGGAATGGATACCTTGGGGCGCGAATTGGCTGCCCGGCGAGAAGATCTAGAGAAAATCTATGCCGACTGGGACCAGGAAGATATCGAGACTTTCGCCCGCTTGATGCAAAAGCACAATACTTCACTCGAGGCATACTTGGAGATGCCGTGGCCGCGCCCACACAAGGATTAAGCTTCGCTTGTCGATGTTTTAACTACGACTTCTTAACCACACTGGACTTAAGGCGCATGGGCCCAAATCCAGGGACCTTCGCTTCAATATCGTGGCCATCAACCGGGGTTTCTAGAATTCGGATGCCGCTGACTTTGGTACCAATCTTGATAGCACCAGAGCCCTTAACCTTGAGGCTTTTCACAATGCTGACGGAGTCACCGTCGTTTAAGACATTGCCCACGGCATCTTTAATGACGTTGGAATCAGTGGCAGACACATCACCGGATGCGTCTGCGGATGAGGCATCACCTTCGACCCATTCATGGGCACACATTGGGCAAGCCAGAAAGCCACCATTTTCATAAGTAAATTCGCTGCCGCATTCTGGGCAGGGCGCTAATGCATCAGACATAAACTGCAGATCCTACCCGATACGCACCCAATTTCCCAGCTCACAGCCTGAAAATGGGTTTCAGTGCTAGCCTGGAAGCATGGCTATGAAAGCAACTCGCACCAACCCGAACGAATACACCGTCACTAATAAAGATGGCACCTCGTTAAAGGTCTCGCCGCACGGCACGCCAGGCGCATTTTCCCCGGGCGAGCTTCTGCAAGCAGCACTTTTGGGCTGCGCTTCCCTATCTGCTGATATGCAGCTAGCGCACATGCTCGGCAAAGATTTCCATGCCGAAGTTGAGGTGAAGTCAACAGAAGAAGACAACCACATCACCGAGATGCTCTTTAAATTCCTCATTGACACCGAAGGCCGCGATGAGCAAGAGCGCGAAAAGATAATCAAGGCGGCAGCGAAAAAGATTGAGCAATTGTGCATCGTTAAGCGATCACTCAATAAAGGCATTGCCACCCACACGGATATCTCCGCGAAATAAAAGGCACGTAAAAAGCCCCGGGACGGTCGATAAATAAATCAGCCGTCGCAGGGGCATGGAGCTAAACGATGTTTAGCCGTTCAAGTTTTTCAGCGCCTGTTCGATGCGTGCAGCGGCAGCAGCGGAAACATCAGCCATTGGTGCGCGAGGGGAACTAGTTGGGAAACCTTGCAGGTCAAGCCCCTTCTTCACGGCTGCGATGAAAGGCTCAGAAATCATCGCGTCGATGACTGGGTAGACCTTATTCCATTCAGTACTTCGATACTAAGAGCCTTCGGCGTAAGCAAGAGAACCGCTGCCATATTCAGCCAAGCTAAAAGTCCGTATGCGTTATCGCCTGCTACTTACATCGCATCAACGGTGATGACACAACCGATGAAGGAAATAGCCAAAGCGCCAACCTTGACAACGTTTCCTAGGAAGATGTTGCGTTTTTCTCCCAAGAGGAAGACCAGGTTGGTTGTCGCAACGTAGAAGAAAAACACCTGCGAGGTAAATGCAAAGAGGAAGATAGCAATCGCGACGCTTCCCCACCCTAGTAGTGAGAAATCAATCGCGTGCTGGACAACGTTGGGTCCAGCAATTGCGCCGGGCACCTGGTCCACAATCATGTTTCCAGCTGCATCCTTGACGTGGTAACTGTCAGTGAGAAACACCATGATGCCGGTAGCCATGCAAATCAGCAGCAAAGGTGCCCTCACCAAAACCAGTCGCGGAAGCAAAGATCGCGCGGCGCACGCCCCAGGCCACGGCGTGACCAATGATGCCGCCGAAGATTTGATCGAAGCCGAAACCACAGGTCAGGATAAGCGCAATTGCTACTGGCAGCTCGTCAAGGTTCAAGACGATAAGCAGCAGTGCGGTGATCACGTAGCCAATCGCTATGAAAGGAACGATGGTTTGTGCAACCTGCACAACGCGCTTGGCGCCACCGATGACAACTACACCGTGCAACCCGGTGATGACTAGGCCTGTTCCCCACGGCTCAACGCCAAGAGCCTGGTGTGCAGAAGAAGCAATGTTGTTGGACTGCACGCCTGGGAAGACAAAGCCGTAGCCGATGAGCGCGGTCAACGCGGCGACGAGCGCAAGCCACCGTGGTTTCAAACCGTATTTGATGTAGTAGGGCATGCCGCCGCAGTCTTCGCCGTGCACGCGGCGCTTGTACAACTGCACCAGAACCGCCTCGGCATTTGCACAGGTCGAGCCGAGCAACCCGGTAATCGCCATTCACATGATGGCACCAGGGCCACCCATGGCGATAGCGGTAGCGACACCGGCAATACTGCCGACACCAACGCGCGAAGACAGGGTCAAAGCAAGGGTTTGGAATGACGACAAGCCGCCATCACCAGATTCGCTGTCCTTGAGCTGGCGAATCATATCCGGCAGGCGACGAAACTGCACTGCCTTGGTTACAAAAGTGAAGAAAACTCCGACTGCTAAAGCAAAATTCGCCAGCGGATTCCAGATCCACTCGCTGACCGTAGTCAATAGGTTCATGAGCTCTTCCACCCGGTTGGTGACCCCCATCTCGGATGGATAAACTCATGTTATACACATTTCTGACCTTGTCGAGTGACTGGCCAAGGCTTTCTTACTACGTACAGATTTTTCACGATTTTAAAGAAAAAGCTTGTGCTAGGTCACACGCCCATGTACGTGCGTGATCGCACATCACATATCAAGCGATTAATTGTCCGTGAGAGGTGATGTCACCCACGTGTCCCAATTCAACTGACACCCACACGAGGACACCTGCTGTAAGTATTCAAACCCGAAGGTCGCGGCGCCACAGGCAGCGACGGAATACCCACACAGCCCTGTTCGTATTTAAAAATCAAACGCAGTAGGACGTTAAAGTACTCAATGGCACGCCGTTAAAATGCTCAATGGCAGGCCGTTAAAGTGCCTTTAGGCAGCTTTAACGCCAGGCTTTGAATTGCTCTGCCGAAGCCGCACCGAGCCACTTCTGCCACAGTGGGCCGAAGGTTACGCGGCGTACGCCCAAATCTTTCAGTGCTGCCAGGTCTCCTGCTCCGTGTCCGTCGACTGGATGCGCGGTGACATTGACTGGAATGGTTACGGCATCGACCAAAGTCTGCACCTGCTCAGCAGTCTTCAAAGCCACTGGGTAGACCGAACGTGCTCCTGCCTGCTGCATTAATTGAATGCGCTTTGCTGCCTCTGCCAGTGGATCTTCGAATACATCTGTGCCTAAACGCACCGCATCAGTGCGGCCGTTGATGACGAAATTGACCCCAGCAGCATCGGCGGCTTCGCGTGCCGCAGCGATGTAGTCAGCATGCTCTTGGGCATCGCGTACGCGGTCGCCTTCAGTGTGCACGACGTCTTCAATATTGGCGCCGACAGCACCCGCCTCCAACAAGCGATTGATCAGTACGGCTGGCTCTAGACCATAGCCAGATTCCACGTCCACGGAAACCGGAATGCTGACCTTCTTGGTGATTTTCGAGACAACGGCGAGGTACTCAGAAAAGTCCATGTTTTCGCCATCGGAGCTGCCGGTGGCATCGGCAACCGGGTGGCTGCCAACGGTTATTGCTTCAAACCCGGCTTCTTCCGCAACTGCTGCGGACCAAGTATCCCAGGCAGTTGGTAAAACCAAAGTGTTTCCAGATTCATGTGCTTGTGCGAGCTTGGCGGCTAGTGCTTGAACGTCAGTCATTTCGTGCTCCTTCGCGGTTATAAGCCTGCGCAAAATACGTTAGGCTGTGGAAATTGCTGCGTCTTTACGCCACTGTACCCAAATCCTCGTGAAGGCCGGCGGCTATACCGAATGGCTATACCAATGGCCACGGGAATTGGCGGTGCGATTGTGGCCGTGGAAGGAAAGGCAAGCGCACAATCCGTGAGGCTCGTCTTTGCAACGCTTCAATTTCTCCGGGGTGCAAAAGCTGCCAAAGCTCAGCGGGGACATCGTCAAGCAAAGGCTCTACTGCCGCGGTCAACTCCTCTGGAATGGGATGCCCACCGAAATCCCATATAACTGTGCGTAGCTTGGGTTCTACTGAAAAGCACAGGCCGTGGTCAATACCCCAGATGTGTTCACCGTCAAGGAGCACATGTCCTGATTTCCGGTCGGTGTTATTACACAGCAAATCAAAGACCGCCATTCTGAGAAACTGCGCGTGGAGGTCTGCCCTGCTATCAACCAACGGAAAGTAGTGCTCGCCGTCGTTGTGAATAAACCACTGCACAGAGCCCACCCCAGCGGGACCATTATGGGAAATTACTGTCGGCGGAACAATATGCCAGCCTAGATACTCGCTAATGACAAAAGCCGCGCGTTCTCTTTTGTATAACCCGGGCGGAAAATCCCACAGCGGCTGCTCTCCTGCTTCGGGTTTATAGACGGCCCATGCGTAATCGTCATCTAATTCCAGATCGACTACGAATCCGATATTGCTAGATTCCACGAGCTGCTCAACGATCCCCATCTGCCCGAAACTCAAAAGCTCCAGTTCACGTTCAAAAGGCGGGGTGATCACTGTTTAACCGCGCGCTTTCCACTCGGCGCGGATTGCTGAAGATACGACAGCGAGCCGGTCCGCGAGTTGGTCACCAACATGCGCGGACCGTCTTGAGTAAATTCCACGCCCGAAATTGAGGCAGTATCAATGTGGATCTTTTGAAAAAGGTCCAACGGGGTGCCGACAAAATGAGCAACGGCTGCCTTAATTGTGTCAGCGTGGCTAAATGCCGCAACGATTTCGCCTGCATGCTGCTTGGCGATGTTAGAGATGCCCTCCACCATGCGGTTTTGCATCTCAGTAAAGCTCTCGCCTTGAGGAAAACGAAAAGTCGACGGCGAATTTTGGACTTCTTTCCATTCTGGCAACTTGTTGAGCTCGCTGAGTTTGTGGCCGGTCCAGTCGCCGAAATCACATTCGGTAAGGGAGGCATCGACAAGCAAGTGCTTTTTGTGCGCGGCAACTGTCGGCGCGGCTGTTTCCTGCGCACGTTCCATCGGCGATGAATAAATAGCCGCAATCTCTAAACCATCCAAGCGGGATGCGACCTCGCGTGCCTGAGTGATTCCTTGCTCTGCCAAATGCAGCCCTGGCGTACGCCCTGGTAGTACTTGCCCGGTGGTGGGAGTTTGCCCGTGGCGAATAAGTAAAACAATCGTGGGCGGATTCGCAGGCTGGTTCATGCCATGTAAGCCTACCTCGGGAAATATTTTTGCACCGCGAAGAAGTTTTTGCGGCTAGGGTTGAGTATGTGAGTCTTCCACCTAATGTTTCCACGGTCGGTGAGCTGAAGGCCGCCGGCTACCAACACCGAACTTTGCGCGCCGAAATCCGCGAAAACCTTCTGGCGAAACTTCGCGCTGGCGAGGACCCCTGGCCAGGGCTGCATGGTTTAGACCAGACCGTTATTCCGCAGGTTGAACGCGCACTTATTGCTGGTCATGACATTGTGCTTTTGGGCGAACGTGGCCAGGGCAAGACGCGTTTGTTGCGTTCACTCGTCGCGCTTTTAGATGACTGGATTCCGATTGTCGCGGGCTCTGAGCTGCGTGAGGATCCTTTCGCGCCGATTACCGATGCCACACGAGAGCGCGCCGAGAAAGAAGGCGATGATCTGGCGGTTGGCTGGGTTGCCCGCGATGACCGCTACGCAGAAAAGCTCGCGACACCAGATACTTCCGTTGCCGACTTAATCGGAGATATCGACCCCATGCGCGTAGCCGAAGGCCGCCGCTTAGGTGATCCCGAGACCATTCACTACGGGCTCATTCCGCGCTCCAACCGCGGCATCGTGGCTATTAATGAGCTGCCTGACTTAGCTGAGCGCATCCAGGTGTCCATGCTCAATGTCATGGAAGAAAAAGACGTGCAAATTCGTGGCTATATGCTGCGATTGCCGCTCGATGTGCTGGTGGTAGCCTCTGCTAACCCCGAGGATTACACGAACCGCGGGCGGATTATTACGCCGCTGAAAGACCGCTTCGGCGCTGAGATTCGCACCCACTACCCGCTGGCATTAGAAGATGAAATCGCGGTTATCCGCCAGGAAGCTAACTTGGTGGCCGAGGTGCCAGATATTTTGCTGGAAATCCTTGCGCGCTATACCCGTTCTTTGCGTGAGTCTTCGGCGGTGAACCAGCGCGCGGGCGTTTCAGCGCGCTTTGCCATCGCCGGTGCCGAAACCATCGCCGCGGGCGCATTGCACCGCGCTACCGTACGCGGCGAAGAGGAAGCCGTCGCCCGGCTGGTCGATGTCGAATCTGCCGTGGAGGTTCTAGGCGGCAAGATTGAATTCGAGTCCGGCGAAGAAGGCCGCGAGTGGGATATTTTGGAATACATTTTGCGTACTTCCACCGCCGAAGCACTCCGCGCAAAATTGCGCACACTGGATTTCAATCCCTTGATTGCTGCGTTAGATGGCAGCGTAACTATTTCCACGGGTGCGAATGTCTCGGCGAAGGATTTCCTCGCTGGCCTTCCTGATTTGGGCGAGACCACATTATATGACGATATCGCCGAGGCCTTCGGCGCTACTTCTGAAGGATCCCGCGCTAATGCGATTGAGCTGGCGTTGGAAGGGCTCTTCCTCTCACGGAAAATCGCCAAGGATTCTGACGAAGGCACAAGTATCTACGGTTAGGAGTAGACCTTAACCATGTCCCATCCCATTGATCCCCGCGGCCACCGGCGGTCCCGCTACGGACGCTATACCGGCGGGCCGGATCCGCTCGCTCCCCCAGTCGATCTCTCAGATGCACTGAATGAGATCGCCGAAGATGTCATGGCGGGATATTCGCCGGAGCAGGCACTTCGGGAGTACCTGCGTCGCGGTGCGCGGGGTCAAGATGGGTTCGACGAGCTCGCGTGGCAGGCCGCGCAGCGCCGCAAGGAGCTTTTAGAGCGCAATAACCTCGGTGGCACTTTGCAGCAGGTTAAAGCACTGCTTGACGATGCCCTCCGTTTAGAGCGCGCTCAACTTGCCCGTGACATTGACTTAGATGACACCGACCGCGCTTTTCGGGAACTGCAACTGGAAAATCTCCCGGAATCCACCGCGGCGGCAGTGTCTGAGCTCAATACTTATGACTGGCAGTCCCAGGATGCGCGCGAGAAATTCGAGCACATCCGCGATTTACTCGGCCGCGAGATGTTAGACCAACAATTCTCCGGCATGAAGCAGGCTCTTGAAGGTGCTACCGAAGAAGATAAGCAAGCCATCGCTGAGATGCTGCGTGACCTTAATGAGCTTTTACGCAAACACCGCGCGGGCACCGATACGCCAGCGGATTTCGCGGATTTCATGGCCAAGCACGGTGAGCATTTTCCGGAAAACCCGCGCGATATTAATGAGTTAATTGATATTTTGGCGCAGCGTTCCGCCGCCGCGCAGCGCATGCTCAACTCCATGTCACCCGAGCAGCGCGAGGAGTTGATGCAACTATCCGCGCAGGCTTTTGGCTCCCCAGAGCTGCAAGGTTTGCTGGGAGATCTCGCCGGGAATCTGCAAGGACTGCGGCCAGAGTTGGATTGGGCGGGCTCGGAAGATTTTTCAGGCGAGGAAGGCATGGGCTTAGGCGATGGCACAGGTGCTATGCAAGACTTGGCGGAGCTCGACCGCCTGGCTGAGCAGCTGCGTCATGACCACACCGACTTAGACTTGGACGCACTGCGCCGCCAACTCGGTGATGATGCCGCGGTTTCAGCAGATTTGCTCAACAAGATCGACCAGGCGATGCGCAACAGTGGGCTCCTGCGCCGCTCGGCCGATGGTTCATTGAAGCTCAGCCCGCAGGCCATGCGGCGTTTAGGCAAAAGCTTGCTTGACGATGCCACCTCGCACCTTAGCCCACGTTCCGGGTCTCGGGATTCTCGGCTTAGCGGGCTCAGCGTTGAGCAAACCGGGTCAACGCGCCCTTATGAATACGGGGACACCCAGCCCTGGGATGTCACACGTACGCTGACCAATGCGATCCAAAGAACCGCCGGCACCGGTGATCCGCTCAAACTCACGGCTGAAGATATTGAAGTAGTAGAAACGGAACAGCGCACCCAAAACGCTGTGGCGTTATTAGTTGATACCAGCTATTCGATGGCTGCCGAAGGCCGCTGGGTCCCGATGAAACAAACAGCCCTGGCACTGCATCACCTCATCAGCACGCGCTTTCGCGGTGATGAACTAGCATTGATTACTTTTGGCCGCCACGCCATGAGCACCGATATCGAAGAGCTGACTGCACTCCCGCCGGTGCAAGAACAAGGTACTAACCTGCACCACGGCCTACTGCTGGCAGAACGCTTCTTTGCTCGGAACCCGTCTATGCGGCCAACGCTGCTTATCGTCACTGATGGTGAACCCACCGCCTACCTGCAACCGGATGGTAACGCGTGGTTTAACTGGCCAACGGATCAGTACACCATGTATTCCACCATTACACAGCTCGACAAAGTCACCAAACGCGGCACCCGCACGACGTTTTTCCGCTTAGGATCCAACCCGGGCTTAGAAAATTTCCTCAACCAGCTCGCAGATCGCGTCGACGGGCGCGTCGTCGCACCCGACTTGGATGGGCTAGGCGCTGCAGTCGTGGACGAGTATTTAAACTACCGCTTCTAAGAAGCCCGGATATCGGCCCCTCCCGATATCCGGGGAGACGCCGATCACAATTTCCTGGCATACTAGGGATTAGTTCTTTCGATCGACGACCTTGTATCACCCTTCTACAGAAGTGAGTTCCGAATGTCTCGTCCAGTTCATTTTGAAATCGAAGTTTCCAACGTCCCACAGGCCAGCGAGTTCTATGCCGCCGCATTCGGCTGGACCTATGGGGATTATTCTGAGTACGCCGAACGCCCCTACTACGGCGTTATCACTGGTCCTGAAGATACCCCTGGCATCAATGGTGCCATCATGCAGCGCGACGACGGCGCTACCCCAGCGGGCACTGCGCCGGCATCTGCACCCAATGCAGCGGTGCTGACCATGGGCGTTGAAAACTTCGACGCCACTGCCCAAAAGATTCTTGCCGCTGGCGGCACCGTGGTCAAAGAAAAGTACGCCCTTCCAGGTATGGCCTGGCAGGGCTATTTTTTGGATCTTGACGGAAATGTCTTTGGCATTCACGAACCCGACGAGAACGCCAGCTAACACCTTGGCCACAACGCAGCAATCCCCTTACCGCATTGTGCCTAGTTGCCTTGTGCCTTACTGCCATGATGCTGTTGGGCAAGAAAGGCCAAGGCATCAAGAAGCGGGCCGCGCAAGGTAGTCCCTAATGCCATGCGGCGAACCACATCAGAACCTGAAGTCGCCATCTGCAGCGTTGAAATATCTGTCATCCCAACTTTGTCTGCGGCATCCATATAACCGGCTAGGTGGTTGCTGGGAGGGCTTAAGTTTTCTTGCGCGATTTCAGCCAAGGCACGAAGCGCCATGCGATAAGCGCCAGATTCTTTGTGAATGCGCCATCCACGTTTGGCGATTTCTGCATCGAGAAGCTCCTGCGCCGCATCCCATCCCTTCGGCTCTTCTTGCTCATCTGGAATTTCCCCTACCAAAGATTCCTGGGTGCGCCGCATGGCTTCTGGAACATTGCCGCCACTATCAACAATATTGAGCACCTCGCGAATAGTTGCCAAAGGCAGCTTGGCTACTTTGGACAAGCTTCGCACAACGCGGATGCGCTCAACATGCGCTTGGCCATAGAGCGCCTGATTCTTGCTAATTGCTTCACCAGGTGCCAGCAGGCCTTCGCGCACATAATACTTAATGGTGGGCACGCTAACTCCCGTTATCCGCGATAGCTCAGCCATCCGAACTTTGCCATTATGCAGTTCCATTAACCCTACGGTTTCCTACTTCAGGCATATCGATTAACTGTAATACACCTAGGAACCGCAAAACCACGCCCACCTATTTATATTCAAAGTCACGCCCTAGTTATCTCAGTTCGCCACAGCCGGTTGGCTGCACTAGAGTAATTCAAGCATCTGCCTGCACGAAGGCTAGTTAAATAGCAAGTAATCCCGTGCCCTTTTGCGCGCGCCACAACCACGGTTTGTATGGCTGCGCCTTTCTTAAAAACTACTTGCCTCGTTTTCGGAGTTTTACTGTCATGACTACTGTCACCTCACCGATTAATGACAAAGATCGGTATCGTCCTGAACCATCAGTGCGCACAGCTTTAAAGACGCCACGGATTCTCATCCGCGAAACGCTCGCTGGTCTGGTGGTTGCGCTCGCGCTGATTCCAGAAGCGATTTCTTTTTCTATTATCGCTGGTGTCGACCCGAAGGTCGGGCTGTTCTCGTCATTCATTATGGCGATGACCATCGCTGTAGTTGGTGGCCGACCAGCGATGATTTCGGCCGCGACTGGCGCGGTCGCGCTCGTGGTGGCTCCCGTCGTCCATGAGTACGGCTTGGACTATCTCATCGCCACGGTGTTACTCGCTGGTGTATTTCAGATTGTTTTGGCCGTGCTGGGCGTTGCAAAGCTCATGCGTTTTATCCCGCGCAGCGTCATGGTGGGATTCGTTAATGCCCTAGCAATCTTAATCTTTATGGCTCAGTTGCCAGAGCTTTTCGATGTCCCCTTTGCCGTCTACCCGCTCTTTATCCTGGGACTTTTGGTCTTGATCTTTTTGCCGAAGGTCACCAAGGCTGTGCCGGCACCATTGATTTCGATTCTGATTGTTACCGCCATCGCCGCGGTCTTTGCCATTTCCGTGCCGACCGTGGGCGATAAGGGCGAATTGCCGGATAGCCTGCCGGAGCTATTCATTCCGAATATTCCGTGGACGCTCGACACCTTGTCGATCATCGCTCCTTATGCCCTAGCAATGGCACTCGTTGGTCTGATGGAATCTTTGATGACCGCCAAGCTTGTCGATGAAGTAACAGATACCCACTCCAATAAGACCCGCGAGAGCTGGGGCCAAGGCGTTGCCAATATTGTCTCCGGTCTATTCGGTGGCATGGGTGGCTGCGCGATGATTGGTCAGACCATGATCAACGTCAAAACCTCTGGCGCGCGCACGCGTATTTCCACCTTCTTAGCCGGCGTTTTCTTGCTTATCCTCACGGTGGTTTTAGGCGATCTGGTTGGCACCATTCCGATGGCTGTATTGGTGGCCATCATGGTGATGGTCTCTGTTGGCACTTTTGATTGGCATTCCATTAAGCCTTCAACGCTAAAGCGCATGCCGAAAAGCGAAACCGCCATCATGGTCATTACCGTCGCGGTCGTCGTTGCTACTTCGAACCTCGCCATCGGCGTCGTTGTTGGAGTCTTTGCCGCCAGCGTCATGTTCGTACGCCGCGTAGCGCATCTTATCGAAGTCCGCCGAGAAGTAAAGACCGAAGATGACAAGCAGGTGGCGTATTACACCGTGCAGGGACAGCTACTTTTTGCCTCCAGCAATGATTTGACCACGCAATTTGAATACACAGCCGACCCAGAACACATTGTCATTGACCTGAGCCAATCCCATATTTGGGATGCTTCCACCGTCGCGGCACTCGATACCATTCAGACCAAGTACCGCCAGCATGACAAGACCGTGGAATTTGTAGGCATGAATGAATTCACCACGGCATTCCACTCGCGGTTGACCGGCGAGCTAGGCAATTAATCGAAACGGTTAATTACGCACCTCAATGACGCGGGTACTGGGGTCTTGCAGTCCCCACAGCGCAATAAATGCCACGGCCGGCAAAGCGATAAGCGGCAGTAGCGCGTACTCGAGTCCCACGCGATCGGCGAGGGCACCGATAAGTGGTGTCGCGACGCCGCCGACCGATACCGCGAGTCCTAAGGTCACGCCGCTGGCCGTGCTCATATGCTGCGGTAAATAGTCCTGGCCCAGCGTGACTTGCAGTGAGAAGGGGACGTACAGCGTTAGCGCGACCAGGACGATAAAGCCCCAGGCGATTGGCCCTGGGATTAAGAACATGCCGGCTAAAAGTGGGATGGACAGTAGATAAGACCACCGCAACAATGTGGTGCGGTTCCATCTGCGGGCCAGGTGTCCACCGATTGCCGTGCCGAACGCACCCATGATGTAGAAGATAAACAGCGAGGCATTGGCGAGGTCTTCTTGAACCCCACGGTATTCGTGCATGAACAACACGATGAAAGTGCCGATGCCTACAAAGACGATGGAGCGGCACAAAATCGCAATCGACATGCGCCCGAACGATACCCAGTCATCGCGGTGGTTAGTGTCCACACCTGCCTTCGTGGCGGGTTGTGCAACCCCGTATTTATTTAAGACCAGCACCGCTACAGTGCCGGTGAGTGCCGGGATCATCAACAGCGGTGTGGCACCAAGGCCAAAGACGCCGATGGTTATAGCCACGATGACCGGACCTAGCGCGAAGCCGAAATTTCCGCCCAGTGAATACCATGACATCAGTACATGGTCCCCACCGCTGACTTCGCGGGCGCGGCTGGCGCTGGCCGGGTGGAACGCCGCAACACCAATGCCGGCTGCCGATGCCAATAACGCCACCGCCCAGTAGGCATCAACCAGGCCAATCGCTGCGATACCCGCACCGGAGAGAAAAACGCTAACGGGAATAAGCCAGCGCATGCGCCACTTATCCCCCATGATGCCGAGCACTGGCTGAATAATGGAAGACACCAGCGAGAAAGTCAGCATGACGCCCGCTGCCGCAGAATAGCTATAACCACCTTGCAGCACGAGAAAAGGCATCAACGCAGCAATTGCACCTTGGCTAAAATCCACCGTCGTATGCCCATAAGCAATCAACAATGTACCCCGGCGCGCGGTGGTTTCCTCAGGCGACCGCCGCGTCGAAGGCTTTATTGTTGTGTGCTTTAATCTCGCTGTACTCATGGCCTCCATCATGCTCCACTAGGAACGTAAATGCAGGTATTTGCTGCAGCTACTCGGCTGACGCAGCTGACTCAGTCGGTTCAGCGGGGTAAGTCACTTGGCCGTCTTCTTGAACGTGCGGTGTAGCACCCCACATGCCCAGCTCATATTTCTTGGGCTTTTGCCCGGCGATAAGTTGTTCTACCTGGAAACCTTGCGCGGCTAGAGTATTCGAAATCAATAGACGGTGGCAGCGCCACGGCATGGGCTCACCGCACATGATCGCTACCCTGTGCTTCTGTGTTAACTCGTTAAGCTCCGCAATTCCTTCGTGGTATTCCTCAGTGAGCGTGTAATCCGCGTAGTTTTTAAAGCTCGCGTTCTTCCAGCCGGCGTTGATTTCTGGCGGCACATCTTGTTTGCGGCGCCGTCCGCCCAGCTTGGGAAATAGTTGATAGGCAATGCCGTTTTCTGGAAGCCACTTCTTCATCTCATCGGAGTCGAACTGCGGGTTGCGGCGGGAGCCAGGGTGCGCGCGGACATCGATAAGCATGTCGATGCTGCGCTCATCCAAGGTCTCTAGAAAGACTGGGATGGGACATGTCCAGTGGCCAATCGTCCATATTTTAGGGACCGAGGCGTCTTTGTCCTGCTTAGTCATTGCCCTGACTTCTTAGCAATCTTGGTCAAAGCAGAGCCTTTATGCATCGCAATATGATCGGTTTTATCACTTTTGATTTCATATTGCGGCTCTTCCGGACTGCACCTGCGCATGTGCCCTTTGTATTCGGTATCTTGCGTGTGCTTTTTCTTAATCACTCCAGATACCTCGCCGGCTTCAGAATTCCACCGGACATGGTCGCCGACGTTAAATGTCTTGCTCATGTTTCCCGCTCCTTCGAAAGCTGCAGCTCTTAACGCAAGGCCTCACATACCCAGCCTTTGGGCATCTCCCCACCGGTTAGGAGCTTAAGAACCTTTTCCTGTTCTTGATCCGTGAGATCCGCATCCATATGCGGATAGATAACAGGCTCTTCTTTCATATTGTGCCTATCAAGGAGCGCGAGAATCTCTGCGCAAGTTTGCTCCACACCGGTAGAATCCTCGGCTGGATCCTGCAAAATCTCTTCGAGCGCGTCCATGCGCTGCCATATCTCACCGTGCTCTTTGCGCATCACCATCAGCGGCATCATCAATGCGCCTTTAGGAAGGTGTGGAAAGACGATTTCTTCTTCTATGTAGATGTGGCGGCGCAAGGCAGCCATGGCATTTTGTAATGGCACTGCGCGTTGGCGCGGGTCGGGTGCTGCGGTATCAGCTAAATACTGCTCAATTCCCGCATCAATGTCATGATGCTCGGCGGTAAAGGCCGCCGCCAATGAAACCTCATCGGTAGAAGAATTGCTTTGTACTTCCGTACTCATAAACAGCCTCCTTCTGGATGATCTCCCATGGTAGCACCGCAGCGCCGCAGCGCCGCAGCACTTGGGCTTTAGGCTCTTCGCTGTGCCAGCACCGCCTCATTCAGATCAGCCATAGCTAAATCTCCGTGGACCGCAGCACCAGTCATCACTCCCGAGGCAGCAGAAGAAACCACCATCGCCATCGCTTGTGCGGCATTACCAACTGCCCACACTCCTGGCACAGACGTCATGCCCTGGGGTTTCGCAGGAATCTGGGTACCGAATGGGGTTTCTTCCACTTCGCCACCTAGGGTTTCGAAAAGCTCAGTTCTTGCGTTAAAGCGTGGGGCAACGACAACAGCGTCGGCATCGAAAAGCACTGCGTCACTACCTGACGTGTTTTCAATCTGCACGGCTTGTACTTGCTTGCCTTCCATCACCAACTTCTCCACGCGGCCGCGAACAAGCGGCACGTTTAAAGCAGCAAGTTGTTCCAGCACCTCAGGCGCTGGATCTGGGGCATCATTGAGATACACCGTCACATCGTTGCTGAGCTGGCTAAATAGCAGTGCCTGGTGGACGGCCAATGCTCCGGAAGTTAGCACGGCAATTTTCTGATCCCGGACTTCCCAGCCATGGCAGAAAGGACAGTGCAAGACCGTTTCACCCCAGCCTTCGCGTACGCCGGGGATATCAGGTAGCTCATCGACAAGACCTGTGGCCAAAATAATGCGCCGGGCGCGAATGGATTCCGTACTGTCGCTGATTGCGAGCGTGAAGTTATCGGTTGTCCCTTGCATTTGCTCCACACGGCCGCGTTGAATCTGCACGCCATAGGATTCGGCCTCACTGCGGCCTTTGGCCAGCAGCTCCAGCGGTGAAATGCCCTCATTGCCCAAGACATTGTGCGCACCGGCTGCTGGGGCATTGCGTGGATGACCATCATCAATGACAATCACCTTGCGGCGTGAGCGACCCAGGGCAACCGCGGCGGCCAGCCCTGCTGCCCCGCCGCCGATAATCGCCACGTCAGCATCGAAGTTTTCAGAAACACTTTGTTGTTCGTTTTGCGTCATGGTTTTGAGATTAAATAACCCTGCCGGAAAACGCATACACTTTTGCATATGACGCAAAACGACACCGACGAGATTGTTCGCCAGCGCATTCGGGGCTTGCGCCTGGCACGCAATTGGAGCCTAGAAACCTTAGCTCGCCGCTGTGAGATTTCGGCGTCCACGCTGAGCAGAATCGAAACTGGACGCCAACGCATCTCACTGGATTTATTAGTGAGCATCGCGCAAGCTCTGGGTACTTCCTTGGATCAACTAGTAGAACCCGAAGGCAACGATGATGTGGTTATCCGCCCGGAGCCGGAATCTCATGGGGGAATGACCTTTTGGTTGCTGTCGCGTGAAAGGGATCGGCGCGGGGTGACCATCGGCAAGATGCGTATCAATCCCGACCGCGCCGATGTGGAACCTGTAGTCCATCCGGGCTCGGAATGGTTCACCGTCTTAAGCGGCGTCATCCGACTAACGCTTGGAACCAGAACCATTATGGTCACCCCAGGCCAGGCCGTGGAATTTTCCACTATGACCCCACACATGATGGAAGCACATTTAGGCCCAGCCGAGATTCTGACGATCTTCGACCACGCCGGCGAAAAGGCTCACCTGCATCCAGAGCAAGGCGCGTGATTAGCTCGAAGGTTTTTCATTATTCAAAATATAATCCGGTATCCCCTCTGGATACCTGCTATAGCGCTCATCGAATTCCGCAGCGTAGGCGCGCACTGCCGTAGGCAAGGTAGTAAAGACGTACTGCTTGCCCACCGATTTAATAAATCCCGTCGGTGCAAGGCTGCGGCTGAGGTTTTGCTTGACACGCGCCATGGCAAACCTGATGCCTTGTCTTTCCAAATCCACACGAAGTTTTTCTAAGGCGTCAACTGCGGTGAGGTCCATTTCCGTATTGGCTTCCGCGTTCAGCAGAAACCACCGGATGGGATGCGGGGACCTATCAATGGCTTGCTTCGCGCGAGCGGAGAAGTCATCGGCATTAGCGAAAAATATTGGGGAGTCATAACGAAAGACCACCAGGCCCTCAACTGGTTGTGAATCCGGGTAGTCATCCAAGCTATGCATGCCTGCAACGCCTGGAGCATAACCCAACACATCCGCGTAGGGGCTAGTGATCCGGCGGATGAGATCCAAAATCGACAAAGCAATCGCACATCCGATGCCCACCAGCACACCAAAAAGCGTTAGCGCTAAAGCAGTGGCGGCAGTGATAATCAGTTCGCTCTTACGAAAGCGCGCGATGCGGCGTAGCTCTTCGATATCGATCAATCGCACCGCGGCATACATCACCAAAGCACCCAGCGCGGCTTCCGGGAAGGATTCCAATACCGGCCCGGCAAAGAGCAAGACCATCACCACGATGGCGATGACTACCAGTGAGTGAACTTGGGTTTTCGCACCCGCGGTATTACCGAGCACGGTTCGTGAACCGCTCGTAGAGACTGGAAAGCCCTGGAAAAGTCCGTTGGCAATATTTGCCGCGCCAAGTGCGAGCAGCTCCTGGTTAGCGTCGATAGGTTCATCTTTTTCTGCAGCAAAAGCCCGGGCGGTGAGGATATTGTCCGAAAATCCGACGATGGCAATACCTACTGCATAGGGCATTAATGCCCAGATATCCACGGTGCTAAAATCCGGCAGCCGTAGTTCCGGCAAGCCGCGCGGAATCTCGCCGATAACTTCCAAGTCGTAACGGTCCAGCCCGAATAGAGCTACAGCCCCGGCGGCAACTAGCAGTACTAGCAGCGGTGCCGGGAATTTCGGGGCAATCCATCGGGCAAGGAATAACAGTACAAATACTGCCAGCGCCATGAGCACCGTGGGAATATGCGCATTGTGAATGTTTTGGAAAAATGATGCCACTTCCTGCCACGACTGTTCCCCGGAAGTTTCAACCTTGGTCACTTCTGAAAGTTGGCTAATGAACATCAGTAGGGCAATTCCTAGTAGATAGCCCACCAGTACCGGCCGCGATAATAGCCTGGTGAGAAACCCCAGACGTCCCACATAGCCAATCAGGCACACTGCGCCCACGGCAATTGCTAAAAGGGCGGCTACTTCCGCCATATGTTCGGGTCCGCCGGCTGCTCCGACTAGCGCGCTGATACCTGCTGCCGTCATCAATACGGTGGTAGATTCTGGTCCGATCGACATCTTCCGCGAGGTGCCCAAAATGAAATACAGCGCCATCGGCCCGAGTACAGCCCAGAGCCCTACTACCGCCGGGAGCCCAACGATGCTGGCAAAAGCCATCACTTGCGGAATCAAATAGGCGGCCACCGTTATACCGGCGATGACATCACCTTTTATCCATCCTCGCTGGTAATTGCGCATTACCAGCACGCCCGGCACAAGTCGCTGCCACAGCGGGCGCGAAGATCGGATTTTTTGAGGTGCCATAAATTAACGGTACTAGGATTTACGCGCGGTAGAGGGCAACTTCAACAGAATCATCCCGCAGTCATACCCCCGTGACCTCGGCGGCACACAGGCTCGTGCCGCGAGAGAAAAATGGGTGCATAATTGTTTTAGCCTCTTGAAGTAGTTACGGAAAACATCGTTTTGCAAAGGAGACCCACATGCGTGGTGTCATAATGCACGCCCCCGGAGATGTCCGCGTTGAACAGCGCCCGGACCCGGTTTTGGAACAGCCCACCGATGCGATTATCCGTGTCACCGCAACGTGCGTGTGCGGCTCTGACTTGTGGCCTTACCGCGGCACTGATGACGTCGACCGCCACCCCATGGGCCATGAATACATCGGCATCGTTGACCAGATCGGTGATGATGTAAAGTCAGTGGCCATCGGCGATTTCGTGGTTGGTTCCTTCGTCGCATCGGATAATACCTGTGAGATTTGTGAGGCTGGTTTCCAATCGCGCTGTGCACACCAGGTCATGATGGGTGGCATCGGTACGCAGGCAGAAAAAGCACGCATTCCGCTTGCCGATGGCACTTTGGTCAAGGTTCCCGGCACCCCCACCGAAGAGCAGACAAAGAGTTTGCTTGCGGCTTCCGATGTTTTGGGCACCGGCTGGTTTGCTGCCGATGCTGCTGCGGTTGGCCCAGGAAAGACGGTCGCCGTCGTAGGTGACGGCGCGGTTGGTCTCATGGGTATTTTGGCCGCACAGCAGATGGGTGCCGAGCGTATCATCGCGATGTCGCGCCACGCTGACCGCCAGGCACTGGCCAAGCAGTTTGGTGCAACCGACATCGTGGAAGAACGTGGTGAGGAAGGCATTGCCCGTATCAAGGAACTAACCAACGGCTACGGTGCGCATTCCACGATTGAGGCAGTGGGCACCCAAGAATCGATGCAGCAGGCAATCGGTGCCACCCGCCCCGGCGGGCACGTCGGATTCGTCGGTGTCTCCCACGGCGTGGAACTCGATGGCACGGATCTCTTTGTTGCCACCGTGAATCTGCTTGGCGGCCCTGCCCCTGTGCGCCGCTTCCTTCCTGAACTGATTGATCTCATCATGACTGACCAGATCAATCCAGGCGCGGTCTTTGACCTCACCCTTCCCCTGGAGGAAGCAGCTGAGGCTTACAAGGCCATGGATGAACGACGTGCCACCAAGGTCATGCTGACGCTTTAGGATTACACCCCAAGTACTTTTGGGGGCAAAAATCAGGCTTTTCCCTGATGTGGCCGTAGCTCATCTGGACAACCCCTCGCCCCCGTCTTCTACCAACACCAGCGCATCACTAGTTGAAGTTGCCGGCTATATTCTCGCAGCCCCTGCGCTTAGCGCCTTAATCTCTGCCCCACTTCTGCTTGGCTTGTTGCCAGAGGCCGCAACCGGGCTAATTGTTCCGATTGCGCAGCTTACCCCGCTAATTGTTGCGCTGATATTTTTCGCTGCTCTCAAGAAACGCCCGCAACACCGTCTTGCTCGCTTACGTGACGTGCTCGCATTGCGGTGGGCCAGTTCCACCAAAGCAATCATCGTTGGCCTGGGCTTTCTCATAGTTATTTCTGCACTCCAAGCGCTTCTCGCACTAGCAACTGGACAGACTTTTGCCGCCAGTAATGACATCGCCCTTGCAGCTATCGCCGTCATTCCCATTTTGCTTATGCAATGTGTCTTTGCCCTTGGTGAGGAATTCGGCTGGCGTGGTTGGCTAGCTTCTCGCACATCCGGGTGGAGTTTCCCCAAAGCTGCCGCTACCCAATCAATCGCATGGACGCTGTGGTATCTTCCCGTAGTTCCCTTAATTCTGTCCACCGCAACTATAGAATTCGCGCTCGCGTATCTAGTATCTGTTGCGTCCTGGGCGCCTTTCTTCCTCGCGCTGCGGCTTCGCTCCGGTTCTGTGTGGCCAGCGGTGATTCTCCACGGTGGTATCAACAGCATCCGCGTATTTTTCTTACAGTCTGTGTTTGTTTCCGGTGAAGGCATCAACTGGTGGGTCGAAGCAGCCGGTGTCATTTTGTGGCTGGCTGCCGCAGCCTGGTTAATAAGCAAGTCTTTTACTTTTATCCCTTGCGCATCCTCACAAATCGTTAAAGAATAAAGACATGGTCAAGCCCACCAATACATCCGCTATCACCAAGGCAACGAACCGCCCTTGGGATGACTGGGTTGCGGCCTTGGACGCTGCTGGTGCACGCGAGATGAACCACGGAGACATCGCTAAGCAAGCCCTAAAGCTCATGCCTGAATCAGTTGAGAAAAAAGAATGGTGGGGCGCAAGGCGTGGCCATTGCTTTTGAACAACACGCTGGCCTGCGCATTCCGGGTCAGTCCAGCACGGGCAGTTTCCAGACCTCGACCTCCAAGACTTTCCCCGGTGATAAAGATGCTGCGCTGAAAGCTTGGCTGGAGTTAGTTGGCACCCGCGATGAGTTCAATGGCATTGAATCCGAAGAAGCTGCTTCTACTTCCGCGACAGCGAAGTGGCGGTATTGGCGCGTGCAGCTTGTCGATGGCTCCCGAGTCAACGTCAATATCAGCGACAAACCGAACGGGAAAGCTTCAATCGCCTTGGAACATACAAAGCTTGCCTCTTCCGATGAGGTTGAAACATGGCGCCCCTACTGGAAAGAGCTCTTAGCCAAGCTGTAGTCCAAATGCTCGCCCTAGTGCATGACTGACTAATTGATGGGCGTGGTCTCATATTACGAATCTCACACAGACGAGATTCACGTCAGTTGACTAGATTAGGCTAGGCTAAACTCCATGATTTTTTCACTCCGCTCTATTCCTGCCCTCGTCGTATCTGCTTCCCTTGTCCTTGCCGGCTGTTCCTCCACAGCTGAATCTGCCAACGAAGACACTGCATCAAATGCCAATGCTGAAGCATCTGGTGATGTCCGCACCGTCGATACTGTGCTGGGCGAGGTAGCAGTTCCTTCCGAGATCGATTCTGTCGTGGTTCTTGAGGGCCGCCGCGACCTTGATATTGCCCTTTCACTGGGACTTCCGCTTACTGGATACCCATATGAAGAAGCCGGATCACTCGATCTGGAATCCCCAGTCGCACAGAATCTGGATACAGCCAAAGAAAATGGCGCAGAGGAGCTGTTTCTAGCCGATGAGATCAATATCGAGGCCATCATTGCAGCTGAACCAGACCTGATTATCAGCCGCGTTGATGACGTCGAACCAATTCGTGAGGAACTTGAGGCCGTCGCGCCAGTGCTTGCCATTGGTGACCAAAGTACGGCCAGTTGGCAAGATGACCTGCGCTTAGTTGCAAAAGCAACCGGAACTGAAGTCCGCGCCGAAGAACTTATTAGAGAGTATGAATCCCGCGTCACGCAGATGTCAGAAGAATACGCGGATATTCTCGCAGGAAATTCCTTTGTGCCTTTAAGCTACAACGGTGAGAGCCTAGAAACCCGTCCGAATCGTCTGCTGTCGTTGACTCTTCGTGACCTAGGTGCGCAACCTTCTGAGGCATTCCAAGCGGCTATCGACGGTGAAGAAGCAGTATACAGCCGTGAGCAAACTCTGGAGGCTTTCAAGGACGCTGATGCAATTGTTGCCCTAGTCAATGACCCACAGGTATGGGAAGAATTCAGTGAAGACAGCCTCTTCCAGCAGCTTCCTGCTGTAGCTGACGGGCATGTTGTCCGCTCCGATAAGCAGACGCATGAAGGTGCAGCGCTGACTGCGATGCACACGCTTGATGTCATCGAAAAGCTGCTTGAAACCTTCTAACCCCATGCCCGATGTACTAACAAAAGACACCCGAATAGCAGACACCCGAAAGGTTTCGCCGCTGCTCGGGGCGCTGACAATCGCCGGGTTCATGCTTGTTGCAGTAGTTTTGCTCAGCGTTATGGTTGGCTCGCGCTCCCTCGACCCAGCAACCATCTTCGCAGCGCTCGCCGGACAAGCTGATGCCGAGGCCCAAGCAATCTTGTGGGAGCATCGACTGCCCCGTACGGTTTTAGGTGTACTCGGTGGTGCAGCATTGGCTGTTGCGGGGGTGGTCATGCAAGGACAAACCCGCAATCCATTGGCTGACCCGGGACTACTTGGCATAACCGCTGGTGCATCATTGGCTGTGGTATTGAGTATTTCGGTATTAGGGATCGTGACCCCGGCTGGCTACTTGTGGTTTGCCTATGCAGGTGCTGCTCTTGGTGCACTGATCGTTTTTGTCATCGGCACGTTAGCTGGACGCCGACGCGATCCCTCACCGGCATCGTTAATCTTGGCGGGTGCTGCGGTATCAGCTTTGCTTAGCGCAATCACTGGCGTGATCTTGCTTATCGATGTCGCCGCCTTGGATGCCTACCGTTTTTGGACGGTTGGTTCTTTGACCGGTGGACGCAGTCTTGATTCTGTCCTGCTGGTTGCCCCGCTGATGCTGTTAGGAGCCATTTTAGTGGTTGCCCAGTCTTCTGCCCTAGATGCTTTCGCGCTAGGTGATGACATGGCCCAATCGCTGGGCCGGCGTATCCTTCCGACTCGGCTGGGCGGGTTCGCCGCAGTGACCTTGCTCGTTGGCGGTGCAACATCGCTCGTTGGTTCTTTAGGGTTCGTGGGATTAGTTGCCCCGCACATTGCGCGCGGAATAGTTGGTCCGTCGCATGCGCGACTGTTGCCCTTATCAGCGCTGCTGGGAGCGGTTTTGGTTCTTGGCGCCGATATTCTGGGCCGTCTTTTAGTCCAACCTGCTGAGCTACCCGTAGGAATTGTCCTGGGAGTTATCGGTGGCCCGGCATTCTTGGTCCTCGTTGTTCGACTTTTCCGGGAGGCACGATGAGTACGCTACTTACCGCCCCACGCGTGCTGCGCCTGGGCCAGGTATCAACTCGCTGGTCCCCACGAACAGCTCTAACTACGGTCATAGCAACACTTGCCGCAGCCATACTTTGCGTGTTGTCGCTGGGAGTCGGCGATCTATCGTTGTCCCCAAGCCAAGTACTTGAGGTTTTATCCGGCGGCGGAACACGCCAAGAACAATTAGTAGTCATTACGTTGCGTCTGACCAGGACGTTGCTGGGGTTACTGGTTGGGGCAATGCTCGCAGTCTCTGGCGCCATCGTGCAAACCACAACCCGCAACGGGCTTGCTAGTCCGGACCTGCTGGGAATTACTGCGGGTGCAGGCACAGCAGCAGTCGCGGTCATCATTCTTGGCGGCAGCAGCACCAATGCGACTGGTGCGTCTTCGCTGCTTCATGCCTTTGGCACTTCAGGCGCTGCATTAGTTGGTGGACTTGCTGCTGCTCTAACGGTCAGCACGATCTTGAAAATGACCTCTGGTGGCAGGCTTCAGATGTTGCTGGTGGGTGTGGGAACTTCCGCGCTATTTAGTGGTTTAACCAGCTGGATGCTCATTGCCGCGAGCATTGAAGATGCGGAGAAGGCCAACGCCTGGCTCGCTGGATCCCTCAATGGCCGCGGCAGCGAAGAAGTGGTGATGGCGGCACTGGCGCTCGGCGTTGTAGCCGTGGTCTTAGTGCCCTTGTCCACGCGGATTCCTGCCTTAAATTTGGGCTCCGATATGGCCACCGCGCTTGGGCAAAACGCGCAGCGTAGCCGCAGCGCGCTGCTGCTATGTTCGGTTGTGCTGGCATCGATAGCCGCTGCTGTCGCAGGGCCCATTGGCTTTGTCGCACTGGTTGCCCCGCACATCGCACAGCGCGCAGCTGGCGCACCGCGGCCTCCCTTACTTGCTTCAGCGATGATCGGCGCTGCCATTGTTACCGCCAGTGACCTGCTCGCCCGAACCTTAGCTGCACCAATTCTTCTACCAACCGGTGCCGTCACTGCAATCATCGGCGCCCCATTTTTGATTTGGCTCCTGGTCCGCCAGGGAAAGGACACCATTCGATGAAGAACGCCTATGAAATCCGCGACCTGCGCGTCACCCTGGGTGGTTCAGAGATTCTGCGCGGCATTGACCTTAATATCCCCGAAGGCCGCACCACGGTCATCGTTGGTGCGAATGGCTCTGGCAAGTCCACGCTGCTGCGAAGCATCTCCCGGCTGCAACGCCGCGAAGGAGAAATCCTCTTACGCGGCCGCGAGGTATCTAGTATTTCTCCACGCGAGTATGCGCGTGAGGTGGCTCTTCTGCCCCAGGCACCGGAGGCTCCCGAAAATCTTTCCACCATTGACCTCGTCTCACGCGGACGGGATCCTCACCGACGCTGGTGGGACCAATGGTCCAAGCACGATGAAACTATTGTGTGGGATGCACTTCGTGCCACAGGACTGACTGAATTTGCCGAGCGTCCTTTGGGCACGCTTTCAGGTGGTCAACGGCAGCGTGCATGGATTGCGCTTGCCCTGGCCCAATCCCCCAGCGTCTTGCTGCTAGATGAGCCCACTACCTATTTGGATGTCGCTTATCAGCTCGATGTTCTGGAAACGGTCACCACTTTGCAGCGCGAGCGTGGAATCACTGTGGTCATGGTCTTGCATGACCTCGGAATGGCAGCGCGTTTTTCGGACCACCTCGTCGCAATGCGCGAGGGACAAGTTGCCGCGGTCGGTGATACTGACACCACGTTGTCTACTACTGTTATTAAAGATGTATTCGGCATTGACAGTGTCTTGCTTAGTGACCCACGCACTGGTCGGCCGGTGATTGTTCCGCATCGCGCACACGAATCGATGGAGGCACGTTAATGGCAAAGATTGGTCGCGGTCGCCGCGTGGCACGTACCCCCTCAGGTCCACAAAGTGCGGTTGAGCTTGCTTGCGATGCATTGCGTTCACGCATTCTCAGTGGCCAGCTCACACAAGGCACGCACATTGCTGAGCAATCGCTTGCCGATGCCCTCGGTGTCGGCCGCGCCACCCTTCGCGAGGCACTGCGTATTCTCGCCTACGACGGTCTTGTGGTTCATATCCCCCGGGCTGGCACCAAGGTTGTGACGCTGACCTTGCAAGACGCTTATGAAATTGTGACGCTGCGTGAACACCTTGAAGAGCTTGCGTTAATCCACGGTATCCCCGCGGCACCCGAGCGCCTAGAAGAGTTAGAGTCTGCCGTCCAACAACTTGAGCGCAGCGCCGAAGCCGACGATGAGGAAAGTGCCGTTCCCGACAGCCTTGCTTTTCATCGCGCTTTCATTGATCTAGCTGGCCACTCACGCCTTACTGCCGCTTTCGGCACCATCCTTTACCCTCTTGGTTTGTTGATGCACCTTAACCGCCAAGCCCAATCAGACTTTGAATCGCTTGTTGCCCGCGCTCACCGCCACCGCCGACTATTCGAGCTCATCGCCGACGGCGACGGTGCGGCCGTTGCTGCAGAAATGCATTCCCACAGCACCACCAGCTTTCTTAAAGCTATTCACCTGCCAGACGATAATGCCAGCCAAGATGCTTTAGATTGGGCGCGATCACGTGGGTATGGCTGTTCCCATTAGGAGTTTCCTACGTTTAGTCCTGCTGTTTAAACATCACACAACATTCTCCCGCAACGTTTAAGTATTTCTGGAAAACTACCAGTATGGATACTCCCTATGAAGAACAAATAGACATTGCGAAACTAGCTGAAACGCGGCACGTCCCCGACATGAAAATCGCGCTGGAAGTCAAAGAAGTTTTTGAGCACATGCTCGGTGACGGTAAATCCATTATTAACCCAGAGATTACTATCTGGACTGCATCAGCTGCCGAGGAAATTCGCAAACGCGTTGAGGACGACCCGATGGAAGGCACCGGCCAATCTCAGTGGGAAAAGCTCGACCACCAGCTAAGTGGCGCTCCCGATGATGTGGTTCTTCTTACCGCTGAACTCGTTTTCTTAAGAGAACATCCATTAAAAAATTCCTTACCGGAGACTCGCAGATCCCATGTCGAGTCAGTACTTGCACATCTGTCAGAGCCTGTCACTCTTCCTCCTCAAATGGAGACCTGGTTATCTCGCCCTCTAGGAACAGCAGGCTTCAGGAGCGGACAAGCCTACAACGGGCAATTATGGAAGCACTTGATCTGGGCCGCGAACTTCATAAAGCACGTCCAGACGCTTTCGGGCACCGACCGCGAAGCGCTGAAGATCGATGCTTGGGCGTATCAGAAAGCCATGCTCGATTCTGGACAAGATATACCCGATATCCGTAATGCACTGCAGTTTCTTGCACACCCGAGAACTTTCGAGGCAATTTCATCCCCTGGTAAGAAGGAGAAGATTCGAGCCGGTTTTACGGATCTCATTGAAAAAGCCACCTCTAATTCTCCAGTTCAGATCGATTTAGACCTTCTGAAGATTCGTGCGAAGTTAGCTCCCGAATTCCCTGAACCTTTTCATTTTTGGTCGCCCGGGGTTCACGAGCGATGGGAGTCCTTCGCTGTGGAGGAAGATTCCAGCCCGACGCCAGCCCCCAATCCGGTATCCACTCAGGAGGGCACAGAACCACGCAAGCGTCACTATTGGCTTTACTCGCCTGGTGAGCAAGCTTCTCGGTGGGAAGAGTTTACAGAAGCTGGAATCATGGGCATTGGATGGGATGAGCTCGGTGAACACTCCGAGTACGAAACCCAGGAAGACATTCGCCAAAAGCTTGTTGAGAATAATCCCGCTTCAAAGAACACCAACGGTGCTAAGGCAGTATGGGACTTTCAGCATGAAATAGCAGTCGGCGACATCGTCTACGCCAAGAAGGGTATGCACAAGATTATTGGTCGCGGAAAAGTAACATCTGCTACGAGCTACGACCCGGCGCGAGATTCATACAGAAACGTACGATCCGTTGATTGGGATTACATTGGAACGTGGGAGCATCCTGGGCAAGCTTCCATTAAAACCCTTACAGATATCTCTTCCAATATCGGCTATGTGGAACAGCTGGAGGCGATTGTCACCGGTGAACCGGATATTGATGAAACCGACGCGCTTGCCGCTCTCCCTAAATACGGCCAAGCAGATTTCTTAGATGATGTCTTCATAACGGAAACTCGCTATGCACGCCTTCGGGCTTTGCTTAAGCGCAAAAAGAACGTGATTTTGGCAGGACCTCCGGGTGTTGGAAAAACTTTCGCTGCAAAGCGCCTCGCGTATTCAATCATGGGAGAAATGGATCAGAGTCGCGTCCGGATGGTGCAGTTCCATCAGAGTTACTCATATGAAGACTTTCTCATGGGCTTCCGTCCAAATGCTTCCGGTGGATTCGAGCTTCATGAAGGACCTTTCTACCGTTTCTGCAAAGAAGCGCTCAATGATGACCAGGACCGACCTTATTTCTTCATCATTGACGAGATCAATCGCGGCAATATTTCCAAGATTTTTGGCGAACTGCTCATGCTCATCGAGGCGGATAAACGAGGCCAAGAATTACGGCTTTTGTACAAGAACGAGACATTCACCGTTCCTCCGAACCTCCATATCATTGGGATGATGAACACGGCCGACCGGAGCCTGGCTGTTCTCGATTACGCTCTTCGACGCCGTTTCGGCTTCTTCGAAATGACGCCGGGCTTCGAATCTTCAGGTTTTCAATACGTGCAGACCCAGCTACGTAACCCTAGGTTCGATGCACTTGTTTCAATTCTCACTTATCTCAACGCAGCAATCACAGAAGACCCAGGTCTTGGTGCTGGGTTCGCTGTAGGACATAGTTACCTCTCTCCACCATCGAATTTTCTCAAGGACCAAACAGCTCCCGAAGAGGTTGATGGCTGGCTCCATTCGGTTGTTGAAGATGAGCTCGTTCCACTACTCGAAGGATATTGGTTTGATGAGCCTTCAAACGCTGCTGATTGGGCAGAGAAACTCCGGAATGCACTGGTATGATTGACCGTTCCATAGTCATTCAAAATGTATATGTCATGCTTGCATATGCGTTTCGGGCGATTAAAGCCAAGTCAATTTCAAGAGTCGGTAGCGAGAATTTCGATAACCTACATGACTTGCTTGCGGAAATTCTGATCCGAGGTATGAATTCTCAGATTAAGAGAGGGCTTCATCAAGACTACCTTTCGCGCACTGAGGAACTATCGACGGTTCGCGGCCGCATAGACATTGCTCAAACGGTTAACCGGCACGCTCATTCCCGTGGCCGGGTTGTGTGTAATTTTGACGAATACCTGCCAAATACCCCGCACAACCAGGCGCTTAAATCTGTCATTTCTCTGCTGATTCAGCGCGGAAATATCAGCAGAGCACGCCAAGTATCGCTGCGGCGTCTGCTTCCATATCTGGAAGATGTTGCCCTGGTTCCGCCCACGTCGGTCCGTTGGAATGAGCTTCACTATCACCGGGCTAATGCCAGCTATCGTCTACTCCTCGGAGTATGTGAGTTGATAGTTTTGGGGCTTCTTCCTAATGGAGATGATGGCAATATGAAATTGGAGTCATGGTTTTCCGACGAAGCGATGAGCACCCTGTATGAACGTTTCCTCCGTGAATACTTCGTTCTGCATCATCCTGAACTTTTCCCTTCCGCACCTTTGATTGACTGGGCTGTTAGCGATGGAATCGCCTCCGGGCTCCATCAGCTCCCAAAGATGCGCACGGATCTCACTCTCCGAAAGGGAGCGAACCGGCTGATCATTGACGCCAAGTACTACGAAAAGTCAATGCAGACTAACCGTTTCAGTGCGAAATCAACCGTCCATTCTGCCAATCTTTATCAGATCCTTACTTACGTAAAGAACGAAGATGTCAAACAGACTGGCAATGTCGCCGGGCTACTGTTGTATGCCAAGACGGATGGTTTCGAGCAGCCCGAACTAGATGTTGTTGTACAAGGTAGTCGCATCGGCGCACAGACACTGGATCTTAATAAACCGTGGGTAGAGGTCCGTGCCCAGCTCGACGCGTTAGTTCAGTGGATTCCAAAGAGCTAAGGTTGAGGCCCAGACGAGAACAAAATAGAACTGTTTCAAGATTCTCTCCCGGAGGCCAGCATCCATATACCAGTAGATGACTGTTTCTTCCCGCATCTTGCGACCGTCAACCAGCTCAAGAACCTCGTGCGACGGCAAGAACCTCATTGAAGATTTGTCGACGCGCTGCGTGGTGTGCGCAGGTTCGCGGACTGGTCAGAATTCCCCACCCCGGTCCGTAACTTTGTAGACTTCACCATGCTTGTCGTAGGTAATCCACTCGCCGACAGGTTCGCCGTTCCTGAAATGCCCGGAGCGTTTAATAGTGCCGTCTACGCGGTACCACTCCCAATAACCAACAGGCTGGCCGTCTTCCACTTTGCCCTTTGACCACCGGGTTTTGCCATTCGCGTGGTATTTGATGGTGTAGCCATCAATGATCTCAGTCTTCTTTTCTGCAGCAGCCATGTAAATTCCCCTTATTTGTTTAAAGCTTCGCTTTTTATTTCCATCGATATCAAGACCACCAGGTTTACTCATCGGCAGCAGCATGAGCTCCAAATTGCTGACCTTCTACGTCTATGCAAGAATTAGCCGCCCCAATCGTGCACCGAATCCTGCGCACAGTACTTGTGATTGTTCCAAAGGAATCCAGAAACAAGTCCACCGCTGCGGCTTACCGCCATCGGATGGATTTTCTTCCCCGGTGGACCAGCGTTCAGGGACTTGTTGCTCAATTGGAGCAAGCTGGAAGAAGTGCCTTTCGTGGATCTCCGGTTTAGTCGGACGAGCATCGTAATGCTCCATTCCGAGGTCACTGACAATGCGCGTGGCCAGGCCCGTCTCCTCCAGCACCTCGCGCAGCACCGCATCTTCCGGAGCTTCATCTACCTCAATGGTTCCGGCTGGAACCTGGACGCCGGTAACTTCAAGCGGAATGTCATCATGGGTAAAGACCAGCAGTTTATGTTCGCGCACAACATAGCCCACAACTTTGCGAACAACCCGCGGGCTCACGGCAGCTCCGCCGCCTGTACGTGTGCTTACTGCAGATTCGCTTACGTCAGTCATCTTTCCCATCATTGCATGCTTGTCGATGCAAAGAGCATCACGAGAGTTCTGACGCACCCGCCAGCACCGTGAGTTCCTGAATTCGTGGCTTCCACAGGGCAGCACGAATGCCCGTAAGTTCGCGCAAGTGCGGCGAGGTCAGCTCGTCTAATGCACGGATATAATCCGGCACGATTTCGCGCGGGAGCCGAAGCCCCACGGTGAGATGCGGAATCCACCGCTCCCCGCGTCCATCTGGGTTAATCCGGCTGAGCTCACGTGCGACAGCTTCCAGTTCCTCATCGGTTTCTAAAAGCCAGGCCACGGTTTGTTTACGCTTGGTTCCGAATACCACAGTTCCGACACGACGAAACTGCGCAGGAATAACAGCAGGCAAAAGTTCCGCGGCACGCTCGGCGACGTGCTCTTTCATCTCCGGTGAAAAAGTGAGAGTGATATGCGGAGTCTGGTTTTGAACAGGAAAGCCACGCTCTGCCAGCTGCGCAAAAAGATCCCGGACTTGCTGCTCTTCGTTTTCGGGAAGATGCAGCAAAATATTGTCGGGTGAAGCCATCCGGGACTAGCCCTCAAAGGCCGTCTTCATGCAGCGCATCGCAGCCAAAGTCTTTGGCACACCGATGTACGGCATCAAATGCACGAAGCATTCGGCGACTTCCTCTTTGCTCATGCCCGCAACCTCAACGGCAGTTTTGATGTGCCCAGTCAGTTGGGGCTCGACACCGCCCATGGCAGCAAGGGCTGCCATGTTCAGCATCTGGCGGTCGCGCAGTTCGATGCCTTCGCGCTGGTAGGTTCCGCCGAAGACCGCTTCCACGACCCAATCAGACGAACCGGGCGCGAATTCGTCCAGCTGCTTCTTCCAAGCGGCCGCACCTTCTGGGGACTGCGTGTCCTCAACAAACTTGTTGCCCTTGTCCTTGCTCAGTTCCACAGCCATCTCCTTTTGATTCGATAAAGAAAATCACATCTCAGCGCGCCATCATAGCAGGAAAACTCCACGTCAGAGGTCCACGTTAAAGCTTCAGCACCGGTAAGGTAAGAACATGGAACAACGCATCAGCTTTATCACCCTCGTAGTCGAAGACGTTGCACGCAGCCGGAAATTCTACGTCGATGGACTTGGTTGGAAACCCATGTTTGAAAATGACGAAGTCATCATGCTTCCTGCTGGTGAAAACCTGATGCTTTCGCTCTGGAGTATCGAAAGTTTTACTGCCGAGATCGGCACTGCCCCAGCGCGTGGCGTCGCACCTATTACTCTCGCGCACAATTGCGCGACGGAAAAGGAAGTTGATAACGTCCTCTCGCTTGCTACTTCTCTTGGTGCTGATGTGTCACCAGCTATTCGCCAGGAATGGGGCGGATACTCCGGATATTTCTCCGACCCCGACGGATTCCGGTGGGAAATTGCCGTCACCCCTGGGCCAACCGGTGACTACGTTCTTCCTTAAATTTTCAAAACCCTGTTTTCTCCTAATTAGTCACGAAGGACATATTTAAGGGTCTCTACTACCTGCTCAGTGGTCTTGCACCAGCCTTGTGCTTCCGCATCGACTTCCTTGAGCGGATGCACAAGTTCTTCATCATGCAGCGTCACGTAGGGCTTTCCGAGGGCTGCGCAGTAACCGGCATCGAAAGCTGCATTCCACTGCTTGTACTTGTCCCCAAAACGCACGACCACGAAGTCAGCTTTTTCAATCAAAGTCCGCGTGCGAATGGCGTTGACCTTCGCGGACTGATGGTCGCGCCAGAAAGAATCACTGTTCTCACCCAGATGATCACCTGCTGCATCACTTGCTGGATGGTCCGTCACGGGTGCTGTAAACACCACATCCAGTCCAGCAGCTTCTACCCCGCGTTGGATTTCTTCACGCCACTCAGTGTGGATTTCACCGGAGAGATAAACATTGAAACTCATAGCCAGACTCCTTTAACTAAGACTCACTAAGACTTTGTGCATGTGCCTCGTAGCCTAACTGAAAATTACAGCGAAGCCAGCGCATGCCTTAAAGTGTGGGCAACCGACAGCGCCGTAATCGCAGATGTTTTGGGATTCACGGGGTTAGGACCAGATTCACTAACCAAAGAGAAAGTACCCGCCGAGCCTGATACCTCGATGTCATGGCGGGTATCTACCAGGTTTGGAGAGGCAACTAGCTCTACCGATACGCGCTCAAGTGATCGCGCAAGCAACTCATCATCGCTGGCGCCTCTGCCGCTGGAAACTCTGCCACGGGTTGCCCACGCAAGTGCAATGGAAACATTGACGTTGCCCGGGAATTTCGCAATGGCATCGCTGGGTCGGCCGCTAAAAAGAACGAAAGGCTCCGTTGCGTTTTCTAATTCAGCGCGCTCATCATCATTCATCCAGTCTTGAATAAGCGCTTCAGCGTTCTTGGTCGTGCGGATCTTCACCGTGTCCACTGCATTCGACTCAGCGAGCGCCGCCCACAAATCGAATCCTCCGATAGCACCGGAGGTGACATGCACTTTCCCAGGACCAGCCAACAGCGCCCGGCGCGCATCAGGATCAGCTAGAGCGCCTACAGATGTCAGCACCAAATCTTTGCCGCTCGCGATTACTGCCGGCCCGTGTTCTTTTGCCGCCGGAACGCCGGCGCATTCGACCACGATATCGTGGGCATCGATAAGCTCTGCGAGGTTGTCATCGTAAAGCGCTACTCCCAGCGCGCCCCGTTCGTGGTGAGGAGCCGCATCACGAACGAATGCACTGACTTCGAATTCCGATGGGTCAAAAAGTGTCACCAATTGACGCCCGATTGCGCCAAAACCAAGAAGTAATACTCGTGGAGCCGAAGCCGACATGACAATCCTCCATTGCCTTGCAATTTGATACGTGCGCCCAGTCTATCCATTTAGCTATTACCAGGGCATTTCTGGCTCTTGATCATCGAATCAGTTATCAGATGCAAATGTTTGTGGGTTTACTGGCTGCTTGTATTTCGGCAGGCTTTCGACGACGAGCAGGTAGGAATCGGTCACGAGTTCATCGATAAGCTGTGCGTCAACCCTGCCACCTGCCCGGATGGTGATCCAATGTTTCTTGTTCATGTGCCAACCCGGAGTAATGCTCGCGTGAGTCTTGCGGAGTATCTCTGAATCCAGTGGATCGGTTTTGAGATTCACAATTTCTTCACCGTCTAATTCGGCCAGGAACATGAACATCTTGCCGCAAATCTTCCACACGTCCGAGTCCAAACCGAAGGGATGGGTCAATTCTGTTCCGGGGAGCTCAAGCGCGCGGGCAACCGCTCTTTTCTGTAATTCTTTGCCATCCATGGTTTTCCTCAACCCTTGAACTGGGAACGCAGCCGTTGCGTCGACGTATCTTTCAGGCAGAGACCTCACAGATCCGGTACCTGCAATTCGATACGTGCCGGTTCAAAGTCTACTTCGACCCCGTCTTCCATACTCAGCCTGTCGAACAATGACTCACCGTCCCGGTCGATACTGTGTGCATTTACCTTCCACATTGCACTCACCACCCTTTTTGACTGCAGGTCGGTTTCAACAGTATTCCCTCTCTTAGCAGTAAACAAGGACTGAAAATGCTTTTCTAGCTCGTCTGGGCGCGCCCATGACGCCAATAACCGACGAAATCAACGTTGCGTTTTGGAACGCCACGCTCTTGAATAAGGTGTCGGCGTGCACCGGTGGCAAGGGCTTGCTCGCCAATGGTGTGTGCATGCACCTCGCCGTCAGGAAGTGTCGCGTTTATTAGCACTTGGAGCGCGAGTTCGCCCGGCTTTTCGTAAGACTGGGCTGATTCGTCCCGTGCAATCCACATGATCTCCATCCCCGCAGAGGCATCGAATTCTTGTTGGTCTGCGGCGCTGGGAATTTCAATAATTACTACGCCTTCGGCGGATTCGGGAAGTGTACGACAAATACCGGCGATAGCAGGTAGAGCGGTTTCATCACCAACGAGAAGCGTCCAGTCATGTGGGTGGTCCGGTGTAAAAGCGTTACCCTGATCAAGGAAACCTAACCGGTCTCCTGGTTTCGCTTCGAGCGCGAACTTTGCCGCGGGCCCCATGGATTCATGATCGCCGTGGATAACGAAGTCAATATCTACCTCACCGACATCGGGGCGTGCTTCGCGCACCGTATATGCGCGCACCCACGGACGACGCGCCTTGGGCGTGGCAAGGTATTGCAGGTACCAACCAATTTCTGAGGTTCTAGTCGGAAGTGCGAGCACGTCTTGACCTTGCCGAGTGAAGAACAACCGGCACCAGTGGTCCGCACCCCAATTTTCCAGCCCATCAAGACCTGCGAGAGTTAACCGCACGAAGTTGGGACTGATGCGCTCAGATTTTACGACTTCTGCCATCATGAACTGGCGGTCTGCTGGAGTATTCTTTTTCCGACTCATTTCAGTTAGCGTACCCTAACCTCAGCGAACTGATCGGAAATTTTCTTGACCTTTGCCGCTAGTCCTCATCATCCACATAAGGAAGAGCTTCATCTCGCCCTGCCCGACGCGCACCCAATTTGCGCATGGACGGCGAAGAAAGAATCGCTTCGATTATGCGAGCATCAGCACCCAGAGCCATTTCTGCCGAGTAGATCGGTATTCCAACAAACCATGACCTGTCGTCGGGCCATATCAATGAAGGAAAATTATCGTGATGCCCCAGTGCAAGAGCGGAATCTAGTGGCCCACTCCAGAGATAGTAATTTCGATTCGGCAGCTGCAACGGCCGGACATTAGGACGTTCGACTCGGGTTACAGCAAACCAGTCCGGCACCCCCTGCGAATCTCCCGCAGCGGCGCCTCCCGCAACATAGCCAGCCGCGCCTGGCGCTGTGCGCGGATCCAGACCATGGGCATATAGCCAGCCCCACCCTTCCCACAGTGCTGTGTGCACAGTCTGCTCGCCCGTAAATTTCCGGAGCTCCTCGATCAAGGCTTTGAGGGCGAAAATGTCTTGTTGCTCAGGGTCTTCTTTGGAACGTGGAATGGGAATAATCGCGTATTGCTCATAGCCCGCCGGCACGGCATGCCCGAGCAAGTCGCTGAACCCATCAAGAAGTGGTCCGATCCACTCCCCGGCCTCGGGCCCAGAATCCCAATCTGCCCCTGCAGCGCTCAGGTATTTTTCCATATCCATAATGCTAACCATTTTGAGCGCCCGGTTCCCGAGGCATGGCAGCGTCATCGGTACGTAACTCTTTGCATCGTCAAGCTGCTCGGCTCGGCGATAGAAGCCCTCATCCTTGCAATAGCGAATGGTCTCGGAGACTAGAAATCAAACCGCTTACCTCCTCAGAGCTTGTCATAAAGGAAGTAACAAACCGCACTACACCAGGCTCCCACCGGTCATGGTAAAACTCATATCCATCTGCAAGAAGGGCATCGATAGCTGCTTGCGGAAGTCGACAGAACACAATGTTGGCCTGCGGTTGATTAAGCAAAGAAATACCAGGCGTGGAATCAATCCCTTCGGCCAATTCGGCTGCCATTGCATTGGCGTGGGTGGCGTTGTGCAACCACAAGTCGTCCGCCAAGTAGGCCTTTAGCTGTGCGGATTGAAAGCGCATTCTTGATGAGAGTTGTCCTGCACGCTTGACACGAAACGAAAGTTCCTCGGTATAGCTGCGGTCAAAGACAACGATGGCATCGGCAGTCAATGCCCCATTTTTGGTAGCGCCGAAAGAAAGTACATCCACCCCAGCGCGCCAAGTAACTTCCGCAGGGCTGGCGTCTAAGGAGACCACAGCATTAGCGAATCTCGCCCCATCCATATGCGCACGAATGCCCGCATTCTTTGCATTTTCCGTAAGAGTCCTAAACTCCTCAACTGAGTATTGGGGGTGATGAGCTTGGGCAGTTGGTCGTTATAACGCTCAATTCCCAAAGTCCCACGCACAATGTGTGGGGAGACAGCACGGACAAACGCCTCGACTCCAAACTCTCCCTCGTCGAAGAGCGTGACAAGTTGGCGACCAATCGCGCCAAACCCAAGCAGCAAAAATTTCGGTGCCGAAGTAGCCATCTCAACCCTCTAATGGACTCAATCTACTGACGCTACCTAGTCGATCGACGACCTCAAATTGAAGAAACGAGGTGCCTGAATTATCGTCGGGAGTTGCCTAAACAATGGTTGAAGCCGTGCGCATTCGTTATCCGCCCTAATCCTACTTCTCGGGCTTCTGCCTTTTCGGTTCTTCAACGTCTGGATAAATGCTGCGTGTCTCAGCACGCTCATAATTCCGCGGTAAGTAGTCAGTGACATAAATCTTCGGCAGCGTCTTAGCAATAGCAAGAACCACATAGATTGTGGTGTTAATCGCGACGAAAGCAGCAAGTGCTGCGAACCAGTCGGTATGGAGAATCTCTTCTGAAAAGATCATCGGCGTTCCTCCCCTTCATCGTTAGTTCCGGCAGCTGTATCAGCTACCTGCATTGTCTTGTCATCATGCTCACCCCAGTGAGCTTGCTTGGCCAATAGAATATCCACAACGCCGTTGAGAAATACCAGGTTGAGATAGCTGGCGTAGATGAGCTCTGGGATTAATAACGCAGCAACAAACCTGGCAAACCATGTGGACCTCCATACCGTTAGCACGCGTTCAATCATGAACAACAGTCCCAGCAGCATCCAGAATGGATACCAGATCCACTGATCTCGGGCGAGAAACGTGATGATAATGACTGCGAAATAGGCGCCCAAGGCTAATGCGCCGTAACCGATTCCCAGCTGCTGGAACCAATACCGTGTCGTTTGTGGTGTGATGCCATAAGCACCGAGGTTTTCCAGCGCACCGCGTTGCCATCGAAGCCTTTGATGCCATAATTCTCTCCAAGTCGGCATCACTTCTGTCACTACTGTGCACTCATTGGGTGACACCATAAGCCCACCGAGTGATTTCAAAGCCAGGGTCAACTCATTATCTTCGGTCAACGCCGCGGTGTCATAAACATCGCCTTTACGTCCGGGGATCAATGTCCCGCGTGATTCCGCCACTGTCCGCAGGCCGCGTGGCCGAAAAGCCGACGCTGTTCCAGTCAAAACAAACACACGTCCGCGGCGTCGATAGATGTCACGGCTATAACGGGTGTATTCGTTGCGCTGATATTGGCCAAGCCATCCGGAACCTGACTCACCGTAGAACAATCCGCCCACGGCCATTAGAGCGCGATCAGACTCAAAGCGGCGTCGTGCTTCCTTGAGGAAACCTTGGTCAAGTGCTGTATCAGCGTCAACGATCATCACAATGTCATTCTCCCCCAATGTGGGAAGCATCCGGCTCAAAGCCTGATTGAGCCCTCCAGCCTTCTTAAACTTATTATTGACTGTTTCCAAGACCTCTACTCCCTCAGCACGGGCTAATTCCGTAGTTTCATCAGTGCAATTATCGGCAACTACAACGATGCGTTCTGGGGGCTCATGTTGTGATTTCAATGCCTGAATTGTTCCAGTAATTCTTTCCGCCTCATTGTGTGCTGGCACGAGCACGTTAATGGTAATTGGTCCATGAAATACCCCTCGGGTTTCTGCCATCACAATCTTCGGCGCTAATGGCACTCCTTCGCCGTCTACGGAGCGTCGGTAGCGGTTGGTTACGGTTCGTTCCACTGTGGCAGCGATAAAGACGAAAATTAATGCAACGGTAATTGCAGCAACCAATACCCTGACTGGTGGAATATAGTCATCAAAGAGCACTTTCCACCTATCAAAGACTTCGGTTTCTTGGGCACCCGGTGATGCTGGATCAGACAGGGTAACTGCAAGCCATAGCAGCAATATTCCCATCCCGGCGATGCCAAGGACGCCGATACCGATGACTCTTGCGATTGGAAAGCTCTTCTTTTCCATATTCTTCCTACCCCCAGGTAGCGGTTTGGTTCGTCTCGAGATAAGTAGCTATAAATTCATCAATCGGCTTGGATCTACCAATATGGAAACCTTGGGCGTACGTTACGCCTATCTCCCGTACCGCCTCCAAAATTTCCTTGCTTGAAACAAACTCGGCGACGGTTTCCATCTCCTCATCCTTAGCAAGTTGGGCAATAGATTCGACGATGCTGCGGTCCACGCGGCTGGTGACCATACCTTCTATGAACTCACCTGCAATCTTCAGCACGCTAAAGTCGAACTTCTTTAGATATTGATAAGGCTCATGTCCTGCGCCAAAGTCATCGATTGCGATGTGGAAGCCAAAATCTTTCAGCATCTGCACAAACTCTTTTGCTGCGTCAATGTCTTCAATGGGAGCGGTCTCAGTAATCTCAAACCTAAATGATTCCCTTGGCAAATCATGAGCTTTAAATTCGGCTCTTAGTTTCTCCCGCATTTCCGCAGAGCTCAGAGAGTAGCCCGACAGATTCAAAGCGAGGCTGAAAGTCGGACACACAGCTCTCAGCCTCTCAATATGCTTAATACCTTCTCGCATGACTGCGATATCAAGCTCCGGGGCTAGACCAGCCTGTTCAACCGACTGAACAAACTGCCCCGTAGGCACATCTGTGCCATTCAAGTTGATCCGGAGCAGGCCTTCGGCTGCATCCACCCGACCTGTTTCAAGTTCTAGGATCGGCTGCAGCTCGAGGCGGATAGAATCTGACTCCAAGATCTCCGGAAGTCCCTCAACTGAGAATGCGGGCTTGGCTGAGCGAACAATAGTGTTTTCGGCTTTGCGCACCGCAATCCGATTTCTACCTGCGCGTTTAGCATCGTAAAGCAGCTGATCAGCAAGAGTGAATGGTTTCACACCTTGGGCACGAGCATCAGAAAAGAGCGTGACGCCGATACTTACTGACACCCGCGATAACACTTTTCCTCGGCCTTTAAAGTGCTGATTGACCAACTCAATAACTCTGATACCGATTGCTTCAGCGCCATCCCTGTCGGTATCGGGCAAAACAATAACGAATTCATCGCCACCGATGCGACCGACAATGTCGGACTCCCTCACGCTGTCTTTGAGGATTTCTGCAAACTCAATAAGCAACTGATCACCAGCCTCATGGCCGAGCGAATCATTAACTTCCTTGAAGTAATCCAGATCCAAAAGCAACAATGCACTATCGCTCGAATCGCGTTCATTCTTGAGGCTAAGCTCTTCGATATCAGATTCCAGCCGTCTGCGATTGACCAATCCTGTCAGGGAGTCATGATCCGCCAAATGCTTCACAAGCTCGATGAGTTCTTGGCGCTCAGTTACATCGACAACATTAACGAGTAATGTTCCGGGTCTGCCTTCAACATTGCCCATCGAGCTAAATGACATAGCAACGTTTTTCTGTTTACCTCTCACGGTTTCGAGCGAACGATCCAAGTGCACAACGGCTTCTGGGACCGACAGAACAGGGGTCACGTCGTCCATGGTTCCCTCCTCTACTCCAAAATCCTCTAGATTTCGTCCTAAGAGTCGAACAGGAGTCGTTCCCACCAAGTCACCAAAGGATCGATTCGCCATTACGATTTCTCCCGAAGGCTCCAGCATTGCAATCCCGTGCGGGGCATTTTCAAATAGCAGCCGCGATTCTTCATATGCACGCGTCAATTCCTGCATCGTGTAATACTCATTAGTACTGTCATGCCAAATCACAAGCGCATGACCCGGTTCAGTTTCTCCACGCAGATACATCGGTGACGCACTAATTTTGAAGATTCGACGAGCCAAGTCCGGATCTTCTCCCGGTACTTCACCTAACTTGACTAATACTCTTTCGACACCTTGTCCACGCAAGGCCAAACTGATCGGACGTTCTTCCTCATCTATGGGTTCACCGTCTATATCCTGCAGTTTCGGCATGGAATAATGCCCATCCGGTGTTTGCTTGACGAGGTTCTTCGCGCCCGCATTAACAGGAAATACTCTTCCATTTTTGTTTGCGATAAATAGCGCATCAGGAAGGGTCTTTGCTACCACCTCTAGCTCTTCAACCAGTGCTGATGTCTGCTGGACTGTCGTTGACACAACTAGCGACAACAAGATACACATCAGAACGAAAAGCTGAATTGTCGTTGCCTGCACCAGTATGGATTCGTCCGTAATCGCAAAAGGTCCGGTACCTAATAGGAAATACAGAATTACGACTATTGCTGAGGTAATCACCGCATGTAGAACGGCTAAAGGCACTGGAAGACGGGTTGCACTCCAATACAATGGCAACATTGCCAAGTAGACCGTCGGAAGATCTACAGCAAATCCGAAAATGAGCGCCAGCACTCCGATCGTAGCTATGAAAACAACTGCGAACTCGCGCCATGCTGATTGGTGAATATTTAGTACCAGCGGCGTCGCAAGTGCAATCCCGGGCCCGGCAACCACAATAATGCCAGTCAAGTCACGAAGGGCCATCGTCAGATAAAGGGTGAATGAATACGGCAAATCTGCCAGTGCATAAGCAAGAATCACAATCAATTTGGATATTGCGACCATGACAATGCCCGCGACGAGGAGCCGGAATACATCGGCTGAAAGGCGAATATGGGAGAAGGGTGCGAATGCACGCCGTTTACGCAACGGTTCTGGCAATTGCGCATTTTCCATGAATGCCATAACCAGTGCAACGCCAGGACCTGCGATAGCGTGCGCAATTCCTGCCAGAATCACTCCCCTGATGGAGGTTTCCGTAAAAAAGTGCAGGTATATGGCTGGGACTAGAAACACGTATCCACAAATTAGGGCGAAGTTTTTCCAGCTTCTGCAAGTCACGGCCCACCACACGGCGATTCCCACTGATGGCCACACAATTGCGACTAACGAATCGCCGTATACCAGTGAGTATGAGCCAATAACAGCAATCGAATACGCGAACGCAAAGACAATCTGACGCACCAAAGCCACCAGCAGTGAACTGTCTCGATACAACGAGGGGTCACTGGAATTGGCAAGTAGCCAACGACTGGTCGCGTTCACAGCAATCGTCATCCTTCACGGAGAATAAGGCTTTTACAATGTGAATCAGGCTTTTATATAGATATTATCCCTCTAAAGCATTCTTTACATACTGGAAGAGGCCAAAAATATCGTTATTGACATTACGCTTCTCCCAGCTATCTGATGAGCTGAATATTGAACTGTTTGCTTTAATCCAGTTGCGATGCTCCTATAGTGTGTCAAGCGCATGGATGCGCCTAGCTCGTGGCTGATTTCACCTCAGCGCATCGGATTAACCGCGGTCGGTGACTTTGTAGGCCCCGCCGGACCTGACCCCTGTTTGTTAGACACCTGATATCCAGCCCAGTTGGGTTGGGAAGAAAGGTAATCTACCACCATGCCTAGGTACTCCGAACAGTTCAAACGTGATGCTGTGGCCCTCTACGAAAACAATGAGGACCTCTCACTTCAGTCTGAGTCAGCAGAGCTAGGAGTCAATCGTTTTCACTTTATTCCTGGATCAAGCAGTACGGCACCGGCAAACGCGCCCGCACGAAAACCATGCGTGACAAGGCCCAGGCGACGACTGATTCCGAACGAATCCGCCAGTTAGAAAAAGAGAACGCGAAGCTGCGCGATATCCTGCGCAAGGCCGCGAAATATTTTGCCGAAGAGACACGCTGGTAATCCGCTTCCAGTTTGTCTATGACCACCGAACCGAATATTCGGCTCACACGGATGTGCCATGTGTTAAAGCTCAATCGCTCCTCGTTCTACAAATGGGTCAACACTCGCGAAGAACGCAGGTTAAAGATGTGTTCTGATGCTCTTATTGGTGCAAGAATCAAGACCATCTTCGACGATGAGCACGGGCTTTATGGTGCTAAACGCATCGCTGCAAGACTTAACGACGATACGGACTTCGGCCCGACCAATCACAAGAAGGTCGCACGCATCATGAAATCCATGGGGCTGAAAGGCTTTAGTAAGCGGCGTCGGTGCATAACCACCGGGCGCAAGCCTGGCCACCGCGTCATGCCAGAATTAGTAGGCCGCAAATTCACCGCTGACAGGCCGAATCTCGTGTCTGTAGGCGAGATCACCTACCTGCCGTGTAATGGCGGCAAGAACATGTACCTGGCCACGGTCATTGACGCCTACTCGCGCAAACTCGTCGGCCATGCACTAGCCGATCACATGCGGGTATCGCTGGTTATCGAAGCTTTGTCGCATGCCAGAAGAGTCCACGGAAGCCTTAAAGGGGCAATTTTCCATTCCGATCACGGCAGTGTGTCCACCTCACAAGCATTTAGGGACCACTGCGACCAGCTTGGTGTGCGCCAGTCCATGGGTGCGGTGGGAACGAGTGCCGATAATGCCCTGGCAGAATCATTTAATACCGCCTTAAAGCGTGAAGTTCTGCGTGATAGGAAAGTCTTCCGATGGTGCATGCGCTACAACACGCGCAGACGACACTCCTGGTGCAACCTTCTAGCCCCCGATGACTTCGAAGCACTCACGTTAGCTACACTGACCCAAGCAGCATAGCTAACCCCCGACGTGTCTACTTTCCGGGGCTAGTTCATGTATAGGGGGAGCTTGGCAGTGGTAGTCAAAATCTCCACCTCGCTCTCGATTCCACAATCGTTCAGCGTCCTTGTCGGTGAACTACTGAGCTACGCTTCAAACTACCCCAATAACGCGAAGCGTCATTAACGCCCGGCGTTACACGTTGAACTTGAACTCCACGACGTCGCCGTCGACCATGACGTAGTCCTTGCCTTCTTGGCGGACCTTGCCGGCGGAGCGGGCTTCAGCCATGGAGCCGGCAGCGTCGAGGTCTTCGAAGGAGACGATCTCGGCCTTGATGAAGCCCTTTTCAAAATCGGTGTGAATAACACCAGCAGCTTGAGGGGCGGTGGAACCCTGGCGGATGGTCCACGCGCGGGACTCCTTTGGGCCAGCGGTCAGGTAGGTCTGCAGACCAAGGGTCTTGAAACCAGCAGTCGCTAGGGTTTGCAGGCCAGGTTCGGTCTGACCGACAGACTCGAGAAGCTCCAGTGCCTCGTCCTCGTCGAGCTCAAGCAGTTCGGTTTCGGTCTGCGCGTCGAGGAAGACTGCATCGGCAGGCGCAACTAGCGCACGGAGTTCTTCTTTCTTCGCGTCATCGGTAAGGACCTCTTCGTCAGAGTTGAAGACATAAAGGAAAGGCTTCGCCGTCATCAAGTGCAGGTCACGCACGAGCGCCAGATCGATTTCGCCGGCCTTCGCAGCGGCAGACAAGGTGCGGTCATCTTCCAAGATGGCCTGCGCTTGCTTGGCGCCTTCAACCTGCTCAGCCAGATCCTTGTTCTTCTTGGCCTCCTTTTCCAGACGAGGCAGGGCCTTTTCGATGGTCTGCAGGTCAGCCAGAATCAACTCAGTGTTGATGACAGAAATATCCGAGGTTGGGTTGACCTGGCCATCGACGTGGATGACATTCTCATCGGAGAACGCACGCACAACCTGGCAGATGGCATCAGCTTCGCGGATATTGGAGAGGAAGGCGTTGCCCATGCCTTCGCCTTCCGATGCCCCCTTCACAATGCCGGCGATATCCACGAAGGACACCGTCGCTGGCAAGATGCGCTCGGAGCCGAAAATTTCAGCCAGGCGGCCAAGTCGCGGATCGGGCAATTCGACCAGGCCGACATTGGGCTCAATGGTGGCGAAGGGGTAATTCGCAGCCAAGATGTCAGAACGGGTCAGGGCATTAAACAAAGTGGACTTGCCAACGTTGGGCAAACCGACAATTCCAAGTGTAAGACTCACGCGGACAATCCTAACGCACACCAATGCGGGTGTGGCAGAATGGGCGGGCTGTAGCCTAAATCATTCATTTTTAGGGCAATATAGAAGCGTGAGTTCAAAAGATTCTCTAACACCAGATCCGAGCGGCGGTGAACACCACATGAGCACAGAGCACAGCGATGAAAGCACTGCTCAATCCACTGATGCAGCACAAGTTGCGCAGGCTCAAGAAGTGACCGCGCGTGAGCTGGAAAAATTGCAGCTCAGTGGCAAGTTTGACCACAACACTGATGTGGAACGCTTAGAAGCGATCTCTCCTCATCCCCCAGGCGATCAAGTCGACCGCATGGTTGTCGCCGGCGGAATGATTAAGTCTGCCTCACTATGGGCAATTCGCCTGGTTGTCATTGGCTTCTTTTTATATCTACTGGGCGAGATCATCGGCAGCTTCTGGCAAGGTATTTTGCCCGTTGTCCTGTCGCTGATTGTGTGTACGGTGCTCGCACCGATTGCCTCAACGCTACGTAAGTTCAAGGTGCCTTCAGCGCTAGCGGCAATCATTAGCCTCTTGCTTTTTGTATTCATTGCCGGCGGCATCTTTTCTTTCGTCGCGCCTGATTTTGCCCGCCAATCGCAGTCGCTGTATCTCCAAGCAGTTGAAGGTATCCAGCGTCTGCAGCTGTGGGCGCAGGGGCCACCCCTAGAGCTCAACGCTTCCGACATTGGCAAGTATGTTGATGAAATCGCTAATTGGATTCAGCAGCAGGCAGGCTCCATCGCCGGGTCATTTATCTCTGGCGTTGGCACAGCCACCAGCGTGGTTATCACCTTGGTTGTGATGACGGTGATGACGTTCTTCTTCCTCAAAGATGGACACAAGTTTCTTCCCTGGATTCGTCAGGCCACCAGTCGTCGTGCAGGCTGGCACCTCACGGAGGCGCTTACCCGCGGCTGGAATAGCTTGGGCGGCTATATCCGCGCGCAGGCACTGGTGTCTTTAATTGACGCAGTCTTCATTGGCGCGGGTCTGTATATCATCGGCGTGCCGCTGGCGATGACACTTGCGATTATCACTTTCGTGGCTGGTTTTATCCCGCTGGTCGGTGCGATCGTTGCTGGCGCCCTCTCAGTCTTAATCGCTCTGGTGTCTCTGGGCTTTACAGAAGCTCTCATCGTTCTGGGTCTGGTCTTGCTGGTGCAGCAGCTAGAAGGCAACGTCCTTTCCCCATGGCTGCAGTCCAAAGCCATGAACCTGCACCCTGTCATCGTGTTGATCTCCGTTACCGTTGGTGGCGCGCTCTTTAACCTGATTGGTGCTTTCCTCGCGGTTCCAGCCGCTGCCATGATTGCGGTGTTCTACCGCTACATTCAGGACATGCTGCAGTTGCAGTCGGGAGAGAAGAAAGCCAGCGACATCGAATTCGCTACCGTTGCGGGTTATCTTGCAGGCCGTTATAACGAGGCTCAAGGTGCGCACCGCCGCAAGCTATTGTCGGAGCTTCCGGAAAATGTCCAGTCCCCCGCTGTGGCTTCAGCTATCTCCGATGTCAACAACGACGGAGTAGGAGATGCGCTAGAGCAGCTTGTCGATGTCGACGCCACCCCCAACAACACTGCCGCCAACCAGGCAAAGGGAAAGATCGAGCAAGCGCGCGATTTCTTCGAACATCTACTCGATCCGCGCGACCGCGATCGTTAGCGTTGTCTGATGCGTATGAGACAGTGAGTACATGAGTTCTGCACTGCCAATCACGCTGCTATTTGTCGGTCTTTTCATCGGCCTTTTACTGGGCGCAGCACTGGGCTGGTTCGTGCATAGCTCGCGGACCTCTGCCCTTTCCTTGGGCCAGCCACCTGCCGGCGACTCTGCGGATACCGCAGAGCTTGCCTTGTCTGTGAATAAGTCCGTCAATCAATCGGTTGCGCAAACCATGGTTCCGCTCGAGCGCGCGATGGAAAAGCTGGGCTCGCAGTTACAAGAATTAGAGTCTGAGCGCGTCAATGCCTTTGCGCAGCTATCCAGTCAAGTACACACCATGTCGCGCACCTCCACCCGCCTGTCCGACCGCACGGATCAACTGGTAACGGCGTTACGTTCTCCCAATGTCCGCGGACGCTGGGGTGAGATCCAATTGGAGCGAGTCGTTGAGCTTGGCGGAATGGTCAAACACGTTGACTTTGACTCCCAGGTCACTGCTTACTTGGGAAATAAAGCTGTCAGGCCTGACTTGGTGGTCAACTTGTCATCTCAACGTCACATCGTGGTCGATGCCAAGGTTCCATTTTCGGCTTACCTGGATGCCTTGGAAACTTCCGATCCGGAAGAGCACGCAGCTTATTTGCGCCGCCATGCACACATGGTGCGCACCCACGTGCAACAGCTTTCTCATAAGGACTACATCGAAGCCTTCTCGCCGACCCCGGAGTTCGTCGTCCTATTTACTCCCGCGGATCCGTTCTTGGACGCTGCTCTCGGCGTAGACCCAGAGCTTCTGGAATACGCTTTTGAGCGCAACGTGGTCATCGCAACGCCCACCACGCTATTCGCGCTCTTGCGCACGGTGGCCTTGGGTTGGCGGCATGAGGATATCTCCAATAAAGCACGTGAAGTGCAACGCCTTGGCAGCGAGTTGTACTCGCGACTTAATACCGTCGGTGACCATTACAACCGCGTTGGCCGCAGCTTGGAAAAGGCAGTGGAAGCCTTCAACTCCACGCTGTCTTCAATGGACTCACGCGTGATGGTCACGGCGCGCCGTCTATCAGAAATGGATATCCCTACCCGCACGGATAAGCGCCCCACCAACCTTTCGCCGGTGACAGCTGCTCCAGCCAAGGCCAGCACCGAAACCACCACTGACTTCAATAATGACGAAGGTGGGACTGATCTCTTCGGCATGAATTCGGCCGGCAGTTAAGGATTTGGCGAAATGACAAGGTAGACTCTCTCACCGTGTCCCATGTCAATACCCAATCACACCCAGTAAGTAGCCGCGCCGAAATGGGCTTCGGCGCGTTGCCCGTGTGGACGAGTATTGCTGTCATTATGGCCGCCCTTGTGACTGGATTGCTTATTTCTTCCATCACAGCTTCAGTGGGCTGGCCTTTTTTGATCTGCTTTATCCTCGGTGCGATCGCAGCCAGCTTGATTGTGCACGTCCGCGGTTTATTCCTAACCGTTGCGTCCATTCCACTGTTATTTAGTATCGCTATCTTCATAACGTCGTGGGTAGTTTCGCGCGCATCGGCCGGCGAGGGCTCGCCAATGTTCTCAGCGACCATCTTGGTGACCTCGGCATATCCACTGCTTCAGGTCTTTCCGCATTTGGCCATCACGTTGCTGGTATGCATCGCTGTTGCGGTATTCCGCCTATACCGCGCGAAGCAAAAGGCTACGAGCATTAGCTCTAAAGAAATGGTTAATCGCCGGACGATGGCCGAATCGAATCGCCGAAATACTCAAACCACTTCGCGTGCTCGCAAAACTACGGAACGTCTATCCGTGGCGGAATTGGTCGAGCGCAGCAAAAACAATAAGCGCACGCCGCGTCCGCAATCGCGTCCTGGTACTGATTCCAAGACCACAAGCCTTGAAACTCCTAGCTCAGGTGCCGCTGGGCGTACTACCCTGCCTCCTGCGCCTTCGCCTCGTGCGTCGTCTCGTCGCGGCACTGCTAGCGAGGTTCGCCGGGTCCGCTCCACTGATGCGTCACGACGCACCGCGCGCCGTGATGTCTCATCTCGTGATGGCTCTTCTCGTGAGTACCGCCACGGAGACATCGCTGGGCGCTCTGGCTACGCTTCCCGCGCGGGTCGTCGGGTTACTGAAGCGCAAAGGAATCAAGAGCGCGCTCGCCGTGCACAGTCTGGCACTCGCCACGCCACCGATGGCGCAGTCAATGCAGCTGGCTCAGATCGCACCTCTCGTGCCCGCCCGGACGCTCGTCTGCGCCCCGATCCGCGCCGCCGTGCAGGCGATGTACAAAAGACCGTAAAGCGCCCTACTCCGCCCACAGACGCGCCATCGAAGCAAGCTCCAGCTCCAGATGCGGCCGATAATCGCAAGCGCGCTCCCCGTGCTCTGGATGAAGACCTCTACGGCAACTAATTAAACCTTCAGTTTAAAAGCAATCAGCCCCATCTTTAAGAAGATTTTCTCTTCTCGAAGACGGGGCTGATTGCCTATTTATTGCTTAATGCGCAGGCCTTTAGGCCGAGCATTAAGCCTCGGCGTTGGCGCGCTCACGTGCCGCAGCGTTGCGTGCCGTTGCAGTGCGAGGTGGGCGCAGCTCACGTGGCAAGGAGAACTGAATGGTCTCCGTCGTGGTCGTGACTTGCTCCACGTTGTTGTAGCCGCGCTCATCGAGGAACTCGAGAACCTCACGTACCAACAGCTCCGGAACGGAAGCACCACAGGTAACGCCAACGGTCTCGACGCCTTCCAGCCACTCTTCTTTAATCTCGGATGCATAGTCGACCAAGTAAGAGGTCTTGGAGCCAGCATCGAGTGCCACCTCAACCAGGCGCACGGAGTTCGAAGAGTTGGTGGAGCCCACAACGATCATCAGGTCACACTTCGGCGCGATGGCCTTGACGGATTCCTGACGGTTTTGCGTTGCGTAGCAAATGTCATCTGATGGCGGGTTTTCCAAGTGTGGAAAACGCTCGCGCAAAAGATTCACGATGGAGATGGCCTCATCCACTGACAAGGTTGTCTGTGACAGCCACACCAGCTTTTCATTCTGCAGCCACTCTGGAAGCTTTTCTACGCCTTCCACGCCATCTACCAGGTGGGTGACCTCCGGTGCGTGACCGGCGGTGCCTTCTACTTCTTCGTGGCCTTCGTGGCCGATCAATAAGATGTGGTAGCCATCGCGTTCAAAACGCACAGCTTCACGATGCACCTTTGTCACCAAAGGGCACGTCGCATCTAGGGTTAGTTGCTTGCGGCCTTCGGCCTCTTGACGCACAGCTGGTGAAATACCGTGTGCGGAAAATACCAAGTGAGCACCTTCTGGTGCTTCAGATGCTTCTTCAACGAAAATGACTCCGCGCTTAGCCAAAGACTCAACAACATACTTGTTGTGAACAATTTGCTTACGCACATACACGGGTGCGCCGTACTTGCTCAATGCCTTTTCAACTGTCTCAACTGCACGATCCACACCGGCACAATAGCCGCGGGGTGCCGCCAGGAGAACGTTCTTTCCTGCCTCAGTCATGCCCCTAGACTATCTCAGGTGCTGCTAAAACAATAGACTGGGTGATTATGCACCAAAGTTCGTTACGCAATCGGGGAGGTCACACGTGACGCAATCCGTAAATTCCCCAGAAGCACCATGGCCGGTCGGCAAGGTAAATGACCAGGTTAAAGGGTGGATTGAGAAGCTTGGATTCTTGTGGGTTGAGGGGCAACTGACCCAAATTAATATCAAGCCGACGTGGAAGTTGTCTTATCTGACACTGCGCGATGTCGAGCAGCAAAAATCTGTTCAGTTGACGTGTCCGACAGATTTGGTGCGCAACCTTCCCACGCCGCTAAAAGACGGCGACCGCGTGGTGGTCTACGGCAAGCCTGCGTTTTATGCCGGCCGTGGAACCTTTAGTTTGTGGACCACGGATATCCGCCACGTTGGTATCGGTGAGCTTCTGGCCCGCATCGAAGCCTTGCGCAAGCAACTTACTGCCGAAGGGCTCACGGACCCGGCGCGCAAAAAGCCGCTGCCCTTTTTGCCTAAGAAAGTTGGGCTGATTACCGGTCGCGGTTCGGCGGCCGAGCGCGATGTGCTCGCAGTATCACAAGACCGATGGCCCGCGGTGCAGTTTCGTGTCATCAACACCGCTGTGCAAGGCACCGGTACGGTTGCACAGGTTATCGACGCATTGCAGCTTCTCGATGCAGACCCGGACGTCGATGTCATCATCATCGCCCGCGGCGGTGGCTCTGTCGAAGACCTTCTGCCCTTTTCCGAGGAAGCTTTGCAGCGAGCTGTCGCTGCAGCGCACACTCCGGTGGTCTCTGCCATTGGGCATGAGCCGGATAATCCAGTGCTGGACAATGTCGCCGATGTTCGCGCCGCCACGCCTACCGATGCCGCCAAGCGGGTTGTCCCCGATGTTGCCATTGAGTATGACCGCATCGCCGAAGCCCGAGGACGGATGGCCGCTGCCCTACGAGGGTGGGTTGAGCGTGAACGCCGCGGCGTGGCGCAACTTCGCTCACGTCCAGTGCTTGCGGATCCGATGCGTCCGATTACCGTACAGCGCGAAGAGGTCTCGCGACTGCAGCAACTGATGCGGCGTGATATCCAAGTCCTGCTAGACCGTGAAGTATCACGGGTCAGCGCGCTTCGCTCCCAGGTAAGCGCTTTAGGACCTGCAGCCACCCTTGCGCGTGGTTATTCTGTGGTCCAGGTACTTCCACGTGATGGTTCCGAGGCAGAGGTAGTCACCAGCTACCAGCAAGCTCCACCAGGCGCGCAAATTCGTGTCCGCGTCGGCGACGGTTCCCTCTCTGCTGCTGTCTTGGGCTCAGGCCCCTCCGATTAAAATTTTTCACTCTCCACAACGTAGAAAGTAAACTTTATGGCTACTGATTCTTTTGGCACCGGCACCCCAGGCGAGGATGCCTTTCCTGCCATCGACACGCTGACCTATGAGCAAGCTCGCGATGAGCTTATTGAGACCGTGAAGATCCTCGAGCTTGGGCAAATGAGCCTGGATGAATCTCTTAAGTATTGGGAACGTGGCGAAGCACTTGCGAAAGCGTGCGAGAACCACCTCGACGGCGCCTCCAAGCGCGTGGAAGACGCATTAAACGCCCGCGCCGCAGGCAGCGATTCTGCCGACAATGCCGCCGAAGACTCCACCAACACCGACTACTAGCTACAAGGAAGGACACACATTTCCCATGCAGATTTTTGCTTACCCCGGTGACCGCGTTGATTTCATCTCCAAATCCGCTTCAGCAGGCGCGGTCGAATTTGGCGACCCCATTGGCTTGATTGAAGAATTCTTTGGACCCGCGCACACCAAAACTGACCTTCAAAACAAAGAAGGCCACCAGGAGCTAACTTATTACAACGGCTCTTTAAGCTTTGAGTTTAGCGTCGGCAAGCTTTATGCGATCACCGTAGAACCAGCGTTGTCGAAAGAAAAGATTGAAATCTTTGTCGACCGCGAGCGCGTTTCCGGCCCTGTCGGCGAAGCTGCGCAAGAGCGCACTCGCCAAGTTGGCGTCACCGCTAACTACGGGGACGTGCTGGAAAAGATTCGCTTCACAGCGCGGAATAATTAATTATTCCGCGCCGAAAGCAACTAATGAGATGCGTCGGCGCCTGCATCAGCAGCGCCGATGTCGACCGGGTCGACTGCCAAGAATGCGCGGACTAATTCCTCAAAGTCCGCGTCAGACGCAGTACCGGTAAGCAGTACGCGTTCATCGTCCAAATCGAACGCCCATACCTCGCGCACGTTATTTTCCGCGCTAGAAGCCACGGTCACGTCTTGGCCATCGATATTTACCGTTTCGGTTTCTTCGCGGAAGTGCTCGTCGAAGCTGGAGATGGCATCGTCAAGCGAAACTTGCGTCTGCCAAGACGACAAATATGCCTCTCCCGGCGTTACCCACCCGACAACGGAAGCTGGCTGCTGTGCAATCCCAGCACGACGTGCCGAATTAGCTACCCAATCCTCTGGCACATCAGGAACACGAATGGCACCTTGCGCACCGCGAGCTTCCATATCTAAGAATGCTTCGCCATCAACTTCCCGAACGGCAGACAAATCAGAAGTTTCTGGATTAATGGTGCACAGACCGGTTGTTCCCACAACCGCGACCATTCCCACAACAATAACGCCGAGCGACAACATCATGTCCCGGCCGTTTTCGAAAATCTTTGGTTTATCTTCGCCCGCCATGCGCATTAGTATCGCACGCCCTGATACGAAATAGGTAACCCACTCGGGGTGTCTTTAAGCACCTTGTCTGCACGTGCATTCCGTGACTGTAGCCCTGGTGCCCCACTTTCGGGGGACTATTCGGGGATGCTGAGGTTGGGAAACATGGAATAATAGTGGGGTCAATGGGCATACTTGAGATGCACGTGCCAAATTGACGCACAAGTTGACACACGCTGACACAGATTAATCAATGAGGAAGGCCTTCTAACCGATGACAAATACTGCTGGAGATCGTGAACTTCCAGACCGCAACCTCGCTATGGAGCTGGTGCGCGTCACCGAAGCTGCAGCACTAGCCTCTGGTCGGTGGGTTGGCCGCGGCAAGAAGAATGAAGGCGACGGCGCAGCAGTCGATGCCATGCGCACCCTCATCAACTCCGTATCCATGGACGGAGTAGTTGTTATCGGCGAGGGTGAAAAAGACGAAGCCCCAATGCTCTTCAACGGTGAACAAGTCGGCACCGGTGAAGGCGCAGCAATGGACATCGCAGTCGATCCTGTCGATGGCACCCGCTTGATGGCTGAAGGCCGCCCAAACGCGATTTCTGTCATCGCTGCTGCTGAGCGCGGCACGATGTACGACCCTTCCGCTGTGTTTTACATGAATAAGTTGGTTGTCGGCCCAGAAGCTGCCGGCAAGGTAGACATCAACAAGCCTGTCGCTTTCAACATCAACGCTGTCGCAGAAGCCAAGGGCCTTCGCCCGCAGGAAGTTACCGTTGTTGTGTTGGACCGTCCACGCCACGATGAGCTCATCAAGGAAATCCGCGAAGCCGGCGCCAAGGTTCGCCTCATCATGGACGGCGACGTTGCCGGTGCAATCGCCGCTGCGCAGGACTCCAACTCCATCGACTTGCTCATGGGCATCGGTGGCACTCCAGAAGCCATCATCACCGCTTGTGCACTCAAGTGCATGGGCGGCGAAATTCAGGGCAAGCTGTGGCCAACTGACGGGGAAGAAGCTGAGCGTGCTCGCGCCGCCGGCCACGACCTCGACCGCGTGCTGTTTACCAACGACCTGGTCACCTCCGAGAACTGCTACTTTGCAGCTACCGGTGTTACCAACGGTGACATGCTCGACGGTGTCTCCTACCGTGCAAACTCCGCAACGACCCGCTCCATGGTCATGCGTTCCAAGTCCGGCACCGTGCGCTACCTTGAGTCCATTCACCAGCTGTCCAAGCTGCAGGAGTACTCCGTAATTGACTACTCCGACCCTGAGTCGAATCCCGCACAATAGGATTTGGCTAGGCTGGTAGGCAAGCCCCGCACCCAATGTCAGGGCGCGCGAGCCGAAAGTTAGCCATACTAGAAGGCGCAAAGCCTTAAAAACCCAGTAGCGCGATACATGCCTACTGGGTGCATTCCAGTTAAATAGATTTATTCTCTCTACAAAGAAGGTGGATTTCATGACTGAATACCGCATCGAACATGACACGATGGGCGAAGTACAGGTTCCTAAGGACGCACTGTGGCGCGCACAGACCCAGCGTGCTGTTGAGAACTTCCCAATCTCCGGCCGTGGCTTGGAGTCTGCGCAGATCCGCGCAATGGGTCTTCTAAAGGCTGCATGTGCACAGGTCAACAAGGATTCCGGTGCATTGGACGGCGAAATCGCCGACGCCATCATCGCTGCTGGCAAGGAAATCGCCACCGGCAAGTACGATGCTGAGTTCCCAATCGATGTCTTCCAGACCGGTTCGGGTACCTCTTCCAACATGAACACCAACGAGGTCATCGCTTCCCTCGCCAAGCAAAATGGCGTTGATCTGCACCCTAATGACCACGTAAACATGGGCCAGTCCTCCAACGACACCTTCCCAACCGCAACCCACGTGGCTGCAACCGAAGCTGCCGTCAACGACCTCATCCCAGGCCTGAAGGTCCTGCATGAGTCCCTTCTGAAGAAGGCTCATGAGTGGAAGAACGTTGTTAAGTCCGGCCGTACCCACCTGATGGATGCTGTTCCAGTAACCCTCGGCCAGGAATTCTCCGGCTACGCTCGCCAGTTCGAACTTGGCATCGAGCGCATCGAAGCAACCCTGCCACGTCTAGGCGAACTCGCTATCGGCGGCACCGCTGCTGGTACCGGCCTCAACACCTCCGCTGATTTCGGCGCAAAGGTAACCGAGGAACTCAAGAAGCTCACCGGCATCGACGAGCTCTCTGAAGCTAAGAACCACTTTGAGGCACAAGCTAACCGCGACGCTCTCGTTGAGTTCTCCGGCGCAATGCGCGTTGTTGCTGTCTCCCTATACAAGATGGCTAACGACATCCGCCTCATGGGCTCCGGCCCACTGACCGGCTTCGCCGAGATTCACCTGCCTGACCTGCAGCCAGGTTCTTCCATCATGCCGGGCAAGGTCAACCCTGTTCTGTGTGAGACCGCAACCCAGGTTTCTGCACAGGTTATCGGCAACGACGCAGCTGTCGCATTCGGCGGCACCCAGGGCCAGTTCGAGCTCAACGTCTTCATCCCAATGATGGCGCGCAACGTTCTCGAATCCTCTCGCCTGCTGGCTAACACCGCTCGCGTATTCGCTGAGCGCCTTGTCGATGGCATCGAGCCAAACGCTGAGCGCATGAAGACCTTCGCTGAGTCTTCCCCATCCATCGTTACGCCGTTGAACTCTGCAATCGGCTACGAGAATGCAGCCAAGGTTGCTAAGCACGCTCTGGCTGAAGGCATCACCATCCGCGAAGCTGTTATCAACTTAGGCTTCGTTGACGGCGACAAGCTCACCGAAGAAGAACTGGACAAGCGCCTCGATGTTCTGGCTATGGCCAACACCGACCGCGACAACTTCTAAGCTTCTCTTTCCCGCTTAGTTTCCGAAGAGCACCAGCCAGATTGTTGGCTGGTGCTCTTTCGCGTCCCGTGCCCTAGCTCTTTTCGCTCTCCAGCCTCCCCTTTTGATACCGAATCCGGTCCCTTGTCCCTTTCGCGCTCACCAGAACCAGTCACCTCGCCAGGACGCTTTCGCCGGTGAGCGCGAAGGGTACACATCGCTGAAATCTGCGGGCAGATAGTCCCGCCGAGCACCGCAGAGCGCCAGCGCAGATTGAACGCCAGGCGCCCAAAACACTCGCAACGGACTCCATGTACGCTTCGCGCTCACAGGAAGTCCGCTACTCGGGAGAAAGCTAAAGCCGGTGAGCGCGAAGGGGACATCGCCTCAAAGCTACCGCGAAGCCATCTCAAACCGGCCCAAACCGTCCCAAGCCATCACTAACTATCGACGGCTCGCAGCACTGCCCCGCTCGGACGACGCCGATGATCGGCAGGCACATGCATCGCAAAGCTAAGTGTGCGCTTCGCGCTCACCAGAACCAGTCGCCTCGCCAGGACGCTTTCGCCGGTGAGCGCGAAAGGCACATCGCTGAAATCTGCGGGCAGATAGTCCCGCCGAGCACCGCAGAGCGCCAGCGCAGATTGAACGCCAAGCGCCCAAAACACCCGCAACGGACTCCATGTACGCTTCGCGCTCACGGGAAGTCCGCTACTCGGGAGAAGGCTAAAGCCCGTGAGCGCGAAAGGGACGCGGCCAGTTTGAACGAGACGGCTAAGATTACTACCATGCCTGAAAACATGCCGGATGCACACAACTCGAACCGTTCCAACCAGCAACGGGTGGAGAAAGCCGAGAGCAGTAACCAAAACTCTTTTGATCAGTACAAGGGTTCAAAAACTGTGGACCGGTGGATGTGGATCGTTGGAGTGCTGGTCGTGGTGCTCGCGGTTGTGGCGGCATTGTTCGCGTGGATTCGTTCAAACGCGGAACCGGAACCAACGCCGATGGTGGAGCGGGGCGTGGTGGAGGTGGATTCTGCATCGCCAGTTGAGAAGCTTGATGGCGGATTCGTCGGGACTTTCGCAGGTGAATTCAATGCGGGGCCGGAAAACGCGTGGAATGGAGTTATCTCCTTTGCTGGCACGACCGCTGTGTTGGTGTATCCAACCACCGGATGCCAGGCGCTTTTAACGCTGATGGAACCTGAGGCAGGCGAAGCAAGCGTGGTCACTTATGACACGCAGGCGCTGAACAAGAAGTGCATAACAGATGGGTTCTGGGAGTTTGAAGAAGATGCCGGCCAACTATCGGCGCAGTACTTCGAAGAATCTGCAGCTGGCGAAAAAGAGCTTAAGGCAGCTGCTTCCCTGACGCGTAGCTTGGACGACCTGGTGGAAAATTCCCAACAGTGATCAAAACCATTCAATTTTTTCGAGATAAATAATTTCACACAACTTGCACTTGGTGCAAACTTGCACGGGGTGTAACATTGCATACCGTGCAAGAAGTTAATGATAATGAAGAAGACTCCCTCCCCGGCAGTGACCTCGGGTTAAGGGAGCAGAAGCGATTGGCAACCAAGCATCGCATCGAAGACGCTGCGACGCGCTTGGTTGATGAATCGAGCTTTGACAAAGTAACAATTGAAGAAATTTGTGAAGCCGCCGGGATTTCCCGACGCACCTTTTTTAATTATTTCAGCACTAAAGAAAGCGCCGTTATCGGCGCGTCCTCGGAACCGTTGACGGAAAAGCAACGCAATGACTTCTTGAATGCTGACGCCAGCAGCCTCCTGGAGTTGATGGTTGAGCAGATCAAACAACACCTAGAGTCTTCTCATCAGAGCCCGGAGATCCACGAGCGCCGTCAGCGAATCTTTGCAGATCCGGACGTCGCGGTCCGCGCAATGGTGTTTCGTAAAGAGCGCTTACGGGAGACCATGGAGCTAATTACCCAACGTCTTCGGGAACATCCTGAAGAACAACGCGCCCCAGAATTAGATCCGGGCACAGAGGCGATGCTGCTGAGCGGATTTATCCGCGAGGCCACCTGGATGGCTATGTCACGACCCGATCGTGATTGCACACTGCCAATGGGTGACCGCATCTATCGCGCGATGGAATTGATTAAGAATTACACGAAAGGACTGGAATGGTAGCTAAAAACTCCACCCCAAGCACGGCCGACCAAGCCAGTGCTACCACTGTGGAAGAACTCCCAGTGGTCAATGCTGAAATGGCAACGCCTTCAGCAACCGACCCAAACCTCGGTAAAAAGACCGCGGATAACGTCGGCATTATTTTTGCTGCCTTGATGCTCACCATGCTGATGAGCTCGTTGGGGCAGATGATTTTCGGTTCCGCTCTGCCGACTATTGTCGGTGAGCTCGGCGGCGTGGACCAGATGAGCTGGGTTATCTCAGCTTTTATGGTCACCATGACCATTGCTATGCCACTGGCCGGGCAGCTCGGTGACCGCATGGGCCGCAAGTGGGTCTACATCTCAGGTATCGCTATCTTTGTTATCGGCTCAACCCTTGGTGGTTTCGCCAATGGCATGGGCATGCTGATCACCGGACGTGCAATCCAGGGCTTCGGCGCCGGCATCATGATGATCTCCTCGCAGTCGATTGTGGCTGAGGTTGTCTCCGCACGTGAGCGCGGCAAGTTCATGGGTATTATGGGCGGTGTCTTTGGCGTCTCCTCCGTACTTGGTCCAGTTCTCGGTGGCTGGTTCACGGATGGTCCTGGTTGGCGCTGGGGCCTGTGGATCAACATTCCACTGGGTCTGCTGGCAATTATTGTCTGCGCTTTCGTACTGAAGCTGCGCGTGGGCGAGCAGGGCTTTAAGGGCTTTGACTGGATGGGCTTTGCGGCTATCGCAATCACCACTAGCACTCTGATTCTGCTCACCACCTGGGGCGGAAGCGAATACGAGTGGACTTCCCCAACTATTTTGTCCATGGCTGCCGTAGTCATCGTCGGCGCACTGCTCACCGTATTCATTGAGTCACGTGCATCCCAGCCGCTGATCCCGGTTCAGCTATTTAAGAACCGCAACATGGTTCTGACTACCCTGGCCGGTACTGTTCTGGGTCTGGCCATGATGGGCGTGCTTGGCTACATGCCAACCTACCTGCAGATGGTGCACACCCTGACGCCAACTGAAGCAGGCTTGATGATGATCCCGATGATGGTCGGCATGATCGGTGTCTCCACTGGTGTTGGCTTCATCATCGCTAAGACCGGCAACTACAAGTACTACCCCATCGCGGGCCTGGCCATCACGGCGTTTGCTTTGTGGTGGATGTCCCAGATGACCGTTGAGACTTCATTGACCGGTATCGGAGTTCGCTTCCTTGTATTCGGTGTCGGCTTGGGCTTTGTCATGCAGGTACTGGTGCTGATTGTTCAAAACTCCTTCCCTGTATCGCAGGTCGGCACTGCCACGGCGGCTAATAACTTCTTCCGCCAGATTGGTTCGGCATTGGGTGCTTCCATCGTGGGTTCGATGTTCATTCACAATATGCAGAATGAGATGGCTACCCGTTTGCCTGATGCCCTTGCATCGTTGGGCAAGGAAGGCGCCGCTATTTCGCAGCAGTTCCAAGGTGCAGATGCCGCCAACTCCTTGACTCCGCACGCAGTCGCAGAGCTTCCCGATGTCCTCCGTGACGCTATCTTAAATTCCTACAATGACGGTCTGACCCCCGTGATTGGCATGATGGTGCCACTGGCCATTGTTGCAATGCTGATTTTGTTCCCACTGCGCCAAGAGCGCTTGAAGGAAACCATCGAATAAGAAATTTTCTCCAAGGGAAAGTTCTTACGGGGAGTGGTTCCGGTAGGACAACCATAAAAATAAACGCTCTGCAAGATTCTGATTAACTCAGTTTCTTGCAGAGCGTTTGGCGTTTTTGTGTCGGTCTAGATGCTCTTTCTTATGCTTGAAGTGGGCGCTGGGCTTTGATGCGCTCTGAGGCGGTGGCTTCAAACTCTTCTTCAGCGGTGACCTTCTCAGGCTTTGGAAGCAGCTTTTGATAGACGACGGTATCGCGCCATTCACCCGCACGCGGTCCGTAGGTCATCTTGGCCAAGTGCTTGTAGGTGCCTACTTCCTCGAAACCGCGAGAAACGTGCAGCTTCACAGAACCTTCGTTTTCAGGGAAGATCCAGGAATGAATGGCCCACATGCCTAGCTCTTGGCAGACCTCGATGAACTTATCCAACAATCCGCTGGCGACTCTCCGGCCGTGGGCCTCGGGGTCAACATAGATGGAATCTTCCAATACGCCGGCAAGAACTGGGCGCTGGGAAATAGGAGCGCCAGAAACCCATCCGATAACTTTGGAATCGTCATGCAGTTCCACCGCAACAAATACGGTGTCCATATTTTTGCCGTCGATAAACTCTTCCAAAGTCAGAGGTCGGTGCTCATAAGACGCATTACCTGTTACAAGCCCCTGCTCATAGATGTCTTGAATCTGCGGGTAGTCTTCTGCCCGGAAAGCGCGAATTGCGAAGTTCGACTTTGTCATGCTCCCATTATCCGGATAGATACCGATTAACGCCACGTGAGTCATCGTAATCCGCCTAAATTCACAAGCGACACTTTGCCGCTAGTTGTCACTTTCCAATAGTTCTGTGACCAATTCTGCAATCGCTGAACGTTCGGAGCGCTGCAAAGTAATGTGCGCAAAGAGGCTGCGGTCTTTCAGCTTTTCGATGACCGCCTGCACCCCATCATGGCGCCCCACCCGCAGGTTATCGCGTTGCGCGACATCGTGCGTCAATACGATCCGCGACCCGCGCCCCAGACGCGAGAGTACGGTAAGCAACACGTTGCGCTCCAATGACTGGGCTTCATCGACGATGACGAAGCTGTCATGCAATGAACGCCCCCGAATATGGGTTAGGGGTAGTACTTCCAACAGTCCGCGGTCGTGGATCTCTTCAATGACATTGTCGGAAACCAGGCCTTCGAGAGTGTCATAGACCGCCTGTGCCCAGGGATTCATCTTCTCCGACTCGGAGCCCGGCAGATAGCCTAAGGATTGGCCGCCGACAGCATACATTGGGCGAAAGACCACGATTTTGCGGTGCTCTTGACGCTCCAGAACTGCTTCCAGCCCGGCGCACAAAGCCAACGCGGATTTACCGGTGCCAGCGCGGCCGCCGATGGAAACGATGCCCACCGATGGGTCCGAAAGAAGATCGAGCGCAATGCGCTGCTCGGCAGAGCGGCCTTGCAGCCCGAAGGCGTTCATATCACCGCGCACGAGCTTCACCGTGCCATCAGCCATGACCCGTCCCAATGCGGACTGTTGATTCGCTTGCAGGCTCAAACCGCAGTGCACCGGGAGTTCATCGACAAGCAAGCCCTCATCAGTGACGAGATCATCGATAACGACTTCCCCATCGCTAAAGAGGTCATCAATGACATCAGGAGAGACGTGCACATTGGCCATGCCGGTGTAGCCGGTAAGCACGACGTCTTGTGCGTGGTACTCATCGGCCTCAAGACCGACGGCGCCTGCTTTGACTCGCAGCGGCACGTCTTTTGTCACCAGCACGGTATCGCGACCTTCGTGAGCGAGGTTTAAGGCACACGCCAAGATGCGGTGGTCGCCTTCGGTACCGCGAAAAGCCAACGGCAGCAGGGACTGGTCCTGGTGGTTGAGTTCAACATGCAGCATGCCCCCGTCTTCATTCGCAGGCACAGGCTGGTCCAGAAAGCCGTGCTTGGAACGCAGGCTTTCTAAAAGACGAAGAGCTTGGCGGGCGAACCAGCCAAGCTCCGGGTGATGACGTTTTCCTTCCAACTCCGAGATAACAACAACGGGCAAAACCACGTCGTGTTCTGCGAATTTCTTCAGTGCCCACGGATCCGACAGCAACACCGAAGTGTCTAGAACATAGGTTTTGGTCTTCTTAGCTGAATCTAGGTGCGCTACCGAATCATAGGAATTCGTTTCTCGAGCTGGATTGTGCGGTGAACAGGTTGTGACGTTTGAATCAAACATGCCTGCAGGGGTCTCCCTTTTCGCTTGGCGGTGTCAGTGTGTTGAGCAAGTGCTCTTCTACCTCCGCCCGCAAACAAGTTCTTGCGAGCTTCTCCGGTTAGTGCCCACCATAAGCAAGAGAGATTAAAATTACACGGTTGCAAGATGAACTTTGCGTAAACCCACTTCTTGTTGCTTAACCACGTCGGCCTTTCCGCGGCCGTGAACTGCGGTTGGGAGACTTTTGGGAGCCCGTTTTGGCTCCTGCATTCCGTCGCGCTTGCTTGGCTTTAGCTTTTTCGCGCGCCGTTTTCTTCGGTGCTTCATGCCGTGAGGAATTCAGCGTGCGGCCTTTGGCGATTCCGACGAAGTCCTGAATAGCCTCAGAATCATTTTCTTTCAGCCACACCAGAGCAATTTCGGTTTGCGGTACCTGCGGGTCTTTCAGTTCCAAAGGCACGACTTGCTTCTTCGATAGCACCTTCAGCAATGGCCGCGGCGCGATGACGATACCCACATTGGCAGCAACTACTTGTAGGCCAGCGCGGATTTCATCGATGTCGAGGGATGCATCGGGGCCAATGCGATAGTTCAGGTATTCATCAGCAATATCGCGCGGGTCAACCGCCTCCCCTAGCTCCGCAAACACGGAATCTTTCGGGACCGCTACCCCGCGGGCCTCGGTATATAGCCGCACGATATGGGTGGTGTCTTCGCTAATTCGCTTGTCGATGCCCCCATGCGGCAACCTCGCCAGCACCACATCGACTTCGCCTGCAAGCAATGGATCTAAGGCGTCATCCGCATCGATGGTTTCCAAGCCTCCGTGATCGGTGGCGCGGCGGAAGCGCTCGAACCATTTTCCTGGTTCGGTGCCGGTGGCAAAGCTCAATCGCAACATGACAGCTAGCTTAATCGGGGATGTTTCCCATGGTCGAACTTGGTGCTACCGTAGAAATCGTGAACGACAACAATTTGCAACCATCTGGTACCGCTATGCGCCCGCAGACTGCGGCGAAAAAGCTCGGCATCTATCTTCCTGCTGCTCCTTCGGAGTTCCAGGAGCGGGCAATTACGCACGCGGAGCTGCGCGATTTGCACACCAATCCTCCGGAGTGGCTTACCGAGCTGCGCCGCACCGGCCCGTACCCTCGTCCGGTAGTTGCGCAGAAACTGGGAATTTCAGTTACTGCTCTGAAGAAAAACGACATGGACAAGCCACTTGATGCCGCGCAAATCAAGGAGCTTTTAGAAAACCAGCCGGATTGGCTGCGCGCGGCACGCACCGCTCATGCAGAAGCGCGCACCGAAGGGCAGTCTGCCGAAGGTAACGCTGCAGAGGGCAATGCTGCTAGTGATGCAACCGCTCCCGTCGAGGAAGAAGACTTCGTCGAATCCGTGGAGAAGTCCCTAGCGGAAAGCGAAGCTGCTATCGAAAAAGCTTCAGAGGATGCGGATAAGCAGTAACAGCTCCGCGCTAGAACGCTTCGCTTAGAGCGCTTCTCCTGGTGAGGCACTTTGTGCCACACGCAATTAAGAAAAGGTCAGACCCTGGAATTTCCGGGGTCTGACCTTTTAATGCTTAGAGCTGTCGACGGTCTGGTTTAGACGATCTTCCAGTCTTCCAAGCCCTCGTAGAGTGGGAACTGCTCAGCGAGCTTGTCTACGCGTGCGCGCAGCTTCTGAGTATCGGCGTTCTTGCCATCAGTAAGCGCGGTGCCGATGATGTCTGCAACCTCGGTGAATGCTTCTGCATCCAGGCCGCGGGTAGCCAGAGCGGACGTACCGATACGCAGACCAGAGGTCACCATTGGTGGACGTGGATCATTTGGAACTGCGTTGCGGTTCACGGTGATGCCGACCTCGTGCAGAAGGTCTTCTGCCTGCTGGCCATCCATCTCAGAGTTGCGCAGGTCAGCTAGAACCAAGTGCACGTCGGTGCCGCCGGTGAGAACGTCAACGCCTGCTGCCTTTGCCTCAGGAGTGGTCAAGCGCTCAGCAAGAATCTTCGCGCCTTCCAGAGTGCGGACCTGACGGTCACGGAATTCTTCGGAAGCAGCAACCTTCATGGCAATTGCCTTCGCTGCAACCACGTGCATCAAAGGACCGCCCTGCTGGCCTGGGAAGACCGCAGAGTTGAGCCTCTTAGCGTAGTCCTGCTTAGCCAGGATCATGCCGGAGCGAGGACCGCCCAGGGTCTTGTGCACGGTGGTGGAAACAATGTCAGAGTGTGGAACTGGATTTGGGTACAGATCAGCGGCAACGAGACCAGCAAAGTGTGCCATATCGGTCCACAGGTAAGCGCCCACTTCATCCGCGATGGATCGGTATGCTTCAAAATCCAGGGTGCGTGGGTATGCAGACCAGCCAGCGATGATGACCTGTGGCTTTTCTGCAATAGCCTGCTCACGCAGCTTGTCCATGTCGATACGGTTGGTTTCTGCATCGACTTCGTAGGCAGCTACTTCGTAGAGCTTGCCGGAGAAGTTCAGCTTCATGCCGTGGGTCAGGTGACCACCGTGAGCCAAAGAAAGGCCCAGGATCTTGTCACCTGGGTTGATAAGAGAAGCTAGGACGGCAGCGTTTGCCTGTGCACCGGAGTGTGGCTGTACGTTGGCAAACTCAGCGCCGAACAGAGCCTTAGCGCGGTCACGCGCCAGATCTTCGACGATATCAACGTGCTCACATCCACCGTAGTAGCGGCGACCTGGGTAGCCCTCTGCGTACTTGTTGGTAAGGACGGAACCCTGTGCCTGCAAGACTGCACGAGGAACAAAGTTCTCCGATGCAATCATCTCCAGGGTATCGCGCTGGCGAGCAATTTCACCGTTGATGGCTGCATAGACCTCTGGGTCCAAGTCACGCATTTCCTGGTACTGAGCATCGGAAGAATTCTGGGTAGTCATGTGACTATATATTCCCTTCGTCGAAGTGGGGATGAAGCAATACATCACACATGATAGCTAAGGTTGGGCTAGTTTAAAGAACTTAGCGCGATTAAAATAACTTCCGCCCTGCCCCACGACCGGTTAATTCCGGGTTAATTTCTTCGTAACCTGCTGTAGTGACACAATAGAGCCCATGGCGCGGAACTCCGATTTAAGCCCCTACCTTGATTTCGACCGCGATACCTGGCGTGGACTGCGTAAGTCCATGCCACAGGTATTGACTGAATCCGAAGTGAAGAAGCTCGCGGGCATTGGTGAAAACATCAACCTCGAAGAGGTAGCTGATGTCTATCTTCCGCTTTCCCGTCTCATCCACATGCAGGTCGCGGCGCGGCAGGCGCTAACTCAGGCAACCGAGCAATTCTTGGGAAACCCGCCCAGCCACGTGCCTTTTGTTATCGGTGTCGCAGGCTCTGTCGCGGTAGGAAAATCCACGACCGCACGTTTGCTACAAGTTCTTCTAGAGCGCTGGGACACTCACCCGAAGGTCGACCTAGTCACGACCGACGGATTCTTATACCCCACCCGCATCTTGCAAGAGCGCGGTTTGATGTCGCGCAAAGGCTTCCCCGAATCTTATGACCGTCGCGCGTTGATGCGCTTTGTCACCGACGTTAAATCAGGCAAAGAAGTCGTCCGCGCTCCCCTATACTCACACGTGTCTTATGACATTGTGCCCAATGAGTACCAGATGGTGCACCAGCCCGATATTTTGATCCTCGAAGGCCTCAACGTTTTACAAACCGGGCCAACGCTGATGATTTCAGATCTCTTTGATTTCTCGGTGTATGTGGATGCGCGGGTAGAAACCATCGAAAAGTGGTACATCAACCGCTTCCTCGGCTTGCGCCATACTGCCTTCCGTGAGCCCGGCGCACACTTTGCTGCTTATGCCGATATGAATGATGAACAGGCTTTCAAGCAGGCCCGCGAAATTTGGCAGTCGATCAACTTGCCGAACCTAGTGGAAAATATTCTTCCTACCCGCGTGCGCGCATCATTGGTACTACGCAAAGGCGAGGATCACACGGTGGAAAAAGTCCGCATGCGCAAGCTTTAGTTTTCACCTTTCGCCCAAGCGACGACCGATTCAAGCTCATTCAGATCCACGCGGTCGATGTCCTTTTTGAATGAATCAATCATGGACTGGTCATTGTCACTGCGCAGAGCACGGGGTTTGAGCTTTAAGGCTTGAATAATGCCCCTCATCACCGCCATGTGCGCGGAGGATAGCTCAGAATAGTTCAACCGCCCAGGCAGATAAAAGCGCACGATGTTATCACCGACTTGAGCGGCTAAGCTATCATCCTTGCGGGCTTTTTGAATAAGAGTCATTCCCACGCAACAAATTGCTGTAGGGCGTCCAGCTTTGTGCGCGGCAAGCGCTGCTTCCGCCCCGGGCACCCGCGGGCCATGGATGTAGGAAAAGACCACCACTGGCCCCTCACCTGCTTCCAATTCAGTCTGCAAAGCAAGTGAGTCATCCCAGGTGGCAGGGGCGACATCGAAAAGCGCAGCGAAAGCCTCAGCATATTGCTTGCTGGAACCATACTGGGATTGATACAACACCTGAACCATCGGTGGCTCCCCTCACTATTTACCAAACCGGCGTGAGCGCTGCGAATAATCACGCAACGCGCGCAAGAAGTCGATCCGGCGAAACTCTGGCCAGTAAGTATCTGTAAACCAAATCTCCGAATAGGCCGCCTGCCACAGCAAAAATCCCGAAAGGCGCTGTTCACCAGAGGTGCGGATGACCAAGTCTGGGTCAGGCAGCCCCTTGGTGTACAGGTGCTTGGAAATTGAATCTACGGTGATGCTCTCAACCAGTTCTTCTGGCGTCGCACCTGCGTCGACTTCCTTCTTCAGCATCGCTTGCACCGCGTCAACAATTTCTTGGCGCCCACCGTAGCCAACAGCGATGTTGACGATAATCCCATCATTGCCCTTTGTGTCTGCCGCAGCAGAGGACATCTTCTGCGAGACTTCCTCAGGTAAAAGGTCAAGGTGGCCCACGAGCCGAACTTGGCAATTCAGATCGCCATGGCTTAGGTGGTCGACAACTTCAGTGATGATGTCGAATAACAGGTTGACTTCATCTGCAGAGCGCTTCAGGTTTTCAGTCGAGAGCAGGTAGATGGTCACTACTTCAACTTCAGTATCAGCGCACCAAGACACCATTTCGCTAATCTTCTTCGCGCCTTGACGGTGCCCGTGGCTGATATCTTCAAAGCCCGCTTCGCGTGCCCAGCGGCGGTTGCCATCAGCCATCACAGCGACATGTTTAGGCTGGGGCTTACCTTTAAGCTCAGAAATCAGACGGGCTTCATAAGCTGGGTACAGCAATGCGGGAAGAAGTTTCACACCTGCATTCTATCGTGTTGCGCGGCGGGCACGAACCGCAGCCGCCAACTCGGCCAAAAGCTCCACGGTGTCATCGATATCCATGCAGGCATCGGTGATGGATTGGCCGTATTCCAGGCCGTCAATGCCCAATTTATCGAGCGACTGTGCGCCGCCTTCCAGGAAGGATTCCATCATGATGCCGGCGATGTTTTCATTGCCGGAAGCAATTTGCTTAGCGATGCCCCGTGTCACCTCCACCTGGCGCACATGATCCTTGCCTGAGTTCGCATGGGAGGCATCAATCATCAAGCGTGCATCTTTGCCTAACTTCTCAGTTACTTCGGCAACGGATTGCTCGTCCCAGTTCGGCCCGTGCGATCCGCCGCGCAAAATGATGTGGCAATGCGGGTTGCCAGCAGTTTCTACCACCGATGGCTGACCGTCGTCAGAGGTGCCAAAGAAGAAGTGCGGTGCAGCAGCCGACGATGCAGCGTGGATTGCAACATCGACGTTGCCATCCGTGCCATTTTTGAAGCCAATCGGCATGGACATTCCAGACGCTAGCTGTCGATGCACCTGGGATTCAGTGGTGCGAGCACCAATCGCGCCCCAAGCCACGGCATCTGCGTAGTACTGCGGGGAGTTGGGCTCCAAGAACTCGCATGCTGCTGGCAAGTCTAAGTTGACGATATCTGTCAGCACCTTGCGCGCGGTGCGCAGGCCAGAAGGAATGTCGAAGGACTGGTCAAGATGTGGGTCATTGATTAGCCCCTTCCAGCCCACGGTGGTGCGTGGCTTTTCAAAGTACACGCGCATAACAATCTTCAGATCTTCATCCAGCGCGCGTGCCAACGGCGACAAGCGGTTGGCGTAATCAAGAGCTGCGACTGGGTCGTGAATGGAGCACGGGCCGACTACGACAACGAGGCGATCATCTTCACCGTCGAAAATCTCGGCAATCTCTTGGCGGTCTTGTTCTACCTTCGCCGCTTGCTTTTCACTTAGCGGCGACTCTGCTTGAAGTTCAGCCGGACTTGGCAAGTGGTGAAAAGCCTTAACGCGACGGTTGGAGGTTGAGGCCGGGGTTTGTAAAGAGACTGGCTGCGACATGGGATGAAACTTCCTTTTGGCTAAATAGTGGGATGTGGTGCCATTTGCCTGCGAGGGAAGTTATTAATTGCTTTGTCCTCACCCCGAGGCAAAATAAAAAGCAGCTCTTCTTCTAGAAGGCTGCTTGGCTCCGGGGTGGAAAGTGCGTTGGCGTTCGTTAGTGCGTGGCGCTACTTTGCGTTAGCACGACAACAACAAGACGCCGGATAGCCCCGGAGCCTTGCCATAATAAAATCGGTTAACGAACATGAGCGAAACTCTAGCACACTTTCTTGACGAACGTGCGAGTTTCATAAAAATCGCACGTCAGGGCGTGAACTTTCAAGCGAATTCACCGCCGAAATTCTTTCAAGGATTTCGCTAGAACTTGGATTTCTTGCGGTAGTCGTACAGACCCGCTTCTTTCATCGCCTGATCCAAAGCTTCTTGGTCGAAAGGATCGATGCCATGGGCTTCGGCGAACAGGGTGCGGCGGCGGAAGCGTGAGTAACGGCGGTGGAAGAACCAGCCTGCCATCAACACAGCGATGAGCAAGAGAACCAGCACCAGCAAGCCGATGGGCGAGGACTTACCAAACTCCGGGCCGACTGGACCGTCTTGGCTCCCCTGCGCGAAGTACAACACGTCAGCGGTAATACTGTGCATTAAATAAGTCATTAGTTATTCGCCTCTCCCAGCGATTTGTCAATCCCCGGTACACCAGCCAGCATATCGTTTTCTGGCAAGGAAGTTGATACCCGAGTCTGCGCCAATTCAAATTCTTCCGTCGGCCACAAACGTGCCTGCGTAGCTACCGAGGTAGCTAAGAACGCGCCTGCCGGATCAATCTGCGTAGCGTGTGCTCGCAGGGCATCTTCACGGTTCTGGAAATAATCAGCGCACTCGATCTGAGTGGTAACGCGCGACATGATATCGCCGAAGGATGCATCCCAACGCGCCATCATTGGCGTATACGGACTGGTGCGCCCCTGCTCTAGTAGTTCGTTGTGGAATAGCTCCATGCGCTGATAAACAAAGCCGTGCGAGTAATACAGCTTCAGTGGAGTCCACGCTTCGCCGAGCTCAGGCTTGTAGCCAGCGTCTCCAGCCTTTTCCCAGGCAATCATGCTGGCGCGGTGCACCATCAAGTGATCGGGGTGCGGGTAGCCACCATTTTCGTCATAAGTAATGATCACGTGCGGCTGAAATTCACGGATAACCTGGATGAACTTGTCCGCGACTTCGTCATCGGGAGCTTGCGCAAAGCAATCTTCCGGCACGAATTGGCGCACTACATCAGGATCTTTAGCCTTATTTTGTTTAGCTAATTCCTGCGGCAAACCGGAGTCAATATAACCCAGCCACTCGTGCTGTACGCCCAGCGCGCGGGCAGCTTTGGCCATTTCTTCATGACGGATATTGGTCATGTTTTCTTTCACGCCAGGCTTATCCATCGCCGGGTTGATGATGTCGCCGCGCTCGCCACCGGTGCAGGTTAATACCAGCACCTCGTGGCCTTCGGCCGCATACTTTGCCGTTGTCGCCGCACCCTTGGAAGATTCATCATCCGGATGTGCGTGAATGGCTAAAATGCGCCCAGCATTCAAAGCGTTCATCATTTCCTTTTATTCACTCGACGATTAAACTATCTGCCTATCTTAGGGCATGATTCGGCATTTGCTGAAAGCACGCTAGACTAGCTGTTTATGAGCACTGCTGGACGTCAGCCCAATCAAAATTCCCAACTAACACAACGCAATCGGGGCGCAAGATATTCCGAACGTACAGATCATGGACGTGTCCGGTCCGGAGACCTCACCAGCAAGGCAGTAGTTGCCATTTTCGTGGCAATTATCGTCGTCGGCATCTTCTTTGGCTTTAAGTACCTTGAAAGCCGCGATCAGATTAACGCGCAGATCCACTACATCTCCCATGAAGAGATTGATGAGGATACCTTTGGTGTTTGGGTTGATGTCACCCGCAACCGTCCGGACGAACCGGCATATTGCATCGTCCAGGCATATGACTTCTCTAAGGCTGAGGTTGGCCGTCGCGAATTCGCTTTAGCTGCTGATGGCCGCGAAAATGTACGGGCATTCGTTGAAATTCCGATCACTGCGCAGGCAGTCGCTGGCGATGCATACGGATGCTCAAGCACGATGCCACCCTACTTGGACACCGAGCACACGATTTACGAGTAGCCGAGGCCAAGAAAGGTCTGTGGTTGTGCTAAAATTCGTGCCCAGTAATATCCTTGAGTTGGCAGTTCGGTCCTAATAATTATTATTGGAATATTTTGGGGCCGACTATTTCTATGCCAAGGTGATGCGGCAAGCTTTCACAGGCATTCCACATGCCAAGGCAACGGGCCACGGCCTATATACTCTAGGTATAAAACAAGCTATGACAAGGAAGGTCGAAAGTATGGCAGACCAAAAGCAATACATCACTCCAGAGACGAAGGCGAAGCTCGAGGCTGAGCTGCAGATGCTCATTGACCGTCGCCCTGAGGTTGCAGCGGAGATTAACGAGCGCCGTGAAGAAGGCGACCTCAAGGAGAACGCTGGCTACGACGCTGCGCGTGAGATGCAGGACCAAGAAGAGGCCCGCATCAAGCAAATCTCCGAGGTTTTGGCTAATGCCACCACTGAGCGCGAAGGCGTTCAGGATGGTGTTGCTGCTATCGGCTCCGTTGTGCACGTCTACTACAACGGCGACGAAGACGATAAGGAAACCTTCCTCATCGGTACGCGCGCTGCAGCTTCCGATAACAAGGACTTGGAGACCTACTCCGAGCAGTCCCCTCTCGGCGCAGCTATCTTGGGCGCGCAAGAAGGAGAGACTCGCGAGTACACCGCCCCAAACGGCAAGGTACTTTCAGTCACCATCATCTCTGCCAACCCATACGACTCCGCAAAGGCTGCGACTCCACGCAGCTCTTAATCGCTGTTTCCTGCTAGCTTCACCCTGACTTGAGAAAGATTCCCATGAAGAAGTTTTCCCGTATCTCCGCCCTGGGCGTAACTGCCGCCGCTGCTTTCGCTATCGTTGCATGCTCCCCTCCAGGAGAGGTCGACTCTGATGTCAAGATCGACAATGCTTCGACCTTTGAGAACCAGAGCTCCCCTTCCTCGAGCGCTGAGTCCACTTCGGCAGAGCCTTCCGCTACTGATGCGGCTGCTGCAGGCGAGCAGGCACAGTTCATTGATTGTGTTGCGGCACCAGTCACCGAGCCAACTTCGATTAGCTTGGACTGCACCACCAACAGCGACATGGTCACTGAGATCACTTGGGAGTCTTGGGAAGCTGAGACCGCTGAAGGTACCGGCACCCGTGGTGAGGACGAAGTAGCAGTCGTCCTGTCCCAGCCAACGCAGACCGAAAACGGCCTTGCTTTCACCCAAATTGAGGTTGATGGAGAAGTCGTCACTCCATAGCTTTCATAGCTTTTCGACGAATATAGCGCCTTCCACTACCGCCCCTATCTCTTTGGAGATTCGGCGGGTGCTTTGAAGGCGCTTTTTGTTATCTCATGCGCCTAGCTAGGCGGATAAGCCAATACGGTGAGCCGGAAGATACCGGCGCTGAAGCTTAGAGCTTCTTCCCATTGGTCTGCCTGACAAAGGTCTGGCCAGCTTTTGTTCTCACACAGAATCCCCCCGGTCTGCGTGCTCCAAGCATTAGCAACGCTTGAAGCAATTTCACTTTCAGCGGACAAAAGGGAACTGCCGGTACCCTTGCATCCAGGTGAAATATCGAACTGTCACGTGCTCAACCGTATTGACTTATACCGGGGAAACAGATCGTCCTCATCAGGCTGTGGCTTTGCAGCCACAGCCCAGTAACTCCCAGCAGAATTAAATCCGCTGGGAGGAAGGAGCATTAATCAGTCGCCCTAAGTCAAGAATGCCTTAAAAGTCTTGATTTGTCTTGTCATGTATGGATAATTATTCTGCTGAATATTTCAGCGCTTACAGCATGTGTCCCTCGGCGGGAATATCCGTTCCCTCCCGGGCATTTAACCTCCAGATATAAGAACTATCTATATTATTCCGCATGACCCTGGCCTGAGGTCGAGTAAGCTGCCCCTCCCCCGCCGCCACCCCCGAATACCACGAACTCCACGAAATGATCGTGGGTACCCATAAATAAAGCCCGCAGGGGCAATATTAATGCCTGCGGGCAAGGTGCCGTTTTCTAACACCTACATGAAAGAAGAAGTGCTAGCGCTGCTGGAAATAGCTGAGCAAGCGCAAAATTTCGGTGTAGAGCCAGACCAGAGTAACAGCCAAGCCAAGAGCCACGCCCCACGCGTAATTCGAAGGAACGCCCTGGCGAATCATCTTGTCAGCAGCATCAAAATCCGTCATGAAAGACAGCGCTGCAAGACCGATGCACAAGATAGAGAAGACGATAGCCAGCATGCCACCATCCCGCAGCGGGCTGTTACCGGTAAAGATGGCCAGGAGGAAGTTACCCAAGGCCAAGAAGGCAACGCCAAAGATAGCACCAGTAACAATCTTGTTAAAGCGTGGAGTAACCTTTACTGCCCCGGTCTTGTAGACAAAGAGCATGCCCAAGAACACACCGATGGTACCCAAGATTGCTTGGCCGATAAGCGCGCCAGCATTCGCATTGCCAACGAGGAAGCCGGAGAGCAGCAAAGAAAAGCCGCCGACAAACAGTCCTTCTAAGGCTGCATAAATTAAGGTGACAGGCGCCGAGCCCCACTTCTTAGCAAAGGTTGCTACCAGCACGGTGATAAAGCCACCGATACCGCCAACGACCGTCAGCCCGATAGCGATGGTTGGATTAACATAAACCGCAATCCCAAAGTTCACGACTGCGAATGCAATAATGACGGCCAAAGTGATGCCAGTCTTGGTGACTACGTCATCAACGGTCATTGGTCGGGTCGCTTTGGCCGCCTCGCCCGAATACTCCGAGCCATAAGGTTGGCCGTAGCCATAGTCAGCTTGTCCACGTGTGCTGTTATTAGACAGCGAATTCATTACCGGGTTGCTAGAGCGCAAGGGAATCCCGATCCTTTCTAGAAAAAATATCTTCTTCCTTATTCATTGAGTTCAACGAACACAGCGCTCAAGAAGTTCCCATGTCACCAAAATTTTCGCGCACTTTATTTACGCGCACGGATAGATAAGGGACCGTTGGATTTTCCTGGTGGGACACATGCCCTGGGCGGTGGGCGTATGCCCACCGCCTGCATCGACAAGCAAATGCGAAAAGGCCAGGCAAGAATTACTTCCTACCTGGCCAATTGTGCCCCCAGTCGGACTCGAACCGACACTGGATTGATTTTAAGTCAACTGCCTCTGCCATTGGGCTATGGGGGCGTGCATAAAGCAGCACGTAGGCTACGCGCCGAAAGCACTGCTTTAGTTTATAAAACACTTTAAAGAAAAGGAAACTCGGGGTCCCTTAATGCTGTTTTAAGAGTACATCTCCGCGACAATTGTGGCGGTCAGACCATCCAGAATGTCCTTTTCGCTGATATAGAACGAACGCGCAGAGCTGTTGCGCTCAATCATCTGCATAATACCTTCCACAGCTACTGAACCGCCGCCGATGACATCAGCGCGGCCTGGGTGGATAACAGGATTTAGCGCACGGGTCTCTGCTGACTCGGCGATGAGCTGCTTGGTCAGGACGCGGAGGGCATCGAAACGCAGCTCCGAACCGTGGATGAGCTCAGCGTCGTAGCTTTCCAAGCCCTGGGCCAGCGCAGAAAGCGTAGTGAAGGTACCTGCGCAACCGACAAAAGTTACGGCTTCACTGATAGGAACAATCTTTTCTACCTCAGACATGCGCTCTGCGACGTAGTCCGAAGCAATCTCCACCTCAGTCTCCGTCGGCGGATCCGAAGGCATCATGCGCTCAGTGATGCGCACGCAGCCCATGCGAGCTGAGTGCGAACCGATAATCTCACCGTCAGCGCTACCCACAATAAATTCTGTCGAACCGCCGCCGAGGTCAATGACGCAGTATGGGCTGCGGTCCTTGGAAAGATCCCGCACGGCACCTTGGAATGACAGCAATGCTTCTTCTTCCCCGGAAATAACTTCTGCGCGCGCCCCGGGCTGGATTTCCCCCAGCAACTCTTCGGTCATTTTGAAGAATTCCTCGGCGTTGCCCACATCGCGAGTCGCCGAAGTAGCAACCATGCGGACACGTGTAACGCCCTCAAATTTCATCTGCTGCACGTACTTTGCAAGAGCAACGCGAGTGCGCTCAATTGCCTCCGGCTGGAATTCGCCATGAGCATCTACGCCTTGCCCAAGGCGAACGATCTCCATGGAACGGTGGACGTCCCGAACGCTGCCACCGGGGCGCACATCGGAGATAAGTAGGCGGATAGAATTTGTGCCACAATCAATGGCTGCTACACGAGTCATTTTAAAAGCTCCCCACCTTAGGCGTTAGAAAAATCAAACTGGTCCAGGTCGATCCCTAGCTCCTTAGTCGTTGGCCAATCCTGTGGGATGGCTGACCCGCGAAGCTTACCATGATCAGCGGCCATGGCTACTGCCTCTGTGCCAAAGCGGAAGTGCTCTGGCCCCTCTGCCAAGGCATAGGCAATCAGGACGTGCAGGCACTTCACACGGTCTGGCATGCCGCCGCCGGAGAAGTCAGTGCCAAGATCTTCCATCGCATTGCGCTCTTTCAAAAAGTGCTCATGTGCATTGCGGTAGTCCGCCTGCAACTGCTCGTCTTCTTCCAGACGCGCTTCCATCCACTTCATAACGTGAGCCACTTCAAGGCGCGAGGCCTCAGCGGTCAGGCGCGGATCAGTTAAGTAGTACAGCGTTGGAAAAGGTGTTCCATCCGGCAACTTTGGAACTGTTTTAATCACCGCGGGCTGGCCATCAGGCGTGCGGTAGGAAATATCAACAACACCGCGGGGTTCACGGCCGAGCTGTTCGGTAACAATGGAGAGATCTGCGTCAGATACGGTCATGCCGTCATTATTCCATGTACTTCAATTGGGAACTAACTAAAAGGTTTTTCACTGGACACTTTAACGTGCATATTTAAAGTTTCGACGTTCGAATAACAGTTCGATAACAAGGGTTGCGATGGCGTGTGGGTGAGCTAAGATAAGTGACAGAAGTTTAGAACAGATTAAAATGGAGAGGGGGGTAGCCATGAATAATGCAACAATCACATCGAACATAAAGGATGCCGTCAATCTTGTGATTGAAGGCGTCGATAAGCTGTGTGCAGCATTTGAACACATCGAAGATGTTGATTTCTACAGCATTCACACTGATTTCGAACGCTTTGAAGAATCACTCCACCGCAAGACTTTGCTCGATGCAGCATTCGCTTTCATGGCTGAGCGAGACGACGCTGGTCGTCTCGTGGGCTCTTCCCGCTCTACTGACTATCTCACTAAGTGCCTCGGCCTCACCCACGCGGAGGCTGCCATGCGCCTTACCGCGGGTAATAGTCTTTACGGCAAGATCACCCCGGATCCAGTTCCAGATCCTGAGCCAGTTGAACAAGAGCCTATTGCCGAACCTGACGAAGGCTTAAGCGAAGAAGAACAAGAGCGGCAACGCCAAGAAGCGGAAGAGGAAGCGCAACGCAAAAAGAAAGAGGCTGAGGACGCAGCTCGCCGCGAGCATGAAAAGGCCAAAGAGGAAGCTGAACGCCGCGCTGAGCGTGAACGCAAAGCGCAAGAAGAACGTCGCCGAAAGATGGCTGAAGAGGCGGCGAGCGCAGAGATTGCCAAGATCATTGAGCAAGAGCTTCGCAATTTAAACAAGTACGCCCAGCCAGGACCTCAGGAGCTCCGTGCAAAGGCTCTGGAAGAGTCAAAGAAGCGGTCCCCTGAAGACTTACGCAAGTGGCTTCGCAAGCAAGTCACCAATGCGAACGCCGCGGGAAACATGCCTAATGGCAAGAAAGACCCTTTTGCTGCCACCCGTAAGCGCAATCTCTGGATGGGTGAGCCGGATGCCGACGGCATGGTGCAGTTATCGATCCGCACCGATGCTCTCGGCGCAGCCTTGCTGGCTAAAGTACTCCTTCCTGCACAGCGCCCCGGCGGTCCAGAGCTTCCTCCGGAGGAGGACAACCGTACTTTTGGGCAGCGCCGACACGACCAACTGATGGAAGTGTGCTCTCAGTACGTTGAAGGCAAGGACCCGAGGTCTGGACTTGGTTCCATCGTTGTGTCTGCGACACTAGATGACCTTGAAGCCCTCTCCCCCGAATCAGAGTTCACAACCGATACAGGACATAAACTCACCGTCTGGGATTTGGTGAGACTCTCACAAGGGGCCAGCGACTACCTGGCGATTCTCGACCCAGAGAATTTCCAACCGCTAGCACTAGGAAGAACAAAGAGAACTGCGTCATTTGCGCAGAAACTCGCACTTTTGGCTGCGGAACTTTGTTGTTCAGCCCCGGGGTGCAATAGGCCGATGGCAGAAACTGATGTTCACCACCTAGTGGCATGGCAGCATGGAGGAGCAACCGATATCCGGAACCTCACGCTGCTGTGTAGAAGACACCATGTAGATAACAACGATAATCATGACTTCCGCAATGGCATGGGGCACTCGAAACGGGATCCGTATACCGGGCGGGTGGGTAAACGAATGCCCGGCGAAGATGGCCTCATATTCAACGAATCTGCAACAGCGGAAGAATCTGCAGCGGCTCAGTTTAGACGGCGAGCTGCTCAGCGAGGAACCCAAGAAGCAGACGAGGGTCCGCCGCCGACAGCGAGCGAGGCAGAGGGCGCATTGTTCGATATTGATACAAAGCGCGGGCCTGTAAGACGGGCTTCATAAGTACCTGGTTAGTTAAAACGCATTCAAGGCGAGGGAAAGTGGGCTTCCGCTTTCCTGTTTTGCCGCTCTTCCTAGCTTGCTGACTCACGGAAGGTTTATCCCCGGAGGATTTGCCTTCCGGAGGGCACCGTTTTTGGCGGCTGCTTCTTGGCGGCTGCTGCTTGGCGGCTGCTGCTTGGCTGCTGCTGCTTGGCTGCTGGTCGGGAGCTGCTAGTTGGCACGAATTTGTGGTGGGAAGGGACTATTGGCCGGAAGGGACTTCGCCTGGCGGCATTTCTCCGACTGGGTCCGGAGCGTCTGGTTCTTCTTCAACGACGTTGCCTACCGGTGCGTCACCTTCTTGGTTGCCGTCGCCGGCTGGGGAACCTTCTTCTGGGGAGCCACCGTTGGAGCCATCGCCTTCTGTGGCGCCGTCGGTGGAATCGCCACCAGCGGGAGCACCGCCGGCAGGAGTTTCTTCTGCCGGGGATTGTTCACCCGGAGAGTAATTTGTGGCCTCTGGGTCTGGGGCTTCGGCAATAGAGTCCCACAGAACTTCGTGCCAGTTGCGGCTTTCGGCTTCGGCTTGTTCGTCGGTGGTCACGCTGTCGCCGGAGGTGATTTCGGGATCCAAGATGCGGAAAGCGACCTCGCCTTCCTCAACAACGCCGAGGCGACGCCGTGCCTCTTGTTCAATGTAGGCATCGCTTTTGTACTTATCGATCTCAGTGAGCAGGCGCTCTTTCTCGTCCTGCTTGGCCATGATCGACTCATCCAGGCGGATGATCTCAGTTCGGCCCTGGTAGTAGTTGCGCAGGGGCACGGCGATGACAGCAAGAATAAGCAGCGCGACCAGAACCAAGACGCCGAAGCCGACAAGGTCGAGGCGGTTGCGGGTTCGTCCGGTACCCGCGGGGCTGGTCTTGGACTTGGAAGTGGCTTTGCGGTCAGCAGCACGCGAAGCCACCGGTACGGTGGTCCGGGACTTCTTGGGTTTCTGCTGTTTCTCACTAGCCATAGATTTCTCATCCTAGCGCCGCAACGGCGCGAACTCACGTGGCACGCGTGACAGAAGTGAAATACTCATAAAATTGCCAGATTAAAAGTCGCGGCGATCCGCCGAAACGACGGTTCGAGTTCGTCGACAAAGCTAATCCCATGAACAAACCCCAGTGCGAAAGATGGCACTGGGGTTTTAAAAACCTAGTGGGCTTGGCGCCCGTAAGGTTTACTTCGTTTACTTCTGGAAGCGGGGGAATGCGGAACGGCCGGCGTAGACGGCGGCATCGGCAAGCTCTTGCTCAATGCGAATGAGCTGGTTGTACTTTGCAACGCGCTCGGAGCGAGCTGGTGCACCAGTCTTGATCTGGCCACAGCCAAGTGCGACTGCCAGGTCAGCGATGGTGGTGTCCTCGGTTTCACCGGAGCGGTGGGACATCATGGTGCGGAAACCGTTGCGGTGCGCCAAGTCGACGGCGTCGAAAGTTTCGGACAAGGTGCCGATCTGGTTGACCTTGACCAGAAGTGCGTTGGCGGCCTTCTCGTCGATGCCGCGCTGCAGGCGGGTTGGGTTGGTAGCGAAGAGGTCGTCGCCGACGATCTGTACCTTATCTCCTACCTCAGCGATAAGCGTGGTGTAGCCTGCCCAGTCATCCTCATCCAGTGGATCCTCGATGGAGACGATTGGGTACTGCTCGATGAGCTCGGCGTAGACCTTGGTCATTTCCTCAGCGGTGTGCTCGCCGCCCTCGAAGTGGTACTTGCCGTCCTTGTAGAACTCGGAGGAAGCAACGTCCAGAGCCAAAGCAATGTCTTCGCCGAGCTTGTAGCCAGACTTTTCAACAGCTTCAACGATGAGGTCAAGTGCTGCCTTGGTGGAGTCTACGGAAGGAGCGAAACCTCCCTCATCACCAAGACCAGTGGACAGTCCCTTGTCCTTGATGACGGACTTGAGGCTGTGGTAGACCTCAGCGCCGACCTGCAATGCTTCCGAGAAGGTTTCCGCGCCGATTGGGGCGATCATAAATTCCTGCACGTCCACGCCGGAGTCAGCGTGCGCGCCGCCGTTGAGGATGTTCATCATTGGAACTGGCAGAATGTGCGCGTTCGGGCCGCCAATGTAGCGGTACAGCGGCAGACCAGCAGACTGGGCAGCAGCTTTGGCCGCAGCAATGGAAACGCCGAGGATGGCATTCGCGCCTAGGCGGGACTTGTTTTCGGTGCCGTCCAGGGCAATCATTGCCTGGTCGATGAGACGCTGGTCATCAGCTTCGAAGCCAACGAGCTCATCAGCGATTTCTTCGTTGACGTTTTCAACTGCCTTGAGCACGCCCTTGCCCTGGTAGCGGTCGCCACCGTCGCGCAGCTCGTGTGCCTCGTGGACACCGGTGGAAGCGCCCGAAGGAACACCTGCGGTGCCGTGCGCACCATCTTCCAGAAAGACTTCTGCCTCTACGGTTGGGTTACCGCGGGAGTCCATGATCTCTCGCGCAAATACGTGCAAAATATCGGCCATATCCGATTTCACTCCTAGTTCCACTAGTTTTCAATATGCGGTGCGCAGCTTACCGTCACGCACGCTACAGCCTACCGGTTTAAGTGGCAGGCCTCATCGCACCTTGCAAGTAATTCTTCCAGAACGGTGCATATAATGACAGATTCGGGGAAAATTTGCGGATATTTCGGGGCTAGTTCGCCGGCTGGCCTATGGCATAGGAATTGGCGGCGCGCGCCACACGTGAGACGTAGTCGTTGGAATAGTTATAGGAATAAATCGCGTCCAACCAGTCCTGTTCAGCGGAAAGGTCGCGGCCGTGGGAGCACAGGAGGTTGGCGGCCGAGAGTGCAGCGTCATCAATTTGTTGCGGGTTGGGGTAATTATCACCGTCGGCGTCGCGGCCGTGGCGCGCCCAGGATTCAGGAATAAATTGCATCGGACCTACGGCGCGGTCAAATTCGGTGTCGTTATCAAATTCGCCGTCGTCGGTGTCGAGGATCTTTGCTGTGTTATTGGTTCCATCCAGCGGAATACCGATAATCGGCGGGTCGGCGTAGCCATTTTCATCCAGCTTCGAAGGCTTGAAGAAGTTACCACTGTAGGTACCGTGACGAGTTTCCACCCACCCGATTCCAGCGAGCGTATTCCATCGCAGATTGCACTCAGGCCAGGATTGCTTGGCGATGAGCTCCGCGTTTCCATAGGCACGCAGAGCCTGGGGGTCGATGCCGGTTTGTTCCGCTAAATCGGCAGCCCAATAGGTCAAACGGTCAGCGGTGCGGCCGGGCGCGTTGACGTCTATTTCCGCTACCTCGGCGGGCGCGGTTGGCGGAACATCTTCTGGCACTGGCTGCAAGGTCCGCGAAGGTGAGACTCCGCGGTTGGAAAAGCTGTCAAAAAGCGCGGTGCCAATCAAGATCACTAAGGCTCCAACGAGGATAACTGCGATCACTACGCCGCAGCCACACCCTCTCACCAGGGTTCGTCGAGTCTTGTCAGTCACCCCGGGGATTCTACCTAGTTGTCGAAGCGGGCCATAATGCCCCACCACACCCAATGACCTTCACAGCGCTCCCTCAGACAGAACCCAGCCAGAAGTTATGACATTTTCATTAACTTTTATCACTTTGATAGATTTCTTTCACAGTGTGGGTTAGGCTCAGTACCGTTATTTGTGGCGCTTCGCCACACCTTTCACTGGTGATTAAAGGGGTTAAAAATGAAAATTCGTCGCATTCTTGCATCAACGGCACTGGCGGGCGTCTTAGGACTTGGCGCGATGACTGGTGCATCTGCTTTGGATCTGGGCAATATCGGTGCCGCTGACAAGGTGGCAACCGGGCTAATCAACAACGCGAAGTGCTCCGATGTTCGCGGCGCGCTCGATGCCTTGAACGCCACCAACGGCGGACGCATCTACAACAAGGAAACCACCCGCAACGAGCTGGTGCAGAACCTGCGTCAGGCCAGCGGCACCAAGGGCAACCCCACCGATCTGACTACCCTCGCGGTCACCAAGTACACAGGTCAGGTAGCGGATAAGGCGCTAAAGTGTGGCATCGTCAAGCCAAATCCTGCGACGCCTTTTGGCTCCAGCGAGCTCAACACCGTGCTCAATGATTTTGGCCCGCAGCTTTTTGATCTCTCCAGCGAAGCCCTCAAGCCAAAGGCCTAAGACCTAGGCTCAATTACGGGCTCATTTACGGGTATTCTTCTCAGCTTGCGATTGCGCAGCGTACGCAAGCTCGGCGCGCTTTCCTTCTTGCCACAGGCGGTCTTGGGTTTCTATGTCGACAACGAACACGGTGCCATCGAATAGATAGGGCGCGCGGCTGCGCAGCTTGTCGATGAAAGCTTGCGCCACGTCGTTGATACCAAAAGCTCCGCGCCGGCTGGCGATTTCGGCGTGGAATAGGACTTGCAGGAAAACATCGGCAAGCTCTGCTTTCACCGTGGCATCATCTGCGCCACTCGAAACCGCTTCGGCGAATTCGGCGGCCTCTTCTTTCAGGTATGGAAGCAAGGTCTCATGGGTGTGCGAGCGCTCCCACTCCCCCAGCGAATAGGCGCGGTGCATGACGCGCTGCGCTTGGTAGACGGCATCCTCGCGCGAAGGTACCGCGTAGACCTGTGCGCCGGCGTCGATGCGCTCGCGTACCTCGGGAAGGTCTTCATCAAAGGCGACGTAGAGCTCGTCCGATTGGCTATCCGATGCATCAAGGATTGCGCTGATATTCCACTGCACCTTGACGGGGACCTCAGGGTGGAAAGTGACCGGTCCTGATAATTTGCCCACCCACTCCATCGGAATCAAAGTAGGCCAGCGTTCATCGAGTAATAATACGGTCATGAACTCGCATTCTATCTAGTTGCTTACAGAGATAATATTCTTCCCGCCCTTGACACCAGACTTGGTGGTCACCGAGGTTTGGCGTTTGCCGCCGGTGACATCCACCTCAGATAGATCGAACATCTGCGACAAGAAATCTGCCATCCACTGCAACAATTCCACATCGCGCAGCTTCGGCGCGGTCACGTTCCGACCCGCCTTCGGGAACGATACCTGAATAGCCTTTGCTGCCGCGCGGTAGTTGGAACCTGGGAACAGGCGCTTGAGGCGAACCTGCTTGGAATCCGGCAGGTCGACTGGGTGGATCTTGATCCGGGTGCCCTGCACCGTGATGTCCGTAACGCCTGCGGCGCGGGCCTGGTGGCGCAGCCGTGCAACGGCGAGCAGCCGTGCGACTTCCTCTGGCACCGGACCGTAGCGGTCCTCCATCTCTTCCACTGCCAAGCGCAGATCCTTTTCATCCTGGCTGGCAGCGAGCTTGCGGTAGACCTCCAGGCGCAGGCGCTCGGAGTTGATGTAGGACTCTGGGATGTGGGCATCGACAGGCAAGTCGATGCGGATTTCCTTCGGCCCATTATCTGTCGCCTTAGGCATCTCGCCGCGCGCGAGGGCCTTGAAGGCATCCACTGCCTCAGAAACCAGGCGCACGTAGAGGTCAAAGCCAACGCCCGCGATGTGGCCGGATTGCTGCGCGCCCAGCACGTTGCCGGCACCACGCATCTCCAAGTCCTTCATCGCCACGGCCATGCCCGCGCCCAGGTCGTTATTTTGGGCAATCGTAGCCAGGCGGTCATAGCTGGTCTCGGTCAAGGTCGCGCCCTTGGGGTACAAGAAATAGGCATAGCCGCGCTCGCGCGAGCGGCCGACGCGTCCGCGCAGCTGGTGCAGTTGGCTAAGACCCATGTGGTGTGCGTTTTCCACGATGAGGGTGTTCGCATTGGAGATATCCAGGCCGGTTTCGACAATGGTGGTACACACCAGCACGTCATATTCGCGGTCCCAGAATCCCTGCACGGTCTTTTCCAGCAATTCCTCATTCATCTGCCCATGCGCGACCACCACGCGCGCTTCGGGGACGAGGTCGCGTAGTTCGCGAGCCTTCTTTTCAATGTCGGAGACCTTGTTGTGAATGAAGAAGGTTTGGCCGTCGCGCAACAGCTCACGGCGGATTGCCGCAGCAACCTGCTTGTCTTCATAGGCACCGACATAGGTCAGCACGGGGTGGCGGTCTTCCGGCGGGGTGAGGATGGTGGACATCTCACGAATTCCCGCCATGGACATCTCGAGGGTGCGCGGAATCGGGGTCGCGGACATGGTCAACACGTCAACGGATGCTTTCAGCGCCTTGATGTGCTCTTTGTGCTCCACGCCGAAGCGCTGCTCCTCATCGACGACAATCAGCCCGAGGTTTTTCCAGTGCACACCGGTTTGTAGCAGGCGGTGCGTGCCGATGACCACGTCGACTTCACCGGTTGCAAGCTGCTTGATGATTTCTTTGGAATCCTTGGTGGAGGTAAAGCGTGACAGCACGCGGATCTCGACGGGGAATCCGCCCATGCGCTCGGCGAAAGTGTCATAGTGCTGCTGCGCCAGCAGAGTCGTTGGGACCAAGACCGCGACCTGTTTGCCGTCCTGGACGGCCTTGAAGGCAGCGCGCACGGCGACTTCGGTTTTGCCGTAGCCGACATCGCCAACGATGACGCGGTCCATGGGAACCTGGGATTCCATGTCATGCTTGACCGCATCGATAGCCATCATCTGGTCTTCGGTCTCCACATAAGGGAAGTTATCTTCCATCTCCATTTGCCATGGAGTATCCGGCGGGAATTGATGCCCTGGGGAGGCTTGGCGTTTGGCGTAGAGTTCCACCAGCTCGCCGGCGATTTCGCGCACCGCAGCGCGCGCCTTCTTTTTGGTGTTCTTCCAGTCCGAGCCACCCATCTTCGACAGGTGTGGAGACTCGCCGCCGGTGTATTTGGACAGCATGTCCAATGAATCCATGGGCACCCACAGCTGGTCCGCGGGCTGGCCACGCTTGGAGGGCGCGTATTCGAGCACGATGTATTCGCGGCGCGAGGATTCATCACCGGATTGGATGGTGCGCTCCGCCATCTTTAAGAACTTGCCGATGCCGTGAGTTTCGTGCACAACGAAATCGCCCTGCTTCAGCGCCAAAGGATCAACGCGGTTGCGGCGTTTGGCTGGCCGACGCTTAGCACCTGCGATATCGCCAACGCGGTTACCAGTCAGGTCGGTTTCGGTGACAACAACGAGCGGCAGCGCAGCAGCGTCGGTGTGCTTGCGCACCTTCGGAAAGACGAGGCCCGCATGGCTAAGCGCCTGATAGAGGGTGACTTCTCCCGGCGACGGTTGCCAGCCCGGGGTTGCAACCTTGGTGGGGATTCCCTTTTCAGCAAAGCGTTCGACCATGCGCTTGATGGCGCCTTGCGCAGGCGCGATGAAAGCAGCGCGCCCACCGGCTTGGGTGTGCGCGAGCAGTTGCGCCATCATCGCATCGATTTCTTTGATGTCTCCGCGCGGGGCCGGACCAGGTTCAAAGTCCAGCGGCAGCGTATCAGCCTCATCGGCGATAAACATCCCCGTCGGCGCAAAAGTCCACTGTGGCAGGCCGGCCTTTTCGCAGGAGGCTTCCAAAGATTCATAAGAGCGGTAGCTCGAAGCTTCGGTATCCAAACCCTTGGTGGCAAGCGGGCCATCTGCGCCCATCGCCGCGGCTTCCCAACCGGCCGCCATGAATTCGGCGTCGGTGGATTCTAGGTCAGCAATTCGGGTGCGGATTTTCTCCGGCGCAATCAGGACGACGTGGGTACCTTCGGGCATAAAAGCAGCTAGGGGCACCATTTTAGCATCGGAAAGCACCGGCAACAGCGCTTCCATCCCCTCAGCTGGGATGCGCTGGCCAACCTTGCTCAACAATTCAACGAGAGCAGGATTGCCAGGATGCTTAGTGGCTAGGACATCCGCACGCTTGGCGATGTCTTCGGTAATCGGCAGCTCACGCGCCGGGAAAACCTCCACAGAGCCGACTTCGATTTCGGGAATAGTGCGCTGGTCAGCGATGGAGAACTGACGAATATCGGTGACCTCATCGCCCCAAAATTCCACGCGGACCGGATAGTCCAAGGTGGTGGGGAAAATATCAATGATGCCGCCACGCACCGCGAATTCGCCACGCTTGGCCACCATATCCACGCGTGAATAGGCGCGGAATTCCAAAGCACGCACGATATCTTCGAGCTCATATTCGCCCTCTTCGCGCAAAATAACCGGCTCGCGGCCGGTAACTTTCTCCAGCAACGGCTGGGAATAACCGCGCGCGGCCGTCACGACCACATCGAGTCGGCCGTGTTCTAGCTGGTGCAGGATTCGCGCACGCTTGCCGATGATATCCGCGCCCGGGCTCAAACGCTCATGCGGCAAAGTCTCCCACGCTGGAAAGTATCCGACTTTCTGCCCCAACATCGCTGCCAGTTCTGCCGTGAGGTCTTCTGCCTCACGCCCGGTAGCGGTGACCACCAGCACCGGTGCGTGATGCGCGAGCGTACCAATCGCCCACGGGCGCGCCTGGTCAATACCGGTGATATGCAGCTTGTCCTGGCCAACGTTATTAGCAAGGCCTTTCAGCTTCGGATCAGAGGCTGCTACCTTGAGCAGTCCGGCGAGCATAGCTGGAGAGTTAGACATGATGATTTCTTCTAAGCTTCCGTTTGATCAGGGGTCGCGGGGGCATCGATAAGCTTTTGCGACCCAAGCTTGGGACTGGTTTCTAGTTTCGAAAGGCCATTCCAGCACAAGTTCACCACGTGGGCTGCGACTACTTCCTTGGCCGGCTGGCGCTCATCCAACCACCACTGCGCCGTCATCGAGACCATGCCGACGAGCGCTTGGGCATAAAGCACCGCGAGGTCTTCATCAAAGCCGCGATGGGTAAAAGCGGTTCCCAGAATGTGAGATACCTGGCTCACGGCGGTATTGAGCAAGGTAGAAAAAGCCCGGTCCTGCTTGGAACTGGGATCGCGCACCAGGATCATAAAACCGTCGGTTTCTTCTTCCACGTACGTTAGCAGCGCCAACGCTGCCTGCTCGATGCGCTCGCGCCAACTGCCGGTAGAAATCGATTCGGTGATGCGACGTTCCAAATCTTGCATTTCGCGGTCAACGACGACTGCGTACAAGCCTTCTTTTCCGCCGAAGTGTTCGTACACCACGGGTTTGGACACCTTGGCGCGTGCGGCGATATCTTCCACGCTGGTGCCATCGAATCCTTGTTCCGCGAATGCCGAACGCCCAATGGAAATCAGCTGCTCGCGACGCTGCTTACCAGTCATCCTTTGTCGTGCCATAGCTACAGCTTAGCGAAGAAGCCTACTTCCCCCGCAAGGCGGCCTACACCTGCACCAACCCTGCCATCGGGGGATCTTTGCCGGGGCAATTTAGTTCCGCGCGGGCGGTAAGGTACGATATTTTCGTACACGAGCGCACTGCCTATAAGCATCGCCCGTGATTCCCCATGGTGTAATCGGCAACACTACGGTTTTTGGTACCGTCATTCTAGGTTCGAGTCCTGGTGGGGAAGCAAAAAGAATGCAGTCACCGTTTATCTTCGGTGTCTGCATTTTTATTTTTCATCCTTGCCCGCGTCGCTGTCTTCTTCGGCCCCGGACGCATCAGACCCGTCTGCTTTCGCTGCCCTGCCGCGCTTAAAGCCGAGCCTTTCTGCCTTTTTGACCGCGGCCGCCATTTGCGCCGCGGTGTAATTTAGCGGCGCGTAGTCAATTCCGCGCGGCAGCACCCAATGGAACCAATACGCCATCACGGCTAAGGCAGTACCAAATAGCGGGGCGATAATCATGCCAAGTCCCACATGCCCGGTTTCGGCAAAGACGACCATCGCTGCGGATGCCACGATCGCCGGCGTAGCGTACAGCGGATTGCCGCCGAAGACCGAAGGGATCTGCCCCGAAGCAACATCGCGGACCATGCCGCCGCCCACTGCGGTGAGCACTCCCATAAAAATGCACGCTATCCACGGCATGCCATAGGCCAGCGCCTTGGCACAGCCAGTGACTGACCAAGCGCCCAGAATGATGGCGTCGCCATGCACTTTGAAAATCTCCCACGCGCGGCCTTTGAGATCTATCAATGCGGCAATCAGCGCGCCGGTGCATGCGAGGATCAGATAAAGCGGGTCGGAAATGGCATAAGCAGGACCATCGCTGATGAGCATGTCACGGATCATGCCGCCGGCGGTGGCGGAAAAGAGCGCGAGAAAAATAAACCCGATGATGTCGAAATTGCGCTGGCGCGCGATGGTGCCGCCGATGATGCCGTTGAGCACGACACCTATCAGATCCAGGCTGCGGTAGAGCGTATCGATGGTCGGGTCCACTGATTCCATGCCCACACACTTTACTCACCCCCGCCCGGCTTGGGTTTTTATTTCAAATAGGGGTAATTCTCCCGAAACATTATTGGAAACACTTTTCATTAGATGGCACTTCGAGCTAGCTTCTTATTGCAAACGTTTTTCAAGTACCTGGAAAGGGTTCCCGTGTCCACACGTATGTCCACACGTAGATTTGTTCTTGCTCCCCTGGCGCTCAGCGCCTGCATTGCCTTGGTGGCATGTTCGCAGCCAGCAGAGACTGCCGTTAGTTCCAGCGAAACTAACACCAATGCAGAGCACTCCAGCGAAGCTCGCAGCGTTGCTGCCGAAGTCACCAGCCCGCAAGCCCGCCTCGTGGCAACCTACGACGGCGGCACCACGGTCCTGGATGCTGAAACACTCGAGGAAATCACCGATATTCCTCTCGAAGGCTTCAACCGGCTCAATCCCCTAGGTGACCAGCGCACCGTCGCGGTGAGCACCCCGGAGGGATTTCGCGTGTTAGATGCGGGAGCATGGACGCAGCCGCACGGAGATCACTCGCACTCCTACACCACCGATCCACAGTTGACCGAGCAGGTCTTTGCCGGGGACAAGCCTGGCCACGTGGTCAACAACGCGGGCCGCACACTGCTCTTTAGCGATGGCGACGGCATCATTCAGGAGCTTGACAACGAGGCACTGACCGCCGGCTCACAGGATACGGAGCTAGAGCTGCCCGACGCTGCGGATGAGACTTTTGAGCTCACCCCGCACCACGGCGTTGCGGTTGCCCTAGATGATGGCGGCATGGTGCACACCGAAGGCACCGAGGATGAGCGCTCCACCATCGTCGCCGTCGATGCAGATGGCGAAGAGACCGCGCGGATCGATACCTGCCCTGGGGTGCATGGAGAAGCCGTCGCGGGCAACGGTGCGATCACTTTCGGATGTGAAGATGGTGTCGTCATCTACCAGGACGGTGAATTCACCAAAGCGACCGCGCCCGATGACTATGGCCGCATGGGTAACCAGGCTGGTTCGGAGCACTCCACTGTTGTGCTGGCCGATTACAAAGTCGATAAGGATGCGGAATTAGAAAGGCCTACCCGCATCGCGCTGATCAATACTGAAAAGAACACCGACGACGCCATTTCGCTTGTCGATGTCGACGCTTCCTACTCCTTCCGCTCCCTTGGCCGCGGGCCGAATGGTGAAGCCCTGGTGCTGGGCACTGATGGCAACTTGCGAATTATCGATCCGGAAACCGCGGAGATCACCAAGTCCATTCCTGTCACCGAAAGTTGGGAGGAGCCCACGCAGTGGCAGCAGCCGCGCCCGACCTTATTTGTTCAAGGCGAGAAAGCTTTCATCACCGAGCCCGGCGCGCACAGTATCCACGTGGTTGATATCAAGAGCGGCGAGGTTAAACAATCCGTAAACGTTGGTAAAGAGTTCAACGAAATCACTGGTGTCGAAGGCTAAATCTAAGGCTTACGCACCGGCTAAGATACAATCTCATGACTGATTCTGATTCCCGCAGTACCCCGGGAAATCTCCCGCACGAGTCTCACAATGCCCGCCGCTTTGTTATCGCCAACGGCATGCAGAATCTCGGGGATCAGTTGGTCGCCGCCAAGACGGTACTGCCGTGGCTGTTCCAAGCCGCCGGCGTACCCGCGGCCCTGACAGCGCTGTTGGTTCCTATCCGTGAGTCCGGCTCCATGCTGCCGCAGGCGGCACTAACTCCGTGGGTTTTAAATTCCCCTTCACGCAAGAAGCTGTGGATCATCGGCGGTATCGTGCAGGCGCTCGCGGCCCTTGGTATCGCCGTGGCGGCAGTGTCCATGGAATCCCTTGCCCTTGGGCTAGTCGTTTTGGTATTGCTGGGCGTGCTATCCATCGGCCGGGCACTGTGCTCCATTACCGGCAAGGATGTTCAGGGAAAAACCATTTCCAAAGGCAAGCGCGGTGTTGTCACCGGCCGCGCAACTACGCTCGGGGGCGTAGCAGCTCTAATTGTCGGTGGGTTGCTGCTTTTTGTTGGCGATGTCAATCTCACCGCCATCGTTATTTTATTGAGCATCGGCGCAGCATCGTGGTCTGTGGCATCGATGATCTTTACCGGCATCGTCGAGCCGAAAGAGCGTCAATCGAGTAAAGAGCGCTCCGCGAAGCCTGATTCGCGTGAGCGCGTGCGGTGGTGGAGCGATACCTGGGCGCTCTTTATTAAGGACACCCAATTCCGTGACTTCGTCATCGTGCGCTCGTTGATGCTGGTATCTGCACTATCGACTTCCTTCATCGTCGCTTTATCGCACTCGGTGGGCAATGATTCTTTAAGCGGCCTGGCTGGCTTCGTGCTGGCCTCGGGTCTGGCATCGCTGCTCGGCGGGGTCGTCTCTGGCCGGCTTTCTGATATTTCCTCACGCCGGGTGATGTCGATTGGCGCCGCCATCGCCTCTGCCCTGCTGGTTCTCATCGTCGCATCCGCGCAATTTTTACCGCAGCAAATCAGCTTCTACTTGTTACCGATAGGCTTTTTCGCCATCAACCTCGTACATACCGGCATCCGTGTCGCACGTAAGACCTATGTCGTGGACATGGCCGAAGGCGATCAGCGCACCTTGTATGTCGCCTCCGCTAATACGTTAATGGGCGTTGTCTTATTGCTGGTCGGCGGCGTATCCGCCGTCATTGCGGTCTTTGGCAACCAAGCCGCCCTGCTCTTTTTAGCCGCCGTTGGCTTCATCGGCACCTGGCGCGCCGGGAAGCTACCGGAGGTATCGCGGAACACATAGCGTTATGATTGGCGGTGGATACACACAGATATAAACAAGCCTGACATACAGGAGTATGAACCTAGTGCAAACTCACCCCTCCAGCGCAGTTGTTGTTCTTGCAGCTGGCGCCGGCACCCGCATGAAATCGGCGACGCAAAAGACCCTGCATGAAATTGGCGGCAGGTCTATGCTGCACCACTCGCTACAGGCAGCAGCAGATCTCAACCCAGAGCACATCGTTGCCGTTGTTGGTCACCAGCGCGACCAGGTCGGCCCCGCGGTTGATGCCATCGCTGATAACTTGCAGCGCGAGGTCGTCCAGGCTATCCAAGCGGAACAAAATGGCACCGGCCATGCTGTGGGCTGCGGACTAGCTGCGATCGAAGATTTTGAAGGCACGGTCATTGTCACCAATGCGGATGTGCCTTTGTTGCGCGCGGAGACCATCGACAAGCTGCGAACTGCACACGTGGATAACGGCAACGCTGTCACGGTCTTGAGCATTAAACTTGCTGACCCGACTGGCTACGGCCGCATTGTGCGCAACGATGCAGGCGAAGTTACTGCGATTGTGGAGCACAAAGATGCAAGCGATGTTCAGCGTGACATTGATGAGGTCAACTCTGGCGTCTTTGCATTCGACAGCCAAGTGCTGCGCGATGGGCTGGGCAAATTAGATTCCAATAACTCTCAAGGCGAGCTCTACATCACCGATGTCGTAGAAATTGCGCGCGCTGCTGGCCACCGCGTTGGTGCTTTCGTGGCCGAGGATGCCAACGAGCTCCAAGGTGTTAATGACCGCGTGCAGCTAGCTGCTGCTGGTGCGGAGCTTAACGCCCGCATGGTTGAGCAAGCAATGCGCAACGGTGCGACCATCATCGACCCAGCTAGCACCTGGATTGGTGTGGATGTGACCATTGGTCGCGATGTTTTGATCCACCCGGGCACTCAGCTGTGGGGCGCCACCCACATCGACGATGACGCTGTCATCGGCCCAGATACCACCTTGACCGATATGAAGGTCGGGCGCGGTGCGAAGGTTATCCGCACCCACGGGGAAAAGTCCGTCATTGGCCCTGATGCTAACGTCGGACCGTTTACCTTCATCCGTCCGGGCACGGACTTGGGCGAAGGCGGCAAGCTTGGCGGTTTCGTCGAAGCTAAAAATGCGCAGATTGGCCGCGGTTCTAAGGTTCCGCACCTGACCTATATCGGTGATGCCACCGTGGGTGAGGAATCTAATATCGGTGCGTCCTCGGTATTTGTAAACTATGACGGTGTCAATAAGCACCACACCAACATCGGCAGCCACGTGCGCACCGGTTCGGACACCATGTTTATCGCTCCGGTCAACGTTGGCGACGGCGCATATTCCGGCGCGGGCACCATTATTAAAGATGATGTTCCGCCAGGAGCTCTCGCGGTCTCGGGCGGCAAGCAGCGCAATATTGAAGGGTGGGTGCAGAAGAAGCGCCCAGGTACCCCGGCAGCCGATGCGGCGGACGCCGCTCAATCCTCATCAGCCAACGAGCAAGCAGCCGGTGCGGATGGCGCAAAACCCGATGATGATTCTGTAAATAGCGACGTTTAGTCTAGATTCAATGGAGTTATCATCATCTTAAATGTTGGATTCCTAAGCTTGCTTCCGGGCAAAGGATTCAACGGTGATGGTCTTCCTTGATTAAAGAAGCGTCAAGCATTCCCCACTCAATGAAAGGTCAAAGACCGCTATGACCGGCAAGATTTCTGATAGCCGCAAGAATATGATGCTGTTTTCCGGGCGCGCCCACCCAGAGTTGGGTGAGGCAGTTGCCAAGGAATTAGGCACTGACTTGGTTCCTACCACCGCCCGTGACTTTGCGAATGGCGAAATCTTCATTCGCTTCGAAGAGTCCGTTCGTGGTGCAGATTGCTTTGTTTTGCAGTCCCACACCCAGCCGTTGAATAAGTGGCTCATGGAGCAGCTCATCATGATTGATGCGCTCAAGCGTGGTTCCGCTAAGCGCATCACGGCCATCTTGCCGTTCTACCCATATGCTCGCCAGGACAAGAAGCACCTCGGTCGCGAGCCTATTTCCGCTCGCCTGGTGGCTGACCTGCTGGCTACCGCAGGTGCTGACCGCATCGTGTCGGTGGACTTGCACACCGACCAGATCCAGGGTTTCTTCGACGGCCCTGTCGATCACATGCACGCCATGCCGATCTTGACCGAGTACATTCAGTCCAAGTACTCCATCGACAACATCGTTGTGGTCTCCCCAGATGCAGGCCGCGTCAAGGTTGCAGAAAAGTGGGCGCATGAGCTTGGCGATGCCCCACTGGCATTCGTTCACAAGTCTCGCTCCAACACCGAAGCGAATAAGACCGTGTCCAACCGCGTGGTCGGTGATATTGAGGGCAAGGATTGCATCTTGCTCGATGACATGATTGATACCGGCGGCACCATCGCTGGCGCGGTCCGCGTACTGCGTGAAGCTGGCGCACGTTCCGTCGTTATCGCGTGTACCCACGGCGTCTTCTCTGACCCCGCACGCGAGCGTCTGTCTGAGTGCGGTGCTGAGGAAGTTATCACCACCGACACCTTGCCGCAGTCCACCGAGGGCTGGGACAACCTCACCGTGCTGTCGATCGCACCACTATTGGCGCGCACCATCCATGAGATCTTCGAAAATGGTTCGGTAACCACCCTCTTCGAGTCCGCGTAGATAAAATTAGGAATTTTTCTACAGGAAAGAACTAGAAGATTTTTCTACAGGGATAGCACCGAGATAGAAAAGCTACTCTGGAGCCCATGACAGATATGGCGCCGAGTAGCTTTTTTGATCCCACAAGTTCCCCTGGGACATCACCAGCGGCCACGGAGGCGGTAGCTGCACTTGAAGCTATCGCCGATGATGAGCGCGCGGTGGGGATGGCTGCGTATATGCGCGATCAGTTTGAATTCTTTGGGATTGCGGCGACACCGCGCAAGGAGGCGGTCAAAGAAATCATCGCCAAGCGAAGCCTCGACTGGGACTTTGTTTTTACGCTGTGGGCGCATCCGAAACGTGAGTGTCAGTACGTCGCGGTTGACCACCTGCGCCGGCAGAAGCTGACCATCGCTGACCTTGGTCAGCTACAGGAGTTGGTGGAGACAAAGTCTTGGTGGGATACCGTCGACCATCTAGCAAAATGCGCGGGTACAGCCTTGGTGCCTGGGTCGAGGGGACGCGGCAAGGAGCCTAATTCGCTAGGCGATGCCTCATCCGCCCGCGCGCTCATGCTCGAATGGGCGGAAGCTGAGAATATGTGGACCCGGCGGATTGCGATTTTGTGCCAGCTGAGCTTTGGCGAAAAAACTGATACCCAACTGCTGCGCGAGGTCATTGAATCGAATCTCGGTGCGGATGCCGCGTACTCTGCAGAATTTTTTATTACCAAAGCGATTGGGTGGGCACTGCGCGATTTTGCGCGGCATGACCCCCAGTGGGTGCTTGATTTTGTCGATGAGCACCATCCAGATAGCGCGCTACCGCTTGCAAAACTCTCTAATAAGGAAGCCTTGAAGCACTTGTAACCGATTCGTAATACTTCACGCGATCCCACTGGTTATTCCCAGTAATGACTGAGGAGATGAAGCGCCGCGATAAGATCCGTAACCTCGCGCTGAGTATGATTGACCCGAAGCAGAAATTCACCACGACGCACCGTCGCCAGCTCTCGGAAGAAATCATGGGCTCCAACCTAGCTGGCAGGCACTTAGAAAAGGTCGCTATTTCTGAAGCCGTTGAAGAGCTTTCTGCCGATGAAGATTCTGGCTTCGACGCAGAAGGCTTCATTCCTCCGAAGTCAGTAATTACTGAGCACTCCACTCCGGAAGAAAAGTAGCGGCGCATCGCACTTTTTCTCGCACATTAATTTGTGGTAGCGCTAATGCAGCTGGTAAGTTTAAGCCAGTCTCGGCGAGGGCTTTAATCTACCGGCTGCTTGATTTGTATCTGGTGAGTTTAAATCCGTTATCGACGCGATGAGTATGCACTTACCTGCGATGACTCGACCTTGACGCGATTCATTGGCAGGTTTTTTCTTTTCGCAAGAGCTCGCCTTCCCACTGAATTGACTTGAAAAAGATACTTTCGACAATTTTCTTGAAGGAGAAAAACATGGCACAGCGTCCTGTAATTAAAGCTCAAGCACGTAACGAATTCGGCAAAGGTGCCGCACGTCGTCTGCGTCGCGCAAACCTGGTTCCAGGTGTTATCTACGGTTCCAACACCGAGCCAATCCACTTCGCAGCTGACATCTTGGAGCTGCACTCCTTGATCCGTAACTACGGCGTCAACGCTGTTTTGGAGCTCGAGATCGACGGCGATCAGCACCTGACCATGGTTAAGGGCATCGAACAGAACGTTCTGACCCTGAACATGGATCACCTTGACCTGCTGTCCATTAAGCGCGGCGAGAAGGTTGAAGTTGAAGTTCCATTGACCTTCGTTGGTGAGCCAGCACCTGGTCTGATGTTCATCGCTGATACCGACGTTCTGCTGGTTGAAGCTGACGTTCTGAACATCCCAGAAGAGATCGAAGTTTCCCTCGAAGGCCTGGAAGACGGCACCGTTGTTACCGCTGCAGACGTTGTTCTGCCAGAGGACACCACCTTGGTTGCAGACCCAGAGTCCCCAATCGTTTCCATCTCCGAGCCACAGGTTGACGAAGAGGTTGAGGCAGCTGCTGAGGCTGCTGAAGAAGGCGGCGCTGAGGCTGGCGCTGAGTCCTCCGAGGAAGCAGCAACCGAAGAGTAATTCTTCTTAAGCGCTAATCCTACGTGGCCTGTTTAAAGGCCACTGCCCGCTGTGTTGAACCAACTGGTTCCCACAGCGGGCTTTGTGTTTTGGTTATGCTTTAATGGTTAATCATGAGCAACGATGCATTACTGGTCGTGGGTTTGGGAAACCCCGGGCCGAAATATGAACGGACCCGGCACAATATTGGCTTTGAAGCAGCCCAAGAACTAGCGCTTCGCCACGGCGGGAAATTTGCCTCGCATAAGCGCACCAATGCGGATGTCGCCGAAATCAACATCGCCGGGCGCAAAGTGATTGTGGCAAAACCGCGTACTTTCATGAACCTTTCGGGCGGTGTAGTTAAAGCTCTAGCGAATTACTTCAAAATCTCCCCCGCCAACATCGTGGTCATTCACGATGAGTTGGATATGGAGCTCGGCGAGGTTCGTCTGCGGCTCGGCGGCGGCGACCACGGGCACAACGGCCTGCGCGATACCACCAAGGCTTTGGGCACAAAAGATTATCACCGACTATCTTGCGGCATCGGTCGCCCGCCCGGACGTATGGCGCCAGCGGCTTATGTGTTGAAACCATTCGCGCGCAAAGAACTAGACGAGCTTCCAATCATCTGCGCTGACGCTGCCGATTTAATCGAAGAAATCTAGCGGCTAAAGCACAAGGTGCTGCGTTTTCTTTGACTAGAGTGGTTCGGTATGAGACTTGCGACTGTAAAGACTGCTTTTGGAACCACCGCCGTACGCATCGAAGGCGAAGCGACTTCGCTGATGGAATCGACGATGCTCACCGGCATCGAATTAGACTTTGACGATGTTGGAGCGTTGCTGCGCAGCGGCGATTGGGCTAAAGCCGCAGAGCTTTCTGGCGAGCCGCTAGTCTTTGCCACCGAAGACTTAGCACCGGTTGTTCCGCATCCCGAAAAAATCATCTGCGTAGGGCTCAACTACGCCAAGCACATCCGCGAGATGAACCGCGAGTTTCCTGAACATCCCACCTTGTTCATCAAATTCGCAGACGCCCTAACAGGTCCTTACGACGATATTTATATCCCTGAATTTGGCACGCAGAAGCTGGATTATGAAGGGGAGCTAGCGGTAGTCATCGGAAAGCGAGCGCACCGCGTAAGCCAAGATGAAGCCCTTGATCATGTTGCTGGCTACGCGATTATGAATGACTACACTCTGCGCGATATCCAGCGGCAGACCTCGCAGTTTCATGCCGGCAAGTCCTTCTACCGCACCGCTGGGTTTGGGCCGTGGCTGACTACTTCCGATGAGTGGTCCCCCGGCAACCATGCGCGTGTGCGCACCAGCTTGGACGGTGTACTCAAACAAGACGATGACACCGATGACCTGATTTTCTCCGTGGCCAAGCTCATTGAATTTTGTTCTTCACTGTACCCGCTCAACCCTGGCGATGTGATTGTCACCGGTACTCCTGAAGGTGTCGGCTTTGCCCGCGGGGAGTTTATTCAAGACGGCCAGACGGTGCGCATTGAAATCGATGGGCTCGGCCATATTGAAAACACCACGCACTATGGCGAGCCAGTCGAAGGTGGTTGCGGCCCCAACTGCAGCTGCCACCACTAAATACCGATGAGCAGTATCTAGCACTCAACAGTAATTAGTGGCCACCAGAGTTATTCTCCGAAGCATCCGCCTGCGTAGTCTTCGATGACGCGGCGTCTACCCTCGCTTGTGCGCGCTGCTGCTTGTGCCATGCGCGCTTGGTTTGCTCGGACTTTCGGTAATTGCGCAGCGCCAACAGGCCCACCACGATACCGATGAGAATGGGCACCCACACCTTGCTGTAGTCGAGTAGAAACTCCACCCAGGCAGGAAGCGCCGGCAGGTTGATATCGATGTCAATATTCGGCGTGGGTAGGTGAATCTGCGGCAAGCTGGGCGTGGGCAGTTCAATCTGTGGAAGCACCGGCAGCGAGGGCCAATTGATGTCGAAATCCGGCAGCAAAGACAGCAGCCATTTCACAATCCGCGAAGATACCGAGGCCAGAATAATAGCGGCAATCGCCCAGCCGCCTTTGCCTAGACCTGCAAGGATAGGAAATCCCACGCGTTTAATAGTGCTGGATTCCATGGCTCGACGTCGCTTTTCCCCGCGGCTGCCCGCAGGCGGATCAAATATGACTATCTCGCTGCCCTGCCGGAACTGCACTTCGAGTACTTCATCGAAGAAATTCGCTGTGACCTTCACATGAGGTTTTGCGCGGTCGAGGCCGGGATTGTGGCCAGTGAGCTCGCCTTCTTTAACTGAGTCCTCCAGAAGGCAGCGCCCGCTGGCAGCAGTATTGACGCGATGCAGGACTTGGCCGTTGAGCAAGATCCGCGCCCGGACTGAAGGGTTGTTAAATAGTGCGCCGAAGCGCTCCATTATCCCCGATTCAGCCGTGACCGGCCGAATTTCCTCGTCTTCTTTCGGCTCCTCAGGCCAGGTGGGGTCGAGCTCTAGAAACTCCGAATCATAGCCAACTTCAAGCTCAATGAGCCCCAGCTCGGGGTGATTAAGCGCCCACTTCTCCATGCTCACCCTCCTTGGACTTATCAACGGCGGAGGCGTCGTCATCGTCAAGTTCTAGCTTGCCTGCACCGCTAAGCAGCGTGCCGAAACCGGCCAGAGCTGCAAAGCCAAGGGCGTAGAGAAAAAGCCCGTCTTGGAAATACAGTGCACGGGTGGCCATGAACGCAACACCGACTGCCACGGGAAACCACCAAGTGGGCTTGGTGATAGCACCAAACCACACGCCAGTGCCCAAAGCCAGCACGAAGAAGATGCCCAGCACGGTCCAACCCGCGGATGCCTCCGGTACGAAGGTGGCGACAAAGTAAGGCGAAATCAGCATGCCTGCGATACACAGGATAAGCGGGATGGGAGCGAACTTGGAATTGTGCTCCGATGCTTCTGAGTCTGACGGCGGGTTGGGGGTTTCTACTTCTTCTGGTGCATCAGGCTCAGGATTACTCATAGCGCTATATTTTACGGCTGAAAGCATTTTTCAACAACGCTTCTCGGCGTGGGAATGGGCACAACAATGCCCCAGTCAGAATAAACCGACTGGGGCTTCGAAGATGATACTTCGAGGGGCTGTCCGCTAAAGGCTAGAGCTTAGAGCGCGGAAGGCTCCAAACGCTGTGGAAGAACCTGCGGGCGGGCGCCGGCGAGCTCTTCGACAATCCGGATGACCTGGTTGGAGTAGCCGAACTCGTTGTCGTACCAGACATAAAGCACAAGGTGCTTGCCAGAGGCGATGGTGGCAAGCCCATCGACTACACCAGCGTGGGTAGAACCAACGAAGTCGCTGGAGACAACCTCAGGGGAGGCGATGTAGGAGATCTGCTGGCGCAGGTTGGAGTGCAGGGAAACATCGCGCAGGAAGTTGTTGACTTCTTCCACATCAGCTTCCTGGGAAAGCTCCAAGTTCAGCACTGCCATGGAAACATTCGGGGTGGGAACGCGAATGGCGTTGCCGGTCAGCTTGCCTTCGAATTCTGGCAGCGCCTTAGAGACAGCCTTCGCAGCACCGGTCTCGGTCAAAACCATGTTCAAACCAGCAGCGCGGCCACGGCGGTCGCCCTTGTGGTAGTTGTCAATCAGGTTCTGGTCATTGGTAAAGGAGTGCGCGGTTTCTACGTGGCCGTGGACTACACCGTAGCGGTCGTTGATGACCTTCAACACTGGGGTAATGCCGTTGGTGGTACACGATGCAGCGGAGAGAATCTTGTCTTCGGCAGACATATCCTGGTTGTTGATGCCGTAGACAATGTTTTTAACATCGCCCTTACCCGGTGCGGTAAGCAGCACGTTGGAAATGCCCTTGGACTTGAGGTGCTGGCCCAGGCCCTCACGGTCGCGCCAGACACCGGTGTTGTCCACCAAAACAGCATTGTCAATGCCGTAGGAGGTGTAGTCAATGTCTGCTGGATCGTTGGCGTAGATCATCTGGATCTTGGTGCCATTTGCCCAGATTACTTCGTTTTCTTCATCCACTTCGATGGTGCCGTTGAATGCACCATGAACGGAGTCACGGCGCAGCAAGGAAGCACGCTTGTGAATGTCCTCATCACCCTTCTTACGCACCACGATGGCGCGCAGGCGCACGCCGCCGTAAGCAGCTTCGCGCGAGATCAAAATGCGGGCAAGCAGGCGGCCGATGCGGCCAAAGCCGTAAAGGACAACATCGCGGGACTCGTTTTCAGTCGCGGTACCGACGACTTCCTTGAGCTCCTCTTCGAGGTATGCGCGCAGGTCATCAGTCTCAGCCGCGCGGAAGCCTTCAGCCAGACGTCCCATGTCAATCGAGGCAGTGCCCAGGTTCATGTCGACGAGCTCGCGCAGGATTGGCAGGGTTTCAGCGGTGCCCAGGTCACGGTTGATCAAGCGGCGTGCGTAGCGGTGGGACTTAATGATGTCGATATCGGTAACACCGACGAGCAGTCGACCAAAAATAGAGGTCACCACATTGTTTTTGCGGTGCAACTGGTAAATGAGTGGAATCATTTCCTGAGCGTGCCGTACGCGCTCATTCCAGTTCTCGAATTCAGGTGCGGACTCAGTCACGAAATCATTCCTTTGCGGATTGGGCGCACAGTTGTGCGGCTTTAAAATCGTCGTGGGGGTATCAACCACAAATATTATCAACTATTATTTTTGCTTTTCCCAAAGGCGACGCAAAACACCCGCCACGGTACCCCCGAATATGCGCTGCGCCTCAACTCCGACGAGGCAGTAGGCAACATCTTCATCCCCTTCCGCGCGGCGCGCAGCAAAGATTTGGTTCAGGTATGGATAAATAGCTGGGCTGTCGGGGTGGGTTTGGGTATAGGTTGTTGCCAGGCCGCGGGCGTAGCGGCCGGAGAACGCACGGGTGCTTGTCGATGCCTCCCCCGACCCCGTTTCATTATTCTTCACTTGGTTAATCCGGGCACGGTTAACCAGGCTGGTCCCGGCTTCATCGCTCAGCAAAAATGCGGAACCGCACGATACTGCCACTACATGTGGCCACGTTAAGGCTTCGTGGACCTGATCTGCGCTGCGCACTCCGCCCGCGGCGATAAGAGGCAGTGTGCTGAGCTTCGCGATGGCATCGACAAGCTCTGCCAACGGCCTTTTATCTGGTTCCGCGGTGGGATTCCACACCCCGCGGTGCCCGCCGGCTTCAGGGCCTTGCACGCACAATGCATCCACGCCTGCGGCGATAGCGGCGCGCGCTTCGTGCTCATTGGTCACCGTGGTCCATGCTTCAATCCCTGCAGCATGCAGCGCTTTTACTTCTGTGGCAGTAAATGTGCCAAACATCGACCACACGAGTTGCGGCCGCGGCGACATTGTTAAAGCAAGCTGAAGCTTGTCATCCCAGCCGTTGCTGTAGTCGGCGGATTTCAGCTCGATTCCTTCGGTTGCAGCCAGTTCGCGTGCAACTGCAACCCCGTGGGAATCTAGCTCTGGCTGCTTGGCGAATAAATTGATGCCAAAGAAATCGGTATCAAGCCCCGCTGCTTGTTCTTGAGCTGCCTGCGCGTTGATTGTTCCCCACGCTAAAGTTCCGATACTTCCAGCGCGAGCCGCCTCATTGACCACCGCTGCTGTGGTGGGACCGCCCGCCATCGGAGCAGGCAAAATCGGAATGGTTAAAGAATCTAGGATGCGGCTCATGCGTATCTAGCCTACCCCGCGGGTGTAACTTCCGGCCGGTATTTGATGTGACAGACTAGTAGGCGTGAATTTTCTTGACCGCTTGAAAAACCTCTTCCGCTCTTCCACACCGGCGAAGCCTGCGCGCGAGAGCGCAATCGACCTGCCTTCTGCTGCCGACTGGATTGTTGTGGGTCTTGGCAATCCTGGGGCGAAGTATGCTGCGACCCGGCACAACGTGGGCTATATGGCGATTGATGATTTATTGGCTGAACATGGCGATATCCTGCAACCGGTCAAGGGGCAGAAGTTGCTTGCTGCCACCATTGAGATCGCCGGACAAAAAGTCATCCTTGCGCGCTCGACAACTTTTATGAACCTTTCCGGCGAAGGCATCGCTCCCCTGGCCCAGCACTTAGGCGTTTCGCCTGAGCGCATTATTGCAGTGCATGACGAGCTGGATTTACCGGTGAATAAAATCCGGCTCAAACTCGGCGGCAATGAAAATGGGCACAATGGTTTGAAATCCCTCACGGAGCATTTAGGCACCAGGGACTATCTACGCGTACGAATCGGTATTGCCCGGCCCCCTAAAGGCGCGTCCATTCCTGATTATGTTTTAGCTCCTGTTGACGCCGGCCCAGGTTTTGATGATGCGATTGCTTTGGCTGCTGATGCCGTCAAAGAAATCATTGCCTCGGGGTTGAATAAAGCGCAAAATACGATTCACAGCAAAGGTTAAGCAGACTTCCATTGCCCAACCGGCCGAAGTCTTTATTCTCTGACTCATGTCTGAAACTTATGTCATTACTGGCGCCTCCGATGGCGTAGGTGCAGCAGCGGCTCGCCTCTTGCACGCCACCCGCCCTGACGATCGCGTGGTTGTCGTCGGACGTAATCCGGAAAAGACTCGCGCCGTCGGCCGCGAGCTCGGCACCGATTATTTCACCGCAGATTTCTCCGAATTAGACCAGGTCCGCGCACTAGCCGAGGAGCTTTCGCAACTCGGTCCAATTCGCGGTCTGGCCAATAATGCCGGCGGGCTTTTTGATACTGCCGTGCGCACCGTCGATGGCTTTGAGCGCACCTGGCAGGTCAACGTCGTGGCACCATTTTTGCTCACGGCTTTGCTCAAAGACCAACTTCGCGGTCCGGAATCCGTGGTGGTTAATACTTCTTCTATCGCAGCGAATCTCTTTGCCCGCTTCGATGCCGAGGACCCGAATACTTTTGAAAAGTTCTCCCCGCTGCGTTCTTATGGCAATGCCAAATACGGCGACGTCCTACTCACGCGCTTCTTGCATGCCCACGACTTCAACTCGGTAGCCTTTCACCCTGGTGTGCTGTCCACGAACTTTTCCAAATCTTCGAGCTCGCTGATGGGCAGGTTCTATAATTTCCGTCCGGCTTCCTCCCAGATGGGCACACCGTCTCAGGGCGCTGAACGGCTGGTGCATTTTCTTACCGGCGTGCGTGGTGTGCACTACCAATCGGGCGAGTTTTATCTCAAGCCTTATCAGCCTTCCCGCACCCGTTCTCGTGACCAAGAGCGTGAGCTGGCACACGAGGTCTTTAACCAGTTAGGGCTGCAGCTGGATGTATCACTAGACTAAGCAAACATGAGTATTGCTGCTGAGGCTGCGCGCCGCCGTACGTTTGCCGTCATTGCCCACCCGGACGCTGGTAAGTCCACGTTGACTGAGGCATTGGCGCTGCATGCGCACGTTATTAATGAAGCTGGCGCAGTCCACGGCAAGGCTGGGCGCAAGGCTACTGTCTCTGACTGGATGGAGATGGAAAAAGACCGCGGTATTTCCGTAGCTTCTTCTGCACTGCAGTTTGAATATGCCCCGGAGGGTCATGAGGGCGAGCCGTACATGATCAACCTGGTTGATACCCCAGGTCACGCGGATTTTTCTGAAGATACCTACCGCGTGCTCACGGCTGTTGATGCCGCAGTCATGCTTATCGATGCCGCCAAGGGCCTCGAGCCACAGACCCTGAAGCTGTTCCGCGTGTGTAAGGCGCGCGGTTTGCCGATTGTCACGGTGGTTAACAAGTGGGACCGCGTGGGCCGGGAGCCTTTAGAGCTTGTCGATGAAATCGTTAACGAAATCGAGCTGCAACCTACTCCGTTGTACTGGCCCGTGGGTATTGCGGGCGATTTCCGCGGTCTGGCACATATCAACGATGACGGCGAAGCTGATAATTACATCCACTTCATCCGCACCGCCGGTGGTTCTACCATCGCGCCAGAAGAGCACTTCTCCCCTTCCGATGCTGCAGCGAAGGAAGAAGAGCTCTGGGATACTGCCGTCGAAGAAGCAGAATTGCTTGCTGCCGATGGCGCTGTGCATGACCAGGAATTGTTTGAGCAGTGTGTAACTTCCCCACTGATTTTCGCCTCCGCCATGCTGAACTTTGGCGTGCACCAGATTCTGGACACCCTGTGTGAGATTGCACCTGCACCGCGTTCCCGTGATTCCGACGCCAAGGCGATTGAGACCTCTACTACCGCGATTGATGAGGTCCGCGAGGTTACTGATGATTTCGCCGGCGTGGTTTTCAAGGTACAGGCGGGCATGGACCGCAAGCACCGCGATAACTTGGCATTTATGCGCGTGGTCTCTGGTGAATTTGAGCGTGGCATGCAGGTCAACCACGCACAGTCTGGCCGCTCATTCTCCACCAAGTATGCGCTGACCGTTTTTGGCCGCAACCGCGATACCGTTGATGTGGCTTACCCCGGTGACATTGTTGGTCTGGTCAACGCTGGTGCTTTGGCACCTGGTGACACCATTTACGCGGGCAAGAAGGTGCAGTTTGCACCCATGCCACAGTTCGCGCCGGAGGTCTTCCGCATCCTGCGTGCAAAGTCTTTGGGCAAGTACAAGGCTTTCCGCAAGGGCTTGGAACAGCTGTCTGCCGAAGGTGTTGTGCAGATTCTGCGCAACGACTTGCGTGGCGATGCCGCACCAGTCATGGCCGCCGTTGGTCCAATGCAGTTCGAGGTCATGCAGGCGCGCATGGAACTGGAATACAACGTGGAGACCGTCACCGAGCCGATTCCTTACTCGGTTGCCCGCCGCACCGACGCTGAATCCGCACCTGAGCTGGGACGCCAGCGCGGCGTGGAAATCTTCACGCGCGACGACGGCGAAATCATCGCCCTCTTCGGTGACAAGTGGAAGCTCGCCTTTATTGAAAAAGAGCACCCTGAGCTCACTATCGAAACCCTCGTTGCCGACTAATCAGTCGAAGTTGCTGTCGCTGCTGATCTTTTCATCTCTACGAAGAGCAGAATCAGCGACAGCATTATGCACGCCACCGCGGTATATCCGTAGAGTTCAGCGCGCTCGACTTTGGAAGCGACCAGACTCGCTGCAACAACATCGGTATCACTGGCCAATTGCCCCAAGGTGTAAACGCCATTAAGCACACCGGCTAGGCATGCTAGGGCGATACCGAGCGCCACGATAATCAGCAGTTGTCTGGATGATAATTTCTTTCGCGTTTTCATTTCCCCGGCTTCTCCCTGTCTTCTTCCTGTCTTCTCCCCTGCTCAGGGATAGTTGGCAATGAAGACAACCCTACCTAAAAAACTTTTGGTGAAACCGGTGGAAATTCGGACCTCAAACCGCAACATTAAGGAACTTTAATGCGGTGTTGACCTGCGACAATAACGAAAATGACGCTTGAAGCTCTGCCTTTGGCATTCCGGAAATCATATAGTTCCTTTTGTAGCCAAAAGCCCTAGCTACACCACCGGATTCACAGCACATCGTTTCCAACAAGAGTAGAAACGATGCCCAGATTAAGAGGAGAGCTTCAATGAACATTCAAGCAATCATCGCGTCGATTCTCGCCGCGATCACCGGCTTCGCAGGCGGGGTTGCCCCAGCCTCATCCATTCCGAACATCCCTATCATCTCTGACCTCATCGATGATTGGGACGACCTGTGGGATGACGATGACGACGACTGGGACGACGATTGGGATGATGACGACTGGGACGACTAAACCCGCAGTACCTCGCAGATAATCCCGCAGCTAAGACCTCTCGATAAAGCCACGCCCGCTTTTGCGCGCGTGGCTTTATTAGCGTGGAACTATGAAATGTAGACGCGCTAGTTGTTTTCTAAAAACTTCTTCCAGGACGGCCACTCGGAATACATTTGTTGCTTGCCGGCTTGGTAATTGGCGCGCAGCTTCATCACATTGCGCTCGGTAGAGGATATCTGCATATCTTCAGGAAAGAACAGCTGGGCGCGGCCTTCCTGCTCGAGCTCCAACAGACGTTGCTTAGAGGCATTGTATTTGGCCGGACGTGAAATCATGGCTTCGGCAACGCTCGGATACTTGCGGAAGAATCCGCGCATACCGGCCTTACGCTTTACCTCCGGGCGCACGAATCCTCGCGGTTTAGTGCCGACGAAGAGGAATTTCTCAAAGCCCGCCTTTTCAGCTTCTTCAATAACAATGCCGCCGGAATCCCCCATCGCGCCATCCACAAACGGCACGCCATCGATATGGCGCATCGGCATAATCAACGGCAGCGTGGAGGATGCCCGCACGCGCACCAAAAGGTCTTCTACTTGGTTAATATCATCGCGCGTCCAGACGACGGTCTCCCCTGTCAGAGCATTAACGGCAGAGAGATTAAGTGGCGTGGGGTTGCTGGAGAAGGTTTCAAAATCAAAAGGCAGATCTTGATCCGCGGCCTTTTCATAAATGAACTCAGCATTGAAATAACCAGTGCCACGCAACATGGAGCTCAACCCGCCGAAGCTAGGGTTCTTCGCAAAATCCACGAAGCTTTCCACTGCGCGAAAGCTATCAAGCGATAAGAAATTCACCGCGTGCGATGCGCCAGCGGATACCCCGCCAACCCAACCAAACTCCACGCCGTTATCGATCAGCTTCTTCACACACGCCGCGGTATAGGAATTGCGCATCCCGCCGCCTTCAAAAATCAACGCTGTGTCATGAGCGTTGATCCCTTCACTAGCTAGGTCGTTTAAGGAGGCATCGAAAGGCTGCGGCTGGGACATCATACCCGCCTAGTCTACCGCTTTTATGCCTCCCCCTAGCCAGCAAGTGTGAGCTGTGTTACAAATAAGTATATGGCGCATCCTATAATTTCATCTGCTTTCCCCACCCCACAAGACCCAATAAACCCCACTGACCTTGCCCCAGTCATCGCTGAGAAGATGTCCCGTGATAATTTCTCAATCTTTGATGTGATGACTGGGAAGATGGTTCGCTCCGGCTTTGCTTTTGCCCTGGACGCGGACCCGGTCTACAAAGCTAAGAATATTGGCGCGGCCGAAGTGTCCATCGCTCTTGGGCTTGGCCGCCGCGATGGCGCGGTACACATGGCGATGTATCCACGCTTTGATAGCTTTTTCGATTTTCTCAGTGTCACGGTGACCAAACGGCGCGAAGAAGCAATTGAAGCAACTTTTGCGTCTGGATTCTCTGTCTACTTCGATGCTACGACGCGGCGCACCACAACCGTGCGACATAATTTCGCAGATGGATAACTATCCTTATCCAGTATGGGAATAAAAGATCTGTGGGATAAAATCACCGGCAATACGGGCCCGAAGCTCACCAAGGCCTCTGGTGATATTTCTACCCATTCGGTTAAGCATCTAGAGGTCTTTACCGCGGAAGCAATGGTCATCATTGAGCTGCATGCTGCTGACGTTGAAAAGGTCCTAGAGATTGCCCGGTCTCCCACGCCCGCCGCGCTGGCAACAGATACAACGACGGTGATTTTTGTGCCTACCGATCGCAATGTACTGCCAGTCAAGGACCCAAAAAAGGGCTGGATTTTACCGTTAAGTTCCACCACGGCGGATAAACTCACCAGTACCCCGGGCGATTATGAGATTAACCCGCAAATCGCGTTCGCGGTTATCCAATAACCACCCACCCAAGGACAAGGAGTCGCGCCATGTCACCATTGATTTTGCCGTTTGAAGGTAAAGTGCCAAGAATTCATGCCAGTGCGTGGATTGCCCCGAATGCCACGATCATCGGGGATGTCGAAATCGGCCCTGATGCCTCAGTGTTTTATAACGTGGTCCTGCGCGGAGATACCAACAAGATCACCATTGGCGCGCGCAGCAATATTCAAGATAATTCGGTCTTTCACTGCGATGCCGATGCGCCGGCAACGCTAGAAGAAGATGTCACCATCGGGCACATGGCTTTGGTACATGGGGCTTATGTCGAGGCCGGATCGCTTATCGGCATGCACGCAGCGTTACTGTCGCACTCACGGGTGGGCGCGGGCTCTTTGATTGCCGGTGGCGCTTTGGTTCTCGAAGGACAAGAGATTCCAGCAGGCAGCTTAGCTGCCGGTGTTCCGGCGAAGGTCCGCCGGGAACTGAGCAAGGAAGAATCTGCCGCCTTTATTCCGCATGCTGCAAAATACGTGGACTATTCCCAAAAGCAGGCGGATATCTCCCAAGCGCTGAGCTTAGATGACGTGCGCTTTAGCTAAATACTTAGCTAATTAGAGGTTAAGCACGCCCATAATAATCAACACAATGCCGACCAAGTAACCACCGATTTTGGAAACTTGGTCCTTGTTCTCCTGCGCGCGGGCAAAAAGCTGCCCCGCTGGCGATTGCGGATTGGTGCGCACAAATCCGATGAATACCGCCACCAAAATAGGCAAAGACAACGCCAGGCTGGCGTAGATAACCAATCCGCCGTAGCGCACCCAGGCATTAAAACCGCCGGCTACTAAGTGCAAAAGGCCCGCGAAGAAAGGCCCAGACGTTACAGATTGGGCAAGGCCCAGGATAAAACCGGTGAGAAAAGTCAATGGTGTAGGCGTTTGCAGTGGTTTTAGAATCTTGTCCACCAAGGCATTTGATTCGCCAGGGCGTGAGCGCCACGACATCACGATGCCAGCAAGGCCAAGAATTATCAGCAGGATTCCCAACAGCGGGGAATCAAGAAAAGCATTAACGTACTGCCGCAGGCTGTCAAAGATGAACATCGACAGCACTGCGAGCACAAAGACCCCGAACCAGTCACCGGCGATGAGCAGCGGGGTGATCTTTTTATATTTACCGCGCGGCAGCATCACGCCGAGCGCAACCACCACGCCGATCAGTAAGGCATTAATGGAATCCATCAAAGCGAAGGTGACGGCGTTGAACATGCCGGTTAGTCTACCGACGCGCGCGGCGGCCGGCGTAATTGCACCTCATAGCAGCACCGAAGAATAGGGAGAATCCCATCACAAAAAGTGGCGAAAGTGTGCTCTGCACAGCTAATTGCACTCGGCATGCAAACTTGCATACACTGTGCAATGTTTGAAATGTTTCGAAGCTAACTAAAGAAAGCTGGACTATGTCGAAGGTCTTATATCGACTAGGACGCTGGTCATACACCAAAGTGTGGCCGTTTCTCGCGTTCTGGATCATCCTGCTAGTTGCCATGGGCGGGCTGGCCACGCAGTTCGCCAAACCGGCCAACCCATCGTTTGCTATGCCGCCGATGGACTCCACCACCACTCAAGAAGAGATGGCGGAGCGTTTTGGTGATGACTCTGACTACATGTCGGATCCATCAGGCACCATTGTCATCCAGGCCCCTGAAGGTAAAACGCTTACTGACCCACAGGTCATGGCGGAAGTTGATGCTTTCGTTAATGGTCTGAAGGCCACTGGCGTTTTGGCTGACCAGGACGCCATTGTCAATCCTGTGATGGCGTCAATGGGCATGCAGCAACAAATGGGTGAGCAAATGGCCGCCCAGGGCATGCCGCAAGAGAAAATCGATGCCAACATCCAGGCGCTGTCTCCTCTGTCAGAAGATGAGCGCACCGGCACCATCACGGTCACCTTCGACGCCGAGGGTGTTACCGACATCCCTGCCGAAGACCGTGAGGCAATCACTGAGCTCGTCAACAACTTTGACGAAGGTGATTTCACCGCGAAGTACTCCGGTAATGCTTTCTCCACCATGAGTGAAGGCCTGGATATGTCCGCGGAGATCATCGGTCTCATCGTCGCTGGCGTCGTCCTGCTCATTACCTTTGGTTCCATGGTCGCAGCAGGCATGCCGCTGATTTCTGCTGTCATCGGCGTGGGCGTTGGCCTGCTCGGCGTGCAGCTGTCCACCGTGTTCACCGACTCCGTGGCTGAAATGACACCAATGCTGGCGTCCATGATTGGCCTGGCCGTGGGCATTGACTACGCGCTGTTTATCGTCGCACGTTTCCGCAACCAGCTCATTACCAGCTCTGGCCTTAATGACTTAAGCCCGAAGGAATTCGCGGCAGAGCTCAAGAAGATGGATAAGGAAACCCGTGCGCATGCGATGGGCATGGCTACCGGTACAGCTGGTTCCTCTGTTGTCTTTGCTGGTATCACTGTGGTTATCGCGCTCGCGGCGCTGACAATTATCGGCATTCCATTCCTGTCCACCATGGCTATCGCCGCTGCTGCCACCGTGGCCATCGCCGTGCTCGTGGCGCTGACCTTCATTCCTGGCCTGCTGGGTCTTTTGGGCACCAATATCTTCGCAGGCCGGGTGCCAGGACCGAAGGTTCCGGACCCAGAAGATGAAAAGCCCACCGTTGGTTTGCAGTGGGTGCGCCAGATTCGCAAGCACCCCGTCGTTTCCCTGATTGCCGGTGTCCTCATCTTAGGTATCGCTGCTATTCCAGCTGCGCAGATGCGCTTGGCGATGCCCACGGACGGCATGTCTGCCGAAGGCACTAGCCAGCGCGAGTCCTACGACATGATTGATGAAGCCTTTGGCCCTGGCCGCAATGCCCCAATGGTGGCCTTCGTCGACGTCGCCGAAGTCGCAGAGCAAGACCGCATGCCAGCTATCCAGGAAATCCTCACCGATTTCCAGACCACCGACGGTGTCGTCAACGCACAAGTTGTTGCCATGACCGACAACATGGATGCAGCTCAGGTCATGATCACCCCAACCACGGGTGCAACTGATGAAGAAACCACGCAGACTCTTGAAGCGCTGCGTTCGCATCAGGCAGAATTCACCGACAACACCGGTGGTACTTACGGCATCACCGGTATTACCCCAATCTTCGATGACATCTCCGAGCGCCTTAATGACGTTCTGGTTCCGTACATCGCGATTGTCTTGGTTCTCGCGTTCATTGTTTTGCTCTTGGTCTTCCGCTCCATCTGGGTACCGTTGATTGCCGCGGGTGGTTTCGCGTTGTCGATGGCTGCTGCTTTCGGCGTGACTGTCGGCATCTTCCAGGAAGGTATGTTCGGCATCATCTCCGATACACAGCCGCTGCTGTCCTTCCTGCCAATCATGTTGATCGGCCTGACTTTCGGTCTCGCGATGGACTACCAAGTCTTCCTGGTTACCCGCATGCGCGAAGGTTTCGTGCACGGCAAGACCGCCGGCAACGCCACCTCCAATGGTTTCAAGCACGGTGCCCGCGTAGTGACCGCGGCAGCCTTGATCATGATTTCGGTGTTCGCCGCCTTCATGCTTATCGATGAACCCTTCATCCGCACCATGGGCTTTGCCCTCGCGGTAGGCGTGGCCTTCGATGCCTTCATCGTCCGCATGCTGATCATCCCGGCAACCATGTTCCTACTCGGCGATAAAGCGTGGTGGCTGCCGAAGTGGCTGGATAAGATTCTGCCAAACATGGATATCGAAGGCACAGCCCTTACCGAGCATGAGGCAGAGCTGCAAAAAGCAGAATCCGAAACCGTCAAGGTTTAATATCAAGTAGAGAAACAATAGGAAGAGGTGAAGAGCATGGCTAGTTTAAGGGAGTCGAAGAAGCTCGCTACGCGTCGTGCTCTTTCTGAAGCTGCCGCGCGAATCTTATTGCGCGAAGGCTTTGAAGGCCTGACCATCTCTTTGGTAGCCAAAGAATCAGGTGTCTCCGTACGCACCTTCCATAACTACTTCCCCAGCATCGATGAGGCGCTGTTTCAATTCTGCCTGGATTCCATCGATAAGTTCTTGCCCGTCGTTGAATCCTATCCGCAAGGAATGACCATTACCGAGATTTTCGAAGACATCGCGGTAAAGGGACTCACGGATAAAGACAGTGAGTTCGGATCCATTGCGACGCTCTTTCAAATCCAAGAGCACATGAATGCCCGAAGTCGCTGTATCCCTAACCACGAGGACATCCACGCGGTGCTGCAGAAATTCTTGGGAGCTTTCGCCAAACTTTATCCGCAGTTCAGCGCGGGAGAACTCGGGTTGTATCTGCAAGTTGGCGCCGCCGCAATCGTGTGGACGGCAGAAGAGATCAAAAGATTGAAAACTTCATCCCCCCATCAATTTGCACGCCGGGAAGACAAAGAAGAGTTCATACGCAAGACATTCACTACTTTGCGGGCTATTACATAGCTCGCCGTAGCAATATACCCCCGATTTCGACAGGAAAACTGTTGAAATCGGGGGTATGGTCGTTTGAAGGGCACTTTGTAGAAAGTGTTGAATCTTATTCGCGAATTTAAATGGAGTTTAAAGTGAAAGTTGCGATTCTCGGTGGCGACGGCTTTTGTGGCTGGCCTGCCTCGTTGTATCTGTCTGATAAAGGACACGATGTCATCATCATCGATAATCTTTCACGACGCGCGATTGATGAAGAACTTGGTGCAGATTCTTTAACCCCCATCGCTGATATTGACACCCGCATCGCGGCGTGGCAAGAAGTTTCTGGGGAGACCATTGGCTTTGCCAATATTGATGTCGCACAAGACTATGACGGCTTATTAGAATTCATCAACACCGAACGCCCAGATGCCATCGTGCACTTCGCAGAACAGCGCGCGGCGCCGTATTCAATGAAGAACTCTCGCAACAAGCGCTACACGGTGGATAACAACATCAACGCCACCCACAATCTCTTGGCAGCAATCGTGGAATCTGGCCAAGATATCCACGTCGCGCACCTAGGCACCATGGGCGTTTATGGCTATGGCACCGCGGGCATGAAGATTCCTGAAGGTTACTTGGATGTCCAGGTCAACCTGCCAGAAGGTGGCCATGTGGATCAGGAAATCCTCTACCCTTCCAACCCTGGTTCTATCTATCACATGACCAAGGTGTTGGACCAGCATCTGTTTGCCTACTACGCCAAGAATGATGAGCTGCGGATTACCGACCTGCACCAGGGAATCATCTGGGGCACGCATACTGAGCAGACCATCAAAGATGAGCGTCTCATCAACCGCTTCGACTACGACGGTGACTATGGCACGGTGTTAAACCGCTTCCTCATCCAGGCGGGCATTGGCTATCCGTTGACCGTGCACGGCACCGGTGGTCAAACACGTGCTTTTATCCACATCCGGGACATGGTGCGTTGCATTGAGCTCGCGCTGGAAAACCCACCTGCCAAGGGCGATCGCGTCAAGATCATCAACCAGATGACAGAGACCCACCGCGTGCGTGATTTGGCGGAGCTTATCGCCGAGATCTCTAATGCCGAGGTTGCTTATGTGCCAAACCCACGTAAGGAATCTGCGGAAAATGACCTGCACGTGCACAATGACACCTTCTTAAAGCTTGGTCTTCAGCCCACCACGTTGTCGGAAGGTCTACTGCAAGAAGTCGAAGACGTTGCCCACAAGTACGCCGACCGCGTGGATCGCTCGAAGATCCCAGCACAGTCCTTGTGGACCAAGGCGCAGCAAGCCGGTGTTCCACAACAGCAGGTTCCGGAGCAAGGCGCTCCGGAGCAAGAATCGACGCCACAGCTGCAGGGCGCAGAAGCAGGCCTGTCCGAAAGCGCATAGAGTTCGTGCGAATTGCGATAGTTACGGAAGTTTTCCTGCCCAAAATCGATGGCGTGGTTACGCGTCTTATTCGGACGATTGAGCAGCTCGCGGAGATGGGGCATGAAGTTGCCATCTTCGCTCCCGGCAACCCGCCGGAGAGTTTCGCCGGTTTTCCGGTGTATAAGCTGCCTTCATTGTCTTTTTGGGTGTACCCGGAGATCAAATTCGCCGTGCCTCCGGTGAAATTCTGGAAGCAGATGCGGGACTTTGACCCGGATGTTATCCATGCGGTCAATCCGATCTGGTCTGCTGCTCTTGGTGTTTTTGCAGCTAAGCGCGATGCTTACCCACTGGTGTGCAGCTATCACACCAATGTTCCGGATTATGTCGATGCACTAGGTATCGGTTGGACTAGAGGCATGGCCACAGGCGCTATCCGCTGGTTGCACAACCAGGCGCAGGTGAACTTGTGCACCTCGGATCCGATGATTGAAAAAGCGTCGGCGATGGGCATCGAAAGGCTTACCTTGTGGCCCAAGGCCGTGGATACGGTTGGATATCACCCATCGAAAGCAACCACGCAGGCGCGCAAGCTCTTGACCAATGAGCACCCGGATTCACCACTGGTGACTTATATTGGCCGCATCTCTAAGGAAAAAGACTTAGAGCGACTCAATAATGTCATGAAGCTAGTCCGCAAGCAGGTGCCGGGAACGCGTTTGGGAATCGTTGGCGGCGGTCCCAACCTGCAGAAGTTACAAGATTCCTTTGATCCGAGCTTCGCCACGTTTACGGGTTATTTATCCGGCGAGGAACTAGCAGCAGCTTTCGCCAGCGGTGACGTTTTTGTCTTCCCCTCTGCCACTGAGACTTTAGGGCTTGTAGCCTTGGAGTCTTTTGCTTCAGCCGTACCTGTGGTGGGTACCAATGCCGGCGGTATCCCCTTTGTCATCGATGAAGGCAAGACAGGACACCTCATTGCCGCTGATGGTTCCGATACAGATTGGGCCGAAGCCATCGTCAGTTTGCTGCAGGATCCCACACGGCGCGCACAGATGGGTGCAGCTGCCCGCAAAGAGGCAGAAAAGTACTCCTGGCGTGAATCGACCGAAGCTTTGGTTCGCGCGTATGAAAAGGCTGCGGGCTAAAAGCAGTTAAACTCTAAGCCATGGATCTGACGCAGCCGAAGACTCTCGCCGATATTGCCGCCGACGGATTTTTCTCATCCACCGCATATGATGTGTTTTGGACGCAGTTGGAAGAATTAGTCGGCGGCTTTAGCGGTATGGAATCTAACTTCCATGATGAAGGTTCCGTGGAGATGAGGCTGTACGGCCAGCGCAATACCGTGGATATCACCGGCAGGCGCGTTGCGATATTAAAAGATGGCCACTGGCACTGGATGCCCTCGCGTTCTGCTGAATTTCGCGCCACTGGACCGGAGCTTTCAGAACTACAAGGTTTCCCACCTGCCACGGAGATATTGCTCGGCGCCGCTCGCGCGTTAGAGGGCGGAAAACCCATCGTCTTAGCGGATCAAGAAGATGGGTTAAAAGCTGCAGTCGCTCTCGATCTCAACACCGCAACATTGGCGAAATCTACTGACACAGTGCCGCTTCCGCAAACTCTTGCACCAGAAGAAGTCCTCATTAAGGGCATCAATGATCCATTCATCGATAAGCTCGATGAAGTCCGCGCGGTGATCGCTTTCGCGCACACCCGCGAGCTCGACATCGAAGAAGTCGACCACGGTCTGAGGTTATCCGGTGCACCATCGGGTGCAATCACCGTGGAATTTTTGGATGAGAAGATTTCCTCCGTCTCTACTTCGGATAGCTCGGGCACGAACGGCCTCGATGACGTGGATTGGCGCTTAGAAGATATCAGTGCCGATGCCTACTTTGCTGCAGCAGAGCACGCGATGTTTTTCTCCGCGCACTTTCCACAGGCAGCCGGTAAAAATGTTCTCATCAATTTAGAAACCGCACACGTGCTTCTCGATGCAAAATCCCGCCTAGAAGCAGACGCCCTTGTAGTGGCAACTGTTCGCGACGGGACTTTCACGTGGGCGTGGGCAGATGCACAACTAGAACGTCTTCCTGGGCAAGGGCCGGTAAAAGCGGTGAAACAGTTTGGGATCGACAAGCTAATTCCTGCTTTAGTGCGCCACAGCATGCCGGCCGCGACTGCGCGTGAGCTAGGACTCGTGCAAGCCGCCATGCCGATTCTAAATAAATGGAACCTCGTAACCGCCAAGCTCAATGACGACACCACCGGCATTGTGCTTATCGATGCCCCCGAATTGCACCTTCCGCCGCTTAGCCCCGAAGTAGAACAAGCTGTGCTTGATACTTCCCTACCTGTGCATCTTGACCGCGACCGCGCGATTAAGGCGTATCGCAACATGCGAACGACAACACGCGATACACAGATTCACGCACAACGCGACGCCCAACCTGAACGCGTTAATTAACCAAAAATAATAATTAGTGCCGTCGCGAGAACCGGGACGGACAACAAGGCACCAATCACTATCCACGAACCTGTGTGCGCCATGTTGAACGTGCTGTTGAAATCGCGGTGCACCATCATGTTGGGGTCTTTTGGGTTGTAGTAGAACATGCCCCACTTCATGTGCTCGCTGGTTTTGGGATCTGGATAGTGCTCGTCCAACCACTTTTGCACCCGAGCCATATCCCACAGCAAGAGCACGACAACAATGATGATGGCCGCAATGAGCAAGCCCACGGAAGAATATACCTGCGTTATGGACAGATAAATATCGGCCACGACTACTGCATTTAGTACAAACATCCACTTGCCCAGCGGGGTGAGCATGGAATTACAAGTTGCGCGGCTACGGGCGATCTGCCAGTCTTCGCCGTTGGCATGCTTGGCGTGCTGGTAAATCAGTCCAAAACATGCCGCGATAACAAGAGTGAGAATGCCTGTGATGAGCCCGAACATGCCAAACAGGTTGGCCCACGTCTTGTCACTAAAAGCATCTGCCTCCCCGCGCGCATTCCAGTGCGTTGGGAAAGGATCTGGAATGCTCTCCCAATTCAGATACACCGCCAGTAACGCCAGTACACCGGTCACAAGGGTTAGCCACACCCATTTCCACGGTGGTTTTTGAAGCTTAGGTGTATCGGGTTCGCGGGAAAATACCATGCTTTAACAGTACCTAGTCCTTAAGCGCTGCATGGATTGCATCGAGGTCAACAGCTGCCGTTTCTTCTGGGTTAAAGGCGGCGTCTTTGGTCTTATCTACTAGTACTGCGCGCACGCCTTCGGCAAAATCACCGCGGGAGCGAATATAGCGCCCCAAGGATTCTTCGCGTTGTAGTGCTTTGACGATGTCATCTTCTTGCGCGTGTGATTCAAAAAGTTCATTGGAAGCGACCACCGAAGTAGGACATGCCGCCGCAAGATATTTAGCGGTATCTTGCGCAAACTCCTTGTCGGCAGTTTTCAGGGCATCTTGGATTTCTGGCCAGGTGGCGTGGTTAAAGGTGGATTCGATCTCATCGATCACACCAGCTAGCGGTGCCTCACCGTCTGGAATGTAAGAATGCTGCTTCAGGGCACTATCAACACCGTTCTCGACAATTGCGTCCAAGATGGTTTCTGCATCTTGGACTACGTGGGTTGCAAGACCCGACCACAACATATCTGCGGCATACATACGATAGCCGGTAATTGCCCAGTATTTTGCTAATGCCGGGGAAGCTTGCCCGCGTGTGCCCACCATGCGCTGGGCAGCATGGGCGACACCTACGTCAGTGAAATAGCCAATGGCCATCTCTGGCATGGAAGCAAAAGCATTCTCAGTTACCACGCGGTGTGAGCCGTGCAAGGAAATGCCAAGTCCCCCGCCCATCACTACGCCACTGATGATGGACACGAGAGGTTTCTTATACGTCGAAAGCTCACCGTTGAGTGTGTATTCGGCAGCGAAGAAGTCATCGACAAGCTGTGCGTCGCCACTTAAAATATTATCCCGCGCAAAACGTACATCCCCGCCTGCGCAGAAAGCCTTCGGGTTGGTGGTGTACAACACTATCTGGTCGATGGAATCATCATCTTCCCAGTTCTTAACCGCCTTGGCGATGATGTCAATCATCTCCGGATTCAGCGAGTTTAAGGCCTTAGGGCGGTTTAATTCTATAACTCCGGTACGCTGGCGAACCGAGGTAAGTACAGGTGCTGTTGAGTCAACGGATTTAGTCATGCACCCCAGTTTTGCACAAGTTTCGAGGTTTTTCTTATGGTTTTCCCGCGGCTCATTGCTTTAGACATGGACGGGACGTTATTGGACGGCGAGAGTAAAATCCCCGAATCTTTCTGGCCTGTGCTCAAGCGCGCAGAAGAACTCGGTGTCACCATCGCTCCAGCGTCGGGTCGCCAGCTAGCTACTTTGCAGCACCAATTTGGCCCGGAGCTATCTTTCATCGCAGAAAATGGCACCGCTATCGCGCACCAGGGAGAAATCATTCATGTCTCCGTGCTTCCCGATGATGCAGTCTTGCGCATTCTAGATGCACTCCAAGCCGTCACCGTTGACCATGACGTAGTGCTATGTACGCCAACTGTCGGTTATGTATCTGAGGATGCTAACCCCGATACCTTTGTTCAGCTGGAAAAATACTACTACTCGCGCGAAACCGTAAAAGACCTGCGCGCGATGGTCAAAGATTCCGACATCATCAAAGTCGCTGTCTACTGCGCAGCGGGTTCTGAAGAGCACATTGCGCCCGTAATATTTAAGGCTGTCCCCGACCACAACGTGGCTGTCTCCGGTAAGGAATGGCTCGATGTCATGCCGGCCGGCGCTAATAAGGGCGCGGCGCTGCATCATATGGCCGATACCTTAGGCATTGATATTGCAGAAACCGCTGCTTTTGGTGATTACCTCAATGACTACGAGCTTTTGCAAGAAGCCGGTACTGCGGTAGCCATGGATAACGCCCACCCGCAGCTTAAAGATGTCGCTGATGTCATTGCTCCTTCGAACCTGGACCACGGTGTGATTACCGTGTTGAATGAGTGGTTCGACAAGATGGAAAGCACACAACGCGTACACGCAAACCAGCGCGAGTTTTAACTGCACACTGCTAAAACACCGCGCATGGCCGCAAGATGCGCATGAAAAAGCCCGCTTCTACGGAAGCGGGCTTTTTGTAGGACTAGACGAAATTAATCGACCTTGAACTCGGCCATCTTGTCCCACTCAGTCTTGCCATCAATCTTGAAATTGATGATATCTGGGGTTTCTACCAGGTACTGAGGGAACTCTTCGCAAGAGCGCTTGAAGTGATCGCTTTGTACGTGGGTTACGTCTTCGCCATCTTTGTAGGCTTCAACCAACAGGAAGCGCTGGGAATCTTCTGGGTCGCGGTACCACTTGAATTCCAGGCAGCCAGGCTCAGCGTTGCAGGCTTCGGTGTACCAGTTGATCTCATCGAGGAAAGTGTCAGCGTATTCGGGCTTGACATGGAATTTAACGTTAATGAAAATCATGCAACCCATGATACCGAAAGAATTCTCATGAGAATTCCGAGGAGAGTGTCAAGCAAACTTTAGCGCTTTTCGGGCACAACGCTTTCGAAAATCTGGGTGTCATCATCAAGCTGTTTGTGCGGAGTCAAGGCTGGTGCCTCCGCAGCTTCCTGCTCGGATTCTTCCTTTTTGTTGCGCTTTTGTTTCTGCTTCTGCGGCGCAAATCCAGGACAGACCCAAATGAGTGCGGCGGCAATAACCGCGGCTGCAGCAGCACCGATGGCCTTCTGACTATCGGGGACTAAGAACAATGCCAGTGCCACGACCGTGATGATGACAATCCAGCACCCCAGCATCCAGGCGGTGTGGTTAACCGAATATTCCGCCCACTTTTGCTGCGGGAAACGACTGCGGGCTTCGTTGCGCACACGGCGCGGAGTTTTCATGCTCGCACCGATGACAGAAAAGAGCACCAGGGCTAGGCCTGCGCCAGCGATAATGAGGTCCCCCATGGCACCCCCGAAAGCAAGGACTGCTGTAGCGCACGCGAACCCAATGCGTTCAGCGATACTGGAGCCCAGCGGTTCTGCGGGGTTGATATCGGGGTAGATAGAAACGAACGCTTTGTCTGCCTCTGTCAGATTTTCATTCGCAGAGTGTTTTCCCTCTTCACGGCCATAATCATCACTGTTAAGTGACCGTAAATGCGCCTTCGCCGTACCGCGTGACATTGCTCTCCTTGTTGCTTTCCTCGACTACTAAAGTTAGCCTAACTTCGTTAGGATAGCCTAGCTATATATTGCTTGTCGAAATCGTTATCCACCGTCCCCCTATTCGTTTTCTGAGAACTGAAAGATCCACGATGTCAACAAAGTCCCACGTAGTCAGGCGTGTATCCAGTGTCCTCGCCGCTGCGACACTGGCGGGAGGTATCTTATTTACTCCTGCCTCGATGAACGTCCTACCCCAAGCACAAGCTGAAACTTGCGATGAGACCCACCGCGCAGTAGCCGACGGAGCTATGACGTGGGGCGTCAAGGATTCTTTCCGCAATTACATCCAGGGAAATATCGCAAAAGGCCAGATCACCGTCAAAGACGGTGCCAAGCTTGTGGGCGGAAATCTCCAGTACCCATCCTCTGCATCTTCGATTACCAGTGATACCGCAGGCGTTATCCGTTTTGGCGGCACGGTGAACTTCACAGGGCACAATGGCGTCTTGGATCTAACATTCTCTGATATTGCGATACACATCAATGGCCGCTCTGCTGAAATTACCGTGGACTATTCCTCACGGAAGTACGAAGGTATGCAGTCCACCGAACCAGGACCCATCGAAACCGGTAGTGACGTCGTCATTGCAAAGGTTGCTTTAAATAGCGCGCCTAATTTCTCGAAGGATTCCGTGAACCTGGCTGGCACCACCACCTTGACTCAGTCTGGCGTGGCAGCATTCGGTGGCTTCTATGACGCTGGAACCCAACTGGATAACACCGCGGGCACGCTGTCATTGAAGGATGAGTGTGGACCACCACCAACCGATACTGGTGGTGGGACCGGCGGCGGTGGCGGCACCGGTGGTGCTGATACCAACTGGACCGGAGCAACCGATTCCGGCGCGACGGAAGGTATTCCGGGACTGGTTGGCGTTTTGAATGACACGTTGGTGGAAGTCAACGGGCTTATCGTCAACTCCGGTCACATCATGGATAACTCCGGCCGCCTCTACGACCGCGTGGCAGGTAACTCCGGCGGCGCTTCTGGCGGCTCGGACTCTACTTCGCAGACCAGCGACTCGACATCGACAAGCACCTCCGGTGGCGACTCTGGAGCCTCTGCCAGCACGAACTCCACTGGTGGAACCAGCGGTGGCACCAGTGGCGGCGCTGGCGGAACCTCCGGCGGTACGTCCGGCGGAGCCTCCGGTGGCGCTTCAGGTGGTGCCGGCGCAGCGGCTGCCCGAACTGCAGGCGCAGCCACTTCCGGTGGCGGCGGCGGAAACGCTGACAGCACTTGCCAGTCTGGTGACTCCGTTGGCGTTATCAGCGCGCAAGCTGACTGGGGCGTTCGTACCTCGTTCCGCAACTACATCCAAGGCTCCATCGCCAATGGTGGATGGCAGCTCAGCGGCATCGAAGAAAGTAGAGACACCTTCATCTTCTCTGGTGACGCAGGTGCGGTAAACACCTCCGACAATAGCGGCACCATCCTCTTCCCTGGCACCATCCGCTTCTACGGACACTCCGGAACCTTGGATACGACTTTCTCCAACATGGAAATCCAGTTCTCCGGCAACTCTGGTCAGCTGCTCGTCAACGCGGACTCCAACGATGTTGAGGGCAATCCAAAGGAATACGGCCGCATCGTCCTGGCGAATCTAAGCTTCTCTTCTTTGGACCTGTCGGATTCCTCGGCTTCTGGTACTGCGTCAACGACATTGACCGCAGCGGGCGCTAGTGCGTTTGGTGACTTCTACCCAGAAGGCGACGCGCTCGATGACATTTCCTTTACCGCTTCCCTCGGCGGCGATGCAAGCTGTGCTGAAGGACAAGGCAGCGGTGGTTCCAGCGCAGGATCCGGCGATGGTGCCGCAAGTGCTGCTGCACTACGAAACTCGGGTGGCGCTACTGATGGCAAGGGTGGATCCACCAAGGGTTCGGTAGGCGACAAGATGGCACTCGGTGATGCATCCGCACTTGACGGTGAAGATAGCTCTGGCAACCCATTCAAGATCAAGGGTGCTTCCGTCGATGGTGTCTCGGGAATCTCCAACTCCACGATCCTTTTGCTTCTGCTTGCTGGATTTGTAGTTGCAGGTACTACCCTGACCAGCTTCGGTCGAAAGAACCCTAACTAAAACGCATTTCTGCCGCCCTTTCCCACACTCCCTCCCCTGTGACTATTGAAGAAAGTTTTTACTACCATGCTCAAACAAGCACGTGTCGCTGCGCTTGCTCTCGGAACAGCAGCGATGCTGACGTTGACTGGCTGCGCAAGCTGGGACAACACGTCGACTACTAACGCTGCCCTGCAAAAAGAACTCCAAGAGGGCGATATCCAAGACATTGCTAATGCCACCGGGCCAGCTCGCGTGGATAACCTCGCTGAGGTTGAGCCGGTAACCGACTCTGCTTCTCCTGCACTACCAGTGGAGCTCACCGATGCCGATGGACACGACGTTGTGGTTGACGATGTGTCCAGAATCGTCGCTCTTGACTTGTACGGCACCTACACCAAAACCCTGCGCGGCTTGGGCCTAGGTGAAAACATCATCGGACGCACGGTCTCTTCTACTGAGGAGTCTTTGAAGGATGTGCCTTCAGTTACCGCCGGCGGGCACGATATCAACGTCGAAGCTGTGCTGAACCTCAATCCTTCACTAGTTATTGTTGACCACTCCATTGGTCCTGCCAGCGCAATTGACCAAATTCGTGCTGCAGGTGTGACCACCGTCGTGATGTCACCCGAGCGATCCATCGACACCATTGGTCAAGACATCCGAAACGTTGCTGGCGTTGTGGGCTTGCCAGAAGAAGGCGAAACGCTCGCACAGCGCTCCGAGGATGAGCTAGCTAAGGCACAGGAAACAATCGCAGAAATCATCCCGGACGAACCTCCACGTATGGCATTCCTTTATGCGCGTGGCACCGGCGGTATCTTCTACATCCTCGGTGCTGAAGATGGCAGCAGTGACTTGATTGAGGCCTTGGGTGGTACTGACATCGCCAGCGAAAGTGGCATTGGTTCACCAACTCCTGCTAGCGCGGAAGCTCTCGTGGAGCTCAACCCACAGATCTTTGTCATGATGAATGCAGGCTTGGAATCAACCGGTGACATCGCCGGTTTGCTGGACCGACCTGGTGTAGCTCAAACCGATGCTGGCAAGAACCAACGCGTTCTCACCCTGCCCGATGGCGACTCCTTGGCCTTTGGCCCTCAAACCGCGGAAATGCTGCTGCGCGCCGCTAAGGGGCTCTACCTGGGCGACGAGTCTGGAAACAGCAACTGATGACACAGACATTTGAGATCCGCCGCAAAACTCGCGGCTACCTCTTTATCGCTTTATCGGTTCTTCTGCTCGTCGCCGCGCTTTTCAGCGTAGCGATTGGCCAATATGAAATTTCGCTCCGGGAGTTACCCGCGCTATTGAAAGCCGGGCCAACAGGGTTTGAAGGAATGGACGGCTCGGTACTGTGGCAGATTCGTCTCCCCCGCTTGGTCCTGGGCCTCCTAGTTGGCGCGGCACTAGGAGTCGGCGGTGCGCTCATGCAGGCTGTCTTTGCCAACCCCTTGGCTGAGCCTTCTGTCATTGGCGTTACCTCAGGTGCCGGCGTCGGTGCCGCAATCGTCATCGTCTTCGGATTTAACTTCCTGGGCTCTTCCACCGTTCCATTCGCAGCTTTTATTACAGGAATGTTCACAACCTGGCTGGTTTACACGCTGTCGCGCTTAGGCGGCAAAGTTCGGGTGGTAAACCTCATCTTGGTCGGCATCGCAGTTAATGCCATCGCCGGCGCAATCATTTCCTTCTTCATCTTCTTCGCGCCGACTACCTCTCGCGAACAGATCATTTTCTGGCAGATGGGTACGCTCTCCGGCGCCAAGTGGGAACACGTTGGTGTCGTCGGAGTCATCGTCGCTTTTGGCCTTATTTGCGCCTGGCTTTTAGTTAAACAGCTAGATCTCCTCGCTTTAGGCGATAAAGCCGCAACGCATGTGGGTGTCGATGTGTCCATGCTTCGCACGTTGTCAATCGTGCTGGCGACCTTGCTAACTGCCGGGGCGGTATCTTATGCCGGTCTCATCGGCTTTGTCGGTCTGGTCATTCCACACATCGTCAGAACCGTTGCCGGTCCATCTAACGCGGTACTGATTCCGGCATCTGCACTTGGCGGCGCACTTCTAATCGCCGGAGCTGATATCGGCTCTCGTACCATCATTCCGTTTGCGGACTTGCCCATTGGTATTTTTACCGCGCTGGTCGGTGGGCCAACATTTTTCATCCTCTTGCGTCGCATGATGAAAAAGGGAGCAGGTGTATAAATCAATGCTTAAAGTAACTGATGTATCCATTGACATCGCCGGCAAACGCATCGTTGACAACGTATCTTTTACCGCGCGAACAGGTACGGTGACAGGCCTGATTGGACCCAATGGCGCCGGTAAATCCACACTTCTATCGGCCCTTGCGGGTGATATGCCCCTTAGTAGCGGGTCGGTGCAATTGGAAGATACAGACCCACAAATAACGCCGGTTAAAGACCTTGCGCGCATCCGCTCCGTGATGCTGCAAGACGTCAGCGTGGCCTTTTCTTTCCTCGTCCGCGACGTCGTGGAAATGGGTCGTCGCCCCTGGGCGCGTACTGAACAAGCAGCACTTGACGATGAAATCATCGACGCCGCGTTAGAAGCCACCGGCACCACGCACTTGATGGACAGAGACATCATGGTGCTCTCCGGTGGTGAGCGCGCCCGCGTCGCCATGGCACGAGTGCTTGCTCAGCGCACCCCTATCGTGTTTTTCGATGAGCCCACCGCGGCAATGGATATTCACTATCAAGAAAAGTCCCTGGGGCTTATCCGCGAACTAGCTTTGCACGGTGCCACCGTTGTCGTCGTGTTGCACGATTTGAACGCAGCAGCGGCCTATTGCGACTCCATTGTCTGTCTTGATCAAGGCACCGTTGCTGCTTCCGGCGATGTCGATTCTGTCTTCACTTCGGACATTTTAAGCAAGGTGTACGGCTGGCCCATCGAAGTGACCAAAACCACTTCCGGCGTACACATTGCTCCGCGGCGCGCCGAACCCGGCGCATTGCACCATTCCCTCATCACCTCAACGAACTGGGCAAATAGCGAAGCTACCGCCCGGCAATAGCCGGCCGGATAAACGCCATTTCAACCCAAAAATACCCCATACCATACCCCCGATTTAGCTAAACCTTGCCTTATTTAGGCAGATCTAACTATGGTAAGCCTGTCCTAGTAAACGCTAGGTATTCCCAAGGAGAAAAATGAAAACCACTCAAAGCCTGCGCGCGGGTGCTGTCGCCCTCGCCCTCGCTGCATCTGCAGTGACCGTCCCTACCGCAATCGCTGCTGAAGCTGAAGGCGTTCCTGCAATTGAATCTGGCGCAATCAACTGGCCAATCAAGGAATCCTTCAACAACTACATCAACATGCCGTTCGTTGATGGTAAAATTGGTACTGACCAGGTGTCCTACGTTAAGGAAGACAAGTCCTTCGACTTTACTGTGAACCCAGATGAGTCTGAATTGGACGCAGACGGCAACGGTACCCTTCAGCTCAATGGCTCCATTCACTACGAAGGCCACCACGGAGCGCTCGATCTGAAGTACTCCGACATCAAGATCAACATCGAAAACGGTACCGAAGCTACGATCACCGCTGACTACCACTTGCAGGGTGGATTCCCTGGCCAAGAAGTCCACGATGCCGAAGTTAACGACGCAGATATTGCTTCCTTCACCCTCGACGAAGCGCTCCTTCCAGTAGCCGAAGAGACCTATGAGCAGACAGATCTGCAGACCTCCTTCTTGCAGGGAGCAGTAGATTCACTTCTCAACTATGATGCTGGCCCAGTCCAGGACGGCGCCGTTGACCTCTCAGTAACCTTCGGTGAGGCTCCTGCAGAGCAGCCAGCTGGTGACGATGACGACGCCAAGGACAACGAGAACCCTGCCGGTAACGATGACGATCAAGACGACAAGGACAAGCAGGAAGATCCAAAGAAGGATCCAGCTAAGGACCTCTCCTCCAAGGACGGTTCTTCTAAGGGTGGAATCATTGCCATCATCGTGGCAATCCTGGCAGCAATCGGTGCAGCAGTTGGCGGTTTCATCCCAGGTATCAACCTGAAGAACTTCGGCTTCTAGTCCGTAGCCTCACTCTCTAACACCACTTTTTCAAGGATGCGCTTTTAAAATGTCTGACCACACACCATCGCTTCGCCGCCGGAATAAGTTCGCCGCGGTCTGCCTTTCCCTAGCACTAGCAACTGGGACATCTGCAGTGGCAACAATTTCTGCGCCAGTCGCACTCGCGCAAAGCTCCGAACAAAACGCCAACCCTACTGGCACTGGTGAAGAACAGCCGGAAACGAGCTCTTGGGATACGAGCTCCATTGCCACTGATGATGGTTCCGTTCTAGACCGAACGATTAATGTGCTCAGCCTGCTCCTTGCTGTAGGTGGTGTCGTTGGAATCTCTGCTTCTCTCATCATGCACTTTGCAGACATGGCTCTGCCGAGTGTTCCGTGGAAGAATTAGCAGCTCCAAGTAATCCTTTCTAAGTAGATGTAGAAAACGCCCTCTCATAGAGCGAAGCGCCGGTCACCCCACCTTTTGGTGTTAGGGTGACCGGCGCTTTTTATGCGGGGTCTTTTAGTTCAGGAAGAATTCCGCAATGTAGACGTACTTGCCATCGGTTGCGGTAGCGACGCCGAAGCCGGTTGGCTCGTTGTGTGGGTTGCCCTTGCGATCCAACCAGTTGGTGCGGTCGCGGGCTTCCTTCTCAGTCAGCTTGAAGATAGCACCGGTGCCCTTGTCTTTGTTTGCGGTGCCGTGGCCGACGCCGTCTTCAAAGGAGACCTTTCCAGCAGCGGCTTCATTTGCCCACTTCTGTGCAGTGGACTGCGCGGAGTTGCTCTTGGTGTGGCCAGCTTCTTCCAAGTGCGCAACGGTTTCATAACGCAGGGTCTCAGCTGCACCAGCAAGCGATGGCAACTTAATGCCAAGTTTGTGGGCAGTGTCTTTAACTTCTTGCGGCAAGCTGGAAATAAACTTCGCTGCAGCCGAATCAATCTGGCTCTGCGCCTGGGAAGATAGCTTTTCAGCTGGGTTTTCCTGGGCGTTAGCGGCGGTGGTACCGCCGAGGGTCAAAGCGCCAGCGAGCGCAATTGCAGTAAGACGTCGAGAAATGCTCATGGCCACCACCATGCCATATCTACCCCACCCCATGCCTAGTCTGAGAGTGGAATTTCCAGCAACTTTATCGCATTGTAATTAAATTGCCAGCCACATCCCAGCCTCACGGCTTTTGTCTGAGAACTCACGAAGCCTCTGCGGGTTGCGCGAAATCGGCGGGTTGCGAGCCTTTGGCGAGCAACCCCCTAGGACTCGAGAGTTTCGCCGAGCTCCATCCATTCCATCTCTAAGCCTTCGCGTTCGGCTTCTAGCTCCTTGAGCTCGCTATCTAAACGCGTGAGAGCCTCGGTGTCCATCTGTTGCGCTGCCGCGGCCATATCGGCATTAATCTTGGCAATTTGCGGGTCCAACTTGCTCATCTTGCGTTCAAGCGCATTCATCTTCTTGGTGATCTCGCGCTGTTCTTGGTTAGACAATCGTGACTGCGGAGCTGCTGCCGGGGTAGAACCCGCAGCCGCTGCTGCAGCACCCGTGGAGGCTGGCCCCGCGCTGGAGGCATCGATAGGCGCTGCCTCAGAGGTGTTTGCAACGTCGCCAAGGTTTAAAGCGCCAGTGGGATTGGCGGCTTCGTGCTCTGCGCGAATCTTGAGATACTCTTCAATGCCGCCGGGCAGGTTGGTTAATTTGCCGTCGCCGAAAAGGGCGTAGGTGTCATCGGCGATGCGCTCAATTAAATAGCGGTCGTGGGAGATAACCACCAGGGTGCCAGGCCAGGAATCGAGCAGGGACTCTAGCTCCTGCAGGGTGTCGATATCGAGGTCGTTGGTGGGCTCGTCGAGTAGTAGCACGTTAGGTTCTGCCATCAGCACGCGGGTCAGCTGCAGGCGGCGGCGCTCACCACCGGAGAGATCCCCAATCGGGGTGCGCTGGCGCTTAGGGCTAAAGCCCAGCCTTTCAGCTAGCTGTGAGGCCGACATTTCCTTTTTGCCCATGTGCACATAGGTCGCGACGTCTTCAATCGCATCCAGCAGACGACGGTTGGGGTCTAGGTCGTCTAATTCCTGACGCAGCCATCCCAAGCGCACGGTTTGGCCTTCAATGCGGCGGCCTTCAGCGAGCTTGTTCTCCCCCGCCAAGGTACGTAGCAAGGTGGTCTTGCCGGAGCCGTTCACCCCAACCAAACCGATGCGTTGGCCAGGCGCCAGGCGCCAGGTGAGGTTTTCTACTAACTCGCGGCCATCGGGAGTGGTGATGGTGGCATCTTCTAATTCAATGACCACACGGCCCTGGCGCTGTTTGGAAAAGGCCATCAGCTCCACGGTGTCACGCGGGGCTGGAACATCTGCGATTAAGGCTTCGGCCGCTTCAATGCGATAGCGTGGCTTCGACGTACGCGCAGGTGCGCCACGGCGCAGCCAGGCTAGCTCTTTGCGAGCAAGGTTTTGCCGGCGCTGCTCCATCGCATCAGCTTGGCGTGCGCGCTCAGCACGTGCGAAAGTCCAATCGTTATAGCCGCCGTCATAAGAATCCACTTGACCGTCGTGGACTTCCCACGTCAAAGTCGCAATGGTGTCTAAGAACCAGCGGTCGTGGGTAACCACGATGACGGCCACTTTGCGGGCAAGCAGGTGGCTGGCCAGCCACTGCACGCCTTCTACATCCAGGTGGTTAGTCGGCTCATCCAAGACCACTAGGTCCACATCTTGAACCAAGGCCGCAGCGAGGTTAACGCGGCGACGCTCCCCACCAGAAAGTTGCCCCACGACCGTATCAAGGCCAAGTTCGACAATGCCTAGCCCGCCGAGCACGTCACGGACTTTGGCATTCGATGCCCATTCGTAAGTCTCAAGCCCCAGCGGCTTAATAACGGCCTCGGCAATGGTAATGGATTCATCCAGGTCAAAGCGCTGGGTGACCACGGCCATGCGCAGGCCAGAGTTATGGGAGACGCGTCCGGAGTCAGGTTCTTCAATGCCTGTAAGCACTTCCAGCAAGGTGGTTTTACCACCGCCGTTGACACCGACGATGCCGATGCGGTCGCCGGTTTGTACGCCGAGGGAGACATTATCCAACAGGGTCTTTAGACCGAAGGATTTAGTGACTGTTTCTAAATTGATGAGGTTTGCCATAGTTAGTCATCAATTCTAGCCCCATTGCCCCTAGTAGATCCGAACCCCGGGTCCTGGTGAGCTTGCTACGTAGCCGCGCGTCTTCGGAATTTCGAGGGTGACTTGGCTGCGTACTTCTTCGGCTTGGGCTGCGTCCTCGCATAAAAAGGCAATCGTCGGACCCGATCCGGAGACAATGCCGGTTAAAGCGCCGGCTTCCATTCCCACTTCCATGGTCTTGCGCAAGTCGGGCCGCAGTGATAAAGCAGCTGGCTGCAGGTCGTTTTTTAAAACCTTGGCCAGACGGTGCACATCGCCGGAGACTAGGGCTTGGGCCGTGTCAGTAACATCCAGGGACGGAGTTAAGGAGCCATCGCCAGCGCTTGCCGATGCCTCCCTCATCTCATCAAGTTTTTTAAAGACCGCTGGCGTCGATAGCCCTTGTGCAGAAGCAATGAAGCACCAGTGGTATTCGCCACGTGTGAGCATTGGTGATAAAACCTCGCCGCGGCCTTTGCCTAAAGCGGTACCGCCCATCATGGTAAAAGGGACATCGGAGCCTAAATCCGCGGCGATCTCTTGCAGGATATCGGCGCTAGCGATTTCCAGCTCAAAGAAAGTGGCATAGAGTTTCTGCGCGAGCATCAGCGCCGCAGCAGCATCAGCAGAGCCTCCGGCCATTCCCCCGGCGGCAGGGATTTGCTTATGGATTTCTACATCCAAGGCTGGATAGCTCAGCGGGATGTGCACCGCTAGCCTATCGAGGGCCTTCCACACCAAGTTGCTTTCGTCGGTGGGAACACCGGCGGCGGTGGGACCTGTAATTTTCAGTGGTCCTGCGACAGGTGATTTTCCGCGGTCAAGAACATTATCGCGGATATGCAAGGTGATCTCATCGTAGATATTTACGGATTGAAAGACCGTGGACAGTTCGTGGAATCCGTCTTCGCGCGCGGGCCAGACACCGAGGTGCAGATTTACTTTTGCATAGGCGCGCGCTTTCCACTCGCGCTGCAAGTTCGGCATCCGCTCTGGCACGCGGCAATAAGGATCATTCGGATCGTTGGAACCAGTCAGATCACTCATGTGTGGCTCCTCCGTTCCCTGCGTCGACCGTAGCAAGCCGCATAAAATCATCGATACTGAGCTTTTCACCGCGCTGTGTCGGCTCAATATCAGCTGCGCGCAGCGCTTGTTCTGCAGCTTGTCCCGAGCCATAAAAGCCAGAAAGTGCAGCGCGCAGGGTCTTGCGGCGTTGGGCGAAGGCGGCATCGATAAGCGGCCAAAGCGTCGCCGGGCGCTCACGCGGCGGATATAAATCGATGCGTACCAAGCCGGATTCGATGTTGGGTGCTGGCCAAAAGACATGCTTGCCGATGTTCCCGGCCTTGCGCACGTTGCCATAAAAGGAGGCCTTCACGCTAGGTACGCCATAAACCTTGGAGCCTGGATCCGCAGCGAGACGATCGGCAACTTCTAGCTGTACCATGACCAGTACGCGCTTCAGCGTTGGATAAAGCTCCAATAGGTGCAATAGCACCGGCACCGCAACGTTATAGGGCAAATTGGCAACTAGTGCGGTGGGCTCGCCTAATTCTTCTGCATCGATACGCAAAGCATCTTTGTGAAGCAAAGTGAGCTTGTCCGCGTGCTCTGGCGCGCGCCATGCAACAGTCGATGGTAATTCGCCGGCCAAGCGCGGATCGATTTCGACCGCGGTGACATGCTGAACTTCGTCTAGAAGCCCAAGAGTTAAGGACCCAAGGCCAGGGCCGACCTCGACCACGTGGTCATCGGCAGATAAATCCGCCGCGGCAACAATGCGGCGGATGGTGTTGGGGTCATGCAAAAAATTCTGACCCCACTTTTTGGTGGGGCTGACATCTAGCTTTTCCGCTAGGTCACGAATTTCAACGGGCCCTAATAACTTTGACATGCCCTCTAATTTATCGCAGATACGGTTTTAGTATTAGCGCAGACCCATCGAAGCAGTACATGCTGGCCATGCGCCCCAGCCCTGAGCTGCCTGAACCTTTTCTGCAATAGCGATCTGCTGCTCGCGGGATGCCTGGTAAGCCTGTGGTGCATACTCTCCGCCACCGTAGGCCTGCCAGGTCTGCGCGTTGAATTGCAGACCGCCGGAGTAGCCATTGCCGGTGTTGATGTGCCAGTCGCCGGTGGCCTCACACTGCGCAAGTTCATCCCACACGGATCCGCCGGCAACTGCTGGAGCATCTGCTCCAGCAGATTCCGGAGCTGCTTCCTTCGTACCGCGGGCAATCGTCGCTGGGCGTGGCTTGGTCAGGATGTTTTCAGAGATAACATCCTTGGACTCTTCCTTGCCGTTGACAAGAACCTTCTTAATGGTGCGCTCGCGCTCACCTGGCATGCCTTCTTCGACGATGCGCTCTTCGCCCTTTTCCAAGTTCTCGTCATCAACGTAGTTTGGTTCAGCGTCAAAGTCTTCGGTCAGATCGAATTCTTGTACTTCTACGCGGTCCACGACGATCTTGGTGCCTGGGGTGAGCTTTTCCTCTACCCCTGGGGACACGCGGTCATCAGAGTCGACCTTGATGCCGCGCTCTTTTAATACATCCCCAACGGTCTTAGCCGCGATGGAAGTGTAGGTAACTTTGCCACCGTCTTTAATGGAGACGATCTTTGGACTCACGACCTCCAATTCCATCCCATCTGTAATCTTGTCACCTGCTGTGGCTTCCTCATCGCCAGCCAAAACGGCTGCGCCAGGTGCTACACCGTCGATGGTGCTCAGCAGGTCATCTACCGTCAACGCGGTAGACTTCATGGTCTTTTCTTCACCGTCTACCGTAACAGCCACAGGCTTCGCGGTACGCACCGTGATGGATTCACCACTATTTAAGGCTTCGCTCGGCGCTGGGTAGATGAGGTCATCATCAGCGTATTCAACGCCTGCCGCAGCAAGCGCGCCTTCGACATCAGAGGAGAAGGTTGCAAGTTCAATACGCTCACCGTTTAAGTCCACAGTGACATCTTTTTGCGCGTTGACAGCAACGACGCCGCCAACCGCAAGCGTGCCCAGCATGCCGCCTGTTGCCAGGCGCAGTGGTAGCGAACGCGTATTATTGATTCGCTTGATGTGGTGCGTGGTAGACATGGAACCTTCTAGAACTTCTTGGGAGTATTGAAATTTTTGCCACTTCCCGACGAGTGTTTTGACGCAGTCAATTACAACCATCAGGATAACAATTAGTAACAATACGATAACACTGCGTGACTTTCTAAATAATCACGACAGGCCGCACAACTTATCGAACTTCATTCACACCCATCACAACCAACACGCATTACCTGCGCGGACTCCGGCCGTGAAGTTTCTCACATCTGCCCCCGCCAGCCTTGGGCCGCGAACCTTAACGCGCCTATGCCGCAGAACGCATAAAAGGCTGTGCCGCTTTATGCGTTGTGCGGGCTCAAAACCCGGTCAAAGTTAGCCCGGACCTGCTCTACCAGCTCTTCTACCGATTGATTACGCGCTTCAGCCACAACGCGGTAGGTATGCCCAATCAGCGATGGCTCATTGCGTGAGCCGCGAAATGGCTCCGGAGTCATATAAGGAGCATCAGTTTCAATCAGGATCTGCTCAGCTGGTGCTAAGGCTGCAGATTGACGTAGTTCCTCATTGCGTTTGAAAGTGACATTGCCCGCAAAGGATAAAATGTAGCCGCGATCGAGCGCTTCCTTGGCCACCTCGAGTGGCGAAGAAAAGCAATGCAGCATGACATTCGGCACCTGCACACAGTCGCCGAGCACCCGCATGAGATCCTTATCAGCCTCGCGGTTGTGGATCATCAACGTCTTATTTACTTCGGCGGCTAGCTCAGCGTGCCATTTTAAAGCTTGTTCTTGGACTTCTAAGCTTGCGGTGTCTTCTGGTGCATGCTGCGTCCAGTAATCATCCAGCCCAGTCTCCCCCACTGCCACGCAGCGCGGATCGGCTGCCATCGCCTTCAGCCGTGACTTCGCCTCAGCATCTAAGGTGTGCGCCTTGGTGGGGTGAATAGCGCATGCGGCGAAAATACGGTCATGCGCTTGCGCTGCCTGTAAAGCCAGCTCAGCCTCATCAATACCATCGCCTACAGTGCACACGCGCTCAACCCCGGCTGCCACAAAACGATCGATCAGCACTGGAATCTCATCCTTGCACGACGTCAGGTGGGTATGGGCATCAATCATTCCGCTCAGACCCTCTGCCGGAACTGGAGTTGGACGTGGCTTCTTCTTCGACATGCCCCTAGTATAAAAGCCACCCCGCAGGGTGGCTTATCCGGGGAGAACTCCCGTGAGAAAAATTTGCGCTCTAGCTAGAGAATTCTATTGCTGACGCGCAAGCTCATCATCAATAAAGACATTGCGCGCTGCGCGAACGCCAAAGATGATGAGCGCCAAGCTCATGACAGTAACCAGAATCAGCGCCGCATCCCAGGTGCCAGTCGCCGAGTATAAAAAGCCCATGAGCAATGGGACAATACCGGCGATGATGTAGCCGCCTGGCTGGACAAAGCCAGAAAGGCGCGCGGTGACCAGTGGGGAGCGTGTCCGAGCGGTGAGCAGTGCCAGTGCAAGTGGGAAGCACATGCCGCCAACTCCCAGCATCGATGCCCACACCAGTGGCGCGGCAGTGGGCGCGAACATGACACCAAGCCAACCACCAGCAGTGACAACACCCAGAATGACCGGCAAGGAAACCACGCTGTTAAGACGTGAGAGCAGCCACGGCATAAGCACGCCACCGATAACGTTAAGGCCGCCGAGCACCGCTAGTGCGATACTCGAGATTGCTTCACTGACTCCGGATTCGACCAAAATAGCTGGCAACCAACCCATCTGGGCATAAGCACCGGAGGATTGAATACCGAAAAATAGCATCATCGCAATCGCCGTGGGCGACTTGATGAGTGAGCCTCCCGGGTCTGAAACAGGCTGCGCTGGCAGGGGTTTAGCCGGTTTCTTCTCTGCGTTTTCGAGCTCTTCTACCAGCGCCTCCGGATCCGGCATGACACCAGCGGACGGCACATCCTTTTTGGTCCTGCTCAGCACGATTGCCCAAACCACAACCTGCACTACGACAGGAACGACCCAGACTCCCAAGCTCCAACGCCATGCTGAAGAACCACTAAAGAGCAACGCCGATAGTGGACCAACCGCACCAGATGCACCCAGAACTGCGGTGTAGATCATCATCAACCGCACTTGGTGGGTCCCCTGGCTGTGCTCTTTAACCCATGCGGGCAGCAGAATATTTGCTACCGCGATCCCGGCAATGAGCAAAACGGTGAGCAAGAGAAATGGCCAGTAGCTATTGACAAAGGGACGAATAGCCAAACCCACCAGCAAAGCAACGCTGCCGGCCACCAAAGTGGGCGAAAGCCCTAAACGGCGCGCAATCGGGACCGCCGACCAGCCCATAATGGCGAAACAAAATCCCGGAAGTGAGGTCAAAATACCCGCTGTGGAATTGCTAACCCCGAAGGAGTCAGCCACTTGCCCAATTACCGGCGCTAAGGATGAAATTCCTGCGCGCAGGTTTATCGCGGTAAACGCCACGGCAATAACCGCTAGCCCGAATCCCACCGTGAGCTTCTTAGCCACGAAGTCCACCACCTTCGTTAAATATTTGTTGTTGCTCCTTAAAGAAGCATTGCTCGACGCAGCCTAGCCCAGTTCGTCCTCAGGCTTACCGTGCCAAAGCGGCATCTAACAATGCGAAGGAGAAAAATTAGAGCGCACGCAGCGCAAGAGACATAAAAGATTAAGGGAACGCTGCTTTAAAGCGTTCACGTATACGCTACGCCACCGGCTCGAAGACTGGCACAATGCCTAACCCACAGCACAAGCTAAGACTTCGTTAATTGCCCAAGGGACGCGTTTATCCCCAATAAAGTGCGGCTTACATTGCAGCTTTGAATATCTGCGATTAGCAACATTCGAACTTCTGCGGGTCCGCGAGAATCGCGTCTAGCACATTACAAACCAAACTCGATGGTCCCCAGATTCTTCCACCCCTTCGGCAGTTTTCGCGTCCCCGGCTTTTGGTGGCCCCAGATCCATGGAGGGAAGCCGGAGGCCGCTTGTAAGTTGTTAAAAGATTGTAGGTTAGGGATGGCAAACGCCACCGTCAGCAGTACAGTGTCGATCTCTGTGCCTTCGGGAACGGCTGGCTGCGCAACCTATGCCAGCGCCAAGTCAGGTCTTATCGAACCAACCGAAGCCTCAGCGTGGAAATCTGTAGTCGATGGAATCCATGTCAATGCGCTGGTATCCCTACGGGTATCCCCAACATTGCTCATGTATTAAGCCGTTGCTGACGTGGCTCCCGAGGATACGCCGCGCCCGTGCAAATGCTCTCGCCGCAACCATCGCTTTCTTTGCCAGTCACGACTCGCCAAATAGGATCCGGACGGCTCTTGTCATCGATGGCGGCTGCCAAATCGGCTAATCTTATTTCGTTCAAGATCAATAAGGCGCCAAGGAACAATATGCTTGGCGCCTTAGCAGTCCAAAAGGAACTTAAGCCTCGTCACGTGGGATAACCGGTGCCCACTCCGGACCGGTAACGCCGAGCTCTGGATCCAGCTTCGCAATGAGTGGCTTTGGCTTTTCCAGCTTGGTGCCAGGCACGACATCGACACGCGCCCAGGTGGCCTGCTGCGCGTCATAGTCACCCGTGATGATTGGGTAAGAATGACCTTCTTCTGGCAGGTTGATGCCCATCAAATCCACTGGCATATCATCTTGAACCTCGTGAATTTGCGGCTTCGCAGCCCACACGCCGGTGCGACCGAGGGTCTCATGAACCTTTTGCGCGGTGTGTGGCAAAAATGGGGTGAGCATGATGTTGCAGTCAGATACCACCTGCAGTGCGGTCCACAGCACGGTGGCCAGACGCTCGCGCTGGGTTTCATCTTTCGCCAGCTTCCATGGCTCTTGGTCTGCGATATAAGCATTCGTCTCACCGACCACGTGCATTGCCGCGGTGATCGCAGCCTTGAACTTGGATGCTTCCAAATATTCTGCAGCGGTAGCAAGGGTTTCCTCAGCCAAGGTAAGAATCTTGGTGTCAGCCTCAGTCAAGGTTGCGGGGACTGGAACTTCACCGAAGTTCTTATTAGCCATGGAGACCGTACGGTTGACCAGGTTGCCCCAGCCATTGGCCAGCTCATTGTTGATGCGGCGGACGAATTCATCCCAGGTGAAGTCAGTGTCATTGTTTTCTGGACCTGCAACAGCGATGAAGTAACGCAGTGCATCGGGGCCAAACTCCTTGAGGAAGTCCTTGACGTAGATGACAACGCCCTTGGACGAGGAGAACTTCGAGCCCGACATAGTTAAGAACTCAGAAGAGACAATTTCGGTTGGAAGGTTCAGCTCACCGTACTTGTGTAGTTCGCCGCCCTTAGAGCCCTTACCGGCATAGCCGAGCAGTTCTGCTGGCCAAATCTGTGAGTGGAAGGTGATGTTGTCTTTACCCATGAAGTAGTAATGACGCGTTTCCGGATTTTGCCAGTAATCCTTCCACGCATCGGGGTTGCCGCTGCGGTATGCCCACTCGATGGAAGAGGATAGGTAGCCAATAACCGCGTCGAACCACACGTAGAGCTTCTTCGCATCGTTCTCTGCCCAGCCCTCAATTGGAATAGGAATGCCCCAGTCAATATCACGGGTCATTGCGCGTGGTCGCATATCTTTAATCAGATTGAGCGAGAACTTTAAGGTGTTAGGACGCCAATCCTCACGGGTATGCAGCCACTCGGTCAAAACTTCAGCCAATGCTGGCAGATCCAGCAAGAAGTGCTCAGTTTCAACGAACTCTGGGGTTTCGCCGTTAATTTTGGAAACCGGGTTGATCAAGTCGATCGGGTCGAGCTGGTTACCGCAGTTGTCACACTGGTCGCCGCGGGCACCATCGGCATGACAAATTGGGCATTCGCCCTCAATGTAACGGTCCGGCAGGGTACGACCAGTCGATGGAGAGATCGCACCCTGCATGGTTTCTTTAATCATGTAGCCGTTGTCGTACAGGCCCTTGAAAAGCTCCTGGGTAACGGCGTAATGGTTGCGCGTTGTGGTGCGGGTAAACATGTCATAAGACAAGCCCAGGCCAGCCAAGTCTTCGACGATCTGGCGGTTATAGCGATCCGCGAGTTCACGCACGCTCACGCCTTCTTTATCAGCCTGGACCAGCAACGGGGTGCCGTGCTCATCCGTGCCAGAGACCATGAGTACGTTGCGTCCGCGCATTCGCTGAAAGCGAGCGAACACGTCTGAAGGAACGCCGAACCCCGCCACGTGTCCGATGTGGCGGGGTCCATTGGCATACGGCCAGGCAACGTTAACTACGAGAGACTCAGTCATGGCCTCTACTTTATCCAACAAGTCAACGTCTGTGAATTTCGCCCCAAATAAATTGGGACTTTCTGTATTTAGCGCTTCTTTGTCTTCACAGCTGCCTTGTTGTGCTTTGCTTGACGACGTGCTTCTTTCGACTGCACCTCGCGGTGAATACGACGCTCGCGAGCCAGCTTGCGCTGGAAGGCCTGTGCCTCGCGGTATTCCACGTAAATAACGTCATTGCGGAGGTCCTTCACGATGGCAAACATGAGGAATACCAACACGACGAGGAATGGCGACGCAGCAACAATAGTCACGTTCTGCAGGTTATTCAGTGCGTCTTCACCGGTCAACAGCAGCACCAGCCCAACGGCTGCGGTGAGAACACCCCAGATGGCAGACAGCCACGGAGTAGCGTCCGAGCGGCCGTTTTGGGACATGGAGCCCATGACCGTTGACGCGGAGTCCGCCGAGGTAATAAAGAAAGTAGCCAACAAAATCATGCCGACAACCGCTGCGATACTACCCATCGGGAAGGATTCCAACAGGTTGAACAGCTCGGCCTCAGTGGTCTCACCGACGATGGAACGTCCAGTCTGTTCCAAGTGGATTGCGGTGCCACCGAAGATGGAGAACCAAATGGTGGACACACCAGCTGGCACCAGCAAAACACCGATGCAGAATTCGCGAACGCTACGGCCGCGGGAAATACGTGCCAAGAACATGCCTACGAACGGGGACCAAGAAATCCACCATGCCCAGTAGAAGATGGTCCAGCCCGACAGCCACTCACCAGCGGTACCGTCAGCGGACTCAGCGGTGCGACCAATCATTTCAGTGAAGTTAGCCAGGTAGTTACCAACGGAACCTGGAACCAAGTTCAAGATGGTCACGGAAGGACCAACGATGAACACGAAGATTGCCAGCAGAGCTGCCATGACCATGTTGGCGTTAGAGAGGTACTGAATGCCCTTGCCCACGCCAGAAAGTGCGGACAGGATAAACGCCAGGGTCAGAACCAGAACGATACCTAGGACAACGCTGTTGGATGGGTCGTCCACTATGCCGGAAGCCTGCAAACCAGCTTGGATCTGCAGTGCACCCAGGCCCAGGGAACAAGCGGTACCGAATACAGTGGCGAAAATAGCCAGGATGTCAATCAGCTTGCCAAGTGGACCGGCAGCGCCTTTCTCACCGATGAGCGGGACGAAAGCGGAAGACAGCAGCTGCTTACGGCCGATACGGAACGTGGAGTAAGCAATAGCCAAGCCGATAATCGCGTAGATTGCCCATGGGTGGAGGGTCCAGTGGAACATAGCTGTTGCCATGGACGTACCCACTTCATTGGACTCATGTCCAGGCACACCATCGCGATAGAAGGCTAGTGGTTCTGATGCACCATAGAACATCAGACCAATACCCATGCCAGCGGCGAACATCATGGAAATCCATGACACCGTGGAAAATTCCGGCTCTTCGTTAATCGCGCCTAGTTTGATGGTGCCAAACTTGGAAGCAGAAATAGCGATAACAAAGACCACAAAAACGGTGGTAAAGAGGACGAATGCCCAACCAAAGTTATCGGTAACAAAGCTCAGCGCCGCACCCGAGACATCCGCGAAGTTGTCTGGGAGGGAAAGGCCCCAGACGACAACTGCTGCAACGAGCACACCGGCAATGCCGGTAACCGTCCAGTCAATCTTGGCGTCTTTCTTATCTGCTTCGAGTTCGATTTCTTCTTCTGCTGGGTGCTCAGAAGGATCGAAATCGGTATCCAGCATGGACGCTAGCTGACCGGTTGCAGATTCATTCGATTCGTAAGTCTCCTCCTCAGATACCTGTGGCGGGACTCCCCCATCCATATTTTCAGCCTGGCCGGAGCCAGGCTGACTTTCTTGTGAATTTTCAGGATCTCCAATAGTCATAGCTAAAAGGATGCTGGAAAAACAGATGCAATGGCAACATAAAAAGGATTGATTTACATATTAATTCTATTAATCTAAGAGCCACAAAAACCCGTGTTCGCTGCTAACTTCATGCGCAATGCCATTATCCTCACGAAAGATTATCATTTCACCCGGAAAAATAACGGTTGTATAACATTTCGCCTTTTGTGTGGTGCCTAACAGCTATTTGTTAAGGTTTTTGCAGTGCGGCTTGATATAAATCGCGGTTAGATACGCCAGTCCCCTCAGTTACATGCTTGCAGGCATCTTTCAAACGCATGCCAGATGCTACTAATTTCTCAACCTCCGGGAGCAATGATTCCACGGACACAATCTGCGCACTGCCACCATCTAGAACGACCGTAATTTCCCCGCGCGCATTATCGACTGCCCACTCGGCCAATTCTCCGAGGGATCCCCGTCGGATTTCTTCAAATTTCTTCGTCAACTCCCGGCACACCACAGCGTTGCGCTCCGCACCTAAGACCTCCACGGCTTGGGCGAGGGTTTCAGCTAGGCGATGCGGCGATTCAAAAAAGACCACCGCGCGCGATTCCGAACGCAGGCTCTCTAGCCATTTTTGACGTTGCCCTGCTTTGCGCGGGACAAAACCATCAAAGATAAACCGCCCTGCGGAAAGACCGGATAGTGCCAAAGCGGTAGTTACCGCGGATGCTCCTGGAAAACACGTCACGGGCACGCCCGCTTCGGCAGCTGCCACCACAATGGAGTGCCCAGGGTCAGAGACCAACGGCATACCGGCATCGGTGACAACTAGGACCGTGCCGGTCCGGGCGGCATCGATAAGCTGCTGTGAACGCTGATCTTCATTGTGGTCGAAGTTGGAAACTACCTGTCCCCGAATTTCAATCCCCAAAGCCTGCGCGAGGTTGCGCACGCGACGGGTATCTTCAGCAGCGATGACATCAGCTGTGGCTAAGCCCTGCTTTAGTCGATCTGTTGCGTCGGCCATATTGCCCAATGGGGTTGCTGCGAGTACTACACCGCGCGGAAGATCTTGAGTGGTCATATCTTCCATTATGATGACTTGAGTGCCTAGACTTCAATCCCACCCAGGAAAACCCGGTGCACAGGCCACCTCCGTGCCACCCCGGTCTGCTCCCTTGGCGCCACCAGTGCCACCGCCTGTCTATCTCTGGCATCGCACGGATCTTATTTCCACCTGGGTTATTGCTGCTCTAGCCTTTATCACCCGCTTTATCGGGCTGACCGCGCCAACTTCATCAGGCACCCCAATTTTTGATGAAAAGCACTACGTGCCTCAGGCCTGGGATATGACGAAGGCTGGCATTGAGCTCAACCCCGGCTATGGACTTGTGGTTCACCCACCGTTGGCAAAAGAAATCATCTCCTGGGGCGAAATGCTCTTTGGCTACACACCGCTGGGCTGGCGAGTCATGGCCGCGCTCTTTGGGGTCGGCACCGTGGTGATGATCATGTCGCTCACCCGGCGTCTAACCGCATCTTGGCAAGTAGCCACCTTCGCCGGCATCATCGCCGTATTTGATGGCGTACTGCTGGTGGCTTCCAAGTTCGGTATGTTGGATATCTTCCTTACTTTCTTCGTGGTCGTTGCCGCATGGGCACTGGTGCGCGACCACCAGCAAGTACACAACCGGCTGCATGCTGCGTGGCTCGAGGGCGGCCTCGGGGATTCTGTCTTCGGCCCACGCATCGGCTTTCGCTGGTGGCGCTTTACTGCCGGCGTCGCGCTAGGTCTTGCCCTCAGCGTGAAATGGTCCGGGCTGTATTACATCGCGTTTTTCGGGCTTACGTGCGTCTTTGCGGATTTGTGGCTGCGCCGCCGCTACGGCATCAAGCGCTACATTACGGGCACTTTGCTTCGCGATGTCCCCGCCGCCCTTGCCTCCCTTGTCGCCTTACCGGTTGCTTTGTACCTGTGGTCGTGGCGCCACTGGTTTGGTACTGAGACCGCCGTCTACCGCCACGCGGTCGCCGATAGCACAGTGCCTGCGGATTCTCCCTTGCGGATGTTCCCCGATACTCTGGCGAACTTTTTCTACTACCACTCCTCCGTGCTGGAATTTCACGCCTCACTGACCACTTCTGGTGGCCACTCCCACCCCTGGGATTCCAAGCCTGTGGAATGGTTGGTCGCCGGGCGTCCGATTCTGTATTACTCCAATACCAATCTGGAGTGCTTCAACGGTGCTGAATGCCGGCAAATGATCTATCTCTTCGGCACCCCGATTATCTGGTGGCTACTCATCCCAGTCTTACTCTGGTCACTATGGTGTGTACTGCTACGCAAAGACCGCCGCTTCATCCCGCCACTTGTAGGCTTTGCCGCCGGGTTTATCCCCTGGCTTATTGCCTATGACCGCCAGATGTATTTCTTCTATGCCGCACCACTGATTCCTTTTGTCATCGTGGCCTTGGCTCTTATCCTTGGGCAACTGGTTGGTCACGGCAAAGAGGTGCGCTGGCTCATCCCGGCGCGCGCCCCACGCGGCACCGTCGCCGCCTACTGCTACCTCGGTGCAGTTATCGCCATGTTCGTGTACTTCTCCCCCATCTTGTACGGCTACACCATCCCCGAGGCCTGGTATAACTCCATCATGTGGCTGCCGAACTGGCGCTAACTAAATCTCCCCTCGGACAGTTGTGTACGCGAGAGGTGTTCGTCTGCAAATAAATAAACGGTGCTGCATCCTCATATCGAAGAGCAGCACCGTTTAGATTTTCTATGGCATTACGTCACCAGAGTTAGGCCCCAGTGTTTGACCGGTGTAGATATCACCGCCGGGCGAAGATGCTAGGAGCAAAGCCGTAGGCGCAACTTCTTCCACCCTTCCGAAGCGGCCAATAGGCAGTTCTTTTTGCTTCTCATCACGCCACTGCTGAGTAATCCCATCAAACAGTGGAGTCTCAATAGGGCCAGGTGCAATGGCGTTGACCAAGATATTGTGCTCTGCTAACTCCAATGCCATTGATTTGGTCATTCCAATTACACCGGCTTTGGCAGCGACATAATGTGCCAGGCTGACTGCGCCCTTGATGGCAGTTTGCGAAGCAATATTGATAATGCGCCCGCCGCCACGTTTGACCATATGGGGCGCAGCATATCGTCCTGACAGGAATACTCCCTTGAGGTCGATTCTAATGGTGCGATCAAAGGTCTCTTCGGACATTTCCAAAAAGTCTTGTTGGTCCAAGATTCCAGCCGCCGTGACTAGAATGTCTATTCCGCCGAATTCAGCTGCGACTTCGTCCATTACCTTTTCGGTTGCCGCCCCATCGGTCACATCCAGGGACCAGGCTTTCGCTGTACCACGCTGCGAAAGAATATTCTCAACGGTCTTCTGCGCATTTTCTGCGTTGAGATCAACTACCGCAACAGATGCCCCGTGCTCGCCGAATAATTCCGCTATGGCGGCTCCAATACCACTGGCAGCCCCGGTAACAACTGCAACTTTGCCTTCTAATTGAGGTCCAATAGCCATTTTTCTTCGTATCTCCTTCTAATTCTCCATGCTTCAATTCATTCATGCCAGCGGTCTAGCTAGGCCAACGCACGGTTTGTCCACCGTCAACAATAAGTTGCTGGCCGGTGACAAACGCTGCGTCATCGGAGGTGAGGAAGCGAATCGCGCGTGCGCATTCTTCGGTGGTGCCAACCCGTCCCCACGGGATATAGCTGCTCGCTTCATCTAGCCCGTCTTTACCCAGGGAATTGTTTCCATCCAGTGACTGAGGGCTTTCGATGAGTCCTGGAATAATCGTGTTTACGCGGATCTTTCGCGGAGCAAGCTCCACTGCCAAGGAGCGGCATAGCCCCTGAAGACCAGACTTCGCTGCGGCATAGTGGACGTGCTCTTCCCAACCGTAATGTCCGCCTGCAATAGATGAAGCTGCAACCATCGCACCACCGTCAGTCATGCGCGCTGCGGCGGAACGGAAAAGGCGAAGAACACCGACGAGATCGATATCGAGCATGTCATTGAAACGCTCATCAGTCATGTCCTCCAACGGTGCACGACGCAAAATACCCGCCATGGCTACCGCAATATCAATACGTCCAAACTCATCTAGTGCGGTTTGTGCGAATTTCTCAACGTCAGCAGCCGAGGAAACATCACATGGGACAGCGATACAGCGACGTCCTTCTGCCTCTACTGCCTTGACCACAAGTTGTGGGTCGTGACCATCAGCTTCGATATAGGAAATGACACTGTCGCATCCAGCCTTTGCATAGAGTGCGGCTAAGGATGCACCAATGCCGCTACTACCACCTGAGATGAGAGCTACTTTTCCTTCGAGTCCATCGTCGCGAGTCAGCATTTTTCTTCTCCTTATTGTGAAAATTTAAAGGTTAGGTGTGATTAGTTTTCACTGGTGTGGGCAGGAACTTTCCGCGTCCCCAACATCATGAATGCTGCCAGCAGTAGTGGAACTGAACCGGCAATGATCGACGCAGTGGTCATGGATAGTCCAGAACCCAGGAGCAACGAAATGAGGCCCGAACCGAGGATGGCTCCAGCTGGAGCCATGACGTGCGCCAGGTTGGCGCCCACTCCGCGAACATGGGCTGGGTAGGATTCGCCCATATAAAACAGCATCGCTGCAAAAGGACCGTTCAGGAAGAACAGGCTTGCAGAATAGGTCATGAGGACAAATGCGGAGGTATCAGGACCTAGCAATAGCGCCAGTGATGCCAGTCCTCCAAGTAGCCAGCCGCCAAAAACTGCTGTCCGACGACCGATGCGGTCTCCCAACCAGCCGTGGAACAGGTAGCCAACGAATGCAGCAACATTGCCCAAAATCAGGACTGTCAAAGAGTCAGTAAATTCAAAATTCTTAGCTTCCACCAGCACTGTCGTGCCAAGTACTGAAATGACTTGGATAGCCATCCAGCTAAATAGCCATGCTAGGCACAGAGAAATCGTGTGCCGGCGAAGTTCGGGTGTAAAGACGCCTTTGAATCCAACTGCCTTGTCCCCGGGCATCTCGATTTCTTGTTCTTCGGCCAGGGCGCGGGCGCCTTCATAGTTGCCAGCGTCGATTCGCCGCTGAACTTCTTTCATTGCCAAGAATGTCGGAGACTCCGGCAGCTTCGCAGCTAGGATCAGAACCACGATGGAGACCGCAGCAGCTAGAACGAAGCTCCAACGCCAGCCGATGACAGGTAAGAGCAATGCTGTCATAGCCGCACCAAACATGGCGCCTACTGGCCAGCCACTTTGTACAAGGCTGAACATAAAGCCGCGGGCTTTAGCCTTCCGGTAGATCTCGTTGAGATACACCGAATTCACGACTTCTTCCGAAACCGCAAAGCCGGAGAAGGAACGAATAATGACCATGGACAGCGCACCGATTGCAGCGCCCGTCAGTCCAGAGCTAATCGCACCTCCGATGACCAGCAGAATAAGAGCTCGCTTACGGCCCATCCGGTCAATGATGGTGCCCACCAGCAAACAAACGATGAGAACTCCGACCATTGCCCAGGTATTAACTGCGGTAGCTTGTGCGGTCGACCAACCAAAATCTTCAGCGATAACTGGTAGCAGGGTGCCGAACAAGGTGTAGTCATACACCGAGGCAACCCACGCTAAAAAGCATACAAAGGATACGTAATAAACGGTCTTCTTAGGTATTTCTTGATTCCACGGTTCTTGTGGAGGTGCCTGCTCGTTCGAATTAACGCCAGGAGGTGAAATCTGAGTCATGACATTGCCACTTTCTGGGATGTGTGACGCATTGGAGGATGAGGTTTAGAAAGTGCGAGCATCTCAATACCAGACCTCTACCGGCAGAAACATCAAAGCCTGCCCGTGAAGTATTTAACGATCTGTTTTCGTTTCACAAGATGGAAACACTCGCACAAAATAGATTCAGAAGTAACCCAAACGTTTGTGTAACTTCTTGAACTAGGAAGCTACACCAATCACAGCAAGAACGTCTAGTGATGACCGATACAAAATTCGAGAGACGGAGCCGCCGAAATTAACCCAGAACCCACCCGATAACACCCGTGAGCAGCTCGCGCAGAACAAAAGGGCACGCAGCCCACTTACCCCCTACCGAGGGTGCTGGCGCGTGCAGCCAGTCGCGGCACAAGCCGGATCGACGCCGGGTCCTGCCCCTCAAGACGCCGCCAAAGCAATTCAAAACCCTGAACTCCCATCTCATGCATGGGCGAACAGATGGTCGTCAACGGCAAGGTCAACTCCGTTGCCAGCGGAGTATCGTTATAACCGACCACAGCCACATCATCAGGAACCTCAAATCCCCGCTCGCGCAACACACCCATTGCTGCAATCGCAGCAAAGTCATTCGGTGCAAAAATTGCATCTGGGCGCACCCCCTGGTCAAGCAAGGTCTCCATAGCGCAGCGCCCACCCGCCGCATCAAACGGACCATCAATTACGTGCGTATCAGGAATATCGATTCCCGCCTCGCGATATATCGAGCGAAAGCCCCTGACACGGTCCCGGAAGGTAGAGGCAAAGCGCTGACCACCAACAACGCAAGGCTGCGTCCGGCCAAGACTTAGCAGATGCTCAGCCGCCAACTCGCCACCCAAAACATCATCGGTAGTAGCTGACAAATACCTCGTGCCAGCATGCCTATTAACCAGCACAAATGGAATGCCGCGCTTATCTAATTCATCCAAATAAGGTTCTTTGTAGTGAGCATCGCCGATAATCAGACCGTCAACCCTGCGATCCAGCAACGACTCCGCCCGCTTACGATGCAGGTCAGGAAGGTCAAGAGAGTTCGCCACAAAGGCAGAGAAGTTGTGTTTACTGGCAGATTCTTCAATCCCCTCAAACACGGTGGCCAGCACAAAGTCCTGCAACCGGGGAACCAAAACGCCTACAAACTCCGAACGGTTCGTACGAAGACTAGCGGCATGCGGATTGCGCTTATATCCACTCGAAATGGCCACATCCTTAATGCGCTCCACGACCGAGGGAGAAGCCCACCGGCTAGCTTCACTAGCTGGGGAATTAATCACTCGGGAGACGGTAGAAACATCAACACCAACTTCATCGGCAATCATGCGCAGGGTTACCCGGCGCGCTTTTGCATTCATGTTTTTCTCCATCCCTTCGCGAATTACCCAACAAAGACCTTAACGCGACATCGTCTACCGACACTAAGTAGAAAACCACCCCCACCGCGGGGCAAGCCATTGCCCTTTTACTGCGAGTTTCATTTACCCTAACTCAAATTGCTTGACACAAACGATTGTGTGAATCATTATGGCAAATACCGCGTGAACTAATGCACATCCAGTGAACTACAGTGAGCGCGGTCGCGACTAAAAGGAGAGCAACACTCAACATGGCACGCATTACAGTTCTTGCGACCGGTGGAACCATCGCGTCCACTAGGAGCTCCACACCCGGAGCTACTGCCACCGAATCAATTGAGGCATTGCTTCAAAGCGTCGATACTGGCACACATGAGGTAACCGGCAAAGATATTCTCACTACGGGTTCATATCTGCTGAACCACAAGGATCTTCGCATTATCGCGGAGTCTGTGGCAGATGTCCTCAAGGACGACAACTGCGATGGTGTGGTGCTTACTCACGGGACCGATACTTTAGAAGAAACCGCCTATCTTCTTGATCTGGTTCATTCCAGTTCAAAGCCAGTGGTTGTCACAGGCGCTCAGCGCACTCCGGACAGCATTGGCCATGACGGCGAGCTAAACCTTCAGGATGCCATTGCGGTGGCAGGCTCTTCAAAGTCTCAAGAACGCGGAGTACTCATTGTCTTCGCAGGAGCTATCCATCCTGCACGAGGAACCACGAAGCTACACACCACTAACCCATCACCATTTGGTGGAGTCGGTGCTTGTGGCTACGTGGCCGATATTCCATCCAGTGCCAGTAAAATCGGCGAAAGCTCCACCCAGGCGGATAAGCAGGTTCATTATCATGCTTGCCCACGCCGGGCACGAGCTCTCAACCTTCCTGATGAAAGGTTTGATTCCACTCGCGTTGATGTTGTTGTCACCCACCCGGGCGCTGACGCTACAGCAGCGCAAGCATATGCGGATGCCGGAGCCGCAGGGCTAGTTCTTGTGGGTACCGGTGCAGGAAATGGAAACCACGCACTGTTGGAGTGGGCTTCCGAGACAATCGAATCCGGCATTACCGTTGGGTTATCCACTCGCGTTCCACACGGATCGGTACTTCCCCTGTATGGAAACGGTGGTGCTTCAGATTTTCTGCAAGCTGGTGCGCTCTTCATGGGAGATCTCCCATGGTCTCAAGCAAGAATCCTTCTTGCATTGTTGTTATCTCAGCAGCAAGTCATTTCATCCGATGCCTTAGCTGAACACATTTAATTCTCTTCACATCCATTTGAAAGGTCTAAGATCATGAGCAAGAAAATTACTATCGCGTTCGGCATCGATGTCGACGCAGTCGGCGGCTGGTTGGGATCCTATGGCGGTGAGGACTCCCCTGGTGACATCTCTCGCGGTGTCTTCGCTGGTGAAGTAGGAATCCCACGCTTGGTCAAGCTGATGAAGAAGTATGACCTTCCAGCAACGTTCTTCTGGCCAGGACATTCCATTGAGACTTTCCCCGAGCAGTTTGACCTCACGGTCAATGAGGGATTTGAAATTGGCGTGCACGGGTACTCGCATGAAAACCCACTGGCAATGACTCGCGAGCAAGAGGCAGACATCCTTGACTACTGCATTGACTTGATCACCAACCGCACAGGTTCCCGCCCAACTGGTTATGTTGCGCCGTGGTGGGAGTTCTCCCACGTCACCAACGAGCTGCTCATTGAGCGCGGCATCAAGTACGACCACTCGTTGATGCACCGCGACCACGAGCCATACTACGTTCGCGTTGGAGACTCTTGGACCAAGATTGACTACGACAAGCCGGCATCCGAGTGGATGAAGCCACTTGTTCGCGGTGAAGAAACCGACCTGGTGGAGATTCCTGCCAGCTGGTACCTGGACGACCTTCCACCAATGATGTTCATCAAGTCTTCTCCTAACAGCCACGGCTTTGTCAGCCCACGCGATATTGAAGATCTCTGGCGCGACCAGTTTGACTGGGTATACCGCGAGTATGACAACGCGATCTTCCCAATCACCTTGCACCCAGACGTTTCCGGTCGCCCGCAGGTTCTTCTCATGCTTGAGCGTCTCATTGAGCATTTCAAGTCCCACGATGGCGTGGAGTTTGCAACTTTCAACCAGATTGCAGATGACTTCCTTGCGGCGAATCCTCGCGACAAGAAGTAGAAAGAAAGAATAAGGAAGTAAGAAGCGCATTAGGAGGTTTGTGTCATGTGTGGTGCCTGCGGAATTAAACCCGACTGGGCTGGCCCGATAGTTGCCGGACCGTTGCGTCGCCGCGATATTGCGCGGTGTCTCAACGAGTTGGTCTCATCCATCAAGGTCTCTGAGATTCCACGAGGCTGGATGGTGAAGAAACCCACTGGCGCAAGCACCCCGGCACAAACCTTCGACGAGCTCATCCAAGCAGTAAGCCCCCGCGCCCGTCACCACAACTGGGATGAGTTGGAACAAGCACTGCTAGATATCTCTGCCCCGCAGCGTATCGATGACAACGACGCCCCCTGGCCAACCACAGGCAACGAGGACTCCACCGATACTGAAGCACTCGAAGTACTTGGCCAAGTGCAGCATCTACCAGCACACATGAAGCTTGCCGCGTTCGCCTTCGGCGCCCACACATGCACATTTGAGGGCACGGTCAGCGCCACATTCGGCGACGATCGAGAGCTACAGGCGCATCCGGGGCACCTCAGTCATCGCTAGTTGCTTGCCGATGTTTCCCCTGCGCTAAATTTCTTCCCGGCGCGAGCGTTTAGTAGATTCGCGAATCACAATTTCTGGTTGAAAACTGACATGCCGGTGAAGGTGCTTCTCATTGGAGATCTCATCTTCTAAGAGCTCTAGCGCTGTTTCCCCGAGCATGCGCGAGGGCTGCCTGATTGAAGAAATCTGCACAATAGCTGATGAAACAAACGGAATATCGTCGTAACCAATCAACGTAATATCTTCAGGCACATTTATTTGATGGTTGAAAGCGAACGCTTGCAGCACGCCGATAGCGAGAAGGTCATTGGCTGCGAATACAGCTTCCGGCCGTTGTTGCCTTGGCATCGCAACAATTTCTTCACCGATTCTTCTGCCCTCCAAGATGGACAGAGTTTCTGTATCAAAGACCATCAGAGTTGCACTCTCGACGGCATCAACTGCACGCTGGGCGCCGTTAAGACGGTCCGTAATCTGGTGAAGACGCATCGGACCGCCAACAAACGCGATTTTTCGTGAACCATCCGACAGCAAATGATCCACCGCAATGTGCCCGCCTTCGAGATCATCAACAGCCAGCGAACAAAACTTCGCTGCAGGCGCGTGCTCATCGATCAAAACAACAGGCGTTCCACGCTCGCGTAATTTCTCCAGCTTCGCCCGCTCCTCAGTCTGCGGAGTTATGAGAACTCCGCGGACTCGCTGTTCCTCAAAGAGCTCCAAATAAACATCTTCTCTAGCGGCAGATTCAGCCGCATTACCGATGATGACAGCTTGCCCAATTGTTTCGGCAATGGTCTCAGCTCCAAGAGCTATCTCGTTGTAATACGGGTTAGAGGTATCACGGACAATAAGTCCGACTGTTCGTGACAATCCCGCTTTGAGCTGGCGAGCTACGTCATTACGGACATAGCCCAACTCTTCAATAGCTTCTATAACCCGTAGTCGCTTGTCTTCGGATACAACCTCGGGGCGATTAAGAACATTAGAAACCGTGCCGATGGATACGGAAGCCTTTGCTGCAACACTCTTGATACTGACGGGAGGTTTCTGCGGGCTCAATGCTGTATTCTCCGATCTTCCTCCTGAACAATGAGTTTTCATCTTATCGAACCAGTTACTGCGATGTCAGCTAAGAAGCCCTCGATTGCGGCTCTTTTGCAGTGCTATGCAATAGGGTACTTTTGTGGGCTGGTTGTGGTACGTATTTTTTGGGTTTTACCGTATTGGATACGACCGTGCGCATTTCATCGAGTCCGCCTAAAATCTCCCCGACAGCACGGAGTTGAACCAGCATGTTGCCCATTGCGGTAGCTTCTACCGGCCCGGCGAATACAGTCTTGCCTGTGCGGTTAGCTGTGAGCTGGCACAGCAGTTCATTCTGCGAGCCGCCACCAACAATATGGATAGTTCGGACTTCTACACCCGTTAGACTCTCAGCTTGCTCAAGCGCATTCTTATAAGCTTCTGCAAGTGACTCCAAAATAGAACGCACTAGCTCAGGACGCGACGACGGCGGTCTCAAGCCTCGTTCTTCGAACCATTTGCAGATTCGAGTTGGAATATCACCAGGTTCGGCAAAACGCGGATCCATAACGTCAAAGATCGCAATGTCTGTGTCCATTGCTGCTGACGCTCTCAAGAGCTTTTCTAGACCAGCCTCGCCGGATTCTTTCCAGGTACGCATGGACTCCGATAGCAACCACATGCCGGAGACATTCTTCAGAAACCGTGTCGTGCCATCGACGCCGCGCTCATTGGTAAAGTTGGCTTCGTAGCTTGCCCTGCTCAAAACTGGTGAGTCCAATTCAATTCCTACCAACGACCAAGTTCCGGATGAGATAAACGCTGCCCCGCTATCAGTTGCAGGCATCGCGACTACCGCTGATGCAGTGTCGTGTGAACCAACTGAGATCACGGGGATATTCGGGGAGGCCCCTAACTCGGTGGCAACTTCGGGAATAAGATTTCCAACAAGGTGACCGGATTCAACCACTGGAGGAAAAAGGTTGGAAGGAATATCAAGTAGTTCCATCAATTCTGTATCCCACGTGCCAGTTCGGGCATCAAGCAGTCCCGTCGTGGAAGCATTGGTGGATTCTGCAACCTGCTTCCCGGTAAGCCAATAGTTAAACAGGTCGGGAATCATTAAGATGCGCTCGGCAAAATCTAGGACTCCTTCATCGCGTTCATCAACCAGTTGAAACAAGGTGTTGAAGTCCAGATGTTGCAGACCATTGCGCTCATACAACTTCTCTGAAGAGACCACTCGATGGACGATCCCAACCGCATTTGTGGAGCGCGCATCCCGATAGTGATAAGGAATCCCCAACATCCGGCTCTTCCGAAGTAGCGCATAGTCAACAGCCCAGGAATCAACGCCAATTGAAGCAATGCCTTGGTTTTGTGAAAAGCCAGATATTAGTCCCTCCTTCGCGCGTTGAAACAGCTCAGCTATATTCCAGTGCAGTGCTTGCCGGTCACCTTCATGTATTTGAAGGGGTTGGTTAGGGAAACGAGCAACATGGTTCATCCTCAACTTCCCGTTTTCAAGTCCGCCAAGAATGACACGACCGCTGGTCGCACCTAAATCGATGGCTGCGACTATTGCCGACATAATTCCTCCTCAAAGCCTTCTATAATTTTTCTATCTACGTGCTTATCGCAAGAATGCGGCAGCAACGCCGGCATCAACGGGAATATGCAGACCAGTGGTATGTGACAGATCTCCTGCAGTTAACGCGAAAACCGCATTCGCAACATTTTCAGGCAATACCTCACGCTTGAGAATCGTGCGCTGGGCATAGAACTGGCCAAGTTCTTCTTCGGGAACACCGTATACAGCAGCTCGTTTAGCACCCCATCCGCCCGCAAAGATTCCGGACCCTCGAACCACACCATCTGGGTTGATTCCATTGACTCGGATCTGATGTTCTCCCAGTTCTGCAGCAAGTAGCCGCACTTGGTGCGCCTGGTCTGCCTTGGTAGCCGAATAAGCAATATTGTTCGGTCCAGCAAAAACCGAGTTCTTCGAAGAGATGTAAACGATGTCGCCGCCCATATCCTGATCAATCAAGACAGATGCTGCAGTCTTGGACACTAAAAAGGAGCCTTTAGCCATCACATCATGCTGCAAGTCCCAGTCTGCAACAGTTGTTTCCAACAGTGGTTTAGATAGGGAAAGCCCTGCATTGTTGACGATCAGGTCAACACCACCGAATGCTAAGACGGCTGCGCGTATTGCCTGTTTAACAGCCATTTCATCAGCAACATTTGCCTCAACCCCGACCGCCACATCGGTGCTACCGATCTCAGCAGCGGCTTCACGCGCCTTTTGTCCATCAAGATCTGCGATAACAACGCATGCGCCTTCATCGGCAAGCCGGTGCGCGATCGCTTTACCTATTCCCGATGCACCGCCCGTCACAAATGCAATCCTCGTTGCCAAAGGCTTCGGTTTTGGCATTCGTGCAAGCTTGGCTTCTTCCAAAGCCCAGTACTCGATGCGGAACTTTTCGGATTCCTCAATGGGGCTATAGGTAGAAATCCCTTCAGCACCACGCATGACGTTGATAGCGTTGAGATAGAACTCTCCGGCGACACGTGCGGTCTGCTTATTCTTACCGTAGGAGAACATTCCGACGCCCGGTACCAGCACAATTGCTGGGTCAGCCCCGCGAATTGCTGGGGATTCTGCGTCCGCGTGACGGTCGTAATAGCTTTGGTAGTCCTTGCGGTATTCCTCATGGAGCGATTTCAATCGGTCGGCACATTCTTCCACTGAGGTGGATGCAGGAAGGTCCAAAACCAATGGTTTTACCTTTGTACGCAAGAAATGGTCCGGGCAAGAAGTGCCCAGCGCTGCAAGACGAGGATGCTCACTGCCTTGGAGGAACTCTAGAACTCGCTCATCATCCGTGAAATGTCCAACCTGCGGTGCGTCCGTGGATGCAAGACCTCGAATCAACGGTGCAAGGGCAGCTGCTTTTTCACGACGTTGCTTAGGATTCAAAGCTTCGTAGCCTTCGATGGCAGCACCAAACGCTTCCGTCTTTGAGTTCTCCGCGATGTACTTCTCAGCAGTATCAATGATGTACTTTGAGTTCTTTTCCGCCTCATCCGAGGTCTCACCCCAGGCGGTAATTCCGTGTCCTCCCAGGATGCAACCAAGGGCTTGCGGATTCTGCGTTTTTACTTCAGAGATATCGAGGCCAAGCTGGAAACCGGGCCTGCGCCAAGGAATCCACACCACCTTGTCTCCAAAGATTTTTGCAGTTAGATCTTCTCCATCGGCTGCAGTTGCAAGAGCAATTCCCGAATCGGGATGCAGATGGTCTACGTGTGCGGAATCTACAAGTCCGTGCATTGCCGTATCAATGGATGGAGCAGCCTGGCCTTTACCAAACAAACAATGGTCAAATGCGGCAACCATTTCGTCTTCGCGTTCTTCACCTGGGTAGACATCGACAAGCTTTTGCAATCGATCGAGCCTTAGTACCGCTAAGCCATCCTCGCGCAGGGTCCCCAGATCACCGCCCGAACCCTTGACCCATAAAAGATCGATGGCCTCCCCAGTAACTGGATCTTTCTCTTTCCCCTTCGCAGAGGTATTTCCACCAGCATAATTGGTGTTCTTTGGATCTGAACCGAGCCGATTTGAACGAGCAATCAAATCAGTAACTACAGAGTTGTGCTTGGTATCCATGTACTTTTCTACTTTCTCTTAGAATTTTGCGAGGAAATTTTTCGCACTACGATGCCCAGGAAGCCTGGGTTCCGCCAACGCGCTCATTAGAAATTCGTTCCGCATATCCGGAATCGTGGAATGCTGCCATCGGATCAGCCGGAAGATTGCGGCTTTCACGCCATGCTGCGAGGTCAGCTCGCACATCCGTGTAAAAGGCATCCATCAAAATGTCATTTGCTCCAAGCACGTCCCCGGCTATCTGTGCTTTTTCCAGCGCGTCACGGTCAATCAGCAATGCGCGCGCTGTCATTTCCTGAACATTCAGCACCGAGCGAATTTGTCCAGGAATCTTTTCCTCAATGTTGTGGCACTGATCCAGCATGAAGGTCACACCAGTGTCAGCCTCCAGTCCACCGCCACGGATTACTTCGACCAAGATGCGGAAGAGTTGGAATGGGTCAGCTGCGCCGACGATAAGGTCATCATCGGCATAGTTACGAGAGTTGAAATCAAAAGATCCGAGTTTGCTCAGACGAAGTAGCTGCATAACAATAAATTCGATATTGGTACCTGGTGCGTGGTGCCCAGTGTCTAAACAGACCTTCGCCTTGTCTCCCAACGCTGCAACCTGAGCATAGGACGTTCCCCAGTCAGGTACATCAGTGTGATAGAACGCTGGTTCAAAGAATTTGTACTCCAGCACCATTCGCTGGTCATCACCCAAATTCTCATAAATCTTCGACAGTGAGTCCGCCAGTCGGTCTTGACGTCCCCGCATGTCCTGCTGACCCGCATAGTTAGTTCCATCGGCCAGCCAAATCTTCAGATCCTGTGAACCGGTTTGATGCATGACCTCAATGCATTCCAAGTGGTGATCAATCGCTTGTTGGCGCACCTTATCGTCCGCATGCGTCAGCGAACCAAACTTGTAGTCTTCATCTTGGAAAGTGTTGGAATTGATTGTTCCCAATCCCACTCCATGCTCTTCAGCGAAATCTCGAAGCTTGGAGAAATCATCGACCCGGTCCCATGGGATGTGCAATGAAACCCGAGGAGCGAGGCCAGTCAAACGGTGAACCATCGCAGCATCCTGAATCTTCTCCTCCACTGTCCGCGGCGTACCAGGGGTTGAAAAGACTTTGAATCGAGTACCAGAGTTTCCAAAAGCCCACGATGGAAGCTCGATTTCTTGCGCAGCCAGCTGTTCGGAAATGTCATTGAATGTCGGCATGAAATGGTTGCCTTTCTGATTGAAATCACGAGATCTGAACTAAACGCTCAAGAGTTCTTCGGGAACCGAAAATCACATTTTGAATCGTTTCAACACACAATAGAGCGTGCTTCACGTCACGTCAAGCAGATTTCGAGAATTGACTCAAATGGGCCATTGGTCGAAATGTGCACGCAATCCAGATTTTGACGCCAACCGCCATGAGCCCGAAGAGAAATTCACGTCAGGCGTAGGATTGACATTCGTGGATTTTTCGAGAAATTTCCCCCAAACTATTGAAACGCTTCAAAAACTGTGTAGCATGTGACGAAAGTGCTGAGACTGCAATCACAACTAGTTCACATTCCAGACCGCCTCTCATCTTCCTGTAGCCAAGGCTCAGTAAGACAAGGCTCAGTCGTGATTGAACCGCCGTGAAGTTTCGTACTTTAAGCTTCCACAACTAAATCTGCCGGTAAAAGCTTTTTATCTACCTGCGGTTTTCCTACAGCAAAGGAGTGTCAGACTTGCCGAACTCAACCCCTAACAGCTTCACCCACCTAGTTGAATCTGCACACAGCGAGCAAAACTCACGTCAGTGTTTTCAACTCCACGTCAAACCTGAATGCATCGATGAGTACGTGCGAGCTCACCAGAATGTATGGCCAGAGATGCTAAACGCTTTAACAGAATGCGGCTGGCGCAACTACTCACTATTTTTAAGGGAAGAAGACGGCTTAGTCATTGGGTACTTCGAAGCTGACGATGTGGAAGAAGCGCGTCGACTGATGGGCCAACACCCGGTCAACGCCAAATGGCAGAAAGAAATGGCGCAATACTTCGTGCCTGGTTCCCCAGAAACACCACTTCCCCAGTATTTCCGCTTGACCTAATCACACGTCTTTGAACTGAAAGGTTCGTCATGAGTAAACAAAATTACAGTGGGTGGAAGGCGACAATCGCCGTTTCAATGTCCAATTACATTGAAGCAGGTTCCATCATCGCGCTGGCTACCAGTCTGACCATGTGGCAGCACTACTTTGGTTTCAGCAATCTCTTCGTAGGTTTTCTTGCCGCCGTCAGCGCGAATGCTTTCGGTGCAGCAGTCGGCGCAATGATCGGCGGGCCTTTAGGCGACCGTTACGGTCGAAAGTTTATTTACACCTATGACCTGATCCTTTACATGATCGGTACCCTTCTGGTCGTCTTTGCTGTGGCCCCGTGGATGCTGGTTCTGGGCGTTATCCTTACGGGTATCGCTGTTGGTGCCGGTGTTCCAGTTGCCTGGACGTACATCGCAGAAGAAGCACCAGCACACGACCGCGCACGCCATGTGGGTTCTGCACAGTTAGCATGGTCCTTAGGGCCAGCTTTAGTATTCCTCTTTGCAACTTTCTTGGTCCCGCTAGGGCTAATGGGATCCAGGATTGTCTTCGCGCATCTCTTTGTAGTTGCTTTTGTTACCTGGTGGATACGTCGTGGACTGTCTGAATCCGAGTCGTGGAAGCGTCACAATGCTGACCGTAAGAAAGAAGAAGCCCAAGGAATTAAGCGTCGCAACTACAAAGAACTGCTTACAGATAAGCGCAATATCAAAGCACTTCTCTTCCTTACAGGTGTCTACGGACTTTGGAACCTTGTCGCTGGCCAAATGGGGATTTTCATGCCTCGCGTCTATGAGACAGCCGGAGTCGAATCAGGTTCTCACCAGAACTTGCTACAAGTCTTGCTGTGGACACTCACCGTCTTTGCCACCTACTTCGGTTTTATGAAGTACGGCGACCGTATGAATCGACGCACTTTATACGCCATAGGTGCAGTTCTCGGAATTGCTGCATGGGTACTTCTCGTGTTCGTACACATCACCATGCCAATGTTAATTCTTTTTGCCGTCCTATGGGGTGTTTCTGCTGGTATCGGCGCCCAGGCCTTTTACGCACTATGGGCAGCAGAAATGTTCCCGACTCGCTACCGTGCGAGTGCCCAAGGAGTCCTTTTCTTTACTGCACGTATTATCGTTGGACTCCTCAGCTACTGGTTCCCTACTCTATTGGCAGAACGTGGGGTTCCGTTCGTCGGGATGATCATGATTGGCGCACTGGTTATTGCACTTGTTGTCGGTTTCCTTGGAGCACCTGACACTCGCGGAAAGACTCTGGAGGAAATTGAGGAAGAACGCTACGGACCTACCCAGCCATCCACTGGTGACCGCCTTTCGTCCATTTCCGACTCAGAACCTATTCTGACAAATCCACCAACCTCGAATCCATTATCTTGAGCCAGCTCAAATTACTTGCGTTAATCTAAGTGGATAACAGGCAAGGCGTTCATTCCCAATCGCTCTCCCCTAATTCCCCAGTTCATCTCAAGGGTTTGAGGTGAACTGGGATTTTCAAGGTTTTCCGTTGGCTGAGTTTTCAATGCTTAAGGGGGGGGTAGTTTCGCGCGGGTAACCGGGTTATAAAAGTAGCCAAAGTCCGGTAAAGAACACCACTTGGCGATAAAGTGGCTTCTCATGAGTTCTCGCCAGTCTGCCCGTGTTTTTATGGGAGTTACGCTCCTGCTTTTCACCGCAGGATGGGCGGCCAACCACTTTGCTTCAGCGCTTGTCATCATTCGTGACCAACAAGGAGTTTCAAGCCTTCTGGTCAATGCCGCGTTCGGGATCTATGCAATTGGCATGCTGCCTTGTTTGCTTCTAGGCGGCGTTTTTGCAGATCGCTTTGGACCACGTTTCATTGTCCTTACCGGCGGTATTATTTCTGCGCTGGGAAATCTCCTCATGCTCTTTATGCACGAGGGTGGCTGGTTGTTAGCAGGACGCTTCATCGTTGGCATCGGAGTGGGACTCGTTGTCAGTGCCGGCACTGCCTGGGCCGGGCATATACGTGGGGCCAGTGGAGTAACTCTAGCCGGAATCATTTTGACGCTTGGCTTCGCGGTTGGTCCGATCGCCACAAGTCTCATTGGTGCTTCTACAGAAAACATTGCGCTTATTTTCGCCGTCAGCGTGGCGTTCTCCGCTATCGCTGTCGTGGCCGGTCTTGTTCTTGGCGATGCACCCCGCGTCCCTATCCATGGATCTTCCGGAAGCAGCCCTGCCCAAGACCGTAGTTTGGGCAAGGCATTAGCAGTGTCTTTGCCCATGGCGCTGTGGGTCTTTAGCTGTATTACGACATCCGTTGTTATTTTGTCGGCTCGCGCAGCTGGACATATCGATATCCCGATTCTGTTGCCAGCGCTATCGTCAGGACTAGCCTTCGGTTCCGGCCTAGTAATGCAATATTTGGGCCGCAAGTTCTCGTGGGGCCGCAAGTCAGGGACCGCAGGTGCTATTTCCGCTGCCTTGGGTTTTGCTGTGGCGGCCTTCGGCGGCAACGATTTAACTGTTACACAATTTATCCTGGCAGCGCTGCTGCTCGGCTCCGCATATGGGCTGTGCCTGCGTGAAGGTTTGGTAGGCGTTAACACCTATGTTCCGCTTGCTAAACACGGCACAGGCATCGGTATCTACTATGTCTTTACCTACTTTGGCTTTGCCTTCCCCTTCATCTTTGAGCTCCTAAACCCACTGGTAGGCGTCAGCGCGCCACTGGTCTTCATCGCGTTATTAGCGGTGGCTTCTGCGGCTCTACGCGCGGTACAAATCCGGCGCGGGTACTTGGTCTAGGCGAAAGGCCAGCATTAGTGGGTTCTTACTAATACGGGTCGGCTGAGAGGTTCTTCCACATGTGCCGGATGAAGTATCCGCGATCAGCTAGCCATGTCCACACCATCACAGCGAGCGCGACCCCTAGGCCACAAAGTGTATAAACCTGGCTGGTAGAAACCGTACCGAGCGCAATATCGCGCATGGCAAAGCCGGTGAGGAAGAAAAATGCCGTGCCCACAACCGGCAGCAGGCCACCGATGAGGTTAGGCCGCCAGGCGCTAAAGAACATTCCGCCTGCAAGCCCTAAACGCAGCGCTGCGGCTTCAATGAGATGCTCTGCTTCGACTGGGTTGGAGTCAGGGTTTAGCATTGCTCCGCCTTCTGCCACACCAGTAAAAGGCCCAGAGGCAATAATGAGCGTAACTGCCCAAATGACAAAAGTGATGGCAAGAACTACCAGGGCGACACGTGCACCGGCCAGGCTCGCCAAACGTCCACCAGATACTCGGCGCCATTCTGGTTCCACCTGTGCCAGGATATTCTCAGCTAGTTCCTGCGATGGTTCCATCGGCGTTTGGGGTGCCAGCGCGAAAGTTAGTTTTGCCGCGCGCTCCTGAAAGGCTTTGCATTTCTCGCAGTGCGCAATGTGGGTATCAATGACATCGTCTTCAAGGTCATAGTCCTCGCCGTCCATGCGAGCTGAGAGCGCTTCTTGGACCTGGTCATGATTCAACACGGCTTAACACCCCATCTAAACTTGCGCGACCAGATCCAAATACCACAACCATCAATAATGCCACGCATAGTACCGCCGCGTACTCAAACCCGCCCTGTTCAATAAAGAGGCCGTTTTTAAAGTGCACGAAGTAAATGGACAAAGCACTTAATAAAGCAAGCATTCCTGCAGCGAAAGTCGCTAACAGGCCAATGACCAGCATGGTGCCTGCAGCGAGCTCACCCACTGCTACTACCCACGCAAATATTTGGGGTTGCGGAATCCCCCAGGCAGAAAATTGTCCGATGGTGTCATCCATACCTGGAAAGAAGAATTTATCAATCCCGTGTGCGATAAACACCAAGCCGAGTACCACGCGGAAAATCAGCAGCGCGCCGTCGCGGACAATTGGTGAGTTCATGGCTAACAGATTACCCGGTTAACCACTGGGCAACGAATACGCGGGGTGTGAGATTTCTAAGGTCCGTGTCCTGGGAACCTCTAGTTAGAGCTACCCGTCTAAAAATGCATGACTTCTTTTAATGATGATTCCTATCCAGAATGGGCGCAAGCCTCTTCCCTTACCCGCGAGTACTACGAATGTGAATGGGGCCAGAAATTATGTGAGGAACACGAGCTCTACGAACTTATCGCTCTATTAGGTTTTCAGGCCGGTCTCAATTGGTCAATGGTATTAAACAAACGCGCGCGCCTGCGCGAGGTATTCCACAATTTTGCCCCGGACGCTGTCGCACAATTTGATCATGACGACATCGAGGGCATGCTGCACGACAAGACTCTTATCCGCAATAGAAGAAAGCTTAGCGCTGCAGTACACAATGCTAAGGCCATAGTGAAATTGCGCGAACACGGTGGAATTTCTGCCTTGGTGTGGGCGCATGAGCCAGACAATCCCACCCAGTGTGAGACCGCAACTGAACTTATTGAACAAACACCTGAGATCACTGAGCTAGCTCGAGAACTTAAAGCTCATGACTTCACCATGGTTGGGCCCCGGATGGTTGCCGCACTAGCTCAAGCTATAGGCATGGTGCCCGCAGTTAAACGGCGCTCAAATGCTGCCTAGGTCTGCTATCTGGCAGCGTAGGAGAATCCGGAGACAATAGAAAAAGCGCGTGCTTGCCCACTTCAAAGTTGTGGGCAAGCACGCGCTAGATATTTAAACTACAGGGTCTTAGCCGACGCGACGTGCAGCTAGATCATCGCGGCGAATACGACGTGGCGCTGGACGCTGTGGAATTTCTTCGACTTCTTCGTGCATCTCAGGAAGGTGGTCCCAGTCTGGGCTCGAGTCATCAATTTCCACGATGACAGCGCCTGGGCGTCGGAGGTAGCGCGGGATGGCTAGTTCTTCGTCTTGTGCCGAGCGCACGCCCAAACGAGCACGACGTAGCTGCGAAATACGGCGGGCGCGCAGTTGCTGTTCCTGACGGACCTGAGTGCGCAAAGCAACCAGGTAAGCAATGGTGAGACCCCCGGCAATAGCGGCGGTCCACCACAGCCATCCGCCGAAGATAATTCCCAGCGCGACAGTCAGTACGACCACGACGGCAAGCCCCATCAGGGTGCGCTGGCGACGCTGATAACGCGTTGCTTTATTTTCCGCATCTGCTTGTGGATCCCAGCCGCCACGGCCAACGCGTGACTGTGCGAATTCTAATTCCTCTTCAGACAGTTCCGTATCGGAGTCCGCGCCAACGATATCTTCTTCGAATTCCTGGTTGACTTCGTAGTGTGTGACATCCTCTGCGACCGCTCCTTCGTTCGCATCAGCCGCCACGCCATCTTCGAGGTCTTCGTCAGTGTTGTGCTCAGCAGCGCTCGTCAGTTCGGTATCTGCCATAGCGTCAGCGTCGGCATCAGCGTTGGCCTCGGTGTCAGGATCAACAGCGCCTGGGTACATCATGTCAACGGCAGAAACGTAGGTTTCATCCATCTCATATGCATCATCAGCTAGTTCATATGCTGCAGGAGCGGTAAAGACAGTGCTCTCGGAAGCAGATACTTCAGCATCAAGCGAAGCCTTTGGTGATTCCTTGCGAGGTTCATCCTCTAACAAGATGTCATCATCCTCATCGAGGCCGTCTTCGAGGGCATCCAGATCTTCATCGCTGAGCTCTACGGTAACTGGGCGCGCTGCTGATTGTGCAGGTGCTGTCGGCTGTGGTTGTTCAACCTCGGCGTCAACCACATCTACGTCAACAATATCGTCATCGGCAGCGCTGTCAGTGTCGCTAGATTCTACAGAGTCGGTGGCGTTCTTCGAATCAGCGGCCTCTACTTCGTAGACGATTTCGCCTTCGATGGTCTCAGCAGCTTCTGCAGTCTCCGCGTTGGTATCAACTTCCGACTGAGCCTCGGCATTGTCATATTCGCTCTTGATGCGCGCGGCAGCAGCGGCAACGGTCTGCTTTTCAGCCTCGTTAGCCTCAACATTATCGGCAGTCTCCTCGGCAGCTGCGTCCTGCGCGGCATCGACGTCGGCTTCAGCTTCCGCGTCGGCGTCTTTGCGAGCCTTGATGCGCGCAGCTTTAGCAGACAGCTTCGGGCCGCGTTGTGGTTCCAGGGCGCCGGAGTCGCCTTCAAAAAGCACGCGGGTGTCGTCAAAGGCCTCACCAGTACGGCTCATGGGTTTTTGACCGCGCAACAAAATCGGCGCCAAAATCAAAAGCCACAGCACGATGATAAGAACAATCGCTAATCCTGGAGACACGAGCCTCGGCCACCTTCCGCTCTTAGGCTTTATGAATAGACAGTAAATCTCAATCTAGATTACGTGCGAAGCCAACCCGTGGTTTCCTGCCACGCCGCGCAAAGTGCGCGCAGGCATCAATTGCCAGAGAATTCTCAGACCACGCGCTGCTATGTCGGGAACGTGGTCTTTAAAACAAAAGAGAACCTAACGGATTAAGGGCGTTTGGTGCGGGCAAGATATCCCAGCACGCGGCCAGAGGCGCACAAGCGATCAATAGCGGTGGTGGAATATTCCTCACGGGTTAGGGCCACAAAGTGGTGATCCCGCCACGCGCCATCGATGTGTAAGTTGCGGCGTAAATAGCCTTCTTCCCGGAAGCCATTAGCCATCAGCACTTTGCCGGAAGCGGGGTTTTCCGGCATATACGTTGCGGTAATCCGGTGCAGTCCGATGCGACGAAACGCATGATCGACGCCCAAGCCGCAAGCCGCGGTGGCGACGCCGGCGCCGGTGTACTTGGAATACACCCAGTAGCCGATCCAGCAATCGCTAATTCCGCCGTGCTGGATATTGCCTAAGGTCAATTGCCCGGCAAATTGGCCATTGACCTCAATGACCATGGGCACAAGCAATCCGCTGCGGGCGCTCGATCCGAGGTAGTGGAAGTGGCTGCGCCAGCTAGATTCCGAATGCGCATCTTTCCACGAACCCACCGCGGTCGGTTCCACAGGTCGTAAGAACTTCTCATCCGCGATCCTCTGCGTACGCCACGCACCTTTATCGGTGGAGACTAATGGACGCAGGCGCACGCGCAGCTCGCGGGGAAATTTCTTGGACTCCGGAAGCAGCACCATAGGCGTTACTTCCGGCCAACCAGGATGATAAGGATGACGTTCCGAGGCATCGGCCGGGCTAAGCCGCGCTAAGCGCCAGCCAAAGGGATTAAACACTTCGGATAAAACCTGCTTAGCTTCGCTGGGACAAGAAGATGACGTCTACAACATCACCGGGACGAATCGAGGTGACATCTTCTGGAATCCGTACCATGGCATTGGCTTCAGCCAGACCTGCCAAAAGGTGCGCTGGTGCACCGGTTGCACCGGATAGTCCTTCGACCAAGTAATCAGAAGTTTCAGCATCACGCATCAAGCGTGCACGGATAAACCCGCGACGGCCCGGGCGTGATTCAATGTGGTTGAGCGCGCGAGCACGTACCACGCGACGATTAGCCACGCGTTTGCCCAAGCTTAAGCGAATCAATGGGCGCACAAAGGTTTCAAAAACCACGAGTGCTGCGACCGGATTAGATGGCAGCAAAAACGTTGGGGTGCGGTTTTCACCCAGCAGACCAAAGCCCTGCACTGAGCCAGGGTGCATAGCAACACGGGAGGTATCGACATCGCCAAGCTGCTCTAGCACCCCGCGGATGACCTCCGCGCCAGCACCACCCACGGCGCCGGAGATAACTAGTACCTCTGAACGCGAAAGATGCGTTTCTAAAGTCTCTTTGATCCGGCGTGGTTCGCCTTGGGCAATGCCCACGCGCTGTACATCCGCGCCGGCTTCTTTGGCAGCAGCCGCCAAAGAATAGGAGTTCACATCAAAGACTTGGCCCAATCCAGGCTCGCGGTCGACATCGACAAGCTCACGGCCAAAAGACAAAACTGTTACGCGTGGACGCGGATAGACCAAGACTTTGGAACGGCCGACAGCAGCCAACAAGCCAATCTGGGCAGGGCCTAAAACGGTGCCGGAAGTAACGGCAACATCACCGGGTTGGATATCGTCACCAACACGGCGCACAAAATCCCCGGAGCGTACCGGACGATGCGCGGTAACCCGCTTGCGCCCGCGATCTGTCCATTCCAGGGGCAACACGGCATCAGCCAAAGTCGGCAACGGCGCACCCGTGTAAACGCGCACGGCTTGACGCGGCTGCAGACGCAGCGGCTGGCGTGAACCTGCTGGCACTTCGCCTACAACGGGAAGAGACCGTTCAACTTCCACGCCCTCTTGTTCAGGTTGAGCACCAATCGCCTTTTCGCCACCGACATCAACCGCACGCACGGCATAGCCATCGATGACTGCCTGCGGAAAGCCCGGCAGGGGCTGATTGGCTTGCACTTCCTCAGCGCACATCAGCCCCAAGGCATGAGCAATCGCTGTACGGACCGGTTCCGGCTTCACAGCCGCATCCATTACCAATGCCAGCTGTTGCTCCACTGATCGCATAATTTACAGGCCCTTCTCTGCCTCATAATTAGCAATAATCTTCTTCAACTGCGTGTACAACGCAGGACCATAAACCTCTGAGCGCAGCCCGAAGTCCACATTCGCTGGGATATACCCACCTGGGTTACCCAAGTCATGACGAGTACCTTCGTGCACGACGACGTGTACTGGCTCGCCTTCTTGAATAAGCAGCTCAATAGCATCGGTTAGCTGCAGCTCGCCGCCCTTGCCAGGGGTGATTCGACGCAACGCGTCAAAGATCTTCTTATCCAACACATAACGCCCAGTTGCCACCAGGTTCGAAGGCGCGTCCGCAGGGTCTGGCTTTTCCACCATGCCCACGACTTTTTTCACGCCGTTATCTTCGGTTGCCTCAATATCAAAAACGCCATAATTGAAGGTTTGCTCACGCGGTACTTCAACAGCCAGCAGGACCGAGCCGCCCAGCTTATTGCGCACGGCCACCATCTGTTCCATCGCGTTATTAGGAAGCACAATGTCATCTGGCAACATTACGCCGAAGAACTCTTCTTCCTCCGTGAGCACGGACTCCGCCAAGCCCACAGCATGGCCCAAGCCCAGAGGCTTTTCTTGCTCAACCGCAATAGGGTGAAGGAGAGAATGAGCGCGCTTGACCTTGTCAGATTGCGATTGCTTACCGCGAGATTCCAAGGTTTCCACCAAGTCTGGGAAAGCCTCAAAATGCCGCATGACCTCCTGCTTATTGGGAGCAGTGATGATAGCTAGCCTATCGGCGCCAACGGCGGCAGCTTCTTCAGCAATCAACTCGATACCCGGGGTATCTACCACCGGCAACAACTCTTTCGGCACAGTCTTCGTCGCCGGCAAAAACCTAGTTCCCATTCCAGCAGCGGGAACAACAACGGTTTTAACCCACGGTGAAGCTTCGTCGCGATCATTAACCATAACGAACAGCTTACATTCCAGCCCCACCATTGCGTGTTGGCACTACCCTGTGTTTATGGTTGCTTTGACAAAACAAGACCTCCGCCGTGCGCACACCCAGGCCCGCAAAGAACTTGATCCTGTGCACAAGGCACAAAAAGACGCGGCAATTACCCGCGCGGTACTAAAACGCGCGCAAGGCTTAAAGGTTTCGGCTTACTTTCCGTTAGCTTCAGAGCCTGGCGGCGCAGGGTTCATCGACAAGCTTTACGATGCAACCTCCGAGCTCTGGCTTCCTCTTTCGGGTAAAGGCGGCGTTTTAAGTTGGTCTTTGTACCAAGGCCCGGAGTCTTTAAAACCCGGTGCTTTAGGAATTGCTGAGCCCACTGGCAAAACTTACGACAGCTCTGTTCTAGCGTCGCTCGATGTGCTTTTCATCCCGGCTCTCGCCATTGATAACAATGGTATGCGCCTGGGCAAAGGTGCCGGGTATTACGACCGCGCGCTAGCAAGTCTTAACCCACGCCCGCAGACCATCGCCATTGTCTATACAGAAGAAGTCCTTGATGCTGTCCCCCACGACGATCATGACCAGGCCGTAGATCTCGTTATTACGGACTAACACCTCGGCAACCTTTGAAGCCTCGTTGCAGTCCAATATATTCATGGCCACTGCAACACAGACACCTCGAAGCTCACCGCATGGCGGAAGGCTTCGTGTGGGGATTTCCCGGAAACGCCATCCCCGAAAGTCACAGACTTCTACGCTGCAAATTTTAAGGACTCCTGGCTATCAACGCTCGCAATTTATTCGTCGCGCACTTGGGTTCGTATTGGTCATAGCCGCCGTCCTCGTAGCGCTGAGTGGACTGCGTGAGAATCCGGAAGTTGTCGTCTTTGCCCGTGATGTCGATGCCGGCCGAGCATTAACAGCTGAGGATGTGGCCACCGTGCGTGTTCCGGAGGAAATTATCCCTGCCGGCGGCGCACTGGGCACTCCTGAGGACGTTATTGGGCGTGTGCTTGCAGCACCTGCAGTAGGCGGAGAAATCATTACTGAGCTGCGGCTTGTTGGCGATGAGCTAACTTCTTTTCTGGTTCCTGGTGGGCACATGGTGCCCTTAAAACTTGCCGAACCCGATTTGGTCTCACTGCTTAATCACGGGGATACCGTCAACGTGGTCACCTCCCAAGAATCTGCGGAAGAGCCAGGCTTTGCCCAAGCTTTAACCATCGCCGAGGGGGCGCGCGTTATCGCTACTTCCGCTGATATTTCCGCCGGAGGCAAGGGCGGGCAAGGCTCTAGCTCAGGATCGCCCGCGACCGTGTTAATTGCACTTCCCGCCGAGCAGGCGCAGGTGGTTGCGAGCGCTTCCATTTCCCAGCCGTTAACAGTGGTAATCACAGGAGATCGGGCTCAACTGCCGGAAACTCCCCAGGACTAACGCGTGCACGTGACTGTTTACGCGTACATTGTGGTGGTAGGCACCAAGCCTTTAGTGTTTACGATCACTTTTTGGGCTAGCTATCTAGCTTCTTTAACTAAATGTGGTTACATTCCTAACGGCTTATTTGCTACATAACTCAATCTAAGACCCAGTACACCTGAACCTGCAAAGGAAAGATCATGCTCAAGGGCTTTAAAGATTTCATCATGCGCGGCAACGTCATCGATTTGGCTGTTGGTGTCATCATCGGTGCCGCTTTCACCGCTATCGTCACCGCGATTACTGATTCTCTGATTCAACCAATCATCAACTCTTTCGGCTCCGCCGATATGGCTGGTCTTGGTTTCCAGATCACCGACAATGAAAACACCTTCATTGACTTCGGTGTTGTCATCACCGCCGTCATCAACTTCCTGATCATCGCGGCAGTGGTCTACTTCATCATCGTTGCACCAATCAACAAGCTCAACGAGATGAACAACAAGCGCCTCGGCATTGACGAAGACACCCCAGCGCCAACCGCTGAAGAGCTCTTGGCTGAAATCCGCGACCTCATGGCCGCTGATGCTGGTGGCTCCACCGGTGCTCACGGTATCGACCGTCCAACCGGAGACGACACCAAGTAGTACCTTTGGAGGTCCTACGCCTTCGGGCCTGACATATAAGTTAAAAGCCTTTGGTCTAACGCATTGAGTTGCGTGACCAAAGGCTTTTGTTCTGTCGCCATCACTTGCTAGCTAACCACCGTGGTGTGGCGGGCGCTGTTCTTTCCAGAACTCTTCCGATGCCCTATCCGGGATGGCAGTACCTGTCTGTCCATCGTCTAATTCCACGCTGCGGGTGGCATCGTCAGATTCCGCTTCATTCGGAAATGCGGAGATAAAATCCGGGCGATCTGCAGTTCGGTCATAGTTCGGCGAAGCTGACTCTTTAAATACTCGTCGACGTTTCCGTGGCACAGTGCCCTCCTTAAGACGTTTTAAAACACAAAATTTTAAGGTGCCGGTCTCCAGCTCTTAGCTGCTGGGGTCCGACACCTTGAACGAGGAAATCTAGACCGAGTACTCCTGCAGTTGGTCTACTAAGTGGTGTACCAGCGGGGTTACCGTAGCCATGCCGTCGCGTACAGCGGCGCGCGAGGACGCTAAGTTAACCACCACGGTGGAGCCGGATACACCAGCGATACCACGTGATGTACATGCATCAACGGCACCACAAGCCTGACCCGATGAGCGGACAGCTTGGGCAATGCCCGGCACCATTTGGTCTAATACCTCACGCGTTGCCTCAGGCACCTTATCGCGTGGGCCAACCCCGACACCGCCGACGGTCAGCACAAGGTCAACGCCACCGACCACTGCGGTTTCAATGGCCTGACGAATCTTCGACTTCTTCATCCGCACGGTGATAGCACCGTCTACGGTAAACCCAGCTTCTTGCAACAGTTCAGTGCACAAGGAGGTATTTTCTTCAGCTGCTTCATCTGGATGATCTGTTGCCAGAACTACCAGCGCGCGACGGTATGGCTGCGGAGCATTCTGCTGTTCAGCAGCCAGCAAGTACGCGTCATCTGGTTCATCCATTTCCAAAAGGGCGTTCGGGTGAACTAACCCGGGAGCCGGGTTCGAGTCAGTTGTCATAGTGATTTCCACTTCTAGTAGTTAGTTGTTTCGAACGTCATGAGGCTGCTTATTAAACTACTCTGCTGGCAAGGTAACCTCTACCTCTCGCGAAGAATCGTCATCTTCGCGGGTAACCTCGAGGGTGATTTTATTGCCAAATTCCTGCCCACGAATGGATGCAATTAACGAATCTGCGTCTTCAATCGGACGGTCATTAACCCGGGTGATGATATCGCCTTCTTCCAGCCCAGCCTCCGCACCGGCACTGCCTGGTTCCACGGAAACGACATGCGCACCGTCGGTGATATCCCGGCCGTCAACCTGCACACCCAGCATGGGGTGAACAACTGCGCCATTATCAATCAGCTGCTGCGCCATGCGTTGCGCGAAATTAGATGGGATAGCAAAGCCCAAGCCAATCGAGCCCGCTTCACCACTCGTTCCGGCTGACAAGGAGGCAATCATGGAGTTCATACCCACAAGATTGCCGCTCATATCCACCAACGGCCCGCCTGAGTTACCGGGGTTAACAGCAGCGTCGGTCTGGATAGCATCGATCAGCGAAGACTGCCCGCCACCTTGGGATGCACGCACTGGACGGTTAACTGCGGAGACAATGCCGGAAGTCACCGTCGCATTAAGACCTAGCGGGGAACCAACAGCTACGACTTCCTGGCCCACCTGCAGGGATTCGGAGTTGCCGAATTCCAAAAATGGCAGGTCTTGAACATCCTTAATCTTGATAACCGCTACGTCGGTATTAACATCCGAGGCTACAAATTCAGCATCGTGCTTGGTGCCATCATTCATGGTCACCTGCATCACGCCGCCTTCTTCAGCACCAGCGACGACGTGGTGGTTAGTCAGCACATAACCATCCGGGGAAATAATCGAACCAGAACCTTCAGAAGCCGCGGTCGATGAGACTACTTGAATGGAAACCACAGCCGGCAATACCTTGGCGGCAACTGCTTCTGTCGTTCCGGCTTCTGCTTCCTGGCCGGTGCTATTGGTATTATTGACCGGCTGACTGTTAAGAATCTCGCTCACGGAAGTCCCGTTACTCGAGGAGCTGTTATTGCCCACGACATAGCCGGTAACTCCACCCGCACCGATGCCTGCAACCAACATCATGGCCAACGCGGTTCCAAGCCCTACTGTGCGCTTGCTTTTCGATGTCTTCGTCGCGCCATCATCCACCCCCGGCACACCAACCGGTTGGGCGCCTGCCTGTTGTCCGTAATACTGCGCACCTGGCTGCTGACCCGGAACTTGCGCAGGTCCTTGCGATGGGCCCGGCACACCCTGTGACTGAGCACCGTAGGGGTCATAAGGTCCTTGCGGAGGGTTAGAGGCAGCGTTGTCAGGTGTTGCTGGGATCTCTTGGGTGCTATCCGAACGTGGCTGGTTCCAGCCGCGCGAGTAGCTTTGCGGCGAATCCGAATGTTCATCTTTGGAAGTCATAGTAGGTATTCTCCCCCATCAATCTTATGTTGTACTGGAATAATTCTGTAAGTCCCAGCGTGGGTTCCTGAACGTTTCCTGTATGCATTTATGTGCGCAAACTCCACGACTTGAGCGCTTGAATGCAACAACTTCTTCCATCCTATAACCCGCACCGGACACTGCTTGCGGGCGATGCGCCACAAGCAATACGCAAGACAGTCCAAGAGACATGCGGATATGAAAAAGACACCTGTCATCCTTTACGGATTCCAGGTGTCTTCTTTTAAAAGCTTTGTAAGTGACGGCGACCGTCGAAGCTTCTATTCTTAGAACTGCTCTACGTCAACGAGGCCGAGCTGTGCAGCCTTGACCAAACGACGTGGGATACGAACAGTCTGACCATCGATGGTTACTTCCTGCAGGGCGACATTGTCAGCCTTCCACTGGGAGCGACGGTGGTGGGTATTGGAACGGGACTTCTTAAACTTAGGAGTTGCCATTGTTTTCTTTCCTCCTTATGCCTTCTTCTTACGGCGAGCCATTGCGCCGAAGCGCTGGTTGAAGCGCTCAACACGGCCAGCGGTGTCCATAACGCGCTGTGCACCAGTCCAGAATGGGTGGGACTCAGCGGTCACGTCGACAACGATCAGTGGGTACTCATTGCCATCTTCCCACTGAACGGTGCGGGAGGAGGTGGCAGTGGACTGGGTCAGGAACTGGGTACCGGTACCAGCATCCTGAAAGACCACCGGGTGGTAATCCGGGTGGATATCTTTCTTCATAATTCGATTCCCTCAGGGTTGAAACTTCAGGTCGGTTCTTTACATCCTGAAAGGGTAAAGATCGTGCCTGAGTTGGGTATCTGACAAACTGACAAGAAGGTCACTAACGCAGCTACATTCGCATTCGCGATGACATGCGGTGATCAACTCGAACAATCATACAGAATACGAGCATAAAACCTAAATCCCGCCGACGAGCACCCCGGCAAGAGATCGGATAAGATGGGCATGAAGCTGTCAAGGTAGGCGTGAAGATAGCAATCCTCCCAGGCGATTAGGAAATGGCCATAAAGCGGTGTAAGGTTGCCCCTTGCTGTTGTCACTTTGTACGTAATACGCCCCGTCTACCGGTATTTGGCAGCTAGCCTCATCGCTCTTTACCTCACCTCACCTTTAAAAGAGCAACACGCAGAACGCTTTAGTCATTCTCGTGATAGGCCAGCGCCGTAGCCAAGATGTGGGCGGCTAGGAGAAAGAGAACCCATGTCGGCTATTTGCCAGGTAACGGGCCGCGAGCCGAGCTTCGGCAAGCAAGTCTCGCACTCGCACCGCCGCACCTCGCGTCGTTGGAACCCCAACGTGCAGCGTCGTCGGTACTACTTGCCCTCTGAGGGCCGTACCATCACCTTGAATGTTTCAACCAAGGGCATCAAGATCATCGACCGCGACGGAATCGAATCCGTTGTAGCGAAGATCCGAGCACGTGGGGAGAAGATTTAAGCATGGCACGTAATGACATCCGTCCAATCATCAAGCTCAAGTCCACTGCGGGTACTGGTTACACCTACGTCACCCGTAAGAACAAGCGCAACAACCCGGACCGCATTTCTTTGATGAAGTTCGATCCAGTTGTCCGCAAGCACGTCGAATTCCGCGAGGAGCGATAATCTATGGCTAAGAAGTCTAAGATCGCCAAGAACGAGCAGCGCAAGGAAATCGTCGCCCGCTACGCGGAGCGTCGCGCTGAGCTCAAGGCTATTATCAAGAACCCGAACACCTCTGACGAGGATCGCATGGACGCACAGTTCGAGCTGAACCGTCAGCCACGTGATGCTTCTGCAGCACGTGTACGTAACCGCGACGCCCATGATGGTCGTCCACGCGGCTACCTCCGTAAGTTCGGCCTGTCCCGTGTCCGTATGCGTGGCATGGCTCACCGTGGTGAGCTGCCAGGCGTTCGCAAGTCCAGCTGGTAAGGGGTGTTGCAAAAAATGAAGCGCAATAACCAGAAGAAGTTCCGGATGGAGCAGACCCGCCGTCCGAAGAAGAACCCATTGAAGGCTGAAGGCATCGAAAAGGTGGACTACAAGGACACCAAGACCCTTCGTCTCTTCATCTCTGACCGCGGCAAGATCCGTTCCCGCCGCGTCACCGGTCTGACCCCGCAGCAGCAGCGTCAGGTTGCTACCGCGGTAAAGAACGCTCGCGAAATGGCTCTCCTGCCGTTCACCACCCGCTAATTAGTAGCCGGGTTTCAACAGCGCACTTTTGCCGTTGGCATAAAGTGTGAACGGTAAAAGTATAAATTGGCCCTTGGCCTCTTCCACCATGTAAGTGGTGAAAGAGACCAGGGGCCTTTTGTTTCCCCTATGCTTAGGCACCGAGTACGCTAAAGTAGAAAATCTTCTCCCCACCGCTTTAATGCAGGAAGGACGGCCATGCTGCACTCATCGTTGCGGGAACTTGCCTTACAGGCCAATCGGTGTGAGTCCACCGCCGCTGCCCGCGGGATTTTATCTGAAGCTCAAGAGCTTTTGCGCAATGCCCTTCGCCACCGAGAAAGCGAAACCGAACTGACTGCGTGGTTCTCACGCCTGGTTAGTGATGTTGTCCGCTCCCCTGCTATTGCCAGCCCGGTTCGTCTTACGGGAGCAGTAAGCCGCGGGGATGCTATTCCTTCTATGCCGATTACGTGGCTTGGTGAGGATGAGCAGATGCTTGAGATTTTGGAATCAGTAGGCCTTAAAGGCCGCCAGGCTGAGGAAGAGTTTCTGGCGTGGCGGGTGGATGCCGGATACCCGGTGGGCATTGGTGGAGAGCAACAGCTTCTCGATGAAGCCTTAAGCCTGCGCCCGCCAGCACTCAAGGTCGTCAATGGCTTGCCTGACCCTGACAGCGAAGTCGATATCGAGTCTTATCTTCTTGCTCCCATTGCAGGGATTGCTCGGTGGGCTGCGCCGTCTCCACGGCCAACGCTTGACAGGTTAGAGATTGCCATCGAAAGGCAATTGCTCAGCCCGTCGGAGTCACAGTCTTTAGCCGTGGCTTGGGAGACCGCGATAAGCATTGCGATGCGTCGTTGGCTCGCTAATATGGATGGCCGCAGCACCACGTTGGATAATCTTCCAGCACTCGATCGCACTGCTTATGGTGCAGCATGCCGTCTAGTCGCGCAGACCTTCGCGGCGATCTCCGCGCGCTACTCACAAGAAGCGTCGGACTCGCAAGAGACTCTGGATCCACAAGACGTGAATTAGCCCCAAGCTGGGCTTTAATGTCGTATATTTAAATGTGCTTTATATAAGGAGGAATTGGTTTTATGGCTGGTGCGGTTGGACGCCCTCGCAAAAATAGTCCTCGCCGACGCGGTAGTACCGCGCGCGAGGAAATCTTGGATGCTTCCTCAGAGTTATTTACCACCCAGGGCTTTGCCAATACCTCCACGCATCAGATCGCGGAAGCTGTTGGCATCCGCCAGGCATCGCTGTATTACCACTTCCCCTCGAAGACGGAAATCTTTCTCACGCTGCTAAAGTCCACCATCGAGCCTTCCATTGAGTTGGCTGATGAATTGGCGAGCTCCAAGTCTTCACCAGAGTTGCGCCTGTGGGCCTTGGTCGCGGCCGAAGCACGTCTTTTGCTTACCAGCGGGTGGAATGTAGGCCGCCTTTATCAATTGCCTGTAGCAAACTCCCCTGATTTTGATGATTTCCACGATCAGCGCGCACAGCTGCAGAAAACTTTCAGCGATACTGCGGCTGAAATCGTAGGACCTGAGGATCCGCGCACGGATCTGCCTTTCCACCTCGCGCTCTCCGCCATGGAGATGCGTGAGAATAACGGTACCCCACCGTTTCAGCATTCGGATTCAGAGCTTCCGTCGACCGCAGTCGTGCTTGCCGATGCCGCCCTGAGGGTTTTGCAGGCTGAATTCCCAGAGAACCGTGAGCAGGCCACCTTGGACATGATTGCAGCTAAAGACGCTAAGAAGGACTAACGGTTTCGACTCTGGGGACGAAGTCTAAGCTGATAGTAGCGTGGCTATTGCCACACCTGGCATTAAAGGTTAGCCTTGCCTTATTAAGATTTAACTATCAGGGTGAAAGGGATTTCACCACTACGGCTCGTCTCAAGCACCAATTTCCTCAAGTAAGTGAGCTTCTTCCTTTAATGAAGTTCAAATTACCGACGCTCGACCGTCGGGCCGCACGGCTAGCCTCGGCTGCGAATGTGTGGAACCTGCGCAAGATCACTAAACGCCGCACCCCTACTCCAGCTTTTGATTACACCGATGGCGCGGCTCAAGATGAGACCACCCTCAACCGCAGTTACAAGCTCTTTCGCGAAGTCACTTTAATCCCGAAGATTTTGCACTCCACTCCGGAGGTCGATCTCTCGACCACCATCGCTGGTGGTGCTTCCTCACTTCCTTTCGGTATTGCGCCGACTGGCTTTACCCGTTTCATGCATTCAGAAGGTGAGGATGCCGGGGCATCCGCCGCTGCGAAGGCGGGCATTCCTTTCTCTTTGTCCACCATGGGTACTCGTTCTGTTGAAGAGGTAGCCAGGGTTTCAGAAACAAAGAAGAACTCCAAGCCAGGCAGTGGTCGCCGCTGGTTCCAGCTGTATCTTTGGAAAGACCGCGAAGCATCCAAGGACTTATTAGCGCGGGCCCAAAAAGAGGGTTTCGATACTCTACTGGTGACCGTAGATACCCCAGTTGCTGGTCAACGTCTACGCGATACGCGCGACGGCATGACCATTCCACCACAGCTAACTGCGAAGACTGTACTGGATGCGTCCTACCGCCCTGAGTGGTGGTTTAACTTCCTGACCACTGATCCGCTGACCTTTGCCTCGCTGAGCAACACTGCCGAGGATCTGGCTTCTATTTTGGGCTCCATGTTTGATCCTTCCTTGTCCATTGAGGATTTAAAGTGGATTCGTGAAGTATGGAAGGGCCCGCTATTTGTCAAAGGTATCTTAACCGCTGATGACTCCCGCCGCGCGACCGATGCCGGCGCCGATGGCCTTGTTGTGTCTAACCACGGTGGCCGTCAATTAGACCGCAGTCCTGTGTCAATTCAGGCTCTAAGTGAAGTGCGCAAGGAAGCAGGTCCCGATGTTGAAATCATCTTGGATTCCGGGGTGATGTCTGGTGCCGATATCGTAGCTGCCCTGGGACTCGGCGCTGACTTTGTCATCGTTGGCCGGGCCTACCTCTACGGGCTTATGGCAGGTGGTGAGCAAGGCGTGGATAAGACCATTGAGCTGTTAGCCGAAGAAGTCCGTAATGCCATGTTGTTGATGGGCACCCGCACTATTGAGGACCGGAAGAATTCCGGTCAGGTCATCGCGCCCTGGCTAAAGAACGAAAACGAGAACGTCGACGCTTAGAACTTGACAGCTGGAAGTAGATTTCTAGATCGCTAAAGGGCCTGTTCACACCGTTGAAATTGCGGGTGAACAGGCCCTTTAGCTATCTCTGCTGGGCTAAAGCTCTCACTAATTCTGCTGGGCTAAAGCTCTCACTAATTCTTTGTATGAACGAAGTGAAGAAAAGAATTAGTGTGCGAAGTGACGGGTACCAGTGAAGTACATGGTGATACCTGCTGCGTTTGCTGCTTCGATAACTTCTTCGTCGCGGATGGAACCGCCAGGCTGGACGACGGCGGAAACGCCGGCATCGATAAGCACCTGCAAGCCGTCAGCAAATGGGAAGAACGCATCCGATGCTGCAACCGATCCACGAGCACGCTCTGCGGAATCAGCCAAGGTATTTGCACGGTCTACAGCCAACTTCGCTGAATCAACGCGGTTGACCTGGCCCATGCCGACGCCAACGGTGGCACCTTCATGCGCCAGCAAGATGGCGTTGGACTTTACCGAGCGCACTGCTCGCCAAGCGAATTCCAGCTCCGCGAGCTTTTCCTCGGACGCGGCTTCACCGGCAGCCAAAGTCCAGGTCGAAGCCTTATCGCCCTCGGCCTGGTAGACATCAGCTTCTTGCAGCAAACGGCCACCGGAGATTTCCTTGACCTCAACTGCTGGCACTTCATGCTCAGCAACGAGGATGCGGATATTCTTCTTGCCCTGCAAAATCTCTACCGCCCCATCTTCGTAGGACGGTGCGATGATGACCTCGGTGAAGATGTCAGCAACCTGGGTTGCCATTTCCTTGGTGACTTCGCGGTTAACAGCGATGACGCCACCGAACGCTGACATTGGATCACAGGCGTGTGCCGCTGCGTGTGCTGCAGCGATGGACTCATCGGATACTGCGATGCCACAAGGGTTTGCGTGCTTGATGATAGCTACGCAAGGACGCTCATGATCCCAAGCTGCACGCCATGCAGCATCAGCATCCTGGTAGTTGTTGTAGCTCATTTCCTTACCGTGCAGCTGCTTCGCATTAGCCACACCGGTCGAGCCCTCGCGAACGATAGATGCCTGCTGGTGAGGGTTCTCGCCATAACGCAGCACGTCGCCATTGAGGGCTTCGCCTTCAACGTGGGCGGAGGAGGCATCGGCGAGCTGCTGAGCAAACCAGCCGGAAACTGCAACATCATAGTCTGCCGTGTGCTTAAACGCAGTCGCGGCGAGCTGACGACGCTGCGCCAGATCGAATCCGCCCTGAGCGACAGCCTCAGCGATGTCACCGTAACGTGCTGGATCTACAACAACCGCCACCGATGGGTGGTTTTTGGCGGCAGCACGGACCATGGATGGACCGCCGATATCAATCTGTTCGACGCAACCATCAAAGTCTGCGCCAGAAGCTACAGTCTCTTTAAATGGGTACAGGTTGACCACGACCAACTGGAATGGCTCAATCTCAAGCTCTTCCAACTGGTTAAGGTGATCCGGCTTGCGGGTATCAGCCAAAATGCCTGCGTGCACGCGTGGGTGCAAGGTCTTAACGCGGCCTTCGAGGCACTCAGGGAATCCGGTGAGAGATTCAACCGGAGTGACGTTGATGCCAAGATCAGCAATCTTGGCGGCCGTGGAGCCGGTGGACACAATCTCTACGCCTGCGCCATCAAGCGTGCGAGCGAGCTCTTCGAGCCCTGTCTTGTCATAAACGCTAATTAGTGCACGCTTGATCTGCTTGCGGTCATCACTCATGGATGAAAGCCTTGCCTTCCTGACTGTGGGAAATCTGGTTTAAATCTCAATAATAAGCTGCTGGTCTTGAACATGCGCTGCGCGTAAGACCTGCACGATAAGCTCACGTTCGACGCTTTTGATGCGCTCATGCAAGCTTGCCTCATCATCTTCTGCCTCAATTGCTACTGCGCGCTGGGCGATGATGCGGCCAGTATCAACTCCCGCGTCCACAAAATGGACAGTAGAGCCGGTGACTTTCACGCCATAAGCCAACGCATCCCGGACTCCATGCGCGCCCGGAAAGGACGGCAAGAGTGCGGGATGCGTGTTTATTGTGCGGCCTTCAAAGCTGGCCAAGAATTCAGGCCCCAGGATTTTCATAAATCCGGCGGACACCACAATATCTGCGGTACCAACTGCTGCGACAAGGTTTTTGTTCCACTGCGCGCGGTCTGAGCCTAAAGGCACGACTTCGGCGTCGATGCCTGCATCTTGGGCTCGGTTAATCCCCGGGCAGGGCTTATCCGCGACGACCTTGATAACCCGATAGGAGTCATCTTGGTTGTCGATAATATTTTGCAGCAAAGATCCGGTGCCAGATACCAGCACCACTACTTGAAGCGGGTCTTGTGCTCTCAAAACTTGCGAAGGCGATTCAGTCACGTGTTAAAGACTAGTCTGTAGCCCTTTCGAGGACGAAACGATGCCGCCAATTTTTCCTCCACCACGGAAAAGAGGACAACTTATCCCCTCTTATTGGGTATCTTTGCCTGTTTTATCGTCCTCATCGCTTTGCTGTTGACCATCGTGGCCATCATCAGCGTGCTCGACCCCAGAAACTTCCGTGTCATTTTCCGCCGCTTCTTGGGCGCCTTGGTCAGAGTCCGGCAGCACCTCTTCCGCGGTTTGCTCTGCATTGTCGATGTCTACGTCTTCGACGCCGGACTCATCAATGTCCTCTCTATCGCTTGGCTCATGCGTAGCAGTACCGAGCCTGTCCTCAATATCGTCTTCGCCTGGCACCTCATCAGGGAAGGAACCATCTTCCAAATTATCGATCAGATCCTCGGACATTGCTCCAACGGAGACTTCCTCTTCTTGCGGGTCATCATCATCGTCGGCAGCGGCTGAATCTTCTTCAAACTCACCATCAATGTAGTCCACTGCCCCATCATCACTGGCCTCATCAGCTTCACCTGTGTCGAGGATTTCTGAGGATTCAGCAGCCTCAGTAGATTCTCTGGACTCAGTCTCTTCTGTTGTGGCCTCTGCTGGTGCTGCCACGGAAACACCCGCTGCCTCGTCGCGGCGCGCCTTAATTGCCATTCCTGCAGCTACGGCAAGTCCGATGCCGCCAATCCAGACGACAGCTAGTCCTGCCGCCATAAAGACCATGAGACCCACAGACTCATAAAGGCCAAGTTCACCAGCGGTCAAATAACCACTAACCAGCACAATAATTCCCGCTGCCACACCAGATGCTGCAGCTTCATAAAAGCTCGGACGCTTCTTTACGGCTACATATCCAATAGCTACTGCAGTCAGCACCAACAACCCAATTGCCCAAGTCGATGCCGAACCAGGAACCGCGCCCAACAAAGGCAATGGTGGAAGTGGAACAAGGTGCACACTAAACAGGCTGACGCTGGCATCACCAAGGTGAAATTCTGACCCCAATAGGATTCCCGCTACCGCAACCAGTGCATTGGGCAGGTACAGAACCGAAAGTCCAATAACCGCAAATAATCCCAAGCCAGCTAAATGCGGAAAACTATCAGCAATCAGCGCTTGGTTTTTCCAGTTCACAGCCAAAGCAACGAGGAGGACCACAGCCGCTATAGCCAACAACGCTAACAACGACAAAGCAGCAAGTACTACGCCATCGACAACGGCGCGCGGAACTTTATAGCGCTTCGCCAATGCACGCCATAGCCGTGGACCCATGCCAATAACTAGTGCAGCCAAATGCAATACCAGCGCCCGGGCGATGGTATTGCCCAAAGGTGGTGGCGATAGGTCATAGACCTGGGAAGCGTCCCACAACATAAACCAAGCGATTGCAATCAGCACAATGGGGATAGCAATTACCCAGCCCAAAAGCGCTAGTAGGTCATTCACGCTGACCTTATCTTTGATAGCGCGATGAATATTTCCCGCGAGCATCCATCCCAGGATCAGCGCAGGCAAGATTGGAAGGGCAGAAATTGTTAAGTCTGCTGCCACAACGGGAGCCAGGTTGGTAACCATCCAAGACTGCGCAATGGCGGTAGGCAACCACGCAGATGGCGAACTAGTTAACAGCACTGTTGCTGTAGCGATAACTGCCAAAGAGAAAAACACCACAAGATTAGGGACAGCTACAACAAAAAACATTCGGCGAAGGCGCGAGCGCCAAGTCACCGGACCAGTTGCGCGCCGTGCTTTTGTTTCCTTACCCACCGTCTTGGCAACGCGCGCGGCTGACGGCGAGGCGGCCTTAACACGCCCGCGCCCTCGTGCAGAGCTGCGCGGACCAGAAGTTGACCGTGATTGGGGGCTCGTATTTTTGCTCATCAGCTATACACATTGCCACGATCTGGAATCTTTTTAGCGTTGGCACCCCGACTCTTCAGCTAATATCCAGCCTGCTGTTAGCTCTTCGCCGCCATGTTGCTGGGGGACACCGCGAATGGAAAACCCTCAACCTCTACAACGGGTTCAAAGTACTCCTATATATAAGGAATAAATAAGTACATTTCACCTTGGAGTCAACGCAAACCTGGCCATTGCCACACAAGCCACATGCGCACCGTCAAAAGTTAGAATTTCGACGACCACTCGCCCTGAAAATTTGGCCAACTTTTGACTATTTTCACCCCAGTGGCGGTAATCACATTAAATTTCATCGAGTGAATTTTAGGCAATAAAACCATCTCTGCAATCGTTTGTGCTGGCGCAACGGAGGTGGGGACAGAATTTGTTTAGTCGCAAAATCAAGCTATCCTTGTTTAATTCCCCGAAACAGGTTGCTCGAGATCATTTGAGACGCTATTGTTACCTCTCGTTGGTAACAGTAAGGTCACAATCCGATAAAGAGCAAGGGTTCAATGTAACGCCCTCTCGCATCAACAAGATGCACACGCTCCAGGAGTGAGACGACAATAGGGAAGAAAATTTACATGCAAAGCATTTCTCAGCGCTCTGGCGTTGGACGTCACCGCAAGGTGAACACCGCACAGACGGCTAAGGGACGCATTGCTTTAGTAACCGTAGCTGCAGGCGCGGTTTCTACTGCTGGCGTTGGTGGAGCTACTGCAGCTCAGGTACAGACCGCTCCTGAAGATACAACCAAAACTCAAACCGTTGACTTCAAGCAGGTTAGCCAGACCTCTCCATTGGATCAGGTTTCCGGCAACATCCAAAACGCTGTTGAGGGCGCACAGAGCCAGGTTGATTCCGCTGTCGCAGCCACCCCACAGATTCTGACCGTTGCAGAAACCAAGCCAGTTCAGAACCTTTCGGAGCAGCTCAACACCGCCATCCAGGCCTCCGAAGCTCGCGCAGCCGCTGACGAAGCAGCTCGTGCACCATCTGTCTCTCGCCCTGCTGAAGGTACTTTCACCTCCGGATTCGGCCCACGTTGGGGCTCTTTCCACGCTGGCATTGACATCGCTAACTCCAATGGCACCCCAATCCTGTCCGTCATGGACGGCACCGTCATTGACTCTGGCCCAGCATCTGGCTACGGTAACTGGATCCGCATCAAGCACGACGACGGTTCGATGTCCGTTTACGGCCACATGGAATCTCTTGACGTTGCAGTCGGCGAGCGCGTAACCGCTGGCCAAAAGATCGCTGGCATGGGCAACCTTGGTTTCTCCACCGGTACCCACCTGCACTTTGAGATTCACCCTGACGGCAACACCGCAGTTGACCCTATTCCTTGGTTCCAGGCACGCGGAATCAACATCTCTTAATTTTTAAAGCGCGATACAAAGCCCCAGGCTGAGCTTCCACCTCCCTACCAACGACATCTTTTGGTGGATGCCAAACTGGGGCTTTTGTCATGCCCGAAAACGTTCACTCTGCGCCGAGACATCGTGTCGCGCACTTGCGAACAACAGGAGCCCCTACACGGGGCATGAGCACCCCGTAGGGCCCCGAAGGCTGCAAGCCTCGCCACGAACCCCAGAACCAAGACTTAAGCCCTTCCAGCAAGCAGCCCAGATGTTTACCCACACACGCGCCTAGCAAAGCGCAGAAGCCAAAAGGCTGCCGTTTGCGCGCACATTTACAACATCGTGCCCAAACGCCTTTCCAAGTTGCACCCGAGCCGGAACCCGATCCCGACAGAGCGTCACCGACTTAAGAAAAGGCAAACCAAGCAAGATATAACGATGCTTAAGTCTAGATAGTTACGACACGCCGGAAATTATTCCCCAGGCCGAGAATTTGGCACCCCCTTATGCCACCCCCAGAACTTGAACCATTGGTTTACAGTCGCAACTTCTTTAACATTAGCAACATGCGCAACATGCTGGGGTGTTCGAAAGGTTCTCGAAAACGCACTGCCATCACCTGCCGTTTTCCCATTGCATAGTGCGCAAACTCCCGATAACTTTAATCGCGTTGCTACAAATCAATCACAGCTATGCAACGAATTCAGTTCATCAAACGATGACGCCTTTTTAGGCGGAAGATTTCTGCATTGTGTTGATTGTGATGGCGATATCAAACACTGATGTACAGCGTTTAGCAAAGGACCGTATCTATGAAGCGCATTCCCCGCGCACTCAAAGCTGCTCTTGCAGTGGCTGCTGCTTCAGGCGTTGGCCTAGCCACCGTCACAGCTGCCACCGCAGACACCCCAGCGCTCAGCCTCAGTGTCGTCGATGGCTCTTCTCAGCCTCAGATCAACCACGTTGATAACAATGAGCTGATGAACGCCGCAACGGGTTTGTTCACAAGCATCGACGGTATTTTAAACAGTGGCGTCGTTCCGACCATTGAACGCACGGAATACGGCGTCTCAATCGTTTTGGACCCAAGTTCCATTCCTGGCCTGGCAGAGCAATTCGCTCCGGCTGACCCATCACAGCTCTCCCCGATGCGTGGCAGTACCGCTGATGGCCGCACGGTAGTCTTTCCTACCTCCGGTACGCTTACTTCCACCTACGGAGCTCGTTGGGGCACTCACCACAATGGCATTGACGTTGCCAACCCCATTGGCACGCCTATCTACGCGGTCATGGACGGTGAAGTTATCTCATCCGGGCCAGCGCAGGGTTACGGCAACTGGATCCGCATCAAGCACGATGACGGCTCAATCTCGGTCTACGGACACATGCAGGCTTCATCCTTGCTCGTCGGTGTTGGCGAGCGTGTGACCGCAGGACAGCAGATTGCGTCTATCGGTAGCGAAGGCCAATCCACTGGCCCGCACCTGCACTTCGAGATTTGGCCGGATGGCGCAAACGCCACCGACCCGAAGCCATGGTTTGCAGGTAACGGAATCTTCTTCTAGTTCCTAGAGTTTTTCCATAGGCAGGCCTCCCACGAGCATGAGCCTGACCTTGCCTGCGGAACCAAAGTCGATGGTTACAGTCGATCGCAGACCTGAACCATCGGCAGCGATGACCGTGCCCAGGCCATATTTGGCGTGGTTGACGCGGTCGCCCACAACTAAATCCAAATTCTTGTTCTTAGACATCGAGCTTTCCGAAGCCTTAGAAGAGCGAGTTCGCTGCGAAGGGGATGTCGCGGCGGAGCGTGAACTACGGCCCCACCCGGACCAGCTCGAGTCATAAGAACGACCGTAAGAATAAGAATCATCGTAGTCCCACGCAGAGCCCATTGAGCTTTGCGGTTCTTCACGGCGCCAGTCGATGAGATCCTCTGGGATCTCGCCGAGGAAGCGGCTGGCCGGATTCGTCATGGGGTTGCCCCAGGACGAGCGAAGAATCGCACGAGTGAGATACAGCTCTTCGCGGGCACGAGTGATTCCCACATACGCCAAGCGGCGTTCCTCACTGAGCTCCTTCGGGTCACCGAGGGAGCGCATGTGTGGAAACTGTCCCTCCTCCCAACCGGTGAGGAATACAACCGGGAATTCCAAGCCTTTCGCAGTATGCAAAGTCATCAGGGTGACTACGCCGGATTCATTTTCAGGAATCTGATCTGCATCAGCAACCAAAGAAACCTTCTCCAAGAAGGCCTGCAGTGAGCCTGGTGCCGCCTCTCCCTCACTAAGTTCAGGGGCAGCATCAATATCTGAATCAGATCCGTCAAAAGCCAATTGGTTCGCTGCTTCGGAAGAAAATTCACGTGCCACCGAAACCAATTCGTTGAGGTTGTCTAAACGCGCTCCATCTTGCGGGTCATTAGATGCTTCCAATTCCGCTTTATAGCCGGTGGCATCCAAAATAGCGCTGACTAATTCACCCAAATCCGGCTGTTTAGTGACGTCATTTATCATCGCGGGAATTTGCTCCCGGATTCCAGACATCATGTCATTGAATTTGGTCACCGCATTAACAGCACGGGTCCCCAGCCCTGGGACTTCTCCCTGTTCAGCAAAATAAAGTGCCTTACCAAAGCTGATATTGAGGTTATCGGCATGCGTGGCAATCTGCGCCTGTGCCTTATCACCGATAGCGCGCTTGGGCACGTTGATAATCCGGCGCAGACTTACTGAGTCATCTGGGTTATCCATGATCCGCAGGTATGCGATGATGTCACGGATTTCGCGACGCTCGTAAAACCTAGTTCCGCCAACGACCTTGTACGGAATGCCGGAGCGCACAAAGATATCTTCCAAAGCGCGCGAAGCATTATTGGTGCGGTACATGATCGCGATATCGGAATAGTTGCGGCCCTTATCCGCCAAAGCGTCGATTTCTGAGGCGATAAAGCGTGCTTCATCGTGCTCATTATCGGCGACGTAGCCGATGATCTTCTCGCCCTCACCGTGGTCCGTCCACAGGTTTTTCTTACGGCGGTTTTCGTTTTGCGCGATCACCGCGTTGGCGGCACTCAAAATGGTTTGGGTGGAACGGTAGTTTTGCTCGAGCAAAATTGTGCGTGCCCCCGGATAGTCACGCTCAAAGTCCTCAATATTGCGGATGGTTGCACCGCGGAAGGCATAAATCGATTGATCTGAATCGCCCACAACACACAATTCAGGGCCCTTTTCTTGATCATCTCCCACCAATGCCGCAACCAGTGAGTACTGCGCGTGGTTGGTGTCCTGGTACTCGTCAATAAGCACGTGCTTAAACCTGCGGCGGTAAAAGTCAACCACCTGCGGGTGCTGAACAAAGATACGCACGACTTCACCAATGAGGTCATCAAAGTCAACGGCATTCGCAGCTCGCAGGCGGCGCTGATACTCCTCGAAGACCTGCGCTACCGTAAGCGTAAATGGGTTCTTGGTCTTCTCTGCTTCTGCCAAAGCAGACTCAGGTGAAGTCAGCTCATTTTTGAGATTAGAGATCTGATTCGCCAACACACGCGAGGTGAACTTCTTGATATCCAGCTGCATGTCTTTAGCAATCATCGTCAACAAGCGGCGGGAATCATCACCATCATAAATGGTGAAATTCGTATTGAGGCCAGGAACAAGTTGGGCCTGCTGACGCAAAATACGCACACAAATCGAGTGGAAAGTAGCCACCCACATGCGCTCAGCAACAGGACCTACCAGCTGGCCGACGCGCTCTTTCATTTCCGCTGCGGCCTTATTGGTAAAGGTAATAGCTAAAATTTCCCATGGAGCAACTCCCCTATTGCCCATGAGATACGCAATACGGCGGGTCAGCACCGCGGTCTTACCAGAGCCCGCACCAGCAATAATCAGCAGTGGCAAACCAGAATGCTCAACGGCTTCAACCTGTTGCGGATTAAGACCATCGACTAGCTTTTCGGCCGAGACATTGATCTGCGGCCGCGCGCGATGCTGCCCTGCGTTGCTTCCGACCGTGCTAAACGGCGAAGGATTAGAAAAGCCGCTGCCTGCTCCGCCGAAAGGATTCGCTGCGGCATTGCCGGATGCAGGTGCGAAAGGATTGCGGCGAGCTTCCGCGCCTGCCTGCGTCATGTGAGAATCACGAAAAAGATCGCCAGCATCCTCCGGCGGTAGGTCAGCTTCTTCGGGTGGAGCAAATTCGGGTTCAGGTTCTAAAGGTGGAAGTGGAAGCTGATCAAAGTCAGTAATTTGTTCTTGTTTGTCGTTTCTATTTTCATCGCTGCGCATAATAACTTCCAACCTACCTCTTGCATCGGACACTACTTGTGTCCAAACCCATGCCAAGACCACGAGCGGCGCTTAGCCTGAGTCAATGATTCCAGTTTCTCTTACTTAGTGGCACAATAATAAAGCTATGGACACCTCTTCTGAATCTGGCCGTACTGACGCTAGCAATAATCAGTCCCAGGACGAACTCGTGGGAGAAAATATGGATTTCAACCCTGCTGGAGACAACGCGGATATTCGCATGCCTTCAGGCACTGATGACCCATTGTCTGATGCTGAGATTCAGAAGTATCGCGAAGAAATCAACCGCATGGATCGCACGATCTTAGAAGCCATCAAACGTCGCACGAAGGTTTCCCAAGCAATTGGCAAGACCCGCATGGGCTCCGGCGGCACCCGTTTAGTGCACACCCGTGAGATTTCTATTTTGAACCAGTTCCGTGATGAGCTCGGCGAAGAAGGTCCCGCCATCGCCTCTGCGCTATTGCGCATGGGCCGCGGCAAGCTCGGCTGAGCACTTCTGGGTCGCTCATACGACACCAGTCTTATGGGGTAGCGCTTTTAAAGCGCTACCCCAACTCTATGCATTCATAGGGTGTGGACCACTTCCCCATCTTGCTGGGATAAGAATCACGTTTTTGCAGGCAATCCTAATTTTTTATAAAAGGACCCTGCTAATACCCTGATTAATTATGAATGCTGTCTTAATTGCTGTGGTGGTCATGCTCGTGCTGGCCCTAGTGCGCGTGCATGTCGTCGTCGCAATGTTTCTTGGTTCGCTTGTCGGAGGTCTGCTCGCAGGCATGGGACTAGACGGCACCATGCTTGCCTTCCAAGATGGCCTTGGCGGTGGCGCCAAAATCGCGTTGAGCTACGCCCTGCTCGGCGCTTTTGCCATGGGTGTGGCTTCGACAGGCTTGCCCCAAATCTTGGCGAATCTCCTGCTTGCCCGAGTTAATGCGACCAAATCCAAAGTATCTCAGTTTGCTACTGCAGGCGGCGCAGGCGACATTGATGCCGAGGAAGATCCAGCGGATCCGATCGTGCACAATGCCAGCCAGAAGGCAGTAACCACGACAAAGTATCTCATCGTGGCAGGTCTGCTCGCGATGGCCATTATGAGCCAGAACGTAATCCCGGTTCACATTGCTTTCATCCCGCTCATTGTTCCCCCACTGCTCACGGTCTTTAACAAGCTCGGCATTGACCGCCGCCTGATTGCTTCCGTGCTGACTTTCGGTTTGGTCACCACCTACATGTTTGTGCCCGTAGGTTTCGGCTCCATTTTCTTGAACGACATCTTGTTGTTCAACATCAATGAGGCGGGCTTGGACACCTCCGGCATCAACATCATGCAGGTCATGGCTATCCCTGCAGCAGGCATGGTGGCGGGTCTGCTCATTGCTGTATTCATCAGCTACCGCAAGCCACGTGTCTACGAAGATCGTCCTTTGGCTGAAGAGCCGGACAGTCAGGAAGTTTCTTCCTACAAGGTGCGCGTTGCACTGATTGCTATCGTCGCAACCTTCGTGGTTCAGGTTGCCATGCAGGCTATGAGCTTTGAAGCCGATGGCCTGTTAGTCGGTGCCCTAGTTGGTCTGGCTATCTTGTTGCTCACCGGCGCTGTGGAGTGGAAGAAGGCCGATGACGTATTTTCTTCCGGTATGAAGATGATGGCGCTCATTGGCTTCATCATGATTACCGCGCAAGGTTTTGCAGCTGTTATGACCGAGACCGGTGAGGTCGAAGCGCTAGTCGACGACGTGACGTCCATCTTCGGCGATAATCAGGCAGCCGCGGCCGCAGCAATGCTGATTGTCGGCCTCATCGTCACCATGGGCATTGGCTCTTCCTTCTCTACCCTGCCAATCATCACCGTGATTTTCGTTCCACTGTGCATGTCTTTGGGCTTTTCCACCATGGCAACCGTCGCTATCATCGGCACCGCCGGCGCTCTTGGCGATGCAGGCTCACCTGCCTCGGACTCCACGCTGGGCCCAACAGCAGGCTTGAATGCTGATGGTCAACACGACCACATTCGTGATTCGGTCATTCCGACCTTCATTCACTACAACATTCCGTTGCTGATCGCCGGCTGGATTGCAGCTTTGGTTCTCTAACACCACGCACCATTTAGAATTTTCTTTCGCGGTTTCTCCCAAATTTTGTGGAGAAGCCGCATTTATTTTGCCCCTTAAACTAATATTTTGACTAGTTTAGGAAGTGGCTAGGTTACCTATCTCACCCCTACTTCAGCTCGTTTACCGCTGGTAATTGAAAGGTCAATCATGGAAATCACGCAACAACCTGCATGGGCAAAGCTTCAGCAACTCTTTGAAGCCAAGAAGGAAACGACGCTTCGACAGCTTTTTGCTGCCGATGCCACCCGTGCTTCGGCTTTAACTTTCGATGCTGCAGGGCTGCATGTCGACCTTTCAAAAAATCTCATCGATTCCGAGGTAGTTGCAGCGTTAGTAGAACTGGCTGAGCAAGCAGGGGTTGAAGCACGCCGCGCAGACATGTTTAGCGGTAAGCACATCAACACCACCGAAGACCGCGCCGTGCTGCATACCGCGTTGCGCCTTCCGGTCGAAGATGACCTGGTGGTCGATGCTCAAGATGTCGCTGCCGATGTTCACGAAGTACTCGGTCGCATGCGTGATTTCGCAACCGCTTTGCGTTCGGGAAAGTGGCTGGGGCATACCGGCCACACCATCAAAAAAGTCGTCAACATCGGCATCGGCGGTTCTGATTTGGGGCCTGCGATGGCAGCCCAGGCGCTGCGCAGCTATGAAGTTGCAGGAATTTCTGCAGAGTTCGTCTCCAATGTAGACCCAGCGGATTTGGCAAAGACTTTGGATGGACTCGATGCCGGCTCCACTCTTTTCATCATTGCTTCCAAGACTTTTACCACGCAGGAAACTTTGGCTAACGCCCACGCTGCTCGTCGTTGGATGCTGGAGCAATTCGATGGTGATGAATCTGCCATCGCCAAGCACTTTGTTGCGGTATCGACCAACGCCGAAAAGGTGGCAGAATTCGGCATTGACACTCAGAACATGTTTGGGTTCTGGAACTGGGTCGGCGGACGTTACTCTGTCGATGCAGCCATTGGCTTGTCGCTGATGTGCACCATTGGCCCGCTAGATTTCATGCGTTTCCTCGAAGGCTTCCACGCCATGGATGAGCACTTCCGCACTACGCCGCTGGAATCTAATGTTCCAGCACTCATGGCGCTGCTGAGCGTCTGGTACACCAATTTTTACGGTGCACAATCTCACGCCGTGCTTCCCTACTCTGAAGATCTGGGCCGCTTCCCTGCTTACCTGCAGCAGCTGACGATGGAATCTAACGGCAAGTCCGTGCACCACGACGGTTCTGCAGTGGCAACCACCACCAGCCCAATTTACTGGGGTGAGCCTGGAACCAATGGCCAGCATGCTTTCTTCCAGCTACTGCACCAGGGCACGCACTTAGTTCCGGCTGATTTCATTGGCTTTGCCCGCCCGAAGGAAGATTTCCCCACTGCCGATGGCACAGGCTCCATGCATGATCTGCTCATGGGCAATCTCTTCGCTCAAACCAAGGTGCTGGCTTTTGGCAAGACCGCAGAAGAAATTGCCAGCGAAGGCATCGCAGAAGAACTCGTGGCCCACAAAGTCATGCCGGGCAATCGCCCCACCACCACTATCTTGGCCGAAGAGCTCACCCCTGCTGCATTGGGCAGCTTGATTGCGCTTTACGAACACATCGTGTTTGTCGAAGGTGTTATTTGGGATATCAACTCCTTTGACCAATGGGGCGTGGAACTTGGAAAACAGCAAGCTAATGACTTAGCACCTGCGGTTTCAGGAAAGGCTGAGATCAACACGGGGGATGAATCGACCGATGCGCTGATCTCCTGGTTTCTTAAGCACCGTTAATTAACAGAATTCACGCAGGAAACATCCAGTCGCTGGCCACGGCCAGTTCATACTTCTTGGGCACAATAGAGCAGTTAACGTGAGTCCAGAAGGAAACGGATAAACATCGTGCAAGGAATAATCGAGTGGATTATCCAGTTAATGGAAATCCTCGGCGCCCCCGGCGTTGGCATCGCTATTTTATTGGAGAACCTCTTTCCACCAATCCCTTCTGAAGTAGTGCTGCCGCTGGCCGGGTTTACTATCTCACAGGGCAACCTAGGTTTCTGGCCCACCTTTATTTGGGCTACTGTCGGCTCCATCTTGGGCGCCTGGGCACTGTACGGCATTGGCGCGTGGATTGGCGCAGAGCGTCTACGCAAGATTGCGGACTGGATGTGGCTGGTTGAAGCAAGTGACGTTGATGGCGCTTTATACTGGTTTGATAAATACGGCCCGGCCTCGGTCTTTTTCGGCCGTTTCATCCCCGGTATTCGCTCGCTCATTTCCATCCCCGCGGGCATTGACCGGCTTAATCCGATTAAGTTCACGCTCTGGACGGCCATAGGTTCAGCTGGTTGGAACGCGACTCTCATCTGGTTAGGGATGTGGCTGGGTCAGTCATATACGTTGGTCGCTGACTATATCGATCAGTACTCCACCGTCATTTATGCCCTTATTGCCCTAGCGATCATCGTGGTTTTGGTACTGCTCATCCGCCGGAGCCAAAAGCGTAAGGCAGCCACCCGCGACACCACCACAGTTTCCAAGCAGTCACAGCAAGCCGATGCTTCGCAGGTTTCCGATGCTCCCGGCGTCAGCTCGTCTTCGCGCACCAAAGATTAACACCGCAACAATATACAAAAAGTTAAAAACAGCGCCGCGCACTCTCCCATTTTCTTGGAGGGCGCGCGGCGCTGTCGTTGCGCCTGCGGGCTTAGAGCTTAACCATTGGCTCGTAGCCGAAAGGAATGCGATCCGATGGCACGATGCTGCGTCCGAATGGGAAGCAGGTCACCGGAATCATCTTGATATTGGCAATCGCTAGCGGAATACCGACGATGGTGACGGCTTGGCCAGCTGCGGTAACGACGTGGCCAATCGCCAGCCACAGACCGGCGACGAGGAACCAGATGAGGTTACCGATGGCAGAAAATCCGCCAGTTCCCTTAGTCGGCTGCACAACGCTGCGACCAAATGGCCACAGCGCGTAGCTGGCCATGCGGAAACTAGCCACACCCGCGGGGATAGTCACAACAAGGATGCATGCAATAACACCGGCAAGGAAATACCCCGCCGCTAGAAAGAAGCCACCGAAGATAAACCAGATGATGTTCAGGATAGTTTTCATAGAACCTAACCTAGTCGACATCACCGACATTGACATCAGGGTTTACCTCCATTTTTAGACTGTCGCCAAAACTTAAGATTTGGTAGTCGGACAATCTAATCGCGATGCACCATCAAAGACGTTCACAGCCATCTACAGGAACTCACAGATAGTCACATCCCTTTAGTTTCCTTGACTTTGCAACTATTCGGCTTATAGTCAATCGAAAGTAGTATTTGGGGCTCAAAGGGGGAACCTGTGTTTCGGCATGCAAAAGTGCTCCCCAAGGCACAAACCGTCGTTGAGGATAAACGCAACCGAGCAAAGGATGGCAATGCGATTTGTTTTATTAGCACTAGAACTTGCAGCACTAGTGGTTACCAGCGTTTGTTTCGTCATGGGGTTCAATAAAATGCATGGCGCTCAAATGACGCTCCACGCAGGTGCTGATGGTGCACTAACCGATGAAGCCCTTCGTCTTATAGAGCAAGCACACTCGATGTTTACGATAGCGGCTATATGCGGAGGAATCTTTGTAGTGTTATTTATCATCCGGCTTATCCGCAACACAGTTGCGCAAGAATTCCGCTACACCAAGTCAATGAACAAAGCACACGCCGTACTCTAAGTTTCTCTATGTGGTTGGCAGTGTGGGCAGACCCAGATGATGCGCTCTAGCTCGCCTTCTTCACCGCCGGCGTCGGGGCCGCCGAGTCTGTCTGTGTAGATGGCGGTGCCGCAGCGTCGGCAACGCTTGTGGTTTCGTCCAAAGACATAGGTGGTCTCCCCGGCGCGCCGCACGCCGGTGGTCACGCGCACGGGGGAATTTCTATTCGCCCACATGATGCGGTGGGAGATGTCCACGATCTTTTCTACTAGCTCAGGCCCGATGGCTGCCACAGAGTCACTGGGGTGGATGCCGGCGATGAAGCAGGCTTCGGCGCGGTACTCGTTGCCAATGCCCGCGATATTCTTTTGATCCAGCAATGCAGCACCAATTGATCGCTGCGGCCGAGCAAGGATTCGGCCGATAGCTTCATCACGGCCATCTGTCTCCCATTGCTCATCCAAAATATCTGGCCCTAGGTGCTCAATATGGTCGTAGTAGTTCTCAATCGGGTACACATCCACGTTGCCAAGGCTGTGTCCAACCACTTCGATATCACGCGGGCTATTGGCCAGGCGTAAAACTACGCGGGCACTAAACCCAGGCTTGCGCCACTTATCGCCCTCATAATGAATGGACCACTGCCCTTCCATCTTCAGATGGGTGTGCAGAATCTGCTCCCCAAACTGCATGAATAGATGCTTGCCATAGGGCCAGACATTTTCGCAATAGTCGCCAGTAAACGTGGCCGTGGCATAGCGCGGAACTCGGATGGAGGTATAGGTGACTTCGCGGCCGACCATGAACTGCATCTTGTTGGACAGCTGTAAGACTGAATCGCCTTCTGGCATTATCGCCTTCCTCTTCCTCGTGGCGGCTGCGGTCCCCGACGCGGACGCATCGGTCCGGAGCGTCGCTGTTGTGGCGGTTCTTCCGTCGGCGGGTCATCAAAGCTGAGCTCGTCTAGAGCCTCGTTGATGCTTCTGCCCCGCCGTGGACTCGGCAATTCGGTGTCCTGCTCAGCGTCTACATCCCATTCGAAGGTACCGGGCGCATTCGTCGTGCCTTGTTCTCTCCCCGTGCCCGGCGCGTTGGGTACGCGAGGGGCGACGGACTTGGTGGCAAGGCGGATACCGCGCGGGCTGATGCCGGCGCCCAGGGCGCGAAGTTGGTTCGCGATTGTGGAGTCGAAGATGGAAGCACCGTTGGCTTTTTCGATGACTAAGGGGCTCAGGCGCCCGGTAGAAATTAGTGCCATGAGCGCGCGGTAGACATATTCGAGTGCTTGGGCGTGGTCGATACCTTCGGGAAGCTGGTCAAAGAAGGTCGTGAGCGTCTTGCCGCCGCGGGTGAGGTGGGCTGCGCAGAGGCCATCGATAAGCACGACGAGTGCACCGGCGGCACGCGATGGTCCTTGCTGCGGCCATGGCAAAGCAGCGCCGTAGGGGTTGGCGGGGTCGCAGGCGGCCAGCACCACGGTATCGGGCGTGGTGGTGCCGGAGGGCCAGCCGGTGATGTCCGGGGAATCACTCAACCCACGCAGGCGGTCAATAACCGCAGGAGTGGAAAATTGCGCAGCGCCGAGTCCTTCAATGACGTATCCGCGCATGGCTTTGCCGGATTCCTCAAAGCCGGATAGAACCTTATAGGCCAGGGCGAAGCCGCCGAGGACGTCTTCAGAGACCACCGAGCCGCGGGTGACCACGCCATAGCGATCCAGCCAGGCTTCGCCCTGGGCGGCAGAGCGCGCCGTGGCATCGTGCGATGCCGGGATGGTCAATGCCCAGCGGCCATTCATATCCGGCGGGGTCGGGTTAGCGCGTTGGGTTTGTGCGAAAGAGGTACGTCCCATGCGCAGGCGGGAGCGCTGCGGGCGACGCTTTTGCCTATGTGCCGTGCGCCCGGAACCGTGCGCGGACAAACGCGTGCGGATGGGTGCGAAAGAATCAGGGCTGACAAGGCCCATCTCTACTAGTCCCCAGATCGCTTCCCGTACATGTTCCGTGGTGGGAGCATCGCTGCCCGCGCCGACGCCCACGTCTAAACCACGTTCATTAGAGATGGAGGTATCGCGGTAGATATCAGCAAACAGGAATCCACCGCCGCGCGAGAGCAATGCCAAGGTAGATTCTTGTAATCCAGTAAGGCCGGAGATTTCCTCATCCTGGATGGGGACAAGACCCGCGGCGTAATCGGCAGGAAGCAGCATCACCCAGGGATCAGAGGAACCGGCTTTGCCCGCGCCGACGATGAGCACTTCGCCATTAGCAGTTAGCTCATCGAGCATGATCGGTGAATAGTCGCCAACGCGGGATGGCAGCACCATTGATTCCCAGGCCGATGCCGGCAGGCGCACCCCAGTGAGCTGTTCGAGTACGGCATAGACACCATCGGCACCGCGCAAGGTGGGTCGACGCATATTGCCGGTAGCACCTTCAATAACTGGCGCGACGTTATTCCAGTCCGGCAAGAAGCGGCCAAAAGTCGCAGCTGAAACCGGTTCGGTTTGCGCACGTGCTCGTGCCAAAGAGCGGGAGCGAATAACGCGCAGGACCTCGTTGGCACAGTACTCGACTTCATCCACGCCTTGGCGGTAGTGGCCTTCGATGACAGAGTCCATGCGTTCGATGGTGGAATGCGCGATGGATACGGAGAGGGAGAAGGCATCGGCAAGCTCCCGCAGCACAAACGGACCTCTGGTGCGTGCCCAGCGTGATACCAGCTGGTCGAGTGCATCGGTAATCGTTTCTACCTGCGCGGGGATACCTGGTGGAACAGGGATTCCGAGACCATCGCGAAGCAAGGCGGCATCTTGGGATTGGGCTAGGTGCATGCGCCCGCCGATGCGTACCTCCATGATGCGATGGCCGAGTTGCTGGTGCAGGGTTTGCAGCGGCACGTCGGTGTGCTCCCCCAAAGAATCCACTGGGACAGGACCGATGACTCGCAACATATCGGCGACCTGCTCGCTAGTCTGCGGGCGCCGGGTCGCGTCGGTGCGCTGTAGCTGCGCATGGACCTCAGCAATGATCTCGGGCTCTAGAAGCTCACGCAACTCGACTGTGCCTAATAACTTGGCCAACAACGCCGGGTCCAGGGCAAGTGCTGCCGCGCGTTTTTCGGCCAGCGGGCTATCGCCCTCGTACATAAATGCGCCGGTGTAGTTAAACAACAACGAGGATGCAAAAGGCGAAGGCTGCTCCGTGGTAACTTCCGCGATACGCACTTTGCGATGCGCTATATTTCGGGTGACCTCGACGAGGCTTGGCACATCGTAGACGTCTTGGAGACACTCGCGCACCGTTTCCAAAATGATGGGGAAAGACGGATACTTCCGCGCCACGTCCAAGAGCTGCTCAGCGCGCTGGCGCTGCTGCCACAACGGCGCGCGCTTGCCCGGATTGCGTTTGGGCAATAACAAAGCACGCGCCGCACACTCACGAAACCGCGAGGCAAACAGCGCTGAGCCGCCGACTTGCTCGGTGACGATATCTTCAATCTCATCCGGGTCGAAGGCAAAGATCGACGCGTCCGGCTCCGCCTCCCCTTCCGGCAGGCGCAGCACGATGCCATCATCTCCGGCCACCGCCTGAGCGTCCATCCCGGTGCGCTCGGCGATGCGCGCGCCAATCGCCAACGCCCACGGCGCATTGACTCCGCGGCCAAAGGGCGAGTGCAACACGATGCGCCAGTCCCCTAGCTCATCTTTAAACCGTTCCATCACCAAGGTCGATTCATCCGGAATCGAGCCCGTGGCCTCATATTGCTCGTGCAAAAAGGCGCGCAGGTTATCCTTCGCCCACGCATCAGTATGGGTAATTAGCTCCGGATTCGCGTGCGCTTCACGGCGAAACGCACCGATGGCTTGGCCTAATTCATAAGGCCTACCAGCGGAATCACCCGACCAAAACGGCAAGCGGCCCGTATGCCCCGGGGCCGGGGTGACTATGACCTGATCGCGGGTGATGTCCTCAATCCGCCACGAGGACGCACCAAGGGTAAACACATCGCCAACGCGCGATTCATAGACCATCTCTTCATCGAGTTCACCCACGCGCCGCGGGGCACCCTCACCACCGGCGATGAACACACCAAACATGCCGCGGTCCGGAATCGTGCCCGCATTAGTCACCGCCACCCGTTGCGCGCCGGGCCGCGCGGTCATCACACCGGTAATCCGGTCATAGACCACGCGTGGGCGCAGCTCCGCAAAATCGGTCGACGGGTACACACCAGAGACCAAGTCAATGACAGAGTCAAAAACCTCTCGCGCCAAATCGCGGTACTGCCAGGCCCGGGTGACGGTGTCATACCAGTCATCGGCGGTTAAGCCCTCCGGGGCAGCAGCTACCGCGGCGACGGTATGCTGCGCCAACACGTCCAACGGGTTGGTGGGGATATGCAGCTTTTCGATGCCCCCTTCCACCATCTTCTGCACCACCACCGTGGTCTGCAGAAGGTCAGCCCTGTGCTTGGGGTAGAAAGAGCCATGACTAGTAGCACCGACGACGTGCCCGGCGCGCCCGATGCGCTGCAAACCAGAGGCCACCGCCGGTGGGGATTCCACCTGGATGACAAGTTCTACCGCACCCATATCGATGCCCAGTTCCAAAGAACTCGTGGACACCACGGCACGCAGCGCACCTTCTTTGAGCATGGTCTCAGTCATCGCGCGCTCATCTTTAGACACCGAACCGTGATGCGCTCGCGCAATGACTGCCGGCGCTTTGCCAGCAACATCCACAGCCTTCATCAGCTGCGCTGGGTCGCGCCGCAGCTCCGGCGACAACGATTCCGGGTCATGAATTGACGCCCAGATTTCATTCAGTCTGGAGGTCAGGCGCTCTGCGGTGCGCCGCGAGTTCACAAAGACCAGCGTCGAGCGATGCTCCATCACTTGGTCGTAGACGGCCTGCTCAATGAAAGGCCAAATAGAGCTCGCCACCGGCAGGGCCGATTCGGTAATCCCCAATGGATCATCCACCGTCATCTCACCGATAGTGGAACCTTGCTCCGGCGTGGGCAGATCTGACATGTCCTCGACTGGGACGTGGATATCCAACTGCCACTTCTTCTTCGCTGGCGGCGCAATAATCTCCACCGGCCGCCCACCACCAAGAAAGTTCGCAACGGTTTCCAGCGGACGCACCGTGGCAGACAAACCGATGCGCTGAAACTCCCCTGCTACCTTTGCTAGGCGCTCCATGGTCAACGCCATGTGCACCCCGCGCTTAGAGCCAGCAATCGCATGGATTTCATCAATGATGACTGTCTCCACCGACGCCAAAATGCCCGCGGCCTTAGACGTCAGCATCAAATATGCCGATTCCGGCGTGGTGATTAAAACATCAGGTGGTTTGCGTAGCTGCCGGTTGCGCTCCGACTGCGGGGTATCACCAGAGCGCACGCCAATAGAAATATCCGGCTCGTCCACTCCTAGGCGCTGCGCCACGCGTGAGATACCCGCCAACGGCACCCGCAGGTTGCGCTCAATATCCACGCCCAAAGCTTTCAGCGGCGAAATGTAGAGCACCTTCACGCCACTGGCTCTCGATGAGCCAGCGGCAGAAAAATCGACACCACTTTTAGAACTAGACGATCCGCCCCCGTCATTTCCTGCAGACAACGGTAATGACGTTTGGCCTTCGCGCTCAATCAGATTGTTCAGCGCCCACAAGAATGCAGCCAGGGTTTTACCCGAACCGGTCGGTGCCACCAGCAAAGCATGATTGCCTTGGGAAATAGCATCCCAAGACTGGGCTTGGACGGCGGTTGGTTCGGTGAAAACATCCTCGAACCATCCAGCAACAGCTGGCTTGAAGCGCGACAGAATGTTTTTGGCCATGCCTTACTTTATCGCGATGGGTAGTCTTAGGAACTATGACAGTCCAGCTCTCTGATGCTCGCTTGACCAATATGATCGCTGAAGGTTGCGGCGAGATTCTAAAAGGTGTCCGTAAAGGCGGCCTTTTGCGCGGCCGCGCCCTAGGAGACGCTGGTGATGAACTAGCCCAATCGTGGATCTCCCGCGTCCTAGAACAACACCGCCCCAACGACGGATTCTTATCCGAAGAAGCCGTGGATGACCTAGACCGGCTGGGTAAAGAGCGCGTGTGGATTGTCGATCCACTCGATGGCACCAAAGAATTTGCCACCGGCCGCCAGGACTGGGCGGTGCACATCGCACTTGTTATCGACGGAATCCCCAAGCACGCCGCGGTGGGTCTGCCAGACTTAGGCGTTACTTTTAAGTCCTCGGATGTACGCGCTGTGCAAGGACCACTGTCGAAGAAATTCGTGGTCTCGCGCAACCGCCCACCCAAGGTCGCGGAATACATCACGCAGCAAATGGGCTACGACGCAGTCGGAATCGGCTCCGCAGGCGCTAAGGCCATGCACGTCCTTTTGGGCGATTATGACGGCTATATCCACGCCGGCGGACAATACGAGTGGGACCAAGCAGCCCCAGTCGGTGTGGCCTTAGCCTCAGGCCTGCACTGCTCACGTCTCGATGGCAGCCCCATCACTTTCAACCACGAAGACACCTACATCCCCGATTTAGTGGTGTGCCGTCCAGAATTGGCCGATGAAATCCTAGAGCACGCAGCGAAATTCGCAGCAGATAACCCAGGCTTTTAGCCGCTGGTTTTCGCGGTGATTAGGCCGAATGACTAAATTCGCCTCATCCCCTAAACTAAGCGGCATGACTAACGCCGCTTCCATCCCAACTCCATATGAAGAGCTTTTAAAAAACGTCCTCGACAACGGTGCTCAAAAATCCGACCGCACCGGCACCGGAACGCGGTCGCTTTTCGGACATCAGCTGCGTTATGACTTAAGCAAGTCTTTTCCACTGCTGACCACCAAGAAGGTTTATTTCCACGGTGTTATCGGCGAGCTGCTGTGGTTCTTGCGCGGGGAATCCAACGTGTCTTGGCTGCAGGAAAACAAGATCCGCATCTGGAACGAGTGGGCTGATGACAACGGCGAGCTGGGCCCTGTCTACGGCGTGCAGTGGCGCTCTTGGCCTACCCCAGATGGCCAGCACATTGACCAGATCCAGACGGTAATGGATCAGCTCAAGAATAACCCTGATTCGCGCCGCATCCTGGTCTCTGCGTGGAATGTTTCTGAGCTAGACAAGATGGCACTGATGCCATGCCACTTGCTCTTCCAGCTCTATGTTGCCGAAGGCAAGCTATCGATGCAGGTCTACCAGCGCTCCGCTGACATGTTTTTGGGAGTTCCATTCAACATTGCTTCCTACGCCGCACTGACCCATATGTTTGCCCAGCAGGCAGACCTGGAAGTCGGTGAACTCATCTGGACCGGTGGCGATGTGCACATCTACAATAACCACGTTGAGCAGGTCAAAGAGCAGCTCTCCCGTGAGCCACGCGAATACCCACAGCTGAAGTTGAAGAAGGCAAAGAGCATCTTTGACTACAGCTTCGAGGACTTTGAGGTAGAAGGTTATGACCCACACCCAGCTATCAAAGCGCCAGTGTCGGTCTAGGATAAAACCATGAGCTTTCTTGGTGCGATTTGGGCACAGTCCTTGGATGGAATCATCGGCGACGGCAGACAAATGCCGTGGCACGTGCCAGAAGATCTAGCTCATTTTAAAGAAGTCACCTTGGGCAGCCCGGTCATTATGGGACGCAATACGTGGGAGTCACTTCCTGAGAAATTCCGTCCACTCCCCGGGCGTGAGAACTTTGTGCTTTCAACGCGTGAGCCTGGCCAGTGGTCTAACGGCGCGACGGTCTTAAACCGCTTGCCGGAGTTGACCGAAGGATGGATCATGGGCGGTGGCAAGCTGTATGCCTCGACTTTAGAGCAGATGGATGTCCTGGAGGTAACTCTTATGGATGTCAATGTTGCCGACGCATATGGCGATGATGCCGTCTTTGCGCCCTACATTCCTGAGACTTTTAGCCAGACTTCTGATTCCGGATGGCAGACCTCAGCAAAAGGCCATCTGACCATTCCGAATCAGCCGGCGAGCGAGCTGCCCATTAAGTATCGATTTATTAGTTATGAACGAAAGGACGCTGCCTAAAAATGGCAATCGCAACTCCTAAAACTACCGAACACGTCACTGTTTTCTTCGCTGACTGGTGCCCATTTTGCGCCCGTCTGCGCTCAGACTTAGACCAGTCGCAAACCCCTTATGCGGCCGTTGACGTCGATAATGGCGCAGAAGGTAATGACGAGCTCAATGAGTGGATTAAGTCCGTTAATAACGGCAACCGCGTGGTTCCCACCGTGCTGTACTCCGATGGCACCCACGCCACCAACCCACCGGCTGCTGACGTGCGCGCAAAGCTCGAGGAGTTGAGTAACTAATTCTCGTCTTCTCCGAAAAGCTCCAACATGTCTTTCGGAGACAGCGTGGTGTTAAGCCCAGCTAGCTCTTTGGAATAGATGGTCTTTAGGTATTCATCTAAAACATCTTTGAGCTGCTGGGCATCAAATTTATTCAGCAGCATGATGCGCTTGGGTTCGCTTCCGCGCACAAGCTTTTCGATGGACAAGGTCTCCACCCCATCTTCCACCGAAACCGTGCGCGCAATAATCTCGCGGCGTTGGACGTCAATAAATTGTGGTTCTACACCGTCAGTATTTTCTTGATGATTCATACTCATCAAACTAGCGCAACGGGGATAGTGATACGCCATATTCTGGCGCTAAACCTCCGTGGCAGACCAACATCACATCCCAGTTTTAGCTCGTGGCTACTACTCGGGTAACCTAGAGATGTTCACAACTGACTTTCGCTGAGTCTTTTTGATTCGCAGTTTGTTGTGAACGGCCCTGCCTTAGTAGCTCAGTGGATAGAGCACGGCTCTCCTAAAGCCGGTGTCGCAGGTTCGACTCCTGTCTAGGGCACCATTGTCCTCAGTCGGTACATAGTTGACACTATGAGTCGAGTGATGGTTGACGGAAAAGCAGTTACTGTTCTGGTGAATGGTGGCTGCTTTTCCGCGTTTTGGTGGTTATGTTTTCCAGAGCGGTTTTTGGTAGTCGCGGGATACATCGATGACGTGTTCTGTGAGTACTTCGTTAGTTTCTTGTTTGGATGTAATGACGTGTTTGTCGACGATGACCATGTCTACGCGTGTTCCGGTGTAGCCTCTGCCGATTCCTAGGTGGTATTGGCGGCCGGCGTAGCGGATGCATACGCGTCCGGCTTTGTCGACGATGTCGGTGCGGATGCGCCATTCGTCTTGTTCTATGTCTCCTGGTGTGGCTTTGGGCAGTGCGTTATAGGCCTCGTATGGGGTGTTGGCTTTAATCGCGCTGTGGGGTCGGATGTGGTTGTAGTGGTGGCGCCATTCGTCGAGGAGTGTTTGTAGTTCTTCGATGCTGCTGGCTGGTGGTCTTTGTTTGAGCCATTTCTTCATGGTTT
>NZ_PUGE01000027.1 GCF_002967075.1 Corynebacterium sp. J010B-136 | reverse complement strand
CGTGACCCATCGTCACTCGCGACGATGGGTCACGCCAGTGGGCCTACAAGGGCAAGCCGGTGTACACCTACAAGGCCGACCAGAAGGCCGGCGACCGCAGCGGCGACAACTTCAAACAGGTCTGGCACATCATCAAGGAATGACGCCTGTACACCCGCCTGCACACCCAGCTTCGCGCGGGCTCACCCCATCTTCAACATCTTGATGAACGACGACCATCAACTGCTGAGCTGGGTGCCGCGCCTGCGCCGCTATTCCCGGGCGCTGGTGAACAACCGTGACGACGCCGACGACCTGGTGCAGGACACGCTGGAGCGGGCCTGGGCCAAGTCGGGCCTGTGGGGCGGTGTGGCCGACATGCGCGCCTGGCTCTTCAGCATCATGCACAACCTGCACGTCGATGGCGTGCGCCGGCCCAGGC
>NZ_PUGE01000026.1 GCF_002967075.1 Corynebacterium sp. J010B-136 | reverse complement strand
GATCCGCACGATGGACTTCACACTCTTGAAGCCATACTTCCACGGCACCACCAAACGCAAAGGCGCACCATTCTGGTTGGGCAACTCCCGCCCATACATACCCACAGCCAGGATCGCCAGCGGATTCATCGCCTCATCCAGGCGCAGCCCTTCCACATAAGGCCAGTCGATCAAGCCGAAACTTGAGCGTTGCCCAGGCATGCTCTTGGGATCCTGAAGGGTTTCAAAACGGATGTACTTGACTTTAGAGGTAGGCTCGACCTGCTTGAGCAACGCCGAGATGGGAAAGCCTATCCACGGAATCACCATGGACCATGCCTCGACACAACGCAGGCGGTAGATGCGCTCTTCCAATTCATAGGGTTTCATGAAGTCCTCCAGGGCATAGCGCCCAGGCTTTGCGACTTCACCATCTATCACCACGCTCCAGGGC
>NZ_PUGE01000025.1 GCF_002967075.1 Corynebacterium sp. J010B-136 | reverse complement strand
CCCCAGCGCGATGATGATGAACAGGCCCGCGCGTTCGGCCATGTGGCCGCCCTCGACATCGAGCGCGTTAAGCGCCGTCCTGCCCAGCCATGGGGTCCAGAAGGACAATGCCGGGGAGGCGTACTCGACGATCACCGCGATGGCCCAGATCACCATGCGCTGGTCTTCAGGCAGGAAGGCACCAACGATCCAGAATACGCCGCCAAAGGCCTGCCATGAGGTGATCCGCAGGAAATTGATCGCATTGCCGGGTGTTTCGCGCCGCATCGCCCAGGCGGTGAACAGGCAGCGGCCGACCTGCATGAATACATAAGCCAGCGCAAAGGGTAGGCCGCGCTCGCCAAAAGCCTCTGGGATGGAGGTGGAAAACACCAGCCCGGCCAGCATCAGCGCGAACAGCATCAGCCGGACCACATGTTGGGTCGGATCAAGCC
>NZ_PUGE01000024.1 GCF_002967075.1 Corynebacterium sp. J010B-136 | reverse complement strand
AGAGATCATAGGGGTGGGGGTAGATCAAGTGCTAGGGAAAGTGTTGCTAGAGTGGCTGGTGGTGCAGTTGCAGCGATGCTTTTGCGTGAATTTGGCATTTGTGTTCAAAGTGGTGTTGTTGGGGTAGGAACTTTTGTATCAAATTTGAAAGAAAAAGAATTTGATTTTGAATTTGCTAAGAAAAGTGAAATTTTTTGCCTTGATCCAAAACTAGAAAGTGACTTTAAAAATGAAATTTTAAATGCTAGAAACTCAAAAGATAGCGTAGGCGCTGCTGTTTTTACAAAAGTTAGTGGTATGCTTATAGGACTTGGAGAAGTTCTTTATGATAAGTTAGACTCTAAATTAGCTCATGCTTTAATGGGAATTAATGCTGTTAAAGCAGTTGAAATAGGCGAAGGTATTAATGCAAGCAAAATGCGCGGATCGTGTAATAAT
>NZ_PUGE01000023.1 GCF_002967075.1 Corynebacterium sp. J010B-136 | reverse complement strand
GCCTGCGATGGCGGTGTATCAGTGCCCTGAGTGCTCACTGACCCACCGCCATCGCAGGCAAGCCAGCTCCCACAATTGATCTCCTGTGTAGCACCTATCGGTAGAACAACCGATACCCCACCTGCCCCACCGCTTCATTGATCAACTGCCCGCTTTGCCACACCGCCTTGACCTCCGGCATCCAGCCACCCAGCGGTCGGCCATGGTCCACACCCAGAAAGCCCACCGGCCCTGGCACCACGGTGAAACCCGCCTTTTCAAAACTCCACACCGAACGCGGCATGTGCCAGGCCTGAGTCACTACCACTACACGCTTGATGCCTTGCGGCAACAAAATCTCGGCGCTCATCTGGGCGTTCTCCCAGGTGGTGCGGCTGCGTTCTTCTTTCCAGCGCACGCTAACGCCGAAGTCATCCTGCATCGACACCGCCATCAGTTCGGCCTCACTG
>NZ_PUGE01000022.1 GCF_002967075.1 Corynebacterium sp. J010B-136 | reverse complement strand
GCCGAGACGCGCACCATCCTGGTGGTGCACGGGTTCCGCGGCGACCACCACGGCCTGCTCCGGGTAGCCGACCAGCTGACGGACATGCGCCTGATCATGCCGGACCTGCCGGGCTTCGGCAGCTCGGCTGCCTTCGCAGGAACAGGGCACAGCGTTGCCGCCTCCTGCCAATTCGTTGAAGGCTTCATGGCCGCGCTGGGGCTGGGCGCGGACACGGTCCTGTTGGGGCATTCGTTCGGTTCGATCATTGCCAGCCATTTCGTGGCGGCCAGGCCCGGCGCCGTGGCCGAACTGATCCTGGTCAATCCCATCGCGGCGCCTGCCCTCGAAGGGCCCAAAGGCCTGATGACGAAGCTTGCGGTGCTCTACTACGAGGCCGCCGCACGCCTTCCCCAGCGGTTCGGGCTGGCCCTGCTGCGCAGCCAGGCGATCGTGCGGGTGATGAGCGTGACCA
>NZ_PUGE01000021.1 GCF_002967075.1 Corynebacterium sp. J010B-136 | reverse complement strand
CAGCTCAGCACGGCGGTCAGCAGCAGGCGACGCCTGCGCTGCCGGTCAAGCTGGTGTGCGAGCACTGAAACATCAGACATAACGACACCTCATCGGGTTAACAGCCCGGAATTAACGCTGGCTGTGTTATATATGTGATAACTAATGTGATGAGAATTGTGCTGATGTGACTAAAATGTCAACAGCCCGGCGGCGATTTTTTCAGGAGAGCGATCTGGATCGCTGTTTGAACCGCAACCGCTGATAAAGGTTTAAATTCCCTTATGTCAGGGATGCTGGCGAGGATAAGTTGTCTGGAGGTGACTCAGTTGGGCGGTGATTTCGTGATCCTGCTCGCTAAGTGGGATGAAATATTTTACCTGGATTGAAATTTAATACGAAAGATATGTTATCTAAGTGAGAAAAGAAGTATCACTAGCAGCAGCATAATAATCACACGCCGTTAACACGGCATACGGC
>NZ_PUGE01000020.1 GCF_002967075.1 Corynebacterium sp. J010B-136 | reverse complement strand
GTCGCCGCCTTGGTAGGCCATTACCCCACCAACAAGCTGATAGGCCGCAGGCTCATCCCACACCGCAAAAGCTTTCCACCACCCCATCCAAAAGGTGGTCATATATGGTATTAGACCCAGTTTCCCAGGCTTATCCCACAGTGCAGGGCAGATCACCCACGTGTTACTCACCCGTTCGCCACTCGAGTACCCCTAGCAAGCTAGAGGCCTTTCCGTTCGACTTGCATGTGTTAAGCACGCCGCCAGCGTTCATCCTGAGCCAGGATCAAACTCTCCACAAAAATAAAGGCGTGAAAAGCCCAATACCTAACAAAAAAGACAAACAACACTAAAGCGTCTCCGCCAAAGTGAAGCTGACCAAAAATTACTACATAAAGAAATCAACAAACCCAACCAAACCAAAGTCCAGCTGAGCAAGGTAAAAGTGTTTTATCTCCGTATCACATACAGACAACAATTACATCGA
>NZ_PUGE01000001.1 GCF_002967075.1 Corynebacterium sp. J010B-136 | reverse complement strand
GATCTCGCGGCTGATCTCGGCCCTAGATTAGCCCCGCTGCAGAACAGGCGTGTCAATTATGTCTTGAAGTACGACACTTTCGGGCGCACAACAAAATAGTCCCTTACCAGCATTAACGCGGTAAGGGGCTATTTATTTTTGTGGTTGGGGGTTCAATAAATCACACGGTAATCACACGGTTTGGTTCTTTAGGGCATTTCCTAAAGTTCTAATACCGCCGTGTAGTCTCCAGCGTCACCCGCTTCAATGTAGAACTCTTCCGTTATCTTTGTAGAGCCGTGACCTAGTTGCAGAGCCGCTGCCTTAGCCCCGTGGGTTCGTTCAATCTTTGTGGCAACGGTAGGCCGGAAATCTTTCAACCTCACGTGCTTTAATTCCACGCCCCGGGCTTCACGCCACGAACGATTAACGTTAGACAAACTAGTTAACCCACCACCACGGTTAGGGAACACCAAATCACTTTCACGGTTCACCCAACGTTCCATGAGCACTGCAGTGGTATCAGCAGGCAACTTATTTACTCTTAGCCCGTGCTTGGTCTTTGTGACTAGTTGACGAATTAGCCCCTTGCCTTGCCCTTTGCCGCCCTTTAGCTCAATCACGATGCCAGTAACTTTCACCGTCGCCGGGGTGCTGGAGAGGTCTACATCTTCCCACCTCACGGCTAGAGCTTCAGCGGGGCGCATAACCCGTGCCACTTAGCAGCTTCACGATGCCCACTAAGTCCATGAATTTACGGGGTGTCTGCCACTGTTCCGCTCACTCAATAGTTCGTGTTTCGTCACGCTTAGATAGCGCCTGTGGCTCACGTTTAACGTCCTTATGCAGCATTGAACCCGCTGTTGGGTTCTTATTGAAGTGCCCTGGGTTTTGTTGCTAGGCGTTTGCTTTGGTTTTGTTATTTCTCTATCGGGGTTGCTCTGGCAAAATTCTGATTCAATCTCAGCCGGTGTGCGGTAGCCCAACCCTTGATAAAACCTGGCCTCATTCCACCAGGTAACTCATTTAAATGTCGCAATTTCCACGTCGACAACATTATCCCACGTCCTGGTATGGATAAGCTCATTTTTGTAACAGCCGTTGACGATTTTTACCAGCGCATTGTCATAAGAACCACCCACCGTCCCGGTGGAAGCAGCGATTTTATGCTCAGCAAGACGCTGGTTATAGACAATGCTGACATATTGCAATCCGTGGTCTCAATGGTGAACCAGGCCAGTTGTTTCCTTAGCGCACGCAATCACTTGGTTGAGTGCCTGCACAGGCAATGCCGCGGTCCGCAATGAATCGAACAAGGCCCAGCCGGCAATGCGGCGAGAAAACACATCCGTGCCGAAAGCTGTGCACACAAATCCTTTTCGGGTTCGCACGTAGGCAATATCAGCCACCCCACCCACAACCGATTCGGCTTGTCCGCTGTAAAATCGCGGTTTACAAGGTCCGGACGATCATCCGGACCTTGGGACTTACGGGTTGTTATCGGCGATCCACCTTTGGGCTTACCGGCTACGCCAGCCATTCGCATCAACCGAGCGGTTTGCTCACGACCGATATCAATCCCTTGACGACGAAGAGAATGCCACATCTTTCGCACTCCATACACACCGTAGTTTTCAGCGTGGACTTTGCGGATGAGTTCTACCAAAGCAACCATCACGCAGACCACGCAAGCTTTGCCCACGAGCCTTGGACTGCCGATATCCACGTGAGGTTATAAAACCACCCTTACGGTGGGTGGTTAACGTCTTACACATGAACTCGATGGAGAAACAATCGCGGTATTCATCGATGAACCGGATCATTTCCGATGTTTCGGGTCGAGTTCCGATGCGAAAAAGCCGATGCTGCCTTCAGCAATTCGTTAGTATCTCGCAACTCCTGATTTTCACGGCGCAGCTTGGCAACTTCAGCAACTAAGTCTTCAGGCGAGTGTTCGCGAGCGTGACCATCACGGCGAGCCTGCTGCGTCCATTGCCTGGCCATGTGCCACGAAACACCTAGTGTCGGCGCGACTGCCTAACACACTTCCTGCATCGACAGGTTTTCAGCCACGATACGATCCTCTACCAAGCGAACCACACGGCCTTTCGCATCCCGGTCAAACTTCTTCGGCATACTCCAGTATTTTCCCGACTACTCAGACGGAACAAAACCCGGGACACTCCACATATAGGGGCAAGTTGAAAAATAGGCATTTACTTGGCGTTATGCAGGTTTCCTTGCTAGGTTCCAGCACTTTTGTATTCTTAACTTAAAATGGTGGTTCTTCAGAGGAATTTATCTGGGGTTTCTTTGATATTTGCTCAGTGACCTTTTTGGGGACATTGGGTTGTGAGCCTGGGCATAGTAAAATTCGGTTTCCTGATAACTTTGCCGATGGGGGTGTTCCAGTAACTTTGTCCCACGCCTGAAATACGCTGCTGAATGCGGACTTCGCGTTTGCAAGGAAGTTTCTCCGTTCACGTGCAGTATTCGGGTATCCCGTGGGCAGAAATGTATTAAACCCACTCCCGGTCGGGGCCGGGGCGGGCTTGGTGATTTCTTCTCTCCGTCAGTTTGTCAACGACTTCGTCACCGACGCAGGGCGACCAGAAACATCATTGACCTGTTTGCCCGTACGTATCCGCATCAGTACGGCGATGATGAGTATGACGCCCGCGGTGACAGCGGCGGTCCAGACCAGGGCCGGTGACTCGAAGGTTCCGCTGTTGCGGGCGACTGCTATCCAGGCAAGGCCCCAGGAGGTGGCCAGGGCCGGGGCGATCCGACCCCCGTCGCCCACAGCGGCGACCACGGCCACCAGCCCTGCCACGATTACGCCGGCGATGGCGACGGGGATGTCACGGAATGCGTCGATCCCAGCGTCGGAAAGCCATGCGAAGGTGTTGGCGAAGCTCGCCACCAGAACCCAGCCGAAGTAGATTCCGAAGGCCCCATCGGTCAGGAGCATTTCCGCCCACCCTCCGGAACGTGGGCGGCCCAGGAGGAACATGATTCGGACCAGCACGGCGAGCAGTATGACGATGACCATCACCGAGGCGGTCAACATGCCCCACTGGACGGTCCAGATCCAGGCAGCGTTGAGAAGCAGGGAGGCCAGAGCCCACGGGCGCAGCACGCGCTGGCGGTGTGAGCGGCGTGCGGTGGGGGTTAACTGCCACAGAGCATAGGCCGCCAGACCGACATAAATCACGCTCCAGATACTGAACGCGGTGCTGGCCGGGGCGATCGGCGTGGCATCGGTGGACAGTGCTCCGCCCGCGGCTTCGGCGATGGGCGTGCCACCTAGGGCGCCGCTGCCGATGAAAGCTGTGACGATGGCAATGGCCACGCCGATAAGAGTGATTAGGGGCATGGCCCAAGCCCCGGGTCCTCCGGTGTCGGCCGGGCTGGTGGTCTGGTTTGGTTTTGTGCTCATTAAAATGCACCTCCGCCGTCCATAGTAGATGTCTTCAGGGGTATTGTGGCCGAGAGTATGAAGCGAGAATGCTCAGAATTGAAGTAGCATGTCATGCGACAAGCTCGAACGCCTGGCATGGACAACCATCTGGGCATTCGCGCAACCACACTTTACGACACCGCGGACGAGTCCACGACCATTTCTTCCTGCCCGGTTTCCCGTGGCACGCTCGTGGGATTCCAGCCATGCATCAGCGGTAGCGAAGTGATGCCCCTGGCGATCAGGGAAACCCTGTTCGGTGTTTCTCCAGCACACTAACTGCAGGTACCTAGAACAACCGCTAGTTTTGCATCACCGTTTGCCGGGCAAAGAGGAGAAATTAGGTGGTGGGCATGAGGACACCGTCGATGACATGGATGACACCATTAGTGCTCTCGATGTCAGTGTCTGTCACGTTGACACTGTTACCGGCAGCATCGACCAGGGAAACGTTCTCGCCGTCTACCTCGACGGTCAGTTCGGTGCCCTGCACAGTCTCGACCATCTGACCATCCATCTCCATGACGTCGGCGGCCCACACTTCATCGGCAATGACGTGATACTGCAGGATCTCAGCCAGGTCGCCAGTGGGATCAGCCATCAACTCATCGACGGTGCCGTCGGGGAGAGCAGCAAAGGCGTCATCGGTAGGGGCGAACACCGTGAACGGACCTTCGCCCTGCAGGGTCTCTACGAGGCCAGCGGACTCCAACGCGCTAGTCAGCGTGGTGAACTGACCGGCAGCGACAGCGGTATCGACGATATCGCCTTCAGGTGCGGCTGCCTCAGTTTCTTCCGTGGTGGTTTCCTCTGTGGTGGTTTCGTTCGTCGCCGTGGCCTCATCTGTCATTGTCTCGGTGGCCATGTCGCTGTCATCCGTGGCGCATGCCCCGAGGGTCAAAGCCAGGGTAATCGCTCCGCCCGCTGCAATTAATCGTTTCATTATAAAACCTTTCCTATTTGGTTACTATTTACCATTGTGCACTATTTTTCAGTGGGATGGAAGGTTTTGACCGAAATAACTTGAGGGACAGGGGAACGGCCAGCTGAAACCGCAGGAAAGCGGGCTATCGCCGACAGCGAGGGCTGATTACCTCTTCATTCTTTGCCACGTCAGCAGGGCGCCATCGTTCAATCCGTCTCATTTGCAGGCGGGAGAGGTGGAATTGCGTGAGCGTGGAGGGGGTGGGGCCAGATCGGCCGGTCGCCGACATCGGTAACCGCGCCGCACCCTACTTTTGGTATCTTCCGCCCGGAATTCCACGGCTAATGATGCAGTCCAGGACATACCTGGCTATCCCGGTGAGTCCCGCACGAAAACAGTCGGGAGCAGGTGGTGGAGCATCGAGAAGTTTCTGAATACCGATGTCCCGACCTGCGCACCGGACGGCTACTTCCTGAAACGCCCCAAGCTGCGCCCTGAGCCGGCCCACAGGTTTCGACACCTAGTTGCGGTGAAATAATGCACACACTATATTGTTACAGTATAAGTTAATTTTAACTCCGATAAATAGTTTAGTAAAATGAATAGTAAGATAATTAAAAGGATCGTTATGCGCCGAATTCTTACCTCCCTGGCGACCTTGCTGGTGTCAACCGCTCTGGTGCTCCCGGTGGCTGGTGCCCAGGATATTTTTGATGGTGGTCGTATTGGGGGAGGTTCGTCGCAGCTTATCCCGGAGGGCTCTTCTCTCCCCGGCGGTGAACTCCCCGAACACCCAACGCCGGTTGACCTGGAGCGTTACGCGGGCACCTGGTACCAAGTTGCGGCCCTACCGCAGCCATATTCTCTTCAGTGTGCCTATAACACCACCGCGGAGTACGAGGTGATTGACGAGTCGACGATTTCTGTGCGTAACTCCTGCGGCACCCTCATCGGACCGAATTCGGTGATCGAGGGCACGGCCTCTGTGCGTTCCGATGCCTCGCTGCGGGTGAACTTTCCTGATGTTCCATTTCAGGATCCGAATGGGGCTGTCAATTATCGCGTGACGTATCTCGCGGATGACTATTCCTTGGCCATCGTCGGCGATCCGTTGAGGACCTCCGGTTTCGTGCTCTCGCGTACCCCGGATCTCAATCCCGAGCAGTGGAGCCAGGTGCGTGAGACCGTGGAATCTCGGGGATGGTGGTCCTGTGCCTTTTTGACTGTTCCGATGGCCGGGGGCCGCGGCGATGTCGCGCCGTTATGCACACAATAGAGGTCGTGCCTGCGGTACGTGTCATGGGTGGTCAGGCAATCATTCACGACAACAATACATCCGCTCCTGGCCTGCAGTCAGGAATCCGATCGTCACGGCACGTACCTTGTCCCCGCCACCGTTTTAGAGCACTTTCCCAATGCGGCCACTTAGCCAAAGAGTCGATGATGAGCGACCCACTAAGTCCCACGGTTCACCGCATGGTGGAGGCAATCATCGGCGAAACTCCACGGGTGGTCGGAGGACCGCGCTGCGGTATGACCAGCGCAGGCGTTGGTGTTGCCTCCGGGGTGACCCGGCGGCGAGTCGATGGTGCCTCTGAAACCGACCCGACATTTTTCACCCGGTTACCTCAGGCATGTCTAGGTAGCAAGGTATCTCCAGCGCGAAAGGTCCTACAACCGTGAATAGCAATCTGGATGCCAGGGTGACGGCCTCGATGGCAGTTCTTGAGGAGTTTCTGACCGGCAGTAGGCGCACTGTTACTGCCCAGGAACGCTTACTGACTAGGGCCTACGATGGGGTAGCTGCTTTTTCCTTGGGTGGGAAACATCTGCGGTCCCGGCTCGTTCACATTTCCGCCGGTGAGGTGGACGGCGATCGGCTAAAAGCAGCGACGCTGTTCGGTGCCTGCGTGGACCTACTGCACGGGGCGTTTCTCATCCACGATGACATTATCGACCGTGATGACCTGCGACGCGGTCAGCCGACCATCCACGCCGCTATCCGTGATGAGTTTGGTGATGACCACCTGGGGACCTCGCTGGCGATTGTGGCCGGAGACCTCGGGATTAACGGCGCTTTGCAGTTGTTGTTGGACTCTGACCTTGATGACGGTCTTGTCCGTGGCGGTATGCGGATGCTATCGGCAGCGGCGCAGGAGACTATAAACGGCGAGATCCTCGATATCGCTCACTCAGTTCATCCCAGACCGGATCTGGAACAGGTGCGCTTGAGCAATCACCTGAAAACCAGCGAATACAGCTTCGGCACTCCGCTCAAGCTCGGCGCGCTGGCCGCTGGGCGGGATCCGGAAGTGATGAAACCCATCGCACATGCACTCGGTTGCGCCTACCAGACCGCGGATGACATCGCCGGGGCAGTAGGTGAGACCACAGTGACGGGAAAAACAGCGGCGGGAGACGTGACCACCGGCCGTGCTACGTTGGTGACCGCCCAAATGCCCGAGGGGTTTCTCGCAGATCCAGACCACATGGACGGTATCATCAGCACTGTTATTGCGGAGGGGGATGGCCATCTGGTGCAGGCTCGTCGTCTGATCGAAGATGCTGACCTGGCGCCGAGCACCCGGGACGGGTTGTATGATGTCACGAATATGATCGAAGGGATACTGCGTCGCCATGCCTGAACCCACCCCGGAAACCAGAGATGGCCTCGATAGTTTCCTCAGCCGCTACGACCACATGGCCATCAGAGCGTCACATCAGATAATTGTGAACTACTCCACCAGTTTCTCGCTGGCTACACGGTTATTGGAGAAGCAGGTACGCACCGATATCCGTAACCTGTACGCGATGGTGCGGATAGCCGACGAAATCGTCGACGGCACGGCACAGGCTGCAGGTTTTAGCTCTGCGGACACCGCAGCCGCGCTGGATGACTATGAGCGTGCGGTCTTGGCCGCCCCGGAATGCCGCTTTCACAGCGACCCGGTGCTGCACGCCTATGCACTCAGCGCGCGACGGTGTCAGTTCAACCCGGAACACGTGGTGGCCTTTTTCTCCTCCATGCGGCGTGATCTGAATCAGTCAACCCATGACGCAGTCAGTTTTCAGGACTATGTCTACGGTTCCGCCGAGGTCATTGGCTTGCTGTGTCTGTCGGTTTTTCTCACCGACCACCCGGTCACCGAACAGGAACACACCCGCCTGGAGTCCGGAGCACGCTCACTCGGCGCTGCGTTCCAAAAGATCAACTTTCTGCGTGATCTGGCCGAAGACTCCAAGACTCTGGGACGTACCTATTTTCCGGGTGTGGAGCACCAGGAGTTGACCGAAGAATACAAGACCGAATTAGTCGCTGACATACGCACCGACCTCGCAGCTGCGCGCGCCGTCATGTTGCTGCTTCCCGCCACCGCGCGAACGGGCGTACTGGTGGCCACTGAACTGTTCAGCGAATTAACCGACCGGATCGAGCAGCGACCAGCAGCGGACCTGCTTCGCTACCGTGTCAGCGTGCCCCGCCGGACCAAGGCAGCCGTACTGGCTCGGGCGGTTTCTAGGTCCGCCCGCCGTGACAGAAATGGAGTTAAGAAATGACCGGAAAGACACCGAGTTCCGCAGTGGTGATCGGAGCAGGTGTGGCCGGACTGGCCACCGCAGCGTTATTAGCCAAAGAGGGCCTGTCGGTCACCATCATCGAACGCACCGACACCATCGGAGGCCGCTCCGGGGATTTGGTTTTGGCTGACCACGCAGGATTCCGGTGGGATACAGGCCCCTCCTGGTATCTCATGCCCGATGCCTTCGACCACTTCTTTCGCCTCCTGGGGACCACCACTGAAACCGAGCTGGACCTTAAAGACCTGACACCGGCGTACCGGTTATTTCCCGAAGGAGAAACACCGCTTGACGTCTCTACCGGGGTCGAGGAAGCTATCGAACTTTTCGAATCCCTGGAGCCGGGAGCAGGTAACCGACTGTACGACTACCTGGCTAGTGCAGGCGATACCTACCGGATGGCCATCTCCCAATTCCTCTACGCCACTTTTTCCTCGCCAATTCCGCTGCTGCACCGGGACATCGCCCAACGGCTGGGAAAACTAGCTACCCTGCTGACCCAGTCGCTGGAAAGCTACGTTAACCAGCGATTCAGCGACCACCGCCTGCGTCAGATCCTGACCTACCCGGCGGTGTTCCTGTCCTCCCACCCTGAGCACACTCCAGCGATGTATCACCTGATGAGCCACACCGACCTGGTGCAGGGGGTGCGTTACCCGATGGGAGGGTTTAGCGCTGTGGTCGAAGCGATCCATCGCCTGGCCGTGGCTCAAGGGGTACGGGTGCAGCTGAACACCGAGGTCACCGCAATTATCACCGAGAAAGAAGGTCGAAAGAACAAAGCGGTGGGGGTGCGCCTCCGGGGCGCAGCGGGCGAGCCGACGGAGATCAGGGCGGACATCGTTATTTCCGCCGCGGATCTGCACCACACGGAAAACCATCTCTTGCCCGCTGCGCTACGCAGCTACCCCGAGAAATACTTCGCCTCACGGGATCCTGGTTTGGGTACCGTACTGATTATGGCGGGGGTGAAGGGAAAGTTGCCTCAGTTGACTCACCATAATCTTCTCTTCAGCCGGGATTGGTCCACGGACTTCGCCGCCGTATTCGATGGACCACACCCGGAACGTCCGCTGGATGCCTCCCGGTCGATCTATATCTCGATGCCCTCGGCCTCTGACCCGGACGTCGCACCTGATGGACATGAAAATCTGTTTATCCTCGTTCCGGTCCCAGCCGCCGAGGAAATCGGCCATGGTGACGCCTATCGAGGCACCGCCTCGCCGAGGGTGAGTGTGATCGCTGATGCCGCCATCGCACAGATCGGGCAGTGGGCGGGTATTCCGGACCTGGCGGAACGCATCGTGGTGCGCACCACGATGGGCCCGGCTGACTTCGCCGAGCGCTATCATGCCTGGCAGGGTGGTGCGATCGGCCCGGGTCATTCGCTGCGCCAATCCGCTTTTCTCCGTGGCAAGAACATCTCAGACAAGGTCAACGGTCTCTACTACGCCGGAGCAACCACGGTGCCTGGGGTAGGTGTCCCGATGTGTCTGATTTCCGCCGAGAACGTGATCAAACGGCTACGCGGGGACACCAGTGCCGGCCCGCTGCCAGAACCGGGAGGTCAGCGCTGATGGTATCCTTCGCATACCTGAGCATTTTGATTGCCGTGCTGATCTGCATGGTCCTGTGCGACTGGCGCTGGAAGCTGGCGTTCTTCCTTCATACCCGCCGAGCGGCCGTTTTGAGTCTGAGCCTGGTGGCGGCCTTCCTGGTCTGGGATGCCCTGGGAATTGCCACCGGGTCGTTTTTCCGGGGTGGTTCCGAATACATGACCGGGGTGGTACTCGCGCCCGAAATGCCACTTGAGGAGCCGATATTCCTGTTCTTCCTGGTCTATCTGACGCTCAACCTCACCTCTGGTGCCAGACTGCTCCTTGCCAGCCGCGCCAACGATGAGAGAGGGGTCGTATGACGTACTTGCTGATCAGTCTGCCTTTTCTGGTTCTTGCGCTGGTGCTGTGGGTTGCCCGGCGCAAGAGCGGCCCCCGTCAGTTAGCGGTGACCGCGATCGTCGGGGTGGTACTGCTCGTGCTCACCGCGATCTTCGACAACCTCATGATCTGGGGTGAGCTGGTCGGGTATGGCGATGCCCAGCGCCTGGGCCTGCAGATCGGCCTGGTGCCGGTCGAGGACTTCTTCTATCCCATCTTCGTCGCTCTAATCGTCCCGGCTTTCTGGCCGGGACGGAGGAAGAACCGCGCATGAACATCATCACCGATGTACTCTCCGCCTCCCGCCCCGTTAGTTGGGTTAACACCGCCTTTCCCTTCGGACTGGCCTACCTGCTGGCCGGTGGAGGGCTGGACTGGCTGTTCTGGCTCGGGGTGTTCTTCTTCCTGATCCCCTACAACATCGCCCTGTATGGCATCAACGATGTCTTCGACTACGAGTCCGACATTCTCAATCCCCGAAAGGGCGGTATCGAGGGCGCGCTGCTGCCCCGGAAGATGCACGCCCCGCTGCTGTGGGCCTCGGTGCTCACCACTGTGCCTTTCCTCATCGTGCTCTACGCAGCCGGAACCTGGGTCTCTGCAGTGTGGCTGAGCGTCTCGATATTCACAGTGATCGCCTACTCGGCGCCGCGCCTGCGCTTTAAGGAACGCCCGGTACTGGACTCATTGACGTCCTCGGCGCACTTTGTCACCCCGGCAATTATCGGCGCGACGATCCTGGGCAGCGGGGTGTCCACCTATTTCTGGTTCGCCGTCGGTGCCTTCTTCATCTGGGGGACGGCCAGTCACGCACTGGGGGCGGTGCAGGATGTCAAGGCCGATCGGGAGGCCGGACTGAACTCCATCGCCACGGCATTCGGCGCGCGGTTGACCACCTGGCTGGCCGCAATGGCGTATCTGGGTGCCGCACTGCTCGTCTTCGCGCTGCCATCCCCGGCATGGATCGTGGGCCTGGTCGGCCTGGGATACGTGGCCAACACGCTGCGCTTCTGGAACATCACCGACCTCACCTGCGAGGATGTTAACCGCGCTTGGCGGGTCTTCCTGTGGCTGAACTACCTGGTGGGTGCGGTTGTCAGCATCACCCTGGTGTCGAGCTATCTTTAGGTAGACACAGGTCAGAGGAAAAGCTGGCGTCCCCCACACCCCCGGCCCAGGTCTTTGGTCAGTGCCCGGCGGGTCACCAACACTTCTCCCGCAGAGTTGAGGAGGTAACATGAAAAGGCAAGATGGAATGTCCGTCCCGTGTACTTCAATTTTCTGCGGCTGACCGGTAGGATTTCCGTTGTCATCGAGGAGAACTACTAACTCGGGGAGTTTCATATCAACCCCTGGTAGAGAAGAAATCATTATTTACCAATATGGTAAATAATCGTTTAATATAAACGACACGTTAATTTATCCATCTTTATGTCCAGAACGTAGGGTTCACAGATGTCGAATACCAGCGACCAGGGTGCCCAAGAGTCTATTTCCCAGTATCTTTACGACGTGGAGTCCGGTGACCCCCACAGCGAACTGGTGGATCGCTCGGAGGTGTCTGCGGATGATATCAGTCAGATCGGGACACTGATGAAGGCGCTGTCGAGGCTTCGGAAGGCGGAACAGTCTTTGTCTGAAGCCTCCGAGAAGTACATGAAGCTAAATAAACAGGACATGGAGGCGCTGCACTATCTGATCGTGGCAGCTCACCGGGAAGAAGTTGTCACCCCTGGCATGCTGGCTAGCCACCTGACGATCTCGCCGGCATCGACCACAAAGCTTCTCAACCGATTAGAGAAGGGGGGCCATGTGACACGGCGTGTGCACCCGATAGATCGACGGGCCTTTGCAATTGAGGTGACTGCAAATACGCGGGCCTCAGCGATGCAGACCGTGGGCAGGCAACAGGCGAAACGATTTCACGCCGCTGCCCGCCTCACCTCCCAGGAACGAGAGGTAGTCATTAATTTCTTGGAAGATATGACTCAATGCATCTCCCCCGACAATGCCGACTGGGCGCGCACTGAGTCCAGCGACCACTGATATCTCGACTTATCATCAGCCATACCACCTGCTGCGGCGTAGGGAATCTGGTACATGATGAACACAGTGTTGGCATTGTTGATCGGGTATTGACTGCCTGCTCCCTGCTTTTATCCGCTGGTCCAGTAGACCCCGCTGGGCTAGCCGGCGGTGGGGTGGCTGATATTGCCTACGTGCGAACCCGAAAAGGATTGTGTGCACAGCTTTTGTTACGGATGTGTTTTCTCGCCGCATTGCCGGCTGGGCCTTGTTCGATTCAACGCGAGCCGCGGCATTGCCTGTGCAGGCACTCAACCAAGTGATTGCGTGCGCTAAGGAAACAACTGGCCTGGTTCACCATTGAGACCACGGATTGCAATATGTCAGCATTGTCTATAACCAGCGTCTTGCTGAGCATGAAATCGCTGCTTCCACCGGGACGGTGGGTGGTTCTTATGACAATGCGCTGGTAAAAATCGTCAACGGCTGTTACAAAAATGAGCTCATCCATACCAGGACGTGGGATAATGTTGTCGACGTGGAAATTGCGACATTTAAATGAGTTACCTGGTGGAATGAGGCCAGGTTTTATCAAGGGTTGGGCTACCGCACACCGGCTGAGATTGAATCAGAATTTTGCCAGAGCAACCCCGATAGAGAAATAACAAAAACCAAGGCAAACGCCCAGCAACAAAACCCAGGGCACTTCATTTCAATTGCTCGAGCTGCCCTCGGTATTACGCAAAAAGACCTTTCGGGACAACTCCGTATTACTCAAGCAGCGTTGTCACGGTATGAGAACAACGAACGGCATATTGAAGACCAAACGCTTAAGGAAATTGGCAGTCTCCTCGGTGTGAATTTCGATGCGTTTAAGGATGTCCAGCGTCCTGAACGTGGCCCTCTCGCGGCTGAGGCGCATATGCCGCCGACGGAAAACTGCTCTAGTTGGAGAATGGCTTAAATGCGAGGCGCGACTTAACTTGACGAGGCTAGAAGTGGGATTGCTGACGCACCGCTTGGATATTACTCCGTCTCTGGTCCTCCCACATCTAGATCCCGATGATGGCTATACCCCTTAGCGTGCAGCGCAGATTGTTCGTGCTCAGTGGGCGATGCCCATTGGTCCCGTCCGCCAGATATACAAGTGGATTGAAGCGGCGGGTGTATTTGCTTTTGAAAGGGACTTCTCCACTGCACGAGTTGACGGGCTGTCACAAGTTGTTGACGGAGTTGCAGTAATGCTTATCAACAGCACTTTCCCCGTCGACCGTAAGCGCCTTACGATTGCACACGAGCTGGGCCATATTGTGATGCATTCCGGGAGGTACATCCCAGAGGATCCGGAAGACGAGGCAAATCGTTTTGCGGCAGAGTTTCTGATGCCGGAAACCGCGATAGCGCCATATCTGAATAAGATCGACCTGACAAGTCTCCAAGCTCTGAAACTTGAGTGGGGAGTTTCAATGCAGGCGCTATTTGAGCGGGCATATCAGTTGGGAAAAGTTGGAGCCGAGCAACGTACCGCGTTCTACAAGGCAATGAACCGGAGAGGCTGGAAGGTTCGCGAGCCGGTATCCGATCGCCTGCCACAAGAATCTCCGCAACTAATGACAACCATTGAAGACATGTTGGTTGCAGCAGGCTTTGACCAGAAGGACTATCCGCGTCTAACTGGTGTTGATTTATCTCATCCAGACAGTCTCCTTGCACCGCCATCAGTGGGTCTTCATGCTGTGAAATAGCTTGACTTAAGGCTATTTCACTTGAGTCTCGAGCTTGGCTTGTCGTGGAGTGGAAGCCCTACGTGCTGCAGCGTGCAGCACTGCTTCTAGCGGGCCGCGGCGGAAGAAGTGGAACCATGCTGCAGCAAAGACCATTGGGATGACGATGAAAAATACCAGGCACATCCCAAGCGAAGGTGCGGTGGTTGCGGTAAGCATCAGCACCAAGAAGCCGATGACGTGTGCAATGTAGTAAGTCAGAGGCATCTTGCCCAGGGTTTTAAATGGGGCGAGCAGCGGGCCAGTGTAGCGGTCCAATAGGGCGAGACCCGTCAGAACCAGTAGGGTGAAGCCGATGCCACCGATGATTTCAGTGATGGAACCTGAGTGATGCGCGGCGAGTAGGAGGCTGAGGGCGTCGTTAGTATCGGTGACACCAAAGTTGGCATAGGCAATAGTTCCGAACTGGTCCATGAGGTCTTCATCAGAAGCATTAGCCAACGATGAATCAAATTGGCGGTAGACAGCGATGCGCTGGGACATGAAATCGGTGAAGTGAACCAGAGCCCAGCTGGTGCCGTAACCGATTAGCGCTAGAAGCGCGCCGGCGGTCGCGGATACTCGCGCAGTAAACCTGGAATTGAGAATTAAGCGGCCAATGATGATGCCAGCCAAAAGGAAGGGAATCCAGGTGAGGACGGGGTACATTCCATCGAAAAGCAACTGGCGAAATGCCTGAACCGTGCTCTCCACGCTGGTGAAACTTAAGACAGTGGGCACGCCACCAATGATGATTTCCTCACCGGTATCGGGCCAGGTGGTGCGTAGCCAGAACGATAGAAGTGGGGTCGCGAAAGCTGTGATTGCGGCGAGAATAGTGATGGCGCGGGTGGAAAGGCGCAGCACCGGGATAGCCAGCAGATAAAGCACGGCGTAGGTGGACAAGATAATAATTGGGCCCGCGCTGATAAGTGGAAGCGTGAGACCAATGAGCAGAAGAATGCCCACGCGGACCAGTAGATTCCGTGAGCTGCCGGCATTGGTATAGCCCAAACGCTCACGGTCAGTCACGGCGCCGCTGCGCGCGATAAGGGTGGTGGATACACCTGCCAAGATGGCAAACATGATGGCAGAACGGCCGGAAACGAGATTTTCAATAGGAGCTGGAAGCTCAACAAACGCAGCAATATGCGCTAAAACCATGCCGATGATGGCCACAGCGCGAGCAGCATCAAGATAGCCAATGCGGGCGCGGGGTGTGCGGGCCGAATACGCCGCGGGGGTCGCAATAGAAGTAGTCATAGCAACTATTTCAATCGATCCTGAGCGCAAAAGATATCGGGCTGTCGATAAAGTTCACGGTAGACTTGGCACTACCAACGCTTATGTTCTGTCGGCAGCCCTCATCCTGCAAATTGATCTTAGGATCGCCAAAACGAGCGGTCGCTGCGTTCACAGACCGCATGGTGATTAAGCAGGTGTGCCATGCTTTTGGGCACAACTGTTTCAATGGCGCGGAAGGCCTAGTCGGAGACTGGGCTGTTAGATGAGGTTCATTGCTCCCATGCTGTTTAAGTCATGAGCGTTGTCGACGAGCTTTCCGCCTGGGGTGCGTAGGCGTACTTTGCCGCGGTGGCGTTGCATTCTCCCGCGTTGCGGTTTACCCCGTTTCGGCTTTCCGCGCTTACTATTTCTCTTCCGTGACCCGGGTTTGCCAGGGTCATCATCGTCGTTGACGCCGTTGTGGTACTTACACAGCATCGTCAGGTTCGACGGCTTAGTGTGTCCGCCATGTTTGTGGGCGTCGATGTGGTGGACCTGGCATTTATCGGCCGGGACATTGCAGTCCGGCCACGGGCAGACCAGGTTCTCTGCCATGGCTAAAGTTCGTAGCTTGTCTGACGCGAAACGCGCTTCGTAAAGATTCACGGGCCCGGCGGTGGGGTGGAAAAGCCCGACGTGAAGTTTGTCGCCGAGTGCGCCTTCCATTGCTGCGTTGATGAACTCTGCACCAGTCATGGTTGTACCGTCGGAAAGGCCGATGATGACTTCATCACCGGCGCCGCAAGAGACTTTCGCGAAGTCATCAAGACCTATGGCGATAACGGTACGGTATTCAGGCTTAATAAGCCCGGTGCCGTTGCCCTCGACTAAGTCCCAGAAAGGCTCGAGCAATGCTTCGGAGCGTGGCTGGCCATCATCGTGCTTGATGCCAGCATCAAGCGTTTTCTCGAGGTCAGTAATGCGGCGTTGGGTATCGGTAATACTAATGGTGCGCAGGCCATCGATGACGCGGCCGAGACGCACGCCCGGTTTCTTTTTGGTGTCGCCGCCTTCTTCGGTGACGCGGGTTTTGGCGTATTCGTTGACTTCTTCTAAAGAGCCTTCACGAGCGATAAGTTCGGCACGCAGTTTCCAGGCCGCGCCGCGGGCTTTCAACTTTTTGGCGTGCTTGTTAATCATCAACAGGTGGTTGACACTGAGCTGGCGATCTTCGGCAAGCGCGATAGCATCTTGCTGCACGCGCGGGGAATCACACGGGCTAAAAAGGGTGTCTGCAAGTTTGGCGTAATTTTTGGCTAAGGAAATTTCAATGCCGTCATCGGCTAAGTCGTAAGGTGAGCACTCAGCGCACAGGCGTAAGAATCCGATGCCGTTGCTGGTGAGAAGCTTGAAAGCTTTCATTAATGGGTCCATAGCTTCGACACTAAAAGACCAACGCAACCCCGCACCAGAGCAAGTTTTAAAAACTGCCCAAATTTCACATGACACGTCACCCAAACGGCGAAGTTATCCACAGGCAAAGCAAATGGGCAAGATTTGAGCCTTATATAGACAGCCTCAGCCGCTAATTTCTCTTGATTATTGAAATTTCGAGTTGGATCAACCGCTAATTGTTTATCACCAGCCGTATTCTGCGGCCTTACCGAATACTCGGGTGCACAGTTCAGTGTCGGTGATGTAGCCTTCTTCGCATCCATGCATTGTCTGAAGCTCACCACTAGAGGGATTGGGATTTCCGTTCTCATCATGACCGTAACCACAGATTGCTGCTGCACAAGTGCCGCCATCTGCGAAGGGAACTTCACTGGCTGGGTATCCACCCGGATATAACTGGTCGTAGATTGGGTCGCCGCCGAGATTTGCTGAAGTGCAGTTGGCAGGATCGTCTGTAAAGGCATCCGTTCCTGGGCATTGGTATCCAACACCGGGCGCATTGAATATGGAGCCTTCCTGCAAGGATGGAATTTCCGGAGTTTCTGCAGCGGTCGGTCGTTCAAGGGCTGGTATTGGCTCAGATGCGTTGTCAGCGAGCTCTGCAGGTGTTGGCTCGGCTGCAGCAGACGTGCTCGATACAGACGTAGTGGATGTGGGCTTTGAGCTGCTGGAGGTAGATGAACTTGCAGTCGCAGTCGGGGTACTACTGGTTTCAGGGGTTGCAACCCCGTTGGGGTTGGAACACGAAGCCAAGGTGAGCGCGAGCACAAAGACTGCAGGGATGAGTTTACGCATGGGTGCTACTTTCTGGAAAGGGATAGAAATAAAGATTAACCGAGCATCTGTGCGCTGCAGTTCTCGGTCCAGCCTGTTGAACCATCGGTGAAAAAGGTCGTCCCGGTTTCGTGAATAGACGGGTCTCCGCAATGGGAAATAGTCTTATCTAGTTCTTCAATCTCAGAAACACTTGGTGCACCCGTGAAACCGCGTACCGGTGGAGTAGCAGGGACTTGTTCTATGGGCGTTTCCTGCACAGGCGGTTGAGGGAGTGGAGTTTCTTGCGGTAAAGGTTCGGCCGCCGCAGGTTGTTGCACTTGGGCATTCTCTTGTTCTGCTTCGGCTGGGGTATCTGCTGCGAACGTAGCTTTATTAAGCTCAGATGCGAGGTCAAATTCCCAGCGTGCACCATTTCTGCTGTCAGTGAGACGAAGCGCAATTGCGTCCTTAGGAACATCCATATAGTGGGTGCGAATCTCTGTATCGCCAGTTTTGAGAGGACGGCCCCAAGGTTGGGTATCTTCGTTTACACATGAATCAGAAGCTGCAAGTGATTTGTTAACGCCATCGTTAAGGAGCGCAGACCAGTCTGCCCAAACAGGAAAATCTCCCGGGACGAAATTCTTATCTTGCGATTCCTTGGTGGTGACACGGACAGTCGCCTTAATCAGGTCTGTATCTTCTGGGGAAGCTTCAAGTGGGTAACCATCGCATTCTTTCAATTGCGTTAGCTCTTCGACAGTGAAGAATACTGAGCAATCATCAACTTCAATGCAGTCTATTCCATGCTGGAATCCCACTTGTCCGGGAACTCCTTCAGTAAGGTCGCCCATTTTTGCAGTAGGGGCTTCTGAAGATGAAGTGGATTCATCACTAGCTGTATCTACTTCGGGAGTTTCAGGTTGTGAACAGCTGGACAAGAGAACGGTTAAAGACAGCAAAAGACTAGCGAGATATTTGGTTTTCATGGATTCTTTCGGGACGGGGAGGGATAGGGCAAAGTCATTTGAGTGACTCTTCAGATTAAACCATTGGGAACGGACATATTTCCTGGTTGCCGTTCCAAATCGTTCGAATGAGTAGTCTCTTTCGGGATTTTGAAGCTAGTGGACCACTCGGGAAAGAATCGAGTCACTAATCTCGGCGAGTGCCCAATCCAAGGTGTCATCGTCATGCGAGCCGAAACCGAACACAATGCCATTCTCGGCACTGCTGCTGCCGCCCCAATATTGCGATAGCGCGGTAACTCGAATGCCGCGGTCGTGGAGTTCGGCGACGATGGCATCGGCAGGCTTTTTGCAGATGAGTACTGCGTGCAGTCCACCGCTGATGGGGCGTAGCTCAGCGTCGTCGATATCAGCGAATGCGCGTTGTACTGTCTCGCGTCGGCGACGATAAACCCGACGAAGCCGCTGAGTACGGCGGCGCAGTGCGCCAGTATCTAAGAAATGTGCGACTGCTGATTGCGTAATTGCACTGACTGGTTGGCAGAGTATCCCGCGCAATTCAGTGAGCTGTGCAGTAAGAGAACTCGGCGCAACCAGGTAGCCGCAAGAGATATGCGGGCTGATGACAGAAGAAAACGTTCCCAATAAAATGGTGCGATCTTCAGCCAGTGAAGTCAGCGGGGGAAGCGGCATACCGACGTAGCGCAGCTCCGAATCGAAGTCATCCTCGATGAGCAAAGTGTCAGTGTGCTCAGCCCAGCTCACTAGTTCGGTTCGACGGTCGGCTGGTAGGGAACCGCCATACGGATATTGATGGCTGGGAGTGACCAGGACTGCATCAAGATCGTGCGGAAGGCCGTTTATAACAAGCCCTGTTGAGTCAGCAGGAAGATCCACGGTGTGGTGGCCAAGTGCTTGCGGAACCCGGCGCAAGCTGGGATAGCCAGGAGATTCCACACCGATGCGTGCAGGCTCATTGAAAGTCTGAAGCAGCAAGGCAAGTCCCTCGCGCGCACCGGCAGTGACAATAATGCGTGATGGGTCTACGACCAGACCGCGCATGCGGCGCAGGTGCTCAGCAATCTCAATTCTTAAATCCATCAAACCTTGGGCAGGGCGCTGCGCCGGCGGGTTTGAGGAGGCCTTGCGCCATGATGCCCGCCAGGCAGAATCAATCAGCGTCGAAGTATCGGGCACACCTGGGTCCAGGTTCAAGATCTGTGAATGTGGGCGAGGTCGAGGCTGCGCTGTCTGTGCAGAGGAGCGGGGCACAGACGGTTTTGGAATTTCTAATTCCTTTGGTTTTAACAAGTGCAACCGTGGGTTGATAGTGGTGCCAGAGCCATGCGCGGTGACAGTATAGCCTTCTGCCGCGAGCTGGTCATAGGCAGTGACCACGCTGCCGCGGGAAACACCAAGCTGCTTTGCCAAAGCGCGAGTACTGGGAATGTGGTCGCCGGGGCTTAAGACTTGCTCGGCAATCAACTGTCGGATCTGTGCGGTGAGCTGCGAGGGGATAGGCACGGTCCGTTGAGCATCAAGGGCCAGCGGCAAAGCAGAGACAAGATCAGAACGCATGGGTTAATCATTGCCGCAAAAGTGGTCTAATGCAATTGTGTGAATATGGCTCTGTTCATAAACCACTTTTGGGTGTTGGATGGTTTCCATGACCCAAACATTTGTCGAAGAAAAGCAGAATTCCACCCCAGATACCGCAGCGACTCCAGTCAAGCGCGGCGTCGCTGATTCCTTCAAGGGCGGGGTGATCATGGATGTGGTGACCCCGGAGCAGGCCCGCATTGCTGAAGCATCCGGCGCAACCGCAGTCATGGCCTTGGAGCGCGTGCCAGCAGATATCCGCGCACAAGGTGGCGTGGCGCGCATGAGCGACCCAGACCTGATCGAAGGCATCGTCAACGCCGTTTCCATCCCAGTGATGGCAAAAGCGCGCATCGGCCACTTCGTTGAAGCTCAGGTATTGGAAGCTCTCGGCGTGGATTTCATCGACGAATCAGAGGTGCTCAGCCCAGCGGACTACACCCACCACATCAACAAGTGGAAGTTCAACGTACCTTTCGTTTGTGGTGCTACCAACCTGGGTGAGGCGCTTCGCCGTGTCACCGAAGGTGCTGCAATGATTCGCTCCAAGGGTGAGGCCGGCACCGGCGATGTCTCCGAAGCAGTGCGTCACCTGCGCACCATCCGTGGCGATATCAACCGCCTGCGCAGCCTGGACGAGGACGAGCTCTTCGTCGCTGCCAAGGAATTCCAGGCACCATACGACCTGGTGCGCGAAGTAGCTAAGACCGGCAAACTGCCAGTTACTACCTTCGTCGCCGGCGGTGTTTCCACCCCTGCCGATGCCGCCTTGGTTCGCCAGATGGGTGCCGAAGGCGTCTTCGTGGGCTCCGGCATCTTCAAGTCTGGAAACCCTGAGGCCCGCGCTGTGGCCATCGTCAAGGCAGCAACGCACTTTGATGACCCCTCCGTCATCGCAGAAGTCTCCCGCGGCTTGGGCGACGCTATGGTCGGCATCAACGTCACCGACCTGCCTGCACCTCACCGCCTTGCAGAGCGCGGCTGGTAACTGAGTAATATTGCATCAGACTATGGAAAGTTACTACATGCAGGGGTAATCGTTTGCCGAAAAGGGGCGATTATACTAATCTAATCTTCATACACACCACACCCTCTCGCGATGCAAATCGTGATGGTGTGGTTTTCATATTTGGGGGCAAATTTGAAGAAGCCATATTTAAAGCCGCATCTGACTGTGGAAAAGCAGATAGATTTGCTTAAAAGCAGGGGACTCGTGATACAAGATGAGATTGAATGCTAGGACGTTTTGACCCAAGTCGGGTATTACCGAATTGCTGCGTATCTCTATCCCTTTCGGAGGATTAAGCCGAAGAAGGAAAGAACGACACAGTGGAATTATCGTTATGATGATTTCGAGCCAGGGCATGAATTTGGTCAGGCGGTCGCGCTCTACCAATTTGATGAAGAGTTAAGGAACCTTGTATTTGAAGCGCTAACGGTTCTTGAAATTTCTTTGAGAACTGCCATTGCTTTTTATGGCGGCAAGCGAGATAAGTTTATTCACCTGAATCGGGAATTTTTGGATGAAAACATGTGCAGCACGATTCCTAAAAACAGTCAGGTAGATTCGTATTCCTTATGGTCAAAGGGTTATAAATCGCAACTCGATAGAGCCAAGAGTGAGGATTATATAAGTCATCATCTTGCTCGGTATGGCGACCAAGTTCCGATCTGGATAGCGACAGAGTTTCTGGACTTTGGAAGTGTTGTTTACCTTTTTAGCTATCTTCCGAAAGACATACAGTCAAAGATTTCTCGTAAATTTGGGTCAATACAGGGCAGTGTCGTGCTCGGTTGGTTTAGAAACTTTAACTACATCAGAAATGTCATCGCACATCATTCAAGGCTTTGGAATAGGCGCATGGTTTTACGAGTACAGCAGCCGCACCCCAACGTCGTCGATAAAGAGATCCATCACCTTGCGGAAATGCTCACTTCGCAGCAATTTAAGAAAATTTATCCAACGCTAGCGCTTATTGCCTACACTATCTCATTTGTCGACCCTGAAAATGATTGGGCGACTAGACTTGCGTGGTTGATTTCTACGTTTCCAGAAATTGAGGGTGTAAATCCAGTCAACGATATGGGATTTCCCGATGGCTGGGAAAATCAAGCGCTTTGGAGTAGAGCTTGATGAACCCAGAGAGCCACCAGCGGTTCAGTTCTGAGAATCAAATCAAAAAACCTCGATGCGCCCGCCGAGGGATTCGGCTTGCTTGAGGGTCGAGACCCAGCCGTAAGAGCCAGGTTGGAGGCGAAGTACGGGGCGGGAAGAAATCTTGACGGGGGAGACCGAGTTCTTGTGCGCGCCGGAGCGGGCGTTTAAGCGAGTGCGGGCGCGGTAGCCGGCATCGGCAAGGTAGGAGATGTCGGCGGGGTCGGCGGCGAGGTTATCGCGGGCATCGGCAAGCAAGATGAGTGCTTCATCGAGGACATCGACAAGCGCTGCGGAGTTGGTTTCACACATCTGGCGCACCAGTGCAGGGGAGGTGCCGGCCACGCGGGTGCCGTCTTTGAAGGAGCTTGCGGCAAGGGATTGCGCGAGGATTCCGCCGTTATCGCCTACTACCGCCAAGGCTTCAGCCAAGACATGCGGCAAATGCGATACGCGGGCGACAGCGGCGTCATGGTTGGCTACTTCGACAGGGATTGCTTCGGCGCCGGCAAGCTGGATGAGCTTGGTGACATCGGTAAATACTTCAATCCAGAACTTGCCGGGGTCTTCGTTTTCTACCGCGTAGTCAAAAGCAATAGCCCACGCAGCCTGCTTAAACAGCCCGGTGTGGGAGTGGTTCCATCCGGAATCAGCAGTACCAGCCATCGGGTGGGAACCAACATAGTGAGCTTCTAATCCGCGGTCTTTAACCAGGCGGAGTACTTCCGCTTTGACGGAAACGACGTCGGTAAAGCCACAGTTCGGGGCGTGCTCTTTGATGGCATCTAAAATATCGGCCACCGCGTGCATAGGCACAGCGATGACAATCAGGGCTTCATCGGCAGCCGCGCGCTGCAATGTTGCGACTAGATCATCTGAGGCATCGAAGCCTTCTTTAATAGCGGCGCGCACGCCAGAGGTAGAACGATTGAAACCATAAACAGTCGCACCGCGGGCAGCGACATCACGCAGGAGGGAACCACCGATTAAACCTAAACCGATGATGCAGGTAGGGCGAAACACATCTTTTGAACTCACAGTGACAATTCTGGCATAAAACGACTAATCTCACGCATATGAGCGATGACGACTTCGACGGCTACTCATTTGCCGTCACCGTAGCAGTGGGCGCTGGCGCATGGGACGTGCGCAGCTTTAACGATCCTTTCAAAAGCCCGCAGGATGCTTTAAACGCGGTCCGCAGACTGCGTTCCGAAGGCGCAGCCTTTGCCCTTTTATGCGTAGACGATGACTACTTTGTGGTAGTTCGCCCAGTTCCGGGCGGGGCGCGCTGGTTTATCTCTGATGCCACGATGGCTGTCGATGATGACTTTGCCGCTGGAGTATTAGAAGAAGCCGGCTGCGAAATCCCCGATATTGACCCGGCTGATTTAGATGACGTGGATGGCTACGGTGATGGCGATTTCGACATCTTTGAAGATTTAGGCGTGAATGAATATCAGCTAGCCGCCTACGTAGACAATGACGAGGACTACCCCTCAGACATGTTGCTGCGGATTGCCGGCGAGCTAGGTTTTGGAGATGAGCTCGAAGAGGAAATCAATTCCTAACGTGGACAAGGTTGGTGGGTTGCCGGAGTCGAGGGGGCATCGACAAGCAAAAGTGCGAATGCAGCGTGCTTTGGAAGTTGCGAGCCTTACCCCGGCAGGTGATATCCCTGTCGGGGCGGTTATTTATGCCCCTGATGGCACCGAGCTTGCCACGGGAGTTAACCGCCGTGAGCAATTAGCTGACCCGACCGCGCACGCTGAGGTTGAAGCCATCCGCGCTGCTGTGCGTGCTTTGGGTGATTCCTGGCGGTTGGAAAATTGCGAACTGGTGGTGACATTGGAGCCGTGCGCGATGTGTGCTGGGGCAGCCCAAGCCGCGCGGGTTGGTTCGGTAGTTTTTGGCGCGTGGGAGCCCAAGACCGGGGCGTGCGGCTCGCTTGTAGATGTCCTCCGTGCCCCCGGTGCACTCTTTGTCCCCGAGGTGCGCGCAGGCGTGTCAGAAGCGCAATGCCAAGAATTATTGCGAGATTTCTTTCAAAACTTACGCACCACCACGCGGAAATGATGCGTACCATGGAAAGAGTAAACACCGCTCAACACTACAAGGAGGCTCACCATGGGCGATTTTGAAAACAAGAAGGACGACCTCGTCGGCAAGGCAAAGGAAACCTACGGCGAAGCAACGGGTGACCACAAGGCTGCCAACGAAGGCAAGGCTGATCAGGTCATTGCTGATGCGAAGGAAAAGGCTTCCGACGCAGGTGAAGCTATTAAGGATAAGGCCAATAAAGTTATTGGTTCTTTCAAGAACGATGAGAACTAAAAGTAATTAACTTTTCTTTTCTCTAGGCTTGAGCCCTTCGCCGCCGCTTTCCTTATTGGCTTAAAGCGGCGGCGATTTGGTGTCTGCGTTTATGCTGCAGTAACCTTGTTCGCGGTGGCGTGTCCGAGCGGCCGAAGGTTCTCGCCTCGAAAGCGAGTGTTGGGTAACCCCCAACCGAGGGTTCAAATCCCTCCGCCACCGCCAAATTTTCAAAGCCTACCCCGGGGCATTGCTTGAACTAGATTTCAGGCGATGACCCCGGGGTTCGTGCTTTCTGGCTACTACCGCTAAGGTCACGGTCCGCGGTTGGGTTGACCCAGGTGATTTAAAAATGGTTCGAACCGGGCTATCGGTGGCCACATGCGAAGCGGTAGTGATAACAGAGTCACGTAGAACCTGTCCGCTGGTTCTGGCCACGAGCTGAACAGCCCGATGCACAGCTCTAATTCATCACCAGCGCCCACACCGCGCTGCTACCTATCTCTCCTGGGCGCCGTGTTTTCCAGTGTGGAAGTTCAAGGAGGACTCCGCCTGCGGCATAATGGTCGGCCTGTGGGGAATAGGGTTTCTTGCTTTACCGCTCATAAGCGGTGCTGCGCTGATTCATTGCGAATTACCCGAACGGTATTTCTTTGAGGGAGAAGTAGCAGTCATCGAGCTGTAGGACGTGGTGTTCGCGATATACTGGGTCACAGCAGGCTTCTTAAAAATGCTAGATAATGTGCCGAAGATCGGGCAATCTGGCCTGTCTACTTTACGTAGTTTTGTGTGGTGACGATTGAAGGAGCAAGTTATGAGTCGACTCATTTGGTGGCGGGCGACTTCAATTGCAGCCTGCGTTTCGTTTCTGTCTGCCTGCGGGACAATTCCAGCAGACTCTATCGGGACCCTTGATCGGGCGCGCACAGGGGACTTAGTTGTCGGCGTTTCGGAACATCAGCCGTGGACGGAAGTCTCCGACAAAGGGGAATACTCAGGTTCGGAAGTGGAACTAATCAAAGGATTCGCGGAAAGCATTGACGCCGATGTCGAATGGTACAGCGCCCCGGAGTCCGTGCTGGCCGGCAAAATCAAAGAAGACCAACTAGATATTGTCATCGGTGGGTTAACCTCTAGCTCTCCGTGGTCGACTCATATGGCGCTCACCCGTCCTTATACGAAAGTAGATGGGGAAAGCATGGTTATGGGAACTAGGCTCGGCGAGAACGAACTCTTGGTTGCGTTGGAGCGCTATTTAGCAAAGGAATTCGGGGAAATTTCATGAAATTAGGAATGGCTAAACTCAAGCAACCACGGCACGATCGACTTCCTCAGCAGCAGCAAGAGACTATGCGTAAAGCTGTGCGTATGGAACGGGTAACCATTGGTTTTGTGATAGTTACGATCGTATTGGTCGGTGCTGTGGCTGGGCAGTCCCAAGCGATGCGCAGTGCGTGGGTGGAAGACATGCTATCTCTGGTTCCACCACTAGCATTTCTTATTGCATCCAGGGTTGTTCGAATAGCATCGAATCGACGCCAACCCTATGGCTATCATCGGGCAATAGCGATTGGCCATCAAGCAGCAGCGCTGGCACTGCTGGTTATGGGCGGGTTGCTGGTCTTTGAATCGATTTCGGCTTTGATAAAGCAAGAAAAGCCCCCAATTGGAGTGGTTGTCCTCTTCGGGCAGGACATTTGGATGGGATGGTTGATGATAGTCGTTATGGCCCTCTCCGCTATCCCCATGGTCATCCTCGGCCGTATCAAGCTCCGATTGGCTAAAGAATTACACGATAAGCTGCTTTATGCTGATGCGGATATGGCGAAAGCCGATTGGGGAACCGCAGCTGCCACCATTATCGGCGTACTCGGCATTGGACTCGGCTTCTGGTGGGCTGACTCTATCGCCGCATTAGTAATTTCAGTGTCCATCGTGAAAGACGGAATTACCAACATCAGGGCAGCTGTAACTGGCCTGAGCGATGCACAAGCCACCCGTTACGATGACTCAGCTGCACACCCGCTCACCACAGATGTTGAAAAACGTGCACGGGAGACTGCATGGGTCTTACAAGCCCGGGCACGCGTACGCGAACAGGGACATATTTTCCATACAGAATTGTTTGTTGTCCCGGTAGAGGGCTATGTGCCGACCCCGGCAGAAACTGCGGATTTGCACAAGCGAATTGAAAAATTGGACTGGAAACTGCAAGACACGGTCATAGCAGTCGTTGAAGAGCTAGACCCAGAACAAGTACCGCCCTCGTCTGAAGCCCAAGTCGGGGCATCATCGAAGAGCGGTACTTGATAAGTTGTCAGACTTTAAGGTGTTGGCGATCCACCGGTGACGCCGAGGGTTTCACCGACTACGTAGCTTGCTTCGTCCGAAGCCAGGAATACGTAGGCACCGGCGAGCTCTACCGGGTGCCCAGCGCGCCCGATTGGTGCGTGCTGGCCAAAGCCCTCAATCTTTTCTTGTGGTTGGCCGTGGCTTGGTTGCAACGGGGTCCAGAATGGACCAGGTGCCACGGCGTTTACTCGAATACCTTGACCGATGAGACTGGTAGCCAATCCCTTCGATAGGTTGTTCATCGCGGCTTTAGTCATGGCGTAGTCCAACAGTGTTTCTGAAGGTTGGTAAGCCTGGACTGAAGAAGTAAAGATGATGGCCGATCCTGGCTGCAGGTGAGGAATTGCCGCCTTGGTGACGCGGAAAGTTCCGTACAGATTTACCTGCATGGTTTTATCAAATTCATCGTCGTCGATATTCGTCAGCCCTTCTGCCCACACCTGGCGTGAAGCATTATTGACCAAAATATCTAAGCCGCCAAGTGCTTCGACGGTTTTTTCTACCAGCGTGCGGCAGTATTCAGCGTCTTTCAGGTCCCCAGGGAAAGCAAACGCTTTCTGGCCTGCATCTTCAATAGCTTGGATGACGCGGTCGGCATCAGGTTGTTCTTCAGGAAGGTACGCGATGGCAACATCTGCGCCTTCGCGGGCGTATGCGATCGCCACGGCTGCGCCAATACCGGAGTCTCCTCCGGTAATTAAAGCCTTGCGGCCTTGAAGCCTGCCGCTACCTTTATAGCTGTCGAGGCCGACGTCAGCTTGTGGAGATAGTTCAACGTCAAGGCCTGGTTCCGGTTGGGTTTGTTTTTCTGGGTCAACGGTTGGATATAGCGTGCGTGGATCTTGTGGCATTGTGTTTACCTCTTTCCTCGAACGAATCTTTGGCCACCTCCCAGCATAGGGACATTAGGGGAGATTTTCGATGTCGTCTTTCTCGCCTTGCGGCCATACGACGTTGGTGGCTAGGGGGATTTGATGGGATGCGCTTTCTAGAATATGCATGAAATATCCCGCCGTATTAGGAATAGCGATGATGTCACCTGGCGCAACGCCGCGCGGGAAGCGAATGCGTCGGCGTAAAATTAGCTCATCTTCAATGCAATAAGCACCCACCAGATAGGCTTCGAGCTCTTCCCCGTCGACGTCGACATTGTTGGTATCACTGTCAGTGATGTGTAGTGGATCAATAAGGTAATCGTCGGATGTCGTCCGGCACTGCGTACGGTTCATAGCCACACCTACTAGAGGTAAACCGTCACTGCGGGTTTTCACAAAGGCAACTTCGGTCAGGATGAGTCCACACCCATCGAGCAGGCTTCGACCAGGTTCCAAGTGCAGACGTAGCTCACGGTCGATGAGCATCTGCGCAACACCGTCGGAGAGTACGTCTTTCAACCACGCTCCACGAATCGGGGATTGGTGGAAAGGATAGGTGTTGGAGAGGGGATCAGCTTTCCATGTGAAAGGGTCGGCATAACCATCCAGCACAGCAGCGCGTGCGTCTTGGTAGCGCGCCCACTGCTCAGCGGAATCGATGTAGCTCATCGGCACGCCGCCGCCGAGATCAATGAAGTGGGGAGTATGCCCGCACGCGCGCAGAGTATCAATGAGTTCGCAACACTCCCGAAGAGCCGTAGCACGATCTGCTGCGGCGTAGCCATGGAGGTGGACATGCAAGCCGACGACATTGACACCAGGAGTTGGAACAGAGAGATGCTCCGCCCACTGCGCAGATCTTTCACCAAAGCGCGTCGGCGGCAGCAAAGAAGGATCAGGAGCCACACGTGGAGCAACCAAGGCGGCTTGGTCGCCAGCTAAAGCGGCAATTCGATCAAATTCGGCCCGTGAATCTGCAGAGATAACCACACCATTGGAAATAGCCAGCTGCAAGAGACGATCTGGCTTAATCGCTGCGGACAAGATGATACGCTCACCTGCTACCCCACGATCCAGAACCTGTGTGAGTTCACGCTCGCTGGCTACGTCTACGCCATGGCCTGCATCGCGCACCGCGTCGACGAAAGTCAGTGCTTTATTAGCCTTGCGAGCAAAGAAAATGTGGGTGTCCACACCCATCTGTTTTCCCGCGTTCACCAGTTCGTCAATATTGCGAGGAAGAGCACCTGCATTCAAGACGTTGACGGGACTTCCGAACTGCCTCACTAGGTCGCGGCATGCAGCGGGATCAGCCGCTAGTTCTTGAGCCCAAGGCTCGATACGAGCGGTGAGCGGTGGGATGCCATGAGCGTGACGGGGAGTAGTGCTCGCACTGTTGATCACACGTTGAGCCCAGCGTGGAATGACGCGGTGCAGGGTGCGTGATAACGTGTCGTTTCCCAACACTACGTCTTCGGTCATTCGTCCTACCGCAGCTAAATGCTGCTGCCCTACGACAGTGCCGTCAGGATCTACATCTAACCCTCTCGTCCCTGGACGAATGTGCGCGTGGCCTTGTTCAACCAGGTGACTAATTAAAGTTCCAGGAACAACCCCAGGCGGTGGTATCACAGCATCGATAACCACGGTGATATCGAGCTCTCGGACAAGGTCTGCCAGGGGTTCGTCACCGCGGCCCAAATGGGAAATATCGACAGTACCTTTTTCGACGAGATCGTTGAGGTAAGCAGCACTTTCGGGCGGTGGGCCAAATGCTACCCGTTCCATTTCACGCGCTAACTCTGCAAATCCAACTAAACTGTCGCGACCTTCGAAAGAAGCACGTTCTACAATGCTGGGATACATGTCGCGCCAAGCAACACCTAACCCCCACGCATCATCGTCTATGCCAGCGTGCTGCTGAACTTGTTGGGAAACCTCGTCAAGCACCGCTCGAAGAGCGGACAAGTCCTTTACTTCGCGGATTTTCTTAGACCCCGCGTCCAAAATATCGCTCAGGTCAAGACCTGCGGTATCGGGCTTAACGGTCATTAGCTGGCCGGTACGGGTGACAGGAATAAACACAGCCGGATGACATGCGCGGGTAATATCGATGAAAGTCAGCGCTGCGCCACGCACCAAGACCCGATCCTGAAGCCCGATACCTTCCAAGTTACTTGCCGGATAAGGCGAAGAAATGAGTCGAACATTGTTCGGGATATCAGCGGGAGACAGTGCACCAGGCCAACTTAAGGCGTGACCGGTAGCAAGCAGGACTTCATCGAAGCGCTCACCGTGGATAGTCCAGCGGCCGTTGGATTCCGCAGCCGGTGCAAGCTCTTCCACGTGGGTGGTGTGTTCTGTTAGCTTGCAACCCCGGGGAAGATGCTGTTTCAACGCAGCCCAAGAATCCGAGAGGAATTCACCCACCATCCGGCGAGGGGGATATTCCGTTTCCACACCGCGATCACGCAGCCAGTCATCGAATTTTCCTAGCTGAGTACGGATGATAGATGAGCGAACATTAACCAGCCATTCTTCGGGCTGAGTGACATCATAAGCTAATCCACGCCCGTCATCGTATACGTGGAGATCCACGTCGGCTGACCGTTGTCGTGCAAGCTCAAGTAGTTCCTCGGCGGCCCACAAGCCGCGGGGTCCACCACCGATGATTGCCACCTTCATTACAGATTTTCCTCCACCCAATCGTCGTTATAGATTGTATCCATATAACGCGTTCCATCGTCGTGCACGATAACCACAACATCACTGCCAGCCGGGATCTCCGCACTCAGCTTTTCCACTGCGGCGATGACAGCTCCTCCGGACGCACCGGGCAAGATGGCCTCAGTTCTTACCAGTTTTCGGGCAGCTTCGACTGAGGCGCGGTCATCAATACGTAGGACACGGTGCGGGGAAATTTTCTTGGACAGTTCCGGCACCATGCCTGCGCCAAACCCCGGAAGATGGCGGGTGCCGGGGTGTCCATCGAAAAGAACTGAACCTTCTGCATCCACTGCAGTGACTTGAGTGCCCAAGCCGTGCGTGGCGACGTGCTGCAGGCATCCGCCGATGGTGCCCGTGGTACTTACTGCCACCAGTAGATGATCCGGTGCGTGCCCTAATTGGTTAACGATTTCTGTCATCGTGCCTTCGTCGTGTGCTACGAAGGCAGCTGTATTGGAATACTGATCTAGACACGTGGCATCCGGCATCTGAGCAAGGAGCTCTGCTACCCGGGCCCGACGCGCAACCAGCCAATCCCCAGTATCAGGATCTGGTTCGGTGATTTGATGAACTACGGTGCCAAGCGCTTTCATGTGAGCGATGGTGGTGCGGTTCGCGCGTGGATCGACGACACAGTGGAAAGTCCAGTCCCCGAGCACGGCTTCGCGTGACAGCGCGATACCGAGATTGCCGGAACTGGATTCGACGACGGTGTCGCCAGGTTTTAACTGGCTGGCAGTGACCATAGCGTGAGCCGTTCGGTCTTTAGCGCTACCCCCGGGATTATAAGCTTCGAGTTTCGCCCACAAGTTGAAGTTCCAATTGCGAGCAAGCCTATCAAGCCGAACAAGCGGAGTGTTGCCGATAGCATCGGCTATTGTGCGAGCGGAGTTGCGTTCCATGAGCTGAGTCTACCGGTTTTATGAGCGCGGGATCAGCACCGGAAAAGAATATGCACCTGTGCTTCCGTGACTTGCGCGCAAGTGGTCATGTCCACATAAGTCTCGATGAAGTTGAGGAGACTTACACACGTTGAGAGTACTGAAGGTGAGAGTTGAGATCACACAGCGTTGCCGGAGAGATGGCCGAGTTTTATTGAGCCTTTAACTGGCGAATGTAATGAAGAACACCAGCACCGCAGTAATAGCAGTAACAGCTATATTACCCACCTGAGTTGACTCCGGACTCGCACAAGCGGGTATCACTAAAGATCGGCGACTACTGAAAAACTGCCACCGATGAGACATCCAATACGGTTTTCTCCTCCCAGTTCTCTTCACTGAACAGCCCAGATGAAGATGGCCACGCTGTCAAGGAGGGCGACAGTGTTTCGGATAGGGATGGCGCTGATGAGCAAGACGAGGTCGGGCAGTTCAGCTCCCAGGCTATCGATGAGAACTCGGGCTCTTTCGTACTACTATTGCTGGCTATCATAACGATGCTTCCGGGGGCGGTTGAACGAGGTTTAAAACCTTGTCCTGAATATCTCTCATATACGAGAGATTATATTGACGGAAAATCCCAGCCGACGTACTGCTGAGCGAGCAGTTGCCGGCCGGCATCAGAGGAAACAACGGTTGAGAGTTCAGCTAGGCGGCGATTGGTCTGAAAGAGCGTAGACATCTCATTTTCTGCCGGAACTGAATGCAGCATAGACGACATCCAGTAGCTAAAGTGTTGGGTCTTCCAAACGCGTGGCAAAGCCCGTTGGCTGTAGGTTTCTAGAAGAGAGGTGTCAGACTTCTTGACTGCCTGTATAAGGCTTGGCGCCAGTGCACAGATATCTGCCATCGCTAGATTGAGGCCCTTAGCGCCGGTGGGTGGCACGGTGTGCGCTGCGTCGCCAGCGATAAACAGGCGGCCACGCTGCATTGGGTCAGTGACAGCGGAACGAAAGCGCAGCACAGCTTTGTCAGTAATTTCTCCCTCGGACACGGTCACGCTATCTGAATCGGCGCGCAGGTGTAGCTGTTCCCAGATACGGTCATCAGGCCACATTTCCGGCGTATCATCCGGGTTGCATTGGAGATAGTAGCGCTGCACATTTTCTGAGCGGGTAGAAATCAGTGCGAAGCCCTCCGGGTGAGTTGCGTAGATGAGTTCAGGTGCGGTTTGAGGCGCATTGACCATGATCCCGAACCACGCAAATGGGTATTGGTGCTTCATGCGTAGTCCGCCATCTTGAGTGATGAGCTTGCGGGCTAAGGAGCGTGAACCGTCAGCGCCAACAATATAGTCTGCACTGAGCACGCTTTCGGTTCCGTCGTTTGAGCGGTATCGAACCTTGGGGTTATCGGACTCATGTTCCTCGATTGATACAACTTCGGTTTCAAACCAGACTTCGCCGTTATCGCGAAGCCTTTGTGCGATGAGATCGATGAGCACCTCATGCTGGGGATAGACAGCTACCTGCTTGCCGGTATATTTGGCGAAGTCAATACGGTGGCTCTCACCTGCGATCGAGATGGAAATACCTTCGTCGATTTCAGCTTCACGGTCAAGGCGTTCCCCGACACCCGTTTTTCTTAGCAAATCGATGGTGCCTTGCTCTAAAATTCCCGCGCGAACCGTGGACTCAACCTCTGCGCGAGATTGCTTTTCGATGACGACAGACTCCACCCCCTGCAAATGGAGAAGGTGGGAGAGCATAAGCCCAGCCGGCCCGGCGCCGATAATGGCTACTGGGGTATGCGTGGAATCTGAACGGGAGTGGGTGCTCATGGAAATTCTTCTTTCAATCAGGGAGGGGGAACAATAAGTCAATGACGATGTATTTTATGGCGAGTTCATAGCTGGCGGTGGATGCTTTTATACGTCAGATACGCGCTCAGGCCTTCGAGCCCGTACTCTACGCCCATGCCGGAATCGTGCCGTCCGCCGAATGGCGCGGAATGGTTGGAGCCGAAGAAGTTGATGCCGACCGAGCCGGAATCAACCTGTCGGGCAACCTCCAAGGCTTGTTCTTCATCAGCGCCGAAGACGATTCCACCGAGACCAAACTCGGTGTTATTTGCCAGCGCAATAGCTTCGGCAGGACCTTCGGAATCATCGTATTTCAAAATGGAGATGACCGGTCCGAAGATTTCTTCGCGTGCGATGCGCATCTCTGGTGAGACATCAGCAAAGACCGTGGGGGTGATGAATTCGCCGGAATCCAAGCCCTCGGCAAGCTGCGTTGCTGGTGCACCACCGGTCACAGCGCGCGCACCTTCTTCATGGCCGGCCTGGAGATACTCCAGGACCGTGTCATATTGCGCCTTATTAGCAACCGGGCCAAAGACAGTGTTCTCATCCAGTGGGTCACCTTGCACGCCGGCAGCGATAGTGTCGGCGACGGTCTGCACCACTTCGTCATAGCGGGACGCCGGTGCGATGATGCGGGTGCTGATATAGCAGGTCTGACCGGTATTACGCATACAAGAGCGGATGAGGCGTGAGGATAAAAGCTCCAAGTCGGCATCCGGCAGAACGATGGCGGAAGATTTACCGCCTAGCTCTAATGTGACGGGACGAAGCAGCTCACCACATGCCGCGGCAATCTTTTTCCCCACCGGTGTGGAACCAGTAAACGCAACCTTATCCACGCCGGGATGGCGCACCAGCTGGTCGCCGAAGCGGCCCGAACCCGTCAGCAGGTTGACCACACCATCCGGTACACCGGCAGCGGCGATGGCTTCAATAATGAAACGGATGGATAGCGGAGTAGGGGAGGCGGGTTTGATGATCGTGGTGCAGCCCGCCAGAAGTGCTGGGGCAAGCTTGATGACCACGAGGTTGATGGGGAAATTCCACGGAGCAATCAGTCCGCAGACACCGATGGGGTCTTTGTCCACGATGGATTCAGCGCCACCGGCTGGGAAGGGGCGGATATCAGCGTCATCGAGCCACGGCGCCAAGGTGGCGAAGTAGCGGAAGATGCCCGCCGCATTGGCGGCAGCACCGCGAGTTTCAGAAATCGGGGAGCCATTTTCACGAGTATTAGTCAGCGCCAGATTTTCAGCGCGGGCTTCGATTTCATCAGCAATCTTCACCAGGTATTCGGCGCGCTGTGCTCCGGTTAATCCGGACCAGCCGGCCAGCGCGTTGCGGGCAGCATCAACGGCGGTGTCTAGCTCCGCCGGGGTGGCTTCTGGAACTGACCCCCATTGCTCACCAATAGCTGGGTCGACGACCGGATTACGCTTCTCACCAGTGGCTTGGACCCACTGGCCACCAATGAAGAAATCATCAACGTGGCTATAAGGCAGGTTTAACTCTGCGCGTCGGGCATGAGCCGGGGATAATGTGGTGGTCATCGGATAGCCTCCGTTCGCAAAAGAGCATTGGCGCGAGCTAAGTCGGCGCTCGCCATGTCATGAGCTGCTTGGGTAATCAGCTCAGGCAAGATTTCACGCTGCAGGCGCGCGGTGTAATCAGAAATCGCCATGCCGAACCAGGAACTTGATGCCATGATGCCGGCGCGGTCAAAGCGCCACAAACGGTCGCAGTCACGCACGAGCGCATCTTCCAAACTAAAAGCCACCTGGCGGGTGTCATGGCCATCAATGATGGTGCACACTTGCTCAATGAAATCGTCGGGATAACCCAAGTCTGGCAGTACACGGCGCGCTACGATGCAGCCTTCGGTCTCGTGCTCATAGCGAATGGCGGCGCTGCGCCAATTACCGGAGAAACCTTCAGAGATAATTCGAGATTCATCCACGTGTGCCCAGCCAGTATCGTGCAAGATGGCAGCGACCAGGACTAGTTCACGATTAGCTTCCGGATAAGCATCACAAATACGCTCCGCATAAGCTGCAACCATTGGTAAGTGCACGTCATTGGCACGCGTGCGGGTCTCGGGCTCAATAGCTTTCCACAGTTCGTTGAAACCCGTTGAAGGGGTGTCACAAATAGTGGTTGTCACTATCGGTCCCTGCGCTGGGATGGGACGCGTTGGGTACTGCTCGGCAAAAGCCTTGGCACGTGGGTCGTCGGCATGCGCCTGGGGGTCAGCTTTCTCCCACGCGGGTAAATCGGTACGGCTCATGATGTGACCTCCAAGTCAACAGCAAGCTTCTTTAAAGGCACCGTGACATCGGCAGCCTTGTCGGCAGGGATATTTTGGTCTTTAGCCAGCGCACCGCGTACCGCCATGAAATCCAGGGGCGCATTGATGCAGTCAGCGGCGATAATCTGACCATCGCGGTAGTAGAGGACAGAGAACTTATTCTTTTCTTCTTCTGCGCGAATCACGGTCTGGTCGAAGCCGAAGGTCAGGCCTGCAATCTGTAGTTTCAGATCGCCCTGATTAGACCAGAACCAGGGAATGCCCACGTAAGCTTCGGGCTTGCCGACGAGCGAAAAGGCCGCAATCTTAGCGTGCTCGATGGCGTTGTTGACGCTTTCGAGACGGATACGTTCATCGGCAGGCGAGCCCGGAATCGGGTTTGGGATATTGGCGACATCGCCAATCGCAATGGTGGTGCCATCGGAAGCAATAGCGTGCTTATCCACAACGATGCCATTATTGACGTCCAGGCCGAGGTTGTCAGCCAGCTCGGTATTAGGAATAACACCGATACCGACAATCACCAGCTGGGTGTCAATGACGGTGCCATCTTCCAGCTCCACACCGGTGACATGGCCATCTTTACCGATGAATTGCTTCATACGGGATTCGAGCAGGATATTTATTCCGCGTTCACGGTGTTGCTGGAGGAAGAAGTCAGCGGTTTCCTCACCGACCGCGCGGCCAATCAGGCGCGGGCCATATTCTAATACCGTGACATTCTTGCCCAGGTCATGCAGGGAGCAAGCGGTTTCCAGACCAATGAAGCCACCGCCAATGACCACGGCATCTTCAACGCCTTCAATCATGGCTTTGAGCGCCAGAACGTCATCAGCATTGCGCAGATAGGTCACGCCCTCTAGCTCACTGCCGGGGATCTCGAGGCGGCGGGGACGTGCGCCCACAGCCAGCGCTAAACGTTTGAAAGCGAACTCGCGGCCATTGCCGGAAGCGATTCCGGAGCCGTCCTCATTCTTTTCAATGTGGTCAATGCGAACGCCTTTGACCAGGCTGATGTTGTTATCTTCCCAGTACTCATTGGAGCGGAAAATCAAGCGTTCTTTATCAATCTTGCCTTGCAAGAATTCCTTCGACAGCGCCGGGCGCTGATATGGCCGGTGGTCTTCTTCACCCAGCAAAGTGATGTGGTCGGTGTATCCGGCTGCGCGCAAGGAGATGGCCAGCTGCACGCCGGACTGGTTGGCACCAATGATTAAGATGCCAGTTTCTTCTACTGCATTTCCAGTGGTCATCGCGTTTACCTCAGACTTGAGTTTCAGGTGTGGTCACGGACAAATCCATGTCTTCGGTGACCTCGATCTGGCAGGACAGGCGGGAGCAATCTTCGCGGTCTACGGCAGCGCCCCACAGCATTTCATCTTCCATATCTTCCATCGGAGGAAGAGAGTCATATTGGTCTTCTTTAACGAAGACGTGGCAGGTTGCGCAGGATAGAGAGCCGCCGCATTCAGCAACGATTCCAGGTACGCCATTGCGAACAGCGGTTTCCATCACGGAATCACCTACGTTTGCTTCAATGGTGCGGGTTTCGCCAGCATGGTCGGTGAAGTGAACAGTAGACATGATGTTCTCCTTTGATCTGGGGGTTTAGATGAACTGGCGTCCGCCATCAACGATGAGCGTTTGGCCAGTGATGTATTCGGCTTCTGGGGAGGCAAGAAAGAGCGTTGCGCCGACGATGTCTTCAGGTTGGCTAGCGCGTTTGATGGAGCCGCGGTCTACGCCATAAGATTCGGCATTGTCCATGAGCCCCAGGCTGGCTTCGGTGAGCGTAAACCCAGGTGCGACCGCATTGACGGTGATGCCGCGTGACCCTAGCTCCTTGGCCAGCACTCGTGTGAGTGCAATGACACCGCCCTTGGAGGCCACGTAGTGCGCCCACTGCGCGGAGCCGGAAAAGACCGTGGCGCTCGAGAGATTTACTACGCGCGCATTGTCTGAAAGATGAGGGCTGATAGCGCGGGTCACCATCCATGGGCCTTTGAGGTTCACTCCCATGACCAGGTCCCATTCCGCAGGGTCAATATCTTCAAACGGGGAGCGGGTGACGGTGGCATAGATCGCTGCATTATTGATGAGCACATCAATTTTTCCGCCACCGAATTCCGCGACATCTTTAGCCAGCTGCGTGGTGGATTCCGGGGAGGTGACATCCACGGCGAAAGCCTGGGCTTCCACGTCGGCGTTAGCTTTGAGCTTGCCGACGGTCTCCTGCGCGCCTTCTAGGTTGATATCCGCCACGGCGATTCGGTCGCCTTTAGCTGCGAACCCTTCAGCAAACGCACGGCCCAAACCACCAGCGGCGCCGGTAGTAAGTACGGTACGGGGCGAAGGCGTGGCATTTGGGCTAGACATGTGCGCCTACTTCTGGGTCATGGCTGTGGTTGTGCGCGCCGGGTCCAGTGATGACTGGGGCGTCTGGGTCGACAATGACAACCTTGCCCTTGGTGCCATCAACCCGCAGGTAGTCGCCAGTCTTGATGGTGGTGGATGCAGAACCGGTACCGGTGACAGCTGGCAGACCATATTCGCGGCAGACAATAGCTGCGTGGCTCATCATGCCGCCGATATCAGTAACCGTTGCGGTGATCTTGCCAAAGATTGGGCCCCAGGATGGTGCGGTGACTGGTGCGACCAGGATCTCGCCCTGCTGGATTTCAGAGAGGTCATCGGCTTCCATGATCACGCGGGCGTAACCTTCGACTGAGCCAGGGGAAGCAGCCATGCCCTTGAGCGTGCCTTCTTCAGCGTCCTCATCATTGCCCAACCAGGACTGCACCTGCTCGGTGGTGATGCCCCACAGCATGCGGGTGAAAGGTTCGGTGATTGACTCTGGCGGAGTATTCAATGCTGGCTGCGGACGCGCGGACTTTAGCGCATCGACGATACCCTTGCGGCGGGCGATTTCTTCTGGCCATACGTGCTGGCCAATCACGCCACCTGGTGCGCCCACACCCCATGCGGTGGCGAGGTCAAAGAGGACATCGCGGACTTCGGAACGGTTGAGGTAGAGCAGGTCATCCTCATTCTCCCAGAAGCCGTAGCCGTGGAGTGTGCGGGAAAGCTCACGAACCTTGCGCCAGAACACGGACATGGTCCAGTGCTCAATGTAGAAGTTGTGGTTCTCCACGTATGGGTAGGCGGTTGCCGCCAGGCCACACTTGGCATCGAATTGCTCAAGCTGTTCGCCATCAAGCAGGTCGCGGTACTCTTCGACGACGCGCTCTTTTTCAGCGATGAGTTCTTCCTTCGGACGCGCAATGACTTGGACTTCATCCAAGCGGCGGATGTAGTCGGCGATGTAGCCCAAAGGCAGTTCCTGGTGTTCAATCCAGTACTTATCGTGGCCGTAGAAACCATTGCCAACGGTGAAGTTGAACCACGGATCCTTGGCCTCTTCCCAGCGTGCCAACCACTTGTCGCCGCCCTCAGCGGATGCGATTGCGGAGAGCGTGGCGTCGACGTTATCTGGGTTGGCAAAGTGGCTCTGCAGGCCCAAATCAACTGCCAGCTGCGCCAGGGTCTTGAGCTCGTCATCTGGACGGAAGAGTTCCATGTCCACGCCCTGAACCATCATGGAGATGGACTGGTCCGGGATATCTGGGAAGACTTCCTTACAGAAGTTGAAGAAGTCCAGGTAAGCGATGTAGCCCAGGTTGAGGAACTCAAAGTGGTACTGCCAGTTCTGGTAGGCCAGCTGAATCAGGCGGTCGTAGTTCTCCAGGAGAACCTCGGTGCCGTCTTTTGCCTTGCCGGAGACAATGTCCTCCATCGGTACATAATCCGGAAGTGGCTTAAATTCCAGGGACTCGAGTTCTTCGATGGTGCCCAGTACGCGCTTCTTCCAGTCTGCGAGCATGCTGTCCCAGTTCTGGAAGTAGTGGGTGATGCGCTCCTGGAACATTGGTGCACGTTCAGCAATTTGGTCTTCCGGCACCGGAATCGGGGACATGTACAAGTAGCCCAAGTGGATGCGGAATTCAATACCATTGGCATTAGGAATCATCAGGTGACGGGCGTTGTACTGGCCCAGACACTTCACGGCGAATTCGCCGCCGACGGTCTCAAAAGGCTTGAACACGGTAGGCCAGTGCTGGGAGTCGCAGAACCAGAACTTCTCATTTTCTTCTTCCATGAGTTTGTCCTGGAAGGTGAGGTAGTACGGGTAGATGGACTGCCAACCTTCAGCGCCCTTCGGGACAGTGAGGTCAGATGGCTTAGGGAAAGACTTATTACCCATGATGGAATGTTCCTTATATTTGGCTTTGTGTGGTTTGGCCGTTATTTGGTGCCGGTCATTGCAGCGGTGATGGAAGAGAAATCGAAGGAAGAGGCTTTCTTCTCTGCCTTGGGATGCGAGGTTTCTTTCTTCTCGCCATTGGAGTGGATGGTTTCGGGACGTGACTGCAGAAGCAGTAGGTTTTCACCATCTGGCAGGTCAGCGTCGAGCGCCCACTCGATATCCTGCGGGCACTTATAGTGCTTCTCCGCGCGCTTGGCCATGTTGGCCACCGCCTGGACTTCATCATCGGTGAGGCTGCGGATAGCGCTGCGCTCTGCGTCAACTGGCTTTTCCACCAGGGTGCCGCTCTCGGCATCGGGGACCAGCTCGGCGTGCTTATCACCGATGTGCTCGGTGACTACCTGGAGAGTGATTTTGTCCAGCAGGATATTATCCGGGGTGACTTCGCCGGAGACCACCATTTCACCAACACCCCAGGAAGAGTCGATGGTGAGCTTGGAACGGTCACCATTGGAAGGGTTCATGGTGATAGCAACACCAGCGACACGGGCGTTGACCATCTTCTGAACCACCACGGCCATGGACAGGCCTTCATTCGGGATATTGTTCTTCAAGCGGTAGATGATTGCGCGGGACGTAAATAGGGAAGCCCAGCACTTACGGATGTGCTCGGTAACGGAGCTGAGCCCGACCTGCCAGAGGTAGGTGTCCTGCTGGCCGGCGAAGGAGGCATCGGGAAGATCTTCAGCTGTTGCGGAAGAACGAATAGCTACTGGAACTTCGCCGCCGCACTGTTCCATCAACGCCTTGTATGCGTTATGCACCGCAAAGCGGGCGTTTTCTGGAACCGGGCGCCTGCACAATTCTTCGCGGATTTTGGCCGATACGCGGTCTACTTCCTTGACATCATCAGCGTCTAGTCCATTGAGCAATTCTTCAATCATGTCGGCCACGCCTGCTTCGCGCAGGAACTCGTCATAGGACGCGGTGGTGACGACGAACCCGGGAGGCACCGGCATACCGGCATCGGTCATAGTGACAAGTGATGCGCCCTTGCCACCGAGGGTTTCCAGCGTGGGCTCCAAGCCTTCATCGAAACGCTGAACAAATGGGATATTCAAACTATTAGTCATAGCGGGGATGTCCTTCTATGCAGACCAACGCACTGGAACAGTGGTGGGAACGCGGAATGAGAGATTATCTCGGAAGTTGATGGTGGCGTCTTCGGCAAGCTCGAGCGATGGCACCAGGCGGATTGCTTCTTCCAGGCAAATCTTGGCCTGAAGTTTGGCCAGCATATTGCCCAGGCAATAGTGGATACCGAAGCCGAAGGAAAGGTGTTCACGAGCATTCGAGCGGTGAATATCAAACTCTTCACCATTGTCGAAGCGGGATTCATCGCGGTTCGCGGAGCCCATCAGCAGCAGTACGCCGTCGCCTTCCTTGATGGAAACGCCACCGATCTCGGTGTCTTTGAGTGCCTTGCGGCGCCAGCCCACAATCGAACCGGAGTAGCGCAGAACTTCATCAATGGCACCAGGGATGAGCTTCGGGTTGTCCTTGATTTCCTGCCACTGCTCTGGGTGCGCCAAAAGAACGCGGAAGCAGTTGGAAATCAGCGTGGTGGTGGTTTCGTGGCCGGCAAAAAGCAGTGAGTAAAGCAGTGAAGCAATCTCATGGTCGGTGATCTCTTTGCCTTCTTCCTGCGCACGAACCAAATCTGCGGTGAGGTTATCGCCACCATGTTCATGTGCGTAGGCCACCAAGCGCTGGCACTCTTGCCAGTACTCAACCAAGTTATGCGCGTGGGGGATTTGCTCTTCATCGCTCAAATCGCCCCAGGTCATGGCTGCGCGGGAATCAGACCAGCGCTTGTAGGTATCCACCATGGAGATATCTGCACCAATGAGGGTGAGAATCGTGACGGTGGGAACGTCATAGGCCAAGTCAGAGAACATATCGCCCTGCGTGGTTCCGTTGTCCAGCATCTTTTCGATGCGCTCTGCCACCATCGCGCGAATGTCCGGCTCCAGTGCCTTGTAGCGGCGTGGGGTGAAAGCCTTCTGTGCAATTGCACGAATGCGGGTGTGCTCTGGCGGAATGCGGGCGGAGAGACCGGAGTATGCGGTAAAACCGCCTTTCTTCATGATCTCGGTAGCTTGCGGTCCACGCTTGCGTACTGGCGCCTGCGCATTCTCGGAAGAGAAAGTTTCCCAGTTCTCAAAGGTTGATTTGATGTCGTCATAGCGAGTTACTACCCAGTATCCAATGCGTTCATCAAACATCACCGGGGCTTGCTTACGCAGCTCTTTGTACGCGGGAAAAGGGTTATGCATGTCAAAGGGCTCGTAGCCGTGGTACTGCGTTGACGCATCTTGGCTACCGAACCCCATCGGGCATCCGCCGCCAGAGGTAGCATCTATTGATGATTCTTCGGCCGATGAATCTTCGGACACTCGTTGGGAATTCGCCAAAGCGGCGATACGTGGGTCTAGCTGTTCGGAAGTCATGGGGTGCCTCTCCTGTCACGTTGAGTGGTTGACCGTGATGGCCATCACTATGTGCTGTGGCATATAGTCTGCGACACAAGCGGGCGAGGGGCTAGCCTATTTTCCACTCAGTGGAATTGAATTGGGTTGGTGCAGGTAGTTAGCTTCAAAAATTATCCGCGCGGATGTAGATTTCGGTGAGAAGACAACAATGTGTCGAGCGGAATGTGCGCCGTGGCTCGACGAATCCGCTCACTAGTGGCTTGTAAGACATTCAGGTAGCGTTCCAAATTCGCTGAATGGGCGGACGGAACGACGATTCCCAAGCCCGCTCCTAGTGCACCTGTGTGCCACACGGGTACCGCAATCGATGCTGCTCCGATGCGCTGCTCATCCACGGTGATGGCATAACCTTGGGTGTTAATCTGCTCCAATTGCTGGTGCAGTTGCTCCGGATTGGTAATCGTCTTGGACGTTAATTTGTGCAGCGGCAGCTTCAAATATGATTGCTGCACCCAGGGTTCATCGAAAGCAAGCAGCACTTTGCCCACAGCAGTGGAATGAAGCGGCAAACGGCCGCCGACGCGCGCTGAGCGCGGAACTTTCTTGGTGCCGTATGCGCGATCGATAAGCAAGGCTTCATTCTTATCGCGAATAACCAGCTGCGCGGTTTCCGAAGTCAGCGCAAAAATCTCTTGGACAAAAGGTCGCGCAGTATCGCGCAATTGACGGCCGGTATTTTGTGCCAGCTCCCAAATGCGCAAGCCTAATTGATAGCTTCCGTCAGGTTTGCGGCTGAGCAACTCACCTTCAGTCAATTCGGCCACTAATCGGTGGGTGGTGCTGGCAGGTAATCCAGCGCGTTCAGCAATTTCCGTCAAACCTAGCGGACGCGTGGTGTGTTCAAAAGCGCCCAGGACAGCGATGACTTTGGACGTGACCGTTCTACCGGGTTCGCGGTTTCCCCCCGCCATCTCTGAGTACTCCTTCTCATTTACATGATCACATTTGATGATTTACTGCAGCTATCTTGCTTTGTCAGTAAAGCGTAGCCCGCGAAATATCTCTTTGTATCACCAATGCAAAAAGTCATCTGAGTATTAACGGCCATCACTCAAGACAATTTGGGGAGTAATGAATTGAGCGTTGAAGCTCACCCGTTTATAAGTGGCTTTCGCTACAGCAGCATCCATGGCTTTGGCCGGCACTGCAGTGGCAACGGCAGATACGAAAACCACCGAAGCCACCTCTGAACCAGCACAGGAATCCTCCGAGCTATCTCCCGGTTCTTCGGAGTTGAGCAGTGAGCCTACGGAATCTGACTGAGATGATGACGCAGATGGAGAGAAGGGCGAAGAAAAGCCATCGGATGAATTTTCTGAGCTGAGTTCGCAGGCAATTGAAGATTCTGCGGGTCCTTTCGCACCGCTGCTGAAGTCGATCATGCGGATGTTTACCAACCTGTCGAGCATGTTGGAAAATATCTTCGGTGTTATCAGTGTGCTTGCGGGACCAGCACTGGCTGGCCACTACAGCATTGCAAAGTAATTCGAGGCCAGGTTTAAGATTGTTCAAGAATCTTTCGTGGTGAGAGATGGATATCGCGTAAGAATCGTTTGAGAATTCAAGCAACATATAGTTGTCGAAATTTCAATGAGAACAATCCCCGCCTAAACTAGGGGCACAAAGTCTATTTAAGGCCGACATGTGCCTTTGTGGGTTAAATTCTGTTGTCTGCTTGAAGGTAGTTTGTCACTGTGGCTAAGTTTCTTTTCCGCGTAGGTCGCTGGTCGTACCTCAACAAGTGGAAAGTCATCATTGCGTGGGTACTGTTGCTCGCCGGCGTCGGCGGTGCAGCAGCGGCGCTGATGAAGCCGATGACATCAGAGTTTTCAATTTCTGGGACCCCGGCGATTGAAGCAACCCAGCGCACCATGGAGCTATTTCCCGAAGGCGGAAACCCCGCGAATGCGGCCTCTGTGAACCTGGTGTTTAAAGTACCCGAGGGCGAAAAGCTCTCCGATCCGGCCAATGACGCCGCTATTGATGAAGTCATCTCCTATCTAGAAAACAACCTGGATATGGGCGATACCATGCGCTTTGGTAACCCGCTGGAAGTCTCACCCGCGCTGGAGCAAAGCGTCATTGATCAGTTCACGGAGATGGGCCTGCCGGAAGAGTCCGCACGTGAAGACGCTGCGAACCTCTCAATGGTTAATGATGATGAGACCATCGCGTACACCACCTTTGATTTTGATGCGGAAAGCCCTTATTCCGTCGAGCAATCCGATAAGGACATTGTCACCGATGCGATGAATATCGGCCGCGATCTGGGCCTACAGGTCGAAGCAGGTGGTGCGGGTTTCGGTGATGAAATCGCGGTGAATACCACCTCAGAAATCATCGGTATCGCCGTGGCTTTCTTGGTGTTGATTTTTACCTTCGGTTCCTTGGTCTCCGCCGGTATGCCGCTGATTTCCGCAGTGGTTGGTGTCGGCCTGGGCTCCTTGGGGCTATTTATTGCCACCCACTGGGTTGAACTCAACAACATTACTCCAGTCCTCGCGGTAATGATCGGCTTGGCGGTGGGCATTGACTACGCCTTGTTCATTCTGTCGCGCTACCGCTCAGAACGTGCCACAAAGGATGGCCCCGATGCCGCGGGTATGGCCGCAGGCACCGCCGGTTCATCGGTGGTCTTTGCTGGTGCCACGGTCTTTATTGCGCTATTCGCGCTCGTTGTAGCCAATATTGGCTTCCTCACCGCGATGGGTCTCGCTGCCGCCGCTACCGTGGCCATCGCAGTTATTGTGGCGCTCACCTTAATTCCAGCTTTGCTGGGTCTGTTGGGTGATAAAGCTTTCGCCGGACGCATCCCTGGCGTAGCTGGCAATCGCCGCCGCGCGAAGAAGCGCCAAGCCTCGAAGCATGCTGCCAAGTCGCAGCAGCTCGCCCAAGAGATGGGCGTCGGCGATGCTAACGGTGATTTTGATACATCGCGGGAGAGTGGAGCACCAGCGGATTCCTCCCGCGGCACTTTCCGTATGACACCGACGATGGGTAATCGCTGGGTGCGCCTAGTGCGCAAGATGCCCGGTGTCGTTATGGCCTTTGTGGTCTTGAGCCTCGGTGCACTATCTGCGCCGGTGCTGGATATGGAACTATCGCTGCCGGCGGATACCACCTCAAATCCAGATACCACGCAGCGCAAGGCAGCGGATCTGCTTTCTGATGGTTTCTACCCCGGCGTCAACGGCCCTTTCTTGGTCATCGTCGATGCGGAAAATATCAATGCCGATGCACCAGCTTTGCAGCCGTTGATGGATGCCCAAGGCGAGGATTCCACGCCGACTGAGCAAGCACAGCTGTCGTCGTACATGTACACCGCGGATGCACTCAAGCGCGTCGGTGGCGTGCGCCATGCACAGATTGTCGGTTTGAGTGAAGACGGCCAGGCAGCACAAATCATGGTCTCCCCGCAGACCTCACCTACCGACGCCGCCACTGTCGGCGTGGCTAGTGCCCTGCGCGATGCAACGGAGCGCATTGAAGATGCCACCGGCGCGGACTTGGGCATGACGGGGCTTACGGCAGTGCAGCTGGATATCACTGAACGACTCGAAGAAGCCATGCCGCTGTACCTGGCTATCGTTGTCGGCCTTGCGGTCTTGTTGCTGTTCTTGGTTTTCCGCTCACTTTTGGTGCCACTGGTTGCAGCGCTGGGCTTCTTGCTCTCCGTTGGCAGTGCCTTCGGTTTGACGGTGTTGGTGTGGCAGCAAGGCCTGTGGGATTTGGTGCCAGCACCAGGTCCGCTGATTTCCTTTATGCCGATCTTCCTTATTGGCGTGACCTTCGGTCTAGCCATGGACTATCAGGTCTTTTTGGTTACGCGCATGCGTGAGCACTACTCGCACACGGGCGGAAAACCATCGCCTGGTTCGCCGTATTCGGGCGTGGATGAATCCACGATCGTGGGCTTTACCCAAGGTGCGCGCGTGGTCACAGCCGCTGCGATCATTATGATTTCGGTGTTCGTGGCCTTTATCAACCAGCCACTGCCATTTATTCAGATCTTCGGTTTCGCGCTGGCGGTTTCAGTATTCTTCGATGCCTTCTTCATCCGCATGTCGCTGGTGCCAGCCACCATGTTCTTGATGGGCAAAGCTACCTGGTGGATGCCAAAGTGGCTGGATAAGATCATGCCGCCGCTGGATATTGAAGGCACGGCTTTGGAAAAAGAGTGGGAAGAGAAGGAACGCGCCCGCGCCGATTAGACTGGTTGGCTATGAGCCACGAGCACGCTGATGATCTTTCCTTTGATGTGACTACCCGCCTGGGCGATGGCAGCCCCGGCAAACACGGCCGCACCGGGGTTATTCATACCCCGCACGGCGATATTCAAACCCCTGCCTTCATTCCCGTTGCCACTAAGGCAACGGTGAAGACTTTGACTCCAGAGCAGATTAAAGCCACCGGCGCGCAGGCGATTTTGTCCAACGCTTATCACCTCTACCTGCAGCCAGGCCACGATATCGTGGATGAAGCAGGTGGCGTTGCAGCCTTTGAAAACTGGGATGGCCCGACTTATACCGATTCCGGCGGATTCCAGGTCATGAGCTTGGGCGTGGGTTTCAAGAAGGTCTTGGCCATGGACGTGGCAAAGCTGACTGAGGGCGATATTCGCGCGGCGAAGAAAGAGCGCCTTGCGCATGTCGATGAAGACGGCGTGGATTTCCGCTCTTTCATCGATGGTTCCAAGCACCGATTTACCCCAGAATTTTCCATGCAGATTCAGCACGGTCTGGGCGCTGACATCATGTTTGCTTTCGATGAATTAACCACGCTGGTTGATACCCGTCAGTACCAGGAAGAATCTGTAGAGCGCACCCATCGCTGGGCCAAGCGCTGTCTGGATGAACATGACCGGTTGACCAATGAGCGCACGCACCGCCCGAAGCAGTCCCTGTGGGGCGTAGTCCAAGGCGCGCAGTATGAAGACCTGCGCCGCCAGGCAACGCGCGGTCTGGTGCAGCTGTCAGAGCAGGCAGAAGCCGAAGGTAAGCGCGGTTTCGGCGGCTTCGGTCTGGGCGGTGCGCTAGAGAAAGAAAACCTCGGCACAATTGTGGGCTGGTGCTGCGATGAGCTGCCAGAAAACAAGCCTCGTCACCTACTCGGCATTTCTGAACCCGATGACATGTTCACCGCGATTGAGGCAGGTGCCGATACCTTTGATTGCGTCGCGCCAACTCGTCTGGGTCGCCGCGGCGGCGTGTATACGCTTGATGGTCGCATGAATTTGATGGGCGCTAAATTCAAGCGCGATTTCACCGGCATCGATGAAGAATTCGGTGGCTACGTCTCGGAGAACTACTCGCGTGCATATATTCACCACCTGCTCAAGGCGAAGGAATTCCTAGCGGGTACCTTGTGCACCATCCACAACCTGCAATTTATGATCACCCTGGTTGATAACATCCGTAAATCCATCGACGGCGGCTACTACGAGGCCTACCGCGATGAATTCATGGGACGGTACTACGCCAACAAGAAGTAGTCTGAGGCATGGAAAAGGCTTGGTGCGCAACTAAAATGTTGCTGCACCAAGCCTAATTCAATATCTAGCAGGTGTTATCTCATACTGGAACGTAATCTTCGCGCTTTTTCACCCAGGCGATAACGCGGGTGGTCACCGGCAAAAGCACAATTTCAATGAGCGTCTTCCAGAAGAAGCCTACGGCGACGTAGTTGATAAATCCGCTGAAGCTATCCACGCCTATAACGGATGCGGCGATGGCACAAAACAGCAGAGTGTCGCCAAATTCACCGACCACGGTCGAGGCAATCAAGCGGGTCTTCAAACCACCTTCGCCAGAACGCTTCTTCATCGCATTCATGATCCAGGCGTTGAGCAGCTGGCCCACCAGGTAGCCAGCCAATGAGGCCAGAACAATCTGCGGCACAAGCCCTAAGGTCGCAGCGAATGCTTCTTGGCCTTCATAGAAGCTAGCGGCAGGCAGCCAAATAGCGATGTAGAAGCACACCACGGCCAAGATCGCCATGCAAAAGCCGATGTAGATGGCGCGCCGGGTGGATTTAAAGCCGTAGCATTCGGCCAGCACGTCGCCGACGATATAAGCCAGAGGGAATAAGAAAAATGCGCCGTCTGTGATCAGAGGGCCAATCTCGACACCCTTGGTGGCGTTGATGTTGGAAATAAGGAAGACGACGACAAACACCGTGACCAACCACGGATACAGGGTGGACTGTACCGGGATGAATCGGATGCTCTCGCCGCCATTTTCTGCGGTTGCGGTTGCCGATTTACTTGTCATGAAATACATCTTCGCACCTGAAGTCGTAACCTGGAAATTATGCATTTTTCGCCACACAGCACGAACCCCGAAACAACGCAGGAAAAGCAAGCTAGCATGCAGCCAGGTCGCCATCGCAGCGAGCCGCACAGTAACACTCAGGGCGCAGGGCGTTATGCGCCGAGTCCGTCTGGGGATTTGCACTTTGGCAACCTGCGCACGGCCTTGTTGTCGTGGTTGTATGCGCGCAGCACCAACCGGCAATTTTTCATGCGGGTGGAAGATATTGACCAGCAGCGCTCGACGCCGGAGTCGGCACAGCGTCAGTTAGAAGATTTGGATCAGCTGGGGTTGGAATGGGACGGCGAGGTTATCTACCAGCAAGATCGTTACAGCAAATACGAGGAAGCTTTAGCGAAACTCCCACACTATGAGTGCTATTGTTCGCGCAAAGATATCCAGGAAGCCGCGCGAGCACCGCATGCCATTCCGGGGCAATATCCGGGTACATGCCGCGATTTAAGCGATGAGGAAAGAGAAGAAAAGAGAGCATTGCTTGCCGATGCCTCACGCCTCCCCGCCCTTCGTCTGCGCTCCGAGGTGGCCACGTTTACGGTCTTTGATGAATTAGCTGGCGAATACACCGGCGATGTTGATGACATGATTTTGCGCCGGGGCGGCAATGCCAATCAGATTGGTCCACTAGGCCCGGATTGGGCTTATAACCTAGCGGTCGTCGTCGACGATGCAGAGCAGGGTATTGACCAGGTGGTGCGCGGTGATGACTTGTTGTCATCAGCGCCCAGGCAGGCGTATCTCGCGCAACTTTTAGGCTATAACATCCCGCAGTATGTGCACGTTCCCTTGGTCTTAAATGACAAAGGCCAGCGCTTAGCCAAGCGCGATGGGGCAGTGACCTTGCGAGAGATGTTAAAAGCTACCGAGATTACATCCATTATTGAGCAGCTTGCGCAGTCTTTAGGTTATTTTGGAATTCATAGCGCTGATGAACTGCTGGAAGCATTCGATCCGCAAGAGTTTGCACAGCGAGACGCCGCACACCAGCCATTTACGTGGACTGCCAACACCTAAAGGACTCCAGCGCATGGATATTTTGATGGTCTTAACCGGGCTTTTAGCCGCGACGGTCTTTGCTGTCGCATTAGGTAATAAGACAGGTTTGCCCTGGCCAGCTTTGCTGACATTGTTGACCACCGCGGTGGTGTTCATCCCGGGGTTTTCAACCTTTACAGTGCCTTCGGAGTTGATTCTTCCTATCTTCTTGCCGCCGCTGTTGTGGGCGTTAGCCCGGCGGACTTCGTGGGGCGTGATTCGCGAACAATGGCGCACCATCTTGTTGTTGTCCGTGGTTTTGGTGGTCATTACTACCGCAGGCGTTGGTGCCGCAGCATATTTCTGGCTTCCCGGTATCGGGCTTGCCGGCGCGATTTTGATTGGCGCGGCAATCGCCCCACCGGATCCCGTTGCCGTGGAAGCCGTGGCTGAACCAGCAGGTATCCCACACCGCATCACGACTTCTTTGCAGACCGAGGGATTGTTTAATGACGCCGCATCGATTGTGCTTTTCCATCTAGCGCTGTTTGCGATTACCGAGGGCAATGACCTCTCAATTGCCAGCGGAGTATTGAACTTTGTGTACTCGTCAGTGGTCGCTGCCGTTTTGGGACTGGTTATTGGCCGGGCCGCGGCGTGGTTTATGAAGCATATCGATGATTCCACCGCGCGCAATGCACTGACCTGGGTGGTGCCATTTGGCACGTACATCACCGCAGAATATCTGGGAGCTTCCGGTGTCATCGCCGTTGTCATCGCCGCTATTGAATTAAGCTCCCGCGCACCGTTGATTGCACAAGACCGCTCATCGGGACAAAATTTCTGGGATTCCGCCGAGCTGCTTTTTACTGGCGTTGCCTTTGGCCTCATCGGTATGTCCGTGCGCGATGCCATTGATGAGGTCGGCTCTGACCTGTGGCATTCCGTCTTTGTAGGCATTGGACTATCGCTGGTTGCCATCGTCATTCGCGGCGTGTGGATGTATATCGTGTGCCTGATTAACCGCAAGACAGGGCAGCGGCGCAGCGCACCCACCCGCCTGCAAGAAGTTCTCTTGATGACTTGGTCGGGCATGCGCGGGCTGGTGACACTGGCACTGATTTTGTCTATTCCCACCGGCGCTTTGGCGTATCACCATGAACTCGCGGTTATTGCGCTCACGGTTTTGCTGATAACCATGGTGGTCCCGGGCATGTTGTTGCCGTGGCTGATGAACCAATTGTCTTTGCGCTCGCAAGCGGAATCCGCTGAAGACGCCATGCGCGCTGTTGTCTCTGAACGATCGCGACAAGCCGCGATGCGCAGCCTGCGCAACTATGCCGATACCCTCGACCCAGAAATCGCCGTCGCCGTGGATAACTGGTTTGAAGAAAACCTTGGTGCCGGCGACCTGTCTTCTGAAGAGCGCAGTGTACGTATGGAAAAGATTAAACGCGCCCGCACAGAGGCCGGCAAAGCCCGCGAAGTTGCGTTGCTTGCCTCGCAAGAAGAGCTACTGCACATGCGCAAGAACAGGGAATTTAACCCCGCCATCGTCGATGAAATCCTGGCGGAAGTCGACCGTGCACTGTTGACGGTCAACGACCGGAAGTAAGAAAAGATTTCTGGCTACACTGGCAGCTATGGATGGGCAGGGAATTTACGAATACGCCGAAGACGACACGAGCATGGACTACCTGTACGGGTTCTTTGACAAAGACCTGAAAGACCGCCTCGACACCGAACGTCAATTTATCCCCGAAGGTTTAGAAGACCTGATCGGGGACAATTCCCTGCTCGACTACGTCTGGCTGTGGATTAAAGATGCTGGCCCGCGCGGGTTCCGCCAGTATCTTTTCGATGGCGGCTTTGAAGAATCCGACGTTATCGAAGCTTTCTTGGCCAAGCGCCAAGAGTGGGGAATGAATACACCACCGCATCTGGAATGGCTCGAGCAAGACGAGTTCAATGCCGACACCCTAAAAACTTAAAGGGGACCCCGCGCACCCGACAGAGCCTGCTGACCCTTGCTGCATTCCTGCCCTGGGGGAGTTCACAGGATGACGCCACGCGGAATCCTGTCCTAGAGCCTAGCGCTTAAGCGACTGCATTACAAAATAAAGGGGTGCGTGTCGTCGCACGCACCGAGGCATATCCCGGGGGACGCCTTTGGGTACGCACACAGGAATTTGGATGACGCAGAAGTAAGTCTTTAATAATTTCTTTAGAAATGGGTTGTGACCTGCGGATTTTGTGTGGTGTTGTCCGTGCTGATAATGTTTCTTCTCGGAGGATTCGACTAGCGGCCTATGTCACACGCCTGGAACGCGTGCGGGGTTCACGCCCCTCGTGGGTTCAAATCCCACATCCTCCGCCAGTGAAAATCTCGGACTTCTGCACTAGATGCAGGGTCCGAGATTTTTTGTTTTGCCACTTGCCCGCAAATGCGGGGATGTGAAAACAGCGGCTGTATAAATTCGCTACTATTGGACTCCACATAGGGCCTTATACAGAACCGAAAGGTAGGCGAGCACGTCTCATGTCGCTGCTTGAACTTGACTCTGATCAGCTTAAAGAACTAGCTGACCGCACTCGTAAAAATTATGAAGAGCTCAAAGCAAAGGGCCTCAAGCTCGATCTGACGCGCGGCAAGCCTTCTGCCGAACAGCTGGACTTGGCAGATGATCTGCTGTCTTTGCCCGGTGTGGATAACTACACGGATAAAAACGGCACCGACCTGCGCAACTACGGCAACGGTGAAGGCATCGCTGATATCCGTGAACTCTGGGGTGAGCTGCTTGGCATTAACCCAGCGCAACTGTTGGCTGCGGATTCTTCCTCGCTGAATATCCAGTTCGATCTCATCTCTTGGTCCTGCGCATTCGGCAATAACGACTCCGAAAAACCATGGTTTGCAGACGAGCAGCGCAAGTGGATCTGCCCAGTGCCAGGCTACGACCGCCACCACACCATCTCTGAGCAGTTCGGTTTTGAAAATGTCACCGTGCCAATGCTCGAAGATGGCCCAGACGTAGATGCTATCGCTGAGCTGGCTAAAGATCCTTCGGTTAAGGGCATGTGGGCAGTACCGATGTTCTCTAACCCGACTGGGGTGACGTTTAGCAAGGAAAGCATCGAAAAGCTTGCGTCTATGGAAACGGCTTCCCCGGATTTCCGCATCATGTGGGATAACGCCTATGCCGTGCACACTTTGACTGATGAATTCCCTGAAATCATCGATGTGTTGGGTATTGCGGAAAAGGCCGGCAACCCGAACCGCTTCTGGGTTTTGTCCTCGACGTCGAAGATCACTTTCGCGGGCGCTGGCGTCGCGTTCTTCGGCTCTTCGCGCGAAAACCTGGACTGGTACATGTCCATCGCTAATTCGCGCGGCATTGGCCCCAATAAGCTCAACCAGCTGGCGCATGCGAACTACTTTGGCTCAGCTGAAGGAGTGCGTTCGGTAATGCGCAAGCATTCTGGCATCCTCGCGCCGAAGTTCACCGCTGTGCAGAGTATTTTGCAAGACCGTCTGGGTGAGTACGACGTTGCGCGATGGACCAAGCCTGAAGGTGGCTATTTCATCTCCGTCGACGTTATTGACGGCACCGCCACGCGCGTGTGGGAGCTGGCGAAGGAAGCCGGCATTGTGCTGACCAAGGCAGGCTCGGCGTTCCCAGGCAATGATGACCCGAATAACCGCAACATCCGCCTAGCGCCGTCGATGCCACCACAGGAAGAAGTAGAAGAAGCCATGGATGGCGTCGCAACGTGCATCCTGTTGGCTGCAATTGAGAAATTAGGTGCCTAAATTAACCGCGAGGAAACCGCTGTTTGGCTAGACGGAATCATCCCGGGCGACCTGGAGTTTAAAAAGGTCGACGGCTGGCATCTAGGTCTAGCCGCGCTTGACGATGCCCAAAGCCTTGCCGTGACCACCCAGTTCGCTGATGTGGATACTGGGTTGGTCAAACAAGGCACTGAGCTGCCCGTGCGCTGTGAGATCATCGCGGTGGCACGTGCACCGCAGGCTGCCGTTGCCGCAGCCGTGGTGGGCGTGGCGAAGAAGCTGCAAAAAGCCGGTGGTGAGATTGCCGCGCAGCCAGGTGTCTTAGTGCCCAATATTGAATCCGCCCTTGACGAAGCGTCCGATATTACGGTTTCCCACGGCATGTTGATTGCGCCTTATTTGTGGGGCGGGCCTTCACCGCAAGTGGAAGAGGAAGACCGCCTCACCCTCGGGCTGCAGCTGATCATGCTTACTCATGCCGAATATGCCTATGCTGTGGAAGAAGGCGTGGCCGCGATGCAGCAGGCAGTAGCGGAGTCCAACATTGACATCTTGGACTGGACACGCGCAGATTCTTAGCCCCATGTTGTAGAAGGTAGAATCACCACCGTGGCTTTATACCGGAAATATCGTCCAGCGACTTTTGCTGAAGTAGTTGGGCAGGAACAAGTAACCCAACCGCTCTCGGCAGCACTCGATGCAGGGCGCATTAACCACGCCTACCTATTTTCCGGTCCGCGCGGCTGTGGCAAAACCTCGTCTGCGCGCATTATGGCGCGTTCTTTAAACTGCGTGCAAGGCCCAACGTCTCAGCCCTGTGGCCAGTGCGCTAGCTGTATTTCATTGGCGCCTGGTGGGCCTGGCAACTTGGATGTCACGGAGCTGGATGCGGCCTCGCATAACTCCGTGGAAGATATGCGTGAGCTGCGTGAGCGCGCTTATTACGCACCAGCGGATTCCCGCTACCGCATCTTCATCATCGATGAGGCCCACATGGTTACTAACCAGGGCTTTAACGCGCTGTTGAAGATTGTGGAGGAGCCACCAGAGCACCTCATCTTCATTTTTGCGACCACGGAACCGGATAAGGTCATTGGCACCATCCGTTCGCGTACGCACCATTATCCTTTCCGCCTGCTTACTCCGCCGGCGATGAAAGGCCTGCTTGAGCGCACCGTGGCATCAGAGGGCGTCTTTGTGGAAGACTCCGTCTACCCAATGGTGATTTCCGCCGGTGGCGGTTCCCCGCGTGATACTTTGTCGATTTTGGATCAGCTCCTCGCTGGTGCAGGACCTAATGGTTTGACCTATGACATCGCGCGCCCGCTTCTGGGGGTTACCGATGAGACTTTGCTTGATGACACCATCGCAGCGCTGGCCCAGGGCGATAAGGCCGCGCTGTTTAAGCACGTCGATGCCATTATTGAAGCCGGTCACGAACCACGCCGCTTCGCCGTTGACCTTCTAGGTCGTCTGCGCGATTTGATGATCCTGCAGGCAGTTCCCGACGCCATTGCCGCCGGGCTTGTCGATGCCCCCGTTGACCGCGGCCAAATTCTCACCGAACAGGCTCAGCTATTTAACGGCGCGCAGCTGGCGCATTATGCTGCGACCGTCAATGACCAAATTGGCGCTCTGCGTGGTGCGACATCACCGCGCCTCCTGCTGGAGATTCTCTGCGCCCACTTAGTGATGGAACCGGCCTCAACGGATGTTTCTGTCGCGGGTTCTGCGCCTGCGCAGTCGGCTCCAGCTGGCTCCGGAGCGAGCGCCGGGACCAGCACGCCTACCGGTGGTGCGTCCACGGGCAATAGCCCTGCCGGCACTACACAAGGTGGCAGCGCTCAAGGCGGTAACGCTCCATCAGGAATGGCCGCTGCCCAACAGGCCGCCGCCGCGATTGCAGCCCGCCGCAACCAGCAGCGCGAACAAACTCAGCCACCGCAAAGCCAGCAACAGCCTCAAACGCAGAGGCCACCGCAGCAGGTTCAGCAAGCCCCGCAGCAACAGCCACAGCAGGAGCAGTGGACCCAGCAGCATACGCAGCCGGCACCCCCTCAGGAGACTCCTGCCGAGCAGGCACCTGCAGAGCAGACACCGGTTCAACAGCCAGCTGCTTCGCCTGCGTACGAAACCCGTCAGGCCGCAGAACAAGGCGCAGAGCCATCTGCACCGCAAGCACGACAAGAACCGCAGGCTCAGTGGGCTCCGCAGGAGTCTGCACAGCAGGATTCTGCGCCGCAGCAAGACATGCCGCAATCCCAGCCTGCTCCAGTGGAAACACCTGAGCCAGCTCCGTCACAGGAACCAGAGCAGTATCAACAGCCCGTTCATCAAGAAGCTGCTGAGTCTGAGCAGACCACCTCTGAGGTGACTGCACCTGAGGAGACTGCGTCTGAAGCAGGATCACCTGCTGCCGCAGCAAGCCCTGAGGATGTGGTGGAGCAACTGCGCAATAACTGGCAGCAACTGCGTGCGAGCGTATCCAAGCGCAATAAAATCGCGGGCATCATGCTCACCGAGGCACGTGTACTGGGCTTACGTGATAACACTTTGATCCTGGGGCACACCACGGGAGCATTGGCTGAACGGCTGAATGCACCAGCGAATAACAAAGATGTTGTCGCAGTCGTCGCTGAAGAAGCTGGATACCAGCTAGCTGTCCAGTGCATTGTGGGCACAGATCCTGCAGCTGCTGGATTTAGTGCGGCTCCACCGAAGCCGAAGACGTGGAACCCACGTTCTGCGAATAATGCAGCGCGCGAAACTGGTGATGACGATCAGGAGTCAGAGAGTCCTAGGGACTACAACACTCCCGCTTCTTCGCAGCCAGCGGATGAGTCTGTAGAAAACCAGGTACAACAGCCACGTCCAAATAATCCTCAGGAACCCGAGCCTTCCCAGCAAGAAACACCGCACTCCAATGGAGCTGAACAAGCTGCATCTGGGTGGGGAACCCCACGCGCGCTGGGCGGAAACATGGGTGGCGCACATGATTCTGCACAAGATGCTGCACAGACTTCGCAAGGAGCTTCGCAACCGGCGCAGCAATCCAACTTCGCGAAGCCAGCTCAACCTGAACAATCGCCACCAGTGATGAATCAGCCTCCCGCTGCCGCGCCTGCATTTACGCAGCCCGCTGCGAGCAAGCCTGTAGCACCAGCGCAGGAAGCATCGGGCCAGGTTGATTGGCGTGCACGCATTGCTCAAGCCAAGGCGCAGACGCAACAGCGTGAGCAGGAATTGAGAAATTCAGATACGTTCAGCGACGGTCGTCCTTTGCCACCTGATCCAGGGCCAGAGGCATACCCGGAGTATGAGTCGGTGCCGCCTGAAGATGCTTATCCACCAGCATCCAATGGTGCACCGCAGGGACAGACACCGCCGTATAACTCTGCTCGAAACCAGGGTGGATTTGGCGGTGGTGCGCCACAACAGCAGGCGAGCTCGCCGCAAAACGGAGCATCGCCAAGCAATGCACCGCAAGTACAGCCTCCAGCGCAACCACAAGGTGGGCAACAGCAGGCGCCAGCGGCTCAGCCGCAGGCTGCGTATTCTCGTGAAGCACAAGAAAACGAGATGATGGATGATGCTCGTGAGCAAGGCAATTTAGATAGGCGCAGTGCCACTGAAGTGGCCATGGAACTTCTCGAACGAGAACTCGGCGCTCGCAAGCTGTAGCAATGCCGGCAATCCGGCGTTGGCTGTTAGTGATCATGGCGGCTTTGCCGCGATGAAAAGGCGGGAAATCGGTACACTTAAATTCTAGAAATCCTTTAATTAAACGCACCGATGGAAGGTATGCAATGACTACTCCTGAAAACTCCACCCCAGACATGAACGACATCCTGGCGCAGGCTGCACGTGTGCAGGCTGAACTACAAAAGGCACAGGAAGAAATCCTTGCTACCAACGTTGAAGGCACCGCAGGCAACGGCATGGTTACCGTCACCATGACCGGTGGTGCAGAGCTAGTTGACTTGAAGATTGATAAGTCCGTCGTGGACCCAGAAGACGTAGAAACCCTGCAGGACCTCGTCTTCGGCGCATTTAAGGATGCTCACGAAAAGGCTGGACAGTTGGCACAAGAAAAGATTGGTCCGCTGTCCCAGGGCATGAACGATGGCGGAATGTCTGGCTTGTTCGGCTAAGCTGAACTAGTTTCCACTTATTTTAAGACCGCGTGCGTTTTACACCAGTGAAACGGGCGCGGTCTTTTAATGTTGCCGTAGCCGCCGCAGATGAAAGCGGCGAAAGTATACAGATGATCGTGATGAAAGGACGTAGTTAAGCGTGTTTGAAGGGCCGTTGCAAGACCTCATTGATGAGTTGTCGCGACTTCCTGGGGTAGGTCCAAAAAGCGCGCAGAGAATTGCGTTTCACGTTCTGACCATGGACCCAGAGGACATCGATAGGCTTACTAGTGCCTTGACATCCGTGCGGGATGGCGTGACCTTCTGCCGTATTTGCTGCAATATCTCGCGTGAATCAGTATGCCGCATCTGTGTGAATTCCCAGCGCGATAAAGGCACCATTTGCGTGGTCGAAGAACCTAAAGACATCCAGGTCATCGAGCGCACTGGCGAATATGAAGGCCGTTACCACGTACTTGGTGGCGCCTTAGATCCTTTGGCGAATGTGGGCCCGAAGGATTTGAATATCTCCCAGCTCCTGCAGCGTATCGGTGGGGTACTGCCGGACCGTGAGCTTGCGGATTCGACAAAAGAAAACCCGCAATACGATGAAACCCCGGAAATTACCGAGGTCATTTTAGCGACCGACCCGAATACTGAAGGTGAAGCTACCGCGGCGTATTTGGTGCGTTTGCTGCGTGATTTCCCGAACCTTAAAATCACCCGCTTGGCATCGGGTATGCCGTTGGGTGGGGACTTAGAGTTCGTGGACGAATTAACTCTCTCGCGCGCGTTGCAAGGGCGTTTAACCATCTAGCAGCAGGAAGCTTAAGCGATACGGCTTAGTCTTCCTGTTGGGAGTACAGGCGTGCGTAGGCGCCATCGAGAGCGAGTAGTTCCTCGTGCGTGCCGGACTCGATAATCCGACCGTGGTCGACGACAAAGATGCGGTCGGCGGCTTCGACGGTGGACAAGCGGTGTGCAATAGCAATCGTGGTGCGCCCTTCGGCGGCAGTATCAAGCGCATGTTGTACAGCGCGTTCGTTGACGGTATCGAGCGCACTGGTAGCCTCATCAAGAACTAAGACCCGCGGGTTTTTCAGCAGCACCCGTGCAATCGCGATACGTTGCTTTTCACCACCGGAAAGGCGGTAGCCGCGCTCGCCGACAATCGTTTCATAGCCGGTTTCAAAGCTCGTTATGGTCTCATGAATATTCGCCATGCGCGCGGCTTGTTCAATTTCTTCTTGACTCGCATCCGGTTTGCCATAGCGCAGATTATCCGCGATTGAGGCGTGGAATAGATACGGCTCTTGGGTGACCACACCAATCTGCGCCATGAGTTCTTCTTGCTTTAATGCGCGCACGTCATCGCCGCCATATAAGACCGTGCCTGAGCTCGCATCGTACAAACGCGGAATGAGATTACCGATGGTGGTCTTACCTGAGCCTGATGCACCCACGAAAGCCACGAACTGCCCCGGAGCGATATCAAAAGATACGCCATCAAGAGTGGGGCGGGACTCAGCGGATGAATCGTCATAGCGAAAGCCCACGTTGTCGAATTGGACGTGGCCAGCGCGACCTGGCAGATCCGAGGGTGACTTCGCATCGGGAGCATCCACAACAGCAGGCTGAAGATCCAAATATTCAAAAATGCGGGCAAAGAGTGCCGAGGAAGTCTGCAAGTCCAAGGCCACGCGCATCAGGCCCATCATGGGAAAGAGCAGGCGTGATTGCACGGTGGTAAAAGCCACGATGGTGCCGGCGGTGATGCCTGCTCCGCCAAAGGCAAAGCTACCGCTGCTACCAGCGGTCAACAGCCAGCCGGAGACCAGATAAACAATGGCCGGGACCGCCGACATAAATACCTGTATCACGGCGAAGAAGAGCTGGCCACTCATCGCTTGGCGCACTTGTAGCGAAATTTGGTGGCTGTTTTCTTGTGCGTAGCGTTCTACCTCCGCGCTTTGCCGCGAATAAGTCTTGGCCAACATGATGCCGGAGACCGATAGGGTCTCCTGGGTGATGGCTGACATTTCAGAGAGTGATTCTTGCGTTTGCCCCGCGATGCGTGCACGGATTTGACCGACGCGGCGTTGTCCCCAGACCAAAAACGGCAACACGATAAGCGCGATGATGGTCAGCTGCCAGCTCAACAACAGCATGGCGATAAAGGCGGAAATCACCGTGACGGTATTGCCAATGACACTGGAGACCGTATTCGAGAGCACCCCGGCGACGCCGCCGACGTCATTTTGCAGACGCGACTGGATGACACCGGTTTTGGTGCGGGTGAAAAACGCCAGTTCCATCGACTGCAGATGTGCAAAGAGGTTGATGCGCAAGTCACCCATCACGCGATTGCCCACACGTGCGGTGTAGTAGGTCTGTACCACTGAAATCAGCTGGATGACGACAAAAAGCGCCAGCATGGCGCCGACCAGTTTGAGCAAGACCGGCATATTAGGCCCACCAGTGTCAGGGAAAAGCCCGTCATCAAAGACCCGCTGAGTTAAAAGTGGTGGCAGAATGCTTAAACCAGCAGACAAAAACACCATGACAATGATGACGGAAATTTGCGCGCGATAAGGACAAAAGAGTCCAAAGATACGTGAGCCGAGATCCTTAATTTTTGGCGCTTGCCGGTTGATTTCCCGCTGGGCTTCATAATCAGCATTGGACACGCGCGCGCCCCGCGGTCCACCACCTCCACGCATACTCATTGCCAGCTAATATTACTCGCTTGGCAACTTGTGCGTGGACGAAATTAGCCGCGAAGGCGCTCCGCACGCAGCTTATCGATGGCCGGCAGATCCAACGGCTCCAGATCGCTGAGTTTTTGCCCAGTGGCTTTGGCTAAGAGCAGGTCGGCCAACTGCGGGTTGCGCGCTAGACAAGGCCCGTGCATGTAGGTAGCAATGACGCTGCCCTGTACGGCACCTTCGCCGTGGCGTTGGACTTGGCCATCACGAAGATCAAAGGTTGCAGCTTCATCCGAATTGCCGGTGCCGTGATCAATGGTGCCCAAAGGCTGCGCAGAAGAACCCAAAATGGTGGCACCCAAATGGTTTTCAAAACCGGTCAGCGGCTCGGTGAGCTCTTCAGTAAAACCAGCACCAGTAGGGGTGGTAGCTACTTCGCCGATGGCGCGCTCTGCCAGGGGAGTAGTGGTGGCATCGATAAGTCCTAAGCCATCGACGACCCGACCGGAGGCGCGGAAGGATTCGCCGAGCACCTGCAAACCTGCACAGACTGCGAAGATAGGGCGCTGCGCCTGGGCCGCGCGGCTAAGCCCCGGGTCGTTGAGCAAGTGCTCTGCCGCGAGAATCTGCGCGGTGTCTTCGCCGCCACCCACGGTGTATAAGTCCAAGGATTCAGGCACGGCATCGCCTAAGTTAATCCGGTGGATTTCTGCCTTCCAACCGCGCAGGCGAGCACGCTGGCGCAGCACGAGAGCATTGCCATCATCGCCGTAAGTGCCTAGGACATCAGGTAAAACGAGGCCAATATTGAGTTCGATAGACATTTAGGACTCCTTTTCTTGGCGCTCGAGGGCCTTTTTCAAATCGCGAAACGCGGTGTAATTCGCCAGAACTTCCACGCGTCCCGGTGGGCAGGCATCAATCGCTGCGACCGGATTCGGAATGAGTTCATGAGTGATGTCGGCATAGACCAAGCGCACTGCGAGGTCAGTGCCGCGTTCGCCGGCGGCTTTAACGGGGAGTTCTTCGAAGTCCTCGAATTTCACATCCCACAGCCAGGACATGTCCACGCCATCGGCCACTTGGCCATTCGTAGCGATAACGAGTCCATCGGCGGTGCGGTCAATCATTGATAAGGCTTCTTGCCAGCCGGCCGGGTTCTTCGCCAGCAGCAGGCGAATCTGGTGCTCGCCGCGCTGGATGGTGGAGTAGCGTCCGGCAACATCAACGACCTCTTCAGCAGCGCTAGTAGCGACCTCAAGGTCAACATCGAAAGCTTCCACTGCAGCGGCAATGGCTTGTGCGGCGTTGCCGCGGTTCGCCCGGCCCGGCAGCGCGAGGTTTAAATCAGTGTGGCCAGCTGGGGTGACCAGGCCACCTTCATCTACTGCCCAAGCTGGAGTGGGGCGGCGGAACTCGCGGCCATCGGCAAGCTTTTTCACCGCGTACCAATCATCGTCGGTGCGCACAATGTGTCCACCGGTGCGCGGGCAGCTGACAGAATCTCCCAGCCAACCAGCACCAGCGGAAACCCAAATGACATTCTTGGCGTCAAAAGCTACTGAGGTCATCAGCACGTCATCGCAGTTGGCGATAACCAGCATGTCCGGATTGGCCTCGACGGCGCCGCGCAATGCGCGTTCAATCTTGTTGATTTCACCCACGCGGTCGAGCTGATCGCGCGAGAGGTTCAACAACACCAGCGCCTGGGTGTTAAGCGCCTCGGCGACATGTGGGACGTGCAGCTCATCGACTTCCAACACGATATGCGAAGCGTCTTCAGCAGCCATGAGCGCGGAAACGATGCCTGCGTCCATATTGTCGCCGCCGTCATTGGTAGCGATGTCATATTTCTTACTCATCGCGGCAGCGAGCATGCGTGTGGTGGTGGATTTGCCGTTGGTACCGGTGACAATCACCGCGGGACGATCTCCTGCCAGTTGTTCCATGATGCCCGGATCGATGGCACGGGCTACTAGTCCGCCGATCATTCCTCCGGCGCCGCGGCCGGTTGCCCGGGAGGCAAAGGTGGCCAGGTGTGCTGCAGCCACAGCGGTTTTAGCGCGTAACTTCTTTATTTGTCGCGGCAGTTGAAAACTCATGGTTCTAGGCTAGTCGGATTCAGCGCCGCAACGTTATATTGCAGCGCTCGCGCCGGGGTTAAGACTGCTTTTTCTCCGCGCTTTTTGCGCCGGAGTCTGCTGCGCTGGTACCGGATCCGCGGTTGTCTTGGTTGCGTGACCGATTGCGGTTTCGCCCGCCACGTCCACCGCGACGCCGCCGACGGTTGGAGGACTTAGCGTTGCCTGACTGGTTGTTTCCACCATGGTTGTCACCGTCTTGGCTCTTGCCCGGCTGGGACTTTCCAGATTGGGCACCTTGCTCAGTCTGAGGCTGTGCCGAACCCTGCGTTGTGTCTTGGCCCTGGTTGTTATTGTGGCTATTGCCACCTTGGCTGTGGTTACCAGCGTGCGCTGCATTGGTGTTGCCGCTGCCGCTCCCGCTGCGACGGCGGCGACGTCGACGATTGCTGGACTTGCTACCGCCAGTATTCGACGAGCTAGCGCCAGTGGAGGCGTTGCTGCGGCGTGGAGCAGAGCTGGAATTTGGATTGCGGCGCTGCGGACGCGGAGCAGTGGCAGGTTTTTCTTCCACCTGCGGCTCTGGGCCGGCTTCTTCGATGCGCTTGAGCGCAGCCAAGAATGCCTCATCACCCATGAGCGGTATATCTTTGCGGTCGGCGTGCATTGCTTTGCCCACCAGGTCAGTGGTGATATTGCAGACGACGACGGAAGTTTCGCGCGAGAGCTTTTCGACGTAGTTAAGCTCTTCACGCACGCCGGCTTCAATGATGATGTCGGGATCCATCGCGATTTCAGGCGCAACGACAAATTCCATACCGCGCACCAACTCACGCCCAGGCACATAGGGGCCCGGATTGTGGTGCATGCGCGGGGCATCCATGGCATCGACGCGGATGTGCGAGCGTTGCAGGCCGAATTTATCGGCGCGCAACTCAGAAGGATCTAGACACACAACATCGCCGCGTTTTGCTTGCAGGCTGTGCAGTTGCCACAACAAATTCGTTTCCGCACGTGCGGTATCTTCCGCGGAGCGTTGGGCACGCTCGACAGTCGCGGTTGGTGGGGTAGTGGGAATGCCTGTGGCTAGAGCTACCGAGGCTAGGCGAAGATCCGTGAGCGGAAGCTCATGGCGGCGCGCGGTTGCCAAAGTATCAATGATGCCCTTGGGGCGGGGGATATGTCCGACCTTGATGCGTCGCGAGCGGCTGCGACCATTGCGGTTGCGCGAGCGGTTTTGACGCGCTGCTGCAGTCATGGCGCGGCGTGCTTCAGAGACCAAAAATCCCCAGGTCACCGTGGCATCGTGCACGATGATTGTACGGTCATCGATAATGCGATCGATGCGCTTTAAAGCCTTGCTGAAAGGAATACCCGCAGAGACTTCTTCATGGCTTAAACCATGCTGATGTTTGGGGCCGGGATCTGAGTCTGGGCAAAAGACCAGGAAAGTTGCTTCCCCGATTTCACCTTCAGCGTTATAGGTCACGGCGTCGAAAGAAATCAGTCGTGAGGTGGCAGGGTGAATCCCGGAGGCGCCTAAAGACACGGCGACATAGGGGAATTGTTGTACTGCCTCGCGCCGCGCTAATTCAGCTTCGCTGGGGCGACGTTCACCGTGTTGGCGAGCGCCGTGCTGGCGTTCGCCTTGCTGGCGCTCACTAGAGTTGTGCTCAGGGCTTTTGGCAGATGCTAAATCCTGCTCGGAGCTATCAGGTGCCGGAGTTGCAGGCGCAGGTGTTCCAGGTTGCGCAGCCGGCCATGAACCGGGCAGTGGGCGCGCTGATTCGGAAGATTCCGCAGCTTTGCGCGCGGAGGCAGCACGGCGCGACCTGGAGACCGTGTGGCGGCCGGTGCGCTGATTATCATTCGTGCTAGTCATCGCAATTAGTCTAGTTCACCCTTCTTAGTTGATGGAGTTCAGCCACCCTGTGGCGGAGGAATCTTCCACGTTTAAACCCCACCGCGAATAAAGCCCCAGAGTCCGAAGAAAGATTTCCGGAGACTCTGGGGCTATGAAATTTCTGAAGCGATTAGCTCAGCGCGCGGTTGACAGCAGAGGTCATAGCGCGCAGGGATGCACGAGTGGTGGAACCGGCAATGCCGACGCCCCACATCTTCATGCCGTTGACATCAGCGCCGATGTAACAAGCAGCTTCGGCGTCATCACCAGCGGTACGCGCGTGCTGGCTGTACTCCAGAACCTCGAAGTCGATGTCCAGCTTCTCCAGCGCATTGGCATAAGCGGCGATTGGGCCGTTACCGTGGCCCGAAATCTTAGATTCCTTGCCGTTGTAGATAACGGTGACATCAACCGTGGCGTCTTCACCTTCTGCCTCGGCGTTGTCGATATCGAAGGAAGTAACTTCCAGCGGAGTCGTGCGCTCCAGGTATTCCTGGTTGAAGATATCCCACATGTGCTTGGAGTTGACCTCGCCGCCCTCAGCATCAGTAATCGCCTGGACAACGTTGGAGAACTCTGGCTGCATCGCACGTGGCATCTTGATACCGTGGTCGGTCTTCATGATATAGGCAACGCCGCCCTTGCCGGACTGGGAGTTCACGCGAATAACGGCTTCGTAGTCGCGGCCAATATCCTTTGGATCGATAGGCAGGTAAGGAACCTCCCAGGTGGACTCACGCAGTTCCTCATAGGTGACATCGGTATTCGTTGCACCTGGACGAACAGCATCTGCCAGAGCATCCATGCCCTTGTTGATAGCGTCCTGGTGGGAACCGGAGAACGCGGTAAAGACCAAGTCGCCGCCGTATGGGTGGCGCTCTGGAACGCGCAGCTGGTTGCAGTACTCAACGGTGGAGCGGATGCTGGAGATATCCGTGAAGTCAATCTGCGGATCAACACCCTGGGTCATCATGTTCAGGCCCAAGGTCACCAGGTCGACGTTGCCGGTGCGCTCACCGTTGCCGAACAGGCAGCCCTCGATACGGTCAGCGCCTGCCATGTAGCCCAGCTCTGCTGCGGCAACGCCTTCACCGCGGTCATTGTGTGGGTGCAGGGACAAGATGATGGAATCACGCTTGGCAAAGTTGCGGTGCATCCACTCGATGGAGTCTGCGTAAACATTCGGAGTGATCATCTCTACTGTCGATGGCAGGTTGATGATCATTGGATTCTCAGGGGTAGCTTCCATGATGTCCACCACGGAGTTGCACACATCAACCGCGAAATCCAGCTCGGTACCGGTGAAGGATTCTGGGGAGTACTGCCAGCGCCAGTTGGTGTTGGGGTAATCCACAGCAATGGACTTGATCAGCTCTGCGGCATCAGTTGCCAGCTTCTTAATTGCTGCCTGATCCTTGCGGAAGACAACGCGGCGCTGCAGCTTGGAGGTGGAGTTGTAAAAGTGCACGATGACATTCTTTGCACCCTCACAAGCTTCAAAGGTGCGGCGAATCAGGTGTTCACGAGCCTGAACCAGAACCTGGATGGTGACATCTTCTGGAATCAGGTCTTGTTCAATAATTTCACGCACGAAGTTGAAGTCGGTCTGCGAAGCAGATGGGAAACCCACCTCAATTTCCTTGTAGCCCATCTTCACCAGCAGCTCGAACATGCGGTGCTTACGTGCAGGGGACATAGGGTCGATCAAAGCCTGGTTGCCATCACGCAGGTCAACGGCACACCACTGTGGAGCAACTTCAATCTTCTTATCCGGCCAGGTGCGATCCGGCAGGGTGATCTCTTCGACTTCCTCAGCGAAAGTCAGGTAACGGTCGACCGGCATAGCGGAGGCGCGCTGCTTATTCCATGCAGGCTGGCCTTCGCGGCGAGGACCAGATGGAGTAGTGATTTCGCGGGGAGCAGAAATGAATGAGTCTTTAGGAGACATGGGGATTAAATCCTTCTTTGTTTTAACCAGATGCGGACGACGGTGACGTAGTGAGAAACATGGTCAATGCCCATGATAGGAGGGCTTCATCTGTATTTTCCGTGTCGTACGACCGGCAGAACAAACTCCGCGACGGGGTGCCGGTCGTACTTGAAACGACTACTGGAACCCGCCGCGGCAAAGAAGGAGTTGCCGTGCCCGGAAAGTCATACGCGTTATCCTAGCGCATGATGTGACCTTCGGCATGTGAAATTTTCAGTGTTACCCCCTCCAGGTGTGCAGCAGCTTCTCACATCATGGGAAAACCATTTCGTGTCCTGGCTAAAGTTTTAGTGTTTCGGCGTCTTATAACGGGTGTGATTGCGTGATGGCGGGGGCAAGCTACGATCGAGTGCTATGAATGACCGGCCCACAGCTGCCCAGACCGCACACATTGATGCAGGCCCGGATACGAAGCCTGCATCAAAAGTGCTGCGAGTCTTAGCCCTGGACAAATGGCCGGGTGCGGCAGAGGGTGTATCGACAAGCTCTTTTGTGCGAAGTACTTCTGCCTGGGGCTGGCTCCTGGCCCTGATTATTGTCAGCGTGGGCACCATGGCGCGTTTGGCCGTGCTGGCGGTTTTAGCTGCGGTCAACGATGACAATGTGTGGGGACTATTAAATAAATGGGATGCGGCGCACTACGTTGATATTGCGCGCGCCGGGTATTTTTCCGGAACCATCGGAGGGGTTTCTGCCGAAGAAATTCGGCTGGCCTTCTTTCCGGCCTTTCCCATGATTATGCGGGTCATCTCCAACCTGACTGGTGTGGATTATGCCATTGCGGGGATGATCTTCAACTTCTTTGCCACGGTCTTTCTAGCGCGCGGCGTTATGGCTTTGACCGCGCGCTGGGGCTATGGAATTAAAGGGCAAAGTGCTGCGGCTGTGGTGGTGACCATGGCGCCGATGTCCATTGTTTTCAATATGCCTTATACCGAGGCGCTCTTTGGGGCGTTGGCCATCTGGGCGCTGGTGGCGTTGGTGGATAAACGCTGGTGGATGGCCGGGATGATTATCTGCGCGCTATCTTTCGTGCGCATTACTGCCATTGCCTTGGTGGCAGTATTTGCTCTCATGGTGCTGCTTCATGCCCGAAGCTCCTGGAAGGCTTGGCTGGCGCTGGTGATTTCTCCGCTACCGCTTATTGGCTATATCTGGTGGGCATCGCGGCAGCTGGAAGGGGTGGGCGGCTATTTTGGCACCCAAGAAAAACATTGGAATTCTGGCTTAGATTTTGGGCAGGCTACTGCGCGCTGGATTTTTGAAACCCTCACTTCCGCCGATAACACGGGCTATTTGCTCAGCACCATGGTTTTGCTTGGTGTGCCTTTTGCGCTGATCTTGGCATGGCGGCGCGTTGATATTGGCACCTGGTTATTTAGCCTGGCCCTGGCAGCGAATGTCATTTTATCTGATGGCGTGATGCATTCTCGCCCCCGCTTGTTGCTGCCTGCTGCCGTGCTTTTTATCCCGTGGGCACATGGTGCGCTCAAACACCTGCCGGGGTGGGTGGCCTGGACTTTGATCATTGGCTGGGCAGCATTTGGCACCTGGTTTTCGGCTTATATGCTGGCAGTATTTCCGTGGGCGATTTAGTTTGGCTGCGTAGACACTTTCACGCGTGGCAAGGTGCTCATCGGCTTTTGTGAGAGGACGATGGTGGCTATCACCATGGTCGCGACGGCCAGTGCCATAACCAGCCAGCCCAGTACGCTGCGAACCTGAAATTGCTCATGCAATACCGCATACCCTAAGGAAAATGCGATAAGCGGTTCGATGATTTTCATCGCTGGTAATGAGTGCTTGAGCGGTCCTGCGTGGAAAGAATATTGCTGCAGCACCGTGCCGGCACCGGCGGCAAAAATTAGAGCATATAAAGGCCAGGACTTCAGCAATTCACCTAACCCGGCTGCCGTGAAGGTATCCACCACGGCCTTCGATAACAGTGCGACGTAGCCATATAAAATCCCGCAGGCTACGCCTAGCAGCAGGGCACGCTGGGAACGGATGCGTGAAGCAGCCACGCCGAAAGCCGCCATCAGGGCAATGCCGAGGGCAAAAGCCGGTAACCAGCGCTCCAGCGGTGGGGAGGTAATTCCGCCAGTAGGCCGGCCAAAGACCAAAATTACCCCAACAGACAAGGTTAAAAGGCTGCACCAGAACAGCTCTTCCGAAGACATACGCCGGTTTTGATACCAGGCAGCCAGCGGCAGGGTAAACATCAAAGACAGCACCAAGATGGGCTGGACAATCAACAAGGTGCCAAAACCGAGCGCAATAAGTTGCAGGCCGTAGGCAATTACGGCGCTGGCAGTGCCGATCCACCACACTGGGTTGCGCATGGCAGTGCGCATAACACTGTGACGGGCGTTTTCAGCGATTCTTTGCCGGATGACGGTGCCCCAGGCAATAACTAGTGCAGATGCCAGGGCAAATGCGATTGCTACAAGGTTGGACAGCACGAGATATACCGTAGTGAAAAACTGGTGCATGCGGAAATGCACAGCCCAGTCGGAAGTAGCAGGTGTTGACGCAATGCTTGTCGATGCTCCCCTGGGATTTCCAAATACTGGAATTTTCATCCCAAAAACGCGGCTTGGGCTATGGCGAGGCAGTGAAAACCTGTACCATGAGAATTTGACTACTAAGTGATAGAAATTAAGCAGTAATTCGATGTCGCCGCTCATATTGCAGCTTCTGCATAGATTTTAGAAGTTGTGGAATGAAAAGAAATCCGTGGTGTATGGCGAACTACAGTAAAATATTCACTGGCAATTTATAAGGACTAGGCGAAAGGCGGCAATACGACGTGGCCCTCATCGTTCAAAAGTACGGAGGCTCCTCTTTGGAGTCCGCCGAACGTATTCGCGCAGTAGCAGAGCGAATTGTGGCAACGAAAAAAGCTGGCAACGACGTGGTTGTTGTCTGCTCCGCCATGGGTGATACGACCGATGAATTATTAGATCTAGCGGCGCAGGTAAACCCCGTGCCACCGCAACGTGAGATGGATATGCTGCTGACCGCTGGTGAGCGTATTTCTAATGCACTGGTGGCCATGGCGGTGGAATCCTTAGGCGCGACTGCACAATCTTTCACCGGTTCCCAAGCTGGTGTGCTGACCACGGAGCGTCACGGTAACGCACGCATCGTGGATGTTACCCCGGGGCGTTTGCAAGAAGCGCTGGATAAGGGCCGTATTTGTATTGTCGCTGGTTTCCAAGGTGTAAATAAAGACACCCGCGATGTCACTACCTTGGGTCGTGGTGGTTCTGATACCACGGCTGTCGCACTGGCTGCGGCGCTGAATGCCGATGTGTGTGAGATTTACTCCGACGTTGATGGTGTTTACACCGCGGATCCGCGAATTGTTCCTAATGCACGCAAGCTGGACAAGTTGTCTTTTGAAGAAATGTTGGAGCTGGCCGCAGTTGGTTCCAAGATTTTGGTTCTGCGCAGTGTGGAGTATGCGCGTGCGTTTAATGTTCCACTTCGAGTTCGTTCGTCTTATAGCAGTGATGCCGGCACGTTGATTGCCGGTTCAATGGAGGATATTCCCATGGAAGAAGCAGTATTAACTGGTGTAGCAACCGATAAGACCGAAGCTAAGGTCACCGTCTTGGGCATTCCGGATAAGCCGGGTGAGGCGGCAAAGGTCTTCCGCGCCGTAGCGGATGCAGAGATCAACATCGATATGGTCTTGCAGAACGTCTCTTCTTTGGAAGACGGCAAGACTGACATCACCTTTACCTGCCCACGCACCGATGGTCCACGTGCCATGGAGATTTTGTCCAAGATGAAAGAAGAATTCTCTTGGGGCAATGTGCTCTATGACGATCAGGTGGGCAAGGTCTCGCTGGTCGGCGCAGGTATGAAGTCGCACCCAGGCGTGACCGCTGATTTCACCGAAGCACTGCGTGATGTGAATGTGAATATAGAGCTGATTTCCACCTCTGAAATCCGCATTTCCGTTCTCGTACGTGAAGCTGATTTGGATCGTTCTGCACGCGCGTTGCACGAAACCTTCCAGCTGGGCGGCGAAGAAGAAGCGACAGTCTACGCAGGCACTGGCCGTTAAGGCCGGACGCTAGAAATCATTTAAACTTTCATTAAGTTTCACACTCATCAAGACAGGGTTGATTAAAAAATGACCACTTTGGCAGTTGTTGGAGCCACCGGACAGGTGGGCCAAGTTATGCGCGACCTCTTGGAAGAGCGTAACTTCCCAGCAGATAAGGTGCGCTTTTTCGCATCACCACGCTCGGCTGGTACTGAGCTGGAATTCCGCGGCGACAAGATTGTCGTAGAAGACCTCACTCAAATCACGGAAGAATCCGTCGCAGATGTTGATACCGCGCTGTTCTCCGCTGGTGGTTCTACCTCCAAGCAGTGGGCTCCGGTATTCGCTGCCGCTGGCGCAACCGTGGTGGATAACTCTTCGGCGTACCGCAAGGATCCTGAGGTTCCACTCGTAGTCGCGGAGGTAAACCCACACGCGGCGCAGAACCCTGCCAAGGGCATTATTGCTAACCCGAACTGCACCACCATGGCTGCGATGCCAGTGCTGAAGGTTCTGTCTAACCAAGCTGGTCTGAAGCGCCTGCACGTTTCTTCCTACCAAGCCGTCTCTGGCTCCGGCCTGGCCGGTGTGGAAGCACTGGCTAAGCAGGTTGACCAGATTGGTGAGCACAATGTGGATCTAGTGCGTACTGGCGCTGCGTTGGAAGTTGAAGATACCGCTCCTTATGTAGCTCCGATTGCGTACAACGCTCTGCCACTGGCTGGCAATATCGTTGACGATGGCTCCGGTGAAACCGATGAAGAGCAAAAGCTGCGCAATGAATCCCGCAAGATTCTTGAACTCCCAGAGCTCCGCGTTGCTGGTACTTGCGTGCGCGTGCCGGTATTTTCCGGTCACACCATGACCATCCACGCAGAATTCGAATCCAGCATCACCCCAGAACAAGCTACTGAGGCGCTGAGCACCGCTGCTGGTGTCAAGGTCGTTGACGTACCAACGCCACTCGATGCCACCGGTATCGACGACGTACTGGTTGGCCGTATCCGCCAGGACCAGTCCGCTGATGACAACAAGGGCCTAGTCCTGGTTGTCGCCGGCGATAACCTCCGTAAGGGCGCTGCACTTAACACCGTGCAGATTGCCGAACTGCTGGTTTAAGACAGCGCAGTAAAAAGCCACCTAGTTCTTTTTAAAGAAAGACTCTAGGTGGCTTTTTCGTACTTCAAACTCTTTAGAAGCGGTTAGCGTTGCGGGTTATCAGTGGTGCCGTCGAAATCGAGGTCCACATTGGCATCGTCAAGCGCTCCGGTATCAGCTGATGCCGGAACAGTTGCTGTTTGGGCCCCACCATTTGTGCCTTCGTCTGCAACAGCTCCAGCTGATTCAGGCTTGGTGTGCTGGACAAAGGTTACTGAGGGCGAGAAATCCTCGCGGTCGAATTCTTTGAGCTCTTTGTCGGCTTCGAGATCATCGAGTACATCGTTGGAAACAAACTTCACGAATTCGTGCATGCTCATATTGGATGAGCTAGCCAAGGCATTAAGCTCGCGGTCGTTTTTCAAAGTAAAACGCTTGCGTGGATCCAGCTTGCGGGCAACTAATTGACGCGCGCGCAGACGGCGATCCGTTTCAGATTTGACCGTGCTGCGGCTTCGCAGCCATGCAAAAGACATCACTGCTATCATGAAAATACCGATGTAGCCCAAGACTGGGTAGACATTGGCGATAAGGGCCTTGAAACCGACGAAAGACAAGAAGAAGCCAAGGACACACGCGACCACGTAGACGGTGTAGAACATATGCGGTTTATCACGGGTTAAGCGCTTGGCCATCGCGTAGAACATGCCAACCGCGGTGTTGAAAATCATGCCATAAATTGCCACGGTCATGACATAGCCCAGCGCAGGGTTGATGCTATTAATCAGCGCCAAGATTGGCATGTCGGTACCGTTTACTGCCGGTGCGACAAACAGCAGGGCTGTCACCAACATGGCTAGAAGCAGCAAAGTGATTAAACCACCGAGCACGCCGCCTAAACCTACGGCGCGATTATCCAGGAAGTTGCCGCCGATGACGATCGCCATGGATACCGCACACATCATGTTCATGCCGGTGTAGTTAATAGCTGAAAGCCACCAGAAAGGAAGGGGGCCGTCGACATTATTTAGGGCATAGTCATTCGCAGCGGCGAGATCTAAATCATTGATAAAGAGCGCGTAACTAGTAACGCCGAGGATCAATACGATGATGAAAGGGGTGATCGTACCAATAACGGTGGTGACCCTATCTACGTCTAATAAGCCCGTGGCGAGTACTAGAACCAACATGAGCAATGCGCCCACCCACAGCGGCAGACCTTCGAATTGCTGCGAGAGGTTAGAGCCGGCGCCGGCGAACATGACAAAACCAATACTGAACAGCGTAACCAGGGTGCCAATATCCAAAATCTTGGAAGTGATCGGCCCAGAAACGCTGCTATAGACGGCGGTGTGTTCGCGGGCGTGGAAATAGGAACCAAGCTGCAACACGGCGATGCCAGTAATTGTGGTCAGTGCTGCGGCGACAACAACGCCCCACAAGCCCATTTGACCGAAAGATACAAAATACTGCATCGCTTCCTGGCCGGAAGCAAAGCCAGCGCCCACAAGGACACCAACAAACGCCATGGAAATACCCACTGCGCGTTTAATCATAGGAAGACAACTCCAAATCGATTAACTTATCTCCCGCAAAACGCAGGAGCACGGCCCCAAGCGACCGCTGCGTTGAAATGCATGGCCGTTTGAAGCCGGAAATATGAAATAAAAAACGCGCTTCAGTAAACGAAGCGGTACAAGTCCTTAAATCTACCGCGTTTACGTGACGTGTGTCATGCTTGCCCGCGGCGGCTTTGGATATCTCACCCTGCTGTTGCAGGGATTGGTTGGCGAGCGCTGGGCAAACCCGTATGAGTTAAGTTTGTGTAACTTTTGCTGACCGGGGGCAAAAACTTATACGAATGGTGAATTAAGCCCCGTCGATGAGATCTTTGCGCGCGCGTGAAACACGCGAGCGAATCGTGCCAACGCGAACGCCAGCAATTTTGGCGGCTTCCTCGTAGGTATATCCCAACACTTGCGTCAGGATGAGCGCTTCGCGGCGGTCTTCCGGTAACGCGTCAATCAACGCGCGCGCATCGATCCATTCCGCCCAGGCAGTGGAATTTTCAGGCGAAGCCGCATCAGCGGTCGCATCTTCGTACTCGGTAGCTGATTTCCGAGGCCTGGCCATGTCATGGCGGATATTGTCTACCCACACACGCCGGGCTAAAGAAAGTAGCCACGTCCTAGCGGAAGACCGTGCTGCAAACCGGGGGAGGGCACCGATGACGCGCAGATAAGTTTCTTGGGTGAGGTCATCAGCGATTTCCGGCCCACCCAGGTGGGCTAAAAGACGCCACACGTCATCTTGGGTAGAGCGTATGAATTCAGTGAGCGCTTTGCGATCACCGCGACCGGCTTTTAAAGCCAGCTCGGTAACTCGCGCATCATCGCGCTCATGATTGGAATTCACCCATATCAATCTACCAGCCGCATTGGGGGTAATCCTTATGGTGGTGTGCCCGGCAAAAATGTGGCGAAAAATGCCACAGATTCTGGTTTATCTGCAGTGATACGGAGATCTTTTCAATCGTTAAGGTGAATATTGGGTAAAACGTATGAATCTCCAGTTATTGTTTGCCGAAGTTTATAAACGTGGGTAGAATCGAGGGCACCCAAGACAATCAACCCGACGATTTAGGAGCACATATGTCTGCTGCTGATGAAGTATTGAACAAGGGTGAGCGCGTAGCTGGCCAGGGCAATTCAACTAGCCCATCTGGACAGCCCGTTCCATCCGAGAACACCTCGATCACCGCTGGCCCACAGGGTCCAAACGTTCTCAATGATATTCACCTCATTGAGAAGCTGGCTCACTTCAACCGTGAGCGCGTCCCAGAGCGCACCCCTCACGCAAAGGGCCACGGCGCTTTCGGCGAACTGCACATCACCGAAGATGTTTCCGAGTTCACCAAGGCAAAGCTGTTCCAAAAGGGCACCGTCACCCCAATGATGGTTCGTTTCTCCACGGTTGCTGGTGAGCAGGGCTCCCCAGATACCTGGCGTGACGTTCACGGTTTCGCACTGCGCTTCTACACCGAAGACGGCAACTACGACATCGTGGGTAACAACACCCCAACCTTCTTCCTGCGCGACGGCATGAAGTTCCCAGATTTCATCCACTCCCAGAAGCGTCTCGGCCGCAACGGCCTGCGTGACGCAGACATGCAGTGGGATTTCTGGACTCGTACTCCTGAATCTGCACACCAGGTCACCTACTTGATGGGTGACCGCGGTACCCCTAAGACCTCCCGTCACCAGGACGGCTTCGGCTCCCACACCTTCCAGTGGGTAAACGAAGAGGGCAAGCCAGTTTGGATCAAGTACCACTTCAAGACCCGTCAGGGCTGGGAGACCTTCACCGATGCTGAGGCAGCGGAGATGGCTGGTAAGAACGCTGACTACCACCGTGAGGATCTGTACAACGCGATCGAGCAGGGCGACTACCCAATCTGGGACGTCAAGGTTCAGATCATGCCTTTCGAGGATGCAGAGAACTACCGCTGGAACCCATTCGATCTGACCAAGACCTGGTCCCAGAAGGATTACCCACTGCACGATGTGGGCTACTTCGTTCTGAACCGCAACCCACGCAACTTCTTCGCTCAAATCGAGCAGGTTGCTCTGGATCCATCCAACTTGGTTCCTGGCGTTGGCCTGTCCCCAGACCGCATGCTGCAGGCACGTGTCTTTGCTTACGCTGACCAGCAGCGTTACCGCATCGGTGCGAACTACAAGCAGCTGCCAGTTAACCAGCCACTGAACGCTGACAAGGTCAACACCTACGAGCACGAGGGCTCCATGGCCTTCCTGTTCAACAATGAGGATGACCCTGTTTACAGCCCGAACCGCTACGGCAAGGGTGCTGGCTACCTGGATGACGGCGAGACCTCTGCACAGCCTAACGGTCAAGCATCCGATCTCTATGTCAACCCAGACCCACACGGCACCGACTTGGTTCGTGCACCTTACGTCAAGCACCAAGACGATGATGACTTCATGCAGGCGGGCATCTTGTACCGCGAGGTCATGGATGACGGCGCTAAGGAGCGTTTGGCAGATAACATCACCAACGCAATGGCTGGTGTTTCTGAGCAGGTTGAGCAGCAGGTCTACGAGTATTGGACCAACGTTGATGAAAACCTCGGCGCTCGCGTTCGTGAGCTGTTTGCTTCCAAGAAGTAAGAGCACTTACGGTGCGCCTTGACCATTAAGGCGCTGGTGGTCGATAAGTTTTCATCTATGACTTCTCGTACCACCCGCGCATTATGGTCGTTGCTTTTGACCGTGCCCATTATTGTGGGCGCGGTTTTCGCGTTTTCTACGTCCTGGGAACCATCCCAGGCATGGTCAAGTGGGGATGACGCCACCGGCGCACCGGCGGACCAAGTAACGGCAGAAGATGTGGTCAATGCGCGCAGGGCAGCCGGGGAGGCACAGTCGCAGGCGGGATTTTTGGTCTCCGGAGCCGAGCAGCTTGCCGATGGCACCACGCAGCTTCGTGAAGGGGCCGATGAATTAGGGCCTGGCGTTGACCAGTTGGTTGAAGGTGCGCAGGCGCTCAGCAATGGCATGACCGAGCTTCAGGCCGGTACCGGACAGCTTGGCGATGGCGCATCGCAACTGGCGAACGCAGTTGATTCGGCCGTTAACCAAGTAATTGGTCTTGGAGCCGTACAAGGGCAGCTCCTAGAAGCTGTGGAGTCTGCTGAGCATGATCTCAAGGGCGTAGATTCTAAAGAGGCCAAAGAAGTGCGCGGGGCGATTGCTGACTTGAAGCGGCAATTGGAAGCCTTTGATGTTGAAGCAGAAGTCACTGATCCTCTAACGGAGCTGCAAAATGGCTCCCGTGAACTGGCTAATCAGCTTGATGTGCCAGGCTATGCCTATCACGATGGTATCTACTCGGCGACGCAAGGCAGCCAGGAACTACTGGCAGGATTACAAGAATTGCAGTCGGGTACCGGTGTTCTGACAGATGGTTCGCAAGAGCTTTCCGATGGCGCCGACCGCATCAAGTCCATGGCGGACTTAAATAAGAACAAGGCAGATGCCGTGCAGCGCGCGCTACCTGCCGTGCAGGCACCCGCGGCAGGCGAAGTCAGCGAAGAAATAGATCCGGAACTTGCTGCTGCGGAAGAAGACATCACTGGTGCTTTGAGTCCCGTTGTAGCGATGCTGCTTGCTGCCTTGGTCATGCTCGGTGGCGCGGCACTGGGCTGGGCATGGGCAAGCCGCATAGGACGACCAGTCGTCACCTTGATTATTGGCACGATTGGCCTGGTCGCGGCAGGCACAATGTTGTTGTGGATTCTGGCAAGCGTGATTACCCCAGTGGGTCTTATCCTGGGTGCCGGCTTGATAGCGCTGGCGTCTTTGACCTCAACGGTTATCACGCATGCGATCTTGGCGCGCATGAAAGTTACACCGGGACTCATCACGGCTGCGATTGCTGGCATCGTCCAGCTAGGGCTTGTCGGCTACGTTTGGAAGACCGCCACCACCGGTGAGATCGGCACCATCTGGCAAGTACTCGCCAACCTCACGCCGTTGAACTGGGCGACCACGGGTCTAATCTCTGCTGGAAATGAGGGCAGTGCGACCATGCTGTGGACCTCAGCCAGTGTGCTTGCTGCCGTGGTAATCCTCGGGTTTGTCGTTGTTGCAGTAACCCGCAAGCCAGCGCAGGTGTCGGAGGGAGGCGCAGCATCTGTTGCCTAATTAAGGCGCTTTGATGTGCTCGGGTTCTTCGTAGAACTCGGTCGGGATTGGCCGCGGAGTCGGCTCTTGCGCTCGGAATGCTTTTAGCACCGGGCGCCAATTTTTTGGATTAGTGTCATACTGCTCAATCTCGCCGGTCTCGCGGTTGACCAGAGTCGGCCCGATTGAGTTATCTGGACGGCTCGGGCTAAACAGCCAATGTGTGTCGGTCTCTGCTGCGCCTGCGAGTGGGCCGCGGTGCTGAAATACTTTTTCTACAGCTTCATCAAAGGTAATCATCGTTATCCACCTTAGTATGAGTTGGTGATGTGGCCTTGGCTAAATCTGTGGAAAGCATCGAAATAGCAGTAATTCAATAATAGGTTGCTGTGAACGGTGCTATAGGTTGGACTCGGCAAATTCACCAGTGCTAGTGTGGTCATTGCTCACGTAGTCCGCTTAGGGGGCGGACTGACGGTTTCTCCAATCCGTTGTGAGTGATAGGGAATAGGGCGGCGCCGCAGCTGTAGGGATGCGGCGCCGTTTCCTTGTTTTTCATCAGGATGGGCAGTGAAGCTTCGCTGTAAGGAAGCTAACAATCGGGGGCGAAAGGGCTAGGGCTTCCAGAACTGAATCGGTGCAGAAAATGTGCGCATGGCGGCCGCATGCTTATTTATGTACAGCAGTTTTGCTTTCTTACTCAAACGTTTAAAAGATAACCGAAACTGTCAAATCTCGGGGCGCGTGCTACACGCCCGCGTTATTTGTGACTCTATGCACGGGTTTAATATTTCATTTCTGCGCCCACAGTGCGTAAGTTAGCGCGGTGATAGTACCAGTAGTGTGAATGGAATTTTATATGCAAACGCCCTTGGGTCTGACCATCATGGGTCTTTTGATTATCGCTGTGACCGTCGGAATCTTAATCCGCGGAAAAGCCAACCCGATTATTCCTATGACGCTGGTCCCTGCGATCGGTGTCTTCCTTTTGGGTTATGGATTTGAGGACCTTGCAGACTTCTATGAAAGCGGTCTTGGGTCTGTGATGAGCGTCGTGGTGATGTTCATCTTTGCCATCATCTTCTTTGGGATATTGCAAGATATCGGGCTTTTCACTCCGGTGATTAAATCCCTCATCGTAGCCACGCGCGGCAATGTCATGCTGGTGACTTTAGGTACCGCTGCCATCGGTATCGTCGCACACCTCGATGGTTCTGGTTCCACCACGTTCCTGCTGACGATTCCAGCACTCTTGCCGCTGTACAAAGCCATGAATATGTCGCGCTACGTGCTGTTGACCATCGTGGCGATGGCCGCATCCGTGATGAATATGGTTCCGTGGGCAGGTCCTTTAGGGCGTGCCGGTACGGTTATTGCTCAAGACCCGAACGATATCTGGATGCACCTCATCCCTATTCAAGCTGTCGCAGCAGTGTTGGTCCTCGGCATCGCGGCGCTACTGGGCTGGTCAGAAAAGCGTCGCATCGCAAAGCTTCAAGCATCTGGTGAATTCCAAGGCACCACCGAAGTTGACGTCGCATCGTTGGCTGCTGATTTCCAAGCACGCCAGGAAAAGATGCAAGAGGAAGACGGCTACCACTTCCGCAAGGGCCGCGTTATCACCATTATCAACATCGTGGTGGCGCTTGCCGTGCTGGTGAGCTTGCTCTCCGGTCTGTTGCCACCAGCACCTGCCTTCCTCATCGCGACAACGATTGCCTTAGTCGTTAACTTCAAATCTGCCGGCGATCAGTCTGAAGCCCTCAAACGTCACGCGCCGAATGCATTGTCCATGGCTGGTGTTATCTTGGCGGCCGCAATGTTCTTGGGCGTGCTCAATGAATCGGGCATGCTGGAAGAAATCGCACTCATGTTGGTTTCCATTTTGCCGGCTGCCGTGGGACCTTACCTACACGTCATCGTTGGGCTGCTCGGTGTTCCACTAGACCTATTGACCTCAACTGACGCTTACTACTTCTCGGTGTTGCCGATTGTGCAAGAAACCGTGGCAGCTTATGATGTCACCGGCCTCGGTGCTGCTGCAGCACTGATTATCGGCAACGTCATCGGCACCTTCGTCTCGCCGTTCTCCCCAGCACTGTGGCTCGCGCTTGGACTGGCCGGCGCTCAGATGGGCAAATATCTCAAGCTCGCTTTCCCAATTGCGTGGGTACTGTCGGTAGCGATGGTGCTGGTGGCATTCTTTACCGGAATGCTGGTCTAAATTCGGAATTGTGAAAGACCAGTGGCGTTTGTTCGGCGTAGCTGGCAGCGTCGAGGACTTCGAGCACGGCGAGGGTGTGGTCGCCGGTGGTGATTTCCTCGACCAGGCGAGTGGTGAAGGTGGCGGTGGAGCCATCGATAAGCACGGCGGTGCCGTCCGCTGTCCACGAAACACCGTCGAAACGTTTATCAGCCGGGCCGGCGAGCTGACGGATAATGCCAGCATGCTCAGCCGCGAGAGCAGAAATCCCGATGGAACCAGCCTCGCGCAGGCGCGGCCACGTGGTGGAAGTGTCCTGAATGGACACGCCGACCAGCGGGGGATCGAGGCTAAGCCCGATGAAGGAGGCAACGATCATGGAGGTCGGTTGGGCATCGACAAGCCCTGCAACCGCGGTGATGGGGGTTGGAGCCTGCGCTAGAACTGGGCGAAGTGCGATGGGTGAAAAAGTGGTAGACATGATACTTCCTTAGGTGTTATTCGAAGCGGGCATCAATCTGGTCTGCGAAATTGAAGCTTTCGGGGAGGACTTCAGCGCGCTCAAATGCGCCGATGAGGTCATTTTGAGAGTCGATTACTGTTTGGTCGAGCGGGATTTGCAGGCGTGTGCTGCGGGTATTAATCTTCGCGGCTTCTGCATCCGTGCCGGTTTCCTGCGCGAAAATCTTCTCCCATTCCTCCGGGTTGTCTTTTGTCCACTGATAAGCACGCTCGATGCGCTCAAGTAGGTCATCGATGGCTTCGGCGCGGGGGTCATCGGCAAGCGCGGCGTCACTTGCGATACCAAAGCCGTAACCATTGGACACCCCTTCGGCGGTAACCAGCGGCACAGCCCCGCCGACTTCTGCGATGGCGGTGTACGGATCCCACACCGCCCAGGCATCCACCTGGCCGGACTCGAAAGCACTCTTCGAATCCGCGGGCTGCAGGAAGTTGATATCAACGTCTGAGACATCCACCCCGGCTTTCTCTAGCTGCAAGACCAAGTGGCCATGCGCACTGGAGCCACGCGCGACCGCAACACTTTTGCCCTTCAAATCCTGCACGGAAGAAATATCTGAATCTTGAGGGATAAGGATGGCATCGCCTTTAGCCTCATTGGAATAGGCCGAAACCACCTTGGTTTTGGTCAGCCCGCCAACAATCGGCGGCGTATTACCCGTGACTGCGAAATCAATCTGGCCAGCGTTCAGTGCTTCAATCTGCGGTGGGCCAGAGGTGAATGTAGACCACGTGATGTCATAAGGCAGGTCATCCAATTCGCCTGCGGCGGAAAGAATTTTCTCCGTGCCGGCGATTTGGTCGCCGACCTGCAGCGTGATGTTTTCTGCGTCAGAGGTAGAACCCCCGGCAGGTGAGCACGCAACCAACGACGTTGCGATAAGCCCTGCGATAGCGGTTACGGATAGTGGTTTATAAATCTTGTTCATGAGGTGACCTTCAAAAGACGGAGGAGTTCAGCGGTGTAGTGGGCAAATTGTGGATTGTTGCGTTCGCGTGGGGTGGGCAGCTCGATGTTGATTTCAGCGGAGATACGTCCGTCTTCGAGCAAAATCACGCGGTCGGCCAGAGCAACGGCTTCGGCGACATCGTGGGTGACAAGTAAGACACCGAAATTGCGCGATGCTGCGGTGTTGAGTAGCAGTTGCTGGGCAGTGATGCGAGTGAGAGCATCGAGCGCACCAAAGGGCTCATCCAGCAACAGCAATTCCGGGTTGCTAATTAATGCCCGTGCTAAAGACACCCGTTGCGATTGCCCGCCGCTTAGCGTCTCTGGCCAGGCGGACTCGAAGTCTTCCAGCCCAACTTCTTTGAGCAGGGCTGCGGCCTCATCGCGTGCTTGCTGTTTGGAAATTGCTGTCCGGTTGAGTCCTGCCGTGACATTGTCTATGACAGAAAGCCAGGGGAACAGGCGGGGTTCTTGGAACGCTACGGCTGGATAGCCTGCGACCTCCACCGAGCCGGAGTGCTCGGGGATAAGGCCCGCGAGAATCTTCAATATCGTGGACTTACCGGAACCAGAGCGGCCAATAAGTGCTACGACCTCGCCCTTATCGATGGAGAGATTGATATCTGTCAGGACCTCGCGGCTTCCGAAGGACTTGCTCAATCCGTGCACTGTGGCAGCTCGCGGTGTTTCTTCGAGTGCAGTGGTTGCAGTTTTGATGGGTTGTTGTAACTGAGTGGTCATGATGTTCTCCTTTTCTGGATGGAGTTGCTTTGTGGGTATTTAGTGGATTCGGTAGCGGAAGACGTGCTTTTCCCAACGGCGGATAAGAGCGTCCGTGAGAAGACCTAGGGTGGCGTAGATGATGAGCCCGAAGATGACGACGTCGGTGCGGTAGAAATCGCGGGCGTTGTTGATCATGAAACCCAAGCCCTGGTTGGCATTGACTTGTTCAGCGACAATCAAGGTCAGCCATGCGGAAGCTGATGCCTGGCGAAGTCCAACGAAAAGTGCTGGTGCAGCACTTGGCAGAATGACTGTGCGGAGACGTTGACTGAAGCTAAAGCCCAAGACGCGGGCAGTTTCTAGTAGTTTCGAGTCGGCCTGGCGGAAACCCGATGCGGTGTTGAGATACAGCGGGAAGAGCACGCCGAGTGCGATGAGAAGGACCTTGGGCAGCTCACCGATGCCGAACCAGATGATAAAGAGCGGAACCAGGCCTAAGTGGGGAAGCGCGCGGACTGCTTGGAGCAGGGGATCTAGAGCAGCGTCGAAGAAAGAAGAGACGCCGACGAGTAGGCCAAGCCCAATTCCGGCGATGGCGCCGATGAGAAAGCCAGTGATCACACGTTGAGTAGAAGTGGCCAGGGCGATGGCGAGCGTGCCATCAGTTAAGACTTCCCAGCCGGCGGCAAGAATTGTGGTGGGAGCAGGAAGGATTCTTTCTGGAATAAGTCCCAGTACGCTCAGCAGCTGCCATGCTAACACAGCGATGAGCGGGGAGAGAACCCGGATCGAAGCCTTTGGGATTGTGGGCACTTGCGGAAATCTAGGAACTCGAGTGCGGGTGACGGAGTCAGTTGAAGTTGTCATTGGTTATCCATTCGATCGTGAAGTTTGCTAGCGGACGGCGAGGGTCTGCGGGATAAACGGAGTGGCGTCAGTAGTGGACGTTGTTTCTGGACGGGAGTGATTTTTAACGTCAATCCCGCGGGCTAGCAGGTGAGGAACAACGCCTTCCCCGAAGTGGAAAGCTTCTTCCAAATCTGGGTAGCCAGAGAAAATGAAGTGCGAGAGGCCAAGGTTGGAGTATTCGATGATGCGGTCAGCAACTTCGGAGTAGGAGCCGACTAAGGCAGTGCCCGCACCACCGCGGATAAGGCCGACACCAGCCCAAAGGTTGGGGTAGATTTCCAAGTCACGTGCGGTGGTGTCTTTGGTAAAGTCTGTGCCGCGACCGTGGAGAGCAGACATCCGGCGCTGCCCCTCGGATTGAGATGAGGCGAGACCGGCTTGGGCAGCGTCGACTTTTGCGGGCGTGATGCCATCGAGAAGCTTTTCTGCTACTGCCCAAGCTTCAGCAGAGGTATCGCGTGCGATGACGTGGAAACGGATGCCATGCTCGGGGCGGCGGTCGTGCTCGCTGGCCAGTGTATTTATCCAATCCAGCTTTTCTTCCACCGCTGTGGGTGGTTCACCCCAGGTCAAATAGGTATCGGAGTAGCGTGCGGCAACATCGCCCGCCGGTTGGGAAGAACCACCGAAGTAGATGGGCGGGATAACCTCCGGCGGATTATTCAGAACCGCGTTATCAACCTGCAGGTGCTTGCCATGATGGGTGACGGTCTCACCGCGCCATAGTCTGCCCACGATATCGAGGAACTCTCCACAGCGTTCGTAGCGCTCGGCTTTGTCCAATGAATCCCCGTATGCGCGCTGCTCGCGGTCCTCACCACCGGTGACCACGTTGATAAGCAGGCGACCTTCGGAGTGACGCTGGAAAGTAGCGGCCATCTGTGCGGACAAGGTGGGAGAGACAAGCCCTGGGCGCAAGGCGACGAGGAATTTCAGGCGTTCGGTGGCATCGATGAGCGCGGCATCGGTAAGCCAAGCGTCCTCGCACCACGCGCCGGTGGGAGTGAGGACCGATTCGAAGCCATTGGTTTCAGCAGCTAAGGCCAGCTGCTTGAGGTAGCGAAGATCAAGCGTGCGGGATCCGGCGTGAATGGCTGAACCGTGGCCGCCGCCAACGATGCCTCGTGAGTCTCCGGATGTGGGAAGGAACCAGTGAAATGTCAATGTCATGGCAAGAACATAAACAGACCATGCAGTCTGCCCGCTAGGATTTAATCCGTCCTGAATCAAACTCGTCCGGGAGAGGCTCCTGGAGTTTTGTGGGGATTTATTCACCGCCACTAGACCGATCTGTATATCTATCTAGCTGGTAATATTATATGTAGTGGAAACTTTCTTTGGGCTTGGTGGGAAAATGATAGACAACTGGGTCTATTGTTTGAGCCATGACCGTTGTCCAGGAAAGAGTAGCGAAGAAGCCGCCGAGCGCTTTGGGGGCACTGCATTTTCAGTTGCCCACCAATGTGCACGCTCGCGTGTTGCATCAGGTGCGCACGTTGGAGCTGCCTACCCGCGGAATGCTGCGGGAGACCTTAGGCATGTCGCAGCCGAGCGTGACGCGGCATGTCCGCGCGCTGATTGATGCTGGCCTGGTGGAAGAGCGTGAAGTCTCCCACGATGAGCAACGCGTGGGACGGCCGGAGACAACCTTGGGCTTAGATGGCCGGCACATCGTGACGTGGGGGATTCATATTGGTGTCCACACCTCGGTGTTAACTATCGCCGATGGTGCTGGACGTTTGATTCGACAGCAAGACATTCCTTTGGCTACCGCGGATATCTCGCACACTCAGGCGCTGGACTATATTGCGCACCACGTGCGGGAATTGGGCTCCGATTTGCCGTCGCCAACGTGTGTTGGGGTGGCAGTATCAGCGAATATTGATCACGCGGGAACGGTGACTTCCCGTGAGTATGGCTGGGAAGGGGTCGATATCGCCAAAGAGTTGAGCCTGCGGTTGGGCTATGACATTCACGTGGGATCCGGTGCGGCAGCGATGGCTGCGCAAGAACTTCTCAGCGCGCCTTTAAGTGATAAGGACCCTGGTTCCACGCTGTATTTTTATGCGCGTGAGGTGGTCAACCATGCGTGGATTGTCAACGGGGCGGTGCATCGCCCGCATTCTGGTGCGACGACGACTGCCTTTCATGACTTAGCGCGCGGCAGCGGATTAGAGCACGATGGGCTGCACCCGCTGAGCGGGCAAGCTGCGGTCGCTGCTGCTCAAAAGGCCGGAATAAAAGTACCTTCCTATCGCGACTTAGTGCAGATATCCAGCACCAATGCCACCGCAAGGCAGCTTGTCGATGCCCGTAATAAGCTCTTAGTCGATGCCATCACCTTGGTCTTAGACATTGTTGATCCAGCATCCTTGGTTCTCGCTGGTGAGGCGTTTGTCATCGATAGAGAAGGTTTACGTGAAGCCGTATCGACGATCCGTGCGCGCCGGGCGACAGGGAAATTAAATATTAGTTTGGCTTCACCAGCGGTAACTCGCGATGCTGCGCGATTGACCGGAGTGTATCCGCTGTGGGCTAATCCGGCGCTAAAGGCAACGGATTAGCGAGAAAAGAGGAGAAGGTTAGCGAGAAAGCGCTAGAAAAGAATTTGGTCGGGATAACAGGATTTGAACCTGCGACCTCGTCGTCCCGAACGACGCGCGCTACCAACCTGCGCCATATCCCGAATATCGCAATCTTGTGCGGTACGAAGAAATTATAACGCCGGGGTGGGGTGCGCCCCCAAATCAGGAATCACGAATTTGGGGGTGAACTATTCTTAGCTACTGGGCTTTTTCGGTGATGCGCAGCAGTGTTGCCGAAGGGCGGCAGAAAATGCGCACCGGCGCAAACTTAGAGGTGCCTAGGCCATTGGAGACGTGCATCTTCATCGGGCCAAAGTCGTGCAGGCCTTGGACGCGCTTGCGGTCGATGCCTGAGTTGGTCACCAGCGCGCGGGAGCCAGGCAGGCAGATTTGGCCGCCGTGGGTATGGCCAGAAAGTGAGAGCTTGTAACCATCAGCAGCAAACTTTTCTAGCACGCGGGGCTCGGGGCTGTGCAGCAATGCGAGAGCAAGGTCAGCGTCCTGGTTCGGTGCACCGGCGATATCGGCGTAGTCATCCAAATCATGATGCGGGTCATCCACGCCAGCGACAGCTAGCCGCACATTGCCGACCTGGAATTCATGGCGGGCTTGGGTGGCATCGTGCCAGCCATGCTCCATGAAAGCCGCGCGCATGCCGCGCCAGGGCAAATCGACATAAGACGGTTCGCGCTTGGCGCCCCACAAGTATTTGAACGGGTTGACCGGCCGCGGAGCCCAATAATCATTGGTGCCAAAGACAAAAAGGCCCGGGTATTTCATTAAGGGGCCAACAGCTCGCAGGACATCGGGAACACCGGCTACATCGGAGAGATTATCGCCGGTATTGACCACCAAATCCGGTTCAAGTTCAGAAAGTGCGGAAACCCACTCAATTTTTTCCTCTTGCCCTGGAATCATGTGCAGGTCGGAGATGTGCAGAATCTTAAATTCCTTGTCACCGCGCAAAGTGCCTGGTTTTAGCAGCGGCACGGTTACTTCCTTGAGCTCGAATTTGGTCAATTCAGAGTAGCCCCACGCGGCCGTTGCAAGGCCTGCGAGAGCTGGAGTTAGGAGTAATGGCACTATTTTCTTCACGTAACCAGCCTACAGGGGTAAATTAGGAAACTATGAGTCAGTTAAAAGAAACCATTCGCGCAGACCTTAAGACCTCCATGAAGGCAAAAGAAAAAGAACGCACCGGCGCAATCCGTGCGCTTCTTGCCGCTATCCAGGCAGAAGAAACCACTGGTGCTCGTCACGAAATCACCGATGAAGACGTTTTGAAAGTCATCGCGCGTGAGATCAAAAAGCGCCGTGAATCCGCACAGATGTATGCGGATAACGGCCGCCCTGAACTGGCTGAGGCAGAGCTGGCTGAGGTGCCTTATTTCGAGGCATACCAGCCAGCGCAGCTCGATGATGCTGAGCTAGAAAAGCTTGTCGATGACGCGATCGCCGAAGTAGGCGCCGACTCCATGGCACAGATGGGCCAGGTCATGAAGATTGCTACCGAAAAGGCTGCTGGAGCTGTAGACGGCAAACGCCTCTCCGACGCAGTTAAGGCCAAGCTGAGCAGCTAGCGGGTTGAGATAAAGGCGGGCGCCAGAGGGAAAATCTGGTGCCCGCCTTTTAGCGTGCTTGAGGTGGCTAAGCGTTAGTTGAAACCAAAGGTGCGACGCAGCTCATTGGTGAAATCATCAATGTCGTCTTGTGAAATCAGCGGCTGCGGATTGCGGTTGCCGCGGCCATTGCTTCGTCCATTGTTGCGGCTATTGCTTTGGCCGTTATTGCCGCTGTCGGAGTCTTGGTCATTGGAATCGCTGGAATCAGGGGCTGTGTAACCAGAACCGTCAGAGATCTGCAGGGTGATCTCGGCGCCATCGGCAAGCCCATCGCTGCCCGTGAGCGCGCGAACCACGGTGCCCGAAGGCTGCGCATCTGGAACTGAGATAACACGCACGCGGTAGCCTTCGCCCTCGAGCGTTTGACGAGCAGAGCTTTCGCTGCGGCCACGCACGGATTCTAAAAGACCGGTGGACTTACCGCTGTCATAGGCACGGTCATAGTCGGAGATGGTGCCGCTAGTAGCGGACTGGAGCTGCGTGGCCATGCCGAAGAAGGTGCGAGCTGGTTCGGTACCGCCGAAGAGCGTCCCGTTGCCGCACTGGCGCACGGGGCTGGTGCACAACGAGGAAGTGTTGGTGCCGTCATTGTAGATATAAGGCGCTGCTGACAGTCCCGAGTTAAAGCCCAAGAAAGCAGCAGACTGGTTGGACTCGGTGGTACCGGTCTTTGCAGCAATCTGGCCATTCCAGCCCATCTGATTAGCAGCTGCCTCAGCAGTGCCAATGTGGGCATCGGCAGTCATCGCATTGGCGAGGGCATCGGCAGCACCGCTATCCATTACGCGTTCACAAGGCGTTGATTCGACATATACTTCATTGCCATTGCGGTCAGTGATCTGATTAATCGGATCCGGCTCGCACCAAGTGCCATGTGAGGCCAAGGTTGCGCCCACATTAGATAGCTCCAAAGGATTAACTGCCGTTGGACCCAAAGTGAAAGAACCCATTGGCGCTTCCTTGGCGTAATCCGCCAGGGAGTAGTCCTCGTTGAAGCTGCCTTCCTTGGTGTAGCTGCGCAGGCCCAGCTTGACCGCCATATCGACGGTGGCCTCAATACCGACCTGCTCTTCGAGCTGAATGAAGGTGGTATTTGGCGAATGTGCCAATGCTTCTTCAAAAGTCATGCGCGGTTTATACGTACCAGCGTTTTCTACACAGTAGCGGTTTGCCGGGCAGTTATCGGCGCCGCCGAAACCTAGCCCTTCAGCGTCATAGCGGGTGGGCACATCCAGCATGTTTTTAATGCCATAGCCGGCTTCCACGGCGGCGGCTGCAGTAAAGACCTTAAAAACAGAGCCCGCGCCGTTGCCCACCATGGAATAAGGCTGTGGCAACAAGGTCTCATTTTGGTCCAGATCCAATCCGTAGGTCCGGGAAGAAACCATTGCGAGTACATCGCGGTCGGTTTCCGAAGGGCGAACTACGTTCATCACCGATGCCACACCAGCAGCATCCGAGGAGGTCTGGGCGTTAACCGATTCCTTCGCACGGTCTTGCACCACTGGATTCAACGTGGTGTCAATGGTGTAGCCGCCACGGGCTAATTCCTCAGTAGTGATTCCGCGTTCGTCCAAGTATTCAAGAACATAATCGCAGAAGAAACCGCGGTCACCGGCGCCAATGCAGCCATTAGGTAAGGTACTTGGGCGATCTAGCACGCCCAAAGAGTCGGTATTGGCCTCATCGGCTTCAGCCTGAGAGATATAACCGTTGCCCACCATCGATTGCAGCACTGTCGCACGACGCTTGAGCACCTCTTCCGTATTGGTATACGGATTCAAGTATTCAGAAGACTGCACCATGCCGGCCAACATTGCAGATTGTGGCAAAGTTAGCTCATTAGCACTGACGCCAAAGTAGGTGCGTGCAGCAGCCTCGATGCCATAGGCATGGTTGCCGAAGGGGACAAGGTTGAGGTAGTTCGCCAGAATCTCATCTTTGCTCAAAGCCCGGTCAATCTCCGCAGCCATGCGAATCTCACGCAGCTTACGGGGAATGGACTGTTCAGTGGCAGCCTGGCGTTCTTCGTCCGTGGTGGCATCGACAAGCAAAAGGTAGTTCTTTACGTACTGCTGGTTCAGCGTTGATGCGCCCTGGGATACACCACCTGCCAGAACGTTAGTTGCTAGCGCGCGGAAATTACCCTGGATGTCTACGCCTTCATGCTCGTAAAAGCGATGATCCTCAATGGAGACGATCGCATCTTTCATATTTTGCGAGATCTGATCGGGCTCGACAGGGTGGCGGCGCTGGTTAAACAGGTAGGCCATGTTGTTGCCCTCGGAATCACGGATGGTGGTTACCCCCGGGATATTGCCCGCTTCCAGCGCTTCGATGTCCGATTCCATGGCATCGGATGCCGTGGCGACCGCCACGCCGGACAAGCTCGCCGCGGGCGCTAAGGCGACAGCAACGAGCAGGCCAATGATAACGGTGACCAAAGAGATTCTTCCTAGAGCTTTCACCCCCAATACCCTACAAGGTCTGCGCGCGGGAGGAAACAAATTAACTCCCCCCTAAAGTGTGACCTGTTAGACACGTTGCGAATGCTGTGAATACACTTACTACCAGAGCGTGAATACGCCTACGTGAGATTATGTGTGGACAAGCAGAAGGAGCGCCAGATGACTGTGAGCTTGAAGATGTCAACTCAGGCGGACACCTACAATGCGACAACCCCAGAACGCGGGGAGTGGGTGACGCAAGCTAAGTGTCGAAATGGTGACCCTGATGCACTTTTTGTGCGTGGTGCGGAGCAGCGCAAGGCTGCCGTTATTTGCCGTCACTGTCCTGTCCTTAATGAATGTCGAGCAGATGCTCTAGATAACCGCGTGGAATTCGGCGTCTGGGGCGGACTGACTGAGCGCCAGCGCCGTGCGCTGTTGCGCAAAAACCCACACATCACTAACTGGGCTGATTATCTCGCCCAAGGCGGAGAACTAGAAGGAATCTAAGGGTGTACGGGGGCACAGCCTGTACACCTGAAATAAACGTATGAACTAGTCATATGAACTAACCGCATGAATTAACTGCAACCGGAATATGCGCTGCACCCCACTTTGTGCCTAACTGGCACGGGGCGCAGCGCTTTTGTTTATGATGGGGCGCATGAAGAAATGGGAATATGCAACCGCTCCGGTCCTAACTCACGCCACCAAGCAAATCCTTGACTCGTGGGGAGAAGACGGCTGGGAGTTGGTCACGATTACACCAGGTATGAATCCAGAAAACGTAGTTGCTTACTTCAAGCGAGAGGTTCAATAAAATATGTCTTTCAAAGCACGTCTCGAAGAACTCGGATACACCCTACCGCCAGTTGCTAAGCCTCTAGCTTCCTATGTTCCAGCTACCGTAGTTGGCAACCAGGTCTGGACCTCTGGCCAGCTTCCTTTGATTGATGGCGCACTGCCAGCTACCGGCAAAGTCGGTGCAGAGGTCAGCCCTGAGAAAGCACAAGAACTAGCGCGCATCAGCGTCCTCAACGGCCTCGCAGCTATCGATGCTGAGGTCGGCCTGGATAACGTCACCCGTGTCATTAAGGTTGTGGGCTTTGTGTCCTCGGCGCCAGATTTCACCGGTCAGCCAGCAGTCATCAACGGTGCTTCCGATTTCATCGGGGAACTTTTCCAAGAAGCTGGCGCGCACGCTCGCTCTGCAGTCGGCGTTGCCGTACTGCCGAATGATGCGCCAGTGGAGCTAGAACTCATCGTGGAATTTGCCAAGTAATAGGTTAGGCTGACACATATGGAGCATCCTGCATATAGTCAACTGCGTCCTGTTACGCAGCACGCCGGTGTAGTGTTGTGTGACAACCCCAGCTACACAGCGCTTGAAGGTACAAATACGTGGATTATTAAAGGCGATGAAGATGGTGCCGCCATCGTGGTCGATCCAGGACCTGATGATGAAGGGCACCTCAACGTCGTCACCGCCCAGTCTGGCGGGGAAGTAGCCCTCATTGTGCTCACGCACCGGCATGATGACCATGCAGCGGGAGCTCTTCGCTTGCGTCAGTTAACGGGCGCGCCAATTCGCGCCTTCGACCCGAGTTACTGCAGCAAGGACGCCGAGCCGCTTGTCGATGGCGAAATTATCTCCCTCGACGGCATCAGCCCAACCCTCGAGGTAGCTCATACCCCAGGGCACACTAGTGACTCGGTGAGCTTTTTTGTGTGGGCAAGCCAGCCGCAGGAATCTGAGCTTGAAGGCATCGTCAGCGGTGATACCATCGCTGGCCGCCACACCACCTTGCTGTCTGAAACCGATGGGGATCTTGAGGCTTATTTGAAGTCTTTGGACATGTTGGAAGAGCGCGGCAAGAATGTGCCGCTGCTGCCAGGCCATGGCCCAGATCTGCCGGATGTTTCAGAAGTAGCGCGCAAGTATATTGACCGCCGCCACTACCGCCTAGACCAAATCCGTCAGCTGTGGGCGGAACATGGCAAGGATATTGAACTCAAAGTCATGATCGATGAGATGTATGACGATGTGGATCCAGTGCTGCGTCACGCCGCAGAACAGTCAACTCGCGCAGCGTTGAAGTATTTAGACGCTCATCCTGAGAAGGTTTAACTGGCTACACAGTTAAACCTTTGAGCACCTGCTAAAAGGAGTGGCCCCAGTGAAAATCACTGGGGCCACTCCTTTTGCTCTATTTGTGAAAGTGAAGCGTTTGCGACACCTTCACTAGACGTTATGAAGTTTCAGGCTGGTGTTTATTTAACGGGCACGCTTGGCGAGGTGCTCGGTGTTAACGATGACAACCGACTTGCCTTCGAGGCGAATCCATCCGCGGTGAGCGAAGGTAGCCAAAGCCTTGTTAACGGTCTCACGTGAAGCGCCAACCAGCTGTGCAATTTCTTCCTGAGTCAGGTCGTGGTTCACGCGCAGTGAGCCACCTTCTTGCACACCGAAGCGGTTTGCCAGCTGCAGCAAGGTCTTTGCCACACGGCCCGGGACGTCGGTGAAGATGAGGTCAGCCAAGGAAGCATTGGTGCGACGCAGGCGACGAGCCAGCACGCGCAACAGTTGCTGTGCAATAGCAGGGTGGTCAGAGACCCACTGCTTGAGCATTTCCGAGTTCATGGTGGCTGCCTGAACCTCAGTCACACACACTGCGGAAGAGGTACGTGGGCCTGGGTCGAAGATGGACAACTCACCGAACATGTCCGATGGGCCCATGATGGTCAGCAGGTTCTCACGACCATCGGGAGCGTGGCGAGCCAGCTTAATCTTGCCGGCGGTGATGATGTACAGGCGGTCGCCTGGCTCACCTTCCTCAAAGATGGTGGTGCCGCGTGGGAAACGAACAGTTTCCATTTGCTCAATCAAATTATTGACAGCTACCGGGTCGACACCCTGGAAAATGCCAGCGCGCGATAAAATTTCCTGTACGCCTTCCACGTGCGTCTCCTTTACTTTTAACGCCTAAAATCTTCAACACTCCACATCCTACAGTGGAATTAGTCACTTTAGTGCAATTCCCCCCAAATAATCACGGAAGTCCCGTATAGGGAATCGCTTGGGGCAGAGGATGAAATGCTTAACTATCGAGCACTTGTGTTTCGAGTTTTTCCATCAAGATGGCAAAGAGCGCCAACCCGACGGGGACTAGTACTACTAAAACGATCATGTCTTAGAGTTTAACTAATGAGGAATCGATAAAGTTCCCAAACCTCGATTTTTCTCATTATAGTTCACTGGCACAAGGAGATTGACCATGGGCAGCGGCATACGTGACGAGACCAAACGCGCGGAATATATCAATGAAGTCTTAGCTGAGACTTATCCAGATGCGCATTGCGAATTGGATTTTACCAACGCGCTGGAATTAACCGTGGCCACCTTACTGTCAGCGCAAACAACCGATGTGCGCGTTAATCAAGTAACTCCGAAACTCTTCGCGGCCTATCCCACCGCCGGAGATTATGCCCAAGCCGATGAAAAAGACATCGAAGACATCATCCGACCCCTGGGGCTCGCGCCTTCAAAATCCAAGCGCTTGGTGGGAATGGGACAAAAGATCGTCGGTGACTTTGAGGGTGAAATACCCACGAGCATTAAAGATCTAAGCTCTTTGCCCGGAGTAGGGCGCAAGACCGCTTTGGTTGTTCGCGGCAATGCTTTCGGCATACCGGGACTTGCCGTAGATACCCACGTCAAACGGGTTACCTCCCGCCTGGACATGGTGGAAGATGCGACCGAGCTAAAAGTTGAAAAGCAATTATGCGCGGTGGTGCCGGAAGAAGAATGGACGATGTTCTCACATCGAGTAATCTTCCACGGGCGTCGTTGCTGCACTGCTAAAAGTCCTGCATGCGGACGATGCCCCCTGCGCGATGTCTGCCCATTTCCTGCGTCCAGACAAGATAGTTAGACTCAGAAGGAGATTAAGGGCAATAAGCTGAGAAAAAGAGGTACGTGGTGAAAAAGAGCGTGGTCTTTTCCATCGTGATCGCAGCGGTGCTGACCATCGGGGTGATTGCGCTAGCGCTCTCCACCCTTACCACCGACAGTGCTGACAGTTCCGATGTCAGCTCCGATGACAGTGCTGAATCGGCAACCACTACTCAAGGGGACAGTCTGACAGATGAGACTGTCCCGGACGAGGTAGTTTCGGACGAAGATGCATCGACAAGCGAAGTAGCGACGCGACCTGACTGCCCAGCGGGACCTGTCGCCGGAGTCGAACTGCCGTGCTTAGGCGGGGAAACTAGCCCGGATAATGCCACCGATTCCGGTATTTCCATCGTCAATATTTGGGCCTGGTGGTGCGAACCCTGCCGCGAAGAACTGCCCTATTTGGAAGAAATCGCACAAGCCCACTCCGAATGGAACGTGGTGGGCGTGCACGCAGACCGCAACGCCGGCAATGGCGCGGCTTTCTTAAACGACCTCGGTGTTGATCTGCCCAGCTACCAAGATGACTCCAATCTGTTTGCCGGAACCTTAAGCCTGCCTGGGGTCATTCCTATTACTTTGCTCGTGGTTGATGGGGAAGTAAAGGAACGTTTTATCCAGCCGTTTAAGTCCACAGAAGAAATAGAGACAACCATCACAAAGGCACTAGCTTAAGTGGCTAGGATGGGGGACATGGCAGAAAAGTTCCCCATTGCTGACTCACCGGGCGTTAATACCACGCTGTCTCCGGAGAAAGCGCCACACTGGTTGCGCTCGGCTTTAGACGTCACTGGAGAGGATGTCGTTGAGATCATCGGCAAGCGGGCGAAGCAAGACGTGTTGCCGTCACCGAAGTCTGCTGCGGTGCTCATGCTTTTAGGCGGAACAAGCGTCGATGATGCAACGGTGCTGTTGACGCACAGGTCCCCGCACCTGCGTTCACATTCTGGCCAAATTGCTTTTCCAGGTGGAAAAATTGATTCCACCGATGTCAATCTTATCGATGCAGCGCTGCGCGAAGCCTGGGAAGAAACCGGTTTAGACCGCACGTCGATAACTCCGCTGGCGCACTGGGGTGAAACCTTTGTGCCGGTACGCGGTAACCGAATTAATGCGGTCTTGGCACATTGGCACGCACCAAGCCCTGTTGGTGTGGTCAATCCTGAAGAAGCTGATGATGTTTTTGTGCTGCCAGTAGAGGAACTGCTGGCGCCAGAAAACCGCATGATGCTGGCCTGGGATCACTGGACGACGCCCGCGTTTCGCGTCAATGGCTATGTTATCTGGGGTTTTACCGCTGCGGCATTAACAACATTATTTTTAAAGACCGGCTGGGAGCAGGAGTGGGATCAAACTCCCCACTTGGATTTGCACGCGGCGATTGCGGCCTCCCGTAATAATGAGCGGAGGGTCTAGTAAAGTTCTGTAAGTTACGCAGTAAACGCTCAAGGGAGAATTTGTGGATCCAGCCTGGATAGTTGATGGCTTCATCGTGGTAGCTGTCCTTGCAGCGATGGCAACCGGCTGGCGCCAAGGCGGATTTGCGTCGTTGCTCTCAGCCGTAGGAATTCTCGCAGGCCTCATCGTCGGCCTCGGCGTGGCACCCATGGTGCTGCAGATAACCGACCAAGTTGGTATCCGCTTCCTGCTGGCCTTAGGAATGCTGATCTTACTGATCGGGCTGGGTCAGCTCTTAGGCTCTGCCTTGGGACATGCGATTCGCGACCGCATGAAAACCAAATCCGGACAGCGCGTGGATTCTTCATTCGGCGCAATCTTGATGTCCGTATTCTCCCTCGTGCTGATTTGGCTCATTGCCACTCCGATGGCGACGAGCCTGAGCAATAGCGTGGGTAAGGGACTGCGGGAATCTGCGATTTTGCGCGAAGTCAATAAGGTGATGCCAGATGAGCTGACCCAATTACCGCGCAGTATTTCGGGAATGCTCAATGACTCGGGCCTGCCACCGGTCATGATGCCGTGGGAAGACGGCACTTCTGTTGATGTTGAAGCGCCAAATATTGAAGTGGCTGACCAAGCCATGGTTCAAGACGTACGCCCTTCGGTAGTGCACGTTATCGCTGATGCCGATGGCTGCCGACGGCGCATGATGGGCTCTGGCTTTGTCACCGCCGATAATTATGTGGTGACCAACGCGCACGTGGTGGCCGGAACACAAACGGCTTATGTTGATACCGTGCTCGGAATCAAAGAAGCACGCGTGGTCTACTACAACCCTGAAGTTGATATCGCTGTGCTGCGCGCAGAAAATCTGGGGCTCGAGCCGCTAGCGTGGGCGGATGCTCCTGCCTATACCGGTGATGATGCCGTGGTGATGGGCTTTCCACACTCTGGACCCTTTACCGCGAATGCCGCGCGTATTCGCGAACGCGTCAATATTGCCGGGCCAGATATTTACTCCAATAGCCGCGTTGAACGCGAGTCCTATATCCTGCGCGGAACCGTGGTGCAGGGCAACTCTGGTGGCCCGCTGATTTCTCCCGACGGCACGGTTCTAGGTCTTATCTTTGGCGCTTCCGTCGATGACACCGATACCGGATATGCAATCACCGCCGAAGAAGTACGCTCCCATATCGGTGATGTGACCCAGTTTGAAAATTCCGTCGATACGCAAGAATGCGTCGCGCAATAATGTTGCATCAAATAATTGCAGGTTGAAGGCATAAGTAAAGCTCGCACCTTAAGGTTTATCTAACCTTTTTTAGGTGCGAGCTTTAGCTATTTACCAGCGCTACTCGTGCAGACCGAGGTTCTCGCCGGTGCCGAGCTCAATGTGCATACCCGGAACCGAGTTGATGAGATTTCGCGTGTATTCCTGTGATGGATTATCGAAGATTTCATCGGTAGTGCCTTGCTCGACCACAGCGCCCTTTTGCATAACGACGACATCGTCAGCAGTCTGGCGCACAACCGCCAAGTCGTGGGTAATAAACAGGTACGACAGGTTGAGGTCGCGCTGAAGTTCTGCCATCAGCTGAATGATCTGGTTTTGCACCAGGACGTCCAGTGCTGACACCGCCTCATCCAAGACAATGACTTCTGGATTCAGCGCGAGCGCACGCGCGATGGCGATGCGCTGGCGTTGGCCACCAGATAGTTCATCGGGGTAGCGGCGCATGGCCGAACGTGGCATCGCAACCATATCGAGTAGCTCGGCGACGCGCGCTTCGCGCGCCTTGCGGTCACCAATCTTGTGTAGACGCAGTGGTTCTTCGATGCACTTGAAAATCGAATACAACGGATCCAAAGAACCATACGGGTTCTGGAATACAACCTGCATCTGGCGGCGCAGCTGGAAGAGCTGCTTGCTGCTTAACGTGGAAGTATCCGTGCCTTCATAAAAGATGCTGCCGGAAGTTGGCTCCAAAAGATTCAGCACCATATTTGCGACCGTGGACTTGCCCGAGCCGGACTCACCCACCAGCGCTAAAGTAGAGCCGCGGCGCAGGTCAAAGGAGACATTATCGACTGCCTTGAACTGCTGCTTCTTGCCGCGCGTGTCACGAACGGTGAATTCCTTGGTCAGATTACGCACCGAAATGACAGCTTCATCAGAGTGCTCTTCCGCTGCACCAGCAATCAGCTCAGAAGTTACAATGCCGGCTTCACGAGCAGCTCGAATACGTGATGACGCAAGGGACGGAGCAGCAGTGACCAAACGCTTGGTGTAAGGGTGCTGCGGGTTCTGCAAAATCTTGCGCGACGGACCTGATTCCACGATGCGCCCGCGGTGCATAACAATGAGGTGCTCCGCGCGCTCTGCCGCAAGACCTAAGTCGTGAGTAATAAAGAGCACCGCGTTGCCGAGTTCTTTGGTCAGGGAATCAAGGTGATCCAGAATCTGCTTCTGCACGGTGACATCGAGAGCCGAGGTAGGCTCATCGGCAATCAGTAGCTTCGGGCGAGCAGCCAAACCAATACCGATGAGTGCACGCTGGCGCATACCGCCGGAGAACTCGTGAGGATATTGTTTAGCGCGTGCTCCTGCATCGGGAAGCCCTGCTTCTTCTAGAACCTGGACGACGCGCTCTTTACGCTTTGAACCTTCGACGACATGATTGGCTTTGAGCGATTCTTCAATCTGGGTACCAATGCGCCACACCGGGTTCAGGTTCGACATCGGGTCCTGGGGGACCAGACCGATGTGGGAGCCGCGAATGCGCTCATAATCTTTGTTGTTGAATTTGGTGATGTCCTCACCATCAAAGATGATCTGACCTTCGGTGACCTTGCCGTTGCCAGGCAATAGACCCAAAATGGACATGGCTGTGGTGGATTTGCCCGAGCCAGACTCGCCCACGATAGCGACGGACTGGCCAGGGTAGATGGTCATGTCGACGCCACGAACTGCCTCGACGATTCCGGTAGAAGAAGAAAAGGCAATCTTGACGCCTTTCATCTCCAACAATGGCTTTTCAGCGTTATGTTCAGTCATGGTTATCGCTTCCTTGCCTTTGGATCGAGCGCGTCACGAACAACATCGCCCATCATGATAAAGCTCAATACGGTCAAAGCCAGCGCACCAGCAGGGTAGAACAAGACCATAGGTTCTTGACGCAGTGATGCCTGAGCTTGGGAAATATCTCCACCCCACGAAACAATGGTGGGCGGAAGGCCAATACCTAAGAAGGACAGCGTTGCTTCGGCGACGATGAACGTACCCAAAGCCACGGTGGCATAGGAGATAATCGGCGCTGCGGCGTTAGGCAGCACGTGGCTAAAGAGGATGCGCCACTTGGATGCGCCGATCGAAAGCGCGGCCTGGACGAACTCTTCATTCTTGATAGACATCACGGCACCGCGGGTAATACGCGCGATACTGACCCAGCCAAAGAGACCAAGCACCAAGACGACGGTGATAATCGTGCGGTATTCCTTAAACATCTGCATGACCACGATGGCTGCCAGAACCAGTGGAATAGCAAAGAAGATGTCAGTGATACGCGACAAGATGGTATCGACCCAGCCGCCAAAGAAGCCCGCAATAGAACCGATTAGCGCGCCAACGATGGTGACCAAAGCAGTGGTGAGAACACCTACGAGTACCGAAGCGCGTGCGCCGTAGATAACGCGTGCGTAGATATCGCAGCCTTGGCGGTCAAAGCCAAAGATGTGGCCTGATTCTGCAGGGTTCAAGGAATTTGCCAGACTGCAGGAACGTGGGTCAACCGAGGTAAAAATGGACGGAAAAAGCGCGAGCAGCAAGGCGATCAAGATCATGACTGAGGCAACCCAGAACAATGGGCGCTTACGCAGGTAGCGCCAGGCTTCCGCCCACTGCGATGAAGGAGCAGATTCATCCTTGACAGCGTCTACGGCACCAAGACCAGTCTCATCAGTTTCAGCGATGTAGTGGTCTTGACCAGGGCGGCCGTGGGATGCCAAGAATTCTTCGGCGAGATCATGTGGGTCTGTATTGCGATCGATATTAGGCATAGCGAATCCTTGGGTCGAGTACCGCGTAGAGAAGGTCAACCAACAGGTTGGCGATGATGTAGATGACTACGAGGACAGTGGTAAAGGACACGATGGTGGTAGGCTCGCCGCGCAGAATTGCTTGGTAGAGCGTGCCACCGACGCCGTTGATACCGAAGATGCCCTCAGTAACAATGGCGCCAGTCATCAGTGAACCGAGGTCAGCGCCGATGAAGGTAGCCACTGGAATCAGCGAGTTACGCAGCACGTGGCGGGTCATGACGTTGCCGCCTGACAAACCTTTAGCTCGGGCAGTACGCACATAGTCGGCGCGCATATTTTCACTAACGGATTGGCGTGTAAGGCGAATGATGTAAGCGCACGAGAGTGCACCCAGCACAATTGCTGGCATGAGCAGGGATTCGAAGGATTCGTCTCTACCAACGGTCACGGGGAGTAGGTCCCAGCGAATACCGACAATGTACTGGAATACGAAACCGGTAACGAAGGAAGGAACTGCAATAACCAGCAAGGAGACAACCAGCACGGTGGAGTCAAAGAAACCACCGCGGCGGATACCAGAAAATACACCGAAGGCAATACCGAAGATGGTTTCAAAGATGATCGCCATAAATGCCAGCTTGAGCGTTACTGGGAAGACATTGCTCATGACCTCGGTAACGGGCACTCCAGAGAAAGTAGTACCAAAGTCCAAGGTGAGAATCCCTTTGACGTACAACAGGTACTGAACGATAAATGGCTTGTCTAGGTTGTATTCTGCCTCGATGCGGGCCCGCGCAGCTTCCGTAAGGCCGCGGTCACCGCCTAGTGCCTCTACCGGGTCACCCGGCATGAGGAAGACAAGTGCGTAGATGAGCAGGGTGGCTCCGAAGAACACCGGAATCATCTGGAGCACTCGTCGCCCGATATAGCGCAACATAAATGTGTCCTTTACAAAATTGTGGGTCTACCTACCGAATCCGCAACCAATCTAAGTCACCACGTTGACCGGCTGTGACCTATCTTAAATCGACGGCTGTACTAGTGATAATCAACATAGTCCCGGGTAAGTGGCGATTTTCTGCCCAAAACTAGTTTGTTGGGTGTCACGTCCTACAGTGTGGTCAACGAGAATTAATAAGCTGGGCTAATTCACACGGATGCGAAAATGTATTCCACAGGATGGGAAGTGGCTTTGTTCCCAGCTAGCGTTTGCGGCTACCCCATATAGAGGGCGATCCTTTCACCCGCATTGGGATAACTTAGGAAACCCCGTAGTGCTGGTGGTTAAGTCCCGATAGACGTGACTAGGCCCTCGCTATCCAAGAAAGCGGGAGCGAGGGCCTAGTTTTTAAGAACTTGCATGCTCAGTCTGGTTGAACAGCCGGTGGGCAAGACCCAAATAGACCGCAGGTCTATGAAGGGGAATTAGTTCTTGGTGATGTCGGTGAAGACTGGAACGGAATCCCAGCCAAAGACCACGTTGTCAACGTTCTCGGAGTAACCAGCGGTCACGTTGGAGTACCACAGTGGGATAGCTGGAAGGTCTTCGAACAGGATGGTCTGAGCTTCCTTGAAGAGCTCAGCTGCTTCCTCTGGGGAGCCAGCTGCGTCAGCTTCGCGGATCTTGGCGTCAAAATCAGGGTTAGAGTAGTCACCGTCATTGGAGCCAGCGCCGGTACCGTAGAGTGCGGCTAGGAAGTTGCCCATGCCTGGGTAGTCAGCCTGCCAGCCGGTGCGGAATGCGGTTTCGATGGTGCGGTTGGTCACTTCATCACGCAGGGACTTGAAGTCTGGGTATGGAGCGCCAACAGCTTCAATCTCCAAGGTGTTCTTGATGGAGTTGGCTGCTGCATCAACCCATGCCTGGTGTCCACCGTCAGAGTTGTAGGCGATGGCGAACTCAGGCGAGGACCATTCATTGATCTCATCTGCCTGTGCCCACAGCTCCTTGGCCTTTTCTGGGTCGTATTCCAAGACCTCATTGCCAGGAACGTCTTCGGAGAAGCCCGCTACAACTGGGGAAGTGAAGTCATGCGCTGGGGTACGGGTGCCTTGGAAGATGGTGTCAGTGATCTCTTCGCGGTTGATGGCGTGAGACAGTGCCTGGCGTCGCAGGACGCCTTCTTCGCCACCGAAGTGCTCCAGGGATTCACCGATGGTAAACGACTGGAAGACTGCGGAAGGCTGGTTGACGGCGCGGTCACCCAGGTCAGACTCGTACACGGAGAACGCGGAGTCTGGAATCTGGTCCAGAACATCTAGGTTGCCGGAGAGTAGGTCAGCGTATGCTGCGTCCTGGGATGGGTAGAAGACGATGTCGAGGCCATCATTTTGTGCCGCGTGATCGCCTGGGTAATCAGGGTTTGGTACCAACAATGCGTTGGAGTTGTGGTTCCACTCTTCCAGCATGTACGGGCCGTTGCCCACTGGATTTTCGCCGAATGCATCCATGTCATCGAATGCGGACTCTGGCAGTGGAGCGAAAGCAGAGTAGCCGAGGCGCTGTGGGAAGTCAGCGGTTGGCGCATTCATGGTGACCTTAAAGGTCTTGTCATCGATGACCTCGAGGCCTTCGAGCTCCTCGACGCCTTCTTCTGCGTAACCCTTGATTGGCTCGAAGAAGTACGCACCCAGCTGTGCATTGGCAACGGCATAGTTCCACGCATCCACGAAGGAGTTCGCGGTGACGTCTGTGCCGTCAGTGAACTGCCAGTCCTTCAAGGTGATGGTGAATTCAGTGTTGTCGTCGTTAGCCTCAATGGACTCTGCGACTTCGTTGTAGGTCTCACCATCAGCGTCATAGCCCACGAGACCGGAGAAGATCGAGTCGATGATCTTGCCGCCGCCTGTTTCGTTGGTGTTGGCAGGAACCAGTGGGTTCTGAGGTTCGGTGCCGTTGGCGAGAATGTAGTTGTCGCCTCCTGATGAGCCGCCGTCGGAGGACGCGCCATCATCAGATGAGGAGTCGGAGCACGCCACGAGGGCGAGCGTGGTTGAGGCTGCAGCAAGCAGCGTGATCGTCTTCTTGATCGTCATGAGGGGTGACCTCCACGTTGAGATGAAAAAACCATTAGCCAAACCTGTGATTGGGCTTGGAGCAAATCTACCTTGTGAACGAGGACACAAACAAGAATTGCAAAATCTGCGCTGGTTAAAGCGCGTTGGTCTCATGTGGTGAAACTGGAGGCTACCTGCGAAGATTGTGAATTGTTTTGCAAAAAATGTATTTTTCCTCACCCCGTTTAAGGGGTGAGACGTAGCCAACTCCCAATCGCCTCAACGAACCCAGTTGGGTTTTCCAAATGCGGCATATTCTTTGCCTGAGCTACCGAGCTTTCTGTGAATTTCGATGCCACCCGCGCACGTGCACGGCGGATGACCGGTAGCCACAGGCGTTGCCCAGAGTGTAAAAACAGCACGGGGGATTCCACGCGGCGTTCGAGCCAACGCAGTGGTACGCCGGAGGTAAGCAACCTATGGTTGTGCACCGCTCCGCGCTGGACATTGCCAATCTGCGAGGCTTGCAGGCGTAGCCGCAAAAATTCTTCATATCTTGAGGCGTTGTTTTTTCGGAATTTCGAAGACGTATTGTTGTCCAGTTCGCCTTTGTAGAATTTCTGCGGCACCGTGTGCCCTGGAAGCCGGCACCAAAATGAGCTGGCCAGTAGGTACAGGAAGTCCCAGGGGCGCGCGGCGATGCTCCGGCGCAAATCAACCGGGTAAGCACCGGAGATACTCACGACGCCAGAAACACGCTCTGGCTTATCGATGGCCACGGTCCACGCCAATGACGCGCCCGTATCATTTCCCGCGACTATTGCCTTGTCGTAGCCTAAGGCCTGGATGACGCCAGAGATATCTCCTGTAAGCGTGCGAATATCTTGCCCGCCACCTGCAGGGGGTTTATCCGACATGCCAAAGCCGCGCAGGTCTACTGCGGCGACGCGAAAACCCTTGCTGGCCAATGGGGCAATGACGTCCCGGAATTCGAACCAGCCACCGAAAGAACCGTGAATTAAAACGATTAATGGATCGCCTTTTTCTCCAGCGGTGACCACGTGTAGACGAATTCCGTGGGTGTGGACAAACTCATGTTCAAAGTCTCCTTTGAGCTCCACGACGGACGGAGAAAGAGGCTTAGCGGTCAAGTGAATTCCTTACAGAAGTACGTTGGCGGCTCATATAAAAATCCGCCCGCAGCAAAATCTTATGCGACGGGCGGATGGGAAAATGGGAGAGGGAAAGGAAGAGGCTTTAGGTGTAAAGGCCTTTATTGCGCTTTTCTACAGCATCCTTTGCCTTACCTGGCTTGAGGTGCTTGAGCTCTCCGACTGATTCAATAGTCTTTTCTGGCTTTTTCACCTTCTTGATCTGGCTAAAGCCAATGGCTGCCAGGACGCCTGCGATAACGAGCATGAGTAGGAAGACGATGAGGTACGCAGCCCAGCGGTCGAACCACAGGTGGGTAAGCAGCTCCGCGAGGAAGAAGAAAAAGAAGAAAGAGCTGTACAGAGCAATAGTGCCAGCTGCGCCGAAGAGACCGGCACCAATGCCGCCCTTCTTAGCAGAGGCCGCTAGCTCAGTCTTTGCTAATTCAACTTCAGAGCGAACCAGCGTAGAAATCTGCTCAGTCGCATTAGAAACTAGTGTTCCGATAGAAGTCTCACCCGGCTTGCTGGTGTCAACATCCGATAGCGGAATGGAGTTAACCTTTGGGCCGAAGCTCTCGGTGCCATCGGTGTAGAGTCCGTCTTTGCTCACGGTAGAAAACCTTCCTCAAAGGGTGCGCAGAATCATTTCATTAATCTTTAACAACCACAGTAGATCAAAAAAGCCACCGTGACATACGTTCCCATCCTAATAGATTTAAATTGTCGCGCTTTGTTCGGCGTGGCAATTGCTGTAATTAGGGAAAACACTGGGGATCTGGCGAGCGCCAAATCCTCAGCCGAGTGGCCGAGGGGCATCGATAAGCACCTGCGACCCTCACGTCGGTAGGTACAGAAACTTTAGTGAGTTGCTTTACCCCGCGAGTGGCGTGTGTGGCCAAGTGAAAAATTCAGTCACTTTGGGTTCTTTGCGTGGTTCCAGTGCAGGGCGCTGAAACAACCAGACGCCGGCTACCACCAAGGCCGCGACGCCTGCGACAACGGAAGCACCAATGCCGACTTCCTTTGCTCCAGGCATAGTAAAGAGAGGAACTGGGTCGCGGAAAGTGCGGATGTCCCACTGGTTTTCTAATGCGGCCTTTTTCATGGCGCGGTCTGGATTAACGGCAACTGGGTTACCTACTAATTCCAGCATTGGAATATCCGTGGCCGAATCTGAGTAGGCAAAGCTTTGGCTCAAATCGATATTCTCGGACGCGCCGATTTTCGCTACCGCATCCGCTTTGGCATGGCCTTTCAGGTAGTGGACAATTCCGCCGGTAAAGCGGCCGTCCACCGTCTCTAATTCGGTAGCGACAACGTGTTCAACACCAAGTTCCTCGGCGATGAGTCTCACGAGTGTTTTCTCGGAAGCGGAAATGATCACAACTTCGTGGCCAGCGGCTTGGTGGAACTTAATAAGCTCACGAGCCTCGTGATAAATCGCTGGCGTAACCACGGTATGCATGGTCTCGCGCGCGATATTTTCTACTTCTTCCACAGACCAACCAGTTACCATCGCTGCCAATTGGTCACGGGTGGCGTCCATTTGCTCAGAAGTCTGCCCGGCCATCATGTAGCTGGCCTTGGCCAATGTCATCTGAAGTGCATCGCTTGGGCTAATAAGCCCGTTGTGCATGAACTCTTTGCCGAAGGCGAAAGCAGACGAGGTGGCAATGATCGTCTTATCCAGGTCAAAGAATGCCGCGATGCGGCCGTTCTTTGCTGGTAGAGGATCGTGTGTGCTCATGTTCTGCTTTCTTAAAATCCGTGCCGACGATTATCTAACTGTTATCCGCTAGCCAATCGAGCAAGTGGTAATGCCAAAATACTACCGATTAATTGTAACGATTGGGAAACGTGTTAACTACTGTGACTATTGTGGCACCGTTCCGGGTCATTGTCTATAGGAAGAATCGGTGAGAATCTTTGAATCGTTACTGAGTTATCCACAGGAAATCTATGACATGTCACTCTTTGGGTAGAAAAGTGGCGAGTTATCCACAGGCACTCTAAGTAGGTCTAGTGCTGACTATGTCCCCAAAGCCATAGTTGAAGACATGAAGCACCACACCGATTTTATTCTGATTGCCTGCACAGACCCCGTAGTTACACCAGAGGCAGCACATGCCGCTGCAGCCACCCGGCGCGAGGTTATTCACGTTACCGATCCGCGCGACCTTAGCCGCTACGCCCTTGATGCTGCGGCGGTGATTGTTGACGCCTCGACTGCCGCACACGTTGCAGCCACCGGGCGGCGCTCCCGCATTTACTTTGTGGCACCAGAGCCCGGGCCTATTGATTATGAAATGGCGCTGCGCTCGCACGCCGAACAAGCTTTCATCCTGCCCGCGGAATCAACACAATTGCTGCAAGCCTTGGCGGCAGATTCCACTCAACAGCACCATGCTGCTGCGCTGCGTATCACGGTGGTTGGCGCCAGCGGGGGAGTAGGCGCATCCACTTTGGCTGCAGCGATTGCGCGTATGGCCTGTGCCGAGCAAGGTACGGCGTTATTAATTGATGCCATTCCGCTCTCCGGTGGTCTTGATTTATTGATGGGCTTAGAAGCCGCACCTGGTGCCCGGTGGCCCGATATTTCTTTAGGCACCGGCGCAATTGATGCAACAGATATCGCAGCGGCTTTACCAAGTACACCCGATGGCATCACGGTGTTATCTGCGGCGAGAGCAAAAGTGGAGACCCCTTTTACTTTGGAGTCAGAAGCCGTCGGTCGTTTGATTTCCGCAACTTCAGGCGGATTCGATGTTTTAGTTATAGACGCCCCGCCGACACATATTCCGCAAGCATCAGATTTGGTGGTTGTGGTGTGCGCAGCAGAGGTGAGGTCCTCAGCTGCTGCCGCTGAAATCTGCGCGGATCTGAAAGCACGGGGAAGCAATTTCGTAGTTGCTCTTCGTCACCGTGGATGGTCGGGTTTAAGCGCTCGCGATATTGAGCGCATTACTCAAGGCGATGTGTCAGTGGAGATTTCCCACATCAAAAACCTCACTAAGACAACTGAGGTTGCAGGTCTTCCCACCGCATTGCCCAAGAAACTCGCAGCCCCGGCATTAGAGCTGCTAGCTGTGGCGGGGTGGTGATGATGGTGGATAACGCTGCAACTCTAGTTGCGTCCTTACAAAGTGCTTTGGCAGAGGAGCCCGACTTAGCGCACAACCCCGCGGCGCTGGCTCGACGAATTCGGGAAGAGGCAGGAGTCATTAGTGACGTCGAGGTTTTAGAAATCCTCCGGCGTTTGCGCAATGACACCTCAGGTTTAGGCCTTTTAGAGCAGGTATTAGCGCGTCCGGGGATTACGGATGTGGTGGTCAACGGTCCCGAAGATGTATTTGTGGACCAAGGAAATGGCCTGCAGCGTGCAGCAATATCTTTTAATTCTGATGCGGAGGTGCGCAGACTAGCCACACGCTTAGCAATTAGCTGCGGTCAACGCCTTGATGATGCGCAGCCTTTTGCCGATGGGCGAATCAATCGCGACGATGGAACTAGTTTGCGCATTCACGCTCTACTTGCCCCGCCGAGTGAATCAGGCACCTGTTTAAGTATTCGCGTATTGCGCCAAACCAACACTTCGCTCGATGACTTGGTTGATAACCGCACCCTGACTAGAGAAAGTGCCGAGCTCCTCCGCACCATGATTGCAGCACGGACTTCTTTCCTGGTTATTGGTGGTACGGGTTCTGGAAAAACCACGCTACTATCGGCGCTGCTGTCTGAGATCTCTGTTGATGAACGCCTCCTTATTATTGAGGACACTGCAGAACTGCGCCCTAATCATCCGCATGCAGTTACTTTGGTTGCGCGCCGGGCAAATGCTGAAGGCTCTGGTGAGATAACCATGGCGCAGCTTTTGCGTCAATCATTGCGCATGCGCCCTGACCGCATCGTGGTCGGAGAAATTCGCGGTGCCGAAGTTGTGGACCTACTTGCAGCGTTAAACACCGGTCACGATGGTGGTGCTGGAACTCTACATGCCAACTCCTTGCACGAAGTTCCTGCACGTATGGAAGCGCTTGCGGCTTTGGGAGGGCTCGACCGCACTGGCCTGCACTCGCAGTTGGCGGCAGCTGTCGATGTCGTCTTGACCATGGCACGGCAACCCGACGGCAGACGCCTTCGGGAGATCGGCATCCTCACCGGAAACCCTGTCACCACCGAAGTCATCTGGACAACGGAGGCGGGCCCGCGCCCTGGATATCAGAACTTTCGGGACGCTCTTGCTCCGCGCACGCATGCTCCGCCCGCATTTGAACCGCTGGCTGTTGAGGAAGATACAAAGCCGGATGCTGTAACGGGGAACTCGAACCTGCATATTCCTGCTGGCTTTGATGGCTCATTGGATAACTTCCGAACAGGAGAAATCTCATGAATACGGACGTTTATGCACTGCTTCTTCTTGCCTTAAGCACATTAGTGTCAGAGACAAAGAATTCGGAACGGGTAGTTAATAACAAGAAGCTGGCCACCGCTGCGCCCGCCTGGATGATTCTGGCAACGGTATTTCTCGCCGTCTTTCTTTTTATGCTCCTTGGTCGGCTCACTGTGATTGTGGCAGCCATCATCGTTGCTGCCACAGTGGCGTATAGCTTGAACCATGCACGGAAGAAGAAAATGAACGTGCAGGCAGAAGATGCCATCGCCAGGCTTTTAGGAAATATGACAGCCGACCTGCGCGCGGGTGCCTCGTTTCCAGCAGCACTAAAACGCGGAGCCGAAGATTTAGCAGCTAGCGCTACAACGTCGATGGAGATGAAGACAGCAATTGCAACCGCAGCGGTCATAGCTCATCGCGGTGGCAGCGTCTCCACCGTGCTGGCCACTTCGCACCCGCAGCTAAAAACCCTAGGAGCGTTGTGCACGCTGAGTGAAAGGCATGGCATTCCGCTTTCCGATGTCTTCGAACAAGCCCACAACCACATCGAAGCCAGAAAACGCCACCGTGCGGCAACGAAAGCAAGCCTGCAGGGACCGCAATCCACCGCGATTGTTCTCACGTTGTTGCCGCTGGCAGGGATTTTCATGGGCACCATCATGGGCGCTAACCCCGTGGGGTTTCTCCTCGGCGGTGGCATCGGCGGAGTGCTCTTAGTTGTTGGCGTGACATTGGCGTGCGCCGGATTTAGTTGGTCACGCACCCTCATTGCCAACGCAGCGAGTTAAAAGAAGCTATTGAAAAGGAAAGAAAAGACATGAATTACAGCGTTATCGCCCTTATCCTCATCGCAGCAACCTTATGGATCCCCAGTGCTAGCGGAGACATCGCCAAGCGATATGTGCACAGACAAGAACCCAAGACCCCGCGCGCTGGGCCGAAAGAAACGCTTAAGGATGACGGCAAGCTGCAAATTTTGCTGAGCAAAGTTCTGCCCCAGAGCTCATCTGAAGTTGATCCTTTGGTCATTGCTGGCGATATTGAGCTTTTCATCGCCTGCGTGCGCGCTGGGTTATCTGTTCAACAAGCCACGAGCGCAGTATCGATTGTGGCTGATGAACCTACCGCAACCTATTGGGCACAGGTCAACTCCTTGCTTGCGCTTGGTTTGGAACCACACCGGGCCTGGGTGCATATGGCGCACCTACCTGGATTGGACGAACTTGCCCGGCTAGTTGTCATGTCGGAGCATTCCGGCGCAGCTATTGCTTCTGGTTGCCAACGGCTGGTGGACACACTTCGGGCGGATGCCACCAGCAATGCCATTGCCAAAGCCGAAAGAGCAGGGGTTTTTATTTCCCTGCCCCTGGCGATGTGCTTTTTACCCGCCTTCATCGTGCTCGGGCTAGTTCCGGTAGTAATCAGCCTGGGTGCACAACTTCTCTAACTACCAACCCATTAACCAATTCGAAAATAACAAACACTCTGAACGCTTAAGAAAAGGAAAAATCATGAACACTCACAACAATCTGGCAAACAAAGCTCTCGCGGTAGTCGTTCGCAAAGCGAGCGTAGTAAACAACGAGAATGGTATGAGCACCATCGAATATGCGATGGGCAGCCTCGCGGCAGCGGCCCTTGCGGCGGTGCTATATCTCGTCATCAATGGCGGCGCGGTAGTTGATGCCATTGAAGGAATTATTACCGATGCGCTTTCGAACACTCCAGGTTAATCTAGCGCATTTAAGATAAGGAGGAAAGCACGTGAAGAAGCTGGTATTTAATGACCGAGGCTCGGTCACCATTGAAGCGGCGCTGTCATTATCAGTGCTGATTATCGTGGCCGCGGCAATAGTCGGCGCGATTGCGACCATGGCGGCATATATTTCCGCCGTTGATATTGCGGGTGCTGCCGCGCGGGCGCATGCCATCGGCGTTGAATACCAGCCTCCTCGTGAAGATATCTCCGTGTCTGTTGCAGAATCTTCCGGACTCATCACGGTGACGGCACAGGTTCCTGGTGTTATCGGCACTATGAGCGCCAAAGCAGCCTTTCCCGCCGAGGTAGGTGGGCTGTGATTATGGTGCGCAAAAAGCTTATCAATGACTCCGGGTACGCCACCATCGCTTCCTCCGGAATCATTATTGCCGTTGTAGTCTTGCTCGCTGCAGTGGCGGTGATTATTTCCCGCGTTGTAGCTTTCCATCAAGCCCAGGTTGCCGCCGATATGGCAGCGATTTCTGGCGCATATTCGCTAGCGCGTGGGGAAGACGGCTGCGTCGAGGCCGCGCGCATCGCACTTGCGAATGCCGCAGACCTCGAGCAATGCACGATCCAAGGAGCTGATATTCAGGTCGCAATTACCGTGCGCGGGCAAACCACGCAGGCGAAAGCGGGTCCTATTTAGCTAGCAGTTAACGTCACCAACGCGCCCAGTAGTTTGAGCGCGCCTGCCTTGTCCAGCGGCTGGTTGCCGTTGCCGCACTTGGGTGATTGCACACACGATGGGCAGCCGGATTCACACGGGCAAGAGCGTACTGCTTCGAAGGTGGCTGCAATCCATTCGGGAAAACGCTTGAAACCTTCTTCGGCAAAACCCGCGCCGCCGGAGTGGCCGTCGTAGACAAAGACCGTGGGCATCTGCGTGTCCTGGTGCAGAGCAGTGGATACGCCGCCGATATCCCAACGGTCACAGGTAGCAATCAATGGCAACAGACCAATGGCGGCATGTTCAGCAGCGTGCAGCGCGCCGGGAATATCGGCCGCGCGAATACCCATAGCTTCCAGCGCCAATGGGTCGACGGTATACGCCACCGCGCGGGTGCGCAGGCGTTGCTCTGGAAGATCCAGTGGGAAAAGATCCGAGGTGGTGCCATCGGCAAGCTTGCGGAAATAGCCGACGACTTGGTCGGTGACTTCGACATCGACAAGCGCTGCCCATACGCCGCCACCGTAATCTTTCAGCTCATCCTCATTTGCCGCGCCCATAATTGCGATATCCGTCGTGGAATTGGGCTGCGTGGAATACTCCGGATCGCCCGGGGTGGCAAAGGCGATGCCCTCATTAATGTCGAGGTCGTCGATGATAAAGCTTTCGCCCTGGTGCAAATAGACCGCACCGGGGTGCACCTGCGAATTCGCACGTGCACCATCGACGGTGCCTAACAGCCGACCATCGCTGGTGTCCATAATGAGCACGTCATTGCCCGCGCCGCCGCGCAGGCTGACCTGTGAGTGTGCGGTCTCCGGCCGCAGGTCACTATCTAACTGCGGCACGGCGAACCAGCCTTGTGGGCGGCGACGGACAAGTCCTTGGCGGGCAAGTTCTTGTATCACTTGCTCGGCGCGGTAGAAACGCACCTCCGCATCGGTCAACGGTTGCTCGATACACGCGCAGTAGATATGTCCGTAGAGGATATATGGGTTTTCGGGGTTAAAAACGCTCGCCTCGACTGGCCTGCCTAGCAGCGCGTCGGGGTTGTGCACGAGATAGGTATCCATCGGTTCATCGCGTGCGACAAAGACCACCAGGGAGCCCTGCCCGCGGCGACCGGCGCGGCCAGCCTGCTGCCAAAAACTGGCTACCGTGCCCGGGAAACCCGCGGTGACCACGACATCTAAACCGCCGACATCGATGCCTAATTCCAGCGCCGAGGTGGTAGCCACGCCCAGTAACTCGCCATTATCGAGTGCTTTTTCCAGCTTGCGGCGGTCCTCAGCCAAGTAGCCCGCGCGATAAGAGGCAATCCGCTGCGCAAAATCAGGCCTTGCCAGCGCGCCGGAAAGCTCAGCCTGGCAGCGTAATGCGACCTGTTCCGCGGAGCGGCGGGAGCGTACAAAAGCTAAGGTGCGAGCACCTTCGGCAACGGTTGCCGCCATGATTTCGGCAGCTTCCGTGGTTGCGGCACGGCGCACTGGTGCGCCATTATCGCCTTCCGCGCCCTCGATAAAGCCCGGTTCCCACAGCGCAATGGTGCGCTCACCAGTCGGTGCGCCGTCATCGGTGACCTCGGTAAAACCTACCCGGGAGGTCAACCGCTGCATATGTGCTCCGGGCTCATTCATCGTGGCAGAAGCCCCAATAATGGTTGGATGCGCGCCATAACGTGCACAAATGCGCAATAGTCGCCGCAGAACTAACGCGACATGTGCGCCGAATACCCCGCGGTAGGAGTGGCATTCGTCAATGACAATAAATTCCAGGTGCCGCAAGAACCTGGTCCAGCGTTCATGCGCGGCCAAAATCGACATGTGCACCATGTCGGGATTGGAAAACACAAAGCGCGCATGGTCGCGAATCCCGGCCCGTGCTTCGGTCGGGGTATCGCCGTCATAAGGGGAGGGGATGACAGAGCTTAGCTTGTCGATGCCCTTGGTCAGCTCCATTATCGCCAACAACTGATCTGAGCCCAGTGCCTTCGTTGGGGTTAAATATAACGCGCACGCGGTGGAGTCTTCTGCCATTCGGGTCAAGATAGGAAGTTGATAACCCAAAGACTTTCCCGAAGAAGTGCCCGTGGACACCACTACGTCGCGTCCGGCGAAGGCTGCATCGGCGACTTCGCGTTGGTGTGAATAGGGCGCGTGGATATCCCGGTTTTTAAAAACCTCAACTAGCTCGGGCAACGCCCAGTGAGGCCACTCGGTATAGTGCACCTTCTTTGCAGGCTGAGTAACAGAATGGGTCAGCGCGGAGGTAGAAAACCGTGGCTTTAGAGCGGAGAGTAGTTCTTCACCAAAACTCAAAATCTACCCCCTTTTTAGGTAGTCGAGAAAAAGAATTCCTTTAAAGACTACCGCCAGGGTAAGCAAACGTGTCACACTGGCTGTGGTCGCAGTTTCTTGGCGCAAGATTTAACACCACTTTGGTGCTCGCAAAAAGAGTTATAGCAAGATTTTATCGCGTGCACCCGGGGGACCGGGAGTTCGAAAAAGTTTGTTTGACCCGGCGTTGATAATTCTTCAACGACGAACCCCCTATTTTTAAGGATATTTATCATGGCACAGGGAACCGTAAAATGGTTTAACGCTGAAAAGGGCTTCGGCTTCATCGCTCCAGAGGATGGCTCCGCAGACGTTTTCGTTCACTACTCCGAGATCCAGGGCAACGGCTTCCGTACCCTCGAAGAGAACCAGCAGGTTTCCTTCGAAATCGGTGAGGGCCAGAAGGGCCCACAGGCAACCAACGTTAACGCTATCTAAGCATTAACCAACTGCCTTTATCCTCCACATCCACTTCGGATGTGATGGCTGGATAAAAAATTAAGGACTCCTTCGGGAGTCCTTTTTCAGTTTTGTCTGTTTGAATTTCTTACTTATTTACCGGGGTAGTGGATTCAACCACGTTTGTGTAGGGCGGCCAGATCTTGTCGAAGACCCACATGAACCCGAAAGTGTAGATGAGGAAGAAGACCAAGATGCTGGCTTGTAGGAAGAAGGCTTCCAGCAAAGAGACTTTAAGAACCCAGGCAACAACTGGGATGAGAAAGCACGTTAACCCGCCTTCAAAACCAATAGCGTGGACAATGCGGCGCTTGACCGTGCGGGTGTGAGATTCCTGGCGGCGCTCCCACGCTTCAAACATCGACGTCCAGATGAAGTTCCACGTCACTGCCACCGTAGATGAAGCAATGGCAACAGCACCTGATTGCCCACCGCCAAATCCCAGTGCGGATAATCCAAAGGTGACAGCGAGGATTCCCACTAGCTCATAGGCGATGACATAGACGATGCGGCGCGTGGTTGCTGACAAGAATCCTCCAAAAATGATGCAGTTAAAAGTGCGGAAATTGAGCTTAGTCTGTTTAAGCGCGAACGCACATTATCAAGGACTCCCCATGCCTGGCTGGTAGCATCGACGCCCATGAAGTTTCGCAGGTTCGAAGACTACGCACATGAACATGGCATAGACGCCGAGGTGCTCCCCGAAGAGCAAAACAGTGACTATGAATCCGGTGTTGCGACAATTGAAGGCGCGAAATGGCACATTCGTACCGCGCGGAATACCTCGACCAAACCGGGAGCGTTCGTTGCTTTCTGGAGCCGAGATAAAGACGGCACAACGGCACCCTTCAAAGCTGATGGAGTTATCAGCGGTCTGCTTGTATTTGTGGAGCAGAACGGGCAGCGGGGAGTATTCCGATTTACCGCTGAGCATTTGGAAGCGCTTGGTATTACAACAGGGAAGCACTCCGGGAAGCGCGGGTTTCGGGTATATCCAAGCTGGGAAACGAACTTAAATAAGCAGGCCACAGCAACGCAGCGTGCCCAGAGTCCAGCGTTCCAAGAATACTAAGCGTTCAGAGCTCTTCATTAAGCGTTCAGCAATGAACGCTTAATTATGGGCTTCGGCGTAACCGCGGCGCACGTCCAAAGCGTCCATGATCTTATTTTGCGTGCGTTGAACCAAAAAGCCTAAGACGGTAGCGAGAACGACTGACAAGAGCATCGCAAATAGCGGGCTGCCGGAGAAAATGACGCCGCCAAGATAACCAATGGCCAGTGCTTGCGCAGCCCACAGGATTACGCCGAGGGTGTCGAAGATGAAAAACATCGGCCACGGAAAACGCACGGAGCCCAGCAAAATAGTCAGCAGCAGGCGGGCAGACGGGATAAAGCGGGCAATGATAATGGCCGCACCGGCGTTTCTGCGCATATTGCGCTTGACCCATACCAAGGCACCATAGGTCTTGGAACCGCGACGAATACGGTTGAGATAAGGCATCAAACGCGTGCCTAATAGGAAACAGAGGTTGTCACCAACCACGGCGCACATCACCGCGACGATAAACATCAAACCAATATTTGGTTCCCCGCGTGCACCGGACCAAGCACCGACTAGGTTCAGCGGAATTTCTGAAGGCAAAACGGGGATAAAGCTATCGCCGAAGATTAAAGCGCCGATGACGGGATAAACCCAAGCAGTGGACATGAGAGATTCAATCCACATCGTGAGGGTGTCAACCACTGGTGAATGCTCCCTTTCTGACGGGGAATTTCCGTCGGATACTTACGCGCCGTGGAAGTTGCAATGCAGGCAGATAATTGATGGAAAGCCTGTTGCACTATGGGCCTTAAGAAGATTCTAGTGGCAAAAGCGCAAAGTGATAACAAGTAGTAATGCGTTCAACATTTAATCGAAATATTGACGGATCAACAGCGCATATCTGCAGTTAATAACGGTAGCGAAGGACAATAATTTATTTATTGCGTTAGTGAGGCGCAATTTGTTGACTTTTGTATGGTGTGGTGAAGTAGTGGTAGAAACATCTGAGACAGCCCTATTAAATACAGTATCTCTAGTAAAACTTGCCCCACGTGCATGTGGTTGGTGATGTCGCTGTGTACTGTAGGGGCAATTAGACATTAGGTTCGAATCATCGAAGGAGATGAGGTCGACGTGGCAGAGCCATCAGGCAAGACATTAGTCATCGTAGAGTCAGGTACGAAGGCGAAGAAGATTCAGCCATACCTAGGTGACAACTACATCGTTGAGGCCTCAGTGGGCCATATTCGCGACTTGCCTCGTGGTGCTGCTGACGTTCCTGCGAAGTTTAAGAAGGAAGCCTGGGCGCGCTTAGGCGTCAACCCTGAAGACGACTTTACTCCGCTCTATGTCATTAGCCCGGATAAGAAAAAGAAGGTCGCTGACCTTAAAGCCAAGCTCAAAGAGTGCGACCAGCTTTATCTGGCAACAGACCCGGACCGCGAAGGTGAAGCCATCGCATGGCACTTGCTGGAGGTTTTAAAACCTAAGGTTCCGGTACGCCGCATGGTCTTTAATGAGATCACCAAGTCGGCGATTTTGGAAGCTGCGGAAAATACTCGTGAGCTGGATGAGGACTTGATTGATGCGCAGGAAACTCGCCGCATCCTCGACCGTTTGTACGGCTATGAAGTCTCGCCCGTGCTGTGGAAGAAAGTCATGCCACGTCTATCCGCTGGTCGTGTGCAGTCGGTGGCAACCCGTGTCATCGTTGAGCGCGAGCGCGAACGCATGGCTTTTGTGTCCGCAGAATACTGGGATTTGTCTGCGGATTTAGCAGCGAAGAATTCTGATGCATCGAATCCTACGCAGTTTAAGGCACGCCTGAGCAGTGTGGATGGCCAGCGCGTAGCCCAGGGCCGTGATTTTGGTGATGACGGCAAGCTGACCACTAATGAAGTAGTCGTGCTGGATCAAAAGCGCGCACAGGCGCTTGCCGATGGCCTCGATAACGCTGCCATGCACGTTGCTTCTGTCGAGCACAAGCCTTATACCCGTAAGCCTTATGCACCGTTTATGACATCGACTCTGCAGCAGGAAGCCGGGCGGCGTCTGCACTTTACCTCTGAGCGCACCATGCGTATTGCGCAGCGACTGTACGAAAACGGTCACATTACCTATATGCGTACTGACTCGACCTCGCTGTCGCAGCAGGGTCTGACCGCGGCGCGTGATGCAGCGGTGTCGAACTTCGGCAAGGAATACGCAGCATCGAGCGCGCGTCGTTATGACCGCAAGGTGAAAAACTCGCAGGAAGCGCACGAAGCGATTCGTCCAGCGGGTGAAACCTTTGCAACGCCAGGCCAGCTTTCTGGTCAGCTGGATGCTGAGGAATTTAAGCTTTATGAGCTGATTTGGAAGCGCACCGTGGCATCGCAGATGGAAGATGCCAAGGGCCAGTCGATGAAGTTGACCGTTGCAGGTGAAGCATCGACAGGCGAGAGCGTGGAGTTTTCTGCAACTGGTCGAACCATCACCTTCCCAGGTTTTTTGAAGGCCTATGAGGATCAAGCCTCGGCGAAAAACGAAGACGAAAATCGCTTGCCGCAGCTTGAGCAAGGCGATGACCTCGACGTTGCCGAAGTTACTGTTGACGGGCACTCGACCAATCCACCGGCGCGCTATACCGAAGCCAGCTTGGTCAAGAAGATGGAAGACCTAGGCATTGGCCGTCCTTCTACTTATGCTTCGATCATCAAGACCATCCAAGACCGCGGCTATGTGGTCTCGCGTGGCAATGCCCTGGTGCCAAGCTGGGTTGCATTCGCCGTGGTGGGGCTTTTGGAGTCGCACTTTACGGAATTGGTGGACTTTGATTTCACCTCCTCGATGGAAGATGAGCTGGATGCGATTGCCTCCGGTAATGAGGACCGCACTCGCTGGCTCAACGGCTTCTACTTCGGCGACGCTGAGAAGGGCGCCGAAGACGCAGACATCAAGGCAGCGTCAATTGCACGTCACGGTGGGCTGAAATCGCTTGTCGATGTCAACCTGGAAAACATCGATGCCCGCAAGGTCAACTCGATCCGTCTGTACACCGATGCCGAAGGCCGCGATGTATTTGTGCGCGTCGGCCGCTACGGTCCTTATATCGAGCGTCAGGTTGGCGTGAACGCAGAAGGCGAGCCAGAATACCAGCGCGCGAACCTGTCTGAGACCACGACGCCGGATGAGCTTAACGAGCAGCTTGCAGAAAAGCTCTTTGCGACCCCACAAGGTGGCCGTGAGCTGGGCGAAAACCCAGCTAATGGTCGCACCATCGTGGCGAAAGAAGGCCGCTTTGGTCCCTACGTGACCGAAATCGTGCGCGACGATGAGCGCGCGAAGGCTGAAGCTGAAGCTGAGAAGGTCGTTGCCGAAGAACGAGCTGCGGAAGACAAGCAGCGTAAAGAAGACGGCATGCGGGCGAAGAATTGGGAGACCAAGACAGCTGCCAAGCAAAAAGAAAAGCGCATCAACGAATACGTAGATGAAAAGCTCAAGCCTGGTACTGCCTCGTTGTTTAGCTCCATGGAGCCTTCGCAAGTGACCTTAGAAGATGCTTTGCAGCTGTTGTCCTTGCCGCGTGAAGTTGGCGTGGATCCTGCAGATAATGAGGTCATCACGGCACAAAATGGTCGCTATGGCCCGTACCTCAAGAAGGGTACGGACTCGCGTTCATTGGCGAATGAAGAGCAGATCTTCACCATCACCTTGGATGAAGCGCGCCGTATTTATGCTGAGCCGAAGCGTCGCGGACGCCAGGCTGCGCAGCCACCGCTGAAGCAGCTCGGTGACAATGACGTCTCGGGTAAGCCGATGTCGGTCAAAGATGGTCGCTTTGGTCCTTATGTCACCGATGGCACCACCAATGCCTCGCTGCGCAAGGGCGATTCGCCAGAGACTTTGACGGATCAGCGCGCCAATGAGTTGTTGTCTGAACGTCGTGCGAAGCAAGCTGCCGATGGCGGTGGTGCAACTAAGAAGACCACCAAGAAGACGGCCGCGAAAAAGACCACGGCTAAAAAGACGACTGCGAAGAAGACCACAGCTAAGAAGTCCACGGCGAAGAAAACTGCTGCTAAGAAGCCTTCTCCGGGAACGAAGAATGTGGTCAAGGCGGGTTCGCGCCGGAAGTAGTCATCAGCGGTAGGCTGGGCGGGGTTAGCACACGCACGAAAGGACTAACCCATGCCACAGTTGCCGCTGACCGCTTCCTTGGAAGAGGGGCTCGATGAGCTGCTTTCCGATGTCTCCCAGGTAGAAGTCGAAGGCGAGTTCCTTACCCGTTCGCTTGAAGGGGTTCACGCTGTTTTGGCCGCGCTAGCGCCGATGCCGAAAGAACAGGAGCGCTTGGCCGTTGCGCTTTTGAATGATGTGAGCTTCTTCAGCCGTATTTTTCCGCTCGTGCCAAAGGTCCACGTGCTGGCGGAACCTGCGATTTTGCTCCTGCTGGCTGGCAATGCAATTGCGCGCGCCGGTGAAATTACGCCGGGACACTATGTGTCTTTAGAAGATTATGTCCAAACCAAACGTCATACCGGTTCGGTCGATGCGCCAACGGCGACTCCGCAAACTCTCGAATCAGATTCTTTGTGGCAAACTACCGGTGCACTGGTCGCGGGAGCAGTAGCGCGCATCGCCAAGAACTCGGCGGAAAAGGCGCAGGACCTTCGTACGCCATCGCGCTGGGGCGTGAAGGCTGTTGTTTTATCCAACCTGGGATATTCCGCCGCGGCACTGGGTGCGGGCGCGCGGCCCCAGGGCAAGACCATCGGCCTTTATGCCGGGGTATGGGCAGCTGGAGTTGGTGCGGCTGTACTTGCAGCGCGTAACAATAAAGTCTTTCAAGACATGGTGCCCGCGGTTGTCTTAGGGGGTGCAGCATCAGCGACCACGGCTGCTTTTGTATCGGATGAGTCAGTATTTCGTTCAGGCTCCATTGCAGCGCGCGGGGCGAGCCACGGCGCGAACCTACTGTTTGCGGCAGAAGCCATGACCTTTGCCCGCGCCGTAGTGGAGGGAAGCATCGCAGGCAAGGGGAACAAGCGAAACTTCTTCAAGCGCAATCTGAATGCAGTCCTCGGTGCGGTGGAAAGCTCAACCAGCTTCATTGGCCACTTCCTGCTTGCCGATGGCCTCAACCGCCGCTAGGAATATTGCTTGTTGAAATATTCCTAGCGCAAGCAATTACTCTGAGGCTTCCAATTCGCGGCGCTGTTTCGCGCTGTAGAGCTCTGGTTGCATCGTGGGGCCATAAGATAAGCGGCGGTGCACGGCTTCAAATGGCCCGCGTTTGTTGGCCTTTTCCAGTACCCACGCCAGCAACAAGGACACAGCCCAGACGCCAAAGGCCAACGCTGTCTGGGCGGTGACGCTATCCGGTGCATAAGCAAAAGCAAACGGGTAGCAGATGATGATAAAGGCGATGGACTGGAAGACATAACCACTCATGGAACGCTTACCCAGGGCGATAGGGACCTGCAGCCATACCGGTGGGGTGTGACCTTGGTTGACGCGGTCCTGAATGGGTTGAAGGGCTAGCGCAAACATCGCTAGCAGCGCAGGGCCTGTTAGCGTACCCAGCATTGAGTTCGCAATGACGAAGTTCCCGGCGAGTGCTTCGGGCAATACGCCAATGACTGAAAGACCCCATGGTAAACCGATACCGAGGATAATAAGCCCGCCGACAATCGCCCAAGCCCACAGTTCTTTGCGGTGCGTACGGACATCGGCAAGCACTCCGCGCCGCGCCCACGTAAACCCGATGAGCATAATCGGCACATACATAATCACGTAGCCTGGGTAGCTTGCCAGGTTCATCAGGAAGTAAAGCCCGTTAAAGGCCAAGAACTCTCCGATGCTGTGAAGCTCCGTATTACCGACTCCGCCACCGAGCGCGTTGGCCATATCTGGCATGGCGATTAGCGCCCATATCAAATAGCTAAGACCCGCCACCAGCACGATTCCTAAAAGACTATAGGAAATAATCGCGAGAATTTTATCGCGCATGGTCAATAGTGCCGCGATGAGCATGCCGGAGAGCCCGTAGTAAAACATGATGTCGCCGTAAAAGAGCAAAAGCAGGTGAACGGCACCAAATACGGCGAGGAAGAAATAGCGCCGCAGCAATACCGCGCGAGCGCGACTGGCAGGAAAGTGTTTGCGCCACAAACTCATGGCAATCAACCCGACACCAAAGCCCAGCATTGTTGTAAACAGCGGCAAACCGCGGTTGTGGGCGAAAAGGGTAGTCAATACCGCCAAGATTTGGTCCCAGACCGTGTTGACTGAGCCTAAGAACTCCGAATGCGGCGCGCTAGGTGTCAACCATGCCGTAGGAAGATTGGCCACGGCGATGCCCAGCAGCGCTAGGCCACGGGCAACATCGGGCACCACCATGCGGGCGGTGCCTGCGTTAGTTGCTTGCGGTCTTGGGGGTTGGTTGTCATCTTGAGCCATGAGGCCAAGATTAACAGCTATTATTCCGTGCAGATAAGTGAGAGATTATTTCTTGTTGCTGCCTTTCTTATGCAATTCAGGCTGCAGCGTTGAACCGTAGGAAAGACGACGGTGCATCATTTCAAATGGACCTTGCATATTCACAGCTTCCATCAGCCACGCGAGGATTAGCGAAACCATCCACACACCGAAGGCTAATCCAACTTGCGCGCTGACACTTTCTGGCGTGATACCCAAAGCTACGGCGTAGCAAAGAACGAAGAATGCAAGTGATTGGAATAAATAGCCACTCATGGAACGCTTGCCCAAAGCCATTGGGATTTGCAGCCAAACAGATGGCTTTTGACCACGGTCCGCACGCGCCTGGAAAGGCTGCAATACCAACGCGAATATCGCCAGCAAAGCTGGGCCAGCGATCCCGCCTGTAAACAAATTGGTGGTCAAAAATGTCGGGGCAAGTTCACGAGGTAGCACACCAATTTCTGCCAATCCCCAAGGAAGTCCAATACCTAGGATATATACGACGCCAATGACTGCCCAGAACGATAGTTCTTTGCGGTGTGCGGGGACATCCGCAAGCACCCCGCGGCGTGCCCAAGTAAAACCAATGAGCATGATAGGGGCATATCCAAGGATGTACACAGGATAACTGAGAAAATTCAGCACAAAGGTCACTGCATTGAATCCCAGGAGACCGAGATAAGAACTGGTGTCAAAGTCCTCAATCCTTCCGCCCTCGGTCACCGCACTCATGTCAGTCCCCGACAACAGGCCCCACACCAGGAGTAAAAGACCTCCGGTAGTGATTATTCCCAACACCACATAGGAAGTAACAGCAAGGACTTTGTCACGCACTGTCAGCAACAACCCGATGATGATTCCGGTTAGCCCGTAGTAAAACATGATGTCGCCGTAAAAGATGAAAATGAGGTGGACAGCACCAAATATAGCTAGGAAAAAATAGCGGCGGATGATGATTTGACGAGCGCGTTTGGCTGGAAATTGCTTACGCCACAGGCTCATCGCGATAAGCCCGACCCCAAAGCCGAGCATTGTAGAAAACAGTGGCAGCCCGCGATTATGCGCGAACATTGCAGATGCAACGACCAAAATCTGGTCAAAGACATTGTTAATCGAACCAAAGAAAGCGGCCTCAGGCGCGCCTGGAGTTAGCCACGCAGTGGGCAAGTTCGCGATAGCGATTCCAAGTAGTGCCAGACCGCGTGCGACATCTGGCACAACCATTCGTGTTTTGTAGGTGCGCCGGTTAGAGGTTGTTGAGATGGACTGGTGTCATCTTCCGCCATGCGGCTAAGACTAACAGCTATAATTCTGCGCGGTCGGCCAAAGTTGCGCGGATTGGGCGCGCGAGTTGCGTCATGCGGCGGCGTCCGCGCAGCTCAATAGACTTCATGAACGTCCAGCGGGCCTGTTCAGTCTCATTCGCATTTTTTAACGTGGAAGCATTAGTCAGCACGCGTCCAGGTGTATCTTTTGCGAGCTCGGTCAGACGTGCGGCTTCGTTGACGGCGTCGCCGATGACGGTGTACTCAAAGCGATCTAGCCCGCCGATGTGGCCGGCAACGACGTGCCCTGCTGCCACGCCGATACCGGCTTGGAGTTCCATATCGCGCAATTCGTGGCGCAGTTCGCGCGCAGCTTGCAAAGCTAGCGACGTGGAATCGTAGACATTCAAAGGAGCACCAAAAATGGCCAGCGCAGCATCGCCCTGGAATTTATTGATGATGCCCTTGTTGCGGTGAACTACTTCTACAACGTGCTCAAAGAAGTTATTGAGCTCTTCGACAACGCGTTCTGGGGTGTTGTTGACCGCAAACGTGGTGGAGCCAATGACGTCAATAAAAAGCACGGCTACCTTGCGGTCTTCGCCGCCGAGCTCGGGGCGCTCATCCATTGCGCGCTGCGCAACTTCATCACCGACGTAGCGGCCAAAAAGATCCCGTAGGCGCTGGCGCTCATGCAAACCGCGCATCATTTCATTGAAGCCGGCCTGCAATACACCCAGCTCGGAGCCGTCGTAGATATCAACTTCTACGTGGCGTTCACCGCGACGCACACGGTTGATGGCATCTTGGAGCTCATAAATCGGATCCACCACGCTCATGGTGGAATAGGCCGTGGCCATAGCGCCGGTGCCAAGTGCAGTGAGCGTCAACGCGACGACCGCCGGCAAGATGGCATTGGCGTCGTCGGTAAAGATGCCGCCAACTTGCGCCAAAAATACTAAGACGATGCCCAGCAGCGGCACACCGGTGGACATAATCCACGAAAGATACAGACGCTGCTTAATCGGTGGTTCTAGGGTGGAGTCCTCAAAGCGGCGAGCCAAAGCAGTGGCGGCAACAGGGCGAACCATGCGCTCTGCCTGCAAATAGGTGATGAGGACGACGACCATTCCAGCCAGGATCGAGGCAACAGCTACTACTAATCCAAGTGTGGCATCGGAAGCAGAAGTAATCGCTACGGTGATACCGATTCCAATGAGCCACACCAGTGCGGCAACTGCTGATTGGTAGATAGGAATGCGCATCACCAGGTTGCGCACCATATTCGGGTCATGGTTATCCGGATTGCGCTGCCAATCCCACACCGGGCGGAAGAGCAATATGGTGGCTGCCATGCCGACGATGACCGCGAAGATAACGAAGGCAAAACCTAGCCCCAAGAGATTGTCGAAGTTCGTGGTGAATTCACGAATTTCAGGCATGGGTAGGAAATAAACCACAAAGGTCATAATTGCAACGGCGCCAACAATATTGGTGCCCAACACGATCGCGGCATAGATGGGCCACGAAGTGCTCATCAACCAAAAAAGACCGCGCATGACTCTGCTCATAGCTTCCCACTCTATCGTTAGTGACTAGGGCTTCGCCTAAAAAAGTCTAAGCTCACCAAAAATCACACTTGTGCAGGGGGTCAAGGCGCATGGACATAAGAAAGTAATATGGGTGAGGTGACTGAGATTTCTTTAACACGCGGTTCTGTTGCGCAGCGTTTAGCAGATCGCCCGGCAGTGCAAGAGGCCATTTTGCAGGCCGCGCGCGCTGCCCGAGGGATGCCGGGTGCAGATCCGCGCGCAATGAGCCACTCCTGGCTGTTTACCGGCCCACCGGGCTCAGGGCGTTCCAATGCGGCGCTGGCTTTTGCCGCAGCATTAATGTGCACCAATGTGGACACCAACGGTCCCGAGGCGGAGCTAGGGTGCGGGCAATGTGATGGGTGCCGCTCAGTTTTAGAGACTCAATCTCATCCGGATCTGAAATTTTGGACCCCGCAGGGGCTGACCATCAAGGTTGAAGAAGTCCGTGGGGTTATCAAAGACGCGATTGCGCTGCCTACCCACGCGAAGTTTCGCGTGATTATCTTCGATAACGCGGATCGCTTAACCGCTGGTGCATCGAATGCTTTGCTAAAGACAGTGGAGGAGCCTTCGGCGCAGACCGTCATCATTATGTGTGCACCGTCGGCAGATCCGCAGGATTTCTCCCAAACCCTGCGCTCACGCTGCCGGCATTTATACATTCCTTCGCCGTCGGTCGAATACATCGTGGAGCAATTAGTGTCGGAGGGGGCATCGCCTAACGATGCCCACCTCGCCGCGCTTACCTCTCTTCGCCACGTGGGACGCGCACGCCGATTAGTGACCAACCCAGATGCGCAAAAACGCCGCGCGATGGCGATTAATCTAGCCGAGGATGTCTTTCACGGCTCCCAAGCTTTCCAATCTGCTCAGGCGCTCATCAAGCTGGTTAATGACGAAGCTAAGTCAGATGGTGCTGAGCGAGAAGAAAAGGAAGTTTCCAACTTAGAAGTCGCCTATGGTGCCGGCGGAAAGGGCAAAGGCACCGGGCGTGAAAACCGCGACCTAAAATCTGCGGTTAAACGATTGCAAGACCAACACAAACTGCAGCAAACCCGCCGCCAGCGTGACTATCTGGACTTAGTGCTTATTGACCTTGCTGGCATTTACCGCGACGCCCTCATGCGCAAAGTCGGAGCCGACGTGGAGCTCACGCACCCAGATTTCGAGGGTCTAGCTGATGAGCTTGCCGCCCGCGTGAGCGAAGAAGGACTGTTAGCTTGCCAGAACGCGATTTCGAAGTGTCGCGAGCAAATGAGCCACAACGTCACCCAGCAAATCGCCTTCGATGGACTCATCGGAAGACTGCGTCTAGCTTGTAAAACGCGCTGATAGCCCGGCTGATTTCACGCCTGCAATGTAGCTAAGCTATTCTTTATAGGCGCCGATTTCTGCAATTGGCGCAGGCCGCTTTAGCTCAGTCGGTAGAGCGTCTCACTCGTAATGAGAAGGTCAGGAGTTCGATTCTCCTAAGCGGCTCCACCTAAACCCCAGTTCAGAACAAAACGTTTCTGGACTGGGGTTCTCTTTTAGTTTTACCAGTCGGAAAAGTTGGGGCAGAGAAGTCCCAGGTTGACCAGGGCGGATATACATGCAGGACGAAGAGGCTTCATGAAATTGCTACTTTTCCAGTCGGCTCAAGCCCAATAACATATCAGCCAGCGACACCAACCCTAGAAAGATTAAGCTGGGTTCCAGATTGGGAGTAAGGCTACAGGCCGAGAATTCCTTTGCTCCGGGGTTGGTGTCCATTCGCCGTTACTTCGGGTGTCTTTTAGCGCGAGGTCGTCTACGCCAATTGGTGATTGCTTGACGATGCAAGAAGGGACAACTCCTAGGAGTTGTCCCTTCTTAAGCTGCCGTCGTTAGGGATTCGCGAACGCGGGGTTAGAGCATGCGCGGTACGACTTTGCCGGTGGGGTTGCGTGGAAGTTCATCGCGGAAGTGCACATCGCGGGGAACCGAGTGATCGGCAAGGTTGTCACGGACGAAATCGCGAATGGATTCATCGGTAAGCGACTGGCCAGTTTCATCCTCGTTGCGTACTACCCATACGGCAACGCGGGCAAAGGTATCTTCATCTTCCACACCCTGGGCGTGAACATCTTTGATGCCCGGCATTTCTTCTAAGACTTCAATGACCGACTGTGGGTGAACATTTTCGCCACCCACGATGATCATGTCATCGGCGCGGCCCACCACGTGCAGGTGGTTATCTTCATCGATGAATCCCAAGTCACCGATGGATACCAATCCCTCGTTTTTCTTTACCTGCTTATTCGGGTTGGTGTACCCAATCAAAGCGGTTTCATTAAAGAGGAAAATCTCACCGATTTCACCGCGTGGCTTTTCCTTGCCGTCTTTGCCTAAGATGCGCAGCTTGGTACCGGAGGCAATCTTGCCGGCGGTAGTGGGATCTTGGGCGACCTGCTCAGCGGTCGCAGCAGATGCCAATGCAAGTTCGGTAGAACCATAGGCATTGCACAGGATCGGGCCGAAGCGCTCGTGCACATCCTTGACCAGCTGCGGGGACACGGCGTTGCCGGCAGAAGCGATGAAGCCCAAAGTAGAAGTGTCGTACTTCTTCTCCGGATCTGCTTGGATCATCTCCTTGTAGAACACAGGAGAGGAAACCATGCCTTCGAGTTCGTAACGCTCAATATCATCGAGCACGGTTACTGGGTTAAACAGGCGATGGGTGACAATAGTATTACGCGCACCGAGACCAAGGTTTACAGCGGCCCAACCCCAAGTGTGGAACATCGAGGCGGTGATTTGAACCTTTTGGTCTGCGCGCCACGGGATGGTGCCCATAAGGGTTGCCACCACGACGGGGAAGACTGGCTCATTGCGCATGATGCCCTTAGGAATTCCAGTGGTGCCCGAGGACATCAACACGATCATTCCGTGACGTGGGAAAAGCGGTAGCTTAATATCGCGAAGTAGTTCAGGGTGCGCCACGATATCCTTCATCAAAGGATAGTTGTGCTCAATAACCTCGTAAGGCTCATTCCCGGTGCCTTGGGTAGCGGTATCGAAACCAATGATGACGGGAATGTCATCCAAAATCTCGGTCGGCATGCGTCCAGCAAACTCATCATCGATGACAAGAACGTTGATGCCGCATTCCTTAATAGATCCAGCGAGCTGTTCCTTCGAGGAGCTGACATTAAGTAGATAAATAGAGGCACCGGCGTAGCCTTTAGCCGCCATTGGGGTGACAATTCCGCGGCCGTTACGCGCCATGACGCCCATGCGAATCTCATCAAGACCCAGCGTTAGAAGGTATTTAGCTAAAGTTTGGGAATCATTGCGAAGCTGACGGTATGAAATAGCCCCGGTGTCATCGATAAGAGCAATGCGTTCGGGGCAAGTAGCGTAGCCCTGTTCGAGCTCACGTGCGGTGGTCAGGCGGTAGCGCGCCAGGTTTGCGGGCAGCACGGCCGTTGCTTTAAGGCCGTGCGCACCAATGATGCCGGAATTCACCAATGCTGGGACGAGCTCAGCAACCCCTTTGGCCTGGAACATTAACTCCTGGATTCCCTTAGGGGTAAATAGTGCTGAAACGTTTAGTGCCATAGCTACGATGAAGTCCTTGTAATAGAAAATAAAAAAGAAAGAGTTTAATCCCTCGAGGGGTTAATCGCTCGGGGCTTCCCGGACGTTTCTTTTGTTGCTAGTGTGACAAATGTTTAAGATGTTACGACGGTTGCGAAACCTACGCTAGCGAATATAGTGTACTTTTGTCAGGGAATACAAACATATCTGAGGAATCGAAGGCCAAAGAATTGAAGAAACTTCGTACATTACTCGTCGCGGCGCTCATGGCGCTGACTGTTGTAGCAGCCCCGACCGCCTCGGCTGCTGAAAGAAATTTAGTAGCCTTCGGTGACTCGCTGCTGGCGGATCCCAGCGCCGACATTTATCTGTCTACGCGCGTAACTTCCTCGACAGCAAATGGTGCGAACTGCCCGTCAGGCAATAACTACGCCAAGCGTACAGGCGCCAAGCTGGGCCTTCGTGTGCGGGATCATTCCTGCTCTGGTGCCGTATCTATGTCGCCAGGACCGCAGATTTCCACCCAGGTTTCCAACGCAATTCGTACTGGCTCATTGAACCCATCGACGCAGCGCGTTATTTTTACCTCAGGTTTCAATGACACCTATAACAACCGCAATCTTTCACGTCAGCAGCTGCGGGATCGTTTTGTGCGCACCACCGCGCCGCAGATCGAGCGCATCAAGCGCGCAGCTCCTAATGCCCGGATTCAAATCGTTGGCTACCCAACCATTGGCTCTGGAAATTACTACTGCTTAGTTCATGTTTCCTCGCGTCCATCGGATACGACCTTGTTGCCAGAGGTTCGCAGCTGGGAAGATTCTGCGCAGTGGATGCAGGTTGACCTTGCGCGCGCGACCGGCACTGAATTTGTAGACCTTAAGGGCGCTACCCGTAATAACGGCATGTGCGCCAATGCTAGCCAGCGCTACTTTGCCGGATTGATTGACTTCACGGCCGGCAACGGTAACCTGCCTATTCACGTCAACGCCCGCGGACATGAGGCGCTTGCGCGTATCTTGGCGCGTACCTAAATAACTCCAATGCGTAGTCGTTCCCACCCGTCGGTTTTCCCAACGGGTGGGAACGATTTTTATTTTTCCGCCAGAAGCTAAATTTTTAGATAGTCTGGCCACATGAGCGAAAACGTAACCGGAGTAATTGCCCGCGAAAAGGGCGCAGAAGTAGAAACTGTCACCATTGTTATCCCTGAACCAGGCCCTAATGACGTCATCGTCAAAATCCAGGCCTGCGGCGTGTGCCATACCGACTTGGCATACCGTGACGGCGATATCCAAGATGCATTCCCTTTCCTGCTCGGCCATGAAGCCGCAGGCATTGTAGAAACTGTCGGTGAAGACGTCACACACGTACAAGAGGGCGACTTTGTCATCATGAACTGGCGCGCGGTGTGCGGCGAATGCCGCGCATGTAAGAAGGGCGATCCAAAGTACTGCTTTAACACCCACAATGCTTCCAAGAAGATGACCTTGGAAGACGGCACGGAACTGACCCCAGCGCTCGGCATCGGTGCATTCGCAGAAAAGACCCTGGTCCATGAGGGCCAGTGCACCAAGGTCAATCCAGAAGAAGACCCAGCAGCAGCAGGATTGCTCGGCTGCGGCATCATGGCAGGCCTGGGTGCTGCAGTTAATACCGCTGATATCCAGCGCGGTGAATCCGTTGCAGTATTCGGCCTCGGCGGCGTAGGCATGGCGGCTATCGCAGGTGCCAAGCTCGCTGGCGCTTCGAAGATTATTGCAGTGGATATCGATGAAAAGAAGCTGGAGTGGGCGAAGGAATTCGGCGCTACCGACGTTATTGATTCCTCGAAGCTTTCCGGCCAGGGTGAAGACTCTGAGGTAGTAGCCAAGATTCGTGAGCTCACCGGCGGCTTCGGCACCGACGTCTCCATTGACGCCGTGGGCATCATGCCGACCTGGGAGCAGGCGTTTTACTCCCGCGACCACGCTGGCCGCATGGTGATGGTGGGCGTGCCAAACCTCACCTCCCGCATTGATATCCCAGCTATTGATTTCTATGGCCGCGGCGGCTCCTTGCGCCCAGCATGGTACGGCGACTGCCTGCCAGAGCGCGACTTCCCAACTTATGTGGATCTGCACCTGCAGGGCCGCTTCCCACTGGGCAAGTTCGTTTCGGAGCGTATCGGCATCAACGATGTTGAAGAAGCCTTTGGCACGATGAAGGCTGGCGACGTCCTGCGCAGCGTCGTGGAGATTTAAAAGTATGGATTTACAGCTACAAGATCAAGTAATCCTCGTCCTCGGCGGCAATGGCACTATCGGTGCAGATGTGGTGAACGTGCTGAAATCCGAAGGAGCCATTCCGCTGGTGGCTTCGCGCAGTAGCGAGCTATCCATCGATGCCTCCGATGAGGCTTCAGTGCGGGCAGGCATTGAGAAAGTCGTCACTGAATACGGGCGTTTGGATGGGTTGGTGGTTTCCTCCGCACCAGCGGCGCAAACCCTTGATCCAGCCAAGGCGGATGATCCAGAACAGGTTCTTACCGCTATCGATGGCAAAGCGATGACCTTCCTGCGTACAGCAAATGTTGCGCTGGAAGTGATGAAGAAACAAGGCTATGGGCGCATCATTGCGCTATCCGGCAAGAATTCTTATGTCACCGACAGCACCACGGCCTCGGCGCGCAATGCGACCCTTAATGTCATCGTCAAGAACTTGGCGGATCAAAATGCCGGCAGTGGCATTACGGTCAACGCTATTAGCCCGGGCTTTGTCATCGAAGATCCCAATGCTGGAATCGACCGTGCGGATGGTCAGACTTCGCTGCGGGAAGTCGCAGACACCATCGTGTTTTTACTGTCTCCAAAGATGGCGTCAATCTCCGGAGAAATTATCTCCGTGGGCCATAAAGCGAAGGGAGTAATTCTTCCGTAGATAGTAGATAACTGTTGAGAAATTTTCGTTCCTAGGCATTGAGAATCCTCTTCAACCTCCAGCGAAAGGCAGATTCATGAAGATTGAAAAGTTTGTTACCTCCGGAAAATTCCGTCTCGACGGCGGCGAATGGGATGTGGACAATAATGTCTACATTCTTGGTGGCAAGGGTGGTGTTTACATCATTGACCCATCTCATAATGCTGAGCAAGTCATTGATGAGGTAGGAGACCGCCCAGTGCGTGGCATTATTTTGACCCACGCGCACAATGACCACTGTGAGCTCGCACCTGAGTTGGGCGAGCACTACGGCGTTGAGGTGCACCTGCACCCAGACGATGATCAGCTGTGGAAGGAAAGCAATGGGGATGCACCTTATGTCCCATTGACTGATAACCAGCAGTTTGAACTTGACGGTGAGAAGATTACGGTCTTCCACACCCCAGGGCATTCACCAGGTTGCGTGGTACTCCACCTGCCGCAGGATAATGTGCTGCTATCAGGAGATACCTTGTTCAACGGTGGCCCAGGTGCCACTGGCCGTAAGTACTCCGACTTCGATGTCATCATCGAGTCATTGCGCAATGTAGTCTTCAACCTGCCGGGCAATACTAAGGTCTACCCAGGCCACGGCGATGAGACGACAGTTGGTGCGGAAGCAGCGCGTATCGATGAATACGTAGCGCGCGGCTACTAGTTTCTTGACTGGTTAACCGGAACGAAGCGTAACCCTAACCGGGTTACCAACATTTAGGGTTTAACCCTCTCGGGCTGCGGTGCGTAAATATGCGCCGTAGCCCGATTTTTCTAATGGTTCAGCTAGCTTTTCTAGTGCTGCGGCGTCGATGAATCCTTCGCGGTAGGCAGCTACTTCGGGGGAGCCAATGACAGCGCCGGTGCGCTTTTGGAGCACTTCTACATAAGAAGATGCCTCAGACATGGAATCCACGGTGCCGGTATCGAGCCACACATCGCCGCGCAGCAGCTTTTTCACGTGCAGCTGTCCTTGCTGCAAGTAAGCGTCATTGATAGCGGTGATTTCTAATTCCCCGCGGGCAGAGGGCTTGATCGTCTTGGCGATATCGACGACGGAATTATCGTAGAAATATAAGCCCACGACAGCATGGTTGGACTTAGGTTGAGTGGGTTTTTCTTCAATCGATAATGCGTGCCCGGCGTCGTCAAACTCCACAACGCCGTAGCGCTGGGGATCAGAGACCTCGAATGCAAAGATGATGCCGCCTTCAGGATTGCGGCACTGGGAGAGCGCAGTGGAAAAGCCATGGCCGTCAAAGATATTGTCACCTAAGACTAAGGCGACGTCGTCCTCGCCGATGAAATCCTCTGCGATGATAAAGGCCTGCGCTAAGCCCTCAGGGCGCGGCTGGACCGCGTAGCTGAGCATGAGGCCGAGCTGGGAGCCATCGCCAAGCAAGCGCTCAAACGCCGCTGAATCCTCCGGCGTGGTGATGATGAGGATTTCCCGAATCCCCGCCTGAATCAGCGTGGAAAGCGGGTAGTACACCATCGGCTTGTCATAGATGGGCATTAATTGCTTCGAGATGCCCTTGGTAATGGGGTACAAGCGCGTACCGGAGCCGCCAGCGAGGATGATACCTTTCATAGCTATAAACCCTAGCGCCTAGCTTTCCAAAAGCGCGAGGTACAAGGCCAAAGAAGCCCGCCAATTGGACGGCTTAAAGCCAGTGGCTTCAATCTTTGATAAATCAAAGGTGGATTCTGCCGGGCGAAGTGCTTCCGCTTCGGGCGCAGGCTGACCCTTTTTTGCAGCTTGCTGGGCACGGTGCGTGTTGTATTGCGCAGTCGTTGCGGAGTGTACTTCAGCGGGGTCGTGGCCAACACCAATGAACACAGCCATGGCGATTTCATCGCGTCCCACGGCATCACCTGCAGAGGAGAGGTTATAAACGCCGTATTCAGCTTGGGTTTCCAGCAGGTGTTTAATGCCTTTGGCCAGATCTTCAGCGTAGGTTGGCCTGCCCTTTTGGTCGTTGATGACTACCGGTTCAATATTGCGCTTAGCTAACGATGCCATCGTGGACATGAAATTATTGCCATCGCCAAAGACCCACGAGGTGCGGATGACATAATGCCGGGGCGCCGTTTGTGCAGCAGTATCGCCAGCAGCTTTCGATGCCCCATAGGCTGATAGGGGCGAAGGAGTTTCCTCTTCCTCGTGGACTTTCTGGGTGCCATCGAAGATGTAGTCCGAAGAGACATGCACGAGGGTGAGATTATTCTCCGCAGCGATTTTTGCGAGCCGTGCTGGGGCAGTGGCATTGGCTTCCCAGGCGCTTTGGCGATCTGTTTCGGCGCCATTGACATCGTTATAGGCCGCGCAATTGATAATCGCGTCGTACTGGCGCCACGGACGCGCGGTGGCGATATGGGGGGCTGTGATATCGAATTCTTGCCGGGTAGCAAATTCCACGTGCGCAGCATTCTTATAAACTTCGCGCAGAGCACGGCCAAGCTGGCCATTCGCACCGGTGACGAGGATCTTTCGCGGTGGCATCGGGGTGACATCGACAAGCTGCGGGTGGTTGCGGTCCTTGTCAGAAATCTCCGTTGGGGTCAGCGGCCAAGAAATCATGTCGAGGTTTACTGCCGTGTAGTCAGCGTCAGGGGACCAGTGATCGGAGACTAGGTAAGAATAAGCCGTGTTGTCTTCTAAGGCCTGGAAACCATTAGCCACCCCGCGGGGGACAAAGACTGCCTTGTCAGGGCCAATTTCTTGCTCCACCACCGTGCCATAAGTATCTGATCCTTCGCGCAAATCGCACCACGCGCCAAAGACCTTGCCGTGTGCAACGGAAACCAACTTATCCCACGGCTCAGCGTGCAGACCGCGGGTAACGCCTGCCTCGGCGTTGAAAGAAAGGTTGTGCTGCACAGGGGAAAAATCCGGCAAACCAGCCTCGCCCATGGTCAACCGCTGCCAATTTTCTTTGAACCAGCCTCGATTATCCCCATGGACATCGAGGTGGATGATCTTCAAACCAGCAATCGCAGTGGATTCAATGTGCACGAAAAATAGCCTTTCTTTCTCTCTGGTTAAAAACTTCTGGACAGACTACTGGCCTTGTGCAGCATAAGTAGATTCCACTTTTTCCTTAGCATCTTGCCACCACGCGGTATTCTCGCGGTACCACGCGATGGTATCGATTAACCCCGCGCGCAGATCGGTATAGCGCGGACACCACCCTAATTCCTCGCGCAGCTTGGACGCATCCATGGCGTAGCGCTGGTCATGTCCAGGGCGGTCTGCCACATGCTCATATTGCCCCGGAATATCCATGAGCTCACAAATCAGCTCAATGACCTCGCGGTTATTGATGTCTTTTTGATCAGCGCCAATATTGTAGGTCTCGCCGAATCTCCCGTGGGTAAGGATATCCAGCACCGCCAAGTTGTGGTCTTCAACGTGAATCCAGTCGCGGACTTGCTCACCCGTGCCATAAAGCTTGGGTGTGCGACCAGATAAAATATTGGTGATTTGCCGCGGTATGAACTTTTCGATGTGCTGGTAGGGGCCGTAATTATTTGAGCAATTCGACACGGTTACTTGCAGCCCAAAAGACCGCGCCCAGGCGCGCACCAGGTGGTCCGAGCTAGCCTTCGAAGCTGAATACGGCGAGGAGGGAGCATAGGCAGTGGATTCAGTAAATTTTGTGGGTGCGCCGATTTCTAAATCCCCAAAAACCTCATCGGTGGACACGTGATGCAGATACACCGAATGTTTGCGGGCAGCCTCGAGCAGCACAAAAGTGCCCATGATATTGGTGGTGATAAACGGCGATGGGTCATGCAAAGAATTGTCATTGTGTGACTCTGCTGCAAAATGCACGATGACATCGGCGTCTTTGGCTAAAGAATCCACCAGCGCGGCATCAGTGATATCGCCTTCGACAAAGTTTGCGCGGCAACCAGCCAAATTTGCGCGGTTGCCGGCATAAGTTAGCTTGTCGATGACAGTGACCTCACATTCTGGCCACTGCTTTTCCACTAGGTGCACGAAATTGGCACCGATGAACCCCGCTCCGCCAGTAACCAGCATGCGAGAAAAAGAACGCGGCTCAGTACTGGCGTGAACATCTGTGATGTGAACGTCGTGCGGAGTGGAATCGAAAGTGCGCATGAGAAATAAGTCTAGCCGTTGAGAGTTCTTTAAGCCTTAGGCAGGAAACTTCGGTAGCTGCTTGTGGTTGAGCCAAACATCGAGAAGCTCGGCGACCTCGTCCAAACTAACCCCGGCCTTAAGCGCTGCATCATCGATGTGACCAAAGAAATCTTTGGGCATCACGGTGCTGTTGCGGCCTGCGTGCAAATAGTTGCGGACAGCATCAAAGAAAGCCTCATCACCTAATAAACGGCGCAGCGCATGAATGGTGATAGCCCCGCGTTTGTACACGCGGTCATCAAACATGTCGTGCGCACCAGGGTCCGCTAGGTGAAGATTTTGGGCCTTACGGCTCAACACCAGATAGTGACTGCGTGCTACCTCATGCGCGGAATCCGTTCCTTTCTGCTCTACCCACAGCCATTCGCAGTAGCAGGCGAAACCTTCATTGAGCCAGATATCTTTCCATTCGGAAATACCGACAGAATTACCAAACCATTGGTGCGCTAATTCATGAGCGATAAGACGCTCAAAGCGGTGATTGCCCGCGATGTGGTTGGAGCCAAAGATGGATAAACCTTGTGCTTCCAGCGGGATCTCTAGCTCGTCCTCGGTAATCACTACCTGATAATCCGGGAAAGGATATTCCCCAAATAAAGACTCATAGAAATCAAGCATCTCTTGCTGTTGCTTGAACTCTTCCAGTACTCGTGCGCGCAAATGTCCTGGCGCCCAGGCGGTGGTATTGCGACCGAGCTTGAACTGGGTAAATTCGCCAATCTGCATGGTCGCAAGGTACGTCGCCATGGGGCTTTTGACCTTATAGTGCCATTCGGTGGCGCTATTGCGACGCTTCTTTGACATCAAGGTGCCGTTGGAGATCACAGTGAAAGGATCATCGGCGGTCACACGGATGTCATAGGTAGCTTTTTCACTGGGGGTGTCATCGCACGGGAACCAGCTAGGTGCGCCATTAGGCTGTGATGCAACAAGTGCACCAGACTCGGTTTCTTCCCAGCCAATTTCACCCCACGTCGTACGGATTGGCCGTGGGTTACCGCCGTAGCGCACGGTGAGGACAAACTCTGTTCCTGCTTCAATGACCTCATCAAAAGTGATGCGGATCTTGCCGCCAGATTGGCGAAAGCGCGTAATTTTAATGTGCTTATTAGCCGAGATACGGCGTGTGGCCATCGCTCCGCCCAAATCTAGGGTGAGGTTGTCCAGGTCTTCTGTCACGCTAATGTGCAGATGGGCAACACCGGAGAGCAAATTCGGCTCGACACGGTAGACCAATTCCAGATCATAATGGTCGATGGAAAAGCCGACGTTGAAATCAACACCGGTGTAGGGGTCTGTAAATTCCCCGGACAAACGCCGAAGGGCGGTAGAAAGCAGCGATTTCATGATGCTGCAATTCTACCGCCCTTTAGGTTTCTACCTAATCTGGCTCAACTGGACTTAGGAGAGAGCCTTAGCGAAGGTTGGCCAGGACTTTTCCAAGTCTTCGCGCCAGCCTGGCCAGGAGTGGGTGCCAGTGTCGCGGAAGTTGTAGGTAGCTGGAATGTTCTTGCTCTTGAGCTTAGCTTCCAGGTTGTGGGTGCAGTGGTTTACGACAGCTTCGATAACGCCGCCTTCAATCTGCAAGGTAGCTGCGCCAACGGAAGCTGCAGTTGGGTCTACACCCTGCTTGACGTAGTAAGAAGGCATATCGGTCTTGCCTGCAAGGCCATTGCCCGAAGAGATGTACAACGCAGTACCGCGCAGTTTCTCCGCGTTCATCAACGCGTCGTTGTAACGGTTGGTGCGAGAACCACGCGTGCCCCACATCTGCTCTGGCTCGCCACCGCCACGGTTGACGGTCAAGCGCAGAGATTCGTATCCCACGAAGCTGGAGGTATCAGCACAGCCGGCGTAGGAGCCAACTGCATCGTAGAAGCCAGGGTTGTGCTGAGCGAACAACAGGGAAGAAGTAGCTGACATGGACATGCCAGCAACTGCACGCTTGTTATTAGCCTGCAGACGGTCTTCCAATGGGCCAGGAAGTTCCTTGGTCAAGAAGGTCTCCCACTTCTGTGGGCCCGTCAGGTAGCTCTTATTAGGGCTAGTGTTCCAGTCAGTGAAGTAAGAAAACGCGCCAGCCTGGGGAATAACAACGTTGACGTCCTTGTCAGCGTAGAAGTCAACCACCTCTGACTGGTTTAACCAGTCAGTATCCTGCTCTGCGCTCCCTGCACCGTTGAGTAGGTAGATGGTTGGGCGATCAGGGTTTTGTGCAGGAATGACTGCAAGTGGAACCACGCGACCGTCCATTGCTGGGGAGGTTGCTTCAAGCTTGAGTACACGCTCATCATCGCTGTACTTTTGGTACCACTTCTGATCTTCAACATCAGCGGTAACTTCCAAATCCCGAACCTCAGACAGGGCGGTGTCTCCAGCTACATCAGCAGGGGTCAAATCTGCTGCTGTTGCCGCAGGTGCGGCCAGCATGGCCCCAGCGACGGTGAGCGCCGCAGCCAGCGATTTCATGCGTTTCATGGTTTTAATAATTCCGTTCTGTATGAGTTAAGGGAATGGAAGCTTTCCGGTTAATTCTCTGCTAGTTCTTCACAACGCGCAAACGAAGCAGAGATCCTTAAGAAAATAAGACGTCGCTTCTTTTCTATCAGATACCTGAAAAATTACTAGGTGCGAGATACTATTCCGCTGCTTAATTATCGCCGCGTGATCAGGATTCGTTAGCAATGCTTAGAAAATTCCCAGTCAACCCAGTCAACGAGATTATGTTGTCCGCGAATATGGAAATTTAAAAGGCCTGTTACAGAAACCTGTATAGCGGCTAGCAATCATGGAACACGCACAGCTTAACAGCAATACGGTGTGACTGCTGGTACCAGTGTGACAAATATGTCATAATCTTCTCAAGCTCTTTGCGGTGCGCAGGCTGATTCCAGAAGGCTAAAAGACATCTGGCTTGGGCTTGGGGCGCTGGCAGTGAGAGCTTGCCTAAAGTCGGGGTAACAACCCTTCCATCTCAATCGTTAGTACCTATTGTCAACGCGAAACCTTGAAATGCGGTGTGAAACTGGGCATAAGCTGGATGCTAATGTCGATCACATTCGCCTGTGATAGGTCGCCGCAGGTATGCCCACCCAACACGAAAGAACAACCAGATGAACTTCCTTGACACCATGATCGTTGCCTTCAACACTGCTATTGGCCCATTCCTGCACATGGGTTCTGCTGCATCCTCGAATCTGCTGCTAACGCTCGGCCTGATTTAATCCATTTCAGAACCATTTGCGGAACAGTCGTTTATGACTGTTTACCTCATTTTGGGGTTATAGATTTTTAGAAACCACCCAGCCTGGCTGGGTGGTTTTGTTGTTTTATCCCCAGTGCTTGCGCGTAGTGGCCTAGAAATGGCTTACAGAAAGCGAATAAGTCATCCCGATGCAGACATTTCAATAACGATTTAAGTACCCTAGTAGGCGTGACTAATGAACATTATGACGTAGTAGTAATCGGTGCGGGCCCTGGTGGCTACGTATCCGCCATCCGTGCAGCACAGCTGGGCAAGAAGGTTGCAGTTGTAGAAAAGCAGTACTGGGGCGGTGTGTGCTTGAACGTGGGTTGTATCCCATCCAAGGCACTGCTTAAGAATGCTGAAGTAGCGCACACCTTCAACCATGAGGCTAAGACCTTTGGTATCTCCGGTGACGTGAGCTTCGACTTCGGAGTCGCACACCAGCGTTCCCGTAAGGTTTCTGCGGGTATCGTCAAGGGTGTCCACTACCTGATGAAGAAGAACAAGATTACCGAAATCGACGGCCTTGGCTCATTCAAGGACGCTAAGACCCTTGAGATTACCGAAGGTAATGACAAGGGTAAGACCATTACCTTTGATAACGCCATCATTGCTACCGGCTCTGTTGTTCGCTCCCTGCCAGGTGTAGAAATCGGCGGCAACATTGTTTCCTTCGAAGAGCAGATCCTCGAAGAGGAAAAGCCAGATTCCATGGTTATCGTCGGTGCAGGCGCCATCGGTATGGAGTTTGCTTATGTTCTTGCAAACTACGGCGTGGACGTCACCATCGTTGAGTTCATGGACCGCGTTCTTCCAAATGAGGACAAGGACGTCTCCAAGGAGATTGCTAAGCAGTACAAGAAGCTTGGCGTTAAGCTCCTGACCGGTTACAAGACCACTTCTATCAAGGACAATGGCGACGACGTCACCGTTGAAATTGAGTCCAAGGATGGTTCCAAGAAGGACACCTTGACCGTGGACCGCTGCATGGTTTCCATCGGCTTTGCTCCTCGCACCGAGGGCTACGGCCTGGAAAACACCGGCGTAAAGTTGACCGAGCGTGGCGCTATCGACATTGATGACCGCATGCGCACCAACGTTGACGGCATCTACGCTATCGGTGACGTCACCGCTAAGCTGCAGCTCGCACACGTTGCTGAGGCGCAGGGCATTGTTGCCGCAGAAACCATCGCTGGTGCAGAAACCCAGGAACTGGGTGACTACATGATGATGCCACGCGCAACCTTCTGTAACCCACAGGTTGCATCCTTCGGTTACACCGAAGAGCAGGCTAAGGAAAAGTTCGCTGATCGCGAGATCAAGGTTGCGACTTTCCCATTCTCTGCAAACGGTAAGGCAGCAGGCCTGGCTGAAACCGCTGGCTTCGTAAAGCTAGTTGCGGACGCTGAGTTCGGTGAACTGCTCGGTGGACACATGGTTGGCGCCAACGTTTCTGAGCTTTTGCCAGAGCTGACCATGGCGCAGCGCTTCGACCTAACGGCTGAGGAAATTGGACGCAACGTCCACACCCACCCAACCTTGTCTGAGGCAATGAAGGAAGCTGCCCACGGCATCGCTGGCCACATGATTAACCTCTAAACGGCCTTCGGCTTTTAGCAGAGGACAACTAAAAAGAGGGCTAAAACCTTCAAGGCGGGGCACCTACAAACTGTAGGTGCCCCGCCTTTTTGGGTGCATCTTCTAATAGGGCGCTACCGAACTGCGGTGAGCATCAATCTCAAGTGGTTCATTGATTGCTGGAAAAGCACGTTGTGCACAATTCTCTCGTGGGCACATGCGGCAGCCAATACCGATCGGAGTGGCAACAGACATATCACTAAGGTCGAGTCCTTCGGCATAAATGGTTCGATCGGCATGGCGCGCTTCGCAGCCCAGCCCTACCGAGAACATTTTGCTGGTGTCTTTGAATTGCCCCTGCGGATGCCGGATTGCTCGCGCAACCCATAAGTAATTGCGACCATCAGGCATTTGCGCAAGCTGGCGCGAGATAACACCGGGTTGCGCAAAGGTTTCATACACATTCCACAGTGGGCAGGTTCCACCTGAATTGGAAAAATGGACTCCGGTTGCGGACTGGCGCTTCGACATATTTCCAGCACGATCCACGCGAACGAAGGTAAACGGGATACCGCGCTGGTTAGGGCGTTGCAAGGTTGACAACCGCGAAGCCACGGTTTCGTATCCGACGCCGAATACCTGGCATAGGTACTCGATATCGTATCCACATTGTTCAGCTTCAGTATGGAAAGTGTCATAGGGCATCAAAGTCGCCGCAGCAAAGTAGCTTGCGATGCCACGACGCGCCAAGTTCAAGGACGCTTGGGAAGTAAAAGGCTCGGAATCGGTGAGCTCATTGAGCATGTCGCCAACTTCCATAAAGGACAATTCCGAGGCCATGCGGAAAGCGCGCTGTCCTTCAGTAAGCCGGCTAGCTAATGCGAGAACTCCAGTATCGGCATCGAAACTATGCTGTGTGCCATCAAGCGGAGAGGTGGTAATGACCTCGACGTTGTGTTTATCCTTCAGTCGGGCAACAAGTGCTTGTTCCGTATCGCGGATTCTAAACTTAGATACGCCCAGATCGAGGGAAAGCGCTTCGGCAGCATTATCCAAACCATCAAGATAATTCTGGCGGGCATAAAAGAAATCGCGGACTTCATCGTGTGGCATCGATAAAGCCTGAGAACCATCCCGAGTGCGGCGTGTATCGGTAGCTAAAGAAAGCTTGTCCCGTGCATTGCGGTAGCGCCGATGAATATCCACCATGATGCGGGCGACCGAGGGATGGTTGTAAACCAATTCACTTAGTTCTTGGAACTCGACCGGGGTGGGGCAGAGCTCTTTGTCCTGAACGACGTCCTGGATTTCGGCGAGCAACCGGGAGTCATCGTCACGCGAGAAAAATGTGGCGTCCACGCCAAAGACTTCAGTAATCCGCAACAAAACCGGAACGGTTAACGGGCGAACATCATGTTCGATTTGGTTGACATAACTTGCTGACAGCCCCAAGGTTGCTGCCAGCGAAGCTTGGCTCAAGTCTCTTTCGCGGCGCAGTTGTCGCAGCCGGGATCCCACGTAGGTCTTACTCATGCAGGCAACGTTACCCAATGCAAATAGCAATTATCAGGAAATTAGCTAAGTTTGTGTACTTCGGCTTCACGAATTTGCAAATGTGGGCGTGATTAGGTGTTTGTTGAAAGTCGCTGGGGTTCAGAGGGGGAAGGATGGGGGAGTACTTACTAAAGTATGACACCGATCGGGGTGAATACCTCACCCTTGAGATTGCCTGTGCCAAACCTCACAATTCTTTAAGTATTTACGCAACGCCAATGTTTCCTAAAGGGATGATCCCAAGCGTGCGGCGGTATTTATCCGGAAGAAAGAAGGTAACCCTAACCTTATATTTGAGCAGGTGTCAACAAGGGGGTGCCTGAAAACCTTCAAAAAGCTACATATCAACTGGTAAACGCCGGTTATTCCTGCGTAAGGTATTAGCGACAATGGAGGTGTCATGACTGTTAAGAATCCGGACCGTGAAGCCATAGATCACGGCCACATTACTAATGAGCCACTTCGCGCTAAGCCGTCAATTCCGTCTTGGGCGCTGAAGCTGACCATGGCTGTAACAGGCCTACTTTTTGCTTTGTTCGTTGTTGGCCACATGGCCGGTAACTTGAAGCTTTACGCACCAGCGCATGGCGGTGAAGAAGCGCTTGACGTTTACGGTGAATTCCTGCGTAGCATGGGCGAGCCAATATTGCCGCACGGTACTTTGCTCTGGATTATCCGCATCGTATTGCTTGCTGCACTGTTCGGCCACATTTATGGCGCGATTGCATTGCACAGCCGTTCCAAGAATTCCCGCGGTAAGTTCAAGCGCACCAACCTGATGGGCGGCCTGAGCTCTTTTGCTACCCGCACCATGCTGGTAACTGGCGTTGTGCTGTTGCTCTTCATCATCTTCCACATTCTGGACCTCACCATGGGTGTAGCTCCAGCTGCGCCAGATGCTTTCGTAGCTGGTGCTGTTAAGGCGAACATGGTGGCAACCTTTAGCCGCTGGCCAGTCACCATTTTCTACGTACTGACTATGGTGTGCCTCTTCTTCCACCTGACCCACGGCATCAAGCTTGCAGCTAATGACCTGGGCCTGACCGGTTACAAGACTCGCCAGACCTTCTTGTTCCTGTCTTATGTCATTCCCGCCGTCGTTTGCTTGGGCAACATTGTTATGCCACTGTCCATTGCTTTTGGCTGGGTCAGCTAGGAACCAGGACTGATAGGAAAGTTTGAATAACCCCATGACTAATACTGAACTCTTGCGCGAGCACCCAGATTTCTCGCACCCGAAGTCTATCGTTGACGGTGTTTCTGCCGGTCGCATCCTGGAATCCCACGAGCCACACGGCGTTCCTATGAAGGACATGTGGAACTACCACAAGGACCACATGGAACTTGTGTCTCCACTGAACCGTCGTAAGTTCACCGTCTTGGTTGTCGGCACCGGCTTGTCCGCAGGTGCAGCAGCGGCAGCACTTGGCGAGCTGGGCTACAACGTTAAGGTCTTCACCTACCATGACTCCCCACGTCGTGCGCACTCCATTGCTGCGCAGGGTGGTGTGAACTCTTCACGCTCGAAGAAGGTTGACAACGACTCCGCTTACCGTCACGCAAAGGACACCGTTAAGGGCGGCGACTACCGTTGCCGTGAGTCTGACTGCTGGCGCTTGGCGATGGAATCCCCACGCGTTATTGACCACATGAATGCAATCGGTGCGCCGTTCGCCCGTGAATACGGCGGCACCTTGGCTACCCGTTCCTTCGGTGGTGTGCAGGTCTCCCGTACCTACTACACCCGTGGACAAACAGGTCAGCAGCTGCAGCTGTCGACGACCTCTGCGCTTTACCGCCAGTTGGGACTCGGCAACGTGGAGCTTTTTGCTCACCACGATATGCAGGACGTTATTACCTTTGAGGACAACGGTAAGAAGCGCGCCGGCGGCATCGTTACCCGTAACTTGATCACCGGTGAGCTCAAGGCTCACACCGGTCACGCAGTTATCTTGGGTACCGGTGGCTACGGCAACGTCTACCACATGTCCACTTTGGCTAAGAACTCGAATGCAGGCGCCTTGATGCGTGCATACGAGCAGGGTGCGTTCTTTGCTTCCCCAGCATTTATTCAGTTCCACCCAACTGGTCTGCCTGTAAACTCTTCTTGGCAATCCAAGACCATTTTGATGTCGGAGTCGCTGCGCAATGACGGCCGCATCTGGTCACCAAAGAAGGAAGGCGACGACCGCGATCCGAACTCCATTCCGGATGAAGAGCGCGACTACTTCCTAGAACGCCGCTACCCGGCGTTCGGCAACCTCGTTCCCCGTGACGTTGCATCCCGTGCTATTTCTCAACAGATCAACGCCGGCTACGGCATTGGCCCATTGAAGAACTCTGTTTACCTTGACTTCCGCGACGCCATCCAGCGTCTGGGTAAAGACACCATCCGTGAGCGTTACTCCAACCTCATTGAGATGTATGAGGAAGCAATTGGTGAGTCTGCATACGAAACCCCAATGCGTATTGCACCTACTTGCCACTTCACCATGGGTGGTCTGTGGACCGACTTCAATGAGATGACTTCAATTGACGGTCTGTTCGCAGCAGGTGAGGCATCGTGGACCTACCACGGTGCTAACCGCCTGGGTGCTAACTCCCTGCTGTCGGCATCTGTTGATGGCTGGTTCACCCTGCCATTCACCATCCCTCACTACCTGGCTAACCACCTCGGTGAGGAAAAGCTGCCAGAAGATTCTGCAGAGGCACAGGCAGCAGTTGAGCGTTCACAGGCTCGCATCGACAAGCTGATGAACATCCGTGGTGAAAACCCACACGGTCCTGCGTATTACCACCGCCAGCTCGGTGAGATCCTGTACTGGGGCTGTGGCGTTTCTCGTAACGTCGAAGACCTCAAGACTTCGATTGAAAAGATTCGCGAACTGCGCAAGGACTTCTGGGAGAACGTACGTATCCCAGGCGCTGCTGATGACATGAACCAGGTACTCGAGTACGGTGCTCGCGTTGCGGACTACATCGACCTCGGTGAGCTCATGTGTATTGACGCTCTCGACCGCGATGAGTCCTGTGGTGCTCACTTCCGTGATGACCACTTGTCCGAGGACGGCGAAGCTGAGCGCGATGATGAGAACTGGTGCTTCGTGTCCGCTTGGGAGCCAGGCGCGGCCGAAGGCGAATTCATCCGCCACGCTGAACCACTGTACTTTGATTCGATCCCGTTGATGACTAGGAACTACAAGTAATGAAGCTGACTTTAAAGATCTGGCGTCAGGCTGGACCAACCCACGACGGTAACTTTGAGACCGTTCAGGTCGATGACGCCGAAGAACAAATGTCAATCCTCGAACTTCTGGACCACGTCAACGACCAGATTATTGAGCGTGGCGAAGAGCCATTCGCTTTTGCATCTGACTGCCGTGAAGGCATCTGTGGTACCTGTGGTTTGACCGTAAATGGCCGCCCACACGGTCCTGGACAAAACACTCCTGCTTGTCAGCAGCGTCTATTCCAGTTCACTGATGGCGACACCGTTACCCTGGAGCCTTTCCGTTCCGCGGCTTACCCTGTCATCAAGGACATGGTTGTTGACCGCCGCGCTCTTGACCATGTCATGGAGCAGGGTGGCTACGTCTCCATGGATGCAGGTACTGCACCAGATGCAGACACCTTGCACCAGAACCACGAGACCGCAGAGCTTGCTCTGGACCACGCGGCCTGCATTGGCTGTGGCGCGTGTGTCGCAGCTTGCCCAAACGGTGCAGCGCACCTGTTCACCGGTGCCAAGCTGGTTCACCTGTCCCTGATGCCTTTGGGTCAGGACGAGCGTGGCCGGCGTGCTCGCAACATGGTCGACGATCTGGAGACCAACTTCGGTCACTGCTCCCTCTACGGTGAGTGTGCCGACGTTTGCCCTGCGGGTATTCCGTTGACTGCTGTGGCAGCTGTTACTCGTGAGCGTGCTCGCGCAGCTTTCCGCGGCAAGGATGACTAAGCTATAGTTATCTATAGAAAATAGAAATATACAAGGTACGAGAAAGAGATATGAGCCGCCATGAGTGCACATAATCCGGCAGTAGCTGACTTCCGCAGCGAGACCTACCCTGAGTTCTCTGGAAAGATTCAGGATACTTACATTGAGGGCTATGTCCCCAACTCCTTGTCGGCACCTCACTCCTCACTCCAGCGCACCTCTACTTGGTTGGGCATGGGTTTGCTGATGGGTACCGTGCCACCGGCAGGTATCTTAATTTGGGCTCTTGGAGTGATGACGGAGCCAGCTGGTCTTCAAAGTGCTGAGCAGCACCAGACTCTGCTGTGGATTGGCATTATCGCCACCGTCATTGTTGGTGTGGTTGCTTCTTTCTTGATCTGGTACGGCCGCCGCTACTACCGTCAGTACCGCGCGGAGACTGGTCGTAGAGACTAAGTCTTAGGTCTTCCACCTCCTTGCAAAACCCGCTGGTTTTTACCAGCGGGTTTTGTGATCGCATAGACTAAATGGGATTGAAAGTTTTAGGTTTCAACAAGGATTTCGGAGAGACATCACCATGGGGAAACACCGCGCCTTAGACCCGGAAACAACCGGTCAGGATATCGCGTTGCAGCGAGAGCAGGTGGCTACTAAGCCATCCAAGTCCCAGCCGCCGGCACGGCGTGATGACTTCCGGAAAGTTCCGGGCCCCTCACCGGAGGTAGAGGCGCAACGCCGTCGTACTTTAAGAAATCACAAGATTTTCGTTACGGCGCTACTTATTGTTGCCGCGATTATTTTCCTCGCGTGTTCCTGGTGGCAAAACCAGGAAGGCGGCGCGCCGACCTGGGTAGGTTATGTCCGCGCTGCTGCCGAAGCCGGCATGATTGGTGGTCTGGCGGACTGGTTTGCCGTAACCGCACTGTTTCGTCATCCTTTGGGCATTCCTATCCCGCACACAGCCCTGATTCGGGAGAAGAAGGACTCCGTCGGAGAGGCGCTTTCGGATTTTGTGGGCGAGAACTTCCTCAACGCCGAATTGATTACCGATAAGGTGTCCCAGGCTAATCTGCCTGAAAAGCTCGGCACTTGGTTGTCGCAGCAAGCCAACGCGGAAAAGGTTGCACGGGAGGCGGGGCGTTTAACTGCGAATGCAGTTCGTGCCTTAGACCCAAAAGATGCCGAACTGCTTATCCAATCGCAGTTGATTGACAAACTTGCGGAGCCACAGTGGGGTCCGCCATTGGGCAAATTGCTCGCAGGGCTTATCGAAGACGGCAAGGTTGAACCCGTTGTTAATGAGATTATTGACTGGAGCCACAAAAAGGTTCTGACCATGGAAGATTCTGTGGTCACCTTAATTGATGAACGCATGCCCAACTGGGCGCCGCGTTTTACCCGCTCTTTAGTCGGAGAGCGCGTTTATAAAGAACTGGTTTCATGGGTTACTGACGTCAAAAACGATGACGAGCACGAAGCACGCCAGGCAATTCGTCGCGGGTTAAAGAATTTCGCCGCGGACTTGCAGTCCGATCCAGAGCTCATCGCGCGCGTGGAGTCTTTGAAATCAGACATTATGGGTTCCACTCCAGTTCAAGGCGCAGCGGAAGCTATCTGGGCTAAGGCCGCCGAAGCGATCATCGACCAGGCTGAAACGACCGATTCAATGTTGCGGCAAAAGATTGTGGAGCTGTGCTTGAAGTGGGGTACCAACATCGTGGAAGACCCACAGCTGCGTGAGTCTTTGGATAAACGCATCCAAGGTGCTGCAAGATTCTTGGCTGATAACTATGCGTCCGAGGTCACCAGCATCATCTCGGAGACCATTGAGCGCTGGGATGCAGACGAAGCCTCAGACAAAATCGAGCTCATGGTGGGTAAAGACTTACAGTTCATTCGCCTCAACGGCACGATTGTCGGTGCGATTGCTGGTTTGGCTATCTATACGGTCAACCACCTGCTTTTTGGCCTCTAAAGTTTTCGGATTGAAGAATATCGGGAGCGTTAAGTGACCTGTGCCGCTAATATGGAAAGCACACTAACGCGAACGAGGAGAAAATCATGGCAGACCCAACATCCCCGTATGATTCCTACGATGACGCAGTCAACGCAGACCGCGATGCTGAGGGGGCAAAGCACCGCAAGGACGAAGACACCGATGCAGGTGCGAATGAGACCTTAGAGTCCCTCAAAGCAGCAGGTACGTCCGCGCTTGGGGTGGCTAAGGAATTTACCAACCGTTTCCGCGAAGACCGTGCAGCAAACGCGGATGGTAACGAAACGCCAGAAAGTGTTGAATCTCCAGGTGAGGAGAAGAAGGGTTCTTTCTTCGACCGCGCTACCGATTTTGCGAAGGATATTGGTGGATCTGTTCGCCGAGCAGCAGAAGGTACCCGTGATACTGAGGCTTTTAGTGAAGCTAAAGAAAAAGCTGGCAGTGCCTTTGGGGTGGTGCGCGAAGAAGCAAGCGATGCCGTTAACAACGTCAAGTCGCGCATCAATGAGCGCCGAGACGCAAAGTCTGTTGACGACGCCCAAGACACGAAGCCACAAAAGGGCGATGACGTAGCTGATCCGACTGCAGAAGTTGTCGAAGGTGAAGTTATCTCTTCAGATAATGACACTGACAATCAGACTGGAAATCCTACTTCTTAGTCAGAGCACCAATCTTTCTGCGCCCTCTACCGCCTACTAGGTGCATTGGGTATTAGGCTGCTAGGATCACTAAGAGTATTGTGCGCCTAGTAAATTCTGGGCGCGAACCACCTTTAATGATTGAGACTTGACTGACGCATCATGGCTTTTGCAACTAATTTTATTTTTTTCGTGAGTGTCTTCCAGAATAATCTGTTTCGCGCGCTCGCTATTGCAGCGATCGTTGGTCTCATCATGGTTGTGATGACCCGGGAGGATGCTTTTCCTGCTGGTGACCGTCAGCCGAAGATGATCTGGGCAGCAATCTTGGGCGGCTCTGCTTTTGCAATGATTTTGCCGCTGCCGATTTTGTCTTGGGTAGGAGCGGTAGCCACCGGTGTTTATTGGTTTGATGTGCGCCCGCAGTTGCGCTCCATCATCAACGGTGAATACAACTACTAGTCAGTAGAACTGATCTGAGAAAAGGAACCATAGAAGGACAGGGCGCAGAGTACTCTGCGCCCTGTCCTTTTATACGAGTAAGCAGGGAATACTGTGTCTGATTTTCATGCTCTATCGCTGCTGGGGGCATCTGCACAGCAGGTAGAAAAGGTAGTAAAAGAGCTAGGTTCTTTGCCGCATATTGGCAACCAGCGCGTTCGCCTCGTTGTAGATCCTCCGCAGGTAACGCTAGTTGTCCAGTTGCTTAAAGAAAGCCAGCTGCCGGTCATCGTCGTTAGTGTTGCGGGTTATCCCACGGGCCGGCATCACACCCTGATTAAAGCCTCAGAAGCACGCTTAGCGGTGCAATCAGGAGCAGAGGAAATCTGGGTCAGTGTTGATGACACGATCACGGATTCAAATACGCATTTAAGTGAATTCATCACTATCCGGGAAGCCTGCCCAGACCCTATTGAGCTGGGGCTTATTGCGCCTGCCGATGCCAATGCTCAGCCAAGTGCTCAATCTGCCATACAGGCAGCGAGCTTGGCAGCATTTCAGCGCATCATCTCCACCCCCGGTGCGCAGGCTTTCGAAGAAGCCGGACGTCCCTTGGAGATAGTCGAGGTAGACCTTTAGCTTGCCGGTGCTGGTTCTTCCACTGCATCGACAGTTTGAGACATCTGGCTATTCATTTCTTTGAAATTGACGTTGTCGCCAGAGACACGAATAGACACTGCACCGTCAATGATGGTGACATCTTCGATTGTTAAATCACCGGTGAACTGTTCCTGCATTCCCTTGCTTAGTCCCTCGGAGATGGACTTCGTTGCTTGTTCCGGCAAGGACATGCCAAAGAGCGTGGAATCAGTAGCTTCTAGCTGAATCTGACCATTGGCAGCTGAAGGTCGCAAAGAGATAGTGGCTAGCCCGCTGCCTAATTCGAAGTCCAGCACGCCAGATTCACCATTGGCGGTGATATCAGTGACGACAACGTTGCGCAGCATATCTACCCCAGACTCATTGGCGATGGAGTCTTGGAACGTTACTAGCAGGTAGTCCTCTGGAATAACCGTGGTGGCGATCATATGTCGCGCAACGGGATCGTCAGAGACGGTCATGCCTTCCATTTCAATGGTGGATTCCGGCTGACCGGTAATGACATCACCGTTAATCTGCAAGGTCGATGGCGTGTGCAAATTCAGCTGGGAGATTTCGCCTTTAGCTAAGCCGAAAATCAGCGGAGAAGAACCGAATGAAACCTCGGGTTCTTCCGATACCTCAATGCCATCTGCTTGCGCGGAGGCATGAAATTGTTCTTTAACCTGTTTTGCGGTGAACCAACGCATGCCGAACTCAGCCAGCAATACGATGATGAGCAGCACCACCAGTATGCCGACGATGATTTTCCACGCGGTTGAGCCCGCTGATTTAGTCTTTGCCATAGCTACCAGTGTGACGCATGTGCACTACTTTGGGCAACGCGAGGCACATATCAGGGGGCTAACTCACAGCTAACCTGCAGGGGCTACAACGTCCCAGTCCACGGTGAGTACACAATCGCGGATTCGACGTCGGATAGGGTGGAGTGCAACCCCCTGAGCAATCATCAATTTACGAGCCTCGCGCCAGCGAATCCGCGGACCATGCGGGGCCCAACCAGCAGCTTGCGCCCAGGCGGCGTCGGCAGCCTGCAGAAGCTCATAAATTGGCTCGCCCGGTACGTTGCGGTGAATAAGTACCTTGGGCAAACGCTCGGCCAATTGCGAGGGAGTTTCCACATCAAATGGGTCCCATGCCAAAGTTAAAGTCTTAGGACCATTGGCGTCTAATAAAATCCAGGTGCTGCGTCGCCCGAGTTCATCGCAGGTGCCTTCGACGAAGAAACCTCCCGGTGCCAGGCGCGAAGTTACAGACTCCCAGGCCGCAGGAACCTGGTCCACGTCATACTGGCGCAAGACATTAAAGGCACGCACGAGCTGCGGGCGGTAGTTGCGCAATTCGAATCCGCCCAGTTCAAAGTTCACGCCATCGCGCGGAGGTAAAACTCGCTCGGGATTGATCTCCAATCCGGTAACGCGCACGTTCGGATTCACGGTGCGCAGCCAGCGGGCCCACTCCACGGTGGTGGTGAAAGACGCGCCATAGCCCACATCTAAAGCCAATGGTGCATCTGTCATGCGCAGCAGGGAGGAAATTTCAGGGTGATAAGCCATCCACCGGTCACAGCGCCTTAGCCGGTTGTGGTTGGTGGTGCCGCGGGTAATAACGCCAAAAGGCCGACCAGCAACCGCGTCAGCGCGCAGGTTATGTGCATGGTCGGCCATGGAAAATTAAAGCCCGTGTACTTAGAAAAGTCGAAGTGGAGAAAACCTTAGAGGTTCTCAGAAATCCACTGATCAGCGAGTTTAGCTTCGTTGCCGAAGAGCTCTTCTAGAGCTTCAGCAACCTTAGGTTCAATAGCAGCACCCATCAATGGGATGTTGATGGAGACGTCAGTGGTGTAGTTCAGGTCGGTCTTCTCGCCTGCACCAACCAGGTTGATATCGCCCTTGAAATCTACTGGGGTGCCCTTGACATCAGCGTTGAAAGCGGTGGTGAACTTCTGCGCATCCAAGCCGCCGATGTTGAGCACGCGCTTGACCTTCAGAGACTGAGAGACCATGGCGCGAACAGCTTCTGGCAGAAGGGTGGTTGGCAAAACCTCGAACAGGGTTACTTCTTCAGTGGTGAACTCGTTGACCTCACCTGGTTCAGGGGAGAGGTTGGCGGTAATGAACTCCCAAAATTCCTTGGTGGAGTACGCCTTGTGCACCTTTTCAATGGGGTGATTGATAGTTACGGTGTTTTCGCTACGGGTTGACATGCTTAACAGACTACCTTGGTAAGGGTGAACGATGAATTAATGACCCAGCACCTGAAAGAATTCGTCGGCGTGGAAATAGATACCACTTCTACTTTCGCCGACATGACCACGTTGCGCGTGGGCGGAAAACCCCGCTACACCGTGCGTTGTGACAACGCGGATGCCGCAAGCTTTGTCGTCCGCGTGCTTGATTCAGAAAATATCCCCTTGGTCATTGTCGGGGATGGCTCTAATCTTTTGGTGGCGGATGCGTCCATGGGCCAGGCGGATTTAGATTATGTCGTGGTCTCACTGGATTTTCCACACATTCAGGTCAACCAGGATTCCGGCATTGTGCGCGCGGGGGCTGGCGCCAATTGGGACAAAGTGGTGGCAGAAGCTGTCGATGCAGGCCTTGGCGGCATCGAGTGCCTCTCCGGCATCCCGGGGCGCGCTGGTGCCGTGCCGGTACAAAACGTGGGCGCCTATGGCACCGAAGTATCAGATGTTTTGACCTGGGTGCGCTTGTATGACCGCAAGACACAGGTAGATGAGTGGGTTGAAGCGTCCACATTGGATCTGCGCTACCGCTACTCAAATATTAAATTTACCCAGCGTGCCGTCGTCTTGGCTATTGAGATGCAGCTGACTACCGATGGTTTATCCGCACCGCTAAACTTCCGCCAGCTGACCGAGAACCCCGGCGAGCGCCGCCCGGTCAAGGAAATACGCGACACCGTATTAGAGCTTCGTCGCGGCAAGGGCATGGTGTTAAACCCCAACGATAGGGATACCTGGTCAGCGGGCTCCTTCTTTACCAACCCGATTGTGCCGGCAGAAAAGGCCGACGAGGTCGCGCAGCGTGTTGCCGCCAAGCTTGGCGATGAAGTCGCCGAGACCATGCCACGCTTCGATGCTGAGGGCGGCAAGAAGCTTTCAGCTGCGTGGCTCATTGAGCGCGCCGGGTTTAAGCGTGGTTACCCCGGTATCGAGGCGCAAGCTCGCTTGTCGACGCTTCATACCCTCGCGCTCACTAACCGCGGCGAGGCAACGTCCAAGGACATCGTGGACTTGGCACGTACCATTCGCGATGGCGTCTTCGACGAATTCGGCGTCAAGCTTGTTCCTGAACCAGTTTGGCTCGGCACCGAAATCTAGTGCGAAAATTTAAAGATAATCAGGAGGGACTATTGTGGTACATCTTGTACAAGATGTACGATTCGGGGTATGAGTACTGAAGTAACTACCAGTGAGTTTCGCAACGAACAGAGCCGCTACCTCGACGCTGCTCAGCGTGAGCCCGTTTCAATCCTCAGCCGGGGTGCTCGCCGTCGTGCAGTCGTCGTCTCTCCTGATTTCTTCGATCGCGCAATCGAAGCTCTTGAGGATATGGAAGATATTCGCGCTGCTGCGGCTGCCCGTCGAGAGGGCGGCGAAATGACTCTTGAAGAACTCAAAGCTGAGTTCGGTCTGGATTAATCTCTAAACAAATGTCCGAATCTAAATACTCGGTGTCGTTTAGAACTGCAGCAATTAAGTCCTTACGTAAGCTGGAGAATTCTCAGAGAGTAAAACTCATCGACGCTATTGAAGGTCTTGCAGACGATCCTAGGCCCGTCGGAGTTAAGAAACTGCAGGGAGGAAGCGGCGAGTACCGCATTCGGGTCGGCTCTTATCGCGTGATTTATGAAATCCAAGATAAACAGCTAATAATTCTCGTTCTTAATGTGGGGCATCGCAGAGAGATCTATCGATAGGAATACTGCCCATACGTTTGCAATGAATGAGGTTCAAATGCGTGGGCAGTGCTTTTATTTATCAGCCTGATGCTTGTCGAATTCGGCGAAGGCAGCCAAGAGATCCAGGTTCGCGTCCCGTTCACCTTCGTGGTGGACGAGCTCTTCAACCTGCGCCAAAAGAGGGGTGAAGGAACGGTTGGTAGTGTCCTCAAGTCCGATGCCAACGCGCTCGGCATAGGGGTCTTCCCCAATAGGGCCAATCGCCCAGCGTGCCCCGGTGGTCGCGATCATCCACGTGCCGGCGATGACGAGTATGTCGTGAACCTTTCGTTGTTCTTCGATAACGGAGGAAAGCACAGCGCTCACGATGTCTCGAGGAAAGTCGCCTTTCCCAGCAACGATGGTTTCTCGATCGGCATCACCTAGGGTGCCAAGTGCTCTTGGAACCTCGACGTCGATGAATTTAGCAAGCCGATTCCCGAACTGTTCTTTATAGCTTTCGAGCATGAAAAAGCTCCCTCCCGGGTTGGGTGTGGTTTCCCACAGTACCAATTCCGGAAGGGAGCTAATTTCTCTCGCGTGGGGTTAGCCTGTTAACTGCACCTTACTTAGCCGGAGGGAAAGTGCCTTCGGCGGTGAGACGGATGTCGTCGTCAAGCAAGAGCGCGATTTCTGCGGCCTTGTCGGCGGCGACTGGGCCGTAGTTCTCAATCTCTACGGTGCCAGCTGCCTCAGGCAGGCGGCGGCCGTCGATGACCTCGAACAGGGTCTCCTTGCCAATCATGCCGGCTTCGAAGCGAGCAGCACCGCTGGCAAGACGAGCATTTGCCTTCTCACGCCACTCGGCAGCTGCCTCAGCAGATACCTGCTGAGCAACGGCAGCCTCGAAGACACCTGGGTGAGCGTAGACCAGCAGGGCGCCGACGTGGCCGAAGCCCAGGGAGGTCAGTGCCGCAGCCTTCACCGGACGGTTAGCTGCTTCCACATCAAGTGGGGAACGCAGCCAGACCAGGTTCTTCGCCTTAGCCTCAATCAGCGGGTCAACACAGTCCAAAGACTGGTTGGCTGGGATGCGGCCAGTACGGAAGACGTCAATCAAACCACCGGTCTGGAACAGTGCTGCACCAGCCTTGGAGTGACCAGTCAAGGTCTTCTGCGAGATGACGAACAGTGGCTGGTCCACGTCGCGGCCAATAGCTGGCCACAGGATGGAGTGCAGCTCCGACTCGTTCGGGTCATTGGCGTTGGTGGAGGTGTCGTGCTTGGACAGAACCGAAACATCGTTCGGGGTCAGACCAAGACCTGCCAGGCCCTTGGCCAGACGGGAGTTCTTACGTCCACGGCCAGCACCCAAAGCGCCCAGACCTGGAGCAGGAATGGAGGTGTGTGCACCGTCGCCGTAGGAAGCCGCGTGAGCAACTACAGCGTAGACAGGCAGACCCATCTCACGAGCCAAGGAACCACGAACCAGAAGTACGGTACCGCCGCCTTCTGCCTCGAGGAAGCCGCCACGACGACGGTCATTCGCACGGGAGATGAAGCGGTCATCGATGCCCTGGTCGGTCATCTTCTTGGTCTCAGCGGTTGCATTCATGTCGCCGAAGCCGGTCAAAGACTCAACCTGAACGTCATCAATACCACCGGCAACAACCAGGTCAGCCTTGCCCAGAGCAATCTTGTCAACGCCCTCTTCGATGGATACCGCAGCGGTTGCACAAGCACCGATTGGGTGAATCATCGAACCGTAGCCGCCAACCAAGGACTGCATGGTGTGCGCTGCAATAACGTTTGGTAGAGCTTCCTGCAAGATGTCGGATGGACGGTCCTCGCCGAGCAGACGGGTAACGAATACCTTGTGCAGGGATTCCATGCCGCCGATACCGGTACCTTGCGTGGTTGCAACCTGACCTGGGTGGATTACCTGCAGCAACTCAGCTGGGCTGAAACCTGCTTGGGTAAACGCATCGACTGCGGTGACCAGGTTCCATACGGCCATGCGGTCGAGTGCATCCAGCATGTGATCTGGGATGCCCCACTTGGCAGCATCGAAGTGGTCAGGCATCTGGCCAGCGACAGTGCGGGACAGGGTTGCCTTGCGTGGAACACGCGCGGTTGCGCCCTTGAGGCGGGTGACTTCCCACTCGCCGTCAACTTCACGCAGCTTGGTGAAGCTTGGGTCTGCTTCTTCAATGTCGCGTGCTTCTTGCTCAGATGCAACGGTGAAGACAATATCGCGGTCCAAGAATACGGAGGTCAGGTCAATGGAGCCCTGGTCAACCATGTTGTACTTGTCGGTCAGGGTACGGATACCGGAGCGAGCAACAACCTCATCGCGGAAGCGGTTGTAGATATCCGCTTCGTCGACTTCGTTGCCATCTTCGTCGTACCAGGCTGGACGTGGGTCATTTGCCCACTGCACCAGACCGGTCATCCATGCCAACTCCAAAACGCCAGCTGCAGTCAGGTCAACAGCACCGTCGCGCTGCAGGCCGTATTCTGCCTCGAAGCGGGTACGGCCGGAGCCCCAAGAGGAAACCTCGCCGACACCAGCGATGACTACCATGTCATCCAAGTCAGTGGTGACTTCGCCAACCTCTCCTTCTGGTAACGCGGCAGGTAGTTCTACCTGGCGCGTGTTTGGCAGGGCAGCGATAGTCGCTGGTGCTTCGAGAGTGCCGTTCGATTCGTTAGCAATGGACGCATTCTCGGCGTCCTCGCGAACCTGCGCTGCAAGCTCAGAGATGGAGATCTTGGAAGAACCAAGACCACCGGTCAGATCCAGCTCCAGTGGAGCTTCCGCTGCCTGCGCGCGGGATTCAGCGGATGCCAAGGACATCAGCTGGGAAGAAATCTCTTCTGGGTCCCAGACGTGGATGCCAGCAGCTTCAGCAGCTGGAATCAGGATGTCGTTGCCACCCATCAGGGAAGTACCAGATACCCAGCCAATCTTTGCCTGTGCCAGGGTAACGCCTTCTGGCCAGCCTGCTTCAGCAGACCACTTAGCCAAGATAGCGTCCAGGGCTGCCTTGACTTCGCCGTAAGCGCCGTCGCCGCCGAACATGCCGCGGTTCGGGGAACCAGGCAGAACAATGTGGCAACGGGTATCAACTGCTTGCTGCGCAAGGTTGGACAGACCAGCAATGGTGCGCTCAACCGACCACAGCAGCAGACGGGTCTGGTTTTCAGCCTGTGGGCCGGCATCGGCAACAGAGCCAGACACGGAAGGTGCCGCGAATGGGAATGCCAAGGTTGGGGTCAGTGCTGGCTTGGTGATCTTGACTTCGTTGCCAACAGACTCACGCTGCTCAGTACCAATCCAGTCGATGAGAGCATCGACATCGCGGTAAGAGCTCAAGTTCGCAGGAACAACCCACAGAGCAGCACCTGGAATTGCGTGTGCAGCATAGAGCTTGCGGGCAAATTCCTTACGGGACTGGCTCACGCGGGATGCGGTCATGATGACGGTCGCGCCGCCTTCAAGCAGACGCTCAACCAATGCGGTTGCAATCGAGCCAGGAGCAGCACCGGTAACGAGAGCAACATCGCCAGCGAATTCGCCGTCGAGTTCCTCGCGTGCGGCAGCAGCAATAGCCTGCAAGGTAGCAGCCGGGGTGGCCTTCGCGTGTGCACCGGTGGCAGCAGCAGGGTTATTAGCCCACCACTCCGCCTGCTTGGCGATGGTCTCTCCGGTTCCACGGAAACGCTCCGCTGGAAGATCCAGCTCACCGAGTGCTACGCGCGCAAGGTCTTCACGTGCGGATGCCCAGCGGTCATCGAAAAGCACTGCGCGCTTCGCGTCGAAGGATGGGGTGACGGTCTTTGCCCAACCGGAACCAAGTTCAGCTTCAACGGTCTCGAACAAGGTGTTGTCGGTCTCTGGGGTCTCTGGTGCTTCTTCAACCAGACCCAGCTGCGCCAGAACCTGGCGAGCTGCAGTTGCCAGAACACCGTTTTCGCCGGTGACGGTATCTGCATAAGCATCCAAAGCAGCGGAGTCAACAACTCCACCGCCGCCACCAGCACCAGCCGAGCCCATGGACACGGAAGTGCCGTGAGCTGCTGCGACAGCCTGAACTGCGGCATCGACAAGAGCGTCAACGTCAGACTTGGAAGAAGCCGTGGTCGGAACGGTAGACAGGGAGCCACCGCGCACGGAGTCCTCATCGCGGGAGCCGAGCAAGATTTCAGCCTCAACGTGAGCTGCCCACGACAGTGGCAAGCCCCAGGTGCCGGTTACGCGCTCAGAGATGTATGCAGGCTTTACACCTGCTGCACCGGTGAGCTGGCGCAGACGTGCGGTCACGGCCTCGGAAAGGACAACGCCGAACGGGGAGTAGCCCGGAGCTGCAGTCTTGACGCGCTCACGCAGGGTAGCCACGTCAGCATCAGCAGCACCATCAATAGCTGGTACGCCGATTTCTGCGGACATATCCATGAGCAACTGGTTACGGCGGGAAGAGACACCATTGGTGAGCTCTTCAACCGTATCGGTGTCATTGATCTGGTCCTGGCGGATCTTGTTCTGGAATGCGAACAGAACCATAATCGCCTCAGCTGCGCTAAATGGCAGGTCCGGAGCGTCAGCCGCAGCAGTACCGCCAGCTGGAGCAGCGGAAGGTGCCGGTGCAGCAGCAACGGTCTGTGCCTCAGCGGAAGGAATAGCCTGAGTGTTGTCCGAGGCCGCAGCAGCGGATTCGCCTGGCTTTTCAGAAGCCGCGGTGGACGAGGTTGCTTCGCCTTCTTCAACATCGAAGGTTTGAGCTGGTGCTTCCTTCACGTCTTGCAGCATGACCTGATCCTGGTCGCGCTCAACGTTGAATACTGGCAGGTCAACGCCCGCGATGTCCATGGAACGCTTAGCTAGGTTGGTCAAGGTAGGCGATGCCGCGAGACCAACTTCAATGATCTGGTCCACTTCACCAAAGAGCAGTTCCTGGGTTTCAATCCAGCGAACTGGGGAGGCGAACTGCCAGGACAACAGCTCAATCATGAGCAGACGAGCAAGGGACTGCTCATCGAGGTCTTCGACCTTGAGGTTGTCCAGCTTGCCGGAAGGAGCCAGTGGTTTAACCTTGTCGATGAATTCCTGGGTGAGCTCGAATGGGGAAGCCACCAGGTTTGGCACATAACGGCCAACCAGTGCGTCCAAGTCGAGGGTTTCTGGCAGCAGCTCATCGAGTTTTTCAGCGAACGCTGGAACGCCGCCGCGCAGAACCTGGGAGTGGAAAGGCACGTCAATGCCAGGAACCGTGACATATGCGCGGTCCTTGACGGAGTTAGCCTTCTTCTTCAACGCCGCAAGACCTGCCTTGGTACCCGCGATGGAGTACTGCTGGCCAGCGATGTTGTAGTTGACGATTTCTAAGAACTCGCCGGTTTCTTCAGCGGTCTGAGCAATGTATGCCTCAACCTCATCAGCTGGAACACCAATCATGTTTGGACGCAGTGCGCCCATGCCGTAGTTGGAGTTACCGTTTGCATCGCGCTCAACCAAGGTGCCCATTGCGGAACCACGGGAGTAAACGATGTCGATGACTGCTTCGAGGTCGAAGATATTCGCCAACGATGCCAGCGCGGTGTACTCACCAAGGGAGTGACCGGCGTACATGGAGTTGGTGCCCAAAGCGCCAGCTTCGCGCAGACGCTCAGTCTGAGCGTAGGCAACAACAGCGAGAGCAACCTGGGTGAACTGGGTCAGGTGCAGGACACCGTTCGGGTGGATGAACTTGGTGCCGCGAACAACCAGCTCGGTTGGGTTGTCGTCGATGATCTGGCGGATGGAGAATCCCAGTGCGGTGCGGGTGTGGCGGTCAGCACGACGCCATACTTCGCGTGCAGCTGCCGATGCATCACGGTCACCACGGCCCATGCCCTCAGCCTGGATGCCCTGGCCTGGGTAAACATAAGCGGTGCGTGGCTGCGCCATCAAAGCCTGGCCGCGAGAGACTACCTCGCCGTCGATACGGCAGGTGACCTCGAATGCAGCGTGGATGCCCTTGCGGCCAACGCGCTCGACGGTGATCTCAACTTCATCGTTAAGCTGCACCATGCCGAACATGGAGTAGGTCCAGCCCACAACGGTGCCGTGGTTGCCAGCGAGGTGCTGTGCAGTAGCCGAAAGCCACATGCCGTGTACCAGTGGTGCCTCAAGGTTGACCAGGCGAGCTGCGTTGGTGGAGGTGTGAATTGGGTTGTAGTCACCGGAGACCAGCGCGAATGGAGTCATATCCGCAGGTGCGGTGACATATGCGCGGTCCACGAAGGAACGAGGAGTGACCTCTACCTTGTCCTGGGACTTGCCGCCGCCCCAGGCTGGAGCAGGAACCGGGACAGAAGTGCCGGTTGCGCGGCCGCGGATAGCGAAGCGCTGCATCTGGGTAGCCACGACTTCCTGGGTCTGCGCGTCGCGCAGTTCCAGCTCAACCGTGACAATACGACCAGCGTTGGACTCAGCGATGGATGCACAACGGGAAGTTACGTCAATGCGACGGCCTTCGCCCTTTGCGCCCTGTGCCAGTTCATCGAGAGGAACGCGCACGTCCACGACGTGGTCAAGGTGAACAGCGTTGAGCAGGCCTTCAATGACTGGGAAGTCGGTGCCAGCTGGCTCGCCGTGTTCTTCGGTCAAACGCCCGGTGCCCAGCGCGGTGTAGATTGCTGGCCAGCAAGGACCAACCAAAGCATCTGGGGCGCCCGCATTGACGGTGCCCAGTGCAGCGCCGGTAACCGCGGTGTGTGCGGTCAGCAAGGTAGAAGGCAAGGTGAAGGAGTATTCGACCAAGCCGTAAGGGTTTTCTTCAGAAACAGAACCTTCGATGACCTTTGGCAAAGCGGTGATTTCATCGCCGGTCTCGGAGATAGAACCAACACCTGCAACGCCTGCGAGCAGGTCAAAGACTGCCTTTGGCAGACGTGCATCATCTACAACTGGGGATGCACCGGTTGCTACTGCCTCAGACAGTGCAACTGGGATATCTACGTGCTTGACGTAGAAAGGACGCTGCTCTTCAGGCAGGTTATCCCAGTAAGAGTCAGAATTGATGCGAATTGCAAAGCCTTCACCATCATCAACGATGTCGAATGCTTCTTCTGGCAACTCATATGCAGGGTTAGCAATGAGGTGGCCGTGCCACATAATGGTTGGCGCATTGCGCAGGAACTCTTCTGCGTTCTTGGCAGAAGCCAAGCGGGAGTAGAGCTCAACTGCTTCCACGCCGGCATCGTTAAGCGCTGCGGTGGTGGCATCTTCGAAGCGGCCCAGCAGCTCAGCTACTGGCTCATTCTTCTTGGTAATACCTGCAACCGCGACCGGACCAGGAATGATACGAACGCCATCAGCGTCGTAGCGTGGGTCCTGTGCCTGCCACAAGGTGTCCTTCGCGAACCATTCCTTAAGGTCACCGTCAATAGCGGTGGTCCATGGCATTGGCTTAACGTGCTTGCGGATAAGGGTTGGGAACCACGCCTCATCACGAGTGTTGACCTTGGTGGTCTTCGCGTTCGGGTAAGCAGCAATAAGCTTTGCTACTGCCTCTGGTGCGTTCTCGGAATCTTCGAGTGATGGGAATAGGGTAGGGATTTCACCGTGGTCTGCTTCGTTGAGACGAGCCTCAACGCGCTGCAGGAGATCGTGGAAACGGTCGTGCCAGGTTGGATCAACCCATGGGTAGGCGCGTTCTGCGAAGCGGGAAACCCACTGCTCGTAGGTCATTTCGGAGACGTCGCCGAAGTAAGGCTTCGAGGTCTTTGCCAAAGCCGCGATGATTTCATCACGACGGGAGTCGTATTCCTCGATTGGGATCGAGGTGATCAGGCGAGATGCCTTCGCGAACGAGTTATCAATCTCGTGCAGGTCAGCCAACAGGTGAGACTGGGAGGAGGAAACGCCGCCGTCAGCCTTCAAACGGCCAACCCAGCCGCCGTTGGTATCTGGGGTGATACCTGGGGTGTCAACGAGCAGCTGCTTAACGTCATCGTTAGCAGTTGCTTCCTTGGTTGCCATGGCTACGGTGCCCAAGAAGACACCATCAACCGGCATGATTGGCAGGCCGTACTTGGTGGACCAGGAACCAGTCAGGTACTCGGATGCGCGGTCCGGGGAGTAGATGCCGCCACCGACGGTGATGGCAAGGTTGTCATGCTGGCGTGCTGCTGCGTAGGTAGCAAGCAGCATCTCATCCAGGTCAACCCAGGAGTGGTGGCCACCAGCGTGGCCGTCTTCGATCTGGACGATGACGCGGTGCTCAGGGTTATCTGCAGCAATTGCGATGCAGTCCTGAATCTGCTTGGTAGTACCTGGCTTGAAAGAGATATAAGGGAAGCCATCAGCGGTGAGCTGATCAAGTAGTTCCTTAGCCTCATCGAGCTCAGGGATACCAGCGGAGATGGTCACACCGGTAAATGCAGCGCCATTAGCACGAGCCTTAGGCACGATACGTGCCTGACCGAACTGCAGGTTCCACAGGTAGCGGTCGAAGAACATGGTGTTAAACGCTGCGGTGCGGCCTGGCTCTAGAAGCTCCATCATGCCATCTTTGTTGATGGTGAAAGCTTCGTCAGAGTACTGTCCGCCACCGGCCATCTCAGACCAGTAGCCACCGTTTGCAGCTGCAGCAACGATGCCTGGATCCATGGTCGTTGGGGTCATGCCGCCCAAGATGATCGGGGACATACCGGTCCACTCAGAGAAACGGGTCTGAGTGTAGGACTTGCCGTTAGGCAGGGAGATGAGCTTTGGTGAAAACTCTTCGTAGTTCACAGCGGTTGGTAACTCGGTGCCTGGGGTTGCCAGGTTATCGCGCTCAGCGGCGGTAGCAGCTGGAATAACAACCTTGCCGGTGCCAGTGATCAGTGGTGCGGTCAAAGAAGACAGGCCACGATCCAGGGAAATCAGATAGTTACTGTTGAGAGCGTTCACGCTCTCAACCCAGTTGTGTGGCTGAACCAAGATGGAATCAGCGAGCTCACGCGCAAGATCTGCATCCAGGCCACACTGGGTGGCGTATTCGACGGTCAGATCCGCGGCTGCCTGCAAGGAAGCGTGGTGGAAAGGAAGGGCAACGCGCAATACGTCAAAGACTGGGTTGATCTCAGAACCACCAATGAGACGCTCTTCGAGCGCCTCATTGTAAGACTCAGCTGCCTGCGCAATGTTGGACTCGGTCTTTGCCAAGTCTTCTGGGGTACCGGACAGTGCGAAGTGTACGCGGCCGTTAACTACAGCAATAGCTGCGTCACCAGCGAGGTACTCTTCGATCATCTCGCGTGGCACGCCTCGTACAGACAGCATGTGGGAGCGGGAGTCATTCGCGCCCTGGGTAACAGCAGCTGCAGTACCCATCAAAACTGCCAAGGCCAGGGCCTGGCGTGCATCCTTCACGGCTGCAACGCCCAAAGAGCCCTGGGAGTGACCAGCAAGCTGCGCGGAATCTACATCCACGCCCAGCTCGCGCAGGTGCTCGATGGCACCGATTTGTCCCAAAACAATGCCTGGGATGGAGTATGCCGGGTATGCGTCATATTCCTTAGCCACTGGGCTTTCATCAGCCGGGGTGTTAGCTAGTTCTTCTAAACGCTCATAAACCCCTGGGCAAGAAGACGCGATGATGCGTGCTACCGGGCCGGTGGTCGTGCGTACTTCTTTTAAGATGTCGCGCAGCTGTGCTGCCTGGTGTGGGCTGGCTGCGGCATCGGCGATGGCCTTTTGCCATGCAGAACCCTGACCTGCAAACAGCACTGCCGGGGCAGTGCTGTCATTAGACAAGGTATGCAAGGGGGTCAACGACATATTAAATAGTCCTCTTTAAACGTATCGGTGAAAGGTTTATGGCTTTTCCCTAAGCCAGAAAATATGACGCGATAGGCGTCCGGGGTTTGCTACACGAAAACAAACTATCGCGATTACGCTACCGTAGCCTACTTAGGCGTAAGTAGGCAGCCTCACACACCCAAATGTGAGGTTTTTCTCATATTTATAAAATGTGTAACCGATCGTTGCCTGACCACGTCAATCACCATAAAAGCGCCCGCCAAATTTCCCCGAAATAGACGTAAAATCAGCCTGTAGTACGCCTGAAATTTTGCTGAAAATGCCTGTACTTTCGGCCTGTAAATGCGATGTGAACAACAGGGCTAGAAACGGATTTATGGGATGCCGGTTCCGTAAACCCTTCTCGTTAGGGCACATGCTTAAACCCCCATTTGAGTAGTGAGAAGGACAAGAAATCCAACTCAACACTCAAACGGGGGCTTTGTTTTCTTAAGCTTTAAATTTCAGCTTTTTAGAAGGTGGCTGCTTCTTGGCCAGCTGCAGCACGTTCCGCGGCAATGGCATTGATGCGGCCGCGGCAGGCATACCATCCGGCGATGAGGATTGGGATGATGACAAGAAGCCCTGCAACCGTCCAGGTTCCCACTGGGTTATCGAATGCCATCAGTACCACGATGAGCACGAGTGCTACTAGTACGAACCAGCTGGAGTATGGTGCGAAAGGCATGCGGAAGCTCGGGCGTTGGAGCTGGCCACGGTCTGACTTCTTTACCAATGCGATGTGGCAGAGCATGATCATTCCCCAAGAAGCGATAATGCCGATAGCTGCGAAGTTCAGAACAATTTCAAAAGCTTGAGCCGGCACGATTGCGTTGAGAACAACACCGACGGCTGCCACGACGGTGGTGATGATAATTCCGCCATAAGGAACACCATTGGCACTGATGCGTCCGGCAAACTTAGGCGCGGAACCGTTCAACGACATCGAGCGCAAGATGCGTCCGGTGGAGTAGAGGCCCGCGTTCAGGGAGGACATAGCTGCGGTAAGAACCACGAGGTTCATAATCACGTCCATGCCGGGAACGCCGATGGCGCCGAAGAAGGTAACGAATGGGCTTTCGCCTGCTTTGTACTCAACATAAGGCAGCAGCAGCGACAGCAAGATCAAAGAGCCAACGTAGAAGACGGCGATGCGGAAGATAACAGTATTGATTGCCTTCGGCATGACCTTCTCAGGGTTTTCTACCTCACCTGCGGCGGTGCCCAACAGCTCAATGGATGCGTATGCGAAGACCACTCCCTGCATGAGAACCAGAACTGGCAGGATGCCGTTAGGCAAAATACCGCCGTTGTCTTGAATGAGGGACCAGCCGGTGGTGTGGCCTTCAATAGGGGTTCCGAAGATGACAAAGTAGCAACCTGCGACGAGGAAAGCAGAAAGTGCGAGGACCTTGATGAGTGCGAACCAGAATTCCAGCTCGCCGAAGACCTTCACGGAAATAAGGTTCATGCCCAACACGAGCAACAATGCGGCTAGTGCCCAAGTCCATTGTGGTACGGCTGAAATCCAGGAAACGTAGCGTCCGAAGAAGTTCATGTACAAAGCTGCGGCTGTAATATCCACGATCGCTGTCATGGACCAGTTCAGCCAGTACAGCCAGCCGGAAGCAAAAGCGGCCTTTTCGCCGTAGAACTCACGTGCATAAGAAACAAAGGAGCCGGAGCTCGGGCGGTACATGACCAGCTCGCCGAGCGCACGAAGAATAAGGAAAGCAAGCGCGCCACAGATGGCGTAGCTGATGACAATTCCGGGACCAGCTTGGGCAAGGCGTCCGCCGGCACCCATGAACAGTCCGGTACCAATGGCGCCGCCGATGGCTATCATGTTGACCTGACGGGTGCTTAGCCCCTTGTGGTAGTCGCCATCGCCAGCAGTGATTGCAGATTCAGTTGCGGAATTCGCCGGCTTTATCGTGGCTGCAGAGCCTGAGACTTGAGTCGTTGACATAGTGTGCCTTTTCTTTAAAGGAATGAAACGGTTGGGGTGTCTATTAACAGGGCTTAGGGCTGCTTTTTGACGATCCCATCAACAGCAACGCGTACTGCGGAAAGGTGGAAGGCCATCGCTTCTTCAGCGGCGTCTGTGTCTTGAGCGGCAATCGCTTCGACGATGATGCGGTGTTCCTTGTCGGAAGGTTCTCTGCGCCCGGAGACCACGTTGACGGTCTCGGACTGACGCGCCAGGGATTCGCGAATGTCGCCGACAATCTTGGTAAAGACCGAGTTTTTGCTAGCGCTGGCGATGGTTGCGTGGAATTCGGTATCCAATTCAACCCACGCGACGTGGTCATCCTCAGATTCCATTTGTTCCATGATGTCTTGCAATTTCTTCAAATCATCAGTGGTTCGGCGCAGTGCAGCGAGGCCAGCGGCAGGGACTTCAATGTGGGGACGAGCCTCGTGGATATCCGTAGAGGAGTAGTTGCCGAGCACTAAGTCGTTCGCAGGCGTTGCAGAAATGACAAAAGTGCCACGGCCAGTTTCGGTTTTAGTTAGTCCCAGCGTTGCCGAGGAACGCAGCGCTTCGCGGATGACCGAGCGGCTAACGCCAAAAGATGCCGCAAGTGAAGCTTCCGAGCCCAGCTTTGAGCCGATGGGAATTTCGCCGGATTCGATTCCTTGGCGAATGGAGTTGAAGACTTCCTCGGCAGCGCTGGTGCGCGAAAGCACCGGCTGTCGGGGTGTCCAGCTGTCAGACAGGTTCATACCGGAAGATTATGCACTGTGATGCGCCTTACGTCAACAGGCAAATGTTGTATGCGCTGATATTCTGCTCAATTTAGCCTGCATAACAGCTACGTTTGAAAATTTCACGCAGCTGGATTCCTATTGCACATAGCGCGTGCGCGGCTCGGCCAGGAGATGCTCTGCCATATACGGCTGGGTGAAGCGCACATACCCGTGTGAGGAAGGCTCAATGAGCTCTTGCTTAATCAGCGCCGCACGGATTCTGCTGATGCCGGTGGTGGTCTTCTTCAACAGCCCGGCGATTTCACTAATGGACTGTTCCTCACCGCCCAAACGCGCCATTGATCGCAAAAATTCGCGCTGTAAGTCGGTGACATGCCGCAGCGCTGGTCGATGCACCTGCGAGCCGAAAGTATCAATTGCCTCTTTGAGGAGGGCATCGATAGTTGCTTCCGTGACTTCATCTTCTGCCTGGTCTTTAGTTACTCGCCATGCAAGGGCGCCGATGAGCTGAACCAAGTAGGGAAACCCGAATGATGCGGTGGCCGCGCGCCGGGCAGCAGCATCGCGAAAGTGGATGCCGGAGCCATCGGCGGTAGCGGCGAGAAGATTCACGGTGTCATCGGCAGTCAATGGGCCTAGCTCATAGGCGCTTGCACGGCGTAAGAAGGTGGTGCCCGGCAAATCCAAGAGGTCCCGGGTGCCAACCGTGAGGCCTGCGAAGGCAAGAGCGACGGGAAGTTCGTCCTTGATGAGATTCTGGAAGGCTTGCGCTACCGCAGCGAGATCCTCACTCGGGGCGTCTTGGACCTCATCAATGGCAATGAAGACGCCGCTGCCGCTGGTGTATTCCAGAAGCTGCCGGATACGAGTTTCTACCGTGGGTACAGGTTGCAGCTGCCCGTAACGGGGATCGAGTTCGGTTTCTACACGGCCTAGACCTGCAATGCCAAGTGCTTTAAACCTAGTCTCCGCCTGCGGGTTGAGCTTGGCAATCTGCGCTGGAATAGCCGTATTAATAAGGTGCTCGGCCATGCTCGTGCTGCCGATAGCCCGCACTGAAATCCACCCGCGAGCTTCGGCAATATCTTCGAGCTCCGTCAACAGAACTGTCTTGCCAATCCCGCGGGTACCGCTGATTAACATCGCGCGATCAGGATGACCCACGGGGCTGTCGAGAGCTTCCGCGAATCCTTCTAAAATTACCGTTCGTCCTGCCCAAAAGCGTGGCGAGGCACCAAAAGTAGGACGAAACGGATTCGGGGTTTCTGCTGGAAGCTCAGGACTTTTAGAACGCGGGGACATATGTACAAGTTACATAAATTATTTCCCGAGCAGCTTGAGCAAGTCCGCCTGAACTTCACGGCGGCGAATCTTGCCCAGCTGGTCTTTGGCGAGCTCTTCGAAGTGGTAGAAGGTGCGTGGGACTTTGTAACGGGTAAGGCGTTCACGGGAGAAGTCCTTGAGGCCCTCTGGATCCAAAGCTGCACCATCGCGCAGGGTTACACACGCAACGACGTCTTCGGAGCCATCGTGACGCGGACGGCCGACCACGGCGACATCGGTGATATCGGGGTGGGTAAGCAGAATCTCTTCGACTTCCGCCGGGTAGACATTGAATCCACCAGTGATGATGATTTCTTTGATACGGGCTACCAGGCGCACAAAGCCATCTTCTTCCATAACACCGACGTCGCCGGTGCGGAACCAATCGCCGTGGAAGGCTTCTTTAGTAGCTTCAGGCTTGTTGAGATAGCCCTTAAAGACCTGTGGTCCGCGAACCAGCAGCTCGCCCTCTTCACCATCAGGCATCGTTTCATCCAGGTTCTCTGGGTTAGCAATGCGTACTTCGGTATCAGGGAAAGGAAGACCAACATAGCCCGGACGGGTCTTGCCGTTCATGGGATTACCACAAATAACGGGGGAGGTTTCAGTCAGACCGTAGCCTTCCACCAACTTGCCGCCGGTAAGCTTTTCCCAGTCCTCAACGGTTGATACCGGCAAGGTGGAAGCGCCAGAGAAAGCATTGTCGATGCCCGTGATCTCGATATTTTTCTCATTCGCCGCAGCAATGATCTTCTCGTACAGCGTTGGCACACCCGGTGCAAAAGTTGGAGTGTGCTTCTTCAAAACATCGATGATGAGTGGGATCTGTGGTGCTGGGAGTAAAACCATCTCAGCCCCAACATAAGGGCCAAGGGTTGCCACCATGGTGAGGCCATAGACATGGAACATCGGCAAGGTTGCGAGGAAGCGCTGTTGCTTATCGCGCAGTCCCGGGACCCAGGCATCACCCATGACAACCATGGAAGCCATGTTGCCGTGGCTGAGCATCGCGCCTTTGGGCTCACCAGTAGTACCGGAGGTGTACAGAATCAGCGCAGTGTCTTCACGCGTGACAACTGGGTATTCAATGTCCTTGCCGGAACCGCCAATTGCGTGTGAGCACAAGGTGGACCAAGGGACAGTGTTCGGAGCATCGCCGGTGAGCGCATCGCGCTTGGACGTAATCGGTGGAACCGGAATGCGCAGCAAAAGCTGCATGCGCCGCGGCATGGCTTCCGTCATGTTGACGGAGATGATGGTCTCCAGCGGGGTTTTCCCACGCAGCTTTTCTAAGGTTGGTGCGGCCTTGTCCCAGGCAATGGCAACACGCGCACCGTGGTCATTGAACAGGCCTTCTAATTCATGTGCGGTGTAGAGCGGGTTATGCTCCACTACCGTTGCACCCAGCTTTAATACGGCATAAAAGGCTGCGATGTGCTGCGGGCAGTTCGGTAGAACCAAAGCCACGCGGTCGCCTGGGCGAATGCCAAAAGCTTTCAGGCCTGCGGCGGCAGCGTTTACCTGGTGGTCTAAATCGCTATAAGTTTGAGTGCGGCCGAAGAAGTAAGTAGCAGACTTATTGCCGTTCTTTTCTAGGTTGTTGTCGTAGAAATCAACCAGCGTGTCATCGCCGTAGTCCAAGTGTGGCTCGGTCCACGCTGCGTAATTGTGGATCCAGGCTTTGGTTTGAAATGCCGACATAAGACGTCCTCCCAGGGATAATTTATCGATGGTGCATCTGCAACGGTCAGCGCGAAAAGCTTAAAAGGCTAACCCGCCGTAAGGCGAAGAAGAGTGTGCTTCTTTTTAAGTTTAATGCACCACGGTCATATCGCCGGGGAGGACGACTTAATTACTTGGTAACAGGTAATTACTTATTTCCGAGCATTTTCAGAAGAGCTTGCTGGACTTCGCGGCGGCGAATCTTGCCCAGCTGGTCTTTCGCTAGTTCGTCGAAGTGGTAGAACGTGCGCGGCACCTTGTAACGGGTAAGGCGCTCCCGAGCGAATTCTTTCAGGCCTTCGGGATCGAGAGCAGAGCCATCGCGCAGCGTGACACACGCGACGACATCTTCAGAGCCGTCTTCACGCGGGCGACCAACAACGGCAATGCTTTCGATATCGCGGTGGTCGGACATGGCCTCTTCAACTTCGGCCGGGTAGACGTTGAAGCCACCTGTGATGATGATTTCTTTGATGCGGGCAACAAGACGCACAAAGCCATCTTCTTCCATCACGCCGGCATCGCCAGTACGGAACCAGTCACCGTGGAAAGTAGCGGCGGTTGCTTCAGGGTTGTTGAGGTAGCCCTTAAAGACCTGCGGGCCGCGAACTAGCAGCTCACCTTCTTGCCCATCCGGCATGAGTTCATCGAGGTTGTCTGGATTAACAATGCGTACCTCGGTATCGGGGAATGGGATACCGACATAGCCCGGACGGTGATTGCCATCCATCGGGTTAGCGCAGATAACAGGTGCGGTTTCCGTGAGACCATAACCTTCTACCAACAGCCCACCAGAGAAAGCCTCCCACCGTGCAACAGTGCGAACCGGCAGGGTAGCTGCGCCGGAAAACGAGTTAGCAATAGGGTGTTGGGTCTTGTCCATGCCCTTTTCCTCCGCCGCTGCCAAAATCTTGTCATAAAGCGTCGGCACACCTGGAGCCCATGTCGGAGTGTGCTTTTTAATGACATCCATGATTAAAGGAATCTGCGGGGCAGGCAGCAAAATGATCTCTGCGCCGACATAGACGCCTAGTGCGACCACGGTGGTCATGCCATAGACGTGGAAGAAGGGCAATGCTGCGAGGAAGCGTTCAGGCTTTTCACCAAGACCTGGAACCCAGGCTTTGCCCATGACGCAGTTAGCCAAAATATTGGCGTGCGAAATCATTGCGCCTTTCGGCGCACCGGTTGTACCCGAGGTGTAGAGAATCAGTGCGGTGTCATCGGCAGTTACTTCATTGTTTTCAAAGTCTTTGCCGTTTCCGCCAATGGCTGGGGAAATAAGGGTTGACCAGGGGACGGTATTGGGAGCATCGCCCGTAAGCGCATCACGCTTAGCAGTAATTGGTGGAATCGGGATGCTCAGAAGCAGCTGCATGCGCCGTGGCATAGCTTCAGTCATGTTGACGGAAATAATGGTTTCTAAGTCCGTGGTTGCGCGAATCTTTTCCAAGGTTGGGGCCGCTTTGTCCCAAGCAATAACCACGCGTGCACCGTGATCCTTGAACAGTCCTTCGAGCTCATGCGCGGTGTATAGCGGGTTGTGCTCAACCACGGTCGCGCCAAGCTTTTGAATAGCGAAGAAAGCCGCAAGGTGCTGTGGACAGTTAGGGAGCACGATGGCGACACGGTCGCCAGGGCGAATTCCGAAGGCCTTAAGTCCTGCGGCTGCTGCACGAACCTGTTGGTCAAGCTCTTTGTAGCTTTGGCCGCGCCCGAAAAAGTAGGTTGCAGGTTTATCTGCGTTGAGCTCCAAGTTGCGGTCATAGATGGACGCTAAAGTGTCATCGCCATATTCAAGTTCGTGGTCAGTCCAAGGGGCATAGAGTTTGGTCCAGGCCTTGGTTTCAGATGCTGACATGCGGGTCCTTCCAAATGTTCGGGCTCGCGGTGATGCGATTGTGTCCGGTCTTCGTTGTTTATCGACGCCGAAACAACAGTTGCATTTAGACGCCTAAATATTTTGCGCTCTATAATACAGTGCAAACATGACGGAAACCTCATATTTGGACGGTTTGTCGCAGGAAAGTTTCTATTTCTACCCCCAGGTACAGAAAAAATCCCACAGGGATTGCCCTGTGGGAAAATTGAAACAACTATTACTTGCTTTGCTTGTTTAGCCGGTCAATGAGGTCCTGTTGGACTTCGCGGCGGCGAATTTTACCCAGTTGGTCTTTGGCTAGTGCTTCGAAGTGGTAGAAGGTGCGTGGCACCTTGTAGCGGGTAAGAAGCTCCCGTGAAAATTCTTTGAGGCCTTCGGGGTCAAGTGCGGCGCCATCACGAAGCGTTACGCAAGCAACGACATCTTCGGAGCCATCTTCACGCGGGCGGCCGACTACGGCGGCTTCTTCCACGTCAGGGTGGGAGAGCAGGGCTTCTTCAACTTCAGCTGGGTAGACGTTGAAGCCGCCGGTGATGATGACTTCTTTCAAGCGCGCGACCAGGCGGATGAAACCGTCTTCTTCCATGACTCCTAGATCCCCGGTGCGGAACCATCCATTGTGGAAGGCTTGCTCGGTGGCCTCAGGGTTGTTGAGGTAGCCCTTGAAAACCTGGGGGCCGCGAGCGATGATTTCGCCTTCTTCGCCGTCAGGCATAACCTCATCAGGATTTTCTGGATTCACAATGCGAATTTCAGTGTCCGGGAAAGGAATGCCGACGTAGCCGGGGCGGCGGCTATCGGTCATCGGATTGCCAATAAGGATGGGGGAAGTTTCCGTAAGGCCAAAGCCTTCCACCAGGCGGCCTTGGGTGAGCTCTTCCCAATCTTCCACGGTAGATACAGGAAGGGATGCCGCGCCGGAGAAAGCGCTGCGAATGCCCTTAATGGCAATGCCTTTATCCTTGGCTGCTTCCACGATTCGGCTGTAGAGCGTGGGCACGCCTGGAACCCAGGTGGGCGTGCGCTTTTTCATGATGTCCATGATCAGCGGAATCTGCGGTGTTGGCAGAAGGACTAATTCGCCGCCGATGAACTGCGCAAGGGTCAGGTTCATGGTCAGGCCATAAGCGTGGAAGAACGGCAGGGCGGCGAGCATGCGCTCGTCCTGATCGCCGAGTCCTGGAACCCAGGCTTTGCCTTGTGCGATATTGGCGAAAAGTGAACCGTGGGTAAGCTCAGCGCCTTTGGGATTGCCGGTGGTACCGGAGGTGTACATCACCACGGCAGTGGTATCTGGCGTAACTGATGGTTCGGATTCAATATCGCTGCCGTCGCCACCAATAGCATTGCCAATAAGGGTGTCCCACGGAACGGAGTTGCGAGCTTCGCCGGTGAGCTGGTCGCGCTTTGCTTTCAGAGGCGGGATTGGAATACGCAGGGCGATCTGCTGCAAGGTAGGCATCGCGTCAATCATGTTGACGGAAATAACCGTTTCCAAATCAGTGGTGCCGCGCAGTTTTTCCAGCGTAGGAGCTGCCTTATCCCAGGAGATCGCGATGCGCGCGCCGTGGTCCTGGAACAGCCCCTCTAATTCGTGCGCGGTATACAAAGGGTTGTGCTCAACTACCGATGCTCCCAGCTTCAGCACCGCATAAAATGCCGCTACGTGCTGCGGGCAGTTCGGCAATACCATCGCGACGCGGTCGCCGGGACGCACGCCGAAAGCTTTAAGTCCGGCGGCCGCGCGGCGAACTTGGCGGTCAAGATCGATATAAGACTGGCTGCGGCCAAAGAAGCTTAAGGCGGACTTGTGGCCGTTGATAGCCAGGTTATTGTCATAGACGTCCAGCAGGGTGGTGTCGCCATAGTCTAGGGAATGGGGAGTCCATTCGGGGTAGTGCGAAAGCCAGGTCTTATTTTCTGAAGCAGACATTTCATCCTTCTAATCTCATTGAGAAATCAAAGTATTGAGCAGCGCAGCATGGACAGGGAGGCACTATCTGTCTCTCACCATACCGTTGGTTACGTAAGTGTTTATTTGCTCCAGTGTAGCTATATAAACCTGAGGATTTACTCAGCAACGAAGGTAAAATAGATCACGGATAAAACTATTTCTCGATTAAATCAAGTTTAGATTCATAGATACATAGCGCAGGCTGGCAGTGATTCAGGCATCAAGGCAGGTGTGGTTTAGCGGTTGTGGTTTCTGTTATTCAATGTGTGCCCAACCGGGTGAAAGTCTAGGATATTCGGTATGAGAGTCGCCATGATTTCAATGCATACCTCGCCCATTGCGCAGCCGGGTTCGGGCGATGCCGGCGGGATGAACGTCTACGTGCTGTCGATTGCGACGCAGCTCGCACGCAAGGGCGTAGACGTGGATATTTTTACGCGTGCGACCCGCCCGAGTCAGGGGGAGATTGTAGAAATTGAGCCGCACCTACGTGTGATTAATATTGTGGCTGGTCCATATGAGGGCTTAAGCAAAGAGGAATTGCCAACGCAGCTCGCCGCATTTTCTGGCGGCATGGTGCAGTTTATTAAGTGCAATAACTTGTACTACGACCTTATTCACTCGCACTATTGGCTTTCAGGCCAAGTGGGCTGGTTGCTGCGGGATTTGTGGGGCATTCCTTTGATTCATACCGCGCACACTTTGGCGGCGGTGAAAAATGCCTACCGCGCGGCTGATGATTCGCCTGAATCAGAGGCCCGCCGTATTTGTGAACAGCAATTATCGGATAACGCGGACGTCTTGGTGGTCAATACTGAGGATGAGAAAAATGAGCTCATCGCGCATTATGATGCCAATGATTGTCATATCTCCGTGATTACTCCGGGTGCTGATACTGAGCTCTTTACCCCAGGAACAGATCGCAACACTGAGCGCAGTCGCCGTGAGCTGGGTATTCCATTGCACACCAAAGTGGTGGCTTTCGTTGGACGCTTGCAGAAGTTCAAGGGCCCTGAGGTTTTGATCCGCGCGACCGCCGAGTTATTTAAGCGAGATCCACAGAGGAATTTGCGTGTGGTTATCTGCGGCGGAGCATCGGGTGAGACTTCGAATGTGCAAAATTATCACGATTTAGCGCGTGAGCTGGGTGTTGCACACCGCATTCGTTTCTTGGATGCGCGTCCCCCACAGGAGCTAGTCGCGGTGTACCAGGCAGCCGATATCGTGGCGGTTCCTAGTTATAACGAGTCTTTTGGGCTGGTGGCAATGGAGGCGCAGGCAACCGGCACCCCAGTGGTCGCAGCGCGCGTTGGTGGGTTGCCGATTGCAGTGGAACACGATGTCACGGGCTTGCTTATCGATGGACACGAGCCCGCGCAGTGGGCAGATGCCTTGGCGCAATTGATTGACGATGATGAGCGGCGCATCCACATGGGTGAGCAGGCCGTGGAACATGCTGCGAAATTTAGCTGGGCTGCTTCCGCACAAGAGCTTTTAAAGGTGTACGAAGAAGCAACCAAAATAGACATGTCCGAATGTCACGGACCGCGCCAGGCCGCAGGTATTTAAGCCCAAGTGGTCTCTTGGTCGAAAATTCGCTACCCAGATCACAGAAATAATTAGCCCCTTAAGGCCTATTTCGTGGCATGCTTGATGGCATGACTAACGGAAAGCTAATTCTTTTACGCCATGGCCAGTCCACCTGGAATGAATCCAACCAGTTCACTGGCTGGGTAGATGTAGATCTGACCGAAAAGGGCGAGGCTGAGGCAAAGCGTGGCGGTGAGATGTTGGTAGAGCACAACATCTTGCCTTCTGTTGTGTACACATCCTTGTTGCGTCGTGCGATCCGCACGGCGAATATTGCGCTTAACAAAGCAGATCGCCACTGGATTCCAGTCATTCGTGACTGGCGCTTAAACGAGCGTCACTACGGTGCGCTGCAGGGCTTGAACAAGGCTGAGACCAAGGATAAGTACGGCGATGAGCAGTTCATGGAGTGGCGTCGTTCCTACGGCACCCCACCACCAGAGCTTGCGGATGACGCTGAGTACTCCCAGTCCGAAGATGCCCGTTACGCAAACCTGGACACCGTTCCTCGTACGGAGTGCTTGAAGGATGTCGTGGAGCGTTTCATTCCGTACTTCAAGGAAGAAATCCTGCCACGCGCACAGCGCGGTGAGACTGTTTTGATTGCAGCGCACGGTAACTCCCTGCGCGCATTGGTGAAGTACTTGGACGATATCTCTGATGAGGATATTGCAGGTCTGAATATTCCAACCGGTATTCCACTGGTCTACGAAATCACCGAATCGGGCGAGGTTGTAAACCCAGGTGGTACCTACCTTGATCCAGAAGCGGCAGCAGCTGGTGCGGCAGCAGTAGCAGCCCAAGGCGGCAAGTAAGAAAAGAGTCAGCTGGCACAAAGACCCCAGGGAGAGCATAATTTCCCTGGGGTGCTTTCACGTTAGACCCAAGTTTAAAACACAAGGAGATCAGTGGCCGTAGTCATTGCATTTATCGCAGGCGTTATCGTCTGCCTTGCCGCAATGCCAGTTTCGCGTTTTATCCAGCGTCGGATTTTAAGCTCACGGCAAACCAGTTCGATTGAGGCCAACCAGGTCACAACCGTCAGCCAGGTTTTGCATCTAGCTATCCAAGGCGCACCCACTGGGGTAACGGTGGTGGATCAAAGCGGCGATGTCATTTTGTCTAATACCGCTGCGCATGAAATGACGATTGTGCACGACCGCAGCATCAATCCGGAACTGTGGCGCGTGGCCGAAAAAGTCTTTGATGATAAAGAAGAGCGCACCATCGATCACTCCGTGTCGAAGCGTCGCACGGGCAACCGCGTGCTGCAGATCCGTGCGCTGGTGAAGCCTTTAACGCTTATCGATGACCGCTTTGTCATCATCTTTGCCACCGATGAATCCGAATCCACCCGCATGGAATCAGCGCGCCGGGACTTTGTTGCCAATGTTTCCCATGAGCTAAAAACGCCCGTTGGCGGTATCGCGCTGCTGGCTGAGGCGCTGTTGGATTCCCCAGATGATCCAGAGCATGTGGAGTATTTCGGTTCCCGGGTACAAAAAGAGGCCTACCGCATGGCCGATATGGTCAATGAGTTGATCGCGCTGTCGAAATTGCAGGGTGCGGAGGCTCTACCTGAGCTGGAACCAGTGTCTGTGGATGCGGTGATTAATGAAGCCATCGTGCGTAATCAGCTCACGGCCGAAGCACATGAAATCCAAATCACGCGCGGAGTCAGCGTAGGCGCTTTTGTTAAAGGCGATAAGGCTTTGTTGGTGACAGCGGTATCCAACCTAATTTCTAACGCCGTGCATTATTCGCCTGAGGCCATGCCGGTGTCGATCTCGCAAAAGCGCGTCAATGATGATGTCGTGGCAATTCGCGTCACGGACCGCGGAATCGGTATTGACACTGAAGACCAAGCGCGCGTTTTTGAGCGCTTTTTCCGTGTTGATAAAGCCCGATCGCGGCAAACCGGAGGTACTGGCCTAGGATTAGCAATTGTAAAACATGTTGTGGCCAATCACGGAGGAAACATCAAGTTGTGGTCTCGTCTTGGCACCGGCTCAACCTTTACAATTGAACTTCCTATTTATCACGAGCCCGAACCGGAAAAGATTCCAGCGGTGACCGATAATGAACATGAGAAGACTCCGAAGGCTGACCTGCATTCCGCAGTTGCCCGGGCAGCTTCTCGTCGAAAGGATAAAACCTCATGACGACCATTCTCATCGTTGAAGACGAGGAATCGTTGGCGGATCCGCTGGCATTCCTGCTTCGAAAAGAGGGGTTTGAACCAATCGTTGCGCACGACGGGAAAACCGCATTAGCGGAATTTGAACGCCACGATGTGGACATCGTATTACTTGATTTGATGCTGCCTGGTATGTCTGGCACGGATGTGTGTAAGCAATTGCGCGCGACATCTTCCGTACCAGTCATCATGGTCACTGCACGTGATTCAGAAATCGACAAAGTTGTTGGCCTGGAACTTGGTGCCGATGACTATGTCACCAAGCCTTATTCTTCTCGTGAACTTATTGCACGTATCCGCGCTGTTCTGCGCCGCGGCGGAGACGTTGTGGAAGTAGAAGAAGAATTTGAAGAGCAGGTTCTCGAAGGCGGCCGGGTGCGTATGGACGTGGAGCGCCACATCGTTTCCGTCGACGGTGAACCTATTTCGATGCCTCTAAAAGAATTCGACCTGCTTGAATACTTGCTGCGCAACGCTGGACGCGTGCTGACTCGCGGTCAGCTCATTGACCGTATTTGGGGCGCTGACTATGTCGGAGATACCAAGACTCTCGACGTACACGTCAAGCGCCTGCGCTCCAAGATTGAGCAAGAGCCATCTCGCCCTCAGCACCTGGTGACGGTACGAGGCTTGGGATACAAGTACGAGGCTTAAATCGTCACCTATCTTGGCAGCAGGGCCGGCTTGGTAGTTTTCTACCAGCCGGCCTTTGTGCTTGCTGGGTGCAAGGGAAGTTTAATGTTTGCGGCCTTGGCTGCATCGCGAAGTTGTGCGCGCTGCTGGCAATGTGCAGCTAGAAGTTCATAAGCCTTTTTGCCCATTAGCGCGGTCAGCTCAGAGACGTGGGAGCGCCACATGGGTTCGGGGGAGTTGTGGCAGGCGGAATCTGTGGTGCAGTACCAGTCAAAATCTTCGCCGCCATTGCCCCAGCCGCGGCGGTCGTATTCGCCCAAAGTGGTGCGCAGGATTTCTTGGCCATCGGTACGCTCTTCCCATTCCTCATGCCGGCGGATAGGAAGTTGCCAACAAACCTCAGGCTTTACAACCGTAAGTTCTTGGTCTTCTGCCATTGCCCACTGGTGCAGTGCGCAGCCGGCGCCGGTGGCCCAGCCCGCGCGGTTGGCAAAGATGCAGGCGCCATCTAAAACTTTAGTTTTCAATGCTGGCTCGGGTTCGACGTCATCGCCATCGAGTTCATCCCATACGAGCCATGGCTCAATTTGGAGGGGATCTTCGGCCGATAGGAAGGCGTCTGTGTCAGCTGGGCGATTTTGCCAATATTTGGTAGGCATCTGCGCCACAGCATCGTAGAGCTGATCCCGGTCGGTTTCATCGGCCATGAAAGCGCCGTGCCCACAGCAACCCACATCGGGGTTTTCGGAGTCGATACCGAAGCATCGCTCAGTACCGAACTGGCACGTGTAATGAGACTCTAACCAGGTTAAATCCACGCTAAAGACGTGGAACTCATCTTCCGGGTCGGTGAACTCAAACCATTCCCGTGGAAAGTCCGGCGCTAACTCGCGGCCTGCGCGGATGGATGCGGCCGCCGGAGAAAATTCGGGGAAACCTAGGTGAACGGTTTTCGACGATGGTTGATACTGCTGTAAAAAATCCGGGCGATTCACACTTACCAACGGTAGACCTACTACGCTTAGGGGTGTGCGATTAGGTGTATTAGATGTCGGAAGCAATACTGTCCATCTCGTGGCAGTCAACGCCACCGTTGGCGGTCGCCCGACCCCGATGAGTGACTGGAAGACTCCGTTGCGCCTTGTGGAGCAATTGGACGAAGACGGGAACATTCACGCCAAGGGCGTCAAAAGGCTTATCTCCGCGGTCAAAGAAGCGTCTGAGCTGGGCAAAAAGCTGGACTGTGATGAGTTCATTGCCTTTGCTACCTCCGCTGTGCGTTCTGCGCCGAATTCCGATGAGGTGTTGGCCTTAGTTGAGAAAGAAACAGGCGTCCATCTAGAGATTTTGTCCGGTGAGGAAGAAGCGCGCCTGACTTTCTTGGCGGTGCGTCGTTGGTATGGCTGGTCAGCCGGTCGTATTACCAACATCGATATCGGCGGTGGCTCGCTTGAGCTATCTACAGGTTCAGACGAAGAGCCAGAGATGGCATTTTCCTTGGACCTGGGTGCCGGGCGTTTGACACATAACTGGTTCGATACTGACCCACCTGCCAAAAAAGATGTGCAGGCGCTGCGTGATTACATCGATGCTGAGCTCGAGGATGCAGCAAAGCACATGAAGACTCTAGGTCCAGCCCGTTTGGCGGTTGGTACCTCGAAGACTTTGCGCTCCTTGTCACGCTTGACGGGTTCGGCGCCTTCTTCAGCTGGTCCGTTCGTCCAGAGAACGTTGACGGCTGCCGGTTTGCGTCAGCTGATAAACTTTATTTCTCGTATGACTGCGGCAGACCGTGCCGATCTGGAGGGCGTAAGTTCCGACAGGTCGCACCAAATCGTTGCTGGTGCCCTGGTGGCTGAAGCATCGATGCGTGCATTGGGCCTAGAAAAGTTAGAAATCTGCCCGTGGGCACTGCGAGAAGGCGTAATTTTGCGCCGGACTGACAAGGGACTGGATTAAGAACATGGCTGAGGATAAGCAATTAACAGTTGCCGAACTGCTTGCTCGAAGCTCGAAAGAGCGGGAGCGCCGCGGCAGTACGGGTGCCTCTGAACAGGGAACTGACGGCAAGGAAGCGCCTCGCCGTCGACGTCGCCGCAGCTTAGATGAGGGCGGTATCTCAGTTGCGGAGCTCACCGGATCAATCAAGCGCGTGCAGTCGGAGCCAGCACGTTCCCGTCACTCTGAAACAGACACCTCCGCTGCCGCCGCAGCTTCAGCAGCTCAAGCAGCGAAAAAACCCACGCAACCATCGACATCGAACGCCCCAGCGGATTCTGACACTTCCAAGTCTGCAGATGCCAAGCCTGCAGGTGCCAAGTCGGCTGACTCTAAATCTGCTGATGTCCCGGCAGCTTCCGCAAAGGCTGCTCCTGCTGAGCCAGCTTCTGCAGCTAAGTCCACCACCGCTAAAACCGAAGCCGCTCGACCTGAGAGCGCTAAGCCTGAGGACGCTAAGCCTGAGTCAAAGACTCCTGCTGCCAATGCGGCGAAGCCTAGTGACAAAGCAGATGCGAAGGCAGCAGATACTTCTGTGGCCAAGGAAGCTCCTGCAGCAGCTAAGCCACAGGCTGCGAGTGAGGTTGAAACTGAAAAGAAGGCTGATACTCCGAGCAATGATGACACCACCGTCATCAGCAAGGTAGAAGCAGATTCTTCGAAGGCTGAGACCCAAAAGCCTGAGGCGCAAAAGACCGCAGCAAAGCAGGCAGTAGCGAAGGCCGACGAGACCACCGTGATGCCAGTGCAAACTGCAGCGGCTAAGCCGGTTGCTTCTGCAGATGCGCCACAAGTGGAAGATGCTGCAACTGGTGAAATCCCAGTGGTGCCTGCAGACTCACACGGTGATGCTGCAGTGGCACAGCGTGAAGACGAAGATTTTGAGGATGAAGAAGACGGCAAGCTAAGCGCAGTAGCCATCGTGGTGCTCGCGTTGATCGGGATTATCCTCGGCGCAATCGTCTTCAAGGGATTTGAAGTCCTGTGGGGACGCTTTGACCGCATTATCGTTTCCATTCTCGCGCTCGTTGTTACCGGTGCAATGGTCGGTATCGTCCACGCACTGCGCACCGCGCGCGATTCTGTCTCCATGACCTTGGCCGCTGTTGTCGGCTTGGTTCTTACCTTTGGCCCGCTGCTGATTATTATTCTCTAAAGACTTATCTCGGGCAGTTTTAAAAAGCCGGTTACTACCAAATGGTGGTGGCCGGCTTTGTCAATATCTGGCACGCTAGATCGCATGACAAAAATTGCAGTAATCGGCGGTGGCCAAATCGGTGAAGCTTTAACCGGTGGGCTCATCGCATCAGGATTTGATGGACAAGACATTGTAGTAACCAACCGTCGCGCGGAACGCCGGGAAGAGTTTGAAGAAACCTACAAGGTAAAAACCACGGACGATAACCATGAAGCGGTGAAAGGCGCTGATGTTGTCTTCGTGTGCGTAAAGCCTTATGCGATCGTGGAGATGTTCGCTGAAATCAACGACAGCCTCGCAGAGAACGCGGTGGTTGTTTCCATGGCTGCAGCAATTACCCTCGATAAGCTTGAGGGTGCAGTGGGGCCAAAGGTTCCAGTGGTGCGTTCGATGCCAAATACGCCGATGCTGGTGCGAAATGGCATGAATATCGTCGTGCCCGGACAAAACGTCACCAGCGAGCAGCTAGACACCGTTAAAGAGCTCCTATCGACGGTGGGCAAGGTCTTGGAAGTTACTGAAGACAAAATGGACGTGGCTGCCGCGTTGGCTGGCTCGGGCCCGGCCTACTACTTCCTCGTGACCGAAGCGCTTATCGATGCCGGCGTGAACCTGGGTCTGACTCGTCAACAGGCATCAGAATTGGCTAATTCGACCGCAGCTGGTGCTGGTCAACTGTTGGTGGAGTCAGAGCAAAACGCCAGCAGTCTGCGCTACGGAGTCTCTTCTCCTGGCGGCACGACAGTCGCGGCATTGCGTGAACTTGAAGAATCAGGCATCCGCGGTGCCTTCTACCGCGCTATCGACAAGTGCGTTGAACGTACCCGCTCGATGAACTAGAAGACTTGCCGGACGGGCGTTTTGTAAACAATGTGACAAATCTGACTCAAGTGTTCTGAGAGCTTCATGGTTCCCCAGTTATGCGCAGGGTAAATAACCTACGTGTGATACCCACGGGGGTAAAATAAATAGTTGTGACAGGAAATTTTTGCACTTGAGTCGCATTAGTCACATGTTTCACGTTAGGCTGGTTCCAGCACGAGCGTGATCATCCTGTGGGAGGGGAAGCCTACAGCGCGTTTCGGGCTGAAAGGTATTGAATTATGGCTAATGAAGATAAAGGAACCTTTCTCACTGTCGCAGAGGTCGCGGATATCATGCGCGTCTCGAAGATGACTGTGTACCGATTGGTTCACGCAGGTGACCTGCCAGCTGTTCGCGTGGGACGTTCTTTCCGCGTTAACGACAAGGCAGTTCAGGATTACTTGAATAACTCCGTCTACGACGTTGGATAATCCTTCCTGCACAAGCTCTCGCAGCGCCCTCCTCTTTGTGTCTCACTTGTTGTGGACAGAAGGTGGAGGGCGCTGTTGTATGCCCATGGAAGTGTCTAAACAAGGGGCGTTTTGGTTAGCTGGTACTTCGATCAGTAGAATGGTTGGCATTCGTGTCAGCGCCCGCGCGCCGATTCTGGCTGCGGCCTGCTAAAGAGTGCACCTTGAGCGGGCAAGGAGCTGACAGGTTTAGTACGTACTAAAAGTTCGAAAGGAAACCTCCTATGGGTTCAGTTATTAAGAAGCGTCGTAAGCGCATGTCCAAGAAGAAGCACCGCAAGATGCTTCGTCGCACCCGCGTGCAGCGTCGTAAGTTGGGCAAGTAAATCTTGCTAGCAAAAGGCTCTGAGTCTCCACTTCGGTGGGAACTCAGAGCCTTTTTCGTGAAATGCCGCGTATTAATTGATACCGGCTGCAGGTGGTGGGTGTACGCGCCCCACTAGGGTTATTGCCCCTTACTACCGCGCTTGAGTAAGAAGCGCCAGCTACCAAAAGAGAAAGCCGCGGTGATAAGAGCTGGGAGGCCATAGGCGCGAATAGCGCGGCGCACCGAACGGTAATCGCGGATGAGCCAATCTCTATCTTCGGCAATATCGCGTAATTTCCGGTCGGGGTTAATAGCAACGGCGGTGCCGACCATGGATAGCATCGGCACGTCATTGGCGGAATCAGAATAGGCAGTACAACGGGAAAGATCGAGCTTTTCGATGGTTGCCAGTGCCGCCACCGCATGACGTTTACCAGGCCCGTGCAAAATATCGCCCACTAACTTGCCGGTGAATTTGCCGTCTTTGACCTCAGCTACGGTGCCGAGCGCGCCGGTAAAACCAAAGCGATGCGCGAGAATCTGTGCCAGCTGCACCGGCGTTGCGGTCACCAGCCAGACCTGCTGGCCAGCATCGAGATGCATCTGCGCTAATTCGCGGGTGCCAGGGTATGCACGCCTAGCCATCGAGTCATCGACGATTTCTTCACACAAGGCCACCATGTCTTCTACCGAGCGGCCTTTGAAAAAATCCAGGGCCAATTCGCGGCCTTTATCCACATCTTGGGCATTTTCTTTGCCGGAGATACGGAATTTCAGCTGCTTCCACGCAATAGTTCTGATTTGTTTGAAGGTTAAAAACCTTTTGCGCGCAAGCCCAAGACCAAAAGAAATCAGCGAGGAACCCTGAATCAGAGTGTTATCAACATCGAAAAAGGCTGCGGTGCCGCTATCGATAGGAATATCGGGATCTGCGGCGGTGATGTGTTTGGCACCAGCGGCATCAAAAGAGCCGGAAACAGAGTCAACACCTTTGGCATAAGAATCTAAATCGAGGTCATAGACCTCATTAATAGCAGCGGCAGCGGCTGCTTCACCAGCTTCACGCTGCGCTTCATCATCAATCGGCGGCAGGTAGGTATTTTCTAGGAAATTACGCAGGTTGCCGCGGCTAGCGGTCCAGTTGGCTAAGAAATCGCGAGGAGAATCTGGAAAGCCGGGAGGGGTAGGGTGAGATGTCATCGCGTTCCTGGGGAAGAAGTTAAAACTTAATTTCAGTAATGTTTCTATAGTAATGGTTTTCAGCCCACCCGTCTTGTTGAAGGTAGCAAGCGGAGAATTTAAGGAGGAGCGTTATCCATACCGTCGAATTGATGGTTCGCACCACCTGCGGATCGTGCAAGCGTGTTCATGAGCAAATCACACCAGTTGTTGCTGTAGCAGGTGCTGAATTAGTGGTGCGTAATGTTGACCACGATCCGGAGCTCGCGGCGGAATACGGTGACCGTGTACCGGTTGTAGTAGTTGATGGTGAAGAATTTAGCGCCTGGGAAGTCGACAACGAAGAATTAGCTGCTGAGCTTTCTTAAAACACGTGCGCATAGGCTGCAGTTCGGGATCCGTCGCCTAAAAGGGTATCCTTTGGTTTGATGTAAGTTATCGTACTTTTTATTGATATACGTAGTGCTGCGTGTGACACGCTGAAATCCCCTAATGACGCTGCCTTTGGCGCCAGCTTTAAAGCCCGGATGAAGCCTTGAAAGTCATCGCTGTCGTTGCTGTTGTCGCTGCACTCGTACACGTGGAGGAATGTTCATGAGCATGCTCGTTGTGGGAATGTCCCACCAGTCAGCCCCAGTGGCACTGCTTGAACGGCTCAGTATGGATGACACGGTTCGCAATGATACGTGTGAAGTTTTAGTTTCAAAGCCTTCGTTGTCTGAGGCAATGATTGTGTCAACGTGCAACCGCTTAGAGGTCTACACCGTGACCAATTCTTTCCACACCGGCGTGCAAGATGTGGTGAAGGTACTAGCCGGCAATTCTGGCGTAGATGAAGATGAGCTACGCGGATATTTATACGTGCGTTATGCCGATGCCGCAGCAGAGCACTTGCTCACGGTTACCGCCGGGCTGGACTCGATGGTGGTCGGAGAGCAACAAATTATCGGTCAGGTGCGTACGGCTTACCAGCTAGCAGCTGAGCAGGGCGCGGTCGGGCCACGTATTCATGCGCTTGCGCAGTCGGCACTGCACACCGGTAAGCGCGTGCACTCTGAAACCGATATTGATGAAGCTGGCTCCTCTATGGTTTCTTTCGCCTTCGACCAAGCCATGATGGCTATGGGGGCAGTGGATCTCAAGGGCAAGACCGCTTTGGTTTTGGGTGCGGGCGCGATGTCTTCTTTGGCTGCGACGCAGGCGGGCCGGTTGGGCATCGACAAGCTCATTATTGCCAACCGTACTTTCGATCGTGCAGAACGTCTTGCAGGCCATGCCCACGAGGCCGGGGTGCACGCTGAGGCCATCGAATTTCACCGCCGTACCGCAGTGCTTGACGATGTCGACGTGGTCATCTCCGCCACCGGCGCCCAGGATTTCACGCTGACCAAGCAAGATATTCCAGCGGGGCATAACTTAATGATCATTGACCTGTCATTGCCGCGCGATATTGATAATTCCGTGGCAGAGCTAGACAACGTTACCTTGATCAATATCGAGCGCCTGAGCCATTCGCTCGATGCGGCCGATACTGAAGTCGCAGGCGGCGCCGACCCCCAGGTGGCAGCGCGCGCTATTGTGCGCGAAGAACTCGAGGCATATAGCTCTGCGCAGCGTGTGCGCGAGATTGTTCCAGCGGTTGCAGCTTTGCGTCGACGTGCCGCTGAAGTCGTGGAATGCGAATTGGGTCGCCTGCATCAAAAATCTCCCGATTTAACGGATGAACAAATTGGTGATGTCTCCCAAGCCTTAAAGCGCGTAGTAGACAAACTTCTCCATGAGCCGACCGTGCGTGCGAAGAAACTCGCCGCAAATTCTGGTACCGTGAGCCATGAAACTGCACTTCAAGAACTATTTGGACTGCAGCTTGAAGGCTCCGGTGTATCCGTAGATGTCAAAGAGCTCCCCGAAAATCTTGATGCTTCCGTTTCCGGAAAGGATGTTTAACCATGGCTGAATTGAAAAAGATTGGCACCCGTGGATCCAAACTTGCCACCACCCAGGCAGGGCATGTGCGTGACTGGATTACAGATAATGGCACGCCTAGTGAATTACACATCGTGACCACCGAAGGCGATATCAATATGGCGCCGGTTGAGCGCATCGGTGTTGGGGTATTTACCCACGCTTTGCGTGAAGCACTGCATGCGCAAGAATGCGATATCGCCGTGCACTCTTTCAAGGATTTGCCGACCGCGCCCGATGAGCGCTTTCACCTCATCGTGCCCAAGCGCGAGGACAACCGTGAAGCACTGATCGCACGCGATGGTCTGACCTTGGATGAGCTTCCTGAAGGCGCCAAGGTTGGTACCTCAGCGCCACGTCGTATTTCGCAGCTCAAGGCACTGCGTCCAGATCTAGATATTCGCCCGCTGCGCGGCAATATTGAAACGCGTATGTCTTATGTCACCGATGGCGAACTCGACGCAGTCATGCTCGCTTATGCCGGATTAGTGCGCGCCGGGTATGCCGACCGCGCAACCCAGGTATTTTCCCCTGATGTGCTGATGCCAGCACCAGCGCAAGGCGCGCTGGCTGTGGAGACCAACGCTGAAGATGCAGAGTTGGTCAACGCGATTAATTCCATTGCAGATGCCAAGGCCGGTCTGCAGGCAGCAGGCGAGCGCGCCATCTTGCGCCGCCTGGAAGCAGGATGCACCGCACCGGTGGCTGCAACCTCTGTGATTGATGAGGATATTATTACCGTCCACGGCGGCGTCTTTGCCCTCGACGGCTCCCGTCAGGCAGTCGCCTCTGAAACCGGACCGTTGGAAAATGCTTATGAAATCGGCGTGAAGGTCGCGGAAGCACTTATTGAACAGGGCGCTTTTGAAATCATTGAAGCCAGCTAGGAGCCATTAAATAGGTGTGAGATGGCACCTGATATAGGCGCGGGTTTTGATTGCTGCCTATTCAACTTATATGGTGTAAATATCACAAGGTCTATTGCGGATGTTTTATCGGCTCCCTTTAAGGGCCCCCAGGGTTGGAAAACCCTGGGCTTTTGGCAGTAATGACCAGTTCATATTTTCCGTTTTCCACATTGGCTCAACGGTCTTTAGCGCACAGCGCAGTCATCGGCACGTTGTAGATGGTGGCGTGTGATAAAGACCGTCCTGATTGCCGTTGATATTAGAAAAGAACCTTTAATGAGCAATGCCGTGCCCCAGCTTGGCAAAGTTATCTTCGTTGGCGCAGGCCCAGGAAATCCTGAGTTACTGACCGTTCGCGCCCGTGAAGTGCTAGCCCACAATGCGATAGCGATCGTAGACCCTGAGGTATTAAACGGCGTAAGAGACATAGTCGGCACCGCGCTTCCTGTCCCTGAAGACAAGCTTGCGGCCCATGAAGCTGAATATGAGCAGATGGTGGCGGACGCGAAGGCGCAAGGCGCACGCCGCAAGCCACCTCGTCCAGCAGCACCGACTGCGGCGGAATTGCGCGAAGCAACTCCTACCAACGGTGAATCCGGGGTAGAGGCCAACGTTGCTGCAGTCCAGCAGGGCTTAGAAGATGCTCAGGCTTTTGCTGTGGAGCACTCGCACCCGGAATCTTTAGACGTTATTCGTCTGGTATCCGGCAACCCTTTAAACCGCGCATCCATTAAGGCGGAAATCTCCGCTGTGGCTGCTGCGGGCTTAGAGTTCCAGGTCGTGCCAGGTATGTCTTTGCCTTCGACCGTGCCCTCTTTTGCTGGTCTGGCATTGGGCTCGACGTACACGGAAGCGGATGTCACCGACGGGGATGTGGACTGGGATCTTTTGGCCCAGGCGGCGCAACCTTTGGTTTTACAAGCAACAGCTGAGCATCTGCCCTTGATTTCCCAGGAGCTTTTGTCTCGCGGATTGCCGTCAGAGATGGAAGCGTTTGTAACTGTGCACGGCACCACCCGTTTGCAGCGCACCTATGAAACGAACCTGGGGACCATCGGCAAGCTTAATGCTGAGTTAGTAGGGCATTTAGTGATTACTTTGGGACGTAGTTTTGACGACCGCACGAAGTACTCGTGGTGGGAAAACCGCTCCTTGTATGGCTGGCGCGTCTTAGTGCCACGCACCAAGGCGCAGGCCGCAGCGATGTCTGCGCGCTTGGCCTCCTATGGTGCAATTCCGCAGTCGGTACCAACGATTTCTGTGGAGCCACCCCGTAACCCTGCGCAGATGGATCGCGCAATCAAGGGCATTGTGGAAGGCCGCTACAAGTGGATCGTGTTTACATCGGTTAACGCCGTGACCGCGGTGTGGGACAAGATTGCTGAACTTGGCCTAGATGCGCGTGATTTCGCCGGTGTCAACCTCGCTGCCGTGGGGGAGAAGACCGCCGATGCCATCCGCGAAAAGGGCATGAGCCCTGAGGTCTTGCCAAAGCCAAACCGTCAAAATGCTGAAGGTCTGGTGGATGTATTCCCGAACTTCGTCGAGGATATCGACGCTGTCGGTCGCGTACTTTTGCCACGCGCTGATATCGCAGGCGAATCTTTGGTCACCGGCCTAGAAGCTTTGGGCTGGGAAGTTGATGACGTCGTGGCTTATCGCACCGTGCGCGCGGCACCGCCTTCAGCTGAAGTTCGCGACATGATTAAATCCGGTGGCTTTGATGCCGTGGCCTTTACTTCGGGCTCCACCGTGCGCAACCTTGTCGGCATTGCTGGCAAGCCGCACCAGCGCACCATCATTGCGTGCATCGGCCCATCCACGAAGGCCGCGGCAGAAGAGATGGGGCTGCGCGTTGACGTTGTCCCAGAAGTCGCCGACGTGCCAGCGCTTGTCGATGCTTTGGCAGACCACGTCGCCGCCCTTCGCGCCGCAGGCAACCTGCCTGCACCGCGCAAGAAACGCCGCGCGCGTAAGAAGACGGTTAAAGTCGAGGGTTAAAGAACTAAAGTTCTTTAACCTCAAGAGTGCAAGGATCTCTACAGCCTTAAGCCCGTAAGGATTCTTGGCCGCACATCGCAAGATAAAGGAGCCTGATTAAAGGTGAGCTATTTTCCACAACGTCGTCCCCGTCGTCTCCGCCAAAACCCTGCCATGCGGGATTTGGTTGCGGAAACACAGCTTTCACCACGCGATCTCATCTTGCCGATGTTTGTGGCCGATGGAATTGAACAACCCAAAGAGATCTCTTCCATGCCGGGCGTTTACCAGCACACTGAAGAGTCTTTGATCCAAGCTATCCGCGAGGCCCAGGAAGCCGGCGTGCGCTGCGTTGACCTCTTCGGTGTTCCACGAGAAGAAGACAAAGATGCTCAAGGCTCCCCAGCGTGGGATCCAGAAGGCGTACTAAACCGTGCTCTGACCCGGGTGCGCAAGGAATTCGGCAATGACATTTTGATCATGGCTGATACCTGCCTGGATGAGTTCACCGACCACGGCCACTGCGGGGTGCTTGATAGTCAAGGCCGCGTTGATAACGATGCCACACTTGAGCTGTACGTCGCTATGTCCATTGCGCAGGCGCGCGCTGGTGCACACATCGTGAGCCCTTCGGGCATGATGGATGGCCAAATCGGCGCTATCCGCGAAGGCCTCGACGCCGCAGGCTTTGAAGATGTTGCAATCATGGCCTATTCCGCCAAGTATGCCTCGGCCTTCTTTGGACCTTTCCGCGAAGCAGTCGGTTCTTCTTTGGAAGGCGACCGCCGCACCTACCAACAAGACCCTGCGAATTATCGCGAGTCGATGTTGGAAGTTGACCTCGATATCGAAGAGGGCGCGGACTTTGTCATGGTCAAACCAGCTCTTCCTTACCTCGACGTACTCGCGGGTACGGCTGAACGCTCGCCAGTGCCAGTTGCGGCTTACCAGGTCTCTGGTGAGTACGCGATGATTAAGGCCGCTGGTGCAAATGGCTGGGTTGATGAGCAAGCCGTTATGATGGAGTCTTTAATCTCGATCAAGCGCGCTGGCGCTGACCAGATTTTCACCTACTTCGCTACTGAAGCAGCACGAATCTTAAACCAGCAGGTTTAAAACAAGGAGGCCTCCCCACAGTGATTTCCGTGCCATCGACTGCCCAGCAGCGCTTTGCTGCTTCGCAGGACTTAACCCCCGGCTCTCCGGAAACTTCTTCGGAAACGGGCGGGAATCCCGGGGAGGGTGACGCCCACGGTAGCGGGAATCAGCCTGCGCCGACTCCTCCTGCCAAAGACGGCAAGCCGGCAGATGCTAAAAGGCCGGAATCAGCCCAGTTGCTTATCAACGTTATGGGCGGCGCGCTGATTCTGGAGTTTATCCACCAGGTATTTTCTTTCATCCTGGCGGTGTTGAACTTTGATGTTCTCAAAGCCACCGCAAAACGCACCGTGGGAGAAGAATCAGCTTTTTCTGACACCCTGATTAACCTCACCGCATGGGGTTCGCTGGCGATGACCACGCTTATTTCCCTGGTTATCATCGCGGTGCTGGCGTCCATGGTGTGGCTTTTTAATAAACAGTCCAAGCACGCCGGTACAGCGCGGCGCATGCTGTTTATCTTTTCTTTGTATTTTACTTTCCGTCTCTTCCTAGTCTTTATGACCAGGCCCGCCACGGGCACGGATTCTCCCGATTGGCTCTATGTCATCGATGGGTCTTTGCAGATTCTCGTGGGCGTTGCCGCAGTTCTAGTGATCGTCTTTGCTAATCGTTCTGAGACTTTGGAATACACCGGCGAGATGGAAAAGCTTCGCCAGCTCGAGCAAGAACAAAAGAAGCTGCAAGAACAGCGGGCTCGGGAAGCCAGAGAAAAGCTCAACAATGCCGATAAATCAGGCAAGTCCGGCAAGTCGGGTAAGGCTGGCAAGAATTCGCCGAAGGTGCACGACGAAGCAGACTATGGCACCTTCAAAGGCATGATTGGTCGCTGGTTTAAACGCGGCAAAAATGACAAGAACGACAAGAACGATAAACGCGACAACAAAAGCCGCGACGACAAAAACTAGGTCGCCTAATGAACTTGGCCGTGGGTAAAATTGTGGCCAACTAGCGGATCAAAAGCCTTAAAGGAAGCACGCGATGGATGATTACGATCGACGGCAAGGCCCGGTTGACTACAACCGCGCATACACTCCGCCACGCGTGCCGCAGGAAGCCTCCCCTGCGTCTTTGCGCTGGGCTTATTGGGCGCTGGTAGCAGCCGCCGTAGTAATGCTTTGTGCGGGACTTTTCGGCATTTTTGAAAACGGTCCCGAAGCTGGAATGGATGAACCAGGCGCGGTGAAATTCAACCGTTATTTGATTGCCGGGGTCAATATTGTCGGCGCCATTATCTTCTCCGTCATTTCTCCGCAATTGGCGCAGGGCTCCAAATTGGGTCGCCGCATCATCACCGTCACCGCAGCCATTGTGCTATTTATCATCGTCGCAGGTTTCCTGATCGGCGTCTCGGGCTTCTTCTTAGTTATCATCCCGGTGCTCATCGCCATCGCGCTATTACTGATGTTTAGACCAGCCGCGAATGACTTCATCGCGAAGAAAGCTGGCAGCCCAACCTGGGATTAATAGCCGCGCCACCCTGCATGACTCATACTTTTGGACGATAGTGGGGCATAATGTCATGTATGTCGAAACGTAACCTCACCAATGCTCCCTTGCTTGATGCTGCAGCGGGTAAGACCCCATCACGCCCGGCCGTATGGTTTATGCGCCAGGCGGGTCGTTCACTTCCTGAATACCGCACAGCACGCGAAGGCATCTCGATGTTGGATTCGTGCTTCATGCCAGAACTCCTCGCCGAAATCACCCTCCAGCCAGTCCGCCGTCATGATGTCGACGCGGCGATCTTGTTCTCCGATATTGTTGTTCCACTCCGCGCCGCAGGAATCGGCGTAGACATTGTTGCCGGCCGTGGCCCGGTCATGGATAAGGCGGTACGCACCCGCTCCGATATCCACAATCTTCCAATCTTGGACCACCACGTCGACGAAGTCGCCGATGGCATCAAGATCATTTTGGATGAACTCACCGATACCCAAGCTCTCATCGGCTTTGTGGGCGCGCCATTTACCTTGGCTTCCTACCTGATTGAAGGTGGTCCATCTAAGAACCATGAAATCACCAAGGCACTCATGCACTCCGATCCGGAGACCTGGCATGCCTTGATGAAGCGTTTGGTGCCAACGATTATCAACTTCCTAGACGTTCAAATCGAGGCAGGCATTGATGCCATGCAGCTCTTTGACTCTTGGGCAGGCTATCTCAACCGCGATGACTACCGCGAGTACGTGCTGCCATATTCCACGGAAATCCTCGAGCACGTCGCGGGCGTAGTCCCACGCATCCACTTCGGTGTGGGCACTGGCGAGTTGTTGCCAGCGATGGCTGAAGCTGGCTCGGAAGTCATGGGTGTGGATTACCGCGTGCGCATGGATGAAGCAGCTGAGCGTATCCACGCGGCGCACGGCGCACACGCATTGCAGGGTAACTTGGATCCTGCACTGCTTTTCGCTGGCGATGATGCCGTCCGCGGCGCTGTACGTTCAATTCGTGACCAGGTGGCCACTGCGCAGGCCGCAGGCCATGCCACCGGACATATCTGGAACTTAGGACACGGCGTACTGCCCACCACGGATGCTGAAGCGATTACGCGTGCGGTAGCAATTATCCACGAGGAGGGTTAAATGAGAATTGCCATTGTTGGCGCAGGTCTAGCGGGATTAACCACCGCATATGAGCTTCGAGGCGGAGACTTAGACGCAGATGCGCATATCGATGTCTTTGAAGCCTCGGATCGCATTGGCGGCAAGCTGTTTACGGTGCCGTTTAATGATGGACCCGTCGACCTTGGCGCTGAGGCATTTTTAGCACGTCGCGAAGATGCCTTGGAATTTTTCAAGGATCTTGGACTGGAAGGTTCCCTGGTGGAACCTTCCGGCAAGTCCTCGTTGGTGTACTCCCAAAGCAGCCTGCAGGATCTCCCACGCGGAGGAGTCATGGGCATTCCATCAACCTCCGCGCCGGTTGCGCACCTGGTCAGCGAAGAAACCGCACGTCGCATCGACGCGGAAAACGATGCTGAGCCAATCGATTGGACCGTGGGCGAAGACCGTAGCATCGGCCAGCTCGTGCGCGAGCGCTACGGCGATGAAGTAGTCGACCGCGTTGTTTCGTCACTTCTGGGCGGAGTGTATTCCTGTCTCGCGGATGACTTAGGTATTCGCGCAACCGTGCCGCAGCTAGCAGAAGCACTTGATTCCTTAGCACAGGCCGGGGAAAAGGTCACCCTGTCGGCTGCTGTGGCGCAGATTGAGAAGTCACGGCCCGCGCCTGGCGAAGGCCCAGTAAAGCCAGTCTTTAATGCCTTTGCTGGTGGCTATGCCGAACTCTATGAAACCTTGGCGGAAAAGTCAGAAGCAGATATCCACCTGGATACGTTTGTTTCTGGCATTACGTTTGATGCCAAGACCTCGAAGTACACCATCACGGGCCAGGGTGTCCCCGGTGATACGGAGGCTTATGACCGCGTTGTCGTGGCAACGCCAGCGCCAACGACTGCGCGTTTGTTGAGCAAGGTTGCTCCCGAGGCAGCCGCTGCGCTCAAACCCGTAAAGCTAGCCAGCTCTGCGGTCGTGGGATTGAAATTCGATTCTGATGCTGGGTTGCCAGAGTCTTCCGGGGTGCTTATCGCCGCTGATCAACCTGGCGTGCACGCTAAGGCTTTTACCTTTAGCTCGAAGAAGTGGCCACATCTGAAAGAGCGCATCGGTGATGGTGCACTGATTCGGGCCAGCTTCGGACGCTTTGGCGATGACGCCCTCGCGCGTGAAGCAGAAGATACATTAGTCGATTATGCCCTGGATGATCTGCTGACAATTACCGGCTTTGATGCGCGTGCTGCGGGCGTGAGCGAAATCTACACCCAGCGCTGGTTCGGCGGGCTGCCACGGTTTGATGACAACCACCTAGCGACCGTAGCGACCGTGCGTGAAAAGATCGCTGCGCAGCCAGGCCTGGAAGTTACCGGTGCTTGGGCTGGGGGAGTGGGCGTGCCAGCGGTTATCGCTGATGCCCGCGCTGCTGCGCAGCGGATCCTGGGTAGCTAAGCTTTAACTTCAAACCTGGCAAAATAAACCCCAGCCTGCTTCTTTCTCTTGGGAAAGTGCAGCGCTGGGGTTTACTGATTTTTAATCCTTGCGGTAGACGAAAATAGAGGAGAAGTCCTCATCGCCGTGGCCGAGTTCTTGTTGGTGTTCAAAGTTCTTGATGGCAGCTTGAACTGCAGGCAGTTCTTGCTGGGCGGTATCCACCATCAACTTAGAGTCTTTGCACAGCGCATCCACGGTGAAATCACCTGGAGCAGTCTCACGTTCGCCCAGGATAAACGGTGCCTTCATATTCTTCATGAAAGCAAGGCCCGTGATATCAAGCATCTTCAAAGTCTCTTCTTCACCCAAGCCTTCTGCCTCACCAAGGCTCAAAGCTTCAAGCACACCCTGCGCGGTTACCGACAGCGCGAGGTTTGCCAAGAGCTTGCCGGTCGCAGCTTTCGCAGCGGAATCCACGCCGATGAGCTTGTTCTCACCAGCCCATGGACGAGCAATCTCTAATGCCACCTCGCGGCGGGCATCATCCGGGGTGCCTACATAGACACCCAATTCGCTATTGCGCGCAGGAATCAAAGATCCAACGACTGGCGCATGGACATAAGAATCAACCGCGTCTGCGAATTCGCGTGCTGCCTCTGGAGAGACGGTGGTGGTATCAATCCACGTCACGCCCTGCGGAATGAGGTCCTGTGAGATAACAACTTCACGAATATCATCTGGGCCGAAGAGGGAGGTAATAATGACCTCGGCACCATCAACGGCAGCTGCTGGAGATTCCGCGAGTTGTGCTCCTTCATCAACCAATGGTTGCGCGCGCTCGGGTGTGCGGTTCCATACGGTTACTTCGTGGGATTTCATAACATGGCGGGCTAATTCTGTGCCCATGCGTCCAGTACCTAAAAATGCAATCTTCATAGTTGCCCATTGTGCCAAAGATTGCCAAAGTAGGAGCTTATGGCATGGATCATTTTAGTTCTCTCGGGTGCATTTGAATCAGTATGGGCAATCGCGCTTTCCAAATCTGATGGATTTACCCGCCTGTGGCCGGTGGTGACTTTCTTTATCGCTGCAGCTATTTCCATGGGTGGGCTGGCATGGGCGATGAAGTACCTGCCGGTCGGCACGGCCTACGCCGTCTGGGTAGGCATCGGCGCATCCATTACCGTTATTTACTCTTTTGCTACCGGTCAAGAAGCCGTGACTGTCCTCAAGATTGTTTTTCTGCTGATGATTGTTGCAGGGATCATCGGCTTGCGCGTGGTTAATTAAGGTATGACCAGGCGGAAATCAGGCAGGTTGGTGCCAGGGAGTTTCAACACGGGTCCCTTCTTCGCCGGTTCCTGTGGTGCTGGAGCTGGCGCAGGTCGGGCAGGAGCAGGACGTGCGGGTGCAGGCGCAGGTTGCGGTGCTGGTTGTGGCGGCGGCTGCGGGGCCGGTTGCTCCATTACGGGAGCCGCCGGAGCAATTGGGGCGACCGGAGCAACGGGTTCTGCTGGGGCAGCAGGCTGCGGATCTGCCGCTTCGTCTGGTTCCGCAGCGGACGAAGTCCGCGAGGAACCAGACGTTTGCTGTGATGTCGGTGACTGTTCGAGACGCTTCACAAACTCCGGGTTGCGCGATATAGGCTGCGGTAAATGCGCCGGTTGCCACGATTGCACGTCATGTGAAGCGGTACGTGTGACCGGTTCTTCCTGTGCGCATGCGGTTAAAGCCAGACCTATAGATCCCACCAATAGCCCAATGAGCAGCGGATATCCCCGCCGATGGGTGGGTGAGGAAGGGATGGATAAAACATCGACAAGCATTGCGAAACCCCCGAAATATTTTCTGCAACTTAACTGTGAGTCTAACCTGAGAAAATCAAAGCCGCATCACAGCAATTACTCAAACTTTTGTATGGCGGCAAAATACGTACAATGAGGGCTATGGCTTCTTCCCCGGACTCCTTGAATTCTTCTCAAACTTCTACTTCTGCGCAGTGGTTTTCCCGCGCCACTAAGGTCACCCCAGGCGGTGTGAATTCCCCTGTTCGTGCCTTTGGCTCCGTCGGTGGGCAAGCGCGCGTGATTGCCTCGGCACAGGGTTCGCAGCTCACCGATGTCGACGGCAACACCTTTGTTGACCTGGTCGGCTCTTATGGACCGATGATCCACGGCAATGCACACCCTGACATCGTTAAGGCTGTGCAGGAAGTAGCTCAAGATGGCTTGAGCTTCGGTGCTCCTACCATCGGGGAGACCTTGCTGGCGGAAGAAATTATTTCCCGTACCGCTGCGGAAAAGGTTCGCCTGGTCAACTCCGGTACGGAGGCCACCATGTCCGCTGTGCGTTTGGCACGTGGCTTTACTGGCCGCGCGAAGGTCCTGAAGTTTGATGGCTGCTACCACGGTCACGTGGATGCGCTCTTGGCTGCTGCTGGCTCTGGCGTTGCTACCTTGGCTTTGCCGGATTCACCTGGTGTTACCGGCGCGGCTGCGGCAGATACCATCGTTGTACCTTATAACGATTTGGATGCGGTCAAGCAGGCTTTTGCCGATAACCCAGGTGAGATTGCCTGCATTATTACTGAAGCTGCCGCCGGCAATATGGGCACGGTAGCGCCCGCGGAAGGCTTCAACCAGGCGCTCAAAGACATCGCGCATGCCGATGGCGCCTTGCTGATTATCGATGAGGTCATGACCGGTTTCCGCACCTCCCACCAGGGTTGGTTCGGTGTGGACCATGTCGCCGGTGACTTGGTGACCTTCGGCAAGGTTGTCTCTGGTGGCCTGCCCGCTGCTGCTTTTGGTGGCCGCGCAGACATCATGGATTACCTGGCGCCAGTTGGTCCGGTCTATCAAGCGGGTACCTTGTCCGGTAACCCAGTGGCCATGGCATCGGGTCTGGCATCGCTCAAGCTTGCCGATGAATCCCTGTACCCACGCCTTGCCGCACATGCAGACCGTCTGTCGGATCTGATTTCTTCGGCGCTTTCCGCTGAAGGCGTAGCGCACCACATGCAGCGTGCGTCTTCGATGCTTTCTATTCGCTTTGCCGAAGGTGAAGGCCGTAACTTTGATGATATGAAGGCGGCGGATACCTTCCGCTTTACCCCGTTCTTCCATGAGCTTTTGAATGCTGGCGTCATGGTTCCACCAAGCCCATTTGAGACCTGGTTTGTATCTGATGCCTTAACGGACGATGATTTTGAGGTAATCGAAAAGGCTCTCAAGCCTGCAGCGCGTGCTGCAGCTGCTCAAGCGGAAGGATAATCCAGCTGTGACGAAGACTCTCGTCCACCTCGTGCGCCACGGCGAGGTCCACAATCCCGACAAAATTTTATACGGCCGTATTCCCGGATATCACCTGTCGGCTCGTGGACATTCCATGGCGGCACGCACGGCAAAGGCCTTTGAAGGCCACGATGTCGCATATTTGGCGGCGTCGCCTTTGCAGCGCACCCAGGAAACGGCGCAGCCTTTTGCCAAAGTCACGGGCCTTGATGTGGAAGTTGATAAGACCCTGATTGAATCGGGCAACCGCTTTGAGGGTCTGCACGTCAAGGGGCTGCGCTCGGCATTGTGGAATCCGCAGCGTTGGCCGCTTCTGCGCAACCCGTTGCAACCGAGCTGGGGTGAGCCTTTTTCGGAGATTGCCTCGCGCATGATGGATGCCGTGGAACGCGCACGAGTTGAAGCTGAAGGCCGTGAAGCTATTTTGATCAGCCACCAGCTGCCAATCGTCATGGTGCAGCGTACTGTCTTAGGTTTGCGCCTCGCGCATGCGCCGTGGAACCGTGAGTGTGATTTGGCATCCGTGAGCACGTTGGTGTTTGACGGTGAGCAGATTATTGACATTTTCTACTCTTCACCTGCCCAAAGCATCTAAATATCCCGCACCATTTACTTCTAGAAAGTCTTCTTCATGTTTGCTTCTAAGCGCCTAGCGTCAGCAGTTTTGATTGCTGCCGCCAGCGTGGTCTTAGCCTCGTGTGCCCAAGATTCCGAGAATGCCCAAAATGCCGTTGCTACTGGCGCGACCTTTGAATTCATCACCCCTGGCGGCCAGCAGGAGATTTTCTATGACGAAGTAGACCGCAAGCCTTTGCAGTCTTTCTCAGGCGAATCCCTGATGGATGAATCCGAGACTATCTCCTTGGATGATTATGAAGGCCAGATTGTGGTCTTAAACTCTTGGGGACAATGGTGCGCACCGTGTCGCGCAGAAGTCGATGACTTACAGCGCATCCAGGAGGATTTGGAAGAGCGCGATCTGGGCACCGTGTTGGGCATCAATGTCCGCGACTACAACCCGCAGATTGCCCGCGATTTCAAAGAAGACAATGGCGTAACCTTCCCGTCTATCTATGACCCACCATTTAGAACTGCGGCTGCACTCGGTGGTGTTCCTACCTCCGTGGTGCCGACGACTATTGTCTTGGACTCTCAGCACCGCCCAGCGGCAGTGTTCTTGCGAGGTATTACGGACAAGGAAATCACAGAGGTCGTTGATAGTCTCGAGCAGGAACAGGCGAGTTAACCCGTGACTGAAATTGGAAGCACGTTCGCAGAAGTCGCCATGTCCGGCCCACTCTTGTTGGGTCTTTTGGCGGCTGCTGCCGCTGGCTTGGTGTCTTTTGCATCGCCGTGTGTGGTGCCGCTGGTTCCGGGATACATGTCCTATCTGGCTAGCATCGTCGGCGGCCAAGTGGAATTTAAAGGCAATAATCCGGTGGTGACCAAACAACGCCAGTGGGCTGTGGTTGGCGCATCGCTGCTGTTTATCCTCGGCTTCACGGTCGTCTTTGTACTCGCCACCGTGTCAGTGTTCGGCGCTATTTCGATGCTTACCCTCAATGCTGATGTGCTCATGCGCGTTGGTGGCATAGTCACCATCTTGATGGGCATTGTCTTTATGGGTGGCATTGGCTTTATGCAAAATGACACCCGTATGGCGCCGAAGCGTTGGACCAATTGGCTGGGCGCACCGCTTTTGGGCGGCGTTTTCGCTCTTGGATGGACCCCGTGTCTGGGGCCAACGCTGGCGGCGATTATCTCGGTCTCCGCTGGTACTGAAGGCATGACCGCGATGCGCGGCACTTTGCTAATCATTGGCTATTGCCTGGGGCTGGGTTTGCCTTTCTTGCTCGTCGCCTTGGGTTCAGCACGCGCGATGCGCAGTATCGAATGGATGCGCAAGCATTCCCGCATCATTCAGAACGTCGGTGGCATCACCATGATCGTCGTTGGTATTTTTCTCGTCTCGGGTGCATGGGCATATTTCATCAACTGGGTTCGTCAATGGACCGTCGAATACGGCACGACGCTGATTTAAGCGTAAGGAATAGGAGACCGTCCACATTATGAAGAAAATCAGTACCGCCCTCCGCAAGACTTGGCACTGGCTGACCAGCATGCGCACCGCGCTGGCATTGCTGTTTTTGCTAGCACTTGCCGCGATTCCCGGATCTCTTTTGCCACAGCGTGACTTGAATGAGTCCAACGTTAATGACTTCATTGCGTCTAATGGACGCGTGGCAGCAATCTACGACAAGCTTCAGCTTTTCGATGTTTTCTCCTCCACCTGGTTTAGTGCGATCTTCGTATTGCTCACCATTTCTTTGGTGGGCTGCATCATCCCGCGTTCGTGGGATCACTACAAGGCGTGGAAGACTCCGCCAACGCGTGCGCCGAAGAACTTAAACCGCATGCAAATGCATGCGAAGGGAGAGACGGAGCGCAGCTTTGAGGAGATGCGCACACAGGTGAAATCCAGGCTGAAGAAGTGGCGCGTATCGGAATTCACTGCTGAAGAAGACCGCGCTGATGCGTACACGATTTCCGCAGAACGTGGTTATGGCCGTGAGATGGCGAACCTGATTTTCCACATCTCTTTGGTCGCGGTCTTGCTCACGGTAGCTTTCGGTCGCTTGGTCTACTACGAAGGCCAGGTTATCGTGATTACCAATACTGGTTCTACGGATCTGGAACAATCGACCGAATTTTGTAATACCTCGTTGTCGAATTATGACAGCTTCCGCGCAGGCCCGCTTTTTGATGGCACCGGCTTGCACGAATTCTGCCTTCAAGCTCATGACTTTGTAGCGGATTACCTGCCGAATGGCCAAGCAGAGATGTTTACCTCGAATGTTTCTTACGCCAAGGGTGAGGACATCTTTAATGACCCAGAGACCTGGGAAGACTACCAGCTAAAGGTCAACCACCCGTTGCGTACGGATAATAACCGTATCTACCTGCAGGGCCACGGCTTTGCCCCAACCATCACGGTGGAATGGCCAAATGGCGAAAAGCGCACCCAAACGGTGCAGTTCCGCCCCGATGACCCAACCTTCTTCCTCTCTTCTGGTGTGATGCGTTTCGATCCACCAGCGGGCATGTATCCGGACCTTTATGATCGCCGCCAAAACCAGCTGGCAATTCAAGGCCTGTTTGCTCCTACTGCGAGCTGGGATGGCGACAACGGTGAGCTGTTGACCTCGAGCTACCCATCCATGACTGACCCAGCCATGGCCGTGGATATCTACCGAGGTGATGCTGGGCTGGACACGGGTACCGCGCAGTCCATCTTCGACTTGGATTCCACTTTGGTGCACTCCGGTCAGCTACAGCGCATCGACCGCGTGAACCTGACCATGGATGAGTCAGTAACCTTAGACGATGGCACCACGGTGACTTTTAATGGCGCTAATGAATTCGCGAACTTCCAGGTCTCTTATGACCCAACCCAAAAGTGGGTTTTGGTCTCCGCGATAACCATGTTGGTGTCTTTGGTCTTCTCCCTGGTGATTAAGCGCCGCCGCATATGGATTCGCCTCCGCCCATTGGATGTCGCATCCAATGGAAGCGCCGGAACAGGGATCGAGATGGCAGGCCTGGCTCGTACCGACCGCGCAGGCTGGTCCGAGGAATTCGACGAACTCTACCGCGAGCTTCTCGAGTTGCCCGACCCGGACGAAGTCGAAGAAGACGAATTATTCTCTGAGGACTAAAACCTTTATTCATAGTGCTCAACGCCCTACACCTCATCCATCTAAAGTTGGTTAAGGTTAGACAAAAGTAGTAGGGTGATGAACATATAAGCCGCTTTGTGGTGGTCTAACTCCGATAGGTAAGAAAAATTGATGCCGGTTAATCAGAATCTGTCCAGCTTTTCAGACATTGCATTTCAGACAGCATTTGTTGTTTATGCAGTCGCGTTGATTTTGTCTCTCATTTATTATGGGCGTCTTAATGGCGTAATTGATGCACGTCGTCAGCGCTCCGAAGCAACAGCTAATGCCAAGAAGCTCAAGGCGTCCGTAGCCGCCAACGGCGCTGCTGGTGCTGACAGCGTCAGCACCGTTGATAGCGCGGATATCGTTGAAGATGACGCTCCTGGAGTAGATTCCTCCGGCAAAGCTGTTGCCAGTGAATCCGAGTCTGATATTGCGACGCAGGAATCCAAGGTGGACCGCTTAGGCGGCATGACGCAGTCCCTGTTGTGGGTTGCTATTGCGTTGCATCTGGCATCGATTGTGCTGCGTGGTCTTGCGGTCAACCGCTTCCCGCTGGGCAATCTTTATGAATACATGTTGACGATTACCTTCGGCGCGCTGCTTGCGATGATGATTGCTATGCAACGCAAGGAATGGCGAACCCTGTGGCCATGGGTTCTCACCCCACTGCTCGCGTTGATGTTCTACGGCTCCACCGAGCTTTATGCAGAATCCGCACCAGTAGTACCGGCATTGCAGTCCTACTGGCTGCCAGTACATGTCACCATTGTTTCCCTCGGTGGTTCCCTAGGTATCGTTTCTGGTATTGGTTCTGTCTTGCACCTGCTGCGTCGTTGGCAGCCAAAGGGTAAAGAGCATGGTTTCTTTGGTGCGGTTGCAAAGCCATTGCCTTCAGCGAAGAAGCTCGACCAGCTGGCATACCGCGTCGCGGTGGTTACCCTTCCAACTCTGGGTCTGGGCATCGTTCTGGGTGCTATCTGGGCAGAAGCTGCCTGGGGTCGTTTCTGGGGTTGGGACCCGAAGGAAACCGTGTCTTTCGCATCCTGGATTCTGTATGCTGCCTACCTGCACGCGCGTGCAACCCCATCCTGGGCGAAATTCGCGCCATGGATTAACGTTGTTGCGCTATCCACGATGATTTTCAACCTCTTCTTCATCAACTTGGTCGTATCCGGACTCCACTCCTACGCTGGGCTAAACTAGTTGTTATGACGAACCCAACCCGCAAAAAGCAGGGCAAGCCCGCTAGCGATAATCACACGCTAGTTGAGCTTGGTCAGCGCCTCGCACAAAGGCGGCGTGATTTTGGGATCGTACAACAAGATTTAGCTAAGACTGTTGGAGTCTCACGCTCCACGCTGCACACCATTGAACACGGCGGCGAAGGCGTGCGCTGGGAAAAGGTTATCGCTGTAGCCCAGGCTCTCGATTTTGATATTGAGCTGGTGCCTCAAAACCCACAGGCTTAGCGGCTTAAGCACTAAGCCTGGGGTTTATCTTCGCCGGGATCGGATTGCTCCCCAGGACTCGGAGTATCGGGAGAATTAGAAGTATCCGGAGTATCTGCAGCGTTATTTTGATTCTTGGGCTTGGGCGGACGCTTTTCTTCTGCAGCACGCTCGCGTTGGCGGCGCTGTTTGAAGGCTTCCTTTTCTAGCTGCCACAAGAAATCTTCATCGTCGTCGGGTCCCTTAATTTCGCGTGGCGGCGCGACCGTCGGGGTTTTCTTCTGGTTCCAGGAGCTAGGTCCAAAGGCTTTCCAGACCAAAACCACGGCTGCGATAATCAAGAGCAATAATATAATCCGACCCATGTAGGCCATTCTACGTGGCGAAAATCTCAGGAGGTAAACTAAGTGCCTGTGGATGATCAAGCACCAATTCCGGACCCCGAACTTCGCAAGAAGTCGCGCCGCGCAGTAGTAAAATACGGGCTCGCGCGCCTTGCCCTGTTCATTATTCTCACTGTCGTTATTCAAGTAGTGGCAGTTGTCATTGATGCGCCGATCCCGCTGGTATTTACCGCGCTGCTCGCACTCTTTGTGGCATTGCCGCTCTCGATGCTGGTCTTTTCCCAGTGGCGCCTAGAAGCCACCCAGTCCATTGCCGAATACTCCCGCCAGCGCCAAGAGCATAAGGCTTGGGTACAGCGCGAGCTCTCCGGACGCGGCAACGAGGAAAACGACTAAACCCCGAACTCTGCCCCAAAATCCGCCCAGCGGTCTTTTACAGGCTGGGCACCAAGGTGCTTCAGCAAGGCTGCGCGCCACCATCCCCAGTCATGTCCGCCGTCATAAACGTGTAATTCATGCGGGATTTTGCGCGCCTTCAACGCCATGCCCAGCAGGTGCGCTTGATTGACCATCGCGCCCTCACGCACCCCAACATGGATGTTGAAGTTGGTGTCGTGCGGAAGTGCCTTGGGCTTGGTTTTATAAAACTGGTCTATTAACCACCCATGGGAAGGGCGCTTTAAGTCACGCGGGGTGCTGCCTTTTGCGGGGCTCCACCACAAGGATGGGGACTGCGCGATGACCGTGGAGTATTTCTCTGGATTTAACAGCGCGGCATAGAGCGCGGATAGCCCGCCGAGAGATTGCCCGGCGATGGTGTTGTCGTCGGGATTGAGCTCCATCCCACGCTGATTTGCTTCATGGTGAAGCCAGGTTTCAGCAATATCGCCGACCTTTTCTAGAAATTCCGGATTGGCTTGAAGCTGCTCAACCCGGTGCGCATTGTCGTGATTGGCAATTCCTAAAACAGCAACTGGTTCCATGCCATTGGCGACAGCCCTTTCGAGCACGTAGGGCAGGTCGAACTTGAAGAACCAAGTTTCGGCATCGAAAAGCGTGAGCACCCGGCATGGCTTCTTCGCAGCAGCGCCAGAGAATTCATGGGTGGGAAGATACGCAAAAATCTTCAGGTCTGCGTCTTCGAGGTAAGTGGTAATAACTTGCCCGTGCAGCCGATGATTGTCACGATTCCAATGGTCTTGGTTCGGGGCCAGCGGACCTGAAACAAGCATGGTGCCGCGGCCTTCTTCATCAACATCAAGCGTACTGTGCATTGAAATATCTGAAACGCTGGCATGATCCGGATAAGCCGTGCGAACTTGCTGGCGGACACGGGTGTGCGGTGGTTGCTCAATGACTTCGTCATCGTCTGTAATCAACCGGAAGCTATAAGCGCCCAGGTAGGTCGGGGTAATCGGGATGGTGCGAACCCAGATATAGGTGCCGGGCACATGCCGCATCAGGCCGTATTCGTAATTTTCCTTGTCCGTAATCCGGTTGAGGTTGACATGCACAGCGGTAACTTTTTGAGATTCCAGCTCTAACTGCCGATGCCGGGAGGCAAGTTGGCGCACATCAACGGCGAAGGTGACGGTGTTGGTCTTGTCATCGATCTCGCCGGATTGCCATTGCGTGAGCAGGAATGCGCGTTGGAGCTCGTCTGGTTCCAAACCCGTGAGTTCGCGGACGAGCCTGTTCTCAATGGTTTTAGCAAGCTGTTCTGGGCTCCTGCGGGATTTCGCAGTGGGCTTTTTCGCGTGTGCTGTGTGCTTCGGTGTGGACACGAGACATCCCCGTCAGTTGGTATGAAGAATTAACGTCCAAACAATAGCGCGATAATCAGCATCACCGGAAGGGATGCAAAGGTGGTGATGAACACGGTATCGCGCGAGATAGTTTGGCCGCGTTCGAAAGTAGCGGCGTAGTTGTAGACATTTTGGGCTGTAGGCAGCGCACACAAGATGGTGCAGGCATAGACCAGGTCGGTTTCAAGCCCCAGCAGGGTAGCGGTGATAAAACCCGCCAGCGGCATGCCGACAAGCTTCAAGGTGGTCGCAGTTAGCACAGCGGGGCGGGATTTCACATCAGAAAGTACGCCCGCACCGCTAATCGATGCACCAAAGCTCATCAAGACCATCGGAATGGCCGCACCGCCCAACAGTGCGATTGGCTCAGCCACAGGATCGGGGACTTCCCAGCCCATTACTGCGACGATAAAACCGGCGAAAGAAGCCAGCACAACCGGGCTTAAAAGCCCCGTCTTGACGGCACCGAAGAAGGAGCCGCCGCCCAACATTCCCAGGATGACCGGGGTATAAATCATCATCTGCAGCAACATGATGGGGACGACATGGGTGGCATCACCAATGACATAAATACTGACCGGCAGGCCGATGTTGACAGAGTTGAAATAGCTTGACGATGCCGCACCAATTCCAATTCCCGCGATTCCTTGCCGGAAGAAAATCACCCCATAGATAACCGAAACCAGTACTGTGGCAATTGAAATGACCAAGGTGACTGGGGTGAGGAAGTTTTCTGGGTCGGCCTTGGAGACGGCATCGAAAAGCAGCGCGGGCGTTGCGGCATAAAAAGCCACCCGGTTGAACATCAACCGCTCTGAACTAGAGCGGATGATTTTTGTGCGCGCTAGAATCCAGCCGGTAAAAATCACGGCCAGGATGATGGCAAAGCCAGTTATAACCCCCAGCATTGTCTAAACCACCGCCACAGCAAGGGCAGAAAGTACTGCCCAGATGAGCATGGCACGTCCAGTTAGACCAAGCACCGGAATGAGTTCTTTGCCTTTCGCGCCGCGGTTGACGGTGCGGACGGATGTCAGGCCAAAGGGGATGTAGACCAAGGCAATCAATGCCAGCCACGAGCTAAAGGCCAGAAGGATGGTGTAGATAACCGGCAGGGTCAGCAGCACGGTAAACAGCAGGCGGGAGCGGCTATCACCCAGGCGTACAGCGAGGGTGATTTTGCCAGTTTCGGTATCGGAGGGAATATCGCGAATATTATTGGCCAAGTTCACGGCAGCGCTCATGCCACCAACACCCAGAGCCAGCAGCACGCCGACAAAGGAGATGCTGCCAGCCTGGGTAAATTGGGTGCCCAAAACGGCAACGAGTCCGAAGAATACGAACACCGCGACTTCACCTAGCCCGCGGTAGCCATAAGGGTTCTTGCCGCCGGTATAAAACCAAGCACCGGCGATGCACAGTGCGCCGATCAAGATAAACCACCACGCGCCGGCCGCAAGTGAGAGCCAAATACCAGCGATTCCGGCGACCGCGAAGCAGCCGAAAGCCGCATATTTCACGTGTTGCGGTTTGGCTAAACCGCCGCCGGTAAGCCGCTGCGGGCCAGTGCGGTCATCATCGGTGCCGCGAATGCCGTCGGAATAATCATTGGCGAAGTTCACACCAATAATCAGCGCCCACGCGACAATGAGCGCTAAAAGCGCTCGGCCAAAGTGGAACCCACCAATCGCGGCGGCAGCACCAGTACCTGCCAAAACAGGGGCAAAAGCATTTGCCCAGGTGTGTGGGCGCGCGCCCTCAAGCCAATTTTTCGCACTAGACATAGCGTCCATTGTCTCACGGTGCGCTGTTGTGCGTTTTACAGGCGTATTAACTTGCGCTTTTCGATGCCGACCTTCGTCGCAGCCAGATAAGAAAGTTAGGTTGCTAACGTCGCGGCCTAAAAACCTTGCCCCAGCTAGTAGTGCGCTAGTTAGAGGTCTACTGTTTATGGAGATTTACACCCCTGTCTTACCCCCTTGATGCCTTCGTGAAAAGGAAGGAGCTTTCGCATGTCTAATGCTGCTACTGAATCTCGTGAATCCCGGTTCCCGGTCGTTCCTTTGACCGCCATGAGCTTTGCGGCTTTTGTGTATGTCACTTTTGAGATGTTCGCGGTCGGGTTGATTAGCCCCATGGCGCGTGACTTAGATGTTTCTGAATCGCGCATTGGTTTGCTGATGACGATTTACGCTGGCGTCGTCGCGGTGGTTACCATTCCTGCGATGATCTGGTTGGGGCGTTTTAATAAGCGCACCATTTTCCTTGCGACCTTAGGCTTTCTCATTACCGGCATCGTGGTCCAAGCTCTGACCGTTAACTATTCGATGCTGGCGGTTGGCCGCATCACCGCCGCGTTGACTCACGGCGTGTTTTGGGCTCTCGTGGGCCCCATGGCCGCGCGCATGTCTCCAGGGCATACCGGTAAGGCAGTGGGCATTGTATCGGTGGGCTCCACCATGGCGCTGGTGGTGGGCTCACCATTGGCTACCTGGCTCGGCGGGCTTATCGGCTGGCGCCCAACCACCTGGGTATTAGGCGCGCTTACTGTAGCCGCGCTGATGGTCTTGCTGCCCACGGTGCCGTCGCTGCCACCATTGCCTAGGGATTTAGCGATTCAGGAAAAGCGTTCAATGCCGTGGGGACTTATTTCCCTGGTGCTCTTTTTGATGTTGGCGGTCACGGGTGTGTTTGCCGCCTATACCTACCTGGGGTTGATTCTTTCGGAAACCGCCGGCGCGGGCTTCGTCTCCATCGGTCTTTTCGTCTTCGGCGCGCTGGGGCTACTTGGCGTTACCGTGGCAACGCGTACCGTCGATCGCCGCATGCTGCGCGGCAGCGTGCACACCACGACGCTATTTCTCATCGCCGCGATTTTGGGCCAATTGGCATTCGGGCTTACTGGGGCCATCTCTACAGCCCTGATCTTCTTGGCGATCATCGTCTTCGGTGGGGCATACGGTGCGCTACCGACTTTGGGCACCACCATCTTCTTGCACGCGGGCCGTCATAACCCGGATGCGGCGTCTTCTTTGTACGTCGTGACCTATCAGGTCGGCATTGCCTCTGGCGCCGCCTTGGGCGCCGTGGCTGTCGATGCTTCTTGGACTGCCGGCACCTTATGGATTATGGCCGGATTGTCTTTGGCTTCCACGCTGGTTCTCGCCCTATGGTCGCGGCCACTGTTGCGCTAATTAGGTGACATTCATCGCGGGTAGTTTGATTTATATTCACTGTTAAGCGATTCGTTGCAAAGCTAGCAACAAAGGTCAGTGCGATATTCACAAATGTTCGCAATCCGTATTTCCTATAAGGCGATAGATTTGACTAGTGTTTTCCGGTTAGAAACTACTCCCGACAATCTCATTCGAGATAGCTAGGCAAAACGATGACTGCAGCATTGAAACGCAATACTCAGAATCTCACCGAAGAAGAAATCTTTGACGCACACGCTGGCGGCAAGCTCTCGATTGCTTCGACCCGCCCCCTACGCGATATGCGTGACCTTTCTTTGGCATACACCCCAGGTGTAGCCAAGGTATGCGAGGCCATTGCTGCCGACCCAGAAGTTGCCCGCACGCACACCGGCGTTGGCAACACCGTTGCTGTTATCTCCGATGGCTCCGCAGTTTTGGGTCTGGGCGATATCGGACCACAGGCCTCCCTGCCTGTCATGGAAGGTAAAGCGCAACTGTTTAGCGCATTTGCCGGTTTGAAGTCAGTTCCCATCGTTCTGGATACCCAGGATGTTGATGAGCTGGTGGAGACTATCGCGCGCTTGGCACCTTCTTTTGGTGCCATCAACTTGGAAGATATCTCTGCGCCGCGTTGCTTTGAGATCGAGCGTCGCCTCATTGAGCGTCTCGACATCCCAGTCATGCACGATGATCAGCACGGTACCGCCGTGGTTATCCTCGCCGCACTGCGCAACTCTTTGAAGCTGCTCGGCCGTGAGCTTGCTGGTTTGAAGATCGTCATCTCCGGTGCCGGTGCTGCCGGTGTTGCAACCGTCGACATGCTCACCAATGCAGGCGCGACCGATATCATCGTGCTGGATTCCCGCGGGGTTATCCAAAAAGACCGCACCGATCTTTCCCCAACTAAGCAGGCTCTGGCTGCCAAGACCAACCCACGCAATGTGACTGGTGGCGTCAACGAAGCCTTTGAGGGCGCAGAGCTGTTCATCGGCGTGTCCGGCGGCAGCATCGGTGAGGAAGCCGTGAAGTTGATGGCTCCACAGCCCATCATTTTCACCCTGGCAAACCCAACCCCAGAAATCGATCCAGAGATCTCAGGGAAGTACGCCGCGATTGTTGCTACCGGCCGCTCTGATCTGCCGAACCAGATCAACAATGTCCTGGCTTTCCCAGGTATCTTCGCTGGTGCACTCGCTGCGAAGGCCACGAAGATCACCCCCGAGATGAAGCTGGCTGCTGCCGATGCCATCGCGTCCATCGTCGCAGATGAGCTCGAGCCAGGCCGCATCGTGCCAGAGGCTATCGATGACCGCGTTGCTCCAGCAGTTAAGGCCGCAGTCCAGGCTGCTGCTGAAGCGCAGGGCGCTTAAAGCCAAAAGCGGCTTAAGCGCGATAAACAAGGACTCGATAGCCCGTAAATAGTGGCGGATTTACGGGCTATCGAGTCTTTTGTCTACCTCAGGTCTTGAGCTACCGGATTGTTGGCTGGCAAAGAGTGCTCCTTGCTCGAGGATGACGGATTTAAACGCCATCTCAAGCGGGGAGAGGGCTCGCTCTTCCCGCTGTCCGAGGAGGGTTCGCCGCTGAGGCGGAGTTCCTTCGATTTCAAGCACTCTTACATTCGGGTGCTGCACGGACAAGGCGCTGCGGGGTGCGATAGCAATTCCAATACCGACGCTGACCATTGCCTGGGTTTCTTGGTAATCGTTGGCGTACATGCTGATTTTAGGGCGGAAACCTGCCCTGGATCCAGAACGCTCGATAACTTCGACAACCGGGTGGTCGTCACCTCGCGCCACCCACTTTTCAGGGGCTAACTCGGAGATCTTTACTGAAGCTCGGTCAGCTAATTTATGGGATTGCGGAACGAGAATTACGAAGGGCTCGGTGAATACTTCGACGAGTTCTATCCCCTCGGTGGTGAGGGGATTCCACGGATAGTCCCAAAGCAATGCCAACTGCACTTCTCCTTCCTCCAAACTGCTGATCAATTTGTTTAGACGAGCGCTTTTAATGGAGAGATCAATGTTGGGGTAGCGTCTATTGAATTCGTTGATCGCTAACGGGAGAAAAGACGCTGCCGTAGTAGGAAAGGCGCCCACGGAAAGGCTGCCCACGCGACCAGCGGCTAGGTCTGAAATATCGGCCCTAGCGGCTGCGAGCTGACGAAGGATTCTCCTGGTGTGTTCGGCTAGGACTAGTCCAGCTTCTGTTGGAACCAATCCATTCTGGGTCCTCCAGACCAATTGGAGTCCAACTTCAGCTTCCAACTTTTTTAGCTGTTGTGAGACGGCCGATGGGGTGAAGGAGAGCTCATCCGCAGCATCGCTCACGGAGCCGAGTTCAATCACCTTCGCGAAGGTTTGTAAGCGGCGAACATCGTACAATTTTGAAGTTTCCCTTCAGTACTACCTAAACAGAACTTGAAACATATTAAGTCTTACTTAAATAGCTTGGTCATTGAGTATACCGGTTAACCAATTAACTAAATAAAGGTTACATGCTGGGGCTTTAACGGCAACGAGCTTTAAGTATTACTTAAAAGACTTGAAAAAACTTTACATTGACTTAAACATCGTGTGGGTTGAAACTTGCTGTAGCTCAAAAGTGAGAGGAGTTACACAAGATGGAAATTCAAGCACGTTGGATGCGTGGTGGAACAAGTAAATGTTGGGTATTTGAATCTGAGGAACTGGAGTCTCAGAGTTCGACTGTTGATGAAGTCTTGCTGCGGGCGTTTGGAAGCCCTGACGTTCGTCAGCTTGATGGTGTCGGTGGAGGAACCTCAACCACGAGTAAGGCGGTTATCATTTCTCCGAGTGATGACCCCGACATCGATATCAAGTTTTCCTTTGCGCAGATTGGGATCGAAGAAGCCAAAGTCGACTGGGGCAGCAATTGTGGGAACTGCTCGGCGACAGTCGGCCTATACGGAATTGAAACTGGTCTGGTTAAGCCCGATGCAGATGTGACGCGCATTCGTGTTTTGAACGAAAACACCAACCAGGTCATCGTTCAGTCTTTGGAGACACCAGATGGAAAACTCCTGGAGTCCTTGACGGAGACAATGCCAGGCACCAAGTTTGCTGGGCATAAGGTCGTCCTCGGTTTTACCAACCCTGAAGGAAAGACAACTGGGGCACTTTTCCCAACTGGCAACAAGACTGATCAAATCGAAATCGACAATCGCGTGTTTAGCGTGACATTGATTGATGCAGGCGCACCCGTTGCCCTTGTCGCGGCAAAGGACTTCGGTTTGGCCGCAGACAACTATGAAGATTGGGCCTCAACGATTTCTATGCAGCTTGAGGTACTTGACGGCATTCGACGTCGCGCTTCAGTGCTGATGGGATTATCAGATTCCCCGGCAGCTGCAGCTCGAGCAATTCCAAAGATTGGCGTGGTTGATCCGTCAACTGATGATGATTCAGACCTAAAAATCTTGATGCTGTCTATGGGCAAGCTTCATCCTGCAATCCCAGTTACCGGCAGCGTGGCTATTTCAAAAGCAATCCTCGAGGAAGGAACCGTAGCTTTTTCTGACTCTGCGCGCCCAGAATCTTTGAGGATTTTGACCCCTGTCGGAGTAATTGAAACTAAAGTTTCTAAAGATGATTTTGCTACCGAAATCGGTGTTGTTCGTACCTCGAGGACTATCGCGGATGCGAAGCTCTTTCTGCCTGAGGACGATTCGGTCAGCAATCGAATTGAGGTGGGGTAATGTCTCGCATATTTAATGATGGAAAGAAAGCGGTTATTGGCGCTGCTCTTGCCGCAGCAACTTTCCTGGTGGGCTGTGCGCCAGCGCAGACTTCTTATAACCCTTCTGGCAATGGCATCATCGATGTTGTTGTTCCTTATGGAACTGGTGGTGGTACTGACACCTGGGCACGCTTTATCACTCCTTACTTTGCAGAAAAGCAGGATGAAGTTAACCGTTACCAGGTGGAAAACATTCCTGGTGGTGAGTCCATTACAGGCATGAATGCTTATGTGGATGCTGGGGTTCAGACAGGTAACCAAGTGCTGGTTGCTTCGGCGACAACATACTTCCAGAGCATGCTTGGGCATCCAGCGGCTGAGTTCAAGTTCTCTGAGATGGAGCCGTTGGCTTTCAACGGCACAGGTGCAGTGCTGTGGACCAGCGATCAAAGCGGAATCACCGACATCGATAGCCTTATCAATCATGATGACGACGTTCTTTATGGAGGAATGTCAGCTACAGGTCTGGATCTAGTTCCGTTGCTCGCACTCGAAGCCTTGGGAGCTCCAGTTAGGGGAGTATTCGGAATGGAAGGACGTGGACCGAGTCGCCTTGCAGTCCAGCGTGGTGAAACCGACTTGGACTTCCAAACGACAGCTTCCTACTTGTCACAAGTTGGCCCTTACGTAGAAACTGGGGAAGCCGTTCCTCTGTTCAGTATCGGAATTTTAGAGGATGGCGAAGTTGTCCGTGATCCAAACTTGCCAGACATTCCAACTTTTGAAGAGGTTTATCAGAAGTACGGCGGCAAAACAGAGGAACAGCGGAAAGCTTACGAAGCCTACCGGGCATTCGTAGTACCAGGGTTCTTTTATCAGAAGGGCCTGTGGGCAAATGAAGGAACCGATCCTGAGGTAGTAGATACCTACGACCAGATGATTGGTGAACTCAACTCGGACCCTACCTTCAAAGAAGAAGCTAACTCGGCTTTGGGCGGATATGACCTACTTTCGGGCAAGCAAAACCGTGAGGACTTCCGTGAAGCGCTTCAGATTGATCCAGAGATCATGAGCTACACGAACGAGATTCTTGCCGATAAATACGACGCTCCGGTTCACGGATAGGGGGTTGGAACAATGTTTGATGCAGCGTTACAAGCGCTTTCACAATTCGCTGACCCATCGATGTGGCTGTACCTAGGTGCAGGTGTCATCGTAGGCATCGTTATCGGTGTTATCCCTGGTTTGGGCGGCACAGGCGCCGTCGCAGTTCTACTGCCATTCGTCTTTATTCTGGAACCGAACCAAGCGATCGCCATGATTATTGGTGCAGTGGCGGTGGTGCACACATCAGATGTGATTACCTCCGTCGTCCTGGGTATCCCCGGCTCGGCAGCAGCATCCGTGTTCCTGCTTGATGGACATGAAATGGCAAAGAAGGGGCAAGGCGGTCGTGCGCTATCTGCGAGCTTCATTGCTTCCATGATTGGCGGAATCATCGGCATTATCGCCCTAACCGTCATCGTTCCAATCGCACGTCCAGTGGTTACTGCTTTCGGTTCTCCGGAAATCTTTGTCCTCATCGTCATGGGTATTTTCCTGACAGCAATGCTGTCAAAGGGCAATGTCATTAAAGGACTCTTGATTTCAACGTTCGGCCTGGTTCTTGGCATGGTTGGTGTCTCACCAATTTCGGCAGAGTACCGGTTCACCTTTGGATCCGAATACCTCACTGATGGTATCGGCCTCGTGGCCGCAGCTCTGGGTATTTTCGGCTTGGCTGAAATCATTGACCTCACTGCGCGGAAGACCAAGGTCGCCAAAGGCGGTATGGATCTCGGCGGTGGATGGAGCCAAGGTATTCGAGATATTGCAAAGCATTGGACGGATGTCATTCGTGGTTCCGCAGTCGGCGTAGGCGTCGGTTTCTTACCAGGTGTCGGTGCGACGGCAGGCTCCTGGTTGGCGTACGGACAAGCACAAGCTTTTGCTTCTAGGAAGCCTGCCACGAACAACTTTGGTAAAGGCGACCCACGTGGTGTTATCGCTCCATCCGCAGCAAGTAACGGTATCGAATCAGGTTCTTTGATTCCTACCTTGCTCTTCGGTGTTCCTGGTGCAGCGCCTTTCGCATTGCTGTTGGGTGTTCTCCTAATCTTTGGTATTCAGCCTGGTCCTGGTCTGATTACGAATGAACTAGATCTTGTTTACTTCATCGTCTGGGCTTTTGCTATCGCCAGTGTCCTAGGTGCTGCCGTAGCTTTCGTTGCTGCGAAGCCGTTGGCTCGTTTGAGCTACGTGGCCTTCCCGATTCTTGCTGCAGCTCTTATTCCGTTGTTGTTCTTCAGTGGATTCCAGGAGCCTCTGAATCTCAACGTCTTCTACATGATGCTTTTGCTTGGTGTTGTGGGTTGGATTTGCAAGATGACAAATATCCCGCGAGCACCATTCCTAATCGCATACGTGTTGGCAGAACCTTTTGAGCGGTACTACTTCCTGACAGTTAACGTGTTCTCCCCTGCAGAATGGATGACGCGGCCGTTCGTGATGGTTGTAATCTTGATTCTCGCGGGTGCAGTAATCATTCCATTCGTCCGGAAGTTCTTCCGCAAGACAGAAGAAGGCGTTGAAAAGGTTCAGGTCTCGGAAAAGTCGGACTTGCCTGTTCCAATGAAGCTGGATATTGCGGTTTCGCTAGTCATGTTAGTATTCTTCGCTGCTACCATCGTTATTTCGTTCCAGTTCTCAAATAGCGGTCGACTCTTCCCTCTGGCTGTCGGCATATTGGGGGTTGTCTTAGGCGTGCTAAGTATTTTCCGTGACATTGGAGTCGGCAAGGACGTCAAACTAACCCCTGGTGAAAGAGACAATTGGCGAGCCAGAGTCATTATTGTCTTGGCTTCCATTGCATGGATTGTCGGTTACATTTGGTTAATCTTCTTGTTTGGAATGCTCATCGGAACTGTAGCTTTCTCTCTTGTATTCTTACTGGTAGTTGCTCGGATGAGATTAATACCTGCAATTATCTACACACTTTGCATTGGTGCAGCTATTTGGGTACTCGCAGAATACGCACAGCTGGTGTTGCCTGTTGGATATCTCCTACCTGTCTAACCTGTATGGCAAAAGAGCTCGTGCACCGAGAGTGTACGAGTTCTTTTCTTTACGTCTGTGTTCATCGGTCCTCGACGAGACCGCGCAGGCGGGCAAAGATGCCTGCTCCATCATGGCCAATGCCGTCGTGTTGGAACACATTGGTGACTTCGAATCTCAGGTCGCCGTAGGTCTGCGCGGTCTTTAGTGATTCTTCGAAAGGCACGTAGATGTCATCGAGGTATATTTCAGCAGCGGAGATGGGGGCATCACCAAGCACTGCGGCATCATAGGGCGAGGATTGCCACTCGTGCGCTGCTACTGCCATCGCTGCTTCTTTATCGGGAATAAGCGCTGGGTCCTCGTCGAATTGCCACGGGAAGATGTGCTCGCCGGTGAGATAGAACTTCTTAGCCGTACGCGGATCGAGGTCCTCTTCAAAGCCGGGGATTTCTTCGCGCATGCGGTGTGCCGACCAATTGGTGGCCTGTTGCCCACCGACGCCGCCATAAATGCTTTCGTGGATTGAGGCATACAGCGGATTGCCAGCGAAAGAGACCTGCGCGCCGATGGTGCTGAGGAAATCCGTGCGCAAGCGCTTTTCGCCGCCGTGGGCGTGGAAAGGATTTTCCAGCAGATACGCCAGCGAGTGGAATCCGACTCCGCGGCCTAGATTGATGCCGATGGTGCGAAAGCGTCGTGCCGACAGCCGCTCGCCGGTCGGCAGAATTTCCGCTGAGTCTTCCAAGTGTGCGCAGATTTCGCGAATGCGATCTTCCGCCCACGGATACTCGCGGTAGAAACGATCGTGGCGTACCTGTAGCTTGGCAAAGGTGGCGCGATATAAATCATCGACGCTTTTCTCCAGCGTCGGCAAACCACCAGTAAGGTAGGCATGCTCAACGGATTCGGGGTGGCGGGAAAGATACGCCGTAATGCAGAAGCCGCCGAAAGACTGGCCAAAGAGCGACCACTTATCGATGTTCAAATGCTTGCGCAGCGCTTCTGCATCCTCGACGATGTACTCCTGGCGCAGTAAGTTTAGACGCTTCGCATCCGCTGGGTTTGCCGAATCGATGCGGTGCGAATTCCCTGTTCCGCGCTGGTCAAGCAAAATAACGCGAAACTCTTTGAGCATTTCCCCAACCACGCCCGTCGCATTTAGTGGTCGAGGAGCGGGCGAGCCCGGTCCACCTTGCAGGTACACAATCGCAGGTGCGTCATGTTTATCGGGGGCTACAATCTCACGTGCGAAAAGCTCGAAAGTCTCACCATCCGGGGCATTAAAAGGATCCCAGGGAACCTGGATGGTGTGGGTGAAAAAGTCATAGCCGAAATGTCGATTAGTGCGCATAACACCTAACATTACGGCGAAAACAGTTTCACTACCGCCTGTCGGTCAATCTTGCCGGGGCCAGTGACTGGCATCTCCGCTAGCTGCTTAAGTTCTTTCGGCAGCTGCCAGCGAGGAGTGTGCGCTTCTTCGAGTGCCTCTAAAATATCGGTCATAGACGCATCACCGGTATAAGCCGCGACAATTGCCTGCCCCAAGCGCGGGTGGGGGATACCGACAACACATGCCTGGTCAACACCAGTAACTTTTAGCATCGCAGTCTCCAGCACCTCTGGATGTAGCTTGAGCCCGCCAGAATCGATGATGTTATCCAAGCGCCCCGTCACGGTGAGCACGCCATTGTCGAGAACACCGCCATCAGAGGTTTGAAACCACCCGGGCTTTGCGAAAGCTTCATGACCGGGCGCATTACGATAACCATGCGCGATGGTTGGCCCGCCCAGATAAATGCGACCCTCCTCCACGCGCACCTGCGCGCCGGGCAAGGCTACTCCGTCATAGACACAACCACCGGCAGTTTCAGAAGAGCCGTAGGTGGTCACGACATTGATCTGCATTTTCGCTGCCGATTCCAACAACTGCGGATTAGTGGCAGCACCGCCGACCAAAATTGCATCATAGGCCTGCAAAGCTTCGATACCCATCTGGGTATCCATTGCCTTGGCCAGCTGCATCGGAGCGAGCGAGGTATAAGTGCGCTCACCCGTCTCTTTTAACTCCCGGGTAGCACGCGCGAACTCTGCGATGTGAAATCCTGCGGAGACATCGATAGCTAGCGGCTCCACCCCTGCGACCATGGAGCGAATAAGAACCTGCAGCCCAGCGATATGGTGCGCTGGCATCGCGAGCAACCAGTGCCCCGGCCCGCCCAAATATTGGTAAGTCGCATCTGCACTAGAGATCAGATTATGCGCGGTGAGCTGCGCGCCCTTCGGAGTTCCAGTCGAGCCTGAGGTGGGCACCACCAATGCGATATCCGCGTCGATTTCTTCGCCCGCGCGCTGTGAATTTTTCAACAGCGTGGACTTAGTCTTATCCGCAGCGGGCAAAGGCAGCAGCGAATAGCGACCCGTAATGGATAATTCCAGGTCAGGCAGGATAGCAAGCGGATAGGCAGGTGAGATAGGCAAAGGACGAAGAACATGTGGCACGACTTAAAACCTTAGTCAGTTAATGCCAACTTTCGCGGTGCGACGTGGAACGATAATGAAACGAAGAATAAGAATTATGACAAAGATTCCCGCGTAGGTCACGGCCATAAACGCCGAGGTTGACGCGTTCGCGTGATAAGCCAGCCAGAAACCAACCGGTGCGGTGCAAATCGCAATGATGCAGGCGATAAGAAATAGCATCGGCACGCGATTGGTGAGAAGCCGCGCGCAGATGGCGGGAAAAACCATAAGCGCGATGACCAGCATGGCACCAGCTGCGTGGAAAGCAACGGTAGCAGTGGCAGCAACCAATGCCATGAAGATGGTGTGCAGGCCCCGTGTGCGGATGCCTGCGACACGGGAGTAACTGGGATCGAAGGTCGCAGTAGTCAGCCGCGGCATGGTGGCCAAGATGAAAGCAGCATTGACGGCTGCTACGGCCAGCATGATGAGGCTATAGCCGGGATTGGTAAAAGCAACCAGGTTCAAGTCACCGATGAGCACTACGTGAACATCTAAGTGCACATTAGACATGCGAGTAGAAATCAGAATGATGCCGGCGGAAAAAAGTGCAGGAAAGATCAGACCGAGTGCTGCATCATTAGTGATGATTCCGCTTCGTCCCAACCAATCGGTGCCCAGGGCGACGGCGAGACCACCGAGTGCAGCAGTCAATAGCAGCCAGGGGGAATCGATATCGGAGGTAAAGAGATATCCGACAGCGATGCCGGGTAATACAGCGTGGCCGATTCCATCGATAAGCATGCTGTCGCGCTTTAAAACTACAAAAACTCCTGGAATCGCGCAGGCCAGCGCCGTGGTAATAGCTAATATGCAGGCACTAAGAGCTAAAGACATGAGTGGAGCGCACCTTCTTTGCTGTGAGGGAAGCGGCTGCGATGAGTCCTTGAACCAAGACAATCGCGGGGCCGGTGGGGATGGATCCAACCGCAGTTTCGCCCGCGGCAATAGAGAAATACGTGCCAAGCACAGCCGAAAGCCCGCCGATTGCCCCGGAGCAGGCGATGAAAGGGATCAGCCGGTTAGTCCATTGCCGTGCGGCGACGGCGGGTGCAATGACGACTGCGACCATCAGTACGACCCCAACCACTTTGACGCCGATGACGGTGATTGCCACCAGGGCGATAAAGCCCAAGGATCTGACGATATTTAATATGATGCCCGCTGGCTGGGCGAAAGGGGCGTCAAAGACGACAGCGGATTGCTTAAGGTGTACCAACGAAAGAATAAGCAATACGCCGCCGCCAATGACAAGTGCGGATTTCACATCGGCGCGGGTGAGCGTTGAGGCATTGCCCAAAAGGTAGTCCTGGATTCCGGCTTTGCCGGGTATGGGATTACGGGAAATGTACTGCAGCAATAACATGCCGAGTGAAAAGAAAGTCGTTAATGTCGCCGCCATCGCAGCATCCCGATGAATCACGGTGCGGTCAGTGATAACGGAGATAATGGCAACGGCTATTAGGCCCGTGAGGATAGAGCCTGCGATGAGCAGCAGGGGATTGCGGCCATCGAAGCCAAAGGTGGCGACAATAAGGAATACACCGAGGAGACCAAGCAAACTGGAGTGCGCGATGGCATCGGCGATCAACGCTTGGCGCTGGACCAACACTAAAGGTCCTAAGGCGCCGGCGCAGACACCGATGATGACCGTGCCCAACAGCGCTTGGGTATACGTGTAGTCCGTGAGGAGATCAAAAGGATTCATAATGGCGGGACTAACGTGGGAGGGAGAAGAGTTGGGAGATGGCGGTATCCGTTAAGGTTTGCTGAGTTGGACCGGAGGAAATGATGCCGCCGGTACCAAGCAAGATAACGTCATCGCAATAGTCAGCGACTTCAGCCAGGTTGTGATGAACCAGCAATACCGTGACGCCACTATCGCGTAAATCGCGCAACACACTGACGATGGCGTCTTGACTTGCGGCATCCACGCCGGCAAAAGGCTCATCGAGGATGAGCAAGTCTGGGTCAGTAGCAAGCGTGCGCGCTAGCAGTACCCTTTGCCGTTGCCCGCCTGACAAAGCGGCGATTGGTCGTTTGGCTAAGTCTGCAGCGCCGGTGCGCTCTAATGCCCGATGCGCTGCGGCTTTTTCTTCTTTGCCAGGCCAGCGATACCACGGCAGCCGGGCGCTAAGTCCCATGATGGCAAGATCTTCCACAACAGCGGGAAAAGACCAATCCAGTGCAGCTTGCTGCGGCATATATCCGAGCCGGTCACGAAATTCTTCCAGTGGCTCGGCATCGAAAGCGATGCGCGCGCCGGGCTCAGCGCGCACGAGGCCAACGGCTGCTTTGACGAGGGTGGATTTACCGGCGCCATTCGCGCCGACAAGACCGGTTATACGGCCGCGTTCGACATGCGCGCTAATTGAGTCCAGTACTTTATTGGCGCCATAGCTAACAGAAAGATTCTCAATATCGATCATTTACTTAAGCCTTCTGCCACTGCTTGAGCATTATGGGCAAAAGCCCCCAGATAGGTATCAGTTGGCTCAGTCGCACCGAGGGTATCTGCGAAGAGTTCTTCATCAGAGACCTCTACTGCCCAGCCGCGGGATTCTACTGCTTCGCGCAGCGCGGTAATGGCCTGCGGATTGGCCTGGTTGTCTTGGAAGATCACTGGTATTTCTTCCTGTGTAATCAAATCCGCGAGTTCTGAAATCTCCTGGGGTGACTTTTCAGCATCGGTACTGACGAAGTCCGTGGCGTGAACTTCAAAGTCAAAAGTGTCGCCAAAGTAGTTGAACGCATCGTGACCGGTAATCAGGGTACGAGAAGAGACATCGGCAAGCATTGCTTCCGCTGCTTGGGCCGCGGCGTCGATTTCTTCCGAGTAGGCCTTGGCATGGGCATGGTAGGAATCCGCGTTAGCGGCATCGATTTCGGCGAGCTTGTCACCAATGTGGCCTACAACCTCGGTCCACAGCTCCGGTGAGTTCCAAATATGAGGGTCATAAAGCTGCTCACCACCTGCTCCTTCTTCGTCCCATGAAAGCAGCTTGGAGGGATCCAATTGCTCACCGACCGCCAACTGCCGCTCACCGAGCGACTCCAACTGCTCAATCATCTGCGCTTCTAGGTGCAATCCATTCCACAGCACAAGGTCTGCAGCCTGCATTTGCTCGATGTCTTTGGTGGAGGGCTGGTACGTGTGTGGGTCACCGCCCGGTCCGACCATGGTGATGACATCAGCATCTGGGGCGAGGTTTAACGCCGCATCCGCCAAGTAGCCCGTGGTGGCATAGATCGTCAACGATTCAGAGCCGTCAGCTCCAGTCGCGTTTTGCGCAGTGGTTGCAGAACAGGCTGTGAGCGCACATGCAGCACCAATAGCGCTAAGTCCTAAAAATATTCGTTTCATTTCCATCCTTGAATATTTGAGTTCAATAGATTGAACAATTGAAAGCATACGGATGAAGGTTTGTTTTTAAAACGGTTTGTTTAGGATGGGGGTATGCACGTGACAGATTTGCCGGAGCGCACGCAGGACTACCTCAAGGAACTGTTTGACCACGAAGAGCGCAACGGGGTAGACCTTCCGCTCGCGCTAGGCGATCTTGCAGCCGCATTGAATCAAAAGCTGCCTACGGCTTCTGAGGCCGTCAAGCGTCTTGCGGCGAAGGAATTAGTGGTGCACGAGCGCTACCGCGGGGTGATGCTGACTGAGCTGGGGCGGGATTTGTCCCGTCAGGTCGCGCGCCGCCATCGCCTGTTGGAGACCTTTCTGGTGGAAACGCTGGGCTATACCTGGGATGAAGTCCACGATGAGGCGGACGTGCTGGAGCATGCCTGCACCGACCGCTTTATCGCGCGTCTCGATGCCCACCTGAATTACCCCACCCGCGACCCGCACGGGGATCCGATTCCGCGTGCCGATGGCTCCACCGACCCGCTTTCTGCCTGCACTCTTGCGGGGATTCCGGTGGGTCAAAAAGTCATCATGGAGCAGGTCAATGATGACGATCCCGAGCTACTGCGCTTCCTTGCAGTACAAAACATGCGCCCTGGCGCCGAGGTCGAACTAGTGCACCCACCGCTTGCTGGGCTGCTGCACATTAGCGTTGATGGCGGTGAACCCTTCGCGCTTGCTGAGGTGGCTGCACATGAAATTACGGTGCGTGAAAAATAAACGTTTAAGGCGCACTGGGAAAACAAAAGCAAAACGTAAAAAGCCGACACCTCCGAAGGTGTCGGCTACGTGTTGCCAATTGATTGGCTAGGAATTTAGGCAGCTACTGGAGTCTTGGCTGCAGCGTCTTTGCTCTTGAAGATGAATTTGTCGGCTGCGTACTGGCCAGGGCCTGCGGCGAACAGGATGACGGCAACAGCAGCGATGACCATGACTAGCTCCCAGCCATTGCCATTAATCATGACGCCGGAGCCGAAGTGGCCACCCCAAATGCCAGCGCCAACCATCTGCAGTGCGACTAGCGCGGCAGCAATGCGAGTGATCAGGCCGATGAGAATCAAGATGCCACCGATAAGCTCAACAACAGCTGCGATAGGTGCAGCGATGCTAGCGGCAGGAACGCCCATACCGGTGAAGGCTTCAGTGGTGCCAGCGATGGTCCACTCGTTGAACTTCTGCCAGCCGTGGGCAATGAGAACTACGCCGAGGATGATACGTGCGATGAGAAGCCCAGCGGACTCAGTTGGAGACTTAAAGGTTGAAGTGAAATTCAGCATGGCGAAAGTGTAAACCATCGATGTTGTCGCGTCAACTTAAAGCTTTAACTAATTTTGCAACATCTTCTAACTTAGCTTGGAACTAAGAGCGTGTAGTGGTACTTTTGCGGTAGATGGCGTCGACGTAGGTTGGCGCAAAATACCCCACAGCCCCGAGTGAGTGATTCGCTCGGGGCTGTTGTATTTCCTAGTAGTAGTAAGGGAATTCTTCCCAATTTGGGTCGCGCTTTTGAAGGAAGGAGTCGCGGCCCTCGACGGCTTCGTCGGTCATATATGCCAGGCGGGTGGCTTCGCCGGCGAAGACTTGCTGGCCCATGAGGCCGTCGTCGGTGAGATTGAAGGCGAACTTCAGCATGCGCTGCGCGGTGGGGGACTTGGTGTTGATTTCGCGAGCGGCCTCGATGGCTTCTTGTTCGATGTCTTTGTGGTCAGCCACGATGTTGACCGCACCCATTTGCTGCATGCGTTCAGCGGAGTAGGTGCGGCCCAGGAAGAAGATTTCGCGGGCGTATTTTTGACCGACCATCTTCGCAAGGTAGGCGGAGCCATAGCCGGCGTCGAAGGATCCGACATCGGCATCGGTCTGCTTGAACGCAGCTTCCTGGCGCGATGCGATAGTGAGGTCGCAAACTACGTGCAGGGAATGCCCGCCGCCAGCAGCCCAGCCGTTGACTACGGCAATAACAACCTTCGGCATGGTGCGAATCAAACGTTGTACTTCCAAGATGTGCAGGCGGCCACCCTCAACTTTTTCACGCGCGGTGTCGACGGTGTCAGCAGTTTCGCCATCGGCGTAGCGGTAGCCGGAACGGCCGCGGATGCGCTGGTCACCACCGGAGCAAAACGCCCAGCCACCATCTTTTTCACTCGGGCCATTACCGGTCAACAGCACCGTTCCGACATCCGGGGTACGGCGCGCGTGGTCAAGAACGCGGTAGAGCTCATCGACGGTGTGCGGGCGAAAAGCATTGCGGACCTCAGGGCGGTCAAAAGCAATACGGACGATGCCATTGGCGCGGCCTTCGCCAACATGGCGGTGGTAGGTGATGTCGGTGAGGTCGGAAAAACCTTCTACCGCGCGCCACTGGGAAGCGTCAAAAGGATTATCAGTGCTATAAGTTCGGGTTGCAGTCATGCACTCTAATCTAGTCGCCGCCTAAAGTAGGCAGCATGCAGATCGACGATATCTTAGACCGCGCGCACGTTGTCGCACTTCCAATGGCTGTAAAGTTCCGCGGAATCACTACCCGCGAAGCATTGCTTATCGATGGCCCCGCCGGCTGGGGCGAATTTTCCCCCTTTGTAGAATACGGCGCGGAAGAATCCGCACATTGGCTCGCCGCAGGTTTAGAGGCAGCTTATGAAGGCTTTCCGGAACCTGTGCGTGACACCGTTGAGGTCAACGGCACCATCCCGGCTGTCGCAGCCGAGCAGGTGCCAGAAGTCATGTCGCGTTATCCCGGCGTGCGCACGTGGAAAGTTAAAGTCGCAGAACCCGGGCAAAGTCTTGAAGAAGACATCGCGCGCGTAAAAGCCGTGCGCGAATACGCCGCGGTGCACACGCCGAACTTGGTGGCCAATATCCGCGTTGATGCCAATGGTGGCTGGAGCGTCGAGGAGGCGATCACCGCAGCAAAAGAAATGATGCCGCTGGATTACATGGAACAGCCCTGCCGCACCACCGAAGAGCTCGCGCAGGTACGCCAGCAGCTGATGCGCAATGGGCTTTTTGTGCGCGTTGCCGCTGATGAATCTATCCGCAAGGCCAGTGACCCCTACCGGGTGGCGGAATTGCAGGCGGCGGATGTGGCCATCGTTAAGCCTGCTCCGTTGGGTGGGGTGCGCAAGACCTTGGAGATTGCGCAGAACCTGCGCGCACGCCACATGGATGTCACGGTGGCTTCTGCCTTGGATACGGCCGTCGGAATTTCCATGGGACTGGCAACGGTCGCTGCGTTGCCGAAGATCTATGATGATGAAGATATCGATGTCGTACCTGCCGCTGCCGGGTTGGCCACGGGCTCGCTGTTTGTCGAAGATGTTGCCGCACCGCGCACGCTTGTCGATGGCTCCCTTCCCGCCGCGTCCGTTGCCGCCGACCCGGATCGCGTGGCCGCCCTGGCCGCGAGCCCGGAGCGCCGCGACTGGTGGTTCGAGCGGGTGCGCGCGAGTTATGAATTTTTGAAAGCGAAATAAATTTCGACCTTTTAACCTGCACTTATGGCGTGAAACCATCGAAGTTTCACGCCATAAGTGTTGAGGGCAACCTAACCTGCCACTAGTCTGTGGCTCATGACTCACGGCAAAGTTTGGGCAAGCGTGGTCATGGCGGTGGGGTTAGGTTTAACGAGCGCTCCTATTGCCATGGCTCAAGGCAGCCAAGAAAATACCGTTCCTCCAACCATGGTCATCCTGGATGCATCGGGCTCTATGGAGCAAGCTGATGCCGGCGGGAAAAGCCGCATGGATGCAGCTAAAGAAGCAACGCATACTTTCTTAGATGGCGTTTCCGATGATTCCGAGCTGGGGTTTATTACCTATGGCACGGGGACCTCCAATGCACCGGAAGAACGCGAAGCCGGCTGTAAAGATGTCACCACCTTAGCGCCGCTGGCCAGCGGACAGGTAGACGATATCCGCGGGGAAGTCGATGATATTGAGGCCTCCGGCTATACCCCGATGGGTCCTGCGCTGCGCCAAGCTGCCGATGCGCTCCCTGATGAGGGCGCGCGCAATGTTGTGTTGGTCTCTGACGGCCTGGATACCTGCGCGCCACCACCGGTGTGCGATGTAGCCAAAGAATTACATGAACAAGGCATTGACTTAATCATCAACACCGTGGGTTTCTTGGTTGATGATGAAGCGCGCACCGAGTTGGAGTGCATCGCGGAAGCCGGCGGCGGACGATACCTGGATGCTAATGACGCCGATAGCTTGGCCGAATCCATGCGCGTTCTGCACACGCGCTCCATTAATGCTTATGAGACTGACTTAGAAGAATACGAAGGCTCCGATAGCGAGACCACGCCGACGGAGATTCCTGCGGACGTCGACACCTTTTCTTCGCCGTTGCACTACTCGGGTGCCGCGCTAAATAACATCAACGGTGATGCCCAGTACTGGCGCGTGCCGGTGGAAGAAGGCGAACGCCTGGCTATTTCCGCCTTGACGGTGCAGCCACCAAGCTTTGGTGGGCTTACTGATAACCGCTACGGAATGAGCCTGAAATTCGAAGATACATCCTGCTGGGCAGATACGTGGAGCCAGGTTGACTCCAACTCTGCGCAGGGCACGCAAACAGCTGCTGGCATTACTAAGGTCACCGGCGAAGACTGCGGTGCAGATGGCTACGTGGACTTTTCTATCTCGCGCCGGGGCAATTTCTTGGAAGGCCAAGACATTCCGCTGGAGCTAAAAATCACTCGCTTTGCGGGCGAGGACACAAGCGACGTGCCGGACCCTGAAGAGGAGTCGGAGGTACCGGAAATAGAAATCCCAGACGATACCGTAACCGCCCAGCCAGGCACCTGGTTTGATGATGCTGCTGAATTACCCGATGGCAATGAGCAAGGCATAAGCGCTGATATTGTTCCTGGCGAGACCCACTTTTACAAGGTTCCCGTCGAATATGGGCAGCGTCTTGCTGCAGCGATTGCCACCGAAGGAACTGATGTTGAAGGCGGCCGTGGCATTTCAGTAGATCGCTTGGACATCAAGGTCTACAACGAGGCACGCCAGCCGGCGATGAATTCTGAAGGCATTACTTTAGAAACTGAATCCTCAACTACCTTCGGGCACGCAGCACCACTGAATTACCGCAACATCGAAGACGGTACTGTCGCAACCAGGATGCTCTTCCAAGATGGCGCGCAGTACATTTCCGTGAACTACAACAGGCTGTCCAACAGTGACAATGAAGAAGTCGGTGATGGTGAGCAGCACACCGCGCGCTACTCGCTCGCCGCTGTCGCCGAAGGTGAGCCGCAACCCGGCCCGACCTTTAGAGAAAAATCATCAGATTCTCCCGATGCCGCAGGCGCGAAAGAACCATCAGATTCTTCCGACCCAGCTACTGAATCGGTAGATGCAGCTGCAAGCAGCGAAGGAATGGGCGTAACTACATGGGCGCTGATTACCCTAGCCGTTCTGGTCATCGCGGGCATTGTCGGAGGATTCATGGCCAAGACCCGAAAGACTGGCACGAAATAGTGCAGCTGCGAAGCAGCAAACTATTTCAAGTTCTGAGTAGATAGGTACTCCAAAATGGCCTTGACACGGCGGTTATCCTCCGAAGCGTCAAGGCCTAATTTCATGAAGATATTAGACACGTGCTTAGCCACCGCAGCGGAAGACAGCACCAGCTTGGCAGCGATGTCTTTATTAGATAGCCCCTGTGACATCAGCTCGAGTACTTCTTGCTCGCGCGGGGTCAGCGTGGCAAGCCCGGAGCGCGAGGTGGACATCAACGCACTCGCTACGGTCGGATCAATGACGGTGCCGCCGCTGGCGACAATGGCCAGGGAGTCTAAGAATGAGGCGACCTCACTAATGCGGTCTTTGAGCAGATAGCCGGTACCGCCGGTGGCATCGGCGAAAAGCTCGGAGGCATATACCGGCGCAACATATTGGCTCACCACCATCACGGCTAAGTCCGGGTAGGTCTCCCGCAGGGTGACTGCGGCTTGCAGGCCATCATCGGACATTGATGGCGGCATGCGCACATCGGTGATGACGACATCCGGGACTTGGGCCTTGACCACTTCGATAAGTTCCGGCGCGCTAGCGGCCTGGCCGATAATTTTGTGTCCGCGGCGCTCTAATAACCCGGCGATACCTTCACGCAAAAGCGCGGAGTCATCTGCCACCACGATGGAAAGTTCTGCCATTGCTTTCTCCTTATTTGCTGATATGAAAAGTGGGTTGCCCGCGGTCCAGAAGTAGCGGAATCCGCGCCGCTAAACTTGTCGGCCCGCCTTCGGGCGAGGTGATTTCTAACCAGCCGCCAAAGGCGTCGAGTCTATCGCGCATCCCGGCAAGCCCCGCGCCGGGCTTGAGCCGCACACCGCCGGGGCCTTGGTCAACCACCGTGATGTGAAGGTGCTCATCGGCAATGAGTAAGACTGAGACGTCCGCGCCTGGTGCGTGCTTGGCGGCATTGGTTAATGCTTCGGCGCAGAAGAAATACCCGGCAGCCAGCACACTCGGGGAAAGCTGGGGGAGTGAATGCGGGGCGGAGACTAACACGTGCGGGCCGTAACCCGCGGCCATATCTTTAACAGCCGCGACCAAACCACGCTCGGCTAAGACCTGCGGGTGGATCCCATGCACGGTTTTGCGTAGCGCCTCAAGTCCTTTGTTCAAATCCTGCTGGGCAGCATTAATCAACTCCGCGACGTCAGCCGGTGCGTCCAAGAGCGCTTCGCCCAATTTGATAGACGCCGCTACCAGGTATTGCTGCGTGCCATCGTGTAAGTCGCGCTCAATGCGTGAGCGCTCCACTTCGTAGGCATCGGCGATAGCGCGCCGGGATTTGGTCAGCTCAGCAATCTTTTCGGCCTGAGCTTGCTCGCTCGATTTGCCAGATTTATCGCGGTTGCGCTTTCTCCACATGCATCCCAGGGTAGTGCCAGCACTACCTGAAAGTGCAACGCTGGCACCATGGTTTCTATCTACCCCAGCGAGTGAAATAGAGACCATGGAAAACAACACCGCAGCCGTTCTGCATTTAAACGATGTCACCAAAGACTTTGGTGGCGCGCCCGTACTGTCTGGAATCACACTCGATATAAACGCCGGCGAGACCGTCGCCATCATGGGCCCTTCGGGCTCCGGTAAGTCCACGCTCTTGCACTGCATGTCCGGGGTGCTGACCCCAACCTCGGGACAGGTGCTGTTTAAAGACGCAGTGCTTTCCGATGCCTCCGACGCCGCCCGGTCCCGTACCCGCCTGGCCGATTTTGGCTTCGTCTTCCAAGACCACCAGCTGCTGCCAGAGCTCAGCGCGCTCGATAATGTAGCGCTGCCAGCGATGCTCAATGGCACCTCGCGCTCCAAAGCACGCGCGAAAGCACAAGAATTACTCAACCAGTTGGGCCTTGGCTCCATGGTGGACCGTCGCCCAGGGCAAGTCTCTGGCGGCCAGGCGCAACGCATCGCGATTGCGCGTGCGCTGGTGACCTCCCCAGCGGTCATCTTCGCCGATGAACCTACCGGTGCACTCGACCAGGCCACCGGCCATGAAGTCATGCAGTTGCTGACTGCCGTGGTGCAGCGCACCGGCGCGGCACTGGTCATGGTCACCCATGATTCCCGCGTGGCCGATTGGATGGAGCGCCGCATCGAAATCCGCGATGGCATCATCCACGACGATCGTTTGGTAGGAGGCCGACGATGAAAACCAGCACTTTAGTCCTTGACTTACACAAAGCGGCGCTTCGCACCCGTACCGGCACTGGCCTGGTCACCCTAGTTGCAATTATCAGCCTGACTGTCAGCTCCACCATTGCTTATCTGGTCGCGGGTGGCACCTGGATGTTTTACCAGCGCTCTTTGCGCCCTGAAGATTTCCACGTCGTCCAAGAAACCTTGGCCAATGGTCCCGACGATCCAGTCATGTCCACGTGGGTCATCATGGCGTTATTTGCCTGTGCATTCCTGGTACCCACGATTGTCTCGCTGACTGCCCAAGCAGCCGTGCTGGGGGCATCGGGACGCGAAAAGCGCCTAGCTACCCTGCGCCTGATTGGCCTGTCCTCAGGTGATATCACCCGCATGACCATGCTAGAAACCGCAGCCCAAGCTGCCATTGGCATAGTGCTCGGCGGATTTATCAGCGTGCTGCTCGTACCGATTTTCAGCAACATGAAATTCCAAGATGTCTACATCCAAACATCAGAGCTCATCTTGCCCTGGTGGGGGTATCTCACCGTTGCTGTCTTAGTCTTTGTCCTTGCAGTTACCGCATCCGTAGTGGGCATGCAGCGCGTGCGCGTGGAACCTTTGGGCGTCTCGCGTAAAGAAATGCCACCGGCATTGAAATACCGCAGCGCCATCCTCTTCGTGGTCTTTACCGTGTTCACGCTCATCATGGTTGACCGCACCTCCATGAGCTCCGGCATCGCAGCGATGGCGATTGTCGCAGCAGTGGTCTCCATCAACGTCATATTAATTAACTGGGTGGCACCATTTTTGTTGCAAGTCTTCTACCGCATGGTCTCGATTATGCCAGGCACCTCGCACTTCGTGGCCAGTCAACGCATTGCTGCCGATGCCAAAACCACCTGGCGCCGCAGCGCCTCCATGGCCTTCTTCGGTGTGATCGCTGGCTACTTGGTGATTTCGCCCGTGGGAGCTGATGGTTTGACCGCGATGATGAGTGAGGAACCTGGAATCTTCATGATGTTCCGTGATTTAGCCTTCGGCGGCGTTCTTACCCTGGTCTTCGGCTTCATCCTGTCCGCCATGTCGGTATTTCTGGGCCTAGCCTCGCAAATCTTTGAACAAGCTCACCTGACGCGCTCTTTGCACCTGATGGGAGTGCAACGCAGTTTCTACTTCCGTACGCAAGTTTTTGAAACCCTTGGTCCCATCATCATTGTCTCCCTCATCGGTTTTACCTTCGGCGTCATGTTAGGCAGCGTCATGCTCAGCGGTGCAGCAGGCGATGTGAACATTCCGATGCGCTTGGCGACGGCCGGATCCATTCTGGGCATTGGTTGGCTCTTCCCGCTCGCTGCAATTGCCGCGGTGGAACCACTGCGAACTCACACGTTAAATGTGGGGCGAAACAATGATTAAAAAGATTCTGCTTTCTGTCTTCGTTGTCATTATTGCTGCCGTGGTTGCCACTGTGTATTTCCTCGGCCCCACGATGGGCGCGATGCTAGTGGGTCGGCCTATTTTCTTAGGGCACGACAGTCCTAAGCGCTACGGCGACGCGATACTTACCCTGGCCGAAACCCAAGGTATCCATGCGGACTCTCAAGATTTCGCTCGCGCCAAAGTCGAAGTCCAGGCAGCGATAAAAACCGCCGAAACTCGGGAGGAGCTATACGCTCCTTTGCGAAAGGCGGTGCAAGCTGCCGGCGGCAAGCACTCGAATCTCCTTACACCTCAGGACAACGCCGAGGCGGAGGAGGCGATTGCTGGGGATGAGCAGCCGAGCATCGACAGCCAAGGCGATATCGTCACCGTAAAAGTGCCAGCCGTGAGCCGTAAAGCAGATGTGCAAAGCTACGCCGATACCCTAGCGGCAGGCGTTGAAGATGCTGCTTGTGTGGTCGTGGATCTGCGCGGCAATGGCGGCGGCGATATGGGGCCGATGCTCGCTGGGCTTTCCCCGCTTCTACCGGATGGCGATGCGCTATTCTTCCACTCGGCGATGGGTGATAGTCCCGTGACCGTCGACGGCACCTTAACCTCAGGTGGCGGGACCAGTCTGAGCGTCGATGCGCAGAAAAATACTGATATTCCGATCGCCGTGCTTGTCGATGCCCACACCGCCTCCTCGGGTGAAGCTACCATGCTGGCCTTTAAAGGCTTGGAAAATGCTGTGTCTTTTGGCCAGCCCACAGCAGGCTATGCCACGGCCAATGCTGTCTATGACTTCCCGGATTCTAGCTCCCTGATGCTGACAATCGCGCAGGATATGGACCGAAATGGCGAAGTTTACGGCGATGAACCGGTTGAACCTGACCGCGTAGTTGATGATGCGGCTGCGGCCGCGCAGGCTTGGCTTTTGCAACAAGGTTGCCGGTAGCGTGTGAAGACATGAATGATCGACCACGGCAATATTTCCCCGGCGAAGACGACCCAAACCCCGCGCAGCAGAACGCTCAGCAGCCGCAGCAGTCTGAGGGATACTATGACTTCCCCGACGAACAACCGGCCTACGCGGCTGGTGGAGGTCACGACACCGGTTCCGGCGGCAACGGGCTTACCGTGACCTTGGGCATTATCGCCGCGCTCGCGTTGCTGGCTGCTGGTGCCCTGCTGTTTCTGTGGCGCTCTTCAGCCGCGGAAGCAGATAAAGAGCCACCGCCGCCGGTCACAGAAACCGTGACGGAGACTGAGACGGAAATGCAGACCGAAACTGAAACCGAGACGGAAACAGAAACCACCACGGTGACTGAGAATCCGCTCCCAAATGTTTCCGATCTGCCCGAGGTACCGGAGGACCCCGATGAGGTTGAAGACTGGATCAACGACCTTTTTGGACAGCGGCAATAAGCAATTTGGTTAAGCACAGTAGATTAGAGGCATGAATTCAACGTCTTTGAATCTTGCACAGGCCATCGCCGCGCAACTGTCCCGGCACATCACCGATGTCGTGATCTGCCCGGGCTCGCGGAATTCTCCATTGTCTTTGGCGCTTTTGGCGCGTGAAGACTTACGCGTGCATACCCGCATCGATGAGCGCACTGCGGCTTTCTTTGCCCTTGGTTTAGCGCGGGTATCTGGCCGCCATGTCGCAGTAGTGATGACATCTGGCACGGCCGTGGCCAATACTTTGCCGGCAATGGTTGAGGCACACTACGCGCACGTGCCGCTGGCGATTGTTAGTGCTGACCGCCCAGCGCGTTTAGTGGGCACGGGTGCTTCGCAGACTATTGAGCAGCAAGGAATCTTCGGCGTTTACGCTGATACCGTGCAGGTCACTGAACCTGCGGATATCCCGCAGATCGCTGAAGCTTTTACCTCACAGCGCCAAGTGCATATCAACGTGGCTTTTGACGCGCCATTGTTGGGCGAGACCGCGCTGGATACGCCGACGGATATCACTCACAAGCGCGCGCCGGTTCCTGGCTGGGTCAACCACGGCGAAGTAGAAGTAGATCTCTCGCGCAACACTTTAGTAATCGCTGGTGATGAAGCGTGGGCTGTGGAGGGACTAGAAGACGTTCCCACCATTGCAGAACCTACCGCGCCGGCGCCGTACCACCCAGTGCACCCGGCGGCTGCCCGCGTCTTTAGGCAAGACCAGGTCTCAGCTAATGATTACGTGGTCAATACCCGCGTTGAACAAGTAATTGTGGTCGGTCACCCCACGTTGCACCGCGATGTCATGGCGTTGATTTCAGATCCTGATGTGGACTTGATTTCGCTCTCACGCACGACTGATATCACCAACCCTCGCCGTGTGCAGTCGGGCGATGCACACGCCACTGACACCAAGACGCGCATTGGCACCACCGTGAAAGTTTCAGGCCAGCCGACCTCGGATTGGATGAAGATCTGCGAGGGTGCTGCGGTTGCCGGCTCTGATGCCGTGCGCGAAGCACTAGAAAATACCGACCACGGCTTTACCGGCTTGCATGCGGCCGCCGCGGTTACAGATACCCTGGCCGTTGGTGATGCACTCTTCGTCGGCGCATCCAACCCAATTCGCGATGTCTCCTTGGCGGGACTGCCTTTTGATGGCGTAGAGGTATATTCGCCGCGCGGTGCCGCAGGAATTGATGGCTCGATATCGCAAGCACTTGGTGTTGCCATTGCTACCCAAACCCGCGAGCGTGATCTCGCGCGTGCACCGCGTACCGTCGCGCTGCTAGGCGATATCACTTTCTTGCATGATCTGACCGGCATGATTTTAGGACCGGAAGAAATCCGTCCGGAAAACCTCACCATCGTTATCGCGAATGACAACGGCGGAGGCATTTTTGAATCGCTTGAAACCGGGCAGTTGTCATTGCGTGGAGACTTTGAAAAAGCCTTCGGCACCCCACACAACGTGGATATTGAGCCGTTGATTGAAGGCTTTGGCGTAGATTATCGCCGTGCTGATTCCGCGCAAGAGCTCCTAGATACGCTGGCGGAACTAGCAGAATTTGCCGTGGGTATCACCGTGGTCGAAGCTCGCGTGGCACGCGATACGCGCCGGGGATTGCACGCTGAAATCTCCTCGAAGAACGCGTTTTAATCCTCATGCGGTTTCGATTCCGGCGCAGGCTCAACCAGCTCATCGTGGCGCTTTATGCCGTCGCCATTTTGGCAGCAGTCGCGATGGCAGCTGGTCCGTTTCTCAATGACTTAAAGATTGCGGCGAACCCGCAGCGGGCATTGGGCACGGTTACTGGCGTGGACTGGATGCGCACCGCCGTGGAATACCAGGACAGTGATGGCATCTACCACCAGCCATCTTCCGGGCTGCTGTATCCCACGGGGCTAGCCACAGGTCAGCAAGTGTGGGTGACTTTCTCCGGCGACGATCCGGAGCTGGTCAAAGTTGAAGGTCGCGAATGGACATTGTCCATCATCCCGGCGATATCGGTTGCTGTGGTGAGCTCGATTGTGGCTGGCGGGGCATGGTGGCTGGTCAACTATCGGCGCTCACGCTATCGGCGCTCACGCGACGTCGCTGAGCAAGATGAATAGTGCGCACTGGACAGTAACCAACATCACTGCTAAAAGCGGCGTGGGTGACTACGATGGGTCGGGTGTGCGCCAAGCTGCGCAAATGCTGGATAGCTAAGAAATTATCCACAATTTCGTGCAGATTTTACGCAAATATAACCTTATTCGCCGAAGATGAGAGATTATGCGTGTAGCGATTGTTGCGGAGTCCTTCTTGCCCAATGTCAATGGAGTAACTAACTCCGTGCTGCGAGTATTAGAGCACTTACACGCGCAAGGACACGAAGCATTAGTCATCGCCCCCGGTGCGCGCGATGGGCAAGAAGAAATTGCTGATTACCTAGGATTTCCCATCCGGCGGGTGCCCACGGTTAAAGTGCCGCTGATTGATTCTTTGCCGGTGGGTGTGCCTACCTCCGTCGTTGATAGTGAGCTGCGCGCTTTTCGCCCCGATATCATTCACCTGGCTAGCCCCTTTGTACTCGGCGCGGCGGGAGCATTCTCGGCTCGGCAGGCGCGTATCCCGGCCATCGCGGTGTATCAAACTGATGTCGCAGGCTTTGCGACGAAATATCAGCTCTCCGCATTAGCCTTCGGGGTGTGGGAGTGGCTGCGCACCATCCACAACGCCTCTCAGATGACCTTGGCGCCGAGCTCTTTGACGATTGCTGCGCTAGAAAAGCACAACATTAAAAATGTGCGCCACTGGGGCAGGGGAGTCGACGCGAAACGTTTCCATCCCTCGAACCGCTCTGACTCCTTGCGCGCTGCGTGGGACCCGACGGGCAAGAAACGCATCGTTGGCTTTGTTGGACGCCTGGCCGCAGAAAAAGGCGTGCACCGGCTGTCCGCGCTCAATGACCGCGAGGATATCCAGCTCGTCATCGTTGGTGATGGGCCAGAACGCCCGTTGCTGGAAGCGCAGTTGCCCACTGCAGTCTTTACTGGAGCGCTCGGTGGCAAAGAACTTGCGCAAGCTTATGCATCGCTGGATATTTTCGTCCACGCTGGCGAGTTTGAAACCTTCTGCCAGGCGATTCAAGAAGCACAAGCCTCTGGTGTTCCTACCATCGGCCCGAATGCCGGAGGGCCGGTAGATCTTATCGATGCAGGCTATAACGGCTACCTCTTAGAAGTAGATACCTTCATTGAAGATTTGCCCGCGGCTGTCGATGCCATCGATAGCCCCGAATTCGGGATTCGTGCTCGGGCCTCTATTGAGAATAAAACCTGGGAGGCACTGTGTGCTCAACTCGAGGGCTATTACGAGGAAGTATTAGAGTCCACGCGCAAGGTCCCGTTGACGATTTTGGGGCAGCGCCCAGAGCTGCCGCGGTGGGCTGCGCGAGCTCTCGGTGCGCGCGTAGCTTAAACTTAACCGCGTGGGTAAAAAGGCAGATTTAAACAAGAAGCCCTTTGACGTTGCATCCATGTTTGATGCCGTCGGGGAAAAGTACGACATCACCAATACGGTGTTGTCTTTCGGGCAAGACCGCCGGTGGCGCAAACTGACGCGCAAGCGTTTGAACCTGCAGCCAGGGGAAAAGGTGCTTGATCTAGCTGCTGGCACCGCCGTGTCAACGGTGGAGCTATCCAAGTCTGGGGCATGGTGCGTCGCGTGCGATTTCTCACGCGGAATGCTGGCTGCGGGTACCGATCGCGATGTGCCCAAAGTTGCCGGGGACGGTATGAAGTTGCCTTTTGCTGATAACACTTTTGATGCCGTGACCATCTCTTATGGCCTGCGCAATATCCACGACTTCGAGCTGGGCCTGCGGGAGATGGCGCGCGTGACCAAACCCGGCGGACGCCTGACCGTGGCGGAGTTTTCCAAGCCGGTCATCCCTGTCTTCGGCACTTTCTACAAAGAATATTTGATGCGGCTTTTGCCACCTATTGCGCGCTTCGTTTCCTCAAACCCGGATGCATATGTCTACCTGGCAGAATCCATCCGCGCGTGGCCAGAGCAGGAAGAACTAGCAGCGATCATCAACCGCAATGGGTGGAGTGATGCCGGCTGGCAAAACCTCACCGGCGGAATCGTGGCCCTGCACTCCGCGGTAAAGCCTGGCTAGAAGGTTGAATCCCAGAGGGGAGAGCCTGCCCGCGCGGTAGAAACCGCTGTGCCTGCGGTGCGCCACAAGCGCGCGGTGAAATCCCGGTCTTCTTCGGTGATGAGATTGCCCATCAACCGTGCCGCTACGTGCATAGGCCCGCGCAGACCAATCGGGCCGGCAAGTGGCAAAAACTGCGGGTAGGTAAGAACTCGCGCCAACGTGCGCGCGAGCATGAAGGCCTCACCATAGTGCTGGCGCAGAAGATCTGGCCAGACCAAGGTGAGGTCTTTATTTGTGCCCAAAATTTCCGTAGCAAGGGCCGCGGTTTCGAGCCCATAATCAATGCCTTCGCCATTGAGCGGATTTACGCACGCGGCAGCATCGCCGATAATCATCCAGTTGGCGCCAGCCACATTGGACACCGCGCCACCCATGGGGAGGGCAGCGGATGTGATAAGTTTCTCATCGCCAAGCTGCCACTCATCTCGCTGCTGGCTCGCATACTGCGACAACAGCTTTTTGGTGTTGACCTTCGCCGGACGCTTATTCGTCGAAAGCGCACCGCAGCCTAAGTTGACCGAGCCATCACCAATCGGGAAAATCCAGCCATAACCAGGCTGCACCACCCCTTCTTCATCGCGCAGCTCCACATGTGAGTGCATCCAGGGCTCGTCCGAAAACGGTGACTCACAATAGGAGCGCGCAGCGATGCCAAAGACTTCGCCCTTGTGCCAAATACGGCCCAGCTTTTGCCCAAAGGTCGAGCGCACACCATCAGCAACGATGACTTCTTTCGCGCGTATCTTTTTCTCACCGACGCTAAATTCCACTAGGCGATTGCCCTCCAGCTGTGGATCTGTAGCGGGCGCTCCGGTTAAAAGGTGGGCGCCGGCGGCAACGGAGGCATCGACAAGCAATGCGTCTAAACGGTGCCGCTGCAAAGCAGTCCCCTCAACACAGGGGTAGGTCGAAGGCCACGGCGCAGTCGCCGAGGTGCCAAAGCCATGCAGCTTCAAACCCTTGTTGCGATAGGAAGAATTAACCTCCACGCCCAACTGGTTAAGCTGATGCAGACCACGCGGAGTAAGGCCATCACCACACGTTTTATCGCGCGGAAATTCCGCAGAATCAATCAAAACCGTTTCAAAACCACGGCGCACGGAATGCAGCGCAGCCGCTGCTCCACTGGGGCCCGCGCCGATGACCGCAACATCATAATGCTCAACCATGCAAACTATTGTCGCACGCGGGTACCCTGAAGTGCGTTATGCGTCTAGTTTGGACTACGGTTATTGTTTGTCTAAATATAGTTTCATCGAGCACAAGGACCTGTAAACAATGAGCAATCACGCCGTGGATCTGGGGGATGACCAGCTCAATGATCGCGTTGCTGCCGGCGTTGCCGCCGTTGAACGCTTGCTGCACGATGAAACCAACCGTGGGGCGTCTTTTGTATCCGATAAAGCACAGCATCTGTCTGAAGCTGGTGGGAAGCGTTTTCGCCCCATCATGTCGCTGCTAGCGTCTGAATTCGGACCGGAGCCTGGCAACCCCCGCGTTGTCAAAGCTGCCACCGTGGTGGAAATGGTGCACGTGGCAACGCTGTACCACGACGATGTCATGGATGAAGCCGACCGTCGCCGTGGAGTGCAATCCGCAAATTCGCGCTGGAATAACGCGGTTGCGATTTTGGCCGGCGACGCACTGCTGGCACATGCCTCACGCCTGATGAGCCAACTCGATACCCATACCGTTGAGCATTTTGCCGAGACTTTCGAAGAGCTCGTTACCGGGCAAATGCGCGAAACTATCGGTGCGGGTGAAGCGAATCCGATTGACCACTACATGAAAGTCATTCAGGAAAAGACCGCCGTGTTGATTGCTTCGGCAGGCTACTTCGGTGCCTACCACGCTGGGGCCTCGAAAGAACACGCTAAGGCGCTGCGCACCATTGGTGGCGCCATCGGAATGGTTTTCCAGATCGTTGATGACATCATCGACATTTTCTCGGAATCCCATGAATCCGGAAAGACTCCTGGCACAGACTTGCGTGAGGGCGTCTTTACCTTGCCAGTGCTTTATGCCCTCGAGGAAGATTCTGAGGCCGGTGCGGCGCTGCGTGAGCTGTTGACGGGGCCTTTGGAGGCCGATAAGGACGTCAACCGTGCATTGGAGCTGCTGCGCGCGAGCAACGGCCGTCAGCGTGCCTTAGAGGTAGTGAAGCACTACATCGATGTTGTGACGACTGAGTGCGAGGCGTTGCCAGATATTCCTGCGACCCGCGCACTGCGTAGCCTAGCGTCTTATACTGTCGCCCGCGTCGGCTAGTTGCGATTTAGCTGCTATGACCAGCCGATTTGCCATATAGCTAGGGGGACATAGTAGAGTAATGAACCGCACCGAATAGTGCCTGCCAGGTTGTCCGAGCGGCCAAAGGAAGCGGACTGTAAATCCGCCGGCGTACGCCTTCAGAAGTTCGAATCTTCTACCTGGCACCAAAATTTAAGTTCAGCCCCGATTGAGATTTCAGTCGGGGCTGAACTTTTTCTTTTTCACGGTGGTTTTCTTTTTCACGGTGGTTGAGGCTCGGCGCTCAGGGCTTTTGGAAAAGGGATCGCCGAATCGCCCGACTAGCCCGCATATCTAGTCGGGGTGTGCGTAATTGCCGCTTTGCGGTGTGGAGTCTGTTAGATGAGGTTCATCGCTCCCATGCTGCTCACGTGGTGGTTGTTGCCTACAAGCTTTCCGCCTGGGGTGTGCAGGCGGACTTTGCCGCGGTGTCGGCGCATCCTTCCGCGATTGGGCTTGCCTTTTCCTCGCTTATTTTTTCTTTTCTGTGACCCGGGATTACCCGGGTCACCGTCGTCGTTGACGCCATTGTGGTATTTGCACAACATGGTCAGGTTCGATGGTTTCGTGTGCCCGCCGTTCTTGTGGGCATCGATGTGGTGGACCTGGCATCTATCGGCCGGCACATTGCAGTCCGGCCATGGGCACACGAGATTTTCTGCCATGGCTAAGGTACGTAGCTTGTCCGACGCGAACCGTGCCTCATAAAGGTTGACCGGTCCGGCGGTGGGGTGGAAGAGACCGACGTAGAGTTTGTCGCCGAGTGCTCCTTCCATCGCAGCGTTGATGAACTCGGCGCCAGTCATCGTGGTGCCGTCGGATAAAGCAACAACGACGTCCTCGGCTTTGCCGCAGGAGACTTTGGCGAAATCGTCGAGGCCGATAGCGATGACGGTGCGGTATTCAGGTTTGATGAGGCCGGTTCCATCGCCGTCGACTAAATCCCAGAAAGGCTCGAGCAATGCTCCGGAGCGGGGCTGGTCGTCGGTGGTAATAGCGGCGTCGAGAGTTTTCTCGAGGTCGGTAATACGTCGTTGGGTATCGGTGATGCTGATAGTTCGTAAGCCGTCTACAACGCGACCTAGGCGTACACCGCGTTGTTTGGGGGTGTCGCCGCCTTCTTCGGTGACGCGCTTTTTGGCGTAGGCTTCGACTTCTTCTAAAGAGCCTTCAAGGGCTATGAGTTCTGCGCGTAGTTTCCAGGCCGCGCCGCGGGCTTTGAGCTTCCTCGCGTGCTTATTGACCATCAGCAAGTGGTTGGCGCTGAGCTGTCGCTCTTCGGCGAGGGCGATAGTTTCTTGCTGCGCACGTGGGGAGTCGCAGGGGCTAAAAAGTTCGGTGGCGAGGCGGGCGTAGTTTTGGGCGAGGGTAATTTCTATGCCTTCGTCGGATAAGTCGTGGGGTGAGAGCTCATCGAAAAGCCGCAAAAAGCCTATGCCGTGGCTGGTGAGGAGCTTGAATGCTTGCCATATGTCGTTCATAACTTTGACACTAAAACGCCTTTGCAAGTGTGCGCTAGTGCAAGCTTGAAAATCTGTGGATAACTACGTTGACGCGTCACACAACTGGCAAAGTTATCCACAGGCGAGTTGCTTTGCGTAACTTGAGTACACAAAGAAACCGCCCTTAACCAAAAGATTTTGGCTAAGGGCGGCGCTAATTGTGTGGCTTTAGGCAGACAGTGGAATGACTCCAATGCCGATTGCCGTTGCGAGCATGACGACGGAGACTACTACCGCGCGCCACAGCACCTTCTTGTGGTGGTCGCCGAGGTTGACCTTGGCCAAAGACACCAGCAGCAAGATAGCTGGAACCAGAGGAGACTGCATGTGTACAGGCTGACCAGTAATGGATGCCTGGGCCATCTCTACAGGCTCAATGCCGAAGTGAGACGCGCTTTCTGCCAGGACAGGCAGGATGCCGAAGTAGAAGGCATCGTTAGACATGAAGAAAGTCATCGGGATGGACAGCAGACCGGTAATTGGTGCGAGGTAAGAGCCCATGGACTCCGGAATGATGGAAGTAATCCAAGATGCCATTGCTTCGACCATGCCGGTGCCGGAGAAGACACCCACGAGTACGCCAGCAGCAAGGACCATCGAGACCACGCCGACGATGGAAGAAGAGTGAGCCAGCATCTCGGTGGCTTGGTCTTTCACCTTCGGGAAGTTGACGGCTAAAGCCAGGCCAGAGCCGACCATGAAGACGAATGCCAGCGGCAAGATATCAGCGACCAAAGCCACCATGACAACGACCGTGAGGGCCAGGTTGAACCAAATCAGTTTCGGACGCAGTGTGGAGCGGTGTGGATCCAACATGGTGTCGGTCAAGCCATCGTGCTCATCTTCGTCGATAGCGCTGAGCGATACGTGTTCTTCGTCCTCTTCGCGGACATCGACTGCGACGCCACCGCCGCTACCGTCAGGCTGGACGCAGTCAGGTTGGACATCGTAAGGCTGGCCGTCGCCAGAGCGGCCAGTAGAAGCACCGCCAGAGGCGCTAACGCCGCCGGTTTCGGAGCCGCCACGCAAGTCGTCGCCGTTGAAGCGAGACGCATCCACAGAGCCGCCTAGACGCTTGCGCTCAGCGATGCCGAGGAACCATGCGAAGGCAAAGACAACGATGACGCCAACGACGAGCGAGGGAACCATCGGAACAAAAACCTCAGCAGGGTCGAGACCCAAAGCTGCAGCCGCGCGAACTGTCGGCCCACCCCACGGCAAGATATTCATGGTGCCGTTGATAAGACCTGCGACCACGGTAAGAACCACAGGGCTCATGCCCAAGCGCAGGTACAGCGGCAGCATCGCAGAAGTGGTGATGATGAAGGTGGTGGAGCCATCGCCATCGAGTGAGACCACGCCGGCCAGCAGCGCGGTACCCATCACGATTTTCGCGGGGTCGTTGCCCAGGGCGCGCGTGATAATCCGGATGAGGGGATCGAAGAGTCCGACATCGATCATGATGCCGAAGTACATGATGGCAAACATCAGAAGCGCAGCGGTGGGCGCCATGTCCTTGATGGCTTCGATGACCATGTCGCCGATGCCAAGGCCTGCGCCGGCAATCAGGCCGAAGATGGTGGGCACCAAAATCAGCGCGACCATCGGGGTGGAACGGCCAATCATGATGAGCGTCATGAACGTGAGGATCATGGCGAACCCTAAGCCGACGAGGATCCCGTCGGATAGAGTATGCGTTGGCACGTAATCAGCTGCCAACGTAACAATGGTGGGGGAGAACATTCTGGCTCCTTGCACGGGGAAAAATTGCGGTAGCTTCAGTAGCACTGCAGTGCCCTGGAGAACGTCACTTAGCCTAAAGTGGTCTTAGTCACTGTCCAAGTGTTTGGCGCGTTAGGTAACTAATTGTGCAATTTCATCTTTGAGTGCATTTAGTTCACGCGTTTTGTAGCTCGTGGTTTCCCGTGCTCAAATGGGACTTTGCTTGATAAAACATGAAGGATTTCAGTTATGCGCTTTGCCACCCGCGTACTGCTTTTGCAACTGTTGACCGTGGTCGCGGTTGTCAGCACTAGCACCATCGTGTTCATCTTTTTGAGCATGGAGCAGCTTCGCGATGAAGCAGAGACTTCCGCGTTGATGATTGCGCGCACTATTGGCGCGGATCCGCAGGTGCGCGAACTGGTGGCGGAAGAGTCGGCGGATCCGGAAAATCCATCGTCAAGCGTGCTCGCGGAAGGCGAACTGCAGCGCTATGCCACTGCTGCCGCGGATTCCACTGATGCATTGTTTGTAGTCATCACCGACGATAACGGCATGCGGCTTGCGCATCCCGATGACCACCAGCTGGGTCAGCAGGTCAGCACGAGCTTTGCTGACGCGCTAGCGGGCCGCGAGGTGGTGGCCTGGGAACAAGGCACCTTGGGCGAGTCGGCGCGTGCGAAAGTGCCGGTCTTTGCGCCCGGTACGAAGAATCCAGTCGGCGAGATTAGCGTCGGCTTTGAACGCGCGGGTGTCTTTGATGACCTGCCGCGCAAGTTGCTATTTATCGGGGCGGCGGCACTGCTGGCACTGCTTATCGGAATCATCGCCATGTTCGTGCTGCGTAAGCGGTGGGAGCAACTGACATTGGGGGTGCAGCCGGAAGAGCTCGTCGTGATGGTGCAAAACCAGGCCGCGGTGCTCGACGGTGTTGGCGACGGCGTCATCGCGCTTGATACCGCAGGAGTGATTCGCTTGAGCAATGGCTCTGCCAAACAGATCTTTGGCCTACAGGATGCCGAAGGTCATGAGCTTTCAGATTTGGGCCTGCCGGGCGATGTTATCGATGACCTGCTGGCAGGAAAGGCGCGCGACGGGATCGTTGTTAACGGCCGGGTGCTCTTCTTGGAGGCGCGCGCGGTAGACCGCGGTGGGCAATCCCTTGGCGCGGTCATAATCATTAGAGATCGCACTGACGTCATGGCTTTATCGGAACGTTTGGATACCGTGCGCACCATGACCTCAGCGTTGCGGGTGCAGCGCCACGAATTTGCCAACCGCATGCACGTAGCAGCGGGGCTGATTGAGTCGGGCCGCGACGCGGAAGCCACGCAGTTTCTGCGCGCTATGTATGCCCGGGGGCCTGTGGAATATCCACTCTTGGGCATGGATCTTCTCTCCGAGCCCTTCTTGCAGGCTTTCTTGGGTGCTAAATCACTCGAGGCTTCCGAGCGCGGGGTGACCGTGCAAATCCGTGAAGAGACTTTAGTGCTCGGCAAGGTAGTGGAGGTCGAAGATATTGCGACGGTGCTTGGCAACCTCGTCGATAACGCCATCACCGCGGCTTTGGGTAACGAAGATTTGCGCCTAGTGGAGGTGACGTTGATGGATGAAGCATCGGAATTGGTCATTGTCGTCGCCGATTCCGGATACGGAATCCCTGAAGGTGCTGACCCATTTGCGCCTAAGGCACAGGCAGCTGATGGGGAGCAGATCCCAGCGGACCAAATTCATGGCCGCGGCATTGGGCTGACGCTTTCGCAAGAAATCGCGCAGCGACGCGGCGGGGAGATTTGGGTGATCGAAAGAGGTGGTGAGCCTTCCGGACGTGGTGCTGTATTTGGCGCAAAGTTGCCCGGGGTGATGGACCAAACCGGCAGTGTGAATTACGTTGAAGTGCGAGAGGAAGAAAACTAATGACAGATCGCACATGGTCAGTACTCGTAGTCGATGACGATTTCCGCGTCGCAGGCGTGCACGCAGACATCGTGGAGGCCGCACCAGGCTTTAGCGTGAGCAACACAGCGCGCTCGCTCGCGGAAGCGACGGACGCGATTAAGGCCTCGCCGCCAGATTTGATGCTTGTCGATGTCTACTTGCCCGACGGGGACGGCATCGAGCTAGTCCACCACAGCGGGATAGATGCATTCATCCTCAGTGCTGCGGACGAAGCAACAACGGTACGCCGGGCCATGCGTGCGGGTGCCTTGGGCTATCTGGTCAAGCCTTTTCAGCGCGCAACGCTGCTGGAGCGGTTGGACCGCTATGCGCGCTATCGCCATGTGCTACAAGGCAAGCGCGGCATGCGCCAGGACAAAATCGACCAAGCGCTATCGATTTTGCTGGGGGCGGCACCAGTGATGCCTGCGTCGAGTTCCTCAACGGAGCAATTGCTTCTCGATGCCCTCGGCGCCGGCGAACTGTCTGCCGCCGAAGCCGCGGAAATTGCTGGGGTCTCGCGGCCTACCGCGCAACGTCGACTAGCAACCATGGCGAATCAGGGAATAGTCCAAATTCGTCTTCGTTATGGCGCGGCTGGGCGCCCGGAGCACTTGTACTCCAAGATGGACTAAAATAAGCGTTATTGAATGCGTTAAAAAGACGGAATGAACTGCGGATTTGTGTTTGTATGCCGTTTCGGGTTAATCTTTTCAAGGCTTCAAAGAGAGCGCGAAAGCGAATAATCAAAGAAGCTAAGCCCCCTTAGCTCAGTCGGCAGAGCGTTTCCATGGTAAGGAAAAGGTCGACAGTTCGATTCTGTCAGGGGGCTCTGTTCATTTATGACGAGGATTTGTATCCTGGTTTATAAATGGCCTCTGGCGGTGTAGCTCAGTGGTAGAGCAAGCGACTCATAATCGCTGTGTCGCGAGTTCAATTCTCGCCATCGCTACCGGGTAAAGGCTCCCGCATCTTCGGTTTGAAACTTGAAGAAGTAGGAACCCTTTTTCTATCCCAGATGATGACTCTGGTAAGGTGTACATCGTCTTCCAAGGGGCGTGGCGCAATTGGTAGCGCAACGGTCTCCAAAACCGTAGGTTGCAGGTTCGAGTCCTGTCGCCCCTGCCAAGTAAGTAACTTAAGGCCCGGCCAGCAATGGTCGGGCCTTAAGTCTATCTTTCGATTGGCCGCTATAGTGGGCTTTGGTAGACTCGTTCGGGTTCAACAAGATCTGGATAGGATCTTGGTACGTATTTTTCTTGAGGAGCATTCTCGCTGTGACTGACAATTCTGGGGCACAACGCCCAACAGGCAAGCGTCAACGTACTGGTGCTGCTGAGACGTCCACGGATGCTTATCAGAATAAGCGCGTAGTACGCGTCGAAGCCGGCGAAGGCGACAGCAAGCCAGGCGGCGGTGTAGCAACATTTGTGCCCGAGGTTGTCACCGAAATGAAAAAGGTGGTGTGGCCGACCGCGAAGGAAATGCTGCAGTACACCTTGGTGGTCTTTGGCTTCCTCATCATCTTGACCGCCCTTGTCTGGGGCGTCGATGCGCTTACCGGTATGGGCGTAGAGTGGCTGCTAGTTCGCTAGAGCTATACAAATTGGCTTTTTTACCGTAGAATATCGCTTAAGTTAACTATCATCCCGCTTGTTCCTTCCCGTGGAACGGCGGGATAATTTATTGAAGATGGAGCACATTATGACCGAAAATAACGAGGAAACCGGCAACAACATCGGTGACGCTGTTATCGAATCTGTCCAAGAGCAGGCAGCAGAAGCTGCCGAGGCCACAGAATCTATCGATGCCACCGAGGCTATGGACACCGTTGAGGCACCTCCGGCAGAGGTAGAGGCTGTGGACGCAGACCCTGCTGAAGCTGAGTCTACTGAAGCTCCGTCCGCTGAGGAAGAGGCTGAAGTAGACGCGGATGCTGACTACCGTCGCCGTTTGCGCAAGTACACCAAGGAACTGAAAGAGCTGCCTGGTCAGTGGTACATCATTCAGTGCTACTCGGGTTATGAAAACAAGGTAAAGACCAACCTGGACATGCGTGCGCAGACGCTGGAAGTTGAAGACTCTATCTTTGATGTGGTCGTTCCAGTTGAGCAGGTTATTGAAAACAAGGACGGCAAGAAGAAGCTCGTCAAGCGCAAGCTGCTGCCTGGCTACGTTCTTGTGCGCATGGAGCTCAACGACGCCGCATGGTCGGTTGTGCGTGACACCCCAGGTGTTACCAGCTTCGTGGGTAACGAAGGTAATGCCACCCCAGTCAAGCACCGCGACGTAGCGAAGTTCTTGCTGCCTAAGGAAGGCGCGGCATCGGCAGGCGAAGCAGCGGCAAACGCAGCTGAAGGCGAGCAGGTCATCTCCATGCCTGAGCAGGAAGCAGCGAAGAAGTACGCACACGACTACGTTGTGGGCGAAGCGGTAACGATCTTGTCTGGCCCATTCGCATCGGTTTCCGCGACCATTTCTGAAATTGATGAAGAGACCGGCAAGATGGTTGGCCTGGTTTCCATCTTCGGCCGTGAGACCCCAGTGGAGCTTTCTCCAACGGAGATTGAGCGCATTAACTAATTTGGGTAATGCTTAGGGTCTAGATTAGGCTTGGTCGACGTGTGTAAATTTTTACGCACGTCGATTTTTCATTTATCCCCGGTGGCCGCACAAGGTGGCATCCGGACGGGTCCTACTATTCATCGTGGTGGGGTAGCCCGGTATCACGGAAAGAGGTAATTCGATGGCTCCGAAGAAAAAGAAGAAGGCCTCAGGCTTTATCAAGCTGCAGATCGAAGCAGGCGCTGCTAACCCAGCTCCTCCAGTTGGTCCTGCACTGGGTGCACACGGCGTCAACATCATGGAATTCTGCAAGGCTTACAACGCTGCAACCGAATCCATGCGCGGCAACGTCATCCCAGTTGAGATCACCGTCTACGAAGACCGTTCATTCGACTTCATCCTGAAGTCCCCACCAGCAGCTAAGCTGCTGCTGAAGGCTGCAGGCATCAAGAAGGGCTCCGGCGTTCCACACACCGACAAGGTCGGCTCCGTGACTTGGGATCAGTGCAAGGAAATTGCAGAGACCAAGAAGAACGACCTCAACGCACGTGACATCGAAGCTGGCGCAGCGATCATCGCTGGTACCGCTCGCTCCATGGGCATCACCGTTGACGGCGCTCCAGAATAAACAACTTCATGTGGCAGGGCCAGCTTCGGCCCGCTAAACACCACACCAATCCACCAACTTATTTTTTAAGGATTTGATTTAAATGAGCAAGAACTCCAAGGCATACAAGGCCGCTGCAGAGCTCGTTGACAAGGACCGTCTCTACCGTCCAATTGAGGCTGCAAAGCTGGCTAAGGAAACCTCCTCCAAGAACTACGACGCAACCGTTGACGTTGCTTTCCGCTTGGGCGTTGACCCACGTAAGGCAGACCAGCTGGTTCGCGGCACCGTATCTTTGCCACACGGCACTGGTAAGGACGTTCGCGTTGCTGTCTTCGCTGAAGGCGAGAAGGCAACCGAGGCAGAAGCAGCAGGCGCAGACATCGTCGGCACCGAAGCTCTTCTTGAGGCAATCAACGCTGGCAACCTGGACTTCGACGTTGCTATTGCAACCCCAGACCAGATGGCTAAGGTTGGCCGCGTAGCTCGCGTTCTGGGCCCACGTGGTCTGATGCCTAACCCTAAGACCGGTACCGTTACCGCTGATGTTGCCAAGGCAATTGCAGACGTTAAGGGCGGCAAGATCTCCTTCCGCGTTGACAAGGCAGCTAACCTGCACGCAATGATCGGTAAGGCTTCCTTCGATGCTGAGAAGCTGGCTGAGAACTACGGCGCACTGCTCGACGAGCTGCTGCGTATCAAGCCTGCTTCTTCCAAGGGTATCTACCTGAAGAAGGTTACCTTGTCCACCACCAATGGCCCTGGTATTCCAGTTGACTCTCACGTTCAGAAGAACTACGCTGAGTAATTCCCTTTAGTTATTTTGAACTGCATTAAGCGTCCCAGCTACTTCGGTAGCAGGGGCGTTTTATTGTTGCCAACACCAAAATATTTAGGCAAGGCTTGCCTTCATAGCTTTGGTTCATGTAATTTTAGACAATGACAATTTCTCACCTGCACAAACGCAGGTCTGCCACAGTTGCAGCGTTTCTAGTTGGCGCAGCAGTTTTGATTAGCTCATGTTCTTCGGCCGCAAGCGATGAACCTGCTCCATCCACTGACGTAGCCTCGGCCGGATATACGGTGGAGCACGCGATGGGAAGTACAGAAATTCCTGGGGCTCCCCAACGCGTTGTGGTGATTGATTCGCCGCACCTTGATGCATTGCTGGCGTTAGGGATTATCCCGGTCGGCGCTACGGAATCGGGAGCAGAAGCGGGTTTCCCAGGTTATCTGCAAGAAGAACTGGCTGATGCCGAATCTGTCGGACAAACTGCAGAACCGAACATAGAAAAGATTGCGGCTTTGGAACCTGATCTAATCATTGGGGCGAAGGTCCGCCACGAAGCAATCTATGAGCAGTTATCTGGGATTGCACCAACTGTGATGTCGGAAGGTTCAGGAACCAACTGGCATGAGCAAGCAGAAATCACTGCTGCCGCTGTGAATAAGTCGCAAGAGATGGAACAGCTTATTGCTGAGTTGGATGCTCGTGCACAAGAACTTGGTGAAGATATTGATGCTGATGGTCAAACTGCGTCGATGGTGCGGTTCCGTCCTGAAAACTTCCGTCTGTATGGTCCGGAAACCTTCTCCGGTTCCGTTCTGGAACAAGTTGGTTTTGATTTGGGGGAGAGGGATTGGAATGAGTACTCCATGATGGAGCTTTCACCCGAAAACTTTGCCGAGATTGATGGAGATGTCATTTTCTATACAATCCCTGGCTCGGCAGATGCAACTACTTATCCGGCTGTTTCCGAGTTATGGTCAGAGTCAGAAGCGGTCGAGCAGGGCAAGGTTTACGAGTTTGAAGATGAAACCTGGATGATAGGTATTGGCGTGCTGGGCGCTAATGAAATCCTAGATGACCTTGAGGAGGCCTTGGGATAGCTGCTTTGTTGTGAATTTGGAGGACTAATGCAGGGCAATGGGAATTCAATCCATCAGGGTTTGTCGTATCCACGGGACATGGTGGGAAAGAGCTTATTGCTTGCCGATGCCACCTGGTTGCCCGATTCTTCTTGGCACGTCGTGGACTACGCGGAGACAATTGGTCACGGGGAAGCTGACTTCTTAAAGGCGGTAGACAATCTCTTGACTTGGCGAGCACACCGTGCTGCTTTCGTCCGAGTAGAAGAAGCTTTTCGGCTAGGCAAGCCTGCATCGGGTGAGCCGGAGCGGGGCGAGACAGTTCAGCTGTATTTTGGTCCGACCGTATCGCCATGCAGAATCATCGCGGTCGAGCGCAGCCCACGGCGCGTGGCATTGGTTTATGGAACCATGCATGGGCACATCGAGTGCGGTGAGGAAGCGTTCATTATTGAGCGTGACGCGAATGACGCGGTCATTGGCCGCTGTGTTGCTTTCTCGCAACATTCCTGGTGGTTGGCCAGGCTATTTAGTAGGCCAGCACGGGTTGTTCAACGTTGGGCGACGAAACGCTACGTGCGGGGTATGAGCCGCGATTTGGAGAATGTGGTACGGGGAGCTAGAGTGATACCCGAAGTTTGGACGAACCCACTTGGTTTCAAGTGAAGGTTCGTGCTCAAGTTTCACCGAAGACCGTAGGTTATCTGAACTATTCGGATCGAAGGACCCCGCACTCAATGGGGCAGCCCACGCAGGAGACGCTTGTTGCACTCTAGTCATTAGTTTGGCTTGATTGTGTGCCTCGTGCTCTTGCACGGGGCTTTTTTGATGCCTGTCATCAAATTTGCTCCGGCGGAACAAAAGAGATGTTTTGAAAGGAGGCGAGTAAGAAAATGGCAAACCCAAAGAACACTGCGGAATTGGCTGAGCTGAAGGAGAAGATCGCTGCATCTTCCTCCATCGTCATCACCGAGTACCGCGGCCTGACCGTTGCACAGCTTCAGGAGCTGCGCACCAACCTGGGCTTTGATGTTGATTACTCCGTCGCCAAGAACACCCTCTTCAAGATCGCTGCCAACGAAGCTGGCATCGAAGGCCTTGACGCACACCTCTCCGGCCCATCCGCATTTGCCTTCATTAAGGGCGAAGCAGTTGATGCCGCAAAGGTTATGAAGAAGTTCGCTGATGATAACGACGCACTCGTTCTCAAGGGCGGCTACATGGACGGCAGCGCTTTGTCTGCTGACCAAGTCAAGGCTATCGCCGACCTGGACAACCGCGAGACCACTCTCGCAAAGCTGGCTGGCGCAATGAAGGGCAACTTGGCAAAGGCCGCTGGCCTGTTCAATGCCCCTGCTTCTCAGGTTGCACGCCTCTCGGCTGCACTGCAGGAGAAGAAGGAAGCTTAAGTCGCACACCACGTGCGCAACACAATCTACAACTTGTTGGATTTAGAAAAATCCGACTGAAGAAAGGATGCCTACCATGGCTAAGCTCACCAAGGACGAGCTCATTGAAGCGTTCAAGGAAATGACCCTCATCGAGCTCTCTGAGTTCGTTAAGGAATTCGAAGAGGTCTTCGACGTAACCGCTGCTGCTCCTGTAGCTGCTGTTGCTGCTGCTGCACCAGGTGCAGACGCTGCTGCTGCCGAAGAGAAGGACGAGTTCGACGTTGTCCTGACCGACGCTGGCGCAAAGAAGATCGGCGTTATTAAGGCTGTTCGCGAAATCGTTTCCGGCCTGGGCCTGAAGGAAGCTAAGGAGCTCGTTGAGGGCGCACCTAAGGCTATCCTCGAGGCTGCAAGCAAGGACGACGCTGAAGCTGCTAAGGCTAAGCTGGAAGAAGCTGGCGCTTCCGTCGAGCTCAAGTAATTTAGAGCTTAATTGCAAATTCCCCCTCGGTGACTGTTGGTTTATTCCAGCAGTACCCAGGGGGAATTTCCCGTTTTAGGGGTTAGGTTCACATCTAACCGTGGCCTGTGAGGAGATCGTGGGCTGTGCCAAGCGTGTCGATTGCGAGCGTGGTATCAACCCGCACGAGTGTAAACGCGCTAATAATAAGGCCAGTGATGGCATCAACTAAACGGGTTTGTCCAGCGCTGCCTAGTTCGGGGCGGGCAGCGCCGACGCCACGGGCAATAGCACCGCGTAATTCGTCGAGATAGTCGGTGATGACGCGGCAGACTTGTTCATCTTGCGCCAATCCAGAGCCCGAAGCATTCACTAATAAACAGCCCGGGGCGTGCTCGAGAGCTTCGAAGGCATGGCTCAAGCCTGTTATGTAGTCGGTTAAAGCAGTGGGGGAGACTACATCGACAAGCAAAGGCCGAAGACGGGGCCGAACAACTTCCTCGAGGTAGTTATCCACGGCGGCATCGAAAAGCCCGCGTTTGGAGCCGAAAGTGTTGTAGATGCTGGACCGGTTAAGCCCCGTTGCCTTTTCCAAAGCTGGAAGCGCGGTCTCGGCGTAGCCATCGCGCCAAAACACATCACGTGCGGCCTTGATAGCTGCTTGTTTATCGAATGCTGCAGTGCGTGACATGCATGCTCCCTTGCGCTTTACTTGATGGTACTGACCAGCAGACTAGCTGAACTGACCGTTTCAGTATATATTTGAACCGTTCAGTTCAAAAAGCGACGTCTCGATTGCCACACTCACAGAAAGTCACCGCCATGCTTATTGCCGGCCTAGTACTCACCGGGGTTGCGGCCCTTATTCACGTCTATATCTTCTATCTTGAGTCAATTGCTTGGACAAGCGAACGCGCCCGTGCCACATTTGGAACCTCCGTTGAAGAAACCGAGAGCACGAAAGAACTGGCCTTCAATCAAGGCTTTTACAACCTCTTTCTAGCGACCTCGGTAGCTGCTGGTTTGTTCTTTTGGGGTTTTGGTAATCACACCGTCGGTTCGACACTGATTTTCGTCGGTGCTGGGTCCATGGTTGCCGCTTCTATTGTTCTGTTCATTTTTAGCGCTGACAAGCGTCCTGCCGCGTTGAAACAAGGAGTAGTTCCCGCGCTCGGCATCCTCTTTTTGGCGCTTGGCCTAGCCATTTAGCAGCACCACAACACTATTTTCTAAAGTTTAGGAAGTTTATCTTCATGTCCAATTCCACAAGCACTCAAATTCAGCTGGTTAACCGCCCAACCGGTTGGCCTAGCCACGATGATTTCCGCACTGCAACTATTGAATATGGCGACTTAGAACTTGGCCAGGTGCGCGTGCGCAATGAGTTTGTGTCGGTTGATCCGTATATGCGCGGGCGCATGAATGACACCCGCAGCTATGTTGTTCCCTTCGCTTTGGGAGAGACGATTACTGGCGGTGCTGTCGGCCGCGTGATTGAATCTGAATCTGATGCCTTGCCAGTGGGCACCCCTGTTTTGCACCAGCATGGCTGGAGCGATGTCATCCAGGCTGATGCGGAAACCTTCCGTCCCGTGCCAGATATTGAAGGCCTACCGCTTTCAGTGCATCTGCATATTTTGGGAATGACTGGTTTGACCGCTTATGTTGGCTTGACCGCGATTGCAGGCATGAAAGAAGGCGATACCGTCTTTGTCTCCGGTGCCGCTGGCGCCGTGGGTACAGCGGTTGGCCAAATTGCCAAGCAACTGGGAGCGAGCCGAGTTATCGGTTCTGCTGGTTCGGCCGAAAAAATCGCGCTGCTGACGCAGAAGTATGGCTATGACGAGGCCTTTAATTACAAGGAAGTCAATGTCCGCGAACAGCTTCCTGTCTCCGCACCCGACGGTGTCGATGCCTACTTCGATAATGTTGGCGGCGATCATTTAGAAGCTGCTTTAGATGCCATGAATGATGGCGGCCGTATCGCACTATGTGGAGCTATCTCAGGCTATAACACCACCGACCGCACGCCGGGGCCTGACAACATGGCAAATATCATCACCCGTGGCCTGAAGCTGGAAGGCTTTACATTGGCGAACTACTTACATCACGCTCCGGCATTCCGGGACAAGATGACCACGTGGTTCGCGCAAGGCAAGATTGCCTATGACGAGACCGTAGTCGACGGCATTGAAAATACCGTCGATGCATTCCTGGATATGATGCGTGGGGCAAATACCGGCAAAATGCTGGTGCGAATTTAGCTCTTACGCCGCGGCCAGAAGGTGCCGATAGCACCTAGGACAATGAGCACGCCGCCGCCAATCAACAGGCCAAGACGAACGTTGTGCGCGGTGGCTTCTCGCGGTACCTTCGCTGCCTGGGCGAGCATCGCCGAGCGGTCTTCCTCTGAGCTTGCTGCTTGAAGTACGAGCGCATCGTGGTCAGCGTTGCCTTCGCGATCAGCGTAATAGTCGTGGATGTCGACATCGAGGCCAACCAAGAGGCCGGTTTCCTGATCGACGTAGAGATCACGCGTGCCAGAGTGGAAGAGGTAACCTGCCTCGGTGCCGCCGTCTTCGGTTTCTAAAGTCGTAGTGTTGAAAGCGCCAGCGTAGAGCGTGGCTACATTTTCAGGTGCGATGTCCTGGTGGTAGCGGTATACCGTGCGGCCATCAATATCGAGTTCTTCTTCAAAGACTGCATCGCGGGCAGCCCGCAAAGTCGGGTCGAATGCTGGATAAGTGGTCTTTTCCGCATTTGACGGGAACTTAAACCAATAGCCTTCCACGGCAGACGTCGCCATAGGGGAGGCCAACTGATAGCTGATATCTGCCTCGCTAGTGGCCTCGCCGGTGACGCGATCAATGGAATAATTCCAAATCTGGGCTTGTACCAAATTGGAAATCGCGTCGTCATTGGCGTGACCACGCAAAATCGATTCACCAATGCTTACTGTCGCATTATCGGCATCCGCCGGTTCTTGAAGATCCACATGCATCTGATAGGTCACAGGACCTGTGTACTCATCGGTGCCGTCTTCACTAAATTCTAAAGCCGCGCCATCCTCGTCAGTCAGCGTGTACGTTGCGCCAGATAAATCGAGGGGTAAACGGGCGCTAGTGTGAAGAAACTGCGGAGCGATAATGCCCGCAACCAGCAGTGCAGCGCCGAGACCTAGCAGCACAATGGAGATAACTCGAGACTTTGGCAGCATGGGTATGTAGTCTACCTTCCGCGTGTGCGAAGCCGACGCGCGCGGGGCGCATTTTTAATAATCTCTACAATGCGTGGTAGATTGCCGCGGTAGGACACCGCATGCAATGTGGTACTAGTTCGCGCACGTTTGATTTATTCCTCCGTGAGCCCAAGCTGATTCTCCGCTGGGCACAAGACCGCAGGCTGAACAAGCCTTGTCTGTGGTTGGGAATCCGCGCAGCGCATGCACTACAATGATCCGGAGTAGCACATGCATTAGTCGGTGTTAAATAAAAAAGTCAAGTCTGACTTTACATGGGGGCAAAGTTGGACTAGGCTATTTCTTTGCGCTGGAATCCGGATCTTCAGTGCGCATTTAGCCTTGGCGAGCAGCGATGGTAAAGCTGATTTGACAGGGTGATTTTGTGCTATCTGAACCCGACTATTCCACAGCAGACCGAATGCTAAATCTACCAGCGGTTTTCGTTCCTCAAGGTGGTTCTTGAGAGGACGTTCCGCGTGAGGTGCTGGAAGGACCCATCTTGGCAGTCTCCCGCCAGACCAAGTCAGTGGCCAATATCCCTGGAGCCCCGAAGCGTTATTCGTTCGCTAAAATTAGCGAGCCAATTGCGGTTCCCGGCCTCCTTGATCTACAACTTGAATCCTTTGCATGGCTCATCGGCACGCCTGAATGGCGTGAGCGTCAGCAGGAAGAGCGTGGTCAAGACCATGTCTCCTCTGGCCTCGAAGATATCTTGGCAGAGTTGTCTCCAATTCAGGACTACTCCGGCAACATGTCTTTGTCGCTGTCTGAGCCACGCTTTGAGCCGGTGAAAAACACCGTCGATGAGTGCAAGGAAAAGGACATCAACTACTCTGCACCGCTGTATGTCACGGCAGAGTTCATCAACAACGACACCCAGGAAATTAAGTCCCAGACTGTTTTCATTGGTGACTTCCCAATGATGACCGATGAAGGCACCTTCATTGTCAACGGCACCGAGCGTGTTGTTGTTTCTCAGCTGGTGCGTTCCCCTGGTGTCTACTTTGACCAGACTATTGATAAGTCCACGGAGCGTCCTTTGCACGCCGTGAAGGTCATCCCATCCCGCGGTGCATGGCTCGAATTCGACGTGGACAAGCGCGACACCGTTGGTGTGCGTATTGACCGTAAGCGTCGTCAGCCAGTCACTGTCTTGCTGAAGGCATTGGGCTGGACCGAAGAACAGATCCGCGAGCGCTTCGGCTTCTCCGAGTTGATGATGTCGACTCTGGAGTCCGATGGTATTGCGAACACCGACGAAGCTTTGCTGGAAATCTACCGCAAGCAGCGTCCAGGTGAGCAGCCTACTCGCGATCTTGCACAGTCCTTGCTGGACAACTCCTTCTTCCGTGCAAAGCGCTACGATCTCGCACGCGTTGGCCGCTACAAGGTCAACCGTAAGCTGGGTCTTGGTGGCGATCATGAGGGTCTGATGACCCTGACCGAAGAAGACATTGCAGTCACCCTGGAGTACTTGGTTCGTCTGCACACCGGTGAGCGTGAGATGAAGGCACCTAACGGTGACATCATTCCAATTAACACCGATGACATCGACCACTTTGGTAACCGTCGTCTGCGCACCGTTGGCGAGCTGATCCAAAACCAGGTTCGCGTTGGTCTGTCCCGCATGGAGCGTGTTGTGCGTGAGCGCATGACCACGCAGGATGCTGAGTCGATCACTCCTACCTCGTTGATCAACGTTCGTCCGGTATCGGCAGCTATTCGTGAATTCTTCGGTACTTCACAGCTGTCGCAGTTTATGGATCAGAACAACTCGCTGTCGGGTCTGACCCACAAGCGTCGTTTGTCTGCGCTAGGCCCGGGTGGTCTGTCCCGTGAGCGCGCTGGCATTGAGGTTCGAGACGTTCACCCATCTCACTACGGCCGTATGTGCCCAATTGAGACTCCCGAAGGTCCGAACATTGGTCTGATCGGTTCTTTGGCTTCTTATGCTCGCGTGAATGCTTTCGGCTTCATCGAAACTCCTTACCGCAAGGTAGAAAACGGTCGCGTCACCGATGAGGTTCACTACCTCACCGCTGATGAGGAAGACCGTTACGCTATCGGCCAGGCAGAAGTTGAGCAGGACGCTGACGGCAACATCATTGATGACCGTATTGAGGTTCGCCTCAAGGACGGCGATATCGGCGTGACCGATGCCAATGGTGTTGACTTTGTTGACGTTTCACCTCGTCAGATGGTCTCTGTTGGTACCGCCATGATTCCTTTCTTGGAGCACGACGATGCTAACCGTGCACTGATGGGTGCGAACATGCAGAAGCAGGCTGTTCCACTGGTTCGTGCTGAGGCACCTTATGTTGGTACCGGTATGGAGCTGCGCGCTGCATACGATGCTGGCGATATGGTCATCACTCCAAAGGCGGGCGTTGTAGAAAACGTGAACGCTGATCTCATCACCATCATGGATGATGAGGGCATTCGCGATACCTACATGCTGCGCAAGTTTGAGCGCACCAACCAGGGCACCAACTACAACCAGACGCCTTTGGTCAACATGGGCGACCGCGTTGAGGCTGGCCAAGTTTTGGCTGATGGTCCTGGTACCCACAATGGCGAAATGTCCTTGGGACGTAACCTGCTCGTGGCATTTATGCCATGGGAAGGCCACAACTACGAGGACGCAATCATCTTGAGCCAGCGCATTGTGGAAGAGGACATCTTGACCTCTATCCACATCGAAGAGCACGAGATTGACGCTCGCGATACCAAGCTGGGTGCAGAAGAGATCACCCGTGAGATTCCAAACGTGTCCGAAGATGTTCTTCGTGACTTGGATGACCGCGGCATCATCCGAGTCGGTGCCGATGTTCGCCCAGGCGACATCCTCGTCGGTAAGGTCACCCCGAAGGGCGAAACCGAGCTGACCCCAGAAGAGCGTCTTTTGCGCGCAATCTTCGGTGAGAAGGCTCGTGAAGTTCGCGATACTTCCATGAAGGTTCCACACGGTGAAACCGGCAAGGTCATTGGCGTTGCTCGTTTCTCCCGCGATGAAGATGATGATTTGGCACCTGGTGTCAATGAAATGATCCGCGTCTACGTGGCTCAGAAGCGTAAGATTCAGGACGGCGATAAGCTCGCTGGACGCCACGGCAACAAGGGTGTTGTCGGTAAGGTTCTGCCACCAGAGGACATGCCATTTATGGCAGACGGTACTCCTGTTGACGTCATCTTGAACACCCATGGTGTTCCACGTCGTATGAACATTGGTCAGGTTCTGGAGCTGCACTTGGGCTGGCTGGCACACACCGGCTGGAAGGTTGACACCGAGGATCCAAAGAACGCTGAGTTGCTTAAGACTTTGCCGCAGGAGCTTTACGATGTTCCAGCGGATTCCTTGACCGCAACGCCTGTGTTCGACGGTGCTACCAACGAAGAGATTTCTCGACTGCTGGCGTCTTCGAAGCCAAACCGTGATGGCGACGTCATGATCGACGAAGACGGCAAGACTGTACTCTTTGATGGTCGTTCAGGTGAGCCGTACCAGTACCCAATTTCGGTTGGTTACATGTACATGCTGAAGCTGCACCACCTCATTGATGAGAAGATTCACGCCCGTTCCACCGGTCCTTACTCCATGATTACCCAGCAGCCTTTGGGTGGTAAGGCACAGTTCGGTGGCCAGCGCTTTGGTGAGATGGAGGTGTGGGCAATGCAGGCATACGGCGCTGCCTACACCCTGCAGGAACTGCTGACCATCAAGTCCGATGACGTTGTGGGCCGCGTGAAGGTCTACGAGGCAATTGTTAAGGGCGACAACATTCCGGATCCAGGTATTCCTGAGTCCTTCAAGGTGTTGCTCAAGGAGCTGCAGTCCCTGTGTCTGAACGTGGAAGTTCTTTCCGCAGACGGCACCCCAATGGAACTTTCTGGCTCTGATGATGACGATATGGAATCTGGTTCTTCCATGGGCATTAACTTGTCCCGTGATGAGGGCTCTTCCGCAGATATCGCTTAACGAGTGCTATGCGTTCCCGGTGTGAAAGCACCGGGAACGGACGAAACGTTATTTAGAACTAAAAGCCAATCAACTTCCTCCGCTTTAGGAGGATGAAAGGGAGACGTTACGTGTTCGACGTAAATCTCTTCGACGAGCTTCGTATTGGACTGGCCACCGCCGACGACATTCGCCGTTGGTCTAAGGGCGAGGTTAAGAAGCCTGAGACCATTAACTACCGCACCTTGAAGCCAGAAAAGGACGGCCTTTTCTGTGAGCGTATCTTCGGCCCTACCCGTGACTGGGAGTGCCAGTGTGGTAAGTACAAGCGTGTCCGCTACAAGGGCATCATTTGTGAGCGCTGTGGCGTTGAGGTCACCAAGTCCAAGGTTCGTCGTGAACGCATGGGCCACATTGAGCTCGCTGCTCCAGTGACCCACATCTGGTACTTCAAGGGTGTCCCATCCCGTTTGGGCTACCTGTTGGACCTGGCTCCTAAGGATCTGGAGCGCATCATTTACTTCGCAGCTAACATCATCACCTCTGTTGATGACGAGGCTCGCCACAACGACCTGTCAACTCTTGAGGGCGAAATGCTCTTGGAGAAGAAGGACGTAGAAGATGACGTCAATGCAGAAATTGCAGAGCGCGCATCCAAGCTGGAAGACGACCTGGCTGCTCTAGAAGCAGAAGGCGCTAAGGCTGATGCTCGCCGCAAGGTTCAGAATGCTGCTGATAAGGAAATGCAGCACATTCGTGAACGCGGTGAGCGCGAAATTGCACGCCTTGACGAAATCTGGAACACCTTCAACAAGCTGGCTCCAAAGCAGATGATCATTGATGAGACCATCTACGAAGAGCTGGTTGACCGCTACGAAGATTACTTCACCGGCGGCATGGGTGCAGAAGCTATTCAGACCCTAATCCGCAACTTCGACCTCGATGCAGAGGCAGAAGAACTGCGCGATGTCATCAACAATGGCAAGGGCCAGAAGAAGATGCGCGCGCTGAAGCGTTTGAAGGTTGTCGCAGCATTCCAGCGTTCGGGCAACGACCCAGCTGGCATGGTTTTGGATGCGATCCCAGTGATTCCACCAGAGCTGCGCCCAATGGTTCAGCTTGACGGTGGCCGTTTCGCGACCTCCGACTTGAATGACCTGTACCGTCGCGTAATCAACCGCAACAACCGTCTCAAGCGCATGATCGATCTCGGCGCACCTGAGATCATCGTGAACAACGAGAAGCGCATGCTGCAGGAATCTGTTGACGCGCTCTTCGACAACGGTCGTCGTGGCCGCCCAGTTTCTGGCCCAGGTAGCCGCCCACTGAAGTCCTTGAGCGACCTGCTCAAGGGTAAGCAGGGTCGTTTCCGTCAGAACCTGCTGGGTAAGCGTGTTGACTACTCCGGTCGTTCGGTAATTATTGTTGGTCCTCAGCTGAAGCTGCACGAGTGTGGTCTTCCAAAGCTGATGGCACTGGAGCTGTTCAAGCCATTCGTTATGAAGCGTCTGGTTGAAAACGACTACGCGCAGAACATTAAGTCTGCAAAGCGCATGGTTGAGCGTCAGCGCCCAGAGGTATGGGACGTTCTGGAAGAAGCTATTTCCGAGCACCCAGTACTTCTGAACCGTGCACCAACCCTGCACCGTCTTGGTATCCAGGCATTCGAGCCAAAGCTGGTTGAAGGTAAGGCTATTCAGCTGCACCCACTGGCTTGTGAAGCTTTCAACGCCGACTTCGACGGCGACCAGATGGCAGTCCACCTGCCACTGTCCGCAGAAGCACAGGCTGAAGCTCGCGTGCTGATGTTGTCCTCGAACAACATTTTGTCCCCAGCATCCGGTAAGCCACTGGCTATGCCGCGTCTGGACATGGTTACCGGTTTGTACTTCCTCACCATGAACAAGGGCGAGGATGAAATCGGTGGCAATGGCCGCTACGCACCAGCTGATGACAATGGCCCAGCACAGGGTGTGTACTCCTCCTACGCTGAAGCGATCATGGCTTATGACCGTGGCGTACTTGGTCTGCAGGCACCGATCAAGGTTCGTATTGATCACCTGCGTCCAACCGAAGCAATTGAGGCAGCGCAGTTCCCAGATGGCTGGACCAAGGGCGAATCCTGGATGGCTGAGACCACCCTGGGACGCATCATGTTCAATGAGCTTCTGCCATGGAACTACCCATACCTTGAAGGTGTCATGGTCCGTAAGGGCGGCTCCAAGGACATTGTCCTGCTTGGTGACGTCATCAACGACCTGGCTATCAAGTACCCAATGATTACCGTTGCACAGGTACTGGACAAGATGAAGGATGCCGGTTTCTACTGGGCAACCCGTTCTTGTGTCACCATTACCATGCACGACGTTCTGGTTCTTCCAAATAAGACCGACATGCTTGAGTCTTACGAGAAGGAAGCAGAACGCATCGAGCGCAAGTACTGGGATCAGGGTGCGCTGACTGAGCGTGAGCGCTACGACCGTCTGGTTGAGCTCTGGAAGAATGCAACCGACTCCGTGGGTAACGCGGTTGAGGCACTGTACCCAGATGACAACCCAATTCCGATGATCGTTAAGTCTGGTGCAGCAGGTAACATGCGTCAGATTTGGACCCTGGCCGGCATGAAGGGCATGGTTGTGAACTCCAAGGGTGACTACATCACCCGTCCGATCAAGACCTCCTTCCGTGAAGGTCTGTCGGTTCTGGAGTACTTCAACAACTCCCACGGTTCCCGTAAGGGTCTGGCGGATACCGCTCTGCGTACCGCTGACTCCGGCTACCTGACCCGTCGTCTGGTTGACGTTGCGCAGGATGTCATCGTTCGCGAAGACGACTGTGGCACCCGTCAGGGCGTTCGCGTCCCAATCGGTGAGGAAATCGCCGAAGGGACCTACGCTGTTCACGAGCTGTGGGAAACCTCAGCATCTGGCCGCGTTGTTGCAACCGACGTCAAGGATGCTGAAGGCAACGTTGTTGCTGAAGCTGGCTCGGACCTGACTGAGGAACTGACGGAGAAGCTGGTTAACGCTGGCATCACCGAAGTTAAGGTACGTTCCGTACTGACTTGTCAGACTCCAGCCGGTGTTTGTGCGAAGTGCTACGGCAAGTCCATGGCTTCCGGCAACTTGGTTGATATCGGCGAAGCCGTCGGTATTGTTGCTGCTCAGTCCATTGGTGAGCCTGGTACCCAGCTGACCATGCGTACCTTCCACCAGGGTGGTGTCGGTGGCGATATTACCGGTGGTCTGCCACGTGTTCAGGAACTGTTTGAGGCACGTAACCCGAAGAACCGTGCACCAATTGCATCCGTCGACGGCACGATCTCACTGTCTGATGAAGGCAACTTCTGGACTTTGACGATTACCCCAGATGACGGCTCGGATAACGTGGTCTACGAGAAGCTGTCGAAGCGTCAGGGCCTGGCTCAGGTTCGTCGTCCGATGGAATCCAACCCGAACGCAATGATCGAGCGCTCCCTGCGCGACGGTGACCACGTCACCACCGGTCTGCGTCTGATGCGCGGTGCTGCTGACCCACACGACGTGCTTGAGGTTCTCGGCCGCCGTGGTGTGGAAAAGCACCTCATCGACGAGGTTCAAGCTGTTTACCGCACCCAGGGTGTAGCCATCCACGACAAGCACATCGAGATCATCATCCGTCAGATGCTGCGTCGCGGTACCGTTATCGATGCTGGTAACACCGATCTGCTGCCAGGTACTCTGGTTGACCTTTCTGAGGCTCGCCAGATCAACGCTGGTATGCAGGCAGAGGGCAAGGAACCAGCACAGCTGCGTTCTGAGATTATGGGTATTACCAAGGCTTCCTTGGCTACCGAGTCTTGGCTGTCTGCGGCGTCCTTCCAGGAGACCACCCGCGTGCTTACCGATGCCGCTATCAACAAGCGCTCCGATAAGCTCATCGGTCTGAAGGAGAACGTCATCATCGGTAAGCTGATCCCAGCTGGTACTGGTATCTCGCGTTACCGCAACATCTCCGTCAAGCCAACCGAGGCAGCTCGCAATGCGGCTTACTCGATTCCGACTTACGGCGATTCCATCTACGGTGACGACGGCTTCGGTGAATTCACCGGCGCTTCCGTCCCACTGGATGAGGACTTCACCTTCTAGTCCAACTCCCGTGTTCAACGGCTTCGGCTGTTTAACACCGCAGCGCCCGTGCTATTGATTGATTTTCGGTAGCGCGGGCGCTGCTTTGTTATTTGCGCAGGTTATGCGGGCTCTGGTAGGTATTGAAGGGCATCATATTCATTTACGGGTGCTCGCAAGCAAAGTGCGGGCTGAGACCTTGGCGCAGGCGCTGGGAAACCGTCGAACTTGAACCGGATAATGCCGGCGAAAGGATAAAGAAGTGGTTACTCAAGTTAACCCTGCTCGCTCTTTAAATTGGCGAGTCGTAGATATCATCGTTGCCTCCATCCTCGCAGTTGCCTGCGGGTTGGTCTTCGTCTTTTGGAATTCGGTGGGATACGCCTGGTTCATGGCAATGGATGCGCTCACTCCGGGCCTCGGTGGCATTGCCACAGGTATTTGGCTTGCAGGTGGTGTTATCGGCGCGTTGGTTATCCGTAAACCAGGCGCAGCGATTTATGTAGAAACTCTAGCGGCGACTGTCTCCGCGGTATTTGGTTCCCAGTGGGGCCCAGAAACTCTTTACTCCGGTCTTGCCCAAGGCTTAGGCGTAGAGATTGTCTTCGCAATCTTCCTCTACCGCCGCTTTAGCTTGATGGTCGCCATGCTCGGCGGCATTGGTGCCGCGCTCGGTGCATTTGTGCTGGAGCTTTTCACCTCGGCAAATATCGCCAAGTCGCTGGAGTTTAACCTGATCTACCTGGCTTGTCTCATCGTTTCGGGTGCTATCTTGGCCGGTGCCTTGAGCTACTTTACGGTTAAAGCTTTAGCGAAAACCGGCGCCTTGGACCGCTTTGCTGTGGGACGGGAACAGCGCGCGCTGTAATGTCACAAATCTTATTGCGCGGTGCCACGTGGCAGCATGCTGGTCGCCGCACCCCAGCTATTTCCGATATTGATATCCGCGTCGAACGCGGTGAGCGAATCCTGCTCGCTGGTGATTCCGGCTCGGGGAAATCGACGCTGCTTTCAGCACTCGCTGGAGTACTTGGCGGAGATGATGAAGGTACCCTGCGTGGTGAGCTCACCATTAACGCCGCCGCAGTGGGTTTGGTTCTGCAAGATCCGGACTCTCAAGTCATTGCCTCACGCGTTGGCGATGACGTGGCTTTCGGCTGCGAAAACCTCGGCCTTCCACGCGAGGAAATCTGGCGGCGAGTGCATCAAGCACTTGAAATGGTGGGCTTAAATCTAAGCCTTGACCATCCCACCGCACGGTTGTCCGGCGGACAAAAACAGCGCCTTGCGCTGGCAGGTGTAATCGCCATGGGAGCCAAGATTATCTTGCTCGATGAACCCACAGCGAACCTCGACCCGCACGGTGCAGCCGATGTTGTCGCAGCCGTTGACCACGTGGTTAAAGAAACCGGCGCAACTCTCATTGTCATTGAGCACAACTATGCGCAGTGGGAACACGTATTAAACCGGGCTATTGTTTTAGAACACGGAAACCTTATCTACGACGGGGAAGCGGCACCAGCTATTGCCGAACGGCGCATTACCGGGTTGCCCACGGCATCGCCGGTGCCTGTCGATGCTCCGGCAGCGCTGTGGTCGCATAACCTTGTGACCCGCTTTGGTCCGGCACGCACACTGTCCATTCCGCAGGGTGCATCGACGGTGATTACTGGTGCCAACGGCTCTGGCAAAACTACCTGGTTGATGACGATGGCAGGGTTGATTTCTCCCGTGGCAGGGGAGTTGGGCTACTCGGAAGAGATTCGCCGCGGCTTGGCAAAATCCCCACACACGTGGAGCTCTGCTCAGCTGGCGCAGCGCATTGGTTTTGTGTTTCAAAACCCCGAGCACCAATTCGTCGCCCGCAGTGTGATCGAAGAAATGCGGGTGGGACCCAAAGTGGTCGGTCCCTTAGTGAGGGGATCTAACCAGGGAGTAGAAGAGCGCATCGACAAGCTCTTGCAACGCCTGCGGCTGGAGTCTTTGGTTGAAGCCAACCCCTTTACCTTGTCTGGTGGCGAAAAGCGCCGACTATCTGTGGCCACTGCTTTGGTCACAGCACCGAGTGCTGTCCTTTTAGATGAGCCCACTTTTGGCCAAGACCCGCAAACTTTTAAAGAACTGGTCTTTATGATTCGCGAACTGGTTGATGAGGGCATTACTGTCGCATCAATTACCCACGATGAACTATTTATCAATGCTTTGGCCGATGCCCACCTGGTGGTGAGCGCGCATGCCTAATGTTTTGACCGGTGTGAACCCGTTGACGCGGTTGGCGGTCATTATCTTGGTGACGACACCGCTGCTGTTGTCTGTGGACTGGGTGAGCGCAGCTGTTTCCCTCGTGATTACCTTATTGTGCGCACCGTTGTGCGGTGTGAGCTGGTGGCGTCTACTCAAAATGTCTTGGCCGCTATTTATCATCGCGCCGATATCGGGGATATCGATGCTGCTCTATGCTCAAGAAGGTGGGAGGGAGTATTTCTCCTTCTTCCTCGCGACGGTAACGGATAATTCCATCGAACTAGCGGTGGCGATGATGCTGCGTGTGCTTTCTGTCGCCCTGCCGGTGATTGTGCTGGCGCGCGATATCGACCCGACGGAATTAGGCGACGCCCTGGCGCAAATCTTGAAACTTCCTGCCCGCTTTGTCATCGGTGCGGTAGCCGGCGTACGCATGCTGACCCTGTTTAAAGATGATTGGCAAGCAATGGGGCAAGCTCGTCGTGCACGCGGACTTGCTGACCGCGGGCGCATCAGCCATCTGGTGAGCATGACTTTTGGCCTGCTGGTTCTCGCGCTGCGCCGCGGTGGGAAACTAGCCACGGCCATGGAAGCCCGCGGATTTGGCAGGCCCATCACTACTTCGCCGCGTACCTGGGCACGGGAATCGAAGCTCGTGCGTACGGACTGGATAATCATGGCTTTCGGAGTGCTGCTGGCAAGCTTGCCGGTGATAATTTCTGTCGTGTCAGGCTCCTGGCGCTTTTTGGGCTTGTAAATACGCTTGTAAGATAGACAGCGTAAAGTCGGACAAAAGCACTCAATCCGCCTAACATGGATTAGATAAAGTTCTAGCTTAAATCGTGTGGCAAAAGCATTTGAAAGGTGTGGCTAGGAAAGTCTTTGTGGCTCATCCCAACTCCATGACTCTGATTATTAACACCACCATTGACCCAGCGACGCAGTCTGAAGGCGTGCCCAGTGGGTTTCCGCCAGCCGAAGCTAGCCAAGCAGAGCCGGCAACACGTGTTCCCGGGCAAGACGTCCAGGATGAAGACCCGCCGGAAGTTATTGAAACCACGTCTTTTGTGCAGGCACAAGACCTGTTAGAAGAAAATATTGAACGCCTTGCACAAGCGCGCAATAAGCCAATGAAGCCGGTTACCGTGCTTATCGATGGCCCCTCGGGCGCCGGCAAAACCTGGTTCGCCGCGCGCTTGGCGGAACATATGGGTTGGCAGACAGTCCACCTGGACGAGTTTTACCCCGGTTGGCACGGGCTGCAAAAAGGCAGCGAGATGGTTAACAGCCAAGTTCTGCGAAAAATGAATCCCGGCTTTTGGCGCTGGGATTGGAATGCGCATGCTCCTGCCGAGTGGTTTAGCCTCGACGGCCGTGACAATTTGATTGTCGAAGGCGTAGGTGCGATAAGCGCTGACAATATTGCCGCTGCGTATAAGCGTGGTTCGGTAGTAACCGTCATGGTCACGGGCCCGCGCGAAGCCCGCAGAACCCGCGCCTTGGATAGGGATGAGGGCTACGAAGAATGGTTTGAAACGTGGGAAAGCCAAGAAGCAGAGCACTTCGCGAACTTATTGGAGACTGACCTCAAGCCAGACCTGCTGTGGCAGTGGCAATACGCTGCGTCGTAGTGGCGTCTTCGGCCCCGCACTACGCCGCTATCGGTTATGGATCAGCGCAGATCAGCGTGGTCAAAGACTGTTTGTAAAACCCCACTGGCTTTGGTAGTGTCGGTAAAGGTTCGTTGCATTATGTGACGAAGAGTCTGATCCTTTTCTCAGCAAAGCACACCAGTCAGTTGTGACTCGGTGGGGAATAGGTATCTGGACACGCGGAAGGACCCCGGAAAAGAGTCCTCATTTTTGCGTGTTTAGGCACCTGTTTCTCACCGGAGAGCACCTACAAGTGAGTTATTAAAAGCTGAGGCAAGTAATTTCTACCGATAAGAAAGACTGATAATGCCAACTATTCAGCAGCTGGTCCGCAAGGGCCGCAATACTCCGCGCACGAAGGTTGCTACCGCTGCGCTGAAGGGTTCCCCTCAGCGTCGTGGCGTTTGCACCCGCGTGTACACCACCACTCCTAAGAAGCCTAACTCCGCTCTGCGTAAGGTTGCCCGTGTGCGCCTGACCACCGGTATTGAGGTTTCCGCATACATCCCAGGTGAGGGCCACAACCTGCAGGAGCACTCCATGGTGCTTGTTCGCGGTGGTCGTGTGAAAGACCTTCCTGGTGTTCGCTACAAGATCGTCCGTGGTTCTTTGGATACCCAGGGTGTCAAGGACCGTAAGCAGGCCCGTTCCCGTTACGGCGCAAAGAAGGGACAGTAATAAAAAATGCGTAAGAATGCTGCTCCAAAGCGTCCCGTCGTCAAAGACCCAGTTTACAACTCTGAGCAGGTTACTCAGCTGGTAAACAAGGTTCTCATCGACGGCAAGAAGTCCACCGCAGAGCGTATCGTCTACGGCGCTCTCGAAATCTGCCGTGAGAAGACCGGCACCGAGCCAGTAGGTACCTTGGAAAAGGCTCTGGGCAACATCCGCCCTGACCTTGAGGTTCGTTCCCGCCGTGTTGGTGGCGCAACCTACCAGGTCCCAATCGAGGTTCGTCCAGACCGTGCTAACACCTTGGCGCTGCGCTGGATGGTCACCTACACCCGTCAGCGTCGTGAGAACTCCATGATCGAGCGTCTGGCAAATGAGATCTTGGATGCATCCAACGGTCTGGGCGCTTCTGTTAAGCGTCGCGAAGACACCCACAAGATGGCTGAGGCTAACCGCGCCTTCGCTCACTACCGCTGGTAGTTTGTGGCTGACCATGACCCGAGCACCACACCGGTTAAGTTCGTGTTGCATTGCTTGTCGATGCAACATCCCAAGCACGTTGAGTGACTGGGCCGGATAACTTAAAAAATGTGACTGCTCGGGTTATTGTTTTCAATGCACAGAGATCAATCTTGCATCCCGTTGACAACCTGAGTCTGTGGCGCGGGAATTATTAAGGTAAATTTCACCTGAAAATCCCTCCTTCGGGCTGCTAAAGGCCGCAATAAATGGCAAGATTGATCAAGAACTACTGTAAGTAACTGCGTTCGTGTTAAAGAAGCTTTCTTTCAACACTTACGTGACAACAAACGAGTTGGGGTATTAACCGTGGCACAAGAAGTGCTTAAGGACCTGAAGAAGGTCCGCAACATCGGCATCATGGCGCACATCGATGCTGGTAAGACCACCACGACCGAGCGTATCCTCTTCTACACCGGTATCAACCGCAAGGTAGGCGAGACCCACGACGGCGCATCCACCACTGACTGGATGGAGCAGGAGAAGGAGCGCGGTATCACCATTACCTCCGCTGCTGTTACCTGTTTCTGGGAAGGCAACCAGATCAACATCATTGACACCCCGGGTCACGTTGACTTCACCGTTGAGGTTGAGCGTTCCCTCCGTGTTCTTGATGGCGCTATCGCTGTCTTCGACGGCAAGGAAGGCGTTGAGCCACAGTCCGAGCAGGTGTGGCGTCAGGCTGCGAAGTACGACGTTCCACGTATTTGCTTCGTGAACAAGATGGACAAGATGGGTGCAGACTTCTACTACACCGTCGGCACCATCGTTGACCGCCTGGGTGCAAAGCCATTGGTTATGCAGCTGCCTATCGGCGCTGAAGATGACTTCGACGGCGTTGTTGACTTGCTCGAAATGAAGGCCCTCATGTGGCCAGGCAAGACGGAAATCGGTACTGAGGCTACTGTTCAGGAGATTCCAGCAGACATGCTGGAGAAGGCTGAAGAGTACCGCGAGAAGCTCGTTGAGACCGTTGCTGAGTCCGACGAAGAACTGATGGAGAAGTACTTCGGTGGCGAAGAACTGACCATCGATGAGCTCAAGGCTGCCATCCGCAAGATGGTTATCAACTCTGAGATCTACCCTGTTTACTGTGGTACTGCGTACCGCAACAAGGGTGTTCAGCCATTGCTCGACGCAGTTATTGACTTCCTGCCTAACCCACTGGACGTGGGCGAGGTTCACGGCCACGCTGTGGGCAATGAGGACGAGGAGCTTACCCGTAAGCCTTCCATCGATTCCCCATTCTCCGGTCTTGCGTTCAAGATTGCAGCTCACCCATTCTTCGGTCAGCTCATCTTCGTCCGCGTGTACTCCGGTAAGGTCCTGCCAGGTGATGAAGTTCAGAACACCACCAAGGGCAAGAAGGAACGTATTGGTAAGCTGTTCCAGATGCACGCCAACAAGGAAAACCCTGTTGATGAGGCAGTAGCTGGTAACATCTACGCTGTTATCGGCCTGAAGGACACCACCACCGGTGACACCCTGTCCGACCGCGCAAACCCAATCATTCTGGAGTCCATGGACTTCCCTGATCCAGTTATCAAGGTTTCCATCGAGCCTAAGACCAAGGCTGACCAGGAGAAGCTGGGTACCGCTATTCAGAAACTTGCTGCTGAGGACCCAACCTTTACCGTTGAACTTGATGAAGAGACCGGCCAGACCGTCATCGGCGGCATGGGCGAGCTTCACCTCGACGTTCTTGTTGACCGCATGAAGCGCGAATACAAGGTCGAGGCAAACATCGGTAACCCACAGGTTGCTTACCGTGAGACCATCCGCAAGGCTGTTCAGTCTCTGGATTACACTCACAAGAAGCAGACCGGTGGTTCGGGTCAGTTCGCAAAGGTTATCGTCTCCATCGAGCCTTACAACCCAGACCCATCCGAGCTGGAAGAGGGCGAGTCCGCAACCTACAAGTTCGAAAACGCCGTTACCGGTGGCCGTATTCCTCGTGAATACATCCCATCCGTTGACGCTGGTATCCAGGACGCAATGCAGTACGGATTCCTCGCAGGCTTCCCACTGGTTAACGTTAAGGCAACCCTGGAAGACGGCGCTTACCACGACGTCGACTCCTCGGAAATGGCCTTCAAGTTGGCTGGTTCCCAGGTTCTGAAGGAAGCTGTTGCAAAGGCAAAGCCAGTTCTGCTGGAGCCTTTGATGGCAGTGGAAATCACCACCCCAGAAGAGTTCATGGGCGACGTTATCGGTGACGTTAACTCCCGTCGTGGACAGGTCAATGCAATGGAAGACCGCGCTGGCGCCAAGCTTGTTAAGGCAAAGGTTCCAATGTCTGAGATGTTCGGCTATGTTGGCGACCTTCGTTCCCGCACCCAGGGCCGTGCTAACTACTCCATGGTCTTCGACTCCTACGCTGAGGTTCCTTCCTCCGTAGCTCAGGAGATCATCGAAGAGCGCACCGGCGGCTCCAAGTAAGCCACCACCCTTCGTTGCCGGGTAAAGGTTAAGCAAGCGTTTCCGCCAGTTTCGCTTGCCGATGTCGCCCGGTAGCCACTGGGAGGGTAGGGGTCACGCTGAATGAGCACATCGAAGTGTTGGTTGAGCTGGCCGTTACCCTCCTAGGATCCTAATGATTCCTGTCGAGGACTAACGTCCGCACAAATCTTCCGCGGCGTACTTTCAATCGGCCTTTAGCTGGTTTGAAAATTCCGTGGCATAAATCTAGGATCGTGTAACTGGCACGAAAAGAAAGAGTCATTTGTACTAAGAGGTATTGCTTGCGATATCCTTGGTGCAGTGACAATTGTCAACCACGTGGCTGCGAGAGTCGTAGTCACAATGAAGTCCAGGAGGACACACAGTGGCAAAGGCTAAGTTCGAGCGTACCAAGCCGCACGTAAACATCGGCACCATTGGTCACGTTGACCACGGTAAGACCACCACGACCGCAGCTATCACCAAGGTTCTGGCTGACCAGTACCCTGATGAGAACGAAGCGTTCGCTTACGACATGATCGATAAGGCTCCTGAGGAGAAGGAGCGTGGTATTACCATTAACATCTCCCACGTTGAGTACTCCACCCCTAAGCGCCACTACGCACACGTAGACGCTCCAGGCCACGCCGACTACATCAAGAACATGATTACCGGTGCTGCTCAGATGGACGGCGCTATCCTGGTTGTTGCTGCAACCGACGGCCCAATGCCACAGACCCGTGAGCACGTTCTACTTGCTCGCCAGGTTGGCGTTCCTTACATCCTCGTTGCACTGAACAAGTGCGACATGGTTGATGACGAGGAAATCATCGAGCTCGTTGAGATGGAAGTTCGTGAACTTCTGGCTGAGCAGGAGTTCGACGAGGAAGCTCCTATCGTTCACATTTCCGCTCTGGGCGCCCTGAACGGCGAAGAGAAGTGGGTACAGTCCATCGTTGACCTCATGCAGGCTTGCGATGACTCCATCCCAGACCCAGTTCGTGAAACCGATAAGCCATTCCTGATGCCTATCGAGGACATCTTCACCATTACCGGTCGTGGCACCGTTGTTACCGGTCGTGTTGAGCGTGGTCAGCTGAACGTCAACGAAGACATCGAGATCATCGGTATCCAGGAGAAGTCCCTCTCCACCACCGTTACCGGTATCGAGATGTTCCGTAAGATGATGGACTACACCGAGGCTGGCGACAACTGTGGTCTGCTTCTGCGTGGTACCAAGCGTGAAGAGGTTGAGCGCGGCCAGGTTGCTATTAAGCCAGGCGCTTACACCCCTCACCGCAAGTTCGAGGGCTCCGTCTACGTCCTGAAGAAGGAAGAGGGCGGCCGCCACACCCCATTCATGGACAACTACCGTCCACAGTTCTACTTCCGCACCACCGACGTTACCGGTGTTGTGAAGTTGCCTGAGGGTGTCGAGATGGTCATGCCTGGCGACAACGTCGACATGTCCGTTGAGCTCATCCAGCCAGTTGCTATGGACGAGGGCCTGCGCTTCGCTATTCGCGAAGGCTCCCGTACCGTCGGTGCTGGTCGTGTGACCAAGGTTGTTGAGTAAATCTTTACTCTCTAACTAACGCATAATCCGCTTTCTTCCTCTGGGAAGAAAGCGGATTTCGCTGTTTTACCTACTTGCTTAGCTTCAGGTCGTCGTCCCACCACGGTGCAGGTCGCACCACGTTGCATGTCGCACCACGAGGCAGCCGGGCTCAGCCTGATAGCCAAGCACGCTAGCCGCGCCAAGCCCGTCAGCGGCTAGCCGAGCTCCGACACTTCTAGCCTGAGGTGCGCAGACCTGTAGCAAGACCATTCATGGTCACCTGGATGGTCTTAGAGACCAAGAAGGTATCCTCGCCGGCACGGTAGCGGCGCAGCAACTCAATCTGGATGGCGTTGAGCGGCAGCAAGTACGGATAACGTCGTTGTACTGAACGCTCTAAACGCTCATTACCAGCCATGAGCGAGTCATGTCCAGTGATGCGGAAGAATACCTCGCTGGTTAGTTCGTATTCGTCCAAGATGGTGTTGAACACGCGCTGGGAGACCGTGGGGTCATCGACAAGGGTGGAGTAGATTTGCGCGAGATTCATCGACGCTTTCCCCATGACCTGCGCCATGTTGTCGAGCACGGAGCGGAAAAACGGCCATGCCTGATAAAGCTTGCGCAAATCTTGCCAGCGCGTCTCGTCATCGCCAGCCCAGCGCATGATGCCCGTGCCCACTCCGAACCAGCCCGGCAGGTTAACGCGCGATTGCGACCACGACAGGACCCATGGAATCGCGCGCAAGTCACCGATAGATTCAGTTTGCTTGCGGGCAGTTGGGCGTGAACCCATGTTGAGGTCGCCAATTTCGTGCAATGGCGTGGATTGCGTGAAGTAGTCGATAAACCCGGCGTCACCGCGCACCAATTGCGCATACTTCTCACCGGCCAGAGACGCGATATCCCGCATGATGTCGTAGGCACGTTCAGGCTCTTTTAGCCTTTCCGTGTCCAGTAGAGAGGCCTCTAATGTGCCCGCAACAAAAGCTTCCAGGTGGCGGCGCGCGGTACTCGCTGTTCCGTAGCGGGCAGAGATGACCTCGCCTTGCTCGGTAATACGCACGCTGCCGCGGACTGCACCTTCGGGCTGGGCCAAGATGGCATCGTAAGTCGGCCCGCCACCGCGACCCACAGCACCGCCGCGGCCATGTGAAAAGCGCAACCCGATGCCATGGGTATCGCAAGCCTTGACGATGGCTAGCTGCGCATCATATAAAGCCCAATTCGCAGACAAATACCCGCCATCCTTATTGGAGTCGGAATACCCCAACACGACTTCTTGGACGTCTTCGCGCCCGCGCAAGTATCCGCGGTAAAGGTCAACCTCCCACAGCTGCTGAAGGATCTCCGCGCCTGCTTTTAGGTCATCAATGGTTTCAAACAGCGGTGCGATGTCTACTGAACCAACGAGGCGTTGTTGGGCTGGGGTAAAGCTTAATATGCCTACCTCTTTGAGCAGTACCATCGGTTCCAAAATATCGCTGACGGTACCCGTCATTGAAACAATGCAGTGCGGGACGACACCTGGCCCCAGTAACTCGACGGCCTGGGCTGCTGCCCGGAAGATTCCTAGTTCGCGTTCGGTATCAGCACTGAAGTCTTGAGACCACGGGAAGACCAGTGGGCGAGCAGAGGTGAGCTCAGCTACTAGTAGTTCACGCTTGGCGCTCTCATCCAGGCTGGCGTAGCCGGCATCCGGTGCAGTAACGCCCGCTGCAGCGAAAAGCTCGTCCAAGACGGCCTCGAAAGACTCCGAGTTCTGACGCAGATCCAAAGCGTTGAGGTGGAATCCAAAAGTATCCACGGCGGAAAGAATGCGCAGCAGCCTATCGTCGGCGATGATTGCATCATTAAAATGCCGCAAAGACCGGTCAATAACCTGCAAATCCGCGCGGAACTGGCTCGGGGAGGCATAAGGTGTAAAGTCCCCAGAGTAAGTTGCAACATCTTCTCCTGCGACGGCTGCGCGGGTAGCCACCATGCGTCCGTGCACTCCGTGGATTGCCCTGCGGTAAGGCTCATCGACGCGGCTTGGAATATCGTTTTGTCCGCGCGTAGCAAGCTCTTGTAATTCCGCAGAACTCTCTGAATAGCGGTCCGATAAGCTCAGCTCCTTTTCCAGTGCTGCTAGCTCATCAACGTAGTATTCCAGGATGGTATCCGCGGCCTGTCGCGTCGCGTAGGTCAACGTATCGCCGGTGACATAAGGATTACCATCGTGGTCCCCACCGATCCATGACCCGGTGCGCACAACCTGCCGGTTAGGCACCGATGCACCGAAGACATCGCGAAGCCCGGCGATGGTGTCGCGGTTAATCGCCGGCACTTGCTCTAAGAGGCTGCGTTTGAAGTAGCGCAGACCTACGTTTACTTCATCTTCGATCTGTGGCCGTGCAATGCGAATTAACGCGGTTTGCCACAGGATGGTCATGCGTAGGTGAGCTTCGCGCTCAATTTCAGCAAGACGAGCTTCACGCCGTGCTGTCTGCGGCTGCGCCAAGATGCTGTGGCGCTCACGCAATAGCGCCACGATGCGCTCTTGGACATCAAAAACCGTACGACGCCGCGTTTCCGTGGGGTGTGCAGTAAAGACAGGGGAGACTTGCGCGGCATCCAGGATACGGGTGACATCACTCGTCGTGATATCTTTCGCAGCCTTGAGCTTGCCCAAAACCCCATGCAAGGATGCATCGGGAGCCTGTGCACCAGCATCCTCGCGGGCTGCAAGCGCCGTTTCATCGTCGAGGTCCTCTGCGATATTCGCCATCAGCGCAAAGTGGCTGAAAGAACGCGCGACGAGGTTGATGCGGTTTTCATCGATAGTCCGGAAGGTCGCCAGCAATGCCTCAGCTTTTTTCTCACCGCGCGCCACCCCGAAAGCCAAGCGGCGAGTGCTTTCCACCAACTCAAATACATCTTCGCCTTCTTGCTCGGCGATTACTCGGCCGAGGATGCGTCCTAGCAGTCGGATATCATCGCGCACCTGTTCACTCATTGCAGTGGGGTTCCTTTCCAGCGAAACGTCAATGCTATTGAACATAGTCGCTGCGTTGCGCTTGCGCGGCGGAATTTACAAAACGGGTGTAACAAAATTAGCAACGACTGTGCTTTCTGCAATCCGTGCATCGACGTTTAAGGTAAGTGGCATGAACGATCCCACCCGTTTAGATGAAGTCCTGCGCGCGGTCAAAGGCGCGTGGGCTGGCCAGCCGGATTTGAGTTTGCCAACGTTGATGGCAATGGCAGCCACGCAAGGTATTGGGTGGGGCAGTAGTGATGACGAGCTCGTTGATTATCTCGCGGAGCTTGCGCAGCAATATCCGGCGGAGCTTAAACCTGGGGACCTGGCTGATGGCTCGGGGTACATGCTGTCCTTAATGGATAATGCCATGAGCATTTCGCTTATCGATGCCCACGTTATCGTCCACACCCCACACCGTAAACAAACCGTGGTGTGGAAGTTTGATTCCTTCCGCACCATGTCGCCGGGATTTCCATTGGTCATTACTGATGGGGAAGGTATCGACCACCGCCTAGGAGTAATCGAGCGCATTAGCCGCATGGATATACAACAAAAGCGCGAGAGCCTGCAAGGGCTTACTCGCGCTGAAATTGGGGATGTCGTCTACGTTGTTACTACCGACGATGGCACAACTATTAGATTGTCGCGGCGTGTAGATATTGTTGCGGCTGCAAGGCGCAGCCTGGAGGTCGAATCACAGCAGTGGACGAGGATTGTTCAGCATTCACCGTTGATTATTGAACTAGCGGGAGGAACCACGATGAACCTTGGAACCCCCGCAAAGGTCTTGCTCGCTGCTACTTAGAGACCTTATCGAAGTGCAGGTTATAGACCGTGCGCACTGCGGCATCGGGGAATGCTGCGCGGAAGTCACGTTCGGTCTCTTCGACCAAGCGGCGTACATCAGTGAGTTCCGTGGTGGCCTGCGCCAATACGGTAAAGGTCAAAGTTTGCTGCTTTTCGATGACACTTACTTTGCTCTTGGCACTTTGAATACCAGGCTGTTGCGCCAATGATTGCGCAATGCCTTGACCCGCGCTATTGAAAAGCGTGGTGACAGAACCGGCGTCATCACTAACAGCAGACTCGACGGCGTTGAAGCGGTGGGAGCGCACGTTGGTGATGGTCAGCCACAGACCGAGAAAAAGCGCGATGATACCGGTGGCAATCAAAACATAGATATACCAGCTTTGTTCGGGGATGCCGGCCCACACATCGTGTTGTACCCACCTGGCCAGTTCAGTGGCAAAGGCGACGTTGAAGTACATCAGTATGGGCCAGATTCCCAATACGATGAGCACCAGCGCCAGCAGAATGAAGATTGTGCGGTCTAGTCCGCGTAATGCCTTAGACATTGTTTCCCAACTCCTGCTTCTTTTCTACTTCGACGCTGACTTCAACTTTGGTGCCCAGCTGCGAAAGTGAATGCTTAACGCTGTCGCTGACACGCTGAGCAAGCATCGGATCATCGACATCGCCAGCAATGGTGACTTCGACTTTGAGGCCCTTTTTGGTATTGCCCGTCGTGCGCGTTTGCGCGGTGCTTACACCCGGCAGACGGCGAGTTGTGCCACTGACCAAGCGCGCAATATCCACATTGCGAATCCACATCGTGGCCCCAGAACCTTCAGTACCTTCAGCAGAGGCGTTCACGGGAACATGCGTCATTCGCCCTGGGCGCACCGCGATGATAAAGAAGAGCAGACCGACTACGACAGACGCAACGCCTGCCCATACCATCCACATCGGCAGTGGTGGAGTGCCAATTAAGTCAAAGACCGGAGCGGTCCACAAAGAACGCGTGGAGTCGGAATAGCTGACCCACACATCACGCCATGCCAGGCACGCAAGGGCGATTAACGCAAGGCCTAGTAAGATAGCGAGCCAACGTACTGGCGGAGACATCCGAGGCTGCACGCGGGCAAATTCGGGCGTGGGGTTATCAAGCTCAGTGTGTGCGGCTGTGACATAGCCATCAGCTGACGTCCGCGCCGTGGTTTTATTCTGCGGCGCTGCGACTTCCAGTGTGGTTTCGGTATCTGCGACTGCTGCGTCAGCGGGGACACTGTGTGCGGACTTGAATTCCACGGTTTCAAACGAGGGCTGGTTACTCGACGTCTTATCACTCATGACCGAGCTCCTTTCTCATCGTTTGAACCTTCACTGTGCACTCCGGAGCCTGGTGTCCACGGCGTCACCTGAGGGCTAAAGACCTCCACGGGATGAACTTCAATGTGGCGAAGCTGCGGGGGAGTAGGGGCTGAGATGTGCGAGGGTTCAGGATTCGCGGATTCTACGTGAATCTCACGCAATGGTGTTTCTGGTGCAACCTCAATGTCCTTGAGCTGAATCTCGCGCGGAGTAAATTTCGGCACGGCAATCTCCTCCACATGCTTGGTGATTTCACCGCTGGGACGAATCTCCTTCGCACCAGGCGCTTCCACCGAACGCACTGACGTTGGACGAGGAGCCTCGACTGAGTGAACCTGCTGTTTGCCCACCCATTGGTCTGGATCGAATCCTCGTACGTTAGTAGAGGAAGACCGCGTGGTGGGATGAACAATGCGCGTGGGGCTGACCACCGGAATCGCCGCATGAAAATCCACCGGTCCGTTGGCGACAGAGGCGGCAACACGCGCACTTGGTTCCAAATGACCCACCGTGACATTGACGCGGGTGGTGGTGTAGCCGGTAAATTGTGCCAGCGCGGCGATAATGGCGGCGCGGGTTTGGACCGCAACTTCGGTGACTGGTGAAGGCCAGGCCACCGCAATAGTCGTATCAACCGCGGTCATTGATGCATCCGGGTCAGCTTGCACGATGCTGCGCGGATATCCACGACCAGCAATGCCCGCGAGCTTCGGATCAATAGCCACGGTTCCCGGAACGGACTTAATTGCTTGGGCAACAATGCGCTCTAAAGTGCGCACGCTAATCTCTGTGGTGCCCGGGGCGTTAGCAACGTGGACACCACCGGCGACCGCTTCTGGTGCTTGTGGTGTGGTTGTCATTAGCCTCTGCCTTTACCAACGACGTTGTTCCAGATTTCGCCCAAGTTAATACGGCCATCGAAGTGCGCGCCGATAACTCCGCCGACAGCACCCAAAATGACGGCCAAGAACAACAGGGACCAGGCATTGGTGATGATGGCGATCGCTAAAATAATGCCCAGCGCGACGCCAATATAGGTGTAGTTGTTCATAAGAACTCCTTCGCTACGTTAATGAGAAAATGGCACGGCTTAAACGTGCGTGCCCAAAGTGGCGTCGGCAAATATGACATCAACCCGCTTGAGCCGCGGGCACGCAGCCATCGCCGCGCGCCGAATCTCGGTGCCTAATTCCTGCAACACTTTCTCCGCAGCAACATCGACCACGACGTGAATCTCAATAGCCGTGTCTTGGCGTGGGGAGGGTTTGCGGATTCCGCCTACCCGAGCCCCGGCGAACAGCAAAGAGATTTCGCCGAAAGAACCAGCGGACAAACCTGCTACGCCCTCAAGGCTGGTCACGGCTTCTTTGATGCGCTGTGCAGCGTCGAGGCCTAGCTGGAAACGTTGCTCCGGTTGTGAAGAAGGACTAGGAGATGTCATATACCTTGACTTCCGTTCTACTACTTACGCCTGGACCTTAATTAGAAGTGATTGATCGCAGGAGTTTGCTGCGCTGCCACAGCGGCATTGTTGTTGTCAGAGTCGTCCTGGGAGTCTTCGACCTTTTCATTAGGAAGCTTCACGTCGTGGACAACTACGTCAACGCGTTCTACGTCCAAGCCAGTCATGCGCTCAATCGCGTTGATGATATTGCGGCGGATAGCCTCTGCGAGTTCGTGGATAGCAACGCCGTATTCGGCGATGATTGCTACCTCGATGGAGGAAACGCCTTCAGCAACAGTGACGGAAACGCCCTGACGTACGTCTTCATTACCACCGAAAGATTCGCGAATGGTGCCAACCAGGCGTGCACCGCCACCGCCGAGAGCGGCAACGCCAGAGACTTCGCGTGCTGCAATACCAGCAATCTTGGATACGACAGCGTTGTCAATGGTGGTCGTGCCGTACTCGGTCTCCAGGTTTTCATTGACCTTGCGTGGAGTCTCTACCGCATCGGTGGTTGCGCCAGTGGTGGCTTCGGCAACAGTCTTTGGGGTAGGAGTTTCGTTGTTGTTCGCATTGTTGGTGTTATCGGCCATGATATTTCACTCGCTCTCAATGGATTGTTGTAGATACTGTGGAAATTTCTCGTCTAGCGCCTTTACACAAAGGCGAATGACCTAAAGCCTACGCAAATTCGCAGGGGCGGGAGGTTGAGTGGAAATATCTTTAGCGAAACTAGACAGAATCGTTACCGAAGCTTTTCCCGCAAACATATAAACGCGGTTGGTCGCATTGCTTATCGGTCCAGTTATATCTGCGCTGGATGTGGCTTATCGTGAATTGAATAACGTTTTAAAAAATGGTTTGGAAAACGGCCCTGAGCATGATTTAATACATAGGTTGCCTTAACACGTCGCAATGAGCACGGTTTCACCGTGTAAAGAACGGCGCTGGTGAGGTGAACATGACACCTTCGATGTCCGTACGAAAGTACAACGACGGGAAGGCTGGTTATATCGGGCGATGTCCGCGCTGAAGCAGAGACAACCCGAGACGCCAGACCGGAGAAGGAGCATGGCAAATGAACAGCGGCAGTATACGTAAGGGATTTTTGCGTGCCACGCATAATGCGTGATTACACCATCCCCTTCCGGATTTTGGCTCTTTATGAACCAGTACTGTGCCTGCGCTTTTGCCAGGTTGCAGTAGCTGTTATGTAAGTCAGAATCAAACTGGCGTTGGAACCAGGCTCTTTGCCCGGACAACGTTATAGAGAACATCGAGAAGCAATTTCCCACCGCTTCGCGCCCCGGATACGCCGGGAATGTGAATGTGGGGAAGCGAGGAAGAGGATAAGCGTGGCGGGACAAAAAATCCGCATTCGGCTGAAGGCCTACGATCACGAGGCAATCGACGCTTCTGCAAAGAAGATCGTTGAGACGGTAACCCGCACGGGTGCTCGTGTTGTCGGCCCGGTGCCACTACCGACCGAGAAGAACGTATACGCCGTTATTCGTTCTCCACACAAGTACAAGGACTCTCGCGAGCACTTCGAGATGCGCACCCACAAGCGCCTCATCGACATTCTCGACCCAACCCCGAAGACCGTTGACGCTTTGATGCGCATCGATCTTCCGGCAAGTGTCGACGTCAATATCCAGTGATCGACGAATAAAACTTTGGTGGAGAAATAATAATGACTAACGAGATCAAGGGCATTCTGGGCAAGAAGCTCGGCATGACTCAGGTCTTCGACGAGGAGAACCGCGTAGTACCGGTAACCGTCGTCGAGGCTGGGCCATGCGTTGTGACCCAGATTCGCACCGTAGAAAACGATGGCTACAACGCCATTCAGATCGCCTATGGCGAGATCGACCCACGCAAGGCAAACAAGCCAGCATCCGGCCACTTCAAGAAGGCTGGTGTAACCCCACGTCGCTACGTAGCAGAAATCCGCATGGATGATGTCTCTGCTTACGAAGTTGGCCAGGACGTCACCGTTGACATCTTCGAAGGCATCACCTTCGTTGACGTTACCGGCACCTCCAAGGGCCACGGCTACGCTGGTGCTATGAAGCGCCACGGCTTTGCTGGACAGGGCGCTGCTCACGGTAACCAGGCTGCTCACCGCCGCGTCGGTGGCATTGGCGGCGCTGCTACCCCAGGCCGCGTCTTCAAGGGCAAGCGCATGGCTGGCCGCATGGGTTCCGATCGCGTAACCACGCAGAACCTTAAGATTCAGAAGATCGATGCCGAGTCCAACCTGCTGCTCATCAAGGGTGCTGTCCCTGGTGTTCGCGGTGGCCTCGTCACCGTCAAGACCGCAGTGAAGGGCGGTGCACACGCATGAGCAACCTTAAGCTAGACGTTCTAACTGCTGAAGGTAAGACCAATGGCTCTGTCGAGTTGCCGGCCGAGATCTTTGACGCCGAGGTGTCCATCGCTTTGATGCACCAGGTTGTCAACGCTCAGCTTGCTGCTGCTCGTCAGGGCACCCACTCGACCAAGACCCGTGGTGAGGTTCGCGGCGGTGGCCGTAAGCCTTTCCGTCAGAAGGGTACTGGTCGCGCACGCCAGGGCTCCATCCGCGCACCGCACTACACCGGCGGCGGCGTTGTTCACGGCCCTAAGCCACGCGACTACTCACAGCGCACCCCTAAGAAGATGATCAAGGCTGCTCTCTTCGGTGCTCTGTCTGACCGTGCTCGTAACGAGCGCATTCACGTAATCGAAGAATTGGTAGCTGGCCAGACCCCATCTACCAAGTCTGCAAAGGCATTCATCGAGCGTCTGACCGACCGCAAGTCTGTCTTGCTGGTTGTCGGCCGTGAAGACCTGAATGCTCGTCGCAGCGCCAACAACCTGCCTAACGTTCACATCCTGGACGCTGGTCAGCTGAACACCTACGACGTTCTCAATGCTGATGACGTTGTGTTCTCTGTTGAGGCTCTGCACTCCTTCATCAACCGCGCAGGCGGCAAGGATGAGGCTAAGGAGGCCAACAATGTCTAAGATTGTTAACCCACGCGACATCATCCTCGCACCAGTAGTGTCTGAAAAGTCCTACGGTCTGATGGAGCAGAACGTTTACACGTTCTACGTTGCAACGGATTCCAACAAGTCCCAGATTAAAGATGCCGTCGAGAAGATCTTCGGCGTGAAGGTCGACTCCGTGAACACCGCTAACCGCGAGGGCAAGCGCAAGCGCACCCGTACCGGCTTCGGTGTCCGTAAGTCCACCAAGCGCGCCTACGTGACTCTCCGTGAGGGCAGCGACTCCATCGACATCTTCGGCGCAAGCGCCTAAGAGGAAAGTCGAGAGGTAAGGAATAACTATGGCTATTCGTAAGTACAAGCCGACAACTCCGGGTCGCCGCCAGAGCTCCGTTTCCATGTTCGAAGAGATCACTCGTTCGACTCCGGAAAAGTCTCTGCTGCGCCCAATTTCTAAGACTGGTGGTCGTAACAACCACGGTCGCATCACCACCCGCCACATCGGCGGTGGTCACAAGCGTCGTTACCGCGTGATCGACTTCCGTCGTCACGACAAGGACGGCATTCCGGCAAAGGTCGCTCACATCGAGTACGACCCAAACCGCACCGCAAACATTGCTTTGCTGCACTACTTCGATGGCGAGAAGCGCTACATCATCGCTCCTAAGGGCCTGAAGCAGGGTGCTGTTGTTGAAGCCGGCGCAACCGCCGACATCAAGGTTGGCAACAACCTGCCATTGCGCAACATCCCAACCGGTACCATCATCCACTCCGTGGAGTTGAAGCCAGGCGCTGGTGCAAAGCTTGCACGTTCCGCTGGTTCTTCTATCCAGTTGCTGGGTAAGGAAGGCAAGTACGCAGTTCTGCGTATGCCATCTTCCGAAATCCGCCGCGTTGACATTCGTTGCCGCGCAACCGTGGGTGAGGTCGGCAATGCTGACCAGATGAACATCCGCTGGGGCAAGGCCGGTCGTATGCGTTGGAAGGGCGTTCGCCCAACCGTCCGTGGTGTTGTCATGAACCCAATCGACCACCCACACGGTGGTGGTGAAGGTAAGACTTCCGGTGGTCGCCACCCAGTGTCCCCATGGGGTCACAAGGAAGGCCGTACCCGTAACCCGAACCGTTACTCCAACAACATGATCGTACGACGTCGTCGTCCGAACAAGAAGCGCTAAGAGGAGGTAAACAATGCCACGCAGCCTTAAGAAAGGCCCATTCGTAGATGAGCACCTCCTCAACAAGGTGGATGCTCAGAACGAGGCAAACACCAAGCAGGTCATCAAGACCTGGTCTCGCCGCTCGACCATTCTTCCAGATTTCATTGGTCACACCTTCGCCGTCCACGACGGTCGTAAGCATGTCCCAGTGTTTATCGATGATTCCATGGTCGGTCACAAGCTCGGTGAGTTCGCACCAACCAAGACCTTCAAGGGTCACGTTAAAGAAGACAAGAAGGGACGTCGATAAGCGATGAGTGACACCATCACCTCCGCATCCGCAACGGCCCGCTTCGTTCGCGTAACCCCAATGAAGGCACGTCGCGTTATTGATTTGGTACGCGGCAAGTCCGTATCCGAAGCTCTCGCAATCTTGAAGTACGCACCTCAGGGTGCTGCTAAGCCAGTCGCAAAGGTTGTAGCTTCTGCTGCAGCTAACGCTGAGAACAACTTCGGCCTGGACCCACGCACCCTGGTTATCTCCGAGGCTTACGCCAACGAGGGACCAACCATGCGTCGTTTCCAGCCACGCGCCCAGGGCCGTGCATTCATGATCCGTAAGCGCACCAGCCACATCACCGTGGTGGTCGAGAGCCAGAAGGAAGGGGCCAAGTAATGGGCCAGAAAATCCATCCTCACGGCCTACGTTTGGGCATCACTTCCGACTGGAAGACCCACTGGTTTGCCGATAAGGACTACGCAAACTACGTAGCCGAAGACATCAAGATCCGCGAGTACCTCTCCAAGGGTCTCGAGCGTGCCGGCATCGCTGACGTTGTCATCGAGCGCACCCGCGACCGCGTCCGCGTCGACATTCACACCGCTCGTCCGGGCATCGTGATTGGCCGCCGTGGCGCTGAGGCTGACCGCATTCGCCGCGAGCTGGAAAAGCTCACCGGCAAGATGGTTGCCCTCAACATTCTTGAGGTCAAGCAGGTTGACGCAAACGCTACCTTGGTTGCACAGTCCATCGCTGAGCAGCTCGTTAACCGTGTGGCTTTCCGCCGTGCAATGCGCAAGGCAATCCAGGGCGCTATGCGTCAGCCACAGGTTAAGGGCATCAAGGTTCTGACCTCCGGTCGTTTGGGCGGCGCAGAAATGTCCCGTACCGAGCGTTACCACGAAGGTCGCGTTCCATTGCACACCCTTCGCGCAGAGATCGACTACGGTTTTGCAGAAGCTCACACCACTTTCGGCCGCATTGGCGTCAAGGTGTGGATCTACAAGGGCGACGTTGTCGGTGGCGTGCGCGAGTCCGAACTGAACGCTCCGTCCCAGGGCCGCAACCGCGGTGACCGTGGCGGCCGTCCACGCCGTGGTGGCCAGCGCCGCCAGCGTGCACAGAAGCAGGAGGGCTAATTCATGCTTATCCCTAAGCGCGTAAAGTACCGCCGCCAGCACCGCCCAAACCGTAGCGGTCTGTCCAAGGGTGGTAACCGCATCACTTTCGGTGACTACGCAATCCAGGCTCTGGAGCCTGCTTACGTCACCAACCGTCAGATTGAGGCAGCACGTATTGCCATCAACCGCCACGTCAAGCGTGGTGGCAAGGTATGGATCACCATCTACCCAGACCGTCCTTTGACCCAGAAGCCACTTGGTGTTCGTATGGGTTCCGGTAAGGGTCCAGTTGAGAAGTGGGTGGCTAACGTTAAGCCAGGCCGTATTCTCTTCGAGATGTCCTACCCTGATGAGGCAACCGCAGTAGAGGCATTGCGTCGTGCAGGCCAGAAGCTGCCTTGCAAGGTCCGTATCATCAAGAAGGAGGACCAGTTCTAATGGCACTAGGTACCCCTGCCCACGAGTTCCGCGAACTCGACAATGCTGAACTGGACAAGCGCCTTGCGGATGCGAAGGAAGAACTGTTCAACCTTCGCTTCCAAAAAGCAACCGGTCAGTTGACCAACAACCAGCGTGTTGGCGCGGTTAAGCGCGACATCGCTCGCATCTACACCGTTCTGCGTGAGCGTGAACTTGGTCTTTCCGTCGTTCCGGAAGCTGAGGCATAAACATGAGTGAGGCAATTGTGAACGATACCCAGAAGAACAAGGGCAATCGCAAAAACCGTACCGGCATCGTTGTTTCCGACAAGATGAACAAGACCATTGTTGTCGAGTTGGAAAACCGTAAGCAGCACGCACTGTACGGCAAGATCATGCGTAACAACCCACGCGTGAAGGTCCACGACGAAGACGAGACCGCCGGCATCGGCGACCGCGTTCTGATTCAGGAATGCCGTCCTTTGTCCAAGGACAAGCACCACCGCCTGGTTGAAATCGTAGAGAAGGCTAAGTAATACTTACACCCTCTCCACGGGTTCACCGCGGAATCTAAGGTGGGCTACATGAAAAATCATGTAGCCCACCTTTGGCGTTTTTCCAGCAACACGGATAGTCGGGGACCATGCTAAACGAGTGGGAAAGAAAGTCTTTTCGTTGGAGCCTCGGGGGTTCTTTAGTCGCGATATTAGCCTTTATCGGGGTTATGATATTTTCTGATAGCGCCCAGATGATGGCGTTTTCCGGGGTGCTCATAGTGCTGTTAGTTGCCGGGCTCGTCCGTGAATATTTGCGCATGAATAAACTCAAGAATGCGCGACGGGAACAGCTAGAGGCGCTGAGCTAACTCAGCGCCTCGTCAAGAAGTAAAATCTCTTCGTTAAACCGTTGCCGGGACAGCAGGATCCACGGTATACAGATCATCACCGAAGCCAACGGTAATTCCTGCTCCAGCTGCAGGCAGAACAGGTCCGAGCTTCTTGGAATTCGAGACCACTACTGGTGTTGTTACGGGGTAGCCGGCGGCTTTGATTGCAGCGATGTCGAACTCGGCTAAGAGGTCGCCTGCTTTGACCTGGTCTCCTTTTTGCACGTGGGAAACAAAGTGCTCGCCTTTAAGGTTTACCGTGTCGAATCCGATGTGCATGAGGATGTCGATGTTGTTACCGTCTGCGTCTTTTCCGCGGACTGCGTAGGCATGACCGGAAGGGAATGCGACGGTGACCTTCCCATCGATGGGGGAGAGTAGCTTGCCGGTTTCTGGTTCGATAGCAACGCCATCGCCGAGTTTCCCAGCGGCGAACATGGGGTCGCTTACTTGGCTTAGCTCCACTGCAGTGCCGTGTAGCGGGGACACAATCATGGTGGCGTCGTCAGCAGGGAGGGCAGATGGCTTCTGTGCGGCGGAAGCATCGGCTCCGGATGCGGCCGTTCGGGTAGTACCTGCGTCCTCGTCCGGGTCAATGGTTCCGTTTCGGCTAAGCAACACGCGGCCATAGATATATGCACCCGCGAAGGAGACAACCAGTGTGATGACACAGATAAGAAGATAAGCCGGTACCGATGAGCCTTGGATGGAGACAAATCCAATAAAGCCGGCGGCGCCGAGTGCGGTGGCGAGCACATTAAATAGTGCTACGAGTGCGCCGCCGATAGCGGATGCACAGATAGCGACGTAGAACGGCCAGCGCAGGCGAAGGTTCACACCGAACATGGCAGGCTCGGTGATTCCGAACAGTGCGGAAACACCCGAAGCACCAGAAAGACCCTTCAACTTCGCGGTTTTGGCTAGGAAGTAAACGGCCAACGTCGCACCACCTTGGGCGATGTTGGACATTGCCGCGATGGGGAAGATAAATGAGCCACCCTGGGTCCACAGCATGGTCTCTACTGGTGGGAAGGACTGGTGCAAACCAGTAATGACGATCGGCGCGTAGACTAAACCAAACAGCAGACCGCCGACAGGGCCCGCGAAATCGTAGACATTAGCCAGTCCGTAGGCTAGTTGGTCACCTACCCAACGAAGGGCAGGGCCAAGGGCCATAAACGTGATAAAGCCGGTAATCAGCAAAGTCAGGACTGGCGTAACAAGGAAATCCACGGTGCCTTTGAGCTTGGAATGGAAGAACTTCTCCAATGTCGCAAGTACCCAGGAAATGACAAGAATCGGCAGAACCGAACCTTGGTAGCCGGCCTGAGCAACATCGAAGCCGAAGATGTCCCAGTAGGTCATCGATCCGTCTTCCATCGCGGCGGCAACGGAGTAGCCGTTGACCAAGTCCGGCATGACCATCGCCATCGCGATCCCGGCGCCCAAGAATTCGTTGCCGCCGAAACGCTTGGTGGCGGTAAAGCCTACAAGCACAGGCAAGAACGCGAATGGCGCCGAGGCTAGGGTATTAATTAGCCCCGCGGTGCCCTCCCACGCGGGGTACATCTCAATAATGGACTGCTCCCCAAACAGACCTGGTTGCGTCAGCACGTTGTTGATGGCCATCAACAAACCACCACCAACCAGAATTGGAATCAGCGGCACGAAGATGTCTGCCAGGACTTTAATGCCTCGTGAGAACCAATTGCCTGAATTCGCGGCAATGTCTTTGAGCTTGTCGGTAGACACAGCAATATCTTTTGTTGCCTGCTGCGCCATCTCTCGGAAGACAACGTTGACATCGCCGGGGCCAACGATGACCTGGAACATTCCTCCGGCTTCGAAAGTGCCTTTCAAGTCCGGGTCGTTGTCAAGAGCTTGCTTGTCGATGCCCCCATTATCCTTCACCACCACCCGCAACCGGGTGGCGCAGTGGGCAACGCCGATGACATTGTCTTCGCCACCGAGCGCATTAAGCACTCTGGTGGCAACTTCCTTATGGTCCATGAGGTACGTCCTTGTGAGGTAAGCAGAACTGGATCTCTTCTTATTACACACATCACTCGGATATAAAGCAACAGATTCGGGATAAAAAGTTTCTGTTTGTGTGGTTTATTATGCCCACTTCTCCCACGGACCAAAGATTTGCGCACTCAGCGCAAGACCTTCGCTGAACACTTCAACCGTGCAGCCATCGGCGATCGCGGTGATATCACCTGCCGTGCTCACGACACTGCGCGTTTCATCCCCAGTGGCTAAATGGCGCCGAAGATGAAGCTTGCCATCTTCGTGCCATGCAGACAGTAGTGGGGTGGAGGAGGCATCGACTAGCGAAAGTGTTTCATCATGTTCGCAAGATGCGGTAGCTGTCGCGCCGAATCCTTGAGTTCTTGGGGTTTCGGGGACAGAAAATAGCGGAACCTGCTTAAGCACCCCACCGTGCAGTGTTGTCCGGCGTGGCAGGGTGAGCGCATGAACCCAGCCCTCAGCGGCAACAGTAGGGTTATCATCTTGTGCTGGCAGGCCCATCCAACCGATAGTGATGGCATCATCGCCATCGCTAAGCAACTGCGGGGCGTAGAATTCAAAACCGTAATCTAGCTCCGTGAACCCACGGGTGACATGAAACGTTGTTCCCTCAAGGCGGCCCACGATATAGCCACACTGATCGGAAGAAACATAATGCTCGCCCTGCTGCGAAAGGCCCTGTGGGCAGAAGACCAACACATCGTACATGCGCCCGTCACTGTGATCGAGCATCGATATCAAATTCGGGCATTCCCACATGTATCCGCCCGGCAGAATGTCTGGACTAAGGCCTGGCTGCGCGTGCGTGAGATCGAAGTCTAGCGAGCCAGTAAAGTCCCAGGCTTTCAGATCATCAGAATGATAAACAGCAATAGCTCCGGTTTCCGACCCCGCTTCCTTCTCTGTTTCAGGCGCGGTCTGCGCCCCTAGCACCATGCGCCAACGCTTGCCATCACGAACAATGTGAGGATCGCGAAAATGCCCAGTGAAACCTGCCGGTGCGTCCGGAATTAACGGATTCGCTTCGTCTTTGCGGTAGGTGCCGCCCAGCGGGTGATTGGGCGAACTGGCGTGGACGCGGTTTTGGCTGGGGATTCTTGTGTCATCGACTTTGAGGTTTCCGGTATAAAACAGCCAGATATCACCGCCATCTTTCACCGCACCGCCGGAGTAACAGCCATGGGCGTCGTAATCGGCGTCCGGATACAGGGCGTCTGGGTGGTGCAGGGGAAGCTGTGCTTCGTGGATGCTTACTGATGCATGTCCCCAACCCGTGCGCTTTAGTCCCTCGGGAAAGGCAGGGTCGTGCTGGTAGAAGACGTGGAGTCGGTCGCCTTCAATGAAAAGGCCATTGGGATCATTGAGCCGGCCAAATGGTGGGGTGATGTGAAAATTCGGGCGATACGCGTAAGTCATAGCAACTCAGTGTAAAGGAATTCCATATGACAGAAGCTTGTGCAGAAGACTATAGGCGACTGTAGGTATAACGAAACCCCCTTCTTGACTCCAGCTTCCAAGTGGAAGCTGTCCTGTTGGACAAGAAGGGGGATTCGGGTTTTACTGCAAATCCGCGTTCGCCGTTGAGGTGATTACCTCAACGCCAGGAGTGTCGAATTTAAGGACCTCGCCTAATTAAGCAGTGAGGAAACGACGAGCTGCGAATGCAGCAGCTCCCAAAACAGAGATTGCAGCTAGGGCAGCCAGTACGCGCGCTACGGTGTTGTCGCCGGTTTCAGCGTTGATACCGCGGTCACCCAAAGTGGTGGTCTCGCAGTTTTCGCTATCGCCTTCGCGCTCGCCGTTCTCGTTGTACTCGCACTCTTCGCGGTTGTTCTCGTTGCCTGGGGTGCGCTCACGCTCACGGTCACGCTCACGGTCGCGGTCACGATCGCGCTCGCGGTCTCCGTCGGAACCTTCGTAGTCACAGCTGTAGCCGAATTTCTTCGCTGCAGCCTGGTCAGACTTGAACTCATCCTGCTCGGACAGCTCGCCGCCACGGTTAGCGGAGTCGGTGACGTAGTGCTCACCATCTTCGTGCAGGAACCAAGTGATGCCATCGTATTCGAAGGACTCTGGACGCTCTTCATCCCACTTGATGTTTAGGGTCGAGTCTTCGCCATCGGCGCACTCAACGCGGGACTTGGATCCGCCGTCGTAAGGTGTTTCGCCTTCACGCTCACGCTCACGCTCGCGCTCGCGTTCACGTTCGCGCTCGTTTTCGCGATCGCCATCGTTGTTTTCCTCGTTGACGCCACGATCCCCCAGGGTGGTGGTTTCTTGCGGGACCGCGCCTTCAGATGCATTTGCTGGAATAGCAGCGAATGCGATTGCGCCAGTTAGCGCTGCTGCGGCTAGGGAAGTGCCAAGACGCTTCATACTGTTTCTCCTAATTACGTTGTGTGTAAATGCGCGGAACGAGATCCACAGAGGCCCCACACGCACTATCAGAGACAATATCAACATCATTCACATATGCCACACAGCGACACGCCAGAAACTATTACAACTTCTTTCACATCTTTAACATTGGTAACAGATTGTTTCTTGGTGTCGTGGTTAAATGGCATCCACAATACGGTCGTATTGCCAGCCCACAACCGCATTCTTCACTGCCGCCTGCAAAAGATTCGCGGGCTGGATGCAACTAATGGTTAGCAAACGCCCGGGTGTAGCTGAGGTACCCCAGATCTCTTCTGACTGTGATAATCCTGACTTTTCCGGCTCGTGTAAGTCGGTTGCTTCATAGACCAACCACAAATCGCCCGATTCTTCTGTGCGGATAAAAAGCTCATCGCCGATATGGACCTGGTGTTTGTCCGCACTGCCGTCGTATAGGTCGTTGAACACTGCTGGCACGCCCGCGCCGGTATGCCCAGCAATCACCACAATGTCAGAGGCATCAGTGCCTGGCAGGGAATAAGGCCTGTCATCTGCGGTATAGGTACACGCCTTCGACATGGATTCTGGGTCGATTGCGCCATCAGTAGTTGCACAGCTTTCCTGTTCAAATTCCGCACGTAAGTCCAAAGAAGGGATATACATTTCCACGGGCTTCGAGGGATTCACGGAAACATCGAGTGGGGCAGGAGACGTGGTGGTTGCAACTGGGGCAGCTGCGTCTTCTTCACTGTCGCCTGAAAAGACAGCGGTGAGCAGGCTGACGATGATAACTACCAATAGTGCAACCGCAATATAAAGGCGCATCCGTGGAGGAATGCGGAAGATGGCATCGACAAGCTTTTGGCGAAAAGTCTTGCGCGGGCCAAGCGTGCCGCGACCGCGTTGTTCACGAGACGGCGGACGCTGATATTGCGGCGAAGGGGTGCGCGAAGTAGTGCGCCGGGAATAGTTGCGCCCTGAAGTCATATTCTGTGCCCACCTTGTGTCACGATAGAAGTTATCCCCTTATATTAGGGCTATCATGTGAGCTTATGGACCAAGGCGCGTTATCACCACAGCCGCGAGGGCCCCTGCGTGATGAGCTCGGGGCAGCGAAATACCGACACGAGGCAATTGCTGCGATCATGCGGATAAATTTCGACAAGGGGCTGCAAGTTATGGCTCACCGGCGTGAGCGTGCACCATTTGCCGGCAAGTGGGCTTTGCCGTCGGGGCCCTTGGAAGTTGATGAAACCATCGAGCAGTCCATTCGACGCCATATCGGTGTGCCTGTGAACTTTATGGAGCAACTAAGTACCCACTCGGCGCTGGATCGCGACCCTTTCGACCGTACTATTGCGACAGCTCACGTCGGCCTGGTCGCCTGGGACGAGCTTAGCGATGCATCCTTCGTCGACTTGGAGCAAGACTGGGCTTTTGACCACGGCGAAATTGTCGCTGAAGCGGTAGCGCGACTGCGCGGCAAATTGTCTTATACCAATATTGCTTTTGCGCTTTGCCCGGAAGAATTTACTCTCGCGGAATTGGCGCGGGCCTACGAATCGGTCTTGGGATATCCGGTTGCGGTCAGTAACCTGCAGCGCGTGCTTAAACGTCGCGGGCAGTTGGAATTGACGGGAAACTTGTCGCGTCCTGGCCGTGCAGGCGGCCGTCCGGCCAAACAATTTCGTTTTGTGCGACGTGAACTAGTGGTCACGGATCCGTTCGCGGCATTTGCGCCAGCAGCCACAGAACTGGCGGAAAATTAAGCCACCGTAATGTAGTGCCTTTGGGGTGTATTGAGCCAGTCGTGATTGATTTCCTTTGGGGTGTATTGAGGCAGTCGTGATTTGTAGCCATTGGGGTGTATTGAGCCGATGGCGAAATACACCCCGGCGTTTTGACCTGCAGGTTAGGGGATTTGGAGTAGGGGGTGTGGGTGTGGTTTAATGCTTAGGTTGCATTGCGCGGTAAATGCGCGGTGTGGTGCGTTTCCGAACCACGCTGTATTTACTCGAATGGGCTTGTGCCTCATTCCCGCCGGTGCATTGAAAGCAAAAGACCGCGTGTGTCAAGGTCGGAAATTTTGACACACATTAATCCAGGTCAGGAGACCCATAGTGATTCAGAAAGAATCGCGTCTGCGAGTCGCTGATAACTCTGGTGCACGTGAAATTCTGTGCATCCGTGTTCTTGGCGGATCCGTACGACGTTTCGCTGGCATTGGCGACACCATCGTCGCAACTGTCAAGGAAGCAACCCCAGGCGGCAACGTAAAGCAGGGCGAAGTTGTTCGCGCTGTTATTGTCCGCACCAAGAAGGAAACCCGTCGTCCAGATGGTTCCTACATCAGCTTCGACGAGAACGCAGCTGTCATTTTGAAGAACGACAGCGAGCCACGCGGTACCCGCATCTTCGGCCCTGTTGCTCGTGAACTTCGTGACAAGAAGTTCATGAAGATCGTTTCACTTGCACCGGAGGTGATCTAATCTTATGAAGATTCATAAGGGAGATATGGTGATTGTCATTTCGGGCCCAGATAAGGGCGCGAAGGGCAAGGTCATCGAGGCATACCCAAAGCGTGAGCGCGTCCTGGTAGAGGGCGTTAACCGCATCAAGAAGCACGTTGCAAACTCTGCTCCAGAGCGTGGCGCAGAGTCCGGCGGCATTGTTACTCAGGAAGCTCCAATCCACGTTTCTAACGTTGCGATTGTTGACTCCGAGGGCAACCCAACCCGCGTCGGCTACCGTTTTGATGAAAACGGCAAGAAGGTCCGTATCGCGCGTAGCAACGGGAAGGACATCTAAAAATGAGCGAGAACTACACCCCTCGTCTAAAGACTCGCTACCGCGAGGAAATCAAGGATGCTCTTAACAAGGAGTTCTCCTACGACAACGTCATGCAGATCCCTGGCGTCGTCAAGGTTGTTGTCAACATGGGCGTCGGCGACGCTGCCCGTGATGCCAAGGTCATCAACGGTGCTTTGGAAGATCTGACCCTCATTACCGGTCAGAAGCCACAGCTGCGTCGCGCAAAGAAGTCCATTGCGAACTTCAAGCTGCGTGAAGGCATGCCAATTGGTGCTCGCGTTACCCTGCGCGGCGACCGCATGTGGGAATTCCTCGACCGTCTGCTGACCATCGCGCTGCCACGTATTCGTGACTTCCGCGGTCTGTCTGACCAGCAGTTCGACGGCAACGGTAACTACACCTTCGGTCTGTCTGAGCAGACCATGTTCTACGAAATCGACGTGGACAAGATTGACCGCCCACGTGGTATGGACATCACCGTTGTTACCACCGCTACCAACGATGAGGAAGGCCGCAAGCTGCTTCGCGAGCTTGGCTTCCCATTCAAGTAAATAGCGTTTAAGAAATCCGCCAGCCCTGTTAAGTGGCTGGCGGATTTTTTGATCGCGGAACACTGCCTGTGGATAACTCACACGGTTAGTTGATATGTCATGTGAGTAACTGGCCAAATTGTCGAGTGACGGTGGAATGTGTTTGCGCTATCAACTTAGGTTAAGGGCATGAACACATTTCAATCAGACGCAGTTCAAGACGACCTAGTACCCAACGACCCATACCAGGCATTCGTTTATCTTCAGACCCACGGGATGGAAATCCTCCGCGAAATTTTTGGATACTCAGCGCAGGAGCTGGCTGATGAAGGAATGACGCTAGACACAGCCCAGAGCTACACCGAGCTCGCAGATGTCTTCTTCGGTCCCACCAACTCACCGCGCTTGCAGCAACTAACTATCGAGACGGCACAGGCACGTGGATTGAGCCTGGACCAACTTCTCATGATCGACCGGCATGCTCAGAGTCTTCACAATCAAAATGCAGCGTGGATGCTGCGTGCGGAGTTGATAGCTTATGACGGTTGCTACGATGAAATGGATGCACACGCTTTCGAACGTGTGGAATCTCTCGGTGGGATCAAGGCGAAAAGGTGGATGCGAGCGACTATGGTTGCCGATACGCGACGGCGTATTGCCAAGTTGAAGAAGACCTTGGGGATCATTGGATCTGCGAGCCAAGCTGAAGTGGAACTAATTCGGTCGCTCCGTAAGTAAGCCACTAAAGTAGTACAAATCAAAAACATCCTCCGCGCGGCTAGAGAACATGTGGCTTTTAGTCATATGGCTCTCTAACCGTGGGACCTTTCTGCCGGGAAGTCACCTATTTTGAGTTTGAATGAATCAGTTGCAGCTGCTGTTGACAAGAAAGTTATCCTGTTTGACCAAGATCAGCCAAGATTTTTAACCCGCGGCGTACTCGCCGGTGCCTACCTGGCACTGGGCACAGCGTTTGCGGGCGTGGCAGGACAGGCGGTTGAGCAGCTAGCGCCTGGTTTAGGTGCGATGGTTTTCGCATCGCTATTCGGCTTGGGCCTTTTCGTAATTGTGGTTCTAGGAGCAGAGCTGGCCACGGGCTCGATGATGTTTTTCAGCTACGCAGCAGCGACCAAGCAAGTCAGCTGGGGCAAAGCCGTGTGGATTGTCTTTCTCACCACGGTCTACAACCTCATCGGGGTAGTACTGGTTGGCGCAGCCTTGGGGGTTTCAGCCAAGTTCGCTGATATGGATCCGTCTCACTTGTTGTCCACCATCTCCATTGGCAAGGTTGATAAATCCATCGAGGGCATGTTCGTCGAAGGCATGGTGGCCAACTTCGTCGTCAACATGGCAATTATCGGCGGCATTTTATCCAAAGAAGTGGTCTCTAAATTCTTCGCTATTGTGCCGATTATTGCGATCTTTGTCGGGCTTTCTACCGAGCACGTCGTCGCGAATTTCTGCGTCATGGTTATTACCTTGTTCTCCTCCGATCCGATCCCTGCCGCCATGACCGCAGGATCTATCGGGCTGAACTGGGTAGTGGTCTGGGCCGGCAACTTCCTCGGCGGCGGTATTTTGATGGGCGGAGTTTACGCGTGGCTTAATAAGGGGCCACAGGAGTATCGCGATTAGCTTTTAACCGGCCGGAGTAAAGGTTGAAACGGTCACCGCGTGCAAAACCCACTAGGTTCATCCCCAGATCGCGGGCGGTTTCAACCGCGAGTGAGGAGGCAGCGGATACGGCAATCAACGTGCCAAACCCTGCCATCGCAGCCTTTTGCACCAGCTCAAATGACGCGCGGGAGCTCATCACCAAAATCAGGTCGTTGGCTGGCAGCATGCCTTCCATAATCAAGTGTCCGATGACTTTATCGGCTGCGTTATGCCGTCCGATATCCTCGCGCACCACAATTGGATTGCCCTCATAATCAAAGGCGCCGGCGGCATGGATTCCGCCGGTCTTGCGAAATTGCTTCTGGAATTCGCGCAACTTCTCCGGCAGCGTAGCAGCCAGTTCCGGGTCTAGGCCCACCTCGGGGATGGGGTGATAAAGCTTATGCGTCAATTCTTCAATGGATGACGTGCCGCATACGCCGCAGGCGGAGTTTGTCATCGTCAAGCGAATTGCTTCAGGCGCCAAGACGACGTTATTAGCTAACTGCACGTCCAGAACGTTATATGTATTCTCACCCTGCGCATTGGTGCCCGCGCAATACCGCGCCACGGCGATATCTTCCACCGTGCGAATATGGCCTTCGGAATGCAAAAAGCCATGGGCAAGCTCAATATCATTGCCCGGCGTACGCATGGTGGTGGTAATCGTCTGATGCCCGACGCGAATCTCTAGCGGCTCTTCGGCGGTAACACTATCGGCACGGGTATCTTCTTCCCACCCAGCGCCATCATTGGTCCGCCGCATGCGCGTGACCGCGAAGTTTTGGTTCAATCGCCCTGCCATTAGCTCTCCTTAAATTTCCTGGTGGTCACTCTGCGACCCATTGATTAACGTGCTTAGCTTTTCGATGTTCTCCTCGACCTCCTGTGGAGTCTGCGAGGCTAAACCAACCAAGAAGGAGGTTAAAGGCGCAGCCGGACGGGAGCGATTGTGCGCGACATCGCGAGTTAGTGCTAGCAATGCGCGGATGTGTGGGGTGACATCATCAGGCGCAAGACCGAGTGCGGTGGATGCTTCCACGAGCCATTCATGCGCGGTCTGCACCGCTTGGTCATCAGAGGACTTACTCATACCCACACTGTAGTACTTCTAGAGAAAATCAAAACATGTGAAATTCACCGCAAGTGTTTTGGAAAACGCCAGCTAAAACGGTAACGTAGCACCTCGGACTAGCACCATGAAGGCGCTGACGCGGTTCACCTGCGAAAAGCGGCTTTGACAAGCTACTCCGAGCACGATTTTAATACATCTACTTTGTTGTAGGCCCCTCGCCAAATTAAGCGGCCCGTGTATGCATCAAAGGGTAGCGAGCGCCCACCGGTACTGACCGATGGGAGCGTAAGTCGCCCGAAATCACACGGAAAACGCAGGTGAGTTACGGGAACCGCGACAAGAAAGGCAAACGGTCACCTAACTATGACCATGACAGATCCAATCGCGGACATGCTGTCACGCGTGCGCAACGCAAACCATGCGCAGCACGACACCGTGTCCATGCCGACCTCCAAGATCAAGGCAAACATTGCTGAAATCTTGAAGCAGGAAGGCTACATCGCTGACTACTCCGTCGAAGGACACAACCTGTCCTTGGAGCTTAAGTACAACAACCGTGAGCGCGCCCTGTCGGGTCTTCGCCGCGTGTCTAAGCCAGGTCTGCGTGTGTACGCAAAGTCCACTAACTTGCCAAAGGTTCTAGGCGGCCTCGGCGTGGCTATCATCTCCACGTCCAACGGCTTGCTGACCGACCGTCAGGCTACCGAGAAGGGCGTAGGCGGAGAAGTTCTCGCCTACGTCTGGTAATAGGGAGGTATGCACAATGTCACGAATTGGTAAGGCACCCATCGCTTTGGCGAATGGCGTAGAAACCACCATCAATGGCCAGGCCATTGAGGTCAAGGGCCCTAAGGGAACCCTCAACGTTGAGATCCCTGCTCCAATCACCGCTGTCGTTGAGGACAACGAAATTCGCGTTGTCCGTCCAGATGACCACCGCGAGAACCGTGCACTGCACGGCCTGTCGCGTTCCCTCATCAACAACGCAGTCGTTGGTGTCACCGAGGGCTTCACCATCAAGATGGAAATCTTCGGTGTTGGTTACCGTGTAGCTCAAAAGGGTAAGGACCTGGAGTTCGCTCTGGGTTACTCCCACCCGATCCTCATTGAGGCTCCAGAGGGAATTACCTTCGCTACCGATGGCACCACCAAGTTGTCCATCTCCGGTATTGACAAGCAAATCGTCGGACAGATCGCTGCGAACATCCGTCGTCTGCGTAAGGATGATCCTTACAAGGGCAAGGGTATCCGTTACGCTGGCGAGCAGGTCCGTCGCAAGGTCGGAAAGACGGGTAAGTAAGCAATGGCAAACACTGAAACCGCAAAGCGCACCCCAGTCGGTAAGGACATCTCCACCCGACGTCGCGAAGCACGTGCTCGTCGCCACTTCCGCGTCCGCAAGACCCTGCGTGGTACCCCAGAGGCTCCACGCTTGGTTGTCCACCGCTCCTCCCGCCACATGCACGTCCAGGTCATCGACGACTTGGCTGGCCACACCTTGGCTGCAGCTTCCTCCATGGAAGCTGATGTGCGCGCACTGGAAGGCGACAAGAAGGCTAAGGCATCTAAGGTCGGCGCACTCGTTGCTGCTCGTGCCAAGGAAGCCGGCATCGAAGCCGTCGTCTTCGACCGCGCAGGCTACAAGTACCACGGTCGCGTCGCAGCTCTTGCAGACGCCGCTCGCGAAGGTGGTTTGAAGTTCTAATGGTCAACGGAAACATCAACGGAAGGAACGCCTAATGTCGGACCGTGAACAGCGTGACGGCGGACGCTCCGCCGAAAACAACAACAACCGTGGCGGCCGCGGCCGTCGCGACGATCGTCGTAACCAGCAGGACAACGAGCGCGATAAGTACATCGAGCGCGTTGTAACCATCAACCGCGTCTCCAAGACCGTGAAGGGTGGACGCAACATGTCGTTCACCGCACTGGTCATCGTTGGCGACGGCCAGGGCATGGTTGGCGTTGGCTACGGCAAGGCTAAGGAAGTACCTGCTGCAATCCAGAAGGGTGCAGAAGAGGCTCGCAAGAACTTCTTCCGCGTTCCAATGGTTGGCGGCACCATCACCCACCCAGTCCAGGGTCGCGACGCAGCCGGCATCGTTATGATGAAGCCTGCAGCTCCTGGTACCGGTGTTATCGCTGGTGGCGCTGCTCGTCCAGTACTTGAGTGTGCTGGTATCCAGGACATCCTGTCGAAGTCTCTCGGCTCCGATAATGCCCTCAACGTCGTCCGCGCAACCGTGGATGGCCTAAAGCAGCTGGTCCGCCCTGAAGAGGTTGCCGCACGTCGTGGCAAGTCCTTGGAAGAGGTCGCTCCAGCACGTATGCTGCGCCAGCGCGCAGGACAGGAGGCATAATCCAATGGCTCTGAAGATTACACAGGTAAAGGGCCTGGTAGGTACCAAGCCAAACCACCGCGCAAACATTGAGGCTTTGGGTCTTAAGCGCATCGGCCATTCTGTTATTCAGAAGGACACCCCGATCATCCGTGGTATGGCCAACAAGGTACGTCACCTGGTCACCGTCGAAGAAGTGGCAGGGGAGTAGATAAACCATGGCTGATATCATCAAGCTGCATGATCTGCGCCCAACCAAGGGTGCAAACAAGCCAAAGACCCGCGTTGGCCGCGGTGAGGCTTCAAAGGGTAAGACCGCTGGTCGTGGTACCAAGGGTACTCACGCTCGTAAGCAAGTTTCGGCTGCTTTCGAAGGTGGTCAGATGCCAATTCACATGCGTCTGCCGAAGCTCAAGGGCTTCAAGAACCCAAACAAGATTACCTACCAGGTAGTCAACGTTGCGGATTTGGCAGAAGCATTCCCACAGGGTGGCGACGTCGCAGTAGCTGACATCGTTGCCGCTGGCCTGGTCCGAGCTAAGCAGCCGGTCAAGGTTCTGGGCGAAGGCGAAATCAGCGTCAAGCTGAACGTCACCGCAGACAAGTTCTCCAAGTCTGCAGTAGAAAAGATCGAGGCTGCTGGTGGCTCGACCACCGCAACCAAGTAGTAGGTCAATTTAAGACCCACTAGAGGGCCTTATGAGAGCGCAATGTTCTCATAGGGCCCTTTCGCTGTTTTCATCCCTCTCTAGTCACTGCGTCTTTGACAAAGGAATACGTCACATCGACGAGAACTTGTCACTGCAAGCAGGTAAAGTTGAGCGAGCATAAAACCGTACCTAAGTACCACCTAACTATTAAAGGCTGGTACTGTTTGACTGTTGTGTAAGTTGTGCTCACTATGAGTAACAATTGATAGCGAAACTTAACTTAGTGTGCTTTCCTCCTGCCAGACCTTGGCCCGGTAGGGAAGTCTCAGGAGGCATCTGTGTCCGCCATTATTCAGGCATTTAAGGACGCCGATCTCCGGAAGAAGATCATTTTCACCCTCATAATGATCATTGCTTACCGGATCGGTGCCCAAATCCCGACCCCGGGAGTGGATTACGCAAGTATTTCAGCGCAGCTTCGACAGCTCACCCAAGAATCGGGCGACCTTTACTCGGTCATTAACCTGTTCTCCGGTGGCGCACTGTTGCAGCTGTCTATCTTCGCCATCGGCATCATGCCGTACATTACGGCGTCGATCATCGTCCAGCTCCTCACGGTTGTTATTCCGCACTTCGAGCAATTGAAGAAGGAAGGTCAGTCCGGCCAGTCCAAGATGACGCAGTACACGCGTTATCTGACTCTGGCACTGGCACTTTTGCAGTCCGCAGGCATCGTGGCTTTGGCGGATCGTCAGCAGCTTCTCGGCCAAGGGGTAGAAGTGCTGGATCCAAATCGCAACCTGTTTACGCTCATTGTCATGGTCATCGTCATGACTTCTGGTGCTGTGCTGGTGATGTGGATGGGCGAGCTGATCACCGAAAAGGGTATCGGCAACGGTATGTCGCTTTTGATCTTCGCCGGTATTGCAACGCGCCTTCCAACCGATGGTGTGCAGATTCTGCAGAACAACGGTGGCCTCGTCTTTGCGATGGTCGTGGTGGGCATCATGGTGCTTGTTGTTGGTATTACCTTCATCGAGCAGGGCCAGCGCCGCATCCCAGTCCAATACGCCAAGCGCATGGTTGGACGTCGTCAGTATGGTGGTTCTTCGACCTACCTGCCACTGAAGGTCAACCAGGCTGGTGTTATTCCAGTCATCTTCGCATCGTCGCTGATTTACATGCCGGTTCTGATCACCCAGATCGTCAACTCTTCACAAGCAACTCCGCCGGATAACTGGTGGCAGCGCAACGTCATCGCGTGGCTGCAGGCACCATCATCCTGGCAGTACATTTTGATGTACTTCGTGCTGACGATCTTCTTCTCGTACTTCTACGTCTCCGTTCAGTACGATCCAGCTGAGCAGGCCGATAATATGAAGCGCTACGGCGGCTTTATCCCAGGCATCCGCCCGGGCCGTCCAACCGCTGAATACTTGGGCTTCGTCATGAACCGTCTGCTGTTCGTCGGTGCTATCTACTTGGCCCTGATTGCCGTGATGCCAAATGTCCTGCTTGACATGGGCGTTGGCGGACAAGGCTCGGGTGGCGGCATGTCTGCCTTCGGCGGTACCGCTATTCTGATTCTTGTGTCCGTAGCATTGACTACGGTCAAGCAAATTGAATCCCAACTACTCCAATCCAACTACGAAGGACTTCTAAAGTAATGCGACTCGTACTCCTCGGCCCTCCCGGCGCTGGCAAAGGCACCCAGGCAGCTATCCTGAGCGAAAAGCTCAACATCCCACACATCTCTACTGGCGAACTCTTCCGCGCGAACATTGGCGAAGGCACCCCACTAGGTGTTGAGGCTAAGAGCTACATGGATGCTGGCAAGCTCGTACCTACCGACGTCACTGCACGCATGGTTGAAGACCGCCTGTCGCAGGACGACGCCGCTAACGGCTTCTTGCTCGATGGATTCCCACGCACCGTTGAGCAGGCAGAGATTCTCAAGGAATTACTTGCTAAGAAGGATCAGGTCCTCGATGGTGTATTGAACTTCCAGGTTTCTGATGATGTTGTCGTTGAGCGCATGCTTGCTCGCGGCCGCGCAGATGACAATGAAGAGACCATCCGCACCCGCATGTCGGTCTACCGCGATGAGACCATGCCGTTGATTGATTACTACGGTGAGAAGATCATCGACATCACCGCTGAGGGCACCATCGAAGAAATTAACGACTCCGCGATGAAAGCTATCGGCAAGTAAATGGGACGACGCAGCCGCAAAAACCTCATCCCTGCGCGTACCGCAGGTGAGCTCGACGCCATGCAAGCCGCCGGTGAGATTGTTGGTAGGACTCTGCAGGCCGTTAAAGCGGCTGCCAAGCCCGGTGTTTCGACCATGGACCTAGACCTCCTGGCGGAACAAACCATTCGTGAAGCAGGCGCTATCCCCACATTTTTGGGATACGGGGGCTTTACCGGCAGCATTTGTACGTCAATCAATGACGTCATCGTGCACGGTATTCCGAATGAAGAACACATCTTGAAAGAGGGCGACTTAGTCTCTATCGACTGTGGCGCGACCCTTGATGGATGGGTGGGGGATTCCGCGTGGACTTTCGGTATCGGCGAGCTTGCGCCCAATGCGCAAAAGCTTAACGATGCCACCGCGTGGATTTTGGAGCAAGGCATCCAAGCTATGCAGCCGGGCAATCGCCTGACGGATGTTTCCCACGCTATTGAATTAGCGACTTATGCAGCTGAAGCAAAGTGGGACGTGGAGCTTTTCATTGTTGATGGCTTCGGGGGCCACGGCATTGGCCGCACCATGCATGAAGATCCTTTCTTGCCGAATGAAGGCAAAGCCAACCGCGGCCCTTTGATTCAAGAAGGTTCCGTTTTAGCGATTGAGCCGCTGATTACTCTTGGCACCGAAGATAACTTCGTTGATGCGGATGATGAGTGGACGGTCTACACAGAAGATGGTTCGTGGGCTGCCCACTGGGAACATACTGTTGCCGCGACGGCAAATGGTCCGCGTATTTTGACGCCGCGCTATTAAATAACTATGCGAAACTTGGCAGGAAGGTTTATACTTCTTGCCATGTTGAAAACCAGCTTTGCAGGTATCCGTCGCTCGGTCGTAGCGCTTGCTGCTTCGGCAGCCACCGCGGTCGCGCTTTTGGGAGCATCTCCGGCAGCGCAGGCCCAGCCTGCGCTTCCGCAGGTTCCCGATTTTGCTCAAAGTTCCACCGATATCACCTTCGATGAAGTACTCAAGCAGCCACGTGAAAATGCGTGGGCTTCACGTAATGCTTTCTTGAAGCAGGTAAGCGACTTTGACCCGAACGCAGCTCGCCAAATCAAGCCAGTCATTGATAACGCTCTGGACATCACTTTCCCTGGGCTGCGTGCTCAGAAAGAGCGTGAAGAAAAGCAGCGTTTGGCTACTATCCGTAAGGCACGTGCGGCAGAGGTAGCTGCTGAGAAGGCTCGCGCTGAACAGGCTGCGCGCAAGGCTGAGGCCGCACGTAAGGCCCGCTCCTTCAATGTCGGCCCTTGTCCAGCTGACGCGGATGTCTGTGTTGACATCGACGGCCGCCGTACCTGGCTGCAAAACAACGGCAAGGTTAGCTACGTTGCGCCTTCCATGGCTCCTGGCAAGCCTGGTCAAGATACCCCACGCGGTACCTTCTACGTCAACCGCAAGGTAAAAGACGAGATCTCTTACGAGTTCAACAACGCACCAATGCCATACGCAATCTACTTCACCAACAACGGACACGCCTTCCACATGGGTGACCCAGCGTATGACTCAGCTGGTTGTGTTCGTCTCCCACAGCAGGCCGCCCTGCGCTACTGGGACAACCTGCAAATCGGCGATAAGGTCTTCATCTACTAAAACCTGGACCTATCGTGTTACCTCAAAGCATATTTAAGGCCTGTTAGAAGCTCAGGGAGAGCTTCTAACAGGCCTTTTTTCTATTGCAATGTAGCGGTGCGTTAAATGCGGCGGGAGATATACGAGCCGACTACCTCGTTGAATTCATCAGCGCGCTCCACCTGGGACCAGTGTCCACATTGAGAGAAGATATGTGCATCCGCGTTAGGGATGGTGTTAAGAATGTCCCAAGTGCGAGAAACCGGAATGACATGGTCTTGCATTCCGTGAATAAGCAGCACAGGTATTTCGAGCTTGGCAAGACGTTCGAAGTCGAGCGGGACTTCATTACGGTCGCGGTCGCGAGCAGCGACGACTTCCTTGAGACGGTCGGATGCAGTGTCGTTTAGCGCTGACTGGTAACGAAGTTTCACCAACTCATCGGTGACAAGTTCTTTGTTAACAACAAATAACTCGAGGGTGTCGCGAATTCCTTCTTCCGACAAGTTTGGGTTGGAATGGCCCTTGAGCGCCTTGGTCAGCTTCGCACCACCGGTACCCATGGATACGATACCGAGCAGTCGTTCTGGGTAATCGAGCGCGAACTGGAACGCGAGCCAGCCGCCTAGGGAGTTGCCAACGATCCAAGTTTTTTCAATTCCTAAAGCGTCAAGGACACGTACTGCATGGCGGACCCATTCCTTGATTCCGTACTGAACATCATCGGCCGCGATACTTTGGCCATAGCCAATCGAGTCGATTGCGATGCAACGACCGTGCTCGCTGAGCTCAGGCAAGTTTAGCCACCAGTTCGCAGCAGCAGTGACGCCCGTGCCAGAGCCATGGAGAAATAGAATCGGGGTTCCTTCACCCAGTTCGTGGTAGTGAGTCAGTTCGCCCTCGGCGGTCTCAATCCACTTGTCCTCGAGTCCGAAGAATTCGTCAGTGGTGTAGTTAGGGATTTCAACAGTCATGTCAGGATTCCTTTCTAAGGGCTTAAACGCTTGCGTGCGTTTTCTTCAAATCGAGTGCGACCTCGATAATCATGTCTTCTTGACCGCCTACGTAGCCGCGGCGACCAACTTCTGCCAAGATTTCTGCGGTTGGTACTCCATACCGTGCAGAGGCGCGTTCGGCGTGGAGCAAGAAGGAGTTGTATACGCCCATTTGGCCTTGCACGATCGAGCCGCGGTCCATCGAAGGTAGACGGTCAACCATATTCTTGAGCACATCAGCTGCGTCGAGAATCTTCTCAGTATCCACGCCAGTTTCGATGCCCAACCGCTCAAAAGCCACAGCAGCGACTTCGGTGGGGGTATTGCCTGCTCCTGCACCAAGCCCAGCAAGGGAGCCATCGATCTGCGAAGCTCCGGCTTCTACAGCCAATACGGAATTGGCGACTCCGAAAGACATATTTTGGTGGCCATGGAAGCCAACCTGTGCGTCGTTGCCGATCGCATCGTAGAGTGCGGAAACTCGGTCTTTCGCTTCATTCATAATCAAAGCGCCGGCAGAGTCCACGACGAATACGCACTGGCAACCAGCATCGACCATGATTCGCGCCTGTTTTGCCAGGTCGGTCGGGCTGATGCGGTGCGAGAGCATCAAGAAGCCACCGGTTTCCATGCCGAGTTCGCGAGCTGCATGAAAGTGCTGCACAGAAACATCTGCCTCGGTGCAGTGCGTAGCGATACGCACCATGCCGGCGCCGCGGGCATGCGCTTCCTTCAAATCGTCGATGGTGCCAAGACCGGGCAGCAAGAGCGCTGCAATTTTGGCGTTCTTTGCCTCATCAACGGCAGCTTCAATCAGATCTAAGTCAGAAACTTTGGAAAAACCATAGTTGAAAGACGAACCGCCGAGCCCGTCACCGTGGGTGACCTCAATGAGCTGGATGTTGGCATCGTCCAGCGCGCGTACTACCTGGCGCACTTGCTGCTCGGTGTATTGGTGACGAACGGAGTGCGATCCATCGCGCAGCGTAGTGTCGTTTAAACGAATCTTAGTCATTGTCAGTCCTTTAAGCAGTAGTCGAGGCGGCAACCTGCTTCTTGAGCAGCAGGTCAGCGTAGCGGTCGCCGGTCGCTACCGCGGCCGAAGTGATGATGTCCAAGTTGCCGGCGTAATCAGGCAAAAAATCGCCTGCGCCAGTAACTTCAATGAGCACGGTAAGCCGGCCCCAGCCGTTCCATGCCTCGGTAGCTTCGTCGAACTGTGGCTCAGCAGTAAGGCGGTAGCCATCGACATAGCCCTGCACGGTCTCAACCATTTCCTGGATAGATGCGCGAATCTTATCCTGCAGCTCTCCTGGCACAGCAGCCTCAGACGGCAAGGAGCAGTAAACGGTATTGCGCATTTTCATTGGTGGTTCCACAGGGTTAAGGATGATGATTGCCTTACCCTTTTTGGCTCCCCCAACTTCCTCCAATGCTTTTGCTGTAGTTTCGGTGAACTCATCAACGTTTGCGCGGGTGCCTGGACCAGCAGAACGCGAACTGATGGATGCGACAATTTCGGCATACTCGACCGGCACGATACGGCTTACTGCGGAAACAATCGGCGTCGTAGCCTGGCCACCACAGGTAATGAGATTGACATTGTCTACAGCTTCGAGGTCGTCCAGATTCACCGAGGGGCAGCAGTAAGGACCCACGGCAGCCGGTGTCAGGTCGATGGCATGAATACCGGCCTCACGGTAACGCGGGGCATTGGCTGCGTGTGCACCTGCCGACGTTGCCTCGAAGACGATATCGGGAAGAACCTCTTGCGAAAGCAGCCAATCGACGCCATCTGCTGATGCGGTAACTCCGAGTTCCTCTGCCCGCTTGAGACCGGAGGACTTAGGGTCAACGCCCACCATGTAGATGGGTTCGATGTTTGTGGACTTACGGAGCAGCTTTTTGAGCAAGTCAGTACCGATGTTTCCCGGACCGACAATAGCTGCGGTCAATTTCTTAGTCATTATTGTCCTTAATAGGGATGAAGGGAGAGAAGGTCAGCTAAAAGTAAGGGATAGCGAGCCGTATTTTCCGTAGTCGACTTCTAGTTCGTCTCCGGGAGCAAACGAAATAGCTCCGCAGAAACTGCCAGTTAAGACGATGGAACCTGCTTTGATATCGCTGCCTTCGTGGCCCAAAGTGCGAGCCAGCCACTGTAACGGCAGCAGGGGATCTCCCATGACATCGGAGCCAGTTCCTGAACCTGCGGTTTCGCCATTGAGAAGCATTGTGGCTTCGATGGCATTAAGCTCAGTTAGTTCGACGTCGATGGCGCTTCCAAGCGCAACGGCACCACAAGAGGCGTTGTCAGCAACAGTGTCTACTAATTGGATATCCCAGTTAGCCACTCGCGAGTCAATGATTTCCACAGCAAGGTAGACTTCGTCGATCGCGCTGCGTACCTGCTCAAGGGTGGCATCGGCCGGCAAGTCGGTCTTTAGCCGGAATGCGAGTTCGGGCTCGACTTTAGGAGCGATAAAGCTAGATGTTGCAATGGGCTGGCTTGCGTCCAGCAACATATGATCGGTAAAGAATCCGAAGTCAGGGCTGTCTACACCGAGCTGCTTCTGCATCGCTAGGGATGTCAGCCCGATCTTGTGGCCAATGACCTTGTGGCCTTGTTCTTCGAATGCTTGTTGTTGCCATCGCTGAATGCGGTAGGCGCCAGAAAGATCAAGCTTGTCGATGTTCTCACGCGGTGGCGTTATGCAGTCCCGCGAAGAATATGCGGCAAATAGTTGTGATGCGACCTCATCGTGGAGGTCAACAGTAGATGACATGTTTTAGCTTTCGTCGATGGTATTTACTGAGCGGTCATGATGCCGAATCCGGCAATGAACTCAGGAATCGGACGGTAGTACTCAAGGTCAACCTGGTAGTTGGGGTTAACGGCATGCAGCGCGGAAAAAGCTGCGACCCAGGTACGCACTTCGTGGCTGGAGTGCCCAGCAACAGCTTCCATATCTTTGTAGTTGTAGGAATCAAAGCGGCTTGGGTCGCCTGATTTGCAGTCGGCCATAAACTGCTTGTCCCATTCGGGCGCAATATCCATGATGTCGGCTTCGCCGCGTGCGAATTTCTTGCCGGTCTCGATGACGCGGGATTCACGCAGTGCGCGGGATTCCGGAGTGCGGGAGTCGCGGTTCAACAGCATTGCGCGCTGCTCAGGGGTGGCGTCATCCCAGCGAGGAAGCGGTGGGTCGTGGGAGAGACCACCGGAGGCTACGAAAAGTACCTTCTTATCGGAATTCCGGAAGTAGCTGCCGACGGCGGCTCCCATTGCGCGTACACGAGAGACCGGGGTAAAGGGACGGGCGACTCCGTTTGTGTAGATAGGAATGAGCGGCTTGACGTTGGGGTTGCCGTCGTAGACGATTTCAAGCGGCTGCACGGCGCCGTGGTCGACTTCCATCTTGCGGGAGATAGCGATGTCGACGTCTTGTTCAAGAACATATTGCGCAAGAGCTTCTGCAGTTGCAGTATCTACGTTCAGGTCACTGTCGAAGCTGTCGTAGTCACCGGTACCAAAGGCCTCAAAACCAATACAAAATGGCGGCATTAGCTCATAGAAGAAGCCATTGAAGTGGTCTGGCCAAAAGACCACGATTTGGTCGGGGTCGTAGTCGTGGACAAATTTCTTAATCTCAGCGAATTTTTGGTCGAGCTCTGCTTGTACTTCTTCCGCAGGTGGGTTTCGGTGAAGTAAGGGGCTATGAGACATAGCAAGCAATGCAGCTGGCATGTTATTCCTTTCTCTTTTAAAGGCAGTCTAAGAGTCAAATCACACAGTGTCGCGTGTTGTTCCGTAGAGCAGAACACTAAGTTTTAGATAGAAATATCGGCCGTGGAGTATTGGAGACTGGTAGCTGTGACCAGTGAATTCCATGCTCTTTGGGCATCGCCGTTTAGACATACTGCGGCGGTGAAACGGTCAGGACGGACGAATACTGTGCCCACCGAATACTGGTCAAACCAGCTCTTCAAGCTGCCGTCAATGTCTGAGATGACTGCGGAAGCAACTGGACCTGAGCCTTCGTCGCAATGCTCACGAGCCCATGAAACTTGCGTGGGGGAGACTGCACATACCAGCTGGACTCCGAGCTCATCAAATTGGTGCAATTGATCAGCGGTAAAGAGGCGCGCCGGGTCAATTCCCCAAGAAAGTATCGAAAATCCGTTTCCGAGGACATCGTCAAGCTTGGTTTCGTTACCTTCGAAGCCAACTGTTGGCTGGATGAACTGCGAACCCACCGGAGAGTTCTTTTGCAGAGCATTTCGCGACGGAATCAGCTTCGGGATTCGACTGCGGCTGTTGCGGAGGTGCGAATGACCCGGTTCAAGAGTCTCTTGGTCTACGACAGCGCCCTGGCTGTAGCGAGGCATTGGCTTAAAACGCATGTCTTCGAAGTAGGAACGAACACTAGGGATGCAATTGGCTACCTTCGCAGCACGGTCTCGAATGAAGGTGATCCGGCGGTCAGTGGGTTTGATGATATTTCCCAGTGCCATAGATAGGTCGATCATTGCCTTGGCGTGCTCTCGTCGCTCTGTTGAATAGGTATCCAGCAGTGCGTCTGATGCGTGCCCATTGATCACAGCTTTGAGTTTCCAGGCTAGGTTGGTGGCGTCGCGATAACCGGAATTAAAACCTTGCCCCATCCACACAGGCATCAAGTGTGCAGCATCACCTGCGATAAGTACTCGTTTCTTACGGAAATCTTTGGCGATGCGGCCGTGGTGAGTAAAGACACGGCGGCGGATGATGTCGAGTTGTGTATTTGGCGGCAGGTGCTCGTGCAACAAATCTTCCACGAATGCATCATCTTCAACTCGCTCGCTTGGTTCGTCATCGAACAGCATGAACTCGAAGCGACGAACGCCGTGGGGCAGTCCGATGGACACATATGGCCGCGCCGGGTCTGCACCGAGGTAGACGTTGGGGAAACCTAGCGGGTCGTTGTCGCAGTCGATGACCACCCAGCGTGTCGATGGAGATTTGCCTTCAAACTCCACGCCCATCCATTTGCGGGTGAAGGAACGTCCACCTTCGCAGCCTACGAAATATTGGGCTCGAAGAGTGTCCGTTTCTCCGCTTGAGATCTCCCCTTCTTCTCCAGAGACCTTTTCGATTGTCGCGGTTACGCCATTATCATCTTGTTCGAGACCGACCAACTTCGTGCCGAAACGAACATCGACGTTAGGGAAACGCTCGAGTCCTTCAAATACGGCGCGGTCAACGAGTGGCTGGAGGAAGCCAAATTTACGTGGCCACCCGAAAGGCTCTCCCTTTGGGTTGTTGGTCATGATGACGTCGCCTTGGCCGTCGACAAGCCGCATGATGTGGTGCGGAATGGTAAACGGGACGACTTCATCAATGAGATCCATAGCCTGCACGGTGCGGAAAGATTCATCGTCGATTCCTACGCCGCGTGGATAGTCGATGAGATCAGAACGAGCCTCGAGCAAAATGACGTTAATCCCATTGATTCCGAGCAAATTTGCCAACACCAGGCCAGTAGGGCCAGCGCCCGCGATAATAACGTCGGTATCGAAGGAATTTAAGGAGTCGGAGGAAGTCATGGAGGGACCTTTCTAGTGGTTGATATTTAGCTGTTGGCAGATACGGGTGCAGGCTCGGTAGTGGTTTTGGTGAGCACAATATTGTTTTCTTTACGCTCTACGAACCAGACAGAAACAGCTGCGACGACTGCGAGGAAAACGAAGTAGATCGCGATGTTGGACGAGCCCCAGCCGTTGTTGAGCTCAACCAGTGCTGTTGAGATGAGCGGGGCAAGTCCAGCGCCAAGAACTGAGCCGAGTTGGTAAGAAACTGAAACCCCGGTGTAACGATCTTGTGGGGCGTATTTATCAGCCAAGAACGCTCCGACAGGGCCGTACATAGAAGCCTGAATGATTGGGTTACCGAGGATGAAGCCCAATGCGATGAGGAAAGTATTGCCAGAATTGAATGCTGCAAACATTGGGAAAATGAGTGCAATTGACAAGGCTGCAGAACACAGCATTGTGCGGCGGCGGCCGAACCTATCTGAGAGCCACGCGAAAAATGGAATTGCAAAGATGTGCACGAAAGCAGAGAAAGTGAGAAGCATCAGTGCCAGCTGTTGTTCCATGGCGCCAGTGCTAACAACGTACGGCACGATAAACACTGCCATTAGTGCTTGCATAAACAGTGGTGCAGTAATCGCCAAGGATGACAAGATGGTCTGCTTTGGATAGCGTGAGAAAATACGCTTTAGTGGAACACCGGTCTTGATATGTCCAGATTGACGAACAGCCTCGAACTCAGGTGATTCCGCCAGGGAGTAACGCATGTACAGGCCAATGACTACGAGGAGAGCAGAAAGTAGAAATGGGACACGCCAGCCCCATGACATGAACTGCTCCTGGGGAAGCCCAGAGAAAATCGCCAGGACGAGTGTGGAAAGTACTGCACCGGCTGGAGCGCCGGAGACAGCCACCGAGGCTGCGAATCCTCGTGATTGAGCCTTTGCATGTTCAGCTGCCATGAGTGTTGCGCCAGCCCACTCGCCACCCACGGCAATGCCCTGAATAACGCGAAGAATAACCAGAATAACCGGAGCTGCGACGCCAATCGTGGCATAAGTTGGCAATAAGCCAATTGCGACGGAGACGATGCCCATACCGATCAGGGTGATGAGCAAAACGTTCTTACGGCCATAGCGATCCCCGAAGTGTCCAAAAATAAGGCCGCCTACGGGACGTGCCAAGTAGCCTGCAAACAAGATGGTGTACGACAAAATCATCCCTACGAAGGGGCTCATTTGGTCGTCGAAAAACAGGTGCGGGAAAACCAAACCGGCAGCAGCGCCGTAGAGCAAGAAGTCGTAGTATTCCACCATCGAGCCCAGAAAACTCGAAATGAGCACTTTTCGGCGTTGCTTAGTAGACGATTCTTGGACAATTGGAGTATCAGTGGTGGTGGTTTGAGTAGAGGCGAACGACTCAGTTGGACCGCGACTACCACTTTTCATTTCTGTCATCTTAGGCTCCTTTGTTACTCAAAGTAATGACAATCACAATTGGTGATGTGCTCATTTCAATCCCTGAGACGATCAAAGGCAAAAGGTGTTCCGAAGGGTGGAACACCGGACTTAGGACATTTCTTGGGCCTGCTGATGTTCCCTGACTGCACGGCCAGCTGCCGCAGCGACGCGTTGGAGCGGCGGGATTAATTTGTCTGGAGCAAAGGTTTCTGATGGTGAGGAAATAGACAGTGCGGCAACTGCTCTGTTCTCAAGGCCGAAAACGGGAGCTGCGACGCAGGATAGGCCGAGGGAGATTTCCTGCCGGTCATAGGCGATGCCGTCACTGCGGATGTCGAGAAGTTCGGCTCGTAGCGCTACGGGATCGGTAATTGTATGGGGTGTCCAAGCTGTGAGTTCGCTTTTTAGAACTAGTTCAGCGCGCGCACTGTCATGGGCGAGGAGAACCTTGCCAACGCCGGTGCAAAAAGACGGCGCGCGACCGCCAATGCGGGAAGGGGAGTTGAGTCGCTTCGTTGAGAAAAGCTTATTGGCATAGGCAACATCTTTGCCCTCAAGGTATGCAAGGTGAACGGTATGCCGCGTCTGCTCAAATAGGGAAGCAAGGAACGGAGTGACTACTTCGCTAATGAGGTTAGCTCGAACCGAACTTCCTGTGGAAGAGACAATGTCGAAGATGACCGGGCCCAGACGAAAAATGTCGCCGCTGCGTTCCAATGCTCCTCTACTGGCGAGAGTGTTGAGTAGGCGATGCGAAGTGGTTTTGGGAAGATTGGTCAATCGTGCAACTTCGCTGACGCCAAGGCCCGAAGGGTGGTCTTGAAAAACAGCAAGAATGTCGATGGCTTTCTCCACTGATCCACGCTGTCTGGAGGTCGGTGCTTCTAATGAGGGTGATTCTGGGATGGTGGCCAAGGAAACTCCTGTCGTATTTGTTTTTCAATCTCTAATCATTCCAATGTAATCCTTTTGTCGGAGTGACAATCGCGGCTTGAGGATCTAATGCTGCAGGAAACCCGAGTCTCGGGCCGTGTATGTTGTGAGCTGGTGACCAGCGAGAAAGATAGATTTGCATATTTGGAAAACCGCTGCTTAACGCGTAAGCTATGACGATGGTGTATGCGCACGTGCAATCGCGTGTTGGCTGCATCAGGTAGTAGACATTTAAAAATGCAGGTAGCCGGCTTAAAACGGCTGCCAGAAAAGTAGAGGTTATGGCTAAGGAAGGCGCAATTGAGGTAGAGGGTCGCATTGTCGAGCCGCTGCCAAACGCAATGTTCCGTGTCGAGCTTGATAATGGGCACAAGGTTCTTGCTCACATTTCCGGCAAGATGCGTCAGCACTACATCCGTATTCTCCCAGAGGACCGCGTAGTGGTGGAGTTGTCTCCTTATGACCTGACCCGCGGACGCATCGTCTACCGCTACAAGTAAAAACCGAAAGCCTCCTTAATCAGGGGTGCCCGCAAGGTCGGGCGCCCTATTCATACCTCAGGCCACGGTGGCCAGAGCCTGCACCACAATGTCGCCCATAGACCCGGTCGGACCGGGCGAAGTGTGACATGGTGCGGGGCGGTTAAGGAGAAAACCACCGTAACAACCCGAAAGGACAAGCCACATGGCACGTCTAGCTGGTGTTGATCTTCCACGCAACAAGCGCATGGAGATCGCGCTCACTTACATTTACGGAATCGGCCCAAGCCGTTCCAAGGAGCTGCTGGAAAAGACCGGCATTTCTCCTGACCTGCGTACCGATAACCTGGATGATGACCAGTTGTCGGCACTGCGTGACGCAATTGAAGCTTCCTGGAAGGTAGAGGGTGACCTCCGCCGTCAGGTTCAGGCTGACATTCGTCGCAAGATTGAAATCGGTTGCTACCAGGGTCTGCGCCACCGTCGTGGCCTGCCAGTCCGTGGTCAGCGTACCAAGACCAATGCGCGTACGCGTAAGGGTCCTAAGAAGACGATCGCAGGAAAGAAGAAGTAATAAATGGCTCAGAAGACTCAGTCCACGTCGCGCCGTTCCGGCCGTCGTGTAGTCAAGAAGAACGTGGCCCAGGGCCACGCTTACATTAAGTCAAACTTCAACAACACCATCGTGTCCATCACGGACCCATCCGGTGCTGTTATCTCTTGGTCCTCTTCCGGACAGGTTGGTTTCAAGGGATCCCGTAAGTCCACCCCATTCGCAGCGCAGATGGCAGCAGAGTCTGCAGCACGCAAGGCGATGGAGCACGGCATGAAGAAGGTTGACGTATTCGTTAAAGGCCCAGGTTCGGGCCGCGAAACCGCAATCCGCTCACTACAGGCCGCCGGCTTGGAAGTTTCGTCCATCTCTGACGTAACTCCTCAGCCACACAATGGCTGCCGACCACCGAAGCGTCGCCACGTTTAAGGGAAGGAAGAGAAACTAAACTATGGCTCGTTATACCGGCCCCGCTACTCGTGTATCCCGCCGTCTTCGCGTCGACTTGGTCGGCGGCGACATGGCTTTCGAACGCCGCCCATACCCACCGGGACAGGCTGGCCGAAACCGCATCAAGGAATCTGAGTACCTGCTGCAGCTCCAGGAGAAGCAGAAGGCAAAGTACACCTACGGTGTGCTTGAGCGTCAGTTCCGTCGCTACTACGTAGAGGCAAACCGTCAGCCAGGTAAGACCGGCGACAACTTGGTTGTCCTGCTGGAAACCCGTCTTGACAACGTCGTCTACCGCGCAGGTCTGGCACGTACCCGTCGTCAGGCACGTCAGCTTGTCTCCCACGGTCACTTCACCGTGAACGGCAAGAAGACCAATGTTCCTTCTTACCGCGTATCGCAGTACGACATCATCGATATCCGCGAGCGTTCCCAGAAGATGGAATGGTTCGAAGAGGCTCAGGATCGTCTCGGCGAAGCTGTTGTACCAGCTTGGCTGCAGGTTGTTCCTGAATCCCTGCGCATCCTCGTGCACCAGCTGCCCGAGCGCGCTCAGATCGACGTGCCGCTGCAGGAGCAGCTCATCGTCGAGCTTTACTCGAAGTAAACTGTTTAACCGTACGGTGTCAATCTCGGCACAGTGCGGTTTGCACAGGAATCAATCGGATTCCTTCCATAATTTTCACCCTCTACCGGCGTCAAATAGCGGTCGTCGACAAGGAGAAGTTCCATGCTTATTTCACAGCGCCCACAGGTTACCGAGGAGTTCATCGATTCCTCCCGCTCTCGGTTCGTCTTCGAACCACTGGAGCCAGGCTTCGGCTACACCATCGGTAACTCCATGCGTCGGACCCTGCTGTCTTCCATCCCTGGTGCAGCAGTAACTTCCATCAAGATCGAAGGTGTTCTCCACGAGTTCACCACCGTCAATGGTGTGAAGGAAGACGTTTCCGAAATCATCTTGAATGTAAAGAGCCTGGTGCTTTCTTCTGACTCTGACGAGCCAGTAGTTATGTACCTGAGCAAGGAAGGCCCTGGCGCAGTCACGGCTGGCGACATTCAGCCGCCAGCTGGTGTGGAAATCCACAACCCAGACCTGCACATCGCAACTCTGAATGACACTGCGAAGCTGGACATGGAACTCGTCGTTGAGCGTGGCCGTGGCTACGTTCCTGCAGCACCAACTTCTGGTGACATCGGACGCATTCCGATCGACCAGATTTACTCTCCAGTGCTGAAGGTCTCTTACAAGGTCGAAGCTACTCGTGTTGAGCAGCGCACCGACTTTGACAAGCTGATCATCGACGTGGAAACCAAGAACTCAATTTCTGCTCGTGACGCTCTGGCTTCTGCCGGTGGCACCCTGGTCGAACTCTTCGGCCTGGCTCGCGAGCTGAACACTGCTGCTGAAGGCATCGAGATCGGACCATCCCCACAGGAGTCCGAGTACATCGCGGCTTACAGCATGCCAATTGAGGATCTGAACTTCTCCGTACGTTCGTACAACTGCCTAAAGCGTCAGGAAATCCACACCGTTGGTGAGCTCGCAGAGTGCACCGAATCGGACCTGCTGGATATCCGCAACTTTGGACAGAAGTCCATCAACGAAGTGAAGATTAAGCTGGCTAACCTGAATCTGGCTCTCAAGGACACCCCTGAGGACTTCGATCCAACCCAGCTGGAAGGCTACGACGCTGAAACCGGTGACTTCAAGGATCCGGCTGAATCCGAGTAAATAGCAATTGTGCTAGACCGAGAAAATACTCGGTCGCGCGCTCTACCTAATCCGCACACGAGGAGTACTTAAATGCCTACCCCTAAGAAGGGTGCCCGTCTCGGCGGCTCCGCTAAGCAGCAGGCTCACCTGCTGAGCAACTTGGCTGCTAGCTTGTTCGAGCACGGCGCAATCAAGACCACCGATGCGAAGGCGAAGATCCTTCGTCCATACGCTGAAAAGATCATCACCAAGGCTAAGGGTGGAACCCTGGCTGACCGTCGTGCAGTGCTGAAGCTCATTCCACACAAGGATGTAGTTGCACACCTCTTCGACGACTTGGCGCCACAGTTTGAAAACCGTGCAGGTGGCTACACCCGCACCGTTAAGCTGGACAACCGTTCCGGCGACAACGCTCCAATGTCCCAGATTTCCCTGGTTCTCGAGGAGACCGTTTCTGCAGAGGCATCCCGCGCAACCCGCGCAGCTGCTTCCAAGAAGGCTGAAGAAGAAGCTGTTGAAGAGACCGCTGTAGAGGAAGCTCCAGTAGAGGAGACCGCTGCAGAGGAAACTCCAGCAGAAGAGGCTAAGGAAGAAGAGAAGTAATTCTCTAGCTTTATAAAGCTTCAAAGGGCCGTGTACTAAAACCACTTAGGTTTAGTACACGGCCCTTTTTCATGCGCTTGGCCGCTTATGCAGCCAGCGCGGAAAGTTCAATTAAGGCAGGAACTTCTGGATCTGTGGCCAGAAGTTAGCAATGCCAGCGATGATAGTGGCGATGATGCCTACGCCCAGGATGGCCTGCTCGTTCTCGGAAGAACCCTTGTCCTTGTCACTTTCGGTCTTATCGGAGCTGGCGAGCTCGTTGTTGCCCTCTTCAGAGCTGGACTTCTTGTCATCCGTGGTGTTCTCGTCGCCGTTGGAGGAGCCAGAGAAGATGCTGTCGTCAGAGGAGAGACCCTCAATGCTTGCCTTGATGTCGGAGGAGGTGCCCTCTAGGTCCTCTGCAGCGCCAGCTACGGGAGCGGTCAAAGCGCCAGCGGTCATAATCGCAGCAGCGCCAGCAACAGCGGTGAACTTCTTGAACTTCTTCATTCGAGTATTTCCTTCCGGACTTTAAAGTCCTTGTGTGAGTAAAGTGGCACATCATAAACTAAGTGACTGTTGTGAGGCCAGAGGCAGGCCCGCAAGCCATATCGCAGCATGGTTACGCTCGCGTCTGCTGTTAAATTCGATGACAAATCACCAATATTTGAGGAGTTTGCTGACTCTTTAGGCATTGTCCACCGCAAACGTGGCGGCGACGGAGTTTTTCAATCGCCCTCATGCGGGGGTAGGATCGGGGGCTATGACTGACTCTAGCGACCTTGTCCGGCTGCGTTTCGATATCGCCTACGACGGCACCGATTTTCATGGGTGGGCAAGGCAAAAAGGAGACTTGCGCACGGTGCAAGGGGTCCTGGAGCGCAGCTTGTCGATGATTCTGCGTCACCCCATCGAACTGACCGTCGCAGGACGTACTGACGCCGGCGTGCATGCCGCGGCTCAGGTCGCGCACGCAGATGTCCCGCGTGAGTGCCTGAACCAACGCAGCATCGATGGCGATCCAGCGAAGTTGGTGCGTCGTCTAGCCAAGCTTGTCGATGCCGATATCCGCGTCCAGAATGTCAGCTTTGCGCCGGCAGGTTTTGATGCCAGGTTCTCGGCGCTGCGTCGGCATTACCTGTATCGCATCACCACAGACCCAGCGGGAGCTTTGCCAACGCGCGCTCGCGATACGGCTATGTGGACAAAGCCAGTTGACATTCACGCGATGCAGGATGCTGCTACGGCCCTGGTGGGCCTGCACGATTTCGCGGCCTTTTGCAAGGCCAAGCCCAATGCGACCACCATTCGTGACCTGCAGGAATTTTATTGGGTCGACGCTTCGACGCCGACCGAGCCGAACCTGTATGAGGCACATGTCTCCGCCGATGCTTTTTGCTGGTCGATGGTGCGCTCGCTTGTCGGCTGCTGCTTAGCAGTAGGCGAGGGGCGACGGGATATCGACTTTGTGGCGGCGATGTTGGAGGAGACCGCGCGGTCATCCTCTATTCCGGTTGCCGCAGCTAAGGGATTATCGCTCGTGGGTGTTGAGTACCCAGACGATGCTGATTTGGCTGCCCGGGCCGCTGTAACCCGCGATAAAAGAAGCGCTGCCAAAGATTTAACTTAAGGCTAAGCTAGCAGATACAGCACTGGCATTTCGGGGGAGAGTTTCGCTGTGTCTAAAATCTTGCCAACTACCAAAGCACAGGTATCAGGGCACAAATTTCTAGTGCGGCGAATGCAGCACGCACTAGTTCTGGGCGATATCAGCATGATTCACGACCCGCTGGCAAGCCGGCGGCGTGCGCTTATCTTCGGGGTAGTGGCGGTTGTGCTGATCGCATTAGGCTCAGGGCTTTTGGCGTGGCTGCGCCCTGACCCGGATCCTGGCCAAGCTGAACTCTTGAGCTCCGAACAAGGCCAGCTCTATGTCCGCGTGGATGATGTAGTGCATCCGGTCGCGAATCTTGCATCTGCCCGTTTGATTCTGGGGAAAGCTGCTGAGCCAGTCACGATCGGTGCTACGGCTCTGGATGATGTCTCCTTGGGTACGCCGTTGGGCATTGTCGATGCGCCCCTTGCGCTGTCCACCCCACCGCAGTTAGACCAGCTGGGGCCGTCACAACCGCATTTGTGGGCAGCGTGCCTTGCCCAACCACGGTTTGACGAACCACCGTTTATCACCAGTGCTACCCGTGATTTGCCACAACGCGGACACGAACTCATCGTGAGCGCCGGTCATGAATTGCAACCTTTAGCGCAACCGGCAGCAGCATATTTCAGCCACCAGGGCCGCGACTGGCTGGTTTCTACTCAAGGCAGAGCACTACTGCCAGATGCCGATAGCGCCGATGGTCGAACTATCCGTCGTATTTTAAAACTAGACAATCCCGTGGATGTTCCACCCGAGTTTCTCAATGCTTTCACGGAAGCACCGCCAATAGAGATTCCTGACTTCCAGCTCTTACGTGCGGGAGACGAGCTGTGGGCTGAAGTTGGCAGTGATATAGCCGCGGTAACCTCGACCCAAGCCGCCATTATGGCTGCAGCGGGAGCCACTACCCGTACGGTCACGCACGCTGAGCTGGCAGAATCTAAAACGGTCTCGCATCCAGCTATCGATGCACTGCCTGCCACCGTGCCGAGCATCGTGGATAGCGTTCAACCTGGCACTAGCAATGAGGACCAGGACTGGCTATGCGCTGACTCAGAAGGCTCTGCAGTGTCCCTGGCGCCGGTGAAAAATGCAGTGGAGCTTTCAGGCGATAGCCCGGCGCGCTATTTCACCGGACTGACTGGTGGAGCTGTGGCGGTCGATACCGGATCTGGGCTGCACATCATCGAAGAAACTGGCCGGCGCCACGAGTTGCCCGATGTCGAGCACGTCGATGCTTTGGGCGTTGCCGTTCACGAGGCTGCTTGGCCGATTGTGCGCTTACTTCCGGAAGCTTCGCCGCTAACACGTGAGAGCGCTGTCGCCGCGAGTTATTAATTACTCCGGTAATAAATAGCACAAGAAAGACCACCACACCGGTTGCTGCAATCAGCATTTTCAGACGCGCCGGAGCCGGCGATTCCTCAGCGGTTCCAGGGGATAAGGCTACGGTGCGTACCTCCTTGGGCATACTTTCGGGCAGATACTCTAGTGCTGCGAGGGGATTGTGAACATGATGGGCTGACTGTGCGGAGGCGTAGATAATCTCCCGAATCTCCGTCGGGGTTAAATGCGGATTGCGTTCTAGAAGTAGTGCGACGGTGCCACTGACAGTCGGCGTGGCATAACTTGTGCCATTAAATCCACCTTCGGTGCCATTTTTGATTGCTCCACGCATCCATCCTGTGCCGTTGGGATGCACAGCAATATTAACCGTGCCCGGTGCTGAAACCCATTGTCCTTGTGCAACAGGGAGGGAGTATTCGGCTAATTCATATGCGCTGGATAAAGCAGCAACCGTAATGACGGTATCTTCGACCGCAGGATAGACCACCATGCCAGGCTCACACTCGCCATCGATATTGCCCGCTGATGCTAGAACCACCACGTTTTCATCTTCGGCACGGCCCAGAGCCTCGGATAGCCCGTGCGAATCCAGTGTGGCGGCGCGTTCTTTGCTGATGCACGCCACGACAGACAAACTAATGACATCTGCTTCATTATCGATAGCAGAGTGCACCGCCTCAGCCATCGTTGCTAAAGAACCTGCGCTTTCCGAGTCCGGGGAATTGCGATAGTGCTGGGAGGATTGCCGGATAGATAATAGGGTCGCATCGGGAGCAATGCCCATATCGCGGGCGCCGATAACACTGGCAACCACGGTGCCGTGGATATCGCAGTCATTCAAAGGCTCAGCATTATCTGGTGTGACTAAGTCCTCCCCAGGCTCAAGCCGCGGAAATTGTTCATGCCCGAAAGCCCCCGTATCAATAATTGCGACTTTGACCCCGCGTCCTGTTGCCAAAGCATGCAGGCGCGAGCGATAATCCTGCTGTTGCGGGCTAAACCCCGGCCCCTCAGCAGAACCGATAGGCACAGCGCAGGGGACATCTTGTGCCTTCGCGACGGGGGCCATTGGATACAGCGGTTCCAATGGCCCGAAGGCATCGAATGACTCGAGAGGAGCGAATGGCACGACAGGGGTATGTGGTAGGGCCACTATGCCCACGATGGCTGCCAGTGCGATTTTTACCTTGCGCATTAGCCCAGCCCCCGGATGAAGTCGAATAATCCGGCCACGTGCGCGGCCATCGGCAGACACAGCACCAAAGCTGCTGCCTCAAGTCTCTCGCACCACTGGACCATAGTCGGTGAAGCTTGTGAAATCCGCGGCGCCCACCACGGCGATACAAGCGCTGCAACAAGGGGAAGGCACGCGGCAATCCACAGTAGGGGATGGACCTGCCCGTAATAATCTGCGACTGCAACAACCACGGGCGCAGACAAGGCAGAGCACGCAGCCAGCACCGTTAGCGACCACTGCACCATGAGGTGTCGATGCCTGCCAGCATGCAGGACAACTGCAGCGCACAGCGTCAAGCACAATAAAGTACTAATAATCGGGGTATTAGCGCTGGTGAGCGCAAGATATCCCACAGCGATAATGGTAGCGGCGGAGACGCCTAAACACATGCCTTCATAAATAAAATGAGCTTGAGCAGAACGTTTATCAACGTCATCGACAAGCTCATCTGAGACCGCTAAATCTTGCCCGGCCGTGGGCAACTGGGGGACCCGTAGCCCGGCAAACATCGTTGACAGTCCCGGCGCGCTGGCAAGGACAGCAATCGCCGCAGCAATAACTGCGCCGTCGCTGTGCGGGGCACTAAGCCCTGCAAGCAACAACAACACCGCGATGACTCCTGCCGCACTGGTGGTGCGCGCATGCGCAATGCCTATTACATGACACCCCAGAGCCACTATCGCGCACATCAGCGCGGCTGCGTAGAAGCCAAAGCTCAACTCGCGCGCAGACTGTATGGTCCAGCCTGCCGCAAAGTTACCTGTAATTGCTGCACCCGCAGCAATCGCGGCCGAAGAAATAATCAGCCATCCTAAAGGCAGCCGCCGCTTCCACACCGCTAACACCGCCGCGCCGATCGCAACTATGAGCGCGGCCATCGCCAATGCCAGCGCAAGCGATTGCCCGCTTAAAAATCCTCCGACTGCACCAGTTGCAATTAGCGCTACAACCGTCCACAACAGCACAATTCCGCGTGGTGCATCTGCTGTGGCTGAATCCACGAGCGCCTCCGCCGAGTCTCGAATCACGGGTGCCGGGGTGTCCTCGGCAGGAGACAGGAGCACCACGGAGCCATCGACAAGCTGGGTAGCAAACAGCGGTGCCGATTGATCCACAGGTCTTCCGCCTGCCGTTGTAGCCCGCCACGGCTTAGTCACCGATGGCGCCCCGATAAAGTCTGTGACCTCCGCGAGCAGTTCATTAAAAGACGATGACACCGGCAAAGCCAGATCGGCTTCTTTGCGGAATTCACCGACATGACAGCGCACAGTAACGCGCACACTTTGTGAAAAATTCACTATTTCCCCCGAAATGAATATGAAAGTTGCAGGCTCCCCACCTTGCCCAACCGCCTCTATTGTGGCTTACTAGTGGGGGCGTGTCCACACCGACTGGGTGGGCGCATGCTTCTTCGGGGGAAGAGGGGGAATTTAAATGGCGGTCATTGAACCGGTGTCATTTGCGTTGCGCGATCCTGCGCCGCCGTTGCCCACGGGCAGCTTAGATGCAGAAGCTGTCCCGCAAGCTACGCGCAGCCAACCGCTGCCTTTAGTGCGCATCCTTATGCCGCTGGTGATGGTCGTGGCGATGCTGGGCATGGTGGCGATGATGGTGCTTTCCTCACAAGGGCCACCCAACCCGCTGATGCTGATGTTTCCGGTGATGATGCTAGCCAGTATGGCGATGATGTTTAATCCCCAAAGTGGTAATGATCCGGATGAATCCCGGCGCACTTACCTGCGGCATTTAGCATCGTTGCGCACTGAGGCCCTAGACAATGCGCAGGCCCAACGGCGCCACGGACTGCATCGCCACCCCGCGCCGGGAGACCTGCAGGCGATGGTGAAGTCCACCAGGATGTGGGAGCGCGCAGGCGGCGATGAAGATGCATTTGAAGTACGAGTGGGCTTGGGGCCGGCGGCGCTGGCCACGCCGATTAACGTGGCAGAATCCGGTGCTGCCGAAGACCTTGACCCGGTGTGTGCGGTGAGTTTGCGGCATACTTTAGCAGCGGTGAGCACGGTGGCAGATATGCCGGTTGCGTTGCAGCTGCAGGCTTTTCGCTTTCTCGGCCTAGCCGGCGAGGGAGCGCGTGAGGTCGCACGCGCGATGGTGTTGCAATTAGCCACATTCCATGGCCCGGAAACGGTGGGCTTTCGCGTGATCGGGCAGGGGTGGGATTGGCTCAAGTGGCTACCGCACACGCGGCGCCCAGAAGCAGCGCAGTTTACATGCTTGCTTGTCGATGACACCCCGACCACCGGAATTGAGCCTTTCATCGACGATGCCAGCATAGATTGCATCATCGATATCGCTTCTCGGCGCACGACTGCTTTAGGGATTCGCGCCGAGCAGGAAGGGCTTTTCTTACTTGTCGATGAAGCCTTGCGCGTGGTTACCGCCACCGGCGATGAAGATCTCGGTATCCCGGACAAGGTGAACGCGAAAACCGCGCTGACCTGTGCCCGCGCAATGGCTGAGTGCACACGCCCTGAGACGACTGCCGCTGATACGCGCGTGGATTTCCTCAGCCTGCTGGGCTTTGCTGATGTCTCTGAGATGTCGGGTAATGCGCTGTGGCCAGGGCGAGCCGGCTCCGCCCGTCTCGCCGTGCCGATCGGCCTTTCGCCGGCACAAACTCCAGTGATGATTGATTTGAAGGAATCCGCGCAAGGTGGCATGGGCCCGCATGGGCTATGTATTGGAGCTACCGGCAGTGGTAAATCCGAAACCTTGCGCACCATTGTTTTGGCTCTTGCAGCAACGCATTCACCAGAGGAATTGAATTACGTACTCGTTGATTTCAAAGGCGGTGCCACCTTCCTCGGATGCGACCATCTTCCGCACACCGCAGCGGTGATTACCAACTTAGAAGATGAAGCCGCACTGGTAGAGCGCATGTATGACGCAATTTCGGGGGAGATGAATCGGCGGCAAGAAATCCTGCGTGAAGCTGGAAATTTTGCCAACGTTAGCGAATACACCGCCGCACGTGATCAAGGCCGTACGGATTTAGCGCCACTTCCTGCCCTTGTGATTGTGGTGGATGAGTTTTCGGAATTGCTGATGCAGCATCCTGACTTCGCCGAGCTCTTCGTCGCCGTCGGACGCTTAGGTCGCTCCTTACATGTTCACCTGTTGCTTGCTTCCCAACGTCTGGAAGAAGGCCGGTTGCGTGGGCTGGATTCTCACTTGTCATACCGGTTGGGTTTAAAGACTTTCTCCGCCGCCGAATCCCGCCAGGTCTTAGGAGTTCCTGATGCATATCATCTGCCGAGCGAACCCGGCGCGGGATACTTAAAAACCGATGCCGATGCGATCGCGCGATTCCAGGCCTTTTACGTGTCCGGCGGAATCACCCGGCGCAGTACGAGTACTTCCACGAACACTGACGCGCATCGCGGAATCGTGGAATTTACTGGCTGGGAAGAAGATATTTCCCCAGGCCACACTGAAGATACTTACGTGGATAATTCCACGACATTGCTAGCTGAAGTTGTGGATGCCACCCGTGCTGAAGCCATAGCGCGCGGGCAATCCGCGCATCAAATCTGGTTACCACCATTGCCACCAGCAATTGAACTCTCCGCCGTCGCGGCCGATTTCCACCCGAACCGCGATGCACTTAACAGCGCATCGCATAGTAGCGCGTCGCGTAGTCGCGACTCACGTATCCACGCACCCATTGGCATTATTGACCGGCCCTATCATCAACGCCAAGACTTGCTCATGGTGGATTTAACTTCCGGCCATTTGGCGTTATGCGGCGGCACCCAGGCAGGAAAATCTACTGCCATGCGCACCATCGTTGCATCGCTTGCAGCGGCCTATTCACCCGACTTCTTACGCTTTTATGTCATTGACTTAGGTGGCGGGGCATTAAGTGCTTTGCAGCGTTTACCGCACGTAGCCGGGGTTGCAGGACGCCATGATGCGGAGAAAGTCCGGCGCATCGTCGATGAAGTTACGGGCTTTATTAACGCCCCGGAATCGCGCCACACTTTTCTGGTGGTTGATGGCTGGCATGCCATTGGTACCGCGGGCGCGGATTTTGAAGATATAGCGGAAGCTATTACCAAGATTGCCGCCGATGGGCCATCTGCCCGGGTGCACGTGATTATCTCCACGCCACGCTGGACAACCATGCGCCCTGCCATCCGCGATCTCATCTCGGAGCGGTTAGAGCTTAAACTCGGCGAGCCGATGGACTCGCTGTTTGACCGCAAGAAGCAACAAGGCCTCCCCAGCGCGCCGGGACGTGGAATTACCCCTGCTGGTGAGTTCTTTTTATGTGCGCGCACGTCAAATCAAGATATCGCTCACATCGAATCTACATGGTCAGGTATCCACCCGGTGCCACGATTGAAGATGCTGCCCGAACAGCTTAGTGTCAGCGACCTTCTATCCCCAGAAGTTGATTCCAACACAAGTAGCGGGGATGGAATCCTGTGGGCTGTAGGAGGACGCGACTTGGATGTTCAAGCCTGGGATACCCGCCGCAACTTTGTAGTAATTGGCACCTCGGGGGTGGGCAAATCTTCAGTGATTGCAACATTATTGCAGGGCATTGCCGCCAAGCCACGGGAAGAAGCACGCATTGTGCTCATCGATGAACGCCGCAGCCACCTCGGCACCATTGACGAGGCGATGCTTGCCGCTTATTCAGCAACCTCAGCCGCAACGGAGAAAGCCTTGCGTGACTGCGCGACCACGCTAAAAGCCCGTTTGCCCGGCCCAGAGATTACTCCAGCGCAACTAGCGGCACGCAGCTGGTGGTCGGGACCAGATATCTACGTGGTGATCGATGATCTCGAGTTGATTAGCGATATGGCACTTGCACCACTCGTCGAGTTATTACCGCATGCTCGCGATATCGGTTTGCATGTAGTTGTGGCACGAAAAGCTGGAGGAATTGGCCGCGCGCTCTTTGGACAATTTCTCTCACAACTACGTGATACCCAACCGGAAGTCTTTGTCATGGACTCTACCCGTGATGAAGGCACGATGTTTGGCATCAAACCAGCGGCCCAGCCTCCTGGACGTGGGCAGCTAGGTATCGGCGGAGAACTCGTCGGCCTATGCCAGGCTGCGTTACCGCAACACGAGGTAACGCCAGAAGCTGTCAAAGTAGCTGAAGGATAAAAATGTCACTGTATGAATCACACACCATTGACCTGACCATCACAGTTTTAGATACCGCCACCATCTTTGAAGGCCCGGAATCTATCTATCGTTATGACCTCCCTGGCACCGCAGTCGTTGAAGGGTGGGCGCTATCTGGGGTGATGGAGCAAGCTCAAAAATTACTCCCCGCGCAATGGCCAGAGGTATCCATAGCAGTGGTCGCGGACTCTTCCGGCGGGCCGATGTCGCATGAAGCGGTTAAGATTATCCGCCGTCAACTGCAAGTGCACAATGTCACTCTTGTTGACCGCGAACCGGTCGCCGTAGGTGCAACCTATGACGAGCCGCCGCAAAGAGAGCAGAGGGAACTGCGGGACGAGACCGAAATTATTCGGCCCGCTCTCGAAGAAGAGACCTTATTATCGCGTCTTTTAGACAACAAGGGCCTCATGGCGATCATCGCTGGGGTAGTTGTGGTCGCAATCATGCTGGTCTGGCTGCTGCTACGAGGCGCTACTCAGCAACAACAAGAAGCAGTTGCAGGCACCGTTAGCATTGCCGCAACACCTGGGGTGACAACACCCGCGGTAACCACCGCCGCACAGACTCCCACGACGTCATCATCGGCGCCAGCACACCAATCGGTTGAAGCTGGTGGATTACGAGTGTTACTGCCCGAAGGCTTTAGCCACACCGAGGAAGATGGACTAGTTACTGCGACTGGACAAGATCCGAATCTGCGCATCTTGATGGTCATGGATCCGCTCTATGCAGTGCCTGCGAATGCTTTATTCGCCGAGGTCCGCGCGCAAATTGATAGCGATGAGACTCTTTCCGATCCCCATGAAGCCAATGGGCGGTTGAGTTATATCGAAAAGCCCGGCGATGACTCTGAAGTGAAGTGGACTACCTGGGTCGAAGATGACCAGCAAATATCTCTTGGCTGTCATACCCGCGAAGAGCCAAGTATGGCCCAGCGCGCGGCCTGTCGCATGGCGTCGGAATCGATAGAAACCGTTCCTGAACGATAAACCGTGTCTTAAAGAATGCCTTAAAGAAAAGGCACGGAACCTTCTGGAAGATGTGTCAGTCCAATGTAGTTAAGGAAGCACGGTAGCAACACAACTGCGGTTTCCGATGGACACTGTCACGCCGATGATAAACCCACAGAAGGGGAGAGCACCATGAGCCAAATGTTTAAAACCGAAGCAGAAGTAATGATTGCGACCGCAGGTCGCGTGGATACCACCAATGATGAAGTCGCCGCCGAACTCACCCACTTGCAGGGTGTAGTTGACCAAGTACGCGCAAGCTGGACGGGTTCGGCGCAGGTGTCTTTTGACAACCTGATGAACCGCTACGATGCCTCCGCGCAGCAACTGCAGGAAGCACTGACCTCTATCAGCGAAAATATTCGATCGAATGCTCGCAACTTCGACAGCGTCGAGGCTCAGAACCAAGATGCTTTCAACAACGTCGGCGGCGGGCTCGCGCTCTAAAAATCACACCGCACAATCAGCTGGATTTATACCTCTATATATAAGGACAAGAAGGAACTAGCCATCATGAGCGAAATCAAATACCAATTCGGCGCCATCTCCAATGCCGCAGCAGATATCAATTCCACTTCCTCCCGCATCAACGGCCTGCTCGATGATCTTAAAGGTGTCATCGCACCGATGGCCGCGACCTGGGAAGGCGAGAGTGCTGCCGCGTATAACGAAGCACAGGCCAAGTGGGACAAGGCAGCAGCGGAACTCAACACCGTGCTGGCTACCATCTCTAACACCGTCTCCCAGTCCAATGACCGCATGAGCGATGTCAACCGCCGTGCGGCAGCAAGCTGGGGATAACTGAATTCAATAATCATTCATTCAGTTATGAACTAATGTCCCAGGCGGGATAATGCACCAGGGGCGCTGTTTGAAGAAGTGGGCTTTTTGAAGGCTGGGGCTTGGCATCGAAAAGCAAGGCACTTTCAGCGTCTCTGGTGTGTTTTGGTTTTTGTGGGCGTGGACATTATGCTGTATACCCTGTGTGCTTTGTCGGCGGATGTCGGCGCACGGTCAGCAGGTCTCCACCGGCCGCTGCTTGACTGTGTATGAGCACGTAGCGCTGGCCGGCAGCCCCCAGAGACAACTCCAAGGAGTCATTTTGTCTACTTTCCACCCAAAGAGCGGTGACATTACCCGTAAGTGGTACGTCATCGACGCAACTGATGTGGTTCTGGGCAAGCTTGCTTCCACCGTGGCAGACATGCTGCGCGGCAAGCACAAGCCTCAGTACGCACCAAACGTTGACTGTGGTGACCACGTCATCATCATCAACGCTGAAAAGATCCACATTTCTTCCAACAAGCGCGACCGCGAAATGCGCTACCACCACTCCGGTTACCCGGGTGGTCTGCGCTCCATGACCCTGGGTCAGTCCCTGGACGCCAACCCAGCGCGCGTAATCGAAGAAGCTGTTACCGGCATGATGCCGCACAACAAGCTTTCCCGTTCCTCTGCAAAGAAGCTTCACGTCTTCAATGGTGCAGAGCACCCATACGCCGGCCAGAAGCCGGAGACCTTCGAGCTTAAGCAGGTGGCACAGTAATGGCTGATAACGAGAACTTCGAGAACAACGTAGCTGACGCTGCTGACATCGCTGCTGCAGCTGCTGCTACCGAAGAGTTCACCAACACCATTGGTGATTCTATCGCTCCAGAGGCAACCGCTGAGACCGAAGCTGAAGCTCCAGTCTTGCACGAGGGCCCAATCCAGACCGTTGGTCGTCGTAAGCGCGCAGTTGCTCGCGTACGCATGATCCCTGGTTCCGGTGAAATCGTCGTCAACGGCCGTAGCCTGGACGACTACTTCCCGAACAAGCTGCACCAGCAGGACATCTTGCTGCCACTGACCTTGCTGGACCGTGAAGGCCAGTTCGACATGAAGGTTTCCGTCAACGGCGGTGGCCCAACCGGTCAGTCTGGCGCATTGCGTCTGGCTATTGCCCGTGCACTGAACGTCTACAACCCAGCAGACCGCACTGCCTTGAAGAAGGCTGGCCTGCTGACCCGTGACGCACGTGCAGTTGAGCGTAAGAAGGCTGGTCTGCACAAGGCACGTCGTGCTCCGCAGTACTCCAAGCGTTAATCTTTCGCTTTTTATTCAACTCACCCGTTGTTGTTTCTTTTCCGGAAGCAGCAACGGGTTTGTTGTTTCTGTGCCTGCATGCGGGGGCACGTTAGGGCTTGTTGCTGCCCCAAATCAACAAATCAGACATACACCAGGCATAATCTATAATTATGACTCGACTTTTTGGTACTGATGGCGTTCGTGGCTTGGCTAATAAGAAACTCACTCCGATCCTGGCGTTGAAATTAGGACAAGCTGCAGCTGAGGTCTTGACTGCTGACCGGGAATCTTATGAACTGCGCCCAACCGCGGTAATTGGCCGTGACCCGCGCGTATCGGGAGAAATGCTCGACGCTGCCATTGCGGCTGGTCTAGCATCGCGCGGCGTGGACGTTGTCCGGGTCGGCGTGCTGCCAACCCCAGCGATTGCTTTCCTCACCGATGACTACGGCGCAGACCTAGGCGTGATGATTTCCGCCTCGCACAACCCTATGCCAGATAATGGCATCAAGTTCTTCGCCGCCGGTGGTCGCAAACTTCCCGATTCGGTCGAAGACCACATCCAGTCCACCATGGAGCAACTTAGCGATGATGGCCCAACCGGCACGAAGCTGGGCCGGATTATCTCTGAATCTCCTGATGCCCGTGACCGTTATCGCAAGCACCTGCGCGAAGCAGTACCGGTGGATTTGTCGGGTTTAAAAGTAGTCGTTGACGCGGCCAATGGCGCTGCTTCCCGCGTTGCTATTGAGGCCTACCGCGAAGCCGGTGCTGAGGTTGTGCCTATTCACAACAAGCCCAATGCTTTCAATATCAATGAGGATTGCGGTTCCACCCACATTGATAAAACACAAGAAGCAGTGCTCGAACACGGCGCACACTTGGGCCTAGCCCACGACGGTGATGCTGACCGCTGCTTGGCTGTCGATGCCGAAGGCAACGTGGTTGACGGGGATCAGATCATGGCAATTTTGGCTGTCGGCATGAAAGAAGAAAACAACCTGCGTTTCAACACGCTCGTTGCCACCGTCATGTCTAACTTAGGTCTTAAGCTCGCGATGAAAGAGCAAGGCATCGAGGTTCGCGAAACCAAGGTCGGTGACCGCTACGTGGTCGAAGAGCTCATTCGCGGCGATTACTCCTTGGGTGGTGAACAATCCGGCCACATCGTGCTGCCGGAGGATTGCCCAACGGGCGATGGCATCTTGTCTGGTCTTTCACTTATGGCACGCATGGCGAAGACCGGCAAGAGCCTGAAAGAGCTGGCGTCGGTGATGACAGTTTTGCCGCAGACACTTATCAACGTGCCAGTGTCCAATAAGTCTAAGATTTTGGATTCTCCAGAAGTACTGACCGCCATTGCGGAGGCAGAAGAAGAACTCGGTGAATCTGGCCGCGTTCTGCTGCGCCCATCGGGTACGGAGGAGCTTTTCCGCGTCATGGTCGAAGCCGCAGAGGCTGAGCAGGCCCGCAAGGTTGCAGGCCGCCTAGCTGCGATTGTTGCAGCTGCCTAGAGTTTAGTGATCTAACTCCGTTTTCTTGCCCTTCCCCGGAACCTTCTGGTTGCGGTGGCAGTCCAATATGGATAACGCACGAAATTTGTGTATTTGCCACTTAAAACCATAAAGGGGGAGGGCTTTCGCGTGTCTGACATAGACTTCGACCACTCAGAAGCCGTTGGGAAATTGCAGGGGCTTATCGATGCCACGGCTTCGCGCCAAACAGCGCTTAACCGGCAGGTGCCGCATTTCCCGCAGGCTGCTGCCGGGCGTGATTTCACCGGCTATGCCCAAAGCATCCAGTCGATGCTCGCGCGAATTCATCAACGGCGCAATAATCAGCTGCACAATATCACCCGCTCTGCTATCGCTGCGATTGGTGAATATGACGTGGTGAAAGCAACCGATGATGATTCAGCTGCAGTATTTAGTCGATTCAACATTGAGGGTGACCAATGAGTGCTGAGTCAGCTGTGTCATCTATGTCTTCCATGTCCTCAATGGCAGCGGGAAAGCTCGCCGATTACCATGCGGCGGTCGCGCAATTTCAGGCAGCTTCTTTAGGTGCTTACCTAGGACCATCGACGCCCTTTGATTTTCTCCAGCAAAAAATAGGCGCCGTTGATGGGCTCAACCCGCAGGAATTAATTGCTGGTACTAAAGCAGCTGTAGGGCCGGTGACCGCAGAAGCACGCGGTGGTAAAACCACGACGGGCGGGCGAGGTATCGGGGGATTTTTCCTAGAGATGGCCACGGGTGTGCTGGGTTCTTTTGGTGGCGGGGCACTGTTGGGTTTCTTCGACAAGCTTGCGACCGATGATGAGGAAGATGACCAGCAATGCCGGAACTTGGTGAAAGACTCTGAGCAGTGTGCGGAGACTATCGAAGATATTTGCACGACTTCAGATACCGCAATGTCGGAAATACTCGAGCCGGCTACGCATCTAATTTCTATTCTCACTCAGTTTATTCGGCGAACCCCCATGGGAGCTCTTGCTTCTGCGGCGGTATCGGTGGCGGGCAACCTGATTGAAGATACCAATGAACAGATCATTGGCACCTGCCAAGACCGCGATGACAGCGTGGAGAAATGCTACGAAGAATTCCTCCGTCGCTGTGATGGTATTAGTGAACGCCCATTACCGTGCGAGCCGCCTGAGACCCCAGAGTGTCCACTGCCAGCCCAACCAGCTGGGGAGCACACCTGCGAACCGCCACCCAAAGAAGTAGAGCCGTGTCCAGAAGAACCGGCTCCGAAAGACACGAATCCTGTAGGCACAAAGCCTGTAGACACTAAACCGGTGGAGACTACACCTGTGGAATCCAAGCCGGCACCGGAGGCACCCAAGCCGCAGCCAGAGACTCCGCCGAGTAAAACTCCAAACGCCCCGGAGAGCAAAGACTGCGATAAGCCGAAGCAAAAGCCCGAACCCAAGCCTGAACCTAAGCCCAATCCCAAGGCGTGCCCACCGCCGGAACCTGAGTGCGTTAAGGAACCAACTAAGCCGGCGCAGCCTTCCACACCGCCAGAGCCAACGGTGCCGGCAGAACCACCAGCACCCAAAGAACCCTGTGAACCTGAAGACTCGTGTGAGCCGTCAACGAGCTGCTGCGGAATCTTAGGCCTGCTCGGCGTTGGCGTCGCCATTGTCGGCCTAGGAGCATTGATGTGGGGGCTTGCTGAGTGCCTAGAAAACATTGGTGACACAACCGAGCCAGAACCCGAGCCAGAGCCGGAACCGGAACCAAAACCAGAACCAAAGCCTAAACCTCAGCCGGAAGATTTATCGAAGGTGCCCGAACCAACGCCTCCTCCGAAGAAGCTTTCTGCGGTTTCCGGGGCGGCGGATATTCACGTAGATAATGCGCCGAGTGCACAGGCGAATGCGCAACCTGCACCGCAGCCAGCACCTCAACAAACCCAAGAACCTCAAGCAAGCTCCGCAGGAAGCGCAGCTGCACAGTCAACCCCTAGTTCACCGGCACGGAAGGCAGGCGCGTGGTAATGGATTTCGAAGATTTTGCTCTACAGTTTCGCAAGCGTGCAGCAGCCCGCCTGACAGAGTTTGAAGCAACGCTAGAAAAAGCCCAAAAGGATTTAGAAAAGTCTGCTGAACGAGAAGCGGCACGCGCACGCGAGGCTGCGCAGAAGAAAGCAGCAGTGGCTGAAGCCGGTGGTAGTTCGCACATGCAGAATCGTCCGTTGGACTACCGGACGCCAGCAGTACCGCATGGTGCACCGCCGCAGAAACATCCATATAAGCCGGGGCATACAGCAGCAAATAGGGAAGCTATAGCTTCAGAAAAGCAGCAAGCCCCGGCGCCGCCGAAGGCGCCAGGGCAAGATAAACCAGGACGGGTTAAACCCGGGCAGGTGAAGTCAGTACTGCGAAGAGGCTAAAGAAGTAGGCTTCTAGTCCTTGTTGACCGGAGCTAGTGCGCCGGCAGATGGTTCGCCGGCGCGGTTGGCAAGGTCGTCACCAAAGAAGCTTTCGACGCCTTTGGCTGCGGCTTCCGGATCTGAGAAATCAGAATAAGTCTTGTCGCCTTCGAGCTGGTGCAGCAAGAAGCCGACCATAAGACCGCGAGCTACCTCAGCCTGTGATGCCTGGAATGCGCCAGAGCCCAGTGCGAGTTTGAAGAAGAAGTCTTCCGAAAATCCTTGCTGGGTGCCCTTTTCTACCTCGCGGTAGGCAACGTCGCCGCCCCAGTTATAAGCCAGCTTGGCTGGGTTACCGGCGTTGAAGATATCGGAACGGCCCGAACCGATGACCAATCCAGGGATTTTCAGGCTGCGCGCTGCGGCATCTGCGGAAGGCGCAGACTGCGCAGGATAAAATGCGCCGACGGCCTTAACCTTGTCATTATCAACTGCAGCGAGCACTGCAGCAGCGCCACCCATGCCGTGGCCAATAAGTCCCAGCTTGTGTGGGGAGACGGTGATATTGCCGTTGCCGAGCCTTACACCAGCGGCAACCTGCAAGCTGGATTCCAAGTCAGCAGCCAGGTTGCGGTGGTTAGGAATTAATCCGGTCTCAGTATCCGGGGCGACTACAACAATGCCCCAGCTTGCTAAATGCCGCAGGGTCGCGTGGTAATCCTTGACGTGTTTGCGCCAGTCATGGCCAAAAGCTACGGCCGCGAGGCCTTTGCCTTCCGCCGGGGTGTAGACCTTGCCAGGCAGGCCGGCGTAGTCAAGATCGCCGACGAGCACGCGGTGGCCTCCACGCTTGGACAACGTTGCCAGGTGTTTCTTCAAATTCGCAGACACACTACCCAGGATAGAACAAACTACTAACGCGTGATGCATAAACATCCCAGCCCCGGGTGAAATTTTGCCCACAGTGCGGATTCTTGCACGACGGTTTTTCCTGGTACTGCCAAATTTATAGAAACCGTGCCGATTTATGTGGTGAAAGGATGAGAAAACCTGTTGTAAAGTTTGTGGCTATGTGTGGAATCGTAGGATATGTCGGTCGCTTTTCCGAGAACCGAGAGTACTTTGCCGAGGACGTTGTCCTTGAAGGTCTTCGTCGGCTGGAATACCGCGGGTATGACTCAGCAGGACTTGCTGTGTACTTTGATGGTCAACTCCAGTGGCGAAAGAAAGCAGGCAAGGTAGCAGCGTTGGAGGCAGAAATCGCTGCGCGCCCGCTACCGAACTCGGTATTGGGCATTGGCCACACCCGCTGGGCTACCCACGGTGGCCCAAGCGATATCAACTCGCACCCGCACGTTGTTGCCGGCGGCAAACTAGCCGTCGTACACAACGGCATCATCGAAAACTTCGCTGAGCTGAAAACCAGCATGCAGGACAAGGGCTACCACTTTGTCTCCGATACGGACACTGAAGTTGCAGCCGCGGTTTTGGCGGACTTGTTTGAGCAAACCGGCGAGCTAACCCTTGCTATGCGTAAGGCTTGCCAGCTTTTCGATGGCGCCTTTACCCTTCTGGCTATTCACGCCGACCAGCCAGATCAGATTGTGGCTGCGCGCCGGGATTCGCCATTGGTTATTGGCTTGGGCGAGAGCGAGAACTTCCTGGGATCCGATGTCTCTGGCTTTATTGACTACACGAAAAAGGCCGTTGAGATGGACAACGATCACATCGTGACGGTCACCGCTGATGAAGTAGTCATCACCGATTACGACGGCAACCCACAAGAGGGCAAGCGCTTCGACATTGAGTGGGACGCTGCTGCTGCCGAAAAGGGCGGCTTTGCCTCCTTCATGGAAAAAGAAATCCACGACCAGCCTGCTGCCGTGCGCGATACCTTGATGGGGCGTGTGGATGAAAAGGGCAATTTGGCTATCGATGAATTGCGTATTGAAGAATCGCTGCTGAAATCCATCGATAAGATCATCGTCATTGCCTGCGGCACCGCGGCTTATGCTGGTCATGTGGCGCGCTATGCCATCGAGCACTGGTGCCGCATTCCGACCGAGGTGGAGCTCGCACACGAGTTCCGCTACCGCGATCCAATCGTCAACGAAAAGACCCTAGTGGTCGCGCTGTCGCAATCGGGTGAGACCATGGACACGCTCATGGCGGTGCGCCATGCCCGCCAGCAGGGTGCGAAGGTTATTGCGATTTGTAATACCCAAGGCGCATCCATCCCACGTGAGGCTGATGCAGCGCTTTATACCCACGCTGGTCCGGAAATCGCTGTGGCTTCCACCAAGGCTTTCTTGGCGCAGATTACCGCGACTTATGTCTTGGGTCTGTACTTGGCGCAGCTGCGCGGGAACATGTTTGCCGATGAAGTTGAATCCATCTTGGATGACTTGCGCGCGATGCCTGAGAAGGTCCAAACCGTCATCGACGGCAAAGAGACCGTCACGGATTTGGCTAAGAGCATGCAAGATGCCACGTCCGTGTTGTTCTTAGGCCGTCACGTCGGTTTCCCAGTGGCACTCGAAGGTGCGCTCAAACTCAAAGAAATTGCCTACCTGCACGCCGAAGGTTTCGCAGCGGGCGAGCTCAAGCATGGCCCTATCGCACTAGTCGAAGAAGGCCAGCCGGTCTTTGTCATCGTGCCTTCGCCTCGCGGGCGGGATTCCTTGCACGCCAAGGTTGTCTCCAACATCCAGGAAGTCCGCGCGCGTGGTGCTATCACCATCGTCATTGCCGAAGAAGGCGATGAAGCTGTGGAAGCCTATGCCAACCACATCATCCGCATCCCACAAGCACCAACGCTGATGCAGCCGCTGTTGGCTACGGTGCCTTTGCAAATCTTTGCCTGCAAGGTGGCAGAAGCCAAGGGCTATGACGTGGATCAGCCACGTAACCTGGCTAAATCGGTGACAGTGGAGTAGCCGACCTACAATAAACCCATGTCGCTACTTTCCACTCGAATCAATTTGGATGCCATTTCGCATAACGTGCGACGACTAAAAGAATTGGTCGGCCCGGATGTTCGCTTAATGTGCGTGGTCAAAGCAGATGCTTATGGCCACGGTGTCGAAAAAGTCGCTCCGGTTATGCTCAAAGCTGGCGCAGATGTTTTAGGCTGCGCCACCGTGGATGAAGCCGTAGCACTGCGCAAACTGGGCATCGACGCTGAGTTAGTGGCATGGATGTGGGAACCCGAACAGGACCTCTCGGATGCTTTAAGCTCCAATATCGTCATCGGCGTGCCATCGCTTGCGCATGCACAGGTCTTGGTCGATATTGAGGTACCGGTCAAGGTTGTTATCAAGGTCGAAACCGGGATGCACCGCAATGGCGTCGACCCAGCACAGTGGGATGAAGTTTTCACCGTGCTGCGCGATGCTGAGCACATTGAGGTCACCGGTTTAATGTCGCACTTAGCCTGCGCTGATGAACCGGATAATCCACACACGGATATTCAAGCAGCGGAGTTTCAGCAAGCTGTTGCCCGTGCTCGTGAGCTAGGCCTGGAATGCCCGATAAATCATCTGGCGAATTCACCAGCGACACTAACGCGCAAAGATTTGCACTTTGACCAGGTCCGCGTCGGGCTTGCCTGTTACGGGCTGGAACCGGTCGCAGGGCTAGAGCATGGCTTGGAACCAGCGATGACCTGGGCAGCCAACATCATTAACGTCAAGCCCATTAAAAAAGGCGAGTCATCCTGCTATGGCCTGACGTGGACAGCGCCTGCCGATGGCTACCTAGCTGTCGTTCCCGTGGGCTACGCCGATGGTCTGCCACGCTCTATCCAAGGTTCTTTGGAAGTGACTATCAGCGGCAAAAGCTATCCGCATGTCGGCCGAGTCTCCATGGATCAGATCGTGGTTGATTTAGGCGAGAATCCATTTGGGGTCAGCCCAGATGATGAAGTCATTATCTTTGGCGAAGGCGGACAAAGTGCTACGCAGCTTGCCGATGCCGCAGGCACTATCAACTATGAAATCGTCTGCCGTCCCACAGGGCGTACGAAGCGCACCTATGAGGGAGGCATTGACCTGTGAGCTTTGCAGAATCCGGAAGCATAGAATGCGCAACTGCAGAAGAAACCCAAGCCTGGGGTGAAAAACTCGGGCGCAGCCTCAAAGCCGGCGACGTGGTGATTATGGATGGGCCTTTAGGCGCCGGGAAGACCACCTTGACCCAAGGTATTGCCCGTGGCATGCAGGTCAAAGGACGCGTCACCTCGCCAACTTTTGTTATTGCCCGCGAGCATCGCTCCTTAGTCGGCGGTCCAGCGCTGGTGCATGTCGATGCCTACCGCATGCTGGGTGAAGATGGTGCGACAAGCGCGGATCCGCTCGGTGAATTAGATGCCTTGGATCTTGATACCGAACTCGATGAAGCAGTCGTAATTGCTGAATGGGGCGGGGGATTGGTTGAGCAAATTTCCGAGCGCTACTTGCTGATTACTTTGGACCGGGAATCCGCAGTAGTAGACGATCCCGAATCCCAGGCACGCATTATCCACTGGCGCTGGTTTTCAACCCCTTGACGAAGGCGCGTACTGTTAAGCAGTGAATATGCATACCCCATGCGCTAAACAAAACATGCGTTTATTAATTAAAGGAGTTCCATGATGACGGAAAAGACCAAAGCACTCATTGGCGTAATTGTGGCCGGCTGGTTAGTCGTGCTCATGGGCCTGGTTGCCTTCAACGCCACCCGTGCTGAGGCCGCTATCACGGGAGATCTCGAATCCAGCATCGAGAAAGTCGATGAAATCGGATTGCACGGTACTTCTTTGGCACCGCTTGATATCTGGGGCGAAAATATCAGCGCCGTTATGCCAATCTGCCCAGGCGTGACTGAAGAAAACATTGCACAGCTTGGTGTTGACCCAGCGATGTTTACCTTTGAAAATGGCCAGATCCCAGAGCACAGCAACTACATGCTGGTTCTGCCAACTGAAGGCGCACCGATTGCAGAGAAGTACTTCCGCCAAAACATTGACCTGTGCGGCCAGCTGCAGTCTGTACAGCCAATTAACCCAGCGGCCTTGGTGACTTTCATCAAGGATCCTAACGATACTTGGCTCATGGTCGGCTAATGCGCGTTCTTGCTTTAGATACGGCTACTCCGGACCTTGTCACCGGGGTAGTCGACTTAGAATCAGGACAGGTTACTGAACAAGTCATTGAAGATACTCGCCTGTTGAGTGAGCAGTTGATGCCGGCAGTCGAAGGAGTCATCGACAAGCTTGACCGCGGCTATGCGGATATCGATGCCTTCGCAGTGGGCGTAGGCCCTGGTCCATTTACCGGCCTGCGCGTCGGGATGGCCACGGCTTCTGCACTGGGGCAGGCGGTGGGCAAACCAGTCCACGGCGTGTGCACCCACGATGCGATTGCATTTGAACTCGCGAAAAACTTTTCAGGTCCTGCAACTGCGCTGGTAGCCACTGATGCACGCCGCAAAGAAATCTACTTCGCCTTTTACAGGTTAGACGGTGGCAATGCCACCCGCCTTTGCGAGCCTGATGTGGTGCGCCCTGAAAATCTTGTGATTCCCGAGGAACTTCTCGTGCAAGAAGTTGATCTCGTATCTATCCCACCGCACTTGCTGGAGCGTTTGCCAGAAGTTTTCCAGGCTGCTGAGGTTGTAAATCAGCGTCCCACCGCGGCAGGCTTGGTCGGAATGGCCCAAGCCTCCGTAGTTGACGCTGAGGGGCTGTTCGCAGACCCGAAGCCTCTGGTGCCGCTGTATCTGCGTCGTCCGGATGCGAAAGAACCAGCTGCGAAACCACGTTCCGCAGCGATTCCAGAAGTGGAGCTGTAGATGAAATTGCGCGAGCTGGTCCGCGATGACGCTGCGCGCTGCGCCGAGCTGGAGATGCAGCTATTTGCAGGCGAGACGCCGTGGTCGAAGGAAAATTTTGAACTGGAATTCCAGCAGCCGTATAACTTTTACCTCGGCGTGGAAGAGGCGGGCCAATTAATTGGATACGCCGGAATCGGGTTGCGTGGGCATGTCGAAGACCCAGAATTTGAAATCCTGACCATCGGCACGGATCCTGCGCACCAGCGCCGCGGGGTGGCGCGGGTGATGATGGACAATATTTGCCACATCGCGGATTTAAAGCGTGCGCCAATATTTTTGGAAGTCCGCGTGGGCAATGAGCCGGCGATTGAGATGTATGAGTCCTATGGCTTTGTGCACTTGGGCATTCGCCGTAACTATTACCAGCCTTCAGGCGCAGATGCGCACACCATGAAGCGTGATATTTCGACAGAAAACACATCGGAAAACACAACGGAGAAACCATGATTGTCTTAGGTATTGAATCCTCCTGCGATGAAACCGGCGTAGGCATCATCAACCTTGATGAGCACGGCAACATGGAAATTCTTGCGAACACTGTTGCCTCGTCGATGCAGCAGCATGCACGTTTCGGGGGTGTGGTTCCAGAGATTGCCTCGCGCGCGCACTTAGAAGCCATGCCGCAGGTGATGCAGGCGGCGTTGGAAGAAGCCGGAATTGAAAAGCCTGATGCCGTGGCTGCCACCGTCGGTCCGGGCCTGGCTGGTGCGTTGCTGGTGGGGGCATCGGCAGCCAAGGCTTATGCCTCCGCCTGGGGTGTGCCTTTTTACGGCGTTAACCACTTGGGCGGACACGTAGCAGTAGCCAATTTAGAAGGTGGGCAATTGCCGCATTCGGTAGCGCTGTTGGTCTCCGGTGGGCACACACAGTTGCTTGAGGTAGATGCCGTGGGCAAGCCGATGAAAGAGCTTGGCTCCACGCTTGACGATGCCGCCGGTGAAGCCTACGACAAAGTCTCTAGGTTGTTAGGCCTGGGATATCCGGGCGGGCCGGTCATCGATAAGCTAGCTGCGCGCGGGGCAGCCACGATTGATTTTCCCCGCGGACTCAACCGTGCGGAAGACCTGCGTGGACCACACCGCCATGATTTTTCTTTCTCGGGCTTAAAAACCGCTGTTGCTCGCTACGTGGAAAAAGCAGAGCGCGAAGAGCGCGTGATTTCTGTGGAAGATGTCTGCGCCTCGTTCCAGGAAGCCGTATGTGACGTGCTTACCGCCAAAGCGATCCGTGCGTGTGAAGATACTGGAGCTCGCGTGCTCTTGCTCGGCGGCGGGGTAGCAGCGAATTCCCGGCTGCGTGAACTGGCTGCCGCCCGGTGTGCTGAAGCTGGGGTGGAATTGCGCGTGCCGCGATTTGAACTGTGCACCGACAATGGCGTGATGATTGCGGCACTCGCTGGGCAAGTTATCCACGAAGGTGCAGCTCCTTCAGGCTTGGCAGTGGGGACTGACACTTCGCTAGACGTTGAAATTCCCGTTGTTTCTGCTGGTTAATAGCTTAACCAGCGCGAAATTGCAAAGCAGGCTAAGTTTATAACTGATTATTGCAATGATTTAGAAAAACCCTGTGTGTTTAAGGAGCGTGGGCTCGTCCATGATTACTGGATTCCTTGTCAACCCTGACCTGACCCGCCGCAAGATTGAATTTGAGCTAGAGCATGCCAATCAGTTTCTTGGCGGGGCGACCGAAGATCGCGTAGCCGTTGCATTCCAAGAAGATGGATCGCACTACGCCGCGCTTTTTAACGCCGAAGCTAAAGCCGAAGGCGCAGAGCCCAACCCGGTTGCTTCCTTGGCACGTAATACTGCAGATACCGGCAACCCTTCCTTCTTGCAGGACCCGCTGCGCGCGATTTCTGGTGCGGTTATCTTCGTGGAATCTGAAGGTGGCGACGTCACCGATGAGATAATTGAGGGCGTAGAAAACTCCGTGCGGGCCGTTGAAAACTACCGCGAAGATTTTGAGGAAGAATACCGCCTGTGGCGTGCTGCGGTTATTAATTCAGGTCGTGCTGAGGCAGCTGCAAAGCGCCAAGCGCAAATTGATACGCAGTAGTTGCAGGAGTTAATGCCTGCTTTAAGCAGAAGATGATTCCGGGGAGTTCGCGGCCAGCGTACTATTTGTTCCCAAGCTTTTGTTGAGAGCTGGCACTTGCGCGGGTAGAGTGCTAATCAAGGTTGTTTGACCCACAGTTGTTCACCCGCGACGACGGCTGTGCTGGACTATTGATGCAACCGGCACAAACGCAACTTCAAGATTTCACATGGAGGAATCATAACCATGGCAAACATCAAGCCACTTGAGGACAAGGTACTCGTCCAGATCGTAGAAGCTGAGACCACCACCGCATCCGGTCTGGTTATTCCAGATTCTGCTAAGGAAAAGCCACAAGAAGCTACCGTCATTGCCGTTGGCCCTGGCCGCGCGAATGACAAGGGCGAGCTGACCCCAGTGGGTGTTAACGAAGGCGACACCGTTATTTTCTCCAAGTACGGCGGCACCGAACTGAAGTACAACGGCGAAGAATACTTGCTGCTGTCTGCACGTGACCTGCTCGCTGTTATCGAGAAGTAAGTAAGGCGGTTTAGCCAAACATGGCAAAGCTGATTGCATTTGATCAAGAAGCCCGTGAGGGCATCCAGCGCGGCGTAGATACTCTCGCCGACGCTGTGAAGGTCACCCTTGGCCCACGCGGCCGCAACGTCGTGCTGTCGAAGTCTTTCGGTGGCCCAACTGTTACCAATGACGGTGTCACCATCGCGCGTGATATCGACCTTGAGGATCCTTTTGAAAACCTCGGCGCACAGCTGGTCAAGTCCGTTGCGACCAAGACCAACGACAACGCTGGTGACGGCACCACGACTGCTACGCTTTTGGCACAGGCCTTGATTTTTGAAGGTCTGCGTAACGTTGCTGCGGGTACCAACCCAATTGAGCTCAACCGCGGTATCGCGGCTGCTGCAGAAAAGGCAGTGGAAGAGCTCAAGGCACGTGCGACCCCGGTTAACTCTGCAACTGAGATTGCGCAGATTGCTACCGTGTCTTCCCGTGACCCAGAGGTCGGCGAAATGGTCGCTGGCGCTATGGACAAGGTGGGCAAGGACGGCGTTGTGACCGTTGAAGAGTCCCAGTCGATTGAGTCCAGCGTGGATATCACCGAAGGTATCTCCTTTGACAAGGGCTACCTGTCGCCATACTTCGCTACCGAGGAAGAAACCTCCCAGGCGATTTTGGATGACGCGCAGATCCTATTGGTCCGCAACAAGATTTCTTCTCTTCCAGATTTCTTGCCACTGCTGGAAAAGATTGCGGAATCCAACAAGCCAACCCTGATTATCGCTGAAGATATTGAAGGCGAAGCTCTGCAGGCGTTGGTTGTCAACGCTATCCGCAAGACCCTGAAGGTTGCTGCGGTGAAGGCACCTTACTTCGGTGAGCGTCGCTCGGCGTTTATGGATGACCTTGCTGTAGTTACCAACGCGACTGTCATTGACCCAGAGGTCGGCGTCAACCTGAATGAGTCTGGTCTAGAAGTTCTCGGCCGTGCACGTCGCGTGACCGTGACCAAGGATGACACAGTGCTTGTCGATGGCGCCGGTACCGCCGAAGCCGTCGAAGAGCGTCGCGCATTTATTCGCCGCGAAATTGAGCGCACCGATTCCACTTGGGATAAGGAAAAGCTAGAAGAGCGTCTGGCCAAGCTCTCTGGTGGCGTCGCGGTTATCCGCGTAGGCGCTGCTACCGAAACCGAAGTCAATGAGCGCAAGCTGCGCGTCGAAGACGCAATCAACGCAGCTCGTGCAGCCGTCGAAGAAGGCGTTATCGCCGGCGGCGGCTCCGCTTTGGTACAGATTGCTAAGGGCTTGGAAGAGTACGCCAACGAGTTCGACAATGAAGCCAAGATTGGTGTCTTGTCGGTTGCTCGCGCGCTGACTCGTCCGGCTTACTGGATTGCATCCAACGCAGGCCTTGACGGCGCTGTTGTTGTCTCCCGCATTTCAGAGCTGCCTAACGGTGAAGGCTTCAACGCTGCCACCTTGGATTACGGCAACCTGATTGCTAGCGGCATCATTGATCCAGTCAAGGTCACCCACTCCGCTGTGGTGAATGCTTCTTCGGTTGCACGCATGGTGCTGACCACTGAAGCATCGGTTGTGGAAAAGCCAGCTGAAGCAGCGCCTGCTGCAGCGGCCGGCCACCACCACCACTAAAAGTGCCATAATCTCGGAAGCGTCCTGTTGACTTTGAAAAGTCGCAGGGCGCTTTTGCGTTCCTAGAGATCGGTTATATCTTGACCTCGCAAATGTATGTGAAGCAGGGAACATGAATGTAAACTTGCGCAAGTGATTGGTCAAGAATATATCCGTGTTGTCGGCGCAAATGACAACAATTTGAAAAATGTGAGCATCGATATCCCCAAGCGTAAGCTCACTGTCTTTACTGGTGTGTCTGGTTCCGGCAAGTCCTCGCTGGTCTTTGACACCGTCGCTGCCGAATCCCAGCGGTTAATCAATGAAACCTACCCAGGCTTCGTGCAAGGTTTCATGCAATCTCTCGCACGCCCTGATGTCGAGCACCTCGAAGGCCTTACCGCGGCGATCATCGTCGGCCAGGAGCCGTTGGCTGCGAATACGCGCTCAACCTTCGGCACCGTCACCGATATCACCGGCATGCTGCGCGTGCTCTTCTCGCGTATCGCAGAACCGCACGTGGGTGGGCCAGGTGCGTATTCGTTTAATGTGCCATCGGTAAGCGCGCAAGGCGCGATAAGCGTCAATGACGGCAAGAAGACCATCACCAAGTTTGAACGCACCGGCGGCATGTGCCCGCATTGTGATGGCACCGGCCGTGTGTCTGACATTGACCTGACCGCCGTGGTGGATGAAAGCCTTTCGCTCAACGAGGGCGCGATTTTGGTGCCTGGACTCAAGGTAGATTCCTGGTCGTGGAAGACCTACGCCGATTCTGGTTTCTACTCAGCCGATAAACCGGTCAAGGATTTTACCGAAGCCGAAAAGCACAAGCTGTATTTTGCTGAGGATGAAAAGGTGAAATCCAGCGGCATCAACATGACCTATAACGGTCTGGTGCCACGGCTGAAGGGTTCTTTGTTGGCCAAGGACCCAGATTCTTTGCAGAAGAACTTGCGTGAGTATGTCGATCGCGCGGTAACTTTTGTCTCCTGCCCGGATTGTGGCGGCACGCGTTTGGCGGAGCATGCGCGCACCTCGAAGATTAACGGTAAATCCATCGCGGATATTAGCGATGTCGAGTTGGGTGAAGTTCTCCAGTGGCTACGTGGAGTCGATGACAAGCGCGTTGCCCCGCTTGTCGATGTCTTATCCTCATCCCTGGAAACCGCCATCGATTTGGGATTGGGATATCTTACTTTGTCGCGGCCTTCGGGCACGTTGTCTGGCGGTGAGGCACAGCGCTCACGCATGGTGCGCCACCTGGGTTCCGCGCTGACCGATGCCACCTACGTTTTCGACGAGCCCACCGCGGGCTTGCACCCGGCTGATATTGAACGCATGAACCGTACCCTGCTGCAGCTACGAGATAAAGGCAATACAGTGCTGGTAGTGGAGCACAAGCCAGAGACCATCGCGATTGCTGACCACGTTATTGACCTTGGTCCACGCGCTGGTACGCACGGCGGCGAAATTACTTTTGCCGGCAGTTTCGAGGAACTCAAAGCATCGGATACCGTCACGGGCAAGCATTTAGGCGACCGCGTTCCGGTTAAAGAAGAGGTGCGCAAAGCAACCGATGTAGTCGCGATTCGCGGGGCATCGCGCAACAACTTGGACAACGTCGATGTGGATATTCCGCTCGGTGTACTCAGCGCGATTACTGGTGTGGCCGGTTCAGGTAAGTCCTCACTGATGGCGTGTTTGCCGCAGGACTTGGTGGATTCCGGACGCATCCTCTTTGTCGATCAATCCGCGATTCGCGGTTCACGTCGTTCAAACCCCGCAACCTATACCGGCGCGCTGGATTCTATCCGTAAGGCTTTTGCCAAAGCTCATGGTGTGAAGCCAGGGCTGTTTTCGGCGAACTCCGATGGCGCCTGCCCGCATTGCAATGGCGCCGGTGTGGTCTGGGTTGATCTGGGCCTGATGAGCGGTGTTGATGTGCCGTGTGAGGTGTGCGAAGGCCGTCGCTTCAACGATGAGGTCTTGGGCTACGAGCTCGCAGGCAAAAACATCGCCGATGTACTGGAGCTGCCAGCAGAACAAGCCGCGGCCTATTTCAAGGATAAAGAATCGAAGGTCGCCGCAGCCGCCAAGATTTGTGACACCCTGGTCAGCGTGGGCTTGGGCTATATCACCTTGGGGCAGGCGTTGAATACGCTTTCAGGCGGTGAGCGTCAGCGTCTCAAGCTCGCAGTACACCTGGGCTCGAAGGGTGCTGCGGATATTTTGGTGCTCGATGAACCCACCACCGGTTTGCACTTGGCAGATGTGGACATGCTGCTGGGGCTTTTGGACACGCTGGTGGAGTCAGGAAACACAGTGGTCTGCGTGGAACACCACCTGGCGGTAGTAGCCCACGCAGACCACGTGATTGACCTTGGCCCGGGCGCGGGCTCGGAAGGCGGCACCATCGTCTTTGCCGGTGCGCCAAAGGACCTGATGAAGGTCGAAGAATCCCAGACCGGGCAGTATTTGGCTAGCTACGCTTAATACCAATCCAGCGGTCATCGGTGAATTCTTCAATCGCCCAGTCGCCATTAAATCGGCCCAGACCGGAGTTCTTAATTCCACCGAACATCACGTGCGGCTCATCGTTGACCGTCAGGTCATTGATATGCACCATGCCGGATTCAATCTGCAGCGCTACCTGCGAGGCGTGGTCAATATCGGTGGAGTAGATGGCCGCTGATAGTCCGAATTCTGGGTCATTGGCAAGCTCGATGGCATGCGCTTCGTCATCGGCTTTCATCACGCCGATGACAGGGCCAAAGATTTCATCGCGGGCAAGCTCCATCTCGCGGGTGACATCCGTAAAGACGTGCGGTGAAATCACACGACCCGTGATATCACCTTCCAGCGCTACAGTCGCGCCCTCGTCCTTGGCCCTCGTAATCTTGGACTTCACGCTCTCTAGCTGACTGTCGTTGATGATTGGGCCCACCACGACCTTGTCATCAGAAGGATCGCCTGCCGGAATATTCTTCGCAGCGGCGACGAATTTCTCAACGAATTCGTCGTAGACCGAAGCATCGACAATCACCCGGTTGACCGCCATACAAATCTGGCCCTGGTGCAAGAATGAACCGACGGCGGCATCGTGTGCGGCCTTGTCCATGTCGGCATCGGCAAGCACTACGAGCGGAGCATTACCACCCAGTTCGAGCGAAACGTTCTTCATCGGCCCGCCGTTGATAGCAAGCTCGCCGACGCGGCGTCCCACTGGGGTGGAGCCCGTAAAAGAAATCAACTTCGGCACGGCGTGCGTGACAAAATCATCGCCGATTTCAGAACCCGCGCCCGTGACATTACTAATGACACCGGCCGGAACCCCCGCTTCTTCAAAAATGCGCGCGGGGATAAGTCCACCTGTAATTGGAGTATCACTCGCAGCCTTAATCACCACCGCATTGCCCAGTGCCAACGCCGGTGCAACCGAGCGAATAGAAAGGTGCATCGGGAAATTCCACGGGCTAATGACACCAACAACGCCCTTGGCCACGCGGTAGACGCGATTTTCTTTGCCAGGAGTATTCGATGGTGAAATACGCCCGTGCATGCGCGCCGGGAAAGACGCAGCTTCGCGCGTGATACCGGCTGCGAGACTCACCTCGAGGTTTGCTTTGCCACGCGTTGAGCCAGACTCAGCAATGAGCAGCTCGACGATCTCTTCGCGCTTTTCCTCCAGCAGCTCCGCGGCTCGGTACATAATTGCTGCACGCTTAGCAGGTGCTAGCGCAGCCCACTTGGGCTGTGCCTGCTGCGCTGCGACATAAGCCTCATCAACATCGGCTGCAGAAGCCAACGGAATCTCCGCGATGACCGAGTCGTCATAAGGGTTGATATTAGACGCGCTGCGCTGCGAGCTGCCTGTGCGCCACGTGCCGGCGATTAATTGCTGATCAAGCTCAATCCCAGAAAAAGTAGACATGTGGGGTACTTCCTTAGCTTTTCGAGTACAAACGGTGAAAGCCGTTATAGCCCCCACCATACTGAATACTGGAAGTACTTAGAGCCCTATTTCTTCTGGGCTCTATTTCTAGACGGAGACCTTCCGCTTACGCTCACCGCGCAACGCAACTGAGCGCTCGGACTCGCTCATTCCGCCCCACACACCATAAGGTTCAGCTGATTTTAGAGCATGGTCGCGGCACAGCTGGAGTACTGGGCAGTCTGCACAAATTGCTTTCGCTCGGTTTTCCCGCTGGGAACGAGCCCGGCCGCGTTCGCCGTCAGGATGGTAAAACACATCCGAATTTTCTCCCCGGCAAGAACCATGTAGCTGCCATTCCCAAAAATCAGCGTTAGGTCCTGGAAGCAGATGTGGCTGTGACACGGTTTTAGACTCCTTATTGGAAATAAGAACGACAGAGGTTTAAAAATGCCAAGACAATGGCCAGGAGGTAGTGTGTCGCGAAGGGGTAAACAAAAAGTAGCCAAAGGGTTGCTTTTGTGTGCCCTTACCCAGGCAAAACAGGATTTCTCCCACTTGACCTGCATGATTGTCCAAGGTTAAAGGTAAATGAACTCTTTTAGTGCAGGTCGTGCGCGCTCGTTTTCTGACAAAATGCAGGTAACTTGTTAGGCTATTACGGTTTGTGTGAGGCACAAGGGGACTAAGATTTAGATTTACTGGTTACGCAGCGAAGGGCAAAAGGAAACGTGAACGATACCGAAAAGGAGCTAGCGGAGCTTGTCCCGCTGGCTGTGGACGGCAGTCGTCGTGCGATGCAGGACATACTGCGGATCATTTACCCGCAGGTCCTGCGCTATTGCCGCGCCCGTATCGGGGGAGGGCGCCAACCCACTGCAGAAGATGTCACCCAAGAAATTTGCTTGGCCGTAGCTAATTCAATTTCTACTTACGTAGATAAAGGCCGCCCGTTTATGGCGTATGTCTACGGAATCGCTTTTAATAAGGTCACCGACGCGCACCGGGCGATGGGCCGGGATCGCACTTTACCCACCGAAGAAGTGCCGGATGAAGTGGATCAAAGCGATAATCCAGAAGATTTCGCTTTGCTTAACGATGGTAGTAACAGAGTTCGTTCTTTACTCGATACATTAAGTGACAAGGCCCGCAACATTATCATCTTGAGAGTGTTTGTTGGGCTGTCTGCGGAAGAGACCGCGGAGGTTGTAAATTCCACCCCCGGCGCTGTACGCGTTGCCCAGCACAGGGCACTAGCGCAGCTACGGAAGGTAGTAGGCGCAACCAACGAAAACTGACGGAGACTTAAATCTTTATCCATTGTTCGTTATAAATCGATAGTGACATAAATAAAATGACTAATCGCCAGGGAAAGGGGGAGTAGACATGGTTAAGAAAAATAATGATGGGCCGGGTTCACCTGAGTCCATGGCTGAGCAGCTTCAGCCGCTGATCGACGATGATGCTTTCCTGACCGAGCTTTCCTTAGGTAATGATCCTTCAGATGGTGCGGATGAGCTTGCTGCACTGTTTTTGGAGCTGCGTGAAGACGTTGAACGTCAAATGCCTGCTGCGCCGAAGGTTGAGGGCGCGGATTTAGAACCTGAAGTTATCTCTTTGTCGAGCGCACGCAAGCGTCGCCGCAGAAACCGTCCGCTTATGAGCGGACTAATCGGTGCAGCTGCCGCAACCGTGTTGATTGCTGGCTCAGGTGCCGCAATCTACAACGCAGGTCCGGGATCGCCGCTATACGGCATGAACCAGAGCCTGTTTAGCTCTTCTGATGATGCCTTCGTGGAGCTTGCGAGCACCTTAGAAGAGATGGATGCGGCTGCTGCTTCTGGCGATTTAGCGGGTACCCGCGCGCTGTTGGAAGAAGCACGTAATCTTGCAGCCCGCGCACAAGGTGATCGTCGCGCTGCCGAAAGCGAAGCTAGCGAGGCCAGCCGGGCATCGCGTGCCAATAAGGCTAATACCACCACGGTGACTGAAACTGTGCGTGCTCCTGAATCTTCGCCGAAGTCGCAGACTCCAGAGCCAAGCGCAACGCCAGAAACCGAAACCACCACGACCACGGTGGTTGAGCGCTACACCGACACGGTTGTGGAGACCACCACGGTCTATGACAACACGGTGCCTAACCCGTTGCCTTCACCAACGGATACCCCAGAGCCGACTGAAGACCCAGACAACCCTGATGATGGGCTAGCGCCACCGCAGGTACAGCGTTAAGAACAAAGCCTCTGCTTCCTCCCAAACTACTGGGAAGGAGCAGAGGCTTTGAAGCTTTTAACGGAAGCGGTGCGAGTGCATGCCGTCGATAAAGCCCACCGCGTATTCCCACGGCACGTAGCGATTAGGGTCAGGCTCGGCGCCAGGCTCGTGGACGGCCGAGAGTTCATCGTTAAGCATGCTCTTCATATTTGAAGCCATGATGTCCCACTCATAAAAGTGGGGCTCTTCGCAGTCCTCACAAAACATGAAAATGCCATCAATTCCACGTGGGGACAGGTGCTTGGCAAACTCTTGCACAAGCTCTAAATCGCGGTTAAGCGCAAAGCGCTCTTCCGCGGTCAATGGCTCGACGTGCTCATCATCCTCAATGAAAGATGCCGGATCATTGGGATCATCAGCAAAGGGATCTTTGGGCATATTGGCGAAAAAGTTCACACTTCGAAGCCTAGGTAATACTTTCGGTTTAGGCAATTATTCAGGCACACCTTATTAACTGGATTACACGGATATGTATATCGCGCCGATAAGGATTAAGGTAGTGAAAAAGAAAAGCGTGTGCGAAGGAGAAGACCCGTAATGACCGAAAATCGTGTTTCTACCGGTGGAGATGACCCAAATAAGGTTGCACTGCATGGCTTGACGTTTGATGACGTGCTGCTGCTACCTGCTGAATCCAATGTTGTTCCGTCGGAAGTAGACACTTCGGCGCAGTTCACCCGAAATACTCGTTTAGGTATTCCTTTGGCGTCGGCTGCGATGGACACGGTCACTGAGGCGCGCATGGCCATTGCCATGGCACGTCAGGGTGGCATTGGTGTCTTGCACCGCAACTTGTCCTCAGAAGAGCAGGCGGAGCAGGTCGAAATCGTCAAGCGCTCTGAGTCCGGCATGGTCACCGACCCAGTGACCGCGAATCCGGATATGACCATCCAGGAAGTTGATGACCTGTGCGCACGCTTCCGTATCTCGGGTCTTCCTGTGGTCAACGAAGACGGCACCTTGTTGGGCATTTGCACCAACCGCGATATGCGCTTTGAGCGCGACTATTCCCGCAAGGTTTCTGACATCATGACCGCTATGCCGCTGGTTGTGGCAAAAGAAGGCGTCAGCAAGGAAGAAGCCCTGGATCTGCTGTCGACGAACAAGGTAGAAAAGCTGCCTATCGTTGATAAAAACAACAAGCTGGTCGGTCTGATTACCGTTAAGGATTTTGTAAAGACCGAACAGTTCCCGAATTCCTCCAAGGATGCTTCAGGCCGCTTGCTGGTCGCAGCAGGTATTGGTACCGGCGAGGAATCTTATGAGCGTGCAGGCTTGCTTGTCGATGCCGGCGTGGACGTTCTCATTGTCGACTCCGCACACGCGCACAATAACCGCGTGCTGGAAATGGTCTCACGCGTCAAGAATGACTTCGGCTCCAAGATTGATGTTGTCGGCGGCAACCTGGCAACACGCTCGGCAGCAAAGGCCATGATCGAAGCTGGCGCAGATGCCATCAAGGTGGGCATTGGTCCTGGTTCTATCTGCACCACCCGTGTGGTTGCTGGTGTTGGCGCACCACAGATTACCGCGATCATGGAAGCAGCTACCGTGGCTTCTGCTGCAGGTGTGCCTTTGATTGCAGACGGCGGCATGCAGTACTCCGGTGACGTTGCTAAGGCTTTGGCTGCTGGCGCGGACTCGGTCATGCTGGGCTCGATGTTCGCAGGCACCCTGGAGGCTCCTGGTGACATCGTGATTGTCGGCGGCAAGCAGTACAAGCGCTACCGCGGCATGGGTTCGATGGGCGCTATGCAAGGCCGTGGCCTCTCCGGCGAGAAGCGTTCTTACTCCAAGGACCGCTACTTCCAGGCGGATGTGTGCAGTGAAGATAAGCTGGTTCCAGAAGGCGTGGAAGGCAAGGTTCCTTACCGCGGCGAAATTGGTCAGATTACCCACCAGATTGTGGGCGGTCTGCGCGCGGCAATGGGCTACACTGGCTCCGCTACTATTGAAGAGCTGAAGACCAAGCAGTTCGTGCGAATTACCACTGCTGGCTTGGCTGAGTCGCACCCGCACCACCTGCAGCAAACTGTAGAAGCTCCGAACTACCGTTAAGGATTAAAAATAATTCATGCGTGACTACGTTGAAATTGGTATTGGCCGTGAGGCGCGCCGAACCTATGACTTAGCTGATATCTCTTTGGTGTCGAACCGCCGTACTCGTTCCTCCTCGGATGCGAGCACGCAGTGGCACATTGATGCCTACACCTTCGACATCCCCGTGGTTTCTCACGCAACGGATGCTTTGGCCTCCCCAGAGTTTGTCATTGAAATGGGCAAGCAGGGCGGATTAGGTGTCATCAATGCTGAAGGTTTGTGGGGACGCCACGAAAACCTCGACGACGCTATCGCGAAGGTCTGCCAAAACGCTGGTGACCTTTCGGTGCTGCAGGAACTTCACGCAGCTCCGCTAAACCCAGAGCTATTGTCTGAGCGTATCTCCCAGGTGCGTGATTCCGGCGTGACCGTGGCGGTACGTGTTTCTCCACAAAATGCCCGTGAGATTGCGCCTATTGCCATCGCTGCTGGTGCAGAGTTGCTGTTCATTCAGGGGACCTTGATTTCGGCAGAGCACGTTTCTACCGGTGGCGAGCCGTTGAACCTCAAGGAATTCATCGGCACGCTGGAAGTTCCAGTAATTGCCGGCGGCGTGGTGGATTACACCACCGCATTGCACTTGATGCGCACCGGTGCTGCAGGCGTTATTGTAGGCGGCGGCGTAAACACCAACGCTGAGACCGTCGGCATCGACGTCCCTTTGGCTACCGCTATCGCCGATGTTTCGGCCGCGCGCCGCGATTACCTGGATGAAACCGGTGGCCGCTACGTGCACATCCTGGCTGATGATGACCTGACCTCTTCGGCAGACATGGCTAAGGCGATTGCTTGTGGCGCGGACGCTGTTATTTTGGGTCCACTTCTGGCACAAGCTCAAGAAGCCGGCGCGAATGGTTTCTACTGGCCTGCTGCGGCGGGACACCCACGTTTCCCACGTGGAGTCGTGGAATATGTCGGCCCAGTGGATTTTGATGTCGATGGCATCGAAGAAAACAACCAGCCGAGCCTCGAAACCGTCTTGTACGGTCCTTCCAATGAGCCTTTCGGTCAACTCAACCTCGTCGGCGGATTGCGCCGCGCGATGGCTAAGTGTGGTTACACGGACTTGAAGTCTTTCCAAAAAGTTGGGCTTGCTGTTCGCTAAGTATCGCTAAAGAAGCGCAAGGGCCGTTCGGAGTTATTTTTCCGAACGGCCTTTTTCGATCCCTAAAGCGGTTTCTTAAAGCGCTAGCTGCGCACCTTACTGACGCGACGAAGACGTTTACGCAAGCTTCGTTTAGCAGCTGGCGGATACAGCGCTCCCTCGACATTCGCATCCGGTTCGGGGACTTTCTTCGACGGTTTCGCCAGCGTTTGGATGATGGAAGCCAGCACCACCAGCAAAATAGCGGAGATTTTCAATGCGCTGAGGTTCTGCGAGAGCAAAATCCATCCGAAAAGCCCCGCGAAGACGGGCTCCAGCGAGATGAGCACGGAAAATACATTCGGAGCCAAACGTCGCAGCGCGACAAGTTCCAGAGAGTAGGGGATAAGCGAGGCAAGTACTGCTGTACCCACCGCGATGAGAAGAAGGTTCCAGTCGGTAAAGATCACTAGAGCTTTGGTTCCAGACAGCGGTGAAATTAATGCTCCACCGATAATCAGCGCGCCGGCGAGCCCACCTTGACCCGGGACCAGGGTGCCAACATTTTTAGAAGCCAGAATGTAGCACACCCAAAATCCTCCGGCGATGAGCACGAAGGTAACGCCGAGCAGGCTTAAAGGCTCCCCAGTTAAAGAATCCACGCCGAGGAAGACCATGCCCAAAAGAGCTAGCGCGACGCAGGCGGCATCCCGGAAGCTTCGTGAGAGGAAGGCAGCTAGTGCCAAGGGCCCTAAGAACTCAATGGTCACCGCGGCACCGAGGGGGATGTACGCGATACCGTTGTAGAAAAACCCATTCATAAGTCCTAACGAGGCACCAAAAAGCGCGACGCCAACCCATTGTTTGCGCGTCCAGGTATGAAACTTCGGGCGCGTTATCACCATCAAGATCGCACCCGCCATGAGAAGGCGAATCGACGCTGTACCCCAGGCGCCGGCGTGCGGGAAGAGCTGGATGGCTAAAGCCGCGCCGACCTGCAAAGAAATACACGAGCCGATGATGCATAAAACTGCGTATGGATTGGTCATACATGTATTTTGTGATAAATCATTCTGTTAGTCTATCTACAATTATTGACGTTAATAGTTAAGTTTTTCTACCACATAATTCTATGAGATTCTTCGGAGCGAAACATGCTCGATTTACACCGTTTACGCATTTTGCGGGAGTTGCGCAGGCTCGGCACAGTAACGGCTGTGGCGGAGCTTTTAAGCTATACGCACTCGGCGATTTCCCAGCAGCTCGCGCAGTGCGAAAAGGACGTCGGGGTCAAACTCTTTGAGCGCTCGGGCCGTCGGATTGTGCTTACTGAGCAGGGCGAGCTCTTGGCCAATTATGCTGATGAGCTTTTAGCGCTTGCCGATGCCGCGCAGTCCGCCGTCATCGACTCCACCTCCCAGGTCCGCGGGCGGATTCGGGTGGCCAGTTTTCAGGCAGCGCTCGCATCTATCTTGCCCAATGCTCTGGATTCGCTAAAGCATAAGTATCCCGAGCTGCGGGTGGAGATTACCCAACTCGATATTGAAAGTGCGATGCCCGCTTTATCGAAGGGGACCGTGGATCTCATTCTGGGGGAGGATTACCCGGGCGTGATGCCTTTGACTGATAACACCGTGGAGCGAGAACATCTGATTGATGATGAATTAGTGCTCATCACTCCGCAGGATTCCACGTTGACATTTCAAGATGTCAAGGAATTAGCAGGGCATGAAGGCCAGCCGGAAGTGAGATTTGCGTTGGACTCGGTGGAATTTTCACTGCGGAGATTCTTCCAAGCCTATTGTCTGCAATATGGTTTTGAGCCCCGGGTGGATTTTGAAACCCCAGATCCGTTCCTCCAGACCTACTTGGTGCGCACGGGGCATGCGTATTCGGTGACCTCGGCACTATTTGGTCCGCTGCAGCCTGGTGTGCGCTTCGTGCATCTCCCAGGCCGCCCGCACCGCACGTTATACACAGCTGTACGTGCTGGACGTGGGCAGCATCCAGCACTTCGCGCCTTGCGGGAGGCATTGGCTGAGTCGGCCGCTCAAATCGCAGCGCAGTCCGTCGTCGAACCGGGAACGGAATCGGGAACAGAACATGGCAGTAGCTGAAATCATTGCGGCTTTAAGCACCGCAGTTAGCCCGCGCTATCTGTTTGTCGTGGTGTTTATCGCAGCCGGTATCGCCATGATCAACAAGGTCTCGCTACGGCTAGCCTTATACGTGCCCACAAGCCTCGTCCTGGCGCAGGCAGTGACCACCGTGTTGAAATACACCATCCAACGTCCACGCCCGCCGATAGAAGATCAGCTGGTCTATACCCACGATCCATCTTTTCCTTCAGGGCATTCTTCCGCGGCTTTCGCGGTTGCCACAGCACTAAGCGTTTTGTGGCTTAGCAAAACCTGGCGCGTGAAATACCCGTGGGTGTGGGTGGTCGTGGCGGTGGTGGGGGCATCGGCAAGCGCTGCATCCCGGCTGTACTTAAAGGTGCATTGGCTAAGCGATGTGACTGCCGGTGCCAGCATTGGGATAGCGGCCGCGATAATCGTGTGGATGGTTTACCGCCGCAGGCCGCGGGTGCGTTAAACTACCTGTGTGACTCAACCTGCAACAACTCCGCGCCCAGTCCTCGTGGTGGATTTCGGTGCCCAATACGCACAGCTGATTGCTCGTCGCGTACGTGAGGCATCGATTTACTCCGAGGTAGTCCCACATTCCGCCACCGTTGAAGAGATCAAGGCCAAGAACCCTGCTGCTTTGATTTTGTCCGGTGGCCCGTCCTCTGTTTATGCCGATGGCGCCCCGCAATTAAAGCCTGAACTATTAGAGCTTGGTGTGCCAGTCTTTGGCATCTGCTACGGCTTCCAGGCCATGAACCATGCTTTGGGCGGCAACGTTGCGCAAACCGGTGACCGTGAATATGGCCGCACCGAAATCACCCATACCGGTGGCGTGCTGCACGACGGCTTAGAAGAAAACCACAAGGTCTGGATGTCTCACGGTGACGCCGTGGATAAGGCACCTGAGGGCTTTACCGTGACCGCATCGTCGGCTGGTGCGCCGGTTGCGGCGATGGAATGCGTGGCCAAGCAAATGGCTGGTGTGCAGTACCACCCCGAGGTTATGCACTCCCCGCACGGCCAGGAAGTGCTCGTTCGCTTCCTCACCGAGGTAGCCGGGCTGGAGCAGACCTGGACCTCGGCAAATATTGCGCAGCAGCTTATCGATGATGTCCGCGCGCAAATCGGCCCTGAAGGCCGCGCTATTTGTGGCCTGTCGGGCGGCGTGGACTCTGCAGTTGCCGCAGCGCTCGTGCAGCGCGCCATTGGCGATCGTTTGACCTGTGTATTCGTGGACCACGGTCTGCTGCGCGCCGGTGAGCGTGAGCAGGTAGAAAAGGACTTCGTGGCTTCTACTGGTGCGAAGTTGATTACCGCGCACGAAGCTGATGCTTTCTTGTCCAAGCTTGCTGGCGTTACCGATCCTGAGGCTAAGCGCAAGGCTATCGGCGCGGAATTCATCCGTTCCTTTGAGCGTGCCGTGGCACAGGCTTTGGAAGAATCTCCTGAAGACTCCACCGTGGACTTCCTTGTCCAGGGCACCTTGTACCCGGATGTGGTTGAATCCGGCGGCGGTGACGGCACCGCAAACATTAAGTCCCACCACAATGTTGGCGGCCTGCCTGATGACGTGGAATTCGAACTTGTCGAGCCACTACGCCTGCTGTTTAAGGACGAAGTCCGCGCCGTCGGCCGCGAGCTCGGCCTGCCTGAGGAAATCGTTGCCCGCCAGCCATTCCCAGGCCCTGGCCTAGGCATCCGCATCATCGGTGAAGTCACCGAGGAGCGTCTGGAAATCCTGCGTCAAGCAGACCTGATTGCGCGCACCGAGCTGACCAACGCTGGCCTCGACGGTGATATCTGGCAGTGCCCAGTCGTACTGCTTGCCGATGTCCGCTCCGTCGGAGTCCAAGGCGACGGCCGCACCTACGGCCACCCAATCGTGCTGCGTCCAGTGTCCTCCGAGGATGCCATGACCGCCGACTGGACCCGCGTTCCTTACGACGTCCTAGAGAAAATCTCCACCCGCATTACCAACGAAGTCAACGACGTCAACCGCGTGGTCGTCGATATCACCTCCAAGCCACCAGGAACCATCGAGTGGGAGTAAAACTTCTAGGAAGTTTTACTTAGAAGAGTAGGACTCCTATCGATTTTTACTTGGAAGCGTACGACGAAGCCCCAGCCAGATATGTATCTGAGCTGGGGCTTCGCTTTTTGTTATCTCTAAGTTAGGGAAGCGTAGATGAGAAGCGCGCCGATGATAAACAGTGCGGCTGCAAGTAAGAGATTTACCCGCTCCATGGAAATCGTCCCCACGCTATGTGCTTGCTTCTTACTAGACAGAAGCAACAAGACGACTAACGATGATGAAATAGCTATCAGTGAATACAGCAACATTGAAACGAACAGCATGGCGCCATCGCCTTCCGCCAGCAAGGTGAGTACTGCACCGATAAAAGGCACAGAAGTCACCGACTGAACGACACCAAGCACAATGCCCAGGAAGATAGCTGCGCCGGGGGAGCTATAGCAACGCTTGGTTAGTTTGTTCGCAAGATCCCACAGAGACGTGCCCTTATTTCGCGTAAAGAATGCGAACACAGCAAGCAAGCACAACAAAATTCCAAGGAACGGATTTTCTCCAAGATGCGGCGGAGACCAACCCGAAAACCGAACGACAAGACTCACCCCGAGGGCCGAGACGCAGATGCCTAACCAATCACCCACGACGCTAAGCGTTAGTTCGCGGTTTCTCACGCCCTGAAACCTGCCGAGGAAAATAATGATCCACAGCAGGAGATTAAAGGAATCAGCCAATCCCAGGAGAGAAACACTGAAATCTATCATCTAGTCCCCTCCGAAAAGGCTTCATTCGCCATCACCGCATGCGCGGCGCAATCTTATCAGAGACATCACAGAATTCTTTTAAGGTGCCATCAAAGGCGATGAGTTCGGCGCGGAATTGCCAGGCGGTCCCGCGGGCGTCTAATTTTCTGGCGAGCTCGTCAATCATCAACAGGTGGTTGATGCTTAACTCGCGTTCTTCAGCGAGGGCTATGGATTCGCCTTGGAAGCGTGAGGAGCTGACCGTAAAGGGCCTCGGAAGGCCCCGAAATCACGAAATCGAGTTGCGTGTTGAGACGCAACTCGATTTATTAGGGGCTAACTAGTGACTTCCTGCGAGCGGTTACCTGCCGGTGGTGGCGAGAGCCTTGTCAGCCTCTTCTGCCATGTAGCCGTAATCGATGGTGGTGGTGCCGATACCGGCATCGATATCGATGGTGAGCTTCGCATCATCGTGGTGCAAGTCAACACAGTTGCTTTGACCAATTCCGGAATCACACGTGATATTAACCGGGGTATCTTCTGGCAGGTCCAGGTTGATTGCACCGATACCGCCATCGATGGTGATGGTGCGGTCTTGCGTCATGTCATCCAGACCTTCAGTTTGTGACAGGTCAAGGGAGAAAGTACCGATACCGACGTCGTAAACATCCGTGACGGCTTCTTCATTTGCGGGAGTATAAGAGCTCGTGCCCCAATCGGAGGAAGTCCAGCTTGGGCTATTAGCTGCAAAGCCGAAGGCGAGGAGGATGCCGCCGATAATCAGACTCCATACCGCGATAACCGCGGCGGTAATGCCGAGCACGCGACCCCAGCGGCGCTTCTTCTTCGGTTGTGGTTCCTGGACTGGTTCCGGGTCGGGCAGGTGCCAGGTATCAGGTGCGGCACCAAGCGGGTCCCAGGCCGGTGGGGTGGTGCGGCCGTCGGGGAAGGGGTAGCCATCGACAGGCTCGAACATCGACAAGTCAATATGCTCATCACGTGGTGGCTCAGTGTGCTGTTGCGGGGTAGCCAGCAAGCCGGCCGGCGCGTCCGGGCGACGCTTGTGCAGCAAGTACCAGCCACCGACACCGGCCGCGATAGGCAGCAGCATGGTCAAAGAACTCGAGGAGAAAATCAGCGGAAGGATAAAGCCTACAGCGAAGATAATCGCCAGGGTCATGCCCAAGGACTTCTCCGAAGTGGATTTACCATCAGAATTTTTTGGAAGGTCCTTCTTCTCTCCAAAGGCATCTTCAAAAGGCGAGGTGGTCTTGGAGTAGCGCGGCATGAACATCCACGCCAGCAAGTACAGCGCAATCGAACCGCCCCAGCAAAAGGCCGTGACGACGAATATAACGCGAACCAGGGTGGGGTCTATCTGATAGCGAACCGCGATGCCCTCGGCCACGCCGGCAATCTTGCCGCCGCCACCTTGATCGGATGGCAGGCGTACTGGGCGTGATGCCCACATTTCATTGAACTGCTTCTTTACGTCATCGAAGGTGGTCGTGGGGGCATCGCTAAGCGATGCGTTATCATCGCCCTGCTTATCTGACTTGGGGCTCTCGGAACGCATCTCAGTGAAAGCAGAAGAGATGCTTTCTTTGGCTTCAGTAAAAGCATTGGTGATTTCTTCCATGAAATCAGGCTGTGGCTTTTTACCGTTCGCGCTTGTTTGGGTGCTGTCCGCTTGCGCGTTGTCCGAAAGATTCGATGGTTTCTTGTACGGATTGGATTGGGATGATGCTCCGTGGGCATCTGGGCCGTATGGGGAAGGCTCGTAGGAAGTCATGAGTTAATTATCAAATCCACAGCAAAAAATTACTATCGGGGACTGCCCTGATCTTTTTGATTCAGGGTTCTCCCCGATACCCTCGGGGGCATCGGCCGTGCCACAATAAAGCCATGACCACTCCTGCGCCTTATGCAACTGCTGAGCGCCCTGAACCATATCCACGCTTAAAACGTGCCTCTGATGGCAGCGTGGTGGCGGGCGTCGCTTCTGGTGTGTCCGCACACCTGAACGTGGATGTACTTCTTGTCCGTGTCGTTTTCGCGGTTGCGGCTTTGGCTTCTGGCGTGGGCTTATTCGTCTACGCCGGGTTGTGGATGCTGGTGAAAGCCGGCGATGTTCACCCTGTTACTGGTGCCTTCAGCGAGCGTTTCGCGGGGAAGTTGCCGCGCGGTGTCAACGGTTTGATTATTGCCTTTGCCATTGTGGGGCCAATTCTCTTTGCCACCCTGGGCGCGGGATTATCCCTGGCTGCTCTACTGCCGCTGATTATCGTGGCCGTTGGTGCTTTCTTAGCCTGGCGCGCCTATGACCGTGGGCTCAGCGGTACCACTGGCATTATTAGCGTGGTCTCTGGCGCGGTGCTGGTCTTTTCCGGCGTACTATTTATGGTCTTAAGCTGGCAGGGAAATGACTCTTTCGGCTCTGCCGTGCTGGCTGTTGTGCTGACCTTGGGTGGTATCGGTGCGCTGGTGGTGCCACTGGGGATTCGCATGTGGAATCAGCTCAGTGAACAGCAAGCAGCAAAAGCTGCATCCGATGAGCGCGCGGAGATTGCCTCGCGTTTACATGACTCGGTGCTGCAGACCCTTGCCTTGATACAAAAGCGTGCCGATGACCCCCAGGAAGTCGCACGCCTCGCCCGCGGACAAGAGCGTGAGCTGCGCGGCTGGCTTTTCGATTCGGAAGAAAAGACCTCGCAATCTGTCTTTGCGGCATTAGATACTGCCTGCGGTGAGGTTGAGGACCTCTTTGGTATTGCAATTCGTCCGGTGACCGTCGGCGAAGACATCCCGCTGGCGGAAGACACCAAGCTTACGGTGATGGCCGCGCGCGAAGCCATGGTCAACGCTGGAAAGCATGCCGGTGTTGACTCGGTTGATGTCTACGCCGAGCACCTCGCCGGCGAGCTGTCTATTTTCGTTCGCGACCGCGGTGCAGGCTTTGATTCGGAGTCTGTCCCCGAAGACCGCCACGGTATCCGCGATTCCATCGTCGAACGCATGAACCGCATCGGCGGCACGGCGAAGATTAAGTCCACACCCGGTGAGGGCACCGAGGTTACGCTCACCATCGCGAGTTAAAGGTTTTTATTTTTATGCTTCGAGGGAGCGTCGTTTAGCTGCCGTGTAACCTTGTGAACATGGTGAATGTCTTTCTGGTTGATGACCATTCCGTATTCCGTGCTGGGGTGCGTGCTGAACTAGGAAATGCTGAGGGTATTTCCATCGTTGGAGATGCCGGGACGGTCGCTGAAGCAACCAGTGGAATTACAGAAACTAACCCAGATGTTGTGCTTTTGGACGTTCACATGCCAGATGGTGGGGGACTGGCGGTGCTGAGCAATATCACCAAAGCGCAGCCAGGCGAGGATGGTCCGAAGTTTCTTGCGCTATCAGTCTCTGATGCGGCAGAAGACGTGATTGCGTTGATCCGGGCTGGAGCGCGTGGATATGTCACCAAGAATATTGGTGGTGCAGAACTTGCTGAGGCCATTGAACGTGTCCATAGCGGCGATGCGTATTTCTCTCCACGGCTGGCAGGTTTTGTCCTCGATGCTTTTGCCTCCGGTGAGCCGGCACCCGACCCGGCGGGTGGCCCGGACTCTGAACCGGAGCCAATTTCCGACCCGGTCGTCGATGCGCTCACGCGCCGCGAGCTAGAAGTGCTGCGGCTTTTGGCGCGCGGCTATACCTACCGTGAAATTGGTCAAGAGCTGTTTATTTCCATTAAGACGGTGGAAACGCACGCCTCGAACATCTTGCGCAAAACACAACAGTCGAATCGCTATCAGCTCACGCGCTGGGCAGCGGATAGGGATTTGGATTAACCCTAAGCTTGAAGGGGGCTTTTTATCCATAAAAAGCCCCTTGATCTGCACTTATTGTGCAAAGCCCAGCTGGCTATAGGCTAGTTTTGTGTAGTTTTAGGCTACTTTTCGATGCCGCAAAAAGTGTTCGATAAAACTACCAGCGCTTTCGAACATATAGTTGCAATGTGTCCATTGCGGGTTGCATACTAATACCGTGAATCAAACAAGTGTTCGTCACGGTAGTGTTGAAGGATCTGCTGCCGTTGACCTGGAAGGCCTTAGTCGCAGTGAGCGTGTTGCTGCGCTGCGCTCGCGTATGGCAGCACTTGGATCTGAGCAGGCTCCGGAAGTTGAAGAAGTCGCAGATGAAGACGTTATTGGCGTGCCTTCGGAGCTTTCTTCCGTGCTGCCGGGAGGCGGCATTCCGCGGCGGCAAGTGATGTCTTTGTCTAATTCGCCGGCGTTGGCGGTCGAGATTATTTCGCATGTTACCGCCGCTGGTGGGCATGTTGCGGTGGTCGGGTGGCCGGAGTTATTGCTCGCACAGGTCGTCGAACAGGGGGATTTGTCACGGGTGGTAGCTATCCCGGACCCCGGCGCTGATCCGTGGAGCATTACCGGAGTCTTGGTCGAAGGCATGGACGTGGTCTTTCACCACGGCGCGCCGGTGGAACTAAGTCCTGCGCGGGCACGGCCAATTTTGGCCAGGGTGCGCGCCGGGCAAGCAGCTTTGGTCACTATCGACGCACGGTTGCCGGGCACCGCGTTGCACATGGACGCGAGTGTGGTGGGCTATCACGGGATTGGCCGCGGCACGGGCAGAATCCGGGGCGTCGATATTGCGGTGCGGACAGAAGCCAAAGGCATGCGCCCGAAGTCCACCACAATTTTCTGCGGACAGCGGGCAAATAAGCCCCAGCCACATGGGCCACGGCCGAAGCTGAGGGCAGTATGAGTGATGGACAGCCTCGTATTGCAGCATCACGGATAGCGGCGCTGTGGTTTCCAGACTGGCCCATTCAGGCAGCGCAGATTGAATATTCCTCGCTGACCGGTCCCATTATCGTGGTGCGGCATCACCACGTGGAGGTGTGCAACCGCGCGGCGCGGGCGGCCGGGGTCAAGCGCGGGATGCGGTTGCGGCAGGCGCAAGCCATTTGCAGTGAGGCCACGGTGGTGGAATCCAATGAGGATCGTGATGGCGCGCTCTTTGCGGTCATCGCGAGCTCTTTGGACGATGTGGCTTCGTCGGTGGAGGTGCTGCGCCCGGGGCTGGTTATCGTCGATGCCGGCGCGGCAGAGCGGTTCCACGGTGAAAAGGCCATGGAGATGCTCATTGACTCCGTCGCGCGCCAGGGCGTGGACACCACGGTGGGTGTCGCTGACGAGATTGCTACGGCGATCATTGCCGCGCGCGATCAGGAGACAGGACAGGTGGTAGCTCGTGGGGCGTCTAAAGATTACTTATCGATGCAACCCGTCTCCGTCCTCTCCGCCGAAACCGCCTTGGGGATTCCGCATGAGTTAGTACAGCAATTTCAGCAGCTGGGCCTGCGGCGATTAGGCGATGTGGCAAGCCTGCCTTTGCGTCAGATGGTCAACCGTTTCGGGCCACCGGGTGCGCGGGTGCATGACATTGTGACGGCGCGGGCGGATCGGAAAGTTGCGCCGGAAGAAGCGCGCAGTGACTTGTCGGTCGCGGTGATTCCTGCGGATCCGATTGCGCGCGTGGACTCGGCGGCCTTTGCAGCGCGCCAGTTGGCGGCGAAATTACATGAAAAGCTAGCTGCTGCAGGCGTGGTGTGCCTACGGCTGAAAATCCGTGCGGAGTTTAATCGTGGGCAGGCGCTCGAGCGTATTTGGCGCACGCGCGAAGCATTAAGCGAGGACGCCACGGCAGACCGCGTGCGCTGGCAGCTCGACGGTTGGCTCACCGCCACGCGAGCGGCAGACGGACATCCCGCAGACGATGCCGAGTCAGAGGGCGCGGGCATTATCGAGCTGTCGCTGGAACCGCTGGAAACCAGCGCGCCGGATTTCATCGGCCAGCTGTGGGGCAGCGGTAGCTCCGATGAGCATGTTAAAAGGGCTATCTCTCGCGTGCAGTCGACGCTGGGCACGGATAAAGTCTTGCAGCCCTGGGCAGCCGGTGGCCGGGGAGTGGCAGAGCGGGTGGATTTTGTGCCCTATGGCGATGAAACCCCACAGAAGAGCGACAAACTGTGGCCCGGGCAGATTCCGGGGCCCTTGCCCGCGCGTCGTGGCGGAGGGCCCCAGCACCCTGCGTCACGCATTCGGCTTATCGATGCCACCGCGAAAGACGTCGTCGTCACCGCCGAAGCGGTGCTGTCCTCGGTGCCTTATGCCATCGGCTGGGGCAAGCATCGCTACAAGGTGGTGGGCTGGGCAGGTCCGTGGCCTGTCGATACCTTCTGGTGGCAGCCGCAAAACGCAGAGGATCCAGAAAACCCACGGCGGGTGGCGCGGTTGCAACTGGTGGGCAAGGCCGAAAATGAGCCCTATGAAAGGGCGTGGTTATTGCAGTGGGTCGCGGGGCAGTGGCGAGTGGAAGCTACCTACAGCTAAACCTATAGCTAACGCAGGATATCGATGACGATGCGCTTGGGGTCTTCTAAAACCTGTACTGAATAGGGGCGGGCTTCATCCAGGCAGATGAAAAACTGCGAGCGCCCCTCATAGGTGCCGGTGCTGATGACCTGGGAGATGAAACCGCCCTGGCTAGAAACGGTATGAAGCTCAGGGTCTTCCATGTTGAGTTCATGCGGGTAGACGGTGCCATCGATATTGACGTTAAGCGTGATACGCCCATCGTGTTGCACGAGTGCGCCAGAGCCTTGCTGCATGGGCTTATCCGTGTAATCAATAAACCAGCCCGGATCGCCATTGCCGTCTAGGTCCAAGACCACGCGCTCAAAGCTGTCGTGAATTCCAAGGCGGACATCAGTAACTAGCAGCTGGGCAGGTTTATTGGGACGCGAGGTTTTCATCGCGACATTAGTATCGCCCAGCGGAGAGATTCCCGATTTGGTAGACGCCGCCATGGTGACTTGGTCTTTGCCCTCCACGCTGCATGCACAAAGCGTCAGTGATGTTGTAAGCAGCAACGCTGGCACCGCGCGGAGGGATTTATTCATGTGAAATACAATAATCGGAAATGCAAAGGATTGCGAACTTTCTAGTACCAAATTTTCTTAATGCTTTTGACCACCTAGGTAGAGTGAAAATATGACTGTCTGTTCTGATGTTCAAGGCGAGCCGCTTGCAGGAAGCGCGAAGCAAGGCCGCGCCTATGTGCTATTTGAGTGGCCTGGTGGGTGGTCCCGTGACGTGCTAGACGGCAAGACCTTTTCTAAAGAGCTCACATCGCAGCTGAAAAGAAAGCTTAAGGAAGCCGGAAAGGGTGCTGGCCTGCAGCTTATTCGCCGTCCTGGCCGCGCCGGTCGCGATGTCGGCCAGCTGCACCGCTGCTATTTAGTTTGGGCTGAGCAAGAAATCATGGAATTAGTACTGCTGGAAGGCCCAGAAGAAATCCTTACTCTGGATTTGTCGGGGCCGGGTAAAAATGGCGCCGAGGTCATCGATAAGCCTGTGCTTTTAGTCTGTACCCACGGCAAGCGCGATGTCTGCTGTGCGGTCAAAGGTCGCCCGCTGGCCGCCGAGCTCAGTGAGCATTTTGGTGAAGACCTCGTGTGGGAAGCTTCGCACATGAAAGGCCATCGCTTTGCGGCCGTAAGTTTGCTGATGCCCTGGGCCTATTCTTTCGGCCGCTTGAACGCCGAGGCCGGCAAGCAGCTAGTGAATGCTGCGCTCAACAAAGAGTATTTCTTCCCCGGCAACCGCGGCAATGGCTTGTTGTCTGGCAGGGGACAGGTCGCAGAGCTAGCGGTGGCGCAGCAGCTTATCGATGCCTCCGAGCCCCTCCACTACGGCGACCTCAGCGTGATCGACGAGGACCCGAAAGGCAAATACCACCAGCCCGTGGAAGTAACCCACGTAGATGGTCGCAGCTGGCGCGTGGAGCTAAAGAAAAAGGAAGTCTCCGGTGTTATCTCCTCCTGTGGAGACAAACCAAAGACTTCCTCAGCCTGGGTAGCTGCGCTTTTAAAAGCCGCGCAGCCACGTTAAAGCGGCTCAGCTACGTTAAGCCGCGCAGCCACGTTAAAGCGTTTCTCGTCTTTTCCGTCGTTAAACGCGTTAGCGTTTTAACGACGCATGATCTTGGCGGACAGCCAGTTGCCGAAGAACTGCGCTGCCTGAACCAGGACGATGATGATAAGGGTTGCCACCAGGGTGACTTCCCACTCGAAGGCACGGTAGCCGTAGACAATTGCGAAGTCACCCAGGCCGCCGCCGCCGACGTAGCCGGCCATCGCGGACATATCGACCACACCGATGAACAGGAAGGTGTAGCCCAAAACCAGTGGGCCAAGTGCTTCGGGGATGATGACGGTGGTGATGATGCGCCACGGACCTGCGCCCATGGCGCGGGCAGCTTCAATCACGCCAGGGTCGATGGCAACTAGGTTTTGCTCGACGATACGAGCAACCGCAAAGGTCGCGGCGATAGCCATGACGAATGTTGCGGGGTTACGGCCAATCGACGTGCCCATCACAGCCAAGGTGACGGGCTGGACAAAGGCCAGCAAGATAATGAACGGAATCGGGCGAACAAAGTTCACCAGTACGTTCAACACGGTGTAAACCACGCGGTTTTTCAAGATGCCCGATGGGCGCGTGGTGTAGAGCAAGATACCAATGAACAACCCCAAAATGCCCGCCACCAGCATGGTGACAATGACCATGATAAGGGTGTCTTGGATAGCGGTGGTTAGCGTGCTGCCCAGGCGATCCCAGTCGGCTTCTGCCAGATAGTTGATGTTCATCGGGTGATCTCCTGAATATCGGTCGTGGCGTTCAAGGTGTTGTAGAAGTTCTGGATTGCAGCCTGTGGACCGTTAAGACGAACGGTCATCTTGCCAAAGGAATGCTTTTGCAGCGTGGTCACACCACCGTGGACGATGGAGATATTAACGCCGGCGTTGCGGGCATCGGCAGCCGCGCCAAAGAAGCCGGAGTCCTCAGCCAGCTCGATGGTGAACAGGCGGCCATCATAAGCCAGCAAGTCATCGGCTTCGACCTGGTCAGGAGTGTTACGCAGCGAGGTAGCCACGAAGCTTTGCGCCACGGAAGTCTGCGGGTTGGAGAAGACCTCGTAGATAGAGCCCTGTTCCACGACGACACCGTTTTCCATCACCGCAACCTTGTCAGCGATAGAACGAACAACTTCCATCTCGTGAGTAATCACTACGATGGTGATGCCGAATTCCTTATTGACCTCACGCAGAAGCTCGAGCACTTCCTTGGTGGTGGAGGGGTCAAGGGCGGAGGTGGCTTCATCGGCAAGCAATAGCGTCGGGTTGGTAGCCAACGCACGCGCGATACCCACGCGCTGCTTCTGACCACCTGAAAGCTGCTCCGGGTAGTTGCCGCCCCGGTCAGCCAAACCAACGAAGTCCAAGAGTTCAGCCACGCGCTTTTTACGCTCAGCTTTCCCCATGCCCTGCAGCTTGAGCGGATACTCAATATTGCCCGCTGCGGTGCGTGAGGTAAACAGGTTGAACTGTTGGAAAATCATGCCGATATTCTTACGAATTCCGCGTAATTTAGACTCCGGCATCTTCGCGATGTCGGTGCCGTCCAGTAACACGCTGCCCGAAGACGGCTGATCCAGTCCATTAATCATGCGCACCAGCGTGGACTTACCGGCACCGGAATAGCCGATAATGCCCATGATTTCGCCTGCTTCCACAGTCAGCGAAACATTGTCTAGTGCTTTAATCTCAGCTTTTTTCTGTTTGAAAACCTTGGTGAGATTGCGGAATTCTACCCGCGTTCCAACAGTGCTCATGGCTTTACTCATTTCAGTTGGAAACCCCGCCAAGCGCGATTCGCCGACGGGGTATTCGATGTGTACTTAAGAAATCTTAGCTGTTGCGCTCTGCTTCTTCGAGGCGGTCCAAGATTTCCTGCAGCTCTTCCTGAGTGCGCTCTACCTGAACGGAAGTGCCCTTGGCATCTTCATCGACAGCAGCCTGGACTTCTGGGGAGTGCCAGAGTTCAGCCAACTTCTTGATGGTCTCGTTGTCTGCGTCTTCTGCGCGGACTACGAAAGCGTTGATGTAAGGCTCAGCCTCAGGAGAGGAAGGGTCATCCTGGAAGACAGCCAAGTTAGGGTCAATGCCTGCGCGGTCCAGGAAGGAGTTGTTGATGATTGCTGGGGTGCCCTCGCCGTAAGCAGAAGGGGTCTGTGCAGCGTCAACTGGGGTGATCTGAACCTTGGAAGCCTCGGTGTCGATGTCAGCTGGGGTTGGGGTAACCAGACCCTCTTCCTTCAAGGTGATCAGGTCAGCCTGAACCAGAACGTTGATGGCGCGACCCTGGTTGGATGGGTCATTCGGGATAGCGATGGATTCGCCCTCAATGCCGTCGAGGGAGTCGTGGTCCTTCCAAAACAGTGCCAAAGGAATGATTTCGGTGGCCACGATTGGGGTCAGATCCGAGTCGTTGCCGACGTTGTACTCTGCCAGGAACTTCAGGTGCTGGAAGTTGTTGGTGTCCAGCTGGCCCTGCTCCAAAGCCTGGTTAGGGGTGGAGTAGTCAGCGAAGTTCTCGATTTCGATATCGATGCCTTCAGCCTCAGCTGCCTCTTCCAGCGCAGCCCATGCCTTCTTGGCGGCATCGGTGGTGCCGACGCGGATTGGGCCGTCTTGCTCTGCGGACTCGGAATCGCCGGAAGCGGAGTCGGAGGAATCAGAGGAGCAGGCAACCAGGCCAGTTGCAGCGATAACTGCTGCCGAGGTAGCGGCTAGTACGCGACGAATCTGCATGTCTATTACGTCTTTCTTTTCAAAACGGAGGTTGTGGAAACAGGGATTAGTGGTTTATTGCTGGATTGAAATTAACAACTAGCGAACCGCTTTGTCTATTCGACGTTTTATTCACGATGGTTGCAATAGGTGTTTTCGCTGCCTGTAACCAGCTTGTATAGCAATTTTCACGCCGCTGAATATTAATAGACCGCACTGTTTCTCGCAGCTTTTTGCTAGGGCGCCTGCTGGCTGTCGCGGGCGAGATGCCCGTTCCTTGGGGATTAGAACAGGAGTTCGCATTGGGTGTAGTGTTTTCGCTATGAGGTTCAACGGCGGAAGTCAGCTGTCTTGGTCGCGCATTGAAAGGATTTTATCCGGCCGGCCAGGGCCTACTCCCGTGCGGGTTTATGACGATTCGCCACAGCTTATCGATGCCACCCCGCGCCGTCCTAAGGCCCAATCTCAAGTACCTTTTGCGGAACTACATGCCATCTCATGCTACTCCTTTTTAGCTGGAGCTTCCGAACCAGAAGAGATGGTGGATAGAGCAGTTGAGCTGGGGTTAGAAGCTTTAGCGATTGTGGATCGTGATGGCTTTTATGGCTTGATGAAATTTGCCGAAGCAGCTGCTTTGCGTGAACTGCCGACGGTCTATGGCGTGGAGCTGTCCATCGGCAAAGGCCTGCTTGCGATCGCGCGTGGGCCAGAAGGGTATCGGCGTCTATCGCGACTGGTGGCGCAGGCGCGGATGGCGACGGGCGAAAAAGACGAAGTGCGTTATCCTTCACCTGCGGAAGTTGCCGAACACCTGGGCGAGGAGTGCGTTATTATCGTCGGTTACGAGTGGGCAGATGAGCTTGACGAGCTGGTGGCGGCTTTTGGCGCCGAGAATGTGGTGCTGGAATATGCCGCAACACTTAAGCCAGAAGATACTGACCACCACGACATAGTAGATGCCATGTGCGCGCGGCATCAGTTGCGCGCGATTGCTACCGCGCTGCCGGCTGCCGCGACGCGCACGCATACGCGCTTGGCCGCGGCGAAGCACGCATTGTTTCGGCGGGAATCTTTGGAACAGGCAGAACCGGCCCAACATCCCATGGGTGCGCAGTGGCTGCGCTCGGGCGAGCAGATGCGCATGCTTGTGCCCAACCGCGCTGAGGAAATCGCCTTTACCGTTGAGCTTGCTCGAGCGTGCGCATTTACCTGGGACGCGCTCGCCCCGAACCTGCCGCACTGCGAGGTACCCGAAGGTTTTGATGAAATGAGCTGGCTGCGCGAGCTTGTCGCCCAGCGTGCCCCGCAGCGCTACCGTGCGCACCCAAAGTCGTGGGACAAAGCGAAAAAGCAGATTGAGCATGAGCTGGGGGTCATCGAAAAGCTAGGCTTTCCCGGCTACTTTCTGATTGTCACCGATATCGTCGATTTCTGTTCCCGCAACAGTATCTTGTGTCAGGGCCGTGGTTCGGCGGCGAACTCCGTGGTGTGTTTTGTCCTCGGCATTACTAATGCGGAGCCGATTTCGGCGCAGTTGTTGTTTGAGCGCTTTTTATCCCCGGACCGCGATGGCCCGCCCGATATCGATGTTGATATTGAATCTGGCCGTAGGGAAGAAGTCATTCAGTACGTCTATGATTTCTACGGCCGTGACCGCGCCGCGCAGGTAGCGAATGTAATTACCTACCGCCGCAAGGGCGCGCTTCGCGATGCCGCGCGTGCCTTGGGCTACCCGCAAGGCGCCGGCGATGCGTGGTCGAAAGGTATTGCGGATCCTCCCGCAGACGTCTCTAACCTTGCCGAGCAATTTCGCGGCCAACCCCGGCATTTAGGCATCCACTCAGGCGGTATGGTCTTATGCGACCGCCCGATTGCCGATGTCGTGCCCATGGAGTGGGCGCGCATGGATAATCGTTCGGTGCTGCAGTGGGATAAAGACGACTGTGCCGCAGCCGGGCTGGTGAAATTCGACCTGCTGGGCTTAGGCATGCTCGAAGCTATTCACCACATGGTGGATTTGGTGAAAGAAACCCGCGGCAAGACCATCAATCTCTGGGAGCTGGACCTTGCGGACCCGGAGGTTTACGCGATGTTGTCGCGTGCCGATGCCGTGGGGGTATTCCAAGTCGAATCCCGCGCGCAGCTAGCAACCCTGCCGCGTCTTAAACCCCGCCGCTTTTTTGACCTAGTGGTGGAAGTTGCCCTGATTCGTCCCGGCCCCATCCAAGGTGGTTCGGTGCACCCGTATCTGCGCCGGCGCAATGGGGAAGAAGAAGTCACCTATGATCATCCGGTGCTGGAGAAATCCCTGGGCAAGACCTTAGGTATTCCGCTGTTTCAGGAACAACTGATGCAGATTGCTGTCGATGCAGCCGGCTTTACCGGCGCCGAAGCCGACGAGCTGCGCCGTGCGATGGGCTCGAAACGCTCCCCAGAGCGTATGGAGGCACTGCGCCAGCGTTTCTTTACTGGCCTGTGGGAAACCAACCAGATTGAGGGCGAGGTCGCCTTGACCTTGTGGAATAAGATCGTGGCGTTTGCAGCCTATGGCTTCCCCGAATCGCACGCACAGTCTTTTGCCTCCCTGGTGTATTTCTCGGCGTGGTTTAAGCACTATTACCCGGCGGAGTTCTGCGTCGGTTTGCTGCGCGCGCAGCCCATGGGGTTTTACTCGCCGCAGTCGCTTATCCAGGATGCCCGCCGGCATGGGGTGCGCATTTTGCCCGTCGATGTCAACGCCTCTGGCACCGAGGCCCGCCTCGAAGCGCACTCAGATGGTGCTTTTGCCATTCGCGTGGGACTCAACCTCGTGCAGGGACTAAGCAAAGTCACCGATCGCATTGAGGAGAATGCGCCGTACAAGGACATGGCGGATTTAGCGCGCCGGGCTGATTTGAACACGGCGAATTTGGAGGCACTGGCAAAAGCAGGTGCGTTGGATTGCTTTGGGCTAAGTCGCCGGCAAGCGTTATGGAATGCGCGTGTGGCGGCAACGGAGCGCGAGGGCATGCTGCCGGGGCTAACGATTACCGAAGCTCCCGCGCTGCCCGGGATGAGCCTGATGGAATTGGTAGCGACCGATATTTCCTCGACGGGTGTTACGCATAATCTGCAGCCAATGCAGCTAATTCGCCCACCAGGCGTGTTAACCGCGGCGGAGTTAAAGACTGCCGAAGACGGTTCGCGGATTCGCGTGGCGGGTATTGTCACCCACCGCCAGCGCCCGCAGACCGCGAGCGGCGTGACCTTTTTCGGCCTCGAAGATGAAACCGGGCTGATTAATGTGATGGTGACCCCGGGGCTGTGGAAGCGCAACAAGGTCGTTGCGCGCACCGCGAAGGCTTTGGTGATTCGCGGAATTGTCTCTAACGCTAATGGAGCAGCAACAGTTACTGCCGACAAATTGGAAGCACTCGATGTGGGAAGTTTCTTCTCACGCGGCAGCCGAGATTTCCACTAGACGTGCGAAGAATTCGCACTTTCGGGAAAAGGATCGCCAAATTGGCTAACCAGCCTGTTTGGCTAGTTAGTTTTTGCTAGCGGTGGGGAGCGCCTTGGTTTTAGATGAGGTTCATCGCCCCCATGCTGCTCAGGTCATGCGTATTGCCCACTAGTTTGCCGCCTGGGGTGTGCAGTCGGACTTTGCCGCGGTGGCGTCGCATTCTGCCACGGCTCGGTCGTTTTCTTTTCTGTGCCCCGGGATTACTCGGGTCATCGTCGTCGTTGACGCCGTTGTGATATTTGCACAGCATCGTTAGATTCGAGGGTTTGGTGTGTCCGCCGTGTTTGTGGGCGTCGATGTGGTGGACTTGGCACCTATCGGCCGGAACATTGCAGTCTGGCCAGGGGCATACCAGGTTCTCTGCCATGGCTAGGGCGCGTAGTTTCTCGGATGCGAACCGCGCTTCGTAGAGGTTGACGGGTCCGGCGGTGGGGTGGAAGAGCCCGACGAAGAGCTTGTCGCCGAGGGCTCCTTCCATCGCGGCGTTGATAAATTCTGCGCCGGTCATGGTGGTGCCATCAGATAGTCCAATGATGACCTCGTCGCCTTTGCCGCAGGAGACTTTGGCGAAATCATCGAGACCGATAGCGATGACGGTGCGGTATTCAGGTTTGATGAGGCCAGTACCATTGCCTTCGACTAAATCCCAGAAAGGCTCCAGAAGGGCTTCGGAGCGTGGTTGGTCCTCATCGTGCTTGATGCCAGCATCAAGCGTCTTTTCTAAATCGGTAATGCGGCGTTGGGTATCAGTGATAGAGATGGTGCGGAGACCGTCGATAGCTCGACCTACGCGCACACCGGGTTTCTTTTTGGTGTCGCCGCCTTCTTCGGTAACGCGCTTTTTCGCGTGGGCTTCGACTTCTTCGAAGGTGCCTTCATAAGCGATAAGTTCTGCACGCAGTTTCCACGCGGCGCCGCGGGCGTTGAGTTTCTTGGCGTGTTTATTGACCATGTCTAAGTATTCGAGGCTTAATTGCCTTGCTTCGGCAAGCGCTACTGAATCGCGCTGCGCCTTGGGCGAGTCAGCGGGCCCGAAGAGGACATCGGCAAGCCTGGTGTATTTGCGTGCGGTGTTCAGTGGCATCAGGTCACCGGCGAGGTCGTGTGGGGAGCACTGATAAACGTCGCGGAGGATGGGTATTCCGCTGGTGTAGAAGAGTTTTATTATTTGTTGTCCGTTCATAACTTTGACACTAAAACGCCTTTGCAAGTGTGCGCTAGTGCAAGCTTGAAAATCTGTGGATAACTACGTTGACACGTCACGCAACTGGCAAGGTTATCCACAGGAAGCCCATTTGTGCAGGAATTGAGAGTAGTTTGGAGCCTTCTGGGGCTGCCACGCACGACCACAAGGAGACACTTTTCTATCGCGGGGCAGTAGGGAATTCCACTAGGGTGGGGCTTTATGAACTCACGCGACGTCGTACCCGATGGCATGAATCCGGTATCCAGGCAACTGATCAAAGCACGTTATATTGTCAATCTTTCTTGGATGGCGTTTTTTACAATTGCAGCGGGCGTCGCGGGCTATTTTTTGCACTGGTCCTTTTATATCGTCGCCGGCGTCTTCGTCGCGTTGATCCTATGGCTGTTGTGGCTCATTCCTTCCCAAGTCAAACTCATGGGCTGGCAAGAGACCGATGATGAGCTGCTAATTACTAAGGGCCGTTTATGGCACAGGTTTACCGTCGTGCCCTATGGCCGTATTCAATTCGTGGATGTTTCCTCCGGCCCGATTGCGCGCATGTACGGGTTGAAAAGCGTCAAGCTGCACACCGCATCAGCTGGCACCGATGCGACCGTCAAAGGACTCGAGGCAGATACCGCCGATGCTCTGCGTGAGCGCTTGGCCGATAAGGCGCGAGAGAGGATGAGCGGTCTATGAGCCACGACTTTGAAGAAGAACGTAGTGAGGCTCCCGAAGACGTTGCGGCGATTGATGCAGATGCCGCAACTCCCGATGCAGGCTACCGGCGCGTACACCGCCTAACCCCTCTGCTGCGCTTTTGGTCGGTAATTCTGGCCATGATCACCGTCTTTGTTTTGCAGGTAAATCTGGAAGTGCTGGGTGATATCTACGCTTTCTTCAACGATGGTCACTTAGGCGAAGCAATGCGGGGAACTGCCATTGCGGTGGGCGGTTTTATTCTGCTGTGCCTGATTTTGTGGTTTGTTTCTGGCATCTGGTGGCGGCGCTTAGGCTTCAAGCTCGGAGAAGAAGAAATTTCTTTGCGTCGGGGAGTGCTATCGAAGTCACTGCGCTCTGCCCGTTATGACCGCACGCAGGCTGTCGACGTGGTAGAAAATCTCATCGCGCGCATCTTTGGCCTGGCGGCGGTGCGCGTGGAAACTGCCGGCGGTACCTCGTCAGTGATTGAAATTGCTTACCTGAAGAAAGCCGAAGCAGAGGATTTACGCTTGGAAGTCCTCGCCCACGTGCACGGGGTCGTCGATGCAGCGCTTGACGATGAACCAGAGCAAACTAACGAGGATCAAACCAACCCAGATATTGTCCCGGAGATCCCGATTCGCCGTTCAATAGTGGCCGCCACTTTGCGCGCCACCACGATTTTTACCGTGGCTTTTGTCGTCGTCATTATTGTCACCCCGGTCCCTTTGAGCACTGTTGTTCCGATTCTGGTCGGTATCGTCCCCTCCGTGTGGGGCTTGTTGGATTCTTCTTGGCGTTTTAATGCACAGGTCAACGAGGAAGAAAATACGCTCAATATTGCCTACGGTTTAGCCGACCGTCGCCGGCAATCCATCCGCATTGAACGTATTCACGGGGTGCGCATTACCCAGCCGCTGTTGTGGCGTTTCTTCGGTTGGTACGAAGTCAATGTCTCCGTAGCAGGATATGGGCAAGCCAGTGGTGGCAAACAATCTGGCTCGACGCGCATTCTTCCCGTCGGCAGTAGGGAACTCGCGCTGACATTATTTGAACGCGTCAGTGACTTGACCGCAGAACAAATCGCGACGTACGCACAGCCCGAAGGGCATACACAGGCCGATTTCACTTCCCCGAAGCGTGCGGTCTGGTCGTCGCCGCTGGACCATACCAAGCAGGCGGTTACGCTGCTTGACGATGACACCATCGCCATCGCGCACGCCGGCCGGATTAATCGTCGGGTAACTGCGGTGACTACCTCGCACATCCAGGAGCTGACGTTTAAGGCAGGTCCGATTCGTCAGATGCTGCGCTTAGGCACCGTGAGGTTTGAGATGGTCGCAGGTCCTGCCACCTTAGCAGGGGAAGACTTAGAATTTACTGCCTGCGTGGAAATAATGGATAGGCTGCGTGCCCGCAAGCTTCCCGCCATGACATCCGCCAGCCAACCCACCATCGCCGAGGTCGAACGAAAAGACTAGACGCCACCGGGGAAGCCGAGCTGGCGCCAGGCTTCGTAGACCGCAGTAGAAGCGGCATTGGAGAGATTCATCGAGCGGCGTGCTGGAACCATCGGGATGCGTACCTCTTCAGTGATCCGCGGATGGGCGAGATGCTCGGCCGGCAGGCCGCTTGGTTCGGTGCCGAAAAGTAGTATGTCCCCGTCGGTGTATTCGACATCACTGAACCACTTGGTGGCAGAGGTTGTAAACGCGAATACCCGCGCGCCGGGCAACGCTTCCATGCACGCGTCAAAGTCGGCGTGGATTTTCAGATCTGCCAGGTCATGGTAGTCAAGGCCTGCGCGTTTGAGGTGCTTATCGTCAAAGTTAAAGCCCAGTGGTTCCACCAAGTGCAGCTTGGCGCCAGTCACCGCGGCGGTGCGGATGGCGTTGCCAGTATTGGTGGGAATGACAGGATTATCGAACACGATGTGTAACGGCATAACCATAAGTTTAAGATGGGTGCATGACTGCAACCACTTTGGATGGAAAACTGTACCGCGCCGAGCTATTTGAAGACCTCAAAAAGCGAGTTGCCGCACTGGATAAGCAGCCAGGGCTGGCTACCGTTTTGGTAGGAGACGATCCAGGTTCACACTCTTATGTGAAGATGAAGCACCGCGATTGCGAAGAGCTTGGGATCGCCTCGATTCGTAAAGATCTGCCAGAAGACACCACCCAGGAAGAACTTGAAGCAGTCATTGCAGAGCTCAACGCCGATGACAATGTCACCGGCTACATCGTTCAGCTGCCGCTGCCGAAGCATCTCAATGAAAACCGCATCCTGGAATTGATTGACCCGGAAAAAGATGCTGACGGTCTGCACCCTGTCAACCTCGGCAAGCTGGTGCTTAATGAAGAAGCACCACTGCCATGTACTCCAAATGGCTGCATTTCTTTGCTGCGCCGCTACAACGTTGAAATTGACGGCGCCAAGGTGGTTGTCATCGGCCGTGGCGTGACCGTGGGCCGCCCAATTGGTTTGATGCTGACACGCCGTAGCGAAAATGCCACGGTGACCTTGTGCCACACCGGTACTAAGGATCTGAAGAAAGAAACCTTGGAAGCTGACATCATCATCGCTGCAGCAGGCAAGCCACACATGCTCACCGCCGATATGGTCAAAGAAGGCGCAGCTATCTTGGACGTGGGAGTCTCGCGTGTCGATGGCAAACTCGCCGGCGACGTACACCCTGACGTGTGGGAAAAGGCCGGATTTATCTCCCCGAACCCAGGTGGGGTAGGCCCACTGACCCGTACCTTCTTGGTCTCTAACATCGTCGAGCGCGCAGAGCAGCTCGCAGCAAAGTAACCGAAGTAGATAACGTTAAAAGATATGCTGTCAGTGTCGAACCCGCACGATATCCACTTGAAGCCTTCGCCATTACCAGGCTGGCTGCAGTGGGTATTTATCGCGCTGTTTGGCCTCGGTGTTGTGGCTTCCGGCGTGATGAGCCTGATGGAGCATTGGCGCCGCGCTACTTTCCTGTTAGGCGCCGCCATGATTTGGCTCGCGGTCGTGCGCAGAACCTGTGATTCTGACCGGGTAGGCGTATTCGCCGTGCGCTCGCGCCGATTCGACATGGCATTTTCTACTGCCCTCGGCGCAGCGCTTGTGTGGCTCTCTGCATCGGTGGATGCCCTCGGAAGCTAATGCTCACGGGATGCGCGCTCCCCGAAGCACGCATCCTGCTAGATGATGTATTCGTCGCCTAGCCGGTATTCCACACCATCGACACTTTCTGTCGCATTAGGCAAGGACTGCTGGATAAAGTTGCGCAGAATCCGGTCCATCTGGCGGCCTTCGACCAAGAAGGCATCGTGACCGACGGGCGAGGACAGCTTGGCCATCGCCAACAGGTTGCCTAGGTTGCGGGAGATGTGTTCTTGCTGGTGATACGGGTATAAGATATCTGTATCCACGCCCACTACCATGGTCGGAACCTCCGAAGAGGCCAAGGCCTTGTTAAGCCCGCCTCGCCCGCGGCCAATGTCGTGCCGGTTGAGGGATTCGGTCAAGGTGACATACGAGCCTGCATCGAAACGCTGCGTTAGCTTCGCTCCCTGATAATCCAGGTAGGAATTGACGGCAAAGCGCTGATCCAGTTTGCGGTAAGGGCCGAGCGGATTTTCCCCCGCCTGCGCCGAGGTACCGAAGCGCTCATCGATTTCCATTTCCCCGCGGTAGGTCAAGTGCGCAATCCGGCGTGCCGCAGCCAAACCTTCAGCAGGGTATTCGCCGTCGTAGTAGTCACCACCTTGCCACAGCGGGTCGCGCTCAATCGCAGAGATCTGCGCCGACTGAATGCCAATCTGCCAGGCCGAAGCCCGCGCCGACACGGCAATAACGCACGCTGCCTGGAGCATCTCCGGGTACAGCAACGTCCACTCTAGCGTCCGCGCCCCACCCATGGAGCCGCCGATAACGGCGTGAACCTCAGTGATGCCCAGAACATCCAGGAATCGCTTTTCCGCCTCCACCTGGTCGCGAATGGACACCGCCGGAAAGCGCGAACCATAGGGCTTGCCGTCTAAATCCGAGCTCGGACCGGTTGAGCCATTGCAGCCGCCTAAGACATTGGTGGCGATAACGCACCAAGAATCCGTGTCCAGCGCTTTGCCTGGCCCCACCAGGTCACACCACCACGTGGCAGCATCAGAGTCGCCCGTGAGCGCATGCTCAATGAGCAGCACATTGGAGCCGCGGAATTTCCCCCAGCGCTGATATGCGATATCAACGCTGGCGATGTCAGCCCCGGCTTCAGTGGTAAAAGATCCGATTGGGACCGTGGTCAAAACGCCTTCATCGGCAAGTGATACGTGCGGTGAAACCATTAGATCGCGGAGAATCCCAACTCAAGGTCAGCGATGATGTCGTCGATGTTTTCGATACCGACCGACAAACGGATGGTGGATTGGGTGATACCTGCAACGCGCAGGCCTTCCTCATCGGACTGCGAGTGCGTGGTGGTTGCAGGGTGCACAACCAGCGAGCGGGTATCGCCAATATTCGCCAGGTTAGAGTGCAGCTTCAAAGCATCGATAAATGCCCATGCCTCATCTTTGCCGCCTTCGATTTCAAAGGACAGGACCGAACCGGTGGAGGTGTAGCCCAGGCGTTCTTTGACTTCCTTGTACGGGCTCGAATCCAGGCCGGCATAGTTGACCTTGGTGACCTTGTCGTGTGCTTCGAGGTACTCGGCTACCTTTTGCGCGTTTTCGCCATGCTTATCGATGCGCAGTTGCAGCGTTTCCAGACCCGTCAGCGTGACCCAGGCGTTAAATGGCGACATTGCGGCGCCGGTATCGCGCAAGATGCCCGCGCGTGCCTTCAACGCGAATGCTGGTGCGCCGAGGTCTGCGTACTTCAGTCCGTGGTAGGCAGCGTCTGGGGTGACAAAATATGGGAAGACTGGCTTGCCGTCGCGCTCAACGGTCCAGTCGAACTTGCCTCCGTCCACGAGGATGCCGCCGATGGAGGAGCCGTTGCCGGAGTAGAACTTGGTGGTCGATGCGACGACGATGTCAGCGCCGAGCTCCAGTGGGCGTGCGACTGCAGCGGTCGCGATGGTGTTGTCCACGATCAGTGGTACCTGGTTATTGTGTGCAACCTCAGCTACCGCTGGGATGTCCAAGACGTCTGCGACTGGGTTGCCGAAGGTCTCTGCATAAAATGCGCGGGTATTAGGCTTTACTGCATCTGCCCAAGACTGTGGGTCGTCTGGGTTTTCAACGAGGCTAACTTCAATGCCTAAGCGCGCCAGGGTGATGGTGAACAGGGTGTTGGTACCGCCGTACAGGCGTGGGGAAGAAACGATGTGGTCACCAGCAGAAGCCAGGTTAATGATGGCTGCGGTCTGCGCTGCCTGACCGGATGCGAAAGCTACCGCGTCAACGCCGCCTTCCAAGCTTGCGATGCGTGCTTCTAAAGCACCCGTGGTGGGGTTGGTCAGGCGGGTATAAATTGGGCCGGCATCAGAAAGGTTAAAGCGGTTTGCTGCGTGCTCGGCGGAGTCAAAGACATAAGAAGTGGTCTGGTAGATAGGGACGTTGCGGGCGTTGGTGGATCCGTCCAAATCTTGACCCACGTGCAAAGCGCGGGTTTCAATCGACCAGTTTTCAAAGTTGCTGTTATCGTATTTCGTCATACCTGGCACCGTACTCGCGGAAGCGGGAGGCTTTCACTTTTCAAAATAAAGACGCTGGCAGAAAGCGAATATAAATAGACAAAGCGGTATTGTTTCTGGAAATGAGCGGTCTAGGAAAACTTCATTCCGTGCGCATTCAGGGCCTTGATGTACGGTGCGCCGAGCGCGGTGGCGGGAGTGAGAATGCCGCCTGAAACCTCGGGTAGTCCGGCGGGTTCGGTGGCTAAGACCACGGCTGCTTCACCCAACATCATCGAGGTAACGCGATATCCCGGGTCGCCCTGCGCCGTCACCGTGGCAGTATGCAATGCGCCGGTGGTGCTTAGACCATAGTGGGTAATGCGGAATCCGCCGTCGTCTAATTTCTTTGGGCCATCGCCGGGCTTGGGTAAAAAACGCGCGAGGTGTTTATTCATGACCATCGCAAAGCCTAGCGCCGTGACTGCCAACAATGCTTGGGCTTTGATGCGGCCCTTTATCCCGTATCCTGTGGTCATCGCTTCGCGGTAGCGCAACTTGTCGCCATAGGCGTAGCTGGACAGGGTATTGGAACGGCGCACGACGCGGGTGTTAAACATCGCCATGAAAAACGGTCCGGTCCACTGGCCCGTCAAGGGATCAAAGGTGACCTCGAGGTCTTTTTGCTCGCCCAGGTCTGGCTCAAGCTTGTGGTCTGGGGAAAGCGTATACGGGCTGTGCAAGATAGCGCCGCCTTTTTCCATCTTCTTGGCATCCGCACTAACTGCGCGCATGGAATCGATGGTGCCGCCCGATAACCCACCGGAAAGATACTCCACGGCCATGGTGACTGTGCTAAATGAAGCTTGAGAAACCTGATGCAGATGAAACATGCCCATGTCGGAAGGGACAGAATCGAAGCCACAAGAATGCACAATCTTCGCGCCGGTTTCTTCAGCTTTGGCGTGCCACTTATCGATGCCCCGTCGAATAAACAGCGCCTCCCCACACAGATCGACGTAGTGGGTGCCGTTGTTGACGCATGCCTCGACGACTTTGTCGCCAAAGTAGGTATACGGCCCGACAGTGGAGATGAGAACCTTAGTGCGCGCGGTTAATTCACGTAGTTCATCGATACGCGATGCATCCGCAACAAGTATGGGCAACTCAATACTTGATGTGTGAGCTAATTCTTGCAGCTTTGACTCATTGCGTCCGGCAACCGCAATGGCAAGCTCTGGGTAGTTGTCTACCAGATATTGCGCGGTGAGCTTTCCAGCAAAGCTGGTGGCACCGAACACGATGATGTCGAATTCGCGCGCGTTGGTGGGAGGTGTCATTCATCCAATTCTAGGGGCTGTGAAAGATCCAAGGGGGTGCCTTCTTCAAGCCGTGCGTAGCCGGGGACCTTCATCTTGACCATGACGTTGTCGTACAGCGTGCGCCCGAACTTGCTCAGTACGCCATCGTGAATGGGGATGGTGCGAGTGGCGGAAACGGTGCGAGCGTAGGCGGCGGCCTCGGAGTTCTTTACCCATGGCGCGGAAATCGGCAGCAGCAGTACGTCGACGTTGTGCAGACCCTTAATGTACTGGTCGCCGGGGTGGAGGACACCGTTGAAGTAGTATCCCAAGTTCACTGGGCGCGGCAGGCGTGGATGAATCTCGTGGTGTAATCCGCCGACAGCGTGGATGGTGGTGCCTAAAAGCTCAAAAGATTCGCCAGGGCGCAGCACGGTGCCTTCGCCGATGAGGCCGACGGCATCAGCAGGACCCCATACCGGCAGACCGGATGCTTTGACGGTATCTGCATCAACATGGTCTGGATGCGAGTGGGTAAGAAGTACCGCATCGGCAGACGCCAAGATGGCCAGATTGGACGCTGGGCCCGGGTCAATAACGAAGACGCCTTCATCGGTGGCAACAGAAACGCAGGAATGTCCATGGAGAGTAAGTTTCATAGCTCCAGCCTAGATAATATTGCGGATCTTGTGGTGCCGGGCACCCTGGTAGCCTGAGGCTAACCTAAGGCCTGACCTGCGGTGATGGGTGTAAAACTTCATGCAAGAAAACTAAATTCGGGCTATAATGGAGTCATGACTCAGTACACTGTTCCTGGTTTGTCCGATGTTGATTCCAAGAAGCTCTCTGAAGAGCTGCAGGCTCGTCTGAATGATTACAATGACCTGCATTTGATTTTGAAGCATGCCCACTGGAACGTTGTGGGACCAAACTTCATTGCTGTTCATGAGATGCTTGACCCACAAATTGAACTGGTTCGCGGCTACGCAGACGAAGTCGCTGAACGCGTCTCCACCCTGGGCTTCGAGCCACTGGGTACGCCAAAGGCGCAGGCTGAAGATCGCACTCCGTTGAAGTATGACCTCAACCGCGCTAACACCCAAGATCACCTCGCGGCTATCGATGAGGTTTACACTACCGTCATCGAAAACGTCCGTGAATCCTTGAAGGTCGCCGGCGATATCGACCCAATCACCGAAGATATCTTCATCGCACAATCTGCTGAACTGGAGAAGTTCCAGTGGTTCGTGCGGGCACACCTCGACAACGCTTAAGCTTCGCGGTTTGAGCATCTGGCACTGAGGCTCTAATAAAGGAGTAGAGCAGAAGCGGAGGCCATCCACTCTAGGATGGCCTCCGCTTCTGTTGTGTATTGGCCTGTCGAGTATTAGACGATTGGGGTGTTTAGTCCGCGGCGGACCAATAGTGGTGTGAGGTCCTTGTCGCGGCCGCGGAACTCGGCGTAGACCTCGGAGAAATCCCGCGAGGCGCCGGTGGACAAGATCAGGTCGCGGAAGCGCTGACCTGCTTTTTTCGCTGCTTCATCAGAAACTTCGGCCGACGCAGAGTCGTCGGCTGGGGTGGCGGCGTGCTCTTCGCGGAACCACTCGAAGCCGTCGGCGTCGAGGGCCTCTGCCCACAGGTATGAGTAGTAGCCGGCGGAGTAGCCGCCGGCGAAGATGTGCTGGAAATAGGTGGAACGGTAACGCGGCGCGATGGCGTCGATATCCATGCCGGCAGCGTCCAAAGTAGATTGTTCAAACTCGGCGATAGCTTCTGGGGTGGACTCGAGCTTCACTGCCTCCTCAGGAGACAGCGAGTGCCATGCGAGGTCGATAATGGATGCTGCGACGTATTCGGCGGTGGCGAAGCCTTGGCCGAACTGGGAGGCCTTGGAGACGGCATCGAGAAGCTCGTCGGGGATGACCTCACCGGTGTCGACGTGGCGCGCGTAGTTTTTCACCAGCGCCGGATCGAGTGCCCAGTTTTCGTTGATTTGCGAAGGGAATTCCACCCAGTCGCGCGGAACGTTGGTGCCGGAGAAGGTAGGGTAGCGGACATCGGAAAGCAGACCATGCAGCGCGTGGCCAAATTCGTGGAAGACGGTGTGTAGTTCATCGAGGCTTAGCAACGGCGTCGAGCCATCAGCCGGGCGCGAGATACCCATGACGTTGATGACCACCGGGCGAGTCTGAAGAAGATGCGACTGCTCCATAAAGGTTGACATCCATGCGCCACCGCGCTTGGTGGGACGGCCGAAGTAGTCGGTGAGGAAAAGACCGATACCGGTGTTGGGTTCTTGCTCTTGGCCATCATCGAAGACTTCCCACACGCGCACGCCCTCGGCGTAACCTTGTAAATCATCGCGCGGAATCACCGTGATGCCGTAGAGGCGATGGGCGGCGGCGAAGACGCCATCGACAAGCACTGCGTCCAACGGGAAGTACTTGCGCAGCTCATTTTCATCCAAAGCGAAATCACGCTGGCGCACCTTGGCTTCCCAGTAAGGCCAGTCAGCGGGGCCGAAGCTTTCGCCATTAAGCTCTGCCTCTTCGGCCAAAATCTTGTGCTCGCCGGCCGCATTGGTATTAATGGCAGGCACCAAACCGCGCAGCATGTCACTTACCGCCGATGCTTCCTTGGCGGTTTCTTCAGCAATGACGTAATCCGCGTGGGTGTCATAACCCAGCAACTGGGCGCGCTGTGCGCGTAGCTGCGCCATCTCCACCAACACTGCGGAGTTGGTTTCCGTGCCGCGCAGACGGGCGGCATCGTAAAGCGCTGCGCGGGCGTCCGGCGTTGCTAGGCGCTGCTGCTCGGACTGCACCGACGGCAACTCCAGCGGGAAGACGTAGCCTTCCTTGCCGAGTTCTTTGGCGTACGCCGCTGCCGCATCGATGCGGTCTTGCGGCAGGCCAGCAAGCTCCTCGGCGTTGTTAAACTGCACCGCGCGGGCCCGGGTATCTGCCATCAAATTCCGGCCGAATTCTTCTGACAAAGTGGATAGGCGCTGGTTGATTTCGGACAGGGTGTGTTTGTCGGCATCGGAAAGCTCGGCGCCCTTGCGCGTGAAAGTACGCAGCAGGTGCTCATGTAAGCGCTGCGATTCTGTATCTTCTGGTGCCGTGACGGACTTGAAGCGCTCGTACAGTGCTGCGTTCTGATAAATCGCATCCAAGTGCGCTGAAAGCTGCGGGTAAATATCCGCGGCAATCTCTTCCATTTCCTCGGTGATATCCGTGCCCGAGAGGTTGCCGAAGACCGACATGACCCGTTCGAGGTCGCGGCCGGAACGCTCCCAAGCCTCCACAGTATTAGCCCATGAAGGTGCTTCAGGATTATCCACAATGGCAGCGATTTCTGCCGCGTGACGTGAGAGTGCTTCAGCGAAAGCCGGACGGTAATGCTCAACGCGAATTTCAGCAAAAGGTGGTAGCTGATACGGAAGTTGAGAAGGAATAAGTAGTGGGTTAGCCATAGTAGACCAATCTACCCGTGCCTACCCGTGAAATGACGACGTCCTCTTGACCCAGTGCCGGATCAAGAGGACGTCGTCGGATTTAAGACGCGATGTGGTCTAGATGTCGCGACTTAGGAAGAACTACTTCTTCAGAGATTCCAGGATCTCGTTGTAAACGGAGGAAGGACGCATGACTTCTTCAGCCTTGCTCTCGTCGAACCAGTAGTAGCCGCCCAAGTCTGCAGGCTGGCCCTGGATGTCGATGAGCTCCTGCGCGATTGCGTCGAGGTTCTCGTTGAGCTTGGCGGAGAAAGCCTTGAAGCCTTCTGCCAACTCAGCATCATCGGTCTGCTTAGCCAGTTCTTCTGCCCAGAATGCTGCGAGGTACAGGTGGGAACCGCGGTTGTCGATTTCCTTGACCTTGCGGGAAGGGGAGTAGCCTTCGGTCAGCAGACGCTCGGTTGCGTTGTCGAGTGCAGCAGCTAAAACGCCAGCGCGCTCGTTGCCGTGGTTCTGCTGCTCGTGGCGGAAGGACTCAGCCAGCGCCAAGAACTCACCGAGGGAGTCCCAACGCAGGTGGTTTTCTTCCTGGACCTGCTCAACGTGCTTAGGAGCAGAGCCACCAGCACCGGTCTCAAACAGACCGCCGCCAGCCATCAAAGGAACAACCGAGAGCATCTTTGCAGAGGTACCGAGCTCCAGAATTGGGAACAAGTCGGTGTTGTAGTCACGCAGAACGTTACCGGTAACAGAGATGGTGTCCTCGCCGCGACGGATGCGCTCAACGGTGACCTTGGTTGCCTCGATTGGGGAGAGGATCTCAATGTCCAAGCCCTCGGTATCGTGGTCGGCCAAGTACTTGTTAGCCAAGTCGATCAGGTTGCGGTCGTGTGCGCGCTCGGTGTCGAGCCAGAAGATGGTCTTCATGCCGGACAGACGTGCACGGTTAACAGCGAGCTTGACCCAGTCCTGGATTGGGGCATCCTTGGTCTGGCATGCGCGCCAGATGTCATTTGCCTCAACGTTGTGAGAAATCAGAACATCACCAGCGGAGTTCACAACCTGAACTTCGCCGTCAGCTGGGATCTTGAAGGTCTTGTTGTGGGAGCCGTACTCCTCAGCCTTCTGAGCCATCAGACCAACGTTAGGGGAGGTACCCATGGTGGTTGGGTCGTAAGCGCCGTTTTCGCGGCAGTCTTCGATAACTGCCTGGTAAACACCAGCGTAAGAGGAGTCAGGGATGACAGCGAGGGTGTCCTGCTCTTCATCGTTCTTGTTCCACATGTGGCCGGAGGTACGGATCATCGCTGGCATGGAAGCGTCGATGATGACATCGGACGGAACGTGCAGGTTGGTAATACCCTTGTTGGAGTTGACCATTGCCAGGTCTGGGCCGTTTTCCAAAGCAGCATCGAAAGCAGCCTTGATTTCAGCACCGTTGTCGAGCTTCTCCAGACCGGAGTAGATAGCGCCCAGGCCGTTTTCGCCGTTCAGGCCAGCCTCGAGCAGCTGCTCACCGTACTTGTCGTAAACATCAGCGAAGAATGCGCGCACAACGTGACCGAAGATGATTGGGTCGGAGACCTTCATCATGGTGGCCTTCAGGTGTGCGGAGAAGAGAACGCCCTCTTCCTTCGCGCGGGCAACCTGTGCCTTCAAGAACTCATCGAGAGCCTTTGCGGACATGAAGGTGCCGTCGATAACTTCCTTGTCGAGAACCTTCAGGCCGTCGAGCAGAACGGTCTCAGCGCCGTCGGTGCCAACTAGCTTGATGGTCAAGGTGTCATCACCATCGATGATGACGGACTGTTCGTTGTGGCGGAAGTCGTTTGCGTCCATGGTTGCAACGTTGGTCTTGGAGTCCTTCGACCATGCGCCCATGCGGTGTGGGTTTGCCTTAGCAAAGTTCTTGACAGCCTGTGGTGCACGACGGTCAGAGTTGCCCTCACGCAGGACAGGGTTTACAGCGGAACCCTTAGCTACGTCGTACTTATCCTTGGCGTCGTCATACTCTGGAAGGTCGAAGCCAACAGCCTGCAGCTCGGCAATAGCCTTGCGCAGCTGAACCTCAGAAGCTGAAATATTTGGAAGCTTTACGATGTTCGCTTCCGGGGTCTTAGCTAGCTCACCGAGCTCGGACAGTGCGTCTGGAACCTCGGTCTCAGGGAACTGAGCCAGGATACGAGCAGCCAGTGAGATATCTGCAGTCTCTACTTCGATGCCAGCAACGGAAGCGAATGCTTCAACGATTGGCTTGAAAGAGTAGGACGCAAGCAATGGTGCTTCGTCAGTACGGGTCCAGATAATCTTTGCCATGCTTCTCCTAAAAATTAATGTTTTGGAAAATGTTCAACATCTAAGAATACCGGTTTACCGTATCTTTTGGGAGCAGCAGCCCCCTTTTGAGATAAGGCCGGACTAAGTGGTGCGCACAATCAGCTCTTAACCGAGCGCTTTGACACCGGTTTTCCAGTACCCCATGAAGGAAACGCGGTGGCGGGAAATGCCCGCGCCTTTAACCAACATGCGACGAATAGTGGTGACCATGCCGGCTTCACCAGCGATCCAGAAATAAGTATCAGCAAAGCGTTCAGCAACAGTTGAAGCTGGTTCGGCGGCATCAGTATCGTCGTCGAAAGAGCTATAGGCTGGGGTTTCCCAGACCAGCGGGGCAGGCTCGGCGTCATCGCTAGTCGATGCCTTCGGCGACGATGGCTCCGGCGGGGTGCATTCACCGCGTGGGTTCTCAACTTCAAAAAGCTGCGCTGCAGATTCAACCAATAGGTCACCGTACGCATGCTCTGGGCTACGCGGGACCCAGTTCACCGTGAGATTTGCAGGGAAATCAATCTGCGGGATATCGGCGCTATCGACCAATTCGCAGTACATGGTGCCGGTGAGTTCCGCAGGCCACTCGTCTGCGATGCGCAGCATAGCTGGCAGGGCAGTTTCATCACCTAAAATGACAACATTTGTAGCCTCTCCAGGCTGAAATTCAATGCCCGGGCCGGATTCGTCGTCTTTCTGCGGCGCAACCACATAGAGTTGATCGCCGGGCTGTGCTTCGACTGCCCAGGTGGCGGCGGGACCGCTATCGGGAGTGCCTACGCCGTGCAGAGCGAAGTCAATATCGAGCTCAGCTTCACGGTTTGCACCTTCGTCGTGCTCACCTGCTCGACGAAACTCGCGGATGGAGTAGGTGCGCATGCTACCGCGCGTGTCCGGGTCAATGGCTTTCCATTCGTCGTACCAGTTTTCTTCGCCGGTCATCTTTGGCAGGCCGTGGTCACCCGGGATGACTAGTTTGATGCGCAAGTCCATGATGTGACCTGCGGGGCCCATGTCATCTAAGCCAGTAAAAGTTACCCGCTGGAAGTTAGGAGAGATGCGTTCGGAGTTTTTGACGGTTGCGAGAAATGGGAAAAATGCCATTGAGAATCTACTTATTCCTTAGGTGGTGGCGGCCAATAGGCATGACCGCTGGTTGATCGGAAACCGGGTCAGTGATGATGACCGAGTCGATTCCGAATACGGACTTCACATTTTCTTTGGTGATGACTTCGCGTGGATGCCCATGCGCGAAGACCTTCCCGCCAGAAACTGCAACGAGCTCATCGGAATAGCGTGCGGCCAGATTGAGGTCGTGCAGCACCATGACGATGGTGGTGCCACGATCGCGGTTGAGCTCAGTGAGCAAGTCCAAGACATCTAACTGGTGCTTGACGTCTAAGTACGTGGTGGGCTCATCGAGAAGCAATGTATCTGTGCGTTGTGCCAACGCCATGGCAATCCACACGCGTTGGCGTTGACCACCGGACAGCTCATCGATGGAGCGTTCAGCGAGATCGGAGATACCGGTGGTTTCCAAGGCTTCTGCAACGATGTCGTAGTCTTGCTGGCTCCAGCGCCCCAGGATGCCTTGGTGCGGGGTGCGGCCGCGGCCAACTAGGTCTGCGACCACGATGCCATCGGGGGCAATCGGGGTCTGCGGCAAAAGGCCGAGCTGGGTTGCGAGCTTACGGGTTGGGATGTCATGGATGGACTTGCCATCGAGGACAATTTCGCCATTGGTCGGGTTTAGCAAACGCGACATGGTGCGTAGCAACGTAGATTTGCCGCAGCCATTTGGCCCGACAATGGAAGTTACGGCACCTCGCTTGATGTCGACGTTGAGCGTGTCTAAAACCGTGCGCTCACCGTAGCCGACCGATACATCTTTAACGTGTAGAGCGGTGGAATCCAGCTGCTGCGCCGTCGAGGCATGTTCATTGATATTCATTGCAGTCATGAATGTCCTATCGCGAGGATCGAGTAAGTAGATAGATTAAAAAAGGCGCACCAATCGCACCGGTGATAACGCCAGCAGGGTAGCGGGTGCCAAAGAGGTATTGGCCAGCCAGATCTGCGACTAGCACGAGCAATGCGCCGATGAGCCCCGCGGGGAGAACGAGGGAGGCACCGGGTTTGAAAATCCGTGAAGCGATGGGGCCTGCCATAAAGGCGACAAACGCGATGGGGCCAGTAGCGGCAGTAGCTAGGGCGATGAGTACGACGGCACCGACGAATAACACCACCCGGGTCAGCGTTAAGTGAGTGCCGAGACCGCGTGCTAAATCATCACCCAGTCCCAGGATCGACAGCAGGTGCGAGCAGGCAATCATCAGCGGTGCCAGCACAATGACAGTCAAGATAACTGGTAGGCCGCGTTCCCAAGTCATGGTGTTGAGCGAACCGGTAATCCAGCGGGTTGCGGTAGCCAAATCCCAGGCAGCAGCATGCGAGAGCACATAAGAAGTCCACGCCTGCATAATCGCTGCGCAGCCGATACCGATCAGAATCATGCGGGTACCCGTAAAGCCGGACTTCATGGACAACAGATAGATAGTCAGCGCGATTACCAGCGAGGCGATGGTCGACATGATCGACACTGCGGTCTGACCGAGGCCGAACATGATGATGCCGGTTGCGCCAGCAGCCGATGCACTGGCGGAAATACCAATGATGTCTGGTGAGGCCAGTTGGTTGCGCAGCATGGTTTGGAAAATCGTGCCGGCAATACCGAAGGCTAGGCCAACGAAAATCGCTACCGTTGCGCGCGGAAGTCGCAGCGCGCCGACGGTAAAGCTGGCGCCAGGAACGGTTTCACCCATGACAACGGCTAGGACGTCTTGCAAGCTATAGAAGGTCTCGCCAATCATGAGCGAGGCCAACCAGACGCCGATGACCGCGATGACAAGCAACGTAACTAAAGCCCAGTATTGGCGTGCGCGCTTTTTGCGACCAGTGGCGAGAGAAGCTGCGAGGTCTTTAGCAACCGATGAGGAGCTGGTCTCGCCTGAAGAAGTGGTTTGAGTGGAAGTAGTCATTAGGCAAGCTCCCGAACCTTGGTGTTGCGAACAATCCAAATAAACAGCGGTGCGCCGATAAGCGGAACCAAAATGCCCACTGCCAATTCGGAAGGACGGGTAACCACACGGCCGATGGTGTCAGCGACGGTCAGCAATAGCGCTCCGGCAAGACCGGTCAGTGGCAGCAGCCAGCGGTGGTCAGTGCCGCAGACAAGACGGATCAGGTGCGGAACAATCAAACCGACAAAAGCAATCGGGCCTGCGAGCGCGGTTGCAGTACCGCACAAGATGACCGCTCCAAAGGTTGCGACCAAACGGGTGGTCATGACTTTGATGCCCAGGCCGGTGGCGACGTCATCGCCAAGCGCTAATGCGTTAAGCCCTGGTGCACAGCCTAAAACGACGAGCAAACCAACGGCTAGGAAAGGCAGCGACAAACCCAGATTGGGCCACTCGGCACCGCCGACGGAACCAATTTGCCAAAAGCGGAATTGGTCCATGACATCGGCGCGCGGCAGCAAAATCGCAGAGACCAAGCTTGACGATGCCGCAGCGGTGGCAGCACCAGAAAGCGCGAGTTTCAGCGGGGTGGCACCACCGCGGCCCAAAGAGCCCACGAAGTAGACAAAGACCGCGGCCGCCAAAGAGCCGAACATGGCGGCAATCATGGTGGGCACTGGGCGTGAGAGCCCAAAGAAAGCAATGCCCGTGACAACTGCGAGTGAGGCGCCAGAGAGTACGCCGAAAATACCCGGATCGGCCAACGGGTTGCGGGTGATTCCCTGCAAGGTAGTACCTGACATCGCCAGTGCTGCGCCGACGAGCAATGCCATCACAGTTCGTGGCATGCGCGCAGCGGCGGCGGCTTGTTCCGCAGTTTCAGTTGCACCGCCGATAGCAGCGAGGGCGTCTTCCACCGAGATGGAACGAACACCGAACATAACGGAGGCAACACACGCGATTGCCAAAGCGATAAGCAATCCGATGAGGACTGCGATGCGCATGCCGAGGGGGTGCTTTTTTCCAGCGACTCCTGTTTGGGAAGCACGGGCTGCTTCAGCCAGCCCAGATGCGGTTGAAGAATGGTGCGCCTGGGCCTTTTCCTGCGCTTCCACCGATTTTACTGACGCTGCGAGGTCTACCACTTGAAAATCTTTCTTAGCTTCGGCGAGTTAGTTACTCAGCTTCGAAAGCAGTATTTAGAGCTGCGAAGTAATCATCGATACCCCATGGAATAGACAGTGGGGATGGGTTAGCGGATGCACCGAGTGGGCCATTTTCCAAGAAGACAACGCGGCCTTCAGCAATCGCTGGGATCTTGGAGGTCAGCGGATCTGCCTGCATCTTCTCGAGTGCTTCCTTATCTGCTGCTTCATCACCTGAAGAGTAGGAGATGAAGAAGTCGACGTCGTCGAACTGCTCTGGGTTCTCAGTCGAGACTTCTTCCCAGAAGGAATCGGAGTTTCCGGTGTATTCCTTCACGATTTCTGGGGTTTCAAAACCAGCTTCCTCCAAGAAGCCCGCGCGTGGATCGTCCAGGGTGTAGAAACCAATCATGGATTCGCTCGAGGCGCCGCCGAAGGAGGTAAACAGTGGCTTCTTGCCCTTGAGTTCTGGGTAGTTCGCCATTGCTTCATCGACCTGCTTCTTCAGGTCTTCATTGAGCTTTTCGCCTTCATCAGCCAGGCCCAGGCCTGCTGCGTCCAAAGAAACCATGTCAAAAGCAGAAGTGGTCCATGGCTTATCTGGGTACGCCACGACAGGTGCGATTTGAGACAAGGTGTCGTAATCTTCCTGGGTCAGGCCAGAGTATGCAGCCAAGATGACATCAGGCTGGGTGTCGGCGACCTGCTCGAAGGGGATGCCGTCGGTTTCATCGAAAAGCACTGGCTCTTCGCCGCCGAGTTCTGCAATCTTGTCTTCGGTCCATGGCATGATGCCGTTTTCATCATCATCGCCCCAGGTGGACTTGGACATGCCTACTGGAACAATACCGAAGGAGAGAGGGACCTCGTGGTTTGCCCATCCAACGGTGGCAACGCGCTCTGGCTTGGACTCAATGACGGTTTCTCCAAGTGCGTGCTCCATGGTGATGGGGAACTGGGACTCATCCGCCGGGTTGTTGGAATCTGCGTCAGACCCGTTTCCGTCTGCGGACTCGGATGCTGCAGAAGAGTCAGTATTTGCAGAATCGGAGCTTCCGCTGTCGGAGCAGGCAGTTAGTGCAAGTGCTGCGATGGCAGATACAGCAGTGAGACGAACAAGTTTGGATGTTTGCACGGTGTGTGGTCCTCCACGTAAATAGGCAGGCTAGACTGCCTTAATTTGTCTAAGGCTAACCTATGTTAATCGGCAGGTTACCGCTTTTGTCAATATGATTACGCTGTGAATCTCAATAGCTCAAACCTATCGCTGGCATTTAGCGTGTGGGTGGCGGGTTGCACACCGGCAAGTAGTTTTATCCGTGTATCACTTGACGTGCGGATATAAGGAGTGCTTCGGTAAGGTTGCCCGCGTGAGTGACAAGCGGATTGATGATGAAAATGCGAAGCAGTTTAACCAAAGTGATAATGCGCACACATCCCAGTCTTTCGATGGATATGGAGATCCGACTTACGGTGAGGTAGGGGCTGAGGAAACTGCCGCCGAGGTTGCGGCTCGGCGTGCGCGGATTCGACGCCGTCCACGTCCTCTGCAGACCTCTATTTCTAATACCCGTCGCATCATCGTGGTGATCGTTTTGGCGATGGGTGGGTTCGCCATCGGCACCACGGAGTTCGTGTCGATGGGCCTTTTGCCCATGATTGCTAGCGACCTGGGAATTTCCGAAGGTCAAGCAAGTCATATTATTTCCGCTTATGCCTTAGGCGTAGTTGTGGGCGCTCCATTGATTACTGCATTGACCGGCAAGATTCCGCGCCGACGCCTGCTGCTGTTTTTAATGCTGGCATTTATTATCGGCAATGGTTTAGGCATCTTTGCGGAAAATTATTCGCTGCTGATGGTGGCGCGTTTTATCGCAGGACTGCCACACGGCGCGTATTTCTCGGTCGCTGGTCTATCAGCTGCGTCGATGGCTCCGGCTGGTGCGCGCGGTAGAGCAGTCGCGATGGTGGGCATGGGTCTATCTGTGGCTACCGTGCTTGGTGTGCCGGCCGCGCAGGCGCTGGGCTCGGCCTTGGGCTGGCAGGCTGCCTACGTGCTCGTGGTCCTGGTGGGGCTTGTGACTCTGGCTGGACTGTGGGTTTTGATGCCGCATATGGTGAGGATGCCCGCGACCTCCGTGAAGACAGAGCTTGGTGCATTTAGTCGCCCACAGGTATGGCTTTCTTTGGCGATGGGTGCGATTGGATTCGGCGGCATGTTCGCCGTGTATACCTACATCACCTGGACGATGACGGAACGTGCCGGAATGGCCGAAAGCCTCATGTGGCTGGTGCTGATGGTCTACGGTATCGGCAATGTTGCCGGTAACTACTTCGGTGGCTGGCTGGCCGACCGCAGCTTGGAAAAGGGCATTTTATTCTCCCTGATTACAATCACGTTGATTCTCGTGGCCTTCTTCTTTACCTCCCACAATCCAATCTTGGGCACCATTAACTTTGGACTTATCGGATTCTTTGGCGCATCCCTGACCCCAAGCCTGCAGATTCGTCTCATGGATGTTGCCGGCGATGCACAAACTTTGGCAGCGTCGCTGAACCACTCGGCATTGAACCTGGCTAATGCGGCTGGTGCTGCCATCGGTGGCGTTGTCGTGGGGGCTGGCATGGGATATGCATCCCCAGCGCTTGCGGGTGCGGCGCTTTCTGCGGTGGCAATTCTGATTTGGATTGGCGCTCAGTTTGTCAAGAAGTGACGTTACTTTTTTCAAGTAATGTCACCGAAGTCGTACCGAAGATGTACGGAGTATGTGCAGGATAAGGCTGATGCAGCAGGGAAGCCTGGCTGGTAGCTAGAATGTTGCCATGTCTTTAACTATCGCTTCGGTCAACGTCAACGGTATTCGCGCTGCCTGCAAGCAGCGCAATGAACTCAACCTGGGAATGAATGAATGGTTGAAAGAAACCAGCGCTGACATCGTGCTCATGCAAGAAGTGCGCGCTAATCCAGCCCAAACTGAGCTGGCTTTAAAACCAGCGCTGGAAGCAGGCTGGCACCTGGCCATGGCTGATGCCCTAACCCCAGGCGCCAAGGGACGCGCCGGGGTCGGAATCTTATCGCGTACTCCATTAACGGATGTTGAGATCGGATTCGGCTCCTTCCTGGAAGCTGGCCGTTGGATTGAGGCCACCACCGCTGGTGTGCGCGTGGCTTCGCTCTATCTGCCATCGGGTGATACCAACTCCCCGAAGCTGGATGAGAAGTACAACTTCTTAGATGAATTCGCGGAAATCCTAAAAGACCGTGCTAACCAGCATCCAGAGATGGTCATCGGCGGCGACTGGAATATCTGCCACCGCGCCCAAGACCTGAAAAATAACAAGCCGAATGAAAAGAAATCTGGCCACCTGCCAGAAGAGCGCGCCTTTATGGACCATGTCTTCGGAGCGTTCCCAGACGCTGAACCACAGGTGAAAAAGGGTCTGGGTGACTGGCTGGGAATTATTGACTATGAAACCAAGACCAACTGGGAAGCAGCTGCGGACCCGCAGTGGTTCGACGTGGCGCGTCGACTAGCGCCTGAGGCAGAAGGTCCTTATACCTGGTGGACCTACCGCGGCCAGGCCTTTAACAATGACGCAGGCTGGCGCATCGACTACCAGGCGGCAACCGATGCGATGCTGCAACGTGCACAGCGCAGCTGGGTAGAAAAGGCTCCAAGCGTTGAAGAGCGCTGGTCTGACCACTCGCCTTTGATGGTGGAATACAGCTAAGTGCGATTGGGGGTAAAGCTTAGTTTTTAGCTATGAGGGTGCTAAACTACCTGTGAACAATATTTGGTGAAGCTGGCTTTATCCTGATTTCACGTAGCTACCGTCATGACAGCAATGGAGTAGACCGTATGTCGCAAGCAATTCTTTACTACGTCCTCGGAGTCATTGGGCTCGTCGTGGGTATTTGGTGGTGGACCGTAGTTGGTCCGTCCTTCGCTTTCCTTGCTCCGTTGATCGTTATGTCCGCAGGTGGCGCATTCCTCGTCGCTGGCTTGGCAACAACCCTTGACGTTATCTCTCCAACGAGCCGCAAGATTTAAGAAAGAACGCTTGTCAATAGCGTGATTTCTTAAACTTTCCTTCATAAAGCGCCTTGGCCGGATAGACACACAAATTTCGTGTGCTCCGGACAAGGCGCTTTTACGGCTTTTTAGGAGCCAAGTCGTGCTCAATTTTTACAACACATTAAGGTATTTACTATGACTGAACCCACTTCCGCACCAGTAGCTGCTCCGACTCCACAGCTTGGCGATCGCATCTTGTCCGGTATTCAGCCCACGGCTGATTCTTACCACCTAGGAAATTACCTCGGTGCGCTTAAACAGTGGATTGATTTGCAGGACGGCTTTGATGCTTTCTACTTCATTCCTGACCTGCACGCGATCACCGTGGAACAAGACCCAGCGGAATTGCGCGAGCGCACCATCGCTGGTGCAGCGCAGCTGATTGCTTTGGGCATTGATCCGAAGCGTTCTACCTTGTACGTGCAATCGCAGGTACCGGCGCACGCGGAGCTGACATGGGTTTTGCAGTGCATGACTGGTTTCGGTGAGGCTTCGCGCATGACGCAGTTCAAGGACAAGGCGACGCGTCAGGGCCAGGACCGCACCTCGGTAGGTCTGTTTACCTACCCAGTGTTGATGGCAGCAGATATCTTGCTCTACTCGCCGGATTTCGTTCCGGTGGGCGAAGACCAGCGTCAGCACCTGGAATTAACGCGTAACTTAGCTGAGCGCTTTAACTCCCGCTACGGTGAGACCTTCCGTGTACCCGAGGCTTATATTCCGCAGGGCTCAGCGAAGATCTACGACCTGCAGGATCCAATGGCCAAGATGTCCAAGTCAGGTCCTAACCCCAAGGGCCTGATTAATCTCTTGGATACGCCGAAGACGTCCGCAAAGCGCATTCGCTCCGCGGTCACTGATGATTTGGGGGTAGTGAACTTCGATCGTGAAAACCAGCCTGGTGTATCTAACTTGTTGGCGATTCAGTCGGCGTTGACGGGCGAGGACATCGACAAGCTAGTAGCGCGTTACGACGGCCAAGGCTATGGTCAATTGAAGGTCGATACCGCTGATGCGCTGGAAACTTTCGTTACTCCGCTGAAGGCACGCTTTGATGAATTGATGGACGACCGCGGCGAAATTGAACGCTTGCTTGCCGATGGCGCCGATAAGGCCACGGAAGTTGCTACGCCACTTTTGGAAAACGTTTATGACAAAGTTGGGTTTCTTCCTGCACGCCGACGCTAAATCCGATCTACGCTAGGTAAAAGCCCGCTGAACGTTTCATAGAAAGGCCTTGACAATGGCTGCTCCAACGAAGCCTCGTGACAACAGGACTGATGAATCCGGCATTGAACGCACCCGGCAAGATGAGCCGGGCGCGGTTGATAAAATTCGTGAACGTTCTGGCTTTGTCGACCACATCATGCGCATGCAAAACCGGTACACAGCGCAGGGCGGCAACCAGTTTTCAGCCGGCGTTACCTACTATTCGGTTTTGGCGATTTTCCCACTCTTCATGCTGATGGTCGCAGTCGTGGCAACCGTGCTGGCCAACCGCGATGACTTGATGCAGCAAGTCCAAGATGCCATCACCGGGGCAGTCGAAGGTGATTTGGGCGAGACCATCAACCAGCTGTTGGTTACCGCCATTGACCAACGCGGCGCCATGTTTGGTGTCGCTGGTCTGACCACTTTGTGGTCTGGACTGGGTTGGATGAATAACCTGCGCATCGGTATTTCTGCCATGTGGGGACTCGATGCTAACGAAGGCGGCGGCAACTTCCTGGTTAAGAAGATTAATGACTTGCTTGGCCTGATTGGTTTGCTCGTTGCCTTAATTTTGGCCTTTGGCGTTACTGCTGCTGGTACCTCGGGCATCATCCCGAAGGTATTTGATTGGATTGGCCTAGACCACTTCCCAGGCATGAACTGGGTTATCTTCGCTGCTGGTCTGGCTATTGGTTTGCTGGCGAACTTCCTGGTGATGTGGTGGATGATTGTAGTCCTGCCGCGCACCAAGGTTCCGCTGAAATCCGGTGTCAAGGGCGCAGCACTGGGTGCCATCGCGCTGGAAGCTATCAAGCAGCTTTCTACCGTCATCATCTCTTCGGCTACTGGTAATCCAGCCGGTGCAGTCTTCGGCCCGGTCATCGTGTTGATGGTCATGATGTATCTGATCTGGCGCGTGGTCATGTACATCAACGCCTGGACTGCGACTACTGAAGAATCCCTGGCTTTGGAAGAGCCCTCTGTTCCCGAACCAGCTGTCATCCGAGTGCGCCAGGAAATCTCTTCTGGTCCTTCTGCTGGAGCCAGCTTCGGCGCTGGCGCTGCCATCGGCGCGATTGGCGCCGGTGCGGTTGCGCTGTTGCGCCGCAAATAATACTTCCGCCCGACCTTGAATAATGGGGTTGGGGTAAGGGTCAGGGGATCCACTGAGGTTGGATTAGTCCCCTGTTGGATGTGTAAGTCGCACGCTATAGTTGGGCATATGAGTCACAGTTTTGCTCCTGATCTGTACAAGCACATGAAGCTTGATAGCGCCGATGAATGCGCGGCCCTTGGCATTTTGCTGGCTGCGCGCGATGCAGACCTAGAAAGCCATGGTGTGACGGCAAATGATCCGCGCCGCAAGGAGATTCAACTGTGCTACTCCATCTTGTCCAAGCCTGAGGTGCGCAAGCACTATGATGACGCCATTTCGGCCGGACGGAAGATTACCTGGCCGGAAATTGAGCATCTCGCTAATTTCGGGAGCTGGCCTGATCCGGTTACGCGTATGAACGTGAGCGAGAACCCGCCGCAGACTCACGGCTGGTCGAGTCCGCAGGGAAGCCCCCAGCAAGGGCCGCAGAGGCAGTCTTTTATTCCGCCGCAGCCCCAGCAACAGCCGCAAGCCCAATCACAGCAGCAGCCTCCGTATGCGGCGCCTTATGCACAGCCCCAGCAGCCGGCGCAAAGCCCGTACGCGCAGCCTTTCAACCCGTATCAGCAAGCCAATTATCAGCACCAGCAGATGGTTCCGCAGCAGGCACAGGGTTTATATCAAACTCCAGTGGATAGCCGGATTGCTGATCGCCCGTCGTCGAGCACGCGAGTGGGCATGGCCTTTTTAGATTATTTCTTGCTATCGATTGTGCCTTTGGGGCTGCTCGCCGGTGACTCGATATTCGCCAGCGTTATCGCCGGAGTGTTGATGGCAGTAATTTTTGTCGGCACCGAAGTTGCCTTCGGCGGTTCCCCAGCGAAGCTGATGATGGGCTACCGGGTGCGCGATGTTGATACGCATGAAAAGCTCAGCATCGAGCAATCCATTAAACGCCAGTGGTTTAGAAGCATCCTGATTGTGCCAGGGCTCGGCCAAACCATCGGTTTCATCGGTGCGGTAGCAACGCAATTTACTATCAACCCAGCTAACGAGCAGCGTGGCGCCCACGACCGCTGGGCGAACGCAGAAGTAGTAAAGAAGAAATAATTACAAGAACCAGCACTGCTACACCGGCCACAATCAGCCACGGCATCCAGGTTGGGTGAGTGGGGCTTTCTGCTGCCGATGCCGCATCAGGTGCTGATACATTTTCTGCATTCGCCGCTGTTGCGGTAGCAGCAGGTGTTTCTTCTTCTTTGGTGATTTTCTCTGTTTCCTCCAGAGACGAGACGCCTTGGCCGGCGGGAATCTTATAGGCTTCATCGAGAAGCATTTGTGCTTGCTCCCACGCACGGGGACCGTGGTCGATGGTGGTGTCCAAAATGACCGCCATCAGCCGGCGCCCATCGCGGTCTAAGGCACCAACGAAGGTGTGGTTGGCATCATCGGTATAGCCGGTCTTACCACCAATTCCATCGGGGTCATTCATAAAGAGGCCATTGTCATTGCCCAGCTCGTAGCCTTCTAAATCACCGTAGCCGGGAAATTTCACGCTGTCGGTGCCCACGATGCGAGCAAAGGTGGGGTTTTCAAAAGCTGCGGTATAAAGCAGCGCCATATCGGCTGCCGAGGTAGACATACCTGGTGCATCGAGGCCAGAGTAGCTAGCCGCGAAGGTAGAGCGAGCACCCAGATCAGTCGCGAGCTTGTTGATCTTGGTTAAAGTCTCCTCATCGCCGCCGAGCTGTTGCGCCAACGCGTGCGCGGCATCATTGCCAGAGGCCATAAGTAGGCCTTGCAAAAGCTGCTCGACGGTATAGCGGCCCCCGGGGCCAAGGCCCACGGCGGAGCCATCGATAGCTGCATCTTCGTCGGTGCCAATGACCACCTTCTTCAAATCCAACTCATCGATAGCCTCGAGCGCCAGCAGGACTTTAAGAATAGAAGCCGGACGATAGCGGCCGTGGGGATCTTTCATCGCTACAATCTCCCCGGTATCCAGGTCAGAGACCATCCACGCGGATGCGCGCACGTCATCATTGACGTCGAATCCAGCAGGAGCTTGCACTCCACAGTTGGAATCTTGCACCTCGGGCAAAGGCGCTGGGGATTGCTGACCAGGTGCTACTACTTCAGAGGTTGTGACAGGTTCTGGGGGAAGCAGTGCCTGCGGGCAATTATCAGTATTGGGTGCGGCCTCGCGGGTCGATGAAGCAGGTGCATCTTCTTCCTCTTCGCCTAGCGGGGTGTCATCGAAAAGCCCATCAAATACCCCAGTAAGACCCTGTTCTGTGGGTTCTAAATCTTGCGCCAACACCGCCGGGACGGAGGTGCTAAGAATTGCCGCGCTGACTGCGGTGGCAACAAAGGTATTCAACGATAACCGCAAGCGTCGTGGAGTAGTTCCAGTACCAGTGGGTTTAGCTTCGGAAGTGGTAGTGCGAGAGGAAAAGACAGTCATTGTATGCAATATCTTAGGCTCAGGCTTAGGATGGCTCCCATGTATGACGCACCTTTAATTAGCCCAGAAAACAAAGATTCTTCCGCCGACACTTTGGCTTCCTTGCCCAAAGTAGCCCTTGCTGCGAAGGTTGCCGCAGGGCACAGTGTTTCTGACGCCGTGAAAACCGTCCTGGACAAGCTGCAGGCCGATAATGTGATTTACGCCGAGTTGCGCTTAAACCCGAATGATTTTGCGGACGCAGACGATGCATCGACAAGTGAAGCATTGCTTAGCGATGTCATCGCGCAGGCCACTTCCGCGCTTCATTCCCACGACGTCGATGCACGCATTATCCTGAGCGCCGATACCCAAGCAGCGAATGTCGCAGAGATTGCCGATGCTGCCATTGCCCACGACGAGGTCGCGGGCTTTGCGCTAGTTGGCGAGAATGTTGCCGCGCACGCAGGGGTTTTGGCCAAGCTGCAGGATAGTTTCGTACCTTTTGTCATCGATGGTGGCTTTGACGATATTGAAGCTGGCGTTAAAGCTGGTGCTACCCGCATTGCTGCTGGTGTGGATATCATCGATGACTTTTCCGCGACTGTCGAAGGAATTGCCCCAGGTAAGCTGACCAGCTGGATTCGGGATCGACACATCGCGGTGGAGATTACTCCCGATGAAAATATCGCCGCCGAGGAAGTAGATTCTTTGGCGGATCACCCCTTGCCGCTGTTGCAGCAGTTGGGCTTTACCTGCGCGGTGGGAGAATCTGCATTGACCGAGCAATTTGTCTCGCTCAATGAAGCTTTAGGTTATGGCCTGGAGGAATTCTTTGAGCTGACCGTGGCTGCGATGCAAAATAGCTTTAGTACCCAGGAACATCGCCAGCACCTGATTGAAAGCGTGATCTTGCCTGCTTATGAAGAACTTTCTGACACCGAGTTTGCCGAAGACGCCCAAGAACCTGAAGACGACGCCTAAGGCACGTGAAATTGCGTCCGCTGCCGTGGCCCTTGGTGTGGGCGCTTTTAGCGTCGGGGCTTTAGGTGCGGGGCTCAAGGCTTATAAGGAAAGCCGGGAGCCGTATCTGCGCCAGGTGGATCCTGAGTTGCGGACTTGGTCGTTGTATCTTCCCAACCACGTTATTTCGCCGGCGTTGATGTTATTTATCATGGGTTTGGTCTCTAAAATTGATGCGATTAGAGAGACCGACCGCGACGTTGACATCCGCCTCATTGATGGTGAAAGCCCTGATGATGGGCATCCGTTTAGCGCGCGGCATATTGTGCCGCAACGGTTAAGGGGTGCTGGAGCATCTGCTCCAGCACCCCTGCGCCCAGCGATGATCTGGACGCATGGCGGCGGGCACCTGATTGGTACGCCCGGATTTTATGACCCACAGAACGCGAAGATTGCTGATGAATTAAATATCTCGGTCTTCGCGCCGAGCTACCGGAAAGCCAATCAAGCTCCTTTTCCGGCGGACCTTGATGATTGCTATGCGCTGGTGCGTTGGGTGCAAGATAATGCGGAAGAATTGGGAGTTGATCCGCAGCGCATTGCCGTGTGTGGCGATAGCGCTGGTGGTGGTCTGGCGGCAGGCATCGTGCAGCGGGCGATTGATGACGGGCACCCCGTTGCCTTTCAAGGCTTGGTCTATCCCATGCTGGACCACCAAAGCGGCAATGTCTCTAGCGCGGGATTTGATGCCCATGAGCGCTCATGGGGGCAGTTTATCTGGACCGCGCGGTTGAATGCCGCAGCATGGAACCTGTATTTAGGCAATGACCATTTGGACTCAGAATTAGCGCCCTATGCGTCACCGCTGTATCGCGAGGACCTCACAGATTGCCCGCCGACGTGGATTGGCATTGGGGATTTGGACTTGTTTTACCCCGAGGCTTTAACCTTCGCGCAGCGCTTAGATAAAGCCGGCGTTCCCGTGGAATTTATTTCTTATGAGGGTGCCTATCACGGGTTCGACCACCTGGCGCCACAGTCGGAGAAAACAGCAAAGCTTCACGCAGATCTTATTGCGGCGCTGCGTGAAGCTTTGGAAACGGATTAGCTGGCGGAGTTAGAACTTCGAAAAACGCTTCGTCAGCATTTCTTCGAGGCCCTTCCACGCCTCTGCGTGATCATTGAAGGGCTTGGAAGGAACATAACCTGCGGTCTCGGTTGAACCCAGCATGTATCCCAGGTAGTCCTGGAAACGTGGGTGCTGCAGCATATACGAGTTAATCGAGTCATCTCCGGCCCAGTCAGCAGCATCCGCGCAGATTTCATAGCAGCTGCTCATCTGCTGTGCATCAACAGCTTCTGGGCCCTTGGTGATATCACGCACGATGCCATTGAAGGTGTACTGGTTATCTGGGTGAACTATAAATTCGAGTTCGCCGGCATTTGCCGCGGTGACCAATTCTTCCCAGGTGCTAACGCGTGCTAGGTCGTGATCATCATTTTCCATGATCCAACGCATGAGCTGCTTGGACGATGGGAAGGTGAAGATTTCGCCCCACTTGCCCAAAAAGACGGGGGATTCACCGATATAAGTGCGCAGGGTGTAAACCGAACGTGCATCGATGGTGATTTTGACTGGGTCGATACCGGCAGCAGCCCACGCGGATCCATCATAAGGATCTGCCGCCTGCTTTTCTTCCTTGCGCTGCTGTTCTAATTGTTCGCGCTTTTCTTGAGCAGCCTGTTTCGCAGTGGAAATCTTTGATGCAGCGGAGGTAACCGTGTCTTCGTTGAACTCAGTAGAAGGCACGATGCGGACCTGGGCGTCGAGGTCATCAATGACTTTTTGCCAATTGGTCAAGACAATGCGACCAATTGCAGTCCATTCCTGCAAACCTTGCTCGCCAGAGAAATGGTCCAAACCGCGTGCAGCGTTGCGCAGCAGGGAGTGGCTGGCGAAGAAAATGCTGGTTTGTTGCGCAGCTGTAACTGATGCGATGACCTCTGCCATCTGGAAGTTGCGTGCCACAGCGGAGATATTGGTGTGGCTCGGGCGGCCGGCTAAAAATTCTGGAGTTCCGATGAGATCGTAGGTATCACGCTCTTCGGGGCTGACGCGGTTTGCTGGACCCTGATTAAACTCTTCCCACTCTGGGTGGTCTTTAAGATCATGTGGTTTATCGGATTCAATGAAGGTCAAAAGCTCTGCTTCAGTGCGAAAGCCCAAGACAGATTCATCATCGCCTAAAAGGGCCTGCCATTCGGTGCCTTGCTGGCGCCATTTCGGGGCCCAAAGAGTATAGTAGTCGCCTTCAGTTAAAGAAATTTTAATCGGAACAATCGCGCGTGAGCTCATGGGCGATAATTCTACCCAAAGCCTAAGAAGTCGGACGCCAGAAGCCCTTGAATTCCATCCCCATGTTGGAGGTTCGCAGGGGATTGACCTGAACTGGGTCGCCGGCTTCGACAATTTGTCCATCACCGGCGTACATAGCAACATGCCCATCCCAGACCACTAAATCGCCTTTGACCAGCTCGTCGGCGCTGACCTGAGTGCCCACGGTTTGTTCTTCTGCCAAACGCGGGATATCTACCCCGGCTGCGCGGTAGGCATATTGGGTAAGACCCGAGCAGTCGAATCCTTGTGGGGTAGTCCCACCCCATACATACGGGGTTCCGACCATAGATAGAGCAGTATCAACTGCCTTTTCACCCGCCGCAGACCCCGTGGAAGAACCTGACGTAGACGAAGCCCCGGCGACAGAGCCTGCTGTATCTTCTTCGGCCATGGGAGCAACGCCCGCTGCCGACGAGCTTGCCGTTGTGGAACCTGCGGGAGTAAAACCTGCTTGCCCAGAGACTGCTTGAAGTTCCTTTAACGCGGGTTGTCCGCCATCGACGTGTGAGGAAATAGTACGCGTCGCGATCTCGGCCAGCGGTGCGCTAATCGCCGCTAGTTCATTGACCAGGCTGCCGGTACGCGCTACAGCCCGGCCAAGGTATTCCATTGCCAACGCTTTTAAGGCCGCCTCTGCACCCAGGCGCGCAGCGGGGTGGGGAACCAATAGTCCAACTGCTAATGGCACAGCGCGCGAGGCCAATTCCATAGCCAGCCCAATGAGATCCTGCGCGCAGGCGCCAATTAAGCCGCTGGCTTCACCGGCGATGCGGCGGATGGTGTCCTGATCTTTTTCCAGCACGCCGGCAGCACTTAGCATCTTGCTGGGGTCGGTTCCCGCAATGTTTGCCAGCGGTGAGACCGCAGAGATATCTGGAACATTTACTAAGGAAAGCTGCGGGAGGGAAGGCGGCTGCAGGCCGGCAACCTTCGCGATGGTATCAACAATGACATTCATCTTTATCCCACCTGGAAGCCATCAAACGCGGAACTGGCGGAAGAATCGGTGGCCTCGGCGGCATCGGCAAGCGCAAAGCCACTGCGGGCAATATGCGCGACATCGCTATGCAATTGCTGCGAACGTGCAGTGAGGTTATCCAAGGCCTGGTTGAGCGTGCCCACAAAATCAGCCAAGGTGGAATCAGTAGGCATGACAGTCGGCTGCGGCGGGGTAAAAGCCGCGGCCACATCCAAATCGCGGGCGAGCGAGCGCGTGTACTCTAGGTCAATTTCAAAAGTGTGAGCTGGGTTCATACTCAATTAAGACTGCGTGAATATAAGAATGGTTCCCGCGATGATTTACGATGTAGCTTATGGATATCCACGTAGTAGACCACCCACTTGCTTCATCTCGTCTGACGCTCATGCGCGATGAGCGCAGCGATAACGCAGCATTTCGTGCAGCCCTGGCTGATCTTGGCGGAATGTTAGTCTATGAAGCCTCTCGCAATCTGCCCGTTGAGCACTTCGAATGCAATACCCCAGTCGCTGTAGCCGACGGCACGCGTTTGCTTGACCCACCGATTATCGTGCCTATTATTCGCGCGGGTTTGGGCATGATTGACCCAGCACTGTCGATGATCCCAGATGCTCAAGTTGGCTTTATCGGCATGGCGCGCAACGAAGAAACTCATGAGCCAGTTCCGTATTTGGAAGCATTACCCGAAGACCTCAGCGGACGCACCGTCTTCCTGGTTGATCCGATGCTGGCCACCGGTGGTTCACTGCTTCACTCTTTGAAGCTGTTGGTGGACCGTGGCGCAACCGATATTGTTGCTATCTGCCTGATTTCAGCACAGCCTGGTGTTGATGCCCTCGCGGAGTCTGGCTACCCAGTGCGTTTGGTTACCGCCTGCATTGATCCTTCCTTGGATGAAAATGCCTACATCATTCCAGGCTTGGGCGATGCTGGTGACCGACTTTACGGTCCGCGCAACATCGATTTATAAAAGCGCACGCTCGGTGCCTAACGTGCGCCGAAGCATGTGTGCAACGCGCACAGTGACATTTTCAACGTGGAAAGATCGCCAAAGCTAGGTTAAGCTCGCAGACGTCCATGACTGCAAGGATCCTGGGGGGGAGCCTGAATGCACGTCAGGGGCGTCTTTTAGCTTTGATTGATAATTTTTAAGCAATCTTTTTGGACAGACCTTGGGGGGTGAGGTCCATGGCGCCAAGCGTTGGACGTTTGCTGTGGGCAAGTTATGGTTTTCGGTTTTCACAAAACCTGAAAAAGATTCGACGAAAACGCGGAGTGACGCAACAAGCATTGGCTGAAATTGCCGGTTTATCGCGGACACAAGTGTGCAATTTAGAACGCAATGAAAATAACTCTGGAACCAGTGCGGATCCGGCGCTATCAACGGTGTACAAGTTAGCGTTGGCGTTAGAGGTTCCACCAGCACTGTTATTGCCGCAACCAGAAGACAATGTGCAATCTGTGTGTGCAACACCTGCACCTCGGGTGCCGCAAGAGAAAATTCAACCCGCAGAACTTGCGGAGATTGCACCTGTCGATGCGATGCCCGCAGGCAGAGTGCAAGCACTTTTGGTGAAATCTGTACCGGCGCATCCAGCACCTAGCCAGCAGCATTTATTAAGCAGCGAGTTACAACAAGAAGGCGAGGGGAGCGGGTCTTCGTTAGAGGAATTAGCGCCATTTTCTCCTGAGTACACGGCGCATAAACGACTCGCAGCGAGCGCGAAGCACAGTGGTTCAGCGCCTAAGACCGCGCATTCACAGCGCACCAAAACTACCCGGAGGCTGCGAATAGGTGGTGTGCAGTTATCTTAAATTCTTTTTAAAATCACAGGTTGGCACATAGGTTGGCCTATCCTTGCACTGCTTGGATTTATGAACCGCACGGTCTAGTTGTAGAATCGGACGGAGCACAATAAATCTATTGCGCACCACTTTTAGGGCGCCGGGTGTATCAAGGAGGGTCTGACTATGACGCAGCCGACCGTTTCGGAATTCGTCAATGACTGGTTTGATACTCACCGTTCGGAGATCATTGGCTGGCGCCGGCATATCCACAGCCACCCAGAAACGTCCAATCAAGAGTTCGAGACCACCAATTATCTCGCCAAGATTTTAGGCGAGTACGGCATTGAAGCTCAGCGTTTTCCAGAAACCGGGCTCATGGTTGATATCGGACCTGATACCGAAGAAGGCCGCATTGCTTTCCGCGCGGATATTGATGCGCTGCCGGTACAAGAAGTAACTGGCCTCGAGTACAGCTCCCAAAGGCCTGGGGTGTCGCACTCCTGTGGACATGATGTGCACACCACTATTGCTTTGGGCGTGGCTTGCGCGGTGGCAGATTATAACCGCGAATTCCCGTTGAGCATTGGTGTGCGCGTTATTTTCCAGCCCGCAGAAGAAGTCTGGGTCGGTGGAGCAACTGACGTTATTGAATGGGGTGCGCTCGAAGGCGTGCACTCTATCTACGCCGTGCACGTGGAGCCCAAGCTGCGGGTTGGGCGCATCGGACTCCGCGCCGGTGCGATTACCTCTGCCACCGATATCGTCGAAATCGATATCAAAGGCCCCGGCGGGCATACCTCCCGGCCGCACCTGTCTGCTGATGTCATCTACGCCATGAGCAAGGTTGTTACTGATTTGCCGGCGTTATTATCGCGCCGGGTGGATCCGCGCACGGGCACGGTTTTGGTGTTCGGCACCATTAACTCTGGCTATGCTCCGAATGCCATTCCGCAAACCGGTTCGATATCCGGCACGTTGCGCACCGCTGATATTGGAATCTGGCGCGAAATTTCTGGCATCTTCCAGGAATTGGTTGAGCAGGTCCTTGCCCCAACGGGGGTCAAGCATGAACTGACTTATCATCGCGGTGTTCCGCCGGTGCTTAACGATGATGTAGCAACCGCGCTGATTGCATCGGCAGCTAAGGCGATTGACCCGCAATCTATCGTGCAAGCTCCGCAATCTTCTGGTGGGGAAGATTTCTCGTGGTACTTAGAGCACGTGCCAGGCTCTATGGTTCGCTTGGGCTGCTGGTCTGGTGACGGTGATATGCACGACCTGCACCAAGGAGACTTAGTTGTGGATGAGCGTGCGATTGGCGTGGGTATTAAGCTATTTAGTTCTGTAATTAGCCAATTTATGACGGCTATTGAAGAAGAAGCTGCCAAATCCTAGCGCTATTTTCTTTCATAGGCTGCTCCAACGGTTGCCCTGGCTAAGAACTTTTAACCTTTAACAGTTAGACTCTAAGGGAATAAATCCCCATGACTTTTAAAGGAGTCGGTTAAACATGGCTGAGCACCAAAAGCGCATTGTTATCATCGGCGGTGGCCCGGGCGGTTATGAAGCCGCGCAGGCAGGCGCCAAGTATGGCGCAGATATTACTGTCGTTGAAGATCAAGGCATGGGCGGCGCAAGTATCTTATTGGACTGTGTTCCATCCAAGTCTTTTATTGCAGGCGCAAATATTAAGACTGACCTCCGCCGTGCTGATGACATGGGGCTTAGCGGAGGATTCGCCAAGACTGAGTTGGCATTGCAAGCGCTTAATGAGCGTGTGACGGCACTTGCTGACCGCCAGTCGGATGACGTGCGAGCGCGTACTGAAGAGCTCGGTGTCCGCATCATTAACGGCCGGGGACGCTTTGACAAGGACCAGGTGTCGGCTTCCAGCGGTGGACACAAGGTCACCGTTACCCACAATGAAGATGGCCGCGAAGAGGTCCTGGATGCAGACCTGGTTTTGATTGCCACGGGTGCAACACCACGCGTGCTGCCAGGGGCAAAGCCTGATGGTGAGCGCATCTTGAACTGGCAGCAGGTCTATGACATCACTGAGTTGCCGGAGCACCTGATTGTTGTTGGTTCCGGTGTCACCGGTGCGGAATTTGTTTCCGCGTTTGCTGAGTTAGGCGTGAAGGTCACCATGGTGGCTTCCCGTGATCGCATTTTGCCTCACGATGACGCCGATGCCGCGGATGTTTTGGAAAAGGTTCTGGCTGAGCGCGGCGTGGAGCTGGAAAAGAACTGCCGCGTTGATACCGTCACCCGCACCGAAGATGGCGGCGTTGTAGTCAAGACCACCGATGGTCGTGAGATTTACGGTTCGCATGCTCTGATGTCCATTGGTTCGGTTCCTTCTACGGCTGAGCTTGGCTTGGAGCACGTCGGTGTGGAAACCGCACCTTCTGGTCACATCATGGTCGACCGCGTATCGCGCACCAATATCCCAGGTATCTACGCTGCCGGTGACTGTTCTGACCTGTTCCCGCTAGCTTCTGTTGCTGCGATGCAGGGCCGCATTGCGATGTACCACTCTTTGGGCGAAGGTGTATCGCCACTGCGTCTGAAGACTGTTGCGACCGCGGTATTTACTCGTCCGGAAATCGCCGCGGTTGGCTTCACCCAGAAGGAAATCGAAGCTGGCGAGGTTGCTGCGCGTACCGTCGTGATGCCTCTGTCGACCAACCCGCGCGCGAAGATGCGTTCGCTGCGCCACGGTTTTGTGAAGCTGTTCTGCCGCGCGACCTCTGGCCGCGTCATCGGTGGCGTTATCGTTGCACCTACTGCTTCCGAGCTGATTCTGCCTATTGCCGTTGCCGTGACCAACCAGCTGACTGTTAACCAGCTGGCTGACTCGATGGCTGTCTACCCATCCCTGTCCGGCACCATCACTGAGGCGGCCCGCCGCCTCGTTGCCCACGACGATCTGGAGTAGGTTCTCGATCGCCTGCTCAAGTTGCTAACTAAAAGAAAATTCTTAGAGATCCAGTGTCCTCAAGTACAGATCACAAATGTGCGAGTGACCCCAGGATTCTCTAAGATTTTCTATTTGCCTGTGAAATACAGTGGCCTTGAAAGCACTTATCTATGATTCCCTACTGAAAGAAACCGTAGACTGGCGATATGCATGTGATTCGACCTGATATTGAAGCATTTAGACTTCCGAACGATGAGAAAGAGAAACTTCCTGACTACATGGTCTTTTTCTGGAGGGAAGTTGAGGAGCAAGAATTCGACTGGAAATACTTAATCCAGGATTATGTCGTAGTCGAAGGAGCAGAAGACGCGTGTGAAGTGATCTCTTGGGCAAAAGATCAAGCGAAGGGCCGTATTATCGCGGTATATCTGATGGCTTATCCCAAGGTATCTCGCGAACCGTCTGTTGCCCAGCTAAGTCGAGTTTATGGCGACTATCCTGAAGGAGAAAAGCATCGTGAAGATGACTTTTTCGAATTCACGGTTTGATATCTCTTCCATTTTTGGGAAGGATTCGAAAGTCCAGAAAAGGGCTTAACAGACAACATATGCTTGTTTGACATATGAAGCGGTTCCTGTTTGAGGCCGTGCACCGAAGGGCGCGATCCAGTTGATATAAGTCGATGCCTTGTAGTGGTGCTTCTTTCCGTCACAACGCATGGATACGTTTTCTTTCCAAGATTTCTTATGCAAGACCCGAGGGCCAGTACTCGTCTTGCTTGTTTTATTATCACGGATGAGACGAACGAATCCATCGATTTCGGGAAGCGGGACCTGGCACGTGATTCGGGCCTGGGAATTTACTGTGCCAGGAACATGGTGAGAGTGATGAGGCGTATCAAGTGATCCTTTACACCGAACAGGCACGACTCCAGCTTTCGTGGTCAAATTGGCACGAGCAGACTGTTCCGACGGATAGGAGTTCGGAACTTTATGTCGCAGATCTTTGTCGCTTTGTTGGGCAGTCGGATCAGCATTATCCGGTTCCGTTGGATCGTCATTTGCAGGTACTTCGACTGTGAAATCGAAGTCGTAATCCAGCTGATTAAACTCTTCTGGAGAGGGCGTATCGCCTGTCAGTATGAGAGGAGCTGTGACTTCAGGGGTCTCTTTAGCAGTTGCTAAAGGCGTAGTAAAAGACAATATCGTGAGGATTGTGATCGCGTACGCGAGAGTTCTTTTCATGCGTAATGGTTCCTAAACCGGTAGGGAGATTTGAATCTCTATTTAAGCACGAGATCGAGCCAATTTGAGCAAACTTATCGGTTCCTACCACTGTAGTGAGCAACACGTAGTATCCAATTGTTTAGTGTGGATTCCTTGGCTTGCTATGGAAGTCACTACTAGCGTGGACTACAACGCGCTAATTGCGAAATTGTCGTTGGGTGGACCTCTCCACTCCGAGCATATGACCGTTCGCGGGGGAGCGGTTTGCGTCATTATTAAGGGGAAAGTACAGAAGTGTTTATTAGTATTCCATTATGAATGAAATTAGGGATAGGGGAAGGCTCCAACAACGTAGTTGCGGAGCCAGATCAGATATTGCCGGTGTACGAAAGTACCAATGCTTAAAATGTAGGTGATTGGCGCCTCGCCTAAATGTGAATGCTGCTCGGCGAGAATGGTGTTCAGAGAAGACCTTGTTCAGGTGGGATGCTAGTTTTGCTAGAGGCCAACTGCAGTGACGGCGTGCTGAGCTTGCTCCGGGGTGAACTTCTCGCCGTAATCGGAGGTGAGCTGGTTGAGCAATTCAGTACCCGACATTGGCATGAGTTCCTGGTAGCTTTCAGCGGCCTCAACAGCCTCGGCGTTCCAGTCTGCGTCAACGGTATCTACCGCGTACTGCGCTTGTTCGGGGGTGAACTGCTCGCCGTATTCAGAAGTGAGCTGGTCGTAGAGCCCCTGGTAGGAGAAGTGGCTGAACTCAAGGTAGTTCTCAGCGGACTCAAGTGCTTCAGTGTTCCAATCAACGGTGACAGTGTCCACGGCGTATTGGGCTGCATCGGCTGGGTACGCATCGGCGTATTCGGACGTCGATTGGTCATAGAGACCCTGGTACGAAAAGGAGCTGAAGTCCAGGTAGCGTTCAGCTGAGCGCAGTGCATTCTGAAATTCTTTGGAAACATTGTCGTCAACCTCGGCGGCAGCAGAGTCAGGGTTTTCTGCCGCGGTGTCTGCGCCACCTGCTGCTTCTGGCTCAGCCTCGGCTTCTGCTTCGGCAACCAAGTCGACGCTCTTGTTGGTATCGGCGGAATCGTCGGTGGTGGTGGCTACGTCATCGTCATCATCATTGTTGGTAAAAGCACTGAAGAGAACAACGACTGCAACGATACCGACGCCCCATTTTAGAAAGCCGCGCTTTTTCTTCTTAGGTTTCGCGGAGTCTTGCGGGGCGAAGTTAGGGGACTGGGAATCCTGGGGAAAGGTTCCATAGGGGTTGGGCTGGGAGCCAGACATACTAAGACATCCTTTGATAAGTGATAGGGAGGGAATAGATACTCAAGCAGCTACTGCTTGGGTACGTCACTTATCATGTCAAAGACGCTGGACAATGCCCTGAGACGAGCTAGAATTTATGTGCTAACCATTCGAAATGGAACAGGTAGAAGCACCTGGCGGTGTTCGAACAGGCTTTAAGAAATGCCCAGTTCGGCTAACGCGTGGTCAGCCTGCTGGTCGGTAAACCGGCCGATGGTATCGGAGACCAAAATATCGCGCAGCTCATCAGGGGTTATATCAATATTGTCATTGCTCCAGTAGGATTCGGCGGCCTCAACGGCCTCGGCATCCCAGTCGGCTTCGACATTATCTACCGCATACCGCGCCTGGGCATCAGTGAAGTTATCTGCTGACTCAGCGCTGAGCTGGTGGTGCAAACCTTCATAAGAGTAGTGGCTGTGTCGCAGATAGCTTTCGGCGGCCTCTAAGGCTTCGGCATTCCAATCGGCATCGATATTATCCAGCGCGTATTGCGCAGCTTGGTCGGTGTAGACCTCGCCATATGGGCTGGTGAGATATTCGGCGAGCTCGGATTCCGAATAATGACTTTGCTCAAGTGCTTCGCGGGCAGCGATCAAGGCTAACTCTCCATCGGTTGATGCATTGAGCTCATTGATGCGGTTGCTGCCTTCATCGATGGCACCGCTGATTCCATCAGTAATGCCGTCCTGGACTTTTTCATCCATCTCTGAATCCCACACGCTATTAAAACCAATAGCGCCGCCGATAACAATCACCATGGCAGCAATAGCAATGATTTTATTTCGATTCCCGCCGGATTTTTTCTGCTTTTTCTCTGGCTTCCGGTCGGAGGCAAATACCGCATTCTGCTTGAGGGATTCTTGGTATTCGGCATAGCTTTGGGTGGAATAATCCGCCTGTGGCTGCTGCTCATAGTTTGGGCCGGACATAAGATTCCTCCGCGGGAGATGAGTAAAAACTTTAGTAGATGCAGATTCTACGCTAGATCAAAAGGCGTATCCGAGGTGGTGTTGAGATTAATTGCATGCTCGCGGCCCTGCTGTGGGAAGGCACGCTGCGGGCAGGCCTCACGCGGGCAAATCGTACATCCCGGGCCGATGGGAGTTGCTGAGGCAGGGGAGAGGTTAAGCGCATCGGAGTAGATGAGCTTATCGGCATGCGAAATCATGCAGCCAAGTCCGACGGCGAATTCTTTGCGCGGGGTGCCGAAGGATTTCACCTGGCCTTGCACATGCCGTGCAATCCACAAATACGTGTGCCCATCGGGCATGGTGGCAACCTGCCGGGTGATGCGGTTCGGGGTTTCAAAGGCGCGGTGAATCGCCCACAGGGGGCAGGAGCCGCCAGTGCGAGAAAAGTGAAACGACGTTGCAGATTGGCGTTTGGAAATATTGCCAGCGCGGTCAGTGCGGATAAAGACAAAAGGTACACCGCGCGCACCGGGGCGCTGAAGCGTCGTTAAGCGCTGCGCGGTGGTTTCAAAACCTGTGCCGAAGATCGATGCAATCCGGTCGATGTCATAGCGGGTATTCTCCGCGGTCTCTAAAAACTCCGTATACGGTAGCGTGACCGCGGCGGCGAAGTATTGTGCCAGGCCATAGCGCCCAGTTTGCCGGGCGAGTCCCGTGGGCAGTTCGTGCACCAGGTTATCCAAGACGTCGGGGTAGGCGAGAAGGCAATATTGCATCGCTAGTTGGAAGGTCAGTTGGGCATCGGAAAGCCCTGCACGCAATGAAAGCTCACGCGAGGAAGCTTCAAAGATGCGCCTTTCGGTCTGCGCGGAGCGGCCAAAGCGCGTGTGCACATCAAATTCACGGTCCAGCAGGTTAGCCAAGTGATTCAGGCGCAAGATTTTATCGCCCAATTTCCCAGCGAGTTCTTCTGCCAACACATCCAATTCATGGATGTAGTTATGTGATTCAAAGAAGAACTTCTGCACCATATCCAGCGGGGAAGTCGGCGTCTCCTGCGGATCCGTTTGCGCAACAGACACCAAGTTCGGCATCAACTCCGGAAAGCGGGCGGCCAAATCATGCAGTGTGTCATCTTCTACCGTGGGAAATAAAGAGCGCAGCTCATTAACCACGCGCAGGTCTTTATCAGAAGAGAAATAGGTGCTATCAACATTGAATGCCTCGGCCAGCTGAATCAGCACGGTAACAGTGAGCGGGCGCTGGTCATTTTCCAGCTGGTTGAGGTAGCTGGTGGAAAGGTTAAGCTGCTTGGCCATCTCCACCTGGGTGAGCCCATGAGTCTTTCGCAGTGCATGGATCCGTGCCCCCGCATAGTGTTTGCTCATCGCATGCCTTTCTTCAAAACCCTGTATCACCTGCGGGTTACGCAAGTTTTGCAAGTTTTACAATTTAACACCACATTATTACACAAATCCATCTTATGGCGTAGGTCATTGGCTAATCTCTAGTGTGATGGGTAGCTCATATATTGGATGTGTTTGAAGAAAAGGACTTGTAAAAGCGACATGATCGAGCATTCAGTACGTACCCATAAGTCAGCAGAAGAATTCCCACTTGAGGAGCACTTGGCCTACAAGATTGCTCAGGTGGCGGCCGACCCGGTTGAGGTTGGGCAAGAAACCAAAGACATGATCATCAACCGCATCATTGATAACGCATCGGTTGCGGTGGCTTCGGTGATTCGCCGTCCAGTAACTTCCGCGCGTGTGATTGCACAAGGCCATGAGGTGGCAGAAGGCGGCGCGACCGTCTTTGGCGTCGATGGCAACTACTCCGCGGAGTGGGCTGCGCTTGCTAATGGCACCGCGGTGCGTGAGTTGGACTTCCACGATACTTTCTTGGCTGCGGACTACTCCCACCCCGGCGATAATATCCCGCCGATTCTGGCCGTAGCGCAGCACAAGGGCCTTGATGGCAAGGCGCTATTGCGCGGTATTGCTACCGGCTATGAAATTCAGGTCAACCTCGTGAAAGGTATTTGCCTGCACGAGTGGAAGATTGACCACGTGGCACACCTTGGCCCATCGGTCGCAGCGGGGCTGGGCACCATGCTGGATTTGGATGTGGACACCATCTATCAGGCTATTGGCCAGGCGCTGCACACCACCACGGCAACGCGTCAGTCCCGCAAGGGCTTGATTTCTTCCTGGAAGGCCTACGCACCAGCGTTCGCCGGCAAGATGGCCATCGAAGCCGTTGACCGTTCCATGCGTGGGGAAGGTGCACCAGCGCCGATTTGGGAAGGTGAAGATGGCTTCATCGCCTGGATGCTGCACTCGCCAGAGCGCACCTACACCGTGCCGTTGCCTGAGACAGGCGAGGAAAAGCGCGCCATTTTGGAGACCTATACCAAGGAACACTCTGCGGAATACCAGTCGCAGGCACCGATTGACCTGGCGCGCCGCATGAAGTCCACCTTGGAAGACAAGGGGCTTGTCACCGCCGATATTGAATCCATCGTCCTGCACACCTCGCACCACACGCACTACGTGATTGGCACCGGCGCGAATGACCCACAGAAGATGGATCCGAATGCCTCGCGTGAGACCCTGGATCACTCCATCATGTACATCTTTGCCGTAGCGCTGGAAGATGGCACCTGGCACCACGTCGATTCCTACGCGCCTGAGCGTGCGAATCGCCCGGAGACCATCGAGCTGTGGCACAAGGTTTCCACGGTCGAAGACGCTGAGTGGACCCGCCGCTACCACTCCCATGACCCGAATGAGAAGGCTTTTGGCGCGAAGGCAGTCATCACCTTTAAAGACGGCACTGTTATTGAAGATGAAATGGCTGTGGCCGATGCCCACCCGCTGGGCGCACGTCCATTCGCGCGCGAGCAATACATCGCTAAGTTCCGCACACTTGCCGATGGCCTTGTGTCCCCCGAAGAGCAAGACCGCTTCTTGGCAGCGGCTGAAAACGTTGAAAACCTCACCGACCTGCGTGAGCTCAACGTCCGGCTGACCGATGAAGCTCTTGCCCAGGCACCGCAGACTCCAGAAGGGATTTTCTAAATGGCTGGCCTGTTTGGCTCTACGAAAACCAATGCTGAGAAGCGCGCGGAGTTTCGTGCATCGCTCGAAAGCTCCGAGCTAACCAAGCTGCCGGGGGCCTTCAACCCGCTGACCGCACGGCTTATCCAGGACATCGGCGGCTTCGAAGGCGTCTACATCTCCGGCGCCGTGCTAGCCAATGACCTGGGTCTTCCCGATATCGGCTTGACCACCTTGACGGAGGTCGCACAGCGCGCCGGGCAGATCGCACGGGTTACGGATTTGCCAGTGCTTGTCGATGCCGACACCGGCTTCGGTGAGCCCATGTCCGCGGCACGGACCATCGCCACGCTCGAAGACGCCGGATTGGCTGGCTGCCACTTGGAAGACCAAGTCAATCCCAAGCGCTGTGGGCACCTCGATGGCAAGGAAGTGGTGCCGACCGATTTGATGGTGCGTCGCATCACCGCTGCCGTGAATGAACGTCGCGATGAGAATTTCATCATCTGTGCGCGTACCGATGCCGCGGGTATCCACGGCATTGAGGAAGCCATCGAACGCGCTAAGGCTTACGCCGATGCTGGCGCGGACATGATTTTCACCGAAGCTTTGTACACCGAGGAGGACTTCGCGAAGTTCCGCGCGGCCGTTGATATCCCGCTGCTGGCCAATATGACCGAATTCGGCAAAACGAAGCTGCTCTCGGCGCAGAAAATCCAGGACCTTGGTTACAACGCGGTTATCTGGCCGGTATCGACCCTGCGCGTGGCCATGGGTGCGACCGAAGAATTCCTCCGCGATATGCAGTCAGAAGGGCTGCAATCCGAGGAATGGCTAGAGCGTATGCAGCACCGCTCCCGGTTGTACGAACTTGTCCGCTATCAGGAATATAACGACTTCGACCAGTCCGTCTTTACCTACTCCCAAGAAAACTACAAGCCCACTTTTTAAGGAGAACACCATGTCTGAAACCCCAGAAATCCGCAAGGGCCTCTACGGCGTCGTCGTTGATGAAACCGCCGTGTCCAAGGTTGTCCCAGAGACCAACTCTTTGACCTACCGTGGCTACCCGGTCCAAGAGCTGGCGCGCTACTGCAGCTTTGAGGAAGTAGCCTACCTGCTGTGGAATGGCCGTTTACCCAAGCAAGAATCCCTCATCCGCTTCTCTGCGCGTGAAAAGGCCCTGCGCCACCTCGACCGCCACCTCATCGACCTGGTGATGTCCATGCCGCTGTCTTGCCACCCGATGGACGTGCTGCGCACCGCAGTTTCGTTTATCGGCGCCCAAGACCCAGATGCCTACACACGTAACTCTGAGCATGTGCGCCACTCGGCGCTCGAGCTGATGGCCAAGCTGCCGACGATCGTCGCGTTGGATATTCGCCGCCGCCAGGGCAAAGGCTACATTGAGCCTTCACGCAAGAAGGGGTTTGCAGAAAACTTCCTGTGGATGGTCTTCGGTGATGAAGAGGGATCGCCTGCGAATTCCCGCTCCGATATCGAAGCTTTTGATAAGTCGTTGATTCTCTACGCCGAGCACTCTTTCAACGCCTCGACATTTACTGGCCGTGTAGTGACCTCGACCATGTCCGATACCTACTCGGCAGTAGTGGCTGCTATCGGCGCGCTCAAGGGCCCGTTGCATGGTGGTGCCAACGAGGCCGTCATGCACAATATGCTGGAGATCGACGACCCATCGAAAGCTGAAGCCTGGGCGAAAGAAAAGCTCGCCAACAAGGACCTGATAATGGGCTTTGGGCACCGTGTCTACAAAAAGGGCGATTCTCGCGTGCCAACCATGGAAGCGGCATTTAAGGAATTGGCAGAAGAGCATGGCCAGACCAAATGGGTAGAAATCTACGACATCTTGGCTAAGACGATGGAGGAAAATACCTCCATCAAGATTAAGCCGAACCTGGACTTCCCAGCGGGTCCTGCGTACTATATCCTCGGTTTCCCAATTGAGTTCTTCACGCCCATCTTCGTCATGGCGCGCATTACCGGCTGGACTGCGCACATCGTGGAGCAAAATGAGAACAATTCCCTCATCCGTCCGCTGTCTGCTTATGTAGGCGAAGAGCAGCGTTCGGTTCCTCCACGCTCCTTCTAAAACCCTTGTTAAAGACTCGGTTGGCTTAAGAAGCGGAACAAATCCCGTATTTGGCAAATTTTGTTAAGTACGGGGTTCGCTTTTTGTTTACGGGCTTGACATGCGGCGAAGCCATGCCGTAGATAAGCGAGATGTCGTACGACAATGTCCACAATCTGCTGGTTGAGGCTCCTGTGTCCGTTGGCAGCGGAAAATTAGTGTGCCGGTCATGGACGTAAATCCACATCGATATAAGGTAGCTAGAATTCAATTTTGCGAAAATGTTTTGTGGAGCCACCAATAGACGTATAGTTATGGACGTCACCCTAGATGCGTCTGTGTTTAGGAGATGCTCTTATTCATCCCAGTCAGCACGATTGGTACTGCGTAACCGACACCCCGATAAGAAACTGGTGAACAAAGAAAAATCCAGTTTCGCGAGTGCTTAGATCTTGTTGGCTTTAGGAAAGGACATGTAACCGTGGTCGATTCCGCGCTTCCATCGTTTAAGAAGATTCTGGTCGCAAACCGCGGCGAGATTGCAGTTCGTGCATTCCGTGCCGCATATGAGACCGGTGCAAAGACTGTTGCTATTTATCCGCGTGAAGACCGTAACTCCTTCCACCGCGCATTTGCGGATGAAGCAGTTCGCATTGGTGTTGAGGGACAGCCTGTTAAGGCTTATCTCAACATTGATGAAGTCATTCGCGCTGCTAAAAAGTCAGGCGCGGACGCTATTTACCCCGGCTATGGATTCTTGTCCGAACGCGCCGAACTTGCGCGCGCGTGTGATGCTGAAGGCATTACCTTTATCGGACCGTCCGCGGACACGCTGGATCTCACCGGCGATAAGGCAGCAGCAGTTGAAGCGGCCACGGCTGCTGGTCTTCCAACCCTGCATGACTCCATCGCATCCACCGACGTGGACGAGCTTTTCGCAGCGTCCAAGGATTTTGAATACCCGATGTTCGCGAAGGCTTTAGCCGGTGGCGGTGGCCGCGGCATGCGCTTTATTGAAAATGAGAAGGAATTCAAAGAGCGCGTCGCGGAAGCCTCCCGTGAAGCTGAAGCAGCTTTCGGCGATGGTCGCGTGTACCTCGAGACTGCTGTAATTAAGCCACAGCACATCGAGGTGCAGATCCTGGCTGATGGCGAAGGCAATGTCATGCACCTATTTGAGCGCGACTGCTCGGTGCAGCGTCGTCACCAGAAGGTTGTGGAGATCGCCCCGGCGCCATTTTTGGATCCAGAGCTGCGTGACCGCATCTGCCAGGATGCGGTGAATTTCTGTAAGCACATCAACTACAAGGGTGCTGGCACCGTTGAGTTCTTGGTCGATGAGCGCGGCAACCACGTCTTCATTGAGATGAACCCGCGCGTGCAGGTAGAGCACACCGTGACCGAAGAGGTCACCGGCATCGATATCGTAAAGTCCCAGATGCAGATCGCCGCTGGCGCGACCTTGGAGGACTTAGACCTGCGCCAAGAAGACGTCAAGCTCAATGGCTTTGCGCTGCAGTGCCGCATTACTACCGAAGACCCTAATAACGGCTTCCGTCCAGATACCGGCACCCTGACCGCTTACCGTTCTCCGGGTGGCGCTGGTGTCCGCCTCGACGGTGCGACTTCCGTGGGTGCGGAAATCTCGCCGAACTTTGACTCTTTGCTGGTGAAGATGACCTGCCGTGGCAAGGATTTCCAGCAGGCAGTGCAGCGTACCCGCCGTGCGCTGAAGGAATTCAACATCGCTGGTGTTGCTACCAACATTGGTTTCTTGCGCGCGCTGTTGCGTGAGCCTGACTTTGTATCCAAGCGCATTGACACCAGCTTCATCAACAGCCACCCAGATTTGTTGAAGGCGCCTCCTGCATCCAATGAGCAAGACCGCATCTTGGAGTACTTGGCTGATATCACGGTCAATAAGCCCAATGGCAAGCGTCCAACGGATATTCGTCCTTTCGATAAGCTGCCAAAGATCGACCGCCAAAATATCGACCTTCCCCGCGGTTCACGTGATGAATTGCTGGAGCTGGGACCAAAGGGCTTTGCGGAAAAGATTCGCTCCCAGGACGCGCTGGCGGTTACCGATACCACCTTCCGTGACGCCCACCAGTCGCTGCTAGCAACGCGTGTGCGTGGTACCGCGCTTGTCACCGCAGCTGAGCACGTCGCGCGTTTGACCCCAGAGCTGTACTCCGTTGAAGCATGGGGTGGTGCGACCTACGACGTTGCTATGCGTTTCCTCTTCGAAGACCCATGGCAGCGCCTGGATCTTTTGCGTGAGGCCATGCCAAACGTGAATATCCAGATGTTGCTGCGTGGTCGCAACACGGTGGGCTACACGCCATACCCAGATAGCGTGTGCCGCGCTTTCGTGCAGGAGGCAGCGAAGTCTGGTGTGGACGTTTTCCGCATTTTCGATGCGCTTAACGATGTCTCCCAGATGCGCCCAGCCATCGAAGCCGTCCTGGAAACCAACACCACCGTCGCCGAGGTTGCCATGGCGTACTCCGGTAACTTGAGCGATCCAAATGAGAAGCTCTACACGCTGGATTACTACCTGAACTTGGCGGAAGAAATCGTCAAGTCCGGTGCACACGTATTGGCTATTAAGGATATGGCTGGTCTGCTGCGCCCAGATGCTGCTGCGACGCTCGTGACCGAGCTGCGCAAGAACTTCGACTTGCCAGTTCACGTACACACTCACGACACCGCTGGTGGTCAGCTGGCGACCTACTACGCAGCCGCATTGGCCGGCGCAGACGCCGTCGACGGTGCCTCGGCACCGCTGGCAGGTACGACCTCGCAGCCATCGCTTTCGGCCATCGTCGGCGCTTTTGCGAACACTCCTCGTGATACCCAGATTGATCTGGAAGCAATCTCCAACATGGAGCCGTACTGGGAGGCCGTGCGTCAGCTGTACGCACCATTCGAAAATGGCATCCCAGGACCTACCGGTCGCGTGTACAAGCACGAGATCCCAGGTGGTCAGCTATCCAACCTGCGCGCGCAGGCTTCGGCTCTGGGCCTGGCGGATCGCTTCGAGATCATCGAAGACAATTACGCAGCTGTCAACGAGATGCTGGGACGCCCAACCAAGGTCACCCCATCGTCCAAGGTCGTTGGTGACTTGGCCTTGCACCTTGTGGGCGCAGGTGTGGCTCCAGCTGATTTCGAAGAGAATCCAACCAAGTACGACATCCCGGATTCGGTTATTTCCTTCCTCCGCGGCGAGCTCGGTACTCCTCCAGGTGGCTGGCCACCGCTGCGCGATAAGATCTTGTCAGGCCGCAACGGTGAGCTTCAGCTTTCCGATGTCCCCGCAGAAGAAGCCGTTCATCTCGAATCGGAAGATTCCGCAGAGCGTCGCCCAGCGCTAAACCGCCTGCTCTTCCCGAAGCAGTGGGATGAGTTCAATGAGTTCCGTCGCCACTACGGCAACACGGAAGCTTTGAATGACGCTGACTTCTTCTACGGCCTCAATGAGGGCGAAGAACGCATCATCCACCTCTTCGCAGAAGGCTCCAACGATCGTGCCGATTTGAAGCAGATGGTTGTGCGTCTGGATGCCGTCGGCGAACCAGACGAAAAGGGCTTGCGTTCAGTCATCTTGAACGTCAACGGCCAGATTCGTCCGCTGAAGGTCCGCGATAACTCCGTCGAGTCTGTCACCTCCACGGTGGAAAAGGCGGACACGAAGAATGACGGCCACGTTGCAGCACCATTTTCCGGTGTGGTTAACCCAACCGTGCAGGTGGGTGACGAGGTCAAGGCCGGCGATCAGGTTGCTGTCATTGAAGCGATGAAGATGGAAGCATCCATCTCTGCTACCAAGGACGGCAAGATTGAGCGCGTTGCCATCGCACAAGCCACCAAGGTTGAAGGCGGCGACCTCATCGCTGTCATCAGCTAGACGCTAGGCGCTAGGCGCTAGGCGCACATAAAATGCCCTCTGCCTCCCATATTCCGGGAAGCAGAGGGCATTTGCGTGCCGTGAATGCGATTTAGAATTAGAAGTACTTGATCATCGCACCTGGTGCGGCATTAGGAATAGTGATGTCTTCAAAGCCGGCGCTTTCGTAGAGCTTGCGGGCGCGCGGATTCTCCGAATCTACCCACAATGCAATAGCCGGCGCGTCTTGTGCACGCGCAAGGTCGACAACATTTTTTAACAGAATCTCGCCCAAACCTTGGCCTGCATAGCGGCGTTCCACAGCGATGCATAGCTCCGGAATGGTCTCCGGATCGAACTCGGTGGCCCACAAGCTTTCATCATGCGGGTCAGCGCCAGGTTGCTGCGCACCCATAAACGCCGCACCCTTGTTCTCACCGGTGAAATAGCGCAACCAAGCCCCACCCGCTGGTACCTCGTGGTCGGATACGGCGATGACCCCGCCATCGACAAGCGGCGACCAATCGCCCACATAGCGCTCCACGTCTGGGATATGGAACTGCGGAATTTCGGCAGTTTCATCCCCAAAGACAGAGGTGAGGTACAAAAGCCGCAAGAGGTAGGTGCGGTCTTCTTCTTGGGCAAGCCGGACACGAAGTTGCGTGTCATTTACTTTGCTGAGATCCATATCCTCGAGCATAACCAGAGTGGGGGAGTATTCGCACGTGCTTATCGATGCATCAAGCTGCAGCACACCATATCCGGTGCCTGCAGCTTGATGCGTTTGCTAAGAAGCTAGTACAGCTTACTTAATCTCGAGAATTGGGTTGCCCTTGTTGATCTGGGAACCAGTTTCAACCGCCAAGTCGGAGATGATGCCGGACTTGTGTGCCTTGACTGGGTTTTCCATCTTCATGGCTTCCAGAACGACGATAACTTCGCCTTCTTCAACCTCTTGGCCGTTCTCAACATTGACCTTGATGACCGTGCCCTGCATTGGCGCTACTACAGTGTCACCGGAGACAGCAGCCTTGGCCCCAGCGCCGCGGCGCTTCTTGGACTTCTTACGTGGAGCTGCGCCGCCACCAACAACCAAGTTGCCAGGCAAAGCGACTTCGACGCGACGACCGTCTACTTCAACAACGTACTTCTGTGCTGGCAGCTCGTCAGATTCTTCTGCAGCTTCAGCTGGATCGACGTACGCAGGTACTTCGTTCTTCCACTCTTCTTCAATCCACTTGGTGTAGATATCGAAGCTCTCGCCATCACCAATGAACGCAGGATCTGCGGTGATTGCCTGGTGGAAAGGAATGACCGTTGGCATGCCTTCGACCTTGTACTCGGAAAGCGCACGACGCGAACGAGCAAGTGCTTCTTCACGGGTCTCGCCCCAGACAATCAGCTTGCCCAGCATGGAGTCGAACTGACCGCCGATGACAGAGCCCACGCGCATACCGGAGTCGACGCGAACGCCAGGACCAGCTGGCTCTTCGTAGCGGGTGACGGTACCTGGGGCTGGCATAAAGCCTGCGGCAGCGTCTTCACCGTTGATGCGGAACTCGAAAGCGTGGCCACGTGGGGCAGGATCTTCCTTGATACGCAGCTCTTGGCCTTCAGCGATGCGGAATTGCTCGCGCACCAAGTCCAAGCCGGTGGTTTCTTCAGTGATTGGGTGCTCAACCTGCAAACGAGTGTTGACCTCGAGGAAGGAGATGAGGCCATCGGAGCCGACCAGGTATTCTACGGTGCCGGCACCGTAGTAGCCTGCCTCGCGGCAGATGCGCTTTGCGGACTCGTGGATGGAAGCGCGCTGCTCATCGGTCAAGAATGGGGCAGGAGCTTCTTCGACCAGCTTCTGGAAACGACGCTGCAAGGAGCAGTCGCGGGTACCAGCAACAATGACGTTACCGTGCTGATCGGCAAGCACCTGAGCCTCGACGTGGCGAGCCTTATCCAGGTAGCGCTCAACAAAGCACTCACCACGGCCGAAGGCGCTAATTGCCTCACGCGTAGCGGACTCGAAAAGCTCTGCAACCTCAGACTTTTCATAAGCAACCTTCATACCGCGGCCACCGCCACCGAAAGCTGCCTTAATAGCGATAGGCAAACCGAATTCTTCAGCGAAAGCCTCTACCTCAGCAGCATCTGCCACTGGGTCCTTGGTGCCTGGGGTCATCGGTGCTTCTGCGCGCTCAGCAATGTGGCGTGCAGTGACCTTGTCACCCAGATCTGCGATGGACTGTGGTGATGGGCCGATCCAAATCAGGCCCGCGTCGATTACAGCTTGCGCAAATTCTGCATTCTCAGCCAAGAAACCGTATCCCGGGTGGACGGCATTTGCTCCTGACTTCTGCGCGGCATCCAACACCTTGTCAATGGCCAGGTAAGACTCTGCGGAAGTCTCACCGCCAAGGGCAAATGCTTCATCTGCAAGCTCTACGAATGGTGCATTTGCATCCGGTTCTGCGTACACAGCAACTGACGCGATGTCGGCATCGCGGGCGGCGCGAATAATGCGGACCGCGATTTCGCCGCGGTTGGCGATCAGAACCTTGGTGATCTTTCGGGATTCAACTGCCACGGCTAATAGACCTTCCTAAACATAACTACTTTGAACTCTAACTATTCTTACACACAGAAACATGAGAATACCGTCATATTTTGCTTTTTCGCAACAAACCATATTGAAAACGCCCGTACCTGCGTAAATACTTGCAGATACGGGCGTGTCTTTGGTTACATCTGGCTCAAACAGCCGTGGCGGCCGAGATGCAGAGGTTAAAAACTCCGTGGTTTAATTCTCAGTTACTTTTCAGTTACTTCTCGATGGGCATGCGAACCATGTTGCCCCACTCGGCCCACGAGCCGTCATAATTCCGAACATTTTCAAAGCCCAAGAGGAACTTCAGAACAAACCAAGTGTGGGCAGCCTGCGCGCCAACGTGGGAGTACAGAATTACTTCAGAAGCCGAACGCAAGTCGGCGTAAGTCTTTTCCAATTCTGCAAAGGGACGGAACGTGGCATTGGGATACGTCGCTGCGTCCCACTTGATGTGGGTAGCACCCGGGATATGTCCGTGGCGGAAAGTCGTGCCGTACTGGGAGTCGCCATTGGTGGAAAAGACAGTTGGCTCGCCGTTGAATTCCTCGGCGCTACGGGTATCAATCAGCGCTCGGTCCGCTTGCTTGTCGACGAGCTCCGCTACAAACGCGCGGTGCGCCGCATCATTGCGTGGGGTCTCTGGGTAATCCGACTCAGGGAAATCAGGAACCGCATAAGAGGTATCGCGCTCTTCGGCCATCCAGGAGTCACGTCCACCATTGAGTAGGCGAACGTCTTCATGGCCGTAAAGCTCAAAGATCCACAGAGCGAAAGCGGCCCACCAGTTGGATTTATCACCGTAGATAACAATGGTGTCATCGCGCTTGATGCCTTTAGAGCGCATTAAATTAGCAAACCCCGCGGAATCCACGACATCGCGGGTATTTTGATCTAATAGTTCAGTGTGGAAGTTGATTCTCGTGGCGGTGGGGATATGCCCGATATCGTAAAGCAGGGAATCTTCGTCAACTTCGATAACACGTAGTCCCTTGATGCCTAAACGTGCGGAAAGCCATGGTGCTGATACCAGGCGACCGGGGTGTGCATAATCCTGAAAAGGAGGGTGCGGATCAAATTCGGTCACGTTGGCGGCCTTTCTTTCGGGGGATACTTTCATGTGCTCCAATGCGTCGACTCAATCTTACAGTGCTCGGCTTTGAATGGTCACTTGGGATGGCAAAATGTGGTATTGGCTACAGCAAATCACACATCCGTATAAATACGATCTGGCCGTGCCGAAAAATCTTTATCTGACCTTGATTTTCTTGAATTCCTATCGTGCTAAAGGCAGTGGTTACCCCCATAAAAATCGCTGCCGTTCTAAGTGCGCACAACACGGGTTCATAGACTATTTTTCTCTAAGGAGGGTGCGGCTAAAAGTGATGAGCCTTGGCAGTACCCGCTACTTATCACTTTTTCTCACTAGCCCTTGAAGGGAGTGTTTCCCCATGCACAAAGCAATTGTGGTTTTCGAAGTCGAAGGCGGATCGGACAAATATTTCAACGGTCACCGCAAAGACACCATGCCGATCGTCAATTCCATTCTGGATGCCGGCTGGCACGCAGAAGTCGTGTATTTTCGCCCAGAATGGAGCGAAGACATCTTCACCTATGTTTCAGAAAACTTTGATGCCTATATCTCCCGCGTCAATCCCGGCAATATCCCCAGCGGAGAAAAGGTCTACTTCGAACTGCTCACCCAGCTTTCAGAGGCAGGGCTCGTGGGGATGTCTACTCCCGAAGAGATGATGGCCTATGGCGCCAAAGATGCTTTGGTCAAGCTCAAAGACACCGACCTGGTGCCATCAGATACCGCGGCATACTACGACGTGGAAACCTTCCACGACACTTTTCCTACCTCTTTGTCTTATGGCGAGCGTGTCCTCAAGCAAAACCGCGGCTCCACCGGCAGTGGTATCTGGCGCGTGCAGATTGAAGACAAGGAACTCGCCGCGAGCATCGTGCCTGGAACCCCGTTGCCGCTAGACACAGAACTCAAATGCACCGAGGCAGTGGATAATCACACGGAAATTCGCCAGCTGGGTGAGTTCATGAATTTCTGTGACCGCTACATCATCGGTGATAACGGCATGTTGGTGGATATGCGCTTTATGCCGCGCATCGTCGAAGGCGAAATTCGCATCCTGCTCGTAGGACCCGATCCAGTATTCGTTGTGCACAAAAAGCCTGCCGAAGGCGGCGATAACTTCTCTGCCACGTTGTTCTCTGGCGCTACCTATAGTTATGACAGCCCCGAAGCCTGGCCGGAGTTGGTGGAGATGTTCGCCGCGGCACGCCCAGTTATCGCCGAAAAGCTCGGCGGGGACAATATCCCGTTGGTTTGGACGGCTGATTTCATGCTTGCCGAGGCAGCCGACGGCCATGACACCTATGTTCTTGGAGAGATCAACTGCTCGTGTGTGGGCTTTACCTCTGAGCTAGACATGGGGATCCAAGAAAAGGTCGCCGCTATTGCTATTTCGCGTGTTGAGGAAAAGGAAAGAGCTCTTGCCGCCGGCGACCGTGGTGGTCGTGACGGACAAGAACTCCTCTTAAACCACTAATGCGTGCACAGGTAGAAACACTTGTGCCTTTAGTAGTTATTGTTCGCTGATTAGTTGTGCAGCGCGTTCCCCGATCATCATGCAGGTGATGTTCGGATTGACAGCAACGAGCTGTGGCATCACGGAGGCATCGGCAACGCGCAGACGGTTGACACCCTTGACTCGTAGTTCAGGATCGAGCGGCGACATGTCATCGTCAGCCGAGCCCATCCGGCAGGAACCTGCTGGGTGGTAAACGGTGTTGTGGGTCTTCGCAATGTAGTCGGCAATTTCCTCATCGGTTTGCACCTCAGGGCCAGGGGAAAGCTCACGCTTGACTACATCGGCAAGCGCTGATTGCGACGCAATCTTGCGGGCCAGCTTGATGCCTTCGACCGCAATGCGCATGTCGTAGCCTTCCTCATCGGTGAAGTAGCGAGGATCAACTGCAGGCTTGTCGCGGAAATCATTCGAGCGAAGACGCACCGTGCCACGGGACCGTGCGTGGGTCACGTTAGGTGTGAGCGCGAAAGAATTCTCCGCTGTTGGGTAGCCCTGACGCAGAGTGTGCATATCAAAAGGCACGGAACCGTAGTGCATCATTAAATCCGGCAGGTCGGTGTCTTCATCGATCTGGGTGAAAATACCGATCTCCCACCACTGCGTCGAATCCGAAACCATGTCAACAGTGGTTTCAAAGTTAATGACTGCTTCTGGGTGGTCCTGCAGGTTAGAACCCACGCCAGGAGAGTCAACGCGCACATCAATGCCGACCTCTTTAAGGTGATCAGCTGGGCCGATACCGGAGAGCATTAACAGCTGTGGCGTGTTAATCGCACCGGCAGAAATGATGACCTCACGCTTTGCGTTGAGAACTGCACGGCGGCCGAAAACATCGCGCTGGTATTCAATTCCGGTTGCGTTATTGTCTTCGTCGAAAACAATGCGGGAAACCCACATATCGGTGAGGATATCTAGATTCTCACGGCCCTCAATAGGGTGAAGGTAGGACACAGATGAAGACGAGCGGGTGCCATCCTGTTTCGAGTTGATCTGGAAGAAGTTTGCACCGTGCTTGACGGTTTCTCCCTTGTTGAATTCTTTTCGCGGAATGCCGGCCTCTTCGCAGGCATCCAACACCGCGACGCCAACCGGATCAGTTGCCGGAACAGTCATGAGGTTGACCGGACCATCATGGCCATTTTGATCACCCTCATGGTCATTGGTTTCCAGCTTTTTAATCAAAGGAAGCACATTCTCGCGGTTCCAGCCGGTTGCACCAAGCTTCTCCCACAAATCAACGTCTTCTGCAGGCGTGTGGAAAGCGATGCACGAGTTGTGGGAAGAACAGCCACCAAGCACCTTTGCGCGAGAGTGGCGCATAAAAGAGTTGCCATTTTCTTGCTTTTCGATGGGGTAGTCCCAGTCCAGCCCCGATTCCAGCAACTCTGGCCAACGGTTGAGTGTGAGCACCTCATCATGCTTTGAATCGTGCGGGCCTGCCTCAAGAAGGGCGACGGTCACGTCAGGGTTTTCACTCAGACGAGCAGCCAATGCAGCGCCACTCGATCCACCACCAACGATGATGTAGTCATAGTCCTTCTGATCAGCCATTAAATTCTCCTTTTCGGTCTTTGCTTTTCTTGCTCTGTCTTGCTCTGTCTTGCTTAGTTGCTGCTGGTCTTGTCTGGGAACCAACCCGTGACCGCAGGCTCAGTGTTTTGGTAGATGTGCTTTGGCTGCTGGTATTCCTCCAGCCCCGATGGTCCCAATTCGCGGCCTACACCGGACATCTTGAATCCACCCCACTCAGCTTGTGGCATGTATGGGTGGTAGTCATTGATCCAGATGGTGCCGTGGCGCAGCTTGCTAGAAACGCGGTGTGCCGTGCCCTGGTTAGAAGACCACACGGCGCCGGCAAGTCCGTAGTTAGTGTCATTGCCAAGAGCAATAGCTTCAGCTTCAGTCTTGAAGGTTTCCACGGTGATGACAGGGCCGAAACCTTCTTCTTGCACAGCGGGGTTATCGGATTTGACCTGGTCAATCACAGTTGGAGCATAGAAGTAGCCGTTAGCTAATTCATCTCCGCCCCAGTGGCCACCACAACGTAGACGTCCTCCGGCTTCGATGCCACGGTTGACGTATGAGGTGACCTTATCGCGGTGCTGCTCAGAAATGAGTGGTCCGGTCTCTGCCTTTTCATCGAAAGGCCCGCCCATGACAATGCCTTCGGCGCGGCGTACGAGCTCATCGACGAATCTCTCGGCGATAGATTCTTCAACAATCAGGCGGGTACCAGCGGAGCACACCAGTCCGGAATCCAGGAATCCGGCATTGAGCGCATTATCCACGGCGGCATCGAAATCGGCATCAGCGAAGACAATATTTGGGTTCTTGCCACCGAGCTCCAACGCGACCTTCTTTACGCCCTGCGCTGCGGATTCTGCAATCTTCTTGCCGGTCTCCAGACCGCCGGTAAAGGAGATGAGGTCAATTTCTGGGTGGGAAGAAAGCACCGAGCCGACATTTGCGCCGTCGCCCATAACTACGTTTGCCACGCCGGCTGGAAGACCAAGGGAATCCAGAACATCAGCAATCAACAGGGTGGTTGAAGGCGTGAGCTCTGAAGGTTTAATAACAAAAGAATTACCCGTTGCCAATGCTGGTGCAATCTTCCATGAAGCTTGCAACAGTGGGAAGTTCCACGGCGTAATCATTCCGCAGACACCCATTGGTTCATAAGCCACGCGGGAAAGAACCGTGGGGTCACCGGCATCAACGATCCGGCCCGGGTTGGAATCAGCGATCTTGCCGTAGTAGCGGAAGCAGTTAGCGATATCGTCCATATCGCCTTCGGCTTCAACAAGACGCTTACCGGTATCGAGTGCCTCTGCACGGGCGAACTCATCTTTGCGGCGTTCGATTTCCTCAGCGACCTTGATTAGGAAATCACCACGCTTGGAAGCTGCAACACCAGACCACACGCCGGACTCAAATGCCTCGCGTGCTGCCAAGATGGCCTTTTCTACATCTTCTTTGCCGCCTTCGGCTACCTCGGCAACGAACTCTCCGTTAGCAGGGCAGGTGATTGTACGAGTTGCGCCGGAAATGGAGTCGACCCATTCACCGTTAATGAAATGTTGATTCTTAGACATTTTCAGTACTCACTTTCCTAGTTAGAGTTGGTGTCATTTTCCGTTAGTTCGGAATCGACGGTACCTGTTCCATCCCACTCCGTGGGGGCCTCGGCTTCGACACCGGTAAAGGACGTGCCCGCGGTACCACCCATGGCCATGTAGGTGAGGTGGGTTTCGTAGGAACTGACAACATCCGCGATGACCTGGTCTTCTGTGAAATCCATGACGTTGACACCACGGGTTCCTCGCGCGGTAAATACCTCAACCGTGTGGTAGCTTTCCTCTTCCTCGTCCTGTTTTGGTGCCCACGTTGGGGTGGCATGTACAACAGGGCACAGTTGGTATTTGAAATCTTCCTGTTCGGGAAATTTGATCGTGAGGTCGACAAAAGGCATGCCATCTTCTGCTGATTCGCCCTTGGAGAGAGAAACGTCTGCACCCAAATTGCGAAGTTCTAGAGCAACAGTCTCTACCGCCGGTGTGCCAGTTGTTTCTACAAAGGATCGGGCTTGCTCCGGTCCTGGGAATGCCATGCGGCCAGCAAGACGCTCTTGCCATGAAAGTTGATCTGTGCCTGAGCCCGTGCCGCGGGATGCTAGAGCCACCGATTGGAGCCTGGAATCAAGGCTGCGGGTTTCCGCACGTAATGCCTTAAGCACACTGGCCATGAGTAGATACATCACCACAGAAAACGGCAGGCCGATCAATACCGCAGCGGCTTGAAGCGTGTAGACACCATCTATAAAGAGCATGACCAGGGTGAGTGCACCAGTAATGACTGCCCAGACAATGCGCAGCCAGGGTGCGCCATCGGAATCGCGTAACGATGCCTTCGATGACATATTGGCCATGACCAGTGAGCCGGAATCTGCTGAAGTGATGTAAAAGAGCATGCCCACGAATACTGCAACGGCGATGAGGACAGTGCCGCCTGGGTATTGCGACAGTAGGTTAAAGAATCCTGATTCGGGGAGATCAACTGCTTCCTGGAGGAATGCATCATCTCCTGCCTGAAAGTGGGACAAGGCTGCGTTGCCGAAGATGGAGACAAACAGCAGGATAAATCCGAATGGAATGATGAGCACGCCGAAGATGAATTCACGCAGTGTGCGTCCCCTGGAGATACGCGCGAGGAAGAGCCCAACGAATGGTGCCCAGGCCATCCACCACGCCCAGAAGAACAGGGTCCAGTCACCTAGCCATTGTTCAGTTGGGTAGCCAGGTGCGCCGTCAGTGTAGGCGAAGTTGTTGAGCAACATGCCTGGGAAACGGCTAAAGAAATCACCAACGTTTTGGACAAGTTGGCCAAGCAGCTCAGCGGTTTTACCCGTAACCAGAATCCATAGAAGTAGCCCGAGAGCCAACAATACGTTGAGCTCAGAGAGCCGGCGAATACCCTTGTCGACGCCCGATACTGTCGAGAAAATCGTGATCAGCACGGACAGGGCGATCAGAGCGACCTGCACGGCAGCGTTGGTTGGAAGCCCAAAGAGCTCTGAAAGGCCGTAGTTGAGAAAGACGACACCAATACCCAACGAGGTAGCGATACCAAAGATGGTTCCTAACGTTGCTGTGATATCAACAGCATTGCCGGTTGCGCCACGGATGCGCTTGCCAAAGATGGGAGCCAATGCCGAGCGGATACTCAGCGGCAAATGGTAGCGATATGCGAAAAGGCCTAGGGCAACCCCCATGAGTGCGTACATAGCCCATCCGGGAATGCCGTAATGGAACATGGTCCAAATTGCTGCCATGCGGGCGGCTTCATCCGAAAGCGGTTCTGCCTCAGGCGGTGTCAGATAGTTAGTTGCTGGCCCTGCGATGGAGAAGAACATGAGGTCGACGCCGATACCGGCGGCGAACAACATTGATGCCCACGTGAACATCCGATATTTGGGTCGAGAATGATCCGGTCCGAGCCGGGTATCGCCCACTCGGCTGAGGGCGATGATAATGACGAAAAGTACGATGATCCCCGCAGTAAGGATGTAGTACCAGCCAAGATTTGCAGCAATCCAATTCATGGAGCCGAAAATCACTGTTTCTGCCTGTCCAGGGGCTAACCAAGCCCACAGGACGAACGCGATAATCAAACCCGCGGCTGTGAAAAATACAGGCTTATTGACAGTTGAATGCTTGAATTCGTCTGAAGGACCAGTACTTGTCGGATCCTCAGAAGTGTCTCTTGAATGAGACTTGGCAAGATATGCCATGAAACCTCCGTAATCCTATTGCACGAAAAATACCTGCGCAGGCACTCGTTCCAGGGTAGGGGGCTAGTAGTTTTTAAGCAAGAATAGACATAATTTATATTTAGGTGGATTTCTTGAGGGTAAACTTATATAATCCCCAGAAGATTTTGCTGATGGTGTTTAACGGAACGTGGTGCGAAAGCGTGCGCGATATTCCGTCGGTGACATCCGGAAGCGGCGTTCAAAAGAGCGCCGCAGATTCTCATCGTTACCAAAGCCGGAATGCCGCGCAGCTGCGGTAATGCTGTGGCCTTCCAAGATCATGTCTTGGGCTGTTTGCAGCCGCATCCTTTCCATCCAGCGTCCCGGCGTCATGCCCAATTCCTGTCGGAAAAGTCTGCCGAGATGCCGCGAGCTCACGGCGACGGCCTCAGCCAGGGTGGTCAAAGAATGATCGCCGTGAGGTTCGGCTTTGAAAGTCTCCATCGCCTTTCGCACGATTGGATTGCTTATCGAAAGTGGTGCGTCGTGGCCGACAAATTGTGATTGGCCACCGGGGCGATGCATAAAGACCACCATGTCTTGGGCAATCGCACGCGCCGTGGCTGCGCCGTGGTCTTCTTCGACCAAGGACAACGCCAAGTCAATGCCGGCGGTAATACCCGCGGAAGTGATAAAACGGCCATCATGAACGTGCAGAGTGTCAGGGTCAACCTTAATCTGCGGATAACGCATGGCCAGCTCACGAGTATTTTGCCAATGTGTGGTGGCGTGCCTGCCATCTAAAAGGCCCAGTTCTGCCAACACGAATGCCCCCGTGCAGACACTTGCAATGCGGCTTTTACCCTCCATATTTGAAACCAAGAGGTCGACAGTCTCGAGCAGCCCTTTCGGCCATGGCTGCGCAGGAAGCCAATCGGCGCCGGCGATGATGAGGGTGTCGAGCAGGGAGGCATCGATAGGCGATGGCTTAACGGTGTCGGCGATAGGGATGTGGCTGGACGTTGCTACCGTGCCGCCGGCGGGGGAGAAGCACACAATCTCATAACCTGCCGCGCGGCTGAGCACTTCCGCGGGGCCGGAGACATCCATCAACGTCACACCGGGATAAACCAGAACGCCGATTCTGCGTTGCATTGTGCCTCAATTCCTAAGAAGCGCCAGCGCCACATGTCGCTTTTTGCTGTTTGTGTGGCCTAAATGACATGGCATCAGTGTAGTGCATCTTGAAAAGGTAATGGGTGAACCCGATATCTACTTCACAAGGAGCACGACATGGCAGAGATTATTTCCGGAATTACTATCCCTGATTCCAAACTTGCGCAGGAAGCGACTGAACTCGTTCGCGAATTCGCATCGCAGCTCATCTACGACCACTCGCGCCGCGTGTATGTCTTTGGCGCTTTGCGCGGGCAACAAGATGGTATTACCTATGACCCAGAGCTGCTATATGTTGGCGCGATGTTCCACGACTTAGGGTTGACGGATAAATATGCGCGCGATGACCAGCGGTTTGAAATCGACGGCGCCGATGAAGCCCGCCGCTTCTTGCTTTCGCACGGTGTGGCAGATGCGGACGCAGATAAGGTCTGGAATGCTATCGCGCTGCACACCACCCCGGAGATTCCACTGCATATGGCAGTGGAGGTCGCTTTGGTCACCCGCGGTGTTGAACATGATGTCCTGGGCATTGGCTTTGACACCATCACCGATAAACAGCGTGCGGAGATTGTGAAAGCGCACCCGCGTCCGGATTTCAAAAATCAGATCCTGCAAGCCTTCACTAATGGCATTAAGCACCGTCCAGAAACCACCTTCGGCAATGTGAAAGCCGATGTCTTAGAGCACTTTGTTCCAGGCTTTGAACGCGGCGACTTCGTGGAAGTTATCCGCGCGAATAAATGGCCCGAGTAGGAAGAAGAAAATCATGTCTGAAAGAATTGCCAGCAAATCTATGGCCGCAAAGGTCATGAGTGCTGAAGAAGCTGCAGAATTTATCAACCACGGCGATACCGTGGGCATGTCCGGATTTACCGGCGCAGCCTATCCCAAGGCCTTGCCTACTGCGATTGCCAACCGCGCGAAAGAAGCCCACGGTAGAGGCGATGAATTTACCATCAACCTGATTACTGGCGCCTCGACCGCACCGGACTGTGACGGCGTGCTGGCTGAGGCCGATGCCATCAACTACCGCATGCCCTATCAATCAGACCCAGAGATGCGCGCGAAGATTAACTCTGGGGAGATGAAATACCAAGACATTCACTTGTCACATTCAGGTCTGCAGGTGGAACAAGGATTCTTTGGCGAACTCGATGTCACCGTCGTGGAAGTTACCCGCATTACCGAAGAAGGACACCTCATTCCTTCCTCGGGTCTGGGCAATAACTTGGAGTGCATCGCTGCTGCCAAGAAGCTGATTATTGAGGTCAACTCTTGGCAATCGCTCGACCTTGAAGGCATGGCGGATGTTTATCATGTGCCGCATTTGCCAAACCGCACGCCGATTCCCATCAACAATGTCGGCGACCGGATTGGTGAGACCTTCATTCAGATTGATACGGAAAAGGTCGTGGCTGTCGTGGAAACCGATGCTCCAGACCGCAACAGCCCGTTTAAGCCTTTCGATGAAACCTCGAAACAAATTGCCGGCCACTTCCTGGATTTTCTCGAAGGAGAAGTCCAAGGTGGGCGTCTGCGATATGACGGATACATCATGCAATCTGGCGTCGGCAATGTGCCGAATGCTGTGATGGCAGGCCTTGTGGATTCGAAATTTGAAAATATCCAAGCCTATACGGAAGTTGTGCAAGACGGCATGCTGGATCTTATCGATGCAGGCAAGATGACCGTGGCCTCGGCAACTTCCTTTGCGCTCTCGCCGGAGTATGCAGAGAAAATGAACCGCGAAGCCACCAAGTACCGCAATCATTTGGTGCTGCGCCCGCTGCAAATCTCCAATAACCCCGAAGTTATTCGCCGCATGGGTCTGATTTCATCCAACGGCATGATTGAGGCAGATATCTACGGCAACGTGAACTCCACACACGTGGCGGGAACGCGCGTGATGAACGGAATTGGCGGCTCGGGAGATTTCACCCGCAATGCTTTTGCCTCGACGTTTATCTCGCCGGCGGCTGCGAAAGGGGATTCGATCTCAGCGATTGTGCCTTTTGCCTCCCACATCGACCACACCGAGCACGATGCCATGGTGATTATTACCGAATATGGTTATGCCGACTTGCGAGGATTAGCGCCGCGAGACCGCGTGCCGAAAATGATTGCGGTAGCGCACCCAGAATACCGCCCACTGTTGGAGGAGTATTTTGAGCGCGCCCGCAAGAATAAGTTCCAGCACACCCCGCATGACCTGCGCACGGCGTTAAGTTTCCATACGCGCTTTGAAGAAACCGGTTCTATGAAACCGGCCTAGGGTAAAGGAAGAATTCTTTAAAATTCTTCGTACACCGCTGGGTCTTGGTCCTTGATGCGGCCATCAGGGCGGCCCAGCGCGGTGATGGTTGCGATTTCTTCCGCGCTGAGCTGGATGTTGACCGCATCCAGGTTGGACTTCTGGCGCTCCGGCTTGGTGGATCGCGGAATCGGCACGATGCCGCGGGCGTGATGCCAGGCGAGCGCAACTTCGCCGCCGCCAACACCGTGGCGTTGGCCAATCTCGACCAAAGAAGGTTCTTCGACTAGGCCACGGCCATTGCTCAATGGGCTCCACGCTTCGGTGATAATGCCGCGGGCGTCGTGCCATTCCACCAGCTCTTGCTGCGGGAAGTAGGGGTGCAGCTCAACTTGGTTCACCGCGGGCAGCTCACCGGTTTCTTTCTCCAGGCGTTCCATGTGTTCAGGTAAGAAGTTGGAGACCCCGATGTGGCGCACGAGGCCGCGGTCGCGGGCATCGATAAGCGCCTGCCACGCCTCAACATAAAGGTCTTGACTTGGATTAGGCCAGTGGATAAGCAACAAGTCCAAGTGATCCAGACTGAGGCGGTAGAGGCTTTCTTCAATGCGCGGGCGCGCAAGGTCGAATTTGTGAAACCGGCCCGGCAGCTTACTGGTCACAATAAGTTCATCGCGCGGCACACCAGATTCACGCAGCGCCACGCCCACAGCGCCTTCGTTCTCGTAGTTATACGCGGTATCAATCAAGCGGTAGCCGGTCTGGATTGCCGAGGTCATTGCCTGGGCGCCGGCAGCGCCATCGAGATGCACCGTGCCAAAGCCAATTGGGGGAAGCGAAAGAGCAGAATTGTTTTTAGCCATGCTCGCCACCCTAATGAAAAAGCCTGCGTATCTCACTGCTTTGAGGAAGATACGCAGGCTACTGGGGTAAAATGCTAAATATTATTGACCGTCGAGCAGCGTTGCGACGGACGCGGGGTCGGCATCGGAAAGCATTTGGCGAAGACGGTCATATTCTTCCGTTTCACCAATTGCCTGAGACGCGTGACCAAGCGCGGCAATCGCGCGCAGCACGCCTTGGTTAGGCTCATGGTCAAATGGAACTGGACCCCAGCCCTTCCAGCCGTTGCCACGCAGGCGGTCGAGCCCGCGGTGATAGCCGGTGCGCGCGAAAGCATAGGCGGTGATGAAAGCAGCAGGCTCCGCGGTGTTATTCGCAGAAGACTGAGCTGCCTTCAATTCGGCTTCGGCAAGCTCGGCCCACGCATAGGGGCTGGCAGGAAACTTCGCCGCTAGTTCTTGTGGAGTGAAGTTTGAAGCCTCCGCCTGAGCCGGGTCTTCCGGCAGCTTTACTGGCGGTGGTGCAAGCATGTCATTAATTTCCATGCCTACCAATCTACCTGCCAGGGTTAAGTGGTGACGGCATTCATCGCGGCATCGGCCGGTTGTACCGCTTGCGCCGGTTGCTGGGCAGACTCGGTCTGGCCGGTATTCCACAATTCGCTGACGGAAAGGCCAAAGGAATACAGCGCGCGGCGAACCACTGGAAGTGAGAGACCGATGACCGAGGAAGGGTCGCCTTCGATGCGATCAATGAACCAGCCACCGATTGCTTCGAGCGTAAAGGCGCCTGCACACTCAAGCGGTTCCCCGGTGGAGGCATAGGCCCGGATATCAGCCAGAGTGGCCTGTGCGAAGCGCACAGTGGTGCGTGAGGTCTCCACATGGACTTGGTCGCCCCAGATGATGCAGTGGCCTGTTAGAAGCTCTGCGGTCTTGCCTGCTTGTTGCTCCCAGCGGGCGACGGTGGCGTCAACGGTGTGTGGTTTGCCTTGCAGTGTGCCATCTAAAAGCAGCATGGAGTCGCCGCCGATGACGATGTCGTTGGGAAAGTCTGGGGCGATTTCTTGTGCTTTGGCCATCGCCAGTTGGGAGACGACCTCAGCTGGAGCAGCATCACCGAGGGATTCGATAAGGCTTGCTTCATTCACGTGTGCCGGGCGCAGAACCGGCTCAACACCCGCGCCGCGCAAAATAGATGCGCGCGAAGGTGATTGAGAAGCGAGAATAATTTGCATGCGGGGAATTCTAGATCACCTTTGGTGCCTACACCTAAAAAGAAGCGGTGGTGCACAGATGTTTGCAATCGTGTGCACCACCGCTTTTACGCGAAGACTGAGCGAACTCTAGTAGAAACGAACATTTCTAAACGCAGCTGGGTTAAATTGCAGCTGGAAGTTGAAACGGTCCTCAGGACGGCCCCACAGGTTGCGCTCGCCGTGCTTGGAAACGCCAGCACCAGCAGCCTCGCGGCGGGACTGGTTGGAAAGCTGCGCAAATACTGCGGTCAGTGCTGCGATTTCACTTGCCGAAGGATTGCCTTTGACCACGCTAAACAGTGGTGCTGAGGGAGCCTTGGCGGCGGAGTCAGTAACAGTTGATGTGGTCATTTCTTTCTACTTTCCTTTGAAATACGGGTTATAGCGTGATGTTGCCGTGCTTTTTCAGCGCTGCGGGAACTACCTTGCGCTCAAGAAGGCGCAGGCCTTCGATGAGATGACCGCGGGTGGCATCAGGGGAGATAACTGCATCCACCATGCCGCGCTCGGCAGCTTGGTAAGGGCCCATGAACTTATCTTCCAGCGCTGCCTTTTGCTCTTCAGTTGCCTCAGCACCGTAGATGGACTCAGCCGCCTGGGAGGTCTGTGCTACTGCGATTTCTGCGGTTGGCCAGCCATAGGCAAGGTCTGCGCCGAGGTCTTTGGAACCCATGAATACATAAGCAGGTCCGAAGGCCTTGCGGGTGATCACCGTGATTTTGCCAACGGATGCTTCTGCGTAGGCATAGGCAAGCTTGGTAGCACGACGTACCAATCCAGCCTTTTCCACCTCCACGGAAGGGATGAAACCGGGGGAATCTACGAAGGTCACCACAGGGGTGTTGAAAGCATCGCAGGTGCGGATGAAACGCGCGGCTTTTTCTGCGGCTGCGGAATCAATGGCGCCAGCACCAGCTAAGGGCTGGTTGGCGACAATGCCTACGCTGCGGCCTTCGATACGTGCAAAACCGGTAAGCACGTTATCGGCAAAGCTGCCGCTGACTTCAAAAAACGATGCTTCGTCGACGATATTGTCAATGACTTCGCGCATGTCATAAGCGGAAGAGTCCTCATCCGGGATGATGCTCAACAGCTTCTTGTCATCTTCGCCGATATTTTCTGCAATCGAGCCAGCCATAATATCTGCCTCAGTGCGAGGTGCTTCCGCGCGGTTATTCACCGGCAGGTAGCCCAAAACATCGCGTGCCATAACCAGTGCTAGCTCATCGGTCTCAGCAACAAGTTGCGCGGTGCCATTATCAGCATGCACGGCAGCGCCGCCTAGCTCCGCAGCGGTGACTTCCTCACCAAAGACTTGAGCCACCGCACTAGGGCGTGCTTGGTGCAGCGCTGACTGCGTGGTCATGATGACAACATCGGACCAACCGGGAAGGAAAGACGCCATTCCTTCGGTATCGCCGACAACGATAGAAACCTGTGGAATCAGACCCGAGGCTGAAGTTGCACGCGCCATGATGCGGCCGTACATGCCTAAGGTGACAATGCCTTCTTCCACACGTGGGCCAGCAGAGGCGTGAATACCGACGATAGGAACACCCGTCTTGAGCGCAAGGTCATATAACTTGATGACCTTTTCGCCGTAAACCTCACCCAAGGTGCCATCAAAGATAGTTTCATCTTGGCTAAAGACACAGACCTTGCGGCCATCGATGGTGCCATAACCTGTCACTACGCCATCGGTTAATGGCTTGTCGTGCTCACGGTTAAAGTCCACCGAACGGTGGCGTGCTAAAGCGTCAGTTTCCACGAAAGAACCGGCATCGAGCAAAGCGTCAATTCTTGTCCGGGCAGTCAGCTGGCCTGCATCTTGGCCTGCGTCATCTGCGCCATCACCTAAAGGATGAACCGATTCGGTGAGACGACGATCTAAGTCTTCGATCTTGCCGGCTGTCGTTTTCAGATCCGGTTTATTAGTCATAAACAGCTAGTTTACAACCCCGACTAACTTCGACATAGCGAGGCCAATCGGGGCGCAACTTCTTACAGCGGAATATTGCCGTGCTTGCGTGCTGGACGTGCAACATTCTTATCTGCGTACAGGCGCAGGTTGCGTGCCACCATCTGGCGGGTTTCGGAAGGCAGGATAACTGCATCGATAAGCCCACGCTCAGCAGCCTTGTACGGGTTGAGCATGTGGTCTTCGTACTCGCGCTCGAAGGACTTCGCCAACTCTGCTACGTCTAGACCCTTCTCGTGTGCCTGCTTGAGCTCCTTGCGGTAGATGAAGCCGACAGCACCGGAAGCACCCATCACAGCAATCTGTGCGGTTGGCCACGCCAGGTTAACGTCAGCGCCCAGGCCCTTGGAACCCATCACGCAGTATGCGCCGCCGTAAGCCTTGCGCATGGTGACGGTGATCTTCGGAACGGTTGCTTCACCGTAAGCGTAAAGCAGCTTCGCGCCGCGACGCAGAATACCGCTGTGCTCCTGGTCCAGACCTGGCAAGAAGCCCGGTACGTCCACCAGCAGAACCAGTGGGATGTTGAAGGAATCACAGGTGCGGATGAATCGAGCAGCCTTCTCCGAGGAGTCAATGTCCAAGCAGCCAGCGAAGACGGTTGGCTGGTTTGCAACGAAACCAACGGTCTGGCCTTCGATGCGGCCAAATGCCACGACAACGTTTTCTGCGCGCTCTGCCTGAATCTCCAAGAACTCGCCATCATCGCTCAAAGACTCAATGACTTCGCGTACGTCATAAGGCTGGGTTGGGGAGTCTGGAATGATCTCATCCAGCTTGAGGTCCTCTTCGGTGATTTCCTCTTCGAAGTCGGTGAGTTCCAACGGCGCCTGCTGGCGGTTGTTGGAAGGCAGGTAAGCCACCAGGTCGTGTACCCAGTCCAAAGCCTCTTCATCGCTTTGTGCGGTGTAGTGGGAGTTACCAGCATTGGTCATGTGTGCAGAAGCGCCGCCCAGTTCTTCCTGGGTAACTTCTTCACCGGTAACGGTCTTAATAACGTCAGGGCCGGTAACAAACATCTTGGACTTCTTGTCCACCATGACGACAAAGTCAGTCAAAGCAGGGGAGTAAGCGTTGCCGCCAGCACAAGCGCCCATGATGACAGAAATCTGTGGAACTACACCAGATGCCTTGATGTTTTGATAGAAGGTCTGGGCAATCCAGTCCAGGGAGACGGAGCCTTCCTGGATACGTGCGCCAGCGCCTTCATAAAGACCAATCAATGGGCGGCCGGTGGTAATAGCCAGCTCCATGATCTTGATCATCTTTTCGCCGTAAACCTCGCCCAGAGCGCCGCCGAAGACGGTGCCGTCCTGGGAGAAGATGCAGACTTCGCGTCCGTCGATGGTGCCCCAGCCGGTAACGATACCGTCGGTGACAATCTTCTTCTTGGACATGCCGAAGTCGGTGGTGCGGTGCTTAGCAAGCATGTCGGTCTCAACGAAGGAGCCTTCGTCGAGCAGGTAGTCTAAGCGCTCGCGAGCGGTGAGGCGTTCTTGGGCGTGAACCTTCTCAACCGCAGTCTCACCCATGGGCAAGGTCGCTTCAGCGCGGCGACGCTTTAGTTCGGCAAGTTTGCCTGCGGTGGTGTTGTCGTCTTCCAAGCTGTCTAGATCCGTGAAAGGTGAGGAAATGGTCATGTTTCGAAATCCTAGACTCTATCCCCGTCAACGTCCACCATTGAATCCCGGTGATTCCCATCACACAACTAAATTGTGCTGGTCAGGGCTTTAAGATTATTCGAAAAAATATGAGAATTCCCTCGTGTTTTGACGAAGGTCACTTATTTTTCCCTCCAAAAGCTACTGCGCGGTAAGCCAGAAAAAGCCGAAAGCGGGAATCACATCGCCGCTGCGAATCTCGGTACCGGCCTCTACTGAGCCGATTTCCACGCGTCCGATTCCGCTGAGATTTGCCAAAGCTTGCGGAGGAATAGCTAGCGGATGGGGCGCAAAATTATACAAACAGACCAAAGGTGCTGAGCTTAAAGGATCTGAGGCAATAACGCGGTCTTCGGCCTTTAGTGTGCGCGTGATGGCTAACAGGGCAGGTTCCGCGACTTCAATTGCTTCATAGTTACCAATGCCAAGTTCTGGATGTGCCTTGCGTGCGGAAATGAGCGAACGGACAAACCGCAGCAGCGAGTGCGGGTCGTGGCGTTGTTCGGCCACCGAAATGCCCTCGCCGCCCACGATAGGGCGCTTGGGTGTGTCGGAGGTAGTAAATCCCGCTCCAGGGCCTGGTTCCCATTGCATCGGGGTGCGCACGGCATCCCGGTCTTGCAGCGAGGAATCATCGTGCATTCCGAATTCTTCGCCGTAGTACAAAAATGGCGCACCAGGCAGTCCGAACATCAGCGCAAACATCAGTTCAATCTTCGCGCGGTCATTATCCATCAAAGGCGCCAGGCGCCTTGCGATGCCCAAATGTGCACGCATCGAATCATCCGGCAAAAATGCCGAGTACAACAGGTCACGTTCAATCTCGGTGACCATCTCTAAGGTCAGCTCGTCGTGGTTGCGCAGGAAATTGCCCCATTGCGCACCTTTTGGCAGATGCAGCAGCTCCGGCATGATTTCTACAATCGGGCTGGCTTGGCTCGTCGCAATAGCCTGATACAGCCTCGGCATCAGCGGGAAATTAAACACCATGTGCACTCGGTCGCCGTCGCCGAAGTACTCACGGGTCTCAGCTGGGGGCTGGTTCGCCTCGGCCACCATAAAAGCATCGGGGTAGTGCTTATCCATGTGCGCGCGCAGCTTTTCGATGAATTCCAGCGTCTCCGGCAAGCTCTCACCTCCCAGGCCATCGCGCTCATAAAGGTAAGGAATAGCATCAAGGCGGAAGCCATCAAGGCCTTTGTCCATCCAAAAATCGATGAGGGATAAGACTTCCTCATGCACGGCGGGGTTGTCGTAATTTAAGTCCGGCTGCTCTTTGTAGAAGCGGTGGAAGTAGTACTGGCCGCGAACTTCATCGAAGCTCCAGTTGCTGGTTTCAACATCGGTGAAGATGATGCGGATTTCTGGATAGCGGTGCGGGTCATCGCCCCACACGTAATAATCGCCATACCGGCCGTGGGGATCCTTGCGGGATTCCTGGAACCAATGATGATCCATGGAGGTGTGGTTAAGCGCTAGATCCGTAATCAACTTCATGCCGCGGGAATGAACTGCGGCGATGAGATCTTCGAAGTCTTCCATGGTGCCGTAATCCGGGTGTACGGCGCGGTAATCTGCGATGTCGTAGCCGTCATCGCGAAGCGGAGAGGCATAAAACGGCGAAAGCCACAGGCAGTCGATGCCTAGCCACTGCAGGTAATCGAGCTTTTCCTCGATGCCCTTAAGCGTGCCGATGCCCCTGCCCTCAGTGTCGTTAAACACCCCGACCAGGATTTGATAAAACACGGCATTTTCATACCAACGGCGCGGAATATGAGCGTGTGTCATGGCTATTTCCAGCTTTCGTCGTAGTTGTCCCGAAAGTACTTTTTCTTCCTGCGGTAACACTGCCAGAAGGCGAACATGAAGCCTGCGGCAACAAATCCGGGCCAGATCAATGGATCGTCAGCAAAGACATTCAAGATTGCTTGCACAATAGCGAGCACGGTCATAAAACCTAGAAAGCCCAGTCCGGTATCCCATATGAGCTTGGCCTGTTCAGGATGGTATTTGCCAGACATACTGCAACCTTTCTGCTTAGCCCTTGACGCCACCGGCGGTAAGACCTGCAACGATGCGGTGCTGGAAAATGAGCACCATGATAATCAGCGGGATGGTCACCAACGCTCCTGCTGCCATGGTTGCGGCATAGGGGTATTCGAATGCAGAGGGGCCAGAAAAGCGCGCGATGGCCACGGTCACCGGCTCAGTTGCGGTTGTGGAGAGCTGTCGCGCAAGCATGAACTCATTCCAGGTGGTGATAAACGCGATAATCGCAGTCGTAAACAGTGCTGGTGCGGCAAGCGGCAACAAGATAAGGCGGAAGGCTTGGGCCTTGGTAGCGCCGTCGACACGCGCGGCTTCTTCCAATTCCCACGGCAATTGCCTAAAGAAGCTGACCAGCGTGTAAATCGTCAACGGCAGCGCGAAGGAAATATTAGGAATGATCATCGCGCGGTAGGTACCGATCCAGCCTAAGTCACCAAAGAGCTGGAACAGCGGGGTGACCAGCGCGATGCCGGGGAACATCGATGCAGCCAAGATGATGCCGGTGACAATACCTTTGCCGGGAAACTCCATGCGCGCGAGAACATAAGCGGTAAATACACCGATGGCCACGGCTAAAGCAGTGGTGCACAGCGAAATCAGCAAGGAGTTGCCAATCGCGCCGAGAAAGTCATTGCCTTTATCGGTAGCCAGGGCGTCTTTGAAGTTGTCTAAGGTGACATGCGTTGGCCAGGGGGTGGTATCGAAGGTGTAATTCGAGTCGCGCAGCGCTGTGACCACCATCCAGTAAAACGGAGCCAGGCCCCAAAACATGATGAAGATGATGCCAGCGTAGTGGCCGACCTGAGAGAGCTTAGACTGCTTCATTAGCGCTCCTCCTTCGTACTTTGCGCGTTGGCGATAGCGCCCACAGGTATCCCGTGATCGCCGTCATCGCCGTCATCGCCGTCGTCGTCAGCAGGCTTTTTCAAGCGCTTTGGCTTGTCGATGCCCGTTCCGCCCGCAATATCAGCCCCCAAGAACTTGATGAGGATGAATGCGACCGCGAAGATGAGCAAGAAGATGAGCGTGGACATGGCTGATGCGGAATTGAAGTTGCCTTGGCGCATGTCTTCGACCACCAGCTGGGAGATGGTAGCGGTAGGAGAGTTGGAAGAACCAGAAATCATAATCACCGGCAGGTCGTACATGCGCAGGGCATCTAGGGTGCGGAACAAGATTGCGACCATAAGTGCTGGTTTAACCAGTGGCAAGGTGATGTGGATGAAGGTTTGCCAGCGCGATGCGCCGTCGATGCGTGCGGCCTCGTAGACATCTTTGGGAATCATTTGCAGACCGGCCAAAATCAGCAGGGCCATAAAAGGAGCGGTCTTCCAGACATCGGCGATAATAACGGCTAGTCGCGCGGCCCACGGGTCGGTAGTCCACGCGATATTCTGCCCCAGCACGGAGTTGATGATGCCCTGCGGAGCAAACATAAATTGCCAGAGCTTGGCGGTCACGGCGGTAGGAATTGCCCACGGGATGAGTACGGCTGCGCGGACGAGTCCGCGGCCGCGGTAGTGGCCATTCATAATCAGCGCCATCATGATGCCCAACAGGGTTTCTAAAATCACCGTGGTGACGGCGAAGAAGAGGGTGATCTTGACGGCCGGCCAAAAGTCCGTGGCGATGACTCCGGGCGGGCAGACCGATACTTCACCGGTCGGTGACATACAACGACTGGTAATCCAGTAGAGGTAGTTTTCTAATCCGGCAAAGGCGCCTTCGACAAAAGTGCCGGTTTCGGGGTCGAGGCGGCGGTTGCCTTGGAAAGAGAGCATGATGGCGCGGATGACTGGGTAGCCAATAACCACGGCCAGAGTTAAAAGCGCAGGCGCGATCAATAACGCTGCGGGAAGGTACCGCTTGGCACGGGAATTTTTCACAGAAATAGTGTCATTCCTTTGTTTACTTGTGCACTGCGGTTGAAAGAGCCGTCCATCTTGGCAGACACTGTGCTGGTGTTGCTGGTGTTGCCTGTCACGTCATGCTCGCCTCAGCGCGTCTTGCCACTTGTTTGTTTGTCTAAAGACATTAGCACCCGCGCGGGACGGAAATAGAGTAAACCCGGGGTGAGACCTACCCCGAAAGAGCGCAATTTCGGTCAAATAACTCACCCAAATAGTCACTAGGTGATGTTAGGTTGCATAATTGGTGGGTGAGTTACAGCTCACATTTCTGTTGGGGTATAGAAAAGAAAGCCTCACAACTTTTCAAGGAGGATATGTGGCACGGGCAATTATCGTGGGTGCGGGCATGGTTGGTTTGGCAACCGCTTGGCATTTGCAAGAACGTGGCTATGACGTCAAGGTTGTTGACCGCAAGGGCGTTGCAGCTGGTTCATCATGGGGCAATGCAGGCTGGTTAGCGCCGGCTAAAACCATTCCACTGGCAGAAAGCGGCCTGTGGGGACAGGCTCCGTCTTTGCTGTTAGACCCAGATGCTGCACTATCGATGCCATTTAAAGTCGATGTTCGCTTGTGGTCATTCCTAGCGCAGTTCATGGCACATGCCTCTGACTCGGCGTGGGATAAGACGATGGAAAAGCTCACACCGATCGACAAGGTCGCTCTCGATGCCTTCGACGAGCTAGAACTCGGAGGCGTGGATGCAACGTCCCACAAGGGCCCATTTGTCATTGGTTTTAAGTCTGAGCCAGATTCTCGCGGCTTCTTTAAAGAAATTGCTGGCGCTATTCGCTATGGCCAGGAAGTTGAGATCAACCGCGTGGAAGATCCACAGTCCATGGTTCCAATTCTCTCGGATGAAATCCAGGCTGTTTACCGCCTCGAAGGCCAGCGCTTTATTGAGCCTGGCCCATACGTTGAAGCAATCGCTAAGGCCGTGACCGACCGCGGCGGCGAGGTTGTTACCGGAAAGACCGTCGAATCTGTCGAAGGCGGCGCTAAGGCAGCAGTAGTTTACGCTGACGGCACCCGCGAAGAAGCCGACAAGGTTGTCGTTGCTTCCGGTGCATGGCTATCCGACCTGGTCCGTGACCACGGCGTGAAGGTGCCAGTGCAAGCTGGCCGCGGCTACTCCTTCTCTGTAGCTACCCCAGAGCCCATCAAGCACTCGGTCTACCTGCCACAGCAGCGTATTGCATGTACTCCTTACCAGGGCCGCTTCCGTATCGCCGGAACCATGGAATTCCGCGACCCAGACGATCCGTTGATCCCACGTCGTATCGAATCCATCGTCAACAACTCCCGCGTTGCCTTCCGCGACGTTGACCTGGATGACCGTCAAGATGAGTGGGTAGGCTCGCGCCCAGTGACCCCAGACGGACTATCTCTGATTGGTGAAACCAAGTCCAAGAACGTCTTTGTTGCCGGTGGACACGGCATGTGGGGCGTTGTCCTGGGCCCTGCAACCGGTAAGTACCTGGCAGAGCTGATTGACACCGGTGTCACCAACGACATCATTAAGCCTATGGATCCGCTGCGCAAGAACCTCACCGCAGTTAATCCTTTCAAGAAGTAATAGCTAACAATTAACTACAGATAAAAAGCTCCTCTCCCTGACCAAATGTAAGTCGGGGAGAGGAGCTTTTGTGCTCGCCTCTGAAGGCTGCGCGCAAAAGCGTTAAGCGTATTTGCGCGCAGTACTTTGCCTTAAGAAGCGGACTCGATTGCCGTCTTCATGTCGGCGGTGGCGTCGTCGACAGACTTGCCATCGGTAAGCGCTGCGTAAGCGTTATCCTGGATAGCCTTAGAAATAGCTGGGTAGAACGGGGAAACCGGACGTGGAGAAGCGTTTTTCAAAGATTCCTTCAGCGCTGGCAGGTATGGGAACTGCTCAATGAGGGACTCATCATCATAGATAGAAGCCAGAACCGGTGGGAAGGAAGCTTCCGCAAAGGAGGTCTGGTTTTCTTCATTGATGACGAACTCGATGAAATCGCGCGCCGTGGCCTTGTTCTCCGAGTTGATGTTGATGCCGTTGTTGTAGCCACCCAAGGTGGAAACACCAACGCCGTCCTTGCCAACTAGTGGCTGTACTTCGACCTTGCCTGCGGTTGCTTCAGCTTCCTCAGCATTGGTGTACATGTAAGGCCAGTTGATAGCGAAAGCGGAATCGCCTTCGGTAAAGGTCAAGTTGGTCTCTTCCTCGGTTGCCGCGGTGGACTCACGAGAGATGGTGCCATCCTCGTATGCGTCGACGAGAGCCTGCAGGCCAGCCTTGGCCTCATCGGAGTCAACGGTGACGTTGCCGTCTTCATCCAGGACCTTGCCGCCCCAGCCTTCCATGAAGCCAATGGTGTTCACGGTGAGGCCTTCGTACTGCTTAAGCTGCGTGGTCAAACATGCGGTGCCCTCTTCGAGTGCTTCACACGCAGAAGCGAGCTCATCAAAGGTAGAAACCTCATCTGGTGCCAACTCGGTGTTGCGGAAGAGCAACTGGCCGTTGGTGTTTTGCGGAAGCGCGTAGAGGGTGTCGTTATAGGTTGCAGATTCTACGGTTGCTTCGAGTAGCTCGGAGGTATCAACTTCCAAGTCACCTTCTAGCGGTGCAAGCCATTGGTTCGCAGCAAAGTCGGCGGTCCAAATAACGTCCAAGGCCATGACGTCGTAGTCAGAGTTGCCAGCCTGCAGGGACTGCACGAGGGTTTCGCGCTGCGCGTCAGCTTCACCCGCGAGCTCCGACAAAGTGACTTCTTCATCAGGGTGTTCTTCATTCCACTTTTCGATGATCGGAATGAGCTTATCCGTGTCATTTTTACCCATGGCGAAGGTAATCGGACCGCGACCTTCAGAACTGGAGTCGTCGGAAGCTGCAGCATCCTCGCCATTATCGGATGCGGAATCTGTTGAAGAATCAGAGGAACATGCAGAAAGAGCCAACGCTGCAACAGCGGTGGTGACTACCACGCCGGTGCGAGTTGAGCGGAAGATGGACTTCTTCATAACGGTTGCTACCTTTTCTTTAGTGGAACACCAATTAAAATCACCCTAAGATATAGGCACTACCAAACGGTAGGTTTTAGGGAATTTCCCCCGCCACGGGGGTAAGCGTGGGGTGAAGTTTCTCGATCCAGTGTGCTTGTCGATGCACGTATGCTTGACGCATGGATAGTCGCACTGACACTTTGGATCTCGAAAGAATTCGCGCCGAGCTTGTCGATACAGGTTTGTATCCAGCAATTGAGCACGTGGCGCAAACCGGCTCGACCAATACTGATTTAATGCAGGCGGAAACCGTGGTGCACGGCCAAGTGCTGCTTGCCGATGAACAAGTATCGGGCAAGGGCCGCTTGGGCCGTGTGTGGTCCGCGCCAGCGCGGACACAAACTATTCAGTCAGTAGCTTTGTTGCCTACTTCTTTAGAGCGCTTAGGTCTTTTGCCTTTGGCTGCGGGCTTGGCCGTGACCGATATCGTCGACGGCGCACGCTTGAAGTGGCCGAATGATGTGCACATCGACGGCAAGAAACTGTGCGGCATCTTAAGCGAGGCCGGACCGGTCGGCGGGGCATCAAGCGCTGCGCAAGGAAGTGCTTTCGGTACTTCTGCTGCTGGCAGTGGCCCTGCCGCCCGGGTGATTTTGGGTATGGGGCTCAACGTGTCTTTAACTAAGGAGCAGTTACCGATAGACAATGCCACCTCCTTGGCGCTGGAAGGACTGGAAACCGATCGCACGGAGCTTACGATTTCCTTGCTGCGCGCATTGCGCACGCGCCTTGCACAATGGGAGCGCAATGACCCGCAGATGATGCAGGACTATAGGAAGGTCTCTGCATCGATAGGCATGAATGTGCGACTTGAAGCCCCCGGCGGCAACATCTACGGAGAAGTTTTAGGTGTGGCCGATGACGGGCGAATCAACGTCGGTGGCGAATACTACTCCGCAGGCGATGTGATTCATCTTCGCCCTGATAACCGCTAACTAGTAAGATAAACGCCCATGAGCATAGTGAAAATGGGACGCGGTGAGGTCAAACATGTCGACGTCACCGCGCCCTATCGCGCTTTGCTGTGGCCAGTACTGGAATTAATCCTCATTACCGGCATCTGCTGGATCGCCATTGGCTGGCTAGACGTTCAAGTCAACAACCAAGGATTAGACGTCGCTTTGCGCAATGCTGTGGTGGCACTATGGGCAGGGCTTTCGCTGTGGCGCTTTGTGCTGCCGGTGACGCGCCTGCGCCGCAAGCGATTTATCATCACCAACCAGCGCGTCATCGCCCGCGCCCCGACTCTGCAAGGTCAAACGGATTCGATTCCTTTGCACGATATCGTCGGCGTGCGCCGCCGCCGCGGCGGAATCTCTTTAGCCATCCGTGGCTATGACCGCGCGATCCATTTCCCGGATGTGCCGAAAACGAAGCGCATCGAAAAGCTGCTCAATCAGCAACTGTCTGAACTCGCCTCTCCTATCTGGCGATAGTGAGGGCTTACGGGGGAGGATACAGAGCCGAACACGGCTTTTTAGAGCCTTGCCGCTATTATGAAACGCGTGAGTGAACAAGCAGGAAACCCAGACGGAAACCCTCAAGCACATGTTCCCGGCATGCCGGTTATCGCCGTTATTGGTGATGGCCAGCTAGCTCGCATGATGCAAACCGCCGCCATTGAGCTCGGCCAATCGCTGCGCCTACTCGCCGGCGCGCGCGACGCCTCTGCAGCACAAGTATGCGCGGATGTAGTGCTTGGTGATTACACCAACTACGACGACTTGCTGAAAGCCGTCGACGGTGCCACCGCTGTCACTTTTGACCATGAGCACGTGCCTAATGAGCACCTCACCGCGCTGATCGATGCCGGCTACAACGTGCAGCCACAACCTGCTGCGCTGATTAATGCCCAAGATAAATTAGTTATGCGCGAGCGCCTCTCGGAGCTGGGAGCACCCGTGCCGCGCTTTGCACCGATTGAATCTGCCCAGGATGCATACGATTTTTGGACTTTGACGTCCGGGCAAGTCTGCCTGAAAGCGCGCCGGGGTGGCTACGACGGCAAAGGCGTGTGGTTTCCAAATGATGAATCTGAGCTGACTGCTTTGGTCTCTGACCTTTCGCGCCGCGGCGTGGCCTTGATGGCTGAGGAAAAAGTTGCGCTGGTCCGCGAGCTTTCCGTGCTGGTCGCGCGGACTCCCTCGGGAGAAGTTGCGACTTGGCCACTGACTGAGTCTGTGCAGCGCAACGGCGTGTGCGCGGAAGCTGTCGCGCCGGCGCCAGGTGTGAACCCGCAGCTGCAGCAACGCGCTGAGGCGTTGGGGGAGAAAATTGCTAGCGAACTGGGCGTTACCGGCGTGCTTGCGGTGGAACTCTTTGCTTTTGCGGATGAGTCTGGTGCGGAAGACATCGCGGTGAATGAACTGGCAATGCGCCCGCACAATACTGGCCACTGGACCCAGGATGGCTCGGTGACCTCGCAATTCGAGCAGCACCTGCGCGCGGTCATGGATGAGCCACTGGGCGATACTTCCACGCTTGCTCCAGTTACCGTGATGGCCAATGTCTTAGGCGCTGCCGAAGACCCAAAGATGCCAATGGGTGAGCGTGCCCGCGAAGTGTCGCGCCGTTTCCCGCGGGTAAAAATCCATCTCTACGGCAAGGGACATCGTCCAGGCCGTAAGATTGGCCACGTGAATCTCACCGGTGAGGACGTTGAGGCAACCCGTCGCGATGCGCGCTTGGCTGCGGATTTTCTCGTGAACGCCGCGTGGTCTGATAACTGGTCCGCTAAATAGCAAGATGTATCAAGATATATAAGGAAAGAAATGACTGCACCGCTAGTTGGGCTCATCATGGGCTCCGATTCTGATTGGCCAACCGTTGAACCAGCAGCTGAGGTTCTCGCGGAATTCGGTATTCCTTTTGAAGTGGGCGTGGTCTCCGCACACCGCACGCCGGAAAAGATGCTGGATTACGCCAAGCAGGCCCACACCCGCGGCATCAAGGTGATTGTGGCTTGTGCCGGTGGGGCAGCGCACCTACCAGGCATGGTGGCTGCGGCAACTCCTTTGCCAGTTATTGGTATTCCACGTGCCTTGAAGGACTTGGACGGTCTGGACTCTTTGCTGTCTATCGTGCAGATGCCAGCTGGGGTTCCGGTTGCGACCGTGTCTATCGGCGGCGCGAAGAATGCAGGCTTGCTCGCCATCCGTATCCTCGGCGTGCAGTACTCCGAGTTGGTTGAGCGCATGGCCGATTACCAAGAAAATATGGCCAAGGAAGTTGAGCAAAAAGACGCCAACCTCCGCGCCAAGCTCATGGGGGACTAGACCCTAGCGTCATGCACCATGCCGATCCTATCGTGGTACTAGGTTCCCGGGTGACCAATGGTCAGCCCGGGGCCTTATTGGTGTCGCGTTTAAACAAAGCACTAAAGCTCGCAGCAACCATGCCGGATTCCGCAGTTATTGTCTCCGGAGATGGGGAAGCAGCAGCGATGGCCAATTACTTAATTGAGCATGGGCTCGATCCTGCACGCATCGTGCAAGAACCAGCAGCTACTAGCACCAATGAGAATCTAGAAAATTGCTTCGCAGTCGTTGACAACGCCACGGCGCTGCACGTTGTCACCAATGAATTTCATAGTTTGCGCACGCGGCTGTGGGCATGGCATCTGAACATTCCCATTAAGATGCACGTCGCGCTTACTCCAGCGAAGCATCGGGCGCGCAATTACTCGCGTGAAATACTTGCCACCCCGCACTCTGCTGCACGCATCGTGTGGCGCAAAATTCGCGCGCGCTTTAAGAGCTTGTGAATAATCTTCTCAGCAAACTTCGCACAATACTGACCCCAAACTAGTGTGCGGGATCATAATCGAATTTGCCACCGCGCTGTTTCACACTACAATTTCGTTCAAGCCACAGAACGCTAAACCACCCACCATTCCGGTTTAGCGCTGCACGATGTCCCCACCCAGAGGACAGAGGCCATTTTTATTGGCTTTGGTGAATTTTTAAGAAGCAGAAATCTTTAGTTATCTGGGAGCAATCACTATGTCTGAAAAAGACGATGCCTTACAAGCATCCATGACCACGAAAGAACGTGCGCGTGAGGACCGTTCTGCGGCAATTGCAGTGACTGCTTTCCCCGTGTTTATTTTGCTCGGAACTGTACTCGCATGGATTTTCCCAGCACCGTTTCTCCCGTTAAGTGATTACATCAACCAATTTTTGATGGTGATCATGTTCGGTATGGGATTGACCCTAACAATCCCGGACTTCAAAGAAATTGCGCGACGCCCGCTGCCAATTTTGATCGGCGTTATTGCGCAGTTTGTCATCATGCCACTAACCGCAGTGTTCGTAGCCAAGGTACTTGGACTTAACCCCATGTTGACCGTTGGCTTGCTCATGCTTGGGTCGGTTCCCGGCGGTACTTCGTCGAATGTGATTACCTACCTGGCGCGCGGCGATGTCGCCCTTTCCGTTGCGATGACCTCCGTGTCTACATTGGTATCGCCAATCATGACGCCAATTCTGATGCTGCTTCTCGCAGGTGCCCAAACTGATGTTGACGGTGCTGGAATGGCATTGAGCCTGGTCCAAACTGTTCTGGTTCCTGTAATCGGTGGCCTAGTGTTGCGCTACCTGTTGGACCGTTGGATTGGCTACATTGCGCCAGTTCTTCCATGGATTTCTATCGTCGGTATTGGCGGCGTGGTTTTCCCAACCGTGGCTAATAACGTGGACCTGCTGGTTCAAATGGGTGTTATCGTCTTCGCAGCGGTGCTCCTACACAATGTTCTGGGCTACGTCCTGGGATACTTCACAGGCAAGGTGCTGAAGATGCCGGCTTCTTACAATCGCACCATGGCGGTTGAGATTGGTACCCAATCTGCTGGTTTGGCCTCTGGTATGTCTGCGAAGTTCTTTGCTCCCGAAGCTGCGCTTCCTGGTGCGTGTGCTGCGGTGCTGCACAACATTACTGGCGCAGTATTCTCTGCTATTGCTCGTAGGTTCCCAACTGAGGATCAGGTTCCAGTTGCAGCGCCTGACGATGCCAAGGCAACCGCACCTGTAAAGGCCTAATTCATAAGCCTCTTCTGATTTCCCTATCACTCACCTAGCTCCGAAGCATTTCCCGATAATGCTTCGGAGCTTTCTTTGTGGTACGCCTAGCTACGCCAGTTCAGCACGTGCTGAAAAAGGATCGCCGAATTGGCTAACCAGCCTGTTTGGCTAGTTAGCTTTTGCTAGCTGCGGGGATCGCCTTGGTTTTAGATGAGGTTCATCGCTCCCATGCTGCTTACGTGGTGCGTGTTGCCCACAAGTTTTCCGCCTGGGGTGTGCAGGCGGACTTTGCCGCGGTGGCGCCGCATTCTGCCACGGCTCGGTCGTTTTCTTTTCTGTGCCCCGGGATTACTCGGGTCATCGTCGTCGTTGACGCCGTTGTGATACTTACACAACATCGTCAGATTCGATGGCTTGGTGTGCCCGCCATGTTTGTGGGCGTCGATGTGGTGGACCTGGCACCTATCGGCGGGCACGTTGCAGTCTGGCCAGGGGCATACCAGGTTCTCTGCCATGGCTAGGATACGCAGCTTGTCCGATGCGAACCGCGCTTCGTAGAGATTCACGGGTCCAGCGGTGGGGTGGAAAAGCCCAACGTAGAGCTTGTCACCCAAAGCACCTTCCATCGCGGCGTTGATAAATTCTGCGCCGGTCATGGTGGTGCCATCGGAGAGACCGATGATGACTTCCTCGCCTTTGCCGCAGCTGACTTTCGCGAAGTCATCGAGGCCGATAGCGATAACGGTGCGGTATTCCGGCTTGATGAGGCCGGTGCCGTTTCCTTCGACGAGGCCCCAGAAGGGCTCGAGTAAAGCTTCGGAGCGTGGTTGGTCCTCATCGTGCTTGATGCCAGCATCAAGCGTCTTTTCTAAATCGGTAATGCGGCGTTGGGTGTCAGTGATAGAGATGGTGCGGAGGCCGTCGATAGCACGGCCTACGCGCACGCCGCGTTGTTTGGGTTTGTCGCCGCCTTCTTCGGTGACGCGTTTCTTGGCGTAGGCTTCGACTTCTTCGAAGGTGCCCTCAAACGCGATTAGTTCTGCACGCAGTTTCCACGCGGCGCCGCGGGTGTTGAGTTTTTTGGCGTGCTTGTTGACCATTTCTAAATATTCAAGGCTTAATTGCCGAGCTTCGGCAAGCGCGACCGAGTCGCGCTGTACTTTGGGCGAGTCAGCGGGGCCGAAGAATACTGTGGCTAGACGAGTGTATTTGCGTGCCGTATTCAGTGACATCAGGTCGCCGGCGAGGTCGTGTGGGGAGCACTCGTAAACGTCGCGGAGGATGGGTATTCCGCTGGTGTAGAAGAGTTTTATTATTTGTTGTCCGTTCATAACTTTGACACTAAAACGCCTTTGCAAGCCCCGGCTAGTGCAAGGTCAAAAATCTGTGGATAACTACGTTGACGCGTCACGCAACTGGCAAAGTTATCCACAGGCGGGCGCAAAAAGGACGAATTGCGCCATGTTTTGTGGATGTTGACACATCCCCCGCGCGGGGGTGTGGTAGTTCACAATGTATTTGAATTATTCTATGGTTAACACTGTGTGAACCTGCAGTTAGTGGACCTAATTAGTGCTTGCTCTTTCTTTTCGCCTCCTGATCGGAGGTGATTTGCTGGCGGAATTACATCAAAATCCCTCCAGAGGTACGGCATATTAATTCCAATGTGGATCCCACAAGGCCCCTTTAATTGGACCCCTATCAAGGAGAAAATTTAAAATGACTTCTTCCCGCCGACGGGCAAAATTTCTCGCTCCAGCTTTTGCACTAATGACCGGCCTTGCGCTTACCGCTTGCGCGAGCACTGGTGAGGACTCCGGCTCCAATGACGCGAGCGGTGACTCAGGCGCAGAGTCTTCATCCGGCGCCCTCGTAGTTGGTACCACCGATAAAATTACGCGCCTTGACCCCGCTGCCTCCTATGACAACGGCACCTCCCAGGTAGCGCGTCAGGTCTATGGCTACCTCATGGAATCTGAACCGGGTTCTGAGGACCCAACCCCTGTGCCATCGCTAGCTGAGAGCGGCGAATTCACCTCACCTGGTGAATTTACGGTGAAGCTCAAAGAAGGTCTGACCTTTGCCAACGGTAATGAACTTACCTCTTCGGACGTGAAGTTCTCCTTCGACCGCCAGATCGCGATTGATGACCCGAACGGCCCCGCATCATTGCTCGGCAACCTGGAATCGGTAGACACTCCAGACGATCTGACCGTGGTCTTTAACCTCAAGCAAGAAAATGACCAGACCTGGGTAGGCGTACTGAACTCGCCAGCTGGTCCGATTGTGGATGAAGAAGTATTTTCTGCAGACTCCGTACTCGATAACCAAGAAGTAGTCGATGCGGAGCCATTTGCAGGTCAGTACACGATTTCTAACTTCTCCGAAAATGAGCTCATTAGCTACACCCCGGTTGATACGTACCAAGGTGTTCTGGGCGAAGCGCAAAATGACGGCATTGACGTTCGCTACTATGCGGACGCTTCCAACATGAAGCTCGATATTGAACAAAATAATATCGATGCCGCCTACCGTTCACTGTCTGCAACCGATATTGAAGACCTCCGCAACGCAGATGGCGTGCAGGTCATCGACGGCCCCGGCGGCGAAATCCGCTACATCGTCTTCAACTTCAACACCCAGCCATTCGGTGCAACAACCGAAGAAGCTGATGAAGACAAGGCACGCGCCGTACGCCAGGCTGTTGCCGCATCGATTGACCGCGCAGCGATTGCGAAGGATATCTACCGCGATACCTTCGCGCCGCTGTACTCTGCAATCCCTGATGCGATGATTGGTGCCACCGAGCCGGTCAAGGACATGTACCTCACCTCCGATGGTGGTCCCGACGTCGATAAGGCAAAGCAGATTCTGGAAGACGCCGGTATTACTGAAACAGTCAACCTGGCGTTGCAGTACAACCCGGACCACTATGGGCCATCGTCAGGCGATGAATATGCGATGATCCGCTCCCAGCTTGAAGACACCGGACTATTCACCGTTGACCTGCAATCCACCGAGTGGGTGCAATACCAAAAAGACCGCGTCCAGGACGTCTACCCGCTGTACCAGTTGGGCTGGTTCCCAGACTTCTCTGACCCAGATAACTTCCTGACCCCATTTTTCACCAAGGACAACTTCCTCGGAAACCACTTTGACAACGACGAGGCAGATGCCTTGATTCGTCAGCAGGCAGTGACCGAAGACCAAGCAGAGCGTGAAGAACTACTGGGTCAAGCTCAGGAAATGATGGCTGAAGAACTCTCTACCGTGCCATTGCTGCAGGGACGTCAGTTCGCATTCGCGGCAGAGGGCGTAGAAGGCGTTGTCCTCGATGCTTCTTACTTGTTCCGTTACGGCTCTTTGTCGAAGTAAGCACGTCCTACTCCCAGGCGCAGCCCCTTACAGCGAAAGAAAAGTAGAGCTATGACAATCGCAGCCCCCGAAGTGGTTGCGGAAGAGCAAGAAACGGATAAGGCACGTGGTGGCGGCTTTTTGCGCTACGTCCTTATCCGTTTCTTGTTGATCTTCCCCACAATATTCATCCTCGTCACCACGGTCTTTTTCCTCATGCGTTCTACCGGTGACCCAATTACAGCGGCTCTAGGTGGCAGGCTTTCCGCCGCGGACCTGGAACGCCGCATTGTCGATGCCGGCTACGATCGCCCACTTTTGGTCCAATACTTTGAGTACCTAGGCGAAATTGTCCGCGGCGACTTTGGAACTACCTTTACCGATGGCCGCGAAGTAACCGCCATCTTGACCCAATATGGTGCGGCCACATTTGAACTGGTGCTTTATGCACTCATCGTGGCGCTAATCATTGGTATTCCTTTGGGAATGATTGCCGCGCGCTTTCGTGACCGTTGGCCCGATGGCATCCTGCGGGTCTTTGCCATCCTGGCTTATGCCACGCCGGTCTTTTTCGTCGGCCTGCTGCTGAAGCTAATCTTCTCTGTGCAGCTGGGCTGGTTTCCCATCTCCGGGCGGGTGTCGACTTCCGGCGCGAGCACTTTGAACCGAATTACAAATCCCACACCGTTTTATTTGCTTGACGCCATTCGGCTTGGCGATGTCGACCTGATCATTGATTGCCTACGTCACGCCGCCCTGCCGGCGTTGGCCTTAGGACTGTTGATTGGCGGCGTGTTCTTACGTCTGGTGCGCACCAACTTGATTGGCACCTTAGAGCGTCAGTACATCGAATCCGCTAGGTCTCGAGGTGTTAAAGAATCCCGTTTGGTGACAACTCACGCGCTGCGCCCGGCACTTATCCCGGTGATCACTGTGATGGGTATGCAGATTGCTTTGTCCTTGGGTGGGGCAGTGCTGACAGAGACCACCTTCGAGTGGAACGGCCTAGGTTTTGTGCTGGTCCAATACATGCAAGCCCGTGATTTCGTCGCGGTGCAAGGCATCGTGATGCTTATGGCAGTCATCGTGGCAGTTACCAACTTCATCGTTGACATCATCGCCGCGCTCATCGACCCGAGGGTGAGGTTCTAAGAAACCATGGCTACTAATCAACCTTCTTCACAGGCGCGCTGGAAGCGCTTGCCGATTATCAAAGACGTCATCCGTTCAGCTGGTCTGCAGCGCGCAATGCTGATTGCTGGTTTGATCATCACCATTGGGTTTTTGATCACCGCGCTTTTCGCACCGTTGATTGCTCCGTATACGTGGGCGCAAACCTCGGCGGAATTTGGATCTTTTGGCACCCAACAGCCACCGTCTTCCACCAATATCTGGGGAACCACGGTGTCTGGATTCGATGTCTTTTCCCGCGTTATCTGGGGAACCCGCACGGCCGTGGCAGTCATCGTTGCTGCGGTGGCAGCGTCGATGATTCTAGGTGTGCTCTTGGGGCTGGTCTCGGGCTATATCGGAGGCTGGCTCGACCGCATCTTGGTCATGATCGCTGATGCGGTTTATGCATTTCCTTCCCTGCTTTTGGCCATTGTCATGTCGATTGCTCTGACCGGTGGCCGGTCCAGCGCAATCGGTGGCATCGCGGCGGCAGCGCTATCAATCACGGTGGTGTTTATTCCGCAGTACTTCCGCGTTGTGCGCGCCGAAACCGTGCGGCTGAAGGCAGAGCCCTTTGTGGAATCAGCGCTCGTGGTCGGTGCCTCGCACTGGCGAGTAATGATTGTGCACATCTTCAAAAACGCCACGCGCACCTTGCCGCTGATTTTCACTCTCAATGCTGCTGAAGCGGTGCTAACGCTCGCAGGCCTGGGCTTTATCGGCTTCGGTATTGAACCTACCTCTGCTGCAGAGTGGGGCTATGACCTGAACCGGTCCATCTCCGATGTCACCTCTGGCATTTGGTGGACTTCCATTTTCCCTGGCTCGGCCATCGTCCTGGCAGTTCTGGGCGTGACGCTGGTGGGCGAATCGCTCAATGACTTAAACGACCCACGTCTGCGCATTCGCCGAAAGCGCAAAAAGACCCACGGTTCCCGATTCGATAGCGATAACGGCGAGAGCGTCCATGAGGTGAAAAATGTCTAACCCACAAGCAGCTGACCGCTCCATTAACCGCGTCAGCATTGAGAATCTCAACGTCGGCTTCGACACCGATGGTGGATTCGTGCACGCCGTACGCGGGGTGAACCTGGATGTCGGGCAAGGCGAAATTGTTGCGCTCGTCGGCGAATCCGGCTCCGGCAAGACTGTCACCGCGCGCTCCATTTTGTCCTTGGTGGGCGATACCGCGCACTCGGAAGGAATCGTCTTGGTCGAAGGCCAAGATGTTCTGGCTAAAACCGGGCAAGAACTACGCAAAATGCGCGGAAGCGATGTCTCTATGGTCTTTCAAGAGCCATCGAGTTCACTCAATCCTGTCTTTCCTATTTGGTGGCAGATGGCCGAAGGATTGCGCGCCCATAATCCAAAGATTAAACGCAAGGAAATCCGCCAGCGGTGCATTAAGGCGCTAACCGCCGTAGGCATTCCGGATCCGGAAAAGCGCATCGACCGCTACCCACATGAATTTTCAGGTGGGCAAAAGCAGCGCATCATGATCGCGACGGCGCTAGAACTGGGCGCGAAAACCATCGTGGCTGATGAACCAACCACGGCTTTGGATGTCACCGTGCAAGCAGAAATCCTGCAGCTGCTGCGTAATCTGCGTGATGAATACGGAACCTCCATCGTCATCATTACCCACAACATGGGCGTGGTTGCTGACCTCGCTGATTCCGTGGCCGTGATGTACGAAGGCCGTATCATTGAACGCGCACCGGTCCGTGAGCTTTTTGCGAATCCGCAGCAAGACTACACCCGCAAATTGCTCGCTGCGGTTCCGCACTTAGGCGAGAAGTCTTTGACCGGAAATTACACCGCCGAAGAATTTCAGGAGTTAGATTCCCGCAAAGTCATCGTGGAAGCCAAAGGTCTGGAAATCACTTACCCGGGACGCTTAGGCGCACCTGCCTTTAAAGCTGTCAAGGGGATAGATTTAACCATCCGCCAAGGTGAGGTTTATGGCCTGGTGGGAGAGTCCGGCTCCGGTAAGACCACCATCGGCCGCGCCATGGTGGGGCTAGAGAAGACCACCGGCGGATCGTTGAAAGTACTCGGCCAGGAGATGCGCGGGGTGAAAGGAAAAAGCGTGCGGGAGCTGCGTAAGCGCGTGGGCTTTATTTTCCAAGACCCTGCGACGTCCTTTAATCCTTATTTCACCATCGAGCAGTGCATCGCGGAGCCTTTGCTGATCAACCGACCAGAAATCTCCGTCTCCCAGCGTCGCGACCGAGTAAAAGAATTGCTCGAAGCGGTGGAACTGCCGGCGGCTTTTGCCGGACGCTATCCGCATGAGCTTTCCGGTGGTCAGCGCCAACGCGTATCGCTGGCGAGGGGACTGGTGCTCAATCCCGAGCTGGTAATCGCCGATGAGCCAACGTCAGCACTGGATGTTTCGGTCCAAGCGGTGGTCTTGGAGCTTTTCCAGTCGCTGCAAAAAGAGTTTGGCTTCGCCGCGCTGTTTATCTCCCACGACCTGGCAGTTATTGACATGGTCTCGCATACCGTGGGTGTCTTGTACCACGGCGAGCTGGTGGAATCTGGCCGCGGCGTTGATGTCATGCGCAACCCACAAGATGAGTACACCAAGAAGTTGGTGGCATCCCTGCCAGTACCCGATCCAGTGGAGCAAAAGAAGCGCCGTGAGCTTTTAGCGTCGCTGCGTAACGATGCTTCGTAGCGGTGCTTCCTAAGACTCAACACTTTCCACGGCATTCGATACGGCTTTCTTTAAAGCCTTATCGATGCCGTGTTTGAGTGTCGGACGGGATTGCTTCAAGGGGTGGGCAATAGCGCGCAGCCCCATATACGCAATCTGATCAGCGGCCTGGTTAAGCGGATCGCCGGCGTGGCCGAGCACTCTGCGAATTTCCACTTCGCAGTGGCCGTGGAGGTTTTTCCAGGCTTGATCAAAGCGCGAACGTGACGCTGGGCTCAGCCCGCGCCACCTGCGCGCCCGCGGATTTCTTCTGCGTGAGTTCTGCTCGCGCGAATTCCGTGAGCCATTTCGGCGGCGATCTGATTTCTCGCCGGAGAGAATATAGTCCACGGCCTCCAGGGCGGCGACGGAATCTGACTCAATGATTGCCTGTCGGGCACCAATTTTGTGAAGGTACTTCAGCGCCAGCGTAAGGGATTCTAATTCCAGCTCATCGGTGGAAGCTTTAGATTCTTGAGTGTGTAGTTGATAGTCGCCGGTGCTGGCAACAAAACACATAGCTCCTTTATAAACGGTATCGGAGGAGGCATCGGTAGCAATGCGCACCAGTTCATCCTCAGCAACTTGGGCTTTGGCCTGTGAAAACTGTGGCCACCAAAAGCTGGGGTAGTAGGTACCGGAGTGGACTGAATATTCTCAGGGCGCTCACCGGTTCTTTTCGCCTCGCGCAAAGCAGCGTGGTCGTCTTTCTTACGCTGCATGGCGGCGCGTTTACCGGCGCGATTCTTCTCCGAAAAACTTCCAGTGACCAGGTAGCCACGGTCTTCTAGAACGGCGCGCAATAAAGTCTGGCGCCGGCCAGTGACAATCCAGGCTTGTCCGGGAAGATTTTTTAAAGCGTTTTTCAACTCCGCGATGGTGCGTTCTACAACATCACCTTTGGTGGTGCGACCCCGGCGGACAAAGCGGGCGCGCTTGGAGTCAACCGCGATGACCCAGCCTTCGATCTTTTGATCTTTTGCGGATTTCCACGGCTGGTCCCACAACGCAATGGCGACGTGGATGGGGCGACGAACCATATCGTCGGTGACCTGGCGCGTTTTATAGGTGCGCGATTGCGTACCAAGCAGCGCTTCTAGGTCAAGACGTGGATCGGACATACCCACTAGTAAACCGCATCCTTGTGTACTAAGCACATCGTGGCGCGTGTAAACCCAAACGGCATACCACTTGACGCTGAAGTTGTGGGTTTCCACCCCCCGGGGACTAACCCTGTGACACCCACCCCCGAAACCTCACCCTTCCCGTTCAATGGAAGTAGACAAGTGCAGGTCACGCCGGTTTTCTGCCAAAATTCAAGTACGCTCAGCGCACTTTAATGAAAGGAGTAGGCGAACCACTAGTGTGATGTGTATTAACCTCGGCCATATCGTGACGCCCGTAACCCCATCCGCACGACGTGGTCAGGCAAGGATAAATTCTCAGGAGGATTTTGCGATGTCAGAACCAGTGACACCTTTGACCAACGTTGGAGTCGGTGATGTGTGGGCACCCCGTGCATTCCCGGAATACCGCACCACGATTAAGCGCAACCCAGGCAATGACCTCATCATGGTCAATGAGCGCCTCGGTGAAATCACCGGCCCAGTATTCGGTGAACAAGACTTGGGTGGTCTCGATAATGACATGACTTTGGTCAATGGTGGCGAAGCCGTCGGCCAGCGCATCTTGGTTCACGGCAAGGTCACAGGCTGGGATAACAAGCCCATCCCCAATACCTTGATTGAGGTATGGCAAGCGAATGCTGCTGGGCGCTACCGCCACAAGAACGATTCCTGGCCAGCACCTTTGGACCCACACTTCAATGGTGTCGCACGCTGCTTGACCGATGCTGAAGGTAACTACAGCTTCTACACCATTAAGCCTGGTGCCTACCCATGGGGCAACCACCACAATGCATGGCGCCCGGCGCACATCCACTTCTCGCTGTATGGCCGCCAGTTCGGTGAGCGCTTGGTCACTCAGATGTACTTCCCGGATGACCCAATGTTCTTCCAAGACCCAATCTTTAACTCGGTGCCAAAGGGCGAGCGTGAGCGTATGATCTCCGTCTTCGACTATGACCAGACCCGCGAAAACTGGGCACTGGGCTACAAGTTCGACATCGTCTTGCGCGGCAAGAACTCCACCCCGTTTGAATAAGCCGACCCAGATTTAAAAGGAGCAGAAAATGCGTATTGATAAATCTCCGAACGGTGAGTTCCGTTACGGCGAACCAGTTGTTGCAGACCAGGATGAAGCCGAATTCGGCGTCACTCCATCCCAGACCGTGGGCCCTTATGTGCACATCGGTCTGATCCGTGAAGGATCCGAGATCATCGCCGAGGGTGAAAACACCGTCGAAATCACCGTGACCACCATTGATGGTGATGGAAACGCGATTGCAGACTCGATGATCGAATTCTGGCAGCCTAATGCCGAGGGCGTATTCAACTCTGAATACGACCCACGTGCAGAAAATGTCAGCGCCGAGGGTTTTCGCGGTCTAGGTCGTGCTTTTGCCGATGAGACCGGTACCTCGACCTTGCGCACCATCATCCCGGGCCAGCTGGATGTCATCGAAGGCTATAGCCCGGCGCAGCAGGTAGAAGCCCCGCACATCAAGGTGGGGGTCTTTGCCCGCGGAATGCTGGAGCGCTTGTACACGCGTTTGTACTTCCCAGAATTTGCTGAGGCAAATGCGCAAGATCCTGTCTTGCAGCTTGTCGATGAAGCACGTCGCGACCTGCTCATCGCGCAGAAGACCGAGAAGGGCTACCACTTTGATATCTACGTCCAGCACGTAGATCCAGCCAAGGAAACCCCTTTCTTCGACATCGTGGCCGAGAACTAGGCCCGCATTACTGTAGGACACATGACATACCCGTATTCACGCAGCACTTATTCCGATATCGCAGGTGGGGACACTGCCGTCCACTCATTGATTTCAGATGAGCAGTTCCTCGGAGCCATTGTCGAATTTGAAAAAGCTTTGGCCACAGCCGCATTTGACTGTGGTTACTTGACCGAATCGGAACATGCCGCGGCTGTTTCGGCGATTGATACCTATGAGCTGGATGTAGAAGAGATCTCGCAGCTTTCTGCAGCGGGAGCGAACCCTGCGATTCCCATCGCTAAGCAGCTCAAAGCTCTCGCTGGTGAAGCAGGCATCAAAGGCATCCATACCGGTGCTACCAGTCAGGATGCCATTGATACGGCCCTGGTATTGGTGTTCAAACGCGGTGTCGCAGAGCTTATCGATGCCACCTCGCACACCATGCGCATCCTTGCCGGGTTGAGTGAGCTATTCGCTGACACCCCAGCTGTAGGCCGCACCCTGGGCCAAGCTGCGCAGCCGATGACCTTCGGTTTGATTGCGGCGAACTGGCTTGAGGTTCTTCATGATGCCTGCCAGGAAGTTGAGCGCGCTAGCGCATTACTTCCTGTGCAATACGGTGGCGCGACTGGAACTTTGGCCGCGACCCATCCTTATGGCGTGAAGATTCATGACAAGCTCGCGAACATTTTAAAGCTCGAATCTCATCCACGAGTTTGGCACACCAACCGTGTACCTTTTGCCCGTTTGGCCTCCTCGCTTGCAGTACTTGCTGGTGCAATCCGCAAGATTGCAGGCGACATCGTATTCATGTCTGCCACCGAGGTAGGGGAGCTAAGAGAAGCTACCCCGGGTGGCTCTTCTTCCATGCCACACAAGGCCAACCCAGCGGCCGCGATTGCTGCTGATGGATATGCCCGGCGTGCGCCGGGGCTTGCCAACACCATGTTGGAAGCGATGGATTCACGGATGCAGCGTGGTACTGGTAGCTGGCATGCCGAGTGGGCGAGCTTGCGTGAGCTGGTTGCGGTTACGGCTTCTGCACAGGCTCGTCTTTTCGCCAGTCTTGATGGAATTGGCATCAATAAAGAGGCGATGGAAAACAACCTGCTTGATACCGGCACCGTTGGCCATGCGCAGGAGTTGATCCAAGACATTCTTAATCGCGCGGAGTCGCTTCAAGATCCGCACCGTGAAGATGATTGTTCGTACTGCACGCCGTGGCCAGACGCGGTTCGTGACAGCAAGAAATTTATTAAGGAATAACAATGACTCAGCAGAATCCAGGACCTGACTATCAAACCGGACGCCAGGCAGCACACGATACCGGCATGGCTAATCGCCGCGCAGTCTTGGGGGATGCCCACGTTGATGCTTCCGTGGAGAAGATGACCCCGGTGACGGAGAAATTCCAAGATTTTATTACTCGCACCGCGTGGGGCGATGTCTGGCAGCGTGACGGACTGGACTTCACCGAGCGCCGTTTGCTCACCATCGCTATCTTGACCGCGGTGGGCAATGACGGCGAGCTGGACATGCACATTCGTGCTGCACTGCGCGCTGGCGTGGACGCGGACAAGATCGGTGAGGTGCTATTGCACACCGCCATTTATGCAGGTGTTCCTAATTCCAACCACGGCTTCGCCTTGCTCAACGCTGCAGTTAAAGAGCTTGAGGGATAGATAGTTATGCGTACTTCTATTGCAACGGTCTGCCTATCTGGCACGCTTGCAGAAAAGCTGCGCGCTGCTGCCGATGCAGGCTTTGACGGCGTAGAAATCTTCGAGCAAGACCTCGTTGTCTCCCCGCATTCCCCTGAACAGATCCGGGATCGGGCAGCCGAATTGGGCTTGACTTTAGATTTGTACCAGCCATTTCGTGACCTGTTGAGCGTGGAAGAAGATGTCTTCCAGGACAACTTGCGTCGGCTGGAATCAAAGTTTCAGCTCATGCAGCGCCTAGGCATGGACCAGATTCTGGTGTGCTCCAATGTTGCCACCGCAACGGTTGATGATGACAATGTGCGCGTGGATCAGCTTCGTCGCGCCGGTGAGTTAGCGCAGCGTTATGGCTGCTATATCTCTTATGAAGCATTGGCGTGGGGTAAATACGTCAACACTTATCAGCATGCTTATGACATTGTTGCCAAGGTGGATCATCCTCACGTGGGCACGTGCCTGGACTCATTCCATATTCTTTCGCGCGGGGATGATCCCAGCGGGATTGCGGATATGGACCCCGCCAAGATTTTCTTCTTGCAGCTTGCCGATGCCCCCTCGATGGAAATGGGCATCTTGCCCTGGTCGCGTCACCACCGGGTTTTCCCTGGCGAAGGCGATTTCGACCTAAAGTACTTCATGGAGCAGGTCGCGAAATCTGGCTATAACGGTCCTGTGTCTTTGGAGATTTTCAACGATAAGTTCCGCGAAGCTGATGTCGCGCGCACCGCGATTGATGGTCTGCGCTCTTTGATTTGGCTGGCGGATAAAACTGCTGGACGCGTGCCGGATTCGCAGATGGAATTTCCGCAGCTTGCCGCTGCCCAAGCGCCCCGTGGCTTTGATTTCGTCGAATTGCGCACGGGACGCCTTGGTGAAGTCACCCGGGCTTTGCACCAGCTGGGCTTTAGCCTTGGCGGCTACCACCAGTCCAAGCCAGAATTTCAGGCGTGGGTGCAAGGCGATGTTCGCATCATCGTTGAAGATGAGGGCCCTACCGGTGGCGCGACAGCGGTGACTGGGCTCGGTGTCATCGTTGATGATGCTACTGCAGCTGCCGAGCGCGCGATGTCTTTGAAAGCTACTCCAGTACCTCGCGTGACTGGGGAAGACGAAGAAGACCTTCATCCGGTTTATACCCCGAGTGGATCGGAACTGTATTTCTGCGGTCCTGGCCCGGATGGAAAGGGTCGCACTTGGGTTCCAGAATTCGGCTTTGACCCACAAGATATCATCAGCGGAAATGCCGATAAGGCCCTGATTAACTCGGTGCACCACATCGCTTTAGCGCAACCACGCCACACGGCTGCAGAGACCAGGCTGTTCTACTCCTCCGTATTGGGCTTGGATTCTGCAGCGCCGGAATTCTTGTCTTCGCCAGCAGGCCTTGTGCACAAACAAGCCATTGAAGGGGAGAAGGTTCGCTTTACGGTTTCCGCGGCGCCAGAAGGATCGGAGCAGGGTGGATTCTTTGCCGAAAACTACCCAGAGCACATCACCTTCCAAACGGATGACGTTTTTGCCGTCGCACAGCGTGCCGTCCAACGTGGTTTGAAGATGCTGGCTATTCCAGAAAATTACTACGACGATTTAGCAGCCCGCTTTGGCTTGGAACCGGCTTTTATCGCGCGCATCAAAGAGTTCAATATTTGCTACGACCGCAGTGGCAACGGTGAGTATCTGCACTTTTACACCGCACCTTTGGGCAACACCTTCTTTGAGGTTGCAGAACAACGTGGTGATTACAGCGGCTTTGGCTGGGCAGATGAACCTATTCGTTTGGCTGCACAGTATCGCGCCTTGCGTGACGATGTCCGCGGCATCCCGCGCTAACCCGCCTAATTCTTTAAATCACAGAAAGTTTAAGAAATTATGACAGATAAGACCCTGCTGCTTGGCCTGATTGGCCACGGAATTGCCAAGTCCCGTACCCCAGGGATGCAAGAAGCTGAAGGCCTGGCGCAAGGAATTCCAACGACCTACCGCATTATCGATACCGGCGAAGCGCCAGCCAAAGACTGGGCGCTGAAGGATCTTTTGTATGCCGCACGTACCCTGGGCTTTAACGGGCTCAACATCACCCACCCGCACAAGCAGGAAGTCTTGGAATTTCTGGATGAGGTTGACGAGCGCGCGGCAAAGATAGGTGCGGTCAACACCGTGGTAATCCGCGACGGCAAGTTCTACGGCTACAACACTGATGTCACGGGCTTTGGCCGCGGGCTCGAGCAGGGCCTTCCTGATGCGAAGATGGACTATGTCGTGCAGGTTGGCGCTGGGGGAGCGGGCAATGCCGTGGCACATTCGGTGATTGCGGCGGGTGCGAAGAACCTGTTTGTCGCCGATCTTGACCCGCAGCGCGCGCAGCAGTTGGCTGACAATGTCACGGCATCTTCGCCCGTCGAAGCGGGAACTTTCACCGTTACCGGCGTTGATATGGCTGATGTGGAAAAGTACATCGTCGAAGCTGACGGCGTTATCAACGCGACTCCCGTGGGTATGGCGCAGCTGCCAGGCACGGCTTTTGATACTTCTATCTTGAAGCCTTCGCAGTGGGTCAGTGACGTTATTTATCTGCCATTGGAGACGCAATTGCTGCGTGAAGCTAAAGAAATTGGCTGCTCCGTCATCGACGGCTCAGGCATGGCGGTGGGCCAAGCCCTGGATGCTTTCAAGCACTTCACCGGGCGAGATGCTTCTGCAGAGCGCATGCGCGAAACTTTTATCGCGCAAGGAGAATAAAACCTTATTTGGAAGCTCGGGCATTGAACGTATAGTTGATTCATGGCGAATTCAAAGTCCGGCGAAACCGTCCTTGAGCGCTGCGTTCGGGTGCTCGAGGCTTTTGATATCTCTCACTCATCGTTGACGGTGAGTGAGATTTCTCGTCGCGCGAATTTGCCGATGTCAACGGCGCATCGCCTCGTTGCCGAGCTCGTTGAAATTGGGCTATTAGACAGGCGAGAAGACAAGGCCCTGGTCATGGGGCAGCGCGCGTGGGAGATTTTTGCGCGCAGCAATCCGGTGGAAGAATTACGCTTTCGTGCGCGTCCCGTCTTAGAAGGCGTGCACTCAGCGGTGCAGCAGTTTACCTCGCTGGCCGTTCCGCAATTCGATGATGACCAGGTGCTCTTTATTGAGCGTTATACGCGTTTCGGGGACGCGAAGATCCGTGCGGCCCAAGGCGGGCGCATGGATTTGTTTGATAATTCCAATGGCATCATCTTTTTGGCGCATGCGCCTTTCGACGTGCTCGAGCGCGTCTTTTCAAAGCCCATGGTGTCTCAAACCGATGGCAAAACCTATGACCCGGATGTGGTGCAGGAGCAAATAGAATTTGCCCGCCGCATGGGTTATGCGCGAATTTCTAATGGCATGGTGCGCGAAAATGTTGCCTATGCCGTTCCTTTGATGGGCGCAGATGGCCGCGTAGTGGCTGCCATTTCAGTAGTCGGGCGCGCCGAAGAGTGCGATGACGACGTTATTTTGACCGTGCTTGCGGCATCAGGAAACCAGCTCTCGCATGGTGATAAGCCATTGATTCTGCCGCGTTTTCCACGTCATGGACGTGCCTAGACATGTATATCTGCCGTGCACAGCTCCTGTGCACGGCCCGCCGTTCGTGATATGAACTACTGTCCCATAGGCGAATCGGGGTAGATCACCCCTTACTACCCCCGTTTGGAAACCTATGGTCTTTGAGCTGTATCTTTTCCATGCCTCGGGTTCGGCTTCCGCACCAAAAACTATGTATTCCATTGAATGGAAAACAATTAGGAATGTGTTGTGCCTCTCACTAGATTACTCGTATCGCTTTAAATCACGTTAAGTAGGGAGAATGGTTGTGACTAAACAAATCGTAGGCACACTGCCCCAGGCGTCAGCCGCCCAGGCATCCGTCGAAGAATCGGCGCATGCCCACCGTCAAAGCCCTCGCAAAGCAGCTCTAGCTTCTTTCCTCGGTTCCACCCTCGAGTATTACGACTACGTGCTCTACGGCACGGCATCGGCTTTGGTATTTAGCCGTTTGTTCTTTGATTCCAACAACCCCACGATGGCCACCATCGGTGCCCTGATGACTTTCGGTGTTGCGTACATTGCCCGTCCTTTGGGCGGACTGGTCATGGCGCACATCGGTGACCGCATCGGACGCAAGACCGCGTTGATGATCACCTTGATGATCATGGGTATTTCTTCCATCGCTATTGGCCTGCTGCCAACCTATGAACAGATTGGTATCACCGCCACCGTCTTGTTGCTGGTCTGCCGCATCGCCCAGGGCTTCTCCGCAGGCGCAGAATCTGCCGGTGCATCGACAATGACCATGGAGCACTCGCCAGAAGGCAAGCGCGGATTCTTTACTTCATCCGTCATGCTGGGCTGTTCCGCAGGTAACGTACTGGCCGCTTTGGTCATGGTTCCGGTCATGATGATGCCCGAAGATGCCATGATGTCGTGGGGCTGGCGCATTCCCTTCCTGCTTTCTGCACTAGTGCTGGCAGTTGCATACTTCGTGCGTACCCACCTGGAAGAAACCCCAGTCTTTGAAGAAAATGAAGAAGAGACAGCTGAGCGTAAGGCACCTGCTCTTGAGGTGCTCAAGAAGCAGCCGCTGGATGTAGTTCGCGTCTTCTTCATCACCTTCTTCTCAGTCGTGCAGTCCACCTTCATGGTCTACGCGCTGAGCTATGCAACTGAGCACACCAATATTGAGCGCTCAACCATGCTGCTTGTTAACGCAGTAGCGATGGGTATCTCCATGATCACCATCCCGCTGGCAGCAATGCTGGGTGACCGTATCGGCCGCAAGCCCACCTTGCTGATCGGCGCAGTCGGCTGCATCATCACCACGTACTTCTACTTTGATGCGCTGACGAATGAAAATATCGTCCTCGTCTTCGCACTGTGCATCATCAACCAGGGCTTCTTCTACTCTTGCTGGAACGGCGTGTGGTGTGTCTTCTTCCCAGAAATGTTCGCTCAGGAATACCGCTACACCGGTATGGCAATGGGCAACCAGCTCGGCCTGGTTCTGACCGGCTTTGCTCCAGCCATCAGCGCGGCAATCTATGTCACCTTCAGCTGGCAGGGCGTTGTCTACTTCGTTGCAGGCTGCATCCTCATCTCGTGCGGATTTATCATCTCCACTCGCGAGACCGCTTTCACCAAGCTCGAAGAACTCGGACGAAAGTAAGACAATGACCCAGAACAGTCTCCGCGTCGGAATCATCGGTTGTGGCGTAATTGCTAAAAATCACGCCCTCGCTTTTCAGGCCCACCCGCAAGTTCACGTTGTTGGCGTCGTTGATGTTGACATCAATCGTGCCCAAGAATTTGCTACGCAGTGGAATATTTCCCAAGCATATTCGGATGTTGAAGAGCTTTTAAGCTCCGGTATCGACGCGGTGACAATCTGCACACCGCACCCCACCCACGAAGCACTTGTTATGCAAGCTGCTGCCGCCGGGGTGCACGTCATGTGCGAAAAGCCGCTCTCAACGGATTACCAGGCCACCCAACGCATGGTTGCAGCGTGCGAGGAAGCTGGGGTGTTACTCAGCGGCATGTTCCAACGCCGTTGGTGGCCAGCAGCCCAGGAAATCAAAGCGGCAGTCACTAAAAATCCCGCGATTTTGGGACATGTGCAGGTCGCCTTGCACCGCGAGCTGAGCTACTACACCAAGGATGCGTGGCGCGGGAGCTGGGATGCTGACGGCGGCGGGGTATTGATGAACCAAGCCGTGCACTACATTGACCTTTTGCTGTGGTTGATGGGCGAGGTCGTAGAAGTCAACGGCCGGATCAATTCCTTCAAGCACGCGGCAAATATCGAGGTTGAAGACTCCGCCGTGGCCACTTTAACCTTTGCCTCCGGGGCAATGGCCACCTTGAACTTGACCACCTCGGCCACTCCATCGTTAGGCGCTAGCGTGCACGTCACCACGGATAAGGGCAGTTCGTTGACCTTATTGGAATGGCCAGAAGGAGCCGAAGCACGGCTTATCACCAACGGCCACGATGATGAAGTCGATTCCTTGCCAGCCTATCCACCGGGCGTGTTCCCGAACGTGGATCTGCGCACCATCAACGATCAACACATTGGCTTTCATACCAAGCAGATCGCGAATTTCGTGGATGCCGTATTAGGGGAGCAAGAATTGCTTGTCGATGGCCCCGAGGCCACCAAAGCCCTGCGCACCCTACTTGCTATCTATGAATCCCATCGCACTGGACAGCCCGTGAAGCTCTCCGACGCGCCGTGGCCCACGGTTGTCACCGTGCCTGAGTCCGTGCACATTTAGGCGCTTTTAGACAGTTAAGGATTAGTAAATTGAGTACACGTGAGCTGGGAGTGGCTCCTTTATCCACGCTGACAACGCCACCGGATGAATTTATCTACCTGGCGCATGAAGTGGGCTTTGAATTTGTTGGTCTGCGCGTTATCCCCGTAACTCCGCAGGAACCGCAATATGATCTCTCACCTGGTTCGAAGCTGCATCGTAAAGTGACCCAGGCCTTGGAAGATACTGGTCTGCAGGTCAAAGACGCCGAGTTTATTCTGCTTAACGGCAGTGACCAGCGCACCGAGTGGATGACAGCTTTTGAGCGGGCTGCTTCCTTGGGTGCGCGCACGCTTACGGTGGCAGTCGGCATTACTGATATGGCAAAGACCGCAGAGATCGTCGCGCAGATGGTAGAAGCTGGTAAAGAGTTTGGAATTACCCCAGCTATTGAACCGATTTCCTACCAAGGTGTAAACAACCTCGACCAGGCGAAGCAGCTAGCTGCGACGGGGAGTTTGATTCTCCCGGATACCTTGCATCTGCACCGCGGCGGCATGAGTCCGCAGCAGCTTGCCGATGTCACCTCGCATATCCCGCTGATTCAAATCTGCGGTGCAGAAGCGCAGCGTCCAGCAACGCGTGAGGGATTAGTTGATGAATCCCGCGGGGCGCGTCTGGCACCTGATGAAGGCGCTAACGATGTTGCGGGCTTTGTCCGTGCGCTGCCACGCGAGATCCCCGTCAGCGTGGAATCGCCTAATGACTCCTTTGTTAATGAGCATGGCGCAAAAGCCTGGCTGGAAAAGCTTTTCCGCGCGGGCCAGGCAGTTATTGAAGCTGCGGATGCTGCCGATACCGCGAATCCTTAAATCCCTTCTAACCCTGAAAATCCCCTAAGGAATATGAACATGGCTAATTCTTCTACTTCTTCGGCTCCTTCTGAGTCTTTTGACGTAGTCATTGTCGGCTCGGGTGCCGGCGGATTATCCGCTGCGGTCACCGCGGCTTATCACGGTCTTTCAGTATGCGTGGTGGAAAAATCTGAGGTGCTAGGCGGCGCTACCTCATGGTCAGGCGGGTGGGCGTGGACGCCGGGCACGCACTTTGCCAAACAAGATGGGGTAGTAGAAAGCAAAGAAGAATTCCAGACCTACCTGCACAGTGTCTTGGGTGAGCGCTACGACATTGAAGCGAAGAATATCGATGCCTTCTTAGAAGCTGCTCCACACATGGTGGAGTTCTTTGCCAAGAAGACCTCCCTGGATTTCACCCCGGGCGCAAAAATCCGCGATATCTACGGCCAATTGCCATCGGCTGGTACCGGGCACCGCTCAGTTGGGCCAAAGCCTTTCAACTTGAAGGAAGTTAAACCATCGTTGCGCAAGAAGCTGCGCCACCAGCTATATGAAACTTCCTTCTTTGGCATGGGCATTATGGCAGGCGAGGACCTGACCAAGTTCTTATCTGCTTCCCAATTAGATCCACGCGGATGGATCCACGCTGCGCGCCGCGTTATCACCCATATCTTCGACCTTGTCTTGCATGGCCGCACCATGCACCTGGTCAACGGCACTGCGCTGACGGCACGACTGGCTAAATCCGCTGATGACCTTGGCGTGGAACTGCGCACTAACACCACGGCGTTAGAGCTTATTAAATCTGATTCCCGGATTTCCGGCGTGAAGGTGCAAGGCGAACAGGGCAGCTACATCCTCGAAGCGACAAAAGGTGTTGTGCTGGCAACTGGCGGCTTCCCGAATAACGTGGAGCTGCGCCGGGAGCTTTTCCCCAAGACCCCGACCGGGCAAGAGCACTTTACCCTTGCCCCTGAGACCACTACCGGCGATGGCTTGCGCATGGCGCGCGAGGTCGGCGCGCACTTTGTCGACGACAACCACTCGGCGGCAGCGTGGTGCCCAGTCTCACTCGTACCCTATTTCAACGGCAAGACAGGCGTCTTCCCGCACATCATGGACCGCGCTAAGCCAGGCTCCATTGGCGTTACCAAAGACGGCAAGCGCTTTGTCAATGAAGCCAATGGCTACTTCGACTACGTCGATGGCATGATCAAAGCAACTAAAGACGGGGACCCCGTCGCCTCCTGGCAAATCGCCGACGCCAGCTTCGTGCGTAAATACCCCTTAGGAATGGCGAAGCCGTTCCCCATGCCGCTGTTTCCATACCTTGCCTCCGGCTATTTGAAAAAGGGCAAGACCATTGAAGAACTCGCCCGCAAATGTGGCATCGACCCGCAAGGGCTCAAAGCCACGGTCGAGGAATTCAATGCCAATGCACGCGCTGGTAAGGACCCAGAATTTGGCCGCGGGGAAACAGAATTCAACCGCTATGGAGGAGACCCGAAGGTAGGTCCCAACCCGTCGTTGGGACCTATTGAAAAGGGACCTTTCTACGCGGTGAAAGTTCACCCAGGCAGTTTCGGTACCTTCGCCGGAATCGCTGCGGATGAACACGGCGCGGTATTAGATAAGGAAGGAGAAGCAATCGAAGGCCTGTTTACGGCAGGCAATGACCGTAATTCCATCATGGGTGGCTTTTATCCCGCCGGCGGCGTCAACCTTGGCCCCGCATTGGGATTTGGCTACATCATCGGCCGCACTTTAGCCGGTGCCAAAGAATATGAAGTTAGTGGAAATAACTCCACGCTTTAAAATCAACTATCTCGCGATAGTGTGAGCAATTCTCACTCCTTTAAACCCCAAGGACTACTGACATGACTGAAATGCCAGCTACACCTTCTTGGATGGGCGCGCCCAAGCGCCCAGCCTTCCTTATTTGGTTATCCAAAATCGAAGAAGTACTCGGAGCACTACTAGTACTTCTGATCTTTGTTCTTCTGACAATCCAGGTATTCCAGCGCTACCTACCGGTAGCCACCCAACCCTGGATTGGTGAAGTATCCCGCTATGCACTGATGGCCCTGGGCTTTATGCTCGTCGGCTCATTGATGGGGCAAGGCCGCCATCTCAGCATCGAAGCCATCATGAATGTCGGACGCCCTGCATTCAAGCGCTCCGTCGTGGTGATTTCTTCCATCCTCAGCGCGATTATCTGTGCCGTGTTGGCGCAAGACTCCTGGGCACTGATTTCCTCTGATACCGGACAAACGCTGCAGGTAACAGGATTCCCGATGTGGATCTTGTACATCATTCCTTTCTTCGCTTTTGTCTCCGGCACTATCCAGGCGTTGGCCAATATCATTTGGGCGCCTGTAGAAAACATTGAAACCATCGAAGAAGAAGCCATGCGTGCGGTAGAAGCCGAGACCTCGGTCGCTGCTTCCACGAACCCTTCGGGGGACAACCTCGATGGTGGAACCCTTGATGAGGAGGCACGTTCCTAATGACTATCGCAATTTTGATCATCGCCATCGCCATCTTGATGGCCATCCGCGTGCCTGTGGCACTTTCCATTTTGGGCCCCAGCTTGGTGTACATGCTGGCGACTGGAAACAGTCCTGGATTTGCCATGCGCATTGCGGCCGATGGCATCGCTAGCTTCCCGCTGCTTGCTGTACCGCTATTCATTCTGCTGGGCACCGTGGCAAACTATTCTGGCGTCGCAGATCGCCTTTTTGAATTCGCTGAATCCTTGCTACACCGCGTGACCGGCAACTTAGGCTATGTCAACGTCATGGCATCGGTGGGCTTTTCCTGGATGTCGGGCTCGGCGCTAGCCGACGCCGCCGCTATGGGTAAGACTTTGGTTCCAGCAATGGAGCGCGCCGGGTTCAAGAAATCCTTCGCGACGGGTCTAACTGCTTCCTCATCATTGATTTCGCCAGTGATGCCACCGTCCATCCCGGCTGTTATTTATGCCTCGGTCGCGGCAGTATCTACCGGCGCGCTCTTTGCAGCTTCTGTTCTTCCGGCGCTGCTGCTTGCTGGAGCATTGCTGGTCGTCGTGGCGTTATATATTGCCCGCCACAAAGATGAACTTGTCGGTTCTGCAGATGAGCCGCGCCCAATCGGCCAGGCCACCGTGCGCGTCTTGGGTGCATTGCTAACGCCCATTATCATCTTGGGCGGTATCCTCGGCGGATTCTTCACCCCGACTGAAGCCGCTGCCTTGGGTGCGCTCTACATCATCATCTTGGGCTTTATCTACAAGAAGCTCACCGTGGCAACGCTGTGGAAGGCCCTGCGGGAGACCGCAGTTACTACTGCGTCGATTATGTTGATCATCGTCGCCGCGACCATCTTGGGCTGGATTCTAGCGCGTGAGGAAGTTCCACAAGCGCTGTCGTCAGTGATGACGGGTAACCTGAACTCCGCTACGGCCTTCTTGCTGGTTACCGCTGCGTTGCTGCTGATTCTCGGTGCGTTCATCGATGCCACAGCCTTGCTGCTCATCACCGTGCCAATTCTGTTGCCAGTGGCCACCGAATTCGGCGTCGACCCAATCCACTTCGGTGTAATTACCATCCTGGCACTGATGATGGGCTTACTGACCCCGCCCGTAGGAACCGTGCTCTTTGTGATGAGTTCAGTTCTGCGCATGCCAGTCGGGGATGTATTCCGCGGCGTATTGCCATTCCTTGTACCGATCGGTGTGGTCTTGCTCTTGCTCATTTTCTTCCCGGCAATTGTCACCGCCGTTCCCGCCGTAATTGGAATGTAAGGAGAAATTCCGATGACTAAGAAATCTATTTCGACTGCGAGTTGGGGCGCGCTAGCTGCTGGTGCGGTACTCGTTGCAGGTTCCCTAATCGGCACCACTGTCTTGCACGATCATGCTGTTCGCGGCTCTGAGCAGCTGACCTTTGCCAATAGTTATAACCTCAACCACCACCACAATGCTTGTGGCACCGCACTTGTGCAACAGCAACTCGTTGCCAGTGATTCTGAGCTGCAGCTCACTGTCTTTCCTTCGAGCCAATTAGGCGGTGACGCGGAGAGAGTCGCCTCCTTGCTAGATGGCGATATTGATATTGACCTGCAGGGCTCTTCCGCACTGGCTTCTGTCTACGAACCTATTGGCGTGATGGACATGGCTTATGTCTTTGACAACCCAGATCACCTCTTCGAATGGTTCGATTCGGCAGCTTCTCAGCAAGTCAAAGATGATTTCGAAGAAGCGACCGGCGCGAAAATCTTAGGAGTTTGGTACCTGGGCGACCGCACTTTCTCCGCCAATGCTCCAGTGCGCACGCCGGAAGATCTGCACGGCTTGCGTTTGCGCTATCCAGAAACTCCCGCGCACCTTGCATCGGCTGCGGCGGTCGGTGCAGAACCAGTCGCTGTGGCTTTTGAGGAAGTCTATCTTTCCTTGCAGCAAGGGCTTGTCGATGGCCAAGAGAATCCCATCTCCCTGACCGCCGAAAACTCACTCGATGAAGTCGTGGACTATGTCAGCCTGTCCCGCCACGCGGTGGGCTCCCAGCTCATCATCGTCGCCGGTGATACCTGGGAGCGTCTGAGCGAACAAGAACAAGCGGACCTGCAAGCATCAATCTCTGATGTGCGTGCCCAAAACCGTCAGTGTGCTGATGAGGATGAGCAAGAAACCATGACGCGCTGGCAGGAACAAGGAACGCCGGAGATTATCGAAGATGTCGACCGCGAAGCCTTTATGGAAAAGGCGCATGCCTACTGGGAAGAAAACCTTAGCCCAGAAGAATTAGAGGTCTATAACTCTATTCGCTCGGTGCAGTAGCGCCCCTAAGCGGCGCGCTGCTTCACGGAGCGTGTCTTCATCAGCTTGGGAATACGACAAGCGCAACGCATTATGCCCGCGGCCATCGAGGAAGAAGGCCGTGCCCGGGATATATAAAATGCCTTCGTCCATTGCCTCATCCAATAAACCGGATGAGGCATCGATGTTTTCCGGCAACTCCACCCAAATGAAAAACGCACCGGTGGGCGTTACCCACTTACACCCTGCTGGAAGGTATTCCTGCAGGGCTGCATCGAGAGCCTGCGCACGTCGGTGATACATGTCCACGTTGGCGGCTAAGACTGAATGCCAATCGACCTCACGCAGGTATTTCGCGGCAATGGATTGGCTCAGCGGGGAAGGACAAATTGCGGAAGCTTCAGCTGCGGGCACCAAGCTGGCATGCACCATGGCCGGTGCATCAGTCCACCCAATACGAATGCCAGGCGCGAAAATCTTCGACAAGGAACCTAGATAAATCACATTATCTGGGTCAAGTGTGCGCAGCGCCGGCGGAAGATCCACCCCAAAGTTGATAAGGCCATAGGGATTATCTTCCACGATGATGATGTCGTGTTCCCGACACAGCTTCACGATGTCCATTCGTCGCCGATAGGACATCACCACACCCGAGGGATTGGCGAAGTTGGGAACCACATATAAAAGCTTGATATCGGACCCAGTGGCCTGCGCGTGAGCAATGGCTGCCTCGATGACATCGATAGTAATGCCTTCATCATCGCCTTCTAATTGGGCAACATGGGCCTGCATGCCGGCAAAAACATTCAGCGCACCGGAATAAGACGGCGCCGCTGCCAAGACCGTATCACCGGGGTTGAGAAAGAGCTTGGCTACCAAGTCCAAGGACATCTGCGAACCAGAAGTCACCAGAATGTCTTCGGGAACGGACTCGATGCCTTCAAGAGCCATGATCTTTTGGATTTCATCGATAAGCTCTGGCTGCCCGACGGTTGTTCCATACTGGAATGCCGAAAGGCCATGCTGGGTCACGACTTCGTTGCTGATGCGGGTAATCTCCTCCCACGGCAGGTGCGTCAGTTCCGGGTTGCCGCCGGCCAAGGAGATGACATCAGGGTTCATCTCCATCTCAAAGACAGCGCGAATGGGCGAGGGCGCAAAGTACTGCGCGCGGGAGGCAAAACGCTCATTGAGGGGGAGGGGACTAGTGCGCTTTGAAGCAGACATCAGTGATATTCCTTTTCATCTCATCACCGCCAGTGCAGGTGGGTGGCGGTAGATAACACTTGCGCTCTGTTTGAGCGCCCAGTGCAGTGCTTTCTTTCGATGCTATCCAATGCCTTCGCACAAAATAGGCACTTTGTTATGAATATGAGTCATTGCGGTGTCTGCTTCCGCGATCGCCTGACTGCTGCACTCCCTAAATCTGTTCATGAGCTGCGTGTTTGAGGTAAATCTTGAAGCCCTTGCGGTCGGCGGACGAATGTAAATATCTGGACAAATTAATTTTCTGAAGTAAATAAGCACCCTCATTAATGGTGACTTTCGTTACTTCGGCACAGTTTGTGAACTAATGTGGCTAATGTCCTAATCCCTCAATAGGAAGTAAAATAACGTGACTACCTCTCAACCCCAATCGAATAAGAATTCGGTGGCGAAGCCATTGGAGTCGGAGGAGAAAGCATCCAAGAAGAAAGGTCTGCGTCTGCAGACCGATCCTTTTATTTTCTTCGTCTCGGGTGGCTTTATCGTGGCCTTCGTTGCGCTGACTCTTGCCTTTGGTGAGCGCGCACGAAATGTGTACTCGGTTGTCTCAGGTTGGCTATTGGACAACCTGGGCTGGATGTACATTGGTGGCTACTCACTCATGTTCGTCTTCCTGATTGCCATTTTCGTATCGAAGTACGGAAACCTCCGGCTGGGAGACGATGATGAAAAGCCCGCCTACTCTGTACCCGTGTGGTTCGCCATGCTCTTTGCAGCAGGCCTGGGCGCGACTTTGATGTTCTGGGGTGCAGCTGAGCCTTTGCACCACAGCTTCAACCCGCCGCGCGGCGATTTCTTGCCAATGAGCCAAGAAGCCATTGACCAAGCATTTGAATTTACGTACTACCACTTTGCCGCACACATGTGGGTACCTTTCGTGCTGCCCGGTCTGGCCTTGGGCTATTTCATTTACAAGCGCAAGATGCCGGCGCGCTTGTCGTCGACATTTTCGCCGCTGCTCGGCGGCAAGGTGTACGAGTGGCCAGGCAAGCTTATCGATGCCCTCTCGATCATCGGCACCGTCTTCGGTCTCGCGGTCTCTGTGGGCCTTGGCGTGCTGCAGATCAACGCAGGTATGAACATCATGTGGGATGTTCCGCTTATCTCTGGTGTGGAATTGGCGATCATTATCGGCATTACCGTCGCTTCTTCTATCTCAGTGGCCTCTGGTCTTGACCGCGGCATTAAGATTCTGTCGAATATCAATATCGGCGCGGCCATCGTGCTGATGGTCTTCGTGTTGCTGATGGGCCCGACTTTGACGCTGCTGCGCCATACCGTGGAAGCATTCGGTAATTATGGCGCGGCTTTGCCGGAGATGATGTTCTGGACGGATTCCTTTGCTGAGAATCCTGGCTGGCAGGGTACGTGGACCGTGTTCTACTGGGCATGGACGATTTGCTGGTCACCATTTGTCGGTATGTTCATCGCGCGCATCTCGCGTGGCCGTACCGTGCGTGAATTCATCGGTGGCGTATTAGCACTGCCCACTGTTTTCGTGGTCATCTGGTTTTCTATCTTCGGCCGCGCGGCGATTGAGATGGAACTATCTGACCCCGGGGTTCTTACTGGACCGGTGGTCGAAGACGGCGATACTCCCGTCGCACTATTCGCGCTGTTGGAGCAGTACCCGATTTACGCAATCTCCGGTGCTTTGGCTGTCTTTGTCATCGTGATTTTCTTTGTCACCTCGATTGACTCCGCGGCCTTGGTCATGGACTCTTTTGCCACGGGTGAAGAAAGCAAGTCCCCGGTTTACTACCGCATCGGCTGGGCTGTTGCCGTGGGTGCAGTGACTGCTGCGCTGCTGTTTATCAACGACACAGGCATTGAAGCTATTCAAGAAGTCGTCATTATTGTCGCGCTGCCGTTCTTCCTCATGATGTTTTGCATGATGTACTCGCTGCTGAAAGGCATGGGCGATGACTATGCGGCTGAGCGTCGCATCGCCACGCGCCAGTGGGACAAGACTGACAGTCCAGAAAAGCTCGAGGAACAAGAATCGCGTCCCGCACCTGGCTACGATGCTGATGGTAACGAGCTTGGCGTACCTGAATTTGCCTATGACGAAGAAGGCCGCTTCCACATTCCTGGCCATGTGGTGGTTGACGGCGATGTCTACCTCGGCGGCGATGTCGACAATGACTACGAGCCTGAAAATCCTTTGGAAGTACCGCGCTCAAGCAAAGTGAAATTTATTGAAGTCACCGATGCTGAAGAAGTCACTGACGAACGCGACGACGATGGCAATGATGGCGAACTTGGACAGAGGACAGATTAAAGCTTCACACTAATAGCCTCACTGATGGCCTGAGCCATAGCTTCTTGCCCCAATGCGGTCGGGTGCATGGGATAGGCGCCTGTTTCAACACCCGACAGGTCTGTCCACCGCTGGCTAGGTTCCGCGCAGACCGTGTGCTCGGCGGCTTCCTCCGGCAAGACAAACGTAAAGTGCATTTCAGAAGCAATTTTAGAGATGAGTTCATTGAGCTCATTGGTTAAAGACACTGCCCATGCGCGGTCCTCATCCGAGATGAAGCCTGCGTCTGGGCAGTCGCCGTTTTCTGTAATCAACGGCAAGTACCCGGTGACGAAAACTTCTGCCTCAGGTGCCTTGTTCTGGATGCTGCTATAGGTGTGACCGAGCATTTCCGGGGTGGGGCCAAAAATCTCCGCGGTGTCGGGAAACCTCGAAGCGCAATCAGATTCTGTCCCAGCAGCAGCCGCTTCCTGGAAACAGCGGGCAATGTCTGGAAATCCAATGTCATTGCCGCCGATGGAAATGGTCACCAAATCTGTATCTTCATTAAGCGAATCCACCTGGGCGGGGATGAAGTTCTCTTCCCCGTTGCGCACGGAAGTGATGTCATGGGTGACAGCGCTTGCGCACGAAGCATCCACGAATTCCTCAATGCGATCATCATCGGCGAGCACCGCCGGATAATTATCACCGGAGCGGAAACACTCGGCGGGACCAGTTACTTGTGCGTCCCGCGAGCCCATCGCCGCATAAGAATCCCCAAGCGCCACATACTGCTGGTAGGTGGTTGGTTCTTCTGCCTGTTCCTGCGCTGTCTCGGGCGCGCTAATTTGGCTGGTGTCATCGGCGCTCGTACAAGACGTCAAAGTTGATGCGGCGGCGATGGTGATAAGAGCAGGGATCCCGAGAAGCTTCTTCATGGTGTTCCACCCTAGCCACATTTAAACCTTGCCCGTGGGGGAGAAGGGTTTAAAATTCAGTACTTTTGATTTTTATTTTATAGCCGCTGAACAGTCGCTTTCTACCGGAAACGAAAATAAGTGCTTGTCGGGGTTGAAAGTACGTGGTAGAGATAAGGAGTCCATGCGGGTGCCACTGACAGTGGCTGAGATCGGGCTATAGAAGTCCGAGACCGTCGAACCTGATCCGGTTAATGCCGGCGTAGGAAATAGGAGACTTCATTGTCTGATCTTGATGTAAATTTGCCGACCCCTTTGAACGCGAACAATAATGCGCGGGCGGTGCAGACATCCGAACAACATCCAGCGCACAGCCTGTCGTGGCTCGAAGACACTGAGCACGGAATCAAAGTGCCTGTGACTGCAATTGCGCAGGCAGACTCCCCAGATGGCACGCCAAATGAACCGTTGAAGGTCTACCGCACCATGGGCCCTGGCAGCATTCCGGAACAAGGCCTTGCACCCTGGCGCGCCGAGTGGATTGCCGCACGTGGTGACACAGAAACCTATGAAGCACGTGGCGCACGCCTCGAGGATGATGGCCGCACGGCGGTGCGTCGCGGGGCGCCCTCCCAACAATGGAAGGGAACTAAGCCGGAGCCGCTGCGCGCGAAAACCGGCAAGCGTGTTACCCAGATGCACTACGCGCGCCGCGGTGAGATAACCCCTGAAATGCGTTATGTGGCACTGCGCGAAAACGTTGACGTCGAGCTCGTTCGCAGTGAGGTTGCCGCCGGCCGAGCGATTATCCCGGCAAATATCAACCATCCCGAATCGGAGCCGATGATCATCGGCAAGCAATTTTTGGTGAAGATCAACGCCAATATCGGCAACTCCGCTGTCACCAGCTCCATCAATGAAGAAGTTTCCAAGCTCGAATGGGCTTCGAAGTGGGGCGCGGATACCCTGATGGATCTCTCCACTGGAAATGACATTCACACCACGCGCGAGTGGATTCTGCGCAATTCACCCATCCCGATTGGCACGGTCCCGATTTACCAGGCACTGGAGAAAGTTGATGGCGACGCCAATGCACTGACCTGGGAAATCTACCGCGATACCGTCATTGAGCAGTGTGAACAGGGCGTGGATTATATGACGGTTCACGCAGGTGTGCTGCTGCGTTATGTGCCGCTGACCGCGGACCGCGTTACGGGAATTGTCTCTCGCGGCGGCTCGATTATGGCCGGTTGGTGCCTCGCGCACCATCAAGAAAACTTCCTGTACACCCACTTTGATGAATTGTGCGAGATTTTCGCGGCTTATGACGTCGCATTTTCGCTTGGCGATGGCCTCCGTCCCGGCTCCATCGCCGATGCCAACGACGCCGCGCAATTCGCCGAACTAGACACCCTGGCTGAGCTGACCCAACGCGCGTGGGAATATGACGTACAGGTGATGGTCGAAGGGCCAGGGCATATTCCGCTGCACAAGGTTCGTGAAAACGTAGAGCGCCAGCAAGAGCTTTGCAAAGGAGCACCTTTTTATACGCTGGGCCCGCTGGTGACAGATATTGCGCCGGGCTATGACCACATCACTTCCGCCATCGGCGCAACCGAAATAGCGCGCTATGGCACCGCGATGCTGTGCTACGTCACCCCGAAAGAACACTTAGGTCTTCCCAATAGGGATGACGTAAAGACCGGCGTGATTACCTATAAAATCGCAGCGCACGCTGCCGATGTTGCTAAGGGGCACCCCGGTGCCACCGCGCGTGACGATGCCCTGTCCAAGGCACGTTTTGAATTCCGGTGGAACGACCAGTTCTCGCTGGGGCTGGATCCGGTGACAGCCCAAGAATATCACGATGAAACTTTGCCGGCAGAACCAGCAAAGACCGCACACTTTTGCTCAATGTGCGGTCCGAAGTTCTGCTCAATGCGGATATCTCAAGATATCCGCGACACCTACGGCAGTGCGGAGGCTCAGGCCGCGATTGCTGGGATGCAGCAAAAGAGCCAAGAATTCCTCAACGCCGGCGGGCAAGTTTATCTGCCGCAGCCAACCGTAGGTGCGCCCAAATAGTCAGCTGACTCGCAAGTTTGCTCTTACAAGCTGGTCTTAGACCAGCTTGTGGGTCAGGTTTGCTGGGCGGGTGTAGGTGTTGACCACAGGGGACCACTGGATTGCGTCATCAACAATCTTTTCTAGGGTCTCACGGTCGGCATCGCCGTCAACGTCAACGTTGACCTGAACATCGGAAACACCTGGGCGCTTGTCATCGCTCAAGTCGCCAACGCCCCAGACAGGGGAGACGTCAATGTTGGATTCAATATCGATGTCGATCTTGGTCAGGGTAACGCCACGGTGGGTAGCGATTGCCTGAATACCGACGGAGATGCACGCTGCAAGACCTGCCTGAGCGATTTCGGTTGGGTTCGGCGCGGAGTCATCGCCAAGCAATGCTGGTGGCTCAGAAACCAGAACTGGCTTCAGGTCGCGAACCTGGGTGTAATTGCGGAAGTGGCCGTCAGCCTCGGTGTGAGTCTTGATGACCTTCTTGCCGCCTTCTGGGTTATCGATATTCTTCTGGCGCAACGACGCCAGCTTCTCGGCATCGATAGCCTCGAGTGGTTCGCCGGCCTTGTGATTAGGGGTGAGATCAGACATTAAAAATTCTCCTTCTTTCGTGGAATGTTTCCCACAATACGCGCCTTGAATGTAAATTGCTAGACAGCTTGGTTCATTTTATTCAAACCGAGCGTTATATTAAATGCGCTCGTGGCGGCCTTGTCGGCTTCTTGAATAAACCAGGAGTCGGTTCCTGGCAGTGGTGGCGAAATGGTGGTGTCCGGGTACTGCGCGTGCGCGGGGATACCGACCATGTGCAGGCGTGGATCTTCGTGGCCTTCGGCATCAAGCACGCGGCGCGACTGCGGATGTTGTGCGACTGATGCGGTCGGCAGCTCGGTGCCATCTTCAGCGATATCGCTAAAGGCAACGACGCGCTTTTTCTCCACCAAGTCTTTCATGAAGGAATCCACCGGCATCTTGCGGATATCTGGCTTGTGTACCCAGGCATCGAAAAGCGTGGTGCCGCGGTAGCGCACGCCGCCGGAATAGGGCGAGCTCATGGTCCATTCACCGGTAGTACGGTCGGTATCGAGCAGGGGATAGCCACCGATGAACTTCACGATGCCTGCTTCCACGAGCGCCATGAGCTGACGCGTGCGGAAGATTGGTGGGCCGGAGCACGCCAGTTGCGCCAGCGCAATGGCCTTATCAAACATGTGGTGGCGTGATTCCACGGTGTATCGCCCTTCCGCACCCAGCACCTGGGAAGGCTTGCGGGAAAAGCCCAAAGACCACAGGGCAGCACGCACTGGGCTGTCCTGGCCTTGCTCGGCATCGCGTAGGTCTTCTTCCAGGCGCTGCATCAAATAAGCAGTGAGCTCTTCCGCATTATCGAAGTTCGCTGGCAAAAGATGCATCCAGCGCAGCAGTGAAAAACGCTTGGTGGTGTACTTTTCGATGACCTCATCCATCGCGCTGACGCCATTAAAGACCACACTGGCATCAACCTCAGCGTCATCGATAGCCTGCACAATGGTGTCCAAATCGGCCTTGAGTGCTGCTGGTTCCACGCGCGCCAAAGTCTTGACATAGGCGTGGTAAGCATCGCGCAGCACCGCCGGCCAGACTTCCACGTCATAGTCAATAGAGCGTCGGCCCTTTCGATCGGAAAGCTCGGCCACGACTTTCTTTAAGCGGGGAATCTCCGCTGCTGGTGGCAATCCACCATCATCAGACTGTGGCATAAACGGGTAGCCGCGTCGGGAGCTGGCGTAATACGTTGGCTCTTTACCGGTGGCAATATAACGCAGCCCACTGGCCGCATCCGGGTCCTCGACAAACTGCCCACCGCGTTCTTGCGTGGTCAAAATCAAAATATCGAAAAAGCCCATCCCTAAGCCGCGGGAGAGTACCTTTTCATTATCCTTGATGGAACTAACATCCTGCTCAATTGGGTTATTTGCCCGAATCCAGTTGAGATCCGGATGCGCATCTAAGGTTTCTTTAATCCACTTTTCCTGCGCGGCTAGGCCCTGGTTTTGCCAACCTGTAACTGCGATGGTGGCCGAAGCTTCGACGGTCTCACCATTATCCAAGGCAATAACGTCGTAATCTCCGGCTTCTTCGATGCTGGTGGCGCGCGCCTTATGGCTATGCACCGTTACCCACGACGGAATATCGTGCAGAACCGACTGATAAAACCACACTAAGTAATAGCCGTACAGCGCGCGTAGGGGATAAGACTCCGGGCGGAGTTCTTCTAATTCTTCGCGGCTAAAGCGCTCCCAAAGGCCATCGTCAAGCGGATGCTGTGTGACGTAATCCCGCTTTGCGCGGGTTACCTCCTCCTCGTGGCCTAAGTGCAGGCGAACCCACTCATAAATGGTGGGGCCTTCGACCACCGGCGCGTCTACCGTCGCGCCGGGCTCCGAAAAGAGTGTCATGCCGTGTGCGAAAGTGTTCATGCACAGCGCCTTGGTCTGCGAGGTATCCCAAATCCGGCCACCGCCATGCTGTGCGTCATCAATTAAATGTAGATGGAATTCTTGCGGCGGGTTTTCCACCACATTTAAGTGCGCAACAAGCCGCTCCAGCGTCGATACGCCGCGCGGCCCTAATCCGATGAGCGCAATGGAAGGCGAAATAGTTGGCATAAAAGTTTCATCCCTAAGATTCATAGACCATAAAGCCTGTCGTTTCTTCCGTCGACTATACCAACCTGTCTATCAAAATTAGTAAGAGCGGTTCATAAGCAGTTCTTCTTTGACTATTTATCCGCCAGCTAGACGTCTGACCACCAGCGCCGGTCTGCAGCAAAATCCGGAATTTCATTCAGAATGGCCAAGAATATAAATGGCCACTAGCAGAGCTTGTTGAATTAAAACTTCGAATAGCGCAGCAGTTCCTATTCTCTAGGTAGGAGAGTGCCGCTGATTGCGCGGTGCGACATTGTAAGCCTCTCGCCAGATCCGGGTGCACTAAGCGGCAAAACTATTGACTGTCTTGGGTTAGGGATTAGAGGTACCAGAATGCCTGCCGCCTCTTATCGGCCCGAGCGGCCTATTTTCGCGATTCTTAATGATATAGCCGCAGGTGGGCGAAGCTCTTCTCCGCATATGAGGAGGCCTAGATTTTCACAATCGATGCGAAAATAACGAGTTGTCCCAATCTGATTTACAGCGGGCGTGGATACAGGGGTGTGAAGCTAGCCCTGAAAGTAGGCAGCGGCGAAGCTGGCGCCTAAAGTAGCTCACTGTGTTAACAGTCGCAGCAGTCATTGTCGTAGCCATCCTCATCGGCGCTTTCTTCCAGCGCATCACAGGCCTTGGGGTGGGGCTCGTTGGTGGTCCGGTTCTATCTATCTTGCTGGGGCCGGTTGCTGGCATCACGATGGTTAACGGGCTATCCATTATCAATGCAGTTAACAATGCGTGGGCAGTGCGTAAGCAGACGGACTGGCGCAAGTTCCGCCTCATTTCGGGAGCACTGGTGGCGGGATCGCTGCCTGCAGTAGCTGTGATTTTCTTTCTCGAAGGTCCGTGGCTGCTCATAGCTATCGGTGCCTTTGTGCTCTTGGCGCTGGGTATCTCTCTTTTTCCGGCCGATAAATTTAACGTGTCGCCGAATGCCAAAGGCCCACTTTTGGCATTCGGTGCAGTCGGTGGATTTATGTCAACCATCGCGGGTATTGCAGGACCCTCGCTTACGGTGTATTCGCGGATTACTGGATGGGACTATCGGGAATTCGTGGCGACGCTGCATCCCGTTCTGGTTGTTGCGAATACCGTTTCTTTCCTGTTGAAGCTCGTCTTACTTGGCGGGGTCGATTTCACCGGTACTCCGCTGTGGCTGTGGGTGCTTGCCGTTGCGATGCTTTTTGTGGGGGCCTGGCTGGGCGACCGCGTAAGCGCCCGAATTTCCACCTCGATGGCGCGCTCTCTTGCTACTGCCTTGGCGGCCGCAGGAGCGGGCGCCGTATTGATTCGTGGGCTTATGCAGTTAGCGTAGGCTTCAGAGTTTTCCCAGGAGCAGTGCTGCGATGCTAAGTGAGATTGGTTCTCCATTACTCAACAGCTCATAGATAAGTACGCTGAGTAAAATCAGCGCGGCGCTACGACTCCGAAAGGGCTGCGAGCGAGCCACTGGAAGTAGCGCGTGACGATGTTAAAAGCACTGCGGATATCTTCCGCTTTTCCGCGGGAAGTAAGGGAAGCGCTGTCGCGCTACGAAGAGTTCGCTACGGTTGCCTTGACTGGCAGTGTCGGCAGTGACAGAGGCTGTCAGCGGCACATTAAAGCGCGTGCATCTGGAACTCGGGACAGGAGTGTGGTGCGGTTGCCCGCATCTTGGTGGATGCAGAAGTAGAATCTCAGCTGGTAGATAAATTAGTCAAGCAGATTAGCGCGCTGATGGTTGGGACCCCGACTGAAGGCGAGCACATCGAGCAGGGATTCTTGTCGTTTGCACAGCAAGAGGCCGCAGACCGTGACGGCTTTTACATCGCGCCAACTGTTCTTACTAATGTCTTGCTAGACACCGAAGCAGCACAGGAAGAAATCTTCGAATCCGAAGACGAAGCGATCAACCGCGCTAATCAAGCCCCGCATGGTTTGAGTGCGTCGGTATGAGCCTTTGATGCAGCGCACTCTATCATGTACCACGCAAGATCGTTGTAGGTACCGTATGAGTCAATTCCTACCTCGTGTTGGCCAATGAGGCTCACATTCGGATTAACCACGCCCGTCATGCACGCAAGTGCGTGCTTAACGGAAGCGCAACGTATGAGGTAGTCAAACGCACAAAGGCGTGGCCTAGAGATTTTCCTCGGACCAGATCTTCGCTATTTCATAAGCACAATTAGCGCCCTACTAGCGTGGTTTCAAAGTTATGCATATCGGGGCGGTAGCAGTGATTGCCTAATTCGATGACCTGCCCGGAATTGTCCAGGGCTACACGTTCAACGGTGAGTAGTGGGCCGCCGTCATCGACATGCAGCAGGCGGCTTTCATCACCAACCGCGCGCCGGGCGCCAATCTTTTGATTCGCAATCTTTAAATCCACACCGCGGCGGCGCAGTGCATCGTACATGCCGCCGTCTTCCAGCTCTTCGCGGGTGATGTCATTAAAGGCTGGGGGAATGTGGTTTTCCAAAATCGCCACGGGGGTATCACCAGCGGAGCGAATGCGGCGAATAAACAAAACCTCATCACCAACAGAGACACCAAGCTTTTCGGCGATGGTGGAATTCGCCGCCAGTAAGCGATGCTCTAAGACTTCGGTCTTTGGATCCAGGTTGGCGTTTTTCAAGTCATTGTAAAAAGACGTCAACTCTACCGGACGCGTCACGTGGCTTTGGACCACCTGCGTGCCCACGCCACGGCGGCGCACCAGCAAGCCTTTGTCCACGACTTCTTGGATGGCGCGACGCACGGTAGGGCGAGAAACGCTGAGGCGCTGTGCTAAAGAGATTTCGTTTTCCAAGCGCGTGCCGGGAGGTAAAACGCCATCGCGAATTCCGTCTTCCAGGCATTGCGCTACCTGGAAGTAAAGCGGGACCGGGCCGTTGCGGTCTAGGTCTTTAAAAAGTTCGGCGGGCCAGACCGGTGCGCTGGATGTCATGAGGCTTCCTTCTCTGCTCGTCTACCTTTTCGCATTCGATACGTTAGGACAATTGAACAATATTACTTTGACGGTGATTTGTCCAGAGCTTTTGAGTCTCCAGACCTGGGAAGAATTCACCTATCAGTTGGTTTATCTTGCGGTTTTGTAAAACGACGGTATCACCCGGCGCGCAAATTCGTGCAGTTTTAGAACTTTAAATGTGGTTTTTGTCAGCTTACAAGCCAACTTTGTTAGCTGTTTTAAAGAATAATACACCCAGTGGGGTGGCGTAAATACGCTGTCCGGGGGCAAAGTCCACGCTAGCCCGGCGGGGTGATGTGCGTGATGAGCTGCAGATATGTGTTTGTCCTGCGGATGGAAAAGAATTTTCAAAGAACCCCTTGCGACTTCCATTGAATGTGCTATTGTCAGGACATGCGGCCGTGAGGGTCGCCACAATAGATGTAATTTGAGTGAGAGGTTGCAGGAGTCTAATGGCGTATTTAACTAGCGCTCACGAAGTTCTGGCCATCGGCAGGCTTGGCGTGGATATCTATCCACTGCAGTCCGGCGTTGGGCTAGAAGAGGTATCTTCTTTTGGCAAATACCTGGGCGGATCCGCAGCAAATGTCTCTGTTGCCGCCGCACGGCACGGGCACAATTCCGCACTGCTATCACGAGTAGGCAATGACCCACTGGGGAAGTACCTGCTCAACGAACTAGAAAGGCTCGGGGTAGATAACCAGTACGTCGCTACTGATCCGACGTACAAAACCCCGCTGACTTTGTGCGAAATTTTCCCACCAGATGATTTCCCGCTGTACTTCTACCGCGAGCCCAAAGCCCCGGATATGTGCATCGAGTCCTCCGACGTCAACCTCGAAGACGTCCGCGATGCAGAAATCTTGTGGTTTACCCTGACCGGCTTAAGCGAAGAACCAAGCCGCGGAGCGCATAAAGAAATCCTAAACACCCGCGCCCGGCGCAAGCACACCATCTTGGACTTGGACTACCGCGACATGTTCTGGAATTCCAAGCAGGAAGCAACTGAGCAGGCACAGTGGGCACTCGAGCATGCCACCGTTGCGGTCGGCAACAAGGAAGAGTGCGAAGTCGCCATCGGTGAAACCGAACCAGAACGCGCCGGCAAGGCGTTGTTGGAACGCGGCGTGAAATTGGCCATCGTTAAGCAAGGCCCCAAAGGCGTGCTGGCTATGACCGAAGATGAAACCGTCGAAGTGCCACCGGTGTGGGTCGATGTTGTCAACGGTCTCGGCGCTGGCGATGCCTTCGGTGGCGCGCTGTGCCACGGCTTATTGTCCGACTGGCCACTCGAAAAAGTCCTGCGCTTTGCCAACGCGGCAGGCTCGGTGGTTGCCGGACGCCTGGAGTGCAGCACCGCCATGCCAACCACTGAAGAAGTTGAAGCAGCCCTAAGTCAGAAGGTCTAGAGATGACTGCACCACAAATTTCACCAGCGAGCTTTGAAAAGCTCCGCACCATACGCGCCGAGGATCCCAATGCGGTTGCGGAGAGTTTCCGCAGGCGTAAAAAGCGCACTTTGCTTGGCGATGATGGGAAGTTGTTCATCGTCGCCGCCGACCACCCGGCGCGCGGGGCATTGGCCGTGGGCGATAACCCCACCGCCATGGCCAACCGCTATGAACTTCTAGAACGCATGGCCATTGCGCTCTCGCGGCCCGGGGTAGACGGTGTGCTGGGAACCCCAGACATCATTGATGACCTCGCCGCACTGGGTTTGTTAGACGGGAAAATTATCGTCGGGTCCATGAACCGTGGTGGCCTGCGCGGGGCATCTTTTGAAATGGATGACCGCTACACCGGCTATGACGTGGCAAGCATGGCTGAAAATGGCATCGACTTTGCCAAAACCCTGGTGCGCATCAACCTAGACGATGCCGGTACCTCACCAACATTGGAAGCCACCGCAAAGGCAGTCAATGAAGCTGCTGCAGCGCAGCTGCCGATTATGTTGGAGCCCTTCATGAGCAACTGGGTTAACAACAAAGTCGTCAATGACTTAAGCCCCGATGCCGTCATCCAGTCCATCGGCATTGCAGCAGGCTTGGGCAATGATTCTTCCTATACCTGGATGAAACTGCCCGTGGTCGAAGAGATGGAACGCGTCATGGAAGCAACCACCATGCCGACCTTGCTGCTCGGCGGCGATAACGGCGGGGACCCAGATGCCACCTATACCTCCTGGCAAAACGCCCTGGCTCTGCCAGGTGTTCGCGGACTCACCGTGGGACGCACTTTGCTCTACCCACACGATGACGATGTCGCCGCTGCCGTCGATATCGCAGCAAATATGGTCCACCCGTCCTTGGTACCTTCCGCCTGATATCTAACCCTGAACTTCTATCCCTTAAAGGAACACACATGTCTGAAAAGCTCATTAACCACTGGATCGATGGCAAAGAAGCTCCATCGGCCTCAGGCAACACCGCCCCCGTATACAATCCCGCAACCGGTGAAGTCACCGGCCAGGTAGTACTAGCCAACCAAGAAGAAATCGATGCCACCATCGCATCCGCTGCCAAGGCGGCGAAGGTGTGGGGTGGGATGTCCATCGCCAAGCGACAAGCCGTTATTTTCAAGTTCCGTGAACTGCTCAACGAACGTCGCGGCGAATTGGCAGAGATCATCACCGCTGAACACGGCAAGGTGCTCTCCGATGCCATGGGTGAAATCATGCGCGGCCAGGAAGTAGTGGAGCTGGCGACCGGCTTCCCGCACCTGACCAAGGGTGCCTTCAACGAAAATGCCTCTAGCGGCATTGATGTCTATTCCATCAAGCAGCCACTGGGTGTTGTCGGCATTATTAGCCCATTTAATTTCCCGGCCATGGTGCCCATGTGGTTCTTCCCAATCGCGATTGCCGCCGGCAACGCGGTTATTTTGAAGCCTTCCGAAAAGGACCCATCTGCTGCACTGTGGATGGCGAACCTGTGGACTGAAGCAGGCCTGCCTGACGGTGTCTTCAACGTTCTGCAAGGTGACAAGCTGGCTGTCGATGGCCTGCTCAATAGCCCCGAGGTCTCCGCTATCTCGTTTGTGGGCTCCACTCCAATTGCGAAGTACATCTACGAAACCTCGGCGAAGAACGGTAAGCGCGTGCAGTCGCTGGGTGGCGCGAATAACCACATGTTGGTGCTGCCTGATGCTGACCTGGACTTGGTTGCTGACCAGGCTATTAACGCTGGTTACGGTGCTGCGGGTGAGCGCTGCATGGCGATTTCTACTGTCTTGGCGATTGACTCTATTGCTGATGAGCTCATTGCCAAGATTGAAGAGCGCATCGCGACCTTGCGCGTCGGCAACGGTGCTGGCGACGAAAACGGGGAGCCACACTTGGGCCCACTCATTTCCGAGGCACACCGCGAGCGCGTATCCGGCTACGTCGATATTGCGGAAGCCGACGGCGCAAAGATTGTTGTCGATGGCCGCAGCTGCAGCGTGGAAGGACACGAAGAAGGCTTTTTCTTCGGTCCAACGCTTATCGATGACATCCCCACCTCCTCCCGTGCCTACAAAGAAGAAATCTTCGGCCCGGTTCTGTCGGTTGTTCGTGTTGCTTCCTTTGATGAGGCAATCGCACTCATCAACTCCGGTGAGTTCGGCAACGGCACCGCAATCTTTACCAACGATGGTGGTGCGGCGCGCCGCTTCCAGCATGAGATTGAAGTCGGCATGATTGGCATCAACGTCCCCATCCCGGTGCCAGTTGCCTACCACTCCTTTGGCGGCTGGAAGAACTCACTCTTTGGCGACGCCAAGGCCTACGGCACCCACGGATTCGACTTCTTCACCCGGGAAAAGGCGATCACCAGCCGCTGGCTCGACCCAGCAACCCACGGTGGCATCAACCTGGGATTCCCACAAAACGACTAGCTAAGTGAGCAGGAGAGGACATGAGCACAATGGGCACAATGGGCACTGTGGAACGTTGGTTTCATAAAAAGGGCGATTTGGCTAGAGCTGGGTGGCAAACGGTCGTTGATTCGACCACCCCGGGATGGCAGTACACGGGCATTCGCATCGCAGAGCTTTCCGATGGCCAGTCTCTATCCTTAGATGATCTGGGCGTGGAGCGGATCTTCATCCCGCTCGCCGGGCACTTTCAAGTTGCACACAATGATGAAGTGACCACGCTGAATGGACGCAAGTCTGTCTTTGATGGGCCCACTGATGTGCTCTATCTTCCAACGAATACTGCTGCGACGTTATCCGGTGAAGGCCGGGTAGCAGTGGCGGAAGCACCAACCAAGGAGCCGAAAGAGTGGAAGTACATTCCACCAGCGGGCACCCCAGTGGAGCTGCGCGGCGCAGGTCGTTCGAGCCGCCAGGTGCACAACTTCGGCACTCCGGAAGCACTTGATGCCGCGCGGTTGATTGTGTGCGAAGTAATCACTCCTGGTGAGAACTGGAGCTCCTATCCACCGCACAAGCACGATGAGTACAAGCCGGGGCACGAGTCCAAGCTGGAAGAAATCTACTACTTCGAATCTGCTCCTTCACGCGTGGGTGGAAACCCCGACGCTGCCGATGGCGCCTTCGGAATGTTTTCCACGTACTCCTCACCGGCCGGCGATATTGATATCAACGCCATGGTCTACACCGGTGATGTGGCCCTTGTTCCTTATGGCTACCACGGCCCAGCTGTGGCAGCACCCGGCTATGACTTGTATTACCTCAATGTCATGGCAGGCCCTGATCCAGAACGCATCTGGTTGATTAATGACGACCCTGCGCACGCATGGGTTCGTGAGACTTGGAATGGGCAGGAATTTGATAACCGCCTGCCTTATGAACACCGGGAAGGCTAAATAAATGGCTTCTACAAAAACAATGACGGTCAGCCAGGCACTCGTTGAGTTCCTGGGGCACCAGTGGACCGTTGACGGTGAGCACCGCGAGCGCACCATCGCCGGCATGTTCGGCATCTTTGGCCACGGCAACGTTGCCGGTATTGGCCAGGCGTTGAAGCAATACAACGTGGATGAACCAGAGCTCATGCCGTACTACCAGGCGCGTAATGAACAGGCGATGGTTCACCAATCCGTCGGCTATGCGCGTATGCACCGCCGCCGGGGCACCTATGCATCGGCAGCTTCTGTTGGCCCAGGTGCAACCAACCTGCTCACCGGCGCGGCCCTGGCTACCACCAACCGCCTGCCAGCGCTGCTCTTGCCAAGCGATACCTTCGCCACGCGTGTGGCAGACCCTGTGTTGCAGCAGCTCGAGCAGCCATGGGATATCGGGCTGACAGTCAATGATGCATTCCGTCCGGTCTCTAAGTTCTTCGACCGCGTGCAGCGCCCGGAGCAGCTGTTTTCCATCGCACTTTCGGCAATGCGCGTGCTGACTGACCCAGCGGAAACCGGTGCTGTGACCATCGCTTTGCCCGAGGACGTCCAGGCGGAAACCTTCGAGGTTCCACTTGAATTCCTGCAAGACCGCGAATGGCACATCCGCCGCCCCCGCCCGGAGCGTGAGGCTATGGCGCGTGCTGTCGAGGTCATCCGTAATGCGAAGAATCCAATGATCATCGCTGGCGGCGGCGTGCTGTATTCCTCCGCAGAACAGCAGCTACAAGCCCTGGTTGAGCAGACCGGAATTCCGGTGGGCACTTCGCAGGCAGGCGGCGGCGTGCTGGATTGGGATCACGCGCAAAACCTCGGCGGTGTGGGTGCGACCGGTACCTTGGCCGCAAACCGCATTGCTGGCGAGGCGGACGTCATCATCGGCATTGGTACCCGCTACAGCGACTTCACTACCGCCTCGCGCACCGCGTTCCAAAACCCAGACGTCAAGTTCGTCAACATCAACGTCGCGTCTTTCGATGCCTACAAGCACGGTTCGCAGCTTCCCGTCATCGCCGATGCGCGCGAAGCAATCACAGAGCTTATCGATGCCCTCGCCGGCTTCCATATCTCCGAAGACTTCGCGCGTTCTATCGCCGAAGAAAAAGCTTCCTGGGATGCGGAGGTGGACAAGGCTTTCGCACCCTCGAAGCTGGCTCTTCCCGGACAGCCAGAAATCATTGGTGCGGTACAGGAGTCCACTGCACCAGAAGATGTCATCATCCAGGCCGCTGGTTCTTTGCCAGGGGATCTGCAAAAACTATGGCGCGTGCGCGATCCACTGGGCTACCACGTGGAATATGCCTTCTCCTGCATGGGCTATGAAATTGCTGGTGGTATCGGCGCCAAGCGTGGTCTTGATGCCGTCGGTGATGACCGCGATGTGGTCATCATGGTGGGCGACGGCTCCTATTTGATGCTCAACTCGGAGCTGGTTACCGCAGTGGCCGAAGGCATCAAGGTCATCATCGTGCTCATCCAAAACCACGGCTATGCTTCCATCGGGCACCTGTCCGAAACCGTTGGTTCGCAGCGCTTTGGTACCTGGTACCGCGAGTACGACGAAGAACAAAAGAACTTCCAAGGCGAGCAGATTTTGCCCGTTGACCTGGCCATGAATGCCCGCAGCTACGGCCTTGATGTCATCGAAGTCGAGCCCGGGGAGAACTCCATCGAGGACTTAAAGAAAGCCATGGCCACCGCCAAGGCATCTGACAAGTCGACTTTCATCCACATCAATTCCGACCCGCTTATCTACGCACCTGATGGCGCCGGCTGGTGGGATGTCCCGGTTTCCGAAACCGCGACCTTGGAATCGACCAACACCGCCCGCGAGGAATACCTCAAGCAACAAGCCTTCCAGCGCCCGCTTCTTGGCTAGACAACATTCGTTGTTACGCCAAGAAGCGAAAAGATGAATTCAACCGCAAAGTAAGGAACAACAATGACCACCTCTGTACCTTCTGACACCAAAGCCGCCTCCGTCGCCGGTGAAAACCCTGGCCTGCGCATCGGAACCGCACCTGATTCCTGGGGCGTCTGGTTCCCCGATGACCCGAAGCAGGTCCCGTGGGACCGCTTCCTGGATGAAGTAGTCAAAGCTGGCTACACCTGGATCGAGCTGGGCCCCTACGGCTACCTGCCCACCGACCCGCACCAGCTGGAAGACGAGCTCGGCAAGCGTAATCTCAAGCTTTCTGCCGGCACCGTATTCACCGGTTTCCATAAAGGTGAAGAACAGTGGAAGCGCGCCTGGGACCAAGCACTCGATGTCGCAGGTCTTGCATCCAAGCTGGGCGCTGAACACCTGGTTGTCATCCCAGACCTGTGGCGCTCCGATGCCACCAGTGAGGTGCTGGAATCGCGCACGCTCGACGATGAAAAGTGGGCTAAGCTCGCTGCCGGTCACGACCGCTTGGGCAAGGCCCTGCTGGAGGAATTCGGCATGAAGCAGCAATTCCACTCGCATGCTGACAGCCATATCGGCACCACCCGCGAAGTCCTGCGCTTCCTGGAAGAAACCGACCCACGCTACACCAACCTATGCCTGGACACCGGCCACTTTGCTTACTACGGCGGCGATAACGTCAAGCTCATCGAGGACCATCCAGAGCGCATCGGCTACCTGCACTTAAAGCAGGTCGACCCAAGCTTGCTTTTCGATATTTTGAAGAACGACGTGCCTTTTGCCGATGCCGTCGCCCAGGGCATCATGGTCGAACCACCACACGGCGTTCCAGATTTGGCGCCAATCATTGAAGCTGTCTCCAAAATTGACTCCGAAATCTTCGCCATCGTTGAACAAGACATGTACGGCTGCGATGTGGACTACCCATTCCCAATTGCTGAGCGCACCCGCAAGCACATCTTCGGCTGCACGCACTTCGCACGCATCAAGTAAGCCCTCCACCTGCCAAAACCAATCCAGTTAGGAAATTATTATGACTAAGAGTCTTCGCGTCGGCGTCGTTGGTGCCGGAGCAATGGGTGCAGACCATATCGATCGCATCAACAACCGCACCTCCGGTGCTCACATTTCCGCCATCGTTGAACCGGATGCAGGCCGTGCTGCCAAAGCAGCCGAAAGTGCACCAGGTGCGCAGACCTTCTCCAAGATTGAAGACGCCATTGCTGCCGATGCAGTCGACGCCGTTCTGATTGCCGTTCCTGGCCAATTCCATGAGCCGGTCCTTGTCCCAGCGCTGGAAGCCGGCCTACCCATTCTGTGTGAAAAGCCGTTGACCCCTGATTCTGAGTCTTCTCTTCGCATCGTGGAGCTTGAGCAGAAGCTGGACAAGCCACACATCCAGATTGGTTTCATGCGCCGCTTCGACCCGGAATACAACGAGCTGCGCAAGCTGGTGGAGTCGGCAGATGCCGGCGAGCTCCTCATGCTTCGCGGCGTGCACCGCAACCCAACCGTGGGGGAGAACTACTCCCAGGACATGTTGATCACTGACTCCGTGGTGCATGAGTTTGATGTCATTCCATGGCTCGCAGGCGCACGTGTGGTCAGTGTGGAAGTTAAGTACCCTAAGACAAACTCCTTGGCGCATGCGGGACTGAAAGAACCGATCTTGGTCATCATGGAACTCGAAAATGGCGTGCTGGTAGACGTGGAAATGAACGTGAATGTTCAATTCGGCTACCAGGTTGCAACCGAAGCAGTTTTTGAAAAGGGACTCGCCCGCATCGGTCAGCCAGCAGGTCTACAGCGCTGGAATGCAGGCCAGTTCATTATTAATGACCACACTGATTTCACCACTCGTTTCGCAACGGCATATGACCGCCAAATTCAGTCCTGGGTGGATGCAATTCATGAGGGTACTTTGGTGGCTGGTCCAAATGCATTCGATGGCTACCTGGTGGCATTGTCCTGCGAGGCAGGTGTCAAGGCATTGAACGAAGGCGGCGTTGTGCCAGTTGAAGCAGAACCACGCCCTGATTTCTACGCATAATTTTTCACGATTTCTGTTTAAGAAGGAGAATCCCTTATGGTTCGCATTGCTTTTGACCCAACGCCTTTGCATCATGACTATGACTTGCTGGAATTTCCAGATGTCACCGCACGCTTGGGCTATGAGTACATGCAGATCACTCCGCATGTGGACTTTGGTCCTTTCTTCCGCCATCCCAAGGCTGACGATGATCTGGTGCAAGCGCTAAAGAAGCGCGCCAAAGATGCGGGCGTCAAAATACCAGCCATCTTGCCGGTGCACCGTTTGTCCTGGCCTGATGAAAACCTGCGGGTAGCTGCGGTGCGCAATCTCAAGCGCATTATCCAGATTGCTGTAGATCTGGAAGTAGACACCCTGAACACGGAATTCTCGGGCCGACCCGAACGCCCTGAGGAATCAGAAGATGCTTTCTACCGCTCCATGGAAGAACTACTTCCTATCTTGGAGCGCGAAGGAATCAAGTTCAACATCGACCCGCACCCAGATGATTTTGTGGAAGACGGCGTTGAGGCGTGGCGCGTAATCCGCGGCCTGAATTCCAAGCAAGTGGGCTTTGTGTACGTTGCGCCGCACACTTTCCATATGGGAGACCAACCAGAAAAGATTCTCACCTCGGTCGGTGATCGTCTTGGGGCTGTGTATTTGTCAGATTCCTTCGACCATCACAAATCCCACGGTCTGCGCTACATCACCAACCCACCGGGCAATGCAGTACGCGTGCACCAGCACTTGAAGATCGGTGATGGTGACGTTGATTTTAACGAGCTGTTTAAGTTGCTTCGGACCACCGGCTACCTAGACCGCGAGGATGCCCTCTTGGTATCCAATGTCTTTGCCGAAGATGAGACCTTCCTCGATGTTTCGCGCTACCAGCTGCAAAAGATCAAAGAATTGGTCGACAACGCCTAAGCGCTAACACCAGATACGGCTCGGGAATCCTCCAGAAATTGCAGGGACTCCCGAGCCGTTATGTATTTCATCTCCACGAAAGGAGCACGCTTATGGCTCAGACACGGTCATTTAGCGTCTCTATCGCCTTGCTTGCGGCCGGCGCATTGTTCTTAGAAATTCTCGACGGCACAATCTTGACCACGGCGATTCCTGCCATCGCGAGCGAATTTGGTGTGGGTGCAGGCGATGTCAGCCTCGTGCTGGTGGCCTACCTTGTTGCGGCAGCTGTTGGCATCCCCGCGGCCGGCTGGCTATCAGATCGCTTTGGCGTGCGCCCAGTATTTCTGCTGGCACTTTTTGTATTCACTGTCGCATCGCTTATCTGCGCACTGGCTCCTAACTTAGGCATGCTCATTGCGGCACGTGTTTTGCAAGGCCTCGGTGGTGCGCTCCTTGTGCCGGTTGGAAGATTGGCCGTTATTCGCGGAACAGATCCCAAAGATCTCCTCGATGCCATCGCATTTTTAACCTGGCCAGCGCTTGTCGCACCAGTCATAGCGCCGGTGCTGGGTGGTTTGATTACAGACACGATTGGCTGGCGATGGATCTTCTTTATCAACGTGCCACTCGGAATAATTGCTCTGATCGCGGGAGCGTTCATCCTGCCTAAAGACACAAGGGTTTCCACAGGGCGTTTCGATGCAGTGGGGTTTATCGGCGTTGCCATCATCATGGTGGCGCTAACTATCTGCGCAGAACTTCTCACAACCGAAGTAGACCACCGCGGGCTTTATACCCTAGCGCTGGTTGCCATTGCCGCTATCACCACGGGGTTCATCACCTGGTGGCTGCGCACCCCGGGACGTCTTTTTGATTTAACAGTGTTGCGCATTCAGACGTTTCGAGTAGGGAATGCATCGGGAAGCATCTACCGGCTGATTATTACTGCCGTGCCGTTTATGTTTACCCTGTTATTCCAACTATCTTTTGGTTGGTCTGCGACCATGGCCGGCGCGATGGTCGTTGCGCTTTTCGCAGGAAACGTGGCGATTAAGCCTTTTACCACGCCCATCATTCGTAAATTCGCCTTCAAACCAGTGTTGATTTTCTCTAATGCCGCTGGTGCCATCGTTCTAGCATCGTTTCTGTTCGTCACGGCGGAAACACCGCTGGCAGTCATCGGTGCCTTGTTGTTCATCTCCGGGGCGCTGCGCTCATTGGGGTTTAGCGCCTACAACACTTTACAGTTTGTGGATATCGGACCTGAGCAAACCAATAACGCTAATGTTCTTTCAGCAACCCTGCACCAGCTCGGTATGTCTCTCGGCATTGCAGTCGGCGTCATAGCTATTTCGCTTGCGCCGACTTTCGCGTGGGCGTTTCCCCTCGCAGCCGCGCTATTCATCCTGCCTCTTTTGGGCGCTGCGATGCTCCACCAAGTTCCGGCGCTAGTGCCTTAGAAACCAAACAACCGAGATACCCCAAGAAAGTAAGTGAAAAGCCATGAATATCCGTATTGGATTAGTTGGTTATGGAACCGGTGGGCGCTATTTTCACGCGCCCTATATTGAAGCCTCCCCGCATTGTGAATTAGTGGGTGTGGTGGCACGTTCTGAAGCGTCGAAAGCAAAGGTCGAAGAAGATTTCCCTGGGCTTGAAACCGTGGATTCATTGGCGGAACTGGTAGAACTCGGTGTTGACGCGGTGGTTATTTCTACGCCACCCGATACGCGCCGAGACCTGGTTTTAGAAGCGATTGACGCAGGGGTGGCAGTGGTGGCTGATAAGCCTTTCGCCCCAAATGCTCAGGCCGCGCAAGAGCTTGTCGATGCCGCCGATAAAGCCGGCGTTCTTCTCAATGTTTTTCATAATCGTCGATATGACACGGACTTTGTCACGGCATTGAAAGTTCGACATTCGCTGGGGCAGCTGCACGGTTTGGATTTACGTTTTGATCTTGATGAGCCTGAATCTTTAGAGCTTGGACCCCAGGGAGGCTTGCTCCGGGATTTAGGCTCTCATGTAGTGGATCAAGCATTAACACTGATGGGACCAGCATATGAAGTAACTGCTCACCTTGGGTTCATCGAAAGCGCCCAGGGACGCACTGATAAGAGCTTTCGTATCATCCTCGAGCACGGCACAGGAGCGGTATCCACGATTTCTGCGAGCAAGGTGGATTGGCTCGTCTCGCGTGAGATTCGCCTAGTCGGGGAGCATGGTGCTTATGTCTCCGATTACCGCGACGTGCAAACGGAAGCCATCAAGAAAGGACAACGCCCTGCAGGAAAACGTGATGCGTGGGGCTATGAATCCCACGACAGGTGGGGGCAGTTGCGCACTGCTGATGGAGTGGAAACTATACGTTCAGAGCAAGGTGATTACACCAATTTCTACGATGAGTTCGCCCGCGCGATAGAAACCAAGACAGCTGGTCCGGTTCCTGCACAGCAAGGAGTCGAAGTTCTTAAAGTCTTGGATGCTGTGGTCGAAAGCGCGAAAGAAGGCCGAGCAGTTCGCATTCTTTAAGTGGTATTTTTCAAAAAGGGATCGCCGAATTGGCTAACCAGCCTGGTTGGCTAGTTAGCTTTTGCTAGCGGTGGGGAGCGCCCTGGTTTTAGATGAGGTTCATTGCTCCCATGCTGCTTACGTGGTGCGTGTTGCCCACAAGTTTTCCGCCTGGGGTGTGCAGGCGGACTTTGCCGCGGTGTCGTTTCATCCGACCACGTTTCTTCCTGCTTGGCCGCGTGGGGTCATCATCATTCACGCCGTTGTGGTACTTGCATAGCATCGTTAGATTCGATGGTTTGGTGTGCCCGCCATGTTTGTGGGCGTCGATGTGGTGGACTTGGCACCTATCGGCGGGCACGTTGCAGTCTGGCCAGGGGCATACCAGGTTCTCTGCCATGGCTAGGGTGCGTAGTTTCTCGGACGCGAAGCGTGCCTCGTAAAGATTCACGGGTCCGGCGGTGGGGTGGAAAAGCCCGACGTAGAGTTTGTCGCCGAGTGCGCCTTCCATTGCGGCGTTGATGAACTCGGCGCCGGTCATGGTCGTGCCGTCGGAAAGACCGATGATGACGTCGTCGCCCTTTCCGCAGGAGACTTTCGCGAAATCGTCGAGTCCAATAGCAATCACGGTGCGGTATCCCGGCTTGATAAGGCCGGTGCCGGTGCCTTCGACGAGGTCCCAGAATGGTTCCAGCAAAGCTTCGGAGCGTGGCTGGTCTTCATCGGTGATGGCGGCGTCGAGGGTCTTTTCTAAATCGGTGATTTTCCGTTGGGTATCGGTAATGCTAATGGTGCGTAGGCCGTCGATGACGCGGCCGAGACGCACCCCGGGTTTCTTTTTGGTGTCGCCGCCTTCTTCGGTGACGCGCTTTTTCGCGTGGGCTTCGACTTCTTCGAAGGTGCCTTCATACGCGATTAGTTCTGCACGCAGTTTCCACGCGGCGCCGCGGGTGTTGAGTTTTTTGGCGTGTTTGTTGACCATGTCTAAATACTCAACGCTTAATTGCCTTGCTTCAGCAAGCGCGACCGAGTCGCGCTGCACTTTGGGGGAATCAGCCGGGCCGAAGAGGACATCGGCAAGCCTGGTGTATTTTCGTGCGGCATTTAGTGGCATCAGGTCACCGGCAAGGTCATAAGGGGAGCACTGATAAACGTCGCGGAGGATGGGTATTCCGCTGGTGTAGAAGAGTTTTATTATTTGTTGTCCGTTCATAACTTCGACACTAAAGCGCCTTTGCAAGCCCTGGCTAGTGCAAGGTTGAAAATCTGTGGATAACTACGTTGACACGTCACGCAACTGGCAAAGTTATCCACAAGCAGTACCAAATGGCAGGAGTTATTCGCGTGGTGCTGCGGTGGTGCCGCGTTCAATGAGTCTCGGTACTAGCGTGTGCTCGACATCGGAGTAAGACTTCTTAGCTCCAAGTTTGTTTAAGAGTAAGTATGCGGCGTTGTGCCCCACGCCAATACTGTTGTCGTCGATGGTGGTCAGGGAAATTAATCGTGACTGCGCCAGGGGAGTGTTGTCGTATCCAACGACTGACAGATCCTCTGGCACGCGAAGGCCGCGCTCGCGTGCAGCGCCTAGAACACCGATGGCTGTGATGTCATTGGAAGCAAAGAAAGCCGTGATTTTGGGATGTGATTCCAGTAGCGCCAAAGCTTGGGTGTAGCCAAAATGCTCCGTTGCAGGCCCTGGAGTTTCATTGGCTAGTGGCACTAGGCCGTGTTCTTTCATCGACGCGATATAGCTTGCTAAACGCTTCTGTCCAGCACCGCTGTGGACGTTGATGTGTGCAATGTGTTTATGCCCAAGTCCAATGAGATGTTCCGTGGCAAGTTTGGCACCTAAGAAGTCATCATTCGACACAGCGTGGGTGGCACACTGCGTATCGCTTTCAAGAGGAGTGAATCGGGTGCCGGCCACGACAAACGGCGGCATGTTCTCAGGCAGTGATTTCTCTGCAATGTCTTGGGCGATGATGATTCCATCGGGGCGCATGGTTAGTGCATGCGTGATGGGATCGGTGTCCGAACCAGACGTTAAGGAGTCAATAACAGACATCCTGTACCCCCGCGGGGTGAGGATCTCACTGAGGGACTGAAGCATGTCAATGAACCAGGGGTTGGAATAGTCATCGATAAGCACGGCGACCAGATTGCGGCGCTTGGCTGCTAAGTCCGATGCGGCGCGATTGGGCTGGTAACCAAGCTTTTTAATCGCGTCATTAACCGCAGCAGCAGACCGGACGCTGACATTGTCAGAGCCGCGAAGAACTAAAGAAACCAGCGATTTTGAAACGCCAGCTTCCTTCGCAACATCATAAATTGTGGGCCGTGTACTGCTCATTTAAATAATCCTACTCATGATCTATTGACAGGACATAGTTTCGCCTATAGTTTTATTGGAACGCTCCAAATAAGGGTTCTGGATCACATTATAGGGGCGAGATAAACCAAAGCACACCTCTATCTAAGGAGTCACCATGGCCGAGCAAGTAAATAACCCACAGGGGATCCGCGTCGCCGTCATCGGCGCGGGCATGGCCGGAAAAGCGCATGCGGCGGGGTACCTGACCGCGCCAGCAACCTATGACAGCACGTTGCCCAAGGTCCGCCTGGTGTCTATTGCTGATGCCAATGCAGAACTGGCAGAATCCACCGCGGCACGTTTCGGCTTTGAGCGCTTTGATACCTCCTGGCAGGCAATTGCTGAAGCCGATGACATTGATGTAGTTAGCGTTGTGGTGGCTAACTTCCTGCACCGTGAAATTGTTGAGGCGCTGCTCGCATCCGGCAAGCACGTGCTGTGTGAGAAGCCGCTGTCCGACACAATCGAAGATGCACAGGCTATGATTCGTGCGGCTGAAGATGCAGAATCCAAGGGAGTTATCGCGCGCATTGGTCTGACCTACCGCCGCTCCCCAGCAGTAGCGCACATTCGTGACCTAGTGCTCTCGGGCGAATTGGGCAAGGTGCTGCACTTCTCGGGCCACTACTGGACTGACTATGGCTCTAACCCAATGGCGCCAATCAGCTGGCGCTACAAGGGACCAAACGGCTCCGGCGCCCTGGCTGATGTGGGCAGCCACTTGACCTACCTGGCTGAATTCGTTGCTGGTTCTGACTTCTCCGAGGTTCGCGGCGGGCAACTATCGACTGTAATTACGCAGCGTCCGAAGCCACTGGGCGCCGTGGTTGGCCATGAAGGCGGCGCGGTCTCTGATGAGTTCGAGCCTGTAGAAAATGATGACGTTGCGTCCTTCTCCGGCAACTTTGCCGGTGGCGGAACCGCAACCATTCAGGTAACCCGTATTTCGCAGGGCCACCCAAATACCCTGGGCTTTGAGCTGTTTTGTGAAAAGGGCTCGGTGTTCTTCGACTTCCGCAAGCCAGGTGAGTTCCACATCTTCACCCCAGCGACCTCATCGGATGCTTCCCAGGAAGCTGGTTACCGCACGATTACCCTTGGCCCAAACCACCCATACTGGCGCGCAGGTCTAGCTATGGATGCGCCGGGTGTGGGCATCGGCCAAAACGAAGGCTTTGTGTTCCAGGCGCGTTCTTTCCTCGAGGAAGTCGCAGGTATTTCTGAGGCAGACAGCTTGCCACGGTGCGCAACGATGGAAGAGGGCTTGCACAACATGCAGCTTATCGATGCCGTTTCGCAGTCCGCCGCCGAAAACGGTGCAACCGTTGCTGTCCCAGTCCAAAACGCCGCACGCGTAAACGCTTAAGAAATTTAGGTACCTTCGATGAAACTTGGTCTCTACAACGCGATCTTTCATGACCGCTCCTTGCCAGAAGCACTCACCGCCATTAAGGATGCAGGCCTTACCGGTATTGAGCTCAACACCGGTGGCTTCTTGCCAGCAAAGCACATCCCTACTTTCGATGACATCTTAGAAAGCGACGACGCCCGGGACGAATTCCTTGGCCAGTTTGATGGAACCGGCGTTGATATCTACGGGTTGAATTGCAACGGCAATCCGCTGCACCCAAATCGCGAGATAGGGGACAAACATGCCGAGGACATCCGTCGTTCGATTCGGCTTGCTGAGCGCCTTGGGCAAACCCGCGTGGTTACTATGTCGGGTCTTCCTGGCGGTGAACCCGGGACGAAGCGCCCGAACTGGATTGTCAATGCTTGGAACTCCGCGGCGCTGGATGTCTTGGACTATCAGTGGGATATCGCTGCTGACTTCTGGCGTGAGACTGACCGCTTAGCCGCTGACCACGGCGTCAAGGTTGCACTAGAGCTGCACCCACAGAACCTGATTTTCAACTCGGCGGATGTGCACAAGCTTATTGAGCTGACCAAGGCCACTAACGTCGGCGTTGAACTGGATGCATCGCACTTGTTCTGGCAGCAGATGGATCCAGTAGCTGTTATTGACCATCTCGGTGAGCTTGTTTTCCACGCAGCCGCAAAGGATGTGCGCATTAATAAGGAATGGGCGCAGCTAAACGGCGTGCTGGATAACAGTTTCCGCCGCCGTGACCCATCGGAAGAGCGCACCAACTTAGGTGGCGATGAGTGGGCTAATGAATGGCCGAAGAACTCCGCTTGGGACTTCGTTGCTCTTGGCAAAGGCCATGACGTGGAGTACTGGACTGAGTTCCTTCGCGCCTTGCACCGTGTTGACCCTGACATGCTCGTCAACATTGAGCACGAGGACGTCGAGCTCGGCCCTGAGGAAGGCGTAAAGATTGCCGCCGATGTCCTCAACGCTGCCAACGACGCTCTTGAGGCTTCCCTCTAGAGTCCAAAGCTTGCCGATGATGCCCAGATTCTTTAGTCCTTCTTAAAGAATCAGGGCAATTTCTGCTTTTATACTGACCCCTATCTCGAACGGAGAAATACATGTCTACTGAACGCCGCACACTCAATATTGGTGTCATTTCACTCGGCTGGATGGGCCGACTGCATGCGCGCTCTTACCTGGCAGTTGCCCAGCACTTTTCAGAACTTCCAGTCAAGGTTGTGCTACACACCGCCGCTGATCCAGACGAGAGCGGACGCAACTACGCCACCGAAGCACTGGGGTTTAAGAACGCCGTCAGTGACTACAAGGAACTACTTGCCAACCCAGAGATTGACGCTGTCTCCATTTGCTCGCCGAATTTCCTTCACCACGAAATCGCAATGGCGGCAATCGCAGCAGGTAAGCCCTTCTGGATTGAGAAGCCTATGGGCCGCAGCGCTGCTGAATCACAAGAAATCGCCACCGGTGCAACTGACGCTGGCTTGGTCACATCCGTCGGGTTCAATTACCGGCACGTGCCTGCTATCGCTGAAGCCCGTCGATTCGTGCGCGCCGGGGAGATTGGCACTATCAACAATGTGCGGGTCAGTTTCAAAGCCGACTACTCGGCTGATCCGCTGGGCGCTTTGACCTGGCGGTTTAAAAAGGAACTTGCCGGCTCCGGCGTCTTGGGAGACTTGATGTCCCATGGATTCGACTTGGCGCAGTTTATCGTGGGCAAACTAGATGCCGTGACCGCTACCAACGGCATCTTTATCCAGCAGCGACCATTGCCTACTAGCGGCGCTGCCAGCCACTTTTCACAAGGCGATAACAACGCCCCAAAGGGCGAGGTGGAAAATGAGGACTACACGGCAGTTCTGGGACGCTTCGAATCCGGTGCTCTTGGTGTATTCGAATCCAGCCGGGTTGCAGTCGGGCCGCGCGCGGAATACATCATTGAAGTCTATGGCTCGAAGGGCTCTTTGCGTTGGAATTTCCACCGACTCAATGAATTGGAGCTCGCTGATTCCCCCGATGGATATCGCACGATTATGGCCAGCCCGGCCTATGGTGAGTTCTCTCGTTTCCAACCGGGTGCCGGCACCAGCATGGGATTCGATGATCTAAAGACCATCGAGGCGTATCTTTACCTTCGCTCCATCTTGGAGGATAAGCAGTACGCCCCGTCGGTTGGCGATGGTTGGGCCGCAGCAGAAATTGCAGATGCGGCTCTCGAAAGTGCCGAGTCAGGGCAGTGGGTCGACATCAAGGCAGTTGACACTCCCACTACTTATGATCGCTAGCTTATAAAGATTTAAGCAGTTCTGCTGTCGTCGTTAGAGTGATCATGGGCGAGAGCAGACCAAGCAGATCTAAAGTTTGCTTCTGGGCTTCATCGCTGACTGCTCCGCAGGCATCAGTCACGATAGTGACTGAACGGCCAGCATCGATTGCTCCCAATGCAGTGGATAGGACACAACAGTCGGTTGCGACACCGCAAATAACTAACCGCGATTCCAGTGGTGCGATATCTGCTAATTCAGATCCCCACTTGGAAAAAGTCGGCAATGAGACAGTGGCATGCTCTGGTCGCGTTTCTAGCGTGATGTCCCATTGCTCCGAATCTTCATCAACCCGGAAGCTTGCCCAACGGTCATAGTAGTCAGCCCAAGCGCCTTGTTCTTCAGGATCTCTGACGAACTTCGTCCACACCACAGAGTCTTCAAAGGCCTCGACAAGCTGAGTTACCTGTGCTTCTACTTCCTTATACCGAGGGATAAACCAATCACTACTTGGCTCAGCGAATGCAACTTGCATATCAATTACCGCAAGCGTTGCGGCGTTTTTCTCACGCATTTTAGTTCTCGTCCTCATTTCCAGGTACAGCGTTCGGTGCCACGATGGCTGAAGAATGGTTCTTGCAACCTACGGAAATGTCGTTGTTGCGTCCGCGAACTGCGTGAATCGCCAAGTATGTCAGTGCAGAAGCAGCTGCGCCGATGAAGTAGGTGACATCGCCAGCGCCTTCAATCAGTGGGGCGAAAGGTCCAGTACCAAGCGGGGTGGTCCAGAACAATGCTGAAACCAAGCAACCTACTAGCCAGGAGATGCAACCCCACGAGATTTTGCGTTCTGGTTGGTCTAACTCGGCGATGGCCTCTGTCATGTGGTGACGGGTTCGAATGTAGTAATCAACCAGCAAGACCGTTGTAAATGGAACTACCAAGTAGCCCAGCATCGATAGGAAACCGTAGAAGCTGCCGTAGGGATCTCCCTGCATAAGCAGCGTGATTCCAAAGCTGATGAGCGCGGTGATGACAACACCCATGGTGCGACTCACTGGTACACGAATAGTCAGCAAGGAAAGTGCACCGCCGTAGAGGTTCATAGCACTAACCGGAATCGTGGAGAGTACAACGGTGAGCATGGCCAGCCATGCCCATGAACCAGTGAATTCATCAACGGCTTCTACTGCGCCGAGATCTCCCGCGAAGCTCGAGACCAAAACGCCGATACTTCCGAGCCACAGCAAAGAAAGGAATCCGCCGCCAGCAGTGTATGCCACGATCTTTCCCTTGGATACGCTGCGCGGGAGGTATCGGGAGAAATCAGAAGCAAAAGGCGTCCAAGTCATCACGTAGATGAAGAAGAAACCTGCGAATGTAACCCAGTCAGCAATTCCGCCACCGTCAGCACTTGGTGCTGCGGCACCAATTTCGACCTCAGTCAGTGCGAGTACCGTAATTACAGCAAATAACACTGTGAGAACGACCGTGGCGATCTTATTAACCAGGTGGATTAAGTTGTGTCCCCACACAGCAAAGAGTGCCTGGAATACGAACAGGATGAGCGAGCCAATCCAGAAGGGAATTGCGAAAAGCTCCTGCAGTGCAAGGACTGCAAAAACGGTATTAACCGCAACCCAGCCCACTGCGGATACGTTGGTCAGCAATGCCACCGGTACGAAGTTGGCGAAGAATCCCATTGGTCCGCGTGCCTGAACCTGCTGCGGCACGCCGAATCGCGTGCCGATACTTGCGAGTACGCCCATGACAAGAGCACCGGCAAGGCTACCGACAGCTACGGCAGATAAACCTTGGACGATTGAAAGCCCCAAAGAGCTAGCAAAGAAACCAGAAGCCAAAACGGCGAGCACCATATTGGCAGCGAACCAGAGAGTGAACTGGGAACGTGGATGTCCGTGACGCTCAGCATCCGGGATGGCTTAGGTGCCGTACGGTTCTGCCTTAGTGAGGGAACTACCGTACTTGACGCTAGTTTCTTCGGAATTGCTTAAATCAGGGGTAGGAGACCCAACGTCTCCCGGAGGGGTAGCGATGGCTTGGCCATCGAGTTGTGCGGTCATAATCATGCCCTTCTTTGTGATTACAGCCATTGGCGGCTAATTCGTGAGATTTAAATCACTTGTATGCAAGCTACCACAAAAATAAGGGAAGGCAAGCAGTTCTTAATTTCGCGCGCTGATAATAGGTCTCTTGCTGCACGTTAAAGTTTTATTCGGGGTTAGCGGGAAACTTTTCAATGTATACAAGAGCTCTTTGTGGGCATCGAAAAGCGGCAAAACATGAGTAGACCCTGAATCGGAACTTCCAATTCAGGGTCTACTGGGCTGTGGGTGAGTTAGTGCTTGATATCTTTGCCTTTGCGGATTTCCTTATCGAAGATGACGCCGCTGGTGACGTCTTCGTCGATTTCTTCAAGGGTCCGCCCGCGGGTTTCGGGGACAAGCGCGTAGATGAAAATTAAGGCGGCCACGCCGATGCCGGCGAAGAGGAAGAATGTGCCAGTCAGGCCGACGGCTTCCATCAGGGTGGGGAAGAATAGGCCCAGGAATGCGTTGGTCATCCAGAGGAAGAATACTGAGATACCGATTGCGGCGCCGCGCATTGCCAGTGGGAAGATTTCGGACAGCATCACCCAGGTGGCGACGTTGAGGAAGGTCTGCATTGAGCCTACGAAGATAACTACCAGCGTCAGGATGACGTAGGGGCGAAGGGGGTCACCAACTGGGAACATGAAGGACGCGATACCAATGAGTACGTGGGAGACCGTGGTCAAGGTGTAGCCGGTAATCAAGGTGGTGCGTCGGTTGACGCGGTCCATCATCCACAGTGCGATGAAGGCACCTACTACAGCGATAACACCTGGAGCGATATTTGCAATCAGGGCTGCGTTTTGGGAAAAGCCGGCTTCGACCAAGACGATCTGACCGTAGTACATAATCGAGTTAATGCCGGTGAGCTGCTGTGCAACGCCTAGACCGATACCGACGATGAGGATTCGAACTAGCCATTTATTGGTCAGAATCTCTTTGAAACTCATGGCTTTTTCGGAGACCTTTTGGTCTTCTTCTGCCATGATTTGGACGTCGGCAACCTCTGCGTGGGCGCGGTCTAGGGGGCGGATGGTTTCAAGAACCTTGCGCGCTTCATCGATACGGCCCTGTTCAACGAGCCAGCGTGGCGATTCGGGAACTCGGAGCATTCCGAAGAATAGTGCGATTGCTGGGATTGCGGCGATAGCGAGCATGTAGCGCCATACGCCTTCATGGTGGCCCCACACGTTGCCAATGATTGCGTTAATAACGAAGGCAGCTAGCTGACCAACAACGATCATCAGCTCATTGCGGCCGGCGAGAGAACCGCGAATCTCAAATGGGGCAAGTTCCGCCAGGTACACCGGAACCACTGTGGAAGCGCCACCCACGGCAAGACCGAGAATGATGCGGCCAACGACCATGATTTCAAAATTCGGCGTGAATACACACACCAAAGCGCCAATGAAGAAAGCAACTGCGAGAAGGATGATGGTCTTGCGTCGTCCCCACCTGTCGGAGACTCGGCCAAGAATCATTGCACCGACGGCTGCGCCGAAGAGCAGCGAGGAGGTGACAACGCCTTCGGTGAAGGCCGTAAGGCCAAGTTCTACGGTCATTGGTGCTAGTGCACCGTTGATGACGCCGGTGTCGTAACCGAAAAGTAGGCCACCGAATGTCGCAATCAGTGCGACATAGAACAGTTTCTTGCGGTATGGACCCTCCGTTAATGGAGGAAGTTTCCTGCTTGTATGCGGTTCTTCTGTGTCAGCAAACGCACTTACCATTATGTCTCCTAAGTATCCGGTAGCCGGTTAGGCAGGGGAGGGGAGCCTGCACAGGATATGCAGAGAGTGACTCCCATCACCAGTTGAAATGATTGTGTCATTCTCAATATGTCCTGTCAATCGTTTATGACATAGTTCTTTGATGGCTTGTCTTGGACTGAATGTGGGTGTGGAAATCTTCCTGAGGGCCCGGGTTTTGAAATTGCTTGCGTCTTGAAGTGTCCTGGCGTTGTGGCCTGCGCATTGCGAAAAATATGCTGCTGTCATTTGGTGTAGGGTCGACGCGGAGGGGTGTAAACTCTCACAATTCTGAGGTGTTCAATGGGGGTAATGGGGGTAGCAATTTGAAGGGCTTTGCCCTATTTGTTAGGTGACATTGTCAGGTCGATTGAAGTTCAAATATCCGAATGATCTAACAAAGTATTTGGGTGTTGCGAGTCGGGGAGTGGCCTTTTATTTGGCTGCTCCCCGGCGGAAAACGAATTAGAGTTGGGCGGAGATGGCCTCGGCGAGTACCAAGTCTTCCCACGGCATACCGGTGAATTTGAAAACTACTGGCGCATTGCGGTGAAGCTCGACCTCACCACGGACAACCTCAGCGAAGCTCACGAGCGATTCCTTATCGAGGTTGCCCTCATCAACGGCTTGGATGATATCGCCGGCTTCGCGAAAGGCAGCGGCTTCTTCTTCCATAATGACCTGCGCACGCGCGAGAAGCGTCCCTGGTAGCTCACGGGCATCGGGGGAGTGTGAGCCTACGGCGACGACTACGGCATCATCCCGCACGTCTGCGTCCTCGATTACTGGCTGCGGGGAGGTGGTCGTGGTGATAATCAGCTCGGCTTCGCGGATAGCCTTGCGGGCATCATCGCTGCCGCCCGCAAGCCAATTGTCTAGGTCAGCGGGCTGGGTGCGGCTGATGAAGGTGATATTGGTTTCGCGGATACCGTCGCATACCGACTCCACGGTTTTAGCGTGGGCGCGTCCCTGGGCTCCAACACCGACAATGACCGTGTTGAGCGGCTGAGACGAGTTGGTGAGCAAATGAGATACTCCCGCGAGCGATACAGCTGGTGTGCGCAGGTTAGTCAGCGCAACGCCGTCGATGGTGGCGGTGGGTTGCAGTGTATGGCCATCGAAAAGTACATAAATGCCGTTGACACTAGGAATGCTTGGGTCTGCTGTCTTGCCGGGGATGGAAATAAGCTTGATGCCAAAGCCTGTCGGCGAATTAGAAGGCATCAATAAAAAGTCACCATTGGTGATTTCTGTTCGGCTGCGTTCCAAATCGGTCGCGGGGTCGAAGCCTTGCTGGAGATAGTCGCGCAGTGCCTGAACTGCCTGCTTGGGGCTTAGCGTCTTTTCAACCTGCTGGGCGTCAATATGAGTCAGCGTCATCGCGGTGCCTTCCGTTGTTGGATGTTTAAATCCACTGTATTAGACACTGTGCACAGCCGTGGGCGGATTAGGAAGCAGCGTTGCCGGAGCCGGATTGCCGCGGGTCGCAGTAGTGGTGAAATGTGCGACCGTGCCGAGATAGCGCTCATCGGAGGCTTCAATCGGTGTGCCGTCGAGGGTATAAGAGCGACGTCGCACCCGCAGCAGCGGCGTGCCTGGCTCGATGTCGAGTAACTTGGCATTGTCTTGTTCCGCCGCAATGGCATCAACGGTGCGAGTGGCGTAATTGATATCCACGCCGGAATCTACAAGCTGCTGATAGATTGAGCCGGAGTCAGGATCAAACGCCAAGATATGTTTACCCACCTCCAGTGGATAGTTAAGGCGCTGCACCATGACCTTCTTCCCGTCCATCAGCCGCAGACGGTAGACGGAGACAATCGGAGTGCCCTCGGGAATTTCTAATAGCGCTGCCAACTCTGCATCTGCGAGGCGTCGCATGACATATTGAGTTTGTTGCCCAGGCTCAATGCCCAAAGCGCGGCACCATTGCGAAAAAGACAACACGCCATCAAAAGATTGAGTGGGAACAGTATCTAATACGCGCGTGCGGCGGCCTTGCCCAGAAGAAACCAGGCCTTCATTGCGCAGTGCAGTGATAGCTTGCCGAATGGTGCCGCGCGCGCAATCAAATTGCTGGCACAGCTCGGCCTCCGAAGGAATAGCTGCGCCGGGCGGGAGGGAACCGTTTTCGATCTGCTTGCGCAGATGCGCGGCAACTATTTGGTATTGCTGTTGTCGGCTCACTAGACAAGCTCCTTGGTGACATGGTTGAGGTTTAAAACCACTGGTTCGCTGTGCTTTTCGATGCTATCCCATTGCTGCTGTAGACAGCAGAAGTCCCTGCCCCTCATCGCACAGAATGTGGACGGGGACAGGGACTTTGACTACTCGCTATTTATACGGAGTCTTTAGCCTCGGGATTTGGCTCTGAGGTGTTTGAAGACTCCGGGCTTTCTGGTTCCTCTTGGTCACTCCACCTTCCGGTTTCATGATCGAACTCGATTTCATTGCCGTCTTCATCGGTGCGCTGGTACCACTCGGTGAGCTTTTCAGAGCTGGAATCGAAATTGGCGCCGGCTCCGCGTCCGTCAGGAGCGGTACATACTGATAGCTCAAAGTCATCGCCATGTTCTTCGAGGCCTCGAACTACCGCGTTTTGGACTGCCGCGGCTGCATACTTGCGGCGAATCGCTGCTGGGTCAGTCATTAAATCCCTGATGAAGCCGACGGTCATGAATATCAGAACAACAGAGAATGGCAGTGCGATAAGGATTGTCAGGTTCTGCAATGCGGTCAAGGTGGTCACGCCACCGGCCAACAGCATGACGATGGCAATGCCCATCATGCACAGACCCCAGAAGACAACGACCAACTTATTTGGCTCAGGGTTGCCCTTGGAGGACATTGTTCCCATCACGACGGATGCGGAGTCCGCGGAGGTGATGAAGAAAATTGCCAACACGACGATCAGGATGAATGGAGTAATGGCGTTGAGTGGGAGTTGATCGAAAAGCGCGAACAATACTTGCTCATTGCCAGCTGTGCCATCGAAAAGCGGCAAGCCGCCCAGGTGGAAGTTGACGGCAGCACCACCGAAGATGGTGAAAGCCAAAATCAGGATGAAAGTTGGTGCAGCGATAGTGATTAACGCGAATTCACGAAGGGTACGGCCTCGCGAAATACGTGCGATGAACATGCCCACGAATGGCGTCCATGCAATCCACCATGCCCAGTAGAACGCAGTCCAGCTGCCCTGGAAATCGATGGTCTCCTGGCCCCAGGACAAGGACTTGCCCATCATTGGCAGGTACTGGTCAATGTAGGTAGCGATGCCCGAAGGAATCAGGTTGAGCAGGAAGAGGCTCGGGCCGAAGATGAAGACGAATCCAATCAGGCACAAGGTCACCGTGATATTGATATTGGAAAGGTAGCGGATACCGCGGGCAACGCCGGAGACTGCGCTGATGATGAAGCAGACCCCCAAAACTCCGATGATCATGATGACGACGTTGTTGGCGATTTCGCTGGCGCCGGAGATAATTTGCACACCCTGGGAGATCTGCGTTGCAGAAAGTCCCAGCGTTGCCGCAGTACCAAAGAGGGTGGCAATAATAGCCATCATGTCGATGATTCGTCCCACGATGCCCTCGTGTGGCTTCGAGCCCAGCAGGGAGCGGAAAGTCGAGCTCAGCAGCGAAGGTCGTCCGCGGCGGTAGGTCGAGTACGCAAGAGCGCCGCCGACGAGTGCATATAGTCCCCAGATTGCGAGGCCCCAGTGGAAGTGCGACTGGGCCATTGCTTGGTGCAGTGCCGCTGGAGTAGCTGGATCAGCAGTGTGAGGAGGAGGAGACAGGAAGTAGGCCAGTGGCTCGGAGGGGCCGAAGAAGAAGATACCAACACCGATACCAGCGCCGAACATCATGGCTACCCAGGAAAAACGGGAAAACTCAGGTTTCTCATCGTCTTTGCCCAGTGGAATGGCACCGAAGCGGGAAAACGCCAAGAAGAGCATGACGAAAAGACCAAGACTCATGACAAGGTTGAGCAGCCACGCAACATTGTCCATTGACCATGCATAAGCTGATGCGGAAACAGTTGCCACCGATTCAGGGTTGGAGACACCCCAGATGATGAAAGAGACAATAGCGATCGCAGTAGCAGTGAAAACTAGCTTGTCGATGGCAAAAGAGTTCTTTTGATCCTCAACGCTCAGCCCAGGTACTAATCCGGGGTGCAGATCATGCGGGTAGAGTCCGACTGCTGACCTGCGGCCACGCTGCCGCACGGTATGAACAGGCCTTCCTTTTTCGGGATCGGCTTGTTCGGCGGGGTTATTTATGGTGGTAGACACTGAAACTCCTTATGTATTCAGTAGGTCGATTGCATCTAATGCTCTTTGTCGCTGCATTGGCGAGCCGTGCCCACGTCGATGCCCTCGTGGGGTGGCAATAGAGGAAGGAGAAGCCCCCGGGATTTAGTCCATTGGGTCGAGGTTGAGGCTGTCGTAGAACTTGCCAGCCTTGTAAATCAATGGCTCGGATTCACTTGCTTCAGCAGAGAGCACACGTCCGATGAATACGGTGTGGGTAAGCGCCTGGAAGCGTTCCTTGATTTCTACTTCGATAGACGCTGCCGAATTCGTGATCATCGGTGAACCGTAATCACCTTCGTGCCACTCAACCTGTGAGAACTTATCTTTATCGCGGGAAGCAAAGACGCCCAGGGTATCGCGCTGATCGCGGCTCATGATGTTGATGCCCATGTACTTGGAGCGGAACAGCGAAGGGTAAGTCGACGAGGTCTTCTGCACGCAAACCAGAACCAATGGTGGGTCCAAAGACACCGAGTTGTAGGAGTTTACGGCCAGTCCACGCGGAGCATTTTCTTCATCGCGCGTGGTCACCACGGTCACGCCGGTGATGAACTGACGGTTAAACGCCTTGAGTGCCTCCCGGGATGGTTCACCGGAGAAGTCTTCGTTGACGGATTCGACATCAAAGTCATCGAAAGCTGCACGCAGCGACTTCAGACCCATATCCGACAGCAAAGCGTGTGCGTCCCACGTGACGCGCTCGTGGTCGATCTTGCCATCCACGAACGTAATCAGGTTGGAACCGTAGGTGGTTACTTCAGCGCCGGTTGGTGGGACACCACTGAAAGACTCAGTGAAAGTGCCGGTGGAATGCCAGTAGATGGCACCGCGGTCTTCTTCAATCAGAATCTGATCGATGGTGGTCGTCAGATCCGGAAGTGCGGTTCGAATGTCCAAAATCTCTTGTTTCACACGGTCAATGTCTGAAACTTTCTGCGACTGGGTGCCTTTACGGGTGTAGGAATCGGTGATGATGTCGTCGAAAGCGTCGACGTCACCTTCATCCCATGCCTTAGACCAGGCCGCGACGATTTTGTCCTTGATTGGCGAATGCATACATGCCCTCCTGTAGGCCAGTTAACACTTATGTTCACAATGTGATGTGTACATCTGTTGTATGCAACAAAACCATAGCGCGCGTCACATTGAACGTCAACAACGATTTTGAAAATGGCTTTTACCTGCCAATTTGGAAAAGCTGTTGACTTGGACGGTGTGAAGATGTAGCTTTCAGGTATGCAACAAACTGTGATTCAAGGCAATAGGGACCCCCAGGATGAGCCAACTCTCTTTGAGAAGGTGCGCGCTCGTATCCTCAGCGGTGAGTTTGAACCTGGCAGCCTGGTCCCCGAGGCCGGGCTGGCAGATGACTTCGGAGTCAGTCGCACGCCAATTCGGGAAGTCTTGAAGCAGCTCGAACGACAAGGCTTAGTGGAAATTCAGCCGCGGGTTGGAACCTTTGTACACAAGCCAACTCGTCGCGAAATCGCTGAGCTTTTCCAGCTCAAAGAGGTTTTAGAAGGACTTGCGGCAGGGCTTTTAGCTCGTCGCGGGCCGGTGCCGGAGCTTGAAATCTTGCAGCGCAACTGCGAGGAGTCGGAGCTGGCAGTTGAGCAGAATAACTCCAAGCGTTATGCAGAGCTCGTTCACGAATTCCACTGGACGCTGGTCCGCGGCGCTGACAATAAGAAGTTGTATGAGCAATACGAGTGGATGATGCATCAGCTTGTATACCACCAGCTGGTGCTGAAAACAGTGACTAAGCCCAGCCGTTTGTTAGCTTCCAACTCGGAGCACCACCAGGTGCTGGAAGCCATTCGAGAAAAGGATGCCATGGCCGCGGAGTTCGCAATGCGCAGCCACGTGTATACCTCTAGCCAGCTCGCAATGGTTCCCGAGGAAGTGAAACAGACAACGTCAGAACCTTTTTACCTTCACTAATGCGAGACAAAAGAAATAAGCACTGTGCACTTATAAGAAAGGCCGGAATCATGACCACCACGATTGCAACCCAGCAAGAGTTTGTACTCTTGGCTCAGAAGCTGGGAGTACGAAAGATTTCTCTGGTTCGAGATGAAATTAGACAGGAAGCTGGAGTTTCACTCGACCAGCCAATCCAGCAAGCAGCTGCCATTGCTGTCTTGCCGAACCCCTGGGTGGGGAAGGGCGTTGATAGTGACCTTTCCGAAGAAGTAGAAAAGCTGGCCCCAGTACTCGCCAAGGTTTTAGCAGACAAGCTTATCGATGCCCTCGGCGGCGCCGACAACATCGAAGCTTTCGGCAAAGCCGGCCTGGTGGGAACCAATGGCGAGGTTGAGCACGCAGGTGCGCTCATCCACACCCCATACTTCGGAAATATTGTTCGCGAGTTGCTGGAAGGAACTTCCGTGCTGTGCTTTGCAGACGGCCGCGGTATTCCTTCGCAGAGTATCCGTGTTCCTATCTGGCATAAGACTCATGCAACATCGCGCGATCACTATCAAACCATGGACGTGCACCTGGCGGATGCGCCGCATGCCGATGAAATTTGTGTCATCGCTGCAGCTTCTACAGGTACTCGACCATTCCCTCGCATTGGTGACCGTCGTACTGATGGCAATGTCACTACCGAAATTTTGAAAGGACTCATCTAATGGAAATCCGTAAGATCACCACAATCACTGAAGAGATTCTCACCGAAGGCGGTAAGGAAGTTGACCCAGTAATCAACATCGCTGTGGTTGCTGCTGTCATCAAAAACCCATGGCACGGCCAGGGTTTCGTAGAAGACCTTAACCCAGGTATTGACGAAGTCGCATCGGATGTCGGCGCAGTTCTCGCCCCACGCGTGGTTAAATTGCTCGGAGGCAAGCTGGAAGCATACGGCAAGGCAGCTATCGTTGGCCTCGACGGCGAAATCGAGCACGGTTCTGCTCTGATTCACACGTTGAAGTTCGGCAACCACTTCCGCGATGCAGCAAACGCCACCACCTTGCTGCCAGCAGTAGAAAAGCGCGGTACCGCAGGTATCGTCTTCGATATTCCGCTGAAGCACTTCACCGATGCCACCATTCGCTCCCACCACCAGACCTTCGAGTGCCGTGTTGCAGATGCACCACACGCCGATGAAATTCTGATTGCACTTGCTGGCTCTTCCGGCGGTCGCCCACAGGAGCGCCTGGCAGTACTGAGCACCGAGCAGTAATGCCATGAACGCCGCAGCATCATCAGCCAAGCCAACTATTGTTCTCCTCCACGGGGTAGGGCTTGATAAGAGTGTGTGGAAGCCAGTTCAAGAATTACTGGATTTTGATTCAGTAGCGCTTGATCTTCCAGGCCACGGCCAACAGCCACCGCTGACAAGCACCGCAACTTTATCCGAGTTGGGTGATGATGTTGTGGCACGGCTTCCCGAGAGCCCAGTCCACCTGGTTGGGTTCTCGCTCGGAGCTTTAATCGCCTCCAATATCGCTATTCGTTTCCCGGAGAAGATCACATCTTTAACCTGTGTGAACGCAGTATGTGATCGCACTCCGGAAGAATCCGCACAAGTAGCAACCCGTCTTCAAGCTGCGCGCGATGACTTCGCCAACAGCATGAGCATCGCACTAGAGCGCTGGTTCCCAGAAGATACCCCTCAAAACCGCGCGCTGCGCGAGGAAACTGACAAGGTCCTAATGTCCAACGACGTCTCTTCCTACTTATACGCCTATGAAGTATTCGCCACCGGCGATAGGGAATTGGTCGCGAATCTAGCAACCATCACCGCCCCAACCCTGGCTATCACGGGCGAAAATGACCCGGGTTCGACTCCCGATATGAGCTATCGGATTGCGAAGCACATCCCGAATACTCAGGTGGAAATCGTTCCCGAAGCACGCCACATGATGCCAGTAACCCACCCGGACGTCCTGGCTCAACAACTTAACAACCACGTTCAGCAAGCAGAAAGGATAGCGTAATGACTACCCGTATTAATCATTTCATCAACGGAGAGTCCGTAGCTCCCAGTGAGAATGACTACCTGGAAAGTACTAACCCTGCGACGCTGGATGTGCTCTATGAATTCGCGCGCGGTAGCGAAAAGGACGTAGAGCGCGCAGTCAATGCTGCTGACGATGCCTTCCGGAACCCTGCGTGGGCGGGTCTCACCCAGACGCAGCGTGGACATCTTTTGCGCAAGCTTGGCGATGTCATCGGCGAGAACGCCGAAGAACTCGCACGCCTAGAGAGCTTGGACAATGGCAAGCTGCTGCGCGAGATGAAAGGCCAGCTCAAGGGTGTTCCGGAGTACCTGTACTACTACGGCGGCCTGGCCGACAAGATTCAGGGTTCGCAGATTCCAGCGAACTCCTTGGATATCATCAACTTCACCCAGCGCGAACCACTCGGTGTCGTTGGTGCGATTACGCCGTGGAACTCACCGCTGACCTTGACCATCTCCAAGCTGGCGCCGGCGCTCGCAGCCGGAAACACCCTGGTTATCAAGCCAAGTGAGTACACCTCCCGGACCATCGTGCGACTTGCTGAACTCGCCTACGAGGCTGGTTTCCCAGCCGGAGTCGTCAACGTGGTCACGGGCCTTGGCGGGGAAGCAGGTGCTGCATTGGTCAGCAACCACAAGCTCGCGAAGATTTCCTTTACCGGCTCCACCGCAACCGGCTCATCGATTGCCGCACAAACGGCCTCCCGCTTCATCGGCTCCACCCTCGAGCTCGGTGGCAAGAGCCCGAATATCGTCTTCGAAGACGCCAACGTCGCCAATGCCGCAGTCGGTGTCATCGCTGGTATCTTCGCCGCCGCAGGCCAGACCTGCATCGCCGGCAGCCGCGTCTTCGCACACCGCAGCGTCTACGATGAGCTGGTAGAACGCGTTACTGAGCGCGCCTCCACCATCATCATCGGTGACCCGCTCGAAGATAAGACTGAGCTTGGCCCACTGGCATTTAAGTCCCAGCTGGAAAAGGTCGAATCCTATGTCGGCATCGGTGTCGATGAAGGCGCGACCCTTCGCTACGGCGGCAAGCGCCCTGATGTTGGACTGCCAGGCTATTTCTTCGAGCCCACCGTGCTGACTGAAACCACCAATGACATGCGCGTGTGCCAGGAAGAAATCTTTGGACCCGTCGCAGCAATCATGCCTTTCGAAACCGAAGAAGAAGTTCTGCGTTTGGCCAATGACACCGAGTATGGCCTGGCAGCTGGTGTGTGGACCTCCAACCTGCAGCGTGCAATGCGCATGTCGCAAAAGTTGGACGCCGGCACCATCTGGCTCAACACCTACCGCGCGATGTCACCGATGTCCCCACGTCAAGGCTTCAAGAACTCCGGTGTAGGCATTGAGCACGGTCTGGAATCCATCAATGAATACACCCGCCTTAAGAGCGTGTGGATCAACACCAACGAAGACCCAGTAGCTGATCCATTCATCTTGAGGAGCTAGGGACATGCCGTCGATTGCCATCTCCATTGCCAAAGGGCGAACACCGCAACAGATTAGAAATCTGATTGATGCCGTTCACAAAGCAGCCGTAGACACCGTCGATGCGGTCGACGAAAACGTCGTGATTGTGGTTTCAGAAATTGAACACGAGCACTACAGCCGCGGCAATCTCACCATCAAGGAATCGCGAGCAGGCCTTAGCAACACCGCCGAGACTGCCAGCAGCAAATAAACCAGCAATAACAGCTAAGAAAGTAGAGGAGTTTTATAATGCGATTTTCACTCTTTATCCACATGGAACGCTGGGATGACTCACTGAGCCATGAAGAGCACTGGAAGAATTTGGTTGAGCTGGTGCAGATTGCTGAAGCCGGCGGCTTTGGAACCGTGTGGATTGGTGAGCACCACTCGATGGAGTACACCTCCTCGCCGAACCCCATCGCGCAGTTGTCCTACCTGGCGGCAGTAACCTCCAAGATTCGCCTGGGTGCGGGAACGATTATTGCTCCATTCTGGAACCCCATCCGCGCTGCTGGTGAGACTGCTTTGCTGGACGCGCTCAGTGGTGGCCGCGCCGAAGTTGGCGTTGCACGCGGTGCATACCAGTTCGAGTTCAACCGCTTGCTCGATGGCGCTCCAGCTGCCGAGGGCGGCAAGTACCTGCGTGAACTTATCCCCGCGATGCAGAAGCTGTGGGCTGGCGACTACACCCACGACGGTGATATTTGGAAGTTCCCAGTTTCTACCTCTGTGCCAAAGCCAGTACAGACCGCGCCGCCAGTATGGGTTGCTGCACGTAGCCCAGAGACCATGGAATGGGCAGTTGGCCAGGGCTGCAATATCCAGGTCACGCCTTTGATGAAGGGCGATGAAGAAGTCGAAGACTTGATGAACAAGTTCAATGCGGCGCTCGAAGCCAACCCAGAGATTGAAAAGCGTCCTGAGGTCATGGTTCTCAAGCACACTCACGTGCATTCGGAAGATGATCCAGACGGCTGGAAGCCAGCGGCTGAAGCAATCAACAAGTTCTACCGCACCTTCTCTGCATGGGCATTCGGCAAGGAAGACCCAGTCAATGGTTTCCTGGATCCACAGCCAGAAGAGCGTTTCGCGGAGCGTCCTGAGTTCGCGCCAGAGGCACTGCACAAGTCTGCGATGATTGGCACCCCGGACGAGGTCTCTGAGCGTATCGCTCACTACCAAGACTTGGGCTACGACGAGTACGCATTCTGGGCGGACAACTCCATGAGCCACGAAGAAAAGAAGCGCTCCCTGGAGCTATTCATCAAGGAAGTCGTTCCACGCTTTAGCTAGTTCTAATTGGCGTTACGGTAAATCCACAGAGGAGGTAAAAAGATGCTGACCATCAAAGGAAAAGTCGTTCACGGTGACAAGCGCGGACGAGAGCTCGGTTTTCCCACTGCAAATATTTCCATCCCGGAGTCCATGCGCGCTTATGAACATGAACTCGACGGAGTCTGGGCGGGAATCGCTGAGCTCGATGCAGATAATTACTGGCTGACCACTGTATCCATTGGAAGGCGCCCGACCTTCTACAATGCAGATGGCGAATTCCTGATGGAAGCATATCTACTGGATTTCTCGGGCGACCTTTACGGCAAGACATTGAATGTCAAGCTCTATGAGTACCTCCGTGGCCAGGAAAAATTTGACGATATTGATTCCCTCGTGGAGACAATGTGGGGTGATGTGCGCGCTACCCGCGACTTGCTCGGGCAAACCATCAAGCCAGTAGATCTCCACTTCCTTTAGTCCCACGATTAACTTAAAAAATTCTTATATTTTTTAAGCAACAGTCCGTCCCTCAACAAAGACCTTCTTTGGCATAGACCTGTGCAAAGCCCATTCAAATTGGATGGGCTTTTCGCCTCTGTGGGAGACATAGTCAATCTTGCCCAGGAAGGTATAGGCATTAGCCGTACCCACTTCATTCTCGCTATGAAACCGTGTCGCCATGACGATGTTATTTCCGCGTTCTTTGTGGTGGATGTAGCGCTGACCAGACGGACTTGCCAGCGTGGTGCGGTTTTGGGATTCCCAATGCAAAAGCTCCGGCGAGATCGGATAGTCGCGGTAGTCGGTGGCAGCACTTGTGCCTGCTCGCTTTTTAAAGGTCACGAGGAAAAGGTCAGTGCGCAGCTTTTCGATGTATCGTACGCCCTCGCGCGGTAGCGAAATCATGTCTTTCAAAGGTTTATCTTCTAAAGCACCGATGAGCTCCGCCAAGGAGTAATCCGCATGAGACTGCAAGATACTTACCCCAGTAGCCTGCGGAATAACGCGGGAAGCGCTAATGCCGTATTCCATAATCTGGCGTAGTTCTTCGCGCACGGCAGGGAAGCGGCGCAGGAGATTCACGGCATCGGCGAAGCCTGCCGGAAGAAGATTTTGCGGCTGATTCGCCCAGAAAGACAGCACGAACATCCGCGCATAGGAGCGCAGTTCTTCATCGAATGAATCAGGGTCAGGCCCTGCCGGATCCAATACGTGCAGGTAATTTTCTGCCCGCGTGCGGTCATTGATGTGCAACATCGTGCGCAACCTCTTCAGCAGAAACTCTTCCGTTGCGCGGTCGAGTTCTGGAACCGGAAGGAATGCGTCTGTGGCATCGATATTCTCTGTCTCTCGCACCAGCCGAGTCCACGAATATTGATTGGAGCTGCGGGTTTTATACAGGTCAGAAATCGGGATACCGGACTCGGCGAGAAACTCTGAGAGATCCGTGGTGTTAATATCCGCTGCCAGTGCTTTGATTTTCTTCAAAGAACTGCTGGCGGCATTGCGGATATTCTTCAATACCTGCTCTTGGGTTACGCGGTCCAAGCTGATGTTGGATCCTGCAGGCATGGATTTAAAGCCCGCTTCGATTTCCTGGATGAGGTTAGTACCACGCTTTTTGGTGAGTGCTTGGTAGCGCTCGGTGAAATCGAATTGGTTATTTTGCTGGCCGATGAAATCTAAAACCACGCAGGCATCTTTGCCGTGGGAAAGCCTCAACCCACGGCCGAGCTGTTGGATAAATAGCACCGGTGATTGAGAAGGACGCAGCAGCAACAAGGTATTGAGCTCAGGGATATCCACGCCCTCGTTGAAAAGGTCGACGGAGAAGATCGCCTTGATGACCCCGCTGCGCAAATCCGCGATGGCTTGCTGGCGTTGGGCCAGGGAAGTACCGCCGTGGATAGCTCGGGCAGGCAGGCCGAAAGTATTAAATTGCGCGGCCATGTACTCAGCATGCGCGATGGAAACGCAAAAGCCTAGAGCTTTGAGCTGAGAGATATCTAAAACGCGCTTTTGAATCTCGTTGATAATAAACTTGGTGCGCTTTTCACCGGCGTGCACATAAAGGTCACTTAGCTCCGCGGTGTCGTAGGCCTTCTGCGTACGATTCCACGTTAGACCGCTAAGGTCCGTGCCATCGGCGATGCCGTAATAGTGCATCGGCGTAAGCAACTGCAGGTGCAAAGCATCCCACAGGCGCAGCTCATGGGCTACGCGGTAATCGAAGAACTTCTGCACATTCTCGCCATCGGAACGCTCCGGGGTAGCGGTTAACCCGAGCAGTTCTTGAGGCTCAAGATGATCTAATAAACGCCGATAGGTCGCAGCTTCGGCGTGGTGGAACTCATCGATGACGACAAACTCGAAGTGCTTTGCCGGCAATTTATCTAGCACTGATTGCTTGAGTGATTGCACGCTGGCGAAAACAAAGTCCCACTCATGTGGACGCTGGCCGCCCACAAAGAGCTCGCCGAAGCCAGGATCAGATAGAACCTCGCGGTAGGTTCTTTGCGCTTGCTTCAAAATTCTTTCCTGGTGCGCGATAAAGAGCAGCCGCGGGCGCCGTCCCAAAGACTCACTGAAATTCCGGTAATCCAGGGCTGCCACCACGGTCTTGCCCGTACCAGTGGCCGCGACCAGCAGATTCCGGTGTCGGTCTTTAACATTGCGCTCGGCCTCTAATGCTTCGAGCATTTCCTGCTGATATGGATAAGGCTCCACGCGCAGCCCGGATAATTCCAAACGTTCATTTTCTCGCACGCCACCGTTACCGACGCTGCGTGCCTCGGCAAGGCTTTTGTCTAAACGGGCCAAGTCACGGGCAGGTTGAAATTCCACGAAGTGGTTATCGTGCCAGTAGGAATCAAAGGTCTTGATGAACTTATCGATGATTTCCGGGGTCGCAGGGCTCGAGCCGCGCACATTCCATTCCCAACCATCTATCAGGGCCGAGCGCGAGAGGTTGGAGCTGCCGATAAAAGCAGTATCGAAACCAGAATTGCGGCGAAACAGCCACGCCTTGGCGTGCAGCCGTGTGCTTTTGTGTTCGTAGCTCACACGCACCTTCGCTCCATAGCGTTCAACCAGTGCTTTTACAGCAGCTGCTTCGGTCGCCCCGCAGTAGGTAGAAGTAATCACCCGCAGGGGAATTCCATGGTCGCGTAAAAATTCGAGCTGGTCATTGAGGACCGAGATGCCAGAATTTTTCACAAAGGCGCACAACAGGTCCACCGAATCAGCGGTCTTGATTTCGCGGGCCAATTCCGTGGACAGGTTGGTATCACCAACGGCATTGGTAAATAGCGTGCTGGAGTGAAATGGAACCTCGGGCAGGGCGGGCGCTGCGGCAAGTTCGGTATCGAAGATGGCATAGAGCAACTCCTCAGAATCAATGACCTCATCGTTGCCCAAAACCTTGGTGATGGAATTGATCAGTGCCAAACGCTCTGCGGGGCTGTGCAGCTCAGCCAAGCGCTGTTCTAAAACCTTGGAAATACCCCGAGATACAGCCACTTGGTAGCGGTTGGCATGAGTGTCGTCATGTCCATCGATAAGCCGAATGCCAGCAGTCGGGTGCGCGCTCTTCGTGTGCTCCAATCTTTCGCGAACCCGAGCGTTAATGGGGGTTTCATAGACGCCGAAAGGCAAGACGGAATCATCGTGATTGGTGCTCATAGCCGATCCACCACCATGTTCACCGCGGGGATATCGGCGGGTGCCCACTGCAACTTCAACGCTTCTTCTTTTCTCACCCACCGGGTTTGATCATGGTCAACCAGCTGTGGAGTTCCGTCGAGGATCTCGCAATAAAAAGTAGTCAGTTCAATGGTGGCAAAGTCATAAACATGCGTTGTGGTGGTGATCTTTTCACCCACGTGCGCGCGGATGGAGAGCTCTTCGGCGATTTCGCGGGCAAGGGCTTGCTCAGTGCTTTCACCCGGCTCAATCTTGCCGCCGGGAAATTCCCAGTACCCGGCCAAAGATTTTCCGGGAGCTTTGCGGCAGGCAAGAACTGTGTTGTCACGGCAAAAGACGGCGGCCACAACGCGAATGACAGAACTCATTCTTACATTATGGACCACAAACCTGGGTAGGCGCCCGCCACCCCGCACAAACAGCAAGGTCACACACTATTCAATTCCTCACTCTCATCATTTCCTTTATCGCCATCCCGCAGGAATCCCGCAAGCGCATCAATCGCCGCCTGCGCAGCATCATCCTGCTCCGGCAAATAATGCGAATACACCTGCGCCGTAACATTTACATTCGCATACCCCATCAACATTGACACCACAGGCAAAGGAGAACCCGTAGCCAAAAGCCGCGACGCAAACAGATGCGGCAGAGAGTGGAAGTGAATCCGCCTATCCACACCCGTGGCCTTACGCGCCTTGTCCATCTCCCCAGTAATCCGCTTTGCATACAAATTGCAGCCCCTCGCAGATATCAACAAACGATCCTCCGGAGCAGCATCACGCCCAATAAGCGCAGTCGACAAGTCCAAAGCCAAATCCTCAGAAATAGGAATATCCCGCCGCGACTCCTCCGACTTAAGCGGAACAACATTCTCGCCACTCCCACGCTCCGCCTGGACCCGAACACGAATCACACGACGAATAAAATCAACATCCATCACCCGCAAGCCGCAGACTTCACTCGCACGAAGGCCAGCTTCTGCACCAAGCTGCTAAGCCAGGCGAAACCAGCAATCCGCATACTCATCAAGCGCTTTAATTTCTTTCGCCAGAGGGACGTAGAAATCAGTTTCCTCACCTACGTCAAATCCTTTTAGAGTGTTACCTAAAGGTCTGGGAAGCAGACCGTCCTCGTGGGCGCGGTTGAGCACGCCGCGCAGCTGACCAGCTTTTACCTTCACCGTGGATGCTGATAGTTTCTTATTGTTCTTCCACGGCCTGCCATCGCGGAGTTGGATAGCCCAATTCTTGATGTGTGATGCGCGAAGTTTAGATAGCGGAATATCTTTCAAATCCCCCAGATTGCTCTGCAACGACTCTCTGTCTTCACGTGTTCCTTTGTTTGGCGTGAGGTTGATGTATTCATCGACTAGCTCGCCTACGGTGACGCTTGAGTCTGCCGGATCAATCCATGTGCCTTTGTTGATGGATACTTTTTGCTCAGCTACCCAGTCTTCCGCGTCGCGCTCCCGGTCGAAGCTTTTGCTGTGTTCTTTACCGGTGAGGTCACGGTAGCGGGCTACTCACCGTGTTTTTCCTTTTGCCGTGGTTCGTTTCTGCGGAGCCATTGTTACACTTATCCTGTCTGATCGTTTGATGGGTTGGACACTGCCCCTTTTTCACCCGTTATGGTTTGGTCGCCTAGGTGGAAAAGGGGCTTATTTTTCGTTACTGGAGGCTGTTCAAAAGCGCGTCAGCAATATTCCCAGACGACATGTAACCGATGGTGCCGATGATGAGAATCGCTGGAACGGCAATCTTTGCGGCATCCATGGTGGTTCCTTTCGATAGGGATAGGCAAGTTTTACGACGTTGGCAAATCAGGATGGATGATGTGATCACGTGGGGGTTAGTTCAGGGTTTCGCGGCAATACTCTTCGGTGTTACCTGCGTCTAGACAGTCAACCCAGTCGATTTGTCCTTGCACCCAGGGGGATGGGGTTTGCTCGACTGGAGCGAGCTCACAGTCGGCGTAAGGACGTACGCTGCCATCGGTGAACTGTGCATATCCGTTCTCCCAGCAAGAGTTAAACACAGCATTCTCGGCGGTATCGGGGTACGGACTATCAGGCGTGGTGTAGCCCTCTTCCTCCATTTCGGCGTTTATCTCGGCTTCGACTTCGGTGAAGGCTTTCTCCATTTCGACCAGGAGCACGTCAGAGAATTGTGCGGCTATTTGGGCGACTTCATCCCAGGTGGCTAGTTCGGAGCAGGTGCCGGATTCGACAGGGGAGCCTTCGGCTTTTGTCAGGGTGCCGCCGTTACAGAACACGTAGTACTTGCCGGAGGGGTCGGCTATGTCGTGGGCGAGGAATATGCCTACGGTGTCTGAGGTGGCATTGACAGGGGTTAGGCGTGGGTCGCCTGGGTAGTAGTCGCTGGTGGTTGCTGCGGGTTCGATGGTGGGGGTTGGTTCTGCGCTAGTGGTGGGCGCGGCGCTCGACGTGGTGGTGCTTGTTGAACTCGTGGATGCGGTAACGCTCGTGGATTCCAGCGCAGGCGTGGATTCCGGCGCGCTACACGCCGTGAGCAACAATACGGACGCAACGATAGGGAATAGGCGTTTCATAATGCGATTTTGCTTTCGTGTAGGGTTTGCCAAGTTTTGAGGACGTTGACCGTCACGCCCAATTCGTGGGCAAGGCGTCCGGGGTGTGGTCCAAAGGTGGTTTCTAGAAGTCGGTAATCATCGGGGTTGATGAGTAGTTTCGCGGCAAACCGGTCGGCGCGAAGTTCGTGTGCGTCGAAGTGTCCTGGCGGGTCATCGTAATGCGCGTGGCCTAGCTCGTGAGCAAGGGCGCAGAGGGTCTGCACATCATCCATGCCGTGCCTAAGAGTGATGGCCTGCTGCTGTGGTAGCCATGCGGCTTTAGGCCCTTTGGTGTGCCACCGCACCCGGTATCCGCGCTTTTCTGCGGTGGTAATCAGCTTGTCTATCAATCGATCAAATCCTTACCTCGTTCTTCCCTAAGGGCTTGCTCATCATCGGAAGAGTCCGCGGCATACTCGCCATAGTCAAACTCCGCGACCGTGCCATCATTCATATCAAGAGCATCGGACAGAGGGTCTGGGCTGCGGTGATCATCTAAATCGATAACTCCCGGCTTGCCCTCCGCACGCTATAGGCGGCGCGCTTCGGGGTCATGGCGCTTATTCATTTCGGCAAGAATCTGAGAGTTCTTAGCCATTCCCAAGGCTTTCTCGATAGCAACCTCCATGACGGCCGCTTCGTCTACGAACCCCAAGTTGATGAGTGATTGAACTTCGTTGACGTTGTAAGCGCGTGCAATTTTTACAACAAATTCGGCAGTAGTTTTGCCGGTTTTCTCATGCCTTAAGAAGGTCGCTTTGGATACGCCTGCGAAGTCTGCCGCTTGGCTCACTGTAGGGGAGCCTGGGAGGGAGTCTAGCCACTCTTTAATGTTCGTAGGTTCATTATGGACCACCGCCTGGAGTTTGCTGTGATTGAAAGTGCTCTAGAAGGGCACCCCGCAGCGGAAGATGACATTGGCAAAAGGCGTGGTATCGCCGGTGCGAATGATCAGTTTGGCATCGTACAGCGATGCTTTGAGCTCTTCATGGCTGATATAGGTCACCGCGGTATCAGCCAGCTTGCCAGTTTCTTGCACCAAGGAGACAAAGTTCGCCGGGCTTTCCGATGCCACCGTAGCACCCTCCACGACTAGCTCCGCCATGACCGCGCGCATGACATCGTCCATGGAAGGAAGGCCAAAGGTGATGCTCAGATCGACGACTGCGACATCTTCTGGCAGCGGCAGACCCGCATCGGCGAAGACTACCGCGTCAGTGTGTCCCAGATGGGAGAGTGCTTCATTAAGCTGCGGGTTTAAAAGGCCGCGTTTAAGCATCTGTCACCTCACCTAGAACATCCGATGGCCGGGGATATGAAGCCTGCGCACCATTTTGCAGCGTGGAGGTCGCGCCCACGCGTGCAGCAAAAGTTGCTGCCTGCACGAGGTCGTCGCCTTCTAACAAGCGCGCGCACAGCGCGCCGGCGAAAGCATCACCCGCGCCGGTGGTATCCACGGCAGTGACCTTCGGCGTGGGAATATCGATGAGTTCCTTATCCGCTGCCACCAGTGCACCTTGGGCGCCGAGGGTGAGAACAACGGAGTTAAAGCCGGCATCGACAAGCGCTTGTGCGAGATCCTGTGGCGCATCCGACGTCGCTTTGGCCCCAAGCTGGTCCAAGATAAGGCCTGCTTCGTGTTCATTGGCAAGAAGCGGATCGGCTGCGAGCAAGGCCTTTTTATCTACCTCAATAACGGGCGCGAGGTTAACAATAACCCGGCCTTTGGCGGCTGCGACGGCAGCGGCGAAACCATCGGCAGGGATTTCGCCCTGCAATAGCACGATGTCAGCCTGCGCAATCGTTGAGTTACGCTCAGCAACGAAGTCAGAATCGACGTGTGCATTCGCGCCGGGGATGACCACGATGGTGTTCTCGCCATCATCAGACACAGTGATAATTGCAAGACCTGTCGTGTCATCGACTTCGGCGACCTGCGAAAGGTCCACGCCGGAATCACGCAGGTGCTTCAGCGCTGGTTCGACATAAGGATCTTTGCCCACCGCGCCGACAAAGGACACATTCGCGCCCAGGTATGCCGCGGCGACTGCTTGATTTGCGCCCTTGCCGCCGGCGGTAATGCCGCCGCCAGAACCCAGCAGGGTTTCTCCGGGATTGGGGTGGCGTGCCACGCGTGCGGTGAGGTCAGCGTTGATGGATCCGACTACAGTTAAAGTTTTCATACTCAATGAATTTACTTGAACTCGGCGACGTTCTCGTTGGTCACGGTGACAACCTCAACCGGAACTTCTTCCTCAGCGGTGCCGCCTTCTAAGATTGCGGCTGCCTGCTCGACTGCGCGTGCACCCAATTCATCTGGCTGCTGCGCAATGGTGCCCTCAAGCTTGCCGTCTTCGACAGCGGTGAGACCATCGGCGGTGCCGTCGAAGCCGAAGACCTTTACTTCCTCGCCAGCGCGTGCGCCCAATGCTTCAATGGCACCAAGGGCCATCTCGTCGTTTTCAGCGAAGATTGCCTTGATATTTGGGTTTGCCTGCAGCAGGTTAGTGGTGACGTTGAGTCCTTCGGTGCGGTCGAAGTTCGCGGTCTGCTTGGCTACAACCTCAATATTTGGGTATGCAGCGATGCCTTCTTCAAAGCCCTGGCCGCGGTCACGGGAGGCGGAAGAACCAGCGATACCCTGCAGGACCAGGATTTCGCCTTCCTCGCCGATGGCCTTGGCAAGTGCATCGGCAGCCTGCTTGCCGCCGGCAACGTTATCGGAAGCCACGAAACTTGCGACCTCACCGGAATTGGAGGAGCGGTCTACTGCGATAACTGGGATATCAGCGTTGTTTAGGGACTGCACGGCCGAGCCCACGGCATCGGAGTCAGTGGGGTTAACAATGACCACATCGGCGCCGGAGGTCTCCGCGTTGCGCAGCTGGTCGGCCTGGGTAGCAGCGTCATCGGAAGCGTCCTGGATATCCAAGTCGATGCCGAGCTCATCTGCCTTAGCCTGTGCGCCATCGCGCAGCTCAACGAAGAAAGGGTTGGTCTGGGTCGATAGCGCCAGGGTGACCGAGCCGCCGTCAGCACCGTCGGAGCTTTCGCCGCGGTTACATGCAACAGCGGAGACAGAAAGCGCTGCGATAGAAGCGATGGCTAGGGACTTACGAGCAGTGGTGGAAAGAGTAAACATGTGAAAGATTCCTTTGAATTTGGAGGGAGAAAGAAAGCTTGGGTGAACTGAGCGCTACTGCGCAGTCTTATTGCGGATGACGTCGAAGCCCACGGCCAGCGCGATGACCAAACCGATGACGATTTGTTGCCAGAACGAGGATACGTTGAGCAAGTTCAGGCCATTGCGAATAACTGCTAGCAGCAGCGCACCGACGAGTGTTCCGGTCGCGCGGCCTTGGCCACCGGCAAGCGATGCACCACCGATGACTACGGCAGCAATCGCATCGAGTTCATAGCCCACGCCGGCCTGCGGCTGCGCGGAACTTAGACGTCCCGCCATGACCAAACCAGCGAGCGCTGCGAATAGGCCAGAGAGACCAAAGACGATGATCTGGATGCGGCGAACTGGCAGACCAGATAGGCGGGCGGCCTCGAGGTTGCCGCCGATGGCGTACATCGAACGGCCCAGCACGGTGCGCTCCAGAATGAACCAGCACACCAGACCCGCAATCACCATCATGACGATTGGAATCGGAATGCCCGCGACGGTCGAGCCCAACCAGTTAACCGACGGTGCGGTTGCAATCGGGGAGCCATCAGAGATGACCAAGGTGGCACCGCGGGCAATCGACATCATCGCAAGTGTTGCAATAAAAGAGGGGATTTTGCCATATGCAGTAGCGATGCCACAGATCGCGCCGGCGGCAAGGCCCGTGAGAAGCCCGATAATGAGCGATAGCCAGCCCGGCAGGCTCAGGTCCGTAAAGAAAGACGCGGAGACCATCGCACCCAAGGCTGCAACCGAGCCGACCGACAGGTCAATGCCGGCGGTGATGATGACAAAGGTCATGCCGAAGGCCAAAATCGCCACGGTGGCGGCCTGAATGCCGATGTTGAGGAAGTTATTGACGGTTAAAAAGTGCGGGGTCGCGATGAACAAGGCGATGCACAAGATGAACAGTCCGACTAAAGCGCCGTTGTTCATGATCCACGTCAAAACCTTATTCGGTTTCTTCGCAGGTTTTTCTGCCGCGGGGGCAGCAGGATTGAGGGCGGTGGTCACTGGGAGTCCTCCTTTAAGGTGGCAAATGCCGCGTCGTGGTCGCTGTCGTGGACTGATTCGGCGCTGGCGGCGGATGAAACATTGGAAACCGCGAGCGCCATGATTTCGTCTTGGGTGGTGTCTTTGGGCAATTCGCCGGCGATTTTCCCGCCGGACATGACCAGGATGCGGTCGGACATGCCGAGGATTTCGGGCAAGTCGGAGGAGACCATCAGCACGGCACCACCATTGGCAGTTATTTCATTGATGATGTTGTAGATTTCCACCTTCGCGCCTACATCGACGCCACGGGTAGGTTCATCCAGCAACAACACCTTGGAGTTCGCCAGCACCCAGCGGCCAAAGACAGCCTTTTGCTGGTTGCCGCCGGAAAGGTTACGGATGGGTTGGTCAATATGAGCCATGCGAATGCGCAGCTTTTCCGCGACTTCACTCGCGCGACGCTTTTGCCCGGAACGGTCCGCCAGCCCAGCCTTGCTGGTGGCTGCCAAGGTGGCGTAGCCGAGGTTTTCATTGACCGTGCCATCCAGCACCAAGGCTTGGCCCTTGCGGTCTTCCGGAATATGGCCAACACCAGCGCGAATAGCGCCTTGGATATCGCCAGATTTGAGCTTTTTGCCGGCAACTTCCACCGAGCCCGCGTCATATTTATCCGCGCCGGCAATAGCGCGCACAACCTCGGTGCGGCCCGCGCCTACCAATCCTGCCAGGCCGACGATTTCGCCAGCGTGCACGGTAAAGGAGATATCGCTAAACTTGCTTGTCGATGTCAACCCCGCCACCTCCAACAGCGGCGCACCCGCTTCGGCAACCTCACCGCGCGGGTATTGCTCTTCGATGGCGCGACCAACCATGTGCTGGACCAAAGTATCTTCATCGGTTGAGGCTGGAACTTCAGCGACGAATTCGCCATCGCGCAAAATGGAGATGGTATCTGCAATACGTGCAAGCTCATCTAAGTGGTGCGAGATAAACACCATGGCCACGCCCTTGGCTTTGAGCTCATCGAGAATGGTGAACAGCGCGTCGACTTCTTTGCCCGTCAATGCGGCCGTTGGTTCATCCAGAATCAGGATGCGCGCATTCATCGATAGTGCCTTGGCGATTTCAATAAGCTGCTGCTTAGCAATACCGAGCTCACCTACGGGCTGTTTGAGCGGCACATCCAAACCAATCAGGTTCAACGCTGCTTGCGCCTGGGCATTGAGGTGCTTGCGGTTGACCATGCCAAAGCGCTTCGGTGTACGGCCGAGCATGATATTTTCGGCCACCGATAGCGTGGGCACCAAATTCAGCTCTTGGTGGATAGTGGCAATACCGTGCGCTTCGGAGTCATTGGTCGAAGCGATGGTGGCCTCGGAGCCATCGACAAGAATCTTGCCGGAATCTGGCTGGTGCACGCCGGCAATCATCTTGATGAGCGTGGATTTACCGGCGCCATTTTCCCCGAGCAGTGCTTGGACTTGTCCGCGGCGAACAGACAAGGTGACATCTTTAATCACGTTGACTGGGCCGAAGGACTTAGAGACGTTAACTAGCTGTAAAACTGTGTCGTCGGTGTGGTTGGGCATTAAGTGCACCTCCTTTTAGTATTAGGGAGAAAATTCAATGGATTCACGGGCGATGAACCGGGTTTGTACCACGGCTCCTTCCGGCGGGGATTTACCGGCGAAAGAAGCAACGAGGTTACGCAGTGCCGTGCGGCCCATCTCTTCGACGTTTTGGTCAATAATCGACACCGGCGCTGGTTGAATGCGCATGAAGACGAAGTCATCAAAGCCCACGAGAGCAATTTGCTTACCGATGTCCACGTTTTCCCGATACAACGCCTCCAACGCACCAAAGGTCATCATGGAGTCACCAGCGATAAGCGCCGTGGGATGTTGTTCCAGCAGCTTCTGCGTGCCGGTAAAACCTTCTTCATGCAGGTAGCCACCGTGGTGAATGATCTGCTCTAAGCCGAGCTCTTCACAAAAGCGCTGGAAGTCTTTCAAGCGTTCTAAACCAGTCGAGGTGGTTTGCGGGCCAGCCAGATAGCCAATCTTTTTATGCCCGCGCGATGCCAACGCCTCCAGCGCTGCTTTAATGCCAGGTGCGGAATTAGAAACCACCGCGGGGATATTGCTGCCGTGGATATAGCGGTCAATAAATAACAGGGGAGTAGAGCGCGCGACGTGCTCTAACATCTCTTTTGATTCAGCGTGTGGAACCGCGATGATGCCATCGACTTGGCGTGCGCGCAGCGCTTCAATGGCTTCAGTAATCTTCGGGGTATTTTCACCGCTACTGGTGATGATCGTGGCAAAACCGGCCTTGTTCGCCTCATCTTCAATAGCAGCCGCCATCGCGGAAAAGAACGGGTTGATAAGGCTGGGGACCACCACACCGATAGCGTCAGTACGCGAACTTTTTAGCGCACGCGCTTGTGCATTAGGGCGATAGTCCAGTTCCTTGGCTATAGCCTGGATCGATTCCCGAGTCTTTTTCGCAATCGCCGGATTATTAGCCAGTGCCCGGGATACGGTGGATACCGAAACCCCACAGGCGCGGGCGATGTCCCGCAGCGTGGCCGGAGCAGTCACCATGCCATGCTCCTTTGCGTGAGTCGAGGTAACCGTTTCTACGTTATGCAAACGTTTGCATTGTGTATGAATCTAAACCTAGTCAGTGCACATTTGGACTGTCAAGTGTCACAGCTCACCAACTTGATTTAAGCCTACCCCCGATTTACCACGCGGTAACTAGGTGACCAGCGCCGTGACGTGAATATCTGGGGGCAAAATGGTGGGTGCCGCTCCTTAGCCAGCATATGATGAGTGCGTGATTCAAAAGTTAAGTTCAACGGCGCTTTTGTCCGTGCTCTCAGCTGTGGCACTGGTGGGCCTGGGCCTAGTTGAGCTTTCCGCGTTGGGCGATTTGGTCTCACGACTTGTCCCGATTTTTGTCTTCGTCATCGCGATTTCCATCGTGGTCAATATTTCTTCCCAGGTGGGGCTTTTCGAGGAAGTTGTTTCCAAGCTAGAGAAGCTCGCCCCTAACCACCGGCTGTTGCGGCCGGCTGTGCTGTGGGTTTTGCTAGTGCTTCTCGCTGTGGTGGTCACGATATTTCTGTCGCTTGATACCACCGCGGTAATGATCACCGCTCTCGCAATCCCGCTGGCCAAACGCAATAACATCCCGGTTATTGGCGTGGCATTTGCAGTGGTGTGGATAGCTAATATTGCATCGATGCCGCTGCCAGTTTCTAACCTGACTAACCTGCTGGCGTTAGGCTCAGATGCTTTCTCGGGAACGCTCGACTACTTGTCTTATGCCTGGAAACCGGCGTTGACGGCGATTATTCTCGTCATCGCCGCAGCCGCCATCATCACCTTGTTCTACGCGCGTCTCTCAAAAGGGGAAGAGGACATTCGAGGGCAGGGGGCATCGACAAGCAAGCATGGCAACCTGTTGCTCATCTGTGCCGTGGTGGTTGGGGTCTTGATGCCGGTCTTGGTATCACCCATCCCGTACTGGTTAAGCACCACCATTGCCGCGCTTCTCATCATGGCAGCGTGCGTGAGGCACAATAAGTACCTGCTTTCTGTTGATTTGGTGCCGTGGAACTCTTTGCTGCTGGTTACCGCTGTGTCCGGCGTCGCCGCACTGGTGCACACCCTCGGTGGTGCCGGATGGCTGCGCGATTTAACCACTGGCGCCGATGGCTTTGTGGAACTTGTCGCCATTGCCGGCGCCGGTGGTGTGGCAGCGAATGTGATGAATAATATCCCAGCGTTCTTATTCTTAGAGCCAATGGTTACCACTCCGGTCAGCTATATTGCGCTGCTCATCGGCGTTAATGCGGGGCCGATTGTTACGCCTTGGGCAAGCCTTGCGACGCTATTGTGGCACGACCAACTGCGCCGCGCCGGGGTGGAAATCAAATGGGTAACCTTCATTATCCTGGGATGTATCTTGGCGCCGGTCGTTGTGCTGCTGTCTGTCGCGACGCTGGTTTAGTTTGGGTAGCTGAGCATTCGCTGCGGGATAATACCCACCTGGTCACCAATATTTGGCCGCTGCGTGCTGGTGGTGCGGAAGGTGTAAGCCCCGGCCTTCGCGGTGATGCTGAAGCGGTCGCGTTCGAAGAGGACGGATTCAATTGTGGCGGGGACTGCGCCGTCGGTGCCGGGGGAGACCAGCTGTGTGTCGGCGGGAAGGACTGCGAGCTTTATCGCGTCTGAATGCGCCATGCTTGTCGATGCTTGCTCGATGAGGTGGGCAGGCCAGGTGGTGCCGAGGGCATCGGCACGCGCGCCCGCGGCGGTCAGCTGAGCGGGGATGATGGTCGCATCGGACATGAATGCGGCGACTTCGGCAGTGTTGGGGCGTACCAGCAGCTCTTCGGGCGTGGAGACCTGCGCGATGCGCCCCTGCTGCAACACCACGATGCGATCCGCGATGGCGAGTGCTTCATTGCGGTCATGGGTGACGTGCACGGTGGTAAGACCCTCGCGCTTGGTAAGTGCAACCAGTTCGCGGCGCAAGCTATCGCGCAGGGGTTCGTCGAGGGCGGAGAGGGCTTCATCGAGAAGCAGCACCGTGGGATCGGCGATGATAGCGCGGGCGAGTGCTACGCGCTGCCGCTGCCCGCCGGAAAGGCTTCCCGGCTTGCGCTTTCCAAAGCCGTCAAGACCCACGAGTTCTAAGGTGCGCTGAATCTTTTCTTTGCGCAGCTGAGCTGAATCTTTGGTGAATTTCAGCGGGTAGCCGACGTTATCTGCCACGCTCATGTGCGGCCACACGGCATGCTGTTGAAAGACCATGCCCATCCCGCGCGATTCCGGGGATACACCCGTGAGGTCCTTGCCGCCGACTTCGACTTTGCCCTGGTTGGGGTGAAGAAATCCCGCGATGGTGCGCAGCAGCGTTGTCTTTCCTGAACCGGATGGCCCAACCAGCGCGATGAACTCATGCGGGGCGATATCCAGATTGATGTCCTGCAGGCCCTTGGTTCCATCCGCAAAGGTCACGGTGAGGTCTTGCAGGGAAATGGCAGACATGATTTATGAACCTACTTTCGGAGACTTCAGCGTGACAGACAGCGCTACGATGCCCACCAGCATAAACACCAGCGAGAGGGCAGAGGCCTGGTTATAGTTGCCTGCCTGCTGGAGATTGAATACCTGCACACCCAAGGTGGTGGTGCCTGGCGCGATGAGCAAAATGGATACGGTGAGCTCGCGGACCGCGGTGACAAGAACTAGTACCGCGCCGGAAATCGCAGCGGGAACAGTCATCATGGCGGTGGTGCTAAAGATTGCGCGCACCGGGCCGGCGCCGGAAATCCGGGCGGCTTCTTCGACTGCGATGGGAGTGTTTTGCAACGGCGCGCGAACAGCCTGCAACACCAGCGCGGTAAAGGCGCAGATATAGGCGCCGAGGATGACCCACACGGTGTTATAAATGCCGGTGTAGCGGCCAAAGATCAGCCAAGCCACGCCGATGATTAGCCCTGGCAGTGCAGTCGGCAGCAGCACCACAAGTGTTAGTGCAGTGTTGCCGAATAACTTGGTGCGGGTTACTAAAATGCCCACGAGCCAGCCGAGTATGCCGCAGACAATCGCCGCGGTAATGGCTAGGAAAGCGGAATTTTGGAATCCGTCGATAACGCGCGGATTGGACACGGCATTGGCGAAGTTATTCAGTGAAATATTGTCCAGCGTAAAGGGCACACCAGGGGCCGGCAGCAGTGCGCGATACGCCAAGCCGACGATAGGGGCGAGGGTGATGGTTAGCGCTAAAAGCCAGCTGACGATGCTCACCGGCACGCGCGCCGGGCCCAGCTCCATGCGGGCCGATGCCCCCGTATCTTGCAACGCCGACGCCGAAAACCGCGCGACGATGTGATCGGCGAATACGGCTGCGATGCCCAAAAACAGCAGCACGACACCGATGGTGGAGACAACCTGCAGTGGATTGTCCACGGTGCCGGAATCCATGAAGCGGTAGACCATGGTGGCAAGCGTTTCAAAGCGCGCCGGGGAACCCAACAGCGCCGGGATGCCGAAGTCTGAGAGGTTCGCAACGGCAGTCAGCGTAAATGCGGACAGTAATGCCGGGCGCAGCAACGGCAGGGTAATGGTGCGGATGGTGACAAAGCTGGACGCTCCAGAAATGCGAGCGGCTTGCTCCAAATCGCCGGGCAGCGAGCGCAGTGCATTGGAGACGATGATGTAGACCATCGGGTAGGAATGCAGAATAAGCAGCGAGGTCACACCATCAGCGCCGTAGATATTCCATACTTCTTGCCCAAAGAGCCGGTTTATTCCTAGCGCTGGTCCAAAGAGTTGCATCCACGCGATGGCGCCAATAAACGGCGGCACGAGCAGCGGCGAAAGCAACAGCAGGCGTAGCCACTTGCTGCCATAAGTATCGAGGCGGTCAGTGACCAATGCGACGGTGGTTCCAATAAGGACCGCGCCGATGGCAGAAAGCAGCGTTGTGTACAGCGAATTCCACGCTGCAGTACCCAATCCTTGATCAAGCAGGATGGGAATCTGGTTCCCGCCGAGTGCAAGGCTTATCACCATCGATAGCGGAACGAGGAAGAATCCCGCGATGATGAGCCACACGCCAAGGCGAAGGAAAGATATGGAGGACAGTAATTTCATAAAAGGTTACTTAAGCTTGCGAAGCACTTACTTCATCGCATCCTGGAAGGTTGCGACTGCAGCATCTTGTCCTTCAGTAACTGCTTCCAAGTCTGGGGTCAGCAGGTTGATATCTGCCAGCGCTGGGGTGCCCTCTGGGGTATCAACGGATTCACGCACCGGCAGGTAGGCCTGTTCCACAGCAATCTTCTGAGCTTCTTCAGAAAGCAGGAAATTGATGTAGGTCTCTGCTGCTTCCTTATTGTCAGAAGACTCAAAGACACCTGCTGGCTCCGTGATGTACGGTGCTCCTTCTTCTGGGTAAGCAGTTGCGATTGGGGAACCAGCAGCAGCCAGGTCACGCACAAGGTAGTCCACGACCACACCAACCGGGCGGGAACCCGAAGCAATTTCCTGGGAGGTCGGACCATTGGACTGTGCAATCATCGGCTGGTTCTCACCGAGTGCCGTGATCCATTCTTCGCCGAGCTCCTCAGACTCTAGCCACACCGAAGCATTGAAAGCTGCCGCACCGGATACCGCAGGGTCTGGCATGACCAGCTTGTCCTTGTACTGCGGGTCAACAAGGTCCTGCCATGACTGCGGTGCTTCGTCTTCGCTGATGACGTCGGTGTTATAAGCAATGACGGTTGGGATGATGCGCGTACCAACGTAGAAGCCCTCCTCGTCGATGACTTCTTCCATCACACCTTCGGTGTCCACGTTTTCCAGCTCCGCCAAGTCACCATCTGCGGCATAACCTTCGAAGGTCGGGGAGTCCGCTGCCCACAGAACATCTGCCTCGATGTCTCCGGATTGCTTCTCGGATGCAATACGCGCGTTCAAGTCACCAGTGCCGGCGCGGTAGACCTCAACGTTGATATCTGGATGCGCTTCCATGAAAGCCGCATTGATCTCATCGACCTTTTCCTCAGGCTCGGAGGTGTACACAGTGATGGTCACTTGCTCATCGCTTGACGATGCAGTGGAGTCAGCATCGCTGCCACCTTCAGTCGGCTCGGAGCAAGCAACCAAGACGAAAGCGGTGGCAGCTGCAGAAGCAACAGCAAGGGACGAGCGAAGGAAAGAACGAGACATGAAAGCTCCTATAGGAAATGCGGACTAACGAAGATTCGATAGTGCCTCATGAAAAAGACTTCAAGGTACACACATGGTTAACCAAAGCTTAATAATTCCACACTCAGCGTGCGAGATTCACCATAATGTGCAATTCCCGTGATGACTCTTACTTTCGCTTTTGCTTTTTGATGCCTAACTCGCAGGCAGTGAGAAGTCCTTATCCGCAATTACATTGATCAGCGCCGAACGCTTATCTTCCCTAACAGCCTTCAACGCCTGCTCAATTGCATCAGCAACCTCGTCATTCGAGCGTACGGTTTGCCCGAATGCACCGTAACCTTCAGCGACCTTTGCAAAATCCGGATTCTTAATTTGAGTACCGGAGATGCGGCGCGGGAAGTGGTTTTCTTGGTGGTCTCGAATGGTGCTGAACTCTCCATTGGAAACCACGACTATCAGGATTGGGGCGTCATATTGAACTGCCGTTGCTAGTTCTTGGGAGTTCATGAGGAACTCACCATCCCCAGCGATTGTCACCACCGTGCGCGAAGGATCCTCCAAGGCCGAGGCAACAGCTGCGGGCACGCTGTAGCCCATCGAGCCGTTCTTGACGCTGAGCTGCGAAGGGTACTGCTGGGTAGGCAAATAGCGCTGTGCCCAAATGCAGTGATTGCCTGCGCCGAAGGTGAAGAGCGCGGAATCATCCAACTGCTTCTGGAGCTGTTCAAAGACTACTTCCAAATTCACCGTGCCTTCCTTGGTATCCCGCAGCGGCGAATCTGCATCCGGTGTGGAAAATTCCTCGTGGGCCGCGCGTGCTTTTTCAAACCAGGCGGTACGGGCGGAGACATCGGCAAGCGAAAGCGAATCAAGAGAAGCAACAAGCTCGGTTGGACTGGCCACGATGTGGTGAGCCACCGGGCCAGAATTACCTTGCAGAGCTGTATCAATGTTGACGAAGATATTCTTCGCAGCAGGGGATTGGCGCAGCTTATATCCGTCGGTCGGGACATCGGTGAACAAGGCGCCAATGCCGATGACGAGGTCAGCGCTTTCAAACAGCTCAGCGGCGGCATCGGAGCGGCCATACCCCAACCACCCTGCATTGGCAGGGCTGTTGAAGGCAACGCGGTCCGATACCCGCCAGTCATGCAGCACCGGAATCTTGTTTGCCTCTGCAAATTTGGTCAAGGTTTGTGCTGACTCAGGAGTCCAACCCAGGCCACCTACATAGAGCACTGGACTTTGAGCTTTGCCAAGTTCTTGTTGCAAGTATTCAATGTCTGTCGTGGACACCGCGCCTTTGCTAACCGGGATGGGAGCTGCTTCGGCGCCCCCGAAAGGTTCATAGAGGACATCTTCGGGAAGACCGATGACAACTGGTCCTGGGCGTCCGGAGGTTGCTGCATGGAAAGCCTGTGCAACAATCTCGTGAGTGCGTGAGGGATCATCCAAAACAAATACCCTCTTGGTCTGCGTGCCGAACCAAGCCCTTGGGTCGAATTCCTGGAAGGACTCGCGGTCGCGGTCAGAGTTCGGAATCAAACCGATAAACATCACCAGCGGCGTAGCATCTTGCCACGCAGTATGGATACCGACGAATGCATTTGCTGCGCCGGGGCCACGGGTGACCATGGCAACGCCCGGAGTATTGGTTAACTTTCCATGTGCTTCAGCCATATAGGCCGCGCCGCCCTCATGACGGCACACGATGGTTTCAATATCGGTTTCATACAGGCCATCAAGAACGGGGAGGAAGCTTTCGCCGGGGACTTGGAAAACTCTTTTCACGTCGTGTGCCTGCAGTGCTGACACGATGGCTTGTCCAACGTGTTTGTGGCTGCTGGTGGATGACATTGGTGTGACCTTTCAAAAGCTCTTAGACAGAAGGTGATCAGGAGGAGCGTTGGGTGGTTAGGCTTCTTGGCTTACGACGTTATCCTTAACGCGGTACTTCTCGCCGACGAATCCGCCAACTGCCGTAATCAGCGCAACAATAATCAAAATGACAATGCCAGAGATTGAACTTGGCTGTTCATTGGTGGAATTCATCCAGGTGGCCAAGAACGGGAGCAGGCCCGAGATTGCGCCGGCAATATTGGCGCCAATCGCGACACCGGAGTAGCGCATTTCTGGAGGGAAAAGCTCGGACAAGAGCACGCCAGAAACAGAGTAGGTCACGGTTACTGCAGAAATACCCAAGCAGACAGCGATTGTCAGCGCGATGGCATTTCCGGAATCAATCATGGTCCAGATTGGCCAGGACAGTAGTGCCGTGGCGACGCCACCCCAACCGATGATGCGGCCCGGTCCGAACTTCTCGCCGAGGCGGCCGAAGAAGATGTTGATGAAGATCTGGCAGATTGCACCCAGCAGAGTCGCATTAACAACCATCTGGCGGTCGAGACCTAGGGTCTCGGTAGCGTAGCTAAGAACATAGGTACTCATAACGAAGAATCCGCCGATGCCCAACAATGCTGCTGCGGTTGCTAGTGCAAGCTGTGGCAAGTAATCGCGGAAGAGATCCTTGAGTGAACCCTTCTTTTTGTCGCCTTCCTCAACTGCACTGAGTGCTTCGAAGACCGGAGATTCTTCAACCTTCATACGAATCCACAGCGCAACGCCGAGGAATGGGAAGGCAATTAGGAATGGAATTCGCCAACCCCATGAGTCAACTGACTCTTCCGGAAGCATGAGCACTAGGGCGAAGATACCGGAGGAAAGCAAAGTACCAACTGGAGAACCAATCTGGACTAGCGCCGCGTAGCGTCCGCGCTTTTCTTCTGGTGCGTGCTCAATTGCCATGGTGGTCGCACCACCCCATTCGCCACCGACGGCGACACCCTGGAACAGTCGAAGCAACGTCAGCATGACTGGTGCCCAAACTCCAATTGAACCGTAGGTGGGGATTAAGCCGATGATGCCGGTTGCAACACCGATGACAACGATGGAGATAATCAGTGCTGGACGGCGTCCGTACTTGTCACCAATTTGGCCGAACAGGACAGCGCCCAGAGGGCGTGCCAAGAAGCCAACACCGAAGGTAGCGAATGCTGCGAGTGTGGCATTCGCGCCACCGGCACCTGCAAAGAAGAGGTGGTTGAACACAAGTGCCGAAGCAGTGCCAAAGAGAAAGAAGTCGTACCACTCAAGTGCCGTGCCGATGAAGGCTGCACGCGCAATACGGCCAACTTCTTTAGGATCGACTTCTACTTCTGCGCCTTGAGCAATTTGATCTTTGAGCTCAGCCGCTGACGGCTGACCCCGTCCCGGTTGATGGTTTGTCGATGAAGTCATTGTCAAGGACCCTTATCTATTCGGAATGGCATTTAGGTACGCGACATCACTTTATGAAAGCGTCTACTTGATTCCAATAGGTTGATAGAAACCTGGGCATTCCGCGAACTCTGCTGTTGATCGTTTGTGCTAAAGCACAGATTTGCCGGGGTGAGATAGAACCACGAGCGCGAGAGCGGCTTGCTCAGGAACGGTTATATCTAGCCCAGAACAGCTCTCAAACTGTTTGATTCGGTTTATTACTGTGTTGCGGTGGCAAAATGATAACTGCGCGGTTTGCTTGATGGAACCTGTCTTGAGGTAAGCGTCCACCGTAGGGAGAACGGGATCATTTTTGCTTTTTAGTTCATTGGTGTACGCAGTTAATTCTTCAATCCTTCGACGATAGACTGAGATGAGTGCTTTGCGGGCAACTGCCCACATTGCTTCGGTTATCGGTTCTAGGCGCGACGGGCGACCATAGGCGCCAAAAACCGCAGATGAAGAACGGACGACTTGTCGGACTTCGGATAGTCCGAAGACGGTCTCAAAACGGATTCCGGGTAAAAGAGCGGCATTTTTGATGTTCTCTTCGTTCGCTAGATTGTCCGACTTCCAAAACGCAGCAAAGCTGGTCCCGTAGCTTTGGCAGTAAATTTGGCCCGATGCCGATACTGAATCGAGCGCTGAGTGGGCTTGGTCGGCGGCAGAGGGGTGGAACACAATCACTTCACAAGGGGTTGATTCGCCAAAACCTAGGACTCGAGAGATTTCGCTTAAACCTCGTTCTCCCAAAGAACCTGAAGAAAACAGCCGGTCCAGATAACGAGAATTGAAAACACGTAAGTCGTGCGCAGTTCGAGCTTCTTCTCGTCTAAATGACGCTCGTGCATGGAATGCATATTCAGTAACTACGTAGTGGAGTTTGTCTACGTGATCTATTAACACCGCAAAGGAGTCTTCGCCCGCAGTCTTTTTCAGGTAGTTCCAAATAACTTTAAAGTCCAGTTGAATCGCGTCTACGAGCAAGGGCAATTGAATTCCTTGCCGTGCCCGTCGATGACCGAATCTCTCGGCATGTTCTTTAATCTTTGCCTGTTCTTCGGTAGAGGTGGTTGCGCGCAAAAGCAACGTTAAAACACTAAAAGCTGTCGATCTTAACTCAGAATCTGGGATCCCAGAGTCCCCATAGAGTCCGATTTCGTCGAATTCGCGGAGAAACTCTTCCACAATCTGCGGAATGTCGTTTAATGCTTGTGAGATTAACTCGGCCCATTGATTTTCGTGCATATGCACAACGATAGCTGTAAATCATTGAAGTATTTCCAACTTCGTCAACTACATCACAATCCTCACCTAGAAGAGACTACGTTGAACCCTAGTTTATGAACGAAAGCTAAGGTTTTAGAATCTTGATGCAATCTCCTTTGAATCATTCACCCGTCACCGTCATTGAAAACGCGCAGTTTCTGACCCAGGATCGGCAGAAGCCTCATGCTCGGGCAGTCGCGATCATTGAGGGGAAAATTGTCGCATTGGATGCTGCGGCGCGACAGTTTAGTCACGCAAGAAGAATTGACGCTGGCGGTGCGATAATTACGCCGGGGTTTAATGATGCGCACGCGCATACTGTGTGGTTCGGCCAGACACTTTTAGAAATTGATTTGAGCCACGCCAGTTCACCTGAAGACGTATATGAATCCATCTCCCAAGCACTAGACGTCGAAGACTCCAATGGCTCGGAAAAAGCAGATACGTGGGTTATCTCTTCGGGTTTCAACCCGAACTATCTTGAAGGTACCGACCTAGAGATTCACAAGCTCGACGTTGTTACCGGAGGGCGACCGCTGCTGATTAAGCACAACTCTGGACATGCCTACACCGTAAACACCAAGGCTTTGGAAATTGCAGGAGTTGATCCTCACAGCCCTCAGGCGATCGAAGGCGGAGAGATTGTCACCGATTCTGAGGGCAATGCCACCGGGCTGCTTGATGAAAACGCCATGCGCGTCATCCAGGATATTCTTCAGCCAGACGCAACGTCTGACTTGGTACAAGCGCTTGAGCGAGCGACAGCTCACTATGTTTCTGAGGGACTTACATCGGTTACAGACGCGGGTGTCGCTGGCGGATGGATTGGTCACTCTCCGCGTGAAATCGCTGCGTACCAGGAAGCGAAGTTACTTACTCGCATGCAGCTGATGCCAACCATCGATGTCCTGCATGATTTAGAGGGACACACTAGCGAGAAGACTGCTTTCGGTATAGATACTGGCCTTCGCACTGGGTTTGGTAATGACCGGCTGCAGATCGGCCCAACCAAGATTTTTACCGACGGTTCTCTCTTAGGCACAACCGCTGCGATGAGCGAGGACTACCAGTGCTGTTCGCATCATGGATACTTCCAAGGTGACGTGAAGGAGATGAAATCTCAAGCGCTTAAAGCAGCGTCACTAGGGTGGTCCTTAGCGCTGCACGCGATTGGTGATGCCGCGGTGGAGTTCGCAATCGAGGTCATTAGTGAAGCGACTTCTCGTTACGGCCAACCTTCGATGCCGCACCGAATTGAACACGGTGGTGTGGTGCAAGATTCACAAGTCAAGAAGATTGCAGAGTCTGGAATCATCTTGGTTCCTCAACCCCGTTTCATTCGGGAGTTTGGCGATTCCATGGCTGCCAAGATTGGCGAAGTTCGCACTAACCTGTCCTATCCAGCAAAGCGTTTGCTCGATGCAGGAATTGTTTTACCAGGAAGTTCCGACCGTCCAGTGGCTAACGGCTCGCCGCTGAAAGTCATGGAAGCCTTCGTGCTCCGTGAAACTGAAACTGGAGAGATCTATGGTGCCGATGAGCGAATCACTGCGGCTGAAGCACTCTATGCCTACACAGCAGGCTCTGCCTTTGCCACTGGTTGGGCGGGAAAGAAGGGCCAAATCAAACCGGGACAGCTCGCTGACTTGGTTGTGCTGGGGGACAACCCGCTGGAAGTTGAACCAAATGCGATTAGCGATATCGGCATCCTGGCCACCATGGTTGGCGGCGAATTGGTACACGGGCAGTTTTAACCGCACGTAAAGAATCTATGTGCACTACTGAAAGGAACAGCATGACTCAGGATTGGAATGAGCGCTTCCTCAATGACTTTGAAGCTATGAGCGCCAACGGTGCAACACCAGGGGGCGGAGTGGAACGCCAAGCTGCGAGTGAGGGCGATATCAAGAACCGTGAGTGGTTCGCTTCTCTCCTCAGTGGCTTAGGCGCGAAAGTTACTTATGACGACATTGGTAATCAGTATGGCTTGTTCGAATTTGATGCGGCGTTACCTTATGTCGGTCTCGGATCTCACCTAGATTCCCAGCCCCTAGCCGGGCGCTTCGATGGCGCCTACGGAGTTCTTGCCGGCGCACATGCAGCTGCGCGCCTCGTTGAGCGAATTAAGGAATCAGGGGAGAAGCCAACACGCAACATCGTGGTCATCAATTGGTTTAATGAGGAAGGCTCCCGCTTTGCGCCGTCGATGATGGGCAGTTCTGTATTCACCGGCAAGATGGATCTCAACACCGCATTAGAGTCCACGGATCTATCCGGAATTACAGTTAAGGAAGCCATCTCTCAAGCCAACTGGCAACCGGTCCAGGCACCGCCGAAGGTTTCAGAATATGCAGAAATTCACGTGGAGCAGGGTAAAGACCTCGAACACGCAGGGAATCAGATTGGATTGGTGACCGCGACCTGGGGCGCACGTAAATTCCAGCTAACGGTTAACGGCGAGCAAGGCCATACTGGCTCCACTCTCATGGCTGACCGCAAGGACGCACTTTTTGGCGCCTCCCTCGTGATTGCAGAAGTGCGTCGCCTTATAAACAATTATGAGCCCGGGCAGCTACAAGCTTCAGTCTCTCAGCTCACGCTGGAACCGAACTCACCAGTCACCATTGCGCGTGAAGTGAAGTTCAACGTTGACCTGCGATCGCCAGACTCTCAAGTATTGGAGTCGGCACAGGAGCAACTTGACTCCATCATCGCAGCGGCAGAGGAGGAGTCTAAGACCGCGATTGAGCGTGAACAGACACACTATTGGGATCTAAATCCATATCCATCAGCAGGCATCGAACTCAGCCGCGACGTAGTTAAGGAACTCGGGATTTCCCACCAAGAAATCTTTACCGTGGCTGGCCATGATTCCACCAACATGAAGGATCTGGTCCCAACCGTCATGCTGTTTGTTCCCAGCAAGGATGGAATCTCTCACAACGAAGCTGAGTACACGACGCCTGAGGACTGCCTTGCCGGCGTTGAAGTGTTTACCGAGGTTGCGGCAAAACTTATTTTCTCTTAGTCCAGGTCGGTGTCGGTATCTTGGACAATTGCGAAGAGCAGTTCCGCAAAGACTGTGGGCTCTGAAAGGTCGACCTCGCATAGTTCCTCAATGTGCGCGATGCGGTTTCGCGCGGTGTGCCGATGGATTTTCAAAGCTTCGGCGGTTTGCTTGAGCTGCCCGCCTTTTCTTAAGTAAACGGACAAAGTGCGGGCGAGTTCGGTGTTGCGTTCGGCATCGATGGTGCGTAGAACGTTGATGGTTTCGCGACGTCGGCTAGAAAGTGCTGTGCGAACTGCCTCGGAATTGAGCCATGGCATGCTTTGGCTGCGCGGGGAAAGATAATCTCCCAGCGGAAGTGGGCGAGCACGCGCCACGAGTTCTTCGACATGCTCAGAAGACAGTTCAGTGGAATGAATACGTTTGCCGATTGCCACGCGCAGGCGGCGCAGCGAGCCGGCGAACATCTCGAGCATTTCTTGTAATTCTGCATCGCCGCGGAACAAAACAAGGAAACTCAACGAATCTAACTGCGCTGTATAAAGGAATTGCCCGCGTTCCTCGAGGTTCGCATCCAGGGCGAGTTTGCCGCGTTCGAGGCTGCGGGTGTCATCGGCAAGCACTGCAACCGGACGTGTAAAACCTTCCTTATCCCGCGGGAAATCCAGCGTTGTGGGAAGCATCTGTGACGGCGAAGTAGTATCCGGAAGACCCAAACTCAAACGCAGCGCAAAAGAATTAAGCTCATTGCGCGCCTGGCGCAGCTCCACCGGCCGGGCAAGCAGCATGTCCGCCAAGCCTGCGCAATGCCGAATCAAAGAACGGTCTTCGGCCACGATGGGATGATTAGAATCAACCTTCAGCGTGTGCTGACGCTCACCATGGGCGGTCATCTCATAAGAACTGAAGTATTTCCGCTTCGCGGGCGGGGCAGTAGAGGCCACCACATCATCGCGCTCATTGATGATGGAGAGTTCAACGTCAATGAAGTACGCGGCCTCATGCAGCAACTCCTGCAGGTTTCCGCGGGTGGCGGTGTGGGTGAGCTTTTCCTGCGCGGCCAAAAGCCGCCGCTGGGCGATGTCATTTCGCCGGCTTTGTTCCTGATGTACCGCGGACACGATAGAAATGAAAGAAATCTGGCGCGGGACTTCGAAAAGCCCAATACCGAGTTCCTTAGCGGCGGTGATAACGGACTCCGGCACGGTGGGCAATATCAGACCGGTGCCAATACCAACTGCGACAGCGCCAGCACTAGCCAGGTGGGCGAGGTAGTCAGCCAACTCATCTTCGCGGTTCGCAAAAGCAATAGCAATGGTGAGAACTACAGAATCTTTCTGAATGAACTCCGTGGCGTCTTCAAGCTCATTGGTCTGAACTCCAGAAAAAGTGGTGGCACTGGGCGCGCAAATTGGGTTGATTTCGAGCGCTCCTTGGTTGAATAACCACTCAAATTCCAGCATCAAATGAAGTCCATTCTGTATAACTAGGCTGTAATCTTTCGCCATAGTGTACATGGTGTGCAACACAGCAGATCGTCATACTGAGTAAGAACACAAAGAAAGAGTCTTGAAGGAGGAGACATGAAGGACTTCGATTACCACCTGCCGCAGGAGCGTCGAGTAGTCACTGATGGAATGGGAGAGAAGAGCGCTGCGCTAAATGCGCGCCGTGAGGCTGCCATTGCACGTGCGTTGACCCCGGGTCTGCCAGGTTATGTCGTTGCTGCCGATGGTGGTGTCTTGGTCGATGCAGATGATAATTCCTACATCGATTTTGCATCTGGCATTGCTGTGACCTCCGTTGGTGCTTCCAATAAGCGCGTGGCAGATGCAGTGGCAAAGGCCGCTGCCGAATTTACCCACACCTGTTTCATGGTCTCGCCGTACGAGTCTTATGTTGCGGTGTGTGAGAAGCTAAACCAGCTGACCCCTGGTGATCATGAGAAGAAGTCGGTTCTTCTGAACTCCGGTGCTGAGGCGGTAGAAAACGCGGTGAAGATTGCGCGTAAGTACACCGGCAAGAATGCGGTGGCGGTCTTTGACTACGGCTACCACGGCCGCACCAACTTGACGATGTCCATGACGGCGAAGAACAAGCCGTACAAGACTGGTTTCGGCAGCTTGGCTAGCGATGTTCACCGCGTGCCGATGTCCTACCCAGCCCGCGATGGACTCAAGGGCGATCAGGCGGCGGCTCGTGCGATTAAGGTTTTGGATCAGCAGGTCGGCCCAGAGAACTTGGCTTGTGTTGTCATCGAGCCGGTACAGGGTGAAGGTGGCTTCATCGTGCCAGCAGAAGGCTTCCTGCCGGCTATTGCGCAGTGGTGCCGTGACAACGATGTTGTTTTCATCGCTGATGAAATCCAGTCTGGCTTTGGGCGCACTGGCCAGTGGTTTGCTTCAGAGAACGAGCAGGTCATTCCGGACCTGGTCACCACCGCTAAGGGCATTGCCGCCGGTATGCCGCTGTCTGGTGTGACTGGCCGTGCGGAAATCATGGACAGCCCAATCGCTGGTTCTTTGGGTGGAACCTACGGCGGAAACCCAGTGGCGTGTGCGGCTGCGCTTGCTGCCATTGAGGAATTCGAAACCCACGACCTGCCTGGCCGTGCGCGTGAAATCGAAGCGATTGTGCGCGAGTACTTCGAGCCTTTGGAAGAACTGGAATCCGTCCTGGATGTTCGCGGTCGCGGTGCGATGATGGCTATTGAACTCATCAACGGTGAAGTCACCGCTGAGGTCGCTGCAGCATGTAAGAAGCAGGGCGTTCTCATCTTGACCTGTGGTCTCGACGGCAACGTGGTTCGCCTGCTGCCAGCTCTGACCATCCCTGAGCACTTGCTGCGTGAGGGACTGGAGATTCTTACCAAGGAAATCCGTGCAGCACTGAGCTGATAAAACCTTCCCCGGTCGAGCATTGGTGGTGGACACCGCGCTGGCCGGGGATAGTGCTATTTCAACGTGTATTACTACGAAGGTAGAAAAATTTGAATAACAACATCAAGGTTGACGACACGGTCAATCCATCGAAAACAACTGAATCTGAAAGTCGTATTACCCCGTGGCAGGGAATAGCGCTCATCTTCGGTACCAATATCGGCGCCGGAATTTTGAGCCTTCCTTATGCCGGACGCAACGGCGGCTTCCTTGCGCTGTTCATCGCGCTGGCGATTGCAGGTATTTTGACCACGCTGTCGATGATGTACGTGGCGGAAGTTTCCCTGCGTACCAATAAGCCGCTGCAGCTATCCGGCTTGGCAGAACAGTACCTGGGGCACTGGGGTCGCTGGCTAGTCTTCGCCGCGATTGCCGTTAACGGCACCGGCGCGTTGATTGGTTATGCTGCAGGTTCCGGTGAGCTGCTGGATAACCTGCTGGGGATACCGCCGACCATCGGCACGCTGTTATTCTTCGCCCTGGGTACGTTCATCATGTACAAGGGCTTGGAAGCAACCGGTGTTGCAGAGGCAGTTATTACCATCGCGATGGCAGCGATTGTGGTCATCTTGGTGCTGTGGACAGTGGTTGGCCCAGGCATCGAGTTTGAGAACCTGTGGATTTTGCGCCCATACTTCATCATCCCGATTATGAACCTGGCTGTGTTCACGTTCATGGCACAGTACGTCGTGCCGGAACTCGCGCGCGGTATGCGTGACAAGCACCCAGAAAAGATTGTCTCCACCATTATCGGCGGCATGGTTGCCACCGGCATCACCCTGGCCGCGGTTCCTTTCGCAGCACTGGGTCTGATGGGCACCAACGTCTCTGAGGTGGTTACGGTGTCGTGGGGCGAGGAACTTGGCCCTATTGCGTACTACTTGGCTAACCTCTTTGCGCTCTTTGCGATGATGACCTCATTCCTCGCCATCGGCTACACCACCATGCGCAACGTGCTGGATATTTTCCACTGGCCACAGCATGGTTGGCAGCGCGGCGTCGCCGTTGCGATGACAGTTGGCTTGCCGTTGATCATCACCTTCGCGGGCTTTGGCGGATTCGTTTCGGCGCTAAGCTACGCGGGCGGTATCGCTGGCGTGGTCATGTCGATTATCCCAGTGATGCTGCTGCATGCTGCGCGCAAGCACGGCGACCGCAATCCAGAGTGGTCGCTCGGCTGGACTGCGCATCCAATTCTGCAGGCGACCATCATCATCGTCTACGGCTTGGCATTCCTCTATTCCATCGGCAGCATTTTGGGCATTGTCCCAGCCGGTTGGGCTTAGATTAGGTAATCTCCCACATCCTTAAATGGGTTTCCAACACCACGACGTTGGGTCCAGACTCTGCAGTGAGCGCTTGTGAAAGCACTTGCTGCAGGGTCTTTTTTGTTGCCTTAAACGCTGGTAAGCCGAAAGACTCCGCGAGTTTCACGAAATCAGGCCGCGCCAGCTCAGTGGCGGTGGCCTTGCCAAAAGCGTCGGTCATGTATTCGCGCAGGATGCCGTAGCCGCCGTCATCGACAATCAGCCAGGTGACCGGCACCTGGTGTTGGACTGCGGCCGCGAGCTCCGAGGTGGAATACAATGCAGAGCCATCCCCAGCGAGCGCAAAAGTGCGCTTGTCCAAGCCCACCGCGCCGCCGAAAGCGGCAGGGAAGGCATAGCCCAAACCGCCTGCGCCTTGCGCGGAGTGGAATTCGCCGTCTTTGGCATCCCACATATTCCACGCCCAGTAGGCGGCAATGGTCATATCCCAATAGGTTTGCATATCAGCGGGGACGGCTTGGCGAATAGCCTCCATGATCTGCTGTTCGTGTTCTAGTCCGAGACCATTCATGCGTTCTGCAACTTTGGCATTAACGTCTGCCGCCCGCTTCGCACCAGAATGTTCGGCCTGGTTGACCTTGGGCAGCAGCTGCGCCAAGAATTGAGAGATATCCGCGCGAATGCCCAAGCCCGGATGGTTCGAGGACAGCACCTTGGCTTCGGCATCGACTTGGATGATGGTGCCCTGGGGCTTCAATGTGTAGTAGTTGGAGGTGACCTCGCCAAGCGAGCTGCCGAGAACCAGCAAAGTTTCAGCATTATCCATCAAGTCTGTGACGTGGCGGTCTTCGATGAAATGCACCGCTAACCGGTGCCCGCGCGGCACCGTAGTATTACCTCCCACCGTGCATACAACCGGCGCATCAATCTTTTCAGCCAGCTGCAATAAAAGCTCGCCGGCACCCGATCGGCGCACGCCGCCACCGGCAACGATAACCGTGGAGCTTGCGTTCATAACTTCCGCCGCACGTTGCACCAGCACATCAGGTGCTTTCGGTTGCTTGATGTCCACGGCCAGAGACGAAATAGCCGGGACGCCATGCGCGGTGTCTTGAGATTCCAGCAAAATGTCTTGCGGAATCTCGATCCAGACAGGGCCTTGGGGAGCGGTCATCGCTACGCGGTAGGCATCTTCCAGCACGCTCGGAATCGCAGCAGCATGCTGTACCGTGGCCTGGAATTTGGTCACATTGCGCACGGATTCCGTCTGTTCATCCAGCTGGTGCAGCATTCCTTTGCGCCGCGCGCCGAGGCCTGCGGCGGGAATCTGCGAAGACACCACAATGATAGGCGCGCCCGTGGCATAAGCCTCTTGCAATCCAGCCAGCGAGGTCAGCGCGCCGGGCCCGGTGGATAAGAACAACGCGGCGGGATTACCGGTTGCGCGCGCATAGCCATCGGCAGCAAAAGCGGCATTGTTTTCCACGCGGCTGGAGTAAAAATGCAAGGGGCTGCGGCTAAGGGCATCGAAAAGCCCTAATGCGTGCTGGCCAGGAATGCCGAAGACATCCTTAATCCCCAGCGCCGTTAAGATTTCGACAACTACATCGCCGCCATTTCGTGGGGTCATTATTTCCCTCCGCGCAGATCAGCCATCAACGTAATTAGGTCATAAGCCACGTGCGATGCCGCAATGCCGGTGATTTCTGCGTGGTCATAGGCTGGGGCGACTTCTACAACATCGGCGCCAACGATGTTAAGCCCGCGCAGACCGCGAATGATTTCCAGCAGCTCCCGCGAGGTCAGCCCGCCTGCTTCCGGCGTGCCGGTGCCGGGCGCATGGGCGGGGTCGAGCACATCAATGTCGACGGAGATATACAGCGCGCGTTTGCCCACTCGGTCGCGCAGCTTAGCGATGATTTCATCCACCCCCTGCCGAAACACATCCGAGGAGGTGACAATGCCAAACCCGAAGCGGCAGTCGTCTTCGAGGTCCTTCTTGCCGTAGAGTGGCCCGCGCGTGCCCACGTGGCAGATGCCTTCGGTATCCAGGATGCCTTCTTCGACCGCGCGGCGAAATGGCGTGCCGTGGGTGTAGTCGGCGCCGAAGTAGCTGTCCCAGGTGTCTAGGTGGGCATCGAAATGCAGCAAAGCGACCGGCTCTTTCGCGCGTTTCGATGCCGCCCTCAGCAAAGGCAATGCAATCGTGTGATCGCCGCCGATAGTGAGCAATGACGAGCCGTCTGCCGTCAGATCCAAGGCGTCTTGCTCGATAGACTCGATGGCTTCGTTGATGTTGAAAGGGTTGACCGCCATGTCCCCGGCGTCCACCACCTGGGTTTGCGCGAACGGGGAAGTATCCGTTGCCGGATTATAAGGGCGCAGAAGACGCGAGGACTGGCGCACATGGTTGGAACCAAAGCGCGCGCCGGGCCGGTAGGAAACACCGGAGTCAAAAGGAACACCGACAACCTTGATGCCGGCGGTGCGGTCCGCGGCTTCAATATCGCGAAGTCGCGGCAGCAGGGCATAGGTGGATTCACCACCATAACGCGGAACCAATGCGGAATTTACCGGGCCAATGTGCCCGCCTTCTTCAACGCGTGGAATCTCAAACATCTGTGGGAGTCCTTTCTCAAGCTTCTTCGAAGTAGTGGCGAATGATTTCAATGCCGCGTTCGATATCTGCTTGCGAGGCTGCGAAAGACAAGCGAATGTGGTGCTCGGCGGCGGGGCCATATTCGGCACCAGCGCGCACTAGTACACCGCGTTCGGCCAGCTCGGCTGCGACCTGGGAAGACGGTTTGTCCAAGTCATAGGAGAAGAAGGCATAGAATGCGCCTTCGGGCTCGACGAGTTGGACGTGGGGGACATCGTTAAGCAAGCGAACCACCAGGTCGCGGCGCTGCGTATATTCTTCGAGCATAGGCGTGACCACGGACTCCGGCAATGTGATTGCGGCGAGCGCTGCCAGCTGCGCCTGCTCTGAGACGGAGCCGTTGAATGTGCGGTGCATCTGCGCAATCGCAGCAATCAAATCTTTCGCGCCCGCGACATAGCCGACGCGGAAACCCGTCATGCAGTATTTCTTGGAAAAAGTCTGCACGTACAACGTGCGCTCCTGCAAGCCAGGGACTTCTAAAGCGGAGGTGAAGGACTCGGCGGTATAGGTAAGGGCTGAGTAGGCCTCGTCAGAGACGACGAGGGTATCGGTGGCATCGAGAAGCTGTGCAAGCTTTTCCAGTTCATCCCGGGTATGCACGATTCCATTGGGATTAGAAGGATTAGAAAAGACCACCATCTTCGCGCCCTCAAGCGCCGTGGCGAGACGGTCAAAATCGAAGTGTAGGTCTTTGCCCATGGGAACAAATTCCACGGTGCCGCCGGCCAAGACCACCTGGTCGGCGTACAAAGAATAGGCCGGCTGCGGGATAACTACCTTGTCACCTGGTTCAATCAGCGCGAAAAATAGCGCGCCCAGACCGGCAGTCGCACCGTGTGTCACCACAATATTGTCTCGGTCCCAGTTCAAGGGGCGGGCGGGAAGTGCGGAGAGGAGGGCATCGCGAAGCTCAGCGATGCCGTGCTGATCCGTATAGTTGGTGCGGCCTTGGGCGACTGCTTGCGTGGTGGCATCGATAACCGCCTGCGGTGGGGCGAAGTCCGGCTCGCCCAACGCCAACGACACCGCGCCGGGCGGGACCATCCCAAGTGGTGGACGTAGGGAGGCTTGACGCTGGTCGATGATGCGCTGAGCGATGAAATCCATGCCTTTTCCTTATTTAATCTCAGATAGATCGCCAGGTGTGGTCTCTTCGATGGAATCCAGATCCCCGAAGTATTCCTCGATGATGGCGTCGAGCTCGCCGGACTCTTTCATGTCAGTTAGCACCTGGTTGACGGCATCGACGGATTCGGTGTCGTCTTTTTGCAGGCCAATGCCGTACCACTCGTTGGAGAAGAAGGAGCCGTCGGCTTTGGTCATATCGAGGACCTCGAACTTGCCGTCATATTGCCCGGCGTAGCCTGCGAGAATCGGAGCATCTGAGGTCAGCGCATCGACATTGCCTTGGGATAGCGCTTCGATGCAGCTGGAATTGGTGTCATATTCCTGCAGCTGCACGCTCGGGATTTCTTCCTTCACGCGCTGTGCCGGTTTGGAACCGGCAGTGGAGCACAAAATCTTGCCGTCGAGGTCATCCAGTGACTGGATGGAATCATCGTCCGTGCGCACCAGCAAAGCCTGGTGGGTCAGCAGCAGTGGACCGGCAAAGTCCACGATTTCCATGCGGTCCGGGGTGATGGAATAGCCGCCTTGAATCAGGTGCGCTTCACCGTTGCGCAGCAGGGTTTCGCGCTGTGCCGCCGGGGTTTCGCGGTACTGGATGTTGGGCGTATCCCAGCCATTTTCTTCAGCCAAGGTTTCCACGATCTTGGTGGCAATTTCTGTTTCAGCGCCGGTAAAAGAGCCATCGCCTTCGCGCAGTCCGATACCGGGCTGGTCGAATTTCACGCCGAGGACAACGTTGCCGGATTCGATAGCGCCCAAAAGGCCACCATCTGTTTCGCCGGAGGAAGAGCAGGCAGCAAGGGACAGGGCAGCGGTGCCGGCCAGTAGTGTTGCAGCGACTTTGTTCTTAGACATGAGGGTGTTCCTTCTTTTTGACTTGGTTAGTAGGGAAGCCGTTATCCAGCAAGTTCACGCGGTCTTTTTCTGGAACTGGTTGGATTTCACCGGCGGCAGCTGCCTTGCGATAAGAAGAGAGTTCTTTGCGCAGCGGCTTAGCCAGCAGGTAAATGCCCAGCAGGTTCGGGATGGCGACGAGGAAGAAAGTGGCATCGGAAAAGCGCACCACGGTGTCCAGGGATACGGAAGCGCCAACGACAATCATGATGATGTAGATAACGCTGTAGATCTGCTTCGCGCGCTTGTTGTCATTGAAGATGTAGCCGAAGTTGACCTGGCCGTAGTAGCAGTAAGACAGCACCGTGGAAAAGGCGAAGAGCACAATGCAGGCAGTCAGTACGAAGGTAAAGCCGTAGGAGACCGTCGCGAATGCATTGGTTGCCAAGGTGATGCCGTCCGCGCCTGAGTTGAGGTGTTCACCAGTAACAACAATGGCGATAGCGGTCAGGGTACACACGATAACGGAGTCCAAGAATGGCTCCCAAGCGGCAACCAAGCCTTCTTCAGCAGGGCGACGGTTCTTGGTCACGCCGTGTGCCAAAGCTGCGGTACCAACACCGGCGACGTTGGAGAACAGCGCACGTTGAATACCAATGATGGCCACGCCCAAGATGCCGCCGGAAATACCTTCCGGAGTGAATGCGCCCTGGAAAATCTGCACGAAGGCATTCGGGATGGCGGAGAAGTTAAAGCCCAGAACCACGAAAACAGCAACCGCGTAGAGCACCGACATCACCGGCACTAGGCGGCTGGTGGCATTAGCGATGGAATTGATTCCACCGATGAGTACGACCGCGGCAGGGATAGCCATGGCAATGCCAACAATCCAGCCGTTGCCGAATAAGAAGCTGTCCTCACCACCGGTGATATCAGTCAGGTGCATCGCCACCTGGTTGGCTTGGAAAATGTTGCCGGCACCCATAACTGCGAGCGCCATGCCGATGGCATAGAAATAGCCCAAGGACAGCCCGAGCTTTGGCTTGCCGATGGATTTTAGACCGTACTCCAAAAAGTACATCGGACCAGCAGCAACCGTGCCGTCATCGTTGACGCGCCGGAACATTTGCCCCAAGGTGGCCTCAGCGAGCTTAACGGCCATGCCGAGTACGCCAGCTGCGGCAATCCAGAAGGACGCGCCAGGCCCACCCATGGTGATGGCGACGGCAACGCCGGCGATATTGCCAAGACCAATCGTCCCGGCGAGTTCTGTGGCAAAGGCCTGGAAGCTGGTCACCTGGCCGGGGTCAGATTTCTTGGCCATCAATCCGCGCACAACGCGAATAGCCTGCTTGGCGTCTTTCAGTGGCCGGACGCGCAGGTAGACGTTACAAAATACGCCACCGGCAACGAGCCACACGACTACGAGCGGAAGGTCAGCGCCGAAGACGGGGATGGAAAAGAACACTGCCGTTTCCAGAAAGTCTACGAAGGGCCCAAAGACCGATTGGATGGCGCCGTCGATACCGCCGGGGCCTTCCTGGGCAAGAATGTGGGTAGTTAATGTGGGACTCAACTTCGGACCTTTCTGATTGATTAGCAAGGGGGTGAAGCGTGGAGACACTCGTGTCACAAATAGATGTGAGTTATAAAAGTCCTAGTTTGTGACGTGTAACTCATGTTATGTTATCGATAACCCATAAGTGAAGCGTTTGGGAAAAGTTTTTCTTTTGGAAAGTCATGTCCCGCCGTGAATCTAGGTTTCCGGGTTAGCGGGTGAATAGGATAAAACCGAGTAATAACAAGCAGAATTAAGGGGTGACCGGGAATGGCACCTGGTGACGAATGGGCCAAGCGGATAGAGCGGGTTGGGCGCGAGGCTAACCTGAGCCAGTCAACGTTAAAGCAGTCGACGCAGGCACTTATTCGCCAGCTGCTGTTTTCCGGAGTAATGGTTCCCGGGGAAATTTATTCGGCGAATTCTTTGGCCACCCACTTAGGCATTTCTAACTCGCCCGCACGCGAGGCGATGATGGCGCTGGCGGCCAATGGTCTGCTGGAACCAGTTCGCAACCGCGGCTTCAGGGTGGTGGAGCTATCTGAGCATGACCGCTTTGAGGTTTATGAAATGCGTGTGCTCATTGAGGTGGAAGCGGTGCGGCAGGCGGCGGCCCGTGATATCGGCGTCGAAGCGATTGAAAATATCGTCGACCTTGCGCAGAAATCCATCGAAAAGCTGCCGGCGTCGAATAAGGAACCGGCCTTGCCGTATCTCAATGCTGATCATGACTTTCATATGGCGCTGGTGGATGCCGTGGGAAACTCGCGCTGGTCAAAAATTGTCTCAAACCTGCGTGATGAGTCTCGTGTCAACGGCGCCTACCGGCATTTGGAAGACAATCAGGGCTTGCAACACTCTGCTCAGGAGCATATTGAGATTGCTCAGGCGATTCGAGATCGGGACCCGGAAAAGGCGGCCGCGCTCATGTTGAAGCATCTGGAATATGCTCGCCCGCACGGCTATCCACCCGTGAGCTAGCGTCCAGTCGCACTTTGGCCCTCATTTATCTTCAGAATTTCTGCAGGTAGATGAGGGTCTTTTATTTTCCTAAACCAATTCTATTGCGTGGCTCACATTGTTCAGGTTAGAGTTATCGATAACAGATAACCGGCTAAATGTGGCGGTTGCCATAAACTGTGGGAGGAGGAAAATGTGGTTGATGTGAAGGTTCCGCTCGTACCGAACTACGCGCAAACACAACCTGAGATTGCCAACATCGTCATCATCGGTGGAGGAATCATGGGCATGAGCACCGCGTTTCATTTGGCATCGCGCGGTGTCAAAGGCATTGTCGTGTTGGAACAACACGAAGTGGGCAGGGGCTCATCTGCTAAACCGATGGGCGGGGTACGTGCGAATTTCTCCGACCCCATGAATGTCATCTTGGGCAAGCGCTCCTTGGAAACTTTCCGCACCTGGAAAGAAGACTTTGGCACCAATATTGAACTGGCCAAAGTCGGCTACCTGTTCCTCGCGCGCACTGAGGAGGAAGTATCCAATCTGGAAGAGGCTACGAAAACCCAAAATGACCTGGGCGTGAATTCATCGATGATTAGCCCGGAACAGGTCGCCGAGGTCAATCCCTTCATTGACCCGAAGGCTATTTTGGCCGGTTCGCTTTCACCAGATGATGGCTATGCGTGCCCCGCCGCGGCCGTTGCTGGTTACACACGCGCAGCAATTGCCCTGGGTGTGACGGTCATGGACCACACTGAGGTGCTGGATATTGCCACCTCTGGCGGCGCGATTGAATCAGTCACCACCCAACGCGGAGTAATCCGCACGGAGCAGATTGTCTGCGCCGCCGGTGCGTGGTCAGCGAAGATCGGCGAGATGGCCGGGCACACCTTGCCTGTGGAGCCGGTCCGCCGCATGATCGGGCTGACCACACAGATGCCCCAAGCACACCCCACCGTGCCGTTTACATTGGATCTGTCCACCACCATGTATATGCACAACTATTACAACGGCATGTTGCTGGGCATCTCCCACCCACAAGAACCTGGCTTTAACCGCGATTACAGCTTTGAATGGCTTGACGCGTTTAACTCCGCGGCGAAGATTTTCGCACCATCCTTACAAAACCCGCAGCTAGATTCCGGCTGGGCAGGGTTTTATGAAAACACCCCAGACCGCAACGCGATCATCGGAGCATCAGACCGCGTGGCGGGTTTCTACTACTGCACGGGATTTTCCGGACACGGATTCCTCCAAGGACCTGCCGCCGGCGAGTTCATGGCAGACATCATCCAAGGCCGGGAATCTTTCCTTCCCCATGACGGATATTCCACCGCACGCTTTGAACAAGAGCTCAATTCAGTCATCGAAAAGAACATCATCTAGGAAACCAGAAGGAAAACAATGGTCTTTCAAGAAACATCAACGCTTCGCGCACGCTTCGCACGAAGTCTGTCAGATATGTACGGCCGCGAAGTCCCTGCTTACACCACGCTGGTGGAGGTATCGGAGGCAGTCAACACCGACTTCATGAACAAGATGGGCGCGGAAGCAGAACGCCTGGGCAGCATCGGCCGCGTAACTGCTGAACGCCACGGCGCGATTCGCGTCGGTTCGCCAAAAGAAATGAGCCAGGTGGCGCAGGTCTTCGCCGGTTTCGGCATGTACCCAGTCGGATTTTATGACTTGCGCGATGCCGCGAAGTCATCCGTGCCAGTCGTGTCCACGGCATTTCGCCCGACCGACAAGGATGAGTTGGCAAAGAATCCCTTCCGCGTCTTTACCTCTATGCTGGCAGCGGATGACCCTCGGTTTTTCTCGCCGGAGCTGCAGGAAAGGCTGCAGGGGTTCATCAATAAGCGAAGCATCTTTTCCGATGAACTCGTCGCGATGGCCAATAAAGCGGCAGAAAATAAAGGTTTAGAGGAGCAGGACGCCGATAAGTTCATCGAGCTGGCCACGGCAGCTTTTGAGCTTAACGATGAACCCATTGATGAACAGTGGTACCGCGAGCTTGAAGCGATTTCGGCTGTGGCCTCGGATATTGGCGGTGTGCGCTACACCCATATCAACCACCTGACCCCGCGCGTGCTGGATATTGATGATTTGTACAACCGCATGGAAGCCCGCGGCATCACCATGATTGATGAAATCCAAGGCCCACCGGATTGGGACGGTCCGGATATTTTGCTGCGCCAGACTTCTTTTCGCGCGCTCGACGAGGAACGTACTTTCAAGTTCGCCGACGGCACGGTGGGCCCGGGTGCGCTGCGGGTTCGCTTTGGTGAGGTCGAACAACGCGGCATTGCGCTGACACCCAAAGGTCGCGCGCTGTATGACACCATGAACACTCAGGTGGATGAAAAACTCGCGGCTGGCTCGGATAAAACCCGCGTGGAACTTGCCCGCGAGGTGTGGCAAGCCAACCTGCCGAATACGGAGAAAGGCCTGCGTGAGCAGGGCTTGGGCTACTTTACCTACGAGGTCACAGGGGAAGCTGCGCCGGGGGAATATACGGTTGAGCAGCTTATCGATGCCTCCGTTCTCACCGCCCAGCCCATTGTCTACGAGGACTTTCTTCCACGCTCGGCGGCAGGCATCTTCCAGTCGAACCTGAAAGATGAAGGAACTCGTGACAACGAACAGCAGGGAACTGACTATGACCTGCAGACAATGTCGAAGATTGTCGGCCGCGAGATTGTCGAGCCTTATGAGCTCTACAAAGCCCAGGAAGAAGCCTCTTTGAATGCCGCGGCGCAGCAACTAGGCATAACCATTCACCCAACCCCAGCACTTAACAACTAGTGAAAGGCACTAATTTCTATGACTACTCAGACTCATGACCAGCTTCTTTCCACCATCCAGGAGGCTTTGAAAGCCTGTGGCTACACTGGCTCGCTGGACGGCGGTAATGTGCAAACCCGCACGCCGTTGACCGGCGAGGACCTTTTTAAAATCCAGGGCACCACCAAAGAGCAAGCAACCGAGATGATCGCGGCTGCCGATGAAGCCTTCAAATCCTGGCGTGATGTACCAGCGCCGCGCCGCGGCAATGTGATTAAGCGCTGGGGTGAGCTGCTGACCGAACACAAGCATGACCTGGGAATTCTTGTTCAGGTGGAAGCCGGCAAGTCTATTTCTGAGGCTGAAGGCGAAGTCCAGGAGATGATTGATATCTGCGATTTCGCCCTGGGTCAATCCCGCATGCTCTATGGCAAGACTATGCCTTCGGAGCGCCCCGGTCACCGGCTCATGGAAACCTGGCACCCAATCGGTGTGGTAGGCGTGATTTCCGCGTTCAACTTCCCAGTCGCAGTGTACTCGTGGAATACCGCGAATGCCCTGGTCTGCGGTGACACCGTGGTGTGGAAGCCTTCAGAGATGTGTGCGCTTTCCGCCCTTGGTGCACATGCTTTGCTGGCGCGTGCGATTGAAGACTGCGGTGAAGATCAAAACATCAGCCACCTCATCCTTGGTGACCGCACCGTTGGTGAGGTGCTTCTCGATGACCCTCGCGTCGAACTCGTCTCCGCCACCGGTTCCACCCGCATGGGCCGCGAGGTTGCTCCACGCGTGGCGTCACGTTTTGGCCGCTACCTGCTAGAACTTGGCGGCAATAACGCAGCCATCGTTAGCCCCACTGCGGACCTTGACCTCGCCCTGCGCGGCATTGTCTTTGCTGCCGCCGGTACTGCTGGCCAGCGCTGCACCACCATGCGCCGGCTTATCGTGCACGAGTCCATCGCTGATGAACTAGTGGACAAGATTGTTGCAGCATACAAGACCCTCACCATTGGCGACCCGCGCGATGAGTCCGTCCTAGTCGGCCCGCTCATTAACCAAGGCGCTTTCGACGGCATGCGACAATCCCTCGAAGCAGCCAAGGAACAAGGTGGGGAAGTACTCGTCGGTGGCAATCGCGTCATTGTTGATGACACCGAGAAGTCTTTCTACGTCGAACCAGCCGTGGTGCGTATGCCCGAGCAATCCGAGGTTGTGCACAATGAAACCTTCGCGCCGATTCTGTACGTGATGACCTACTCCGACTTCGACGACGCAATCGCTCTGCACAACGCCGTGCCACAAGGACTGTCTTCCGCGATTTTCACCCAGGACAACTCCGAAGCAGAGCTCTTCTTGTCTGCTTCCGGCTCCGACTGCGGTATCGCCAACGTCAACATCGGTACTTCCGGTGCTGAAATCGGCGGCGCCTTCGGTGGCGAAAAGGAGACTGGCGGCGGCCGCGAATCCGGCTCCGACGCCTGGAAGACCTACATGCGCCGCGCGACCAACACCATCAACTACTCCGGCGAACTTCCACTGGCTCAAGGAGTAAAGTTCCTCTAATGTCCTCTGCCATGCCACAGCGAACCATCAAGTTTGACCGTCTGGACCCTTCGGTGTTCAAGAAGATGGCTCGTTCTGGCATGCGCGAAGATATGACCACGCGCGCCGCGTATTCTTCGGATGCCTCGATTTTCCGGCGCATTCCGAAGGCTGTGATTGAGCCAAAGTCAGTGGAGGACATCCGCGATGGCATCGAAATCGCCAAGCAACGTGGGTGGTCGATTATCTCGCGTGGTGGCGGCACCTCGGTTGCAGGCAATGCCATCGGTACGGGGTTGATTATTGATACCTCGCGCTATTTCAACCGCATCCTGGATATCGACGTCGAAAACCGCACGGCGACTGTTGAACCAGGCGTGGTCTGTGATGGGTTACGCGACGCGGTCGCCGAATTCGGGCTGACCTACGGCCCTGATCCGTCCACGCATTCACGCTGCACGATCGGTGGCATGGTCGCCAACAATGCCTGCGGTTCGCACTCGGTCGCGTATGGCACCGCGGCAGAAAACCTGGTCTCGGTCACTCTCATGCTAGCCAATGGTGAGGAAGTTACTTTCGATGGCAGTAAAGTAAGCGACGCAGGCATCGATAAGCAATTGCATCAGCTTGTCGATGCTAACGCTGACCTCATTGATACCGAACTTGGCCGATTCCCGCGCCAAGTATCCGGTTACGGGCTGCATTATCTGCTGGACAAGCACGGATTTGATGCGGCGAAGGCGATCGCGGGTTCGGAAGGCACCGTTGGCGTTATCACCAAAATGACGGTCAAGCTGGTGGAAGTACCCCAGGTTAAAGCCTTGGCTGTCCTGGCTTTTGAGACCGTTTACGATGCAGCATCGGCGGCGGCGGAACTGCGTCTTCCAGGTGTTGCGACCATTGAAGGCATGGGCGGTGACCTGCTTGATGCCCTGCGCAGCAAGCGCGGACAGGAGAAAGCCGGTGGGAATCTGCCTGGCAACCGCAAGGGAATTCCTGCTGGTGGCTGGCTGTATTGCGAAGTCGGCGGCGATACTCTTGCTGAGGCCGAAGCGTTGGCTGAAACTGTTGCTGCCTCGGTGGAGACTGTCGATACCGTCGTGGTTTCAAACCCGCAAGAAATGCGCGAGCTGTGGCGCATCCGCGAGGCTTCTGCCGGCGTGGTCACGCGCCTGCCGGACGGTGGGGAAGCGTGGCCGAACTGGGAGGATTCTGCTGTACCGCCGGAGAATCTTGCCGATTACCTGCGCGACCTCTACGCGCTGATGGACAAGTACTCCCTGCGCGGCATTCCTTTCGGGCACTTCGGCGAAGGCTGCGTACACGTGCGCATCTCCTTCGACTTTGGCAGCGATGAAGGCGTTGCGATTTTTAAGAAGTTCATGAATGAAGCCGCTGAGCTGGTCTCGTCCTATGGCGGCTCTTTATCCGGTGAACATGGCGATGGGCGTGCGCGCTCGGCGCTGCTGGACCGGATGTACTCCGAAGAAATGCGCGACTTATTCAAGCAGTTCAAGAACATCTTGGACCCCGATGGGCTATTTAACCCTGGCGTGCTTGTCGATGCCGATGAAGTCACCGATGGACTACGCATGGCCCCTGGGCAGCGGAAATTTGAACTCACGCCAGTGCACAAGTTCAGCCATGACAAGGGTTCTATGGTCAACGCGGTGAACCGTTGCGTCGGTGTTTCCGCCTGCCGTTCCGAAGAAAACTCCATGTGCCCGTCTTTCCAAATCACTGGCGACGAGGTCCATTCCACCCGCGGCCGTGCACGCTTGTTATCGGAGATGTTCCGCGGCGAATCAGTTGCCGATGGCTACAAGTCTGAGGAAGTCCTCGAAGCCCTTGACCTGTGCCTTTCGTGCAAGGCCTGCGCCTCGGAGTGCCCTGTCAACGTGGATATGGCGACCTATAAATCAGAGTTCCTGCACAAGCACTACCAAGGCAAGATTCGCCCGATGGCACATTACATGATGGGTTGGCTCCCGCTTCTTGGCCATATTGCGCACAAGATTCCACTGCTGCCACGTCTGATCGATACATCCATGCGCACGCCAGGCTTGAAGACACTCATCGCGAAAGTCGGCGGGCTGGATACCTCGCGCCCGCTCATCCGCTTTGCTCCGACGTCACTACGCAAGTGGCACAAGAAACGCAGCACCACACAGGCGACGAAAACTGTGGTCTTGTGGCCTGATTCTTTCAATGCCTCACTGGATACTTCACCTGCGACCGCCGCGGTTGAGGTGCTGGAATCGTTGGGATACAACGTCGAAATCCCGCAGGAGTTTGTCTGCTGTGGTCTTACCTGGCACTCTACTGGTCAACTGGATATGACCCAGCGCGTGCTCAAGCAAACCGCCAAAGTCATGAAACCTTATCTGGACCGTGGACTAACCGTCATCGGCATTGAGCCATCGTGCACAGTCATGCTCACTGGCGAAGCAACAGAGCTATCCAATGATCCCGCGATTGCCCAGCTTGCCGCCTCAACGATGAGCTTCGCGGAATTTGTTGCGCCGCTCATCAAAGAAAAGGTCGATGCCGGCGAAATCCAGCCTGCCAATATCAGCGCCTTGACCCAGGTTCATTGCCATGAGAAATCGCTCGGCGACCCGCAGCATTCCGCAAAGCTTCTCGATGCCCTCGGTGTTTCTCAATCCGACATCGAAACCGGCTGCTGCGGTTTGGCCGGCAACTGGGGTTTCGAGAAAGGCCATGCTGAGATGTCCATGGCCCTGGGAGAGCGCGAACTTTTCCCCAAAGTCCGCGAGGCGGGAGCTGACAGAAACGCTGTCATCGCCGATGGCTTTTCCTGTCGCACCCACATCGACCAGGGCACAGGTGTTGCCCCTCAACATATCGCGGAGATTGTGCGCAACGTGTTGAAGGGCAACTAAAGAAGAACAGTTTTACTGTGCTGGAGGAGTAACTTCCGGCGAAAGCTCTTCTTCGCGGTCGCCGGCATTGTGCGCTGCGATGCGGTCAAGAAGATGCTTTTCTGCCACCTTGACCTCCTGGTAGTGGCGTGGAGAAATGATGATGGAGGAGATAAGGGATAGTACTGCCGTACCGATAAAGAAGTACATCGGTGCGCGAATGTCGTCGGTGAGGTTGACCAGGTAAGTTGCGATAAATGGTGCAGAACCGCCGAATACGGCAACCGGAATGTTGTACGCCATGGAGATGCCAGTAGAACGAATCTGTGTCGGGATAAGATCGGTCATGATGGCGTATGGCATTGAGGAATACAGCCCAAACAGTACTGCGCAGCACATGAATGGCAAGAAAATTGAACTTGGTGTTGCTCCAGGTGCTGTGCTGAAGAACCACCACAATGCAGGGATGGTCAACGCTGATGTGGTGATGAGCAGTGGCCGGCGACCATAGATATCAGAGATCAGTCCACCTAGTGGCATCAAGCATGCCGCGGTCAGACCTGCGACAGTGATGAGCCAGAAGCGAGTAGTGGGGCTAAATCCCAGAGTGTTCACGAAGTAGGTGGATGCGTAGGTGAGAATCATGTAGAACATGGACGCGAGGAGGGCAATGGAGAAGGCGACTAAGAGCAGATTGCGGCTCCACGCAAAGCATGCACGAATAGGTGATTTTTCTTGGAAGCCAGAATTCGAAATGACTTCAAACTGTGCGGAGTCCTCGAGGCGTGAGCGGATGTACGCCGCCATGAGGCCGAGCGGCCCAGCAATGAGGAACGGAATGCGCCAGCCGTAGTCTTGCATTGCTGTTTCTCCTAGGATTGCTGCGAGACCATTCGCGACAATTGAACCGAGGAGAAGACCGGATACGGCGATAGTCATAAGCAAAGAGGTTGCGAGACCGCGACGCTTTTCGCCACCGAACTCAGCAACGTATGAGGTAACAGTGCCAATCTCGCCACCAGCTGAGAGGCCTTGAAGACAGCGAGCCAGAATCAGCAGCGCCGGTGCAAAGATACCGATGGAAGCATAAGTTGGCATAAGACCAATTGCGAAGGTCGACCCTGACATTAAGAACATGACTAGAGCCATAGTGTTCTTACGTCCAATGCGATCACCAAGTGGGCCAAATACAAGTCCACCGAGCGGACGCATAAAGAAGGAAAGTGCGAAAGTGGCAAAAGATGAGAGCAGCGCAATCGCCGGGGTAGACGCTGCGAAGAAGGCAGTACCAACGTAGACGGCCACAAAACCGTAAACACCGTAGTCATACCATTCAATGAGGTGCCCAGCGATAGCTCCAATGAAAGCTTTGCGCTTTTGCTTCTTTGTTCTTTCTGGCTGAATTGCTTCTGTGGTCGGTCGAATCGTTTGAGTCATGAGCGAAACCCTTTGCGTATTGGGGTGGGGAATGGAGAAGCGGCGTTAATTGCCGATGTGACAACTATGACGTGCGACACAAATGCCTTCAATGGATAAAGCTCTAATCTCTGACAAAACCGTTTGTAATTTTCTACAATCACTGTCATGTCGGATATTCATTACTCAACTATTAGTTCGGTCTTATCGCGACTAAGACAAGACCATGAAGAAATAGTGGTCGCCGCGGTGAATCGCATTTATAAAGAAATGCCTGAATATGCCCATGTTGAGAGAACTGACTTGGTGAACACAGTGGGTGAGATTATCGACCTGGTTCTGGACCAAATTGGGGTAGGTACCGTACCGGATTGGACGTCTAGTCTGCCTTTGGAATCAATAGTGACACGCAGGATTGGACAGAATATTGGCGTTGACTCGGTTATGCGCGGGCATCGCTTAACCCTTGCTTCGGCCCAGGACAGATTCAAGCAGTGTTCTGCTGAAATGGGGCTACCTTTTGATGACCGGTTAGAGGTCTTGGAAGTTTTCTGGGCTATGAGTGAAAAACTTATGACCGATGTGGCTCGTGATTATCGGCAGTATTCCGCAGGCGAGATTATGCACCGTAGGGCTGAGAAGAATGAGCTGATCATGCTGTTGCTGTCTTCCGAGCCAGATTCAATTGCGGTTGTAAATAGTGCTCGTAATCTCTCCCTCGACCCAACCTCGCAATACCGCGTGATGGTGGGGGACAGTGGTGGATTAGATTGGATTGACCTGGTTGAAAGGTCCTGTTCAACTGGTGATTCCCCGGCTATCGCTGGGGAATTTGATGGACTCCTAGCAGCCGTTGTGCCGGCTAGTCCCGCCCGGCTGAACCATTCGAAATGGCTATTTGCGGTGGGGGACCCGCGGACATTAAGCGGGCTGCCGGAGTCGATGGCTGAAGCCATTCTGGTGAAAAGATCGCTGCCAAAAGAGGCTACTGGTTGGCATGATATCCGGTCTCAATCTTGGCGTCTTGCTGTTCCGGGGATGCCTGCGATTGAACAGTTGGTGCACACAAATTACTTGCAGTCACTGGCAGATGAGCCTGATGGGGGAGATATGTTGTTGGACTCTGTGTGGGCATTTATTGAATCCGGATTTAGCTATCGCAAGGCTAGCGAGGTGCTGTTCGTGCATGAAAACACACTGCGTTACCGCATTTCCAAATTTGAAGAAAAGACGAGTCGATCGTTATTTGAAGTAGATACTCGAATGGAGCTGGCGTGGCTAAATCACCTGAAACTTCTGCGGAAAAGTTCATAGTTCAGCTGCGTTTGGTGGATATTTGAGCGAAATAGTACGAGTAACGGCAATTTCGTACTTTTGTTGAATCTCCCAGTTGACTTCAATCGCGGGCAGATTAGATGGCAGGGGAGACTTTTTCAGACAACAAAGGCGGGAGAACGACTTTGTTCAGTCGTTCTCCCGCCTTGCTCAGACTACGGGGCTATGAAGAGATTTCAGAAACTTCTTCTTGGGATTCTTTACTCTGGCGCGACGGCCACCAGACCTTCTGGCCGATGTCAGTGACCAAGCCTGGAATCAGCAGGGTGCGCACAATAAAAGTATCCAATAAGACACCGAAGGCAACGATGAATGCCAGCTGCACCATGAACATCAGTGGAATAACAGAAAGCGCAGCGAAGGTGGCCGCGAGGACCACACCGGCTGAGGTAATAACTCCACCGGTGACCGTGAGCGAGTGCAGTACCGCCTTCTTCGTGCCCTTTTCGGGCGTTTCTTCTTTTGCGCGGGTCATCAGGAAGATGGTGTAGTCCACGCCGAGCGCGACGAGGAAGATAAAGCCGTAGAGCGGCACGGTGGGATCGGCATTGGAGAAACCGAAGATATGGTTAAAGACCAGTGCGGATACACCCATTGCCGAAGCGAAGCTGATTACTGTTGCAAGCAGCAACAGCACCGGAAGCACAAAGGCGCGCAGCAAGATAATGAGCACGACGAGAACCACTGCTAAGACCAGTGGCACGATGACCCGGAGGTCTCGTTCAGCAGTGAGGTTCGAGTCCAAGGAAGTGGCAGATTCCCCACCCACGAGGATGTCGCCGTCAAGGGTAGCGAACTCATCGCGAAGCTGTGCGACCGTGTCTTGTGCTTCTAGTGAATCTGCTTCCTGGTTCAACGTGGCTTGGAAATAGATCCGGCCATCAACCACATTTGGTTCCAAGTTCATCGGGGGAGTATTCGCCGGTGCTCCCGATTCAGACGTCAACGTCACCTGGGAGATTTCGGGATGCTTTTCCAAAATCCCCATCACATCATCTTCTAATTCTTCAGGTGCGATGATGGAGGCAGGTGAACCAGCGCCAGCATCGAAGTGCTCATTGAGGATTTCTTGCCCGGCCTTGGCTTCGGTGTCGGAGAGCAAACTATCGGAGTTAGAAACTCCAGTGGCGTTGAGCGTTGGTAGCCAGGCGGCACCGGCGAAAAGCACGATTAAGGTGCCTGCCCAGACCTTGCGGGGGCTGCCTTCCACGAAATCAGCGACTTTGTTCCAGAATTTATGTGAGCTGCCGGATCCAGTAATCTTCGGGGTGACGGGCCAAAATGCCGCGCGTCCGCACAAAAATAGCAGTGCCGGTAACAGGGTTAATGCAGCGACCCAAGCAAAGAAGATGCCGGTGGCAGCGATAGGGCCTAAGGACTGGTTCGAATTGAGATCCGAAACCAACAAGCACAGCAGTGCGATGGCCACAGTTGCAGCTGATGCGGTGATAGCACCGAAGGAGGCCTTCCACGAGGTTTTTAGAGAATCCGCAACGGATTCTGTGTGCTGTAATTCTTCTCTTTGCCTTGCCACCAAAAGCAGTGAATAGTCGGTGGCTGCGCCAATAACCAAAATGGACAAGATGCCTTGGGACTGTCCGTTGAGGACAATGATTCCGGCTTTTGCCATCCAGTAGGTTGCCAAAATAGCTGCGCACAATCCGGCCACAGCGGTGAAAATGACAAGAAATGGCAGCAGCACGGCACGGTAGACCACAACCAAAATAACCAGCACTGCGGCAAGCGCGACTAACAATAGGATGCCGTCGATGCCTGCGAAAGCGTTGACCAGATCAGCGCTAAATCCGGCCGGCCCGGAAACATAGAAATCACCGTATTGGGATGGCTCAAATCCCTGGTCAGAAACCTCTGCAGATAGTTTTTCAACAACCTCGGTGGGGTCGGCGGACTCAGTATCGATGAGCGCAATGTATTCAACAGCCTCACCATCTTCGGAGATTTGTGGGCCAATGACCTGCAAGATGCCTTCGACAGAATCCAGAGCTTGCGCCCCGGACTCTAAGGCAGTGTCGTCGACCTCGGTGACCTTGCCTGTAATAATTGCAGGAATGCCTTGGTTATCTGAGAACTCTTCGGCCAGTTCACCCGCCCGCGTTGATTCCGCGGTAGCAGGCAAGAACGTGGACTTATCGTTGGTGCTAACTTCTGAAATTTTCCCAAAAGTGGGGCCGCCCACGCCGGCTATGGCAAGCCAAACAATGAGCAGCGCGAGGGCGCTTGCGATGCGGGTGAGTTTCATCCTCCCGACTTTACGTGAAAAGTACTGCTAATCCAGCACAGATTCAATCGTATTAACCGCATCTGTGGGGGTTGCAGCCGCATACAATTCTTCACGGAACTCTTCTTTCATGACATTTCGCGCAAGCTTCGACAACAGTTTGAGATGCGCCTTGCCCGCATCTTCTGGAACAGCGATGAGGAAGATGAGGCGTGATGGTTCTTCATCTTCGGCCCATTGCACACCAGGTTCACGTAGTCGTGCGAAAGCTAGGGTCGGTTGGGTCACCGCACTGCTGCGTGCGTGCGGGATTGCGACCTGGTGATCGACGCCGGTGGAATGCTGTTCTTCGCGGGCAAGTGCTGCCGAGATAACGTCGCTTGCGTTGCTGATTCTTCCGGCTTTGGCTGCCGTATCAACTAGCGCAGTGATTACTTCATCGCGGGAGTGAAATTCTGCGTCCAAAAGGACCACGTCTTCAGCAATGAGTGCTGTCTCAGTGCGGGTCTTCGTCGCTATGGCGGAACTGGCTGCGGGGACTGTTTCAGGAGTTTCGTGCGAGGTGTCATCTTCCTTATCGCCTCTGTTAGAAATCCCGACGAGGACAATAATGAGCAGGGCGTTAACGGCGATACCAGCTGCCATGGCGATGAAGAATCCGATGACATTATCGACAGCACCAAAGACCGCGACGATGGGGCCGCCGTGCATGACATTGTCTGCGACGCTGAACATACCGGCGAGTGCACCGGCGACCGCGCCGCCGATAATATTGGCCGGAATGACTTGAAGTGGACGAGCAGCGGCAAGTGGAATGGCGCCTTCAGTGATGCCGAAGAATCCCATAAAGAGCGCGGCGATGCCGGAGTCTTTTTCCGCCTTATTAAACCAGGTGCGACGAAGGAGTGTGGCCACGCCAACCGCGAGCGGTGGAACCGCAATGGCTGTGGCAGCCATACCCATGGGCAGGGGATTGCCCGCGGCAATAAGGCCACCACCGAAGAGGAATGCAGTCTTGTTGAACGGTCCACCCATATCGGCGGCGATCATCGCTCCGATGACTGCGCCCAAAACTAAGGTGGAGGCGCCTTGCATGCCGGCGAGGGCGACGGTGAGGGCATCGAAAAGCGATGCAATTGGCGCGCCGATGAGATAGATAAACAACAGTCCAACGACCACCGTGGTGATAATCGGAATGACAATAATCGGCCAAATCGGCGCGATAAACTTGTGTACCGGAATCTTTTTAATGGATAGGGCAACATAGCCCGATAAAATACCGGTGACGATACCGCCGATAAATCCGGCATTGGCTTCCGAGCCGTATAAATCGCCATTGACGGCAATAAGTCCGGTGATAAGACCCGGGGCAAGGCCAGGGCGGTCCGCGATACCGACGGCAATAAAGCCGGAAAGTACCGGAACCATAAGTGAAAAGGCCAACTCACCGATTTGGGAGATGATCATCCAGGGTGAGTCATCCGGGATGACCAGGCCTTCTGGTGTGGCTGTGCCGCCGAGCGATAGCGATAGGGCAAGCAGCAAACCGCCGGTGACCACGAATGGAATCATGTGCGAGACACCATTCATCAAGGCTTTATACAACGTTTGGCCAAAGCTTAAGCGCGAGGTGTCTTCATCGCTAGTTTCGCTTTGCGATGCCCCCTGATCATAAATCGGGGCCTCGAGCGATTTCTTAATCAGTTCTTTGGGCTGTTTGATAGCTGCATCAACACCGGTGGCAATCAGACGCTTACCGACGAACCGGTCCTTATTAATAACAGTATCGGCGCCGATGAGGATTGCATCAGCTTTGTCGATGTCTTCGGACGTGAAGTGCCCCTCCACGCCGATGGAACCGTGGGTTTCGATCTTGATGTCATAACCCAGCTCTTGGGCGGCAGCTTCGAGGTTTTCTGCCGCCATGTATGTGTGGGCGATGCCGGTGGGGCAGGCCGTAATCGCGAGGATTAAGGGAGGTTGTGTCATACCTCCCATTTAATCACTTAAGAGACCATGTCCCAGATAGTCGCGAACAAAACAATGACACCCATAACCATAACGAAGTAGTTGGTCTTGCGGTTGCGGAACCGCTTGAGTGCATCAACCTTGTACACCGCGAACATTGGTAGCAGGTAGGTCATTAGCGCGAAGAAGATACCGCCGACCACCGAAATCATGTCCAAGATGGATGGGTTAAGCACTGCAACAAGGGACGTGACCACGAAGATGAACAGGTAAGTCCACAGATCCATCTTGCGCGCTGGGATGTCCTTGGTCGAAGGAGCTACGAGGCCAACCAGATACTTGGTGCCTTCCACGGTGCCTAAAGAGTGGCCGAAGTAAGAAGACGCAATTGCACAAATAACGACGATTGGCGCCATGTAAGCCATAAATGGCGTGCCGGTGACATTAGCGAAGTAAGACAGAACCGGGAGGTTGAGCTCATTGGCAGTGTCCATGCCGTCTGCACCCATGGCCAGCGCGCTGGACCAGACGAAGAACATCGTGAATACGGTCAGCAAGACAACAGCATTGCGAATGACCTTGGTGGTCTGGCGGCCGTGGTTTTGGCCGTAGTTATTTTCCATATCCAATACGAACTGCGAAATTGCAGCGACGAAGGAGAAAGCGAAAACCAAGACCGGCAGGATAAGAATCATTGCGCTCACCATTCCGCCGGCGTCCTTAGGTCCTGCTTCCATGAAAGAGGCGATGTCCCACTGCGGAATCAGGTACAGCGACACTGCAGCCAGTGCGATGATCAGTGGGTAGACCACGAACTGCGCGACAATCAGCATGATCTTGTCACCGAAGGCCAGTGCCAGGGTCATAAGACCGACAAGGAGTGGAGCCAGAATCCAGCGGGAAATGGACGGGCCATCGAGCTGGTTGACTACGAAACTGTCTACGGTGTTGACGATACTAACGCCGTAGATCAATACCACTGGGAAGAATGTGAACCAGTAGATAATCGCGATAACAATGCCGGCCTTTTTGCCAAAGTAATCCGTGAGGATGACCAGCACATCTTCGCCCTGGAGACGAGAAGAGCTCATCATCCACGAAAATGCGAGGTGCGCGAAGTAGGTCATCGGGCCGATAAGCGCTGTTGCGATGAGCAACGGCCAGAAGCCGAAGCTGCCGGCGGAGATTGGCAAGAACAAAATTCCGGCACCCACTGCGGTGCCGAAAAGCGTAATCACCCAAGAATTATTTACCGACCGTTTGGTTTGAGGTTCTTGCGTGACCTGCGTATCAGACATTTATCGAATGCTCCTTGCTGTTGTGCAGTTAAGCCAAAGTGATTTCGGCGTTGATATGTTTTATCCCACCGACCAATCCACTATATGGCAGAAGTCACGTCTATGAAACTCCCGGGTCATAAATTGGAATTAGGTGACGTGCGCCATTGCGAAGGTGTACGATTGATTGAAATATCGTACTATTGGATTACTTCTTAGAACTTGCAAAGGTGTATCGATGGAACAATCAGACATTGTCATTGTTGGAGCAGCTAGGACACCATTTGGAAAACTCTTGGGTGGGCTTTCTAGCTTGGCTGCGACCGAGCTTGGTGCGCATGCAATACATGGCGCCTTAGAACAAGGTGGTGTTGATCCGTCGTTAGTGGATGCAGTCATAATGGGGCAGGTTCTGCAAGCTGGAGCTGGCCAAAACCCAGCAAAGCAAGCGGCTTTGGGTGCAGGAGTGCCTCCTAGCGCGCACACAACGACCGTTAATAAAGTCTGTCTCTCTGGGTTGAGCGCAATCATTGATGCTTCCCGTTTGTTGCGGTCCCAAGAGGCTGAGGTAGTGGTAGCAGGTGGCATGGAATCGATGTCGCAGGCTCCGCATTTGTTGCTAGGCCTACGCAAAGGCCACAAATATGGTCCTACTGTCATGATCGACCATATGGATCATGATGGACTCCGAGCCGCTGACTTGGAGATATCGATGGGCAGCCTTTCGGAGAAATATGCAGACCGTTATCCGGTGACGAGGCAAGAGCAAGATCATTGTTCTGTGCTATCGCATGAACGGGCGGCGACTGCGGATTTTTCGCATGAATTGGTAAACATTGAGGTCAAGAGTCGAAAAGGTGTCGAAGTAGTCGAAGCAGATGAAGGTATTCGTGAAGGCGTTACCGAAGAATCCTTAAGCAATTTGCGCCCAGCCTTTGAAAAAGATGGGTCGATTACCGCTGGAAATGCTTCCCCCATTTCAGATGGTGCAGCAGCTGTAGTGCTGACGACACGTGCAAAGGCTCAAGAAAATGGATGGGTTCCTTTGGCGACGTTGCGTGCCGCCGGACAGGTGGCAGGCCCGGATAGTTCCTTGCAGGCGCAGCCGGCCAATGCTCTCAAAGCAGCGTTGAATCGGCAACAGTGGGAGGTTGAAGACCTTGACGTTATCGAGATTAATGAAGCCTTCGCTGCTGTCGTGGTCCACTCCGCCAGAGAATTGGGGATAGATCCGGACAAAGTAAATGCACAGGGCGGCGCAATTGCAATGGGCCACCCCATTGGAGCATCAGGCGCCCGATTAGTGGTTCATGCCGCGCATCTTTTGGCTAATGGAGCACAGAAGGCAGGTATTGCTCTGTGTGGTGGTGGCGGTCAAGGTGAAGCACTACTTCTAGAAAGAAATTAGAGGAGAATGAAGATGACTGAAAAAGTGCTAGTGACCAAAAACGGGCACGCTGGCATTATTACTTTGAATCGTCCCGCAGCACTTAATGCATTGGACTTGGAGATGATTCGGGCACTGTCACAAACGCTCAAAGATTGGGCAAGTGATGATGATATTGCTCTTGTAGTTGTACGCGGAGCTGGAGATCGAGCTTTCTGTGCGGGGGGCGATATTGCCGCGTTATACGCAGATGCGGAATTGGGCCCGGTTTTCTTTAGAGAGGAATACGAGCTCAATCACCTCATCGCCTCGTATCCTAAACCCTACGTTCCGCTGATGAAGGGCATCGTTCTTGGTGGAGGAGTTGGTGTATCTTCCCACGGTTCGCACCGAATCGTAACTAATTCGACTCGCTTGGGAATGCCAGAAGTGGGAATCGGATTTGCTCCTGATGCAGGTGGTTCCTATATCTTGGCGCACTCAAGAGACCGGCTTGGTTACCATTTAGCGTATACCGCAGTTCACGTGGGAGCCGCAGAAGCAATTGATTTAGGTTTTGCTGATTTTTACGTCACCGATGACAAGTTGGATGAGTTGGTTGAAATACTGGCAGCTACAGGAAATGCGGCAGAGATAGAAAAGTTTGCCTCAGATCCTGGCGAGAGTTTTGCTGGTGATCGTTCAGAGATGGTTGACGTTTATTCAGCGGACAGCGTTGAAGAGACCCTCAAGCGACTTCAGAATCTAGCCGAAGGCAAACCCGATGATCATTGGTCGGTTAAAGCAGCTGAGAAGATCAGCAACCATCCGCCGTTATCGTTGAAAGTAACTGAGCTCCTGCTTGAGCGAGCTTCCGTCGGTACTCTGGGGGAAGCCTTAACGACGGAGTACTGGATGTCACTGAACATGCGCCAAGATGGCGACTTCTTAGAAGGCGTGCGTGCACTCATTATTGAAAAAGACAAAAATCCAAAGTGGAGTCATTCGCATCTTCAAGATGTGGATGCAGGTGCGGTAGTGGAAATCCTGGACCGTCGCGGAACTAATGGACCTAAGTTTTAAGGAGATAGACCATGGAATACAACAACATCATCGTTGAAACTCGTGAGAATGTTGGACTGATTACCCTCAATCGGCCTAAAGCTCTCAACGCCTTGAACAAGGAAACTCAAGAGGAAATCATCTCAGCAGCGCAAGCTTTTGATGCAGATGAAGCTGTTGGCGCAATCGTTCTTACAGGTTCTGAAAAGGCTTTTGCAGCTGGTGCTGACATTAAGGAAATGTCGTCTAAGACCAGCGTTGAAATGTACAAGGCAGACTGGTTCGCAAACTGGGATCAATTTGTAGCGGTCCGGACGCCAGTCATTGCTGCGGTCAACGGATATGCGCTGGGCGGCGGCTGCGAACTAGCAATGATGTGTGATTTTATTATTGCTGGTGAAAAGGCCAAGTTCGGGCAACCAGAAGTCAATTTGGGGATTACACCAGGAATGGGTGGATCCCAGCGTTTAACCCGTGCGGTCGGTAAGGCTAAAGCAATGGAAATGTGTCTAACCGGGCGCATGATGGATGCCGAAGAAGCCGAAAGAAGTGGCCTAGTTGCGCAGATTGTCGCTCCAGACGAGCTGTTAAATAAAGCTCTTGAGACTGCCAACCTGATTGCATCCAAGTCGCAGGTCACGACATCGATGATCAAAGAGCAGGTCAACGTAGTTTATGAGACATCACTGTCTCAGGGACTGTTGTTTGAACGCCGCACCTTCCATTCACTGTTTGCATCACAAGACCAAAAAGAGGGAATGGCAGCCTTTTCCGAAAAGCGTGAGCCGAACTTTAAGAATTCTTAAAGTTATTAAGTACCTGGTCGCCGGCCTGGATTCTAAGTTCCGCTGCAATGCGGCGGACGGAAGCCTGGTCGGCTTTGTCCATCGGTAGATTAGTGAAATATTCATTCAAAGCTGGGGTTGCGGTGCTTGAGAGTGCGATCCCTTGATCCGTGATATTGACAAGTGTTGAGCGCTTATCCTTTGGGTCACGGCTGCGTTCCACAAGTCCAGCGGATTCCAGTTTCGATACTGTGTGCGTTAATGATGCTGGTGGTAGCTGAAGGCGTGCACCAATCTTTGACATTGGTAAGCCACCCCGGCGGGAGTACACCAGCATAGTAAGCAGTTCAAAGTGTGCGAAAGTAATCCCATATGGCTTCAGAACTTTCTCTGCGCCTTGGAAAAGAATTTCAGTCATACGCGCTGCGGAGGACAAAACGGCGATTCCATCGGCGCTTTCAAGCGAATGATGCTTTTCCCACTGGCGATGGCCTTCGGCGATGGAATCAAAAGAAGCAGCAGCCCCGGAATATGGTGACATACTCTCCTCCTTGGCTGCTGCTTGACTGATTAAGCTCCTACCTTATCCTTTCAGTGCTGGAAAGTCAGAATCTGCGAACTCAGTAGATGCCTTATTTTCACCACCATCATCAGCATGAATTTCATTCTCACGCTTGCGCAGATCTACGCGGCGGATCTTGCCCGAAACAGTCTTTGGAAGTTCGAAGAATTCCAGTCGACGAATACGTTTATATGGTGCAAGTCCATCCCGGCAGTGCTTGAGGATTGACTCTGCGGTCTCGGCATCTGGCTCGAATCCTTTGGCCAGAGCCACGTAGGCTTTTGGAACTGCCAGTCGAATCGGATCTGGTGAAGGTACAACTGCAACTTCGGCGACGGCGGAGTGCTCAATGACGACGGACTCCAGCTCAAAGGGGGAGAGGCGGTAGTCCGAAGCTTTAAAAACATCGTCGGAGCGGCCAATGTAGGAGATATAGCCGTCTTTATCGCGCTCTGCGATATCGCCAGTGTGGTAGTAGCCATCACGGAATACTTCATCATTCTTTTCAGGAGATGCGACGTATCCACTAAAGAGTCCCACGGGGCGGGGGTCGAGTTTGATGCAGATTTCTCCGGTATCTCCGATTTCACCAGAGGCAGGATCAATTAATGCGATGTTGAATCCGGGGAGCGGCTTGCCCATGGAGCCTGGCTTAACTTTCTCACCACGGGTGTTTGCAATTTGCACGGAAGTTTCAGTTTGACCAAAGCCGTCGCGAATTTCGACGCCCCAACCCCGCTTGATGGCATTGAACAACTCAGGGTTGAGCGGTTCGCCAGCACCCACGATCTTTGTCGGGGGCTTTTTCATCAAGGAAAGATCTGCCTGTACGAGCATTCGCCATACAGTCGGTGGAGCGCAGAAACTGGTCACGCCTTCTTTATCCATCTGTGCCATGAGCGCAGCGGCATCAAAGCGAGAATAGTTGTAAATGAAGATGGTTGCGCCGGCAATCCATGGTGCGAAAAAGTTAGACCACGCGTGCTTGGCCCATCCCGGAGCAGCAACGTTTAAGTGAACATCGCCAGGTTCGATGCCAATCCAGTACATAGTACTGAGGTGCCCAACTGGATAAGACGTATGAGTGTGCTCTACTAGCTTGGCTTTTGAGGTGGTGCCTGAGGTGAAGTAGAGCAGGAGAGTTTCATCGCCGTGGGTTTGCTGTGTCGGAGTGTACTCAACTGCGGCATTGTGCGAGTCAGAGTAGTACAACGTGGGATGTGACGTTTGAGCGGGTTCACCGTCTTGGATCTGGATGACAGTGAAATCGCCAGTGACCCCTTGGAATTTCTGGGCGTCATCGCTATTAACAATGACCCAGGAGACTTCGGCACGTTCGGTGCGGTCTTGAAGATCGTCTGTGCCCAGCATGGCTGTTGCGGGATTAATTACAAAACCAGCGCGGATGCATGCCAACATGCTCTCCCAAAGCTCAAGCTGGTTGTTGAGCATCAGCATGACGTGATCTCCACGCTTGACGCCCTGGTCTGTTAGCCAATTTGCAAGCTGTTGGGAGCGCTTGGACATCTCGCTATATGTACGACGCGTGCTACTACCGTCTTGTTCATTAATGACGATGGCTTCACGGTTTTCGGATTCCGACTGCGTTGCCAGGTAGTCGAACCAATCAGTTGCAAAATTGAATGAATCAAACCGCGGCCACTCAAACTCATTTACTGCTGTGGTGTAATTTTCGCGGTTGGCCACGAGAAAGTCGCGTGCTGCTAGGAATTGTTCGGTAACCGGATTCATGAGACTCCTCAAGATAAGTCAAGGACACAACCCGTAGAAATGGCACAGATTTATGTGATGAACTACGTATCACGTCCGAATGTGATGTGTGTCCTACGTGACTTTACTTCGAAAGCGAAGTAAATGCTAGCGATTTTGAGGAAACTATTTTTTGCTTATGCCGTTAATGATGAGTCGGCCAAGGTGTGGGTAGGTCTCCTGTGGCTTCAGGATGTCGGAATAGGTTCCTTTTTGAATGCTGTCCATCGACTGCTGAATGATGCGGGAAGTCAGTTCGATTGAATCGATGGAAAATTCCCCAGACTCAACTCCGAGTTCGAGGAGGTTATGAATGATCCGAGTTGCGGCTTGGGTGTTGACCGCATAGATGTCATGCGCGACAGGGTCGCTGGCTAGGTCTTGCATAAATTTAGGGCTAGCTGCGGAAAGTGATTCCTTGATGTTGTCAAAGTATTCGATAAAGGCGTCTCGGTATGACTTGATGGAGGCGAGATCTGGGGTTGTTCGTCGCGTAACTTCCTTGAAATAACTCACCAGGATTCGTGACAGAATCTCATCGCGCGTAGTTCCGAGCCCGTAAATGGTCGACTTTGAGCAGTGGTAGCGTTTGCTCGCATTGTCGATGGTAAAAGACTCAAATCCCTCCTCTAAAAAGTCTCGCAATAGTGAGTTGAAGAGCTCTCGCTGGCGAGGGGTTAGTGGCGATTTCGATGACATGGGAATCCTTAGAGCTAATTTTTAAAGTTTGTAAAACACGCGACACGGTAAAAATTTACGTGTACGGTACTTAGTTAAATCGTACTGTCAGGCTAGGGGATGGGCTCTAGCCGCGTTAAGTTTGGAGAGTATATCCATGCCGCCGATTATAAATCTTGAAGATACAACGCAGCACTCGTTCCATGCTATTCCATTTCCACACGCAGATATCCTCGGCGTTGCTGACCAGCTAAACGCCGAAGAGTCTGACCGCTTGAATAACCTCCATGAGTTCCTGCAGACCGAAATATGCCCGGTAGCAGGAGAATACTGGGACCGCGAAGAATTCCCATTTGAATTGCTGCCACGACTTGCGGAATTTGGGCTCGGAGAAATTGCAATGTCTGGGACTTCACGCTTGTACCGCGGTTTGGCATATGCGGAAGTTACCCGAGCAGACGTATCCATTTCAGCGTTCGTTGGTATTCATAATGAATTGGTAGTGGCGTTGATTGATGCCTTAGCCAGTGATGCACAACGTGAAAAGTGGCTAGACGGTCTGCGATCATTTAAGAAGCTGGGCTGCTTTGCTCTGACTGAGCCTGAACACGGCTCGGATATTGCCGGGGGCTTGGCTACTACAGCGCAGCGAACCCAAGATGGTTGGGTAATTAATGGGCAAAAGCGCTGGATTGGGGCTGGAACCTTTGCTGACTTCGCCATCTGCTTTGCCCGGGATGTCGAGGATAATGCGGTGAAGGGATTCATCGTAGAGATGGATCGAGACGGCGTTACTACGGAGAAAATTTCCCGGAAGATGGGCTTGCGCATCATGCAGAACGCCAATATCCACTTCGATGACGTTCTGATTCCGCATGACAATCTCATTCCGGGCGCAGAGTCCTTTGCAAATACCAATGATTTTTTGTGCAGTTCCAGAGCTTGGGTTGCGTGGCAAGGAGCTGGTTTGCAGCTTGGAATTTTTGATAAAGCTCGTGAATACGCGGTCTCCCGTGATCAGTTTGGGCGTCCGATTGCGAAATTCCAGCTCATCCAGGAAGCCTTGGCGCGAATTCTTGGCAACGCCACCGTGTCGCTATCCATGATGTCTCAAATCGCAAGAAAGCAAGAGGCTGGGGAATTAGAAATGCCGCATGCTGCCTTGGCGAAAGCAACCACAACCCGTTTGGCTCGAGAATCCGCTGCTGCGGGTCGCAATATTGGCGGAGGCAACGGCATTCTGACAGATTATGACCTGTCAAAGATGATGAATGATGCGGAGATTTTGTACACCTACGAGGGGACGTACGAAATCAACTCCCTCATCGTGGGACGAGCCATTACTGGCGTTTCAGCATTTGTCTAGCCGTAAGGGCGCAATCCCCAATACGGAAATACAGCCCGTGATGTCGCAACCAGTGCAGGGCTTGGCTGGCTGGTTGTGACATGGCAGGGACTGAACTGCTCCAAGGCCCCCAAATCTACTCCTTCGTCACCCATATGTAGGTTCGGTGAGATTTTTGCGGTGACATCGATAAGCTGCTTGCTCACCGCAGCCAATACGTGCGTCCATGCCCTGGACACCCCAGAGGGCTGATAGCCCCCGCCGCCTAAGGCAACCCACTTTCCATTGGCGAACTGGTCAGCCCATGCACTCATGGAATGATAGGCAAGAGCCATCGCGTCCATGCTGAGCTCCAAGTCAGTCAAGGGGTCTAAGCGGTGGGGATCGGCGCCATGCTGGCTGATTATTAGCTCGGGCGCAAATTTTTGCAGAACCGCGGGGACAACCGCGTGGATGCTTTGTAGCCATTCATGGTCACCGGCATTTTTTGAAACCGCGATGTTGATTGCCGTCCCTGCAGCGCTCGGGCCTCCAATTTCATGAGCATGCCCGGTACCAGGAAACAGATAAAGCCCTGATTCGTGCACTGAGATGGTCAATACACGAGGATCATCCCAAAAGATCTTTTCCACGCCATCACCATGATGGGCATCAAAGTCAACATAGGCGACGCGCTCGATATTTGTATTCTCAAGCAGCCAGGTAATGGCTATTGCGGCGTCGTTATACATGCAAAAGCCTGACATAGCATCTGGAAATGCATGGTGCAGCCCACCAGCAAGATTAACCGCACGATCTGCCGTACCTTCCCACACCGCACGAGCTGCATGGAGAGTGCCGCTGCTGATACGACCTGCAACATCGGCAAGCCCTGGCACTACCGGGTTATCTACCGTACCGATTCCAAATAGTGGATTCGACTGATGAGCGCGTGTGGCTTGGATGTAGGCCTTGCTGTGGACAAGTTCAAGAATCTCATCGGTAGCTCCCTCTGGTTGGGATACTTCAAACGCGTCTAAGATTCCGAGCTGATGTGCAAGCTTTAAGGCAGCGTCAACGCGGTCTGGTCCCATGGGGTGCTCCGCGCCGAGGCTGTATCGGTGAATTTCGTCTGTATCAATTAATAGTAGTTTCACAGTCGCCCTGCCTACTGCGAAAAAGCACGCGCGAGGGGAGTACGCTGCGCGTCTATTGGGGCAATACGCATTTTTGCGCCAACTACTTCAGTGGAATTAACCCCGGCGATTACGGGCGTGAGCTCGACTTCTACAACGGAGCTAATGTCGTCCTTGAGACGTGCAAGGCGCATGATGATCTCTTCCACGGTTGACATCTGGGAAGGTTTGGCGCCGCGATATCCGGTGAGCAAGGGACTTGATGCGAGTGAATGAAGCATCGATCTAGCGTCAGAGCGGCGCATGGGAGGAACGCGCCATGCCTTGTCCTGAAGTAAATCATTGGCGATCCCGGAGATGCCCGCCGAAATAATGGGCCCAACGACGGTGCTTTCAACGCCCCGAATGGTAAGTGAAGCCCCTGTTGCGGCGTTGGCTTGAACCACAGGTTTTAGTTCCGTGATGTCATCGCTTGCCTCGTCAATGAGTGTTAACTCAATGGCCATTTCACGCAAGGTATTCCATGCTTCTTTCATGCTGTGTTCATCGCGAATATGTCGGATAACCGTGGGCCATTCAGATCTACCGCGCACCATCGGACTTACAGATTTAAGGACTACATCCCACCCCAAGCCTTCGCTGGCGGCGATTGCTTCATCCACGGTTTGGACAGCAAACCAGGGGACAAGTTCGATGTCATAGGCGGCGAGGATTTCTGCGCATTCGCTATCAGTTGCCCAGCGTCCATCGGGAGAATCCTGCAGAATCTTCTCTACTGTTTGCATTGCTCGCGGATAGTTTCCTTCAGCCAGCTCGTCGTCGGGGTGGGGGCGGGCTGCGCTTCGCCTGTGCTCATTGCTCACAATGACCTGCAGCGTTTCCAATGCATCAGCGTAAGTGTCAAATACTGGCAAGTATTTAGCAGCAACGGTTGGCTTGCCAAACCCGACGAAAGACCCAATAAGTGGTGTGTCTTGAGCTTGAGCAGCGATTTCATCCAACTCTTGGGTCAGCGAATCTAAGATGTGGCCAGTGCCGATTTCGACAACGGTCACCAAGACTGCATCGATAGCTGGGTTTGCAAGCGCGCGCTGTGCTTGCTCAGCAAGATTGTTTATAGTGGACTCATTTACCGTCATGGAATGAGGCTGGAGCCCAAATCTAGCGGCGGCTTGTTCCATGTGCATGGTCAGTCCCTCGCTATTGGAGAGGAGTGCCACTCGGTTGCCGCGCGGTAGGGGCTGCCGGGTAAGCAAATGGGCGATGTCGTACATGCTTTCCCTGCGGGTTACGACCATGGAGCCGGTATCGCGAATTATTTCATCCAAGGCCTGTGGATCTACTTCTTCTAATTCATAACCAGCATCGTCAGCAAAGTAGCGTGAAGATTTGAGAGCTCGGGAGGGAATGAATACCACCACGTGCTTTTCCAAAGCGAGTCGATGCAGGACGCGGAAGAATTTTCGGGGATTGCCAATGGAATCTAAAGAGAGCAGGCAAACGGATGTGTTGTCATCGGTACTCCAATATTGAATAACATCGTTGCCGGTGATGTCGGCAAAAGAGCCTGCGGCAATGAATGAACTGATTCCAAGGCCACGTTCAATCGCGCGGGAGAGAACCAGCGTCCCGACCCCGGCAGACTGGGTAAAGATGCCAATATTTCCAGCAGGTGGCATGGGGGCAGGGGTTGCATTTAGGCTTATCGATGCTTGGGTGTTGATGACACCCAATGCTGCCGGACCTAGTGCCCGCAGTCCAAAGTCGCGCGCTGTAAGAACCAATTCACGGCTGTCACTGGAAGATAGGTTTGGGTTGTGGTTACCTGCGACCACAATGATTCCTTTGGCGTTGCGCTGTGCGGCCGCAGCCATGATTGCTCCGAGGTTTTCTGGAGCATGTTCAATTAGCAGCAGGTCAACGTCTTCGTCGAGTCTTTCTAGCGATTCTAACGCGAAGTCCTCGCTGGAATTGGTCGTAAGAATATGAAGTTTTCCCTGGTAATTTCCCTGCACGAGCGAAGGGATTACAGATCCAAGACCTTCAATGGAGCCCACCACGGCTACGGAAGTTGGATTTAATATGCGAGCAATCGAATTGGCTTCTGCTCGCATTTCGCGACGTTCCATAACGTCGCGTGATTTGATATTGGGTTCGATTTCAAAGTCAACGGTCAGGTAACCATCTTCGAGTTCGGGAGCGGCAGAATATCCAGCGCGAATAAATACTTGGGACATCTGGCGGTTTGTCGTGAGCATTTCCGCATAGAACCGTTCCATACCGCCTTGCCTACCGATCTCCGCAAGGTGCTCCAGCAGAATGTTTCCGCAACCGCGGGCCTGGTGTGAGTCCTGTACTAAAAAGGAAACATCCCCCACGCGCGCGGGAAGAAAAGCATCAACTAGTTCATAACCGGCAACCGCGATGATATTGTCGCGTTCGATCATTACTAGGGTGACCTTGTCGTAGCCGTTGGTATCGAGCCACAGTTCGATGTCCCCATCGGTAAGCACGGGGTGCGCTGCAAAGAATCTCAGGTACTTTGAATGGTCGGACACGCGCGAATAGAATCGCCGAAGTTCTTCAGTGTCTGACCTTCGGATTGGGCGAAGCGAGGCGATACCGCCATCGTTCAGTATGACGTCGGCTTCCCAGTTCTCGTGTAATTGCCTGTGTTTCGGTGACATCGCGTTGGTATTCCTCCCGCAAATTCTGAGTGAATGGTGTACACCCATTCACTAAATCGTACTATGCAGTTAAGTGCGGCGGGGAGGGGGTGAATGGTGTTCTAGCGCACAGGATTGCATGACGGGTGTGATGCGTCTCATTAATGTGAGCTGTACATCGTTCACAGGAGGAGAACATCATGAACACCATTAAGCACTATGTAGACGGTCAAGAATATGCCGGAACGTCAGGAAAAACGCAGGCTGTACTGAATCCTTCCCTGGGTAAACCCCAATCCGAAGTCGTCCTGGCAAATGTCGATGATGTCAACCATGTCATCGAAAATTCCGCTCAAGCGCAAAAGGTCTGGGCGAAGCTCAATCCGCAGAAGCGAGTTCGCATCATCATGAAGTGGATTTCGCTCATCAATGAAAACATGGACCCGCTTGCAACGACCTTGTCTCTTGAGCATGGCAAGACTTTCCCAGACGCCAAGGGCGATATCCAGCGTGGCCTGGAAGTTTTGGAGTTTGCACTCGGTGCTCCGCACCAGCTCAAAGGTGAGTACTCCAGCGAGGTTGGCACTGGTATTGATACCTACTCAATGCGCCAGCCGCTCGGCGTCGTCGCAGGTATCACGCCTTTCAACTTCCCAGCGATGATTCCGCTGTGGAAGGCTGGTCCTGCGCTTGCAGCAGGTAACGCGTTCATTCTGAAGCCTTCTGAGCGTGATCCTTCCGTGCCTGTGAAACTAGCGGAGTTATTCATTGAAGCTGGCGCTCCCGCAGGTGTTCTCAATGTTGTCCACGGTGGTAAAGAATCAGTGGATGCATTGCTGGACTCTGACATTGTTCAGGCCATCGGATTTGTTGGTTCAACCCCGATTGCGCAGTACATTTATGAGCGGTGTGCTGCAACTGGCAAGCGGGCTCAGTGTTTCGGTGGTGCCAAGAACCATGCGATTGTCCTGCCCGATGCAGATATCGAAGCAACCGCAGACACCCTGGTGGGCGCTGCTTTCGGTTCTGCCGGTGAACGATGCATGGCGTTGTCCGTGGTTGTCCCAGTCGGGCAAGAAACCGCAGACAAGTTGCGCGATGCCCTGGTAGCGCGGATTCCTTCGCTTAAGGTTGGCCACAGTCTGGATGGGGCATCGGACTACGGACCTTTAGTTACCCAAGATGCTAAGGACCGGGTAGAAAGCTATATCCGACAGGGAGTTGATGCCGGAGCAGAATTGCTTGCCGATGGCCGCACGCTCGACATGTCGGATGCCTCCTATGAGGGAGAATCACTCGCGGGTGGTTTCTTTACTGGCCCCACATTCTTTGACCACGTCACTCCTGACATGTCGATCTATACCGATGAAATTTTTGGTCCAGTACTGTCCATGGTTCGCGCTGAAACTCTGGAAGAGGCAGTAAAGCTCCCAACTGAACACGAGTATGGCAATGGTGTTGCTATTTTCACCTCTAATGGTGGAGCCGCCCGTGACTTCGCAACCCAGGTCAATGTCGGAATGATTGGCATCAATGTTCCAATTCCGGTGCCGATTGCTTACCACACCTTTGGTGGTTGGAAAGCCTCCGGATTCGGTGACCTCAACCAGCATGGACCAGATTCCTTCCGCTTCTACACGAAGACGAAGACCGTCACCAGCCGCTGGCCGGACGACAGCAACGCAGGCCCTCAGTTCTCTATGCCGGTTATGGATTAAGAAAGGAGCACACCATGTCTATTTCGACAGTTGCGGTTATCGGATTGGGAAATATGGGCGGTCCGATGGCCATCAACCTTGCCAAAGCAGGCTTAGAAACGCGCGGGTTTGATGTATCTGACAAAGCACGCACGGCAGTCGCAGACGCAGGAGTCGCCACCTTTGATTCCGCTGTTGAAGCTGCCCAAGGAGCAGAAGCCGTAATCACGATGCTGCCCAATGGCGCGTTGGTGAAGAAGGTTATTGAGGAATTGGTGGAGGCAGACTCCGCGGCCAAGCTTTATATTGATTCCTCCACGATTTCGGTTCAGGATGCCCGTGAGGTAGGAGAATTTATCCAAGAACGGGGCTCATTATTTGTCGACGCCCCAGTTTCCGGGGGAGTCACAGGCTCTCAGGCAGGAACGCTGGCTTTTATGGTGGGCGGAACGGAAGAGGCCTTTAACAAGGCAAGGCCCCTGCTAGACATCATGGGCCGCTCGATCACTCATTGTGGGCAAAGCGGCAATGGCCAAGCTGTAAAAGCGTGCAACAATATGATCCTGGCTGTGCAGCAATTGGTGCTCTCAGAAGCAATTGTCATGGGAGAACGCTTGGGACTCGAGCATCAAGCATTCTTTGATGTGGTGTCCAATGCGACGGGCAACTCCTGGTCGCTTTCAGTAAATGCGCCAATTCCAGATGTGGTTCCTACCTCGCCTGCGAATAATGAGTTCAAGCCGGGGTTTTCATCGGCGCTTATGCTCAAAGACCTCAAACTGGCCATGGAATCCGCCGAGGCCACGGGAACCTCAACAGTACTCGGAAAGATTGCTGCTGACACTTACGCAGCATTCGTCGACGAAGGACATGGGAACCTGGATTTCTCCGCCGTGATTAACGAGCTTCGCCGTTGATAATCCGTTGGAGGATACGCGAATAGTGGTTTACGAGAGACGTTTCGCTGAATGCCAAAAAGTCGGTATCAGCGAAACGCCTCATCATTGATAGACCTAGCAAAAGCGACAAAGCAGACTGCGCGCGGAGTTCCGGTGACGGGTTTGGATACGGCGCTTCATTGCGGATGCGATTGACTAAGACTTCCTGCAGGTCTGAGCGGATACGTTTACCGATGGCATTCAAACTTTCGGGATTTCCCGTCGACACCGTGATCATGCGCGCCATGGAATAAGGCGCATTATGCGGAGCAGTAAGAGTCTCCCGAATCGCCGTTCGTCCCAGCTCTTCAAACGGCCCGGCAAACAGAGCCTCTGAAGAATTACTGAAATCCACGGTCGCTTCAAATAGCGAGTCTTTGTTGTGGAAATGCTTCACAATCAGCGCGACTGAAACCTCAGCTTCCTGGGCTATGTCTTTTAAGGACACTTGCGCAAATGTTCGTTCACTAAAAAGCCGACGTGAGCACGTCAAGATCCGGTCGCGGGCATCTGCAGTCATAAGACTTCATAGTAGTGCGCTTGCGACTGAAAAGATCTCAAATTTAAGGAGTTCCAGTGTTACTTGCACTTATAGGCGTGGTGATTTCTCTCGTTTTCTTGATCACCTTTGCGTATCGTGGGCATTCGGTTGTGGTCGTAGCACCTATCGCAGCGCTGATAGCCGTAGTCTTTTCCGGGCAGCCGATAATGGGTTCATATACCCAGATCTTCATGCCCGCTTTGGGTGGCTTCATTATCAGCTACTTCCCGCTATTTCTCTTTGGCGCTATTTTTGGCTATCTCATGACATCTACAGGGCTAGCTCGGTACTTGGCTAAAGCAATAACAACGCTTTTTGGCCCGAAACGTGCCATGCTTTCAACAGTTGTTGCAACTGCCTTGCTCACGTATGGAGGCGTTTCTGCGTGGGTCGTTGCATTTACCATTGTGCCAATTGCGACCGCGTTGTTTAAAGAGGCGGGGATTCCCAAGCGTTTAATGCCCGCTGCAATTGCATTAGGCACCATTACCTTTGCACTTGCTGCTCTGCCTGGTTCTCCACAGGTTCACAATGCAATCCCCACCAGTTATTTCGGCACCAATGTTTATGCAGCGCCGTACTTTGGCCTGGGCTCAGCTGCTGTCATGCTCATTGCCGGAATTGCGTGGCTTGAATACCGAATGAAGCAAATCAGAAAAACTGGCGAAGAATTTATGCCTATTGATTCTTCTGGCAACTTCATTCATACCCCAGCTGGGCTTGGCGAAAGTTCTGATGAGGGAGAGGAGAAGCTAAAAGCTTCCACTGCGCTGAAGAAGGACCCGTCGGTCACTATTCAAGGCTTGCTAGGCCTTATCCCTATCCTCGTGGTTATCATCGTCAACTTCTCCTTCGTATTCTATTTTGCGCAGCGAATGGATACCGGATACCTGGCAGAAGAGAAGTTTGGTTCGACCGATATCCAGGCACTCACAGGGGTATGGGGCCCGACTCTCTCATTGGCTTTGGCGATTGTGGTCATGGTGCTGATGTTTCCCAGCCGTATCCGGCAGTCCGTCCGGGAGTTTTCGGACGGAGCTAAGAATGCCATTTTCCCTTGTTTCACAACGGCTTCGGAAGTCGGATTCGGCGCGGTAATCGCATCACTTGCTGTCTTCGCGGCTGTACAAGAAAATATGCTGGATATTAGCGATAATGCTTTGGTAGTTTCCACTGTTTCTACCGCTGTTATTTCAGGAATTACAGGTTCTTCATCAGGTGGGCTGAGCATCACCATGCAAACCATGGGTGAGCAGCTGGCCCAGCTGGCTGCGGAGCAGGGGATAAGCATGGAACTCATGCACCGAGTTACTGCGATGGCTTCGGTTAGTTTTGACTCCATGCCGCATAACGGCGCAGTACTAACCATGCTTATTGTGTGCGGGATGACTCACCGCCTGTCCTATAAGGATATCGCCGTAGTAACCATCGCAATTCCATTGGCTACATTGCTGCTTTTTCTTGGCCTCAACACTTTTATCCCCGGCCTCTCTTAACGATCCACCGGATAATGGTGGACAGGTAGCCAGCCAAAAATAGCAGCGTCAGTAACCTGATTAGCTGCACGCTAATGACCGCAGGCCCGGAGCCGCCTTCGTGTGCGAGCGCGAGGACGGTTTCTAGGCCACCCGGGCTGGTTGCCAGGTAGGCATCAAAATAAGTGATGTCCATCCACCAGCTCAACAGCAGGGCAGTAGCGGCGCAGGTTGCGATGGTAATGATGATAAACAGCAGGGTCATCGGCAGCTGGCGGGCAAAAATCTTCAGTACCTGCACTGATAGTCCGCCGCCGCAGAACCAGCCGATTATCAAAAACGCAATGACCGTCACGAAATTCGGGATGACCAGCGCTTCAGGGATGAACTGCCCGGCCGCAATGGTCAGCAGTAGCGGCGCGAAGATGTGAGGTGCAGGAAAGTGCAAGAGCTTACCGATGTACGGTCCAGCCAACGCAAAGACCACCAAGAGCAGGGCACCCCACCAGGTGCCATGCTCTTCTGCGGCACCAGTGGCGGTGACATTAAAAATAGAGGTCACCAGCGGCAACGAGAGAGAAACAATGACCAAGCGCAGATATTGAGAGAGTGCCACCAAACGATAATCGGCCCCGGTTTCCATGGCGATCACCGGCAGTGTTGATGAACCTCCGGGGAGCATGCACAGGATTCCGGTTTGGGGAGAAATCTCTTTCACACTTTTTGCCAGCACCACGCCAGCGCTCATGCCGAGCGCCACGGTGATGACGGAAACCACCAGACCCGGCAGCACGTAGGGGGTAACTTCACCAATGCCGATCCCGACTAGGGGAAGCCCCGCCAAGACGCCGATAACGCCGCGACCAGCCTTTTCCACGTGGGAGTTAAGAGCCAGTTCTTCGCGGCGTACCAACGCCATGCCGCCGGCAACGATGATCCCTGCAAGAATCCACGCGGCAGCAACGTTGAAGTAATTAAAGAGCAGACCTAAAGCAATTGACGCGGGTACAACGAAAATCCACGTCAATGTACTTCTCATCGCTCTATCAACACTCCATCCGAATCGGCATAAACCATGGCATCAGGGGTTACTTTAATACCCGAAATGTCTAGTGTAACCCCGACCTCGCCGGTGCGCTCTTTCTTACTGCGCTTCGGGTTCGAGCCCATCGCCAGCACACCCAGGTCTATCTCGGCGAGCTCTGCGCGGTCGCGAATCGCGCCGACGATGACCACGCCGGCCCAGCCGCTTTCCTGAAACATCTTCGCCATGTTGCCGCCCATCAGCGCGCAGGTGATTTTCTCCTGGCCATCGACCACTAGGACGCGACCCTTGCCAGGTTGCTTCATTAATTCTTTGAGCAGCTGGTTATCCTCATCGACGCGCACGGTCTCCGCTGGGCCAGAGAAATGCTCAATGCGGCCGAGGTTTTCGAAGTTCAAAGGGAGAGAATCGACCTTTTCGCCGAGTTCGTCATAGGTATCGGAAGTAAAAGTAGTCATAGTTATCGCTTTCTTGTTGTGAGGGAAAGAATAGAAGGGATGACGCCGCCATCGACAAGCAATTGTGCTTCGTTGCCTGTCTCGACGGCTGCCATTGCCAGGTAGTTCACCGTCGAGCCATCAACCTTGTTGACGGTGACCGGGACCTGGCACCGCGGACTGATATCGACGGCTTCAACGCGGATGCTGTCGCCCGGTTCTAAGTCCACGAAGTCGCGGGGAATCTCCAGCGGCAAAATGCCCATACCGATGAGGTTCGTGCGGTGAATGCGTTCATAGCTGGTGGCCAACACAGCACGCACCCCCAGCAAGCGCTGGACTTTTGCAGCCCAGTCGCGCGAGGAACCCATGCCATAGCGATCACCTGCGACCACGACCACCGGCTGGTTTTCCTCCGCGTAGCGCCCGGCGGCATCCCAGACGCGCATGAGATCACCACTCGGGCTGTGCATGGTCATCGCGACACCGGGCGCATCCGTCAAAGCATTCTTCACAGCGCGTGCATAGAACGCACCACGTGCCATGACCTCCCAGTTGCCGCGACGAGAAGCAAAGACATTTAAGTCATTGCGGTCTTCGCCGCGCTCAACGAGGAAGTCTGCGACGAAGGAATCTTTCGGGATCGCACTGGCGGGGGAGATGTGGTCGGTGGTGATGTCATCGCCAAGCACTAGCAGCGGATAAGCATGATAGGTGCCTAGCAGTGACTTTTGGTCCAAGTCCGCGAAAGGCGGCGGGCGCAAAATCGTGGACTTTTCATCCCACGGAAACAGCGGGCCATCGGGTGCATCAATTTCATGCCAGAGCTTATTGTTGGAAGCCTCGTAGAAATCGGTGCCGAAGTCATCGGGGGCCATTGCCTTAGTAAAAGTCTCATCGATATCGTGCGGGCTGGGCCAAATCTCGTGCAGGTAGACCGGATTTCCGTTCTCGTCGGTGCCTAGCGACTCATTAGAGATATCAATATCCGCCCTTCCTGCCAGTGCGAATGCGATGACCGATGGCGGGGACATGAGGAAACCGTAGTCCAAGTCGGGGTGCACGCGGCCAGGGAAGTTGCGGTTGCCGGACAACACCGCCACGGGCGTGCCTTCTTGCTGGGAAATCTCAGGAGTCAACGGGCCCGAGTTACCGATACAAGTGGTGCAGCCAAAGCCGACGATGTCGAAACCAATCGCAGACAGGTCGTCCAACAGTCCGCCGCGCTCGAGATAGCTTGCCGCAGCAGGGGAGCCCGGTGCCAGCGAGGTCTTGACCCACTTCGGTGGAGTTAATCCTCTTGCCCGTGCATTGCGAGCAAGAAGGCCGGCAGTAATCAAAAGTCGCGGGTCGGTGGTGTTGGTGCAGCTGGTGATCGATGCAATGGCCAGCGGAAATGCCGGGGAGTCGGGCTCGGTATCAGCCATGACTTGAGCAAGTGTGTTGATAGCATTCAAGTCCTGTGGGCGACGTGGACCCGCGGCAGAAGGAAAGACTGTGGCGAGATCTAATTCCAGAGTCTGGTTGAAGGTAGGGTTTGCCTGCGGATCGAACCACAAGTCAGCTTCCTTGTAATAGGCGCGCACGAAATCGATGTGCTCGGCGCTGCGGCCGGTCATCGCAAGATACTCCATGCCGGCTTCATCGACAGGGAAGTATGCGGTGGTCGCACCAAATTCGGGCGCCATGTTTGCCACCACTGCACGGTCACCAACACTCAAGGTGGATACGCCAGGGCCGTAGAATTCCACGAACTTGCCGGTTACGCCGAATTTTCGCAGTTCACTGGTCAACGTCAGTGCCAGGTCGGTAGAGGTCACTCCCGCGGCTAGCTTGCCGATGAGTTTTACCCCGATCACTTCCGGCACCCGCAACGTAGTGGGCATTCCGAACATCAAAGTCTCTGCTTCCACGCCGCCGATGCCCCAGCCTAAAACACCTAAGCCGTTGATCATCGGGGTATGTGAATCAGTACCCAACATCATGTCGGGGAAGGCGTAGGTGCCATCGGTTGTGGCGACTGTGGCAAGTTGCTCCAAGTTGATGGTGTGCATAATGCCCGTACCCGGAGGGTTGATATGGATGCCCTCCATGGAATTCGATGCCCATTTGAGGAAGCGGTAGCGCTCCTTGTTGCGGCGAATTTCCTGGGCGATGTTGAGCTGGGCAGCATCGCGCCGGGCAAAATGTTCAACGGCCAGGGAATGGTCGATGGATACTTCAACCGGCAGATGCGGGCGAATGACCGTCGGATCCCCGCCAGCGCGGGCGACGGTATCGCGCATTGCGGCCATATCTACCAACGCCGGGGTGGAAGTGGTGTCGTGCATGAGCAGGCGGCCGGGGCTGAATTCGATTTCCGCGTCCAAGTCGCGGTCAATGATGGGCTGGGGGTCGCGTCCGTGGCGAACGAGGTTTTCGGCAAAGAGACGCAGGATCATCGGATAGCTGGCGAAATCATCGCCAAGCGTTGTGCGCGCAGGAAAGGAAGTGGTCATGGGTATCATCTCTTATAGTTTATATCTTATAACATGTAGGATTTAGCCGAAATTCTATATATGCTTGGAAAGAAGATCAATAGAGAGGTGATTGTCATGGATAACTTCCAGCTGGTCACGAAAAATGATTTCGCCTATCACAAGCTCAAAGAGCTCATCGTGACCTGCGAATTAGCGCCTGGGGAGACCCTGCAACAATCGGCCCTGGCGGCGAAGATTGGGGTATCGACGACCCCGCTGCGCGAGGCAATCAGACGGCTGAGCGGCGAAGGGCTCATCGACCTGGCTGCGCATAAAAACACCAAGGTTGCAGACGTGTCCGCGGATGAAGCACGTCACCTCTTAGAGGTCCGCCGCGCGCTGGAGCCTCTCGCAGCGCAGCTGGCCGCGACCCGGCGAACCCGTGAAGACATGGAGCTTATTCAGCGGAATCTGGCCAGGTTGGAACCTGTTTACCGGGATGTTGATGCGCTGCAGGCGCACCGCGAATTTCATCAGGCGATCTATTTTGCCTCCAAGAACCCCATTCTTGTGGAGGAGCTAGAGCGGCTGTGGGCAAAGGCGGATCGGTACCGCGTTATTGCCCTGGAGAAGAAGGATATTAGTCCTGCGCGTGAGCAGCAGATTCGAAATGAGCACCAGCAAATTGTTGATGCCATCGCAGAAGGTGATGGCGAAAGCGCACGTGCGGTCATGCAATTGCACGTCAGTAGGAGCTTGGGCAGCCAGGCTGTAAACTTGCTCGAATGATATCTAAGGGTGCCCCCAAACACCTGATTTTCTGAAAGTATTGCGGATCACACTTAACTTCTTATAGTTTATAACCTAATCTCATCAAATTGAGCTTAGGAGAACTATTAGTGAGTGCAACATCAAAACGGGTGGCGCAAGTTATCGCCATCATCGTCGGCGTTGTGTTGGTCATCTTCGGAGTCAAGGATGCAGCAGCATCTGACTCTGGAGCTGATGCACGCAGCGCCGTCAGTCTTATCGCCCCTGCAGGTGCAGGTGGTGGCTGGGACGGTGCCGCCCGTGAAATCCAACAAACCATGCGCGAGGAAAACGTCGTTGTTAACCCCACCGTCGTTAATATTCCTGGCGCCGGCGGAACCATCGGCCTGTCCCAGCTGATGGAAATGCCCGGAAACAACACAACCCTGATGGTCATGGGCATTACGATGCTCGGCGCCATCAACATCAATGGCTCTGGTGTATCCATTGATGAAGTAACCCCTATTGCCCGTATCACTGACGACTACGACGTACTTGTCGTACCAGCCGATTCCCCATATGAAACCGTCGATGACGTTATGCAGGAAATGGCTAAAGACCCACGCAACTTCCCATGGGGCGGTGGCTCACTTGGTTCTTTGGACCAGATGATCATCGCGCAGCTGGCAGAAGAAGCGGGCATTGATCCGAAGGAAGTCAACTACATGGCCCACTCCGGTGGTGCAGAGTTGGCAACCGCGCTGATGTCCGGAACTATCGACGCTTCGGTGTCCGGCTACAACGACTTCGCTGACCAGATTGAAGCCGGCCGGTTGAAGATGCTCGGCATTTCCGCAGAAGAGCCTGTCGATGGCATCGATACGCCGACGATGATCGAGCAAGGCTACGACGTCTCACTGGTGAACTGGCGCGGTGTCGTCGCACCTCCAGGGCTGGAAGATGAAGACATCGAAGAGCTTCGCACGATTATGCGCGAGGTTTTGGAATCTGACACTTGGGCTGACGTTTTGGAACGTAACCAGTGGGCAGATAGCTCTCTAATCGGTGAGGACTATGAAAAGAACCTCGCGGAAGAGCGCGCCATCGTTGACGATATTTGGAAGCAACTGGGCTACTAAGGACATTCCCTCATGACTAATACAGAATCACCGCAAACCCAAGAACCTCCCTCTTTGCCTGACCTGCCGTCTTTTAGGGGCTACGGCCCCTTGGTCATGGCTGCCTTCGTGTTCGCTTTTGCTTCCTACGTCACGTGGGGCATTGTAACGATGGAAGTGCCAGAGTCCGCGGCAACGCCAGGACCTAAGTTCTATCCCACAATTCTTGTTGTACTTTCCTATATTCTCGTAGCGATGCTGGTGGTCTCCACCATTCGCAAGCCATCGCCTGGCGATGAGCCCCGTTATGTCACCCCACTCGGTGAATACGGCGGTGATGCCCGCATCAACCCTGATTCGGCCCGTCGCTGGTCTTTGACCGCGTCCATCGTCATTTTCATTGTCTTCGTATTAATTCTTGAGCCAGTTGGCTGGATCATCTCCGCGGCACTTTTATTTGCCGGATTCTCCATCTGCATGGGGCACAAGAAATACCTCAACGCCATCGCCGTGGGAATTATCTTCTCCAGTGCGGTTCAGGTGGCGTTCTCAGCAGGTCTTGGACTTAACCTGCCTGCCGGAATCCTAGGAGGCATCTTCTAATGATGGAAACACTTTCTAACCTGATGATGGGTTTCGGCGATGCATTCTCGCCCATGAACCTCATCTACGTCTTCATCGGTGCGCTGCTCGGCACCGCCGTGGGCGTTCTGCCTGGCATGGGTTCTTCCATGGCCGTGGCGCTGCTTCTTCCTATTACTTTTACGCTGGACCCGACCGCCGCGTTCATTATGTTCGCTGGTGTTTACTTCGGTGGCCTCTTCGGTGACTCCACCATGGCGATTCTGGTCAACACCCCTGGTGGTTCGACCGCTATTGCAACAGCATTTGAGGGCCACAGAATGGCACTTAATGGGCGAGCCCCACAAGCCCTGGCTACCTCCGCGATTGGTGCCTTTACCGGTGGTCTGATTGCAACCACCTTGGTTGTATTCTTCGCTCCCAAGCTTGCCGAGTTCGCCATCCTCTTCGGCCCAGCCGAGTACTTTGCGCTAGCAATCTTCGCCTTCTTGGCATCGGCAGCCGTTGTGTCTGACTCTTTGCTCCGCGGCCTCATCTCCCTAGTGGTCGGCCTGTTGGTCGCTACCGTTGGTATCGATGAAATCTCTGGCGCCCAGCGCTTTACCGCCGGCATTCCAGAAATGTTCGATGGCATCGGCATCATTATCGTCACCGTCGGCATTCTGGCTCTGGGCGAGGTCTTCTACGTTATCTACGAGCAGAACAAGCCAGTTCCAAAGCTTCGTGATGGCAAAGTTGCCCGCGCCCGCCTGTCCTGGCCCGAATTCCGGGAAGCTCTCCCAGCATGGCTGCGCGGTACCAGCTTCGGAGTTCCTTTCGGCGTCATCCCAGTCGGTGGTGCAGAGGTTCCAACCTTTATGGCGTACGCAACCGAGCGCAACCTCGATGCCCGCCGCAAAGACCCACAGTTCGGTGACAAGGGTGCTATCCGTGGTGTAGCTGGCCCAGAAGCTGCTGGTAACGCAACCGCAGGTACCGCCATGGGCGCGCTGCTCGCGATGGGTCTTCCAACCTCTGCGACTGCCGCCATCATGCTGGCCGCATTCCAGCAGTACGGCATCCAGCCAGGTCCACTGCTTTTCGATCGCAACGCCGACCTCGTCTGGCCACTGCTAGCCTCCCTGTTTATTGGCCTGTTCGTCCTTTTGATTCTGAACCTGCCATTGGCACCAATGTGGGCCAAGCTGCTGCTGATTCCGCGCTACTACCTATACCCAGGTATTGCCGTATTCTGTGCGCTTGGTGTCTACGCGACCTCAGCTGCAATCGCTGACCTGTGGCTCGTCCTTGTCATCGGCCTCGTCGGTTTCGTTATGCGCCACTTCGATTTCCCGCTGGCACCAATCATGATTGGCGTCATCCTGGGACCACTCGCAGAATCCAGCTTCCGTAACGCCCTGCTGTCTTCCGGCGGCGAATACTCCATCCTGGTTGGCTCCCCAATCGCGATTGGTATGTACTCGCTGATGGGACTTGTCCTGGTCGCAGCGTTTGTTCGCCGCTTCCAGAACAAGCGCGCCGACGCGAAGCGCGAGAAAGAGGAAGAAGAAATGGCTACCGTTTAGTTCTTTTTAGTTCGCAACAAAGTACATCTGCTTATTGACGAACTCATCCATCGCTAACGGACCCAACTCACGCCCGAAGCCAGAGCGTTTGACGCCACCGAAAGGTAGCTCAGCGCCCTCGCCTGCGGGCGTGTTTACATTTGCCATCCCGACCGCCAGCCGCTTTGCGATGGCTTCGGCGCGCTCCGAATCTTCAGAAAACACCGCCCCGCCCAAACCAAAGTGGCAATCATTCGCCAGCTCGAGCGCCTCTTCATCGCTTGCAACTTTGTATACGGCAGCGACTGGTCCGAAGAATTCCTCATAATAAGAATCCGAATCACGCGGAATCCCTGTAACAACAGCGGGGGAGAAGTACGCCGTATCGTCTGAGAGCTGCCCACCTGCATGCAACGTCGCGCCTTCTTGCACCGCAATGCGCAACTGCTCATCCAGGCGCTCGGCCGCAGCTCGCGACGAGAGCGGACCATAAACATGCGTGCTCGTTCCATCCATTTTCTTCGGGTCCACCGGCTTCATCTGCTGGGCAAGCTCAACCAATTCCGCCACGAATTCATCGTAAATATCAGCGATAACGATCAGCCGCTTATTGGAATTACATGCCTGCCCCGTGTTATACATTCGAGTTTCCCACGCCAGTTTTGCCGCGGCCTGCACGTCTTTCGTATCGAGCACAATATAGGGATCTGAACCTCCCAGCTCCAGCACTACCTTCTTGAGATTCTTACCCGCCTGCGCACCGATAATCGCCCCTGCGCGTTCAGAGCCGGTCAGGGAAACACCTTGGATGCGAGGGTTAGCAATCATGTCCGCAATCTGATCATGTGAAGCGAAGACGTTGTTATAAACCCCTTGCGGCAGACCAGCATCGTTTAAAATCTGCGAAATTGCCAGCGCAGAACGCGGACATATCTCTGCGTGCTTCAAAATGATCGTATTGCCCAGCATGAGGTTCGGCGCAGCAAACCGTGCCACTTGGTAATACGGGAAATTCCACGGCATCACGCCCAGCAGTGCACCAATGGGCAAGCGACGAATCATCGCCCTGCCCGCAGAATTCGACGGAATTTCCAGGGCAGCAGCAAAATTATGCCCGTTATCCGCGTAGTATTTGAAAATCTATGCCGCAAACTCGGCTTCTTCGACGCCTTCTACCAGTGGCTTTCCCATTTCCTCGGCGATGATTTCTGCGAGGTCGTACTTCCTGGCATCGAAAAGCTCTGCTGCCTTCGTCACTATCGCCGCACGCTTTTCGATGCCCACCTGCCCCCATGACTTCGACGCCTCATCAGCGCCGATCGCGGTATGTTCAATTTCCACATTCGTTGCAGTTGGGAAAGTCTCAATCACTTCATCAGTAGCTGGGTTTTGCACTCTATATGTCACGGCCGAACTCTCCTTCGCATCGTTTGCTAGAGCCAATTGTGCCAAAGGAAATGGTGCCGTGCCGCGAGATTCGAAAACGTTGCCAATTCGTTACTTTGTTCGACTAGCGGGGTGGTGTCGGTTGTGTTTATTATGGTGATAGAAAATGAGTTCGATACAAGTGAGAGTGTAATGAGCCGTCCTTTCTATGCAGTTAATAACCCTAATAAACCGTTAGCCAGACTTTATTCCACAGCCCGCTGTACAGAATTTAACGCCTGGATGCAGTTGATTCCTGCGTTCGAAGAAGATTTCGATTTAACTAGTGAAGAGTGTGCCCGTCATTATGGTCAAAGTGCTCACAAGGTGGGGCAGATTTTTCTCGCATTACAACGAGTTATCTTTGAACTTCCCAAGCTGCACGCAGTGCTCCAAGACCATTGGCATTTAGATTTCCCACGCATCATCGCCATCGATGCAGCATTATCAAAACTGGGACCACATCCCGATTCCGAAGTAATTGAAGAGCTCGACGAGAAAATCGCCGAGTACCTGACCCCGCGTGTTGTAAATCAACACCTTCCATCATCCAACCGCATCGGTCGACGCGTACGGGAGATGGTTCATGAATATGATGACCGCGTACCGGTAACTGACCCGCGGCCGCAGCGCAGAATGGTTAAGACAAAGCTGACCGCAAACTCCTCGTCTTTAGCTGTGGAAGCTCCACACGAAGATATTCAAAAAGCCGAAGATTGCATGAAAGCCACCGCAGATGCGTTGGGGGTTTCTCGCGCGGAGGCGATGTTGCAAGTATTAACCGGCGAATATGAAAGTAAAAAGGCTGAAACTAAGCTGGTGCTCTTTTCTCCGAAAGGTATTGAGGGAGCTCCCGCTTATCTCCAAGGCTTCGGGTGGGTGGGCCCTGAGACCGTCGAGCGGCTGCGCGATGGCGCTACTGTTATCGACGCTGACGAGGTAGCAAATGCAGAAACCGCCAGCTACAAACCCACTGATGCGATACGCGCTTTCGTGGAAGGACGCGACGGGACGTGTCGCTGGCCAGGCTGTAGTGTTCCAGCGCAAAATTGCCAGCTTGACCATCGCCATAATTTCGACGAGGGCGGTCCCACTTCGCCGTCGAATCTATTCGCGCTCTGCCAGCATCATCACAACGTCAAAACTGATACCCGCGCAATGTACATCGTGGATCCTATCTCGGATGTCATTTACTGTCTTTTCGAAGATGGCACCTGGGTCTCGGATGTCGCGGAGGAAGGTCCAATCGGGCAGGGCTCCAAGCGGTGGATGCAAACCTACGGCCAGAAGTTGGTAAAGCGCCGCCAGAATGCGCAGGAAAGAGCGCATGAGCTTGCCGATGAAATCGATGACTACTACCGCGAGCGCGCCAAGCAAGACCAAATGGAACAAGAACAACGAGACATCATCGATGAGCTGTGGGTAGATGACATCAAACTACTGCGCGCGATGCTGGGGCAAGGGGAGTTCTCTGGTGAGATTCCACTTCCTGGTCACCTTAACGTCTTTCTAATTTTGGAAGCGGCGCAAAGGTTGGGCCTTGATTTCGAAGCTGCCGATGAAGTGGCGCCATGGGTTCGTGTTCATAAGAAGATTGTCGAGCATGAACGCCAAGAAAATGAGCGCAAGATTCTAGAAGAAGCCGAAGCGATGGCTCACGAGTTGGCCTTAAAGATTCTCAAGGAAAAAGAAAATGAGGAAAGTGGCGAAAACAACGAGGCCGAAGAAGAATTAGTGAAGGTACCGCAGAATCCGGAAGACCCACCGTTCTAAGAAATAAGTAAAGGTGGATAATGGAAAACATGAATCAACGGTCTTTAGTATCGCGCTACGTCGTTCTCATGGGAGTTTCGGGTTCCGGAAAATCTTCCGTGGGAGAAAAGTTGAGCCCTTTGGTGGGCCTGCCTTATAAAGACGGTGATGATATGCATCCGCAATCAAATATCGACAAAATGGAATCAGGCACCCCGCTCAATGATGAGGACAGGGCGCCGTGGTTGAAAAACATTGGTGAGGAACTCGCAGCCTCGGATGGTTTGATGATTGGGTGCAGTGCTTTGAAGCGCTCCTACCGCGATCTAATCCGCAGCTACTGCCCGGAGGCAGTATTCGTACATCTGGCGGGAGACTTTAAGCTGCTCAGCGAACGTATGAAAGCGCGCACCGGCCACTTCATGCCGGCGTCGCTGCTGAAGTCTCAGTTTGAAACTTTGGAGCAGCTGGAGCCGGACGAAAAAGGCGTAGTAATTGATATTGCGCCGTCAAAGGAAGCGGTTGTGCAAGCAGCGGCTAACTACTTGGCAGGATCGCCCACAGAATAAGGACGACGAGAAAACCGATTACGGAAATAAAGACCTGGTTTAAGGTCCAAGTGCGCAGGGTCGTGGAGACATCCATGCCCATGAGCCGGCCGACCAGCCAGAAACCGGAGTCGTTGACTAGGGAGGAGAATACGGAACCAGCGGCAGTGGCCAGAACCAACAGCGCGAGCTGAATCTCGTTCATGTTGGCGGCTTCGACAGCTGGGGCCATGAGTGCGGCAGCGGTGGTCAAAGCAACCGTTGCGGAACCTTGCGCCACGCGCAGGGCTGCGGCGACGAGGTATGCAGCGAAGATGACGGGGATGCCAAGGTCTGACATGGAATCAGCAAGTGCATCGCCGATACCGGAGGTGCGCAGGACACCGCCGAACATTCCGCCGGCACCAGTAATCAGGATGACGGAACAGATTGGTCCCAAAGCGCCGTCCATGAGCTTTTCGATGTTCTCGCGATCCTTCGGTCCAAGTACCGCCATCGCGATGATCAAAGTCAGAAGCAAAGCGATCGGGGTTTGACCGATGAAGGTGAGGATTTCTGCGAAGGTGCCGGTGGCATCGATCGTGCCAGCAGCCGAAAGAGTGTTGACACCGGTGTTGCAGAAGATGAGCAGCATCGGCAGTAGCATGACGCTGATGACCTTCAGGGGCGAAGCAGCGGTTGCGGGGTCGTGGTCGCTTTGCTCACCAAGCAGAGCATCGCTGACTTTGAAGGTGAACTTCGTACCGAGGAAGAGGCCCCACAAGTAGCCGGATACGTACCAGGTTGGCAGTGCAACGATGAGACCAAGTCCGAGGATGTAGCCGATATCAGCGCTGAAGAATTCAGCAGCGGTAACCGGTCCTGGGTGCGGTGGCAAAAATACGTGCATGACTGAGAATGCACCGGCGGCGGGCATGCCGTAGGCAAGGACTGGTCCATCGAGGCGTCGCGCGACCGCGAAGATGACCGGGAGCATGACGATGAGCCCGGCGTCGAAGAAGATCGGAAAGCCCATGATCAATGACGCGATACCCAGTGCGAGCGGGGCGCGTTTGGCGCCGAAGGCGTTGACGAGGGCATCGGCAAGCGATTGTGCACCGCCGGAAGCCTCGACGAGCCTGCCGATCATGGCGCCAAGGCCCACGAGCAATGCAACTGAAGCAATGGTTGAGCCAAAGCCATCGATCATGGTGGGCACAACACCGGCGATGGGGATGCCTGCAGCGATAGCTGTAAGCGCCGAGACGATGATGAGCGTGACAAATGCGTGGATTCGGAACTTGATGACAAGTAACAAGATCAGCACGATGGCTGCTAGTGCGATTCCGAGCAGGGGTCCTGCGGACATGGTGGGTTCCCAGGTCTCCATATAGTTCTCCTTATCTAAATGTTTCCCTGAGAATACACCGTGGGCGTTGTAGCATTAGAATATGAAATTTTGGGAGGAAGGCGAAGACCCCGATCCGCGCTTCACCTTGGCGAATGAGCGCACATTTTTGGCGTGGATCCGCTCATCTTTGGCCTTTCTAGCTGGTGGTATCGCGGTTGAGATTTTTAATATCGAAGGCGTTCCTGCCTGGATTAACTCGACAGTTTCATTCGTGGTGATTGTTACCGCAGCATTAGTAGCTGTTGGAGCAGCTTTTCGATGGGCCAAGGTTGAGCGCGCCATGCGAACCGGCAAGCCGATGCCTGCGCCCAGGCTGGTGCCAGTTTTGTCGGCTGCGGCGGCGATAGGCTGCGTCTTTGGTCTTGTGGTGATTTTGCTGTGAAAAATATGATGCGGCACCCCGATCCGGGTTTGCAGCCAGAGCGCACCGTCATGGCTTGGACACGTACGTTGGTCTCATTCCTGGTGGTCGCGGGGTTAAGCATGCGCGTGTCAGCGTCAGTCCATGATGCAGCCTTTATCGTGATCACGGTTATCGCCGGAATTGCAGCGCTGAATATTATGGTGCGCCAATCTGGGCGTTATCGGCGCACTAATGATGGACTGGTGCAGGAAAAAGTTAAACCTCAGGCGACATCTGTCATCGTTATGTCTGCGGCAGTGGCTCTTTTAGCTCTCGTCGTCTTGGCGATGAGGCTGATCTAAAGCAGCACAGTTAAGGTTAGGGACTATGAATAAAATCGGCATCATGGGTGGAACCTTCGACCCGATCCACCACGGCCACTTGGTGGCAGCCAGTGAGGCTGCATATCGCTTTGACTTGGATAAGGTCATCTTCGTGCCCACGGGGCAGCCTTGGCAAAAGGCAGATCGTGATGTCACGGATGCGGAGCATCGCTATTTGATGACGATGGTGGCAACGGCCTCCAACCCCCGCTTTACGGTATCAAGGGTGGATATTGACCGCGTGGGGCCGACATATACCATCGATACGCTGCGCGATATTCGCGAGTTTTACCCAGAAGCAGAGTTGTACTTTATTACCGGCGCGGATGCGCTGGCTTCGATTATGTCGTGGCGCGATTGGGAAGAGATGCTGGATATGGCGCACTTTGTTGGTGTGACCCGCCCTGGATATCCGCTGACTCGCGACATGGTGCCGGAAGGTCAGCGCGATAATATTGAGCTGATTGATATCCCGGCGATGGCTATTTCTTCGACGGATTGCCGTGAACGTGCCCGGGGTGGGGAACCAGTGTGGTACTTGGTGCCGGACGGGGTAGTGCAGTATATTGCGAAAAATCACCTGTATAGCCCAAATGAAGGTAAAGCGCTGTAGATCGCTGTAAAGTTATTACCTGCTATACATATCGAAAAAGTAAAGGATATTTGTGAGTATTACTGACGCAGCCCGCCGGATGGCGGAGTTGGCAGCGCATGCTGCTGATGAAAAGTCCGCCAGCAACATCGCTGTCATTGATGTCTCTGACGTTTTGGCTATCACGGAACTTTTCGTCATCGCGTCTGCAGACAATGAGCGCCAGGTGCGTTCCATTGTTGAAGAGGTAGAAGATGCTTTGACGGCCGAAGGTTTCGAGCCGAAGCGTCGCGAAGGTGTCCGGGAAAACCGCTGGGTATTGCTGGATTACGGCTTTACCATCGTGCATGTTCAGCGCGAGCAGGAACGCGAGTACTACGGCCTGGACCGTCTCTACCATGACTGCCCGCTCATTGAGATTGAAGGCATTGAACCGGCAACGCGTCCGGGCACGTGGGACAATATCCGCGATGCTCAGTCAATTGATGACATTCCTCTGGCTGAAAAAGAGCCGGAAGAAGACGAAGAGTACTAGACTAATTTTTCATGGGTCGCCGTCTAATCCTGATCAGGCATGGTCAGACTGTTTACAACGCCACCGGTCGAATGCAGGGCCACTTGGATACAGCGCTGTCCAATGAAGGTGAGAAGCAGGCTGAAGCTGCCGGGCGACTGCTGAAAAATCAAGGAATCACGCGCATTCTTGCCTCCGATTTGTCGCGGGCTAGGGTGACGGCGGAGCTCGTCGGCAAGCAATTAGGCGTCGACGTGGAAGTGGATGCGCGCCTTCGCGAAACCCATTTGGGTAAGTGGCAAGGCATGACTTCTTCTGAAGTCGATGAGCAATTTCCAGGCGCGCGCGCCATTTGGCGCCATGACCCGACCTGGGCACCACCGGGCGGGGAATCGCGCGTTGAAGTTGCAGAACGCGCACGCCCAGCTATTGATGATTTGATGCGCGAATATTCTGACTGGGACGGACATACCGTCTTGGTCGTCGCGCATGGTGGTGCGATTGCGGCGTTGACCTGCAATCTAATCGCATTGCACAGCCAGCAGTATCAGATGCTTTCTGGTCTGAAGAATACGCACTGGGCGCAGCTTACCGCCCGGCCCTCTTTTGATCCGCAGCATCCTAATGCGCCAGTGCGCTTTAACTCTGACAACGTTGAGAATGCGAACTGGTATTTTGACGGCTGGAATATGGGCGCCCACGTTATTGGTGGCGCGGGGGCTGATATTTAATGCCGGTTCGAATAGTGACCGACTCATCCGCAGGCTTGCCCGATGAGATTATTGAAGAATTAGATATCACGGTGTGCCAATTGCACGTGATGGAACATGAAGATTCGGAAGCTACGACTTCTGCTCTTTCCGCGCTGGAGATTGCCGCGGAATATGGCCGGCAAATGGAGCGCGGTGGCGATGAAGGTATCGTCGGGCTGCACTTGGCCAAAGAACTATCATCGACCTGGTCGGCCGCGGTTACTGCATCGGGAGTATTTCCTGATAATAAGGTGCGCGTGATTGAATCTGGTACTGCCGGCATGGTGCTGGGGGCGGCGGCGATGGCTGCTGCCAAGCTGGCAAAAGATGGCGCTGATGTCGATGAATGCTACGAAGCAGCGGAAGATACCCTCGCGCGTGGCAAGACCTGGGTCTATTTGAATTCAACCGATGAGATTCGCCGTTCCGGACGAATGTCCACAACAACGGCGATGATCTCTACGGCGCTGTTGGCGACTAAGCCCATTATGGCGCTTAACGATGGCAAATTGGAGCTCGTAGGCCGCACGCGCACGCAGACTAAAGGTTTTATCAAGCTGGTGGATCTGGTGGCATCGGAAGCCGGCGGCAAACCTGTGTTTGTAGCCTTGCAGCACAATGATGCCGAAGAAGAAGCCGAGATGCTGCAGGAGCTTTTAGAACAAGCGTTGCCGGAAGGCTCCAGTTTTATCCTGACTGAGCTCAATGAAGTCATCGGGGTGCACGTGGGTGCGGGCGCGATTGGTGTCTCTGCGGTCTACTCAGTCTGATGGATATTCGCTGGTTGGAAGGCTTCGTGGTGGTTGCCGAAGAATTACACTTCAGCAATGCCGCGAACCGTTTGGGTATCGCACAGTCTCCGTTGAGTCAGCTGATTCGCAAGCTGGAAAAGGAATTGGGGCAAAGCCTTTTCGACCGCAGCACCAGGTCGGTTGAACTAACCGCGGCGGGTAAGGCGTTGCTCCCTGAGGCACGCCGAATTCTTGCGACGATGTCCGAGGCCCGTGAATTGGTCAGCGCTGCCGAAGGTGACATCGTCGGTACCGTTCGCTTGGGCTATTCAGGTGTGCTGAATTACTCAACGCTGCCTTTGCTGACGAAAGAAGTGCAAAACCGTCTTCCGCTCGTAGATTTAGAACTCGTGGGCCAAAAGCTCACCCAGGAAGCACTCAATATGCTCCGCCAGGGACGGCTGGACATAGCGATGCTGGGGCTTCCCATCAATGATCCTGATGTGGAAACCTACATGATCCACCGCGAACCGCTGTGCGTTGTGCTGCCCGCAGATCACCGATTGGCTGGCGAAGAAATCATCGATCTGGCAGAGCTGTCTGGTGAAGGATTTGTGACTACGCCACAATTCGCTGGTTCGCTGTTTCGTGACTCGACCTTCCAGCTGTGCGCGGAAGCTGGATTCGTGCCGCGGATTTCCCAGCAGGTTCCGGATCCGTTCCTTGCGCTGCTGTTGGTTTCCGGTGGGGTAGGAGTCGCGGTAACAACTCGGAGCCTGGGCGAGCTTTCCCCGCCGAATACTGTGGCCATTCCAATGAAGCAAAACTCGGTGATGCTTAGGCACGGAATTGGGTGGATGAAGGGCTTTGATCGCGTTGCTCGTGACTCCGTTTTGGAGGTCATGAGGGATATTTTCCCACCCGAATCTAGGTAATTTTAAACTTATTTCGCAGCCCTAATGTCTGACTTTCCGTACATGGACTGCCCCGAAAAACGGGAGTATTCGCACTGTGGAGGTACTGTTCGCAACCCGTACCCTCCATTAAGTAATTTATCTACTTAAACTTAGTTGATTTCTGTATTTCTCTAGCAATGTGACGTTCATTAATGTGTTCTCCATTGGTTAACCAGTTCATATCCCGTCACCTTATGCGTTAGAGAGAGCCCGACATGACTACTTTCGAAGCGGCTCCCGCCTCACCCGCGGAGCAACCTCACAAACATCCGACTCAGGCGTCGCCACAGGCAAAGCGCGCCGCCATCTCGGCTTTTCTAGGTTCAACCCTGGAATACTATGACTTCTTTATCTATGGTTCTGCTGCCGCGTTGGTCTTTTCCCATGTCTTCTTCCCAGAAGGCTCAGCCAACGGCGTGCTGCTGTCTATCTCCACGCTTGGTGTTGCCTATGTAGCGCGCCCAGCCGGTGCAGTCTTGTTTGGTCACCTGGGTGATACCTTGGGCCGTCGAAAGACGCTGCTAGCCATCTTGTTCACCATGGGTATCGCGACCTTCCTGATTGGCTTGCTGCCAGGCTATAACCAGATCGGTATCGCTGCACCTATCCTGTTGGTCTTCCTACGTTTGCTGCAGGGATTATCTGCCGGTGGTGAATCACCAGGCGCAGCAGCACTGGCGATGGAACACGCCCCGGAACGCCGACGCGGATTCTTTTCTTCCTTCACTGCCTCCGGCATCATGTTCGGTATCGTGCTCTCATCCCTGGTGTTCATTCCAGTGGCAGCACTTCCAGATGAGCAGTTGTATTCATGGGGCTGGCGCATCCCATTTTTGATCAGTGCATTTTTGACCCTGATTGCGCTGTGGATTCGTGGTTCACTCTCTGAGTCCGAGACTTTCGAAGAAGATGTTGCCGAGGACAAGGAGGCGCCAAAGGTTCCTGTTATTGAGCTGTTCAAACACCACTGGGGTGCAGTTCTGCGCATCATGTTCTCCTCGACATTTACGATGATCAACACCATCTTGAACGTCTTTGGCCTTGCCTACGCCGTGCACAATGACGTCGAGCGTACGACCATGCTTGGTGTTATCGCCGCTGCCAACTTCGCAGCAGTCCTCACCCAGCCATTTTTGGCATTGCTTTCCGATGTCATCGGCCGCAAGCCAGTATTCATCGGCGGCGTGCTCGGTGCTAGCGGCATGATTTTCGTATTCTTTAACTCGATTTCCACTGGAAACACCCCACTGATTTACCTCACCGCGATGATTTTGATGGGTATCTTCTACTCAGCTCCGAATGGCACCTACATGACGGCCTTCCCAGAGCAGCTACCTGCCAACGTGCGCTACTCCGGCATGGCGATTGGTCTGATGCTGGGCTTGGTAGTGGCTGGATTCTCCCCGGCATTTGCAACGTGGCTCAACGGTGACGAGGCAGGAAACTGGTTGCCAGTGGCATGGCTGTGCTGTGGCTTCGCAGTTCTTTCTGCAGTCGCTTTTGCTACCGGCAAGGAAACCTACAAGGTTCCAACTCACGAACTAGGACTGAAATAAGTTACCCATGGCTCAGAAGGATTTTTGGGACAAGCAAGTCGATCTGCTGGTACTTGGTTCAGGTGCTGCTGGCTTGACCTCAGCGCTTACCGGTGCCGCAGAAGGGCTTGAGGTTCTGCTGCTGGAAAAGAGCGACTATATCGGCGGTACCACCGCCTATTCCGCGGGAACGGTGTGGGCGCCGGACAATAAGTTCCAGCGCCAAGCAGGCATCGTCGATGACCGTGTGAAAGTAGAGCGCTACCTGGACACGTTGATTGGCGAGAAGTCCGATAAGAAAATGCGCATGGCCTATGTGGACCAAGCAGGAGAGATGCTGGACTACATGGACAAGCTTGGCGTGGAATTCCTGCATTCGCCAAATGTCGTGGATTATCACTCCGAGCTACCGGAAACCGGTAAAACTGGACGAGCGTTAGAGCCTAAGCCTTTCGATGCCCGCAAACTCGGACGTGTAAATTTTTCCCACGTGCGCCCACCTGTCCCGGAATTCGCCCTGATGAATGGCACGTTGATGCTACGGCGCCCAGAAGTGGCAACCCTTCTGGGACTGTTTTCCAAGAAACCGAAAGAGACCGTAGCGGCCATCGCCACAGCAGCGAAGCTCGGCATTCGGTGGGCCCGGGATATGACCCGGTTCCACCGCGGCACACGCCTAGTTATGGGCAATGCGCTAACTGCCCGCATGTACCACCTGCTGCTCAAACGCGGCGGCGAAGTATGGCGCAATGCACTCACCGCGCAGCTCATCACTGATAAGGAAAACCCAAACAAAGTCATCGGTGCTGTGGTCAACTACGGCGGGGTTGCTCATCGCATCCGCGTGAACAAGGGAGTGGTGTTGGCCGCGGGCGGATTTTCTCAAAGCCCAAAGTTGCGTGAGCAGTACATGCCAAAACCCACCCCGCAGTTCTCGCGCGCAAATGAAAGCGCAACGGGGGACACTCTGGCCCTAGCGCAAGCAATTGGCGCGCGCTTGGGCGATGACAACGGCGAAAATGCGCTGTGGTTCCCATCGTCGATTGGCACTCGCGCCGACGGGTCCACCGCCGTATTCCCGCACATCTGGGATCGCGGCAAACCTGGTGTGATTGCAGTCGGTGCTGATGGCAAACGCTTCGTCGATGAGTCTGTGTCTTACCATCGCTTCGTGCGCGCGATGTACGACAACGATGTGGTGCCAGCCTGGCTCATCGTGGATTCCCGCACCTTGGCCAAGTATGGCCTAGGCATGATCACGATGCCGCATCTGCCGAAGTTCCTGCTGAAGAAATACATCGATTCCGGCTACCTGCACTCTGGAAAAACTCTCGAAGCATTGGCCAAGAATATCGGCGTCGACCCACAAGGCTTGCGCACGGAAGTAAAACGCTTCAACTCCTTTGCCGCATCAGGCGTGGATGAGGACTTCCACAAGGGCGAGCTGCTCTTTGGTCAGGTGGCTGGAGACCCAGAAAACACCCCGAATCCCAACCTGGCTCCTATTGCAAAAGGACCCTTCTACGCAATCAAAGTAGTGCCCACGCCACTGGCGACGTCTTTTGGAATCAGTATCAATGAACACGGTCGGGTTCTGGCCGAAAACGGCTCGGTAATTAGCGGCTTGTACTCCGCGGGCAATGACGCGCAGTCGGTCATGGGTTCCGAATATCCGGGCGCGGGGGCGCAGGTCGGTGCCGCGATGACCTTTGGTTGGGCGGTCGCCAAGCACGCGTCTGTGGATAACTCCGCCACTTCGGTGACGCGTCATTAAAGTTATCCACAGATTTTGAGCCTGGGGCTATCGCGAAGTATTGACTTCGTCTTAGTCTCAGGTCATGAACCGAATTAGTGACCGTTTGTCAGAACTGACCGCACCAACTGGTGAAGAATCTATCCTCGATGTTTCCTATCCGACCCCGCGTTTGAAAATCGCTCCTTGGCAGGCCATTGTCGCCGCCTTGGCAGTCATCATCAGCGTTTTATTATGGCTGGCGCTGACATCTCCGCCCGATTCAGAACATCTCCCGGCCATCGAAGCGGCCGAGCCCGTCGTCACATCGGAAGAAGCGCTGCCGGAAGAGGTGGTGGTCTCCCTCGTCGGGGCAGTAGAGCACCCCGGCATCATCACTTTGCCGCAAGGCTCGCGCATCGCTGATGCCTTGGAAGTTTCCGGACTCGCAGCCGATGCGGATATCGTTTCCATCAACCATGCTCAAGTGCTTGTCGATGGCGAACAGATCTACGTCCAAAAAATCGGCGAAGCCCCTCCTGCAGGTACCGAAGCAGATGGTGAAACTGGTGGCGGCGAGAGCTCAAAGATCAATCTCAACACCGCGTCGGCGACTGAACTAATGCAGCTACCTGGGGTGGGTGAAGTAACCGCGGAAGCGATTGTTTCCCACCGCGATACCGTGGGCACGTTCTCGGCGATCGAAGATCTTTTGGATATCAGCGGCATTGGTCCTGCAAAATTTGAGAAGCTCCAAGAGCTTGTGACTGTGTAGAAACGCATGCGTGAGCTTCGTCTGGTGCCCTCGGCGCTTGCTGTGTGGGCAGTAGCGCTTTTGGTCTTGTGCGGATATTTGCCAGTAGCAGCAATTGTATTGCTGATTGCCACGGCTGGGATGGTGATATTTAAACAGTTTGGACAAGCGATCTTATTAGCCGCACTGGGGCTGGTATCCATGCTGTTGACCCACGTGCGTATGCAGCGTGCGCCGGATGAGATATCTGTGGGAAAGGTGACGATGAGTCCGACGGAGACATCGTCAGGCTTTCTTATCCGGCTACACGCTGAGGGCGCTACCTATCCTGTCTTTGTTGAAGAACTTCCTGAGGGCATCGACACCGGCTCCGTGGTGGAGGTCAACGCGCGCTGGAGCGAGTCCAAATCACCGAGTGTTTCCGGCGTCATCGGCAACGGCACGGTGGCTGAGTTCACCGAGGCCACCGGAATCGCTGTGCGGGTCGCTGACAATTTCCGCGAGGTAGTGCAGGCATCTGTTGGCGAGGCCTCCCAAGGGTTGATCCCAGGCATGGTGCTTGGCGATACCTCGCTGCAAGACACCGCGCAGCAAGAGCTATTTATTGAAACCGGCCTTTCGCATCTCTCCGCGGTATCTGGTGCCAATGTTGCAATCGTGCTGACTGCTTTCTTCCTGTTGTGCCGGTGGATTGGATTGGGACCCCGCGTGCAGGTCATCTCTGCCGGCTTCGCACTCTTTGGCTTCGTGGTCTTAGTTGGAACAGAGCCCTCAGTCCTGCGCGCGAGCGTTGCCGGAGTCGTTGGGCTGCTGGCGGTGGTCAATTCCTCGCGGGCGGAACCGATTCATTCACTCTGTATTGGTGTCATCGGGCTGATTGTGTGGGATAGCGATATGGCCGCGAGCTTCGGCTTTGCGCTGTCGTGCGCGGCAACTGCATCTATCGTGGTGCTGACTCCCATGATGCACCGCGTGCTTGCGCCGTTGAAATGGCCGGATATTTTATCCCGTGCACTCGCCGTTGCAATTGCAGCAGACCTTGCCACCATGCCAATCGTGGCACTGATGGCCGGCGAAGTATCCCTGGTATCGGTGCTGGTCAATGTGCTGGTAGCGCCCGTCTCCGCGCCTATTACCATCGTCGGGCTTATCGCGGCAGGTCTTGCACAATTGCCTATCGATGCCCCCGCCATCCTCCTGCTGAAACTCATCGAACCCTGCACCTGGTGGATTTATCACATCGCGGCTGGCGCACAACAGCTTCCACTCGCCGTGATTGCCGCGTCACCTGTCGTGGTGTTGCTTGCCTACGGTTGGATTGTCGCGGGCCTTGTCTGCGGACATCCGCGAAAGACCTTCGCTGCCATCGCCACGCTGCTCATTATCTTCGGCGTTAACTTCCAACCGCGCCCGCAACCACTGGAGATTACGCAGGTGCACACCGTGAACCGGGAAGAAGAAATTGATAACGTTCCTGCTGGCACCCAGGCGATTATTGTCCTCGATGGCGAGGGGCACAAGAGCGGCCGCGGCATCCAAACCCCGGAAGGCATTCCGGTGCTCTATCCAAACCGCGATGGGGAAGTCACCGTGTATTCGGATGGAACCCAGCACGCTGCAGACGGGAGATTTTAGGTGTTCTATGATGGTCTGCATGGAACCGGTGCACCTGATTGTGGGCGATGATGATTTTTTGGCAGAGCGTGCCCGCAGGTCTATCCAAAAAGCGGTGGCAGAAGAAACCGGGGAGCAGCCGGAGCTGAAGATTCTGCGCGCGGCAGAAGTCACCGAATGGGAGCTGATTGAGGCGACTAGCCCGTCGCTCTTTGGTGAGACCCGCGTGATTGTCATCGCCGATACGGAGCGAGTTGGCTCGGCGCTGATCAAGCTCATCGTAGATGCGGCGAAAGATCCCGCGCCGGGCATGACGATGGTGATTAACTTCGCGACATCGCGGAAGAACTTGAAAAACCGTAAGAAACCGCCGGAGCTGATGGCGAAGCTGCAAAAGCTCGCGCGTGTGCATGAGGTCTTTAGCCTTTATGACAATGAGGTCAAGCCTTGGGCAACGCGTGAGTTCGCAGCGCACGGGATTCGGCCCACCCCGGATGTTGTGGATGCGTTGCTCTCGGGCGTCGGTTCAGATCTGCGGGCGCTCGCGGCAGCGATTTCGCAGCTCGTTGCTGACACCGGCGGCAACGTCACTCGGCAAACAGTCCAGCGATACTACGCCGGTGTTGCTGAGGTAGAAAACTGGGACATCGCTGATGCGGCGGTGGCAGGGCGCGCAGGCGAGGCCATCGCTACGTGTCGTCGTGCGCTGCAATTGGGCGCAGAACCCGTGGGGATTGCGGCGGCGCTGGCGAATAAGGTCGGCGTGATTGCCAGGCTCTATACCGCGCGTGGGGATAAGTTCTCTTTGGCGAAGCAATCGGGGTTGCACCCTTATGTCGCGGAGAAAACCGCGCCGATTGCCAGGCGCTGGTCGGGCGATAACATCAGCAAGGCTGTCATTATTGTTTCTGACCTCGATGGACAGGTTAAAAGCTTAGGCCGCGATGGTGCAGACTATGCGGTTGAGGCGGCCGTTAGGCAGATCGCGCAGCTTGCACGATAAACTAAACGGCATGAGTGAACAAAATAGTGAGCAGGAAATCGCTGAATTTGCGAGCAAACTTTTTGACTTAGCGCGCAACGGCGATATCACCCTGGTTGAGTACATTAAGCAGGGCGTTAGCGTAGATATGGTCAATCAAGATGGCCAGTCTTTTGTCATGCTCGCCGCATATAACGGGCATCCGGAGCTGGTCAGGGCTTTGGTCGAAGTAGGCGCAGATGTAAACCTGCTTAATGATCGCAACCAGTCGCCATTGGCGGGCGCTATTTTCAAGAAAGAAGACGCCGTCATCGACGCGCTACTAGAAGCCGGCGCCAACCCGAATGCTGGTACTCCCAATGCGGTTGATACCGCCAAAATGTTCGGCCGCGAGGATCTTCTGGGACGCTTCGAGTGAGTTTGTCGTCCCTTGCCACAATCGTTGTTCTAAACCTGTTGGGGGCGCTAAGCCCAGGCCCTGACACCATCCTGATTACGCGCCTAGCCACGAAATCGCGGCGCCATGCGGTCGCCGCGGTGACTGGTATTCAAGTGGGCGTGCTGATGTGGACCTCGCTCACTGTGCTGGGCGCGGCTGCCTTGCTAACAGCATTCCCGCAGCTTTTAGGTCTGATGCAGCTGCTCGGCGGTAGCTGGTTGGTCTACATGGGCTATTCCACCTTCAAAACAGGGTGGGATTCACGCAGCGCGGTGCCCATGTCACTCGCGGAGCAGGAAGCCCAGCTGGGCAGGATGCGGCATGCATTTCGCACAGGCTTAGCGACGAACCTCTCCAACCCCAAGATCGTCTTATTCCTCTCGGCGTTGATTGCGCCACTTTTGCCGGCGAGTCCATCGATAGGCGTAGCGATCACACTGATTTTGGCGATGAGCTTGTCGTGCTACGTAATGTTCGTCATTATCGCTTTCGTGGTCTCCACAAAGGCCGTGCGACGCAAGCTTTTGGCCGCGGGACCGTGGATTGATATCGCCGCTGGTTCCTTCTTTATGATTGCGGGTGTAGCGCTGGCAGTCACGGGATTGCGCGATATCGTCGGCTTTTAAAGCTTGAGCTCTTCGGTCGTTGCCAGCGACCAAACCCACTGCACCCACGACAACACGGTGCCCGCGCGGCGGGTAACGGTGGATTGAGATAGTTCCAGATTCGATGCCTCCATGATGGACACAATGGTGGCGCGGTCTGGAACTTCTCCTCTTTCTAGGGCCCGTGCTAATACCGCATGGAAGACTTCATGGCGCAGTAGCGCTTTGATGAGCGCTACGTTGCGCTCATTGCGTTCACTGGCCATGACTTTCGCGCCGAAATCCGTCAAGGACCACATGCGGTTGGTATCGTTAACCAGCCCCAGATACTTGGCTGCGCCGGTGTAATAGTTGGTCTGGCGCGAGGTGAAATCATAGTTCTCAGTAATCGCTTCAACACTGAGCTCAGAATCTTGCAGCTGCTCGCACAGGTTAATCACGCGCGCGAAGCTATCGGCCTGCGGGAAGGGGATAGCTTCCGGCTCCGCCATGATGGGCACTGTCTTGAGCAGCTTGTCGATGACATCCAGCGTGATACTCGACGGCGTCAGAGTATAGCGCGCCGACTTTACAAGCCGAATGGATTCTGGCCGCAGTATATCTTCGAAGTCGAAGCGGTAGAGGTGGAAAATACCGTTGGAATAGACCTGATAAACAGCTGCTACGGGCTTGGTCAGTGCTTGTGAGAAACGCCGGAAAGGGAAGTAGAGCTGGCGAATATTCAAATCATCCGACAGATGGTTCTTGGCCTCAATCAAGCCCAGCACATCTGCTGATTCCAAGCCGGCATCAATTTCCATCTGCGCCTTAGACACTTGGAAATCACCGCAGGCAAGGCGCACATCAATGGTTCCGGTAGACATTCTGCCCGCCACGGTTGCCTGCAACGTAGATGTTTCTAGAAAATCATCCAGGATATGAGACAGCGCAGATGCATTCAGCGCCGCTGCTTCAGAGGTGATGTCATCTGGATTCAGCGATTCAATATCATCCGGAAAAGGCATATACCGGACGGGGCCCAGCGTTTCTGGTTCGGGAAATTTCGCAAACAGGTCGAACTTGCCCACCAAGTATTCAAAACGCGAAAGCGGAATGATATTCAGGCCTAGTTCTTTAAAAATCCAGGGCCGGGCCGCTGTGGAATCATGCTTGGCCATCAAGCGGGGCTCACGCAGTGAGAGCTCTTTCAGCTCGGCGGCGGTGATGCGGAAGAAGCCGGCATCGTTAAGCTTTTTGTGCCTGAATACCCGCAACCAACCATAGTCATTGCGGCCTAGTGTCTGGCTACTTTTTATACCGAAGAATGTGCGGAGCTCAGCTTCACTTGTCATAGTTTCTTACTAGCACCTCATCGACCTTGCCGCGCTTGGACGCCACAGAATTAATCGCGCGTGATGCGCCTACGATATCAACGTGGTAATCCGTGTACAGCTCCCGAATGAATTCCGTGGCGGAATTAGATAGCATCCACTTCACGCCGCGGTCTGTGAGCTCATCGCACAGCTCTTTGAGCTCCAGCTGATTGTCGCGGCCGAATCCACCGGCGGCATAGCCAACAAAATTGCTGGTGACATTGACCGGGTCATAGGGCGGATCGAAATACACAAAGTCCCCTGCTTTGGCCGTAGCGACAGCGTCTTTGAAATCGCCATTTAAGAAGGTGACGTCATTGTCACACAGATAGACGTTGATGGCGTTGAGGGTCTTTTCATCACAGATGAGTGGCTTTTTATAGCGCCCAAAAGGCGAGTTGAACTGGCCTGCCTGGTTCACGCGATACAGCCCGTTGTAGCAGGTCTTGTTCAAATAAACCGTGCGAGCAGCGCGCTTTACAGGCGAGAGCGCTGCAAATACTTCGGCGTCGCGGTCCAGAGCACGTAGCTGGTAGAAGAATTCCTCATCATTGGGATAATCCTGAAGCTCCGCGATGAGCGCTTCCACATCCGTGCGAACCACGGTGTACAAGTTGATGAGCTCAACGTTGAGGTCATTGACCACGGCTTTTTCTGGAGCCAGGGACCACAAAACCGCGCCACCACCTAGAAAGGGCTCAAAATAGGTTGAGTAGCCCGTTGCCGGTAGGGCAGCGTGAATATGTGGCAAAAGCTGGCGTTTTCCGCCGACCCACTTTACCAAGGGCTTCAGGTTTGTCATCGTTAAAGTATCTTAGCCGCCCCGCCGGACTAACCCAGCATTAGTTCGAACATCATTAGAAAACACCTGGTGCCCCACACAATTGCTTGCATGGGGCACCAGGTGATGCTTTAAGCCAAGATTAGTTCATCTTGTTGAAAGCGGCAGCCATACCGGACTTCTTGTTAGCCGCGTTGTTGCGGTGGAAGACGCCCTTGGATACGGACTTGTCCAATGCGCGGGAAGCCTTGCGCAGCTGAAGTTCGGCACCAGCCTTGTCGCCAGCCTCAACCAAGGCGCGGAACTTGCGGATCTCGGTGCGGACTGCAGAGCGAACGGACTTGTTACGCAGACGTGCCTTCTCGTTGGTGAGAACGCGCTTTTGCTTGGACTTGATATTTGCCATGAGATATACCTCTTGTAAATCTATAGTGATTGGATATTTAACCTCATGTGCACAGCTCCCAACTTCCCGAAGGGAAGTTTTGGCGATTAACGAGCGGACCCAAGGTCCTGACCGCTAGCGCAATCGCGCACAAAAAGTTAACTAACCTGGATACAGTACCAAGGGCGGGGGCAAATATTCAAATTCTTATCCCCAGTGGAATTTCTGGCGCAAGCGGTTGGCAATGCGCTCAAAGCGGCGCTCGGGGAACAAGATGCCTTTGCGGCGTACTTGCTCCTCCGATACTTCTAATACGCGGTCGAGGCGCACCCAGCACTGCCGGCGTGAATCATCCCATTCACCGGAGCCGATGGCCAACCAGGCTTCGTCGTCAGCATGTGAAGCATTAGGGGAGATTAAAAGGCCTAAGACCGTGGAACGAGTACGGCCTACTAATAAAATGGCGCGCTCCGTCGGGGGCGAGCTGGGGCCTTCAGTTGGTGCCCATACCCACACCACTTCGCCGGAGTCGGCTTGGCCGTCCATGTCTGGTGCGAAAAAGATCGAGCGTGCGCGTGCCTCGGTGTGCTCTACACGAATTTTGGCAGGTTTGCGGGGATCAGTCCCGCCATGTGTTCCGTGCATGCCTAAGCGGGCATTGATGCGAGAAAGTCCAAGGTCTAAGGGCTCTTTCACCTCAATGCCAGCGACCTTGCGCAAGCGGGACACAAAGGTGTTATTCATATTCACCATCCTAACTCCTATTTTATAGGTTGTCTTCGGTATGGTTGGTACAAGCTTTCTTTATGTGCATGGAAATGGAATAGGAACCTTTTGACTAACAATTTTGCCGTTTCGACGTTGACGGATCCCGCCCGGATCCGGAACTTCTGCATCATCGCGCACATTGACCATGGTAAGTCGACGTTGGCAGACCGTATTTTGCAGCTGTCTAATGTTGTTGCAGCGCGCGATATGCGCGATCAGTATCTGGACAACATGGATATTGAGCGCGAACGCGGTATCACCATTAAGGCGCAGAACGTGCGTTTGCCGTGGATTCCTCGCTCGGGTGAGCACAAGGGACAAGAAATTGTCCTGCAGATGATTGACACCCCAGGTCACGTTGACTTCTCTTATGAGGTATCGCGCTCTTTGGATGCGTGTGAAGGAGCCATTTTGCTTGTCGATGCCGCCCAGGGCATCGAAGCACAAACGCTGGCTAACCTTTATATGGCGATGGAAAATGACCTGGAAATCATTCCAGTGCTCAATAAGATTGACCTGCCTAATGCTGAGCCAGAAAAGTATGCGCTAGAAATCGCGAATATTATTGGCGTGGAGCCAGAAGAAGTCCTGCGCGTTTCCGGTAAGACCGGTGAAGGCGTACCGGAGCTTTTGGACAAGGTTACTGAGCTTATCCCTGCGCCGAGCAGTGATTTCGGTGTGGATGCGCCAGCTCGTGCAATGATTTTTGACTCGGTCTATGACACCTACCGCGGCGTGGTTACCTACATCCGCATGGTGGATGGCAAATTGGAGCCGCGTCAAAAAGTCCGCATGATGAACACTGGCGTGGAGCTAGATATCTTAGAGCTCGGTGTGGTTTCCCCAACCCCAACACCGGTCAAGGGCTTAGGGCCTGGTGAGGTCGGCTACCTGATTACCGGCGTGAAAGACGTGCGTGAGACCAAGGTGGGCGACACCGTCACTTGGGCTGCCAAGGGCGCGGATGAGCCGCTGACCGGTTACGCCGATCCGAAGCCCATGGTGTACTCGGGTCTGTTCCCAATTTCGCAGGCAGATTTCCCGGCTTTGCGTGATGCGTTGCAAAAGCTTCAGCTTAACGATGCCTCCCTGACCTACGAACCAGAAACCTCCGTCGCGTTGGGCTTTGGTTTCCGCTGTGGCTTCTTGGGCCTTTTGCACATGGAAATTACCCGTGACCGCTTGCAGCGCGAGTTCGACCTGGATCTGATCTCCACGGCTCCTTCGGTGACCTACCGCGTCATTAGTGAAGATGGTTCGGAGCGAATGGTGCACAACCCTTCGGATTGGCCAAGTGGAAAAATTCCGGAGGTCTACGAGCCGATTGTCAAGATGACGATCATCGTCCCCGAGGCTTATGTCGGCCCGACCATGGAGCTGTGCCAGACCAAGCGTGGACAGATGCAGGGCATGGATTACCTGTCTGAAGACCGTGTGGAGTTGCGCTATGTCATGCCTTTGGGTGAGATCATCTTCGACTTCTTCGACATGCTCAAGTCCCGTACCAAGGGCTATGCTTCCTTGAACTATGAGGAAGCAGGCGAGCAGGAAGCAGACCTGGTCAAGGTTGATATCTTGCTCCAAGGCGAGCCAGTCGATGCTTTCTCGGCCATCGTGCACAAGGACAACGCTAATTACTACGGCAATAAGATGACCAAGAAGCTCAAAGAGCTCATCCCGCGCCAGCAATTCGAGGTGCCTATTCAGGCTGCGATTGGCTCGAAGATCATCAGCCGTGAGAATATTCGCGCAATGCGCAAGGACGTGTTGTCTAAGTGCTACGGCGGCGATATCTCCCGTAAGCGCAAGCTGCTGGAGAAGCAGAAGGCCGGTAAGAAGCGCATGAAGGCGATTGGTTCGGTCAACGTTCCACAGGAAGCATTCGTGGCGGCACTGTCTACGGATTCGGAATAAAACCGGAATAAACATCGCTAGACTTGGGTGGCATGGAATCACCTTCTGGAAATCCTTATAGCCAACTCAAGCCGAAGCGTAAGCTTCCACGGCAAGGGCAGCAGCTGCCGCCTTTGCCCTATGTAGCCTCGACCATTGAGGGGCGCAGTGCCGGTGAGGTCTTTCGGGAAACCGGCACCGCGATGGTCGAAGAGCTCCAAGAATTGCGGCGCACGCTGCACCGCTATCCAGAAATCGGGTTAGAGCTCCCGCGTACCCAAAAGGCCGTTTTGAATGCGCTGGAGGGCTTGCCGCTGGAGATTACCCTCGGCCAAGATTTAAGTTCTGTGACCGCCGTGATGCGCGGCGGCAAGCGCGGGGAGCGTCCCGTTTCGGTGCTCTTGCGCGCGGACATGGATGCCTTGGCGGTGAAAGAACGCACCGGCAGTCCTTTTGCGTCCACCAATGAGTACATGCACGCATGTGGACATGACTTGCACACCGCGGCCTTGGTGGGTGCCGCGCACATCTTGTCTAAGCACCGTGAAGAAATCGCAGGCGATGTCATCTTCATGTTCCAGCCGGGGGAAGAGGGCCCAGGCGGCGCAGACATCATGATTGATGAAGGCGTGTTGGATGTCGCCGGGCGCCGCCCGATTGCGGCCTATGGCTTGCATGTGGGCCCGCAAGATCGTGGCACTTTCCACTACATTAATGGCCCGACGATGGCCTCGTCCTCGAACTTGGCCGTGACAGTCTATGGCAAGGGCGGGCACGGTTCGCGCCCGCATGATGCCGTGGATCCGGTGACGTGTCTGGCGGAGATTATTACTTCGCTGCAAACCGCGATTACTCGCCGCTTCGACGCGCTTGAGCCCATCGTGTTGACGGTGACCAATCTGCGCGCAGGCGATGGGGCTTTCAACGCGATTCCTGATCAGGCATCGTTAGGCGCGACCGTGCGCGTGCTGCGCGATGAACAAATCAACGCCGTGCGCCAGGTCATCGGCGAAGTAACCTCCAATATCGCCGCAGCACATCGCTGCTCCGTGGAGGTTGATTTCGAGGTCCTGTATCCGACCACCAAGACCAATGCGCGTGAGAACCAATTCGCAGCGACCGTGTGGGGCGCGCAATTTGGACCAGACTCCATCCGCCAGTTTGAGGCACCAATGATGGCGTCTGAAGATTTCGGCGCGGTCCTTGCACAGGTCCCCGGCTCTTTCTTCTGGCTGGGTACTGCAAACCCGCAGACCCCTTATGCACAGCGCGAATGGAATCACTCGCCGCTCGCGCGTTTCGATGACTCCATTTTGGGGGATCAGGCAGCGGCGTTGGCATCGATAGCCTTTGAGCGCCTTGCTACCGAAGATCAACATCCCTCGACGATCACAAAGGCTGCCCGTACAGCAGTAAAAACGGGCAGCCCTAGTGCGAAAGCGGGAGAGCCAGTGAAGGCTCCAGAGGATTAATCCTTCTTGGACTCGTCTTCGTAGCCATCGGCCCATTCGCCGGTGTCGAAGTCGTAGTCGACGTTGTCTCCATCTTCGTCGGTGCGCTGGTACCACTCGGTGTAGCGCTCGGAGGTGGAGTCGAAGTCTGCTCCGGCGCCGCGGCCTTCTTCAGCTGGGCGCACGGTGAGCTCAAAGTCATCGCCGTGTTCTTCCAGACCGCGAATAACGGCATTGGCGACAGCGGTTTGCGCGTAGGTGCGGCGAATAAACATCGGGTCACTACGCAGGTCTTTAACAAAGGCGACCATCATCACTAGCAACACCACGCTAAATGGCAGCGCAGACAAGATGGTCAGGTTCTGCAGACCAGACAGCACATCTTCGCCGCCGGTGAGCAGCATGACGATGGCGATACCCATCATGCATAGACCCCAAAAGACTACGAGCAGCTTATTCGGGGTTGGGTTGCCCTTCGACGACATGGTGCCCATGACCACCGATGCCGAGTCAGCAGAGGTGATGAAGAAGATCGCCAGCACAAAGAGCAAGATAAACGGGGTGATTTGGCCGAGTGGGAGGTTTTGGAACATCGCAAATAGCACGGCCTCGCCACCTGCGGAGCCGTCGAAGCCTTCGACACCTTGCTGATGGAAAGTAATGGCGGTGCCGCCGAAGACGGTAAAGGCCAGAATCAAAATCAAGGTCGGCGCGAAGACAGTCACGACGGTGAATTCGCGTAGCGTTCGGCCGCGCGAGATGCGCGCTACGAACATGCCGACAAATGGTGTCCACGCAATCCACCACGCCCAGTAGAAGGCCGTCCAGTAGGACTGGAATTCGATGGTTTCATCGCCCCAGGACAAAGACTTGGCCATCATTGGCAGAAGCTCGTTGATGTACATCAAGATGCCGGAAGGCAAAAGGTTGAGCAGCAAGAGTGTTGGGCCGACGATGAAGACGAAGACCACAAAAGCCAGGGTGAGCGAGATATTGATATTGGACAGGTAGCGGATACCGCGCGATACGCCGGAGACGGCGGAGAAGATAAAGCCAATGCCCAAAATTGCGATGATGATAACCAACGTGGTGTTGGTGGCAGGACCTGCGCCGGAGACGATTTCCACGCCCTGGCCAATCTGCACGGCGGAAACACCCAAGGTTGCAGCGGTGCCGAACAAGGTGGCAATGAGTGCGAGAATATCGATGAGTTTGCCCAGCGGGCCATCGGTATCACGCGAGCCAAAGAGCGGCTTGAAAATAGAAGAAATCAAGGTCACGCGGCCGCGGCGGTAGGAAGAATACGCAATCGCGGCACCGACAAGGGCATAGGCTGCCCAGGGCGAAAGACCCCAGTGGAAGTGTGATTGGGCCATGGCTTGGTGCAAGGCTTCCACGCTATTGCCATCGACGGTGTGGGGCGGGGGAGTGATGTAGTGCGACAGCGGCTCGGAAGGTCCGTAGAAAAACAGACCGACGCCGATGCCCGCGCCGAACATCATGGCTACCCAGGAAAAGCGCCGGAATTCGGGCTCTTCGTCGTCTTTGCCTAACTTGATGCGCCCGAGCTTGGAGAATCCCACATAGGCCATGACCGCGACGGCCATGATCATGGTGAAGTTCAGCAGCCAGCCGGCGTTGGTAATGGCCCAGCTAAAGCCTGTCGATGCAGCCTCGGAGACCTGGTCGGGGCGCCACACGCCCCAGATGATGAAGCTAACAATGAGGACCGCGGTGACGGAGAAAATGATTTTATCGACTGCGAAGCGGTTGCGTTGTTCTTCAACCGGAATACCTGGAACTAGGCCAGGGTGCATATCGTGGGGATAAATTCCAACGGTTGTCTTGCGACTACCGCTAGGAGAAGGATGCGATGGTTTATCGCTCATGCTGATCCTTAAAAGATCGATTACAAAACTATATAAATCAATGAGGGCTATTTATTATTCCCACAATCCCTGGACAGCACAATTTCTAGGCTCAAGTGTGGGGGACTGATCACCTTTAACCAGAGGCGATGGCCATCACTATTGCTTAGGAAAATTCCATGGTTGTAAGCTATATTGGTTCGTGGAACTTAAATTTATACCTCGAAGTGAAAGTGGGTTTAGCGCTCATGAATTCCCCTTCGGAAGGATCACACGCTGCACAGATGGCTTGTTTAGAAGAAGCCTTCGCAGTCTTTGAGTACTCGGAAGAGCACTTGCTCGACGGGTCGTTTTTATTGGATGTGCATTCAAGCTAGGTAACAGACAGCAGGTCCCGAGTGTAGCTGTGCTGGGGATTGTCCCAGATCTGCTCAATAGGGCCCTGCTCAACGATTTCCCCCTCATGCATCACGGCCACGTGCGTGCACAGCTGACGCACGACGGCTAAATCATGGGAGATAAATAACAAGGTCAGATCTAACTGCTCGACTAAGGAATTTAAAAGGTCGAGGATCTGCGAGCGCACGGAGACATCGAGCGCGGAGACTGCTTCATCGGCGAGCAAAATATCAGGATTGCCAATAATCGCGCGCGCAATGGAGATTCTTTGACGCTGCCCGCCGGAAAATTCATGCGGATAGCGCGCAGCGTGCTCAGGTAGCAGACCCACTGCTGCGAGCACTTTGTCGACTTGGGCGGTGACATCGCGCTTTTCCGGCAAGCCTTCGGCGATAATCGAGCGCACGGTCATACGCGGGTCGAGGGAGCCCTGGGGGTCTTGAAAAACCATCTGCAGCGAACCCGACACGGTGACATTTCCAGACGTTGGCGAAGTCAGCCCCGCGATCATTTTCAGCAGGGTGCTCTTTCCGGAGCCGGAACCACCGACAAGCCCCCAGCGGCTGCCGCGGGGGATTTCTAAACTCACCTGGTGTGCGGCGGTATTTATGCCGTAGATTTTGCTGACCTCATCAAGGCGCACAGCAATCTCCGCAGCAGGTGCCGGATGAGTTGTGGGGCTGCCGGGTTGGGAAGCCGCGATAAGTTCCTGGGTATAAGCATGCTGCGGGTTATTCAGTACATCGGTGGTGGCACCGGATTCGACAATCACACCAGATTGCAGCACGAGAGTTTCGGTGCACATGCGCTCCACGACGCTTAGGTCGTGAGTAATAAATAACAATGACAGGCCGCGGTCGTCCACGAGCTTTTCCACTAGGTTTAAGATTTCTGCTTGTGTGGTGGCATCAAGCGCAGTAGTGGGCTCATCACAAATGAGCAGTTCTGGGTCTTGTGCAAGCGCCATCGCAATCATGACGCGCTGGCGCTGCCCGCCCGAAAGCTGGTGGGGGTAGCGCGGACCAAAGGATGCATCAAGCCCGACTTCTTCTAACAACCGCGTGGTAGCCGAGGCAGAAGCAGGAATTTGCTTGGCGATTTTCATCAGCGGATCCAACGCACTCATGGGCTCTTGGAAGATCATGGCGATCTTCTTCCCGCGCAGCTTCGACATCTCGCGGTCAGATAGCCCGAGCAGCTCGCGGCCGTGGAAAGTAATCGAGCCGGAAGTGCGCAAAGCCTGAGGCAAAAGCCCGATGATGGACAGAGCCGTCAGCGACTTGCCGGAACCGGACTCGCCGATAAGACCAACGCGACCACCGCGGGGAATTTCTAAAGAAATTCCCCCTAAAAGTTTCGCGGAAGCACCGGAAGAATTAGTGCGGACCTGAAGGTTAGAGACCTTGAGAATAGGAGCATCCGTCATGATTAATTCCTCCGGGTGAGTTGACGCGGGTCTAAGATATCGCGAAGGCCATCGCCAAGCAGGTTAAAGCCCAAGACCGTCAATGCGATGGCAAGACCTGGCCACAATGTCAGCGTGGGGTTAACTGCCAGCAGCGATTGGGCATCTTGGAGCATGCGCCCCCAAGATGCGGCGGGTGGGGCGGTGCCCAAACCGAGGTAGCTCAGCGCGGCCTCTGCCAAGATGGCGAGCGCAAAATACACCGAGGATTGGACGATAACGAGGCCCGAAATATTCGGGAAGACGTGGCGGTAGGCAATCTGCAATTCGGAGACTTTAGAGACGCGCGCCGCTGCGATGAAGTCTTGAGACATTACCTGCAATGTGCCCGAGCGTGACACCCGGGCAAAAGAGGGAATGCCAGCGACACCGATGGCAATCATGGCGGTTAGCGTCGATGGCCCCCACACAGCACCCGCGATGATCGCAAGCAACAGCGCCGGGAAAGCCAACAGTAGGTCAGCGCTGCGCATAACTAGGGAGTCAAGGAACTTCCCCTGGCGCATACCGGCGGCGATACCCAGCGGTACGCCAATGACAGCGGAAATCGCCACGGCGATGATGCCAACAAACAGCGTAATCTGCGCGCCCACCAGCAAACGCGAGAGCACATCGCGGCCGAAGCGGTCAGTGCCCAAAAGATGTTCGGCGCTACCTCCCGCTAAACGCTCTGCCGGAATCGCCAGCAAAGGATCATAAGGAGTCCACACTACAGACACCAGGGCAGCAAGCACCGTGGCACCGACAATAATCAGGCCCATCCAGCCCGTGACAGATAGTCGTCGCAAAAGGCTCATGAGCGTGCTCCTTGGCGCAGGCGCGGGTCAATAAGGCGGTAGGCGGCATCAGTAAGCGCGTTAATCGTCAATGTAAAAGCCACGAGCACCATGATGAGGGATTGGACGGTGGTTAAATCGCGAACAGAGACGGCATCGAGAAGCATGGAGCCTAAACCTGGAATGACAAAGACTGCTTCGATGACCACGGCACCGACAATCAGCGTGGTAAATTGCACCCCGGCCACCGTCAGCACCGGCAGCGCAGCATTGCGCAGGCCATGGCGCCACAAGGCCTGAGTCGGGGATTGGCCCAATGCACGCGCGGTGCGGATGTAGTCCTGGTTTAAAACATCCAAAATGGCCGAGCGGACATAGCGGGTTAAAATCGCACCTTGCACCAACGCCAAAGCAATCACCGGCATGACCAGGTGAGAAAGGAAAGCGCCCATGCCCTGTTTCGGCGGGGACCAGCCATTAGCAGGCAACCAACCCAGCTGCACAGCGAAAATCGCCACCAGGATAATACCCACCAGGAAGCTTGGGACAGCGATGCCCAACTGCGTGAGAGCATTGCTTATCGATGCCTTCCGCTGCGCCGTCCACATCCCCAGAGGGACCGCGATCGCCAAAGCGAGTAGCAAGGCCAGCCCGACCAAGATGAGGGAGACCTGCGCGCGGTCAATAACTTGCGCGGTGATATTTTGCTGCGAGGCTAAAGAAACCCCGAAGTCCCCGGTGAGAAGACCACCGAGCCACTCGCCATACTGTGCAAGCAGCGGGCGGTCCAAGCCCATCGCCGTGGTCAATTCCGCCACGGATTCTTCGGTCGCGTTCACGCCCAAGGCCACGCGCGCCGGGTTGCCGGGGACCGCGCGCATGAGCAGGAAGATCAACACGGAAGCAGCAGCCAGGGTCAGCACGTAGCGCCCCAGCACCTTGAAAAGTGTCACTGGGCGTCCTCCTTGAGGTTACGCAAGACCATGGCATCAGTAATGGCATTGACCTGTAGTCCAGAAATACCCGGGTCAGAGATAACAATATTGGGCATATTCATCAGCGTCAGCGCCGCGGCATCATCCATGATGGTGGAAATCGCCTCAGACATAAGCGCGTGGTAGCGCTCCGGTGAATCCGCGGTATCGGCCGCGGCTAAAAGCTCCCGTGTGGCTTCGGAGTCATAGCCCAAGTAATAATCAGGGCTGCCGAAAAGTACTGGGACATCGTGTGGTTCGACGTGCGAAATCAGCGACATCTGATAATCCTGCGCGCCCATGACCTGGCCTAGCCACACCGCGGGAAACTCCGCGGATTCCAAGGTGACATCGAAACCAATTTCTGTTAGCTGCGAATACAGCAGTTCGGATGCAATTTGCGCATAGGGCACCGTGGGGATGGTCAAGGTTAACTTGGTGCCTTCGGCGCCAGCTTCACCCATCAATTCTTGGGCCCGGGCAGGGTCAAAGTCGTAGAAGTTCTTTTCACTAAACCACGGGTCAGTCGGCGGCACGGGTTGCCCGCCGGTATCTTCGGCTAGGCCTTCCCAGATCACTTCATTCAACGCCGCGCGGTCCACCCCGTAGGCAACAGCCTGGCGGATACGGGGGTCATCGAAAGGCGCTGCGTTGTTATTCATCGACAGCAAGATTTCGCCGTTGGTGGTGCCGACCTCCACAGTAAATTCCTCGGGCAGCGTGTTGAGCAGCTCTGGGGTTTGCATCGACCACACCACATCAACTTGGCCGGCCTGCAAAGCGTTCAGCGAGCTCAGCGCATCAGGATAGAAGGAAATTGTCACAGCAGAGGCCGCCGGGGTGCCCCAATAATTCGGGTTGGGCTTAAGCGCAATAAATTCTCCGGTGGAAAATTGCCGCAGCTGATAAGGGCCTGTGCCTACCGGTTCGGTTGCTAGCTTATCGATGCCCCCTGGGCTCATCATCGCGCCAATCGCCGTCGACATATTCCACAGCCAGGACTGCGAAGGCTGATTAAGCGTGACTTTTAAAGTGTTCTCATCCAGGGCTTCAGCGGATTTCACGGGCGCCATTTGCGAGGCGATGCCATTGGACCACTCGTTGAGTACGTAGTCGATGGAGAACTTCGCGGTCTCGGCGCTGAATTTATCGCCGTTGGAAAAATACACGTCATCGCGAAGATGGAAAGTATAGGCGGTGGCATCCTCGCTGACATCCCATGACGAGGCCAAATGGGGGATGATGTCACCGGATTCAGGATCGATGGCCACAAGGGTTTCGTAGACGTTGTCCATCAACGCGGCGGGAATGGCTGCGCCACCGGTGGTGGTGAAATCAAGCGAGGTCGCTGAAGACGTCGTGGCAATGGTGATCGCAGACGTGCTGGAGCTTCCGGAGTCTTCAGGATTGACAACAGCAGTATGCCCCGCGGCGCAGCCGGTCAACACCAGTGCGCTGGCGGTCAGTGTTAGAAACCGAAGGCGATTTCTAGTGGGCGAAGTCATACAGGAAGAGTAACCAATGCCCACTAAAAAGTGGAATTTACCTATTTGGCAAAAATTTCAGAATTGCGCATGGAAAAATTCAGCGGGGAAGGGGTGCCAGCTATGCAGTTATATGACAATGTTAGGCCTTCAAAAAGCTGCTGCATTTCCGTGTATTCAACCGGGGTGCCGCTATGATCCGAGAGCGAAATCTTAGAAATAACAGTGGGCGAACCCGGTTCAATCTCCAATAATTTGGCGTCTTCTTCACTAGCGATTGCGCCGTACATTTCGCGGCGTCCGTGATCGAGGCCGAGCCCGACATCGCGGAGCTTGGCATGCAGGGAACCTTCATCGGGATCCATGTAGAGGACGTGCTTGCCTACTGGCAGGCTAAAGTAGCTGCGTTCAACGGTGATAGGGCGACCATTGGCAAAGCGGACGCGGTGCACAAAGACTACGGGGTCTTCCTCTTTGATGGCGAGCATCTCGGCTACGTGAGCAGGAGCGGGGCAGCGCGCCATCCACAGAGTCTTGGAGCTTGCTTCCCACCCGTTGGATTCAATCCAGTCATGGGTAGAGATGAAAGTCTCAAAAGTTTCGGTCTTTTCGTGCTCAAGGACTACAGAACGGCGACCGCGGCCCGAAGAGATATAACCTTCTGTGCGCAATGTGGCTAGGGCTTGTCTTACTGGGCCGCGAGAGGTATAAAATTCTTCACAAAGCTCGGCTTCGGATGGCAAAAGACTACCCGTTGAGATCTCACCTGACAGGATTTTACCGCGTAGGTGTTCTGCAATCTTTATGTGCTGCTGAGGCGCACGGCGGGCAGACATCGTGAGTAGCTCCTCTTTGGGTACTTCGAGCTCCACAACTTATTTCAGGCAGTGGGGCAGGGTTGAAAATGGGTAGGATAGGCTCCTGAAAAGTCTTTACCTATCAATCAACCACTATTTGGTGCTTCTCCGGAAGTTTAACAAGGTCTTCCCCAGACGGCAGTTAGAGGGGGTGAAGCCAGAGGGGGCATCATCTCTAACTGTCTGAATCTCCGGAAGCGGTTATTTAGTACCCCATGCATCGGCCAGGATCTCTAAGCTTTGCAAGGTCGAGGCGCGTGATGTGCCCTGCAAAGAGATCATGAGCTCATCAGCGGCGGCGAGTTCCTGGAAGTGGGCGAGGTACTCGTGGATGTCGTCTTTGGTGCCGATGGCAGAGTAGCGCAGCATATCGAGTACCTGCTGGCCCTGTGGGGTTGCGACGATTTGTTCTACCTGCTCGTCAGTGAGGTAACGGCCACGGCCGACCATGGTGCGTACGCGGTTGAAACACACCTTTTCAAAAAGCTCATTGGCTTCGTCCTGGGTTTCAGCGGCAGTGACGTTGACACCGGCGATGACGTATGGAGCATCTAGGACCTCAGAAGGCTGGAAATGCTCGCGGTAGTAGCGGGTCGCCTGCTCTAGGTGCGTGGGCGCGAAGTGCGATGCGAAAGCATAAGGCAAGCCGTACTTGGCAGCCAGTGAGGCGCCAAACATGGAAGAGCCCAAGATATATAGCGGCACATTGGTGCCAGCGCCTGGAACAGCCTGCACGCCAGGGATGGGGGACTTATCGGCCAGGTAGGCCTGTAGCTCGCGGACGTCTTCAGGGAAGCGCTCAGCGGCATTGTAATCACGGCGCAGCGCACGACCGAGCGTCTGGGCATCTGTGCCGGGAGCGCGGCCGAGACCCAGATCGATGCGGTCGGGGTACATCTCCTCTAAGGTGCCGAATTGCTCGGCGATGACATAAGGGGAGTGATTCGGCAGCATGATGCCGCCGGCGCCTAAGCGGATGGAGTTGGTCTTAGCGCCGATGTGCGCGATGAGAACCGCGGGGCTAGAAGAGCTAATCGATGGCATGTTGTGGTGCTCTGTGTACCACATGCGCAAGTAACCGAGTTCCTCTGCGCGCTGCGCCAAATCGACGGAGTGCTGGATTGATGCTTGCGGGGTTTCACCTTCATAGATTGTGCAGAAATCCAGCACGGACAGCTGCGCGCGCGAGGTGTTTTTCGGTTCAGTCATTAAAATCTTCTCCAACAAGCCTTTTCGAGTGCATAAAAAATCCTGCCAACCAGGATGCGGGTGGCAGGAGGCTAATTTAGCTTAAAAATTAGCCAGGCGCTTAGGAAATAATTACTTGTTCATTATTTCCTAGGCGGCCTCACGTCGTGCATTCTTGGTGGCGATATCAATAACGACACCAATGATAATGACAATGAAAGTAGGCGTAATCCAGCCTAAGTCCAAATCCTGACCCGGCGATAGGTTCAACACCGGTTCCAAGATATTTGTTCCCCAGCCCTGTGCGGCGATGGTTGTCAGTGCCGACCAGATGACTGAGGTCCACAGCGCCAGGCGGTAAGTCCAGTAGAAACCAACGACCTTGCGTACCAGTGGCTGCACCAAAGTCAGCACGATCAAGGTGATTGCTGGTGGGTACAAGAAGACGATGAATGGAACCGCAACGGCCATAACAGCTTCGAGCCCACGGAAAGCAATGGCGATGGACAGCACAGTGAAGATGATTGCCCACACGTGGTAGCTGAGCTTAGGAACCAGAGTGTTGAAAAATGCTGAGGTTGCAGAAATCAGGCCGACCGCGGTGGTCAGGCACGCGAGGATAACAATCAGCGAGAAGATGGTTTGACCTGGAGTACCCATGGTCAGGTTCGCGGAATCGGCAAGCAAAGCTGCGCCAGATTCATAGGACTGACCATTTGGAACGGTCTGCGCCATGTAGCCCAGGCCCAGGTAGATGCCTGCGAGCAAAACGCCAGCGATGACACCGGTCAAAACGGTGGAGCGAACCAACGTGCCGCCGCTGCCAAAACCCTTGGCGCGAAGCGATCCAATGATCACGATGCCGAAGGCAAGACCCGCGATGGCGTCCATGGTGTTATATCCCTCGAAAAGGCCGGTGACCATAGGGGTAGAGGAGTAGTCCTCGGTTGGGGTGCCGGGCAGGCGCTCGTAATTGAAGATTGCCAGGGTGATCAAAGCAACCAGCAAGATGACCAGCGCTGGGGTCAAGAAGCGGCCCAGTACGTCAATGACGGAGTTCTTCTGCCACGACAAAGCCAACGCGATGGCGAAGAAAATGAAATTGAAGATGCCATTAGCGGCGGTGCCTTCCCAGCCGACCAGCGGGGTGATCGCGGTTTCCATGGCGACAGCACCGGTACGTGGCAGTGCGTAGAAAGCGCCGATGGACAGGTATGCCATCACGGAGAAGATGATGCCAAAGAACACACCGCCACGGGCTGCGAGGTCGCGGACGCTGTAGCCCGAAATTGCTACGGCGACAATTGCAGCTACAGGAAGGAGCACACCGGCGATGAGGAAGCCGATGATTGCTGGCCAGAAGTTGGTACCGGAACTAACGCCCACCATCGGTGGGAAGATGAGGTTGCCGGCACCAAAGAACATCGAAAACAGCGTTAACGACGCGATGACGATGGTAAGCAGCGGCGAAGGAACCTTTGACTTCGCAGGTGCAGACGCGACGGTGTCAGACATTAAAGTGCCGTCCTTTGGAATTGTGGGTGTGCAAAATGGTCGATTAAGCGCGAAAAATCCGCACTTACTTAGTGCGTGGGATATTACATTCCGCACCATGAGATCGCAATAACTTAGCTGTCGGACACCTTGGCAATAGCAGTGGCGATACGGTCGATGGCTTCCTCTAAAATCTCCGGCGAAGTTGCGAAGTTCATGCGTGCTTGGTGCGCGCCGCCCTCGCCAAAAGTTACGCCTTCGTTAAAGGCCACGCGCGCGTGCTGGATCAGCCAAGCGGCGGGATGTTCTTTATCGCCAATCGCGGTATTGCGGAAGTCCAACCACAACAGATAGGTCGAATCCGGCTTAGAAGTAATCAGCCCGGGGATGCGCTTTGGCAACTCTTCGACCAGCCAGTCGCGGGTGGTGCGAAGATATTCAATCTCTTCTTCGAGGTGCGGAATTCCATCGCGGTAGGCAGCTTCAGCAGCGATGATGCCTAAGGTGCCCACGCCGTCGATAGCAACGTGCGGTAGAGATTTCCAGGTCTTCACGTCTTCATCATTGGAGAAGATGATCTGCGCGCACTTAAGTCCTGCGAAATTCCAGGCCTTCGACGTTGCAGTAATGGTCATCGTTACCCGTGCTGCAGCATCGGAGAGACCAGCAACCGAGATGTGTTGGCCGTCGAGAACCAGCGGCGCATGGATCTCATCAGATAAGATGCGCGCGTCGTATTTATCGGCCAACTCCACCAGTTCATGGAGGTGTTCTTCGTCGAAGACGTAGCCCAGTGGGTTATAAGGATTCACCAGCAAGATGGAGCCGGCGCCGTCGGCAAAAGCCCGCTCAATCGATTCCAGGTCGAGGCGAGGCTTTTCGCCTTCTTTCAAATCACCGTTGGCAGGGCTAACACCGACATCGATGCGCTTGCGCCCGGCAGTTTCTGGCAATTCCAAAAAAGGTGGGTAAGCAGGCAGTGGAACCACGACGGGGGAGTCCGGGCGGGTGAAATACTGGATTCCCAGCAGCAGACCACGCACGACATCGCCGATCCAGAAAACCTTCTTCGGGTCTGGACGCCAGCCGTAGCGCTTGGCGTGGAACTCAGAGACCGCTCCGCCGAGATCTACAGTGCCCGGTGCTGGGCTGTAGCCAAAGCATTCGCGCTCGGTGTAATCGAGCAGCACCTCTTTGATAACCGGCGCGGTAGGAAAATCGCTTTCGGCAATAAAAAGTGGCAGGACATCGGGCTCAAACTGAGTCCACTTACGGGTAAAACGGGCGCGTAATTCATCTTGAGTAGGAAAGTTCATGTTTTCTACCCTAGTCCTCTACAACCTCATCTTCGTCTATGGATTCATCCGCAGATTCAGACTCGTGAGAAAACCCGTACTTCTTCAAGCGTGCGCGATCTGCAGCCGATGTCGAAGAGGTCAGTTTCAGCAACTGTGCATAGATACCACCGGTGGTCGATAGCTCAGCTGGCGAACCCATCTCATCCACGACTCCCTTGTCCAAGGTGATGATGGTGTCGACGTTGGCGATCGTCGACAAGCGATGCGCGATGATCAACGTGGTGCGGTCTTTCATCAGCTCTTCCAAACCTGCCTGCACGGCGCGCTCGGACTTGGTATCAAGCGCTGAGGTCGCCTCATCTAAGACCAGGATGGGAGCGTCTTTCAACATGGCGCGGGCAACCGCAACGCGCTGCTTCTGGCCGCCAGAAAGGCGCAAGCCGCGCTCACCGATGATGGTGTTGTAGCCATCAGGGAAAGCCTGGATGAATTCATGGGCATTGGCGCGCTTGGCCACCTCGATGATTTCTTCTTCGCTGGCATCAGGTTTGCCGTAGGCAATATTTTCACTAATCGTGCCGGAGAAGAGGAAAGCTTCCTGAAAGACCACACCGACCGAGGCGCGCAGGCGCGCGGTGGTGAGATCGTCGACGTCGTGGCCGAGCACTTCCAGGTTGCCTTTGGTGGGCTGGTAAAGGCCAAGCAGCAAATTGACCAGGGTAGATTTACCGCCGCCGGACTCACCAACCAGTGCTACCTTCTCACCCTTGCGGGCGCTAAAGCTCACGCCTTGGATAACTGGCTTGTCTTCCTCATACGCGAAGGTGACATCATCGAAGGTGAAAATCGGTTCTGCTGGATCAGCAGGTACCGCGAGTGGCTGCACCTGGGTGATGTCGAGTTCGGGTTCGTGGATGGCGCGGGTGGCATCGATAAGTGTCTTATCCACCGTGGGTTCTACTTCCTGCTCCATGACCTGGAAGTACTCCCGCGAACCGCCAATGGCGCGCTGGGCCGAATCCACCATCCAGCTCATCATGAAAACTGGCTGCTTGGCCATGGTGACCATCTGGATAAGCATGACCATGTCACCAATGGAGAAATGGCCTTCCAGCGTGCGCCAGAAAATGACGGCGTAGATACCAAAGAAGACCACGGCCATCGCCAGGCTGCGGAAAGTATCCATGGTGTGCCACCAGCGTGACTGCGGACGCGTGGTGGAGACATAGCCGCGGTAGTGCTTGGAAAAGACATCGAGCTCGCGGATTTCGGCGACGAAAGACTTTGCTACTTTCATCTGGCCGACAACTTCAGCAAAGCGGCCATTGGCGATATCGATGTGCTCGTTTTTGACCTTCTCAAACTTCAACCAGCGCTTGGACGTTAGCGCGGTCAGCCACATGTAGATGGGGAAAAGAATGGCCAGCAAAATTGCCAGCGGCCAGTAATAAAAGGCAGTGATCGCCAAAATTGCGATGACCTGAATGATCATCGTAAAGAAGTTATTGGAAAAAGACTGCAGGAACTGGGTGATGAACATGATTGAGCGATCCAGTCGCGCAATAATCGTGCCTGTGACCTGGTTGTCGTAATAGCCCTGCGGCAGACTCAGCAGCTTGGCGTAATAGCGGGTGGAGAGAATCTGGCGCAGCCGAGAAATCATCACATCGCCGATATAGCCGCCGATATTATTGACGACGCCGCCCAGTGCGTCCGCGACTAACAAGATAACGGCGAGACCTAAGACCGTGATAAGTGCGGTGCGAATAACTTCGTCGCCGTTTAAAGCGCGCACGATGGTGTCGGTTGCTTCACGGACGATGAAAGGCGAGGCGAGCGCTAGTGCGGCGCCGATAGCCGAAGTTATGATAACGCCAAGGTAAAAGGGCCATAATGCTTGGGCATTTTTAATAATTTTGGCCAGAGAATTCACGAACTAATGCTCCAGAGATTTTATTTAAGTTATGGGGATGTTCAGACCGGAAAGTATGCCACTTTTGCGCAATCGATGCCCTGTTTTGTGAGTGGGTAGACTAAAGTGCAGTTTGAGAAGTTTGTGTCATGCCAGAAGGGAAAAGATCCTCAAGTGCCATCATCCCGCGCCATTGTATCTGCCATCGCCAGCGTAAGTATTGCTGGCGTAGCCCTTGCAGGCTGCTCTTTTTTCAACCCTGAACCAAGCGGATTGGGCTCTGATGAAGACCTCGTGGTCAGCACCTCTGAGGTGCCGTCGTATCAGCCTGAAGAAACCGAAGAGCAACTCATCACCGGTGATATCACCGAGCCAGTCAAGGATGAAGGCTATGGCGTGACCTGGTGGAATCAAGGCGCGTATCAGGATAATATTTCTGGCTCCGTAGTCACCATCAAGGTGCGCAATGACACCGATTTGCCATTGCCTGCCGATGCCATCTCCGACCCCGTATTGGAAGTCGCCGACGGCAACGGTGGCTGGTCGGGCGTGGATCTTTTGCCCTATGACCCAGAGGTGAACACCAACGTGGTTGCGCCTGGTTTGGACAGGCCACTAGGTGCCGGTGCCACAACGAATTTGCAGTACCGCTTTGATGTTGCGCCCGGGAATTTGTGGAATGCGCGTTTGAAAATCGGCAATGTTGTTTGGGAAGGATCACTGACTCTTTAATGCACAATAATCTAAACCCGCAGGCAACTGATGAAGTTGTCATCTTGGCGGATGAGAACGGTAAGCCCGCAGGCACCGAAAATAAGGTCGTCGTGCACACTGCGGATACGCCGTTGCACTTTGCCTTCTCCGCGTGGTTGGTACGCGACGGGAAGCTGCTGCTCACGCGCCGGGCTTTGACGAAGCAGACTTGGCCGGGTGTGTGGACGAATTCCTTCTGCGGCCATCCAGCGCCAGAGGAGAGCAATGCCGAGGCAGTGTATCGCCGCGCGCGCGTGGAATTGGGCATTGATCCTGCAGATCTCTCAGCGCCGGAAGAAGTGCTGCCGGACTTTGCTTACCGCGCGGTAGATTCCTCAGGCATTGTAGAAAATGAGATCTGCCCGGTCTTTATTACGACTCTTGCCGCAGACGCGAGCTTTGAACCCAACCCAGAAGAAGTGGATTCTTTCCAATGGGTTGATATTGACAAGGTCATCGCAGCAATTGACGCGACCCCCGGGGTATTTTCCCCGTGGATGGTAGAAGAGCTCGCGCATGAAAAGCTGCGAGCAGCTCTTCATGCAGTCCTTTAAAAGCCCATCTCTTCTAGGTTCATTGGGTACGCCGGATATAGATAATCCAGCGTGCCCTTTTCTATTGTCTGCTCGCCGGTCTCTAAGTTGTACACCATCACCGTGCGGCGGTCTTCCTCGGATTGCGCGCGATATTGCGGTAGGCCTTCGGGTTTGCCGGTGTGGATGAAAGATTGCACCCAGTTATTGAGAATGCGGGCGGTCTCGGCCTTTTTCTCATCGCGGACATCGACGGTGTGCACGCCGAAGAGATAACGCAGCTCATCACAGTGCAGCGCGGGCTTGGTGGTTTTGGTAAATTCCAGCATCCAGGTATCACCCGGTGCGGCGTCACCTGCCCAGGCGACCCAGCGGCGAATCTGCGTATCACCGATGCTGCGGCCCATGGTGCGGGTCGGATCAATCTTATCGGCGGCAAATTTCCACAGGTCATAGGATTCTTTGCGTAAGCCCATCAAGATGGAGGTCTTCTTTATTATCCAGCGTTTGAAGAAGCTGTCTTTCAAATTATCGGCCCATTTGCCGCCGATATCGTGGTAGAACTCATCGCGCGTAGACGCCAAAAGGACGGGCACATCGGCTAATTCTTCCGGCTGAAAAGGTGCGGGGCCAAGCGCCATGTCCAAAATATAGCGCGTGCGAAACAGTTTAAAGGTACGCTTTAAGCGCTTTGGCGAAGCTTTTTCAAAAGACCGGCGGGTAATGGGCTTGCCAAAGAAAGCACGCAAGGTGCCTTTGCGCTGCGCGAAGGAGTGCCGTGGGTAGCACGGGGAAATCGCGATGACCCGGCGAAATCCGCCACGATAGTGGTCTTTGCGCATCAACCACAACGCGGTGGTAGCACCGGCGGATTGGCCAATGATGGTGACATTGGTTGGGTCGCCACCGAAGGCTTCAATGTTTTTCTGCACCCACTCAAGTCCCACTTGGCAATCATCGATGCCGCGGTAAGCATGTGGTTCATCGCCTGGAAATTGCACAAAACCTTCAAAGCCCACGCGGTAACCCAACTGCACCTGGACCACCCCGTGGCGCGCATTCGCCGTACCTTCCGCGCGCGGGTCTTCATGGGTGCCGGATTCAAAGCGTCCACCGTGGATATAGACAACTACTGGATGATCCGACCCTGGTTTAGCATCGTCCGGCGTAGAAATGCTCAGTGCGATTTCATGGGGGCGCTCAACGGTGGCATCGAAAAGCTGCTCTGGCACGAACTCTGCTGGCTGTGCTGGCGCGAAGCGCGTAGGTAAATCCAAAAAATCAATGGAATGGAAGAAATTTACACCATCGTGGGAAAGACCTTGATAGATTCCCGCAGGTGCTTTCACGAGCACGGTAGACACAGTAGACATGACACACCAGTTTAGCGGTTTCGCCTCAAACTCATCAGCTAGAATCTCTGGATAATGGAGTGGTTTAGAGAATTAAGCGACGGGCTCACGGAGCCTTTCGTCACAGCGCCGGTCTGGCAGCAAATGGGCACCATCATCTTGGTGGGCGTACCAGCGCTCATCGTGCTGGCCTGGGTGCTCATGGGGGTTATTGACCTCATTAGTGGTGCTATTGGCAAAGTGATTTCGTCGGATTCATAGGCCACGGGCTAAGATGGGCACCGTGTCAAGCCCTGAATCTAATCCGCAATCCTCCGATAACTCCGATCGCAAGGATAAAGAACGCGTAAGCAAAGAACGCGTGGGCTTTGATGATATTTTGCCGTTTAACCTCGACCCCAGCTACGACCCACGCGAAGGCCTGTGGGATCCGGAGCGGGCAGAGCGCGAAGAGGACGTCAAAGACGAAGCCGCAGTACCGGAACCAGCGCCGCCGGTTCCGGTAGTCAAGCGCAAACGCGCGCTGCCGAGGAGTTGGGTCAATATCACCTTGCGCGCAATGTTCGTGCTGGTGATCCTCGCCGCGCTGTGGGGCCTTTTCTTCTAGCTGCTAAACCGTGCGTTTGCTGGTCGCGGCAATAGTGCGAAATAGCGGATTGTCCGCCAGCTGCTCAATTAAAACCGGCTGACCTGAGCTATCGCACAGCGGAATGCACCAGTTCGGATACAGATCATTAGTGGTGCCCGGCTGGTTTTGCGCGCGAATATCACCGACCATATCTACCAAATTGGTGCAAGTTAATGCCGCGGGAGTGCCCGCGATAAAAGCGTGTAGCGCGCCCATAAGCTGGGTTGGATTGCCGCGTTCCTGCCGGGACAGATGTGCGAAATCGCGCTCGGGCAAAAGCCCACTGTCAGACATCAAGTGCAGCACCTGCGCCTGGAAGTCGAGATCCTCGGCAATTTCTTCTTCCACAGGGCGGGTAAACAGCCCTAGGTGCTCGCGCAGGGTGATGTGCTCGCCGCCGAGATAAGCCAGGGTCGGCGGAAGATCGTGAGTACCTACCGAGGCAAGAGCCAACGGTCGGTATCGAGCTTGCGGCAGGGGAGCACCCTGCTCATCGCGTTCAAACCACACGATGGACGTACCCAAAAAGCCTTTATCGCGCAGGGTGTCTTGAATCCACGGTTCCATGGTGCCCAGGTCTTCGCCGATAACGACGGCGCCGGTGCGCTCAGCCTCCAGTGCGAGCACTCCCAGCATGGCTTCAAAGTCATAGGCAACATAGGTTCCCGTCGTCGGCGGGGACATACGCGGAATCCAGAACAAGCGGAAAAGGCCCAAGATATGGTCCACGCGCACACCGCCCGCATTGCGCAGCACCGCTTCGAGCATGTCCCGCCACGGCCTATAGCCGGACTCCGCCAGGCGCACCGGGTGCCACGGCGGCTGCGACCAATCCTGACCCTGCTGGTTGTAATCATCGGGCGGTGCGCCCACGGAAGCCTGCGGGGCCAAAAACTCCGCCAAGACTTCCGCATCCGCGCCACCCGGGTGCACGCCCACGGCCAAGTCCGTGACAATGCCAATCTTCATCCCCGCTGCCAGCGCACGCTGCTGGGCTTCGCGGAATTGCTCATCGCATAAAAACTGCAGCCACGAGTAAAAGGCAATCGCGTAGTCTTGCTCTTCCTCGTCATCGATAGCGTGCCTACCGGAGACCGCTTCTTTTTGCGCGCACCACAGCGCAAACTGTGCCAGGCCCTTGCCCTCCCTGCGGGTAAATTCCAAAAATTCGGCGGTGCGCTCCGGGGTATGTTCCAGCGCGAATAACTCACGTAATACCGCCAGCTTGGCCTCAAAGATGGCATTGCGCTCAATCGGGTCAGCGCTGTGGTTGCGTTCGCGAAACTCGGCGGCGAGTTCCGCGACATCGTCTTGCAGGGAGGCATCGAGAAGCGAAAGCTCCGGAATGTCTTCAACGCGTAAATATATGGGATTGATAAACCGGCGGGTGGTGGGAAGATACGGGGAGTCTTCCACCGGTGGCTCCGGCTCGGCCGCGTGCAGCGGGTTGATGAGCAAGAATTCCGCTCCCGCTTCCTGCGCCGCGATTTCCGCCAACTGCGCCAAATCTCCAAAATCACCCATGCCCCAGGACTGTTCCGAGCGCACCGAATACAGCTGCGCCATCACACCATAGGCAGGAGACTCCACGTACTTATCCGCAGTGGTCAGCCGCGGTGGGTAGATAATCAGCGCGCACGTGACCGGGTGGTCAAAGCCATCAGATCGCAGCACCAACTCGTGGTAACCCAGCGGCAAATCACCGGGGATGTGAAAAGTTGCCGCACCCCAGGAAATCCCATCGACTTCCACAGCAGGTTGGTCATTGGGGTCTTGGTAGACCTCGCGCCTGCCGCCGGCTTCCAGCTCAATGTGCACATCGGCGGAAGCACCGGCATGGACATGGACGAGAAAAGACTTTTCAGCACCCGCAGGCGCCACTACAGCCGGGGGCAAAGGCCGGGAAGAGCGCGCCAGGTAGTCCAGGTACAAACGGTCAGTGAGTTCTTGTTCAGTAGGGTCGGCGGAGAGGGGAACGTCAAGGGCACGGAGAGTATATTCCAGCGTGGCATCAGAAATATCGATCCACGAACCACCTTGGGAATGGAAACCTGTGGTCACCCCGTGGTTGGCTGCGAGCTCTTCCAATAGTTGGCGGTATGTCACACCACGCTATTCTGCCACATTGCAAGCATTGATAAGCTGGGAAGAGTTATTTTCGCCTCGAAGCCATATGGAAGGGCTCAGCTGTGACTTTGCAAGAAACCCATACGCCGGCAGAATTTGAAATTTTAGACAATGAGACCTGCTTGACTGCGTTGATGGACACCGCGAAAGCTCGTCCGCATGGCGTGATGTTTACCAGGCCTGCTAATTATGAGTGGGTTAATGTCACGGCCAAGGAGTTTATCCGCGAAGTATTTGACGTGGCTAAGGGCATTATTGCCGCGGGCGTGGAGCAGGGTGACCGCATCATTATTATCTCGGAGACCCGCTATGAATGGTCGCTTTTAGACTTTGCCGTATGGGCGGCGGGTGCGGTTTCGGTGCCGGTTTATCCGTCTTCCTCGCTGTCGCAGGTGCGCTGGGTGGTAGAAGATTCGGGTGCGGTGTTGGCCGTTACCGAAAGCCAGGACCACACAGAGTTGGTGCAGCATTTGCTTGTCGATGACTCCGGTAACCCCTCACTTTCTGGCTCCACCTCGCAGTTGCGCCGCATTTTGGAGATTAATTCCTCGGCGATAGATACGTTGAAATTTGAAGGTCGCTCTTTGCCTGACGATGTCGTCGATGAGCGCATTGCCGCAACCTCTACCAATGATTTGGCGTCTTTGGTTTATACCTCTGGTACCACTGGCAAGCCTAAGGGCTGCATTTTGACGCACAAGAACTGGTTGGCGGAAGTTCGTGGACTGCTGACCAACCCGATTGGTGCGATTGCCGTTCCTGGTTCGCGAGTACTGACCTTTTTGCCCATGGCGCACGTGTTTTCCCGCGCGGTGTCTTTGGCGGTCGCCATTGGTGGTGCGACGCAAAATCACTGGTCGGACTTTTCTTCGCTTTCGGTGGAATTCCAGCGATCCCGCCCGAACCTGATTTTGGGCGTGCCGCGCGTCTTTGAAAAGGTGCGTAACTCGGCGGCACAAAAGGCTGCCGATGGCTCCGCTATCAAGCGCGGGACTTTTGAACAAGCTGAACAAGCTGCCATTGAATATTCCAAGGCTTTGGATACTGAGGAAGGTCCAACGCGGATTCAAAAGGCTAAGCACAAGGTCTTTGACCGCATGGTGTATTCCAAGATCCGCGAAGGCGTGGGCGGTTCGGTGCGCTACTGCATCACCGGCGGCTCGGCTATGGGCCAAGACCTCCTGCATTGGTTCCGCGGCATTGGCGTGCCAGTGTATGAAGGCTATGGTCTCACCGAAGTCGCTGCCGCTGTCACCGTTGACTTTGACGACCAGCAAATCGGTACCGTTGGCCCGCCCATTGGTGGCATGACCGTGCGCACTAATGGCGTCGGCGAGATTTTGGTCAAAGGCCCCACCGTCTTTGCCGGCTACTGGAATAATGAGGAAGCCACCAAGGAAGCCTTACACGGCGAGTGGTACAACACCGGCGACCTGGGCGAAATCCTCGATAACGGCAAGCTCATGATCACCGGCCGTAAGAAAGACCTCATCGTCACTGCGGGAGGTAAGAATGTCTCGCCTGGGCCGATGGAAGATATCTTGCGTGCACACCCGTTAGTTTCGCAGGCCATGGTCGTCGGCGATGGTAAACCTTTTGTCGGCGTGCTGATTACCTTGGACCCGGATATCTTGAAGCGCTGGAAACTGGACCGCAATATTCCGGAAAACCGCTCAACGAAAGAGCTGGCCACAGAACCGCAGCTGCGTGCGGAAATCCAAGACGCCATCAATGAGGTCAATGCCACGGTGTCGCATGCTGAAGCCATTAAGAAGTTTTATATTCTGGAGTCAGATCTGACCGAGGAAGAAAATGAACTCACCCCGACGTTAAAGGTCAAGCGCAATGTTGTGGCGCAGCGCTACAGCGACGCAATTGATCATCTTTACGCCCGCTAAACATCAATGGCTGTGAAATTACGGAGTGTCTAACAGATATTTCTCAAGATCTGCAATAGAGTCAGTCGCGTTAACCATTACTCTCAAGTTTAAGTTGAGGGTCAGGAATTTTGTAGGCACGGACCCACTGGGCTAGAGATTGCGGAAGGAGAGGCTAAGACAATGCGCAAGATTGCCGCCGAGCTTCGGCACCGCGAACTAACCCAGGAAATCTACAACATCGGGGATGAAGTCGCTCAGTACATTGAAAACCTCATCGAGGCCATCGAGGACTGGGACAATGACTTGGCCATGGACTGCCTAGCCGAGCTTGGTGACATCATCGAAGATGCCCGTGTGGATTCCGGCCGCTGCGTAGGCGAGCTTATCGGCCTGCGTCAGGCGCTGGTTTCGGGCTTGCGCTCTGGAACCATCTCGGCGGCCGCTTCCGGCCAGCATGATGTGGAGGCTCCGCATACATTCAATGCGCAGACTCTCGAAGCCGATTTCCCGATCGATGGCCCGCCTGTTGCGGTGCACCAGCTCGCTGCCGCGTTGCAGGACCGCACGGCTGCGACCGCGGACTATCTGCGTGATGTCGTCGAATACGTCCTTGACCAAACCGATGCCGTTGCGCGCAATCTGGACATGGTTTCCTTACCGCAGCTGTACAACCGCACCGGCCAGCAGGTCAACGCTGCGTGCCACGGCTGGTACCGCACCGTGGTGGAATCCCACTTTGCTTATGTTCGCACCATGCGCGGGCACAATCCGCCAGCGTTTTTGGAAGAGCGCGCGCGTATTGACCGCATCGTAGCCAAGGTAGCCGCCAAGCGGGCCGCTGCAAAACGTTCCGCGACGACGGCTTAGGCAGGAATATTTTCCTCACGGGAAAACAAAAGTGATAGGCTAGCGGCTGTGCCTTGCCTGATGGCGGGCTGTGTAAAAATTGAATCACCCTACTGCCGAAAGAGAAGAAATAGATGCGTTCTATTCGCAAGTCCCTGATCGCTGCATCTACCGCTGCCGTAGTTGCACTGTCCGCAACCCCTGCCTTCGCACAGAGCTCCAACGATGAGAACCAGAAGAAGGACACCTCGCTGTCTTCGAACTTCTCCCTGTCTTCCGAGATTGGTGACAAGCTTGAAGCTACTGACTCTCAGCGCGACGTTTGGGGCATTGAGAAGAACTCCAGCGAGGCAACCAAGTTCGACCAGCTCAACTACGCCTACGTCATCGCTTCTGCGGTAGCACTCATTGGTGGCGGCGCTGCTTTTGCTTCCCAGGTTCCTGAGGTGCGCGAGATTGCAGAGCAGTTCAACATTGAATTGCCACGCTTTTTCTAAGCACAATCTTTAAATAGCTAAAGCTTCGACCTTCGGGTCGGAGCTTTTTCTTATGCCCAGGAATTAGATGGATCGGAACTATTTCAGCTTTGATACGACTTATTATCTGTGAAAGATAACGTGTCAGTGAGGTCCGCTGTCCCATCCCGTCGAGGCAGGGGATCCTATGGCATTATCCACCGGCTGCATTCGGTGGCGGGAGTATTTTTCGCGCCGCTATTGGTTATCTCAGCATTGTCGGGTTTCGTGTACGCATTCGCGCCGACCCTGGAGAGTGTGGTTTACCACGATGCGATTACCGCGAGCTCTACGGAAGGCCCGCAACCCCTCGAAGAACAAGTAGAAGCCGCTCGGGCAGTGCACCCAGATTTGCAACTGTCCGCGGTGCAAAGCTTCGAAGACCCCACCCAGACCACGCGCGTGCTTTTCGATGACCCCGCCTTGGAAAACTCCAGCTACCGACAGGCGGTCTTTGTCGACCCTGGCTCTTTGGAAATCACAGGCGAGCTAGTCCAATACGGTTCTTCCCGAGCCCTGCCTCTGCGTACCTGGATCTCTGAAGGCCACCGCCAGCTGTGGCTCGGCGAGTACGGCCGTATCTACTCCGAGATGGCCGCCTCCTGGCTCGGGATTCTGGCGCTTGCCGGTGCGTGGGTGTGGTGGGTGCGCTGGCGCGTCGGTAAGGGTTCAACCACAGGTTCGCGAAAAGGTTCAACAGCGCATGCCAAGCGCAAGAAGGCTCGCAGCATTCACAGCGTCCTGGGCGTCTGGCTTTTGCCCGGCTTTCTGTTTCTCACGGTCACCGGTCTAACGTGGTCGTCCATGGCTGGCGGCAATATCGCCAATCTGCGCGCGCAATTGGATTGGGTGCAGCCCACCCCGGAAACCAGCATCTCTGCCACCACCATGACTGCAACGACTGGTACCCATGATGAACACGCGCACCATCACCAAGGCGGTCACGAGGAATCCTCAACGCTCGCGGGTCAAGACGACCTGGCACAGACTTACATCAGCCAGATCGATACCGTTGCCGACACTTCCCGCGAAGCTGGCATGAGCGGCATCATTGAGATTGCTCTGCCAGCAGAAGAGGGCGATGCCTGGACTGTTACCGAAATGCGCGAGTCGTGGAAGCTCGCCAACGATGCCATCTCCGTCAACGGCGAGACCGGCGAGATCGTTGACCGCGTCGACCACGCCGATTGGCCATTAGCCGCGAAGCTTTCCGCTTGGCTGATTCAGCTGCACATGGGCACGCTATTCGGCTGGATTAACCAGCTAGTGCTCGGTGTCATCGCGCTCGGGCTGCTGGTTATTATCGCGCTGGGCTACCGGATGTGGTGGCTACGCGGTCGCAATGGACGTCCGGGCCGACTGCAGGCAGCGGGGCAGTGGCGCCGCACCCGCCCAGTAGTACTCGCCGGCATCATCGCATTCTTGGTGGCTTACTCGGTCATGGCGCCGATGTTCGGCATCAGCCTCGTTGCTTTCCTTGCCATCGACGCGGTGACTCAAGCCCTCCGGCGCTAGGCGCAAGCCTTTTCTTAAAAAGGGATCGCCGAATTGGCTAACCAGCCTGTTTGACTGGCTAGCTTTCGCCAGCTGTGGGGATCGCCCCTGTTTTAAATCAGGTCCATCGCCCCCATGCTGCTCACGTGGTGGGTGTTGCCCACCAGCTTCCCACCAGGGGTGTGCAGGCGGACCTTGCCGCGGTGGCGTCGCATTCGGCCGCGCTTGGGTTTGCCCGGACTCGGCTTCCCGTTTCCTCGCTTATTTTTTCTTTTCTGTGACCCGGGATTACCCAGGTCACCATCATCATTCAAACCGTTGTGATACTTACAGAGCATCGTCAGGTTCGACGGCTTGGTATGGCCACCATTCTTATGAGCATCGATGTGGTGCACCTGGCATCTATCCGCGGGCACATTGCAGTCCGGCCACGGGCACACCAGGTTTTCTGCCATGGCTAAAGTTCGTAGCTTGTCGGATGCGAAGCGGGCCTCGTAGAGATTCACAGGCCCGGCGGTGGGGTGGAAAAGTCCGACGTAGAGCTTATCGCCGAGTGCACCTTCCATCGCAGCGTTGATGAATTCAGCGCCCGTCATGGTCGTGCCGTCGGATAAAGCAACAATGACGTCCTCGCCTTTGCCGCAGGAAACTTTCGCGAAATCCTCGAGACCAATAGCAATCACGGTGCGGTATTCCGGGCGGATAAGCCCGGTGCCGCCTCCTTCGACAAGGTCCCAAAAAGGATCCAGCAAAGCTTCGGAACGAGGAACGTCGTCAGAAGCTGCGGCGTCGAGGGTCTTTTCTAAGTCGGTAATACGGCGTTGGGTATCGGTGATGCTGATAGTTCGTAGGCCGTCTACAACGCGACCTAGGCGTACACCGCGCTGTTTGGGTGTGTCGCCGCCTTCTTCCGTGACACGTTTTTTGGCGTAGGCTTCGACTTCTTCGAAGGTGCCCTCAAACGCGATAAGTTCAGCACGCAAGCGCCAGGCGGCACCGCGCTTCTTCAACTTCTTGGCGTGCTTTTCCACCATCTCTAAATACTCAAGGCTTAACCCTCGCTCTTCGGCAAGAGCTACCGATTCGCGTTGCAGCCGCGGTGAGTCGGTGGGGCCGAAAAGGACATCGGCCAGCGAGGTAAAATTCTTCGCGGTCTTGCGAGCCATGCCATCGCTAGCCATGTCATACGGCGAGCGTTTAGACATGTCTCTTAAGATGCCTATCGCTTGGCTGGTGAGAGCCATAAATTCTTCGTATTTATCCATGCCTTCGAAACTAAAACGCCTTTGCAAGCTCGCGCTAGTGCAAGGCCAAAAACCTGTGGATAACTACGTTGACACGTCACACAACAGTCCTAGTTATCCACAGGCGGGCCAATCTGGCCGCGATATTAAATGGAAAAAGGGTCTGACTTCGAAAACAATGTCGAAGTCAGACCCTCGAATTACGAGAACGAAGTTTTACTAGTTCTCGTCACCCGGTTGCTGCGGGCGGCGGAAAGCCGCGCGCTCTTCGGGTGGGAGAGTAGGGACCTTGTCCAGCTCTTCGGTAATCTGTGGCCACAGCTGGCCCATGATGTTATTCCACGTCAGAATCCACACCGCCTGGGCGCCAGGTTTGTTGTTGACCTTGCCCACGATGATCATCTGCTCATTGCGCGCACGCATGTGATCCAAAGTGTGCTGCACCGTGGTGGAGCTAGCAACGTTCAGCGCAGGACGCGAGAACTGCAGGGCAGGGGCGTCCGGCTCGGCCATCAAGGTGTCACGCACGTGCACAACCTGGGGCAGGCGCGAATTCTTTGGGTAAATTAAAGCACGCATGATGTCTTTGGACAGGCACAGGGCTTGGAGCTCGGAGACGGTGGCATCGGCAGGCAAAGGCACAATCTCCGAACCGTGCAGGCGCGCAAACTCGCCGACGGTGGAGGTCTCCAGTTCAATCACACCGGTGATCTGAGACGCCGAGGACTCATCCAGGGTGCCGGTCTCACGGGAGTGCTCAACCAAGGTGCGCAGCGTATCCACGTCGTAGCCGGCAGCGCCAGCGCGGTCAACTGGGTTTTCACCAGCTCGGCGGACCATTGCGTTTGCCATGTTGTTGATCCACACCAGCAGTGGGCGGAACAACCAGATGAAGCCGCGGGCTGGAATAGCGATATAATGCAGCGCGGTCTCCGGGTGGGTGATTGCCCAAGACTTCGGAGCCATCTCACCGATGACCAGGTGCAAGAAGGTCACGATGAACAGGGCGACGATGAAGGAAACAACATCGGCGATGCCCAAAGGCAGACCCATGGCCTCCAGCGGGGCGACCAACAAGTGGTGCACCCACGGTTTGGTTACCGCACCCAAAATGAAGGTAGCGGCGGTAATACCCAATTGGGCACCGGCCAACATGATGGTCAACTCATTGAGAGAACGCAGACCAGCGCGGGATGCGCGAGAAGTCTCAGCGGTTTCTTCCAGGCGGTTGCGGCGAGCACTCAGCAAAGAGAACTCAATGATGACAAAGAAGGCGGAGAGAACAATCACCAAGATGGTGACAATCAAGTTAAAAATCCAGCCGTCCATTAGCGCACCTGCCCTTCATCGTTAGATTCAGAGACTGGGGCGTCATCAGCGTCCTTGTCGTCATCATCATTCGCGACTTCCTCAACCAACTCAATGGCCAAGACAGAAGGGACGTGGCGGTCAACTTCTTGCACATGGATATTCAAATGACGCTTCGGGGCATCTTCTTCCACCCAATCTTCCGGCTCAGCTTCCAAGTCAATGGTGTGGGTTTCACCTTCGACCACCAACGACCCGGTGTGCGCGATGAGCAGACCGGCGATGGTTTCGAAGTCACCTTCGGGCAGGTCGTGGCCGATGGCGCGTTCGATTTCATCGAGAGGTGTGTCGCCATCGACAAGCCAATGCGTCTCGTCTTGCTCGGTGATCTCTTCTGTTTCCTCGACGTCGTGTTCGTCGGCGATATCGCCCAAGATTTCCTCAGCGAGGTCCTCCAAAGTCACGATGCCAACGAAACCGCCATACTCATCGATAACACACGCCAGCTTTTCATCCGCCTGGCGCAGCTCTTCCACCAAGTTCGGCAAAGGCATCAGCTCAGGCACGACGACGGAATCTTTCATGACTTCCGTGACCGGCGCATCCGGGGCGCCTTCCCACGTCAACACATCAAAAAGATGCACCACGCCGACCGGGTTGTGGTCGTCATCAATGACCGGGTAGCGCGTGTGGTTCGAAGCCATCAGCTCCCGCACTTCGGCAATGGTGGTTGAAGGTTCGACAACATCGGTGCGCGAGCGCGGCACCATGGCGTGGTCGACGTCTTCATGCGGGAAATGCAGCAAGCGGTCGAGCACCAGGTAGGTGTCATCATCCAAATCACCAGATTCGCGGGAATTATCCATGATGGATTCCAGATCGTCAGAGGTGGCAGAAGAATCCACGTCTTCCAAAGGCTCAATCTTGAAAGCCCGCAAGATGGCGTTCGAAGACCATTCAAAGAAGTTGATCAAAAACCCGAAAATCTTCAGATAGATATTGGTTGGAGTTGCCAACCAGAGAGACGACTTCATAGGTGCGGCAATGGTGTAGTTCTTCGGGAACAATTCCGCGAACAACATGGTGGCAATCGTGGACACTACCAGTGCCAAGACAGTACCAACGCCAACTGAGACTGCGGTTGGAATGCCAACGCCGCCCAGCAAAATGCCCAGACCCTGGCCAACGAGCGGCTCAGCGACATAACCAATGAGCAGGCCTGTCACTGTAATGCCCAGCTGAGCGCCGGAGAGCATAAAGGAAGTTTTGTGAGTAATTTTAAGTGCTCGTTGCGCGCGAGTGTCGCCGCTTGCCGCCAGGGTTCTAAGCTGGGCGCGGTCAACTGACATGTAGGCAAATTCTTGCGCTACGAAGAAGGCGTTTGCAACGATGATCAGGCCAATAACTACGATGCCACCTAAAATCATCAAGATTGCGGTCATCATAGTGCTCCCCACCACCTAGGTATTTGGTAGCGGGGACATCGACTCGGAGGTTCCACCAGCGGGTGCCTTTCTTTGAGTTGGAAAATCAGGTTCATATCATTTTGGAAATGATGTGACAAGATTACACGGATTTCGCGTTAAGCGTTAGTGTAATGGCCATGACAGACTCGTTTGGGCTTTATATCCACGTGCCGTTTTGTGCAACGCGCTGCGGCTACTGCGATTTCAATACTTATACCCCGGGTGAGCTGGGAAGCCCACGGGATCTCACCGGCCCGTATTTGGATGCGTTAGAGCGCGAATTAGAAAAGGCCGCGGAGAAAATTAACCGCCCGGCCGATACCATTTTCGTTGGCGGCGGCACCCCCTCGCTGTTGGGTGGCACGGGCCTTACTCGCGTGCTCAATGCGGCGCGCAATAGTTTCGGGATTTCACCTGGTGCGGAAATCACTACGGAATCGAATCCGGAGTCGACTTCGCCGGAGTTCTTTGAGCAGATCAAAGAGGCAGGCTTTACCCGCGTAAGCCTCGGCATGCAGTCAGCATCCTCGCACGTGTTGCAGATTTTGGAGCGCGCACACACCCCAGGGCGGCCTTTTGCCGCGGCGAAGGAAGCCAAGGCCGCAGGCTTTGAGCATGTCAACTTGGATATGATTTACGCAACGCCGACGGAAACAGATGATGATGTCCGCCGCACGCTCGACCTCGCGCTGGACACGGGCGTGGACCACATCAGTGCCTATTCCCTCATCGTCGAAGATGGCACCCGCATGGCGCGCAAGGTGGCCAAAGGTGAGCTTCCCATGCCGGATGAAGATGTCATGGCCAGGCGCTACGAGATTATCGCGAGCAGGCTAGACGATGCCGGCTTTGGCTGGTACGAGGTCTCCAACTGGGCCAAGGAAGGCGGGGAGTGCCGCCACAACATGATCTACTGGCGTGATAAAGAATGGTGGGGCGCGGGCCCGGGCGCGCATTCGCACATCGGCAAGCAGCGTTTCTACAACGTGAAATTGCCGGCGCGCTATATCAAGATGTTGGGCGAGGGCGAGTTGCCTATCGCAGATTCGGAAACGCTGACGGCGGAAGAAAACCACATGGAGAAAATCATGTTGGGTTTGCGTTTGCGCGAAGGCATCGATCGCAGCTTGCTCTCGGCTGCAGCACAGCCCGCGGTGGAAGGCTTCATCGATCGCGGATTGCTTGTCGATGACGGCCGGTTGCGAGTCACTAACGCTGGCCGCTTGCTTGCCGATGGCATCATCACCGACCTGCTTCTAGCCGAGGAGTCTGAAACTTAACAATGACTTGGTAGTGGGGTAGTATTTAGCAACCGAAGGAGGCGAGTGCTAAATGTCGAGTATCACGGACGCCAGGCGTAAAGAGGTCCTGCGCGCAATTGTGGCAGGCTTTATCTCCTCGCAAGAACCAGTCGGTTCTAAAGCATTATTGGAGCGCTATCAATTAGGGGTATCTTCTGCCACGATCCGCAATGACATGGCGGTGTTGGAAACAGAGGGGTTAATTACCCAACCCCATGCATCGTCGGGGCGCGTGCCCACGGAAAAGGGCTACCGCGTCTTCGTCGATTCGCTACATGATCTCAAGCCCTTGTCGCGGCCGGAGCGCAAAGCGATGCTGACTTTCTTAGATGGTGGCGTGGATTTGCAAGACGTGTTGCATCGAGCAGCGCGTATGCTCGCGCAGATTACTGACTCTGCAGCCGTTGTGCAGATGCCGAACCTACGGGTATCCACAGTTAAGCACTGTGAAGTCGTAGCGTTATCGCCGGTGCGTTTGCTGGTGGTTGTTATTACCGACAATGGCCGGGTGGAACAGCGCAATGTGGAGCTGGATTCTGTCATGGAAGCAGAAGACGTGTTGCGTCTGCGCGATGTTTTGAACAATGCGCTGGCTGGCAAGACCTTGGCGGAAGCCACTGCGCACTTGGATATTTTAGAAGAGCAAGTGGCACTTGATATTCGCCCGCACCTTCGTAAAGCTGCGAACGTCTTAGTAGACACGCTCGTGGAATATCCAGCAGAGCGCTACTTGCTTGCTGGCACGCCGAATCTTACGCGCAATTCCATTACTTCTCGCGGGATTGATCTCTCGGGCATTTTGGAAGCGCTGGAGGAACAAGTGGTGGTGTTAAACTTGCTCACTCGGGTGCCAGAGGTTGGCAATATCTCTGTGGTTATCGGTGAAGAACATGATGATGACCAGCTGCGCCAAGCTTCGGTTGTGACCACTGCGTATGGCACCGATGGTGAAGTTCTTGGTGGTTTAGGCGTGGTTGGTCCCACATTCATGGACTATTCAGGAACAATGTCTCGGGTCTCAGCCGTTGCACACTATGTCAGCGATATTCTCGGACATGAATAAAAATTTTTAAGTTTTAAATAAAGATAGAAACGAAAAGGAACTAAATCTCCCCATGGCTCGTGACTACTACGGCATCTTAGGCGTGGAATCTAACGCAACCGATCAGGAAATTAAAAAGGCTTATCGCAAGCTCGCGCGTAAGTACCACCCAGATGTTAATCCCGGCGATGAAGAAGCAGCGGAGAAGTTCCGCGAAGCTTCCTTAGCGCAAGAGGTTCTGCTGGATCCGCAGAAGCGTCGGGTAGTGGATATGGGCTCTGACCCGATGGAGCAGCAAGCCGGCGGTGGCGGCTTTGGCGGTGGCGGCTTCGGAGGCGGCGGACTGGGCGATATCTTCGCTGAGTTCTTCGGTGGCGGCGGTGGCCAAGGCCGCGGCCCACGCTCGCGCGTACAGCCTGGCAATGACGCGCTGCTGCGCACCTCCATTACTTTGGAAGAAGCTTATGCTGGCATGCGCAAGACCGTCACGGTTGATACCGCGGTGCTCTGTGATCGCTGTTCTGGTTCCGGCTCTGCATCGAAAGCTAAGCCTGTGACCTGTACCGGCTGTGGTGGCGCGGGTGAAATTCAAGAAGTGCAGCGCTCCTTCCTGGGCAACGTGATGACTTCCCGTCCGTGTCCGCAGTGCCAGGGCTTTGGTGAGGTCATCACCGATCCTTGTAACCACTGTGGCGGTGATGGCCGCGTGAAGAAGCGCCGCGACATCACCGTCAATATCCCAGCCGGTATCGGCGATGGTATGCGCATCCGCATGGCTGACCAAGGTGAAGTCGGCCACGGCGGCGGCCCGGCTGGCGACCTGTATGTCGAAGTGCACACCCAAAAGCACCCTATCTTCGAGCGTGACGCCGATGACTTGCATGTCTCTGTGCGCGTGCCGATGGTCGACGCCGCCCTTGGTACCTCTTTCCCCGTCGAACACCTCGACGGTGAATCTTTGGAAATCGACATCGAACCTGGCACCCAGCCCGGCGAAGCGATCGTGCTCGACGGCAAGGGCATGCCACGCCTGCGTACCGATGGTCACGGCAAGCTGTATGCCCACGTCGACGTCCTGGTGCCTACGGACTTGGATAAGAAGACCAAGGAGCTACTCGAGCAAATCCGCGACAAGCGCGAGGAATCCTCGAAGGTGCACTCCGCCGATGACAACGACGGCGAAGGTTTCTTCGACCGTCTCCGCGACCGCTTCCGTCGTTAGGAGTTAACTTGTCTTTGCCGGCTTTTTTGCACCCGAATCTGGTCGGAGTTGCTGAAGGGAATGTTGTATCCCTTTCTGGCGCGGAAGGCCGCCACGCGGTAACCGTTAAGCGCTTGGAACCGGGCGAGAAAGTGCTGCTGGTCCACGCGCCATCTGAGATCGACCGTTCATCAGAGGGTATTTTCGCCGAAGCTACGGTGACAGAAACCCGCGGCAAAGACGAACTCCTTGCCACCGTCGAGAAAATCGGGAAGACTCCGGAGCCAAACCCACGGGTAACCGTGGTGCAAGCCATTCCAAAGTCTGAGCGTTCTGAATTGGCGATTGATCTGGCGACCCAAGCTGGCGCGGATGAGTTTATTGCGTGGCAGGCGGATAGGTGCATCGCTAAGTGGGACGGCAAGAAGGCACCCAAGGCCTTGGCGAAGTGGCAAAGCCAAGCCCACGCCGCGGCCAAGCAGTCCCGGCGCACGCGCGTGCCTTTTGCCCACGGCCCGTTGACCACACCGCAACTGGTACAGCATCTGGCCGGGCGTGACAACGCGCTGGTCTATGTCCTGCACGAAGACGCCACCGAGTCCATCAAAGATGTTCCGCTGACGGTGGATGCTGCGGAGACCACCGAGCTGATCCTGCTCATTGGCCCTGAAGGCGGAATCGGCGACGAGGAACTTCAAACGCTACAAGCCGCCGGCGCGCAAGCGATCAAGCTGGGCCCGGAGGTATTGCGCACGGCATCGGCAGCCATGGTGGCTTTAGCGGCAATCGGGGTACGCACGAGTCGATGGTAAGGACGCTGGTAGATTGATAAACGTGGCTATCATTACAAAAAAGTTTGACGTCGACTCCGCCTATACCAGCGCCGTGCTGGGCACTGCGGATGACAACCTGCGGGTGCTCAATAACCTGCTGGATGTAGACCTTTTTGCGCGCGGCAACGTGGTGACTGTAACGGGTCCCGACTATGAAGTAGCCCGCGCGAAGAAAGCCCTGGATGAGCTTGAAGCTATCGCGCGCCGGGGCCACGCTGTCACCCCGGATACGGTTAAGCACACTGTGGATATGATTTCCGTGGATGCGCCGGAGTCGGTCTCGCAGGCACTGGCTGCAGATATTGTTTCGCGGCGCGGCAAGCGCGTGCGCCCGAAGACTGTTGGTCAAAGTGAGTATGTGCAGGCAATTGATGAAAACACGATTGTCTTTGGCATCGGCCCCGCTGGTACCGGTAAGACCTATTTGGCTGTGGCCAAGGCCGTGCAGGCACTGCAGAATAAGCAAGTCAGCCGCATTATCTTGACCCGTCCTGCTGTGGAGGCAGGGGAGAAGCTGGGCTTTTTGCCGGGCACCTTAAATGACAAGATCGACCCGTACCTGCGTCCGCTCTATGACGCTTTGCGCGACATGATGGATGCGGAGATGATTCCAAAGCTTATGGAAGCAGGAATCATCGAGGTAGCGCCTTTGGCGTATATGCGCGGTCGCACGCTTAACGATGCCTTCGTTATCCTAGATGAAGCCCAAAACACCACTGCTGCGCAGATGAAGATGTTTTTGACACGTTTGGGCTTTGGTTCCAAGATCGTGGTCACCGGTGATATCTCTCAGGTGGACTTGCCTTCGGGGCAGGTCTCGGGCCTGCGGTTGGTGCGCAAAATCTTGAACAATATCGACGATGTGCACTTTTCGGAGCTCAAATCAGCCGACGTAGTGCGCCACCAACTAGTCGGGCGGATTGTCAGCGCTTATGACAAATATGATGAGGATAATAAGTAATGAGCATCGAATTTTTCAATGAGTCCGGCTTCGACGGTGTGAATGAGGAAATGCTCATTGATGTCGCCTCCTTCGCGCTGGGTGCCATGGATGTTAACCCCGATGTGGAGTTGACTATGACATGCGTGGATTTAGAAACCATCGAAGAGCTGCATGTGCGCTGGATGGACTTGGAAGGTCCTACCGATGTGATGAGCTTTCCCATGGATGAGCTCACTCCAGGGGCTATGACCCCGCGTCCTGATGCGCCGGAAATGGGCCCTGCAATGTTGGGCGATATCGTGTTGTGCCCAGCTTTTGCTGAGCGCCAAGCCGATGCCGCCGGCCACTCGCTATCGCATGAGCTAGCACTGTTGACTACCCATGGCTGCTTGCACCTTCTGGGCTATGACCACAGCACCCCTGCTGAAGAACAAGAAATGTTCGCGCTGCAAAATGAGCTTTTGGCCGATTGGTATGACTCTTTGTCCAAGCGCGGATTGAGTTTCCAGCCGAAGCCGTCGGGGGCGAAGGCGTTTCCATCGGCAGCCGATCGCGAAACTTTAGACGAGCAAATCGATACTGACTTTGAGTAGCGAATGTTAACCCGACGCTAGTTTCTATTGGTTCTGGTGGCGGGAGTAACATTGCGGGCATGAATATCCTGTCGATCCAGTCGCACGTAACGTTTGGCCATGTCGGTAACTCTGCAGCCGTATTCCCGCTGCAGCGTATCGGCCATGAGGTGTGGCCAGTGCACACTGTTAATTTCTCCAACCACACCGGTTATGGTGACTGGGGCGGACCATTAGTTTCTGCTGCTGATGTATCTAGCATTATCGACGGAATTGAGCGCCGCGGTGCTTTTGAAAAGCTCAACACCATTGTCTCTGGCTACCAGGGCGGCCCGGATATTGCCGGCGCAATTGTGGATGCCGTCACCCGCATCAAGGCAGTCAACCCCGACGCGCTTTATGCCTGCGACCCTGTGATGGGTAACGAGAAATCCGGCTGCTTCGTCTCCGATGAAATCCCGCCACTTTTGCGCGATAAGGTCGTGCCAGTTGCCGATATCATCACCCCCAACCAGTTTGAGCTGGGATTTTTGACCGGCAAGAAGGTCGGCAACTTGGAAGAAACCCTCGCTGCCATCAAGGCTGCCCAGGATATGGGCCCACGCGTCGTGCTGGTTACCTCCGTGCAGCGTCCTGAGACCGAAGAAGGCAGCATCGAAATGATTGCCGCCGACGGCGACGATGCCTACATTGTGAAGACCCCGCACCTTCCTTTCAAGCGCAACGGCTCCGGCGACGTGACCACCGCACTTTTTGCCGGTCATTACACCGAAACCAAGGACGCCTCCGTCGCCCTTGCACGCACCGCGTCTTCTGTCTTCGACCTGCTTCAGACCACCTTTGAGGCCGGCACCGAAGAGCTCCAACTCATCGAATCCCAGGAGTTCTTCGCACACCCACGCCTGCAGTTTGAGGTCACCAAGATCTAATCCCCAAGACACACAGTGGGTTTATCCCGCACCTGAGAAATCGGCAAGGAGCTTGAGCTTTCTTGCCGATTTTTTGATCCCTGCTGGTGTGCCTAGGAGTGGCGCTTGGTTAAAGGAATCCGTGTGCCTGCAGCATGCTTACTTGATCATCGGATTAAGCATTGCCGCTACGGTTTCTTCTGTCAGAAGATTTCTTTGCATAGGCCGAGTACACAGCTCTGGATTGTTCTACCCAGAATTCCTCTTTTTCCGTTGAGGAAGCATCAGGCGCTAACAGTCCTAAGTAGACAGCCAAGTTGTAGAATCCAGCTCCGGGTTTGTTCTCGTTGAGGTACATCACCAACGCTGAAAGCATGAGTTTTTGCCCAGGGCGCTCGTCATAGGTACGCAACACAACATCACCGAGTAGGTCTCCCATCGCATTTCTCCCTTCCGGTGACGAGAAGTCGAAACTAGGTTGGCTTGCCTTTGCTTCGAGCTCACGATTCAAGTCTGTATAGGTAGTTATCCTCTTAAGCCTTGCGACTTTTTTCAGGAAGTCACTAGCTACGGCTATAAGTTCTTCCCATTGCTCTGTGGTCCTTCCATGCGTGTTCAAGCTTGGACACTCCTTCTGTCACTTGGTGCGCTCAACGTAGTTTCGAGATTGGGTTCCACGCTACATTCTTTACTTTAGGAAATCTCTTGAATGGATGAGCGGATTTAACTGGAAACTATGTGTAAAGGTCGTCAAATTTTTTGATAATAGCCGAGAAGTAAACCTAGGGCATGTAATGAATTGGATGTTGAGGAACCTGCGCGAATTGTGTCGTGTACTGACCCTGTATTGAGATAAGAGCTAGCACTTACACATCGGTTGAACTCTCTGGGGATTATCGAAACTCGTGTGCGATGAGAGCGTTCCCGGCGAGGCTAGGAATCAAATGCCGACTTTGAAATCGTCCAATTAAGCTTTGCTGTGTACCAAGCTGTCTAGATTGCCTGATTAATATTCATCGGCAATGGTATTACCATTAAATTTTTGAAGAACTCATGGTCACGTGATTTTTCGGCGTTGTTGCTAGACAATGGGCGTGCGCGCGAAAATCACGGATGCGGTGAAAAACTGCGGAAAGTTTTGCTTGTCTCGTGAAGCAAAATCTGGCGATGGAATTTGAAGATTCTGTGTTTGAATATCGATGAGCATCTGAGCAGCAGGATTACCTGTTGCCCAGTGCCTTTCTTTATTCACACGCAGGCTAGTAATTGGAGAATCTCATGGCCGCTAATACTAAGGCGAAGGATCGTCGCGTTGCTTTTGCGACGATTGCCGGAACCACGATCGAGTACTACGACTTCTTTATCTACGCTCAGGCAGCAGGCATGGTCTTTTCCACGCTGATGTTTGAGCCACTCGGTTCGGAATTCGGCATGATGTTGTCCTTGGCCACGATTGGTATTAGCTTCCTGTTCCGCCCACTGGGTGCGTTCTTGGCAGGGCACTGGGGTGACCGTTTCGGTCGCCGCGCGGTTCTAGTAGCAACGCTTATTGGCATGGGCGTGTGCACTACGTTGATTGGTCTGCTGCCAACCTATGCACAAATTGGCATTGCAGCACCGATTGCGCTGCTGGTACTGCGCCTTATCCAGGGTCTGTGCGCTGGCGGTGAGTGGGGCGGTGCCGCGCTCATGGCTGTTGAGCACGCCGCACCACACAAGCGTGGCCTGGCGGGCACTTACCCGCAGATGGGCGTTTCGCTTGGCATGCTGCTGGCCACCGGTGTATTCGCGCTGATGACCGGTGTTATCTCACCAGGTGATGCTTTCTTGGAGTGGGGCTGGCGCGTTCCCTTTATCTTGAGCTTCGTGCTCGTGCTGCTTGGCCACTTCATTCGCCGTTCGGTGGATGAGACCCCGATCTACCAGGACATCGCCGAGCGCAAGCAGCAGACCAAGGCTCCAGTCGCGGTGCTGTTCAAGAAGCACTGGGCGCTCATCGTCGCCGCGGCAGTTCTTTTCGCAGGCACCAATGCCTCGGGCTACATCGCCACCGGCGGATTCGTTACCGCGTACACCACCAACCCGGATGGTCCTATCGCTTTCGACCGCACCACGGCGATGTTGTGCATCAGCTCCGCAGCAGGCGTTTGGTTCCTGACCACGCTAATTAGCGGCATTGTCTCTGACTACTTCGGCCGCCGCAACACCTACTTGTTCGGATACCTCTGGTTGATTGTCTTCGCGTTCCCAATGTTCGCCTTGGTCAACACCGCAGAGCCACTCAAGGTAGCGGCTGGTTTGAGCCTCTTCGCAGTCGGTCTGGGCTTCTCGTTCGGCCCACAGGCAGCCTGGTACACCGAGCTATTCCCGGCCAACATTCGCTTCTCTGGCGTGTCTATTTCTTATGGTATCGGCACGGTCATTGGTGGTGCTTTCGCACCGACCATTGGCCAAGGTCTGCTGGAGGCTACCGGTTCGACCAACGGCATTGCCGTGTACATCATCGTTATGTCGGCACTGTCTTGCTTCGCCGCGCTGCTGCTTCACGATGTCCCACGTCGCGCCCTCGGCATCGACCACCAGGAAGAGCAGGAGCACTATGCGCGCCTGCGCCTGGGTAAGACCGAGCCTTACACCGCTGCTCCGCAGCTTGTCGATGCCCACGCGGATGGCCAAGCAGCTCCCGCTAACCCAGATGACCTGGAGCGAGTAACAACTTAAAAACCGATGAGACTGATGAGAAAGTCTCTCCAGAGATAAATCCTCCGGATACTTGCCGCTAAACAGGCTGGTGTCCGGAGGATTCTTTTGTCTTAGTGGAACTTATCGCTGCTCACAACGGTCTAAGTAGTTCGTAGCTATTAGCTACCGAACAAATTAAGTTGTGCCATTTTGGCAGAAAATATAACCAAGATGATTGGGAGAGATACGTGAATACGCAGGAAACCAAGCCTTTTGACATTGAGACGGCCTATATAAAGGTCAACAACAATTATGCCGAGTACTCAGTTGCCATCAATGAGAACGTGATTGCGGAGCTAGACGATGAAGACATGTTAGTTGGCGTGAAACTACTTTCGGTGAAAGAGATCCCTTCGGTTGAGGAAATTGAGTCACACGTAGATATCAATTGGGGCGATGAGGAAACTCTGGAGCGTGGTCTATGGAGGGTTGGCTTTTGCATCAGACTGCAAAAAGCCGTGGCCTTGGCCAAAGAGATTAACAATTCTCCACCTCCCAATAATGCCGGGGAAGACTTTGTGAACATAATTCATGTTTAGCTAAAGACAAAGCTTTTTGGCTGGTCCCAGGCGAATTTCAACATCGCCTCTGATCTATACGTAGGCGTTAGGAACGGCGGAATGGACGTGAAAGCTTAGGGGGACCGCGATAGCGCGGGAATCCTGGAGCCGACCAGAATTCTTTGGAATCAGGTTACCGGCGTCGATACAGAGGAGAGGAAGCCAGCATGCGCTGGTCGGGGTCGAGTCGGGTAAGCAGCTTGGCGGAGATGTTTGCGAGCTGGTCAATTTCTTCAGGCTCGAGGGCATCGATTACAAGCCGGCGGACTTCGGTGACATGCCCAGGCGCGGAGGCGACAACTTTGTCCCAACCGGAATCAGTGAGAGTAACCTCGGTGGCACGGCGGTCGCTTTTGCAGGGAGCGCGGGTGATGAACTCGCGGCTTTCTAGCTTTGTGAGTACGCGGGAGAGCCGGGGGAGCGAGGCGTTGGTGCGTGCGGCGAGCTCGCTGGTGAGTAATTTTCGGCCCGAAGTTTCAGACAGCACTGACAAGCAGAAGTACTCAAAGTGGGTGAGGACGGTGTCTTTGTTGAGCTGAGTATCAAGCGCGGAGGGGAGCAATTCCAGCACAGCTGCGAAGCGCACCCATGCTTCTTGCTCGCGTTGTGAAAGCCAACGTGTCTCGTCCATAACGTCAGTTTAATGTAAGCGGTTGCACCTTTAAGCGAGATTCCTAGCAGTTAGTCCGGAGGGGCCTGTGCACGGGGCGTAAAACGGTCAGCGTGCGGGGCTTTTCGTCGACTACGGCGCGAAGAAGAATTAAATAGATGCTCAAAATGCGTGACAGGGGTTGCATGAAGCTCGTATCATCAAGGCTTAGAACAAGTTAGGGTCTACTTGGTACGGGCTTTGAGGTTGCTACATTCGCAGAAAGGTTAGCTCATGGCAAAGAATACGTTGCTGCACCGAATTGAAGCGAGGCTGCGGCTGATTACTGCCAGTGAGTTTCACGCCTGGATTCATGATGAAGCTTTCCGTGCGCGGTTTCTGGGCACGCACGAATGGAGTCCACATACCCCGGTTATTCCGGCGCTGTGGAATACCACGGTCGATGAGCTGTGCGAGCACATCGAATGGCATTGCACGGAAGATAATGACTTCCTGGCGGTCCCGGTGCTGCTAAAAGACCCGGTGAAGCTGGCATGCATCTTGGTCACAGATATCTTTGATGTCTTCGACCCAGAAATGACCATGGATGAGGTCTGTGACGCCCTGGGCAAGACCTCCGACTGGGCTTTTGCCAAAGAAATAGACGTGCCAGTGCAAAATGAGCTGGAAGTCAAGCGCCTGCTGCATTGTCTTTAGGACCGATCTTGGTTCCTTTAGGAGCTCTAACAAGTACTCGCTGGTGCCCCGTTGTTCTAGCTCACTGATAAAAGGCCTTTTCTGGAATGAAGTCCTGAGTGTCCAGTGGAGATTGTGGGGTCGGATTTAAAAGGATTTGTCAGAGTATTTCTAATTGCTTTCAGGCTTAGAGTGTTCCTCTGACAACCTGACGTGCCACTCAGCTCGAGCGAGAAGCTCGTCGAATGTTATGATTTCTGGCTCCTGGATGCTTCTCCGGAATATCTCGAAACTTTGATATTTGTTTTCTAGTACACCATTGTTTTCACCGGTTAATTCTGTAAGTGAACCTATAATTACAAAACACCGCGGTTTAAGCAGATACGTTCCTGTTGGCAGTTTCTCTCCTTCTGGAGTTTTGTCGGCTATGAATTTCCCCAAGGTTTGGACTGCAAGCTGACTTGTTTGCTGTGATTGCACGATTGCACCCGTGAGTTCTTCAGAGGGAAGCCATGCCCCAGAGCGGTATTCCCCCTTTATAAGAGATGTTTTGTGGTGTTTGATTTCTGCAAACACCATAGACTGAATCGCGCCGGATGTGCGCATGAGTGCGTCAACGCGTTTGCCAACACTGCCAATGTGACTACCTGTAGTCACTTGCTCGAGTTTGTCCTCATTCCAGGCCGTGTAAAGTTGCCCGCCCAACCCAATACCGAGGATCCAGGGGTTATCCTCAAGCAGCTTTTGCCAAGCAGCTTCAGGCCCTCCCGCTTTTTCTTTTGCGGCTTCGAATACAGTCTCATTCGTTAGCCATGATTCCATTATTCCCACAACTTCTTTGCGATGTTGAAGCGCTGCTACATCGCGTGCACTCGAGTCGGTTTGGATTAGAGATTTAAATTTCTGAGGATTCTTTGTATAAAGACGTTCGAGCTCAGCGGGGTTGGAGAATATGTCAGCAAATATGGCATCGTCAAGGCGTACTGACTGATCTCCTTCGATGGGGATGGAATCAATAGCTTTGATCATGTCAATCAGGTTTCTAGATTGTTCGCGGTCGAGTTCGAGGATCTTTTCAAGCTTGGTCTGATCTGGTCCAGTTGGGACCCTCTCAATCCTGATGCTGCGAACGGTGCCTCTTGAACGAGCTACGTTCAGCCTTATCTGTTTTCTTCCTCCGGGAGTCATGAAGATTACCTCATCCTTCCATTCCCAATCTTGCTCAACCTGAATAGAAACTTCGTCAAAAACTTTACGGATAAAACGAGCAGGTTCTCCCTTATCCGACCCGAAAGTCATTGGAAAAGAACGACTTATGTAAGTTCGATCCGGGTGTCTAGCTTGGGCGAAATAGACGTCGTTTTTCTGGTTCACTAGTGATTCGAAGTCGCTCGTCATAGAACCTCCATTGACATCTCTTCTCATTGACTCATTTAGCTGGAAATTGAATATTAAGAGTCTCGTAGCCGCGACTGGGCCGAGCTCAAAATCCACCCATTGGAAAATAGAAATGAAGCTTCTTCTGAGTCCTCTCAGCTTTTCCAGCCACATTGTATGAATAAGCACTGTAAGAGTGCTTGAGTCGTACCAATTGATTGAAAGACTTAAGAATTTCGGTTGTTGAACCTGGTAGTGATACTAGCAATGCTGAGAAATCCGAGCTATAACCTTAAGAGGTTTCGAATACCTCGGAATGCATTGCTCTTGGAGGAGCACGTGATCTCGGTCGTCTGAGTTTGACTCGGAATAGCCTATGCTTGCGGCTGCGTGTTGTCGGAGAATACTCACGGTTTTCTTGAGCGCTTACGTAAAAGGTGGAAGTATGCGTTACAAAAGAGATAGAAATTATCCGCTTGCTGGACTTGGTGTAGTTCCTGATGTGTCAAAAGTAGGGGATTGGGCGATTTCGGACTAAGATGCAGGTCAATGAATAACTCACCAGAAGACCCATTTGAGGCGGCCATCGCTGGCGCAGGCAATGCTGGCGCAGACAATGCTGACGCAGACGATGCCGCCGCTGAAGCAACGGCTGATTACAGCCACTACACCAATACCCCGGAAGGTTTCCGCTCCGGTTTCGTGAGCTTCGTCGGTAGGCCAAATACCGGCAAGTCCACGTTGACGAATGCACTAGTTGGTCAAAAAATTGCGATTACCGCTGACCAGCCAGAAACTACCCGTCACCCGATTCGCGGATTGGTGCACCGAGAAGATGCGCAGATCATCGTCGTTGATACGCCGGGTCTACACCGCCCGCGCACGCTGCTGGGTGAGCGCCTCAATGAAATCGTCAAGGAAACCTACCAAGACGTTGACGTGATTGGTTTGACCATTCCTGCTGATGAAAAGATCGGCCCTGGTGACCGCTGGATCTTGGAAAACGTGCGGGAAATTGCGCCGAAGACTCCGATTATTGGCATCGTGACCAAGCTGGATAGGGCATCGAAAGACGAAGTCGGCGCGCAGCTTCTTGCTTTGCACGAGCTTTTGTCCGAAAAGGACCCAGAGGCAGTGGTTATTCCTGTTTCTGCGACCGAAAACGTGCAGATTGATACGCTCATCGGGGTACTGACGGAAGCTTTGCCTGAAGGCCCGAAGTTCTACCCTGATGATCACATCACCGATGATGACAACAATAAGCGTATCGCTGAGCTCATCCGCGAAGCTGCACTCTCAGGGCTCAAAGACGAGCTCCCACACTCGGTTGCAGTTGAAGTCGATGAGATTTTGCCTTCACAAGAGCGCGAAGGTGTACTCGATGTGCACGCTATCGTCTACGTCGAACGCCCCGGACAGAAGAAGATCCTGGAGGGCAAAGATGGAAGGCGTCTGCGTCGCATCGTGAGCAATGCACGCAAGGAAATCATCCAGTTGCTGGGCCAAAACGTCTTCCTTGATTTGCGCATCAAGGTTTTAAAGAACTGGCAATCAGACCCGAAGTCATTGGGGCGCCTTGGCTTCTAGACCCTCTTTTCGCGACCGCGCGGTGGTTATCCGCAGCTATGACTTCGGTGAGGCTGACCGCGTCATCGTGCTGCTGACCAAACATCATGGCTTAGTCCGCGCGGTAGCAAAAGGTGTGCGTCGCGCGAAGTCGCGCTTTGGCTCGCGCCTGCAGCTTTTCGTCAATCTTGACATCCAGCTCTATTCTGGACGCAACCTGGCCACTATCACTCAGGCCGATACCATTGACTACTTCGGCGCACAGCTTATCGATGACTACGATAAATACACCGCCGCGTGCGTCATGCTAGAAGCCGCAGAACGCTTAAGCCTGGATAATGATCCGTTTCTGTATGAGTTAGTCATCGACACGCTTAAAGACCTGCAAGATACGAAGCGTCCCATGCTGGTGCTGGATACTTTCTTGCTGCTGGCGATGGGACATGCCGGCTGGGCACCAAGTCTTTTTAACTGTGCCCAATGCGGCGCGCCGGGCCCGCACCATGCTTTTCACCCGGCAATTGGTGGGGCATCCTGCGGTAATTGCCGCCCACCGGGTGCTGCTGAGGTCGACCCGGAGACCCTGCATGTCATGTGGCTGATTTCGCATGGGCATGAGTCCAATGCCACCGTGGCGCAGGCCGGCGAGGCGCATCAGCTTATCCGAGCGCACTTGCAGTGGCACTTAGAACGCAAAGTCAATGCCCTGTCCGTGATGGATCAGGAATTGCAGTAAGCTTATCAATCGTGATTACCCCAGATCCCAACCGCGTTTTACACCCGCCAGAAATTCCTACGGAGTTTCTCCCAACACATATCGCCATGGTCATGGATGGCAATGGCCGGTGGGCGCAAGAGCGCGGCATGAAGCGCACCGAAGGCCATAAGCGTGGGGAAGCAGTGCTTCTCGATGTCGTCGATGCCTGCCTCGCTCTGGGCGTTCCTTATCTTTCGGCCTATGCCTTTTCCACGGAGAATTGGCGCCGCTCACCAGATGAGGTGCGTTTTCTCATGGGCTTTAACCGCGACGTGCTGCGCCGCCAGCGCGAGTGGTTGCATGAGCGCGGCGTGCGCGTGGTCTGGGTGGGCCGTCGTCCGCGGCTGTGGCGCTCGGTTATTAGAGAACTCGAGGCAGCAGAAGAGCTGACCAAAGACAACACGCGCATGACGCTAGCGATGTGCGTGAATTACGGTGGGCGCGCAGAGCTTGCCGATGCCTTCAAAAAGATGGGTGAAGATGTCCAAGCAGGCACACTCAACCCGGCTACTGTGACAGAAAAAACCATCTCACAGTACATGTATGACCCGACCATGCCGGATGTAGATTTATTCCTGCGCCCCTCGGGGGAAAAGCGCACGTCAAACTTCCTTGTGTGGCAGTCAGCCTATGCAGAAATGGTTTATCAAGATAAGCTATTTCCTGATTTCACTCCAGAAGACCTTTTCGCAGCCGTGGAAGAATACGCGCGCCGCGATCGTCGCTTTGGAGGAGCCAAGTAGCTTAAGGCGAGCTACTAAATTTTCGCACTAGGTAGGTAGGGAAAGCGCGACAAGGATGGAAACCATGGAGCAGCCAACTCGCCAGCAGATTGCCCGCTGGCGGAAGTATTTGGCTAATGAGCGCGCTGAAGCCGCAGTCTATCGTGAACTTGCCCGTAAGAAGAAGGGCGAAGAGCGCGATATTTTGCTCAAGCTAGCCGATGCCGAATCCCGCCACGAACAGTACTGGCAGGAAAAGCTCGGCGAGTATATTGGCATGCCCCAAAAGCCCGATTTGAATACGCAGTTTATGGGCTGGATGGCCAAGAACTTCGGCTCCGTATTTACTTTGGCGCTCATGCAGTCGGCGGAAAGCCGCACACCGTATCTAGACGATGAAGATGCCAGTGAGCAATTAGCTGCCGATGAACGCGTGCACGCCGAAGTCGTTCGCGGTCTTGCTATTCAGGGCCGGGAGAAAATCTCCGGTAGCTTCCGCGCCGCCGTCTTCGGCGCGAACGATGGTCTGGTCTCAAACCTCGCGCTGGTTATCGGCGTGATGGGCTCCGGTGCTCCGACGTCGACCTTGCTGCTGACCGGTGTATCGGGTCTTTTGGCCGGTGCCTTGTCGATGGCCGCGGGTGAGTACGTGTCCGTGAAGTCCCAGGGTGAGCTGCTTGAAGCTTCACGTCCGGCGGCACCAGCAACGCAGTTGGCAGGGGAGTTGGATGTTGATGCCAATGAGCTTGCGCTGATCTACCGTGCCCGCGGCATGAACCACGAAGAAGCTGAAGCCAAGGCGCAAACGGTCTTCCACGCGCTGCAAGAACGCACCGCGGCTGCCGATGCATCTAACCATGCCCATGCTGAGCCCGCCGTTGAGGAAGATAAGTCCCACGGGGTAATCGGCGAAGCCTGGTCCGCAGCACTCTCCAGCTTCTGCTTCTTTGCCACCGGCGCGCTGATTCCGATCATTCCGTATATCTTCGGCATGGACGTTTTACCAGGTGCGATTGTTGCCATCGTGCTGGTGTCTATCGCGCTGATGACCACCGGCGGTATTACCGGTCTGATTTCCGGCAAGCCGCCACTATTCCGTGCGCTGCGTCAGCTGGCGATTGGCCTAGGCGCTGCGGGTATTACGTACTTGCTCGGCTTGCTCTTCGCGTAAAAAGTGAGCGTGGGCGAACTTTTTACTAGGAATTTCCCCTGCACTTGGCGCATACGCCGAAGACTTCGGCGTCGTGGCCGGTGAGCTGGAAACCGTAGGTGTCGGCGACATCTTTAGCCCACTTTTCAATCGGGCCGCCATCGATTTCCTCGGTGCGCCCGCATTTGGTGCACACCAGGTGATGGTGGTGCGCCTCGGATTCGCAGTGGCGGTATAAAACCTCGCCGGTCGGGGAGTGCAGGGCATCGACAGCGTTGATATCAACGAGTGATTGCAAGGTGCGGTACACGGTAGTGAGACCGACCTTGGCGTTACGGTCTTGGAGCGCAGTGTGAATTTCTTTGGCCGATTGGAAGCGGTCAATTTCCTGCATAACTTCAACAACTGCAGTGCGCTGTTTTGTGGTACGCATACCAAGCTTTGGGGTGTGTGAGCTTGAGGAATGAACGGTCATGAATCTGAGTTTAGCAACTTAGTTGCCGTGACATATAAGAACCAATTCAACCCCATCGGGCGCGGATTTCTTTCACAAGATAGAATGACGTGATTAGAACCATCGGCTGTCCCCTACCAGAGGAGTCTTAATTATTATGGCGTCAGTGATTGATTCTGTCGTAAATCTTTGTAAGCGTCGTGGCCTGGTGTACCAGGCTGGCGAGATCTACGGCGGATCGCGCTCGGCCTGGGACTACGGTCCCCTGGGTGTAGAACTCAAGGAAAACATCAAGCGCCAGTGGTGGCGTCACATGGTGCAATCCCGTGATGACGTCGTCGGTATTGATTCTTCCATCATCCAGCCCACCCAGACCTGGATTTCTTCCGGTCACGTAGAAGTCTTCACCGACCCATTGGTGGAGTCCTTGCACACCCACAAGCGCTACCGCGCTGACCACCTGTTGGAGGCCTACGAAGAAAAGCACGGCCACCCACCAGCAAACGGTCTGGCAGATATCAATGACCCAGAAACCGGTCAGCCAGGCAAGTGGTCGGAGCCTAAGGCATTCTCCGGTCTGCTCAAGACCTTCCTGGGGCCAGTTGATGATGAAGAGGGCTTGCACTACCTGCGTCCTGAAACCGCACAGGGTATCTTCGTCAACTTCAAAAACGTCATGACCTCGGCGCGTATGAAGCCACCGTTTGGTATCGCCAATATCGGTAAGTCTTTCCGTAATGAAATTACCCCAGGTAACTTCATCTTCCGTACGCGTGAGTTTGAGCAGATGGAGATGGAATTCTTCGTCAAGCCAGGCGAGGATGAGGACTGGCACCAGTACTGGATCGACAACCGCCTGCAGTGGTACGTCGACCTAGGTGTTAACCCAGAAAACCTGCGTCTGTACGAGCACCCACAGGAAAAGCTCTCGCACTACTCCAAGCGCACCGTCGACGTGGAGTACGCATTCGGTTTCCAGGGCTCCAAGTGGGGCGAGCTGGAAGGCGTTGCTAACCGTACTGACTACGACCTGCGCGTGCACTCTGAGCACTCCGGTGAAGACCTGTCTTACTTTGACCAGACCACCGAAGAACGTTGGATTCCATACGTTATCGAGCCAGCTGCCGGTCTGGGCCGCTCGATGATGGCATTCTTGGTTGACGCTTATACCGAGGAAGAAGTTCCAAACGCCAAGGGTGGCACTGACACCCGCGTCGTTTTGAAGCTGGACCGTCGTCTGTCGCCAGTCAAGGTTGCAGTTCTGCCACTGTCGAAGAAGGAAGAGCTGTCCACCCCAGCAAAGGCATTGGCCGATAAGCTGCGTGGCCTGTGGAACGTTGACTACGACGTCTCTGGTGCGATTGGTCGTCGCTACCGTCGCCAGGATGAAATCGGTACGCCATTCTGCGTAACCTACGACTTTGATTCACTCGAAGACAATGCAGTAACCGTGCGTGAGCGTGACTCCATGGAGCAAGAGCGCGTCAAGATTGACGAGCTCGAAACCTACCTAGCTGCGCGTCTCGCGGGTTGTTAAAGCCGTAGGGCTTAAACAACCCGAAATAGGCTTGGAAAAGGCTATGACTTAGCTCAACTTTGAGCACTTTTAATGCGGTGACTACCCGAAAGGGTGGTCACCGCATTAGACTCTGTAAGCATGAAATACACCAGTTGGGATAGAAGTGACCGTGACAACCCGAAACTATTAGTAGAAGAGGGTCCAGAAACGCTCGGTACATTTTCAGCTGGCTCCGCGGATATCAACGGTGATTTCTGGCGCTTGAGCGTGGATGAGAAGTTGGGGGCTTCTGCCACGACCTCAGATGACCGCGTCTTTCGCATCTCTGGTGATTTAAACAAAGACAAGAAACTGGACGTTTCTTTAGACGGGCGTACCTTTACTATCGTCAATGAGAATTCCAATGACTGGATCATCGATGACGTGAATGAGAACTTCGTCGCGCAATTTTCGGGCCGCAATAACGGCGTGCGCAAGGTCAATCTGGAATTTATGCACGATGACAAGATTGAGTTGTCGACGGAAGAAATCGCGGCTTTGTCCTGGTTCGCGCGTTTAATCTTGGAAAATCGCTTGAAGAAGTCCTCGGTTGCGATGATTGCTACCTTGCTTCTTGCCTCTGCGGTCGCGGTGGTGGCATTCCTGCTTTAAGCTATGCAATTGTGGCTAATAGAGCAGGGATTTTTAACACCCAGATTGATCTCAGCGGTGAGGTCTGGCGGTGGAAAGACAATGTCTTAACAGATTCAGGCGATCAGGTTTTAGCGCGCGTGCGCGCTGATGTGATCTCGGTGGGGCACCAGAATCTGCTCATCGAGCACAATATCGGTGCACCGCGCTTTCGCCTGCGGGCTACCTCATCAAAGGGCAACCTATACACGATGGGACAGTTGTCGTTTACGGTCAACGTGCTCAACGCGGATTGTGACCATGAGCGCTATAAACTACAGCGGGTAAACCCGTTTCGCCGCGAGCGCGTGATTTCCAATGACCGTGGCTCGGTGCTGCGTACCCGTCCGCGTGGTGATGGTTCGCTCACGGTGACTTCGGCCGCCGAAGGCGCCGAGGAAATCCCTTTCTTCGACGCCGTATTCTTATCTTATGGCTGCATGCTCATTGACGGTCCAGGCGTGCAAAAGCAGATGATGATTTAAGCAGGCACGTGTGCTTTCGGGGCAAGCGCTAGCGCGGGGACGATAATCAGTGCGAGGATGCCGCCGGCGATAGAGAGCATGCCGAACCCGGCAGCGCTCATCAACAGCCCGGAGAACACACCAGCACCGGCGCCGAAGATGTTAATCCACACATCGATGCTGCCTTGCTTGGCAGCGCGTGTTTCAGGCTCAGTTCCTTGCACGACCAGCGTGGTGCCGGAGATGATCCCAAGGTTCCAGCCCATACCAAGTAGCACTAGCGCGAGGATAAGTCCTCGGACATTGTCACTGGGTGCCCATGCGGCGATCAGTCCGGAAGCTAGTAAAATGACTCTTCCGGGACTAGGGTGCTTTGCTTTTGAGTGCGATGTGTCCAGAGTGGAGGAAACAGCGCAGGGTGTCGTGGGTGCGATTGCGAAATCTTAATTCCGTGTAGGTGATTGAGGCATCCGCTGATTGCGTCTACCTAGTCCTAGGAGGCCAAACATAAAAATGCGCCAGGATTTCAACAAGGTTTGTGCAGGCGGCGGCCTAGGTGGACAAGTTCTCGGATAGGTCCTTCGAGTAGTCGAAGCTGGGGGCATTTGGCAGTCAGGAGGAAGTGTCAATTATCTTCCTAATGACAACATTGAAGAGTTACAAGAGAAATCGGTGGTATGGTGCTGATAGTAGCAGTTGACGTGTCTCAGATGCTTGTCATAATTAAAATCGAGCCAGAAGAGTAAGCTCTCCATCAACTCGGCGCAAGTCAATGAAGCTTTTTCGGGCTTCAATGAAACTGTGCAAGAACTTGGAATTGATCGGGTCTACAGCAGATTTATACAAATGAAAATTGATTCAATCTATATCGACGGTTATCGTCGCTTCCACTCACAGACCATCAGGCTTGAAGAGCTCTCCACAGTGCTGGCAGGCGCAAACAATAGCGGCAAGACTTCATTGATTGACCTACTCAGAATTGTCATCGGAGGAGAAGGTCGCTTTCGAGCTGATGACTTAAGTACTGAGGCGCGCATGGAATGGTCGCGAGAGATTATCGAAGCAGCACTTGCGGGCGAGGATGCCTATTTTTCTTTTCTAGAGGATGAAGACACCGCACCCAAGCTCCCTTCGATAGAAGTTAGGTTCGTGGTGAGATATGACCCGTCGAACGACGATATTCGTGAGTTTGCCAGCTACTTGATGGATCTCGATAGTGACAAGAGTGCCTTCTATTTTCGGTACCGCTTTCATCAAAGGCCTGAGAAGTACGTAGCGGTCTATCAAGAACTTTACCCAGCGTTAAAGAAGGCGATTGATGATAATAACTGGACGGATCTCCCAAGCGTCCAATTTAAGTCGTTAGGTTTCCGCAAACTCCAATCACTAATAGATCATGCAACTACTGAGTGCGCTGACACGGATGTATTTTTTGCAGATGCAGAATTCTCTAATCTAATACAAATTGATTCACCTCAGAAATTTGCTCAGCTCTTTAACTTCCGATCCATCAAAGCAGCACGAACGCTTGACGACACTAAAGATGACAAAACAAAATCCCTGAATCGCAGGCTCATTGATGTTGCCCAAGAAGATGAAAAATGGGCGACTGAATTTGCAGAATTCCCAGACCTCATAATTGAGGCGATCGACTCCACCGAGATCCGAAAGATCACTGCAGAAGAAGCGATTAAAAGTCTTAATGATGTAGTCGAGTCAATCTCGAAAACCAATGGTACTGCTCAAAGTGATCTCTTAGTTGATTTCGACCTGACCGAAGAACAAGCAGTACAGCTGATATCTCAGTCGATGCAGACCAGATACGTAGGCGAAGGCATACCCCTAGGAGAAGCTTCGCAAGGGCTCGGCTACAGCAACCTTATCTTTCTTCACCTTGAAGCAGAGTCGTTCATACGCTCCGCTAGAACACCTGAGAACCAACTGCTGGTTAATCTTTTGGTGATTGAAGAGCCTGAATCTCACATGCATCCGCAGATGCAGAATGCATTCATCAACCATTTATTTGCGCAGGTTAGGAATGCCGGTGGGCTTCAGGGGGTAGTGACGACCCATTCAAATGAAATCGTTCGCTCTAGCGCGATAGAACAGCTGAGAGTGCTGAAGATAGAAGGAGGTAGATGCAGAGTTGTCGACCTCCGAGAGTTTCATGAACTCGAGGTCAAAGGCAAGACGACTGAAACACAGCGTCTGTTTAACCTGCTCTACTCAATCAACTTCTCCGACATCCTGTTTGCAGACAAGGTGATTATGTACGAGGGGGACACTGAACGAATGTACATACAGGCACTAATCAAAGAGCATGAGGATCTTTCCGGCCTGAGGACTCAGTACATCTCTTATGTCCAAGTAGGTGGCGCGTATGCCCACATTTATAAGCCGCTCATTGTCGATACTCTGCATCTTAAAACAGCGATAATTACAGACATCGACTACACGAAAGACGCTAAGCCAAAAAGTCTAGAAGACCTAGTTGCCTTGGAAACTTCGAATGCGACGTTAATCGACTTCTTTGGAGAGCCGAAAAATGAAGACCCACGGAAGAAGGTGGCTCCCACGGTCAAACAACTCGTTGACCTAATCTCCAAGAAAGAGGGTGTTGCTACGACAAAAGGAGACTATTCAGCCGCAGTAGCCTTTCAATCTGAAGCAGATGGCTATGGGCGGACGCTTGAGGAAGCAATTCTTGCAACCATAACCTCTTCATTCAGGTGGGAGGAGAAAAATTCCGAGGAGTGGAATGAATTGCGTGAAAAACTTGGGCTGAAGATTTCGATACCCAAGGATGCATCGTCGTCCATCCGTGAGGTAGTAGCTTCCACGGCTAATAATAAAACGGACTTTATGTACTCGCTGCTTATATCTCCTGATTTCAAAGATAAAGTGCCGCCGTATATTCTTTCTGTATTGAAATGGTTGAACTCATGACAGACCTCAAGATTGTCAACGCCCCGGCAGGGAGCGGTAAAAGTACGGAAATTAAAAAACGGGTCAATGCCTGGGCAATCGAGCACCCACTGGACAAGTTACTCTGCGTGACGTTTACCAACCGTGCGGCAGACGAGCTAACAGCGGGTATCTCCTCTCCAAATGTCGAGGTTTCAACCATTCACTCTTTTATGAATGATTTTTCAAAATCTCTCTTTGCTGCTCCGGAAATCGTTGCGCTCTACATTGAATTCTACGGTGAGAGAATTAAGACAAGAATCGAAAACTCGGAGAACAATAAGAACGTGGAGGAAAGTAACTCAAGGTACCGGGCGGAATTCGGAGAACCACTGAGTCTTCAGGCGATTTTAGATTCTATTTCGTCCCTTTATTACAACGAAAGGGCTTTCAACACGCTCTATCGAGGAGGTCTATCTCACGAAGACCTCTTGTCCTTCATTGCTAAATGCGCAAAAAGATATCCACTCATCTATAGGCGGGTCAATACCAAATATCAACAAATTATAATTGATGAGTACCAGGACACGGACGTGAACGTGCTCGAATTCTTCCTTGAAGCAGCCAAGCAGTCGGGGTTCGCTCTTCACCTGTACGGTGACCGGATGCAGCAGATTTACAAGTCTGATCCAGCTCGATTTCAATCTCTTATTCAACAATTTGAACCAGAGCAAAGGGAAGTTACGAACTTTCGCTCGACTCCCGAGATAGTCTCGCTACTAAACCGGATTTACAACGACGAAAGCCTGAATCAGGTAGCTCATAGTGAAGTCTCCGGAACAACCCCGAAGGTATTCATCGCAGATAAGTTTAGAGAGTTAGAAGAACAACTCCAAGACGACAGTACGCTCATCCTCAACATAGCCAATGCAACGATCTACGAATCCATCGGGGCACTTGAGCTACTGAGGTCGCTGCAGGCAATGCCGGAGCACGGGTTTAACTCGCGGCATTCAGCAGTTTCGGTTCTGGCAGAGGTTGAATGGGAGAAAGTTCAAAATCCCGTTATTAGGCTTTTGTATGGTCTCCTAGAATTGAAGGCAGCCTACGAAGCTGGCCGCATAGGGAGTGTAATTTCTACGCTGCGCAGGTATCCTAAGGAGTTTGGAATGGTTACACTGCATTCTCATTCTGACAAGGCTGTTCTCTCTCGAGAATTGGAATCTTTATTCACACTAATGGATTCTGAAAATACTACGATCAGGCAAGTTATCACGCATCTTGGATCCATGAAATTCGAAAAGGCGCCTAATGTATCAGACTACTTCTTGGTAGATGACTATGTAACAGTCCTTGATATCCCCTTTGAGCAGGTTGGGAATGCTTTCGCCTTTAATCAAGACCCTGAACGCTCCACGCAACACGGAGTTAAAGGAGAAAGCCACGAGAAGGTCATCTTTACTGCGGAGCACAGCAACACGTCTCCTGCGGTGCACATGAAAACCCTGTTCAACCTCTGGCCTGAGTATGATTTCAGCCTTCAGACTCTTGAGGATCTTCGGGCCCGCCTATCTGATGCGTTCCAGAAGGCGAGAGAAAATATTGGGCAAGACATCTCAAATCTAAAGGCTGCCGGATTTCAACCGATCAAGGCGGTCACCACCGCTGAAGCCGAGAGAGTGAAGCGGGAGTTCGCAGACTCCCCACTGTTTATTGAACTCTATTCAGAGGCATACAACAAATACCTTGAACGTCCTGGGATCACTTCGGCCAAGAAGCTATTCAATCTAACACGAATAGAAGGCTTACTTTCCGCATACAGGCTCTTTTACGTCGGTTGCTCAAGAGCAAAATCGGAGCTTAACGTTATCATCCCCACCAGCCTCCTAGAGAACATTGATGCCTCCGAAGCTAAACTAAGAGAACTCGGGTTTGATGTCTCGCGTAGCTAGGAATTTCCTAGGACATGGGTTTGCTAGTCACAGCTTTCAGCCTCATCGTCGTGCCTAGATATGCAGCGGTGAATGAACAAGGACCATCTGAGAATCATCACTTCCACGTAGCCGTTTAATACTCTTTTGACTATGTGGATCGAAGAGACGGTCGCTCAGGCCTATATCGCGTCAGGTCTTTGCGTTTACTGGCTTACAACGAGCAAATGGCGTTGTCGTGAAGTTACCTGAAGAAGCCAAATGACCCCACAGCTTCTGCCAGATAAGGCAAAGAAGCTGTGGGGCGCTAGTGGGATTTAGAAGGAGCCGCCGCGGAAACCTCCGCCGCCACCGCCACCGGAAAAACCTCCGCCTCCGCCACCGAAGCCTCCTCCGAAACCGCCACCAAATCCGCCGCCGCCACCGCGGCCGCCGCCGAGGACTTGGCCAATGACCATGCCGGTGATGATATTGCCGGCCATATTTCCGGCCTGCTGGCGCTGCTGGGCACGGCGGTGGTTGTTGTAATCATCACGTGCCCGGTCCGCCGCAATCTTCGCAGCATTCGTCGATTGACGCGCGTAGTCAATGGCTTGGCGAATATCGCGGTCGCGGGAGTGGAGGGCTTGGGCGTGGAGATGTTTGGCATCGGCAAGCGCGGTGCGTGCACCGGAACCCACAATCCGCCCGCGCGAGGAAATGACATCTTCTGCGGCCTGAACCTGTGTCGCGGCTGCCTGAATCTGCTTGGCAAATTGCTCTAGCTGGCGCGCGTGCGTGGAGGTTATCTCACGCACGGTATCCAGCTGCTCATCCAGCTCCGTATCAATGGTAATCAACGCCGTGTGCTGGCCCAGCGGGTCAGTGGAACCTTCCTGCTTGGCAGTATCCACGGCCTGCTGCGCGCGGGCAACCACGGCATCGAGGTCCTGCCAGTTAGCTTCGGTGCCCTGGGAGCGACCCTGCGCCTTAATCTGTCCGGCCTCAGCGATTTCGCCTTCGACCTCTTCAATCAGCGCCGGCAACGTCGCCTGCGCCTGGGAGATATTGCTGCGGGCATTCTCGACGCCCTGCAGGTTGCGGTCAGAGACCTCAATCGCGTGCTCAGCATCGCGGATAAAGCCAACCACCGCACCTTGCTCACCGGCCGGACGCGCCGCAATCTCACGCGCGGATTCCAAAGACTTCTCCGCCTCATCCAACGCGGCTGCGGCCATCTGCGTATTGTCATCAATCGACTGCAGCATCTCTTCGTTAAATTCAGCTTGCAGACCTTCCAAGGTCTGCTCGGCCTTGGGCAAACGCGCGCGGACATCAATCGTGCGCTGGGTCAGCTCATCCAACTTGGAATCAGCATTAATAAGCAGGTTGCGCATCTCCGCGAACTCTGCCGCCTGGGCATCAAGCGCATCATCGGCCTGGCCACAAGAAGAGATAATCTCCACCAGCATCTCCCGGCGCTGCTCCGGGGTCTCTGGAATCGAGTCATCCAGGCGCTGGCGAATACCAAACGCCTTTTGCAACGTGGTGGTGGAGTGGTTCATCGCGCGCGTAAATGACCTGGTGCGCTCAGGGCCAAACTCAGCGGTTGCGATGTCTAATTCTTCCTTGCCACGGCGAATCGATTCATCGGTGCTGACCAATTCCTCATGCGCCAACGCGTCCAAGGTCTCCAAATCCAAAGAATTCAACCGGCGAATATCCGTCGGTGCAATCTCACGGGCATCTTCTAAGACCGCTGCCGATTCCTTCTTGGTCCGCTTACGCGTATAAGCCCAGATACCGCCACCGGCCACCACGGCGACACCACCGGCGCCGGCTAACCATGCGCCACCATTGCCGCCGGCCCCACCGGTGCCTAGTGCCGCATCCATCAGCGCATTCGCGGAGCCTGCCCAGTCATCGGTAGCTAGGGGCCCATAGGCCGCTTCATACATCTCGTCTAATTTGCCCTGCGGCCACTGATCGCCAGTTTGTACACCCATCTTCCGGGTTTCTAAGTTCACGACATAGGCAGCGGAGTTCGGGCCTTTTTCATCGACAAGCGCGCCCGCGTAGCTTTCTGCATCCATATCGCCTAAGTCATTGCTAAAGACAATATGCACCATCAACTGCTGTTCCTGCTGCAGCTGCGTAATCTTGTCTGTCAGCTCCTGCTCTTCAGCAGCGCTGAGCACACCCGCAGTATCAGTGACGCGATCAGTAATTACAGTCGGTGCCTGCGCTATAACATCAACACTTGCCGCAAAAGCCGGGGCAGCAACCCCGCAGCCTAGGGCAGTGGCAAATAAACCGGTACACAGGAGATGGCCAATACGCACTCGCTTGTTCATATCCGCCAATCCTACCGTCGTGTGCCGCTGCCTGTGGGAAGTCCCTGAGAAAAGCATAAGACCTACTGCGATCTGAGCTAGCCTGAAATTAAATAACAACGTGCGCCTGAAATCTCAGGGAGGGAAGATAAATGCCAGCCTTTTTAATTAAATATCAGCGCCGCAGCGGCAGGGTGGAAGTCTCTAAGTTTGCTTCATTACTAGAAGCTACAAAGCAGCGCATTGTCCTTGATAGGAAAAACGCCGACCCCGACCTTGAGATTGTCGCAATAGCCAGCCACAGCGAGAAGAACCTTCGCCACTCTCACTCGCGCTATTTCTCAGCTGCTTAATAAGCATCAGCCTGTAGACCAATACGGCGACCAGCGCGGTGGCTCACCCTTTTCACACCCGGCAAGAAACCAGATTTTCCAATCTTTCTCCCCGTCACCCCGCGAATAGGTGACATGCCACGACGTCACCGGAAAATAGCCCGGATCCTCCTTCGCACGGCGAACCAATGAAGCTAATGACCTCATAAGAAGTAAGTAATCGCCAGACGCCGCGCCATCACAATCTTCCATCAGCTCACCATCGTGCGCCCTGACAGCCGCAGTCTCCGTGCCATCACCGTGAACCACAAGTTCCAGATAAGCACTATCGCCAAAGAACTCCGGGCGCTCGCAATGATGAAACCTTTCGCTGTCCCCAGGCTCCCCGGACATTATTTGCTCAGCGTTTACTTGCAGCCGCCACCAATCCTCACCGAATTGGGCAGTGGACCCGGAGCTAGTCGGGAAATGCAGAAAGTACGCCAGCAAATCTTCATAGGTGAACTCCGGGTCACCTGCAGCATCAGTGCGAAACGCGGAGATGAACATATTGAGATGGTATTCAATCTCCACCTGGTTTCTTACGTGATTGATATGTAGCTGCGGCACCCAGACTCCCTTCAATGCATCCCCTGCGAAAAATAACTTTCCTCCACAATAAGCCGAATCCCGCGGTATTTCGCTAAAGATTCATATAAACCTCCCACAGCACCCATGCCCGCCAGGCAGCACCTAGAGACTCATTCGCCATTTCCACCTACTACGTCCAACCACACCACGTAGTCTGGGGTGCTATGGATATGGCAATAGTTATCTTGGGTGCCTCGCAATATGATGGCCGGGCATCAAAGGTGCTTGCCGCGCGCTTGGAGGAGGCTTTGGCCATAGCGGGGGAGCACGCGGACAAAGACGTGCATTTTTATACCCTTGGCGCCAATATGCCGGGCGATAGGTTCACCGAAGCCCAGGTGGCTAAGACATACCTGCTAAACCGCAACGTGGATGAGACTCGGGTGCATGCCATCCCCAAGGGCAATGACACAGTCGGTTCTTTGGAAGCAGTGTTAAAAGAGCACGCTTTGCTTTTCGATGCCCCCTCTTACCTCATCACCGACCCCCTCCACACCGTGCGCGCGAAGCTCATTGCTCGGCAGCTAGGCTGGACCCCAAAGGTTAAAGGTGCGCGCACGTGTCCTTATTCCTTCCCACAAAAAGAATGGTGGGGCGGACTCGCCCATGAGGCCGGCGGACTCATAGTCGCTATCCTTACCGGGCTGTTGGGCAAGACAGCAGGGGAGAAGATCCGCGGGCTGCTCTATAACGTGGAAGCACTTATTCGCCCGCGGTTTAAAACCCGCCACGGTTTGATTCGCAAGAACTCGTCGAACAATACAGACGCTAGCAGCGATAACAACATAGAATGAAAGGCAATGTATTTCTACAACGCCGCTGATACCGCCCGGATTTTTGATGAATCGCCCAAGGGTTCTACTTTTGCGTCTTCAGAAGCCGATCAGCGCGGTGCCTTTTCCCGTGATCGCGCCCGCGTGCTGCACTCGGCGGCACTACGCCGGTTGGCCGATAAGACTCAGGTCGTCGGCCCCCACGACGGCGATACCCCACGCACCCGCCTTACTCACTCTTTAGAAGTCGCCCAAATCGCCCGCGGCATTGGGGAGGGGCTAGGTCTTAACGCCGACCTGTGTGAGATGGCTGGGCTTACCCACGATATTGGTCATCCACCCTATGGCCACAATGGCGAAAATGCGCTCAATGAAGTCGCCACCGAATGCGGCGGCTTTGAAGGCAATGCCCAGACCCTGCGTATCCTCACCCGCCTGGAGCCAAAGATCATCGACGATGAAGGCAACTCCGTAGGCCTTAACCTCACCCGTGCAGCACTTGATGCCGCCTGTAAATACCCCAAGGCGAAGACGAACGCGGATGGCAGCATCAACCGCAAATACGGGGCCTACGATGAAGACGCGCATATCCTTGACTGGCTGCGCGAAGGGCATGTCGATGACCAGCCCTCGATGGAAGCACAAACCATGGACTGGTCCGACGACATTGCCTATTCCGTCCACGATGTCGAAGACGGCATTGTCTCCGGACGCATCTCGCTTAACGTGCTGTGGGACTTAGTTGAGCTTGCCAACCTCGCCGATAAAGGCGCCAAAGCTTTCGGTGGCACGGCAGAAGAGCTTCTCGATGCCGCCGATTCCCTCCGCCAACTTCCCATCGTCTCTCACCACACCTTTGACTACACGTTAAAAAGCTACGTGGAGTTAAAGAAGATGACCTCGGAATTAGTCGGCCGCTACGTGGGCGCAACTATCTCCGCGACCAAAGAATCAGGGGAAACGCTTGGCCGCCAACACGGCCAACTCATTATCCCACCAGCAGCGGAGGCCGAAGTGCGCCTTCTTAAAACCATCGCCGTGCTTTACGTGATGGATACTCCTGTGCACCTGCGCCGCCAGGACCGCCAACGTGAGCGCGTCTACCGCGTCTTTGACTACCTCACCGCGGGCGCGCCGGGCACACTTGACCCAATGTTTCGCATGTGGTGGGAACAAGCCAACACCCCAGCCGAGCAACAACGCGTCATCATTGACCAGATTGCGTCTATGACCGAATCCCGCCTCGAGCGCATCGCGCGCGCTTCGGCGGAATTTTCCGGCTATCTAGGGTAGTGCCTGCGGTAAAATACCCGAGCGTGCGAGGGATTTTATCGGTATAATTTCACGCCAAGGTCACCTAGCACCCGCATAATCGCCGCGGCATCAGCGTCATTCAAATCCCAGTTTGCACACGTAATGCGGTCAATTTTTGCATCGACTAGGAAATCCGCCAGCGCGTCTAAGGTCTTTGGTGCAGGAGCATCATGTTCACAGCGCACGGATTCTAGCGCGTGGTAGAAGTCGTCACGGCTGTGTAGACAGTCGGTGATAAGTACGCGGCGCTTATTCGGCATCGGGGATCTCGCAGAATGATTCATAATGGTCATCGGTGTAGTACCACACTTCAGGGGCTTCTTCGGAGCCACCGCCGGTAATGATGCGGCGCTGCCCACGGTGGTCTAAGCCGGGGGTTTCAACAGTGTATTCGCGGTAAAAGTTCGAATTTTGCTCAGGCAAGATGCCTTCATAATTGCCAAAATGACGATTGTCATTGTCGGGGTAGTCATAAGGACCACCGGCCAGGATGTCATCGCGGGTCTCGCTAGCCTCGTCTGGCAGGGAAGCAATCGCGCACGTTTCACCGTCGGTCGTACCAGCATCGGATCCTGCTACAGCTGAATCATCAGAGTTTCCAGTGTTACCGGAAGCACCGGAGTTTCCTGAATTATCAGAAGAGAGGTCAATGCCGAAGTATCCGGCGACTAAAACCACTACCGCGCCGCCGATAATAACGGGCAAAGACTTTTTGCGTCGGGCTGGATTTTCAGATGAAAAATCCTCTGATGCTTGTGCCATGCGCACCATTGTTGCAGCCATGGGGTGCGGAAACGAAATTAGGTGGCCTTAAGTATTCAGGCAACGATGACGATTTGGTGTAACACGGTAGTCTTTGAGGTATGGCACGAGGCAGAATTCCGGAGAGCGACATCCAAGCGATCCGCGAACGCGCCCCCATTGAGGAAATAGTGGGCGAGTATGTCCAGCTCAAGCCAGCTGGATATGACAGTTTGAAAGGACTGTCTCCTTTTAAGGAAGAAAAGACTCCGTCTTTTCACGTGCGCCCCCAACGTGGTTATTATCACTGCTTTTCCACTGGCAATGGCGGCGACGTTTTCAAATTCCTCATGGAGATGGAACAAGTATCTTTCCCTGAGGCAGTAGAGACAGTAGCGCAGAAAATTGGCTACCACATCAATTATCAAGGTGGTACGACTGGCGCGCGGGATGAAAAACCTGGCACCCGTCAGCGGCTGGTGGCGGCTAATAAAGCCGCGCACGAATTTTACCGGCAGCAACTGGAAACTGCTGAGGCGGCCACAGCCCGTAACTTCCTGTTAGACCGTGGGTTCAGCCAGGACATTATCTACACCTTCGAATGCGGTTATGCACCGGGCGGCTGGGATACCACCACTAAGCATTTGCTGCGCAAGGGCTTTAGCTTCGAAGAGCTCGAAGCAGCCGGTATTACCAAGATGGGTAAACGTGGACCCATTGACCGTTTCCATCGCCGCCTGTTGTGGCCAATTAAAGATTTAGCCGGCAACGTCATTGGCTTTGGTGCTCGCAAGCTTTTTGATGACGACAAAATGGGCAAGTACATGAATACGCCGGAGACGATGTTGTACAACAAGTCCAAGGTGTTATTCGGTCTCGATCTTGCCAAGCGCGAAATCGCGGCACAGCGCCAAGCAGTAGTGGTCGAAGGCTATACCGATGTCATGGCGATGTACGCCGCGGGAGTCACCACCGCAGTCGCATCCTGTGGCACGGCCTTTGGCGGTCCGCACCTACAGGTGCTGCGCCGGTTGATGCTCGATGACTCCTATTTCAACGGTGAGCTCATCTACACCTTCGATGGCGACGAGGCCGGCCAAAAAGCCGCCATGCGCGCCTTTGAAGGCGAACAGAAGTTCACCGGCCAATCCTTCGTTGCCGTTGCTCCAGAAGGCATGGATCCCTGCGATCTGCGCTTGGAACGCGGCGATGCCGCCGTGCGCGAGCTAGTAGCTGACCGCATTCCGATGTTTGAGTTCGTTATCGAATCGGTCATCTCTGAGTACCGCGTAGATACCGCTGAAGGTCGCCTGCAGGCACTGCGCCGTGCCGTACCAGTGGTCGCACAAATTCGCGACGAGCCACTCCAGCGCGAATACGCCCGCCGCTTAGCCGGATGGGTGGGTTGGCCTGATCCCGATGAAGTCTTGCAACAAGTGCGCGCGGAGATGAAGAAGCCGAAAAAGCCGGAGCAGCGCCGCAGTATCTTGTCGGAATCGAAGGACAATCAGGTTCCATCAACTGCTGCACCAATGATTCGCCCGCCATCGCCGCGGGAGACACACCTGTGGCCGCAGCGCGAGGCGCTCAAGGTGGCGCTGCAATATCCTCAAGTGGCCGGTGCCTATTTTGATGGCGTTGATGAGGAAGCCTTTACCAATGAGGCCTACCGCATTGTTCGCAATGCGATTATTTCTGCAGGTGGTGCAACACAGGGCGCGCAACAACCCACGGTGGAATGGATCGCGAATGTAGCCGGCGAAATGTTAGATCTCACCGGCCGCAATTTCGTCTCTGAATTAGCCGTCGAAGAAATCTTGCCCACCGGGCTATCCATGGAAGAATACGCCGACATGGTCTTATCCCGCCTGCAGGAATCTCAGGTAGGTAACCACATCGCGGAACTCAAAGCTCGATTAGGCCGCATGCGACCATCTGAAGACGAGGCAGCTTATAACTCGTTATTCGCTGACCTTGTCGCTTTGGAGCAAGCCCGCCGCGAACTCAACAACCGTGCCTTCCGTGGACCTAGCGGTCCTAGTGGACCTTAATCCTCATCGACTTCATAAATTCGATCAGGGGATTGCTCCTGGTCGTATTTCTTTTTCTTGCCGCGATTCAGATCTTTAATCTCGCGCATACGTGGATCTGGATCTAAACGGTTAGCGATAGTCTTGCGCGTTGCATTAACGGCATTTTTGGCCATAGGAGAGTTGATGGTCTTTTCGTAGGCATTCTTAATCTGGTGGAAACGCTTGCGGCCGGCCTTGGTACCAAGTACATAACCTGCAGCGGCACCGACTACGAATTGAAACATTATTTTGCTCTACTCCCTGTACTTTTTGCGCACATGCGGTCAATTTCTTGCTCTATCCTACCGGGTTCTTCCATGCGGTGAAGATACGCCTCTTAGTCCATTGCGGACCTGCACTCTCCATTTCTGAGCAAAAAAGGGGGCTCTAAAAGGGGTACTGGGGAATTAAAACCTCGCGAGCACTTCCCAGGCTGGTAGATCCTCCGATAGTTTTAACCATGTGGAGTTTGAATCCCTGTTGCCTCAGGCAACTTCCGCCGCGATTGCTACAGCCGCACTGGGCGTAGCTAGTCATGCAGTGGACCCAGCCCACCGAACTCCGAATCAGACGGAGAGTATAGAGAAGATTCCAGATCAAAGTCCTCAGTAGAACTGCGGTTCGCTTAGCGCTATCTAAAATAAATATTTCTCTTTAAAATGCCGGAAACACACTCATCTGTTTGATGGCGGCGCATTTAGCCTGTTTATTTTGTCGACCCTACTAGGGAGTTACACGGACGTGAACGCTACAAATCCTTCGATATCGATATTAGAGTTTAGTTTGTGCCTAATACCGGCGTTGACATGGTGATTTGCCAGCAAACGACGAATAGCTATATAGTTACTAACCGTTGCAGGGAACGAGTTCTTCGCTTCTTATGCTTCATAATCCTCCATAGCTCAGTTGGCAGAGCATTCGACTGTTAATCGAAGGGTCACTGGTTCGAGCCCAGTTGGAGGAGCAAGCAGCACTCCGCTACCAGAAATTTTGGTTGTGGGGTGCTTTTTTATTTTCATCTGGTGGCAGAATGTAGCAGTCGCGGGTAAGTGGGGCTTAAACAGGTTGAGTAAAGAAAAGGTGTGCCTCGCTGTTTCTGTCGAAATTCTGGCTACCTTTTCTAACTTCTGAAGTATTGCCTGGTAGGCAACGGTAGTCTTGAATCTTCGATGAGGTTCGAAGGTTTAGTCAATAGTTTTTCTGGGGGTATTCTCTCCCCAGGGTCAGGTCCGTTATTGAGAAGCCTATCCCAGCGGACCTTACTGAGCCCTACCGACAACATAACCCATTCTCGTGACTCTACCGGCTTTAAAGTGATTCTGTTATTAGATACCGAGGTACCACCGGTAAAGTCGAGCGCGTCGAAATTGCTGAGTTTGCTGAATACATGAAGCTACGTCATAAATTGGTATGCGAGAACACTGATCGTGACGTTGAAATAGTTTCTCTGACCTCAAAATCGTTCCAATTGCTAATGAATTAAGGATAGTTCGGGAATGTTGCTTCTAATACCTTTCATCTTATTGAAATGATTTGACGTAAGTGTTAATCTGAAATCCCGTAGGTCGTTAAGAAAGCGCCTGCGGTTTTTCTGATCGTGGGTGCTTTTGGCGAAGAGACTAGTAGCCAGAAAGGTGCATCATGCCACCTCGTTCCATCCATCAGACCAAGTATATTTTCGTCACCGGAGGCGTTGTGTCCTCCCTCGGGAAGGGATTGACAGCGGCATCGCTAGGCCAGCTGCTGAAGTCCAGGGGGTTGTCGGTGACCATGCAAAAGCTCGACCCGTACCTCAATGTTGACCCAGGGACTATGAATCCTTTTGAACATGGAGAAGTGTTCGTCACCGAAGATGGTGCGGAGACCGACCTAGATTTGGGGCACTATGAGCGCTTCTTGGACCGTAACCTGACCAAGAATGCGAATGTGACAACCGGTAAGGTGTATTCCTCGGTTATCGCCAAAGAGCGGCGCGGGGAGTATTTGGGCAAAACTGTGCAGGTTATTCCGCATATCACGGATGAGATTAAAGACCGTGTGTTGGCGATGGCGCAGCCGGATGCTGACGGTAATGCGCCGGATGTGGTTATCTCAGAAATCGGTGGCACAGTTGGTGATATTGAATCCCAGCCGTTTTTGGAAGCAGCGCGACAGGTACGTCACGCGGTGGGGCGGGAGAACATCTTCTTTATTCACTGCTCACTGGTGCCGTATTTGGGAACCTCAGGTGAGTTGAAGACGAAGCCGACGCAGCATTCGGTGGCGGAGTTGCGCTCCATTGGTATTGTGCCCGATGCGGTTGTGCTGCGATGCGACCGTGAGGTGCCGCAGGGATTAAAGCACAAGATCGCGCTGATGGCGGATGTGGAAGAAGAAGGCGTGGTCTCATGCCCGGATTCACCATCCATCTATGACATTCCAGAGGTTTTGTACAAAGAACATTTGGATACCTTCGTTATTCGCAAGCTGGGTCTTCCGTACCGGGACGTGGACTGGAAGCAGTGGGGTGATTTGCTAGAGCGTGTACGCAATCCACAACGGGAAGTCACCGTGGGCATCGTGGGTAAGTACATTGACCTGCAAGATGCTTACTTATCTGTTGCAGAGGCTATTCGGCATGCGGCGTTTGCGCACCGCGCGAAGGCCAACATCAAGTGGATTACCTCAGATGACTGTGAGAATGATGCAGCAGGCACGTTGCGTGGGCTAGATGCTGTTTTGATTCCTGGTGGTTTTGGTGGTCGCGGCATTGAAGGAAAGATTGCTGCGATTACTCATGCACGTGAGAATAAGCTGCCGCTATTGGGTTTGTGCTTGGGTCTGCAGTGCACGGTGTTGGAAGCAGCGCGTAATGCGGGTATTGAGGGCGCGACCTCTACGGAGTTTGATCCGGAGACGTCCGCGCCGGTGATTGCGACGATGGCAGAACAACAGGCTGCGGTATCGGGTAAGGCGGATTTGGGTGGCACTATGCGCCTTGGTGCGTATCCGGCGACGTTGCGGGAAGGCTCTGTCGTCGCTGGGGCTTATGGCGCGATGGAGGTTTCAGAGCGGCACCGGCATCGGTATGAAGTCAATAATGCGTACCGGGAGCAGATTGCTGAAGGTTCTGGGCTGGTGTTCTCGGGCACCTCACCAGATGGGCAGTTGGTGGAATTCGTGGAGTACCCAAAGGAGATTCACCCATACTTGGTGGCAACGCAGGCGCACCCCGAGTACAAGTCGCGTCCAACCTGCCCGCATCCACTATTTGATGGTTTAGTTGCGGCGGCGCTTGGAGAGTAGTTATCGGGCTCTGTGCCCCTCGAGTTGAGTGATCCGCGGACTGAGTAGTAATCGCGTGGGTGGGCTCTCGGGCGAGATGATCAGATAAAAGGAGCGCGCGGTGATACCGCGCGCTCCTTTTATCGTGTGTTTTTGTTGAGTGAGGGTGACTGGGTTCGGGGTGGTTAGACACTCAGTGGGGCAGAGCGTGGGGTGACTGGGACTGGGAGTGCGGATTCGCCCATGAGGTCGCGGTCGCAGGCAGCGGCCGCGGCGCGGCCCTCGGCGATGGCCCAGACGATAAGGGATTGGCCGCGGCCGTTATCGCCGGCGATGTAGACCGGTGGTTTGAAGCCAGGGAAGAGCGGCTTTGTTTCGGCGCGGTATTCACTGTCGCGCACCATGCGGCCGCGTTGGTCGAAGGAGACTCCGAGTTCGTGGATAAGCCCGCCGCGTTCAGCGCCTTGGAAGCCTAAGGCGATGAGTACTAGGTCGGCGTCGAGTTCGAAGTCGGTGTCTTTCATCGGTTGGCGCCGTCCGTTGACCACTTCCACCTCGTTGCCGCGAAGGGAGGTGACGTGGCCGTTCTCGCCGTGGAAGGAGACGGTGTTGACGGAGTAGGTGCGATTTCCCAAAGTGGTGCCTTTTTCGCGGGTAGCAAGGCCAAGCGCTGCGATTTCATCGGCGGATTCGTCGCCGGTGATGGTGTATTCGCCCTCCTCGTGCGCGGTGGCGGTGCGATACAGCAGTGGGTACATCGGCCACGGGGTAGAGGCAGCGCGGTTCTTCGGGGCGCGAGGGCGGATATCGAATTGGGTGACACTGGCTGCACCTTGACGCAGGGCGGTGCCGAAGCAGTCGGTGCCGGTATCGCCGCCGCCGATAATGACAACTTTCTTGCCTTTGGCGGAAATAGCGGAGTCGGGGTAGTCGCCCTCATTGACGCGGTTTTGCCAGGTCAGATATTCCATCGCGGGGTAGATGCCGTTAAGCTCACGGCCATCCACGGCAAGCTCACGTGTGACGGGCGTGCCGGTGGCTAAGATGACGGCGTCAAAGGCGTTGAGGTCGGCCGCGGTGGGAGAGATGCCGGTGCGGAATTCCGTTCCCTCAGCGCGCATTTGTTCTAGGCGGCGGTCGATCCATTGCTTTTCCATTTTGTATTCAGGCACGCCGTAGCGCATAAGCCCGCCGAGGCGGTCATCGCGTTCATAGACGGTAACAGCGTGACCGGCGCGGGTGAGCTGTTGTGCGGCGGCAAGACCGGCGGGGCCAGAGCCGACGACGGCCACGCGCATCCCGGTATCCAGGCTGGGTTTAATGGGTGTGGTCCAGCCTTCTTCAAAGGCGCGTTCTACGATGGCAAGTTCCACGTCTTTAATGGCTACAGCGTCATCGTTGATGCCCAGTACGCAGGCGCCTTCGCACGGGGCGGGGCACAGGCGGCCGGTAAATTCGGGGAAGTTGTTCGTGGCGTGCAGGCGGTCATAGGCTTCGCGCCAGCGGTTCTGGCGCACCAGGTCGTTCCACTCGGGGATGATATTGCCCAAGGGGCAGCCCTCGTGGCAGAAGGGGACTCCGCAGTCCATGCAGCGGGTAGCTTGCTGTTCAATCTGGCCAGCGGGGGCCTTCTCGTAGACCTCACGGTAATCCATTAAGCGCAGGGGGACCGGACGGTGCGCAAGGGTTGCGCGGTTAAACTTTTGAAATCCGTGTGGATCAGCCATTACTTCACAGCCTCCATAATTGCGTTGTTAATATCGCGGCCTTCGCGCTCAGCTGTGGCCATGATGTTTAAAACCTTGCGGTACGGGGTCGGTACTACCTTCAAGAAATCCTGCGGGGTCGCAGAAATCGTCGATCCGGTATAGGTGATGTGTTTAGCCAGGGTCTCTGCCAGGAAAGCTTCATCAGCTGGTGTGAGTTCTTCCACTGCGTTGGCGACATCTTTGTTGAGACGTGCAAGTACTTCCGGGGCGCGCAGGATAAAGGCGGTGCCGCCGGTAAAGCCGGCGCCGAAGTTCTCTCCAATCTCCCCGGCGATAATCACGGTGCCGCCGGTCATGTACTCGCAGCCATGGTTGCCGATGCCTTCGACGACCGCGGTGGCGCCGGAGTTGCGGACGCAGAAACGCTCGCCCACTGCACCCCGGATATAGAGCTCACCGCTGGTAGCACCGTAAGCGGTGACATTGCCGGCGATGATATCCGGGTTGTGCTTTAACTGTCGTGGGCTCGATTCAGCCGGGCGGACAATGATCCGCCCACCGGAGAGGCCCTTGCCCACAAAGTCATTGGCGTCGCCTTCTAGGTTTAGCGTCAAACCCGTGGGGATGAACGCGCCAAAGGAGTTACCGGCAGAACCTTTCAGGTGCACGTTGATGGTGTCAGCAGGAAGTCCCTTCGCACCGGCAGCGCGGGTGATGCGCGAGCCCACCATGGTGCCCACCGAGCGGTCGCGGTTGGAGACTGCATAGTGCAGATCGACAGTGGGCTTTTTGCCCGCTGCCATCCAGTCGGGGGCGTTGGCAGAGGACTTGGCAGCGGCGGCATCGATAGTCAACTGTGCATCGGCGATGATCTGATTATCTAGTGCCTGGTCCAGGAAGTGGTTCTGCTCCTTAGTTTGGCGCAGATTCTGGTTGCGGAAATATGGTGATTCCACGCGGTGGAAAATCGGCGAGAGATCGAGTTTGTCCGCGCGCTCTGTTGCTCCTGGCGTGCTGCTTGCGGCAGCACGCTGGCGAAGGACGTGGGCTTGGCCGACGGCCTCGTCGATGGAGCGGAAGCCGAGCTGGGCTAAGTATTCGCGGACTTCTTCGGCGATGAAGGTAAAGAAGTTGACCACGTGTTCGGCACGTCCCGTAAACTTCTTGCGCAGGTCTGGGTTTTGGGTGGCAATGCCCACGGGGCAGGTATCGAGGTGGCATACGCGCATCATGATGCAGCCTTCCACCACCAAGGGAGCAGTGGCAAAGCCGAATTCCTCAGCGCCTAAGAGTGCGGCGATGATGACGTCGCGGCCGGTCTTTAACTGGCCATCGCATTGCACGCGGATGCGATCGCGCAGGCCGTTGAGCAGCAGTGTTTGTTGGGTTTCAGCAAGTCCCAGTTCCCAGGGGCCGCCGGCGTGTTTGAGTGAGGTCAAAGGTGATGCGCCGGTGCCGCCGTCGTGGCCGGAGACCAGCACGACATCGGCATGCGCTTTGGAGACACCGGCTGCAACAGCCCCGATTCCTTGTTCAGCAACGAGTTTGACGTGGATGCGGGCATCCGGGTTCGCGCACTTGAGATCGTGGATGAGCTGCGCGAGGTCCTCAATGGAGTAGATGTCATGGTGCGGTGGTGGGGAAATTAGCCCCACACCCGGGGTGGTAATACGCACTTTGGCAATCCACGGATAGACCTTATTGGGTGGCAGCTGGCCGCCCTCACCGGGCTTGGCGCCCTGGGCCATCTTGATTTGAATATCGGTGCAGTTATTAAGGTAGTGGCTGGTCACACCAAAGCGCCCGGAGGCCACCTGCTTGATAGCAGAGCGGCGGGAATCGCCGTTGGGTTCAACCTCAAAGCGCTTGGGGTCCTCACCGCCCTCGCCGGAATTGGACATGCCGTGCAGGCGGTTCATGGCAATAGCCAGGGTTTCATGCGCCTCGGCAGAAATAGAACCGTAGCTCATAGCACCGGTGCTAAAGCGCTTGACGATGTCTGCGACCGGCTCCACCTCATCCACCGCAATCGGCGCGCGGTCCGGGGCAAATTCAAATAAGCCGCGGATGGTCGCGAGACGCTGAGATTGGTCATTGACCGCGCGGGTGTAGTCTTTGAAAATTTCATACTGTCCCGTGCGCGTTGCGTGCTGGAGCTTGAAGATGGTCTCTGGGTTAAACAGGTGGAATTCGCCTTCGCGGCGCCACTTGTATTCCCCGCCTAATTCCAGGTCGCGGTGCGCGTTTTCTTCTGGCCGTGGCAAAAACGCGCTGCGGTGACGGGCCTCGACATCGGCGGCGAGGTCTTCTAAGTCCGCGCCGGAAATAGGGGAGTTGATGCCGCCAAAGTAGTTATCCAGCAGATCCTGGTTGAGACCGGTGACATCGGCAAATTGCGCGCCGCGGTAGGACGATACAGCAGCGATACCCATCTTGGACATCACTTTGAGCACGCCCGTGGTCGCCGCGGTGACGTAATTAGAACACGCCTCATCTAGGCTGAGCTCGCCGAGCTGACCAGCCAGGCGTAGTTCATCGATAGTCTCAAATGCCATATATGGATTAATCGCATCGGCGCCGAAGGAAATCAGCATGGCCAGGTGGTGGACTTCGCGGGCATCGCCGGATTCAATAATCAGCGAAGCCCGAGTACGCGTGCGCTCAGCCACCATGTGTTGGTGTACAGCGGAAGTCAGCAGCAGGGAAGGAATCGGTGCAAAGCGCTCATCGGAATCGCGGTCTGAGAGCACAATGAGACTCTTGCCTTCGGCGATGGCCTCATCGACCTCGCGCAAAACCTTATCGATGGCCTCGCGCAAACCCTTGCCGTGGTGCGCCACAGGATAGAGTCCATGAATCTTCGCACAACCAAAAGGCTCGGCTTCACCGTTGTCGTTGGCGTGGACCAAGGTGGTGAATTCATGGTTATCAATTACCGGGCCATCCAAGTGAATACGGCGTGCGGCCTGCGCATCCGGGTTGAGCACATCCGATTGCGCGCCCAGCAGGGTGAACATGGAGGTAATATTCTTTTCCCGAATCGAATCCAGCGGCGGATTGGTTACCTGCGCAAAGCGCTGGGAGAAGAAATCAAAAAGCATGCGCGGACGCGAAGAGAGCGCGGCAATCGGAGTATCCGATCCCATGGAGCCCAGTCCCTCCGCAGCGGTCAGCGCCATGGGTTTGATGATTAGTTCCACGTCTTCTTCGGTGATGCCAAAGACGCGCTGGCGCAAGACCACGCGGTCATGCGGCATGTACTCATAGCGAGTTTGCGGCAGCTTTTCCACCGGCACGAAGTTCTCACGGATCCACTCCCCGTAGGGCTCGGCGGTGGCAAGCGCGTGCTTGATTTCGGCATCATCAATAATGCGCCCGGCATGAGTATCCACCAAGAACATCCGGCCCGGCTGCACGCGGGTGCGTTTGACCACATGCTTTGGGTCAATATCTAACACGCCGGCTTCCGATGCCATGACCACCAGGCCATCATCCGTAATCCAAATGCGTCCCGGGCGCAGGCCATTGCGGTCCAAAGTCGCGCCCACCAGGGTGCCATCGGTAAATGCAATCGCCGCCGGGCCATCCCACGGTTCCATCAAACAAGAATGGTATTCGTAAAAGTCACGCAGTTGCTTATCGATGTTTTCCGCATGCTCCCACGCCTGCGGCACCATCATCATCATTGCATGGGGCAGCGTGCGGCCACTTAAGTGGAGAAGCTCTAGGGCTTCATCGAAAAGCGCTGTGTCAGAACCTGAAGGCGCACAGATCGGCAATACCCGATCGAGTGAACCAAGCTCCTTAGAGCGCATGAGCGCCTCGCGCGCCCGCATCCAATTCTCATTGCCCTTGACCGTGTTGATCTCACCGTTGTGCGCGACCATACGAAACGGGTGCGCTAGTGGCCACGACGGGAAAGTGTTAGTGGAAAAGCGCGAGTGCACCAGCACAATAGCTGACTCCATACGCGGATCGCGCAGGTCTTGGTAGAACCCGGCCAACTGCGGGGTGGTGAGCATGCCTTTGTAGACGATGGTGCGTGCCGACAGCGACGGGAAGTAGATAGTATCTTCACCGTTTTTAGTACCCAGCTCACGCGCACACCGCTTGCGGATGAAAAACATGACCCGGTCCAGCGCGATTCCTTGGAGCAATTGGCCGTCGCGCTCGGAGGTGATGAAAATCTGCTCAAAGTGCGGCATGGCCTCATAAGCCATGGTGCCCAGCTCCGAGGGATCTGTCGGCACCGTGCGCCACCCTAAGACCTTCGCACCTTCTTCGTGAGCGATGGCTTCAATCTCGCGCTTGGCATCCAACATCGCCATGCGCCCGCGCGGCAAGAAGGCAATGCCTGTGGCATAAGCCTGCGCGCCGGGCAATGTGATGCCTTCTTCGGCCGCTACCGCCTGGCAAAAAGCGTGCGGGATCTGCATGAGGATGCCGGCGCCATCGCCCGTATTAGCCTCTGCACCTGCCGCGCCGCGGTGCTCTAGATTGACCAGAGCCTGGATGCCTTTGTCCACGATGTCGCGGGTAGCGCGTCCATGCATATCCGCGATGAATGCGACACCACAGGAATCCTTTTCAAATTCCGGGTTGTAGAGCCCTTGCGGGCCTGGAATAAAGGTCATGGGGTTAACCTCCTCCTTAGCAATCGAAGTAGAGTTCAAATTCCTGCGGGGTTGGGCGCAGACGTACCGGCGCGATCTCGTTATCGTGCTTGTACTGGATGAAGGTGTTGATGAGGTCTTCGGTAAACACATCGCCCTCGGTGAGGAAGTCGTGGTCCGCCTCCAGTGCCTTCAGCGCTGACTCCAGTGAGGTCGGTGCCTGTGGAATCGATGCCTGCTCTGCCGGTGGCAGCTCATACAGATCCTTATCGACCGGCGCATGCGGCTCGATGCGGTTTTTGATTCCGTCCAAGCCCGCCATCATCATCGCGGCGAATCCGAAGTAGGGGTTACCTGATGGATCCGGTGCGCGGAATTCGATGCGCTTTGCCTTCGGATTCGAGCCCGTAATCGGAATACGAATCGCCGCCGAGCGGTTGCGCTGCGAGTACACCAAGTTAATCGGCGCCTCAAAGCCTGGGACCAGGCGGTGGTAGGAGTTCAGCGTCGGGTTCGTAAACGCGAGTACCGATGGCGCGTGGTGCAAGATGCCGCCGATGTAATAGCGCGCGATATCAGACAGGCCGCCGTAGCCGGCCTCGTCATAGAACAGCGGGGAGCCGTCTTTCCACAGCGACTGGTGCGCGTGCATGCCCGATCCGTTATCGCCTGCCAGCGGCTTTGGCATGAACGTCGCCGTCTTGCCATTTTTCACCGCGGTGTTCTTGACGATGTACTTGAAAGACTGAATATCATCCGCCGCATGCAACAACGTATTGAAGCGGTAGTTGATCTCCTGCTGGCCGCCGCTGCCGACTTCGTGGTGGTAGCGCTCAATCGCAAAACCTGCATCCTGCAAGTTAGTGACCATCTCATCGCGGACATCCACTGTCTGGTCATAGGGTGCGGTGGGGAAGTAGCCACCCTTCACGCGCACCTTCGATCCTAGGTTCGGCGTGCCATCCAGGTTCGTCGCCTTGCCGCGGTTCCACCAGCCCTCATTTGAGTCCACCTCGTAGAAACCCGTATTGGTCTCAGTGGCATAGCGCACCGAATCAAACAGGTAGAACTCTGCCTCCGCGCCGAAGTTACAGGTATCTGCAATACCGGTAGATGCCAAGTACTCTTCCGCCTTGCGCGCCACATTGCGCGGATCACGCGCATACGGCTCCAAAGTCAGCGGATCATGCACGAAGAACTTCATGTTCAGCGTCTTTTCAATACGGAACGGATCCAACGTGGCCGTCGCCGGATCTGGCAGCAGCGTCATATCTGACTCATCGATAGACGTGAAACCGCGCACTGAGGATCCATCGAAAGCCAAACCCTGCTCAGCAGCATCCTCATCGAATTCCTCTGCCGGGATGGTGAAGTGGTGTTCCGTGCCAGGCACGTCAGTAAAGCGCACATCCAAGAAACGGATGCCCTCTTCCTTGATGTACTCGACTACGTCGGAAACAGTTGCGAAGGCCATGGGATGCTCCTCTATTTATCAATCGGTTAGGCACAGCGTCCTGCCCCGGGAACAACTGCCCGAAGCGGAATACCTATAAGCTAACAGATAACTTTCTATATACCTATAGGCTAATAGGTAGAAATGTGCCCGCGCACGTCATTGCGGTTATTTCCGAATTTTCCGGACATTAGTTCGCGTGATTCTCGCCGTGGCCCTGACGTGCAAAAACTGCCTATAGGGTTATAGGTATTAGGGCGCCCGAAGGCCTCCATTGAACCCATTTGTTGTGTTTGTCACAGCTGTATTTTTCCGGCGATGGGGCTATCTTCTTGGCCATAAACACTTCCACATGCGAAAGCAGGTGCTGATTGACCCGTGATACGATGGCGGCCGAAATCCCTGGTGTTCGATAGCTGCGACACGGTTGGCACTGACTCTGGGGCAGCCAAGCACGCGGGAGGATACCGGTTCGAATGCCAGAAGTAGATACTGTCAAGAAAGAGCACCGAGCTACAGCACCCATGGTGGTTACCGCAATTATCGTGGTGGGGATGTTCCTCTTGTTGCTGCTGTACTTGGGGCTGAGCCGCTATTACAACGCGCAGGAGGTTGAGTCTCTTGTGGAGGGGGCGAATTCTAACGGCCAGAGCTATTCCGTGGTGATTCACAACGGCCTGACCGGAAGCTATTCGTTCAGTTTGAACTAACAGGCGGTGTCGCGAAATAGGACGATGCGCCCGCAAAACCCGAGAACTCGTACTGGACCAATTTAGCGGTCAGTACGAGTTCTTAGTGCACGATTAGTCTCGGGAGAAAAGCAAACTAGACGTTGTAGTACAGCTCGAATTCCTTCGGTGACGGTCCCTGGCGTAATGGTTGGATTTCGCGGTCGAACTTCAGGCGCGCGTAGGCCTCGAGGAAGTCTTCGCTCATGACGTTGCCGGCGGTAAGGAAGTCGTGGTCATTTTCGAGCGCCTCGAGCGATGCTTCCAGCGAGTGCGGTACACGCGGGATACCTTTGAGCTCTTCTGCTTCAAGTTCGTAGAGGTCCTTGTCCACTGGCTCGCCAGGCTCGATGCGGTTTAAGATGCCGTCGATGCCTGCCATCAACTGCGCGGTAAATGCCAAGTACGGGTTGGCGGATGGATCCGGTGCGCGGAATTCGATGCGCTTGGCCGCTGGGTTATCTCCGGTCAGTGGGATGCGGATGGCCGCGGAGCGGTTGGACTGGGAGTAAGCGAGGTTCACTGGGGCCTCGAAACCCGAGTAGAGACGACGGTAGGAATTGACCGTAGGGTTGGTCAAAGCTAGCACCGCCGGTGCGTGTTTGAGTAGGCCGCCGATGTAGTAGCGGGCGACATCGGAAAGCCCGGCGTAACCGGTCTCGTCATAAAACAGTGGCTTGCCGTCTTTCCATAGCGACTGGTGGGCGTGCATACCGGAGCCGCCATCGCCAGCCAATGGCTTGGGCATAAAGGTTGCGGTCTGCCCGTGAGCCTCAGCGGTGTTGCGAACGATGTACTTGAACGCCTGCATATCGTCGCCGGCATGCAGCAAGTCAGAGTACTTGTAGTTGACCTCCTGGATACCACCGGTGGCTACTTCGTGGTGGAAGCGTTCAATCTCAAAACCGATTTTCTCCAAGTTGTACACGATGTCATCGCGCACCGGAATGGTCTTGTCATAAGGAGCGACAGGGAAATAACCATCATTAATACGAATCTGGTTGCCGCGGTTCGGGCTGCCATCCATCATGGTTTCCTCGCCCGAACGCCACCATCCCTCATCAGAATCTACGTGGTGGAAAGAATGGTTGACGCCGGAGGAATAGCGCACCGAATCGAAGACATAGAACTCCGCCTCGGCGCCGATGGAACAGGTATCCGCGATGCCGGTTTCTTTCAGATATTCCTCGGCCTTTTGCGCAATGGAGCGCGGGTCGCGACTGTAGGAGGTTTGGGAGAGTGGATCGCGAACAAAGAACTGCATGTTCAAAGTCTTGTGATCACGGAAAGGATCGACATACGCAGTTTCTGGATCCGGGACCAAAATCATGTCCGATTTATCCACCGTGGCGAATCCAGGGATGGAGGAGCCATCGAAAGCAAAGCCTTCGCTGGCAGTTTCTTCCGAGAGAAGGCGGGCAGGCACAGTCAACGCGTGCTCAGCGCCGAAAATATCGCTGAAGCGGATATCTAAGTAGCGCACCTCCTCAGCCTGAATAAAGTCGATTACGTCTTGAACTGAGGAAGCTTTAAAGCTCACTGTGAAAACACGCCTTCGTGTATCTGATTGGTTGTTGGTACGGACTAGATATGGCTAGTTATGACAGAGCTGGGATATCCCACAAGTTCAAGGGAGTGCCCAGCTTCTTTTCCAGTGCCTGGTGGTAGACATCTGTTGCCCATGCTACGTCTTCTACAGGCATGCCACCGATGGAATAGAAGAAAATTTCTTCATCATTGTTACGGGCAGGGGCATCGCTGTTAGCAATCGCGCCGATATTGGCGATGTCTGATTCCTTTAAGGTTCCTTCTTGCACCATGTCCCACCAGCGGTTTCCAGGGATGCCCAGCAGGCGCTCGTAGGTAACATCGGGTCCGTTCTCGTTGAACCACTCGGCGTAAAGGCCTTTGTAGTCCATAACCAGGCGGGCACCGCCGGCGGTGATGAAGTCATCATCGAAACGCGCTGCTGCGGGCGCTAAGACCAGCGCGCCGGGCTTAAGCCATTCCTTCTTGAAGTAAGGGAAACCCTGCGGTCCATCCGGGGAGGTGGACGTACCAGCGATAAGAATATCGGAGTTCTCAATCGCTTCTTGCTCGGTTTCGACGACGGAGAATTCGATGTCAGGGTGCTTCTCGCGCAGGTAGTCCGCAGTGCGGCTTGTCGATGCAGGCGTACGGCCCTTAATCTTCACGCGCTTAATCGATGGACGCTGCGTGATTGACGATGCCAAGATAGTACGCGACATTACGCCTGGGCCGATGATGCCGACTTCTTCGGCGTTTTCTACTGCTAGGTGCTTGACGCCTACGGCAGGTACTGCGCCGGTGCGGTAAGCAGAGAGCAAGTTAGCTGACATGATGGCCTTCGGTGCGCCCGTGACCGTGTCGTTGAGGACGAACACGTGAATCGAACGAGGCAGATCATTCTTGCGGTTTTCGGCATTCGAGCCGTACCACTTCACGCCTGTGTTGTTGAAGCGCCCGCCGATATACGCCGGCATCGCCATGAAACGACGGTCCGGGCCATTCGCTGGCATGCCCTCGTGTTCCGGCTCGTCGGGGAAGTTAATTTGTGCGCCGTGCGAGTTCGCAGATGCCCCTGCCATCCGGTAGTCACCTTTATCAAGGAGGATGAGCGTTTCTTCCATGGTTTCCACGCACTTGGCGGTATCGGTTACGCCGGCGTCGATCATGTCCTGCTCGGACAACCAGATCAGATTAATTTGAGTATCAGCGTGCTCACTTGCGGTCATAGTCTCACTTCCGTCTGTCAGGCACATTCGGCGAGCAAAAACCTCATACTCTGCAACTTTGTTTTGCAAAGACCCGCCGATGTGCGATTGCGTATCTAGGGCCTACGTAGTGCAGCCTATAGAACAACCGAAAAGAATGTTTCGAAATTCTAATAGATCGCGTGCTGCGAATCGCGCGGATCCGGTGGATACACTCTGTCTTTGTCAGGCCAACCGATGAAAAATCTGTGCGCTGCGGAAATGCCCCATACCGGGGGTGAAAACTCTTATCCCTGGTCGGGCGGCGTTCAGTAGAAGCTGGGGAAATCTAGCTACCAAGCTTGAATTCCGGCCAGCAATTTTAAGTGCTCCAATCCACCTGTCAAAAGTATGTGTATTAACTGTGGTGGCTATATATTGCTATCCATGCATAAAAGAATAATTCCTGCCATCGTCGCAGCGTCGCTCGCTTTTTCTGTAGTTCCATCAGCACTTGCTGAAGAGCCTGCGAATGTAGAAAATCAGGAACTAAATCAAAATCAAGAGGGCCAAGTTGCTGCCCTTGAAAAGGTCGAGGAAGGCTCTTCGGACCTCGAGATCATCGCCGGCGTTGCGGTCATCGCAGGCGTTGTCGCTGCTATTGCCGGTGGCGTGCACTGGGCAGTTCAGCAGCGCATGATTCCTAATCCTCTGCCCGGAATCATCCCTAACCCACCTGCACCAAAGAAGGCTGCGGTCAAGAAGGCAGCAGCGAAGCCGGCTCCCAAACCGGCCCCTAAGCCTGCTGCTAAGCCAGCACCGGCTAAGCAAGCTGTAGAAAAGCCAGCTCCAGCCCCTCGTCCGGCTCGGGCTGCAACTTACAAAAATTGTACCGATGTGTGGAACAAGCTTGGTCGCTCCATTTATGCACGTGATGCTGGTTTCCAGTCCAAGTTCGACCGCGATGGCGACGGCGTAGGCTGCGAACGAGATCCTCGCTAAACCTGATCAAAACCATTAATCAAAGGGCTAGTCCCCAGCAAGCGCTGGGGACTAGCCCTTTTAGATGAACGGATAGAGAATTACTCGCAGGCTACGCCGTCGCCGTCTCGGTCTAGTTTTGGAGCATATCCCGGTGAACCGATGTAAAGAGGTGCTGCACCGGCAGCACGAACCGCATCACAGTTTTGGTAATAGACAGATGGCGAATCTTGAACAACGGGTGCGGCAGGCTGCTGGTAGAACTGCTGAGGGGTAGGTGTAGGTTCCGGCGCAGGGGTATAAACCGGCCGCTGCTCTACGTGGACCTCTTCGACGTAGGGTTCTTCAGTAACTTCTTGCGTTGTCGGCTCAGGTTCTGGTTCTTGCGTTGTAGTGGAAGAAGTTGAGGTCGGCTCAGTAGTGGTCGTAGTGCTCGACGAACTCGATGAAGTAGTCGTGCTCGTGGTTGTCTCTGACGTAGTGGTGGCCACGGATGTGGTTTCTTCAGGCTCTTCTGTCTCTGATGCAGCCGGAGTCTCAGGAGAAAGAGCCATCGCAATTGCGAGTGCTACGAAAGCTGCGAAAAATGCCCAACCCCAGCGGCGGCGGAAAGGCTGTGGAGCGTCGAATGATGGTCCAAGGCCTGCCAAGATAGCGTGGTCTTTAACAGGATCAAGATGCTCATTCCAATGAGCTTGTGCCTGGGCACGTTGCTGATGTGCTGCTCTGGCCTTTTTGTCTTTGGACTCACAGTAGAACCACCAAGCGCCCGGAATGAAGAATCCGAGAGCTGCGAAAAGGCTAGAGATACTAAATGGTGGAGCAAACGATACGAGCGCGATGAGAGCAGCAAGGGCGATGGTTGCAATCGCCAGGACACGCTTTATAAGTGACCCAGAAGCAGGCATTGTTGAGTTTTCCTTTCAAGACGCGCTCAACCAGGAATAGGGAGGGGGAGTTGAGTCGCGAAACGAGATAATCATAGCCGATTTGTGCTGGTTGCGGCCAGAAAGTCTGAGGAAAACTCAGGTGATGCTGGTGACAGTTTTGCTTTAGAAACTGGACGAGCCACCGGCGCCAGAGAAGCCGGAGCTGAAGCTGGTGTTCGCGCCGCCGCTGGAGGACGTGGACTGCGCGGTGGCGTTGGAGGCGTGCCAGGAGCTTAAGGCCCAGAACGGCACAAAGTTGTTATAGCCATAGCCGACGCGGTAATCGGGGGAAGTAATCGACGGTGCGGCGAGTTCGGTGTTCTCGGACTCGTCGAGGTCGTCGAACTTCTGCTTGCGCAGCTGTTCAAGGGCAGTGCGGTAGTCACCGAGCAAAATGACGTATTGATCCAAGAAATCGGGGGACTGGGTGGTGTTCATCAACGAGTCCGCACGCTCACGCAAATTTTGTAGTTCGCGGTAGAGGCCGGAGGAGGCATCGTCAAGCGCTACTTGCGCCTCGACCACATCGTCGCGCAGCGCCTGCAACTCGGTGCGGCGAACGACGTCATCGCCGTGCTCTAAGCGATAAAGCTTGTCGATGTTCTCCTCCGCATAACTTACCTTCCTCGTCGTTAAGGCAGCCTCGTGGATCTTGTCGGCGTTCTCGTAGAACTCTTTATCAGAATCTTGCGAGGTCAGATTGCCCAGGGAATCGACCTGATTGTGGATGTCAAAGAAACGACGGCGCACCGATTCCCACTGCGAGCGCATGGTGTTATTAGCAAAAGGCGAGGTCAACGAGTGCGCGCGGATATCAATCTCATCCAGGCGTGCTGCCAGCTGACCGTATTCCTTGCCCACTAGGGACATCTCGGCGCGAGCCTGGGCAATCTTCTTTGCTTTGCTCCGGCGATACGCGCCGACACCCAACCCGGTAGCGAAGATAGCTCCGCCGCCACCGATTCCAGAGCCGACCATCGCAGCGATGCGATCGCCGACGGCATCGTTATAGCGATCTTCCGCGAGGGCCGAAATATCCGTTGCCGCATTCGCGCCAGCAAAAAGCCCCGCCGGGATGTTGTTATCCTTAACGCCGGGCTTGATGGCATCGAGTGCATCATCCAAGTGGGAACTATCGCGCAAGTCCAAGGCCTCGGCTACATCTTCGCCAGCAAAAATGAAGGCCTGACGGGGGTCGAGGCCGACACCGACAATAAGAACACCATCCGCGAAGTAATCATCACCAATCAAATCCGTACGGTTATCGCGCAGGTATTCCTCCACGGTGTCATTGACGTTGTCATCATTTTCTTCAAAGACCATGTAGTGCAGCTGCTCTACTACGGCGGGGGCGTCAATGCGCTCGGCGTCACGCTCCAAACGCGCTTCATCATCTGCGCTCAGCACACCTTCTGGATTGTGAACCTCAGTGCTAAATGTGCTGGTGATCTCCATCTCTGCAGTATTAGCAACCTCAAAATCCGCGCGCTGCGGAGCATCTATAGCTGCCCCGACACCCCCGGCTAATGCGCCACCGCCGAGGGCTCCCATAAGGAGGGAAACGCCCATCATTTTTCCGACACCCGGACGGACCTTCTGGTGAGCTTCTTTGAGCTCAGATTCAGTCAAAGCTTGTTGCTCATCAGTGTGAGTCGTCCTGGCTACGTCCGTGGTGGGCTTTTTCTTGGCGCTCATAAACACAACGTTAGTTCACATCAAGATAATTCGGCTATAGCGGACTAACAGTGACACAAAAAAGGGGAGAGCGCGAAGCAGTTCTTCTAAAAGTTCTTTCATCAACCTAACGTTTGTGAGATGTTGTTTTGTAGTTTGTTTTGGCTTAACCCTGCCTCGATATCGTGCTTGCGGCATGTCCTCGAAGAGGGCGTGTCTTAGGCGAAATAGCTATTTCGCGTGAGATTTTGTTCAACCACTACGAGAAGAGACAACCAAATGACAATTAAATCGACTCGGCTGTCAACAGCACTAGTCGTCGCCGGCACGGTGACCGTAAGCCACGTTGCCATGGTAGGGGCGGCCCATGGACAACAAAACGCACAAGCAGATCTGCTTGATATTGAGATTTCGGAATCCGGGGCCATCGACACCGCGCGGGATGTTCCGGCCAAAATCAGCGGGGATCCGGATTTTGGCATCGACCCGGCGTTGGAGCAGCCGGTTGCTACCTTTGACGGCCAAGATGATGCCGTGCAGTTTGATATCGGGGACCAGGACGCAGCGCTTGCCGATGGCTTCGCAGTCGAGTGCACTTTCAAACTCAACGGCGAATTTGCCAGCGAAAAGAGCCTGTGTGCCAACAAAGAAGCCGGCGGGTTCGCACTGGCGCTGTATGAAAATGAACTGTCTTTCATCATCCACGTCGGCTCCGGCTACCAGCAGGCCCGCGTGGAGGTTGACCCAGACCGCTGGTACCACGCGGTTGGCGTATGGGACGGCCAAGAAGCCCAGCTTTATCTCAACGGTGAGCTGGCAGCGAGCAAGAAAACTACCGGCGAATACAACCTACCCACCGGCAATGCTGATTCCTTCACCGTAGGCGGTGACACCAATGGCTCTGACAACCCGCAACTGCTTGCCGATGCCTCCTTCCGCACCGCCCGCCTTTACTCCGAGCCCATCGGTGAGTCGGATGTGGCGGCCCTGTACGGCGAATCTGGCGTTAACAGTGAGAAGCAGCTGGAACTGGCATCTACCACACCGGCTGCAGGTGACCACGTCAAAGAAGGCGTAAAGCTTGAGGTCGAATACTCAGATGACGCTTTGCTTAGCGGTGAACCCACTTATGAGCTTGATGGTGAAAAAGTGGAGGCAGGCCAGCTTATCGGACCTGGTCTTTTGGAAGGAGAGCACGAGCTTCACATTCAAGCCCGTGACGTTTTTGGCGGAGAGATTTCTGAGCGAGTTTCCTTCACCAGCGGCAACATCCCTCAAGGCGGTGGCACTGATACGGACCAAGGAAAGGGGAACGTGACCCTGTCTGCTATCGCCGATAATCCTTCCGGTGGGGATGTGGAGACCACGTTTACCAAGGGAACTACCTCTACTCCGGAGGGTGGGTTCCAGGGAGTTGTCGGCGGAATGCCGGATTCGCTGGATTTTGAATACGAGGACGCTTCCGAGATTTCTGCCTCGCTTAAGCCTGGCGATGACGACACCGCGCAGACAGCTTCCACCACGCAGATGCCTTTTCAGCGTTTCGATGTTGCTCTTCCTGCTGACGGCACGGAAGAAAACCAACTGGTGTGGAAAGGCCAAGTGGACCCTAATCGCAGCGCGCGCTTGTTTGCATGGAACACGGCAACCTCTACCTGGGATGAGCTGGCAAGCACCCGCGGAACTAGCAACAGCGAGGTTAGCCTCAACGGCGACATCAGTGCAGAACATATCGATGGCAGCGATGTACACGCCATGGTCTTAGGCTATGACCCATTCGCAGATGACATCCCGAACACCGTCGAAGATAGCTTCGCAGACCCGGATGACTATGACTTTGCCATTTCTCACCACACTGACACCCAGTACATTGTGGAAGGCGCGGTAGAAAACGAGTCCGAAGAAGAACGCGAAGTTTGGAAGCAGTCTTACCTAGATGCCACCCAATGGGTTGCGGACAATGCTGATGCACGCAAGATTGCCTACCACGCGCACACCGGCGACATCATTGAAAACTGGATTCGCGAAACCAATGATGAGGACAACGCTCGCAAAGAATTTGAGGTAGCGTCTGAAGCTCAAAAGATTCTCGACGAAGCCGAGGTTGTCAATGGTGTTCTGCCCGGTAACCACGATAACTGGACCGGCCGCGATATCGGTCCGGACAACCTGTACAACCAGTACTTCGGCCCGGAGCGCTACGAAGCCCTAGAACAGACCGCCGGCTGGCAAGCCCGCGATGCTTCGCACCACCCGTGGAAAGAAGGCGACAATGACAACCACTATGATTTGTTCAGCGCCGAAGGACTAGAATTCGTCGTGGTCAGTCTCGGTTACGATGTCACCGAAGAAGAAGCCGCCTGGGCCGATAGCGTGCTCAAGCAGTACCCAGACCGCAACGCTATTGTGCTCACACACGCCTACAACAAACCCAGCAATTCGCCCGACGGCAGAGGCGCGAATGCCTCTCACGACGGCAGCATCGTTTTAGAAAAAGTTGTGGAACCTAACCCGAATGTAGCCCTAGTGCTCTCGGGTCATGAGCACGGCGTGTCCATCGTCACGCGCAAAGACGTTGGCACGGAAGGCAACCATGTCACCGAACTGCTAGCTGACTACCAGTTCTACAAAGTCGGATCCGATGAGCTTGGACTTACCGAAGTCGGCGGATACGGCACCGACACACCACTGCAATTTGGTGCCGCGTTCCTACGCCTTTTGCAATTCGACCTCGATGCCGGCGAAATGATCGTGGATACTTACTCGCCGTTTCTCGATAACTTTGGTGCCACCGAATACGATGACCGCGCCCGTTACGACGGCACCGAAGATGACACCCGCCTGCCGGTTCAGTTTGAAACCCGCAAGACCAGCTTTACTACCGATGCCGTAACGCTTGTATCCGACACCGGCGAAGAAATTGGCAAAGACACCGCGCGCTCCGGCTGGCCAGCCGAAGTCAACTGGACCGGACTCAAATCCGACGAGGTCTACGCTTGGTATGCCACCAGCCGCGACACCGCCACCGGTGAGAAGGTCGAACCTGGTCAGACTCGTCAGTTCGCAGTATTTACCGCCCGCGATGCTGGCACCGACTCCACCGCGCCTGAGCTGACCGTGCCTAGCGATGACCTCATTGTTGAAGCTGGTTCCGCCGCCGACCTGCTCGCCGGAGTCACTGCTACCGATGACGTTGATGGCGATGTCACCGACAATATTGAAGTCGTTGGTAACCTCGACATCAACCAACCTGGCCGTTATATTATCCGCTACGTAGTCAGCGATGCCAACGGCAACCAAGCCACTACCGATCGCATCGTGGTTGTCACCGAAAAAGACGACGCCTCTAGCTCTGAAGGCAGCTCCGAAGGCAGCTCGGGCTCATCAGGATCTTCCGAGAACCCCGGTTCTTCGGTATCTTCTAGCTCCAGCCGTGGCGGAATCTTTGGACTCTTCGATGCCCTCGGCGGTGCCTTCCGGAACCTACTTGGGGTAATTAGCGGAGCTTTTCGTTCCTAATACACGCTTTTCTTGGTCTTGTGCCAGTAGCTGAACTTTCACGCTAAACACCGCGATATCTACCAAACAACGGCGCACATGCAGCTGGGGTTTATACAATGAAGCGCATGCACGAGGTTGATCCGCTGATTGAGTCGTTATACCGCTGGTCTGATGTCAGCGGTGTTTTACTGATGGGCATCATCGGCGGAACCATTGCCAGACAGCGTGGCTATGACATCATTGGGTTCTTTTTCATCGCGCTGTTCTCCTCGCTGGGCGGCGGCATGATTCGCGATGTGCTCATCAACCGCGGGACCGTTGCCGCCATGGCACAACCGGAATATCTGATCCTGGCTTTTACCGGCGCTTTGATTGCGCGGTTTGTGTACTTCAAGGGGCGTACTTGGGATATCTTGCAGGCGCATGGCGATGCCATCGTCTCCGGGTTGTGGGCCGGCACCGGCACTGTTAAAGCGTTGACCTTTGGTTTGCCGGTGGTGCCCTGCATCATGATGGGCGTCTTTACCGCGACCGGCGGGTCGATGATACGCGATGTTGTCACAGGGCGTGTGCCCGGCGTGTTTGGCGATAATCAACCCACCGTGATTCCCGCTATCGCCGCCTCCATCATCGTGCTTGTCTCCGATGCCTTCGGCTTCCTTGCCGTCGGCATGATCCTCGGTCCACTGGTCAGTATCTTATTATCGCTGTTGGGGTACTGGGGTGGATGGCGCCTAAATTCCAATCCCGAGTGGGCACCGGTGAATGAATCCGCAGTGCAGGTCGCGGAATTGGCTAAGAAGGCAGAGCATAAAAGCCGCGCGGTCGGCCGCAAATATGAACCCACCCGCATTCGTTCCTGGCGTCATAAGCAGATGGAAAAGGCGCTGCAGCGCCGCATCGAGTTAGAGGTCAAACGCGGCAAGCGCCGCTCCACAGCAGAATCGGATGCCGAGAACTTCCTGGAAACCTTCACCTTAGAATTCGCGCAGGACGAAACACCCGTGGCGTCCGACTCGCGCCATCCAGAGCCGATGCTGAAACAACCCGCGCACAAACCACCAAAGCCTTCTGCCGAATTAGCCGACCGCGTGCATCCCACTACCGACGAGCCTGCCTCCGCCAGCGATAAAGAACCAAGCACGGGCTTCTTCGCGGACATGGGCATGGACTTTTCCGGCGAAGCCTACGAGCACTACGACGAAGATTCAGCGAGCGATAGCGATGAATCACCGTCCGAAAAGTCTGACGAAGCCCGGCAAGAGATGCTCGACATGATCTTGTCCGACGACAAGCTTACCGATGAACTCGTCAACCGCCTGATCAAAAAATACAAAGAGCGCGAGGACTAAGAACCAATTAATCTCCTCGCAGCGTTTGAACTGCGCGTCCTGCCGGGACAAGATTATGTTCGATTCTGTAGCCATACTTCTGACTCAAGGCGAACGGCGTATTGAGTGCATCGAAGTTAGCGAGATTGCGCTGCAAGTTCGAGAACAAGCGGTATTCTGATATCTGTGGGACATAAAATATCGGTGTGCTCGGGCGGGGGCCAGGTTCATTATTTTTGGCGGTTTTGTTCGACTTCAAAGCATATTGAAGAAACCGCAGAATTCGCGACAGAAAAATTGATAAAAAGTGGATACCGCATAGCGGGCATTCTCCAAGCTGACTTGGAAGGTCAGATAGAAGAATTGCTCGAATGCGCGGAAAGGGGGGACCTAGAACCGCTCAAACATATTAAACGAATTCATCGAGCCAAGCCCCTAGACATTTATGAAATTCGATGGACTGATATCAAGGTTCTGAAAGCGGAGAAAGCGTCGGGCTTATACCGCCAAGCTAATGTTCATCTGCGCCTTTATACGGTAGAGGAGGGGGATAGCTGGGTGGTTGGGTTGTATCTCCATGAAAAGAAGATAGTTAACGGGGATAAGGCTGAAACCAATAGGTTACAATATATAGAAATCGATGCAGCGATCGAGCTATGTGAAAAGTGCTCCGAGGATAATTGGAAAGTCAGTGAACTTGATTCCCTTCGTAAACGCAACAAGAAGCCACCAGCGGTATAAGATAAAGCTTATGAGCGGTCGTCAGCAAGCGGAAATGAAAGAGCACGCCAAGGAGATTCTTCGTGAGCAGCGGGAGTTTCGTAATAGCCTCGTGAAAATTCGCGAGCAGCGAAACCTTTCCCAACAGCAGGTCGGAGAAGCTCTGGGGTTATCTCAAAGTGCCATTGCGCAGTTTGAGCGTTATGATTCCAACCCGACTTTGGGAACTATTAGGAGATACGCGTTAGCAGTGGGGGCGTCGATCGTAATGTCAGCGACCCCGCGAGATAAGGCGTTTGTGTTGCCCACCCGTCAACCTGATGTATCAGCTTCATTAGTCAAGAAGAGTCGTTTGACCTCAGTTGACGCCGCCCGTAAAAACAGTTCATGGCAGCCGACTATCGGGAAGGTGGAATATGCTTGACCATGAAGCCTTAGCCGCTCAATATTTGAAGATCCTCGACGAGCAACTTGAACTTCGAGATATTTCCTACAACAAGATGAGTGCAGAAGTTCAGCTGACTGACGTCGCGGAAGAGGGGCTTCAGCCGGTGTTTGGATTGCGCGTATCAACTGATGATTCTTCAGAGGGAGATGAGGAAGGATGGTTGACCGCAGCTATCGCACTTGCTGTAGAGATTAGGGTGGACCGCGGAATCGTTAGTAGTGAAGTCGTAGGTAGTTACCGTTTCCCCGAAAGTTTCATTAACGACGTCAACCCGATCGGCTTAGTTGCATTTGCTAATGATCAAGCAATTGCAACTCTTTTGCCCTATTTGCGTGAGACTGTTCAGACGCTCGCTTCGCGTGTTTTGAGAGCGCAATTGATCATGCCGCACTTCACTAAAGGCGAGCTGATATTCCCGTTGCCCCCTGAAGAGGAAATGGCAAAAATGGGTTACATTCAATCCGAGGGCGGATACGTAAAATCCACGTAAGCAGGCAGAATGACTGTAGCCGTGATTGAAGAAAGCAAATGGCGCTGGCTCCTAATTGGAGACAGAGCCATGAACTTTTAATGGATCTTAGAACTGATGTAGCCTGGCAGGACTCGGATTGGCCCGTGTGCTACTTCAGCGCCTGGCTGATGAGATCCTCGAGCGCTCCCAGCGAAGAGCCGGAAGAACCACCGAGGGCTGGAATCTGAGGCTGGGACTTTCCAGATTCGTCAGGTTCACCTGGCTGGTTTGGCTCGTTTGGCTGACTTGGAGCAGGATTTACAGGCGATTCTTTGCCATCTTGATCGCCGGCGTCGTTGGCGTCATTGTTGCCAGCGGGGTTGGAGGCGAAGAAGGCATCGAAAAGCGCAAAGCGATCGTTTTTGGTCTCAGCGCCCATCGCACCACCGGTGGCGTCGGGGGAGGCGACCAGGCTCAAGTGTGGGTGATCGCCGACCTTGTGGCGGCCATCGATGATGCCGAGAATGCCCTCATCCGTCCAGACGGTGGTGCCATTGAGCAGGCCCGAATTGGCTTCCTGGGTGCCGGTGTTCGCGCCGAAATCGACAAAGTGGGTGCCGTTAATCTGACCAGCGTAGGTGCCTTGGCCGTCAAGCGCAGCAAGTCCGTCGTAGGCAGGCTGGTGGAAATATACCGTGTCGCCAACCTGTGGGGCAGGAGCAAAGCCGTCGGTGGAGATGTTATTAGGAAGTACTTCGACCTCATCGTTCCACTGGATAAACGCTAGCTGGGTGCCGGCCTCGTTGAATCCAGAGGCATGGAAAGTGCCCAGGCCGTCAATCGGGGCGTTGTTCTCACCGTACAGGCGGGTAGGAGTAACCGACTCGGCGCAGAAATCCGCAACATAAGAACGGTTCGTGCTGGGATCGTTGAAGCTAACCGCGCACTGGCCAACCAAGTCACCTTGGGCAACGGTGGCGGCCTTATCATCGGCGCCAGCGTTTGAAATAAGTAGAGCTGCGGCAGTCGCGCTCACCGCCGCGGTGGCCAATGCCTTCTTGAAAACCATGGAAGAACTCCTGAAAGTGATAGGGATTTTTAAGGATGCGAGTCCACTAAAAAGCTATCAAAGAATTCAGATTTTCACACGGCAATAATGTTACGGGAGTGGCTAAAGTGATTGGTGTGGCGCCTAATGCATGGTTTGTCGTACATTAAACGCCGGTTGGCTAGTTCTCCTCGGTGGGTTCGGGGACGTGGAAGTTGTCGGTGCCGGAGGTGGCGTCGGCATCGTTAGGCGAGCTTTCCGCTGTGCCCTGCGTGCTCTGGGTGCCTTGGCTGTCCTGCGGGGCGACCGATTGTGGGGCCTGGTTTGGGGCGGGGGATTGCTCCGTGGAAGCACCGGTGTCTAGCTGTTCTTGGTTCTGCGAGAAGCCCTCGGGGTTTTGCTCAGCCGTCGGCTCAGGCTGCACCGAAGGCTCCGGTTGCGGCTGGTAGGAAGGCTCTGTGGCCGGGGTTTCGACAGGTTCTTCCGGCGTGGTTTCCACTTCGCTGGACTCGGCCGCGGAGCGTTGCTGCCAATACGCAGGGGAGAGAATGCCTGCGTTGCCGTCTTCGGGGTTGGAGGAGGCCAGCGCCAGGCCGCCGGTGAAGAACAACGCGACAATCAAGCCGGTCGTCGAGGGCCGGATGCGCCCGCCAAAGCTTAAGACCTTCTTCCACCGCTGGTCGTAGGCATCAGTGCGCCAGAAATCGCGGCGCTTGGAGTTCGGCTTTTCAAAGACCTCAGTCTCGGCGTCGGTATCGGTATCGGCTTCTGATGCAGCGGTCGTCGAAGGCCGGCCCGGGCCGTCGTCTTTGGCGGCAGGTGCGATGTCCTCGTCCGCTTTTTCATCGCGCGCGGCCGCTTCCGCCGCATCCTGGGTATCTTCAACTGAAGGTGCGGCTTCACCCGCCGAGGGGTCAACGGGGATGGTCTCGGTGGGAGCATCGCTTAGCGATGCAACCCCCATCTCCCGTGTGAATTCCTCATTGGGGGATTCGAAAGGCGTGCGGAAGTGATCCCAAAATACACTGAGCAACGCGGCGCGAATACCGCGCTCGACCGCCCACTGGCGCGCGGGGTTTACGACTACGAGCACACGGAAATTTACCCGCCATGGCTGGCCAGCGGCGGTAGGGGAGGTCAGCGCAGTAGCGGGGAGGATTTCGACTTCGCCTGCAACGTCTTCGGAAATCGAGGGGTCTTTGATTGCTTGCTTGGCCGTTTCTTCAATGGTGCGATGGATATCATCAAGGTTTTCCCCTGAACGCACAGGCACATCGAAGTTGACCACCGCGCGCGACCATTCCTGCGAATAGTTGGTGACAACCCCTGCAGAACCATTAGGAATCATCACCACCTCACCCGACGGCGTGCGCACCTTGGTCGCGCGCAAAGTCAGCGCGACGACAGTGCCTTCTGTCGCGGTGCTGGTGCCATCGAAGCTGACGTAGTCGCCCACGCCGAACTGGCGCTCCGACAAAATGAAAAAGCCCGAGAGGAAATCCCCGATGATGCTCTGCGCGCCGAAACCAACCGCAGCCGAGACAATCGTTGCAGGCACTGCGGCGCCAAGCGGCGGCACGCCCAAATTAGACAGCGCCACCAAAACAATGAGGAAGTAAGCGGCAATTTGAATGACATAAACCAACGCACCCAAAAGCGCTAAGCGTGACTTGGTGGATTCCTCTTCCTCATCGAGGCGCCCTTCAATAATCTTGACCGTCAACCTTCCTAGGCGCGGAAGCAAGATGGCTAAAAGGAGAAGGGCTACCAGCGGGATGGCGTGGTCAACGACCAGCTCCCACAGTCGAAACAGGTAAAACTCAAGGTTCATAAAACCGACTTTAGGCCGATTTTCTGAAAGGTGGCCTAAAGTTAACTGCCAAATGCTGCGAAGGCCGCGACGACTACAAAGACCGTGACCAGGCCATCAATCATGCCGACATGCTTCGGCGGGATGCGCTTGCCGCGACGCTGGGCGATGCGTGGTACGGCATAGCTGCGTGCGGCAAGCAGCGCGCCGACGACCGCGACCGGCCAGGTGTGTGGCTGTGCGAACGCCAAGCCGAGCGCGGCGACATAGACTATCGCGTGAAATATTACGGATTGGATAAAGCGCGAACGGTTGCCGAAGTCGCGAATCAGCGTTTTGACGTAATAGATAGAGCCGCCAAAATACAGTGCGAACCAGGCGGTTGCCCACCAGAGATCTGCGCTCACGGCAGCTGGTGTGCCGCTAGTGCTTATCGATGCCACCGTCGGCAACATCATCGCCGCCGCCAACACTGTCGACCAGCCAGAAACCAGTGAACGCTCACGGCGCTTGATGGTTTCATACACGGCGACCGCGATAATGGGCGCGAAGATTGGCAGCCAGGCAATCAGCTGCCACTGTGTAATCAGCGCCGCGATACCCGCCAGCGCGGTAATCGCACCGTAGGTTAGAACCGGCGGCAGGTGCTTTTTACGCAAACGGCTTTTGACCCAGATGGTGATGGCGAAGTAGGTGAAGTATCCGAACCACCACGTAATAAACAGTGGCACGGCTGCCCACGAGGGCTGCAAAATCATGCCCATTAGCGGTGGGATAAAGAGCATGAACCACGCGCCGTGCTGATTGGGCATCCAGCCCTGCGAGCGGCGCGACTTCTGCTTCTGGCGTGTCGACGCTGCTTTCGCTTGGCTCTGATTGGTGGAAACTACCGCGCCCGACATGCCCAATGCTCCTGTATGTGAATGCTTATAAGAAGGTTATCTCCAACTATCGTATGATATTTGCGCCTGCTTCTTCAAGCTCAATGAGAGCACTCTCACCTCGAGTTTTATCCACCGGCGCGCACAGATCGGCAATCACCGCAACCGCGAAGCCCTCCTTGAGTGCATCCTTGGATGTAGCCAGCACACAATGGTCGGTTGCGATGCCTACGACGTCGATTTTGGTGACGGCGGCATCGTTAAGCCACTGCGCCAACAACGTCGATCCGTCCGACGCCGCGTGCCCCTCAAACCCCGAATACGCCGCGGTGTATTCACCCTTCCGGAAGTACTCCCGAATCTGCGACACATCCACCTCTGGGTGCATGCGCGCGCCCTCGGAATCCGCCACGCAATGCGCGGGCCAGGTATCAACAAAGTCAGGCTGCTCGGAAAAGTGCGTTCCCGGATCAATATGCCAATCCTGCGTCGCGACAATCACGTCATAGTCGTGCTCAGACTGAAGCAGATCATTAATCCCGCGCGCCACCTCATCGCCGCGTTCGGTGCCCAAGGAACCACCAGGGCAGAAATCATTTTGGACATCAACAATAATCAGTGCTTTGGACATACTTTTAGGGTAGCCACGTGGCGCACTTTGTGCCGCCTGTGGATAACTTTGGCAGTTGCGTGACGCGTCAACGTAGTTATCCACAGATTTTCAAGCTTGCACTAGCGCTGGCTTGCGTTCGCCTTTTAGTGCCGAAGTTATGAAAGGACAACAGATTTTAGAACTCTTCACTACCAGCGGAGTAACCATCCTCCGCGATGTGTATGAGTGTTCCCCGCATGACTTAGCCGGTGCCGTAATGTCGCTTAGCACCGCACGAAAATACGTCAAACTTGCCGATGTACTTTTCGGCCCTGGGGATTCTCCCAAGGTGCAGCGCGATGCTGTCGCACTCGCCGAAGCAAGGCAATTAAGCGTCGAGTATTTAGAAATGGTCAACAAACACGCCAAGAAACTCACAACCCGTGGTGCTGCCTGGAAACTGCGCGCCGAACTCATCGCACATGAAGGGACCTTGGATGAAGTTAATGAATTCGGCAAGCAACGCGTCACCGAAGAAGGCGGCGACACACCCAAACAACGCGGCGTACGCGTCGGCCGGGCTATAGACGGTCTACGCACCATTAGCATTACCGACACCCAACGCCGCATTACCGACCTCGAGAAAACGCTTGATGCTGGCATCAAGCACGATGAGGACCAGCCACGCTCCGAAGCTTTACTCGAGCCTTTCTGGGATTTAGTCGAAGGAGGCGGCACTGGGATAATCAAACCTGAATACCGCACGGTTATCGCCATCGGTCTGGATGACTTCGCCAAAGTCTCCTGTGGCAAAGGCGAAGAAGTAATCGTCGCGCTTTCTGATGGCACGACCATGACTGGTGCTGAGTTCATCAATGCCGCGATGGAAGGCGCGCTTGGCGACAAGCTCTATGTCGGGCTCTTCCATCCCACCGCTGGGCCAGTCAATCTCTACGAAGCACGGTTCGCTTCCGACAAACTACGAACTTTAGCCATGGCAGAAAACCTCGTCTGTCCGTGGCCGGACTGCAACGTGCCCGCGGATCGGTGCCAAGTCCACCACATCGACGCCCACAAGACCGGCGGACACACCAAACCCTCGAATCTAACGATGCTGTGTAAGTACCACAACGGTGTGAATGATGATGACGGCCCAGCAAAGCCCGGCCGCAAGAAACCAGGGAGGCGAAAGCCGAGTCGCGGCAGGATGCGACGACACCGCGGCAGAGTTCGGCACTTCACCCCACGAGGAAAACCGGTCGATAATACGCACCGTTTGAGCAGCATGGGAGCAATGGACCTCATCTAACTGCCGCCGCGCTGAAAAGCGGCATTCACGCACGCCCCCGACGAGATAGCCGGTCTGGTCGGGCAATTCGGTGATCGCTTTTTAAGAATACGAACCAGGACAGGTCTACTGACGTTCTGGAGGAGCGGCTAAAGCGGGGCATTTAGTGCCTGAGAAACTCGTCCATATATAATGATTCCAGCGTGCACGCCGACGGGTGTTTTAGCCCAGTTGCGCTGCTACGTGCTGGGGGCTATAGCTCAGTCGGTTAGAGCCGCGGACTCATAATCCGCTGGTCGCGGGTTCGAGCCCCGCTGGCCCCACAAAATTCCCCCTTTCCGCACGTCAGGGGGTTTAGTTTTGGAGCGAGGAACTCAGCGGGAACTCGGGTGGACTATGAGATTGCTTTCCGCGCGTTAGTGGTTCTTGACTTTTTAGAATAGGAAGCAAGTAATTGAAATTCTAACCTGTTCAGGTGCACGTCGGTGGAAACTTTTTGGAGACTGGGCACCGGTAGTTATCGTTTGGCATATATTTAAACGGGTAAATTCCTTATGTCAGTAGACGCGACATGTTGGTGCTGAACAGAGTGTCGAGTGAGGCATCCGGAGAGACAGTAATTTGGTGAAGGCTTGAGCAACCCTAGTCCCTTATCGCCACCCCAGTATTCGTCGTATTCGTCATTCGTTCAAAAACGACCTGCAAACAATTGAGGGTTTGGTTGAAGGACCCTATTTTTAAAGTACTACGGATAAACTTTGCTTAGATAACGCATACTTAGAAATTTTGAGATGGCTAAGAACGGAAACAAATCAAATTTTGGACGTGAACACGAACCGCCAAGTTGTCTTCCTATACCTAGTGCATCCCTTCTTTACTGCATATCGACTTAGCGAATATTGAGGAGGTTCAAAAATGGCAACTAAACAGAACCCATATACCCGAAGAAATCGTCCATTGTGTTGGATCTGCGAGGAGAATCCTGCGGATTCCCAAGAACACTCCATTAAGGCTTCGCGAATCAAACAGATGGAGGAAACTTTGCAGGCAGGTGAAAACTTGCTTACGCCTGGCAAAGACGGTCGAGTATATCCAATTAGAGGGAGAAACTCGCAAGTCGTCAAATTCGGTAAGACAATGTGCCAAAAATGCAACAATGAGCGAACTAAGGAGTTCGATAAGGCATATGACCGTTTCGTTGAATTCCTAACTGAAAACTATGATTATTTTCGTGATAAGCGACAGTTTTCTTGGGGTGATATCTATTCGGGGTATAGCTTCGACCAGAGGCATTTGCAGCGCTATTACCTCAAGAATGCTGGGTGTAGGATGATCGATGCTGGGGCTGAAGGTGTGCCCCAAGAACTCCGTTCCTACCTTTTTGATTTTGATGCAATTCCTGACTTTAGTCTGGTTTTGTACAAGGATTTCGAAACCGCTGACCTGTTCAATAAAATGGGTGATCTCAATTCGATTCTTGGGGAGAATTTAGAGACTCGCGAGCCCGAACCTTTTTTGAATCCGTTTGCAAATTATGCCACAGCAAATCAAAATGGCGATGCTTTCAAACCGGGAGATGATCTATTTTTCTTTTGCTCAGTGCTGCAAGACGGGCCTATCGGAGGGATGTTTCAGTGGCATGATCCGCATATAAGGCAATATCCACTCATAAGCTTTAATCTTAACGACATCGCATTTATTCGTGATCGATCCGAATTTGATGAACAAACAAAGGCCTTTTTAGGAAGCTGGGATATCTATACCGATGTGGTACGTGCGGGACTAAACCTGGTTTGGATGCGTAGAGAAATGGCAGACCATACTAAACAAATCGAAGGTATCGGGAATGATGACCTAGTTGGTATGGCGGCATGGTATCTCAAGTTAAAACAACTTCAGGATAGCGCGGAACGGAGGATTCGAGAAGCTAGCCACGCTGTGAACAAATTTAGGGATTTTGAAGATTAAGCGCGGTTAGCGTCTTTTGAATTGCGGAAAACAACATTTTGCAGCGCCAACAGAATTTTGCTGATTTTATACTTTTACACTGCAGGATGAAGATGATTAAAACGCAGTTATCTTCTTTCAAAAGTCTGAGAAGGATGTGTCCGCAGAGTTTCGCTCACGCAATTGATATCGCATTTTTGAAGCACTAAAGTGAGAGATGAGGTCATTACCCATGGTCCTGAACCTATCTAGGCTCGACGCGGTGCCAGCTTTGTAAATCCGCGTTTTCTAAACCTTATTTCAAGTCGTGCGCTGCTAGTCGTTACCTTGCGCATAGAAAATCGCCGTTGACCGCGTGTAGGGGAAGCGGTTCAACGACGATTAGAAAAGCCTAGGCGCACTGTCTGGATAGTGTCATGGTGTGCGCCTAGGCAAGTTTCAATAGGCTTAGCTAAAGGGCCTAGTTAATCAGCCAATCATTAGGGCTGAAGAGTTCGAACTTCACTGACGCTGGCTGCGCGTCAGGCTCGAGGCTGTCGATATTGCTGCGGATTGCCTGGAGGAAGTTGGTGCCGCCGCAGATGTAGACGTCGGCGCCGCCAAGGTTGTGGGCGGAGACATCGAGAAGCTCGCCGTTGCTGCGTGCGGCCGAAACTAGCTCGCAGTTATCCAGCTGACCAGCAAGCGCGCGGATGTGGCCTTCTTGTGCCCAGGACTCGGCGGAGTCATCGGCGTGCAGGTAGAGCACCTCACGGTCGATCTTGTTCTGCGCCAGGTGCGCAAGCATACCCACCATCGGCGTCGAACCAATGCCGGAAGAAATCAGCACGGCGGGGCGGTCAGAATCCTGCAGCACCAGCTCACCGGCCGCAAGGGTCGCCTGGATGGTATCGCCAACTTCGACCTTCGCGCGCAGGTGGTTGGACACCTCACCGTCAGTTTCAACGGCGATACGATACTGGGACGCGTCTCCGCCGATAATTGAGTACTGGCGGAGCTGGCGGGCACCATCGTCAAGCTTGACGCCAATCGAGGTGTACTGGCCGGGCTGCGGTTCGGTGAAATCGCCCTCGAGAACATACTCGGTTACACGGTCGGTGAGCACATGCTTTTCGATGACCTTCGCGTCCCTAAACACATCACCCGGCTCCACATTGTCCGATGCGTAGAGAACCTTTTCATGCGCAATCAAGATATCGGCCATGATCCAGTAGACCGCGGACCAGGCTTCGGCGACCTCAGGGGTGACGGCATCGCCAAGCACTTCTGCCACGGCAGCGAGCAGATTGTCGTGCACAATGGTGTACTGGTCCTCGGTGATGCCAAGGGATACGTGCTTGTGTGCGATGCGGTTGAGGAGATCCACTGGATCCGGTGCGTTAGGGTCTACCAACATGGTTGCGAAGGTAGCCACGGACGCAGCCAGGGCCTTTTGCTGTTCGCCAGACTTTTGGTTGCCGCGGTTGAAAGTATCGCGCAGCAGCTCGGGGTGAGCCGCGAACATCTTGCCGTAGAAGGTGTGGGCGATGAGCTCAATCTTTTCGCCGACTGCAGGGAGTGTAGCTTTGACGATTTCTTCGTGCGCAGGGGAAAGTCGCTGGGCCTTGGTGTCGGGCTTTGACGTGACGAACATGGAACTCCTTGACTAGTGGGGACTTGCAATAAACACGACTTTATTAGTTTTTAATCAGGATTCAATGTGGGGCACGCCATAGTGGTTTCGGGTGGGAAGCTTTTGCAGGGGTCGCGGGGGTGAGGATCGGGCGTTGAAAATTGTGGCGACTGTGTGTGGTGGAGCCTGTGGAGTGCGGCGCTTAAATGGCAGTTGAGTGCCGATTTTTGAGACTTGGTGTTTAACTGGTGGGACGATCGATGTAATTAGAATTTATTTTTGCAACACAGGGGTATCGCGCGAGTTTTCGACCGCTGCAGAATGTGACGTGTTTCAAAGGAAATTCTTTGGGGCGCGCCGAATAAACCCTGGATAAACGGGGGTAATTGTAGTGCTTACTGTCACCCCGGTGTGGAAAACGCCAAGCGGCTCCCCGGAGCATCGAAAAGCGATGCAAGGGGAGCCGCAGTAGTTGCCGAATGCCGCGAATTATTCTTTCTTATTCCTTCGGAGCCTCGGGTTCGGTGCCGGAGACGTCCTCGGCGGGGGCATCGATAGGCGAAGTGTGCGCAATCGGCGGGGTGATGACGGTATTGCTGAGCGCTTCGGCGGAGTAGCTCAAGAAACCTAGGTGAGCTTCGAAGCGGTCGAGGACGTCATCGATGACCTGCTGCTTATTAATGCCGTACAGGTCGTAGCCTTCGGAACCGGTGTGGGTGAAGACTTCCATGCGGTAGTACTTCTTCATCTGCGGTGCCGGGCGGGCGCCGAAGATGGGGACCGGGGTTTCTACGGGCGCGACTTCGTACAAGAAGCTGCGGTGGCCAGGGATTTCGACCTGGAAGGAAGCTTCCGTGAGGTTGGTGTCATCCTGGTGGCGGGTATCGACGGTAACGTCATACCCTTCCTTGCGGAATTCCTCCGCGGCGGTGTTGAGCGCAGGAACCACGGTGCTGGTGCTGAAACGCTCGGCGGCATCAGCAGCCGGGTAGGACCGCAGGCTGGCCAGTCGCTGACGGATATTGCGGTCAGGGGTATGCCCGCCTGTCGATGCCTCACTGCGGCGTCGACGCGTATGTCCCTCTCTATCCGCGCGTTCCATGCGCAGAGCGCGGGTAAAGGAAAACATCACGAGATAAGCAACGATGGTCACCGGCAACGCGAAGATCAGGGTTGCGTATTCCATGGTGACCACGCCACCGGCCATGAGCATGGCGATGGTGAGAACCGCGGTGACAATCGCCCAGAAGATGCGCAGCCACTTGGGTCCGTCCTCGCCAGGATCTGGAATAGAGGAGGAGAAGTTAGACATGACCATCGCACCGGAGTTAGCGGAGGTCAGGTAGAACAGCAGACCGGACAAGGTTGCAAGACCTACCAGCAACATGGCGCCAGGGAACATCTCCAGCAGGGCGTACCAGCCTTGCTCGGGGCTTTCGAGGGCGATTTCGGTGAACTCGGTGTTGTTTTGGAAGACGGCCTCGAAGATTGCAGAGTTGCCGAAGAGTGAGACCATGACCAGGTCGCACAAAACAGGAATGGTAATAGCGGCAATCACGAATTCGCGCAGCGTGCGACCGCGCGAGATGCGCGCGAGGAACAAGCCCACGAATGGACCCCATGCCAGCCAGAAGGCCCAGAAGAATAGCGTGTTGCCGGCCATCCACTCAGCGCCATCGAGCTGGTAGCCCATGGTTTCGGTCAAACGCTCAGGCAAAGTCCAGAAGAAACGGCCGACATTTTCCACCAGGGTATTGAGCAAGAATGCGGTCTGGCCAGTGACCAGGATGTAGAGCATCATGGCGCCAGCAACCCACAGGTTGAGCTCGGAAATTAGACGAATGCCCTTGTCCATGCCGGAGGTACACGCGGCGATGGTAACAATGACGGCAACAATCACCAGCGCGATTTGCAGCCCTAGGCCTTGTGGCAGACCAAAGAGGATGGAGAAACCGACATTGAGCAGGACAACGCCAATACCCATCGAGGTTGCCACACCCATCACGGTGCCAACCAGCACGATAATGTCCAGCACATCACCGGTGCGTCCGCGTACACGCTTGCCCAGCAGCGGGTAGAGGGCGGCGCGGATGGACAGTGGCATGCCCCATCGATAAGCGAAATAGCCCATCGCCATACCAAGAAGTGAGTACATGGCCCAGCCGCCCATGCCGTAGTGGAACATCGTCCAAATGACGGAATCCTGCAGGGCTTCAGGGCTGCGGGGCTCCGCGTTCGGCGGATCAACATAGTGGCTGATCGGCCCGCCTACGGAGTAAAAGAGCATGTCGATGCCCACGCCGGCCGCAAAGAGCATTGCTGCCCAGGTTAAAAGATTGTATTGAGGTCGGGAGTGGTCTGGTCCCATGCGCACTTTGCCTTCGGGGGACAGCGCCACCCAAATAACAAAACCAATGACAACTGCGACGGTGACAACATAGACCCAACCGATATTGACGCCCATCCAGCCGACGATGGTCTTCATCGTGCCGGCGGCGTTATCAGGGGCAAAAATTGCCCAAATTGAGAAGGCGAGAATAATCAGCGAGGAAATAACCAGCACTGGCCAGTTAACTTTGGAGCCGTTGCGGTCAGCTAGCGTGGGGCCATCTTTGAGCATGTCCGCACTAGTTTTGGGAGGACGCTTATCTTCGCGTTCTACATCCACATTGCTGCGCTGGCTTCCGCCGAGTTTTTCCCTGTCCACTTTTGGTTTGGAACGTTCGTGCTCAGGGAGGCTTGGGTCATAAGACTCAGCCATGCATACACACTCTCTTTCCATTATTAAATATTTAGGTTTTATCGCCCGCGCCAAAAATCCAACTCCCCCGTCGATTGACGGGGGAGCGGGTACAAAGGCTTGCGAACTACGACATGTTAACGCCATTGGTGATTAATCGCCAAAGATTAATAAGCTCTTCGTTAAAGTTAATTGATTCTATTCTTCGACCCTTATGTCCTGTATGCGGGGCATAACGGCGTGCTTTGTGGGCTCTCAAGTTGGCATTTTGAACGTGAGAAAACTCACCTATTAGCGATTCGTTGTTATTCACTTTTGACGTGTACGGGCTTTGCTTTTCGATGCCTACCATGCCGCCCCAGGTAGGGTTGAGGGCATGTCTGCATTAGAAAAGATTGTGCAATGGCCAGCTGACAATGTTGCTGGGGCTTTAATTACATCTGCGGGGATTGAGACGGTAGGAGATACTGCCCGCGAATATGACATTAAGTCTGTGACCAAACCTGTTGTGGCGATGGGCGTCATGCTTGCTGTGGAAGAAGGCGCGGTGGAGCTGGACCAGCCTGCCGGCCCGGAGGGCTCAACCCTGCGGCATCTGCTCTCGCATGCCTCCGGCGTGGATTTTGATTCGCGCAATGCTAAGCGTCCGGTCGAAGACCGCCGGATTTATTCTTCTGCTGGCTATGAATGGGCAGCCGAAATTGTCGCCGAAGCGGCCGGCATGCCCTTTGAGGAATACTTGCAGGAAGGTTTGCTGAAGCCGCTGGGGATGAACTCCACCCGCTTGGAAGGCAGTGCCGGGCACGGGCTTATCTCTAGCGTGGATGACCTGGTGAAGTTTGCCTCCGAGGTGCTCAACCCGCAGATTATCCACCCAGATACGCTAGCCGAGATGCGTACCGTGCAATTTCCCGAGCTGCGCGGCATCGTGCCCGGCTACGGCATGCACCGTCCATGCCCCTGGGGATTAGGCTTTGAAATTCACGGCGAAAAGAACCCGCACTGGATGGGCGCAAACATGCCTGCCGATGCCGCCGGTCACTTCGGTATGAGCGGCACCTACCTGTGGGTTGCCGGCGATACGGCCATGGTCGCGCTCGCGGACCGCGATTTCGGCGAATGGGCCAAGCCGCTGTGGCAAGAAACCAACGAAGCAATCTGGGCAGAGCTTTAAAGCTGAGATTTTCGCCCAGCAATTAATGCCCAGTTATTAATGCCTAGCAGCAACCGCAACGGCCATCGCTACGGTCATTGCGGTGGCAATCCTTAACCTGAACTTTAACTTTAATAAGTGGGGGTTAAACCGGTTGTTGAGGGTTGCCGGTGTGACGCAAGTGGGGCGACAATGCGTTAGAGCACGAAGTAATTCTAAGTGACTGATAGTAACTGATGTTGAGCACAAACAAGCTCAGCCGCGGCTGGTGTCGGGTTGTTTAAATTTCTTCTTCGCTGTGAACGTATATGAGCTCGTAGGGGAAGACGAAGCTCGTCTTGCGTCGCATTAACGCCGTGGTTTCCAAGGTGTCTGTTTTTAACGATCCGCAGACACAGTAGGGCTATGGCGGTGGCGCCCTATTGCCGTAAGGAGATTCGGCACGTGTCAACAGCAACAGACTTTGCTCAGGCCAATTACATAACCCAGCATGACATGCATGCTGAAAACGCTTGGGCCTTCGCGGCACAATCGGCGCAGACCTCTGGTGCTTCCAGCTCTGCGCTAGACACTTTGATCGCGGAGGGGAAGCGCGATCAAAGCTTGGACGTGCAAACCGCGGTGTTGCGCGTCAGTGGCATGCCCACGCGCCTGCGCCCGGCAATTGAGCGCGCCATGGTGCAGTGCATTTCCACGCCAAGTGAGTACGTCGTGCCAGGCGATGATCCTTTGACCGCGCAGTGGTGCACGCGCTGGTACCGCGATACTGGTTTTGATGATGACCTAGCGACCCTGGCCGCGTTTCCAGGCGTGGAGCTGCCACAACCGCGCGCCGAAAAGTGCGTGGGCTGCCGCCAGGTAATCACTGGCACGGCGCATGAGCTGCGCGCGCTTAACAGCGTGGTGGCTACCTTGGCCGAAGAATTCGGCTTTAGCGCGCGCGTGGATGCGGCCTAAGCGAAAGGATCGAAAATGCGGTCCGGCAAATCAGCTACCGAATCCAGCACGCGCGTCGGGCGGAAAGGGTAGCGGGAGATAGCCGCGTCAGTCATGATGCCGGTGCGTACCAAAATCGTGCGCATGCCAGCCTCAAGCCCAGCTTTGACGTCGGTGTCCATGCGGTCACCAATCATGACGGTGTTTTCTGAATGCACGCCGATATTATTTAATGCCGAGCGCATCATCACTGGGTTGGGTTTGCCCACGTAATAAGGCTCGCGGTTGGTCGCCGCGGTAATTAGCGCTGCAACAGAACCGGTAGCGGGCAAAACGCCTTGCGGGGCGGGGCCGGTGACGTCGGGGTTTGTTGCAATAAAGCGCGCGCCACCCCGAATCAGGTTGATCGCGGTGGTTATGGCCTCAAAAGAGTAGGTTCGCGTTTCGCCTAAGACTACAAATTCAGGATCGTTATCCGTAAGAATCCAGCCTTCCTCGTGCAGCGCAGTCGTCAGTCCGGACTCGCCGATGACAAAAGCAGTGCGGCCGGTGGATTGCTGGGATAGGAACTTCGCCGTCGCCAGCGCAGAGGTCCAGATTTTCTCCGGTGCAATATCTAAGCCCTGCGACTTCAACCGCGCGGAGAGGTCCCGCGGGGTCGCCATGGAGTTATTGGTCAGCACCATGAACTTAATGTCATTGTCTTTTAAGGTCTGCAGGAATCTATCTGCACCGGGAACCATCTCACCTTCTTTGATGAGCACGCCGTCCATGTCAGAAAGGTAAGAAATCATTGGTGTGCCTCCACAAATTTGGCTACATCGTCAAGCGTTTCAAGCGCTTGTGCATCGGATTCTTCAAATTGAACGCCCAAACGATCTTCGGCCCGCACGGCAAATTCGATCATATTCAATGAGGTTAAACCCACATCCGCCAAGCGGCGGTCGGGTACAAGCTCTGCCGTGTCTTCCCCGGTAATCTCAGAAATGAGCGCCAAATATTCTGGCACCCCGGATTTGGCGGTGGATTGTTGCGGCTGGCCTTGCAGGTGAGCGCGTAATTGAGCACTGAGGTCATTGGACATGGCTTCAAGTCTAGCTTCTACAATGGATGTCCATATGTATAAACGAAACAGGATTGCGGCTGGGTTGCGCGGGCAGCGCCGGAAAAGCCGTTCCGCGCAGCGCCTTGTGCACCAGCGTTTGCATGATCATGAAACTTCACCTGGCCTGCGAAATCTGGACGCCGAGGGGAAAGTAGATAATGACGGGGTGGACATCGCATGGTTTGAGGTGGGCAATGCCAATGCTGATGTCACGGTGGTATTTATCCACGGTTATTGCCTGTCTTCGGAGGCGTGGTGCGATCAGGTAGAGCATCTGCGTTCGCGCACTGACGTTCGCAGTTTGCTTGTCGATGTCCGCGGCCACGGCCTATCTTCCCGCGTCCCCGCGAGATCCTGCACGATTGATGGTGCGGCCGATGATGTGCTCGCCGTGATTTCGGAGCGTTTGCCCAAAGACGGCGGGCGCATTGTTGTGGTCGGGCACTCTTTGGGCGGGATGATTGCGCTGAATCTGATTCGCCGCGCACCGCAAGAAATCTTCGAGCGCATCTCCGGGGCTTTGCTGATTTCGACATCGATGCGTCGTTTCTCCGATAAAGGCATCACGCGCATCCTGCAATCTAAGCTCGCGAAGGCGTTATATTCAGCCATCGATCGCGTGCCAGATAAGTTTAACCGCATTCGCTTTGCCGTAGCCCAGGTATTAGCGCCCACGATTGCCGCTCTGGTCGCAGGTTTTCCGCAAATGGAGCGCCTGCAATTCCACACCGCCATGCTGCTGGATACGCCTTTGGCAAGCTTCGTCGGCTACTTCGATGACCTGACTGAGCATGAAGAATTCGCTGCTCAAGAGCGGTTGCAAAAGCTGCACGGCCAAGCGGTCATTGGTTCGATGGACATTGTCACGCCGATGAGCCAATCGGAGCTTATCTGCACGAAGTGGGGCAAAGGTGATCTGAAAGTCATCGATGGCTCTGGCCACATGGTGATTTTGGAAGAACCGGAGCAAATCTCTCAGGCTTTAGATGAAGTGATTGCTGAAGTCTCACCACGTCTTTCTTAATTCTTGTTGACAAAACTAGTTTCGCGCGCTTGACTGGTTTCCACTACCTCAACGGGTGCCCAAAGCATTGGGCTGAGATGAACACTAACGCTGTGTTGGACCGTTTGAACCTGTTGGTTAATACCGTCGAAGGAAGCGAGGACATCGGTGACCTATCCTGCCCACCTTGATTTATGCTGCTATGTCGTTACAGGCTCAGGCACTGACGATGACATTGTGGCTACTGCTGCTAGCGCCGCCGCGGGTGGTGCTGGAGTCATCCAAGTCCGGTCCAAACCGATAGTTGCCTCACGGCTTCTGGGATTGGCGGAAAAAGTAGCGCTTGCCGTGGCCAAGGCGAACCCAGATGCAAAGACGCTTATCGATGACCGCGTCGACATCGCCGCCATCTTAATGCGCCGCGGTATTCCCATTCACGGCGTGCACGTTGGCCAAGAAGATATCCCTGTTGCCGCGGTACGCGAGCTGCTTGGACCGGATGCGATTATTGGGCTGACCACGGGAACAACTGAGCTTATCCAGCAGGCCAATGCCTATGCCGGCATCATTGATTACGTCGGCGCTGGGCCTTTCCGTCCCACGCCGACCAAAGACTCCGGGCGCAAACCTATTGGGCTTTCCGGCTACCCGGAATTGGTGGAACTTTCGCAGCTGCCGATCGTTGCCATTGGCGACGTCCAGCCGGCAGATGTGCGTGACCTTGCTGCAACCGGCATCGCGGGTGTGGCCATGGTGCGTGCTTTTAGCGAAGCACATAAAGCCGGCTCAGCCACGCAAGTTGCCGAGCAAGTAATTGCCGATTTCAAGATTGGAGCGCAAGCATTAGGGGTGCGAGCATGACCCGGCATGCAGTAATTATCGGCGGCGGCATCATTGGGCTTGCGACCTGCTTTGAATTCCAAGAAGCAGGCTTTGAGGTCACGCTCATTGACCCCGATCCGATTTCCGGAGCCACGCATCACGCCGGAGGCATGCTTGCACCCACAGCGGAGGTGCAGTATCAGCAGCATGAGCTCGTGCCACTCATGCGCGAATCTGCCCAGCTCTATCCCGACCTCGTTCAGCGCGTCACGCAGCACACGGATTTGCCCACCGGTTATCGCACCGAAGGCACGCTACTTATCGGTGCAGATAGGGCAGACGGGCAGCACCTCACTGAGCTCATCGAGTACGTGAAAGCAGCGGACCTGGACATTGAGCCGCTGACGACTCGGCACGCACGGCAGCTAGAACCTGGGTTGTCACCGCGTATCGCTAAAGTTGCAGCAATCGATGGCGACCACCAACTTGACCCGCGTCTGTTTGCCCGCGCTCTTTTTGATGCAGTGCTTTCTCGCGGTGCCCGGCATATTCGCGAGAAGGTCGTAGCCATTTCGCCGCAGGCAGTGGAACTGGCATCAGGTGAGTGCGTCGAAGTTGAGCCAACTGGAGTAGTAGTTCTGTCTGCGGGTTTGGGCGCCGCGAAAGTCACGGGCTGGTTCGACGGCGAGCATCCTTTGCAGCTGCGCCCTGTCTACGGCGATATTCTGCGCGTGCGGGTGCCGGAAGCGCTGCAGCCGCTGACCAACCGCGTTATCCGCGGGTTCGTGGAAGATAGGCCCATCTATGTCATCCCGCGTGATGATGGCACCGTCACCATCGGCGCCACCAGCCGCGAAGATTCGCCGCACCCACGCACCTCGGCCATTCATGACCTTCTGCGTGATGCCATTCGCGTGGTACCGGGAGTAGAAGAAACCGAATTTCTAGAAGCCACTTGCGGCGCACGCCCGGGCACCCCAGACGATTTGCCGTACTTGGGCTTGGTACGCGAGGGCCTGATTATCTCGACTGGGTATTTCCGCCACGGCATTTTGCTGGCAGCTTTAGGTGCGAAATCCGCGGTGGAGCTCGCTACCGGTCAGGAGGCATCGACAAGCGTTGCGGCATGTAACCCCTTTCGGCACGCAGCAAGCACAATCACCGTCTAATTTTTTCAAGGAGATTTTTTAGTGATTACCTTTAATTTCAATGGCGAGATGGTTGAAACCCAGCCGCAGAGTATCGAGCAGTTTATAAAGGAGCGCATCGGTAGCGATGAAGGCGTAGCGGTTGCTGTGGGCGGGGCAGTGGTTCCACGCTCACAGTGGAACCGGGATATCCAGTCCGGCGATGTCGTTGACGTGCTTACCGCAGTCCAAGGCGGCTAAGACATGCTCACAATTGCAGATAAATCCTTCGACTCGCATATGGTGATGGGAACCGGCGGGGCCACCTCACAAGCTCTACTGGAAGAATCTTTGGTGGCGAGCCACACCGAGCTCACCACTGTAGCGATGCGCCGCCACCGCGCCAATACCGGCGCAGGCGAATCCATTTTTGAAATGCTGCGCAGGTTAAACATCGACTTGCTGCCGAATACCGCGGGCTGCCGGACTGCACGCGATGCTGTACTGACGGCACAGCTCGCGCGCGAAGCCTTGGGCACTTCGTGGGTGAAGGTAGAAGTCATTGCCGATGAGCACACGCTTTTACCCGACACCACTGAGCTTCTCGAAGCCTGCGAGCTGCTGATCAATGATGGCTTCACGGTTCTGGCCTATACCTCGGACGATCCCGTGGTGGCATCACGTTTGGAAGATGTCGGGGTCGCGGCAGTGATGCCTTTGGGCTCGCCGATTGGCACCGGCTTAGGGATTTTGAACCCGCACAATATTGAGTTGATCTGCTCGCGTGCCACGGTGCCGATTCTGCTCGATGCCGGCGTCGGCACTGCTTCCGATGCCGCGCTTGCGATGGAACTGGGATGCGACGGCGTGCTGCTTGCATCTGCGATTAACCGCGCGCAAGACCCCGTCGCGATGGCAACCGCGATGTACCATGCGGTTGAAGCAGGCCGCTGGGCTGCCACGGCGGGAAGGATTCCGAAGCGGGAACACGCGGTGGCATCGTCAAGCTTTGATGGCTTTGCAACCTGGTCAGAGCAGGTGCTGTGATGGCCCTGCCTGATTATGAACTACGCCGCATCGCCAGGCACTTGGCCCTTCCCGGATTTGGGTTGGAACAACAAGAACGCCTTCATAATGCGCATGTTTTAGTCATTGGTGCAGGCGGGTTGGGATGTCCGCTGATGCAATCTTTGGCATCGGCAGGCGTTGGCACCATAACGGTGATTGATGATGACACCGTGGATATCACCAATATCCACCGCCAGATTCTTTTCAGCGCGGATGATGTGGGCAAGCTGAAAGTCGAGGTTGCTGCGCAGCGCCTAGAAGAACTTCAACCTGGTATTACCGTTAATGCTACGGCCCAGCGGCTGACTACGGATAACGCTGTGGAGCTGGTCGGTTCTGTTGACCTGGTACTCGATGGCTCTGATTCTTTTAGCACCAAATACCTGGTGGCTGATGCAGCGGAGATAACCGGCACGCCATTGATTTGGGCAACGGTGCTGCGCTTTCATGGTGACCTGGCGCTATTTCACTCCGGGCCCAACTTCCGCGGAGTCGGTCTGCGGGACCTCTTTCCGGAACAACCTGATGCCAACTCCGTGCCCGATTGCGCGACCGCCGGCGTGCTTGGCGCGACCACAGCGACGATGGGTGCGCTGATGGCAACCCATGCCATTGGATACTTAAGCGGGATTGGCGCAACGAAACCGGGGGAAATGCTTAGCTATGATGCTTTTCCACCGACGACGCGAACCTTTAAAGTAGCTGCTGACCCGAAGCGGCCTTTGGCCACTGAGCTACTGAGTACCTACGGTGCAGAGGAGAGCCAAACCTGCGCGGTGACAACGCGTGCTACGGAATTGCTTAGCCAGGCGCGACGGGGGGAATTCGCGGTTGTTGATATCCGCGAGCCGCATGAAGTGATGCTGGCTGATTTGCCGGCAGATATCACGACGCAGAAGCTGCCATTGAGCGCGATTAACGCAGATGACGATGTCGCTAATTTCTTCTCCACGCTGGGAAACAACCAGGTATTGGTCTATTGCGCGGCCGGACAACGCAGCAAAAACTTCGTGGAACGCTACGAAGCGGTTGCTCAGCGCGCCGGGATTGTTCTAGAAAGCCTGCCTGGTGGTGTCAACGGGCTATAGCGCCGGTTCTATAAGGCGTTGTCATCGAAGCTCCAGTGCGTTGCTGGTTGGCCTTCGAGCACGGTGAGGCGGCCCCGGTTCTTAGTTTTCAATTATTTTCACAACTATAGAGCAAGCTTTCTGGGCGGAAAAGCTATTCGATTGCAGTGTTAGTTTGCGTGAGCATATCCGGCCGACGGAACCTCCGGTAGACAAAGCCTTGGCGTTGATATTTAAAATTCCGTCGTACAGCGAAAAGCAAAGTGCCTGTGCTTCTAAAGGAGAAGCACAGGCACTTTTTCACTATTCGACGACTGTGCAGCAGCCACGAGGGACTATCGTGTCGAATATGAGAGCCTTAGTCGATGCCAGGAGCCTCGGTGGTATCGACCGTTGCGGTTGGGTCATCGATCTTGAGGTCCTTAGCAGCCTTTTCAACTACTGAACGCTCTACCTTGCCATCGCGAGCCAGGCCTTCCAGCACAGCAACAACCACAGACTCAGCATCCGAATTGAAGAAACGACGAGCCGCAGCGCGGGTATCGGCGAAGCCGAAGCCGTCGGTACCCAAAGCAACATAGGTGCCAGGGACATACGGACGAATCTGCTCGTGCAGGTCGGAGACGAAGTCGGAAACGCCGACGAACGGGCCTTCGACATTTTCCAGCTGCTTGGTGACAAATGGCTTTGCTGGCTCAGTGCCGTGCTGCAAAGCTTCCTTGTTCAAGCGCTTGCCTTCACGCGCCAGCTCCACCCAAGAAGTGACAGAGAAGAGGTTAGTCTTCACACCGTATTCCTCATCCAGAATCTTCTGCGCGCGCAGGGACTCGTGGACGCCAACGCCGGAGGCCAAGATGTTGGCTTCCAAGTCGCCATTGCCGACGGTGTTGAACTGGTAGATGCCGCGGTGCAGACCTTCAACATCCAAGTTCTCTGGTTCGGCTGGCTGGTGCACAGGCTCGTTGTAGACGGTGATGTAGTACATGACGCTCTCGCCATTTTCACCGTACATACGGTCAATACCGCGGGTAACCAGGTGCGCAATCTCGTAGCCGAAGGCTGGGTCGTATTGCAGAACCGAAGGGTTAGTCGACGCCAAGACAGGGGAGTGGCCATCCATGTGCTGCAGGCCCTCACCGGTCAGGGTGGTGCGGCCGGCGGTTGCACCAATGATGAAGCCACGTGCCATCTGGTCAGCAGCTGCCCAGAATGCGTCGCCGGTGCGCTGGAAACCGAACATCGAGTAGAAAATGTACAGCGGAATCATTGGCTCACCGTGGGTGGCATATGAGGTTGCTGCCGCGGTGAACGATGCAACAGCTCCAGCTTCCGAAATGCCTTCGTGCATGATCTGGCCATCGGTTGCCTCGCGGTAGCTGAGCATCAAGTCGTGGTCTACTGGCACGTAGTTTTGGCCACGTGGGTTCCAAATCTTCAGGGTTGGGAACCAGGAGTCCATACCGAAGGTACGAGCCTCATCCGGGATGATTGGAACTACGCGCTTGCCCAGTTCCTTATCGCGCATGACTTCCTTGAAGGTACGAACCAAAGCCATGGTGGTAGCAACTTCTTGCTTACCGGAGCCCTTGCGAACGCTCTTGAGCTTATCGATGCTTGGCGCCTTCAACGGAGTGAAGTTAACACGACGCTCCGGCAGGAAGCCGCCGAGCTCTTTACGACGTTCCAGCATGTACTTAATTTCTGGTGCATCATTGCCAGGGTGGTAGTACGGAGGAACCGCTGGGTCCTTCTCCAAATCCTCATCGGAGATTGGAATGCCCTGCTTATCGCGGAAGCTCTTGAGGTCTTCCAGGGTCAGCTTCTTCATCTGGTGGGTCGCGTTGCGGCCCTCGAAGTTGTGGCCCAGACCGTAGCCCTTAATGGTAAAGGCCAAGATGACGGTTGGCTTGCCGGTGCCCTTGTTTTCCATGACGTGGTTGTAGGCAGCGTAAATCTTGCGGTAGTCGTGACCACCACGGCGCAGCGCCCAAATCTCGTCATCGGTCATGTCTTCAACCAGCTTCAAGGTGCGCTCATCGCGGCCGAAGAACTCCTTGCGCACATAAGCGCCGTCGTTGGCCTTGAAGGTCTGGTAGTCACCATCAGAAGTGGTGTTCATGATGTGGACAAGTGCGCCATCCTTGTCTGCTTCGAGAAGCTTGTCCCATGCGCGACCCCAAACGATCTTGGTGACGTCCCAGCCAGCGCCGCGGAAGAAGGACTCCAGCTCCTGGATGATCTGGGTGTTACCACGGACAGGGCCGTCAAGACGCTGCAAGTTACAGTTAATGACAAAGGTCAGGTTGTCCAGCTCATAGAGCGTTGCCTGGTGAATAGCGCCACGAGATTCTGGCTCATCCATCTCACCGTCACCCAAGAATGCCCAGACGTGCTGGTCGGAGGTGTCCTTGATGCCACGCATCTCCAGGTACTTGTTAAAGCGTGCCTGGTAGATAGCGTTGATTGGGCCCAAGCCCATGGATACGGTTGGGAATTCCCAGAACCATTCCATGCCATGTGGGTGAGGGTAGGAAGGCAGACCGTTGCCTGGACCGCGGGAGACTTCCTGACGGAAGCCGTCGAGGTCGTTTTCGTCCAAGCGGCCTTCCATGAAAGCACGTGCATACACACCTGGGGAAGCGTGGCCCTGGAAGAAGACCTGGTCGCCGCCTGATGGATCGTCTTTGCCGCGGAAGAAGTGGTTGAAGCCAACTTCATACAGCGGTGCCGCACCCGCGTAGGTGGAAATGTGTCCACCGACGCCAATGCCTGGACGCTGTCCACGGTGCACCATGACCGCAGCGTTCCAGCGGATCCAACGACGGTAACGCTTTTCCAGTTCCTCATCACCAGGGAACTCTGGTTCCATGGTGGTAGGGATGGTGTTAACAAAGTCGGTGGACGTGAGTGAAGGAAGGGGCACGCGCTTTGCGGTTGCGCGCTCCAAGAGGCGCAGCATCAGAAAGCGTGCCCGCTCGGTGGATGTTTCATCCAGCAAGCCGTCGAGCGATTCCAACCACTCATTAGTTTCTTCTGGGTCGCTGTCGTGCAGGTACGAGGCAACGCCGTCGCGAATGAGTGGGAAATTGGAATCGCCCTGTAGGGCATCCTTTTCAGCCATTCCATGAACCTCCTGGTTAGGTAAAAATGTTTTGTTCTCCACAATACTCGCAAGTTGGTTACATCGTCGAAAAGTGGTGCGCTTAATCACTAAATATGTCGCGCATTTCATTGTAACTGCGCACGGGTTTGCCGTCAGCCTCTAGCTAAAATCGCAGCAATCGATTAACTTTTGGTTGTGTAAGTGAGAAATCTTGCATCTTTAAAGGTAAGGTGCAATGCAATTGCGAAATCATTTCGTAACTTGTTTTCAATACTAGAGGAGGAATACCACGGTGGCTGACGCTACTGGCGTAACCAAAAACTATGCATCCACGCTCGGCATTACTGAGGGCATGATTGCGCTCGAGTCTGGCTGGGACGAAGACTGCGATCCTGCAATCTCTGAAGCTGTTGAGGCTGTTCTGGGAGAAGATTTCCTGGAAGAAGAGACTGATGAGCTCGTTGACGTGGTTGTGATGTGGTGGCGCGAAGAAGACGGCGATCTCGTGGACGGCCTGGTTGATGCCCTCCGCCCCTTGGGCGATGGTGGCAGCATCTGGCTGTTGACTCCTGGTGCAGGAAAGCCTGGCACCATTGCTCCAGGTGAAATTTCTGAATCCGCACAACTGGCAGGTCTCGTCCAGACCACCGCAGAGCGTCTCGGCGATTGGCAGGGCAGCTGCTTGGTCGCGCGCGGTGCAATGAAGAAGTAAGAATTAGCCGAAAACACCTTCCAACCAGGCGATTTGTTTAAGCTAGAAGGTGTGGCTAGTATTCTAAGAGTGCTCATGAGGAAGCGAAAAGCTTTTAAGAGAGCATGATGCGGCTTTAGCTCAGCTGGAAGAGCAACTGGTTTACACCCAGTAGGTCGGGGGTTCGATCCCCTCAGGCCGCACCAAATTAAAGCAGGTCATGAAGGTTATTTTAACCCGAGTGGCCTGCTTTCTTTTCTTGACTCAGTTCCGTCGGCGCAACCATGCGAGGGTCATGACAACAGCAGCGAGTACCTGCATGATTCCGAGGACAACCCAGGTGCTGCTGCCCATCGAAAAGGGAAATAGCATTGATAGCACCGTCAAGATTATATGGAAGCCACCGTGGGTACCTGCGGCCCACCACGTGTTTTCTGTCCACAACACTACGGCGCCGGCAATGGCTCCCATACCTAATGGCATAACGAGATAAAGAATAAAATCCTTGGTGCTTTGCTGCCCACCACTAGAGGTTAAGTGAATGACCGTGAAAGCAAGTGCGGTCCAGACCAAACTAAAAAGGGGTTTGGATTTGGTTGTGGAAAATAACCAGCCGCGGAACAGAAATTCCTCGGGAATTCCTTGTAGCAAGAATGAACGGACCAAAAAATAGACCACGTAGGCTCCAATGAGTGTCCCTCCGATGTCAGAGTTTTGGGCAGGAGAGTTATCTAGTGGTTCGGCGAGCGCCATCGCTAATGGCCATGCAATTGCTACTGGGACCGCAACGGTGACGGTTCCGCCTACAATCCCGGGAAGGATGCCCCGCCAGTGCGGGAAACTGATGGTCTTGAGTCCGCGGCGCTCCACCAGCGGCATCCAAAGGGCTAGGAATGCGAATACAACTACTGGGGTGAGTAAGAAGATGAGTGACGAGAGTAGAACTTGGTCTGGGGTATCTCCTGTTTGCGCGTTTTGAGGATTGATAAGCCACGATGAAATCGGAATGCGAATTGAGTTTGCAGTTAACAACACAACGACCGCGATGACGGCGCGTATGACCAGGCCCCAAGCTGTGGTTGGGATTCGCGGTTGAAGGTCGAAATTAGATGAATATTTACTCATGAATGAAGATTAAGTTTGAGCGGACTGTTGTCACTAGTGTCGGCAGTCATGACTTCGCTGAAGAAAGTCATGACCACAGTCATGGGTAAGGGGCTCTACCCTGGAATCAGTAAACCCGAATATAAAGGGAGCCATGGCTGTTCTAAAGACCGGATTGAAGAAAATTTATGGGCGCTATTTGGCGCCGATACCCGTTGATATTTCTGCGACCGATGTCGCAATAGAAATGCTAGGCCTACTCAAATTCTTTGTTATTGGTGGGTTGATAGTCCTGGCCACGACATTAAAACAAGGTGCGCCAGTACTTGATATCGGATTTCTGCTCGCAATTATGGCCGGTTTTATCGTGTCGTGGATGTGGTGGGCTAAGAATGTCAGATTAGGGAAGAACCTGGTTGCGGCAGCATTATCATTTGCTTTTATTAGCCTTGCAGCTTTTATTGTGGCGAATAATCCTATGGGGTTAATGCTAATTTGGTCGGCGACAGCCGTAATTTATCTTTCCTTCTCACCGAAGCTAGCGTTTCTCTATTGCATGGTGCCTGTTTTGCTGACGATGGCCATCCACTTAATCGGTGGGTCATCTATAAACCGCGTCATCATGGAAACTACCGTTGCAATGCTCTTGGTGTTTGCAGGCTTTCAAATCTGTGTGTCGGTGCGGGAAACCAGCGCAGCTTCCGTGGAAAGTGTGCAAGCGAATGCAAATCTACGACGGGTCAACGCCGAGCTTTCGACAGCATTGCGGCAGTCGAGGGACCTCACATTGGAAAAAGAACGTAGCCGAATTGCTGCGAGCCTGCACGACAACTTAGGCCACAGGCTCATCACAGTCATGATGGGGCTTGAATACGCGCTCCGTATGAAACACCGTGAACCTGATAAAGCGTGGTCAGAAGTCGGGGAATCGCGAGACAATGTTAGTGAAGCGTTAGAAGAAATGCGGGTTGTAGTGAGAGCGCTTCACCCCGTTAGACTCAACGGCGAAAGTCTCAGTGAACATTTAAACGCGCTTGCCGGTAGCTTCAGATCTACGCGTCTTGCTGTGAAAACCAACATTGCCGAAGTGCAGCTTGATTCCCAGGCTGAAGAGTTAGTCGTAGCAGTTACCCAGGAAGCATTGACCAATGTTGTTCGGCATTCATCGGCTACCCAAATTGAGCTGGAACTGGCGTCACACCTAGATGAAATAGAGTTGAAAATAGCCGATGACGGTACAGGTACTAGCGAACCTTTTGGTTTTGGGCTTCGGTCACTGGCTGAGCGAGTAGAACAGTCCGGAGGTTTAATGCGGACTGAGGCTCACGGAGGTATAGACGAGGGCTTTGCTTTGGCTGTCCACTTGCCACGAAAGAATGTAGATGGATACACGAATTATTCTTATCGATGATCACGATATGCTGCTTAGAGGGCTTAGCCTGCTCTTTGACACCGTTGAAGGCTGCGAAGTGGTGGCTACTACGACTGATGGTCGCGAAGTCGCAGAGCTTATCGATGCTCACGCGCCCGACGTAGTCGTTACAGATGCAGTTATGCCACGTTTTGATGGCCTTGAGGTGGTTAAGCAGTGTAAGGATATACATCCGGACGTCCCAGTCTTGGTCTTGACCACGTTCGATGATTCGCAGCTGGTTTCGCAGCTCATTGAAGCTGGGGCTTCCGGCTATATTCTCAAAGATGTCTCTGCGGAATACCTGGCTAATGCAGCTAAAGCCGCGGCAGCCGGAGGGATGGTTTTGGACCCGAGGATTGCTGGATTCGCTTATGGGAAAAATCCGGCTTCGAGTTCTTCTGCTAAGGACAATCGTAAGGTAACAACGCTAACTCCTACGGAAACACAGGTGGCGAAATTGGTGGCACGAGGTCTGAATAATCAAGCTATCGCTGCCAAGCTGTTCCTAGCAGAGGGGACGGTCAAGAACCATGTATCAATGCTATTGCGGAAAATGGAAGCAGATAATCGTACTTCTTTGGCACTTTCCCTGGCTAGCGCCTTCGGACTATTTGAAAACAACTCTCGCTGACGCGAGGGCGCTAGGTCGTGCCCTAGCCCTCGACAAGCTTTAAGAACTTCTCCCACACAATTGATTGGGCGGGGGAGAGTCGTTGTTGACGAAGTTCTTCAACGAGATCGAGTAGCGCATTATCAGCTACGGGAGAGACTTCGTGTACTTGCCCGACGAGCAGTGAATAAAAGTTCGCGGCCTTCTGCGCTATGGCATCTGCTGCGTCGTTAGAGATAGTCTCCTGGTGCTCCAGTGATTCGAAGGCCTGCATAAGATCCGCACTGTGTTGCTGAATCGCCGGGTTATTGAGGGCCGCATTAATTTCTTGTTTTGTCTGGGCAGGAAGTTCGTTGGTGCCGGTAATCATAAGCCCAACATCGGCATCGAATTGTGCTGTCTTGCTGAGCCGAGAGTCTGCCAGGTGCGAGTCTTTCAAGGCCTTCAATGCGCGACGTTGTGCACGCAGCTGTTCTTCTTTGCGGGCAAGCTCCTTATCGATGGCATCGATATCTGAGGCGGTGAGAATCCCCTCGGCAGCGAAGATGGAGGAGATGTGTTTTAGCGATGCGCCGGATTCTGCCAGCATCTTAATTCGCAAGACTTGGACCACATGCGCTGCGTTGAATCGCCGGTAGCCGTTGGAATCGCGCGGCGGTTCTTCCAGCAAGCCAAGCTGCAGATAATGCCGGATGGCGCGGATAGTAGTGCCGGTGATTTCTGCGAGGTCTTTACTGCGCAGAACCCCGTGTTCGAAATCGTCCCAGTTCGACAAAATCGCCCTCCTTTTAAGCAGCTATTGCTGCGTGGCCGTTTCTAAGGATCGTACAAAATCTTGCGGGTTCGCCACATAGATATCTGCTTCGGTAGCAGCGAAATCCTGCGGTAACTTCTTCTTGGATACTGGTGGATGCGCCGGCACGGGCCCATCGAGGGTGATGCGGACATTCGTGCTTGTAAAAGAAGTAAGAACCATGAGGGATCCATCGACAGCCGGTTCTGTGTACTGGTGGTTGCTAAGCTGTTGAACCTTTACGATATTGCTTCGCGGGGTCTTAAGCACGGTACGGTGGCCCCATTTCAATGTCAGCGATTGTGGACTGACGAGGTGGGGGTTAACGGCGCGGGCGCCGAAAATACCGCTGATCAGAATCAGTGCGTATATGGATGCGATAAGCAATAAGATGCGCAGCCACGCCCAGGGGATAAGCACGTGGATAGCGGCAGCTTCAATGACAGTGACAACTCCGAGCGCGATGGGGATAGCAAGAGTGCCTTTGGCGTAACTAAAGCCTAAGGTGCTGGAATCCATGCCGTGTCTGCGCCCGAGTAGGACTTCAATGAGGGCAAATAGGGTGCGTGCTTCTAAAATCGCAAAGCGCAGCAGTGGCTGTTCCTCTTCAATAGCTGCGAGGAATTCTTGGCCATGTAGACCACGCGTCCTTTTCAGCTGATATAACTCAATGCCGGTGAGTGTGAGAACAACAAGCAGCGTGGGAAGTTCTACGGCCAAAAATGCGATGAGGACCGCACTATTAGAAACCAGACCCAGCGCGCGCAGGATTAGCATCGTGGACACGGTCAAGAGCAGCAGGGCGAGAAAGATTCGCTTAATCAACTTAATTCGGAGCGTCATAATAGCAAGTATCAACTATGACGCTACGGCAGGGTCAAGGCGGCAACCCTAGTGCACCGGCCGTGCAAAGCGCGAGGAGCTAGAGCTTTGAAATGGCCTCTGCCAGATCGTCCTGATTGCGTTGGCGAAGCAGCGAGACCGTGCGTCGGCGTGGCGCGTCGGGGCTTAGGCCCAAAGCCTCGTTGATAGGCGCTAAGAGGTCTGCGCGGCTGGTATCGGCATCATTTACTTCTTGTTGGAGAAGACTGCGCAGCTCCGGTTCGGTGATATCCAAACCGATGTGGTTATACAGGCCCGCAAAGCCAGTTAGCTCCGGTTGGAGCTTTGGCGCAAGAGAAACCGCGAAGCTGCGGTCATCGCCAAAGGTCAACCAGACGCGGTCGCCGATGCCTGCGCCAAGGCCTTGGATGAATCGACGGATAGACGACAACCTGAGGGCGCGCAGTTTATCCGTACCCATCCGGACAGAGCCCAGCGGACTGGTCAGGTCGATTCCATCACCAAAATTAATCCCATAGTAATTGCCGATACCGCGCGGGATGTGGAAACCACTTCCGCGCACATGGACTTTGGTCAACGTAAGCAGCAGGTGCCACTGGCCTTGGCGGAAATACACATTCTGCGAATTAGCAATTGAACCGCCAATTGGGGTGTCGAGGTCGGGTTCGCAGCGGCGAACTTGGCCATCGACAAGCTCTAGCCCATCAGATGTTGCATAGGTGCGGATGGAATTTACAGTGACGCGCAGGCGTCCAGCCTGGGAGAGGAGATAGTCCAAGCTGACACCTTGGGGCTCGCCGCCATGTTGCGCGGCCATCGCGGCCTCTTCATCAACCTGTTCCGAAATCCACTCGGCGATGGAAGAAAACGCCGGAATACCCCAGCTGCGCAATGCCCACTGGTCACCCGAGACCCTAATCAGCCGCTGATCCGCCGCGTACTGGCCGCGCGCACTCCGGAGATTCATCGTGCCCAGCTGCGCCTGAATCTCTTCCAGTGTCATCGGTTCACCATGAATGGACAACAGCGCCACCGCACGAGAGTTGTGGGAGCCGGCATCAATGATCAAATAATCCTTGATGGAAATGACCTTCTGGCCCAGCTCACGCGTTAAATACTCATTGAGCAAACGCTCGCTAATACCGGACTTGGCTAACACATTGTGCTTGAGCGCAACTCCGTACTCATTCTTTTCTTCCTCTAACAGCTGCGCGATATCCTCTTCAAAAGTCGGTGAGAATACCCAGCCATTGCGCACAACCCAGCCACCATCAATAGCGGTAAACAGCTTGCCATAAGTAGTATCAAAGGGCTTTGCGCGGTCCATCAACTGCGGAAAGCGTTCCTCTAAGGCATAGAGCCTGATGGCACGGCCGATGAAGCGTTCAATCTTGGCCAATACAGCATCGTAAAAGTTTCTTGAACGGTTAAAATCCTCACCCAATTCGACTTCGAACTGGCGCACGCGCTCACGCGTTATCCCGAAGTGATTACCAAGGTCATCGAGGGTGGCGTCGCCGATCCATCGCTTAGCGATGATAGCGAGCTTTCTTTCATCGCCCTTGGCCGCATTAACCAGTTCTTGGGTGGCTTCTTCAAAAACCATGAGCAACGGTGGGTAGTTTTCAAAAAGCTGCGCGACCTCATTGAACTTGGCACTGACCTCGGGCGGCAGCGAAATGGTGCCCGGGGTAGGAATGAGGTCATTTTTCAGATCGATCCAGCCCATGCCAAGGCTCAGCTGCCGGTATTTCTCATGCAGAACACTTGCTGCAAAAGCATCCAATTCCTCCTGTGAGCTGGCGGCAAATTCTCCCTGTGCAGATGATTCTGTCGCAGCGTCAGCGCGGGCGCTTTCGCTGGCATCCAGAGCCGCGAAAACTGCAGAAACGACAATCGAGTTGAGATTGAGCTTGCCCACATCTGGGCATTGGGCGATCTCTTTGACCGAAAGGTGCAGCAGCTGTGCGGAGCGGTTTTCAATTTTGCGCATTACGCGTACGCCTTCACGGTCGACATCGACCGTGGAAGCGGCATCCAAAAACGGCGAGATATCTTGCAGTGCTTCCTCGGGGTGGTTATCCACCCACGCTTGTGCCACACACGTCGGGGTGTGGAGCTTACCCGCGGGGCCATCAAACCAGGGAAACACGCGCTGCAGCTGGAAGTGATCGATATCGTTGGTTGCAAAATTCGCGTTGAAGTCCAAGCTCGAATCAATATCGATGTGCGCGCCCAAGATTGTCGCGAACTCAGATTCGGTGACCATCGGAATATCTAAACGCCGCGCGGTCTGCGCTTTGGTTCTATCAGAATCCAAGTTGGACGCGACCAAGACCGTGGTCTTGTCTGAGACTTGTTCGACAACCAGACCCGCCAAGGTAGCGCGGTGTACCCATTCTTCGCGGGGAATTTCCAAGGTGCCGGAGAAAGCGATGCGGTCGCCGGTATTGAGTTGGATACCGTGCTGTACGGAATCCGGTTTAATTAATTCGTCGATAACTTGGTCATCGACGTTGAGCTGCGCAGCGACCTTTTTCAGCTTGGGCAGATCATCTGCCAAGTTCACGCTGTGCAGTAAGGTTTCCAGAGCTAATTGTCGAATAACTTCGCGGTGCAGGGAGCTAATGTCTACGTCCTGGATATCTCCATCTCGCGCGGCAGTTTGCAAGCGCGAAAATTCAGCGTCATCAATCTCGCGATCTGCAATGGCTTCGCACAAGATATCGCGGTAATTCTGCAAGGGCGCATTATTAAATCGCGGCAAGGTCTTAACCAAGCGCAAAAGCCAGCGCTGTTCATCAGCATCAATCCCGGAGCGGCGCGAGAGCGCCGCATGCGGATTGGGCAGGCCAGAAGGATAGATAAATAACTGGCCCGTATTAAACGTAATGTCAGAATCCTGCTGTGCTAGCCACTGCAGTAATTTTACGGTCGACATGGCGGACCTGACCCCTGTTTGGTAGACATCTAGATTCTCGGCCGTTAGGGCTGGGAGGAAAGGTATTCTACCTACTATGC
>NZ_PUGE01000019.1 GCF_002967075.1 Corynebacterium sp. J010B-136 | reverse complement strand
GCTCCGCATCACGCCTTAGCCTAAATAAGTGACGGATTTGCCTATCACTTGGCCTACACGCTTACACCAACAATCCAATAAGTGGCATGGCTACCTCACTGTGTCACCCCATCGCTTGGACCACATATCAGGCCCCACGCACGCACACAGAACCACACTCCCGAAGGAGTGTGAAACATGCTTGTGGGTGGTTAGTATCAATGCTTTACCACGGGCGCGCATATACGGGTACCAGAATATCAACTGGTTGTCCATCGACTACGCCTGTCGGCCTCGCCTTAGGTCCCGACTCACCCTGGGAAGACGAACTTGACCCAGGAACCCTTAGTCATCCGGCGGGACAGATTCTCACTGTCCAATTCGTTACTCATGCCTGCATTCTCACTCGCACACAGTCCACAACTCCTTACAGTATTGCTTCAACCCATGCACGACGCTCCCCTACCCAATATAAAATATTGCCGCGGCTTCGGCGGTGTGCTTGAGCCCCACTACATTGTCGGCGCAAAACCACTCGACCAGTGAGCTATTACGC
>NZ_PUGE01000018.1 GCF_002967075.1 Corynebacterium sp. J010B-136 | reverse complement strand
TTTTGTGGGTGATGGCGTGCCTTTTGAAGAATGAGCCTGCGAGTCAGCGGCATGTCGCGAGGTTAACCCGTGTGGGGTAGCCGTAGGGAAACCGAATCCTAACTAGGGTGTCAAGTGGCATGTTCTGGACCCGAAGCGGGGTGATCTACCCATGGCCAGTGTGAAGCGATGGTAAGACGTCGTGGAGGCGCGAACCCACGTAGGTTGAAAACTGCGGGGATGAGTTGTGGGTAGGGGTGAAAGGCCAATCAAACTCCGTGATAGCTGGTTCTCCCCGAAATGCATTTAGGTGCAGCGTCGTAGTAGCCTGGTGGAGGTAGAGCTACTGGTTGGTTGAGCGGGACTATCATCTTAGCAACATCAGCCAAACTCCGAATGCCGCCAGTTGTGTTCTACGGCAGTGAGACTGTGGGGGATAAGCTTCATAGTCGAGAGGGAAACAGCCCAGATCGCCGGTTAAGGCCCCTAAGGGTGTGCTAAGTGGAAAAGGATGTAAGATCGCGAAGACAGCCAGGAGGTTGGCTTAGAAGCAGCCATCCTTGAAAGAGTGCGTAATAGCTCACTGGTCGAGTGGTTTTGCGCCGACAATGTAGTGGGGCTCAAGCACACCGCCGAAGCCGCGGCAA
>NZ_PUGE01000017.1 GCF_002967075.1 Corynebacterium sp. J010B-136 | reverse complement strand
GATGGTGAGTCGATTACTGTCGTTGGCCAGGAGGTTAACGCTGATGGTGATTTGGAGATTGAGTTCTCTGATGGAACCACAGTGACTGTTCCTAAGGGTGATGATGGTGTTGATGGTGAGTCGGTAACTATCACCGGTACCTCGACTGATGATGACGGTAATACTGTTATTGAGTTCTCTGATGGAACGGTCGTTACTGTTGCTAAGGGTGATCAAGGCGAGCCGGGCCAGGATGGTTTGACCCCACAGGTTGGTGAAAACGGTAACTGGTGGATTGGTGAGACTGACACTGGTGTGCCGGCTACTGGTCCGACTGGTCCTGCGGGTGACTCGATCACCATTGAAAACTCTACGACTGATGACGAAGGCAATATTGTCATCGAGTTCTCGGACGGCAACGTTGTTGTGATTCCTGCTGGTCGCGATGGTGCTAATGGTCAAGATGGTGAGTCGATTACTGTCGTTGGCCAGGAGGTTAACGCTGATGGTGATTTGGAGATTGAGTTCTCTGATGGAACCACAGTGACTGTTCCTAAGGGTGATGATGGTGTTGATGGTGAGTCGGTAACTATCACCGGTACCTCGACTGATGATGACGGTAATACTGTTATTGAGTTCTCTGATGGAACGGTCGTTACTGTTGCTAAGGGTGATCAAGGCGAGCCGGGCCAGAACGGTAAGTCTGCTTATGAGTTGTGGATTGACGCTGGTAATGATGGTGACATTAATGATTTCTTGGAGTCGTTAAAGGGCGCTGATGGTCAGGATGGCAATGACGGTGCTGATGGTCAGCCGGGTGTAGATGGTAAGTCTGCGTACGAGCTGTGGATTGAGGCTGGTAACGACGGTGATGTCAATGATTTCTTGGAGTCGTTGATTGGTCAGCGTGGTGAGGATGGCAAGTCG
>NZ_PUGE01000016.1 GCF_002967075.1 Corynebacterium sp. J010B-136 | reverse complement strand
CCATTCGTCGAGGAGTGTTTGTAGTTCTTCGATGCTGCTGGCTGGTGGTCTTTGTTTGAGCCATTTCTTCATGGTTTGGTGGTAGCGTTCGATTTTGCCTTGTGATTGGGGATGTCCAGGGCGTCCATTCTTTTGCACGATGTGGTGAGTGTTGAGCAGGACTTCGAAGCGGTTGCGTCCGCCTTTTGCGCCGGCTAGTCGGGCTGTAAATACCAGACCGTTGTCTGTCAGTGTTGATGCTGGGGGTCCGTAGGTATCGATGAGTTCTTGTAGTGCTTGGGCAACTTGGGTGCCGGTGTAGGCAGTTCTTGCGGTTAGGTATAGCAGGTATCGTGAGTGGTCATCGATGAAGTCGAGGATTTCTACTCGGGTGTTATCGGCGAGGTGGTAATTGGTGATGTCGGCTTGCCAGCATTCGTTGGGCATGGATGCTTCGAAGCGGATGTAGGAGGACCTTGGTCGTTTTTGTGGTTGTGGGGTTACGAGTCCGGCGTCGGTGATGATGCGGCGGATTGTAGAGGTTGATGGCACGCGTTGGCCTTCGCGTGCCAGGTAGGAAGCGATGGTGTCGGGTCCTGCGTCGAGTCCGGATTTGGTGAGTTGTTTGCGCATGTTGACGATGTCCTTACGCAAGGCTTCTGGGATTGCTTGTGGGTTTGCTTTAGGAGCCTTGCTGCGAGGTTTGACGGCTTCTTCGCCGCCTTCGTCGTAGCGGTTGAGCAGGGTGTAGATCCATTGCCGGGAGATTTTGAAGTGACGGGAAGCTTCGGTGACGGTGTGGTTTTGCTGCCGGATGTAGCGGATGATGGCGAGGTTTCTGTTCGGGGCGTTCATCTGTCAACTATGTCGCGACTGAGGTGTCAACCGTCAGGGCTATTTCCTGCTAGTTGATAGGTGTCAACGATCTCGCGGCTGATCTCGGCCCTAGATTAGCCCCGCTGCAGAACAGGCGTGTCAATTATGTCTTGAAGTACGACAC
>NZ_PUGE01000015.1 GCF_002967075.1 Corynebacterium sp. J010B-136 | reverse complement strand
GGACCTGACCCCTGTTTGGTAGACATCTAGATTCTCGGCCGTTAGGGCTGGGAGGAAAGGTATTCTACCTACTATGCCTAAGTTCTATTCTGAGCAATTCAAGCGTGATGCGGTTGCTCTATATGAAAACAATGAGGACTTGTCTCTGGCTGCTGCTGCGGCCGAACTGGGAGTCAATCGGGCCTCATTGCATCAATGGAAAAAGGAATTCGGCACTGGCAAGAAGACACGCATGGCTGAGGCTAAAGCCCAGGCAGAAGCTGTATCTGATGCAGAACGCATACGTGCATTGGAAAAAGAAAACGCCAAATTGCGTGAAGAGCGAGATATTTTGCGTAAGGCTGCGAAGTATTTTGCCGAAGAGACACGCTGGTGATCCGCTTCCAGTTTGTCGAAGACCACCGCACCGAATACTCGGTCAAGCGGATGTGTGAAGTCTTAAAGCTCACACGCTCATCGTTTTACAAATGGAAAGCCACGCGCGCTCGCCGCGATGGGCGTACCTGTGCTGACGGTCTGCTTGGAGCCCGAATTGCCGCAGTTTTTGATGAAGAAAATGGCTTGTACGGTGCTAAGCGCATCACCGCCTCACTCAATGAGGCCAAAGAGTTTGCCAGAGTTAATCATAAAAAGGTTGCCCGGATCATGAAAAACATGAATCTACGTGGCTTTACCAAGCGTCGCCGGTGCGTGACAACCAGGCGAAACACGAAAAATCCGGTTTTCGCAGACCTGGTGAAACGCCGGTTTCATGCCAACGCAGTGAACCAGGTATATGTCGGTGATATTACATATTTGCCCTGTAAGAACGGTACAAATATGTATCTGGCTACGGTCATTGACTTGTACTCGCGCAAGCTTGCTGGCTTCGCGATTGCTGATCACATGCGCACCAGCCTCGTGATTGAAGCTTTAGAACACGCCAATACGGTACGTGGTGGGCTTGACGGTGCCATCTTCCATTCAGATCACGGCAGTGTGTATACCTCATCGGCGTTTGGTGCACGCTGTAGCGAGTTGGGCGTGACCCAGTCCATGGGTGCGGTTGGTACCAGCGCTGATAATGCACTGGCGGAATCATTTAATTCCACGATGAAAAGAGAAGTCCTCCGCGATAACAAAGTCTTCGCCAATCCGCTGCAATGCCGGCAGGAGGTCTTCCGCTGGTGTATCAGATACAACACCCGACGCCGACATTCATGGTGCGGACAGATATCACCGGATGCCTTCGAAGCGCAATCCGATACACTATCTAAGGCAGCATAACCGCCCCCAACCTGTCTACTTTTCAGGGGTCACGCCC
>NZ_PUGE01000013.1 GCF_002967075.1 Corynebacterium sp. J010B-136 | reverse complement strand
GGTATCCGGCCTGAGAGGGTGTACGGACACATTGGGACTGAGATACGGCCCAGACTCCTACGGGAGGCAGCAGTGGGGAATATTGCACAATGGGCGCAAGCCTGATGCAGCGACGCCGCGTGGGGGATGAAGGCCTTCGGGTTGTAAACTCCTTTCGCTATCGACGAAGCCACTTTGGTGGTGACGGTAGGTAGATAAGAAGCACCGGCTAACTACGTGCCAGCAGCCGCGGTAATACGTAGGGTGCGAGCGTTGTCCGGAATTACTGGGCGTAAAGAGCTCGTAGGTGGTTTGTCGCGTCGTCTGTGAAATCCCGGGGCTTAACTTCGGGCGTGCAGGCGATACGGGCATAACTTGAGTGCTGTAGGGGAGACTGGAATTCCTGGTGTAGCGGTGAAATGCGCAGATATCAGGAGGAACACCGATGGCGAAGGCAGGTCTCTGGGCAGTTACTGACGCTGAGGAGCGAAAGCATGGGTAGCGAACAGGATTAGATACCCTGGTAGTCCATGCCGTAAACGGTGGGCGCTAGGTGTAGGGGGCTTCCACGTCTTCTGTGCCGTAGCTAACGCATTAAGCGCCCCGCCTGGGGAGTACGGCCGCAAGGCTAAAACTCAAAGGAATTGACGGGGGCCCGCACAAGCGGCGGAGCATGTGGATTAATTCGATGCAACGCGAAGAACCTTACCTGGGCTTGACATATACAGGATCGGGCTAGAGATAGTCTTTCCCTTGTGGTCTGTATACAGGTGGTGCATGGTTGTCGTCAGCTCGTGTCGTGAGATGTTGGGTTAAGTCCCGCAACGAGCGCAACCCTTGTCTTATGTTGCCAGCACGTTATGGTGGGGACTCATGAGAGACTGCCGGGGTTAACTCGGAGGAAGGTGGGGATGACGTCAAATCATCATGCCCCTTATGTCCAGGGCTTCACACATGCTACAATGGTCGATACAGTGGGCAGCGACATCGTAAGGTGGAGCGAATCCCTGAAAGTCGGCCTTAGTTCGGATTGGGGTCTGCAACTCGACCCCATGAAGTCGGAGTCGCTAGTAATCGCAGATCAGCAACGCTGCGGTGAATACGTTCCCGGGCCTTGTACACACCGCCCGTCACGTCATGAAAGTTGGTAACACCCGAAGCCAGTGGCCTAAACTTGTTAGGGAGCTGTCGAAGGTGGGATCGGCGATTGGGACGAAGTCGTAACAAGGTAGCCGTACCGGAAGGTGCGGCTGGATCACCTCCTTTCTAAGGAGCATTATTTATATAACCCACCGCGTAGAGGTTTCTATGGTGTTGTTGGGTTGGTGGTTGATGGCCCAGATGTGGTCATGCCACTATTTGTTGAATCGGAGTGGAAACACACCGCTGGTAATAGATACCGGTAACACTAATTCTTTATAAACATGAACAGACAAAACAATCTAGGTTAATCGTTGGTGCACTGTTGGGTGTCTGGGACAGCAATCCATTTTGTATGGGTTGGTCCTGATGCTCACACCAGGTCAAGGCAAGTTGCAACCGGTTGGTTGGTTTGCCCAGGGTGGTGTGGGGTGTTGTGTGAGAACTGTATAGTGGACGCGAGCATCCACCACACAGAATGCTTTTGTGAGTGTTTGTGTGGTGTGTGTAATTTTTTCTTATTTTTTCTGTGAGAACGCGCATAGGCAGTGAGTCTTTGGCTTGTTGTTTGTGTGTTTAGTTATTTTTTAGTTACGGTTGTTCACCCCCATTGGCTGCCAGGGTTTCTTGGTGGTTGTGGGGTGTGTGTTCGTTATTTAAGGGCGCATGGTGGATGCCTTGGCATACTGGGCCGATGAAGGACGTGTAAGGCTGCGTTAAGCCTCGGGGAGTTGTCAATTAAGCGTTGATCCGAGGATGTCCGAATGGGGAAACCCGCCTGCCGTTATGGGTAGGTACCTGCTGATGAATTCATAGTCAGTGTGGGGGTTATACGTGGGGAAGTGAAACATCTTAGTACCTGCAGGAGGAGAAAATAATAATGATTCTGCTAGTAGCGGCGAGCGAACGTGGATGAGGCTAAACCGTGTGTATGTGATACTTGGTAGGGGTTGTGCATGCGGTGTTGTGGGGCCATGATTTTCTGTTTCTACCAGAACAGAGCGCGCAACATGTTGTTAGGTGAAGTGGGTTGGAATGCCCGGCCGTAGAAGGTGAGAGCCCTGTAGGTGAAGGCAATGTGTGGTGTGTGTTGTGGTGCCCGAGTAGCAGCGGGCTCGTGGAATCTGCTGTGAATCTGCCGGGACCACCCGGTAAGCCTAAATACTCAGTGTGACCGATAGTGTATGAGTACCGTGAGGGAATGGTGAAAAGTACCCCGGGAGGGGAGTGAAATAGTTCCTGAAACCATGTGTCTACAATCCGTCAGAGCCCCTTTTGTGGGTGATGGCGTGCCTTTTGAAGAATGAGCCTGCGAGTCAGCGGCATGTCGCGAGGTTAACCCGTGTGGGG
>NZ_PUGE01000012.1 GCF_002967075.1 Corynebacterium sp. J010B-136 | reverse complement strand
TGTTGGTCTTAACCCTCTCTTTGTCGTTTTCTATGATTCTCACGATACAGAATACGCTGGTTTGAGGTGGATACAGGCCTTTGAATGTAATTCCGTTAGTTGGCTTTCCAAGGAGCTTTTTGACGGGACATATTGCTATATTTGGGTGGACAACTAGATAACACAACGGGGCACTCCCTATGCCCTACAGGAGACTTCATGAAACCCTCTATATCCCTATGCCTATTCCCACTGGCTTTGGCCCGGCGGCGTGCCTTTAAAGCGATGGCTCTTTCCTCTGTCGCTGGAGTAGCACTGTCTCTTGCCTCATGCAGCAACCCTGAATCGAATGCAGAGTCGGAGACTTCAGCATCAGCTACGACGGTAACAGTTACCTCTATAGCAGAGAAGAGCACTTCAGCATCGCCTAGTTCAAAGTCATCAGAAGCATCATCGCTTAATTTGTACCGGCACGTCATTAACAACCCAGATGAGTTCCCGGTCAAAGGTGATGCCTCTTTCGTACCGCTTGGTGGATATTCTTATGCTCTTGTGGAGGCAGCAGGGGACGAGCTACCAGAACTCCTACTGATGGTCCATGGACAGTGGTCTTCACCAATTAGTGTATTTACGATTGATGATGGCGGCCTGGTTCAAGCCAACGGTGTACTTATTGATGGAGCGCCCACGGGCGGCAGCCAGAGACTTCGCGTGAAGGGCTCGCGGTCAGGGGCAGGACTCTACCAAGTGGACCACCACTCACTGTCAGGACAAGGCGTAAGTACTCTTTTCGGCTTCGCAGACGAAACGCTCTACGCAGCATCTGGTGCCGAATCCTACAACATGGCTTCTCCACCTGCGGATCATCATGAGATAGTGTGGACAGACACCTCAGACGCATCGGTACTTGAAAGTTGGTCAGGGCCTGAAAGCATCATTTATGGCCAGCCACAGGCGGGTTCTGAGCCTAATTCGCAGTTAGAACCCTCCGCGACTGAGGATAGCGATATCCAGCAGTTCACAGGCGTGGTGTATGAGAAGACAGCCCAAGAGTTAATGGACGGTGGTGAAACACCGAATGGTGAGCCATGGGATGAACTCCACATAGTTATGGAGCTAGATAATCCTAGAGATGTAACTGCGGTAAATTACGGCACCAACAAGATAACTTTGTTCGTCGATGAAGTTGCCTTAATCAGCGACGAAAATGGTTACGACTGGTCCCAGCATGTTGGTGAGAGAATCACTATCTCTGCTGCGTTTGACCACATGCGGTTTCCTAGCGACGCGAGTCTTCCATTGGGCGCGCTAAGAATATTTGATTTCACTCAGATTGAATAAGCAGCTATGAAAATGTGGCCAAGCCAAAAAGATTGACTTAGCCACGAGATTCAGCCTATGAAATGGGTGCTGACTATTTCCTACTTGGTGGTATTAACAATGTACAGGTCGCAATTAGTTGCGGAAGCAACATTGCGGGAGACACTACCCAAGATGCGCTGCAAGCCTTGTGCGCGCTTATTGCCCACGACGATGGCGTCAGCGTTGAGCTTTTCAGCCTGCTGAACCAATACTTCCGCGGGCTGGCCCTCAGCAGCGAGTGCCTTAACCTGTAATTTTGGCCAGGTATTGCGCAAGATGGCTGCCACGGACTCGGCAGCCTGCTGGGCAGCGCTTGCTTGGCCATCAGCGAGGCGCTGGTAGGCTTCCGAGGTCTTATTGGACATGTTGCCGCTCTTCGCGGTCTGCATGGCGACAGCAGAGCTGATGCTGTAGGCAGAGAATACATAGAGCTCGGCATCGAAGCTAGCAGCAAGTTCCGCGGCTTTTTCAGCGGCTGCAAGCGCGGTTTGGCTCGAATCCACGCCAGTAATGATGGTCTTCATGTTCTAGGTCTTACCTTCCAAAGTGGGTCGGGGGTGAAGCACTATTCTTTGATTAGGTAGCTTAGCATTGTCCGCATGTCATTACATAGTGTTTTCGGCGAGAAGAAGTTAGAGACGAAACAGCGGTGTTTGCGCTAGCCGTTCGGATGCTTCACGCAGCACGTCGTGGCGTTTACAAAAAGCGAAGCGAACCAGTGGCTTCCACTGCTCTTTATGGTCACTGAATCCTGCAAGGGGGATCGCAGCAACCCCTTGCAGCTCTGGCAGGCCCATGCAATATTCGGTGCCATCGTCAAAGCCCAGTGGCGTTACATCAGCGACGATGAAGTAGGTGCCAGCGGTATCAAATACTTTCAGCCCTGCGTTACGTAGGCCCTCAGCGAGAATGTCTTTGCCCACGGATAGGTTCTCCACCATCCGGCGCAACCACGCGCGTTCATTATTAATGGCATGCGCAACGGCCGGCTGGAAAGGCGTTGGACCTACGTAGGTCATAAATTGCTTGGCTTTGACAACGGCATCGAGAAGCTCGGGCTCAGCTACAGCCCAGCCTGTCTTCCAGCCGGTCGCGTTGAAAGACTTTGCAGCGGAGGAACTGGTGACCGTGCGGGATTTCATGCCTGGCAGCTCGGCTATGCGAGTGTGCTGGTTATCGGCAAAGATAAGGTGTTCGTAGACCTCATCGGATAGCACTGTCAGGTCATGTTTGACGCAGATGCGTGCAAACTCATCCAACGCGGCCCGGGTAAATACGGAACCCGTCGGATTATGCGGGGAGTTGATGATGACTAGGGAAGTGCGTTCAGTAATGGCGGCTTCAAAAGCTGCGGTATCTAAATCCCAGGTTTTATCGACCTGGCGCAGCGGTACCGATACACGTGAAGCGCCCGCGAGCGCGATGGCGGCGGCGTAGGCATCATAATAAGGATCAAATACAATAACTTCGGATCCAGGTTCCACAAGGCCTAATACCGTTGCGGAGATAGCTTCCGTCGCGCCCACGGTAATAAGAACCTCGTCAACGCTCAGGTCACGTGAATTAGCCACCGCGGAGCGCAAAACATCTACGCCCTTGCCGGGGGAGTATTGGTTATTACCGCGCGCTATTTCGCGCTGGGCAATCTCCAGCATGCGCGGAGGACCATCGGTATCTGGAAAACCTTGGCCAAGATTAATCGCTTTATGCTGTACCGCCGCAGCGGACATGGTGGCGAAGATAGTCTCGCCAAAAGGCTGCAACCTGCGTACTGTCATGCGCCTTAGAGTACCAAGAGGTCGAACTTAGTTGCTTTAACATCGGTCAAACGCTTGCGAGCGCGCTCTAGAATCTGCCATTCTTCCTGCGGAACCGATTTGCGTGCGATATTAACAACTTCCTGGTCCGGGGTGCCCCAGGCGATAGGCATCGGAGAAATCTGCTGCCAGTGCTCACGCTCATTAGAATTAACCTGGCCAGATACCGCAGCTACCGGTACTTTCGTGCCAACGGTACGAGTAGTAATGCCCGGGATACTAGTTACGGTGCGCAATGCTGCAGCCCAGCGCGGAGGCAGATTAGGATCCACGTTGGTATTAACCAACGCCATAATCACCATGTCACGCTCGTTGACTTCTACGACTACAGCTGGGGCTAGCGGGTAGCGGTTATACAGCTCTTGCGCGGAGCCCACTTTGCGCGCGGCTAAAACGCCGACAATCGCGCACATGATGCCAAACAGCCCCAGTCCAAGACCGACGGTAATACGCCATTCCGTTTCAATAAACATGTAGGTAGCGATTCCCGCAAGAACTAAAAGCAGGCCCATGATCAGACCCGAAAGCCGCAACCGTCCGGAGTCCCGCAGCAGTTCATTATGCTTTTTCGCAAAGGCTTCGTCGACCTCGAACTTAAATATCTTCATCGCGTCTCAATTCCTTGGTATTTTTGCTGGTAGTCGGCGGAGCTTCGCTGGGGTTTAAAGGTCGCTGGCATCTAATAAGCGATAGGCATAACCTTGTTCTGCCAAAAATCGTTGGCGGTGCAAAGCATAAGTTGCATCAATACTATCGCGAGTCACCAGCGTGTAAAACGTGGCTTCACCGCCATCAGCTTTCGGTCGCAGCAGACGGCCTAAACGCTGTGCTTCTTCTTGGCGGGAGCCAAAGGTGCCAGAAAGCTGGATCGCTACGGCCGCTTCGGGCAAGTCAATGGAAAAGTTCGCAACTTTGGAGACAATTAACACTTGTACCGTGCCGCTACGGAAGGCATCGAAAAGCTTCTCGCGCTGGGCATTCGACGTCTTCCCGTGAATCAGCGGCGCATCCAGGCGAAGGGCAATATCTTCGAGCTGTTCAACATAACCACCAATAATCAGAATCTGCTGGTTCGCATGCTTGTCGATGATATCTTTGACCGCCGTAAATTTTGCATCCGCCGTTGCCGAAATTCGGTAGCGGTCACGACTTTCCGCCGTTGCGTAGACCATGCGCTCTTCGGCATTCATGTCCACACGTACCTCCACGCAATCAGCTGTTGCGATAAAGCCTGCGTGCTCGAGCTCTTTCCACGGAGCGTCATAGCGCTTGGGCCCGATCAAGGAAAAGACATCGCCTTCGCGGCCATCTTCGCGGACCAAAGTAGCGGTCAGCCCAAGTCGTCGCCGCGACTGTAAATCTGAGGTCATGCGAAAGACCGGTGCGGGGAGAAGATGCACCTCGTCGTAGATAACGAGGCCCCAATCGCGGGAATCAAAAAGTTCCAGCGCGCGATATTCACCCTTGGTTTTGCGGGTAACGACTTGGTAGGTGGCAATTGTAACCGGCTTGATTTCCTTCTTCTCGCCGGAATATTCGCCAATCTCATTTTCCGTCAGGGTGGTGCGACGCAAAAGTTCATCGCGCCACTGCCGACCAGCGACAGTATTAGTCACCAAAATCAACGTGGTGGCCGAAGCTTTGGCCATGGCTGCTGCACCGACAATAGTCTTGCCAGCGCCACAGGGTAAGACCACAACCCCGGAACCGCCTTCCCAAAAGGACTCAGTGGCATATTCCTGGTAGTCACGCAGCTGCCAATCGGATTGATTCAGCGCAATCGGATGCGCCTCACCATCGACATAACCCGCAAGGTCTTCGGCCGGCCAGCCGACCTTTAATAGCTCCTGTTTGATCCGGCCACGCTCAGAGGGCGGAACCGCCACGGTGTGCTCATCGATGCGTGCGCCTAACATGCCGCCGATCTTCTTGTGGCGGACTAGTTCTTCTACGATGGCTTGTTCAGCCGATTCCAGAATCAAACCGTGCGCCGGAGATTTCGAAATCTGCACGCGGCCATAGCGCGACATGGTCTCGGCGACATCGACAAGCAAAGCTTGGGGAACTGGAAAACGTGAATAAGACTCCAACACGTGCACAGCTTGCTCGGCATCATGGCCGGCAGCTTTGGCATTCCACAGCGCTAGCGGGGTGATGCGATAGGTGTGGATATGCTCCGGCGCGCGCTCCAGCTCTGCAAAAGGAGCCAGCGCGGCCCGTGCTTCGTGTGCTTGAGGGTGCTCAACTTCGAGCAACACCGTCTTATCAGACTGCACAATCAGCGGACCATTCATTTTATCCAGTTTAGTCCATCACCACCGTAGAGATCCTATGCAGCGGAAAGCGCACCGTGTTGGTACCTACCAAGGCATCGACCTGGCCGCCATCGACGCGCAGCGGTGTGGCGCCCACGGTGGTCGGTTCGCCGTGTTTGTTGGCATAGGTGATTTTGACCGGGTGGCTGCCGCGGGCAGCGGTGCGCAAGACTGCGGTGAAATCCTCTGCGTTTACAGGCGCTGTAGCCTCCGAAGGCTGCTCTCCAGCTGGCTGCGTGGCTGAAATGAGGTGCGCGACCGCGCGTTCGACATGCTCATCGGAAGCGAACCTCGAGCCGGCGAAGTTGGCGGAGTTAGCGGAAGCTGACTTCGCCGGCTGTGCTGACTTAGCGGACTTGGCCGACTTGGCGGCTGGAACCACAGCTGGTTCGGGGCGGACATCGATGGAGATACCTGATTCATCTTCGGCTGCGGGGCTAAAGCCCGCGTGGCGCAATGCTTCCAAAATCTGCGCCAATGGCAGTGCGGAGACCGCTACCGTCGGTGCAATAGAGCGCAGTTCGGTCACCGCAGCCACAGCTTGGGAAAGCAACGCTGAGTCATCGCTGCGGACATAACAGCTCACCGCCGATGACCGCAGGGTGCCGTGGCTGCGCGCGACATCATCGATAAGCACATTGATGGCTTGCGGAACATCACCCCACGTGTGCTCCCGCAAGAAATCTTTCATCTCCGCGGCGGTGAGTGAAGAGTCCAGACCACGGCGAATCGAGCCATGATCAAACCGGTAAACACTAGCTAGCCCCGGTGATTCCAAGGTGGCAAAAGACGACAAAAGCTTTTGCACCGCAGGTGTTAGCGGACCCGGTGCCATCGCCGTGTGGTCAGCTTGGATAATAAATTGCTCAATCGGCTCTGGGCACAGACGCTGGGTTTCATCGAAAGATTCACGTACCACCGCGGTCGCGCGCCCATGCGCAACCGCACCAATCCACCGCACTTCCTGCAAAAGGTGTGCAATTGTGTCCTTTTTACTGTGCATCGTGGCCAACGGGTGAAGGTAGGCAAATAGCGGCCAGAAGGAGGCATCGGAAAGCGCTGCGGAACTGGCCTTGAATGTGTCCACCACCAATTTCCGCATTTCTGGCAGCCGGGGATTATCCACCTCCGCGTCGATGCCACGCTGGGAATTCCAATAAGCCGAATCCATCTGCTCCCAGCCATTAAGCAATACCTGCCACCGCTCATCCAAGGGCGAATCCATCCACTGAATGGCCTGCATCGTGGGAGCTAAGAAATTGCCCTCCAAGCCTTCTGGCTCACCACGGCCCAAAAGCCGGGCTGCGAAACCTAGCGCTAAAAGCGCCTTGGTTTCTTTCTCATCCTTATTAATCTCTTGCGCGAGCGTTGTGACCTGGCGAATGCCTAAAGACTTGTTCTTTAACAATGCCTGGGGCTTGCGCGCTAAAGACTCGATGACCCGGTCCATCGTGTACACGACCTCTAGACCTGCCGCCGTGCCTGACTGATCTGCCTTGGTTTCTTCTTCCTCCATACGCGCGGGTTGCGTATTAAAACTAGGCAAGCTGACTGGCGGTTGCAGCGGGATAACCGTGGGGGATTGTCCCTGCATGGCCTGGCGGATGGTGCGGGGAATAGTGACAGTGTGCTCGCTGCTTTCAACAATGATCCCCTGAGATAGGAGTTCTTTAAACTCTTTCGAGTCCGCAATCTTCGCCTGCGTGCCGATGGTGACCATGCTCCCGCCAGCGCGCGCAATCAACGTCAGGATCTCCCGCTTGCGGGTGCTCAGCGCCCGCATATCCTCGACGCTGACATCAGGCTGGTTTAACAGCATCAAGTTAGTCGGCAGCGCCTGCATGATCCGCGGCAGCAGCGCGAAGCTATCGTCACCGTCAGGGGTGAAAATCAAAGCCTTATTGCGCAGCGCTGACAGGGCCTCTTCGGGAGCGAAGGGCACAAGAGGTGAGATATCTTCCAGGCTTACTGGGCCTAGCTCGGCGCCGCGCTGCGACAATGCCTCGATAACAGCAAGCTCGGCTGCCGTACAAGTTGCTAATGCCAACGCAATCGAGCCCGGCAACAGCATGCGGGTGGATAGCGAATTAATATCCGGGGGTATTGGCACCGCAGTATCGCGACGGTGATGCAAAACCACGGCGAGGTCATCTTTTGATAGCGTGGCCAGCCACTTTCGAAATTCTTGGACCTGGTCGCGGTGCTGTGCTTTACGATGCACCTGGGATTTTTGCTCAGCAGACATAATAACTTCCGAGTTTAGCCACCAGCGAGTTACTTTTTTGCGCTGGGTTTGGCACAATAAGAGGTATGTCGAATGTAGAGAAGAAGGGCCACGTCTCTCCGAACTGGCCGGTTACCGATCGTGAGCATGCTGTTACTGAAATCGTTGCACCGTTTACCGGTCCAGGCAGCCCTTGGGGCGATGACACCGTGCTGCCGTTGCCACAGGAGAAGCTGAACTACGTTCACCCTTACACCCGCATCAACCGTTAAAAGCCTTTAGAATCGGCTTTTAACAGTCTGCAGCCCCATCACCCCGCATGAGCCGGAGGTGATGGGGCTAAAGGCGTTTTCTGTAACTAAGTCCTGGAGCTACTAAGTCTTAGAGCTGGCGGCAGCTACGCCGCAAGCTGTGTGACAAGCTGTGCAGAGAGAACAAAAGGAGCTTGCCACCGGTGAAGGTAGCAAGCTCCGAAGAACCCTTTAAGGTTGGGTTAAATTAGCTAACCTGAGCCAAGATTGGGTCAATGGTGCCGCGGTTTGCGCTGTAGAAAGCGTTGAAGTCGCCGCGGTTAGCCTTGTAAGCGTCGGTGACAACAGATGGAACCTGCACGCCGTAGCTGTTGAGGGTCTTAACAACAAGCTTGTAGACCTCATCGGAAGCTACTTCGTTGGAAGAGGCGTTCTTCACGGCCTTCTGGACAGCAGCTGGGGAGCTAGCTGGTGCGGAAAGCTCCTGTGCAGGAGCGGTGCGCTGAGTTGCAGGGGAGTTCAGGCCCAGGCTTGCGGAGCAAGCTGGCCATGCGCCCCAACCCTGCTGGGCCAGGGTGCGCTCTGCAACGACGATCTGCTCTTCGCGAGATGCCTGGTCTGCGGTTGCAGCGAACTCCCCGCCGCCGAATGCCTGCCAAGTGGAAGCAGAGAACTGCAGGCCGCCGTGGTAGCCGTTACCGGTGTTGATGTGCCAGTCGCCGCCGGACTCGCACTGTGCGAGGCGGTCCCAGTCAGAGTCTGGAGCTGCAGCCGCGGTTGGTGCCATCAGGGCAGCAGCTGCGCCGAAAGCGATGGTGGTTGCTGCGAACTTCGTGCCAACGGAGTTGGTCTTAGCGGAGTGGCTTCCCATTTTCTAGTATTCCTCTCATACCCGCAAGATTGTGGTCCGGTTAGAATCGATGTGTATTTACAGTCTTGAAAATTCTTTTGCACTTAGCTCGGGCAACTACTTGTGATGCAGGGTCGGACTCTATTGCGGGAGTCCCTGCCGTAGTCGCCATCAAAGCGCCTGCGGAACACTGTAACGCTTTATAACGAAACCGTCACGTTAATCTATCGTTTCGTGACCTTTCGGAATTTTTTCCACACAGGAAACGTTGATATTAAGGTGGTTATTGCAGCTCAGTCGCGGCCAGTAAATTGCCAAAAATCAGATATGAAATAGGCCACATTTTGTGTTGTTTATCTGAAATCGGCCGCATTTTTGGAAAATTGAGCCAAAGAGCAGCGCGTGAAATCGATCTTTTTCAACTGCTGCATCTGCACAATCACAAGAAGAGTTGCCGCTTGGGTAATTCTTCAAATTCGCGGTAAAATGTCTTTTTCCCTATTGAATCGAAAGTGGTGAGCCCAATGCCAATCGGCAAAGTTAAGTGGTTTGACGCTGAAAAGGGTTTTGGCTTTGTCTCTAATCCTGGAGATGAAGATGTCTATGTCGGCCGGAACGTCCTTCCTGAAGGCGTTGAGGAGCTGGTGCAAGGCCAGCGCATCGAATTCGACTTTGCCGCTGGACGTCGTGGCCCCCAAGCCCTGCGCGTAAAAATCATTGACACGCCTCGACGCAACACAAAGCCTGCGCGTAAGCCTGATGAGCTTGCGAGCATGCTTTCCGATGTCATGACCCTGCTTGAAACCCAAGTGCAACCAGTGCTTGCGCAGGGCCGTTACCCTGAGCGCAAGACTGGCCGCCAGGTAGCAGAGATTCTGCGCGCGGTGGCGAAGGATCTCGATAGCTAGCGGTATTCCGTCAAACGGGAATACCGCTATGTAAAAAGGAATCCCCGTATGTAGAGGAATGTCCTTTATATATAAGAAAGGGCGCGGTCCTACAGAAAGAGTATCTGTAGGGCCGCGCCCTTTTTTAAGTTTGTTTACCAGACCTTGAAGATTTGGCTGGTTTCTACGCCATGGGCGGAGCGGACAAAAGCATTGGCAACGCTTTGTGCGCTAACTGGTTCGGAGCCAGGGAAGAATGCGCCATAGGTGTCGAGCGATTCTTCAACGGCATTGGGGCTAACCGTGTTGATGCGGATACCGCGGGGTAGGTCGGTGCTTGCGGCGTAGGTAAATGCCTCAAGGCCGCCATTAACTGTCGATGCAACCACGGATTTTTCTACCGGATGTTGAGTCAAGATGCCGGTGATAAGCGTGAAAGATCCGCCGTCGGCAAGATGTGGAAGTCCGTGCAGGACCAGATTGATCTGTCCTTGCAGCTTATTGTTTAGCCCTGCCTGGAAGTCTTCGGTGTTCGCGTTCTTGAGGTGTACAAAGGGTGCGGAACCTAAGGTCGCGACAATGGCGTCGAACGAACCAGCTTGGTTGAAGAATTCTTTCACGGAGCCAACGTCGGTGATGTCGATGCCTGGTGAGGAATTGCGTGATGCCGCAACGACCTCATCACCTTGGTCGGTAAAAGCCTTGACTGTGGCTTGGCCGACGGTTCCGCTTGCTCCGACTACGAGTACGCGCATAATTTATGCTCCTTTAGCGAATCGGCAACTGTCATTTTGTATGACAAAAGATAGAGTCACGCTAACACGTCGTATTCCTGCTGCCTAGATTTGGTTTGTGGGAGAATATGGCGATAGCTCTATAAGCGGAAAGGACACATCATGACATGTTCAAAGTCTGCTGGTAGCGCTCGGGGGTCTGTTTCGAATACAGAACGACGCCAGAACGTTATTGACCAACTTAAACGGGATATTGCTTTGGGCAACCTTCCACTGGGATCCCGGGTTGTTGAAGCGGAAGTATGCTCCCGGTTGGGGGTGAGCAGACCTACGGTCAGGGAGGCATTGAGTCAGTTGGCTCGCAATGGTTATCTTGAGCAGGAGGCGTATCGCGGATATCGAGTTAGCCGAATCAGCGCTGAAAGAGTTCGCGAGCTCGCAACCGTCCGCGTGGCAAATGACATGGTCGCTATTGAAAGCATCCTAAAAGATGAAACAGGCGCGCGGATGGTCCAGCTTGATGAGGTTTTGCACGAATATCTCTCCCGCACGGACAAGCCAGACCCAATTGAACGGCACGAGGCGCACATGGCCTTTCATCGCGGGATCTGGGAGGCCTCTGGAAATACCTTCATGATGAAGCTGTGGCCAGTACTAGAAGCTGAGATGACGCTTGTGTTGGCCGTTGAGCAAGAGCAAAGGCATGACGGTACCCGCGCGAGAGCGCTTCATGAATCGCTAGTGGAGTGCATCCGCCGTGGCGATCGGGACGAGATTTACGAGAATCTGCGAACGCACATTGTGGCTAGCGCCGAAGACTTCTTAAAAGTATTCGATGCTGAAGCTGTGTCAGACAACTAACCGAGGGCTAGCTATTTTCTTGCTCAGCAAGTTCCTCATCGCTCATAGTCGACAGGGACCAGACGGAGGAATAAGGTGCTTCCTCGCCGTCATCGTCAGCACCGATAAGGACAGCGGAAACCTCAACGACAATAAGTTTCGGGCGGTCTTGGCTATCAGATGCTTCGATGGGATCAACGGAGCCGGGGATTTCTACAGTTTCGGTTTCACCAGCACCGTGGCGGGTTTCATCATTGGCAGCAGGGTCGTCGTAGATGCTGAGGACTTGCCACTGGTACCGGCTGATGTCATCGGGGATATCCAGCTTCAAGGTGTCATTTTCGCCCACATATAAATTAGGCACTTCACCCTCGGGGCATTCGGTGCCAGGTTCGCACACTAAATAGGGTGCGACTTCAATGGACTCATTGCCCACGGTGGCCGTGACGCGAATATCTTTCGGGTGCGCGCCGGGGCGGTTATTTGACCAAGACTGAAAGAGCACTACCGCAACCACAATGACGACAACAGCGATCAAAAGCGCGAGTACTTGAACGAGCGTTTGTTTTCTTGCCTGCTTGCGAGTAGCCATGGCTTGTGATTCTACAGCAGGAACATCCAGGCCCGAAGCCGGCCACTAGCTGGGCTAGGAAATAGGGTCGAAGCTCACTCGGTACATATCCGGCCAGCGTTTGCCGGTTAAGTAAAATTCTTCAGTTCCCGGGATGTGCGCGATGCCATTGAGCACATTATCGGGGTCGTTGGCGGCGTTATTTTCTAGCCCAGAGGCATCGATGGTGCCAGTGACCTCACCAGTTGCAGGATCGATACGCAAGATGGTGGTGCTAAACCACACATTGGCAAAGACTCCGCTACCGACGCATTCGAGTTCGTTAATATTGTCGATTGCTTGGCCATTCATCGTCACGCGCACACGCTCTTGCTCAGCAAAAGTTTCACCATCGATATGCCTTAGCTCATCCGTGCCATCAGACATCACCAACGTTGTGTCATCTAAGCTGCACAAACCCCAGCCTTCGCCGGAATAAGTGGCGGTGTCTAAAAGCTCATAGCTCTCGGCGTCATATTTATAGGCCTCGCCAGAATCCCACGAAAGCTGCCAAATCACAGGTCCTTCGGCGCTGTCATATTGCGCGATTCCTTCACCAAAGACAGCGTTATCATTGCGCACGTGTTGCCTGGCTGCATCACTTCCTACCGGCAGGGTGAAAATCCCCGATTCGCCGTATTGCCCAGTGCCAACGAGGACGTCTCCTGAGTCGGTGACTTCTAAACCCTGGGTGAACAGGGAAGCATCGAAAGGCAAGCGCTCCAAGACTTTGGCCTCAAAGCGCGCAATATCGCTAGTCGATGCCTCCTCTGGCTCTTTTTCGCCTGCCATCGAATCGAGAGTATCCGTCTGCGAATCTGTGCTGGAACAACCAACAAGTAGCAGTGAAAGCGTTAAGAAAGCAGCTATAGCCGGCTTAGCGAGAGAGGGCATGTGTCTATTGTGCAGTAAATGATCCATAATGTGAACGTGTCTTCTTATAGTGAAAGCTCGAAGTCGCGTCCACGCCGCAGACGAACAACGCGTAACGCAGGACGTTTACGAGGCGAACAACATAAATCCCCGCTCATGTCGCACGAGGCAGTAGAAACTGCACGCTGGGCACTCGAAGAATTCGGGGAAGGCGATGTCGGGCAGCACCTGGGCATCGTCATGACGGGCGTGGATTCAGCGACGCACCGCTTCGCCGCGGATGTTCCTGGCTATTCCGGTTGGGAATGGCACGCGGTTGTGGCCTGCCCACCAGGTGAGAGCACCGTTACCATCAGCGAACTTGCCCTCGTGCCTGCGGCGCAAGCGTTGCAAGCGCCGCAGTGGGTGCCGTGGTCGGACCGCGTCCAGCCAGGTGATTTGGGCCCAGGTGACTTGATGCCACCGGAGCCCAATGATCCACGTATCGATGGCGAGGGGCTGTCGAAGCAAGGACTCGATGACGCGCTGAGCCGGTGGCGGCAAGGCGATTATGGTCCGAATTCGGAGATGGCAAAGCAAGCGCCGCTGCAGTGTCATACCTGTGCTTTCTTCTTAGCGTGGGATAGAAGCTTTGGACTGTGCTCCAATGAATTCTCTGCCGACGGACATGTGGTGCACTCGCGCTACGGCTGTGGTGCACATTCGCGTACCCGGGTGGTTGATCCTGAAGCCCGCAAGGTACAAGAGCCTTTCGATGACGAAGGGCCCTTCTTCTAAGCTCTCGGTTTTATGACAATGGGGTTCTGAGCAACCCCGTTGTGGTGCGTATTACCGATTTTTGTGAAAGTTCCTTCGGGCATAGTTGATGTAAAAAATTGCTGGGAAATTGCAAAAACTGCGCTGGGAGGGACAAAATACTAGTGTCCATCCAGCATTACTGTTGCTCATTGCTTTTGCCAAACAATTGAGTATGCAAGCCGGGCCAACCTCGCAGTCGCACACACCGTATAATGACGAGCCTTTACCCTCATTCCATCGGCATTTGGTGCGCGGGCTGTTTGTAAAATGAATAAGGGGCCATACGTGAACGACGTACTTGACCGATATTTTAAGATTTCAGAACGTGGTTCCAGCATTGGAACTGAAGTCCGCGCGGGAACGGTGTCGTTCTTCGCCATGGCATATATTATCCTGCTGAACCCGCTGATCATCGGCACAGTAGAAGACGTCAACGGAACTACTTTGGGCATCCCGCAGGTTGCAGCAGCAACCGCGTTGATTGCCGGTGTAGTTACCATTTTCTTCGGCGCACTGTCGAACTATCCTTTTGCCTTTGCAACCGGGCTGGGTATCAACTCGCTTGTCGCGGTCACACTCGTTGCGGGCGAAGGTCTAACCTGGCCACAAGCAATGGGCCTGGTGGTCATCGAAGGTATCATCATCGTCCTGCTGGCGGTATCTGGCTTCCGTAGCGCGGTCTTCAACGCGATTCCGATGTCCATGAAAGCCGCCATTGGCGTCGGCATCGGCCTGTTTATCGCCATGATTGGCTTTGTGGACGGTGGCTTTGTCACCCGTGTTCCAGATGCTGCTATGACTACTGTCCCGGTTGGTTTGGGACAAGGCGGCTCAATTGCATCCTGGCCAGTCTTTATCTTTGTTATCGGCCTGATTATCTGTGGTGGTCTGGTGGTTCGCAACGTCCGCGGCGGCCTGTTCATCGGCATCGTCGCCACCACCGCAATCGCTTTGATTGTCCAAGCGCTTGCGCCATCAGAAGATTGGGGCATGGCAACACCTGCTATCCCAGATTCCTTGGGCGGTATGCCTGATTTGTCCATCGTTGGCCAGGTTGACCTGTTCGGTGCCTTTGCCAACATCGGCATCATCGCTACCACGCTGCTGGTCTTTGCTCTGCTTTTGGCAAACTTCTTTGATGCGATGGGTACTTTCACCGCGTTGGGTAAGGCCAGTGGCCTAGCTGATGAAAACGGCGTGCTGCCGGATATGAAAAAGGCATTGGTTCTCGAAGGCTTCGGCGCTGTTGCTGGTGGCCTGGGCTCAGTTTCCTCTAACACCGTTTTCGCAGACTCTTCCGCAGGTGTGGGCGATGGCGCAAAGACCGGCCTGGCAAATATCACCACCGGCGTGCTGTTCTTGGCCGCAATGTTTTTGACTCCTTTGTATGAGGTCGTGCCAATTGAGGCAGCTTCTCCAGTGCTCGTCATCGTCGGTGTGATGATGGCTGGCCAGCTCACCACCATTGAGTGGCGCAAGATGGAAGTTGCTATTCCATCCTTCCTCACCATCGTCATCATGCCTTTTACCTACTCGATTGCCAACGGTATCGGTGTTGGTTTCATCGCTTATGCAGTGATGATGGCCTTTGCTGGAAAGGCCAAGCAGGTCCACTGGATCATCTGGCTGGTCGCAGCCTTGTTCCTAGTGTTCTTCTCCATGGAACCACTGCTTAGTCTCGTAGGTTAGTGCTCGTGCCATAAAATGGTCTGCATGTTGATTGCAGCCCCACAAGACCCTCGCTTAGATGATGTCCGCGACTTGAATAAGTCGGATAAATCAGGCGAGGGTTTAGTCATTGCTGAAGGCCACCTCGTTGTCTCCCGATTGGTGGCGTCGCGCTTTCCCGTGCGCTGCATCGTCGGCTTTGCTTCTGCCTTAGAGCACTATGTTGACACCTATGGTGAGCCCGGTTGCCCAATGTATGAGGTAGACCGTGAGACCCTCGCTCAGGTCGTTGGCTTCGATATGCACCGCGGGCTAGTTGCGGCTGCAGACCGCGTAGCCCCGCTCAGTGTTGCTGAGGCAATCCAAGGCGCGAAGACTATCGCGATTCTGGAAGGGGTAGGAGACCACGAGAATATTGGCTCGCTCTTTCGCAATGCCGCGGGCATGGATGTTGATGCGGTGTTGCTGGGGGCAGGGGCTGCAGATCCGCTCTACCGCCGCAGCGTGCGCGTATCGATGGGCCATGTCCTTCGCCTGCCTTGTGCGCGTTTCGATGGCGGGTTTACCACCTGGCAGCGCAACCTCGAGCTGCTTGCCAGCGAAGGCTTTCACCTTGTCTCACTAACCCCTGATGATAACGCTGTGCACTTGGCCGAAGCCATGGCAGGGCACAGCAAAGTAGCACTCATGGTGGGCGCTGAAGGACCAGGGCTGACAGAACATGCGATGCGCGCAACGCACGTGCGAGCACGCATCCCGATGGCACTAGGGACAGATTCTTTAAATGTCGCTACCGCGGCTGCCATCGCCTTTTATGAGCGCCAAAGGTCCTTGCTCTAATCGCGGCGCTTTTTAGAGATAAAGTCGCGCGCTTTATCCGTGGCGTTGCGCAGAAAAGACCCCGCTTGGCTGGTGGCTTTACGCGCAAAAGAAGTAGTAGTTTCTAGAGCATGCTGAAGGGTCTCACTGGTAGCCGTGGTGGGTTCATCTTCCGGCGATTCATAATCGTCATAGTCGGCATTGGAAGGACCGAGGCCCAGCTTAAAGGCGGCGTCAGAAGTCAATTGTTTCACCGACTTGAGCGGCGGGGCCGTATCTACCTTCGGCTCTGGGCGACCATCGACGGCATAGCCCACGACTTGTAGATCAGGGCCTTCGCTATCGATGCGCACACCCATCCAACTCCTTTGGGCTTCTTCCATTAAGTCCCGCGGTTTAAAGGGCAGCGCAATGCCGCCTAATTGCTCAGCCTTTTCACCTGCCCAGTAGGGATTTTCAAAAGCTAGCGGTAACCCGGTATCTTCCATGAGTTCAAAGCGAGTGCCGCTAAAGACTCTTTTCAGCTCCCCGCGATGCCAATGCGCAAACCCCGCCCAGCCCTCTTTTTCGTCGAAAGCGCAGGCATAAACATCCACAGCAGGTACTGCTTGGCGAAGACGCGGATTTAATTCCTCTAACAGCAAAGGCTTGTTGTCTTCAGAGTGAATGACTGTCTGGACCACGGTGATGCCGGGGTAGCCGCCGATATAAAACTCGTGATCATCTGCTTGCACAGAGCGATTGAGCGGAAATTGCCCGATGGGGGTGACAGGAAAGAGGGGATTGAGCTGCGCTAGAAACTTACGGCCATAACCGCGGTCTGCTTTAGGCTCGGTCTCAAGGATTGCAGCTGGGTTATCGATATTGACGTACCAGATGTTTAACACAGCGCGGTCTACCATTACCGTTGTCTCCTTCAACTTCAAGTCACTTGCAACAGCTATCGTCCGATTGCCTTCCGAGCCAACCGCCTTAATCTTGCGGAGCTAACCACCTTTGCCTTCCGGAGCTAGCAGCCGTACGGCAGCTAGCTCCGTGGACGCTTGGTATTAGCGCGGACGCCAAGCAGGACATCTTCCCAGTGCGGAGTCACGGCTTTGCGACGTCGCTTCGTAGGCTGCTTTTTCGGATCCGGATGCTGTAACAATTCCTCAGCATCTGCATCCTCGGCAGCGTCCTGAGGCGCTGGCTGCGTGGTGGATTCAGTGACATCGGTAGGCACCTGAGCTTCGGTATCGACGCCATCAGCTTCCTGGTCGTATACGCCTTGGTCTGCATCCTCGAAGTCCTCTTCGACAGGAGCAAGACGCGGACGATCATCTTGGCCAGCGGGCCCATCGATAGCTTCGTCATAGCGCGAACCACGACCAATCGAGGTCAAAGTGCGCACTGGCTGCACGAAGTCTGGATCGGTGAGATCCGCTGCCACTGAGTTGCGTGCCTCGACTGTGGATGGAGAAGACATTGACTGTTTAAAAGCCCACAGCGCTTCATTTTCAGACAAGCCGGCCTTCCAGCTGACCTTGATGACCCAAGGCTGGGATTGCTCCCGATAGGCGGTCCAATCGGCATCGGAAAGCGAATGGCCCCGAGCAGCAAACGAGGTTGCCAGAATCTCCCACAGGGTCAACTTGGCTGGGCCATCTTCCCGAACAGGATGTGCTTGCTTAGCTAGTTCGGCAATATTATTGCGCTCCAACATCACTGGGTAAGCAAAAGGCTCGACGCGTGATTCCGCAATACCCATTTCTTCTGCGAGCTCCGCAGCTGATGCGCCAGCGCGAACACGTGCCTGAATTTCAGCTGGGCGCATGGTCATCGCATCCGAGTAGGGGCGAGAACCATTGCTATTGGTAGCCGAGCTGACCGCACGAGGAGCCTGATGAAGCTTCCCGTGTGAAGGAGTGTGCTGTGCGACGGTTTCACTGGTTTGGTCGGAGCTTTCTTCCGCGTCAGCACCTTCTTCGGCGGCTGCTGGCTGTGCTTCATGCTCGCTGTCATCAGCAATACTTGTGGCATCCTCGGAAGCGACAGATATAGGAGCATCGAAGTCCTGGTCCTGGCCGTCGGGGTCATCGCTGATAGCAGCAGGGGTCAGGTGAGAAACTGAGGACAATCCATTGTGCGATCCAGAATCCGAGGAGCCATCCACGATGGATCGCATTTCCTCAGTGACAGCGACGAAGAACTCGTCGCCTTCCTCAGTTGTAAAAACCAAGGAGGTCTTCGTGGAGTCGCTGTAGTTGATAAACAACTCACGCATGGTCTTCGCGCTCCTTTAAGCTTGCGGGGACATCAAAACACATCCACTGTGAAGCAGATAACCACCACCTTAACGCAGGAATGCGCCGAAGCTTGGCAGCAACGGCGCATTTTGGCGTTTGGATCTATTTAGATCCACCTGGTTGTGAGCAAAACTACTTGTTTGCGACTCCTGCATCCAGGATGGCATCAATAGCGCGAGTCAGGATTTCAATATCAGCTGGGTCGATGGCTGGGAACATACCGATGCGTAGCTGGTTACGGCCGAGCTTGCGGTAAGGCTCAACATCGACGATGCCATTTTGGCGCAAGACCTTGGCGATAACAGCCGCGTCGATGGAATCATCGAAGTCGATGGTGCCAACAACTAAAGAGCGAGAAGCTGCATCTGCAACATAAGGACTGGTTTCTTCACGTGCTTCTGCCCAGTTGTACAGAGTGGAAGAGGATTTGGTGGTGCGCTCGACCATGCCGTCGAGGCCACCGTTGCTGTTCATCCACTTGACCTGGTCTGCCAACATCAACAAGGTAGCAACCGCTGGAGTGTTGTAAGTCTGGTTCTTGCGGGAGTTATCTACGGCAGTTTGCAGGTCCAGGAATGCAGGAATGAAACGGCCAGATTCCTTAACCGCAGCAATGCGTTCAATAGCTGCAGGCGACATCGCTGCCAACCACAGGCCACCGTCGGAAGCGAAGGACTTCTGTGGGGAGAAGTAGTAAGCGTCGACCTGGGAGATATCTACTGGCAAGCCGCCAGCGCCCGAGGTTGCGTCAACAACGACCAGCTGGTCTTCGCTCAGGCCTTCAGGACGAGTGACGGGAACCATTGCACCGGTGGAGGTTTCATTGTGTGCCCATGCAACGACATCGGCGTCGGTGCCAGACAGCTCAGATGGTGATGGGGAAGTGCCTGCAGGGCCTTCGACGATCTGTGGTTCCTCCAACCAAGGGGCCTGCTTGGAGGCCTTGGCGAACTTCGAAGAAAACTCACCAAAGCTCAAGTGTGCAGACTTCTTGTTGATTAGACCGAATGTTGCTGCATCCCAGAAAGCAGTTGCGCCGCCCAAGGACAAAACAATTTCATACCCGTCAGGCAGCGAGAAAAGCTCAGATAGTCCGTCCCGAACTTCACCAACCACGTTCTTGACAGCCGGCTGACGGTGGGAGGTGCCGATGACGTCGTGTGCGCCGTTAACGACTGCATCGATTTGCGCCTGGCGGACCTTGGAAGGGCCGCAGCCGAAGCGCCCGTCGGAAGGAATGAGATCTGGGGAAAGCTTAAAATCCGGGTTAGTCATGCCCGGAGTATACGGGGGAATGAATAATATGTGACCACCAAAGTGGCGTAAATCATGTGAAGTGTGCGACATGAGGCATCTCGCAGGTTTGGTGAAATGTATCAAAAATTGCGAAATTTGTGAGGAATGGGTGACGTATCCTCTACCACAAATGGGGCTAGACGTAACGTAAACGCCGCAGGCTAACAGGACAATCGTTCTGCTAGAGCAGGAAAATTCGCAAATCTTGCTAGAGTGGGTAGAGAAATACTAGCGAAACCCAACTGCAGTGTTAAGGCGATTACGGGGTTTCTAGTGTTAGAAAAAGTTGAAACACTTAACAATAAAGTGAAAGGACACCTACGTGGCTTCCGAAGATAACAAGGTAAAGCTGCTCTACCCGGGCGGCGAGTACGAAATGAATCTCGTTGAATCGACCGAAGGTGACAACGGTTTCGATATCTCCAAGCTTCGCAACGAGACCGGCTTGGTAACCTTCGACCCTGGTTACACCGCTACCGGCTCCACCGAGTCCAAGATTACTTTCATTAACGGTGAAGAAGGCATTCTGCGCCACCGTGGCTACGACATTGCGGACTTGGCACAAAACGCCACCTTCAATGAGGTTTCTTACCTGCTGATCAAGGGCGAGCTTCCTACCGAAGATCAGCTGAACAAGTTCAGCAACGATATCCGTCGCCACACCTTGTTGGATGAGGATTTCAAGGCTCAGTTCAACATCTTCCCACGCGATGCGCACCCAATGGCAGTGCTAGCGTCCTCGGTGAACATCTTGTCCACCTACTACCAGGATCAGCTAGACCCACTAGATGAGGAACAGCTAGATAAGGCAACCGTACGTCTTTTGGCGAAGGTTCCAATGCTGGCTGCTTATGCATTCCGTGCAGCTCAGGGCAAGCCATATATGTATCCAGATAACTCTCTGAATGCGCGCGAGAACTTCCTGCGCATGATGTTCGGTTACCCAACCGAGCCATACGAGGTTGATCCAATTGTCTCCAAGGCTTTGGACAAGCTGTTGATCCTGCACGCTGACCACGAGCAGAACTGTTCTGCATCTACCGTTCGTATGATCGGTTCGGCACAGGCCAACATGTTTGTTTCTATCGCTGGTGGCATCAACGCATTGTCCGGCCCACTGCACGGTGGCGCTAACTCTGCAGTTCTGGAGATGCTGGAAGACATCAAGAACAACCACAATGGCGATGCAACCGAGTTCATGAACCGCGTGAAGAACAAGGAAAAGGGCGTCCGCCTGATGGGCTTCGGCCACCGCGTGTACAAGAACTACGACCCACGCGCGGCAATCGTCAAGGAAACCGCTCACGAGGTTCTTGCTCACCTTGGCGGCGACGAGCTTCTCGACCTTGCTATGAAGCTCGAAGAGATCGCTTTGGCTGATGATTACTTCGTATCCCGTAAGCTCTACCCGAACGTAGACTTCTACACCGGCTTGATCTACCGTGCGATGGGCTTCCCAACCGAGTTCTTCACCGTACTGTTTGCTATCGGTCGTCTTCCAGGCTGGATTGCACAGTTCCGTGAGCAGCTGGCTTTAAACACCAAGATCAACCGTCCTCGCCAGATCTACACCGGTGAGGCTCCTCGCTCCTTCGTTCCACGCTCTGAGCGCTAAAGCGAAAAGACGCGAGTCTGAGAGGGATAAATTACCGATTGAGCAGTGCAATGTTTCATAACATTTGCATTACTAATCCGGTATTTATCCTTCACAATTAAGTCGAATCAGCATCCTCGTTTATAATCAGAGGAGCTTGATTCGACTTTTTCAATTTCGAGGCGAGTGTTATGCCAACAATCTAATCCATTGAAGCCTTCAGTAATGAGCACTTGAATTCTCGCCTTCAAGCAAGAAAGCGTGCTGGAGATTGGACAACCTAAGTTGTTCAATGCGCCCAGAAATAGGCAAACCTTTAATGGATGAGGTTGTTGACTGTCTAAGTTCGGAAAGCCCGAATACGCCCTATCGGGCGCATTTAGACACAACGTCAAGGAGATGTTTACTTTATGGATAAGCCAATTATTGAAGCTTCAACTGAGCCAGCCCCCACCGAATTGGTGATCGAAGACATCGTCGTTGGTGACGGTGCTGAGGCACAAGCTGGTGCAGTCGTTGAAGTTCACTACGTTGGCGTCGAGTACGAATCCAACCAGGAGTTTGACTCATCGTGGGATCGTGGACAGTCTATCGAGTTCCCGCTCACCGGCCTGATCTCAGGCTGGCAGGAAGGCATCCCAGGAATGCGCGTTGGCGGTCGCCGTCAGCTGACCATTCCACCAGAGATGGCATACGGCCCAGCCGGCGGTGGACACCCATTGTCCGGACGCACTCTGGTCTTCGTTATTGACCTGATTAACGCAAATTAATCTGTCGAGTCCCCAGGATTCGTTTTAGTCCGCATTATTTAGTGGGCAACTCCCCGCGCGGTTGGCATCGTGAAATCACGTGCCAGACACCGGGGATTTTTCATTGCCGCCGCTTAGAATCCAGGCTGTGAAAGCTTAACCTTGTGCAATTGTTGGCAAGTGCCACACAAGCGCGAGGTTTCAAGGCACAATGAGAAGTATGACTTCTGAAAACAAAAAGGCTCCAGTATCGACGCTCACGCTAAACGATGAGCGTGAAATCCCGCAGATTGGCCTTGGCACGTACAAGCTTCGTGACGACGAGTGCATCAAGGTTATCCGTGAGGCTATTGAAGTAGGCTACCGCCATTTTGATACGGCAACGCTGTACAAGAATGAGGAAGCACTGGGCAAAGCCCTCAATGATGCAATTGCTGCTGGCGATGTCACCCGTGATGAACTCTTCGTTACCAGTAAAGTCTGGCACGACCACCACGGTGCAGATAAGGTGCGCGAAGCCTTCCAGACTTCATTGGATAAGCTTGGGTTCGACTACCTAGACCTCTACATGGTGCACTGGCCTTGGCCACAGGGTGGGCTGTATGTCGAAACCTTTGCAGAAATTGCACGCCTGCAGGGGATGGGGCAGATTGCCAGCGTTGGCGTGGCCAATTTCTATGAGGAAGTCCTAGAAACCCTCATCTCCGAAACTGGAATCGTGCCAGCCGTTAACCAGATTGAGCTCAACCCGACCTTCCGTCAGCCTGAGCTTCTGGATTTCCACAAAAAGCACGGCATCGTCACTCAGGCGTGGTCGCCGTTGGCTCGTGGCAAGGTGCTTAACAACCCAGACATTAAGGCCATTGCAGCGCAATTAGAGCGTTCTGAGGGGCAGGTGGCATTGCGTTACCTGCTGCAGAAGGGCATTGTTGTTATCCCTAAGTCCGCACGTCGTGAACGTCTTGTCGAAAACCTCGGCGCAAAAGACTTTGAACTTTCTCGCGCGCAGATGGAAGTAATTGATTCCTTGAATAATCCCGAAGGCCGCACTGGAAATGATCCGCGCGTCTGGCCAGGCGATGATGCATTGCGCTTGAGCTAAAAACGCCACAATCAATCCTCGGAAACTCTTGCTGGGTTCCGAGGATTGTGACGTTTTATAACAGTCACAATGCTAATGGGGGAGGGCCTAGCAAATACTTAGGAGAAATATGTCAAATTCATGGCTGAACTCCTATAGATCTATCGGAAATGCTTTAATTTGTGCTCAATTTCACTGCAAAACATCTATTTGCAAACTTAGCAAAGTGACGAATCATCAATTTCGGGGGTGATTTGCTAGCCATAACAAGAGCAGGTCACGATGATTTTCGGGGGTGCAATTTTTTGTTAAGGGCTATTTACTTCGGCAAACCTTTAACATAACAAGCCTTGTTCGGTACCTTACTTAATAGGTCGGAATGTGATCCCTGGCACTGGGGTATGGCATTAGTCCGTCTATTAAAGAAAGCCTATCCGGTTTAAGAACCTGGATGAGACTATTGAAATTTTCAAGGAGAAACCAATGTCTGGTGCTACAGCCTCTCCGAGCAAGCGCCGTGAGCCATCGGCAGATGAGTTCATTGCTATGCAAAAGAGTCCGCAGTTTGAAAAGCTGCGGAGTACATACCGAAAGTTTGCATTTCCTATGACCGTGGCATTCATGGTCTGGTATTTGCTTTATGTTGTTGTTGCAGTTTTTGCGCACGATTTTATGGCAATTGAAATCGGTGGCGGTTTCAATATCGGTCTAGTCTTTGGCCTCCTACAGTTTGTAACCACGTTCCTTATTACTTGGCTCTACATTCAGTACGCCAATAAACAAATTGAGCCTCAAGCGGCTGCTATCCGTGAAGAAATGGAGGGTTAAGCACAATGAACCCTATTATTCTTGCCCAAGAGGCCGAATTTTCTACCGGTAACCCGATTCTTAACATTTCGGTGTTCCTGGTATTCCTTGTTGTCACCATGTGGTTGGTGCTGCGCGCAGGTAAGTCCACCTCCGAAGCATCTGACTTCTATACCGGTGGTGGTACCTTCTCTGGCCGTCAGAACGGTCTCGCTATTTCTGGTGACTACCTTTCTGCAGCATCCTTCCTGGGTATTGTCGGTGCGGTTGCTCTTAACGGCTACGACGGCTTCCTGTACTCGGTCGGCTTCTTCGTCGCCTGGTTGGTTGCGTTGATGCTCGTTGCTGAGCCACTGCGTAACGTTGGACGCTTCACCATGGCGGACGTTTTGTCCTTCCGCCTGCGGCAGAAGCCAGTCCGTGTGGCTGCTGCACTGGCAACCATGTTCGTGTCCCTTTTCTACCTGATCGCACAGATGGCCGGTGCAGGTTCCTTGGTGTCCGTTCTTCTGGACATCCATGAGTTCCACTGGCAGGCAGTTGTTGTCGGCGTCGTCGGCGTTGTCATGATTGTTTACGTTCTTATCGGCGGCATGAAGGGCACCACCTACGTTCAGATGATTAAGGCTGTCCTGCTGGTTTCAGGTGTCTTCGTCATGGCTATCTTGGTCTTTGTTGCTATCAAGGGCGGCTTTGTCACCCTGTTCGATCAGGCAATCGCAACGCACGCAGATTCCCAAGCAATCGTTGAGCGTGGCTACGAGGCTTCGCAAATTATGGAGCCAGGCCTGCAGTACGGCAGCTCCACCACGACTAAGATTGACTTCATCTCCCTGGGTCTGTCCCTGGTTCTGGGTACCGCTGGTCTGCCACACGTTCTGATGCGTTTCTACACCGTTCCTACCGCAACTGAAGCACGTCGCTCCGTTACCTGGGCAATCTGTATCATCGGTGCTTTCTACCTGATCACCCTGATTCTGGGCTACGGCGCAGCGGCACTGGTTGGTCCAGACCGCATCCTCGATGCTCCTGGTGGAGCGAACGCAGCGGCACCGTTGTTGGCTCTTGAGGTTGGCGGCACCGTCTTCATGGCGATTATTTCCGCAGTTGCATTCGCAACCGTTCTGGCCGTTGTTGCTGGTCTTGCAATTACCGCATCTGCTTCGATTGCTCATGACGTCTACGACGCTGTCCTGCGTGATGGTCAGGCTTCCGAAGAAGAGCAGGTTCGCGTCTCCCACATCACCGTGGTCATCCTCGGTATCGCATCCATCATTCTTGGCATCCTCGCGATGACTCAGAACGTTGCGTTCCTGGTTTCCCTGGCATTCGCAATTGCAGCTTCCGCAAACCTGCCAACCATCCTGTACTCCCTGTACTGGCGTCGATTCAACACCACTGGTGCAGTCGCCTCCATCTACGGTGGTCTGATTTCCTGTCTGCTGCTCATCTTCTTGTCCCCAGCAGTCTCCGGTGCACCATCGGCAATGTTCCCGAACGCCGACTGGTCTATCTTCCCACTGACCTCCCCAGGTCTGATTTCCATCCCAATTGGCTTCCTGTGTGGTTACATCGGCACCTTGATTGGTAAGCCTGACAACCTCGAAGCGCTTGCTGCTGAGATGGAAGTTCGCTCCCTGACCGGTGTTGGTGTTGAGGCTCCAGTCGATCACTAATTACCACGTGCAAATGCGCAGAAATCTTTAGAACCTAAAGAGCTCACAGCGCAAGCACCAGAGGGTAGCTAAGGCAACAAAGCCACCGCATGTTTAATACATGCGGTGGCTTTGTATTATTTAAGCTGTGTCAAAAATTAATGTTCCGCGTGCCAAGCATGGTTGGCTTCAAACTGTGGCGATTGTGCTTCTAATTGTCATTTGCATAGTGGGAACATGGATCGTCGCCCGTGCGACAGCTCCTGCCTCAAATGAAGGCGCTTCCGGAGAAGAACCTTATCGCACCTCCTCACCTAAGGCGGCGGAACCGTCTGTTGCAGACTCCGCGCTTGATAGCCTTGGGGATGTGGCACATCAACAAGATGGTATCGTCATCGACCAATCCAAATCCCAGCTAACCTATATTCGGTTAAGCGACGGGATGCATCTGGGAAGCGCGAATGAACGGTTTGCGCGTCCTGCCTTAAGCCTCTCGAAACTCTATATCGCAGACTATGTCATCGATGAGGGAACCGAGTCGGAAAAATATGATGCGCTGCAGATGATTTCCAATTCAGACGATGGCATTGCCGAAGAGCTATTTGCTGCCTACCCAGAATCTATCGATGAAGTGGCGAAGAAATACGGACTGTATTCGACTGATGCAGGGGAGTACTGGGGTCGCTCAGTGACATCGACCTATGATGTCGTGAAATTTATCCGAGCGCTCAAGCATGAAGATCTATTGCACCCGATCCTGGTCGCGATGTCGCAGCCTGATGAAATTGCTGCCGATGGCTACGAGCAAGATTTCGGAACTGCGGTATTAAACAACGTGATTGGTACCAAGTGGGGATGGTCCAATGATCGCGATATTCACGCTTCGGTTTCTTTTGGCGACAACTTTATCGTCGCAGCTTCGGTGACAGGTTCTGCGCGAGACCTGACCAACCTAGTGCGCACCCAGCTTTCGGGGCAAAAACTCAAAGAGGCCACCACGTGGTTTTTAGAATCTCAAAAACCAGGTGGCGGCCGCAAGAAGGCGTCAGAAACGATAATTACTGATTAGCGACTAATCATTCCGCCAAGCTGCTGCGCAAGCTTACTTGCTTGGTCAATTTGTTCCGCAGTGACCGAAGAACCAGTTGCGTCTAGACCGGGCACCGTGGAACTTAGGCCATTGAGCAGGTCAGCTGTTGCCTGCTGTGAGGTGGCACCGCCGGTGGACTTTCCACCAGTGTTGCTGCCAGGAGTGCTGCCGCCGGACTGGCCTGGTTTCCACTGGCCCCAGTCTTGGGCATAGACGTTGTTAATATCCACGACGACGCCGTCGATGGTGCGCTGCTTATTTTGTGGCAACTGGTGGATGGTGGTGCGTGGGTGAATCTTTCCGCCTGAGCCCCAGTCGTGCATCCAGAAGTAAGAACCAATGCCATCTTTGATGGCCCAGTCAATAACGTTGTAGTTGCCGTAGATGCCAGTGCTGTAGCCCGCAGCGCGCAACGCAGCCGAAAAGGCCACCAGATATGGCTTGATCAGCGAATCGTATTGCGAACGCGTGGGGTTGTCGTCGATAGCGATATAGATAGGACGACCGGTGGGCCCGCCTGCTGCGCGGTGAATTGCAATGGCTTTGGGTGCATGTACTGCAGCACCTGCAGCGCCTTGCTTCCAGTCGGCAGTTTCTGCACGCCCATATTGGTAGACAGAGGCCGTTGCTAGGCCTTGGCCTGACATGGCTTGGGTTTCCTTGAGGGTTACCGGCTTACCGGCCATCCATTGCGCATTAGGGCGCTTTTCTGAAACATAACGCACAGCGCCCAAGTGTCCGGCGGCCTTGATGGCGGAGGCACTGGGGACCCCAGCTGAGTAGTCAATAACGGTGCCCAGGATAGGGCCCAAAGCTGAAGCGCGGGAGGCAGTTGCAGTTCCCACGCCAATTGCCAACGTGCCAGCCGCGGCAGCGACAGCGCCGACCTTAATAATATTGCGACGCGAGTAGTGCCCAGCGCCTGTCGATGCATCATTTCCCGACACGAATGAACTCCTAACTAGGCACCAATAATATACTGGCGCAACTTTAGTATCTTCCGTAACAAAACTTACCTCAATGTGCACCCAGAGGAAAGGGAAGCGCGGCTACTGCGGGAACAGAAAGACAGCATTTGTGGTTGAAACGAGATGACCCAATATTCAATAAGGTGGAATCTATGAAGCCGCAGGGCAATATTGACAATCAGGAATTAAACCAAGAAGACGTCCAAACATTATCGGGCGCTGCACAGAATGCAGCACCACAACCCTTTGCCTTTCTTCAGCCCTTTGGCGAAGAAGCAATCGGAGTCTGCGATGTGGAAGGAAATTGTTCATGACCAATGAAGTAAATAACGCTGCCCCAATTAGCATTGATGTCTGGTCTGATGTCATGTGCCCATTTTGTTGGATGGGGGATAGGCACTTAGAGCTTGCATTAGAGGAGTTCGCGAACCGCGACGACGTGAAGATCACCTACCACAGCTACCAGCTGATGCCTGATTACCCGGAGAATTCCCCGTTGCCTTCGGCGGAAGCCGTCGCAAAGCAAAAGGGCGTTCCCGTAGAGCAGTTCAAGCAGATGAATGATGGTGTTGCCCAGCGCGGCGCTGAGGTTGGTTTGAATTACAACTTTGATGAGGCGCTGACAGTCAATTCCCGTCGTGCACACCGCCTGTCCCATTTTGCTGAGGAAAACGGTCTGCAGCATGAGTTGATGCAAGCACTGTTTAAGGCGTATTTCACCGACGGTAAAAATGTTGAAGACCGTGAGGTGCTTGCGGATCTTGCAGCCTCTGTTGGCCTAGATCGCGACGCAGCACTGGCGAATATGGACAACGAGGAACTTGATTCTGCGGTGCAGGCTGATATCAACCAGGCACAGCAAATTGGTGTTCAAGGTGTTCCGTTCTACGTCTTTAACAACAAGTATGCGGTCTCCGGGGCACAGCCCCAGCAGGTCTTCCAGCAAGCACTTGAGACTGTGCATAAAGAAAATGTAGAAGCCGGCAACGCTTAATAACTGTTGCTTCTATGCGTTTAGTACCTGCTTCGGCGGCTTTCGACTCTGCCGCCGGAGCGGGCCCGTACTGAGACTTCGCCGCCCTCAGGGCCGAGATCGTCAGTGCCCCATGAATCTTCGCCCTTAATCGCGTATTCATTCCTCCAGTTCCTACTGGGCCTTTGTGGATCTCGGGGTCCTCTAAAACGACCGCGCCTTTGTCTTTTTCCCTTATCGGGCTCGTCTTTGACTAAGGGGCGTTCCTCTAGTTTTAACAGCTCGGGCATCGGGCCATCGGGATCCAAATGCAGCTCCGCTTCCAGCTTTGTCGCAGGACAGCGCTTGCCCGGAGAAAGCGGCAAGTTATGTATCGCCAGTTTCTTTCTTTGCGGGCTGTATTTAACTCGTGCACCACAGTTCGGGCACAAGTATTCGTCTTTCCCGACGGACTTTGTAATGTGAAGTTTCATAAGCGCATTATACGAATAAACGCTCAGGTCACAGGAAGTTTCTTGATCCTAATATTCAACCCGTTCGAGGCATTTGGCAGTTAAGACTCCAAGCGAGCTATATAGTTGAATGGTTGTTTCCTTCAATTCACAAACGAGAGCGAAGGGGTCTAAACATGACTGAAATCCTGCACTTACACGATGTCGATTTCGTGCGAGATTCCCGAGAGATTCTTCAGAAAATTAACCTCGTGGCCAATGCCGGCGAGCGCTGGGCGTTAATCGGAGCCAATGGCGCGGGTAAGAGCACGATTTTAAGTATGTGCGGCGCTCAGCAGCATCCGACTCGCGGCACTGTGGAGGTGCTTGGGCAACGTCTTGGCAGGGTAGAGATACGTAAGCTGCGCGAATCTATTGGGCATGTTAACCCGCGCCACCCGTTGCGTTCTTCACTAACTGCATGCGAGGTTGTGTTCTCCGGCGCCACGGGCACGACAGAGCTCATGACGCGATGGGAGCCCACCCCAGAAATTATCGAGCGGGCTGAGAGCCTCATTGATTTACTTGGGGTTCGGCCGTTTGAAGATTCGCTGTGGCCAACAATGTCCCAAGGTGAGCGGGGCAAGACTTTGATCGCGCGTGCATTAATTACGGATCCATCGCTTTTGCTTCTCGATGAACCCTCGACCGGACTGGACGTCGCCGCCCGCGAGCAGTTTTTAGAGACCGTGGATAACTTGCACAGTTCCCTGCCAGAGCTTGCCACGGTGTTGGTCACTCACCACCTTGAAGAGCTGCCTGAGACAACCACGCACGCCATGCTCATTAAGGATGGGCGAGTGCTGGCTGCAGGTAATGTGCACGACGTGCTGACCACCGAGTTGGTCTCAGAGGCCTTCGACCACCCCATCAACATTGAGTACCGCGATAGGCGCTGGCAAGCCCGCGCAATTCGCACTTCTAACTCAACTTCTTAAATAAAGCAGCAAGAGCTAAAAGCAGATACCGCCGTGAGGTTGGAACAGTGTTCTTTCCTCACGGCGGTATCTGTCAACCATCACTCGACTCATAGCGTCAACTATGTACCGACTTCAGGACAATGGTGCCCTAGACAGTGTCGTACTTCAAGACATAATTGACACGCCTGTTCTGCAGCGGGGCTAATCTAGGGCCGAGATCAGCCGCGAGAT
>NZ_PUGE01000011.1 GCF_002967075.1 Corynebacterium sp. J010B-136 | reverse complement strand
TCTGGCGACGCTACCGATGTGGAGATGCCAGAACTCGGTGAGTCTGTCACTGAAGGCACCATCACCCAGTGGCTGAAGTCCGTCGGCGACACCGTCGAAGTAGATGAGCCACTGCTTGAGGTCTCCACCGACAAGGTCGATACCGAGATCCCATCCCCAGTCGCAGGCACCCTGGTAGAAATCCTCGCTGACGAAGATGACACCATCGACGTCGGAGCAGTCATCGCACGCATCGGCGACGGCAACGCCAAGCCAGCTGCTTCCGAAAAGAAGGAAGAGCCAAAGGAAGAAGCACCGGCCAAGGAAGAAGCTCCTAAGGAAGAGCCTAAGAAGGAGGAGCCAAAGCAAGAGGCACCTAAGGCTGAACCTAAGAAGGAAGAAGCTGCTCCGAAGGCTTCCGCTAAGGTCAACTCCGGCGACAACATTCCTTATGTCACCCCACTGGTACGCAAGTTGGCTGACAAGCACGGCATCGACCTCAACACCGTTGAAGGAACCGGTGTTGGTGGACGTATCCGTAAGCAGGACGTATTGGCTGCTGCTGAAGGCGGCGCCGAGTCCGGTTCTGCTGCACCAGCTGGTGAGCGCGCTAACTGGTCCACCAAGTCCGTTGACCCTGCTAAGCAGGAACTGATTGGCACCACCGCCAAGGTCAACCGCATCCGTGAAATCACCGCTTCCAAGATGGTGGAATCGCTGCACATCACCGCGCAGCTGACCCACGTCCAGGAAGTAGATATGACGACTGTGGCAGCGCTGCGTAAGAAGGCGAAGCCAGCATTCGTTGATAAGTACGGTGCTAACCTGTCCTTCCTGCCAATCATTGTTAAGGCAACCGTTGAGGCTTTGGTTTCCCACCCGAACGTCAACGCGTCTTACAACCCTGAGACTAAGGAAATGACCTACCACTCTGATGTCAACGTCGCTATCGCAGTTGACACCCCACGTGGTCTGCTCACCCCAGTCATCCACAAGGCTCAGGATCTTTCCTTGCCGGAGATTGCTCAGGCTATCGCTGACTTGGCTGACCGCGCACGCAACAACAAGCTGAAGCCAAATGACCTCACCGGTGCAACCTTCACCGTGACCAACATTGGATCCGAAGGCGCCCTGCTAGATACCCCAGTTCTGGTACCACCACAGGCTGGTATCTTGGGCACCGCTGTGATTGAAAAGCGCCCAGTGGTCATCACCGAAGATGGCCAGGATGCAATTGCCATCCGTCAGATGTGCTACCTGCCATTTACCTACGACCACCAGGTTGTAGATGGTGCAGATGCAGGCCGCTTCATCACCACCATCAAGGACCGTCTTGAAACCGGTAACTTCGAATCTGACTTGGCTCTCTAAGTCCAGTTTCAGAATGTACGGTAGCTTCTAGCCGTTTGAGTTAGAAGCAAAAGCCACCATGTAGAAATTTCTACATGGTGGCTTTGTGGTTTTCTCCTCCCCAGGTTCTCATTTTCGGGGGTATCAAAAACTAACAAATCCGCATTGCAGTCTTCACATTTTCTTCAAAGCTGGCGTTCATGCTGGTTATAACAGCGCTTTCACAGGAGGCATTACAAGCGGTGGCTAGGCGTGGGTAGAAAAGCAATGAAAAGCCGGGGCTAGCCATATAATGAGGAATGTTGACTGCCTTCGTGCGGTCGCTTTAGCAAGCCTGGACAAATGTATCGTTCCTCCAAAGGAGTTTGACACTTATGGATTTCATTGCCCGCCACCTTGGGCCAGATGCCACAGAATCTAAGGACATGCTGGCGCGTGTGGGTTATGACAGCGTAGAAGCGCTTGTCACCTCAGCAATCCCCCAGTCCATTAGCATTACGGATGCGCTTAATATGCCGCAGGCATTGAGTGAGACCGACGCACAAGCCAAGCTTCGCGCTTACGCTGATAAAAATGTCGTGCTGAAGTCTTTCTACGGCCAGGGCTACTCAGACACCATCACCCCTGCTGTTATTCGCCGCGGTTTGGTAGAAGACGCTGGTTGGTACACCGCTTATACCCCTTACCAGCCAGAAATTTCCCAGGGTCGCCTTGAGTCACTACTGAACTTCCAGACCATGGTTCAAGACCTCACCGGCTTGCCTATTGCTAATGCTTCTTTGCTGGATGAGGCATCGGCAGTCGCGGAGGCCGTGGGGTTGATGTCTCGTGCGGTCAAGAAGGGCCGCCGCGTACTGCTGGACGCCCGTTTACACCCACAGGTTCTCACCGTGGCGGCAGAGCGCGCCCGTGCAATCGACCTTGAGGTGGAAATTGCTGACTTGAGCAACGGTGTGGTTGGCGAAGACCTCGTCGGCGCAGTTGTTGCTTACACCGGTACCGAGGGCGATATTTTTGACCCACGTGCTGTCATCGAAGAAATCCATGGCCGCGGCGGACTAGTTTCCGTCGCGGCTGACCTGTTGTCCTTGCTGCTTCTGGAAGGCCCGGGTACATTCGGCGCAGACATTGTCATTGGTTCCTCCCAGCGCTTTGGCGTACCGCTCTTCTTCGGCGGCCCACACGCTGCTTTCATGGCGGTAACTGACAAGCTAAAGCGTCAGATGCCAGGCCGTTTGGTTGGCGTATCGGTTGATTCTGAAGGCCGTCCTGCTTACCGCTTGGCGCTGCAGACTCGTGAACAGCACATCCGCCGTGAACGCGCGACGTCAAATATTTGTACCGCCCAGGCGCTTCTGGCCAACGTGGCTGCCATGTACGCCGTCTACCACGGTCCAGAAGGCTTGAAGGAGATTGCTAATCACGTGCACTCCTTGGCTGCTTCCTTTGCCGCTGCAGTTACCGCTCAGGGTCTGAAGATTACTTCCTCGGAGTTCTTCGACACCGTTACCGTTGCAGGCGTTGATGCCGCATCCGTTAAGTCCAGCTTGGAAAAGGCCGGATACCTGGTGCGCACCATTGGCGAGGATAAGGTTTCTGTCTCCTTCGGTGAGTCCGCAACCCAGGGCGATGTTGCTGTCTTGGCGGATGCCTTTGGTGCCGCTGCAGTAGATAATGCAGATTTCCCACTACCTGAGGCACTCACCCGCACCACCGAGGTGCTCACCCACGAAATCTTTAACTCCATCCACTCCGAAACCCAGATGATGCGCTACCTGCGCAAGCTCGGTGATAAGGATCTGGCGCTAGATCGCACCATGATTCCTTTGGGCTCATGCACGATGAAGCTCAACCCAACCGCGGCCATGGAGCCCATCACCTGGCCAGAGTTCGCCAATGTTCACCCTTACTCCCCTGAATACGCAACCCAGGGCTGGCGTGAGCTCATTGAAGAGTTAGAAGGCTGGTTGGCTGAGCTGACCGGCTACGCCAAGGTTTCTATCCAACCAAACGCTGGTTCCCAGGGCGAGCTAGCTGGCCTTTTGGCTATCCGCCGCTACCACGTCGCAAATGGTGACACCAACCGCGATATCGTGTTGATTCCTGCGTCCGCGCACGGCACCAACGCTGCTTCCGCGACGCTGGCTAACCTGCGCGTCGTTGTGGTCAAGACTGCGGAAGACGGCTCCATCGATCTAGAAGATCTCGATGCCAAGATCGCCAAGCATGGTGAGAACATGGCCGGCATCATGATCACCTACCCATCCACTCACGGCGTCTTTGACCCGGAGGTGCGCGAAGTCTGCGACAAGATCCATGCCGCTGGCGGCCAGGTCTACATTGATGGCGCAAACATGAATGCTTTGACTGGTTGGGCTCAGCCGGGCAAGTTCGGCGGCGATGTCTCGCACCTGAACCTGCACAAGACTTTCACCATTCCTCACGGCGGTGGCGGTCCAGGTGTTGGACCAATTGGTGTCGCTGAACACCTCATTCCATTCCTGCCAACGGATGCTGCAGCTGATGAGCTGGATCCTGCTAATCCAACGCCAGTAGAGCAAGGCGTTCCAATTACTGCTTCGCAGTTTGGTTCGGCCGGTGTTCTGCCAATTACCTGGGCATACATCGCCATGACCGGTGGCGAGGGTCTAACCTCCGCTACTGCACACGCCATCTTGGGTGCTAACTACCTGGCACGTGAGCTCTCCGATTCCTTCCCGATTCTGTTCACCGGTAATGAAGGTCTTGTTGCACACGAGTGCATTTTGGATCTGCGCGCGCTTACCGATGCCTCAGGCGTTACTGCAGCAGACGTTGCCAAGCGTTTGATCGACTTTGGTTTCCACGCTCCTACCCTGGCATTCCCAGTGGCTGGCACCTTGATGGTGGAGCCTACTGAATCCGAGGATATTGCTGAACTGGATCGCTTCATTGAAGCAATGCGCACCATCCGTGCGGAGATTCAGGAAATCATCGATGGCAAGATCGCATATGAAGATTCGGTCATCCACCACGCGCCTTACACCGCACTGTCAGTCTCAAGCGATGATTGGGAGTACTCCTTTAGCCGTGAAAAGGCTGCATGGCCAGTTCCTTCACTGCGTTTGAACAAGTACTTCCCACCGGTTCGCCGCCTGGATGAAGCATACGGCGACCGCAACTTGGTGTGCTCCTGCCCACCGCCAGAGGCATTCGACTTCGATGCCGACACCGATTCCACCGAGGAGGCTTAAACCAATGTCAGAACTACGCCAGTCCCCACTGTACGCAGAGCACGAAAAGCTCGGCGCATCCTTTACCGCTTTTGGTCCTTGGAATATGCCCTTGAAGTACGGCAAAGAGCTCGATGAGCACCACGCTGTACGCAATGCAGTCGGTATGTTTGACCTCTCGCACATGGGTGAGATTTGGGTTAACGGTCCAGACGCAGCAGCATTTTTGTCCTATGCTCTGATCTCCAACATGGAGACCGTGAAAAATGGCAAGGCGAAGTACTCCATGATTGTCGCTGAAGACGGCGGCATCATCGATGACCTTATTTCCTACCGTTTCTCCGATACCAAGTTCTTGGTAGTGCCAAACGCTGGCAACACTGATGTGGTCTGGGAAGCTTTTAATCAGCGCACTAAAGGCTTCGACGTAGAACTCAACAATGAGTCCTTGGATGTTGCGATGATTGCCCTGCAGGGTCCTAATGCAGCCAAGGTTCTAGTCGAACAGGTTGCTGAAGAATCGAAGGAAGAAGTAGAAAACCTTCCTTACTATGCCGCAACCATGGCCAAAGTCGCAGACGTTGACACCATCGTCGCGCGCACCGGCTACACCGGCGAAGACGGCTTCGAGCTGATGATCTACAACGCCGATGCGACCAAGCTCTGGCAGCTTTTCATCGACCAAGATGGTGTTACACCATGTGGTTTGGCTTCACGCGATTCCTTGCGCTTGGAAGCTGGCATGCCTTTGTACGGCAATGAGCTCTCCCGCGATATCACTCCTGTCGAAGCAGGCATGGGCGTGGCGTTTAAGAAGAAGACCGCTGACTTCGTCGGCGCAGAGGTTCTACGCCAGCGCTTGGAAGAAGGCCCTAAGCAAGTTATCACGGCTTTGACCTCCTCTGAGCGCCGTGCAGCGCGCACTGGTGCAGAAATCTATGCCGGCGAGCAGTTGGTAGGCACCGTAACTTCGGGTCAGCCATCGCCGACGCTGGGACACCCTATTGCCCTGGCACTGGTAGATACTGCCGCAAACCTCGAAGAAGGCGCAGAAGTAGAAGTGGATATTCGCGGCAAGCGTTACCCCTTCACCGTTACCAAGACGCCTTTCTATAGCCGCGAGAAGTAATACCCGCAGCTAGCTTTCGCACTCCACGAGCGTCCCGCTTTCATCACCGATTGCGGCCATGTTTGTGGAGTGCGTTTGTTTTCACACCTCAAAGCACCCACAGGGCATCAAACTTTCGCTAGGCTGGACATCAAACCTTAGTTGAGGTTTAGAAGTTTCTAGGACGTCGAAAAGTCGCACTAAGGAGCGCGTCTATGTCTGTAATCAAAATTAACGCCATTGAAGTCCCTGAAGGACAAGGCCCAGAACTCGAAGCCCGCTTTGCTGCGCGCAAGCACTCGGTAGATAACGCACCAGGTTTTAAGGGTTTCCAGATGCTACGCCCTACCAAAGGTGAAGATCGCTACTTCATCGTCACCGAATGGGAAACCGAAGAAGACTTTCAGCAGTGGAGCTCTCAGCGCCAGCCTTCCCACGTCTCTACCGGACGTCAGCCAGTAGCAACCGGTGCAACTTTGCTGGAATTCGAAATCGTTAACCTCGATGAGGTCGAGCCAGCACCACCAGTCCAGTAGGGCTTCACTAAGCCTTGGCATGTTAAGCTCCCAACCCACCCACCCCACATAGGTGACACGTCAACTCTAATTCGGGTAAGCTGGGAGCTATGAATTTCCATGCAACTGTCGCCGTGATTGGCGCCGGTCAGGCCGGTCTTTCAGCCGCATATCACCTAGCCCGCCGTGGTTTTATCAGCGCGCTCGATAATCCTTCCGCCTTCCAAGGCAGTCAAGAGTCCTCCCTGGGCACCTTTATCGTCTTCGATGCAGAAGAATCCGCCGGCGGCGCCTGGCGCCACCGGCAAGAATCACTGACCATGGCAACCGTCAATGGGATTTTTGATTTACCCGGCATGGAACAATCCGATATCAAGAAAACTACGCCCGCGCGTGAGGCAGTCCCGAACTACTTCTCGGACTATGAAGCCAAGATGGACTTGCCCATCATTCGCCCAGTTTCGGTCGCTAGCGTTAATGAGGCTGGGAGTGGCTATCGCATCAAACTAGCGGAACAATCCCCCGGCGCTGGTACAAATTCTCCTTATGCTGGCTCCACATGGCAGGTTGACGCTGTCATCAACGCGACGGGAACGTGGAATAACCCGAATCAGCCGCAGTACCCGGGCATTGAGAAATTCCAAGGCCGCCAATTACATTCCAAGGACTATGTCCGCATGGAAGATTTCACCGGCCAGCGCGTGGCAGTAGTCGGCGGTGGAATCTCCGCGGTGCAGCAACTAGCTGAAATCTCCGATGTCGCGAAACAAACTTATTGGTACACCCGCACCAAGCCTTTCTTCCGGGCATCGTTTACCGCTGAGGAAGGCGGAAGACAGACCATCGACAAGGTAACCAAGCACACCGAGGCAGGAAACGCACCGCGCTCCATTGTTTCTTATACCGGCTTAATCTTTAACCAAGATGCGAAAAGAGCACACGCTAACGGCGCATTGAATCGCCGGCCGATATTCCAGGGCTTGTACGAAAACGGCATTATCGAAGCAGATGGCACCAAAGTTGAAGTAGACACCATCATTTGGGCGATTGGCTTTCGTCCCAGCTTGGCGCACTTGGACCCGCTGAACCTTTATAACGAGAAGGGCGGGATCAACATTGAGGGCACGCAGGTAAAGGGAAAGAAGAATCTTCACCTCATTGGCTATGGCCCTTCCCAATCCACAGTAGGAGCTAACCGGGCAGGTCGCGATGCCGTCATTAGCATTACCCGCGATCTGAAATCTGGCACCTAGGCACTGCTCAATGTCCGATGGGGGCAAATTTTTAACCCCCGAAGGGGCAATACCAACGTGCGATAGTGGCATGAAAAGTGCTTCGCTGCGCTAAAGTAAAAGCGATACTTCAACCCATGCACCTATTCGCTGCATTCCCGGCGGATCAGGCACGTCAATGAAAGGATAGTTCCTATGGCTAACCTACCTGCAGAATTTACTTACTCCGAAGACCACGAGTGGATTAACGCCGCTCAGGACGCAATCGTTGGCAATACTGTTCGCATCGGCATTACCTCTGTTGCCGCAGACCGTCTTGGCGAGGTTGTCTTCGCTGAGCTTCCAGCAGTTGGCGATAGCGTCACTGCAGGTGAGACCTGTGGTGAGGTTGAATCCACCAAGTCCGTTTCTGACCTATACAGCCCTGTCACCGGCACCGTGACCGCTGTGAACGAGGCAGTGCATGATGATTATGAAATCATCAACAACGATCCTTTCGGTGAAGGTTGGCTATTTGAGGTCGAGGTTGAAGAACTCGGCGAGGTTATGACCGCTGATGAATACGCAGCAGAAAACGGCATCTAAGCCTTTTTACATTTCGCACCTTTAAGCGCGGAGCAGTTTGCCCCAAGTACTACACTGGGAAAACATGACTGCTCCGCGTGACCCGTTTTTCCCCGCTGATCGATCTATTCGCGCTTCTACTGCCCCGGTAGAGGTGAGACGTTTAGGCCGTATGGATTATCAAGAAGCCTGGGACTATCAAGCAGAAGTAGCAGCACAGCGCGCACGTGATGAAGTTGCAGACACGTTGCTGGTCGTTGAGCACCCCGCTGTGTATACGGCGGGCAAGCGCACGCAGCCCGAAGATATGCCCACCAACGGTCTTCCGGTTATCAATGTTGATCGTGGCGGCCGGATTACCTGGCATGGAGAGGGCCAGTTGGTGGTCTACCCGATTATCAAGTTGGCAGAGCCTGTCGATGTCGTCGATTATGTCCGCCGCCTAGAAGAAGCTGTTATTCATACCGTTCGAGAAATGGGGGTAACAACAGCTGGGCGTATCGATGGCCGCTCGGGTGTATGGGTGCCATCGACTACCACTGCAAAAGACCCCGCAGCATCACACCGCGACCGCAAGATTGCGGCCTTAGGCATTCGCATTACGCGTGGGGTCACCATGCATGGCCTGGCGCTCAATTGCGACAATATCTTGGACTACTACGAGCACATTATTGCCTGCGGTATTGATGATGCCGATATCACCACCCTGGCGCTAGAGCTGGGCCGCGATGTCACCGTAGATGATGCGGTTGAGCCCTTGCTCATTGCGCTTGACGATACCTTGGCCGGCCGCATGGTTGTCGCCGACCACACTTTCGCCTCTGCCCCAGACCCCATCAAATTAGCTAATGAGAAAGCGCGCCAAGCACGCGCGCAGTCTTCCTTGGCTGATCACGCTGGTTCTTAAGTCTGCCCCTATTCGGGTAGCGATGTCCGTTTTCGGAATATTTCAGCAACCGGTGGGATTGAAGGAATTAAGGCCTTAAGCGCACCCATCAACGGGGTCAAAAATACAAGGTCAGTATCGTAATTAGTTGAATTTAAAATCGCACAACACGTAGGGTGGAATTTGTGACTATTAAGCCTGAAGGACGCAAGATGCTCCGCATTGAAAAGAAGAATGCGGAGTCACCCATTGAGCAGAAGCCGAGGTGGATCCGTAACCAGGTCCGCACCGGCCCTGGTTATGAGGACATGAAAAAGCGTGTTGCTGGCGCTGGCCTGCACACTGTCTGCCAGGAGGCAGGCTGTCCTAATATCCACGAATGCTGGGAGTCCCGAGAAGCTACCTTCCTCATCGGCGGTGACCGTTGCACTCGCCGTTGTGACTTCTGCGACATTGCCACTGGTAAGCCACAGGCATTGGACACCGATGAGCCACGTCGCGTTGCAGAAAACATCCAAGAGATGAATCTGAACTACGCCACCATCACCGGTGTTACTCGCGATGACCTTCCAGATGAGGGTGCATGGCTTTATGCTGAAGTGGTTCGCAAGATCCACGAGAAGAACCCTCACACGGGTGTAGAAAACCTCACCCCTGACTTCTCCGGCAAGCCAGACTTGCTGCAGGAAGTCTTCGAGGCTCGCCCTGAGGTCTTCGCTCACAACTTGGAAACCGTTCCTCGTATTTTCAAGCGCATCCGCCCAGCATTCCGCTATGAGCGTTCTTTGGATGTTTTGCAGCAGGCACACGACTTCGGCCTGATCACCAAGTCCAACCTGATCTTGGGCATGGGTGAGACTGAGGAAGAGATTCAAGAAGCTCTGCGCGATATGCGCTCTGTGGGCACTGACATCATCACCATTACGCAGTACCTGCGTCCAGGTCCTCGTTTCCACCCAATTGAGCGTTGGGTTCGCCCAGAGGAGTTCATTGCGCACTCCAAGTACGCCAAGGAATTGGGCTTTACCGTTATGTCTGGTCCTTTGGTGCGTTCTTCTTACCGCGCGGGCAAGCTTTACACCCAGGCGATGAAGGCGCGTGGCTGGGAGCTGCCAGAAAACCTCAAGCACCTAGAAGAAACTTCTGATGGCGCAACCGCTCAGGAAGCATCATCCTTGCTGAAGAAGTACGGCCCTTCGGAAGAAACGCCAGTTACTTCCCGCTTGGCAAAGACCCCAGTGGGTGCAGATAAATTTACTGCTAGCATCCGCTAAGCAATAGAAGAAGATCTGCGGTGTTCGCCGCCTGTTTATAGAATGGGTGGTTGGTCGCCGCAGATTTTTTGTTTTCCACCCTCCACCACCCTAAAGTAGGAACTATGGCACAAGGTCAAGATAAAGCAGCGTTGAAGGCTGCAAAGAAGGAAGAGCGCGTGGCAAAGCGCGCTAAGCGCAAGGAAACCCGCGGTCAAATGTGGCAAGCCTTCCAGATGCAGCGCAAGCAGGATAAGGCACTTATCCCACTGATGTTGCTGTCCATCTTGGGCATGGGCTTGCTGTTTTTCCTCATTGGTCTGTTATTCAACGGCCAATGGTTCATGTTGATTTTGGGCCTGGGCGTTGGCTTCCTTATCGCCATGATTATTTTTACTCGCCGCCTCGAACGCGATATGTACAAGCGCGTCGAAGATCAACCTGGCGTTGCCGGTTGGGCTTTGGATAATCAGCTGAAGAATTCCGTGGGTATGGCATGGAAGGTCGAGCAAGGTATTGCTATGACCCGCCAGCAGGACATCATCCACCGCGTTATCGGTAACCCTGGCGTGGTCTTTGTAGCCGAGGGCAACAAGAACCGTCTGAAGCCTACGATGACTCAGCTCAAGCGCCGTGTTGATAAGCTCGCTGGCGGCGTTCCTATCTATGAGGTCTACGTTGGCGATGGCGAGGATGAAGTTCCAGTAGGCAAGCTACGCAACCACTTGATTCGTCTTCCTCGTAACTACAACAAAAATGAGGTTTACGCTGTAGCCCGCAAGATTGAGGCTATGGACGCTACCCCGGGCCAGGTCGCAGGTATGCCGAAGGGCCCAATGCCCCGCCAGGCGCAGAATATGGCTGGCATGAACCGTCGTATGCGTCGCGCTCAAGAGCGCAAAGGCAAGTAATACCGGTTAGAGTAATGCTGGTTAGTTAGCTAACCAGCAGGTAGCTGCAGATAAAACATTAAAAAGCATCCCGCTTCACACTAATGACCTTGTGCAAAACTTCCGCAAGGAAGTTTCTTAGACACAGTGTGTGAAGCGGGATGCTTTTTATCTCTTAATCCCGAATAACGACGGTGCCAGTCGCACGGTCGTGAATCCCGCGGCCATCAGAGTCCACCATGGCTGCTGGGAATAGGCATGCGGTCAGCAGGGTGCGCACAACGCCGCGCCAGATGCCGACGGTGCTTCCTGGAACATCGATACGCGCAACACCCATGCCCAGCATTGCCATGCCGGGGGTACGGGCAAAGAGGATGCCGCAGATGATGCCCATCAAGATCCACAAAATGAAGGTCGCGGTGGATACGCCGCCAAAAATATGGGTGAATTTAGTAAAAATACCGGCGATGAGAAGACACAAAATCCAGTCAATGAATACTCCACCTGCACGTCGGGACACCGAAGCTAACGCACCCGAGCCGGATTCTGGCAGCCCCAAGTTTTCACCTGGGTAGCGCCCTACTGTGTCAAAGTCATTCTCACCTGGGATATTAGGCCCATCCAACCACGTCTTCTTATTCGCCATAGCCACTAATCTACGTGGCTAGGCTTAGAGTTGAAAGTCTGATCAGGTAAGACATGATGTAGACCACTTTTGGCAGGGCAGCGCCAAAAAATCCCGAAATTTTCTGCCGCCGACAGGGCTAAATTCTAGTGTGTGATAGATAATCCGCTAAAATGACCCATAGACATTGTACTTAAGCAATAACGCGCACGTTTTATCACGGTCTACTCGGTGACGCGCGTAGACTTGTGAGGTAGAAAATACCGCACAAATAACCCTTTTAGGAGCAACCATGGCATTTTCCAGCGTCTCGGAGATTGTGAAGTTTATCGCTGATGAAGACGTAAAATTTGTTGACATCCGCTTTACCGACGTCCCGGGCAAAGAACATCACTTCAGCATCCCTGCGTCCGAGTTTGATGAGGACGCCGCTGAAGAAGGAATGGCTTTTGATGGCTCTTCCATTGATGGCTTTACCACCATCGATGAATCTGACATGACCTTGTTCCCGGATCCTAACTCGGCACACATCGATCCTTTCCGTACGGAAAAGACCCTGAACATTAAGTGCTTTGTACATGATCCTTTCACCCATGAGCCTTTCTCCCGCGACCCTCGCAATGTTGCGCGCAAGGCTGAGGAGTACTTGATCTCCACTGGTATCGCAGATACCTGTCAGTTCGGTGCGGAAGCAGAGTTCTACCTCTTTGACTCCGTCAAGTACCAGGCTGATGCGCACCAGGCTTTCTACCACGTTGATTCCAACGAGGGCTGGTGGAACCGCGGTAAGGACACCAACCTTGATGGCACCCCGAACTTCGGTTACAAGAACCGCGAAAAAGGCGGCTACTTCCCTACCCCTCCTTATGACCAGACCGTTGAAGTTCGCGATGCCATGGTCGGTGCTTTGCAAGAAGTCGGTTTCCAGATTGAGCGCTTCCACCGCGAGGTCGGCTCCGGCGGACAGCAAGAAATCAACTACCGCTTCAACACCATGCTGCATGCGGCCGATGACATTCAGACTTTCAAGTACGTCATCAAAAACACCGCGGTAGCTTTCAACAAGACCGCAACCTTCATGCCCAAGCCACTCGCGGGCGATAATGGCTCCGGTATGCACGCACACCAGTCTTTGTGGAAGGACGGCAAGCCACTCTTCCACGACGAGGCCGGCTACGCAGGACTGTCCGATATCGCGCGCTACTACATCGGCGGCCTGTTGCACCACGCCGGGGCGGTCTTGGCATTCTCCAACCCAACCCTGAACTCTTACCACCGCCTAGTCAAGGGCTTCGAGGCACCAATCAACTTGGTCTACTCTCAGCGCAACCGTTCCGCTGCGGTACGTATCCCAATTACTGGCTCTAACCCAAAGGCTAAGCGCATTGAGTTCCGTGCTCCGGACCCATCAGGCAACCCATACTTGGGCTTTGCTGCCATGATGATGGCTGGTATCGACGGCATCAAGAACCGCATCGAACCACATGCTCCAGTCGATAAGGACCTGTACGAGTTGCCACCAGAAGAGGCAGCTTCCATCCCACAGGCACCAACCTCTTTGGAAGCATCCCTAAAGGCACTTTCTGAAGACAATGACTTCCTCACCGAAGGCGATGTCTTTACCGAGGACTTGATTGATACCTACATCAAGTTCAAGTACGAAAACGAGATTGAGCCAACTCGTCTGCGTCCAACCCCACTGGAATTCGAGATGTACTTCGACTGCTAATACCGCCGAGGCAGCTATCCAACTTCTGCCTCCGTAACCAACTAATGCCCACGTGCCTGAGTACAGGTGCGTGGGCATAGCTTGTCGATGCGCACGCCTATAACGCGGAGAATCTACCAACCTCTGTCGCTGGGAGTATGTCCTTTATGCATAGCCCCTATGCCCAAAGTTGATTGCGATGAGAAAACTACCTTTTACAGTGTGAGCTACACAATAGGCAGCACTTATTGAAAGGTAGTTAATAATGTTGGATAGAATTTTAAGCACCCTAGATAAAGTCCCCGGGGCATTGATGATCCTCCCACTGTTCCTTGGAGCATTCGTCAACACCTTCATCCCCGAAGTTTTGGACATCGGTAGCTTCACCACCGCCCTGTTTCGTGATGGCACTGCGGTATTGATCGGACTCTTCTTCTTTTCCGTCGGCTCACAAATTAGCTTTAAGACTGCCGTGCCTTCCTTAGAAAAGGGCGCGGTCATTCTCGTCGCGAAGTTCGGCATTGCGGTTGTTATTGGCCTAGCCGTAGCTTTCCTCACCCCTAATGGCAGCCTATGGGGATTGCTGCCACTGGCCATTATTGCTGCGATGTCCAATTCAAATGGCTCGCTCTTTGTCGCTCTCACACAACAGTTCGGCTCACGTTCTGACCGCGGTTCGATCGCCGTGTTATCAATTAACGATGGGCCCTTTTTGACCATGGTCGCGCTCGGCGCTGCTGGGCTAGCGCAATTCCCAATCTGGGCTTTAGTCGCCGCTATCTTGCCAATGATTTTGGGATTTGTCTTTGGCAACCTCTCCGATAAAGCTCGCGAATTTCTCGCTCCTGGTGAACGCCTGATCATTCCATTCGTTGCCTTTTCTATCGGTGCCGGCATCGACTTCCGCGTTCTGTTGTCCTCCGGCGCGGTTGGCATCTTCCTTGGCTTGGTATCAGTGGCGATGTCAGCAATCGCATGTATTGGAGGTGTCTACCTGTGGCACAAAATTCGCCGGACACCTAAGGGCGCACGTAACTTAGTCTCTGGTGCAGCCGAGTCTGCCGTTGCCGGAAATGCGATCGCTACCCCTGCAGCACTTGCTGCAATTGATCCTTCCTTAGAAGCAATTCAGGCTGCAGCAACAGCGCAGATTGCAGCAGCTGTCGTAGTCACTGCTTTCATCTCGCCGTTTCTCACTGCATACATCCACAAGCGCCAGCTGGCCAAGGGTATCAGCCCAGAAAATGAAGATGCCTACTTTGAAGGAACCCCTGTTGATGAAATTTCTGCTAAGCCAGAGCAGGAATCAACGAACGCAAGTGATTCCGAACCGCGTTCATCACAGGAGTTGTATGCTGCGGATGCCACGCCAGTGCCAAATCTATCGTCGGGGCATCACTAAGAGTTATTTTTCGCAATCCCCACAAGTGCTCCGGTGCTCCCATAACAGGTAAGATAGCCGCCCCGATCCCACCGCGTACCATCGCTAAGATGGTGCCGGTGCCAGAAGACCTCTGCACCGGATTTACCTGTAGGCCTCGTGCAAGTGCATGCTGCGCTATCACTTGTTCAGCAGCTGAGCCTTGAGGAAAAGCTACCAAGTCCAGAGCGAGCGCCTCCGAAAAGGACATCGTTGTCGGTAGTATGCTCCAGGATTTTTCATCTGGAACATATAGGGCAAAGGTTTCTGTCGAGAACCGTTCTAGATGTACGTGCTTAGAGCGAATTGGTGGGCGCAGAATTGCAAGATTGAGTTGGTTTTCAATCAGCTTTTTCTCTAACTCCGGAGTGGTTAGTTCTCCAGCTACTTGTACCTCTAAATCCGGCACAATTTTCCTTAAGCCTGAGACGACATCGGGCATAATTCTATGGGTCGCTGTACCGACAAACCCAATACTTAGAACACCAGAACTACCGCGCGAAAAGGACCGGAAGTCTTTTTCTATCTGGCTTGCTAGCCCCAGTATTGCAGCCGCGAGGTGTCGGAGATGCTCACCTGCCGGGAAAGGGTCGGCTGGGTAATTGATAATTTGACCGCTGCTTCGCTTAAGCTTGCGGCGGAAGAGGCAGCTAAAAAATACTCTAAGTTTCGAAGTTCCACTTGGCTATTTTCACACTTCACCTCAGTGGCTGCATGGAAATCCCAAATAAACTTCGCCCATATTGACTTGTTACCGAACCAACAATCGAAGTATTCAACATGCTCTAGGTGTAGCATCGAGCAATTCGATTGCACTGCGCAAAAGCGCAGAATATGCCACTTTTCCTTACTTCCCTTTGAAGAAAATTTTGGAGTAGGGTGTAAAGAATGACGCAAGCACGACCCCCACATACCTCGACATCGGAAGCAAACACCACTGAATATCCGGCCGGTAAAGATCCGGCTCGCTGGCGTATCCTGCTCATCCTGCTCGTCGCGGTATTCATGTCGTTGATTAGCGTTTCTATCGTTAACGTTGCCCTGCCTTCTATCCAGGCGGGGCTTGATGCTTCTGATTCCGATGTGCAGTGGGTGCTTTCTGGCTATGCGCTGACCTTCGGCGTGGTGCTGGTGGCCGCTGGACGTGCTGGCGACCTAGTGGGGCGCGGTGGCATGTTCGTCATCGGCGTGACCATTTACACCCTCGCCTCAGTGATGGCGGGGTTTGCGCCTTCGGCTGAAGCACTCAACGTTGCTCGCTTTGTTCAGGGCGTTGGCGCGGGTCTATTAAACCCACAGGGTGTGGGCATGATCCAGCAGTACTTCTTAGGCCCAGAACGCGGCCGTGCCTTCGGCTATTTCGGTGCCACCGTAGGCGTTGCCGTGGCAATTGGTCCAGTCTTTGGTGGTTTTCTCATCCAACTAGGCGGGGCTGATCTGGGTTGGCGTCTGACCATGCTGGTCAATGTCCCCATCGGTATGTTGGCCATCGCCTTGGCGTTTATGTGGTTCCCGCGGCCGCTGCTCTCACGCGTGCGTGACATGCGCACGGGAAAGAAGGTCGGCACGTGGAACGCGCTGAAGTCCCTCGACCCGATTGGCGCATTGCTTTTGGGTCTTGCGGTATTCATGGTGCTCTTCCCCTTCGTAGAATCCACCGGTTCCAACTGGAGTTGGGCACTGTTGCCGCTGGGAGTACTCTTTACTGCCTTCTGGGTTGCGTGGGAACGTCGCCATCGCGCACGGGGTAATCAACCGATGGTGGATCTGAAGATCTTCCGTGCTTCAAGCTTTCGCAACGGCACTATTATCGCGACGCTGTGGTTTATGGGCGCAACCAGTATTTGGGTGCTGGTGGCCATGTACTTCCAAAACGGGCTGGGCTATTCGGCACTCATCGCCGGCTGCGTGGGCATTCCTTCAGCGTTGTTGAACTCCGTCTCATCCACGGTGGCTGGCCGCTTGGTATCTAAACATGGGCGCAAGGTGGTTATCGGCGGCATGTTCATTGCTATTTTCGGCCTCATCTCTTCAATCATCCTCATCTGGGCGACTACCCAGTGGGATATCTCCGAATGGTGGCTGGTCCTTACTTTGTCCTTCGCCGGTGCGGGGCAAGGCTCGGTCATCTCCCCTAACCAAACGCTGTCGCTGGCAAGCGTGCCGCAGGAATATGCCGGCTCATCCGGAGCTGTGCTGCAAACCGGTCAGCGCATCGGTACCGCGATTGGCCTAGCTGTGGTCACTGCAGCGGCCTTTGCCACGCTGCGCGGGACCTCAGCAGAGTGGCCACACGCCATCATGGTCGGCTTTGCCATGATTACCACCGTCTGCGTTATTTCACTGGCATTTGGCTTTCTCGACCTGCACCAGTCCAAGACGAAGGCCACCGCCTAATTAGTCCGCGTTTAATTAGCTCCGCGCTAATCGCAGAAGTCTTCGTGCTGAATGTGGTCTTCTGGTTCTAGTTGGATGGTGGAATGTTCAATGCCGAATTCTCGCAGCGTAGCTTGCGCCTGGTCGAGGATTTGATAGTCGTGTTCGGCCACCACTAGGTGCGCGGTGGCAATGGCCTCTACCCCATCGGTGGTCCACACATGCAAGTCATGCACCATCATCACGCTGGGCAGTTTCTGCAGAGCAGCTTCAATGTCATGCAGGTCCAAGTCGCGCGGTACGCGCTCTAGTAAGACCTCGATGGTCTTCCACAACAGCCCCAAAGCGCGCGGCAGAACAAACGCGACGATAGCCAAAGAAGCAATAGTGTCAGCAAAAGTAAAGCCAGTAAAGCGGATAATCAGACCGGCGATAATCACTGCCACTGAACCTAAAAGGTCTGCCAGCACGTGTAAGAATGCACCTTTAACATTCAGGCTGTGCTCTTGCTGCGATGACAGCACCCAGGCGGAAATCGCATTGGCTATAAGGCCAATAAAAGCCACGACCAGCATCATGCCGGTGTCAATTTCATAATCACTGCCCAGGCGGCGAATTGCTTGGACGATGATGAAAATGACCACGAGAGTCACGGCGATGGCATTAAAGAGCGCCGCGAGCACCTCCACGCGCCGATAGCCATAGGTTGCGCGTGACGATGCTTCCTTGCTTCCAATCAGCGCGGCTATTAGCGCGATGATGAGCCCGGCGGCATCGGAAAGCATATGCATGGCGTCAGATAGCAAGGCCAGCGAGCCTGATATCAAACCACCGATTAATTCCGCGAAGAAAATCACGCCTGTGACCACCGATGCGATGGTCAAAGCTTTCAGCGGCGTGTTAACAAAACTATGGTCATGACCGTGGTCGTGAGAAGAAGAGTGCCCAGTAGACATATTTTCAATAGTATCCCGTTATTGAAAACAAGTCGATAGCTAGCAGGACTTTTAAGCGTTGCGCTTGCGATAACCCATGCGCGGACGGAAACCAGCGGGGTGTTTCATCTGCGCGACTGCATCCGCAATCAAGAGGCGGTGCTGGCGGTTAACGCTATCGGGCAGGTGCGCGACGGAGAACCAATCAACTTCAGTATTTTCATCATCGGCTAGGAAAGGCTCGGCATCATCAGGAACCGAAAGGCGCATGGAAGTGTCCATGAACAAGCACTCATCGCCATTATCAAAAGTCGTAGGCCCCACCAGGCCGACGCCTAAGAGTGCTTCGACCTTGGCGTCTAAGCCGACTTCTTCCTTGACCTCGCGCACAGCCGTAATCGCGACCTCTTCACCGGGTTCGCAAATGCCTGTTACCGGAGCCCAATTGCCATTATCAGCCCGGCGCGCGAGCAGTGCCTTAGGTACTTCCCAGATGGAAGCGCCGGCGGGAGCCGGGCGCAGGATAATCATGGTGCAGGACGGCAAGAAGAGCTGTTGGTGGCCAATGTGCTTGCGCAGATTGACGATGTATTCAGGAGTAGACATGTCCTACAGTGTAGCCAGCTGCATGGGGGAATCGAGTAGTTGGTCAAGCACTGCGTGGATATCCAGAATAGAGACAAAAGACAGCTCCATCTCCCCTACATCCGCACAGGTTTGCCCCTCTTCCATGTGCACCGTGGTTCCAGAGACAAGGCCAACGATGATGTCTTGGCCCTCCACCATCGCGTAAACCGGTCCGCCGGAATCCCCATTGCGCGCGCATACTGCAGCACGTGCGGCGGTGGAAGAAATCTCTTCTTCGCCATAGCGCAAAATTGACGACGCGGATTGATGGGTTAAATCCCCACAGGTTTGATAGGTCATCCGCCCCATCTTGCACACGTAGTCCGGAAGCGCTTCTAACCTGCCTGCGATATGGGTATCCATGTCTTGGGGTGCGTAGACATTGGCAAGATTGCCGTTAAGTTCAATAAGCCCAATATCAAGGTTCTTCGCGCCATCTGAATACAAGCTGGAGTAGATAAAAGTCCCGATGGGTTCCGCTGGGTAGCCAAAGGTGTTATCTGGAGTTCCTGCCCACACCAAGTTTCCTTCTTGGCCACAGTGTGAGGCAGTAACCGCAAAGGAACGGCCGTCCTCGGTGCTAAAAGAATAAGCCACGGTGCAATAGCTGAAGTTAAAATACTGCCCCGGCTGTGGATAGCCCGCGGAAATATCAATCGCGGTTCCTGGGGCAAGTGGGGAATATTCAGGGGTCAGGGTGGCATCGGCAAGCTCTATTGGCTCCCTTGGCACCTGCAGCTCTTCTTCGCTGGCAGCGTCTGCAACCGGTGAATCTTCCGCGATCTCTTCACCTGTGTCATTGGTGGCAACATCAGCGGGCGGTTGGATGGGATCAGCAAACGGCGCCGAGCATGCCACCAGCCCTGCTGCTATGAGCAGGCTAGTGAGAGCAACTGCGAAGATTTGCAGTGCTTTTAATGCTCGGCGCCATATCACACAACTCATAGTACTCGGGGCTTATCCCCTTGGGCACCTTGTGCTTTATTTGCCCTCATCGCTATCTGGTTCTTGCTCGCCAGCCTTTTCTGCTGCTGCTTGCTCTTTGAGCTTTTGCAGAAAAGCTTCCGGATCGAACTCGGTGTTGTAGTCCTCCGGCAATGATTGCTCTTGGCCCATGGGATACTCCTATACCTCGGTGGACTCAATGGAACTGGTGATGAAGTCTTTGACCGCACCAACATCATTAGGCAAGTCGGTAACAAAGCGGTCGGCGTCCATGATGTGCGCAAAACGCTCTGGTGTCTGCGGCACCTCACCGATGGCTTCTTCGATGGTTTCTGCAAACTTCACCGGCAGTGCAGTTTCCAGAACAATGATTGGCGTTTCAATATTGTGCTCTGCCTGGGTATCGAGGGCTGCTTTCACACCATCCGCGGTGTGTGGATCCACCAGGTAGTTGTAGCGCTCCTGCACGTCCTTGATGGTGGACAAACGATCCGCGTGCACAGAGGTAGCAGACACGAAGCCGAATTCCTCGCGTGCTTTTTCAATCAGATCGGCATCAAGCACGAATCCGCCTTCTTTGACCTTGGTGCCAAAGAGATCTGCGACCTTCTCCGCGTCGCGGCCGACGAGGTCGAATACGAAACGCTCAAAGTTCGAGGCACGGGAGATATCCATCGATGGCGAAGACGTCGCCAAGGTTTCTTCTGCTGGGCGTGGGCGGTAGTTGCCCGTGCGGAAGAATTCATCGAGCACGTTGTTTTCATTGGTTGCCACAATCAGACGGTCAATAGGCAGCCCCATCTGGCGTGCAATGTGGCCTGCGCAGATATCGCCGAAGTTACCGGTTGGAACGGAGAAGGACACCTTCTGCTCATTAGACTCGGTGACCTTTAGCCAGCAGTTGATGTAGTAGACGATCTGCGCCATCAAACGTGCCCAGTTAATGGAGTTGACCGCACCAATGCGGTGCTCAGCCTTAAACTGCGCATCGGAAGATACGGCCTTGACCACGTCCTGGCAGTCATCAAAGACACCGTCGAGAGCAATGTTGAAAATATTAGGGTCATCCAGACCAAACATCTGCGCCTGCTGGAAAGCAGTCATGCGCCCGGCTGGGGTCAACATGAATACGCGAATCCCCTTGCGTCCACGCATGGCGTACTCCGCCGAAGAACCGGTATCACCAGAGGTTGCGCCCAAGATATTCAAAGTAGCTTCACGGCGTGCGAGCTCATATTCAAACAGCTCACCGAGAAGCTGCATCGCCATATCTTTAAACGCTGCGGTAGGCCCTTCCGAAAGGTGACCAATCAGCAAGGAATCACCGAGATCGGTAACAGGAACAATCTCCTGCGAGCTAAATTTCGGGTGTGTATAAGCCCGAGCAGCAATCGCTTCGATGTCCTTTGCCGGAATATCATCAATGAAAAGCTTCAGTACCTCAGCAGCTAGCTTGCCGTAGCCAGCTTCATCATCGCTTGTAACCAACTCGCGCCAAGATTTCAGGGTCTTGGCATCAAGTTGCGGGTACTCGGTGGGTAGGTACAGGCCTCCGTCAGGGGCCAATCCGCCGAGCAGGATATCAGTAAACTTCGCTGGGGTCGCTGTATTATCGCGCGTTGAAATGTAGTCCACGTTCCTTACCTTACTTACTCGGAGTACACTTACCACACGTGTCTACCCCTGAATTTGAGAAAGATCCCCGCCCCAACCCTCGTGAAGTAGTAACCACTAAAGCTTTAACCGTTTGGATTGCCGCGCTAACTGTGTATGTTGGCGCTATTTTTGGCCGTACATCCTTCGGTGTTGCAGGTGTTGAAGCTATTGAGCGTTTCGATGTCGACGCCTCCCGCATCGCAGTCTTTGCCTCAATTCAGATTGGTACTTATGCGCTCGCCCAAGTTCCGACAGGAATATTAATCGACCGCTTCGGCCCGCGCAGGCTGCTAGTTATCGGCGCCGTCATCATGGGCATGGGCCAGCTTATCCTCGGTCTGACTACCTCTTATGGTGTTGCCATCGGCGCGCGTGTGCTCATCGGTGCCGGTGACGCAACTGCCTTCCTGTCGGTTATGCGGCTGTTGCCATTTTGGTTCCCGCTGCACCGTACCCCGATGTTTACGGCCGTAACAGCAGCCTTTGGCCAGCTGGGCCAATTCTTATCTGCCGTGCCATTTTTGTGGCTACTGCACGCTACCGGCTGGACCATTGCCTTTGTTTCTTTGGGTTCTGTGGTCATTCTTATTGCCATCGTGGCTGCAATTTCGGTGGCAGACTCGCCTGAATCTGCCGGCGTATATTCCGAACCAGCTGTAGAAAAGGACGAGCCTGCACTGTCCATCGGCCAGCGCATGAAGCTGGCTTTAAGCTCACGCGCGACGTGGCAAGGCTTTTTCATTCACTACGCCGGCCTGCACGCCAACCTCGTCTTCATCATGATGTGGGGCGTGCCGATGATGACCGAAGCCATGGGCTTTTCGTCCGCCCAAGCCGGCATGGTCTTAACCATTAACTCTATTGCGATGATCATCGTCAGCCCATTCCACGGCCGTTTGTCTTCGCTCACTGGCCGGCACCGCGATATCTCCGCGTTTGTGCTTTCCTTGCTGCATCTTCTGGCATGGCTGTGGTTCTTTTCCTCGCCAAGCCCACGCGGGCTCGCCGTTATCATCGCGATGATGATTCTGATGGCACTGTCGTCGCCATCCTCGAACTATGGTTTCGACCAGATTCGCGAAACCTTGGACCGCAATGTCGTGGCAACAGCCACCGGTCTTGCCAATATGGGTGGGTTTACCGCCGGCATGATTGCCGCGCAGATCTTCGGCATCATGCTGGATAAGCACTCCGGCGGCACTGCTTTTGTGTGGGGGGATTTCCGCTACGCCGCGCTAGCTGTGCTTGTTGTGTGGACGATCGGTCTCCTCGGTATCTTGGTAACGCGCGGCGGCACTCGCCCCCGGAAGATCCGGATGGAGACTGTCACCGAAGACTAAGTCCAACGCTGCGCGCGGGTTGGTGAAAAATTCCTTCGTCGCGCGCACTGCTTCAGTTTCTTCCCACGTGGGATAGCCGACGTGGTCCTCCCCGATTTCAATGATTTGAGCCTGGCGCGCTCCCAGCAAGATCGGTGAATGGGTGGCAATAATAAATTGTCCACCGCGGGCTGCTGCTTGCTCAATCTCTGCGAGCAACGCCATCTGGCGAACGGCAGAAAGACCCGCTTCAGGCTCATCGAAAATATACATGCCTTTTCCATCGACGTGCTCGCCAAGTACATCAAAGATGGACTCACCATGCGAGCGCGAACTTAGATCCATCGCTGGATCCAAGTGGTTACGGCCTGCGGCTTCCTCTGGCTTGCTATCAATTGCGAGCATCTGCTGGTGTGTTTCTGAGCGCAGGTAGTACCCACGCAAAATAGGCTCATTCAGCTCGCAGCGCAGATACCAACTCAATGCTACTTCTGTACCCGTAGTCTTCGGTGCATCGGGATTTCCAAAGCGCCCGCCGATGACGCTAAAGCCCAGATTAAGAGCTACTGATTCTAAAAAGGTTGATTTTCCCGAACCATTATCGCCGGCAATCAAGGTCACTGGCTGGGTAAAGCGCATGCCACCGCGGCTTTTAATATGCTTAATCAGAGGCAGTTTCCACGCCCATGGCGAATCCACACGTTGACCAGAAGCATCAGCCGGAACTACCTGATCTAATTTCCACTGCAGATGCTGCGCCCCGCGTCTTTGCTCACGTTCTAGGGCACGCCGCACACCGGGGATAGTTGCTGCGGCATCAAAATAGGGAGACTGCTCCCACACCTCCTGCGGCGACTGGGGTGAAGATAAAAATTTCAGACTCCGCAGGATCATCAACCTAACTCTTTTCTATTGCGAACTTACTGGCTACTGCCGACACTACTTGAGGACATGGCATCGTCTATGTCCTCAGCGTCATCTTCTTCATCATCGCCGGTGATATTAACCGGTGCGCTGACTATCCCCGCTTCAAATGCCGTCATCACGCCATCGGCCTCAGTCGGGGTTAAGACTCCTTTGGTTACAGCCTGGTTGACCAATTCCATCAGATAGATCCGTGCTTGGTCATGGCTCATCCCCATCTCAAGGGCACCTTCCGGAGTGGCACCATTAGGCAGGCCCAGTGCTGCTGCAAGTTCGACCAAACGGTAGCCCGGATACTGTTGGGAGTTTTCTTGCTCAGTCTCGCCCGAATCAGCATCGGCAGCCGACTGCGTCCCCGCGATTGCCTCGCCGACCGTCACTGTGCCTTCTTCCGGATGGTTCGACGCGTAATAAGACATCATGGCAAAGAGAATTACGGAAATTACAATAACTCCACCCAGCCACAGCCATACCGCCTGCGTAACCATGTGACGGTTAGTGCGGCCGCTTTGCCCGCCGTCATTTCGCGGGCGTCTTGATGGGGCTGCGGAAGAAAAAGCCATCCTCGGTGCCGTCGTCCTTTTCCTAGAAATTTTGTCCCTAAAGACAAGATGTACAAAACGCCACTGGTGGCGCGAGGGTAAGTATACTCCCGCGCCACCAGCTTGTTCTAGGCCTGCGTGATACTCTCAGCTGCCTCTACGCCAACGCCGACTTAGCTTTCATTCTCATCATTGGTCTTGCCATCGCCAGGTTTTTCGTCACCTGGGTTGTCGTCACCTGGGTTGTCATCACCCGGATTGCTATCGCCGGGGTTGCTATCCCCTGGGTTGTACTCTCCATCATCGGCTCTGCGCGCCTGGTCTTCGATATCGTCTTCATCAAGGTAGTTAAAGCCTGAGAATTCCTCATCAGAGAAACCTTGACCTGGAAAATCACGGAAGCCCTTGAGCTTTTCTTCGGTGTCATGATCATCGCGCGCGGTACCTTCTGGATGATCGTCATCAGCACCAGGATTTGTAAAGCTGCCGTAGCCATTTACCGGCCCGCGTCCGCGCCTGCCGCCGCGACCTCCGCCATTTTCCGTGCGGCGATCAACTTGTTCGTTGATGAAATCTGAAAGCCCCCTAAAGAAGCCTTCGCCGGCATTACGCAGCTCGCTAAAGTCTCCTCCTGCTGCGGAACCAAAGGGATTCTTCTTGCCCCAGAAATCTTCAAACCGAGGCTCGTCGGTGTAAAAATCATCCTGAATTGGATCATCGCGGTGCTGCGCGCCACGGTCTTCCCCACGGAAATTGCCACGAAAGTCACCACGGTTTTTGCCGCGATAACCAAAATCACGGAAGTAGTCCTCAGCTAGTCCATAAAGAAAGTCCGCCGGCGGAAACTTGTTGGGATTCTTCCAATCGCTTTCATAGCGTTCGGGGTTGCTTCTCCGCGATGGTCCAAACGGCAGTTCATCTTTCAGATTGTCAATGAAATCATTGATGGCCGTTGATAGATCGAACGGCTTGGGGCCTCCTGAATGACGTCCATAGTCTGGTCCGACGCCTTCAAAGCCTCGTGAATCGTCGAAACTGAGGTCAAAACCTTCATCGTCGTCATCGTCGGTGTCATTATCGAAGAAGGCGAAGAAGGTTGGGTCGCTGGTATCAATATCCGGTGCAATAGGGTCCTCGATGATGACGCGCAGCACCTGTTGCTCATCATCGATTTCAATGGTGGTGGATTCATCTGCCCCGGCCGCACCCGCGGTGGATACCAAGGTGGCGAGGTCTTCAAAGGTGGCGTTGTTTAACTCGATGGAAATGATTAGTGCCATGGTGTTCGGTAATCCTTCCGCTGGGATTTCTCCGTAAATGAAACGGCTGCTCAAAATTGCAGTGCCGTTGGGTCAGTGCCGTTGGGTCAGTGCCGTTGTGTCTTTGTCTTCACTGCCCAGCTTAAGCACTCCCGCGACAACCCGAAAGGGCACAAGGCAAAGATCAGGGTTAAATCCGGGTATTTCTCAGGGGCGCATAGTCCCACAGACTCTGCGCCGAGGTTAACCACCTGCCGAAGCTAAACCTATAGATAGTTGCCCGCAAGACCTCAATTCTTGGGTAGTTGCCCGCAGGACCGAAGGTCCGAGGACAACTACCCGTGCTCGAGGGATTCCGCTTCGCCCCAAAAGACCTCGTCTACAACCCGGCGCGCATGGCGGGTGGCTTTGAGGTAGGCATCGAGGAAGTATTGGTTTTCATCGGGGTTCCAGCCAGCAGCACCAGCTACTTGCGCGAGTTGACGCCCAGGGGTGGGCAGCTGGTCGACGCGTTTGCCGCGCACAAGCACCAGCGCATTGCGCGCATCAGTCGCCATCAGCCAGGCCTCGCGCAGGCTTTCAACCTGTTCCGCCGGCAGCACCTGGGTTTCTTCAAGGGCGTCCAAGGTGCCCAGGGTCGACGGGTTGTGTAATTCGGGGTGCTCGTGAGCATGCATCATGGTGAGCAATTGCACGGTCCATTCCACATCGCTTAAGCCGCCGCGCCCCAGCTTGGTGTGGGTATTGCGGTCAGCACCGCGCGGCAGCCGCTCATTATCCACACGGGCTTTCATGCGGCGGATTTCACGAATGGTGGAGGCGGACACACCGTCTTCTGGGTAGCGGTACTTATCGATGACTTCCATAAACCGCTGCCCTACTTCCTCATCACCGGCAAAAAATGCGGCGCGCAATAGCGCCTGCATCTCCCAGGGCTCGCCCCACTTGCGGTAGTAGCGGTCAAAGCTTTCAATGGTGCGCACAATCGCACCGGAGCGACCTTCCGGACGCAAGCCCAAATCGACCTCCAAGGGTGGGTCACCGGAAGGCTTGGCAAGACGGGTTCGCATCTTATCGATGATCCCTATCGCCCATTTCAACGCTTCTGTTTCTTCAATGCCAGGGGCAGGCTCGGCTGCGACCATGACATCAGCATCGGAGCCAAAACCAAGTTCCATGCCGCCAAGACGCCCCATGCCGATTACGGCAATACGCGCGAGCGGGCGGGGCTTTCTCTCCTCACCTTTGGCTTCCAGCCGGCGGGTTTCTTCATGCATCCAACCGCGGATTTCCGCGCGCAAGGCAGCCTCTAGCACCGCGGCCCAAATGGTGGAAAGCTCCCGGCAGACTTGCTGAACGTCCAGGTAGCCCAGCAGATCGCCGGACGCAATGCGCCCTAATTCCACGCGCCGCAAAGAGCGCGCCACATGCACGGCCTTATCCGGATCGCGGTGGCGTTTTGCCGCATTAAGCAGCGCAGAAGATACTTGCTCAGGGGTAGTATCTAACAGCTTCGGACCATCGGAGCCATCCGAGAGCTGCTTGACCACCTCAGGGGCTGCAATGATCAAATCCGCGGTATAAGGCGAAGTTCCTAGAATACTCATCAGCCGCTTGCCGACGATGCCCTCATCCCGCAACATGCGCAAGAACCAGGTGCGGTCAAAGGCCGCATCAGACAGCTTGCGGTAATTCAAAAGGCCAGCATCGGGGTCGGCAGTCTCAGCGAGCCATTCCATCAGAGTCGGCAGCAAAATAGCCTGGATGCGAGCTTTGCGCGAGGTACCCGCAGCCAGTGCTGTTAGGTGCTCGAAGGCGCGGTCTGGTGCTTGGTAACCGAGCGCTGCCAGCTGTAGTTTCGCAGCTTGCGGGCTGAGTTTGAGCTCGGCTGGGCTCATCGAGACCACAGAATTTAGCAGTGGGCGGTAGAACAAGCGCGAGTGCAGCTCAGAGATTTGCAGGCGCACCGTTTTCAAGTACTTGTTCATCATCGTCGCCGCAGAATTCGCGCCTTGGGCCATAAACCCAGAGACACTCGCGAGCCACTCTAAAGTGTCTTCATCGTCATCGGCCGGCATGGTGTGCGTGCGCCGAAAACGCTCCAGCTGCAAACGGTGTTCTAGAAGGCGTAAGAATTCATAGGCCTCAATCAGCTGATTACCGTCATCGCGGCCGACATAGCCCGCGGCGATAAGTGCATCCAGGGCATCGACGGTGGCAAGCGTTCGCAAGGATTCATCAGACCTGCCGTGGACTAATTGCAATAACTGCACGGCAAATTCCACATCGCGCAATCCGCCAACACCGAGTTTGAGCTCCCGGGTCTTGAGCGAATCCGGCACGCTTTCGAGCACGCGTCGGCGCATAGCTTGGACATCTTCCACGAAAGATTCGCGTTTCGATGCCTCCCAGACCATCGGCCCAATAGCCTGTGCATAGGCATTACCCAGTGGCATAAAGCCGGTCTGCGGGCGAGCTTTGAGCTGGGCCTGGAATTCCCACGTCTCTGCCCAACGTGTGTAGTACTTAATATGCGAATCCAAGGTGCGTACCAGGGCCCCGGATTTTCCTTCGGGGCGCAAATTCGCATCCACTTCAAAAAAGCAGCTGGTACCAATCCGGTTAAATTCCGCCGCCACGCGCGTGGCCTTGCGCATCGCCTTTTGTCCGGCGTCATCTCCCATCTCAATGGGCTCCGCCACAAAGATGACATCGACATCAGAGATGTAATTTAATTCCTTCGCACCGCACTTGCCCATGGCGATAACGGCAAGCTGCATCGGCAATTTCTCCTCGCCACACACCATGCGCACGGCCAAAGCTAGAGCAGCAGTCAAAGCGGCATCAGCAAGCGCGGTAGTCAGCGCCGTGACCGTGCGGAACTCCACCGTCGGCTGACCTTCCGTTTGTCCCTTACGGGAGTAGAAACTGCCCGCCAGATCATGGGCAGCCAGGCGCATGATTAACGTGCGGTAAGTGGATTTCAACAGCGGGCGTGCTTCTGTCTCTTCCATCCCGGCGCGATACGTCCCCGGGGCCGAGAGATCCTCCCTCGCCGGATCGTTGACTGGAGCTGCTTCGCTCTCCTCGTCAACGTCCAGATAGCGAGCGGGTTGAGCCTGGATGACACCCAAGAGCTCCTGCATCATCTCGGTGGGCTCCGGCAGCGGCAACGCGAGTTTCTCCCACAAGTGTGGATTCGCTGCGAGGTGATCTCCTAAGGCGGTAGAGCCGCCTAAGAGCGCGATGAGGCGAACGCGCAACGCTTCGTCATCGATAAGCGCTTGCGTCAAGCGGTTTTTCTCTGCGTCTTCTAAGGCAGCGTAGATGCGCACCATGGTGTTTAATGCCAAGTCCGGATCCCCGGCGGAGGCAATGCACCACACCAGTGGCAAGGCTTCATCTGTATCCCATCCCAGATCTTGCAGATCTTGTGCGGCAGTTGGGCGCGAAAGCCCCAAGGTCGCGGGCGAAGGCAAATCGATGCGCATTAAAAGCTTGTCCTTTTAAAGATTGAGATTATTAGATAGTTCAAATTTGGTGATCTGCTTTTGATAGTTGTGCCACTCATCCCATTTCGTGCGCAGGAAGAATTCAAAGACATGCTCACCTAGCACTTCGGCGACAAAGTCCGAGCCTTCCAGCATGCGCAAACTGTGGTCTAACGAAGTAGGCAGATCCTTATACCCCATCGCGCGGCGTTCGCGGCGGGTTAGCGAATGCACATCGTCTTCAGCTGGATCGCCTAATTCATAGCCTTCGCGAATGCCTTTGAGCCCGGCTGCCAGCAGCACTGCGTAGCCCAAATAAGGGTTGACGCCCGCGTCAACGGAGCGAATTTCCACGCGGCGAGATTCTTCTTTGCCCAGGCGGTAGGTAGGAACCCGTACCATCGCCGAGCGGTTTGAGACTCCCCAGGTCGCAGCACCCGGGGCTTCGTTACCAAATTGCAGGCGCTTATAGGAATTCGACCACTGATTGGTAATCGCCGTAAATTCCGGGGCGTGCTCCAAAATGCCGGCGATAAATTGCTTGGCGGTTTCAGACAAAGAAAATTCATCATCTGGATCGTGGAAGGCATTGGATTCACCTTCAAATAGCGACAAGTGGGTGTGCATGCCGGAACCAGACCACTGTTCAAAAGGCTTGGGCATAAAGGTCGCGCTTACACCTTGACGGACTGCTACCTGCTTGATGATGTAGCGGAAGGTCATGATGTTGTCGGCCATGGTCATGACATCGGCATGGCGCAGGTCGATTTCTTGTTGCCCGGGTGCTGTTTCATGGTGCGAGAACTCTGTCGCAATCCCCATCGATTCCAGTGCCAAGATTGCTTCCCGCCGAAACAGCGGCACATCATTATAGGTGGCCTGGTCAAAGTAGCCGCCGTTATCAGTGGGCTGCAAATCTTCAATGTCGATGGTCTGCTTGAGAAGGAAGAACTCAATCTCCGGTGATGCCATGCACGTAAAACCATCGCCTGCCGCGGCCTGGACTTGCCGGCGCAAAATATGGCGCGGGTCAATCAAGGAAGGCTGGCCATCCGGCATGACCACATCACAAAACATCCGGGCTGCCTGCATATCCGGTACTTCTTGTTCAAAGGGCAAGACCTGGAAAGTCGACGGATCTGGCATCGCGATATTGTCCGATTCCGAAATCCGCGAGAAGCCCTCAATGGACGAGCCGTCAAAGCCCACGCCTTCATCGAAAGCTGATTCCAGCTCAGATGGGCTCATTACCACTGATTTCAATCCGCCCATGAGATCTGTAAACCACAATCGAACGAAGCGAATATCGCGTTCTTCAACGGTGCGCAGGACGAATTCGTGTTGGCTACTCATGGTTTTGACCTTAGTAGAAACTACCCACCCGAGGTGACGTAAAACCCCGAAAGCGTTTCGTGAACCTTTAAAGAATGTGCGCAGTCTAAATAGATTGACCCAACGTTTTAAAAGTAAAGGAATTTTACTATGAACCGCCTGCACCATTTAGACCCGCATTTAGTACGCGCCTTAATCCACGACATCACTACCGTTGCCCAACGTGGCTGGATGCCACTGGACTTACAGCACGTTTTAGGCCCTGCGGCAGCGGCCGTGTTAGAAAAAGCAGCACCCCAAATCCCCGCGCGCATTGGAATTGGAAAAATCCGCCATGCCTGGCTTAGTTACCGTCCCAGCGACTATGACTTATCTTTATCCACTACGTTAAAACCACGCACGATTCACGCGTGGATCGATAAGCTTTACCGGCTACCTTTTCTGCGTGATGCTGAGGTGGTCTCCTCCGCCGAGCCGCAATTTAGCGACCCGAAGCAAAAGAAAATGCATGACAAAATTCAGGGCTTATTAGCGAAGGCCGAGTCCACCCAATTTGAAGATGAAGCAGATGCGCTCATTGCGAAGGCGCAGAATCTGCGTCAGCAGTATCGCATTGACCAAGTATTAGATGAGCTAGAAAATTCCGCCGAAGAAGTCGTCGCTGTGCGCGTGCGTATTGCTGCGCCGTGGGTCAAACACCAAATGTCGCTGCTGTCATCAGTAGCTTGTGCCAATGGCGGAACAGCCGTGCTGCTATCAGATCTAGGTATTTGCACGGTCATGGCGACCCGCGATGATGCTGAGCACATCGTCGATCTTTTCTCTTCGCTTAATCGCCAGCGGGCCTGGTTTATGACCAACTCTGAAGGCGCCAAGCTTGCCACCGAAGATGGCCAAACTGCTTCCTATCGGCGCAGCTTCATGTTGGCCTATGCCGGCAAGATTCATGAGTTGCTGCATGAGGCCAACATTGCCGCTGCACAACAACACCAGGAAAGTACTAATAACAGCACTTCGGATGAGCAGGAAAATTCTGATAAGCGCCAATATGAAATCACCTCACGGGCACTTCCTGCGCTGGCGCGCCGCCAAACCAATGCAGAAGAAGCCCTCCAAGACCTCTTCCCTAATCTGTCAAGTATGAATCTCTCGATGAACCACATGCGCGGCATTATCGATGGGGTCGATGCCGCAGAGCGCTCGCACCTTGGCGGTGATAAATCTGGCATTCGCACCGGCCGCAATCAGCTTGCTTCCTAAGCTTTCGCTGCAGCTTTCTTCGCCCAGCCAGCTGGGATGAGACACGGTAAGGTTGGTAAAAGAAAGCACGTCTATTACAACAGCGCATTTAAAGCAGAGGGTGGGTCAATGTCCGCACAGCCAGGAAAGACGGAAAAGTCAGCTAAGTCAGTTTCGAAATTTCTAGAAGTTGAAGCGAAATTTTCCGTCTCGCAGGACTTACCCACCCCAGTGTTGACCGACCTTCCAGGTATTGCGGATATCGGCACCACGCGCTCGGAGTCTTTGTCTGCCATTTACTACGACACCAAGGACTTGCGTTTAACGCGCGCCAAGATCACGCTGCGCCGGCGCACCGGCGGGCATGATGACGGCTGGCACATTAAACTGCCTAGCTCTGCTGGTCGCACGGAACTTCATCACGAGCTGGGTGAGGCAGTTGATGGTGTTTATACCGTGCCGGCACAGCTTCTCACCCATGTGCGCAGCATCATCCGCAATCATCCAGTCGAGCCTATTGCGCAAGTCGATAACCAACGCACCGAACAGGTCTTAGTGGACGCGTCTGGTGTTGCCCGCGCAGAGTTTTGTGATGACCATGTCACCGCATTTTCTTTTCTTCCTGGTGGTCAGCAAACCTCCTGGCGTGAGTGGGAAATTGAATTGGCTGGCGATCTTCCTGGTTCAGAGGAAGGTACCTCTTTCATCCGCACTGCGACCAAGCAATTTATTGCCGCCGGCGCACGGGTCTCCGCATCACCTTCCAAACTCGCCTCGGCTTTGGGCGATTCTGTTAATAACGCTCCCCTGCCCCCATCGCTTTTGAAACCCGACGTGGATAAAAAGTCCCCGGCTGCAGCAGTAGTCAAAGCACTTGCTGCAAATCGTGACAAGCTGGTGGCCTATGACCCGAAGGTGCGCGCCGATGAGTGGGATTCCATCCACCAAATGCGCGTGGCCACTCGGGAGCTGCGCAGCCACATGGAAACTTTCCACGGTGTCATTAGCGGCGAAAAGATTGCGCACATTGAAGCCGAATTGAAGTTACTCGCTAGCATCCTTGGTCTTGCACGTGATGCGGAAGTTGTTGACCAGCGCTGGCAGTCGCTTCTTGCCGCTGAAGATTCCGATACTTTAGATGAAAACACCCGCAACCACATCGCCAACGATATGGGCCGCGAGTACACCCGCGCACACCGCAAGGCAGTAGCCGCCCTTGATTCCGAGCGCTACTTGGAATTGCTCGACTCCCTCGATGATCTTTTAGCGCACCCTCCTCTTGAAACGGCTGCGCCTGAATCTGAACAAGGTTCGGATTCTTCCTTGGCTGATGCCGCCTCCGAAGACACCGACGCAGTGGTTCTTTCAACTCCCGAGGCCCCCGAGAGTTCCGAGGCCCTCGAGAACCTCGAGGCCGATGGTGCGCTCGAAGGTGACGAGGATAAGGCAGCTGAAGAGCTAAGCGAACAGCCGCAGAAGTCTGAGAAGGAAGAAAAGGCTGAGGCCAAAGCAGCGGCTAAAAAGGCTGCCAAGGAGATGGAGCGGGTCTTAGCTGCGCACTTGGATGAGGCGTACCAGAAACTGCTCAAGCGCCATAAGAAGGCAGCTAAGAATTGGCATAATGATGAGCTGTCGCTGCATGAGCGCGAAGAGTACTACCACGACATGCGCAAGGCCGCGAAGAAACTGCGTTATGCCGCAGAGGCAGCAGGTGCAGCCACGAAGCTGAAAACCAAGGGGCTTTATGCTGCCTGTAAGAAGATGCAGTCAGTGCTTGGAGATTTCCAGGATTCTGTAACTTCGCGTGACAAACTACTGCATCTGGCGCAAGCCGCACGTCGTCGCGGCGAGGATACCTTTGGCTACGGCCTGTTGTATCAGCGTGAGCGCGCAATTGGCTTGGAAGCCTTAGAAGATTATGAGGCTTGCATCAAAGACATCAAGCAAGCCTTCAAACCTCTAAAGAAGCAGATGGAAAAGTAAACTCTTCGCTACTTCTTCCAGGATGGGGCTTCGCCCCAGTCATCATCTTCGTCGTCTTCATTATCAGCTGCCTTATTGCGGGCAGCTGCAATTTCGAGCGCGGAGCGGGCTTCTGATTCAGAATCATAAGGGCCCATGCGGTTTTCCCATCCGGCTTGCTTGCCTTGAGAGACCTCACCGGTGGATGGGTCAAAGTACCATTGGCTAACTTCTGCGGCCATGAGCATCTCCTTCTCAATTAACTATCGGTCGTTATCTTTGTTGGAAAAGCCACCAGATGGCTTATGCTTTCCCACACTACCGCCGCGGTATTTATCGCGCCCGCTAAACTATTAAGGTAATTAGCTCGACCCAGTAATTTTTCTACCCCACATGCAAGGAGCTCGATCAGCATGCCGATGTGGCCCGCACCCACTTCTTTAGCTTCCACGCGCGCGCAGGAAGCACACACCGCACACGCAGGACATACTGCGCAGGCGGTTGCTAGCGCCCCGGGCACATGGTCAATTGCAGGTGAGCACGCGGGGCACTTCGGTGGCATCGTCGTCATGGGAATCTCAGAGCTGCGCGCCGCAGCCGCGGTGTCCCCTCGCACCGATGGCAAAGTTCAAGTGCGTCTCATTGAGACCACTCCAGAAGGTGAAAAGCACACCGATGACGCTATCGAGCTAGATGAGCTGGCCAAGCGCTTTGCCCAACAACAGCCAGGTATCGATGAGCAAGGCCGCCCGACGGTTCCGCCACTGCCCCAGGGTGGATTGGCCGCGCGCATCGGCGGGGTTATTTGGACCATGATTAACCGTCAGTTGCTCTCGCGTGAAACCGCTGGCGCTGATGTGACGATTGTCAGCGATATTCCGCGTGATGCCGGCATGGGTGCACTCTCAGCTGCCGATGTCGCAGTCGCCTTAGCAATGCTTCCAGACAACACCGAGCTGGATCCGCCTACGCGTGCGCGGATCGCGGAAGTCTGCACGCAGGCTGTTGATACTTTCTCCTCATTGCCTTCCTTGCCAGCGCGTCATACCGCAGCATTGCGCACCGAAGAAGGTTCGGTCAGCATCATTGATTACGCCGATCATTCGGTCACTAAAGCTGCTGCACCTATCTCTGGGGCCCAGCGTGCTTTTGTGCTTTTCCCAGCGGGTGCGGATGTTCCTGACCAGGCCGCAGGCATTGCGCAGCGCCGCCAGTTTGTCGATGATGCCAGCCACGCTTTTGGTACCGAATCTTTGCGTCTGTTGCCCGATGCCCCAGAGCGGGTATTGGACTGGCTTAACGCTGTGCACAAGGTTCATGGGTCCAAAGGCCAGCCCACTATTGCCGAAGCATCCGGATGGCTGCGCTTTTATGAAGCAGAAACCACCCGCACCCACCAGGTCGCACGTGCGTTGCGCTCAGGTGCGTGGAGTGAGCTCGGCACTATCTTGGCGCTCTCGCAGCAGGATCTGCGCACCTACTATGGTCTCGATAACGCCGATGCACTGAGTGAATTAGCCATTGCCCGGCGCGCGCTCTCAGCACGCGCCGGGTCAGCTGGCACCTCCAATGCCGTATTAACTTTTGTCCCAAGTGAGCGCGCGGAGAATTTCGCCGCTGATTTTGCTGCCGATGGGCTTATCGTGGTTCCCGTTGTCCACGGCACCGAAGCCCTTGTTGAATTCCTTTCTAAATAATAGGATTAGGCATAGGCTAGCTGCGCCTAATCCGCAGGCCACGCGAATTTCACCTCGCGGGCATCGGGGTCGGCGGTAATCAGTGACACGTGGACGCTGTGGCCCTCGGGCGGGGCGCCCACGACATCGGCAAGCACTGGCGGCTGGGTGAGAAACACGGACGCCTTGTTCTTTTCCTTATCCGCGCTAAGCACCACGGCTTCGAAGTTGTGCCCGACCCAGGGTTGCAGGACGCGGGCTTCCAGCCAGTTCAGCACGGCCTTTTCTACCTGCGATGCTAGCTGCGAGCTTCGCCGCATCGAGGAAATAACTTCGTCGGCTTTGTCTTCTGCCCACTGTGGAATCTCTTCACCAGCGCATAGCGCGAGACACACCTCAGAGCCGAAGCGGTCTACCAATCGGCGCAGTGGCGCGGTGACGTGGGCGTAGTAGCCGCCGATGCCCGCATGGATTTCCGCTTCCCCATCGCCAAGCCACACATAATCAGCCCCGCGCAGCAACCTTTGTGCAAGGCGCATCGCCGCCATACCGCGGGGTTCGTCGGCATTAATCGAGAGCAAAAATTCCGTGATGCTGTGCTCGCCAATGTCGTAGCCTAATGCTGCAATACCGCGGCGAAACTCCTCCTCCGCTTCCGGTGTAGCCGCAGGCAGGGTACGCAAGAAACCAACACCATGTTCAGCCATGAGCTGGCCCGCGCACATGCCCGTAAGCAGTGAGATCTCAGAGTTATAGTCCATGATTTCATGGCGAGGCTCAATGATTAATTCGTATTGGCCATCATCGTTAAGCTCAACGCTTTGCGATGGCAACCGCAAGGAAATCGCGTGCCTGCGCAGTGAGGATGCCTGGCGTAATTTGCCCACCTCCGGCAGCAAGGCAATCGACGAATGCAGCTGACCTTCCATTAAATCTTGGTGGGCCTGCTCATAATCTAGGCGCGCACGCGAGCGCACCAGCGCGCGTTCTGCATGAAAAGTTTCTACTTCACCGGCTGCATCGAGGTGAAAAGTCCACATCACTGCGGGACGGTCAACACCAGGAAGCAATGACGCTTCCCCTTCTGAAAGCTCTGGTGGATGCAGGCGTGCTGGCTCCCCGGGCAGATAAATCGTTTGGCCACGCTGTAAAGACTCACGCTCAATGACTCCGCCCGGTTCCACGAACGCGGCAACATCCGCGATGGCGTAGTAGACGATATAGCCTGCCCCACTCGCTGGTTTATCAATAAAGACGGCCTGGTCTAGGTCCATCGAACCTTTTGGATCAATGGTCACCAGCGGTATATCGCGCATATCTTTACGCAGCGCAGAGAACCTATCGTGCGCATGCGCCGCTGCATCAGTAACACTGTTGTCAAAGGCCAGAGGGATTTTAAACTCATGGGCGATGGAGCTTAAATCGAGGTGCGCAGCATATAACTTCATGCTGTCCCATTGTTCCAGAATTTTCTACTTTCGCGGGGCAAAAGTAAAAAGGGAAAGAGAAGAAAAAGAATGAGCCAGCCTATAAGCCGGATTCTGTACTGTCTCAAGCTCAAAGCCTCAGACAGCGGTGAACATCCATCTGGACGCATCGTTGCCAATGCGCCTCAAGCGGCTACCTTCAGGTTCGAGCGAGCAGCTCTCAAACACCTGATCAGGCCCGCCAATAACGGGCCATGATGCCTTGCTTTCAGTGGGGTTTACCCAGCCGCCCCAATCACTTGGGACGCTGGTGCGCTCTTACCGCACCGTTTCACCCTTACCGCGCTTGCGCGTGGCGGTCTACTTTCTGTTGCACTTGCCCGCAGGTCACCCTGGGTTGCTGTTAGCAATCACCGTGCTCTATAAAGTCCGGACTTTCCTCGGCGCTCGCCTGTCCTGGCCTGCAGGACGGTTCGATTGCCGCGTTCACCCGGCCGACTCATTCGAGAAATTATTCTAGCGCACCCAAGTGCCCAATATCATTTACGCAGCGTACAAGGGATCCCTCGGGCCAAAATTCCACATCGCTAATCGATGCCAACCCCAAAAACACCTTCTCAAACACCGCCGCGTTGCCGTCGAGAGCCTGGCGGATAAAGGATTTAATCGGATTGACGTGGGTAACCACCAGCACGGTCTTACCGGGATAGCGCTTTTGTAATTGCTTGCGCACTTGGCGCACCCGCCGGTGCAGCTGCTGCAAGGATTCGCCATCAGGGCACTCAACGGAACTATCGTTCATCCATTCTTGCAACCGACGCCCGTCGTGCTTATCCACCGCGTGGAATGATTCACCTTCCCACTGCCCAAAGTCCAGCTCAATGAGGTCATCGATAGTTTCAATCTCATCAATACCCAATGCTTGCGCCGCTGCCTTAGCAGTCTGCTGGCAACGCGCCAGTGGGGATGCGACGATGGCATCGAATTTGATGCCCCGATTAGCCAGTGCTTGTGCTGCAGCAAGGGCTTGCTTTTGCCCGTGTTCGGTCAATTCCACATCCGTGTGACCGGAGTATTGCTTGTTGACGCTCATCTGCGTTTGCCCATGGCGCAACAGCACAAAGCGGGTGATATCTCCGCGGTCCCCCATCCAATCATTCGGATCCAGCGTCGAGGGCTTTGTCGGGGTCTCTTCCGAGACCCCCTCCGCAGCCGATTTCACACCATTCTCTACCGAAGTCCCCTCGGCAGCAGACTCAGCAACCTCCGCCGCAGGCTCCGTGTCAGGCGCCGACTCTGTCTCCGCGCGCACGATACCGACGGGGTGGCCAGCAGCGCAGGCATCCATGGCGTCATTGGACAACTTATCGGCGACAGAGTTTTTGGCACGCGCTACCCAGGCAAGGGAGAAGGAATCAAACGAGTTGATGACCTTCTTCGCCTCAAGCGCCAGCTTTTGCATATCGGGATGTTTAATTTTCCAGCGGCCATTGATTTGTTCCACCACGAGTTTGGAGTCCATGTAAAACTCCACTTCGGTGGCTCCCAGTTCTGCTGCGCGTTCAACCCCGCGCAGTAGACCGTAGTACTCGGCAACATTATTGGTGGACTTTTTGCCCACGACGTAAACGATCTCATCGAGGATCGTCGAACCGTCAGCTGCATAGATAACGGTGCCGGAACCGGCAACGCCGGGGTTGCCGCGGGAGCCGCCGTCGGCGTAGATAATGACCTTCACTAAATTCAATCCTTTAATATTTTTACTGGCGCCGCATGCCGCACCAAAAGTGCGACGAGGTGCCTTTAGGCAGGTCGTACCAAATAGGAACCACAGTCAGAGCACTGCGGCATCTCATTTTTAGGCGCATTCAAAATGGCAGCGCGCTCAGCTGGTGGCAGCACCATCGAGCAGGAACCACAGGTCTTTTCCGCCTTGAACGTTTCAACACCAACGCCATTTTCCAGGCGCTGGCGTTCAAACTCAGCCAAGACATCGTCATCTAGCTGCGCGCGCAACTCGGCGATTTCGCCATCAATATCGCGCTCAGGTTCAGCAGGGACAGCTTCCTGTGCCGCTTCCAAGGCACGGCGCGCGGTTTCTACCTTGCGGGCAGCTTCATCCACGCGTGCGCCATGCACGTCGCGGTTATTGCGCAGGGCGTGGATTTCGTTGTGAGCTTCTTGTAGTTCGCTCATCAAATCCGCGATGCGGGACTTAGCTGCATAACGGTCATGTTCTAATTCGCGGCGCACATCAGGATCGGTAGCAGCAGACAGCTGTGCTTTGTCGTCGCGTTCGCGCTTACGCAGCTTGCGCTCATCAGACTGGATGCGCAGGATGTCATTTTCCACATCATCGACAGCCATCTGTGCCGCCGCAGCAGCATCAAGTGCACGCTTGTGCTCAGTTTCAGCCTTTTCTAAATCAGCCTTTTCCGCCAATTCGGGTGCCTGCGCGCCAACGGCGTTAAGACGCATCGTGCGTGAGAGATCTAACAGCACCTGCTGCTTTTTCGGTTCCAGTTTCATCATGGTCTCCTTCAAATCCTTGTTTAGTTAATATCCGGCTCTGTGCCTGCGCAGTAAGTACGGCACACTGCGTTATCGCACGTACGAGAACTACGCGCCGTCCGGGTGCGCTGAAATAGTCCAGGGGTCAGTTCGCAGTGAAATAATCTCGCATTCCACTTTAGCGCCTGCGGCAACTACTTCCGAAGCCTGCTGCGTCCAAGGAAATTCGCTCGCCCAGTGCGCGGTATCAATAACCGCTGGACCGCCCGCTCGCAGGTGTTCATCAACCGGATGGTGGCGTAAATCCGAAGTGACATACACGTCCACGCCCAAAGCCCGCGCGTTGTCTAGGAAGCTATCCCCCGAGCCTGAAGACACGGCCACGCGTTTGACCATGCGCTCTGGGTCACCGGCAGCGCGCACTCCCCAGGCGGTTTCAGGAAGAGCATTGGCTACTTGTTGGGTAAATTCACGCAGCGTCATTGGCTCCTCTAGCTCGCCAATCCGTCCCAGCCCAAATGCCGTGTCCAGGTCAGCGGTCGGAGCCATCTCCACGACATCAAAAGCTGGTTCTTCATAAGGGTGTGCGCTTCGCAGCTTGTCGATGATCCGCGCCCGCACACTCGACGGCGCCACAAATTCCACGCGCATCTCACTTCCGATGTGGGTCTCACCGACCGAGCCGGTGTGTGGATCCGCGCCTTCACCTGGTGTGAATTGACCTTGGCCTTCCCACTGGAACGCACACTCAGAGTAATCGCCGATAGCACCGGCCCCAGCAGCAAAGACGGCGGCCTTGACGTCCTCGAGTGCGTCGACTGGTACGTGCATGCCCCACTTATCGATGATCTTCGGATCTTTTGGCACGATTGGACGACCCGGAGTGATGCCAACGAGTTCGGCTAACTTGTCATTGACGCCAGGGCGTGCCGAATCGGCATTAGTGTGCGCTGCAAATAATGCGACCCCACCGCGAATAAGTGTATGAATCACTTTGCCCTTGGGCGTATCCGCGGCAACTGATTCCACCCCACGCAGCAATAGTGGGTGGTGGATAACCAACATGTCGGCGCCGATTTCCACCGCGCGCTCCGCGACAGCCTGGGTGCAATCTAGTGCAAAGGCAACTTTGCGCACCTCGGCTGCGGGATCACCACAAATCAAGCCCACCGCATCCCATTTTTCTGCCAGATATGGCGGGTAGGCGGTTTCAAGGATCTGACGAATATCTGCCACGGTAATCGCATTGGAGGTAAGTGAGCTCATAGTCTCCTATCCTATATGTCACTTCCAATTGCTTCTTTCGCAGCAATGCTGGTAAACACAGCCTTATGTCCCCTGCTTTTAAATCATCATCCTCTCAGCCTTCAAATCCTTTGCATATTTGTTTTGTCTGCACCGGCAATATCTGCCGCTCTCCTATGGCAGAAGTCATCGTGCATGACGCACTAGAGGCCGCGGGTCTTGCACAAGCCGCCCACACTTCTTCCTGCGGATTGGGCGGATGGCATGTTGGCGAAAAAGCAGATGAGCGCACCATTGCTGAATTGCGCCAGTCCGGCCACGACGGCGACCGCCACCGCGCCGAGAAATTAGGCCCAGTGCACCGCACTGCGGATATCTTCATCGCGATGGATGATGGCCACGTCGATGGACTATTGGCCGAAGGCATTTCCCCAGAGCGTATTCGCATGATGCGCTCTTTTGATCCGCAGTCGCCAGAAGGAGCAAATGTAGACGATCCGTATTACGGATCACAGGCAGATTTTGCCCGTACGCGACAGGAAATCGAAGAGGCCGTTCCCGGTCTTATCGAGTGGGTTAAAGACCACCTCAACAGCTAGACTAGGGGCATTATGCGCGAACAGGTAAAAAAGAAGAACTCTGGGTGGCTCGGTGCGTTTCGGCCGAGTTGGATTCTTCTAACTCTTTTTGTCATTGCCTTTACTTATGTCTCGATTACGATTCTCTCGCCGTGGCAGCTGCATAAAGACGATGACATCGTCGAGCGCAACCACCAACTAGAAGCTGCCTTTGAAGCAGACCCGGTGGATTACAAAGAAGCTATTAACCCCGATGGTTCGCTCGACGCTGACAAAGAGTGGACGCGCGTAGTTCTTACTGGTCAGTACCTCAATGACTATGAGACCTTGTTGCGCATGCGCCCTGTCAGCTCTGGCCCGTCTTATCAATCCTTGGTGCCTTTTGAGACCACTGACGGCGACATTATTTTAATCAACCGCGGGTGGATTCCCGCTGGTGAAGCCAACGCAGTACCAAAGGATCTGGAGTCTGCTCCCACCGGCGAAGTTCAGCTCAATGGCTTTGCCCGCATAGGCGAGGCAGTCCACACGAACGCGCCCATTGAGCGCGATGGCTACACCCAGGTCTATTCCATCAATGCCGAGACCATCATGGATGTCACTGGCGTCGAAGACTTGAGCTCGGCATTTGTGCAGCTTTCCGATGACCAACCAGGCGGACTGAATACCATTCCACTGCCGTCAATGGATCGCGGAAACCACCTGTCTTATGGCTATCAATGGATTGCCTTTGGCATCCTCGCCCCCATTGGCTTGGGCTGGTTTGTCTATTCTGAAATCCGCGAGCGTCGCCGCGCCGAGAAAGAACAAGCAGAGCTCGAAGCCCTCGGCACATCGGACTCCCCCGAACCCGATGCCACCGATGTCGCCACTGAGGATTCCTCCGACGAAACCACTGAAAGCACAGCCGGCGCTGTCTCCCAAGTTGTTGTTGAAGAGGAAGAACCGGAACGTACGTCCGAGGAACCAGTGGTAGAAAACCACACCACTGCCGCCTCGCGGCGCCGGCGCGCACGTTATGGTGACGCGCACCCCGACCACTACGCCAAGTTCAACAAGCGTTCCCAAGACCGCGCGTAACGTCCTCGCTTCGCTGCGGGAGTTACACGAAAGAACGTGCAGCCTAGGAAATCCTGGCTGCACGTTCTTTGTTATTTATCCCTAACCATGGAGTACTTCTAGTACTGCGGCGCCGGTGGGATTAGCTCGTCTCATCAAGCATATTCAGTATTAGGTTTGCGGTTTAAGTTCTCAGAATTTAGCGTCCCAAACATAATCTTGCTGCCTTACCCACTCTCCATTTTTTACCCCCGCTAAAACCGGATAAAACACATAACCTTAAGGAAGCAATCAAGAAACGGCCAGCATATTGCCAGCAACTACACACTTTTTGCGACAGCTTGCATCTTATTCAGTTTTTAGAAGCGATGCAGGCGGGTGGGAGAGGCTTTATAACAAGTTGTAGAAACATGACACGTCATTTACATTATTCTCTTGAATCCACCTATCCCTACGAGAATTAAGAAAAGAGTCGCATGACCTTCCCTAATTCCCCTTACCAAGGCGACGCAAGTCAGCCTGGAAACGGTCAATTTCAGCAAAATCAGTATCAACAGCAACAACCAAACGGCTTTGCCGCCCCACAGCAGCCTCAGAAGAAAAAGGGTGGATGCATGAAGTGGGGCGCCATCATCGTTGGTGTGCTCGTTGTACTGGGAATCATCATCAATATCGCTGGCGGCGACTCTGAAGACGCAGATTCTGCTTCTTCTTCCAGCAACTCCGAAGGTGCTGGTGTAGCAGCAGCCGATGCAGACACTAACGAAGATGCTGCAGCAGAAGCAGACACTGAAGAAGCAGACGCTGAAGAAGGCGAAGCTCAGTCGCCTGAGCTAGCTCCGGGCCAGACCTACACCACTTCCAAGGGTCTCGACATCACCATCAACAGTGTTACCACTACTTCCGATGTATTCGGCACCAGCTACGTTGCTGCAGAGGTCACCTACCTCAACAATGGCGATGATGAGGCGTCATTCGGTACTACTGACTGGACCATCCAGACCCCAGCTGGCGTAGTCTCCGACGCCTCTTGGGCCGGAATTGACGGTCAACTGGACAGTGGAAAACTGACACCAGGCGGTACCGTAACCGGTACGGTGTTCTTCGAGGGAACTGATCCAGGTGAATACCGCATCGTGTGGGAGCCAATGTTCTCCTTCAGCAGCGATACTGCGACTTGGATTGCCAATATCTAAGTAATGTCTAACGCAAAGAACGTGCGCTTCCTGATTTATTCAGGGAGCGCACGTTCTTCTCATTTGTCTTTGGGTCGAATTAGTACTGCGGCGCCGGTGGGATCGGTGCTCCTTGTGGCGGCGCGATCTTTGGGTATTTCACTGAGGCAGCTGTCAGACCGGCAGATACTGCCTTTGATGCTTGGCCGTCGGATGCAGCTGTCGGATCCCCTGCCGCTTCGGCAGCGCCCGCTGGGTCATCGCGCCAGGGGGTGGGGTCCCAGTCGCCATCGACAAGCTTGCGCTGCGTCCACCAGCCCAAAGCGAGTACTGCAAGACCTACGATGGCGCACAGAATAAGACCTAATGCGCCGGTAAGCTGCGCGGACCAGCCGATGAGGATGCCGAACCAGCCGAAGTCGGCGTCACCGAAGGTGGTATTCGCATCGCCGAAGGTGCCGAGTACCCCAAGTAGGAAGGCCGGCAAGATGGTGATGATAAGTCCGTTGGCAAAAGCGCCCAACATCGCGCCGCGGCGACCGCCGGTGGAGTTGCCGTAGACACCTGCTGCACCACCGGTGAAGAAGTGCGGAACAAGGCCAGGCAGAATAAGCGCAACTCCGAACATCGGATTGAGCCACACGGCCAAAAGAGCCAGGCCGGTAAGACCACCAATGAACGAAGAAATAAAGCCGATAAGCACTGCGTTCTGAGCGTATGGGAACACGATTGGGGCATCGAGAGCAGGAATAGCACCGGGCACAACCTTGGCGGCAATGCCCTGGAATGCTGGGACTAGCTCACCCAGGATGGTGCGCACACCAAAGAGGATAACGGCAACGGCCACACCAAACTGCAGACCCTGGGTAACGGACTGCATGATGAAGTTGCCCACGTTTGTGGCACCGCCCTCAAAAGCTTGGAAGGCTTCTTCTTTGCCTGCGCGGGCCAAAAATAGCAGCGCCAAAATGATGTACATAATCGCCATCGATAGCGCGGTAGAAACCATCGAGTCACGCAAAAAGCGCAGGCCCTCAGGCAGTTTCAGGTCTTCGGTCGAGGGGCTTTGCTTCGCTTTGTCTTTGCCGCCGACGACCTTGCCGGTGGCGGCAGCGGCGACGTAGCCCAGGGTGCCAAAGTGGCCAATGGCAATGGAATCATTGCCGGTAATTCGGCGGGTCCAGGGGTGTGCGATGGCCGGAAGTGCAACCATTAAAATGCCCAGCAAAATGGCACCGACGATGATAACCACCCAAGTGCTATAGCCCGTGGTGGCCAAAATGATGGTCAACATCGTAGCCATAAATAGCACGTGGTGACCGGTGAGGAATACATAGCTGAGCGGGGTAAAGCGTGCGAGCAGCAATGAGACCGCGAAGCCCAAAATCATCAGCCAAGCAACCTGGCTGCCGTATTCAGCTTGGGCGATACCGGCGATGGCTTCGTTGGTCGGAACCACGCCACGCATGCCGGTGGCGCCTTCAATCATGACGCCTAAAGGTTCCAAAGACGCGGTGACAAGCCCGGCACCGGCGCCGATAAGTAAAAAGCCCAGGGTGGCTTTGATCGCGCTGCCGAGTACTTGGCCAATGCCTTTGCCCATGGCGGCCATACCAATTGCGGTAATAATACCGATGAGGAAGGCAGGCACGGCGAGGATTTCATTGACCAGAAATTGCGCGATGGCAAGAACTACATCCATTGTCGTTTCTTTCTGTTAGTTACTTAAACCGCATACAGCTCGCGCAGAGCGGCGTCGATTTCGCTTAAAGAGGTGAAGTCTTTAATCACCCATACCGGAACGCCGACATCGCCCAAGGTGGCGGCGATTTCCCCGGAGGTCAAGATGAAGTCGGCTTCTTTCGCGCGGCCTTTCGCCGAGATGGTGTCGGTGGCTTCGACGTTGATGAGTTTCGCCCAGCCCCAATCGTTTAAGACTTCGTCCAGGGAGTTTTTCAAAAACAGCGAGGTGCCCAGCCCATTGCCGCATACGGTGAGCACTTTGCCTTTTGATTCGACAGTTGCGATCTGCGGTGCATCGCTCAGAGATGCACTGCTTGCCGATGCAGTCGGTTTCGACGCTGCTCCCGTTCCTTCTAGTACCTCCCGGAGTTCATCGGCAGTAGCGACAGTGTCTAGCTTGGCGCGGGTATCTTTCTTGCCCAAAAGCTTCGCTAGCTCTTTCATGGATTGGGTGTGCGCCTTATCGTCTTGCGCAGCGAGTGCGACGACAAGGTTGACTGGGTCATTAGTGCCGTGGCCAAAAGCGACCGGGGTTTCCAAGCGCACCCAGGAAATGGCAGTGCGCTTCACAGCCTCCGACGGACGAGCATGCGCAAAGGCAAAGCCAGGGGCTACCACGATGTATGGGCCGTTGACTTCGAGGGACTCGATCATGTCCTGAGTGTAGGCAGGGTTAATCGCCCCGCTGCTTTCTAGAAGATTTCCGGCTATGGTGATGGCGTCACGCCAATTAGCCGCGCGGGCGTGTAAATCAATCGATTCATCACCCAGTAGAGCATTTAACTGTGACATGAACAGTCCTTCCTATAAATACAGTTACTCCCAGCATAAACTTACGCTTTCCGCAGCCCTATGTAATGTGATTAATCCCCTTCACGATTGATAGGTTAAGCAATCGTTATAAATCTCGCCGCTTCGGTGACGCATCATCAGACTAGGCTGATAGTAAATAGCCGTCCCCTGTCCGACTGTCCCCGCCTCGGAGGTTTAAACGTCAGCCCATACAAGTTACGCGGTCATCGATTTTGAGACCACGGGCTTAAGCTCCTCCGACCGCGTCGTGGAAATCGGTGTGGTGCTTTTAGATCATAAGTTCCAGGTGGAAAAGACGTGGGACACCCTTGTTAATCCTGAGTGCGCTATTGCCAATTCTTTCGTCCACAAGCTCACGGATGCGGATGTTGCGCAAGCTCCTACTTTTGCAGATATCGCCAACACGGTTGCGTCGCTTTTGGCAGGTCGGACGATGGTGGCGCACGATGCTTCTTTTGAGCAGCGTTTTTACGCCAGGAATTCGCGCGCCTTGGGGTGGTCTGGCCGGCATATGGCGATTGGATTATTGATACCCAAGAACTCAGCACGCAGGTTTTGGGCAAGTCCAAGTTTCAGGAAGCTTTAGACGCTGCCGGCATCATTAATTTCCGTCCGCATTCCGCGCTTTCCGATGCCGGGCGTGACCCCTGAAAAGTAGACAGGTTGGGGGCGGTTATGCTGCCTTAGATAGTGTATCGGATTGCGCTTCGAAG
>NZ_PUGE01000010.1 GCF_002967075.1 Corynebacterium sp. J010B-136 | reverse complement strand
CTTCGAAGCGCAATCCGATACACTATCTAAGGCAGCATAACCGCCCCCAACCTGTCTACTTTTCAGGGGTCACGCCCTATCCACCCGCACCGTATACCGATACTTCGAACCACTATGGCTTATCGAAATACCCAACAACCCCGACAGATACCGCATCCACGACCAAATCTTCATCGACGGCACCTACACCGCAGCCGGATGCCTACTCATAGCCTCAACCCTCGACCACGTCTTGTGTTGGCACTGGTGCAAAAACGAAACCACCCACTCCTACACGCAGCTACTGTCTAAACTCGCAGCACCATTATGCGTCGTCCTCGACGGTGGACAAGGTGCTCAAGCAGCCATCAAAAAGCTCTGGCCTAACACCTTGATCCAACGCTGCCTCATTCACGCCCAACGAGTTGTTCGCCGCCACGTCACCTCCCGGCCACGCACCGAAGCCGGACGCAAAATCTATAACCTCGCCTTAGAACTAACCGCCATCGACACCGATGAAAAAGCCCGCGAATGGGCAGTCGACCTGCACCAATACGGAATCGACTTCCACGATTTCCTCAACGAGAAAACCCCCATACCCCCAGAAATAAACCGCACCGGCAAACGCTACGAATTCACCCACCGCAGAGTCCGCAGCGCCTATAACTCGCTAACTAACCTCCACAAAAAGGGACACCTATTTACCTACCTCACCCCACCGGATACGGCGATAGACAACGAATCCTGGACATCAAATACCAACAGCCTAGAAGGCGGCATCAACTCGCAACTGAAATTCATCGCTCGCTGCCACCGCGGACGCGGCGGGGAACGACAAAGAAAAATGCTCGAATGGTGGCTCTACAACAAAACACCACTGCCTGACGACCCACACAAGATCGCCAGACAGCAGAACTGGGGAAAAGACCAACTCGCCAAAGTCCACGTCTTAACCCACACCGAGAACCACACCAACCACGAAACCGGAAGGCCAGCCCTCTACGACAATGCTATCCCAACCGAATACAACCACTCAGTAGGAATCAGACAAGGAACCATCCGCTAAACACCCACCCCGACACGCCGCCAGACACCACTTTTGGCATATAGGCCACAAACACCGACCCGCATGTAAGCGGATCGGTGTTTGAACATCAAGCGTTTGGTGGAGCATAGGAGAATCGAACTCCTGACCTCCTGCTTGCAAAGCAGGTGCTCTACCAATTGAGCTAATGCCCCAAGCTTTCGCTAGACAAATACGTTACTCTTTGCACGCAAGTGACGCAAACAGCCCGTTACCAGCAGGTAAAGAGCAGAAAAAGTTACTTCGAATCTTCTTCTTTGATGCGCTTTAGGATGCGCTGGCCAATGGTATGGACTTGTTGCACTTGGGACTTTGTCAGCGGATCGAAAAGCACTTTTTGAACCTGCTCAACGTGCCCAGGGGCGGTGGCGACAACTTTGTCGTAGCCGGCATCGGTAAGCGTGGCGACGGTATAACGCCCATCATCCGGATCGGCGCTGCGGGTAACCCAGCCTTTCTTTTCCAGCTTGGCGATGACCTGTGAGAGCCGGGAAAGTGAACCATTGGCGGTAGACGCCAGATCACTCATGCGCAGCGAGCGGTTTTCCGCCTCTGACAAACGTGCCAGCGCGGTGTAGCCAAAGTGGCTCAGCCCAGCGTTTTGAGTCAGTTGATGATCCAACGAGCGATCCACCTCAATGATCAACGCCATGAGGGTATAGAAAGCATCCTTTTGCTCATCATTTAGCCAACGCGTTTGCGGTCCAGCACCCTTCCCCGCCCGATCATCCATGCGATTCATGACCCTGAGTTTAGCAGAAAAAGACCGCTTCACAATCCAGATTTGCAGGTAGTTGTTAAATATCGCTTTACATCTAAAGCGATACATGCTAGATTTTGGTTAAACCTTTAAGTAATGACTAGGAGAGATAATGTCCGTCCTGCCCGATCCTCGTACTCAAGTCCGTCCCGCTGGTGCGTTGGATGACCTGCGCGCTTTTGCCATCCCCCGTGCGCATGAGCATCGCCATTGGGAACCCAGCGACGGACCGTTGCCAGCACTATTTGTCAGCCACGGTGCACCACCCACCTTGGATGATGCCGAATGGTTGGGATACCTCTACAAATGGTCACAGTCTTTGCCAAAACCCCGCGCCATCGTCATGACTTCTGCGCACTGGGAAAATGCGCCGGTAGCAATCTCTGCATCGGAAGCCGGCACCCCGTTGTACTACGACTTTGGCGGCTTCCACCCGCGCTACTACACCTTGAAATATGAAACCCCCGATGCCACCGAATTGGCCAAGCGTGTAGCCGGCCTGTTGGGATACTCCCCCGTTCACCAATTCACCGACCGCGGCCTGGACCACGGCGCATTCATCCCGATGATGGCAATGTACCCTGCCGGTGACGTTCCAGTAATCCAGGTATCCATGCCATCGATGAACCCATCTGACTTGCAGGAGCTGGGCAATAAACTGCGCAGCCTGCGTGAAGAAGGAATCCTGGTCATTGGCTCTGGCTATATGACCCACAGCTTCGCGGTCATGCGCGATCCTTCACTACAACCGCACGTGCAGGCCTTCGATGACTGGGCGGGTGAAACCATCACGCGTGGCGATGTCGACTCGCTGCGAGACTACCTCAACAAGGGCCCGGGCGCGCGTATCGCTCACCCGACTGCAGATCACTTCGTACCACTGCTACTGACCATGGGTGCAGCTAGTGACCCCACCACCGCGCGCACCGTCTTTAACCGCGTGGGATTGGGCAACCACATTCGCTCCATCGAGGTCTACTAAGAATAAAAGAACAAAGGGTGGGTACCGGTCTTTGACGATCGGTACCCACCCTTTGGCATCGTTAAGCGTATGCGTTTATACGCGTGCCGGCTTTGCCTCTGCTGCTGCAAGTGCCTCGCGCATCAACTCCGCAGCTTGCGACGGGGTCTTGCCCACGCGCACGCCGGCAGCCTCCAGCGCACGCTTCTTACCTTCCGCGGTTCCGGAGGAGCCGGAGACGATCGCGCCAGCATGGCCCATGGTCTTTCCTTCCGGCGCGGTAAATCCGGCGATGTACGCAACGACTGGCTTAGTTACGTACTCCGCGATGTAGTTGGCGGCGTACTCTTCGGCGTCGCCACCGATCTCACCAATCATCATGATCGCCTTGGTGTCAGGGTCCTTTTGGAATTCCTCAATCGCAGCGATGTGCGTGGTGCCAATAATCGGGTCGCCGCCGATGCCGACGCAGGTGGAAAAACCAATGTCAGATAGTTCGTACATCATCTGATAGGTCAGGGTGCCGGACTTAGACACCAGCCCGATGGAGCCTGGCTCCGGTGCGGTCTCCGCCGGGATGATTCCGGCATTAGACTGACCTGGAGTGATAAGGCCCGGGCAGTTCGGACCGATAATCCGGGTGTTGGATTCCTTGGCCAGCGCAAAGAATTCTGCGGTGTCTTTGACCGGAACGCCTTCCGTAATCACAACAGCAAGTGGGATATTGGCGTAAATTGCCTCTTCCACAGCAGACTTGGTGAACTTCGCCGGAACAAAGATGACGGTGACATTCGCGCCGGTGGCCTGAATTGCTTCGCGCACGGTACCGAAGACCGGAATTTTTTCACCGGTTTCAAAAGATACGGTCTCACCCGCCTTCTTGGGGTTAACACCGCCAACAATATTGGAACCTGAACCGAGCATGCGCTGGGTGTGCTTCATGCCCTCGGAACCGGTCATGCCCTGAACGATGATCTTGGAATCAGAGTCGAGAAAAATAGCCATGAGAAATTTTCGTCCTTTGTAGTTCTTTAGGCGTTGACGGTTACGTGGGAATCAGCCAGTTCAGCTGCAGTACGTGCTGCTTCATCCATGGTTGCTACCTGCTGAAGCTTCGGAAGGTTAGCATCTTCCAAAATGGAGCGGCCCAGCTCAGCGTTGTTGCCGTCAAGACGAACAACGAGAGGCTTCGGTTCAATACCTTCAGACTCCAGGATGCGGAATGCCTGGACAATTCCCTTGGCAACCTCATCGCACGCGGTAATACCGCCGAAGACGTTAACGAATACGGACTTGACCTGCACGTCGCCGAGGATGACTTCTAGGCCATTGGCCATGACTTCCGCGTTGGCACCGCCGCCGATATCAAGGAAGTTCGCTGGCTTGGGTTGGCTTGGAAGATCCTCGCCAGCGTAGGCCACAACATCCAAAGTGGACATCACAAGTCCTGCGCCATTGCCGATGACACCTACGGAGCCATCCAGCTTGACGTAGTTCAGGCCCATCTTCTGTGCTTTGAGCTCTAGCGGGTCCTGCGCGCTGTGGTCTTGCAGCTCGGCATGATCTGGGTGGCGGAAGGCCGCGTTTTCATCCAGCGATACCTTGCCGTCCAGCGCCACGATCTCCCCAGCACCGGTCTTGACCAGGGGGTTGACTTCTACCAAGGTGGCGTCTTCTTCGACATAAGTGTCATAGAGCTTTTTGAAGACAGGAATCAGCTTGGTGATTTCTTCTTCGCTAAAGCCTGCTTCGGTCGCGATGTCACGCGCCAAGGTGGTGGTCATGCCATCCAGCGGGGAGAAGCTCCGGCGCACCAGTGCTTCGGGGCGTTCCACGGCGAGGGTTTCAATTTCCACGCCGCCTTCCTTGGATAGCATCACTAGGTAGCGGCGCTTGGTGCGGTCTAAAAGAATGGAGAAGTAGTACTCTTCCGCGATATCTGCACCTTCGGCAATCATTACGCGGCGTACGGTGTGACCTTTGATCTTGAGACCCAGGATGGCATCGGCAGCCTGCGCTGCTTCAGCTGGACTCTTGGCCAGCTTCACGCCACCAGCCTTACCGCGTCCACCTACTTTCACTTGGGCTTTTACGACCACAACGTCTGTACCCAGCTTCTGTGCCGCCTCTTCTGCCTGCGTCGGCGAGGTAGCAGTAATGCCACGAAGTACAGGTACGTCATGCTTTTCAAACAAGTCACGAGCTTGGTACTCGTAAAGGTCCACAGTGAGACTCCATTCTCATCGGTCACGGGGGCTTAACCAACATCACAGTCTATAAGAGACTGGGTCACAGTATCCACGGTTTTGGCCAAAAAGATAGCAGGGCTTGCGAAGCGCATTTCACACACTTCGCAACAATCGAACGCCGCGCGCCCAGACCCATAAATCCGCTGGAAGCGCCGTTGCGCTAGCCGAACACATCACCCACGCTGCAGCTTTGCCAACTTGGCGCGGCATACCCCCAATTTCCTCCCCCTATTTCGGAAACCAGCCCCATTCAACGCGGCTATACTTTGGCCATGTCAGGAATTGATGCAAAGCGGGTACGCACCCGCCACTTTTTTGAAGCAAAAGCCGCTGGCACCCCGATCTCTGCGTTGACCAGCTACGATGCTTTGTCAGCAAGTGTTTTTGATGAGGCAGGCATCGACATGCTGCTCGTCGGTGACTCCGCGGCCAACGTGGTCTTGGGTCGTGACACCACTTTGTCCATCACCGTGGATGAGATGATTGTTCTGGCCAAGGCAGTTACGCTTGCTGCCCGGCGCGCTCTAGTGGTCGTTGACCTGCCCTTTGGCAGCTATGAGGCCTCCCCGCAGCAGGCTGTGGAAACGTCGGTGCAGATCATGAAAGAAACCGGCGCGCACGCGGTCAAGATTGAAGGCGGCGTGGAACGCGCGGACACGATTCGCGCGATTGTCGATGCCGGCATTCCCGTCTGCGGCCACATCGGGTTTACCCCACAATCCGAGCACGCTTTGGGCGGCCCGGTTATTCAAGGCCGCGGTTCGGGCACGGATAAGCTCACCCGCGATGCCCGTGCCGTGGAGGCCGCTGGTGCTTTCGCCGTTGTACTGGAGATGGTGCCAGCCCAGATCGCAGCAGAGGTTACCCGCGAAATTTCCATTGCCACGATCGGCATTGGTGCAGGCCCCGACACCGATGGCCAGATTCTGGTTTGGCAGGACGCCTTTGGTCTTAACCGCGGCAAGACGGCCCGTTTCGTGCGCAAGTACGCCGATTTAGGCACCTCACTTCTCGAGGCCGCCCGCACCTACGCCGACGACGTTTCCACCCGCGCCTTCCCCGCCGCGGAGGAATCCTACGAATGAGACTGATAAAGACCAAAGCAGAGCTTATCGATGCCCTCGCCACCGTCCGCGGAAACGTCGCACTCGTGCCCACGATGGGCGCGCTGCACGAAGGCCACCTAAGCCTGGTCGCCGCCGCCCTCGCCGATAGCGGCTCGGGCAGTCATGCAGATGACGTGATTATTACGAGTATTTTTGTAAACCCGCTGCAATTTACCGATCTTGGGGACTGCGATGATTACCGCAACTACCCTCGGGCCCTCGAGGCCGATGCGCAGCTTTTAGAATCTGCTGGGGTGGATATCATCTTCGCACCCGATGTAGAAGAAATGTATCCGCAGGGCACGCCTGAGATATGGGTGCGCACCGGGGAAATGGGCGCACAACTGGAAGGCGCCAGCCGCCCCGGGCACTTCGATGGGGTCGCCACCGTGGTGGCAAAGCTGTTTAGCCTCGTCCGGCCGCACCGCGCCTACTTCGGGCAAAAGGACGCCCAGCAACTGGCAGTCATTAAGCGCATGGTCAACGATCTGGACCTGCGCGTTGATATCCGCGCCGTCCCAATCATCCGCGGCGCAGATGGCCTTGCCGAGTCCAGCCGCAACCAGCATCTTAGCGCCAGTGATCGCAATAACGCCCTGGCACTATCCGCAACGCTAGCGGCATTGCGCGAGCGCCGCATCGATCTGGACCAAGCCCGCGCCGAGCTGTCCAACTCCCCCGGTGTGGAGTTGGACTACTTGGAAGTGGTTAGCCCCGAGACCCTCCAGCCGGTCACCTGGCCACCGAGTGGACCCGCACTGGCGCTCGGTGCAATCATCGTCGGCAATACCCGTCTGATCGACAACATGGATATATAAAGACGCAAACACCCAAGACTACGTGGACTATATGGGCGTCACCGGAATCCACAGCTGAGCCTTAGCAGTTGAGCCATCCGGGGCAATGGCGGTTTGCAGCAGCTGTGGACCTGGTGCCCACAGGTAGGGGTTAGCGGGAAACCATTCGGTTGCTGCATCTGCCCACATTTGTTGAATGTCTTCGGGAAACTTCCCCTCGGTTTCAAAAACTACCCACGTCCCGGAAGGCACTTCGGTAACGTCATAGCCCGTCAAAGGTTCACTAGTGGCTACTGCGTGCCAGTACTCCAGTGCCGAGCCCTCTTCGTGCTGGTTTGCCATCTCAGTGCTGATGGAAAGTGCGCCCTGAGGCTCCACATCATTGTGTTCTAATAGGGCAGCTTTGCTCCGAGGATCTAGCGATTGTTCAAAGTCGAGGATCTGTTGATTATCTCCTTCAAATTCAAGGTTGACGTGGGTTCTGAACCCACTGAGGTAGAAAGAATCTTTTTCTACTATCCGAAAACGCAATTTCTTTACTCCTTTCACAGAAATATTGAATCTCAGCTGCGGTTGTGAGCTCAGCGTGGCTGAAGCGGAGCGGGCAACCGAAGGATTTACGCCATGAAACTGGCGAAAGCTTCGAGAAAAAGCTTCGGAAGATCCATAGCCGTATTTAATCGCTACATCGAGTACCGAATGTCCCGCACGCAGATCTAAGGCGGCAAGCGTCAAGCGGCGGTTGCGCACATAGGTGGTAAGAGTAACCCCAGCCAGCGTGCTAAACATCCTCCGCAAGTGATACTCCGTAGTCAGCGCACGCCGCGCTAGTTGTTCCACATCGAGTTCTAAATCATTTTCGATTTCTTGAATGATCTGGTTCCACTCCAACATGCAATCATCCTTCATCCGCAGCACTTTCAATGCTATTGGCGCTAACACTGCTGATTCTTGATATTTTCTGACCTAGAAAAGTTCGATTCGGGGCCACTGCTTTGTATCTCGAAGTAGCTGCCGGTCGTGCGACGACAATACGATGGCAGCATCGGTGGCTTCAAGAGCCTGGGTGAGTTCATCAACCAACGCAATGGACAAGTGATTGGTGGGCTCGTCCAGGATCAGCACGTGCGGGAGTCGTGCCAAGACCAGCGCGAGCTCCAGTCGGCGTTGTTGGCCCATGGATAGTTCACCGATGCGTTTATCCATCTCTGCATCACGCAGCAATCCAAGATCAGAAAAGCTTAGCGCCTGCGATTTCTTAATCGTACCCGTGGAGACCAAGTGCTCAACCTGACGAAGGTAATACTCTCCTACTCGTTGTTCGTCAGGAAGGTTGGACTCCTGTTGCAGGTAGCCAACGCGGGTACCCTGCGGCACGGATACATGCCCCGTGTTTGGGGTGAGATGACCGCTGATGACCTCCAAGAGCGTGGATTTTCCAGCACCGTTCGGACCGGTAATCACGAGCCGTCCGCGCTGTGCTAGCTCAAAAGACATCGGTGTATCAAGACGCCCGGTAACAGTGACGTCATCTACTGCCATGAGCTTGGCGGACTTGCGGGTTTTCAACGCCGGGAACTTAAATTCCTGCGGTGGCTCGGGAACGGTGATGGCGTGCGCGGCGAGTTCTTCTTGGCGGCGGTGAAACGCTTTCACGGCACCACCAGCACGCGTTGTGCGCGCATGCTTCGGGGTGCCCTTACCTGGGCGCCACTTATCCACCAGGCGGCTTTGCGCAGATTCCAAACTTGCTTCGAGCCGCGCGTGCTCTGCCTGTTCTTTTTCATAGGCCTGCTCCCAGCGGACCAGCTCGCCCGCGCGGCCCTCGCGGTATCCTTCATAGCCATTGCCGTAGATTCGTACGCGGCCATCTGGTGTGGGATCTACGTCCACGATTGTCTCGGCGAAGTCCGTCAGCAGTGCTCTATCGTGGCTGACCACAGCCACACCACCGGCACGGTTAGAAATCTGCGCCGTGAGAAACTCCAATCCACTGCGATCCAGGTGGTTGGTCGGTTCATCAAGAAGCAAGAAGTCATCATCGGCACCCAATAAACATGCCAGGCGGATGCGGTAGCGCTGCCCCACGGATAACTGCGCCAAGCGGACACTCATATCGGTGACAGCATTCAACGATTCCAGCGCGATGTGCACGCGGCGCTGCGCATCCCATGCGTCGAGGCGCTCAACCCATTCCAAGGCTTCGGTGAAGGCTTCGTTTGCCGCCTCAGTTCCCTCAGCAAGGTTGTGGCTTGCCGTTTCAAATGCGGCCAGCGCCGCGAGCGGTTCGGCAATGGCTTCAGCCACCGCTTCGCCCACGGTGCGCTCACCGTGCGATTCCATTTCTTGCTCAGCTACTCCAAGGGTTCCAATGCATGTCACCGTGCCACTATCAGGTTCTAGACTCCCCGCTAGAACATGCAGCAGCGTAGATTTCCCACGGCCATTTTCGCCTACGATTCCTACGCGCGAATACGCATTAAGAACCAGGTCTACGTCTTTTAAGATGGTATTGGTGCCTCGGATTACGGTTACTTCCGTGGCAGTAATTTGGGCGCGTTCGCGAGCAGGAAGGCCACGCGCAGGAAAACGACGTGCGTCGGTATTCATGTATTTCCTTTGTGAAAATCTCATGCCCAAGACGCTGAAGAGCAGCTTGTCGATGCTTTCAGCCAGACATGATTAAAACTTCGACCCGCACAATCAACTGGCCACGCCCAGATAATGCGCTGCGTGGCAGGATACGAGTCAGGACAAGTTGCCTCCGTTAACACCCCGAGATCACATCAATCGGGGCGACGGCCGGCGAACTTTGCCTTTATAGGAAATACAAATGCATGGCGCTTAACCTACAGCATTGTTAATGCCGTGTCACGCCATGCACATTTCTAAACAAATAGCCTTAGAGGTTGGCGCGCTTTTCAGCGCCCTTAACACCACCTGTGATGTACCAGCCGGAAAAGAGGATCACGAACCAGATTGGGGTAGCCATCAAAGCAGAACGGGTGTCGTTTTCGAAGGTCAGTACAACGACCATGAACGCGAAGAACGCGAGGACAACCCAGCACATGAACACACCGCCTGGGACCTTGAACTTGGATGCTGCATGGCGCTCAGGGAACTTGCGGCGGAAGACGAGGTAAGCCGCGAGGATCAGGCTCCACACCACCATGAACAGCACAGAAGACACGGTGGTAATCAGCGTAAAGGCGTCGATGACGCTGGCGCCGGCGTACAAGATTGCCAGGCTCGGGACCAGGCAAGCTACCGAGAACAGCAGGCCGCGGGCTGGGACTTGGTTACGGGACAAGATGCCCCAACGCTTAGGCGCTTGGCCTTCGCGGGCCAAGCCAAAGAGCATGCGTGAGGTGGAGAAAATACCACTGTTCGCCGACGATGCGGCAGAGGTCAGCACCACGAAGTTAATGATGCCTGCTGCCGCCGGCAAACCAGCCAGGGCAAACATCTGCACAAATGGGCTGGAGTCACTGTGGACCTTATCCCATGGGGTAACCATCATGATGACTGCAAGAGCCAGGATGTAGAACACGACGATACGAATAGGAATCGAGTTAATCGCGCGAGGCAGGTTCTTTTCTGGGTCCTTGGTTTCTGCGGCAGCGGTACCCGCGAGTTCCACGCCGACGAAGGCGAAGATAGCAATCTGGAATCCGGCGAGGAAGCCCGTGATACCGTTCGGGAAGAAGCCGCCATGGTCGATCAGATTTGAAACCGCGGCGATATCCCCGTCTGGGGACTGGAAGCGCGAAATAATCATCACCGCGCCAACGACGATGAGTGCAGTAATAGCGACCAGCTTGATGATTGCGAACCAAAATTCCAGCTCGCCGAAGTATCGCACCGCCACGAGGTTTAACCCGAACAGCAGCATGATGGTCAACGCACCTGGAATCCACAGTGGAATTCCTGACCACCAGTATTGGGCGTAGCCGGTAATAGCCACGACATCGGCCATGCCCGTGACAATCCAGCAGAACCAGTAGGTCCAGCCGCATACGAAACCGGCGGTAGGCCCGAGAATATCCGAGACAGCATCACGCAGTGACTTGTAGTTAAGGTTCGACAGCAAAAGCTCACCCATCGCACGCATGACGAAGAAGAGCATAAAACCGATGATGCCGTACACCAGGATCACGGAAGGACCAGCCAAAGAGATCGTTTTACCCGATCCCATAAACAGTCCGGTGCCGATAGCACCACCAATAGCAATCAACTGGATATGTCGGTTGCTAAGACCTCGCTGGAGATGGTCTGGCTCCGCGGGAGTGTCGACTACTGGATTGGCGGTTTTAACCTGTGAATGCCCGGGATCATAAGATGCCATAATCTACCTGTCTTGCTAATGGGAAAGTAGGAGCTTAAATGGTAGAGCGTCACTGCACGCTCTCGCACGTACCTACTATTTGATAGAAAAACTACCACTAGCGCTCCACTCCCTTTGTGGAGACACTAGGCTTCGCGTGTTCGGAGATAAGAACCGCCGTTAAGACACCTTGAAATCCAGCACGGGGAAGACATAATCAGCAAGCAAAGGCGCAAGTTCTATATCTGGCTGATTCGGCGCTACCCAGGATAGTTCTGCAATTTCAGCAGCCATTTGAGGCGAAACTGGATCCCCGTCGTAGCTAAACACCGTTGCAATTACGGTATGTTGTGCTTCGTTGGCCGCGGGTGCTTCAAAGACCCCAATTCGGGTTAGACACTCCGGCTCTACCCCAACGCCGATTTCTTCCTTAACTTCGCGGATTGCCGTCTCTACGGCACTTTCCCCCGACTCTGGTTTACCACCTGGAAACATAAATTTGCTCGTCCCGCGTTTGCGCACAGTAAGAACCTTATCCTGTTCGTCGCGAAAGACAACAGCGCTGACATGAATCGAAGGTAAAACCATATCTAGAGACTACGCCGTTAGCATGACTTCCAGCGGCCAGCGGCGACGAGCATGCGGCGGATGCTTTTCAAAGGGATACCCCAGTGAGACATCAATGTGGCTTACTCCATCCACGCGCGTTTCCGCGGGAATGTGCAGGTGGCCATGGATCGCCATCTGTGCATGGTATTTCACCGCCCAATCACGGGTTGCCGTGGTTCCGCACCACAAAGCAATATCCGGCTCGCGCAGCCGATGCGTCGGCTCCACCACGAGCGGCCAGTGGTTGACCAAAATGGTTTGCCCGCGCACCGCATTGAGCCGGTCTTCAGAGTATTCAACGCGCTCGGCACACCACTTTTCGATGTCTACGTAAGGCGCGATCGCAAGTTCATCGTCAAGCGTGATCTTTGCTCTCGCCACTGCCTGCTTTGCTGTGAGCCCCAGCGGGCGAAAGCTGTAATCATAAAGCGTAAACAGCGGGCAGATGGTCACGTTCCCGAAGACCGGATACGGATCTTCCGGGGTTACCACGCCAATCGCGCGCAGCTCACCCACCAGGGCACGGTAGCGTGCCTTGCCGCGGATGCGTTCTGTGGAACGGTTAAAGAGCTCATGATTGCCCGGCACCCAGATCACCTTGGCGAAGCGCTTCGTCAACGGTTTCAGCGCGTGCACAATGTGCGGGATGCGTTCAGCAACGTCACCGGCAACAATCAACCAATCGCCGGGATCGCGGGGAGCCAGCCGATCAACAGCCGCCTGGTTTTCCTTGAAGGTAACGTGCAGATCGCTTACTGCCCACAACGTGCGTGCCATAGATTGAGATTATCGCACCCATTCCTGCGGGGTTGGACCGAGTAGCTCGGAATCGGCGGGGGCGAGCAGGCTGCCATCGCTTAGCGATGCCAACGGCTTCCAACTCACGCAACGAACGCGTCAGCGTCCTATCAGAGATCTCTCCTGCCTTATCCCGCAATTCGCTATAACGCAGCGGGACACTGCTGTCGATCAAAGCTTGGATCAACGTTAGTTTCCAACAACCCCCGATAACAGTCATCGCTGTTTCCACCGGGCATCCGGCTATAGCTCTGGCAGTTAAGTCTCGCATAACTGTGACACTACCGAAGAAGATAACCTTAAAGTCATCTTCTTAGTTCAGTTCCGGATCAGCTAGAGGAATAACCTCACGGTCCCCAACTGGTTGTGAGGTCTCCACCAGAATTGATGCTTGCCTTGCGATGAGCGTACAAATATCCGGTGCGCCAGGGAATCTTCCTTCAATAACCGCGATTTCCACGGCTTCATCGGTTTCTTCTACCACCGCGCGGGTTCCATAACAGCTCTTCGAGCCGGCGGAAAAGAAGACGCGGACGCTGTGATCATCGACAAGCTCGAAGCGCTGCCAATCAACAGCTCTCTCCTGCGAAAGATCGTTGCGTGGTGTGTCGTCGATTTCGGTATCCTCCGATTCTTCCGGCTGGGTGCTCACGCTGGTCGTATTTACAGGCGTGTCTGGACTTCCCTCCGACGCGCAACCCAACAACGCCCCAGAGCACAGCAGTGCACCAATAGAAAGACCACTTGCGAGCTGGCCCTTAAGATTCCGCTTCATAAGAATCACCCATCACTGGTTGCCGTATTACCCAACACTACGGCACATGGGTCTCCTTAACCATGGTTCACAATAGGAACCAAACCTATTGTCGAAGCCCAATAATGCCCACTCAAGTAGGCAAAGTCTGGCGAAAAACGACAGGCCCCGTAACAACAAGTGCCTATTACCTGTTTTGCCGGTCAGAGCCCGCTTCACAATCTTGATTCCAGCTCCAGTTCCATCTAGGTCAAGTTCCAAAATGACTCGATTAGAGCAACCCTTAAAATTCCGCCGTACTCAAGGTTTAGTCCGTCAATGTCCACTCAAGTGTTCACAAATACAGAAACCTACCGGTTTCATACACAACGCCATCTCCTGTTTACCAGGCATTATGCTGCAATCTTCCCACACATTCTCGGCAGATCTTGAATATGAATCTTAAAGTAGTACCATAATTATTAGTACCATTAGCGGTACCATATAGGCGTGGCAAACAGCATCGATGACATTATTCAGAAAATACGAAGAGGCTCCAAGGACATAAAATTCTCCGAACTAGAGAAAGTCTGCGACCACTATTTTGAATCCCGCAATACAAGAAAATCATCACATAAGACCTATAAAACGCCTTGGCCAGGCAATCCTCGCGTCAATATCCAAAATGCCAACGGTAAAGCCAAGTGGTACCAAGCAGTTCAAGTGTTACAAGCTATCGACAAGCTAACTGCCGAGAACAACAAAAAGGAGAACTAATCCCAATGGACGTCAACAAGTACACCTACCAGGTTTCCTGGTCCGAGCCAGACCAAGAGTACGTCGCTATCGTATTAGAGTTCCCATCTCTTTCCTGGCTTGCGCCTGAGCGCAGTGAAGCCGAAGCCGGCCTAGTCTCCCTAGTAGCTGAAGTTATTGAGGATATGAGTGAATCAGGAGAGGAAATTCCGGTTCCGCTAGGTATTCGTACCTACTCCGGAAAATTCAACGTTCGTACTTCCCCATCGCTACACCGCGCGCTGGCCATTAAGGCCAAGGCTGAAGGTGTCTCACTCAACACCCTAATCAATCAAAAGCTGGCCTCGGCGTAAAGCCAGGTTGACGCAGGAACCACGAAAGGCTTGGTAGAAAATCTACCAAGCCTTTAAACTGTGGAGCATAGGAGAATCGAACTCCTGACCTCCTGCTTGCAAAGCAGGTGCTCTACCAATTGAGCTAATGCCCCATCGTTCCGTTGGTGGGCCTAGCAAGAATCGAACTTGCGACCTCATCGTTATCAGCGATGCGCTCTAACCGACTGAGCTATAGGCCCTTAAGCGGAACGAATAGTAACTATACAAGCGGGTTTAATATTGGCCAAATCGCCTGGTCAATCCATGTTTATAGAGTCATCAAGTTGATGCGAAAGTCTTTCAAGGGCGGGCAAGGCATCGGCAATCAGTTGCCGGTCGGAAGAACTAAGGTCAGAGAGGGCATCACGCAATCGTCCGCCGCGTTTCTCCATTTTCGCTTGACGCCGCTTAACAACTTCTTCCACAGGGAAAAACTGTGCAACGCGGGCGTCGCCCGGGTGGGACTGCCGCACCAAAAGACCAGCTTTCACCAATCCACTACACACCCCAGAGACCGTATTCGCGCGCAATCGAAGTGCAGCAGCGATAGTACGAGTTCCCACTCCCGGATGCGCCACGACATAACGCATAACCTCCTGTTCGGAATCAGAAAGCACTTTCTTTCCGCGCCTATCACCCCCTGCCGAATTTCCGGAGGTTAAACCCTGCGAGTTAGCCCGGCGAAGCGTCCGACGTAGCTCAACAACGACAGCCGCCAAACGTTCGGCATCAATTTCAGGCTCCTCGACATAAGGCTCCTCGCGGCGGGAATGTAAACCTGGCTCCAACCGGGTCTCCTTCTGGTTGCTTTCAATTAATTTTCAACGGTAGAACAGCACTATTTTCGTGCCTTAAAACCGCATGTCCACGGGACATTTGATGCCACGCCCAACAGTTCCCGCACCTAAACCTCTTTCAAATAAGGATAGGCTACGGTAAGTTATGCGAAGATACCTCGGTGACCGAGCTATTTCCTATTATCTTAACCGAAAGGACTTTCTTCCATGCATATTCCACACGCACGCAAAGCGATTCCAGCGCTCTTGTGCTCCGCTCTGCTTCTGGCAGGTTGCACCAGTACCGGCGAAGCCGACAGCGGCAACGAGAACGCTGACGCGGCGAGTGCTGAATCCAAAGCAACCGGGGCAAGCGATGCGGCTGCTAGTGGAAATGCTTCGGTGGAAATACCAAGCGTTGATGCACCGGAGCCAGAGCTCCCAATTACTTTCACTGGCGATGACGAAGACGAAATCACCGTAGAAAGTTTGGAACGCGTCTTAGTTTTGGACGATGCCACCATTGAGGTTTTTGACGCGCTTGGTCATCTTGATCTGGTCGGCATTGCATCCGAAGACTCTGCCTATGGCGACCTACTGGGAGATGCTGAGCGAATCACCACTTCTGGTTCAGGCGCCTTGACCGTGGAAGGAGTTGTTGCGCTTCAGCCAACGCTAGTCATTGGTACAAACATGAAGCGCCACGCCGACCTCATCAGTGGACTGCAAGACGCAGGGGTTCCTGCAACGCTTATTAACCGCAGCCAGGATGCCTCTGAAATCATCACTAAAACCGCATCGGTGATTGGTGTAGCCGATGCTGGTGAAGAACTAGCCAAGCAAGTCACTGATGCAGTGTCAGCAGCTGAAGAAAAGGCAGCTGATGTCCCAGAAGATGAGCGCCGTCGCGTCATGGTTTTGTCCTCCAGTGGCGCAGGTGATTCCGGAAATACCACCGGAGCAGGAAGTGACACTCCTGCTGACCAGGTCGTAACTTATGCCGGTGGCATCAACGCTGGTGCCGAATCCGGACTCGACCGGTATCAATCAATTACCGCCGAGGGCCTTGCTGCGGCGCAACCAGAGGTCATCATCGTTGCCGAGAGCGAGGTCGAAGACCTAGGCGGCGAAGACGGCATTTGGGACTATGTTGCTGGATTGAAGGGCACCCCAGCTGCAGAAAATAAAGAGCTCATCATCATGCCTGATGCACAGATCAAAACCGCAGGTGTTCACACGGGTATTGGCGTAGCTAATCTCCAATCCCAGCTCTACCCAGACCTGGGTGCTTAATCGTGACCAAGGTAGATGCTAATCCGCGTGCATCCGCTCCGGCCTTAGGGTTCGTGCGCCGCCCACCTGGGATAATTGTTGCCGGAATATTCGCAGGTCTGCTCGCCCTCGCGTTGGTAGCTGGAATCGTTATCGGTCCTCTTTCATTAGAACCTGGCGAGGTTCTTCGGATAATCTTCTCCAAGCTCACCGGTGGATCTGCAGCAGGATTTGATGAAGCAACCGTTCACGTTGTGTGGGAACTTCGCCTTCCACGCGTAATTCAAGCAGCCATCGTCGGCGCTTCGCTGGCTATTGCTGGCGCCGCGCTTCAGGGGTTGTTCGGCAACGCTCTAGCAGACCCCGGGATCGTGGGAGTCACTTCCGGTGCTTCCTTGGGCGCCATTATGGCTATCGTGCTAGGACTGACGGTCTTTGGTTCTTGGACTGTGCCTCTCATGAGTTTTATCTTCGGTGTCGGAACCACCGCATTGATCTATGTGCTGGCAAGACCAGGGCGTGGCGGCGGAACCGTACAGCTGCTCCTAGTTGGTATCGCAATCACCGCCATCGGTGGTTCTATCAATGGATTTTTTACCTATATCGCTGACACTACGGAACTTGAATCCATTGTTTATTGGTCCATGGGTTCACTCAATCGCGCATCCTGGGAGTCCATCGCCGCTGCTTTACCATTTTTCATCATCGGACTTATCGCATTGATGTCCTTGGCCAGAGCTCTTGATGTTTTGGCTCTGGGCGAAAAGCAAGCAAAGCACGTCGGCCTTAACGTTAAAAAGAGCCGCATCTGGCTCGTTGTTGCCACCGCCATCATCGTTGCTGCGGCAGTAGCGACCGCTGGTTCTATCGGTTTTGTAGGCCTGGTCATCCCCCACATTGTTCGTATGATTGTGGGACCTGGTCACAAGTGGCTCTTGCCTATTTCGGCGCTCGGTGGCGGTTTGATGATTGTTGTGGCAGATATCGCCGCACGCACGCTGAATCCACCGTCTGAGGTACCCATCGGTCTGTTTACCGGGTTGGTTGGCGGACCATTTTTCATGTGGCTGCTGTACCGAAATCAAAAGAACCAAAGGGGTTGATCCATAATGCTTGTAGCAGAAGATATCTGCGTAACCCTTGGCTCCACAGAGATCCTAAATTCTGTATCCACTCACCTCAAAGCAGGTGAAATTACAACCCTCATTGGCCCTAACGGAGCGGGCAAATCCACATTATTTGCCGCGTTGGCTGCCGATGTCGAACCCACCGCCGGACGTGTAGTTCTAGACGGGCAAAATATTGGAAAATACAATCCTAAAGAACTCGCGCTCAAACGTGCGGTATTGCCCCAGGATCAAGTGGTGCGGTTTAGCTATTCCGTGGAAGAAATCGTCGAACTAGCCCGGCTCTCTCATGAGACTTCTCCTGATGAAGATTCAGAGATCATCACCAATTCTTTAGATCGCGCTGAAGTAGAGCACCTGCGCCTGCGTGACGTGCAAACTTTATCCGGTGGTGAAATGTCCCGCGCAGGGTTTGCCCGGGTGCTGGCGCAAACGACGCCAGTTTTGCTTCTCGATGAACCCACTGCCGCCCTTGATCTACGACACCAAGAATTAGTACTGCGTAACGCTCGGCAGCTTCGAGACTTCGGCGCATGCGTAGTAATTGTCTTGCACGATTTAAATTTAGCCGCGGCTTATTCCGACCGCGTCATAATGATGGCAGATGGCCACATCGTGGCCGACGGTACTCCAGAGGAAGTATTTACCGCTGAAAGAATCGAAGAAGTGTACCGCCAGCCAGTTGTAGTCACTTCTCACCCCACGCGTGACTGTCCACTTATCTTGAGCACGGACTAAGGCTAGTTAGGGTGGCATCGACAACCACAAGGCCCCACATCGCACATAAATGCTGATGTGGGGCCTTCGAACTTTGAGGTCTAAATAGGTTTAACTATTTGGACTTCGTGGACTTGTTAGCGTCCTGCAGGCCAAGATCTAGCCCGCCGAAAAGATCGACGATGGAATTGTAGATAACTGCCAACAGCGGCGCCAAAATGGTGTTGAAAATGGCCACCACCACGCCGATCAAGGCGCAGATGGCAAAGACCATGCCGAAGGTGATGGTCTGCGTGCCACCGACATCGAAGATGAGGGAATTCATTGACTCCCAAATCCCGAACTGGCTCATACCGAAGTACAGCAGCACTACTGCTATCAACCAGGCCACTAGACCCACTAGTGACATGGCCAAACCGACGCGAAACGCCGATAGCGGTGTGATTCGCTTCAGCGAAACATTTCGTCGTGCCATAGGAATTACTCCTTGTTGTCGGAATCGTTGTCCTGGTCACCTGGCTTATTAGGGTCAAGTTCCTGTCGAGCATCCTCCACAGTCTTTTCGCCCTTAGCTACAGCCAGTGCTTCTTCTTCCCCATCATCTTCCACGTTGCGGTCGATGACAAGCAACTCAACATCATCGCTCAGGTTCACCAAACGCACGCCCATGGTTGCGCGCGAGGATGGACGAATCTCATTGACCTCAGTGCGGATAACGCCGCCAGCAGAGGTAATAGCGAAGATTTCATCATCTTCCATCACGGTAATCGCACCGATCAGCTTGCCGCGCTTTGGCGTGTACTTAAAGGTCATCACGCCCAAGCCACCGCGGCCTTGTGGAGCGTATTCCTCGATAGCGGTGCGCTTACCGTAGCCGCCGGAGGTAGCCACCAACAGGTAGCCGCCTTCCTGGACGACAGACAGGCTCAGCAGCTGGTCATCGCCGCGGAAACGCATACCCTTAACGCCGGCAGTTGCACGGCCCATTGGGCGCAGCTGCTCATCATCGGCAGTAAAGCGAATGGCTTGGCCTTGCTCAGAGGTCAGCAAGATATCGTCATCATCAGAAACCAGCTGCGCACCGATCAAAGAGTCACCCTCATTGAGGTTGATCGCAATCAGACCAGCAGAACGTGCGGATTCATAATCAGTCAGACGGGACTTCTTCACGCGCCCCTGCTTGGTTGCTAGAACAAGGTAAGGCGCATCCTCATAGGACTGAATCTGAATGACCTGGGCGATCTTTTCTTCCGGCTGGAATTCCAGCAGGTTCGCCACGTGCTGGCCACGCGCGGTGCGTGATGCCTCTGGCAACTCATAGGCCTTGAGGCGGTAGACGCGACCGAAGTTGGTAAAGAACAAGATCCAATCGTGGGTGGAGCAGATGAAGAAGTTCTTGACGATATCGTCTTGCTTCAACTCCGCGCCACGCACGCCCTTGCCACCGCGCTTTTGCGCCTTGTAGGAATCAACCTTGGTGCGCTTGGCGTAGCCGGTAGCGGTGATGGTGACAACTACGTTTTCGCGGGCAATTAGGTCTTCGTCGGTGACGTCGCCGGTTGCAGCAACAATCTGGGTGCGGCGTTCATCGCCATACTTTTCGACGATTTCCTGCAGTTCATCATGCACGATCGCACGCTGACGCTCAGGCTTAGCCAGAATGTCCTTGTAGTCAGCGATCTCAAGCTCGATCTCTGCCAACTCATCAACGATCTTTTGACGCTCCAGAGCAGCCAGGCGACGCAGCTGCATGGCCAAGATGGCATCGGCCTGAATGGTGTCAACGTCCAACAGGGACATCAAACCTTCGCGGGCTTCATCCACGGTTGGGCTGCGACGGATCAGCGCGATGACCTCATCGAGCATATCCAGTGCCTTGACCAGACCACGCAGGACGTGTGCGCGCTTTTCGGCTTCATCCAAGCGGTACTGGGTACGGCGAACAATGACCTCGATCTGGTGAGCCACGTAGTAACGCAGCATCTGATCGATACGCAGGGTGCGTGGCACGCCATCAACGATGGAGAGCATGTTTGCGCCGAAGGAAGTTTGCAGCTGGGAGTGCTTGTACAAGTTATTGAGCACCACGCGTGCTACGGCATCACGCTTGAGCGTAATAACAATGCGCATGCCCACACGGTCAGAAGATTCATCTTCAATCTTGGAGATACCAGCGATCTTGCCGTTGGCCACGGACTCCGCGATATTGGTGACCAAGTTATCTGGGTTGACCTGGTAAGGCAGCTCCGTAATAACGATGGTCTGGCGTGAGCCCTGCTCTTCAATGGAGGTCACACCGCGCATGCGGATAGAACCACGGCCGGTGGTGTAAGCATCCTTAATGCCGCTATCGCCGACGATCAAGCCGTAAGTTGGGAAGTCTGGACCTTTCACAAACTTCATGCACGCTTCCAGAGATTCTTCTTCGGAAGCTTCTGCGTTTTCTAGCAACCAGAAAATGGCATCAGCCAATTCGTTGAGGTTGTGCGGCGGGATGTTGGTAGCCATACCAACGGCAATACCGCCGGAACCATTCATCAACAGGTTAGGAATACGCGATGGCAGAATATCTGGCTCTTGGGTCTTGCCATCGTAGTTTGGTGAGAAGTCCACGGTGTTTTCCCGAATATCGCGCACCATTTCCATCGCCAAAGGCGTCATGCGGCACTCGGTATAACGCATTGCTGCCGGGCCGTCATTACCTGGGGAACCGAAGTTACCCTGGCCATCAATCATTGGGTAACGCATATTCCATGGCTGCGCCAGACGCACCAGCGCGTCATAAATAGCCGAGTCACCGTGTGGGTGGAAATGACCCATGGCATCTGCAACTGGACGCGCAGACTTCACATAGCCGCGCTCAGGACGGTAACCCGAGTCATACATCGCATACAAAATGCGACGGTGTACTGGCTTTAGACCGTCTCGTACTTCTGGTAGCGCACGACCAACAATGACAGACATTGCATAGTCGATATAGCTGGTTTCCATTTCCTCATTGATGTCAATGGGGTGGATCTTGTCAAAAAGATCGCCGTTATCATCGCTCATAACGGCCTATTCTAGCCTTTCCGGCCATTTAATGCTCGATCGTGGTATCACGGTGATACCATTTTGGCTATGGCGATGACCCTACGTTTAACTCCCGAACAAGATCACGCATTAACCCTGCTCGCATCCGCGCACGGCACGTCCAAACATGAGGCCGTTGTCCGCGCTATTGCCCTGGCCGCTACGCGAACTGTCCAAGATGCCACCGTGGATGAATTAGCGCGTGAGCACATCAAAGGACACCGTGAATTAGAAGCCGATATCCGCCGTTCTCGCGGGCAGGCTTTGCGATGAGAACAGAACAACTCCTTATTGTCGCCCAACGCTTTTGCGAAGCTCATCGCGTGCGGATTGTTAATTATTCAGCGCTGGTAGCAGCCTCTGCTGCAGCGCATGCGCGTATCGATGGCATCGCCATCCACGACAATATCTACCAAGCAGCCGCCAGCTTGAATGATGTATTGACCAAAGTGGAAGCATTAAGCGGGAACAATAAGGAATTCGCTGCGATCTGCGCCAAAATCTACTTGGATTCCCAAGAGATGGCTTAATAACCAGCTACTATGGTCAGCATGTCGAATCTCTCCCAGCTACTGGAACCAGAAACTCGCTCTTTAGTTCTCAAAGATTTATCCCAGTTCGTAGACAAAACCGTTGCAGAGCAATCCGGTATCTCCGGCATGGCTATTAAAGGCGCGGTATCTGCTGCCACCAAGGTCAGCCCTGATTTTATCTCCCGGGGCCTCAACAAAATCCTGCCCGATATGCTGGGTGATTTGGAACCATACTGGTCAGACTTCGAGTCCTCCGGTTCCCAGGACTTTGGCGCGTTCTTAGATAAAGATTCCGCGGCTGTTGCCGATGCCCTTATGTCCACCGCCGATCAACACGCTGAGCGCATCACCATTGCACCGGTTGCTAAAGCATATAAATCGCTACGTAATAAAGGCGCTTCCATCGTTGAAGGAGAAGTTGCCGATCTAGGCAGCATCCTGCACAAACACATGAATTAAGCGGGAATAGATCCCGTTAATTCATCCCTCACATCCCAAAGGTTTCCTAAAAGGGTTCTGGGTACAGCTCTGCGAGTACGAAATTGTTTGGATCTAATGATTCCGGCAGGTGCTCGCGGAGCTTTTCTGCGTCATAGTCAATGAGGATGCAGCCCAGCCACAACCGCTTAGAGCCATACGGGATGCGGTCACCAGTCATATCTAGCTCGGACTGCGCTGCCTGCATCCACAATGGTCCGGCATAGTTCGGTTTCTCTGCCACATCTGCCTCAGTCGGGGCTCCACCGTGAACAATCGGATCAGTTGCCTCAACAAAATCGGAGAATAACTCCGGAATAATTCCTGCTTTCTCCGGGGCAGCGAAGAACGCTACGGTGACATAAGTCAGTGGCTTCACATCCTCCTGACCAGCTGCGATCTCAGACTTCGTTTGCGGCTTGCGCAATAAATTCATTGCAAAGCTACCTATTAAGGTGCCCGGAAACGCCGTTGGTTCACGGATATCTTCGAAGAAGAACTTCTCCCGCAGCTCATCATCATTGATTTTCTCTTCATCAAATTCGACCAAGGCATTGAGCTCGTATAACTGCCACTGCAGTGGTGAATCCAGCTGGTCATAGACCGCCTGGGTCCGAAGAGACCACAGTTCGAATTCATCATCACTCGGGAGAGGTTTCGGTGAATATGCCAAGATCTTGGCATCCGCCTGGGCAATACGTTTCTCATACAACGCATAGGCGCGGTCAAGGTCTTCTGGCTTCGCGATGAACTGGGTGGTCAGGATCTCAACGGTCATGCGCCCCAGAATAGAGAAAACACCGTGGAAGCGTATTTTCGCTTCCACGGTGCATCGATAAGCAACTGCTTATTTTAGATATCCAAGAAACGGACATCCTTCGCACGACGGGTAATAAAGGAACGACGTGCCGCGACATCATCACCCATCAAAATGGAGAAGAGCTCATCGGCGCGCTGTGCATCCTCCAGATCCACGCGGCGCAAAATGCGGTTTGTCGGATCCAGCGTGGTCTCCCACAGCTCGGATGCGTTCATCTCACCCAGACCCTTGTAGCGCTGGATGCCGTCATCCTTGTTGATCTTTCGGCCAGCGTTCAGGCCTTCTTCCAGCAGCTTGTCACGCTCTGCATCCGAGTAGGCGTAGCCTGGCTTACCCTTGCCCCATTTGAGCTTGTACAGCGGTGGGTTAGCAAGGTACACGTGGCCTTCTTCGACCAACTGCGGCATGAAGCGGAAGAGCAAGGTCAGCAACAAGGTAGCGATGTGCTGGCCATCGACATCGGCGTCGGCCATCAGCACAATCTTGTTGTAGCGCAGCTTAGAGATATCAAACTCTTCATGGATACCAGTGCCCAGAGCTGTAATAATGGCCTGGACCTCGGCGTTTTTCAACACCTTATCCATGCGTGCCTTCTCCACGTTCAAGATCTTGCCACGCAGCGGCAAAATAGCCTGGAACATCGAGTCACGGCCACCCTTTGCAGAACCACCAGCGGAGTCACCCTCCACGATGTACAGCTCAGAGATCTTTGGATCCTTGGTACGGCAATCGGCGAGCTTACCTGGCAAACCACCCAAGTCCGTCGCGGACTTACGGCGTACCAATTCACGTGCTTTACGCGCTGCCACACGCGCCTGCGAGGACGCTACCGCCTTGTTGACGATGGCCTTGGCTTCCGCCGGGTTGGCATCGAACCAATCGTTAAGGTGCTCATTGACCGCGCGCTGCACAAAGCCCTTGATCTCAGAGTTGCCCAGCTTGGTCTTGGTCTGGCCTTCGAACTGCGGATCAGCAACCTTTAGCGAAACAACTGCTGCAAGACCCTCACGGCAGTCATCACCAGTTAAGCTGCCGTCTTTTTCGCGCATGAGCTTGTGCTCTTTGGCGTAACGGTTCATCAAAGACGTCAGCGCGGACCGGAAACCTTCTTCGTGCGTACCACCTTCATAAGTGTTGATAGTGTTCGCGAAGGTGTGCGTGGATTCCTTGTAGCCCTGGTTCCACTGCATAGCGACCTCTACCTCATGGTCATTGCCCTTAACATCGAAGGCAACCACGGTTGGGTGGATCGCGGACTTGGTCTTGTTGAGGTACTTAACGTAATCAACCAGACCATCTGGGTAGTGGTAAGTGACCTTCTTCTGCAGCTTCTTCGAAGAATCTTCAGTCTTTGCTGGCGCAGGGGTATCCGCGCCTTCTTCTTCAAAGTCATCAACGTCTTCATCATCAAAAGAAGTGCCGTCGAGCTGCTTTTCGCCGGATTCCGCATCCGCGATAGCTTCAAGATCTAACTGTTCTTTGGTGACTCGCTCATCAATAAGCTGGATAGTCAGGCCCTTATTAAGGAAAGCCATCTCCTGCAGACGACGCGCGATGGTGTCATAGTCATACTCGGTGGTTTCAAAGATCTCTGGATCAGCCCAGAAACGAATCTTAGTACCAGTACCGCGGGCATTGCCGCCTTCTTTGAGTTCTTCCGGAACAGCGTTGTTGAACTCCTGGTACCAGTGCTTACCATCAGTCTTGATTTCTGCTTCCACGCGCGTAGACAGCGCGTTCACCACAGAAATACCAACACCGTGCAGACCACCGGAGATAGCATAAGAATCCGAGTCGAACTTACCGCCAGCGTGCAGCTGCGTCATTACAACCTGGACCGTCGGTGCACCTGAGGCGTGCATGCCGACTGGGATACCGCGGCCATCATCTGTAACTTCCACGCCGCCATCTGCCATGAGGCGAACAATGACCTTGGAAGCATGACCTGCCATGGCCTCATCGACCGAGTTGTCAACGACTTCCCAGATCAGGTGGTGCAAACCACGAGGACCGGTGGAGCCGATATACATACCTGGACGCTTACGGACGGCCTCTAAGCCCTCCAGGATCGTAATTGACCCAGCGTTATATTCCGGTTGGGTAGCCACGAAACCGTGTACTCCTTTATTCCAAATTTATACGGTGGCAAAGACGCCATCATAGAAATCAATAATGCGATAAACCCCTAGAACTAAGGGTGAACTAAACAAGGCAGCTGAACTTAGCGTCTGTGTAGTTCTAAGACTTTATCCATTCTACACTGTGTCCCCCTACCTAGACAGACTCCACTTCGCCCAAACGCCAAAATATGCGTTAATTTTTACCTTTGTTGAGCGCCCAACGCCCTCAGCGAAATAAAAGCCGCTGAGAACAAGCAGGTTAACAGGGGTTTAGATCGAGATTGATAATTTAACCGTATGTATCCTTCGAGCCCTGCGGTTTTACCCACATTGGCCCTTCATAGTTCTTATGTTGTTTAGGCCCGGAAATTTTCAGTTGATAAATGACATCTGGTCCCACTTGCTCAGAAATCCGCTGCAAGATCTGCCGTTGTAAATAACGCAGCTGCGTACCCCAATTGGAGTTATCGCAGGCAACATAGATAATGCCATTTTCGATCCGATCAGGATGTGTATGTTGCGCGATTTTCTCACCAACCAGCTTGTGCCAATGGCCAGTAATCCACCCATGCGCCAAATCATGTTCCCAGCCACGCGAAGTAACTTCACGGGCAATATGCGATCCAAGCTTTGGAATATCAACACTACGCCGGCGCCGACGTCCATCCGCTCCGGTCTCCCGACCTTTGCCGCGATAACGCGGGCGCGGAGTCTTTGATAATTCCGCAATATCAAAACCTGGCACCTGGGGGACGGGGATTCCCTGAGGTTTGTCCACCGGCATTTTTGCGACTTTGGACTTAGATACGTGATGCAGCTTCGGCGGATTCGGCGAACGCTTGCGAATATGCTCAAAGGCTTGTTGAACGGGGTCTGTATTAGACATCTTCGTCACCAGCCTTATCTGATTCGCCGTGCTCCTTTTCTTCTATTCTAGGCGCAGCGACATCTTCCTCAGTAGGGTTTTCGTCGGGAGTGCGCAAAATGGAGATGCGGCCGCTATCTGTATCTTCTACACCGATCTCAAAGCGCTGCATCGGGATTAAGTTTTCCGGCAGATCCTCATCTACTGCAGCAGTAATAAAGACTTGCTCGACATCGGCAGCAAGCTTGACTAATTTTTCACGGCGCTTGGCATCGAGCTCAGCAAAGACATCATCCAAGATCAAAACCGGATCAGAGTCTTCAGAACGCAGCAGTTGAAACTCTGCAAAGCGCAAGGAAATGGCATAAGACCAGGTCTCACCGTGGCTCGCAAAGCCTTTCGCCGGCGCCGTGCCTAAGTGTAATTCCACATCATCGCGATGCGGGCCGACCAAAGAGATACCGCGCTCGATCTCGCGCTGGCGTTTAGCTCCCAGCTCTGCGAGCATGACTGCTTCTAAGACTTCTCGATCAGTGACATCGATGGTGGATTTATACGCAATGTGCGCTGGCCGCGACTCTGGCGCTAACCCCTCATATGCTGCAGGGATCAGCTCAGTTAGCCGATCAATAAGCTCTAGTCGGGCTGCAATAACCTGCGCGCCCAGGCTAGCCAGCTGGGTATCCCACACATCTAGAGTCGATAAGGCCGAAGCACCTTCAGTGTCTCCATATCCGCGACGCATGGCTGACGATGCTGATTTCAACAATGCATTGCGTTGGCGCAAAACCTTGTCATAATCAGCCTTTACTCCAGCTAAACGCGGAGTACGCGTAGCAATAATGTCATCAAGATAGCGTCGACGTTCTGCTGGTTCCCCGCGCACTAATGCCAAATCTTCCGGCGAGAATAGGACGGTTTTTACGACGCCTAATAATTCACGCGGTGTTTTGCACCGCGTGCGGTTGATCTGCGCTTGGTTAGCAGCATGCGGCTTGATTAATAAATGCGCTGTGAGCTCGCGGCCTTGATTGACTGCGGTAGCTGATACGCGAGCACTAGAAGTTCCTTGCCGCACCAGCGGAGCATCCTGGTTAACGCGGTGCGAGCTTAAGTGCGCGACATAGCCTAAAGCCTCAACGATATTGGTCTTTCCAAAACCATTGCGGCCAACAAATAACACTATGCCGGGATTCAGATCGAGGTTTAACTCCGACCACGATCGAAAATCACGCAGGTCAAGCTCACGAATATACATCTAGTGCGTAGTTTAACCAGGCAAACGTACTGGCATCAAAAGGTAAGTGAAGAAAGTATCCGGAGTTGGGAAATTACCATCTTCATCTGCTTCAGGCAGTTCTTCTGGCTCAGGGATCATAATTGCCGGACGTGATGGCTCAGTAAATCCGAAAACGACGCGATCCGTTGGGATTACAGCGAGTCCGTCTTTGAGGAAGCCCGGGTTGAAAGCAATGAGTAATTCATCGCGACCAGTAAAAGCACAAGGAATGGTTTCTTCGGCATTACCGGTATCGGTGGCACCTGCAGCTAGCTGTACTTCGCCTTCGCTAAAGAGCATGCGGATCTGGGCGTTACGATCAGTTAGCAAAGAGACACGGCGAATAGCCTCTTGCAGTGGTCCGATCTCAACCGATGCCATCGCGGTGTGCGACTTAGGCAGAAGGTGAGAAACCGTTGGGAAATCGGCATCGAGCATACGCGTTGTGGTCTCGCGGTTATCTGCGTGCAAACCGAATAGACCATCAGCTGCAATGCTGTCACCAGTACCAACAGCGATTTCAATGGGATCAGTGATGTGTGAATCCAAAGAACGCGCAGTTTCCTGCAGCGTTTTCGCTGGTACCAACAACTGAGTTTTTACTTCTTCAGCGGTTGGTTCCCACTCCAAAGTGCGCACTGCCAGACGGAAACGGTCCGTTGCTGTCAAAGTTACTTCTTTGCCTTCGATAGCCATGCTGATGCCCGTAAGCATCGGCAGCGTGTCATCTTTGCCAGCGGCAGCGGCAACCTGGGAGACAGCTTCTGAGAAAAGCTGTGGATGAACCTTGCCTGTAACCTCCGGCAAGACCGGCAACTGTGGGTAATCTTCCAAAGAAATAGTGGGCAGCTCAAAACGCGAAGAACCACACTGGATCAAAACCTTGGTGTCTTCTTGACGGATATCAACCGGCTTATTCGGCATAGCCGCAACGATGTCAGACATAAGTTTGCCTGCTACAGCAACCCGTCCTGGTTCTTCGATCTCAGCGGCGATTCGAACACGAGTCGAAACTTCGTAGTCGAATCCGGCGATCTCTAAGCCATTGTCATCTGCAGTGAAAATCATTGCTCGCAGTACTGGCTGCGCGGCCTTCGTCGGTAGGTTTCGGGCAACCCATCCAACTGCATGGCTGAGGTCATCTTTAGCCACACGAAATGACACGGCGTTGGTCGTTTGGGTTTCCATGTGCGTCTTTACTCTCCTTGACTCACTTTCGATGCGTCGTGCCCAGTGTTCACACTGTTGTCATTCAACGCACGCCGACTAGGTCGTTTCGGGTTATTTCTGCTTGGTACCTGGTGATGAACAACAAGTTGTAATTACCAAAAGCGCAGCGAAATACCTGAATCTTCCCGGTTTCAAAAATTCTTGGGATCTAGCAACTTACAAAAATTGCTTTCTTGCAACTGCTTCTAACTTAACCGGTCGCAGCGCTTTGGCGCTACTCGCTCGAAGTTTTTGTAATTCGCGAAATCGGCGCTTCCCGGCGGCGGGTACTCGAACTTCCACACAGGCCCCCTTTCTTCTAGGTGATCTAGAAATAAAGTTAGTAGTAGTAATAACCGTTGTGAATCCTGTGGGTAATCACAAGAAAACGGTGGTCGGTGGCTAGATCGATCGTGTGTGATCACATGTGATCAAGCTGTGGATAGATCGGAGCAATTGTGGATAACTCGAATTACACGAAAGTTATCCACAGGAGGGTCAAAGTTATCCACTGAGATCGCACAGCGGTGATCACAGCAGGTCGGAGGTTTTCTTGAGCTTGTGAAAATCAATCTTGTGAGCAAGCTCATTAAATTACAACAATGGAATTACACATGTGTGAATAACCTTGTGGATAACTTTTTGCCTGCTAAGAGCACTAAAACCACCAAACCCGCCTAACCAAGAGAAATAATCTTGGCTAAGCGGGCAGAAGATTGGGGTTAGCTTCGGGCGCGTCCCTTAATGCGTTGAGTAAGAACCTGGATCTCGTCGTAGGTCTCACGCTTTTCTGTCATTTCTTTTCGGATCTTGCGCTCGGCGTACATAACAGTGGTGTGGTCTTTGCCGCCGAATTGCTCACCAAGTTTCGGCAGCGAAAGATCTGTCAGTTCACGGCAGAGATACATCGCCAACTGTCGGGCATGGGCGATATCGCGCTTTTTGCCAGATCCGGTCAAAGTTGAGACATCGATATCGAAGTACTCTGCGGTGACTTCAATAATCGTATTCGGCGTGATTTGTTCAGCCGCAGAATCTGGTGCCAGGTCGCGCAGCGCAACTTCTGCCATTTGAATGTTGATCGGTTCATTGACCAAAGAGGAATAAGCGGAGACACGGATCAGTGCGCCTTCAAGCTCACGAATAGAAGTTTCAAAGCGCGAGGCGATGAGTTCCAGGACCGCTCGATCAACGGTGGTGCCATCGGCAGAAGCCTTCTTCATCAAAATGGCAATACGAGTTTCCAGATCTGGCGGCTGAATATCTGTAATCAGTCCGCCTTCAAAGCGGGTTCGCAACCGGTCTTCCAGAGTGGTCAACTGCTTCGGCGGGCGGTCCGAAGACAAAATAATCTGCTTATTAGCTTGGTGCAGAGCATTGAAGGTATGGAAGAACTCTTCCTGGGTTGATTCTTTACCTTCTAAGAACTGAATATCATCAACCATCAAAATATCGAGGTTGCGGTAACGGCGCTTGAAAGATTCCTGCCTATCATCACGCAAAGAGTTGATGTAGTCATTAGTAAATTCTTCCGAAGATACATATTTCACGCGCAGCCCCTTGTGCAACAGCTGCGCGTAATTACCCGCTGCATGCAACAAGTGGGTTTTGCCCAGGCCGGAGCCGCCCCAAATAAACAGAGGGTTATAAGCACGGGCTGGGTTTTCTGCTACGGCTACCGCGGCGCCGTTAGCAAAACGATTCGAGGAACCAATAACGAAGTTATCGAAGGTGTGCTTCGGATTTAAAGATTGTTCGCGATTGGGATCATGTGCCGGGCGCTCACGGGGAATACGCGCTGAGGATGGCGCCTGGAAAGAAGTCTGGTGCGACTGCTGGCTTTGATAAATATCAGCTAGATCATCCAGGTTCGCTGGGGAATGACTAGTCTGCCAAGACTGCTGCGATCCAAAAGAACCAGACGATGGATCCTCAGTCATGTCATGACGGTTGCTCGCAAGATCATTAAAGCGGGGATTCTGCTCCCGCTGGTCGTGATGGGTTTGCTGAGTCTGCTGCGTTTGCGGTGGTTGTTGCCCCAAATTGGTTGAGGTTGGCCACGCCGCAGAATCTGGAGAGCGGAAGTTGTGCTCTTGCTGACTGTAATTCTGGTTCAGGTTTTGCTCGGGGGCTGGCTCGTATGCAGAAGGCTGAGCTTCCTGAAAGTTCTGGTTGGTGACATCGACCTGGTTTAAACGCGGGCGTTGTTCTTCTACATCAAACTGTCCCATTTGTGGCGCAGGCTGTGTCTGAGACTGCGCAACTTCTTGTGGGGGCGCCACAGTTACCGCAATAGAACAAGGGCGTCCCATCTGACGGGATAGACCGGCGGCGATATGGGTAGAAAGCTCTGCTTCGACGATGTCTCGGCCATTTTGATCTGGGGTCGCCAAAAGTGCATAGCCGTCATTGATCATGATGGGCTTTAAAAGCTGCAGGTAAATTCGCTGCTGCGCAGTAAAAGTCGGAACTTCCGAGTTGGGTTGTTCCGAGCGCCGAATCAGATCTTCGACGATGGCACGCCACGTGGAATTCAGGGACGATTGTTGGTCAGACACACCAAAGCCCTTTGCATTGAAATAGTTAAACGGACAGAAATAAAAGAGCAGGCTTGCGCCTGCTGCGCGACTATTGCCTAGATCACAATGTGCACTAACGTGCAGGTACTGGCCCTAGCCGTGGGAGAACTTGTAATTTATGCATTAACAGCCAAATTTCATTTTCTCACTGAACTTTCCACAGTTGGAATTCGGTGCCTACCTTGTAGTCCACAGAGTTATCCACAGGTGTGAAAAGATTGGTTATCCACAGCCTAGTCTATGGATGTGGATAACTCCCAATAGCCTTAAATTTTGCATTTACCTGCAGTAATGACTGAAGTCTAAAGTTTAAATTGAGAGTTATCCACATCACCGCCCAGGTTGTGAACAAGTTGATTACTCATGTTTACCCGTTTTTTGAACCCGCTGTCTAGTGATGTACGTTTTCGCGATTGCTTTTGGCGCGATAGGAAATCGGTGTCAAAATCCTGAAGGTTCAAGGCCGCAGGATGAGCCCATGAAAGTGGCGTTATCCAGCAGGTAAAAACATCTTTGTAATTTCGGGTACCCCTGTGTGTCGATTTGTTTAATGCACGTCAAATCACGTAATCTGTCATGGTCTATCGCAGCAATATGGCTGTGCGTGAGTATGTGTCTTGCCCCGTGTGCAAAATGCTCGTCGAAAAGCGCTTCTTTTTAGCGCTGTCGAGGAAGTCTTGACCGGTGGTGAAACGTTAACTACCCACATTTGTAAATTTTTTTTACGGGCTTGGTGTGCCTTGTGTGCCTAGCCCGGTGAACCTAGAGGAGAATATCGTGGCAAAGGGAAAGCGTACATTCCAGCCAAATAACCGTCGTCGTGCTCGTAAGCACGGCTTCCGTACCCGTATGTCCACCCGTGCGGGTCGTGCCATCGTTGCGGCTCGCCGCAAGAAGGGTCGCGCAAAGCTGACTGCTTAATCCGTGCTTCCCACATCGAACAAGCTCACTTCGCCGACACAGTTTCGTCGGACAATTAAGCGTGGGCGTCGCGTGGGGTCGCATACTGTTGTCGTGCATGCATACGACACAACTTCTGAAGCCGAACTCGTGACCACTGGTCCGCGGTTCGGCTTGGTTGTTTCTAAAGCCGTTGGGAATGCTGTGATTCGACACCGCACTTCCCGGCGGCTTCGGCATGTGTGCATGGCCTTAGCGGATGAGCTACCAGCAAATTTGGATATTGTTATTCGGGCATTGCCGCCAAGTTCTCAAGCCAGTAGCGCAGAACTGGAAAAAGATCTGCGCTCCGCTTTGCAGCGGGTTCGCAAGAAGCTTGAGAAGAGTTCTTAAATGAGCGGGGATGTCTATTTCAATTCCGACGGCGAAGAAATCCCAAAGCCTCGTGGCGCAGCAAAACCTTTGGTAAAAGCGGTACGCTTCTATCAAAAGCACGTGTCCCCGCTAAAGACGGTGTCAACCTGCCGCTTCGAACCAACATGTAGTGCCTATGCACTCGAAGCGGTTTCTGTTCATGGTGCGGTACGCGGAGCTGGTTTAGCTGCGGCTAGGCTGGTCAAATGCGGTCCGTGGCATCCGGGCGGGTTTGACCCGGTGCCGAAGAAGTAACACATTTTATCGATCAGTTGAGGAAACCAATCCCCAGTGCTTAATTTCATTTATTGGCCGATTTCATTCGTGCTGTACTGCTGGCATTGGCTACTGAGTCTTGTGCTTGACCCCGCTGCGGGCATCACGTGGATTCTGGCCATTGTTTTGCTGACCTGGACCCTAAAGGCCATCATGGTCAAGCCGACCCTGACCTCGCTGCGTTCACAGCGCAAGATGCAGGAATTGCAGCCAAGGCTGCAAGAGGTACGTAGCAAGTACGCCAACGACAAGACCAAGCAAGCAGAAGAAATGCAGAAGGTCTACAAGGACGCCAAGGTGCGTCCGATGGCAGGCTGCTTGCCGATGCTGGCGCAGGTCCCAATGTTTATTGGTTTGTTCCACGTTCTGCGTTCCTTTGACCGCACCGTCTCAGTTGCAGGCGGCATTGGACACCCAGCGGGTGAGCCAATGTCCATTGAGATGAACCGCTCAATTGGTAACTACTTCTTCAACCCAGAACAGGTTCAGTCTTACCTGGATGCCGAGCTCTTCGGTGTTCCACTGGTTGCAAACCTGCGTTTGAACTCACCAATTCTGCACGATGTCACGACTCTGCAAGCGGCGCTGATTATTGTTCCGCTGATTCTCATCATTGCAGTTCTGACTCACCTGAATGCTCGCATGTCGCTTGATCGCCAGGAAGCACGGCGTGCCTCCGGCAAGACCCAAGCTCCACAGGGTCAAAATGCTGAGATGATGCAGCAGCAAATGGCGATGATGGGCAAGATGATGCTGTGGGTTATGCCCGGCATGCTGGTTATCTCCGGCTTCATCTGGCCAATCGGTCTGTTGTTCTACATGCTGTCCAACACCGTCTGGACCTTTGTTCAGACCCGCATGGTCAATAACCACATGGACCGCGAGGAAGAAGCAGAAGAGCAGGCAAAAATTGAGCTCAAGCGCACCACCGCGCCAAAGCCAGGTGCTCGCAAGCGCGATACCCGCACTAAGAAGCAGCGTAAGCAGGGCAACAATTAATAATAAATAGGCTGCTGTATTTTTAGCCTTTATACTTTAAAGCGTCTGGGATAGTTTGATTCCAGGCGCTTTTTAGATCCCCTCAATTCTATTCGTGACCAAGGAGTTACTTGCGTGGAGCCGTCGGAAGTATTCAAAGACCGTCTGCCATTAGCGGAGAAATACCATGACTTGCTAGCAACAGACGGCTCCACCCGCGGCTTTATCGGCCCGCGTGAGGTTCCACGGTTGTGGGAACGGCACCTGATTAACTGCGCCGTTATTGGTGATGTGATGGATGAAGGCGCGACTGTTGTCGATGTTGGCTCAGGCGCAGGGCTGCCAGGTATTCCTTTAGCTATCGCCCGCCCTGATCTGCAGATCACCTTGATCGAGCCTTTGCTGAAGCGTTCCGTGTTTCTGCAAGAAGTCGTCGACAAGCTAGCCCTTGACAACGTCACGGTTATCCGCGGCCGGGCTGAAGAAGGACCTATCAAAAAGGCCGTGGCCGGCGCTGACATCGTTACTTCCCGCGCAGTGGCTCCCCTGGGCAAGCTTGCGAAGTGGTCACTGCCGCTGGTTCGCCGCGGTGGTGAAATGATCGCCATGAAAGGTGAGTCTGTACACGAAGAATTAGCTCGCGATGCAGCTGATATTAAAAAGGCTGGCGGCGGAAAAGCCCAGGTTGAGGTAGTGCGCGGGACTACCATTATCCGTATCCCACGGGTGAACTAGAGTGGTGGATATGAACAAACCGCGCCTGATTACTATTGCGAATCAAAAAGGCGGTGTGGGAAAGACCACCACTGCTGTAAACCTTGCTGCTGCCTTGTCCGAGTCCGGCAATAAAGTGCTGGTCATCGACCTTGACCCGCAAGGCAATGCGTCGACCGCGGTTAATGTTGAACACAGTTCCGGCACTCCGTCTAGCTATGAATTGCTCCTAGGCGATATTGACGCAGATCAGGCCATGCAGGCATCTCCAACGCTGGAGAATCTGTTTTGTATCCCAGCCACCATTGATCTGGCCGCGGTCGAAATTGAGATGGTCTCGCTGGTACGCCGCGAGTTTAGACTTTACGACGCACTGCATAAGGGCTTTTTGGACAAGCATGGCTTTGACTATGTCTTTATCGACTGCCCGCCGTCTTTGGGATTGTTAACCATTAACGCGATGACATGCGCGGAAGAAGTTATTATCCCGATTCAATGCGAGTACTACGCGCTAGAAGGTGTGGGTCAGCTGCTGGGTAATATCACCATGATTCGTCAGCATCTCAATGAAGACTTGCACATCTCTGGCGTGCTTTTGACCATGTATGATGCACGTACCAAGCTGGCATCGCAGGTCGCAGATGAAGTCCGCGAGCAATTTGGCGCAGTGGTCTTAGGAAATATCATTCCGCGTTCGATTCGCGTGTCTGAGGCACCGGGCTTTGGCAAGACCGTAATTGAATATGACCCTTCGTCACCTGGCGGCCACGCTTATGTCGCAGCAGCAAGAGAGCTGCATGAACGCGGTGACTATGTTCCACATGAAACTACCGGTGTCATTGGTGTGAGTCCGGAAATTTATGCGGAATTAGAAGCTTAAGGCTGGAGAGATACTTTATGGCTGATAAGAAACCACAGGCACGATCAGGCGGGCTCGGCAAAGGCCTTGCTGCTTTGATCCCTACGGGACCTGATGCTCCCACGCGCAAGCCGCGTCTAGGTGATAGTGCAGCTGACGTAATCTTGGGCGCTGCCAAGCCACGCGATGGCCAAGGCAAAGCCGGCGCTGAGGAGACTGATTCGAAGTCTGCGAAGCCTAAAGGCGGTTTAGGCTCCGGCAGTTCATCTGCTGGCGGCAATAAGCGCGTTGCAGGTGCTCCGACTATTGCGACGACGAACTCTAAAAAGCGTCAGCCTAAGCCGGCATCGATCGGCGCAACCTACCGCGAGATCTCAATTGGTGAGATCCAGCCGAACCCAAAGCAGCCGCGCACCGTCTTCGCCGAAGAAGAACTCAATGAATTGGTGCACTCCATTCGTGAGTTTGGCCTGTTGCAACCCGTTGTAGTTCGCCCATCCGGCCAAGGTGGCTTTGAGCTGATTATGGGTGAGCGCCGTTGGCGTGCAGCGTCTAAGGCTGGCCTGGCGACGATTCCAGCGATTGTTCGCGATACTCAAGATGATTCCTTGTTGCGCGATGCGTTGTTGGAGAATATCCACCGTGTGCAGCTCAACCCTTTGGAAGAAGCTCACGCTTATCAGCAGCTCCTGGAAGAATTTAACGTCACGCAAAATGAGTTAGCTGATCGGATTGGACGCTCACGTCCACAGATCACCAACACCATTCGTCTGCTGCGCCTGCCCGTTGAAGTGCAGCGCCGCGTTGCAGCGGGCGTTTTAAGCTCCGGTCATGCGCGTGCATTGTTGGGCTTGGAAGATAAAGACGTCATGGACAAACTAGCGCAGCGCATCGTTGCCGAAGGCATGTCTGTGCGCGCGACTGAAGAAGCCGTGACGCTAATCAAGCGCAATGGCATGCCTGACGCTCCACAACCGAAGCCTGCACAGCCACAGCCGGAGATCTACACCAACGCGGGAGAACGCCTCTCAGACCGCTTTGACACGAAGGTAACCGTGACAATGGGCAAGCGAAAAGGCAAAATGGTAGTTGAGTTCGGCGATCAAGAAGACTTCGAACGCATCATGGCCTTGATCGACGGCGCAGGAGCACAAGGCTCTTAGTCCTTTAGGAGCCAACAGCAAGTAAAGGAAAAGCATGAGGCAATGCTTGAACCACTAACTCCATATTCGGAGATGCATCCGCGGGCAGCTAGCTCCATGTATTGGGAGTGCGCGCATGAGGTAGCTGATCCGGGCTTTGAAAAAGAAGCTTGGATTTCATCTACCTTGCTCAGCTTTGGCCCGTGTGGTTTCAGTATTCGCTCCGATGCCACCATCATCTACTGCGCTGCTGACGACGCCCCCGGTATCGCCAAAATGCCTACCGGGCCAGTAAGTTCAGATGCTGCCATCATCACGTCATTATTCGTGTCCTCCCAGCGTTGTGGACGTGGGTTGGAATCAGTACTTTTGGATACTGCAATTATGGATTTGCTCCAGCGCGAGTTCGATGCCGTGGAAGCTTTTGGCTACCACGATTTTGGAGAGACCGCGGACGATGAAATCTTTTATGAAAGTACTGATGTAGGTACGCAAGGGCCTGGAATCGAGGAGCTCTTTAAGAGCACTTCTTCGGAGTTTTTCGTCGACGTAAATTTTGAGATTGCCCGGCACTTTCTAGGTATCCGCCCCGATCATATTGGGCTTTTACCGGTCTCTATCCTGCAAGGAGCAGGCTTTGAGATCGTCCAAGACCATCCAGTTACCCCGCGGCTGCGTTTAGAGCTGCCACCGGCGCATGATCTGCTCTCAGCAGCCGCCGTTGAAGACTTAGTCGCTAAAGCCTTGGCCTAGCAAGTCCGATTATGCGTATAGAAAAATCACCGCAGCTAACGAAGTAAATCTTCGATGGCTGCGGTGATTTAGTATTGGGCCTAGCTTTATGGAGCTTGTTCAGCACGCAATAGCTCGGCGAAATTATAGGTACCGGTTGGCGCATTATCATCGTCAAGCAGATAGAGGCGCTTGACAGCAACCACGATGGCTTCTGCAATATCATCGCGGCTAGATGGATTGGTCAGTACCGAAACGTCATGCGGGTTGGACAGATAGCCCAACACCACCTGGACAACCGGCATGCGCGTAAGACGCAGCAGCTCCCACGTACGAGCATGATTATGGTTGTTGCTCAGATCCGTACGCGCGACAATCTCGCGTTGGATATATCCAGAGAGCGTTTCTCCAATCATGGAGGTACTACCTAGCTCGGAGCCGAAGTAAAAGCTTGCGATACCGTTAGCTTTTTCATTCGGGTAGTGATCGCAGGACAAGGAAATAACCAGATCAGCATCAAAAGCATTGGCTATTTCTGCGCGGTCCTTGTTGGAAGGCTCATCCTCGCGAGTACGCGAATAGATAATTTCCATGCCCGCTGCAATCATGCGACCAGCCAGACGTTCAGCGAGATCCCACAAGATTTCCTCTTCAGAAATCTGGCCAAAACGACCTTTAACCTGCTGACCCTTGTTATCACCACCGAGACTCGGATCAATAACAACGCGTTTACCAGCGAGTTGGGGTCCCGCATTACGCACGCGTTCACGCTCTTGAATGTTGTGTGCAGACCCGCCGGTAATGCGTCGGCCTAAGAGGCCGAACGCACGAATCGTAGCGGGGCCGCACACACCATCTTGTTGCAGACCGTAATTGAGCTGGTATTCCAGCAGTGCTTCATGGGTAAAGGAGCCAAAATGGCCATCGATACGCGCCATGTAAAAGCCCAACTCTTGCAGCTGGCGTTGCAGCTGCAGGACATCATCACCAACAAGCTCATTGTTGGGTTGATAGCTTAAGACCCGGTTGCCCAATTTATAGGAAGCCTGGCGTAGTTCCCGCAGGGTTAAATCATCTATATTTCCCGAAGGAATGATGCCCCGGGACTGCTGAAATGCTTTTAGGATGTCGGAAAGCTCGGGGTCGAAGTGCTTGTCTTCTTCGGAGAACTTCTGGCGCTTCCAATCCGATACGTCGCCGGTGTAGTTCGACAACATTCCAACGCGCGCAAGCGTAGCCCTAGCTTCAGCAACGCGGGCACTGCGATCTCCAACCCGAAGGACTCGATCCACTTCGTCCCCCTTTCTAGAACTCATAACCATTTCAGTAAATACTTTTATCCGTTGACAATTAATCTTGCATTCCACTCTAGTGTGACAGTTTGAGAATACGCCATTTCACACGAACATCAGTGGAAACATCAGCGAACCACGATAACAAACTAATCACGACTAGCCCTAACTCGGCGCTATGCCACATTAGCGGCAATAACCTGCAGGAACGCGAAGACGCCGAGGTCTCAGCAGGAAGCTTTCGACCTCGGCGTCACATATTATTAGAGTCTTTTCATCACACTTTACGGTTGGTGACAGACACGAGAAAATTACTGAAGCTGTGCCTGAATCTTCGAAGTAATCGCAGGCTTAGGCTGCAGCCCGATGAATTCATCGACCTTCTCGCCGTTTTTGAAGAGCAAGACAGAAGGGATGGACATTACCTGGAACATCGCGCCCAATTCGCGCTCTTCATCCACGTTGATCTTGGCGATTGTGACATCATCACCGATTTCCGCGGCGATTTCATCCAGCAATGGGGATAACTTCTTGCATGGACCACACCATTCAGCCCAAAAATCAACGACCACGAGCTTATCGGAGTCAATAACTTCGCTGCGGAAGGTGTCTTTGGTTACGTCAATTACGTTGCTCATATTCTCCCTAACGCTGTGCAGCTAAGAAATGTTCCGCATCGATGGCCGCGCGGCAACCGGAACCAGCGGCGGTAATAGCCTGGCGGTAGTGATCATCAACCAGGTCACCACATGCAAAAACGCCATCGACATTGGTGCGGGTGGAAGGCTGCTCAACTACGACATAGCCTTCTTCGTTAGTAGCAACCTGGCCTTCGAGGAACTCAGAGCGTGGATCGTGGCCAATGGCGACGAACATTGCGGTGAAGTCCTTCGTGGAGGTCTCACCAGTAACGGTGTCTTTCAGCTCTAGGCCGCCGACCTTGCCGTCGACTTCGATGACCTTTTCCACAGTCTTGTTCAGTTCCCACTTGATCTGTGGGTTGGCGCGTGCGCGCTCCAGCATGATCTTAGAAGCGCGGAACTCTTCACGGCGGTGAATGATGGTGACGGTTTCAGCGAACTTGGTCAAGAAGGTCGCTTCTTCCATCGCAGAGTCACCGCCCCCGACTACAGCAATGTGGTGACCCTTGAAGAAGAAGCCGTCACAGGTTGCACAGGTAGAAACGCCGCGGCCAGTCAAGGTGTCTTCACCTTCAACGCCGAGGTGGCGTGGTGCCGCGCCGGTTGCCAAAATGACAGAGCGAGCCTCAAAGACTTCGTCTCCGACGTGGATCTTCTTAATGTCGCCTTCAAGCTCAACAGAGTCCACGATTTCCATGCGCAGGTCAGCACCGAAGCGAGTAGCCTGAGCGCGCATTTCTTCCATGAGCTCAGGGCCCATGATGCCCTTTTGGAAACCAGGGTAGTTTTCCACTTCGGTGGTGTTCATCAATTCGCCACCGTATTCAAAACCCTCAAAAACGATGGGTTTGAGCTCTGCGCGTGCTGCATAAAGTGCAGCGGTGTAGCCTGCTGGGCCGGACCCAACAATAGCGACATCATGGATGGTCATGTACTAACTCCTCTATTTGTTACCGTGGGCGATTATAGCCGCCAATAGGATCAACAGCAGGGTTCGTGAACTAATTTCATTCGCCACAGCTGCTGCATGTCGAGCCGAGCCTGCAAGACAGGTAGCTGCAAAGACCCCGGCGACTTGGTTTGAAAGTAAATTCTTAAAAACCAATTCTTCTTGCGAGTCTACCGCCGGAGACGGTGCTTCTAGCCAATCGCCAAGCGCAGAGCACTTTTCGCGCGCGAGCGCCGCGATTTTACGGTTCCTTCCGCTACTCCCTGCAGTCCTGCGACATCTTTTAAGGAGTAACCACCAATCTCCGTGAGCATCCACACTTCCCTTTGTTCAGGTTGCAGATTTTCTAAAGCTTCTTGGATATCCAAGCGCGTATCGATGCCCATCAGGGGCTCGTGGGAAAGCCAGCTATTTCGATCAGCATCTACTTCCCCGTCGAAAGAATGGTGCTGCACATTGGAACGGTGATGCACATAGTCATAACCCGAATTTCGCACCAACCGGTTTAACCAGGTCGAAAGCTTGGCCTCAGCCCGGAAGGTATGCAGTTTATTGCTGGCTTTAAAGAATGTCTCCTGCACGATGTCCTGGGCATCAGTTTCCGTCTTGGTATAAGACTTCGCAACGTAGATGAGTTGTTCTCGGTGACGTTCAACAATGGTGGAAAAAGCCTTATGGTCCCCGTTTAAGAAGGCTTCCACCAGTTTTTCGTCCGTGGGCTCACTGTCATCAGCCGCCATCGCACATTCCCCCGAGATATTGTGATGAAAATATTAAACACCACTACATGGTGTGTTTCTTCACCCATTATCACGGGGCTTTCAACAAAGAACTAGGGTTTTTAGCCCACCGAAGTGGGCTATACCGCGCAACCTTTCTTAGACTTGCGCAGTCTGCGACTACTGGCCCTTCAGTTCTTTCTGTGCCTTCTGTACATGAAGGTTGCGGCGCACAGTGTCCTGGCATTCCAGCAGTACACGGCGTAAAGCACCGGGTACTTCGTCAGCGCTTAAGAACTCATCTGTTGCTGCTAAAGCCATTTCTAGTTGTGGGTATAAACCGCGCACAATGTGGTTGGCAATCTCGATGGGGTGCTTTTTCCAGACAGTAGACAGGACTTCAAAGAACTTTGGCGCAAAGACTTCGCTTAATGATGCCGAGCGTGGAGCATTAAATGCCCCAAGCAGTTTCAGTACTTCCGCATTGGAATATGCCTGCGGAATAAGCAGCTGATCGAAGATATAGCGCTTATTCTCCTCGGTGGGGAAAGAATACTTCGCGCCTAAGTATTCGGCTTCTCCTGTAAGCGTGTTGTCTTCTGCACGCTGCTGATCGAGGACCTCTAGCGGTAGTGCATCGCGTGCTGCGAGGCCGCGAATGATGGACCAGCGCAGATCCGGGCTTAATTGAAGGCCCGTAACCGCGCCATTGAGGATCTCTTGCAAGCGTTCAGTGCCCGATTCTTCAGGGGTTGCGGTAAGCGATGCGATGGTAGAACGGGCCAGCGTCAATTGCGCATCGGATCCGGGATCGGCGCTGGTCAGCAAGTTCCAAGAAGCCTGCGCGATTTCTGCACGTGCATCATCGCGTTGTTCTTCAGGGAGGAAATGCGTAACGGCATAGCGCGCATTGGCGAAGTTGGTGCCCATGAGATCGGCATTGTCTTCTTTCGGGGCGTGCTCTAAGACCGTGGCGATAAACTCTTTAGCTGGCCACTTCCCATCCCGGGTCATATTCCACAGTGCCGTCCAGATAACCGCGCGCGAAAGTTCTTCTTCGGCTCCTCCCGTTAACTGCGAAAGGTTTGTGCGCACCGTTTCTAAGGAGTTGTCATCAAAGCGCACCTTCGCATAAGTATGGTCACCATCGTTGAGTAAAACCAGGCTAGGGGCTGGCTTGCCTCTAGCCGCTGAGATCGCGGTAGTGCTGCTACCAGCGGCGATATCGATATCGAAGGTGTCAGTGCGGTGAAGGTGGGCATCGAAAAGCGCAATGCTGAAACGGTGTGGACGAACTTCCTCGTCAGCTGTCGCATGGATTTCTAAAGACTCAATGGTGTCACCCTGGATGTGAATTTCCGGAGTAAGGGTATCTGGCCCAGAGGTCTTCAACCATGCTCTAGACCAGGCTTCAAGATCGCGGTCGGTATGGTTACGCAGCGCGTTTAATAGATCGTCAAAGGTTGCGGCGCCAAAGGCATACGCCTGGAAATAATCCCGGGCGCCGGCATAAAACTCTTCGCGGCCGACATAGTGCACGAGCTGCTTCAGCGCTGCAGCACCCTTGGCATAGGTGATGCCGTCGAAATTCTGGCGTGCAGCATCCACATCTGGGATCACCGCCTTGATCGGGTGCGTGGTGGGCAACTGGTCCTGGAGGTACGCCCAATTCTTGCGGCTACCAGCAAAATTCGTCCACGCCTCTTTATATTGGGTCGAATGCACGGAGGCGTCTGCTCCCATGTATTCAGCAAAAGATTCTTTCAACCACAGGTCATCCCACCACTGTGGAGTAACCAGATCGCCAAACCACATGTGCGACATTTCGTGCAAGATCGTGTTGGTCCGGGCAGCGTGCTGCGCACGCGTTGGCGCTGATCTAAAGAGATAAGACTCAGTAAAAGTGACAAGCCCTGGATTTTCCATCGCGCCTAAGTTGTATTCCGGCACGAAGATGGAGTCATACTTGCCCCAGGGGTAGGGATAGGCAAAGTTCTCATGGAAGAAATCCATGCCTTGAGCTGTCAGTTCTAAGATCTCATCATCCAAGTAATCGGCCATGGATGCCCGCGCAAAGCTTCGCAAGTCCACCGTTAAAGAACCATCCGGCGCTGTCCATGTTCGGGACTTAGATGCATAAGGCCCCGCAGCAAAGGATGTGAGATAAGTAGACAGCAACGGAGTTGGCGCGAACTGCACGGTCGCCACTTCCCCACTGGAATCGCGGGACACCTCCGGCTGATTGGCCAGGATTTCCCATTCGGCGGGTGCTGAAAGTTTCACGTGAAACTTCGCTTTTAAATCAGGCTGTTCAAAACATGGAAAGATCCGGCGGGCATCGGAAGGCTCTAAGTGTGAATAGAGATAGGTATTGCCGTCAGCGGTGTCGAGCATGCGGTGTAAGCCTTGCCCACTGCGTGAATAGCTGGAGAGACTGTTAATTTCAACGGTTACTTCTTCCCCGGTTGGCAGGTCGCGGAGATAAATTCTGCCATCGTGGAAGTCGACATCAACGGGGTTGCCGTTGACAGTCAGATCAGAGATTTCCGCACCTAGATAATCTAAGAAGATCTCCGGTGCAGTCGTTGAGAACACGATTCGAGTGTTCACCGGATAGGTGGTGCGCTCGTGATCGCGTGCTTGCGACAGATCTAAATGCAGGTGGTAAGAATCTAAAGATAGCGCATCGGTTCGAAACTGGGCTTCTTTATGAGTGAGATTAGCTTGAGACATATTGGCCATTGTAGAACTCACCGGAAAAATATGACGCTGAGCACACTGAGCCCTTTTTCTCGGGTGCTAGGACAGGTACGCTTTAGGCTAAGCGGCCCTTGAATGGGGTTGCCACAACTACCCCATTGGAGGGTCGTCATGTCCGTGAAATCTTATACCTATATCAGCTTCCCCGGTACTGCGAAGGAAGCATTTGAGTACTATCACTCCATTTTTGGTGGTGAACTCGAGATCTTGACCTATGGCCAATTCCCGGAGGAAATGGCCTCGGAATTTCCCTTTGAACTAAACCCGGATGCTGTTGCCAATGCCACCTTGGTCTCTGATGTCATCTCTCTCGCGGGTGGTGATGCTATGGATGAATCAGCTCCAGGGCTTGATGGCACGCCTTATTCACTTTTGCTTATTGCTGAGGATGAAGCAGGAGGCCGACACTATTGGGACACGTTCCTAGATACTGGCGGCGAAGTTGTTTTGCCGCTGGAGTTAGCGCCATGGGGCGAACTCTATGGCCACGTCCGGGACCGCTTCGGCATCAGCTGGGCTATAAACGTCTCCGCCAATTAAAGCTGGGAGCAATCTGCAATGCCCCTTTAGCTTCCTTCTCTTTCCAAACGCCTATGCCTACTAAAGTTTGATCTCAGGTAGATTCATAACATTCAGTAGGTTCTGCGGGCATCGATAAGCCATGTCGTTGTTGCGGGAGAGAAAGGTTGCTATGGAAAAGGTGCCGCACAGCGGAACATCGCTATTGCAGCGCACGGTAAAAAGACAATGGAAGCGCGCTGTTGCGGGAGCTATTTTCTTAGGCCTGTGGCAAATTAGTGAAGCTCTAGTTCCTATTGCCATTGGTCTCATCATCGATCACGCAGTGTTGCCGCGCGATCTCATGCTCATGGGGATCGCGTTGGTGTGCTTCGCGCTATTATTCGTTGTTCTCTCCGGTTCCTATCGCATTGGCTCCCGGGCGCTTAATCGTGCAGTCAACCATGAATCGCACTCTTTGCGGGTAGAAGTCGCAGAGCATGCGTTGACGAAGCTGTCTACTAAAGATCTCGTGCCAGGTGACGTCATGTCGCGCTCTACTGCGGATGCTGATTCCATCACGCGCATCTTTGGCCAGATTGGAACGGGTGTTTCCGCGCTTACGGGCTTTGCCGTAAGTGCGATATTTTTGCTGTTTAGCGACTGGCTTGTTGGGCTTATCGTATTGATTATCGCGCCAGTGATTTCTTTGATCGTGGCCTCAACCAGCAAGGGGATTTCCCAACGCAGCGCCAAGCAACAAGCGACGCTTGCCGCCGCCGGGGCGCAAGTCGGTGACACGATGCTGGGCCTGCGCGTCATCAAAGCGATCGGCGGTGAGAAGTGGGCAAGCTCCGCTTACCACCAGGCTTCCCAAGAATCCGTACGCGCGGCTATTAGTACTGCCGCTGCCACCGGAAAAGTCGCTGGCATTGGTGAGCTAGCCGTGGCTTTGAACCTAGCTGCGGTGTTATTGATGTCAGCGTGGAGAGTCACCTCCGGTCACTTGGAACCAGGTCAGCTCGTGGCCATCGTGGGCATTGCTGTGTATCTTTCCGAACCGATCCGGTTATTGAGCAACTCCATGAGTGATGCCGCCGTTGCGCATGGCGCAGCCGGACGAGTAAGCGAATTCTTGGGCACTACCCCACCTTCGAATGGTCAAACTTACAACGTAGAAATCGCCGATTCTGCGTTCACAGTCGCGGACCCAGCGGCTATCACCTTGCCTGAAAACCACGAGCAGGTACTGATTGCCCCGCACTCAGCCGATATCTTTGAGGGAACCTTGCGCTCTAATATCACCATGACGCATGAGCCCAACACGGTCATTGACCCAGCGGTGCTGGAAGCATCGGGTGTGGCAGAAATTGTTGAAACACTCCCCGAGGGCTTAGATGCACCCGTGCGGGATTCGGGCAGCAATTTATCTGGCGGTCAGCGCCAAAGGCTGGCTTTAGCGCGCGCTTTGTATGCAGATCCGGAAGTGCTAGTGCTTAGCGATCCCACCAGTGCCGTTGATTCAGTCACCGAAGTTAGCATTGCGCAGGGGATCTATAACTATCGCGCGGGCAAGTCCACGCTGGTGCTCAGCACCTCACCGGCTTTTCGGCACCTAGCAGACGAGGTGAAGTAAATGAGCACTATTTTAGCCTCAGCGCGCCCCAAGCACGCTTTCAAGATCGCGTTTGACCAGCTCAAACCCTACCGGCTTCGCCTGCTTGGCGTACTGGTCTTGGGTTTAGTTACTGCGATTTGCGGGCTGATCGGCCCGTGGGCAGTCGGCGTCGTAGTCGACAAATTGCTCATCACCCCAGATTTCCGTCAAGTACTCGGGTATTGCTTGCTTATCGTGGTCGGCGGCATCATCGCAGCATTGGGCACTTGGTGGGGCAATGTGTTGCTGGCGCGGGTTCTAGAACCAGCCATCGCCAACTTGCGTGAATCGGTACTGGATGCGGCATTGACCTTGAATTCAGATACCGTAGAACGTGCCGGTCGCGGTGACTTGGTCTCACGTGTTGCTGATGACTCCCGGGAAGTATCCACGGCGGCGAGCTCGGTTATGCCGATGGTCATCCAAGCTGGTTTCACGGTGATTGTCTCTGCCGTCGGCATGACCGCGGTGGATTGGCGTTTAGGGCTGATCGGGTTAATCGCTATCCCCTTGTATTGGACAACTTTGCGCGTCTACTTGCCCAGGTCGGGTCCTATGTATACCCAAGAACGCGAAGCTTTTGGTGTTCGCACGCAACGCCTGCTGGGTGCTGTGGAAGGTGCTTCAACCTTGCGCGCCTACCACGCAGAACCGGTGGAGCTTGCGCGCATCAACCAGGCTTCAGGCAAGGCGCGGGATATCTCGATTGCGGTATTCCGGTTTGTCACCTGGGCCTTTTCCCGCAATAACCGCGCAGAGTGCATAACGCTGATTGCTATTTTGGGCATGGGCTTTTACCTGGTCACTCAAGATCTTGTCACGGTCGGTGCGGTTTCTACTGCGGCATTGATCTTCCACCGGCTTTTCGGACCGATTGGCATCGTGGTGGGCATGTTTGCCGATATTCAATCGGCGGCCGCGTCGTTGATCCGCATGGTTGGGGTTATCGACACCGCGCAGGCACGCACGCCCGGAACGGTTGCAGCACCACAGCACGCAACGCTTTCGCTTGTCGATGTCTCCCACGCCTTCGACGAGCTTCCCGTCATCGATAAGGTGAGTCTGCACATTTCACCGGGTGAGCATATTGCCATTGTTGGTGCCACAGGTGCCGGCAAGAGCACGTTGGCGTTGATCGCGGCGGGGCTATTGACCCCCACTGACGGTACCGTGGAGCTAAATGACAAAAATATTGCTGATATTGAGCCGAGTCAGCTGCGCGGTGTCATCGCGATGGTCAGCCAAGAAATGCACTGTTTCCGCGGCACTGTGATTGACAATGTGCGCATGGCTAAACCTGATGCCAGTGATGAAGAAGTCCGCACAGCACTTTCTACCGTGGGGGATTTTTGGATTGACCGCTTGCCCCAGGGACTTCAAACTGTCATCGGTGACGGCGGATTTGGTCTCAGTGCGGTTGAAAGCCAGATGCTGGCTTTGGCGCGCGTGGAGCTCGCCAATCCAGAATTAGTGATTTTAGATGAAGCGACCGCAGAAGCTGGTTCGGATCAGGCGCAGCGTTTGGAAGAAGCAGCCCGGGTTGTAGTCAAAGATCGTGGGTGCCTGACAGTGGCCCACCGCCTGGATCAGGCTGCCGATGCTGATCGCATCATTGTGATGGAGGCCGGCAGCATTAAAGAATCCGGCACGCATGAGCAGCTGCGCACACTTGGTGGGGTGTATGAAAAGCTCTGGCAAGCCTGGGCTGTGTAGTTTAGGGAGTAATTGAAAAAGGTCGTGCTGTCGGAGAAAATCCGACAGCACGACCTTTTTAAGGTTTTAACTTAAGCGTTCTTGATTGCAGAACCCTCGATCTCGATGGTGACCTTTTCAGAAACCAGGACACCGCCGGTGTTTAGTGGAGCGTTGAACTTCAGGCCGAACTCGGTGCGGTCGATCTTGGTGGAAGCTTCGAAGCCGACGCGGGTGTTGCCGAATGGGTCCTCAGCAATACCCTCGGTCTCTACATCCAAGGTGACAGACTTGGTGGTTTCACGGATGGTCAGGTCGCCGGTCAGGGTGCCGTTGCCGTTCTCATCGATGTTGAAGTCGGTTGCCTTGAAGATCATGTCTGGGAATTCTTCGGAGTTGAAGAAGTCATCAGCGCGAACGTGGCCGTCACGGTCAGCGTTGCCGGTGTCCACGGAAGCGGTCTTAACTACAACCTCGATGTTGGAATCTGCTGGGGTGTCAGCGATTTCAATGGTGGCATCCCACTCGTTGAACTTGCCGCGAACCTTGGTAACCATTGCGTGGCGAGCTACGAAACCGATGATGGTGTGGGTTGGGTCCAGGGTGTAAGAACCGGTGAAGTTAGACATTGTGTACTCCTAAGTAGTCATTTCAAATGCGTTGCGATTCAAGCCTTAGCATCAACCTTTGTTGACGCAACAACAACTATTATGGCACCAGTTGCATGATACGTCAACCTTTAACTAAAAATATTTTGAAATTGCAGGTAGACGAGTTGAAATTACTTTCAACTCGTCGGAAATTGCAATAACAACCAATCAGAATCCACCAGCCTCCCCCACGGTTTGGGAGGCCGCGCCACCAATCCTAGTAGCAAATACTAAAGCCGGCATGAAGCAAGAGTTTTCTCTTAAGCTTCAAGCCGGCTAAAGGTGCAAAAGCTGTGATTAGCTTTCTTCGCCTACTGCTTCTTCCGGGTTGTCGGTAGAACCAGCACCGGTGATAACTCCGGTCAGCTGTACTTCCGTTACGTTGATTTCATCATCGGAAGGAAGTTTGGTTACCCACACAATCACCGAGTCATAAGAGGTTGGATCCTCTTCCAAGTCGATGGCAGTACGACCACGCGAGAGCGTGCCTTCGCCCAGCTGCGTGAGCTCATCAGCGTTGAACTGCGACGCGGTGAAGTCAGCAGCGTTGGCGCCATAGATGACAACTTCTGCCCCAGACGACCCCTGATGGGAGATCAAGACATCACGCAGTTGTGCGGAGTTTTCTGAAGTAACCACGATTCCCAAGCCGGTTTCATCGCCGGTCCAAGCGGTGTCGCGGTCATCATCGACAGCCTCACCTACGATGCGGCCAGTAGGGACCTCAATGGCGGAGGCCATCGGTAGCATCACCGGCGGTGAAGTTGCCAGCGTTGGCTCTGCAGATTCTTGGCTTTCCAGCGGTGCACTTGCCACTGGGTTGGCCTCTGAATCCTTGCCGATCAAAGAAGTGATCCAGGTGGTCAACGCAGCCATCAAGACCACGAAGAAGATCACTGCGGTACCAACGACAATCGCACCTACGCGCGTATAGCTGCGGGCGCCAAAGCCTGCGGTTTCCTCCGGGATATCCTGTCGCGCCAGCGGCTCTTCTGGCATAGGAAGCGCCTCAACCGGCTCTTGCTCTTCTTGCTCATCAGTCTCTACTGGTGCGTAATCCCGCAAACCAGCGGCGATTTCTTCGAGGGAATGATCCGCGTCCTTATCGCCTAAGTCCACCAGAACCTGTGGGGTTGGAGTGGAAGCATCGACAAGCAAGCGAAGTGCAGAAGACAAAGACTTGCGGTCGGTCTCTTCAGTCGCCTCATTAAGCACTGCCGGGAAAGCCAGCACCGCTACCCCATCGGTGGAAATGCGGATGCGGGAACGGTTATCAATACCTACCGCAAGCCCTTCTTCGTGAGCGGTGGCGGAATCCTCCACCAGTGGCGCCAGTGCGCGAGCTACAGCGTGCGGATCCAAGCTGCCGGACTCGGCAACGGTTGCCAGATCAGAGCCCTCGACCCAGTCCGCTACAACCAAGCAACCTGAGCGGTAGCCCAAGATTTCCACACCGGTTGGCATGGTGTCGAGGTTGAGCTCAGCAAGCTTGCGGGTATTGCGCGATACCAGCGCTGAACGACGTGCTGCCTCTGCTGGAGGAGCTGGCGCCAGCGGTGCCTGGGAGGTGGTGTCAACGAATGTGAGAGCCACGGTGCGACCCGTATCTTGCTCCCGGGCTTGCCAGAAGCGTGCACCTGGGACGGAACCGCAGTCACGCAGCAGGCGGAAGCGGCCATCGGAAACTGGTGCACCAGGGACCAAGCGTGGGCCGCGCACAATACCTGCGGACATTGGTGGTGGAACTGGCGAAGAGTTGAATGCATCCAGGCCGTAGATAGGCTGGATTTCGGCCATCTCTGGTGCTTCCACGTTGATGCCATCTTCGGTGCGCACGCGGATGAAACGGCTGAGACCAGGGATCCTCTGCAGCGCGCGGCCCAGGTTGACAACCTCCGGCAAGCTCGAGCGACCCAAGACCACACCGGTGGTGATCACGAAGATGACGCCAACAATCGCGAGCAGCAGTAAGAAGACCACGCTCGGAACAGAATCTGGCAGCAGCCAGTTCATCAGCCACATCAGCAGCGCAGAAGGCACCAAGCCGACCAGGGAAGCGCCCACAGCCCAGTAGGTAGTGGACATAACTTCCTTGCCACCGAGGTTGCCCAGCTTGCGACGCAGCAAGAAAGCACCGATGACGGCACCGGCAATGAAACCGAAGCCGTTGGAGGCCGCGAGCAAAATAACCACGCGCTCAGGAGAACCTGCCACCAGTGGTGAGAGCATGGTCAACACAACCTTGGTGAAGATGGTGCCGGCAATAATATAGGTCGGAATCCAAGCTTCTTCACGCGCGTAGAACACGCGCAGGTGCAAAAGCACCAAGGCATAAGGAATCAGCGTAAACGCCGAGAACGACAGCGTAAGTCCCAAAAGCTCGGCGTCATCGGCGGAGAAATTATTGTACTGGAAGAGCCCGCGCGCAATCGGAACGCCAAAAGCAGTCATGAAAATGACGATTGGAATCAGCGCAATAAAGGTCAGTTTGGTGCCCAAAGTCAGGTCGCGAACGACGGCCTTGACGTCACCTTCGGCAGCGTTGCGCGAGAGCCTTGGCATAATCGCCGTGAGCAAAGTGACGCCAATGATGCCGTAGGGAACCTGCAAAAGCAGCCATGCTTGCTGGTAAGTAAACGGTGCTGCTTCATCGGCAAGCGCGCCGATACGGGAGGTGACGATGTAGCCGAATTGGGAAATTGCCACGTAGGCAACAATGGCAATCGCCATGTTTCCGAACTGCTTTAAGCGTGCATCCAGGCCCCACAAAGGCTTGATATTGATGCCGGCCTTTTTGATATAAGGCATCAAAATCGCGCACTGGATAATCACACCCAAGGTGGTACCAGCAGCCAGTAGCAGCACGTGTGGATCTGTTACTGGAGATGCTTCAGCGGCATTGAGCTGGCCGGGAACAAACTGATAAGCCAGCAAGACTGAGATAGAAATGACGTTATTAGCCACTGGCGCCCAGGCCGCGGGGCCAAAGATGTGCTTGGTGTTGAGCACTGCTTGGAACAGCGCAAACAGGCCATAGAAGAAGATCTGCGGGAGCAGCAGATAGGCAAAACTTGTTGCTTGCGTGGTGTTGACCTGGCCGGTTTCCGGCAGCATCATCTTCACCAGTTGAGGCGCGAAGACAATGGACAGCAAGGTAATAGCCCCCAGCAGCGTGACTGCCAGGGTAAACAGTCTTCGCACGAAGGCTTCGCCGTGGTCGGCGTCTTCCTTTTCCGCACGCACCAGCACCGGGACCACAAGCGAGGTCAACACGGCGCCGAGGACGATTTCCGTAATCAGGTTGGGCAGCTGGTTTGCTGTCGTAAACGCCGATGCAATCGCCGCACCCAAAGAAGAACCAATGAGCACGTTGCGGATAAAGCCCGTGATGCGTGACAGTAGCGTCGCTACCGCCATGGAGCCGGTCGCGCGCACGACGTCGCCGTCACTGGTTTGGGTCGCCTGCGCTGATTTCAGCGTTGACTTATCCTCTACCGCTGGCGGTACTGGCTCCGGCTTTTTCAGCTCCGGTACGGGAGCTGGTGGCGAAGGCGCAACGATGCGTTGGCGCAAGCCGACCGAGGAACCTTCAGCTTCTTCAGAGCCCCCTTCCGGCGAGGTTTCTTCAGAACCTCCGTCGTTGTTCAGCGCAGGAATATTGGCCGCGGCAACAGCGGTTGCGGCAGCGTCTTCCTCCGTGACAGAAGGGGCAGTAGCATTTGACGGAGAAACAGGTTGGTCCTGCTTCTCCGTCGAACTCAGAGATTTAGGTTTGTCGTCCACGTTTCTTCTTCCGACTAATCCTCACCACCACGGCAAGGACAAAGATCAAGGCACACGCTATGGCGGCGCCATAGATGTTTACGATACCGCCTCGAGTCTGCACAGCGATGTTGGCAGGCTCGGAGATTGTCGCACCGTCTTCAGTGGCGAGCCACATAGAAATATTTGTTCGCTCCTGCCGCTCAGGCATGGAAGCGGTTAATGACACCGTAATCGAACCTTTTGCCGGAATGACGATGTCTTCGGACGTGTTCAAACTAACGGCGTCATTGCTGTCATATTCCAACTTCGCGCGCACCGGCAACGGCAACGCATTTTCCGCTACGACCAGCAGCGGCGAGGAATCCGAGGTACGCGTGTACACATTGCCCGGTGGGATCAAATTCACCGCATCGCGCAATGTGCGCAGCACCACGTTATCTTCCTGCAAACGGCGGTTCGCAGTGCTCACCGCGTCATCATGACTGTGCAAGGAATCGCGCTTGGTCATCGACAGGGCTGCGAGCAAATCACGGCGCAGCGGCAAGGTAAAGCCATAACGCGTCATCGCGATGGATTCGCTATTTTCCATCATCATGGTCAGCTCATCGGTATAACGAGCTTGCTGAGCGATGCGCTGGATTTCCGGATCAGTAAAAGCCGCCGGGTCAGACACCGCTTGTACCCCAGTGCTATCCATAGGTAGACCCGGCTCTTGATCGGTAGTGCGCATTTCTACTTCAGTAAGCGGGCGTAGCTCGGGCAGCTTATCGACGGCATCGAGTACCGCCTCGGCTGTCGATGGCTCCAAGTAATTCGGCAACTTCACAATATTCGGCGAAGCATCGGTGTTTCCGTTATCAACACCGTTTGCTTCTCCGCCTTCTCGGGCATCCTGCAAGAAGACTGCCGATGCCGCTGAGAGATCGCGAGCATGCACAGAATCCGTGGTGAAGTCATAACGCAGCCACGGATCGGTATACGCGGTGGTTTGGGGCCTCGTGCCCGCTTGCGCCAGCAGCGCTGCTTGGTTGGCGTCGAAAGTTGCTGCCTGACCTTCCCAGCCGGTGTTATCCGCAACTAAGAAAGGCACTTCGGTCTTGGTTTCTGAATAACCTGACGCCGGGACGATCAGATCAGAGGCAACTTCTTTGCCCGTAATTGCGCGAATGGTTTCTTTACCGCGTTCGGTGGCTTCAACATTGAGCCAGTTGTTATTAACGCGCGCGACCGCATTGGGATCAGTATTTGCCCACGGCATCGCGATGAGACAATTCAACTGTGAAACACGCTCGACCCAGCGCTTGGCATCGGCAGCACCGGTGCCGGGAACGCCTTCGTCATAGTCATCATTATCAAACCAGGAATCGCGCAGGCGTTTGCGCTCTTTAACAATTGGCGGATGCTTATCGGCCACGTTATAGCCCTCACTCATGCGATCCACCGTGTCTAAAAGGGCCGGATCGATAGCGACGCAGGCGCCATCGCCTAACTTATGGTCCTCGTAGATATCAACGAGGCGATCCAAACGACCACCGTTGGCTAATTGCTCGGCCAAGGATTCATCGTTAAGCACCAGCGGGCTATCGCCGGTTTCTCCTGGCGCGATATTGGTCTGTGCAGTAATGGGATAGATCAGAGTCGAGGGTGCAAATGAATCATCCGCACCGGGAATCTGGCCATCGGCGTCGGTGACAGTGAGCAAGAAGCGGTCATCGGCAAGCGCAACTGGCTCCCCATCGAGGGTGCCTGTTAGCGACAACATGACGGGATAAACACCTGGGTTAGTAATCGCCAAGGTGGCTTCATCTTCTAAGCCGACAGCGATATCAATATCTTCGGTGGCGCTATCCCCCGGTGCCATTGCCGCTGGGAATACCGTGGAGCCATAATAGGGAAAATCCCCGTGTGCTAGCTGTTGCTGTGCTGACTCGGCGTCTGTGACCTGCGGGCCGCGACGAGCCGTAACCTGAAGGTTTTCCAGCGTGCCCATGGTGTCATTGGAAATTTCCATCCCAACATTGAAGCGCTCATCTAACTCCACGCTGCCCGGATTGGTGGTGAGCTCAAAGCCCACGCGATCATCGCGGCGGGTTGACAGGCTCTCCCAGCCTGGGTGTTGAACGGCTACGTCACTATCTTCTTGGACATATTCCTGAGCGGACGCCGTTGGCGTCTGCTCAACTAGCGGCACACCACCAAGTGCCAAAGGCATGGTTAAAGCCGCGGCAGCGGAAATGCCCGCTGCGCGCTTTATGGGAAGATCCCACAAAAAGTGCCTTGACCTCACCGTCATCACCGCGGGGTTGCCCTTCCTGCTGCGGCTTCCTTTCGTGCGAGATCCGGGAGCTGATCATGCGCCAAGCGCGCGAGCTTGCGTTCATCGGCATAGGCCAAATGCTCAATCAACGTGGCCACTGGAACCCAGGCCACCTCGGTGACCTCAGGATCTTCGTCATTTAAGATGCCATCGACAAAGCGCAAGAGGAAGTGGTGCACCGTTTTGTGAATGCGCACGCCATCGGAGACGAACCAATAATCAATGACACCCAACTCAGAGATAACCTCTCCATGGATGCCAGTTTCTTCCCACACCTCGCGCTGCGCGGTGAGGTCTTTGGGCTCTCCATCTTCGACATGGCCCTTCGGCATGGACCACAACAGGCGGCCGCGGCGATCAAGCCTGCCAATTAGCGCGACGTAAATGCGGGTGAGATCTACTTCCCCGTCTTCACCGACTGCCTCAGCTAATCCGGACACCACTAAGCCACCCGCTGAGGTTTCATCGCGGGTTACCATTTTATTTGTCGAGCGCGCCTGGCGTTGCGGCCGTTGCGCTGGGCGGCGTTTGCGCCGCTTCCGGTTAGCGTGGTTAGTCATCCCTGCTTATCGTAGTAGACTCCAAGGCGTGGATTTACAGGACACTCAGCTAATGGGACTTCTCGCCCGTGCAGACTCGACCATTGCAGGCTTAAGTGATCTTTTATCCGGCTTGATATCCGAATTTTCGCGCCGCGGACACTCCCTCTATTTAGTAGGTGGCTCCGTTCGTGATGCTTTGTTGGGCCGTTTGGGTAATGACCTAGACTTCACCACTGATGCCCGGCCTGAGGTTGTTCATGAGATCTTGGACGGCTGGGCGGAGACAACGTGGGATACTGGCATTGAGTTTGGCACGGTCTCTGCGGTGTACAAGGGCCAGCAGATTGAAATCACTACCTTCCGCGCTGATCTTTATGACGGGGATAGCCGTAACCCGGAGGTCACGTTTGGCAACACGCTTGACGATGACTTGATTCGCCGTGACTTTAAAGTCAACGCCATGGCAATCGAGCTGCGTGCCGATGACACCCGGGAATTCTTTGACCCGATGGCAGGTCTCAAGGACTTGCAGGCGGGGATCATGGACACTCCGGCTGCCCCGGAGCTTTCTTTCCGTGATGACCCGCTGCGGATGCTGCGTGCCGCGCGCTTTGTATCTCAGTTGGAATTTGGTGTCAGCGATCGCGTGCGTAAAGCCATGACCGACATGGCTGAGGAAATCCGTCGCATTACTGTTGAGCGCATCCAAGTAGAGATGGACAAGCTCATCCTCGGCGCGGCGCCATGGGATGGCATCGACCTGCTCGTGGAGACTGGTCTGGCGCAGATCATCTTCCCCGAAATTCCTGCGATGGCCATGGAGCCAGATGAGCATGCGCAGCATAAGGATGTCTACGCGCACTCGCTAACAGTTCTTCGCCAAGCAATGGAACAAGAAGAAGACGGCCCCGATCTGGTACTGCGTTGGGCAGCCCTGCTGCATGACATCGGCAAGCCCGATACCCGCGATGTCACCGACGGCAAGGTTAGCTTCCACCAGCATGAGATTGTGGGAGCGAAATTAGCTCGCCGCCGTATGCGTCAGCTGAAGTACCCAAAGGCAACCATTTCGGAGATTTCCGAGCTAGTGCGCTTGCACATGCGCTTCCACGGTTTCGGCGACGGCCAGTGGACGGACTCTGCAGTGCGCCGCTACGTCAACGATGCCGGTGAATTGCTGCCGCGTCTACACAAGCTTGTGCGCGCCGACTGCACGACCCGCAACGAACGTAAGGCGCGACGCCTGCAACGCACCTATGATCATTTAGTAGAGCGCATTGCGGAAATTCAAGAAAAAGAAGGCATCGCCGCGGTCCGTCCAGATTTGGATGGCAATGAGATCATGGAAATTCTAGATCTCAAGCCTGGCCCCGAAGTTGGTCAAGCGTGGGCCTTCATGAAAGATTTGCGACTCGAGGTCGGCCCGCTGTCGCGGGACGAAGCTATTGCGGAGTTGCTGAAATGGTGGGAGTCTAAGAAATGATGTACGCCGATAGATTATTCAACGCCTTAGAGCGCAACGAGCCAGGCCCTGGCCAAATGCTGGTGTCTGCGCCGGGCACGATGTCCCCGCACTTTAACCGCACCGTTTTGCTCGTCATTGAACACACTGATTCCATGAGCTTCGGCGTGGACCTGACATCCCGCAGCGAGGTCGCCGTATTTAACGTGCTGCCGGACTGGTTACCGGTCATCGCTAAGCCGCAAGCTCTCTACATCGGTGGTCCACTCAACCAGCAATCCGTGGTCGGATTGGCCATGACCAAGACGGGCGTGAATATCGATGCCCAACCGCAACTCAACCGCCTAGCTCCGCGCCTTGCACACGTGGACATGCGCACTGATCCAGAAGAACTGGCAAACTACGTCGACGGTGTACGTCTTTTTGCAGGCTACGCCGAATGGGGTCCCGGACAGCTTAATGATGAGATTGAGCGCGGTGATTGGTTTGTCACCCCTGCCCTGCCTCAAGACGTGATTACGCCGGGCTCTGCGGACTTGTGGGGCGATGTCATGCGCCGCCAGGACATGCCCTTGCCGCTGTATGCGACCTTCCCCGAAGACCTCGAATCCAACTAGAGATTTTCTCTGCAGAAAATATCCGTCGAGAAGCCCCCGCACCGGAGTTGGTACGGGCTGAATCTCACTGCCCACGTTTAATTTTGCGCTGATACAGTATCCTCATGCGTGCTGAGGAGATAAAGAAGGGGATCAAGGATTCCTGGGCGGTAGGCATCGGACTAATTCCCTTAGGGTTAGCGTTCGGACTTTTGATGGTCCAAACAGGCTTCGCGTGGTGGTGGACGCCCATATTTTCCATCGTCGTCTACGCCGGTTCGATGGAATTTCTGGCCATTCCCATGGTCTTAAACAACACCAGCGTTGCCGCATCTATCATCACCGGCTTCATGGTGAATTTCCGGCACATGTTCTACGGACTAACCTTTCCCCGCCATCGTATTAATTCGGGTCCTGGGAAGGTCTACTCCACCTACGCGCTTACCGATGAGTCCTATGCAATCGTCTCGGCCATGCCGCGAGATCTGCAACTTACAGGACCGCGCATCTTAAGTATTCAAATTCTGTGCCAACTCGCGTGGGTCGGTGGCGGCATTATCGGCGCACTCGCCGGCCAAATCATTCCACCCAATTTAGAAGGACTGGAGTTTGCTCTGGTCGCTCTCTTTGTTGTGTTGATGATGGACTCGTTTAAAAATAACCAGGACTACTCTCTCCCACTTACCGCAGGAGTCTTTGGAGTTATCGCCGCGGTCATCTTCCCTAACCAGATCTTGATGGTGGCTCTGACGGCCTACCTTGCGGTGTTGCTTCTGCGCTTTTACTCGCCACAGATTGATCAAAAGATGGAATGGCGAAAGGGGACTAAATAATGCCTGCTGGCGTAAGCCTGGGGATGGTCCTTGCGGTTATCATCCCGCTGTTCATCGTCACGGTAGCTCTTCGTGCACTTCCCTTTAGTCTGCTGCGCTACCTGCGCAACAGTGAGTTCATGGCGGTGCTGGGCCGCACCATGCCAGTCGGCGTTATGACGGTGCTGGTGGTCTATACCTGGCATGGGCAACTAGAAGCCTCCGGTGGTTTCCTTTCCGTTGCCATTGCGGTTGCCGCGACCTACCTACTGCACAAATGGCGTCGGGATGTAGGCCTATCCATTTTGGGCGGCACGGTTACCTATATGTTGTTGGTCAACCTGGTCTTCTAAATAATGCCTCTGCAAGGTTTCACGTGAAACCTTGCAGAGGCATTCTGTTGCTTTGGAGGTGATGTTATCGGGTTGGAGATTTCGTGACGTGCTTAAAGGCGTGGGAAAAGTGCCTGGGCTTCCGACCACAAACCTTCGAATTCCTGCGAATCGATATAGGTCGCTTCAATATCGGGGAATTGGCCATAGGTTTCCGGGTGTGGAACCTGTTTGGTGGGCATATCAATATTGCCTTCACGCGCATCGCCTGCTGCAGCGCCCACGATGGAGTTATTGGGGTCTAAAGCAATCAAGCGCAACATCTCGCACACTTGGCTATTGAGCTCTTTGAGCTCGGCGATATGGATGGCCATGCCTGCGCCGGGAACAGACAAGGTGGTGCGTACGTAGTGAATGGTGTCCATGGTCTGACAGTCTATCTAAGCCGCCGGCTCGGTTTCTTCCTTGCCGTAGTGCGCGGCAAGCCATGAGCAGATCATCAACTGAATCTGGTGGTAAATCATCAGTGGCAGAATCAGCAGACCCAGCGCCGCGCCCGAGCCGAACATGACCGAAGCCATGGGCAAACCTGTCGCTAGAGACTTCTTGGAACCACAAAATTCCGCTGCGATGGTATCGCCGCGATTAAAGCCTATGCGCTTACTAATTACGCGGGTAAGAAAGAGCATGAAGCAGACCAGAACGGCAGAGAAGACAACGAGGAAGATAACTTCGCCGACAGAGATTTGCCCCCACACCCCGGCAACCACGCCGGAGGAAAAGGCTGAGTAGACGACCATGGCAATGGATCCGCGGTCAACTACTTTGGTGGCTTTATTCGCCGCGAAATTCTTCACCCACGGGCGCAAGAGCTGTCCGAGGATAAATGGTGCGAGAAGCTGAAGTGCAATCTCCCCGAAGACCGAGGCATCGATGTGGATTCCGCCGGCGGAATTCATCAGGAGCATCACCAGCACTGGGGTGGCGATAACGCCGACGAGGTTGGAAGCAGATGCGGCCACGATGGCTCCGGCTACATTGCCGCGACCTATGGAAGTAAAAGCCACCGAGGACTGCACGGTTGAAGGAACCAGGGTGAGGAATAGAATACCGAGGTACATCTCATCGGTAATAAATAACGTCAGTGGCCGCAGGGCTAGTCCGACGATGGGAAAGAGCACGAAAGTAAACATCAAGATGGTCAGATGCAGCTTCCAGTGCTTTAGGCCATTGAGCGCTTCTTGCGTGGATAAACGTGCGCCATAGAGAAAGAACAACACCGCGATCGCGATACTGACCAGTGTTGAAAACACTTCGGCGAACTGCCCCCGGGCCGGGAAGATAATGGCGATGATGACCGCCGAGATAATCAAAACAATAAGTGGGTCGACCTTTTTCAAGCGCTCAAGCATGAGTGTTAGCTTACGCAGTGCACTCGCTTGGGGCGAGAATTAGGAAAAGGGGCAAGATAACTGCCCCTTTTCCAGTCTGCTTATTGTTCACGGAATCTGCGCTGGTGTTTAGGCTGCTGCGACTTCTTGTGTTTCACGAGGAACTGGATTCTCGCTCGTCACTTCTGGCTTCAATACCGGGCGCAGAAGCAGCATCGCGATGCCAATGACGAGGAGGACACTAGCCTCGTGGACCAACATGCCAATGGACATGGTCACTCCACCCAGGAGCACACCCGCCAGCAGAACTGCGACGGTTGCCAGTGCGATGACGATGTTGAGCGTCATGGTTCGTACGGTGCGTTGAGCGAGGTGTAGTGCATAGGGCAAGCGTGGTAGCTTATCTGCCATTAGCGCGATATCCGCGGTTTCAATAGCGGCGGGTGAGCCTGCTGCGCCCATGGCTACACCGATGTCTGCTTGGGCCAGGGCTGGTGTGTCATTGACGCCATCTCCGACCATGGCCACGACATGGCCGCGGCTTTGTAGTTCCTTGACCAAGTCCAGCTTATCTTCCGGCATCATCTCGGCGTGAACTTCATCCACGCCTAATTCGCGTGCGACGTTTTCGGCAACGCGTTGGGCGTCACCAGTTGCCATGACAACCTTGATGCCATTGTCATGAAGGGATTTAACGGCGGCAGGTGCATCGCTGCGGATGGTATCGGCAACTGCGACCAATCCAATGGCACGGCCATCGACGCCGACGTACATGGCGGTCTTGCCTTGAGTGTTTAATTCCAGGACCCGATCCTCACTGGGGGTTTCATCGAGAAGCTCGGCGGAGCCCACTGCGACGACGTGCCCATCAACTTTAGCCCGAATACCCTTGCCCATCACTGGTTGTGCACTTTCTACTAGCTTGACTTCTAACCCACGGGTCTTGGCACCGCGAATGATGGCATCGGCAAGCGGGTGCTCGGAGGCGGTTTCTGCGCGCGCAGCGAGCTGCAGAACCTCGTTAGAGGTATAAGCAGGGTCGAGTACTTCGACGTCAGTAAGTTCTGGTTGTCCATTGGTTAAGGTGCCAGTCTTATCGACGACAACGGCGTCTATCTTCGCGGAGGTCTCCAGGTATTCCCCACCCTTAATGAGCACGCCATCCCTGGCCGAGCGACCAATGCCGGCGACGATGGAGACGGGGATAGAGATAACCAGAGCACCTGGACATGCGATAACCAGCAAGGTCAGTGCCAGTTCCACGTTTTGCGTGATGAGGCCAACTGCTAAAGCCGCGATCATGACTCCTGGGGTGTACCACTTGGAAAAGCGTTCCAAGAATGTCTGCGTCTTTGCCTTATCATCCTGCGCATCTTCTACGCGGTGGATGATTTTTGCCAAGGTGGAATCTGATCCCACCGCTGTTGCCTCGACGTGAAGTACGCCACTGCGTAACCAGGTTCCCGCGAAGACCTCTGTGCCCTCGGATTTTTCCGCTGGGACGGACTCACCAGTAATGCTGGCTTCGTCCACTCCCCCGAACCCGGATATAACCCGGCCATCCACGGGGATTTGTTCGCCATTGCGAACCAGGACTTTCTCCCCGGGCATTAACTCCCATACTTCCACCGTTTCGGTAGAGCCGTCGTCGTGCAGTTTCAATGCCGTCTCCGGTGCGGAATCTACCAAGTCACTCAAGGCCTTGCGGGTGCGGTTCATCGTGGCCTTTTCCAATGCCTTACCCAATGCGAAGAGGAATGTGACGGCTGCGGATTCCCAATAGTTGTTGATAAACAGCGCACCGATGGCGGCGACGACGACCAATAGATCGATCGAGACCATCTTGATGCGTAGTGCCTGGATTGCGGAGATAGCGATATTCCAACCTGCTACAACTGCAGCAGCAATCATCAGAGCATCTGCGATTAATGATTCTGCGGGGCTTAACCAGGACAGCGCAATCAGCAGCGCTGATACGCCAACCACTCCCCACGTCTTCCACGTTTTCATTGTTCTTAAGTTCCTTCCCTCATTGGTGTTGTGCTGTCACCTTTAACGTTATGGGGGATGCAGTCGGGGTTCCTTGATCCAGATCAATGTTCGCGATACTGGTTTTCGTTGGTATGCGCACCGCAAATACAAAAAGCCTGTTCCTGATGATGGTCAGGAACAGGCTGTGCAATGAGCGGTCAGTAATTGCGGTTTCTCCGCTTACTGCCCGGTGGTTGCTTAGATGGCGGATGGCTTAACCGTGTATCCTACTTCTGACACGGCGTCGACGAGGTCGCGGATACTCGCCTTTGCGGGGTCGTGTTCTACAAGGACGCGGCCGGAAGAGAACTTCACCTCTGCAGACTCGACACCATCGAGGCCGCGTAGCTTATTCTCGATTTTCGCGATGCAGCTTGGGCAGGTGAATTCATCAGAGCGCAGGGTGGTCTTCTTCAATGCGGTTGGGGTGGTCATGGCTTCTCAGCTTCCTTTCACTTTCCTTCGTGCTTGCAATTACAATGTTAAAACGAAGTTAGGAAAGGTTCTTTGACGCCGATCAAAGAGCGTAGAACTTGTTATTCACCATCGGCAATGCGATCTAATGCTTGGGCATCGATGATGGACACCCACTCCCGCCCCGCGTCGATGAGTCCATCTTTTTTCATTTGCGACATGGCGCGGGAAGTGGACTCCAGGGTAGTTCCAGCCATCCCGGCGATATCGTCGCGTCGAAGGCGTATTTGCAGCAAGCTGCTGCCGTCTGGGCGCAGGTTCCCCAATTTGGCATCGAGCCTAAGCAGAACGGTAGCTACGCGCTGCACAACGGTCTTTGCGCTTTGATTGACATCTCTATCTCGTGCTTGCGCTAAGCGCGCGTGTTGCATCTGGACAATTGCTACTGCCAAAGCCGGGTGCTTAGCGATGACTTCTGCGAGACGGTCCGCAGGTAGGTACAACGCACAGGTGGTTTCCATTGCCCAGGCTGAATCCACCGCATACGAAGGATTCGTCTCTAGCGGTCCAATGATATCTCCTGGCGAGGCAATGTCGACGGTGATCTCACGGCCATCGATGGTATCGCGCACGACCCGTACCCGACCTGCCACAACGAGATAGGAACCCGATACCTTCTGCCCTGCCATCATGAGCGGATCACCCTCCGACCACGCCCACGAGGTGACGAAGGAATCCAGATCTAGATGTTCTTCGGGCTTGAGTTCCCGTGTAAGCGGTGAACGCGCCATGGCATCCAGACGGACGTCTAAAGAACAAGAATGCGGACGCGCACAATTGGGACGGACAGGGTTAGCGGACATGATTTCATTTTACCTGGTCACTAGTAGTATTTTCCGCTGTAGGCTAGTCGACGCGGTTTAGCTTTCGATGAGCTCTACGCTGAGATCGCGGGTGGGGATTCCATCGTCTTCTCCGAGGTCATGCTCTAGCCCAACATTTCCGAGAACGGTTTCTTCATCTTCCCCGGCTTCCAGCGACCACGTCTGAATCTCATCCCAAGAAGCACCACCGAAGTCATACTCCCCGAATGCAGTTCCAATATCGGTCAGGATAGTTTCAAAGTGCTGATCAAGATTGTTATTGCCCTGGACTTCAGCGTCCACGGAATCATCATCGATATCGACGTCGTAGACGATGGTGCCCTCGGTCTTGGTGCAGTCATCATCGTCATCGCACTGATATCCCATTCCCTCGAGTTCACTCTTGAGAGCGGCTTCATCGAATCGGCCCGAGCTCGATGCGGCGGTGTTCGTTGTTTCAGAGCTGGATTCTTCGGCGCTGGTGGTCTCAGAGGTTTCCTCTGAGGTCTCCTCCGTGGTTTCCGGAGACTCCTGGGTGGCGGTCTGGGTCATGGCGCCATTGTCCGTGCTGTCGTCATTAGACGCTTCCGTAGAACAGGAAGCTAACGCAAGGGCGGAAACGGCGAGTGCGGTAATAGCTACGGACTTATTCATGTCTCCATCCTCCCTTACTCAGCGGTAGATATCTTCCTTATGGCTACTTGGCCAGGAGATTGGCAGAAACCTTTATATTGTTACGCAGGTAACTCTTTTGTTCGGTATCCCCGCTGCTCTAAGCTGTGGAGGTTGGGGCTGTTGTTGCTACAGTCTTCTCGTGTAAAATAATAACGTAGTAATCCAGCGCCCGTCGGGATTACAATCGCACGTGGCGAGTATTTCGCAGAGAATTTCTACCCAGCGTCTCCCCGGATCATCTATTGATGTTCTTTAGGATAGGGCACCTATACCTTGGACTAATTTGAGTATAGAACTCATCAATGGTTGAGGAATCCCATTAAAGATAACCCTAAAGATCGGATCGCCGACGAATTCGCGCATTCTTCCCTATCGCAGACGGTTTAGTCGTAATATGAGTTATTCAATCATCGCTAAAATCTATAGTTAACGTTTTGAAATAGCTAAACTATCTCGGTTTGAAACTCGGTAGTAGTCCGCGCTCGAATAGCGTCACAGTGACGCTATTCGAGCGGGTTAGTACCTCAGCCCTGTTCGCGTGAAAATCAATTTTTCCTGTTGTGAAAGTCTACCGGCTGAGGAATTCGATGCGCTCATACAACAGTGAAATGCCACGCTGCGTACTTGGTGTACGCAGCGTGGCATCTCCTTTAGGTCCAATATTGGGATGGCTGTCAGTCAGTGTTAGTACCGGATAGCTATGCGGCCGTCAATCTTGCCGTTGCGCATACGATCGAAGACATCATTGACATCTTCGAGTGCACACTCGGTAACGGTTGGCTTGACGAGTCCGCGCGCGAAGAAGTCAAGAGCTTCCTTCATGTCTTGGCGAGTACCTACAAGGGAGCCGCGAATAGTCAGGCCCTTAAAGACAACGTTGAAAACAGAGGCTGGGAATTCTCCCGGTGGCAGTCCGTTGAAGACAATGGTTCCGGCGCTGCGCGCCATGCCAAGTGCTTGGCCAAACGCCTTCTCGTGAACAGCGGTAACCAGGACACCATGTGCGCCACCGTTGGTATAGTTCTGCACTGCTTCGCCGGGATCTTCGTTGAGAGCGTTAACGGTAAATTCTGCGCCCAGCTTGGATGCCAACTCGAGCTTGTCGTCGGCGATATCTACAGCAATGACGCGCATGCCCATGGCAACCGCGTACTGGACAGCGATGTGGCCCAGGCCGCCAATGCCGGAGATGGCCATGAACTGGCCCGGGCGGGTTTCGGAGACCTTCAGTGCCTTATACACAGTCACTCCTGCACATAGAATAGGTGCGGCCTCAAGGTAGTCCACTCCTTCCGGAATGCGCGCTGCGTAGCGGGTATCTACCAGCATGTATTGGCCGAAAGAGCCGTTCTGTGTGTATCCGCCGTATTCGGCATCAGCACAGTGGGTCTCACGTCCAGTGATACAAAATTCGCACGTTCCGCAGGCAGACCACAGCCAAGCGTTGCCGACGATATCGCCAACGTTGACGTCATGCTCGCCGGGGCCAAGCTCAACAACTTCGCCGACGCCCTCATGGCCAGGAACAAATGGTGGCTCTGGCTTAACCGGCCAGTCCCCTTCTAGTGCGTGAAGGTCTGTGTGGCAGATTCCGGATGTTAGTACTTTGACCAAGGCCTGGTTGGGTCCTGGCTTTGGTAGGTCGATTTCTTTGATGGTTACTTCAGGGCCGAATTTCTCGACAACAGCAGCATTAAATGTTTGGGGCGCGTCAGTGGACATCTCGCCTCTCCTATCTGACTCGAAGCAATGATTTTCCAGGCCTCTTTGATTAGTGACTTGGAGCATCCCATGTAGGGGATGTGACCCACATTGTATCAGTGCAAAAATGAGCGTGGGTGTACTTCTCATGCAAGAATGAGGGATAAAAAATCCCGGCTACATGAGCCGGGATAATTAAACTGCAGCGAACGCGATTTTTAGGTGCGGTCTACGTTCTTAGCTGCTTCGCGCAATGCCTCAAGGTCTACTTGTGGTGTCTCGGCAGAGGAACCGCATCCACCAGAACCGCAGTTGCATCCGCCTTCGGAGCTGCAGCCGCCATTTTCTTCCTGGTCTTTAAGGGTATAAAGGTGTGCCGCACGGGCACCGAGGTTAGAGCCCACGGAGATGGCAACGATCGCAACCAAAACGGTGGCAACTGGAATTAGCCACATCCAGCCTGAAGCACGGAAAGCTACCAAAGCACCGAAGAGAAGGGTGATTCCTGCGAAGATCCAGACTGGGCCGGCAACGACGTGCGAGCCATCCCAGGCCTCTTTGGACTTGCGTACATCAGGAATGCGCAACCCAAAATACTTGTTTCCCGGCAGTCGGCGGGCGGTAGCTAAACCACCAAAAACCAGCCAATACACGGCGAAAATCAACAGGATAATACCAACAGCGACCATGATGGTCATTCTAATCCCGGATCAGCGAAAATACCCAAACAGTAACTGTCGGAAACGTTCCGGCGTGGGCTAAAGTTAGTGCCGTGTCGCTTGACAGGTAATAGAGCCTGTCGGTGGCGAGCCCCTGTCGAATAGTTGTGAGTAGGTAGATCCCCGCCGCAGCACGTTTAAAGAATTGAAAACAATGTCTAAGTCAAAAGTGACAGACTCACTGTTGTTCAAGATCATCATCGCGATTGTTCTTGGCATCATTGTAAGTCTTTTTGCCCCAGAGTGGCTTGGGCGCATTTTCGCGACATTCAACGGTCTGTTCAGTAACTTCCTGAACTTCTTCATTCCGGTCTTGATTTTTGCGCTCATCGCTCCTGCGATTGCTGGGTTAGGAAAAGGAGCCGGAAAGTGGTTGGGATACACCACTGCTATCGCTTATGGTTCCACCATTATCGCCGGTGCGATCGCGTTCGTCACCGCAAAGCTGCTCTACCCAGTATTGCTTGGTAACCAATCTCTTGGATTGGATGTATCTGATATCGATGAAGGCTCACTAGCGCCTTATTTCGAAGTTGAGATGCCTGCACCGTTTGAGGTTATGACGGCCCTGCTGCTGGCATTCTGCGTTGGTGTTGCCATGACTGCGGTCAAAGCAGACACCATTTACAACGCTTCGCGCGAGCTGGAAGCCATCGTCATCAAGGTGATCTGGGGATTTGTTATCCCACTGTTGCCAATTTATATCTTCGGTATGTTCTTGGGCCTGGGTATGAATGGCAATCTGCTCGATGTGCTCTCGGCATTTGCTAAGGTGCTGGTGCTCTCGGTCGTAATGACCATTGCATACCTGATCTTGCAGTACGTCGTGGCGGGTGCCATCGCTAAGCGCAACCCGTTTAAAGCTTTGCGAACTATGGCGCCTGCGTACTTCACCGCGTTGGGTACTTCCTCTTCTGCAGCGACCATTCCGGTTACCCACCGTGCCGCACTGAACAACGGAATTTCTAAGCAGATTGCTGGTTTTGTCATTCCTTTGTGCGCGACCATTCACCTTTCAGGTTCGATGATTAAGCTGACCTTATATGGTTTTGCGGTCGTTTACCTTGCAGATTTGGACGTTAGCCTGGGAACCGCAGCAGGATTCATTTTGCTGCTGGGCGTCATGATGATCGCTGCCCCTGGTGTTCCAGGTGGCGCAGTCATGGTGGCTGTTGGCCTGATGCAAAGCATGATGGGCTTCGATGATTCCATGATTGCTTTGATGATTGCCGCCTACATCGCGGTCGACTCTTTCGGCACCGCAGCGAATGTCACCGGTGACGGTGCAATCGCGATGATCGTTGACCGCTTTGCTAAGAACAAGATGGTCGACCCTGATGACCCAGAGAACTTCCTGGGTGAAGAGGGCTACGAAGCAGAGTTCATTGAAGCCGTTGATGCTGAGACCAGCTCCGGAAAGCACGAAGAAAAATAGCTAGTTTGTATGCCGATACAATGTGAAATCGGCATAACAAAAGCCTGGTTCCTTCCTCTCGAAAGAGGAAAGAAGGAACCAGGCTTATTTTATTTCTTGGTCGCAGCTTTCATCGCGGAGACGTAGTCCGTGATTTCTTTCTTCAGAGCTTCCATGTCGGTAATGAAAGCTGGAGAATCCTCTGTTTCACGTGAAACGTAACCGTTGACAATCTTGGTGATTGCTGAGCCGGTAATCGCGCCAGCTGCGCCAGCGGCGATTGCTTCAGCAACGTGCTCTGGCGTAGAAATACCAAAGCCGAGAAGAGCTGGAGCACCGTTGTAGCGGTGGATGTTAGCAACTACTTCGTCGAGGCCGAGAGTTTGGGATTCTTGCTCAGTGCCGGTTACCCCGTCGCGCGAGACAGCGTAAATGTAGCCCTTAGAGTACTTAGCAACGCCTTCGAGAGTGCGCTCTGATGCGCGGGCCGGAGCGATGAATACTGGAGCTACCCCAGCCTTCTCAGCGGCGGCAGCAAAGGGTGCGCCTTCACGGACTGGAACATCCGGGATCAGGATGGCGTCAGCGCCAGCAGCACCGAATTCCTCGTAGAACTTATCTAGCCCACGGGTAAAAGGAACGTTGCCGTAGATGAGCATGCCGATGGGAGTATCAGGGAACTCTTCGCGGATTTGGCGTACCAAGTTGAGGGAATCATCAACGGATGCGCCATTGTCTAAAGCGCGGATGTGGGAGCCCTGAATGGTCGGGCCGTCAGCAACCGGGTCGGAGAAAGGAACGCCCAGTTCGAGAACATCAGCGCCTGCTTTAACGACGGTGCGGATGATTTCCATGCTGTCTTCAGGCGTTGGGTCATTGAGCATGAGGAAAGGGACGAATGCGCCTTCGTTCTTCTCCTCAAGTGCAGCAAAGAGTGCTTCAAAGCGGCTAGCGCCATCACGTGTTGTAGTCATGGTTAGTTCTTCTCCTTGATGACAAGCTCAGGGTGGTCTTCGAGAGTCTGGCGAACGTGGTCGATGTCTTTGTCACCGCGACCGGAAAGCGAGACCAGAATGTTGATGTCTTCGTCCTTGCGCTTGAGCGCATAAGCCAGCGCGTGTGAAGATTCGAGTGCTGGAATGATGCCCTCTTGTTGAGACAGCAGCTGGAAAGCTTCAAGTGCCTCAGCGTCAGTAATGCCGACGTACTTCGCGCGACCAGTAGCGTGCAAGTGCGCATGCTGTGGGCCTACGCCTGGGTAATCCAGTCCGGCGGAGATCGAGTAGGACTCCTCTACCTGGCCATCGCTATTGCGCATGAGGTAGCTGCGAGCGCCGTGCAAAATGCCGATGGTGCCATTGTTGATGGTTGCACCATGCTTGCCGGAGTCGAGGCCTTCTCCGCCGGGTTCAGCGCCGACAAGTTCCACGCCTTCTTCATCAATGAAATCTGCGAACATGCCAATGGCGTTGGAACCGCCACCCACACAGGCGACGACCAAGTCTGGCAGGCCGTCGATGCGCTCAAGCATCTGCGCCTTCGCCTCAGTGGAGATGACGCGGTGGAACTCACGCACGATCGTTGGGAATGGGTGTGGGCCAGCCGCTGTGCCGAGCAGGTAGTGCGACTCATGGAAGGTGGCGGTCCAGTCCCGTAGCGCCTCATTCACGGCGTCTTTTAGGGTGCCGGAGCCGGTATCGACGGGCACGACTTTAGCGCCCATGAGTTCCATGCGGAACACGTTGGGTTGCTGGCGTGCGACGTCTTTGGCGCCCATGTACACAACGCATTCAAGGTCTAAGAGTGCACATGCAAGAGCCGTAGCCGTGCCGTGCTGGCCCGCACCAGTTTCAGCGATGATGCGGGTCTTGCCCATGCGCTTAGCCAGGAGCGCCTGGCCTAAAACCTGGTTGGTCTTGTGTGCGCCGCCGTGGACAAGGTCTTCGCGCTTGAGGAAGATGCGCGCTTTGCCGCCGAGCTTATGGACCTCGGTGATAGGGGTTGGTCGGCCCAAGTAGTCACGCAGGAGGTCTGCGAGTTCCTTTTGGAAAGACTCATCCTCCATGGCATCCACGAAGGCTTTTTCGAGTTGGTCTAATGCGGGGATGAGAGATTCTGGAACAAACTGTCCGCCGAATTCTCCAAAATACGCAGGAAGTAAGGTCTCCCGAGAAGTGTCAGTCATGGGTGGGTAATCCTTAGCGGTAGAAATTTCTGATGGTGGCAAATGCGCGTGCAATAAGGCCGGTGTCTTTGGTGCCCTTGATGGTTTCCAACCCGGAGTTCAGATCAACGCCGACAGTGCCAATGTTTAGTGCTTCTTCAATGTTATCCAGACCAATGCCGCCTGCAAGAAGTGCGGAATCTAAAACCTCAGCGGGAACGGTAGCCCAATCAAAGCTGGTGCCTGTTCCGCCGTCACCGGAGTCGAGAACAATGCGGTCGACGGCCTTGTCGGCAATGAGCGCTTGAGCCAGGGCCGGGCCATCGGCATGGCTCATGGAGACAGCGCGCCAGATCTGCAGGCCGCTCTCCTGCTCTGCGCCGAAGTCCAAGTCTTCATCCTTGGAGGATGCAACGGCGATTCCGGAGTCACGGACTTCTTGAACTACGGCGTGGATGTAGTCCAGCTCTGCTTCGATGCTGCCTTGGTAGGGAGCGTGCAGCTGGAGCGCTTCTACCCCATCGATGGCGGCTAGCTCTGCCCAACCTTCGGTGCGGCGTGAGACGGCAACGTAGTCCAGATCGGGTTCATGCGCGATGATATCTTCGGCGGTTTCACGTGAAACATTGCGTGGAGAAGCCTCTTCAAAGACGAGACCACCATAGACAGCTCCGGCGGCACGCGCGGCTTGTGCAGCCGACCAAGTGGTCAACCCACACACCTTATTTTCGCCATACACGAGTGCGCGAGCCGCCTGATCGATATCCGGTGCCGAAGTAAGCTGCGAGCCCACCAGGTAGGCATTGGAGTGACTGCCCAGGCTGCGCACGGTCTTGTTATCACGAATGCCAGATTCAGACACCACTACGGAACCTTCAGGCAAAAGCGCGCTCAAGGTCTTCGAGCGGGTCAGATCGATGCTGAGGTCGTGCAGGTTGCGGTGGTTGATGCCAAAGATCTTCGCGCCCAAACGAATGGCGCGCTCAGTTTCTTCGACATCGATGACCTCGGTAAGGACATCAAGGCCCAGCCGGTGTGCTTCATCCTGCAGGCGGGTGTATTCCTCATCGTCGAGGACAGAGAGCATCAGCAAGATAGCATCAGCGCCGAAGTAGCGGGCCGCGTGAATCTGCACTTCATCAACGATGAAATCCTTGCACAGCACAGGCAGGTGCGTAGACAAAGCAACGGTTTGTAGGTGGTCATAGTCGCCACCGAAGCGCACAGGTTCGCACAACACGGAGATGCCAGCGGCATAACGTGAGTAGGTACGTGCGATGGCACCGGGCTCGTAGTGCTCACGGATGAGACCTAAGGAAGGAGATGAAGACTTGCACTCCATGATGAAGGCATTGGTTGCGCCGTGCAGGTTGTCATACAGCGAGCGCGTAGAGCGCGGCAGGTTGGAAACATCGACGTGTGCAATTCGCTTGGCGATGTCTCCTAAGTGCGTGCGCCGGGTCTCCACAATATTTTCTAGAACCGTGGGTAATTGATGATTACTTGGCATAGTTAGCCTCCTCGTGGCGCTGCAACCAATCTTTCACGGTGCCATCGGCAAGCAAACCGAGCGCCTTGTCGGTGCCTTCCTTGTAGCTATCAGCGTGGCCGGTGAGGTAGAACATGGCGCCGGCGTTCGCGGCGATCGCATCGCGGTGTGCTGCTGGTGCGGTGTTATTGAAGACCTGGCGCAGTGCCTTGGCGTTTTCGGCGCCGTCACCACCGGTGAGGTCGGCAAGTTGGTGGGTGCCCACACCGAAATCGTCTGGGGTTACGGTGTACTCTTCGATTTCGCCGTCGCGTAGTTCCCACACCTGGGTTGGGCCGTGCACAGCGATTTCGTCGGTGCCTGCGCCGTGCATGACGATGGCGCGGCCGCGGCCTAATTCTTTAAAGACCTCAGCGATGGTGCGGCCCAGCTTTGGGTTGGCAACGCCCATGATCTGAAACTCTGGGCTTGCTGGGGAAAGGATGGGGCCCAGCGAGTTGAAGATCGTGGGTACCTTCAGCGCGCGGCGCACGGGCATGACGTGCGCGACCGCTGGGTGGTACGCCGGTGCGTAGAGAAAGGTAAAGCCAGATTCCTCGAACTGGCGCACAGCACGGTCAACGTCCAAATCCAGTGGGATGTTGAGAGCTTCTAGTGCATCCGCGGAGCCAGACTTAGAAGATACGGAACGGTTGCCGCATTTGACGACCTTCGCTCCCCCAGCGCCGAGCACCAGCGATGCGCCGGTGGAGATGTTGATGGTATTGGTGCCATCACCGCCCGTGCCAGCGGAGTCCATGATGCCTTTGCCTGTAATCGGGAAAGGACGTGAGGCGTTGAGGAAGGCTTTGGCTGCGCCAGCCAGATCCGCGAAGGTTTCGCCGCGGGTGCGGATGGTGGCCAGCAGTGCAGCGATATGGATGTCGTCATAATCGCCGTTGCTCAGCGGGTTAAAGACCTCTTGGGCCTCCTCCACCGTGGGCGCGGGGTTGTCGAGGAATTTCATTAATACATTCAGTGGTGCTGCCATGAGGGGGAGGCATCCTTTCTAGTTCTTAATAGATACTTTAATAAATATGGTTTAACGTGCGGTTAATGGTGTGCTTAGAGCACGCTTTTCGATGCCAATTGCTCCACACAGCGCTCCAACATGATGGGGCCGGCGGGTGTCAGTACTGACTCCGGGTGGAATTGCAGACCGAGTGCTGTGCCGTCGGTGGTTTCGGCGGCCATCACGATGTCATCGATGTATCCCAATGCGCGCAGACCTTCTGGCAACTGCGTGCAGCCCAGGGAGTGATAACGCGCAATCGGAACCTGGGTGCCCACGTAATCGGGTTGGTCTGGTTCCACGTCCGTAGTCAGTCCATGGAAGACGGGGTGCTGTGCTCCCTCACTGGTGAGCACCATCGTGTCGGTGGAGCCGTGGACGGGTCCGCATGGTGTGACCTTTCCACCGTGGTATTCCAAGAGTGCTTGGAAGCCGAGGCAGATACCGAGTAGTGGAATCTTGCCCAAGACGGTGTCGATGAGTTCCATCATGCATCCGGCATCAGTGGGGTGTCCGGGTCCTGGGGAGAGCACAATCAAGTCGGGCGACTCATCGAGGATTTCCGTCACTGTGACGGTATTGCGCATAACTACGGTGTCATAGCCAGAAAGGGCGTCAACAAGGTTATAAACGAAAGAATCGTGATTATCGAGAAGTAAAACCTTAGGCTTGTTGCCTGGGTTGGTTTCTACGGTCTTGGTTTCCATAGTGCTCATCGGACGACCTCCAGGGTGGCGTTGTTGGCTGCAGCAATTGCATGTAATACCGCGTATGCCTTGTGCAATGTTTCATCGGCTTCAGATTGTGGAACGGAGTCGCGAACAACGCCGGCGCCGGCTTGCACGATCGCCGTGTCATTTTTGATGTAGGCGGAACGAATAACGATGCAGTTATCCATGGAGCCATCCCCGCGCAGGTACCCCACTGCCCCACCATAAGAACCGCGGCGTTTATTTTCGGTGTCGCGCACTAGTTCCATCGCGCGCAGTTTCGGCGCACCGGTGAGCGTGCCCATGTTCATACACGCGCGGTAGGCATCAATCGCGTCGAAGTCAGGGTGCAGTTCTGCCACCACGCGGGAGACCAAGTGCATCACGCGGGAGTAGCGGTCTACTTGCAACAGATCCGCCACGCGCCGGGTTCCAGGAACCGCAACTCGCGCTAAGTCATTGCGCGCGAGGTCAACCAGCATGGTGTGCTCGGCGAGCTCCTTGGTATCGGTGCGCATATCCAGCTCATTGCGGATATCTAATTCATGCGTTGCACCGCGTGGACGGGTACCGGCGATGGGATAGAGCTGCACCTCGCGGGTATTAGCATCAAATTTCAGGTTGGACTCAGGGGATGCACCAATGAGTTCATAATCTGCGCCGCGGATATAGAACATATAGGGCGAAGGGTTGGTCTCGCGTAGCTTCCGGTAAGCAGCGAAAGCATCTGGGCACTCCATGGAGAAAGACCGTGCTGGCACAACCTGGTAAATATCGCCCTCGTAGATATTCTTCTGCAGGTTGCTCACGTGTTCGCGGAAGTCCTTATCCAAGATATCCGCGGTGACGGTCACGGTTTTCTCTTCGGCAACCTCGGTGGTTTCGGCCAGGGGGGCATCGACAAGCTTTTGTGCTTTGTCCAGATACTCATCTAAGCGCGCTTGCAGCGCAGCATCATTAACATCGACGCCGTGGATAACGATGCTGTGGTTGAGGTGATCAACGTGCAACACAGTCTGCGCCACGATGAACTCATAGTCCGGGTATTCATTGTTGCTCTCTGGCACCTCAGGGAGCACCTCAAAAGTATCGAGGTAATCATAGGCAAAGCCGCCGCCTAGAAAGGGCAACATTTCATGTGAATAACCTGCATATAACTGCAGCTTACGCAGGACTTCTGCATTGGAAATGGCCTTCAGGCGCCGGCGTTCATCACTATCGGTAGGGCGCTGGAATTCAAACTCCCCTGCCCCGACGCGGTGCTCAGAAAGCTGTTCTTCTAGGCGCTCGAGCATCGCTTGCCCGGTGGGGGTAAGAACCTCAGCGTATACACGCTGACCGCGGCAGGTGACCTTGAGTGCGGCATCTAGAACAGCAAGGCACTGCACATTCTTCTTGGATTCAATATCTGCTGATTCCAGCAGCATGGAATCATGTGTGGTGGCTAGGGCATCAAATAATGCAGCGGCATCCGTATAGTACGGGAGCTGCCGTGATGCGGTAGAAAATCCGGTCATAGCTATCTATCTTTCGCGACTGTGTTTTTGAGAGATTTAATATTTTTATCTCGCAGTTCGCGGGTCTATACCGGTTTATGTCCCTTAAGACAACGAAAAGGCCCGCATACTGCGAGCCTGGTTTTAAGGAAAGCTTTAAAGAAGGAAGCTTAAATGGGCCCGCGTGTTACGCGCGCCACCACCAAAGATTAACGGTGCTTAACTTCTTCATGAAACACACTGTAGCACTACCTCTTCAAAAATGGGATACGGATCCCGAATTTAATTCTTTTCTCCCCGGCTCATACTCACTACTGCTAAGCATTGCCCATCCAATTCATTACAATTCAAGACCTCAAAATGTGTCTTGAAATGCTGATATTCAAACATAGCACTTAACTCCGTACTTAACATAGTACTTTTACTCCGGATTACTATGTTAAGTACTATGTTGAGTGTTATGTTCCGGGCGCGGGGAATCCTGGGTCCGTTCTGCCATAGGTAGATACCCCCAGTCGGGGCTAGAATGTCAAATATTTACTGACCGTAAAGACGGTTTGGGCGAGGCGTGAATAAAAGACTGGCGTAGCTATGAGCTGCATGTTATGTGACTTGCATTACGCAAGCTTGGGGATTGGGTGAAGAATTCAGCCGTATAGAGCCTGAATTAATTTGTTGAAAGAGTATTGAAACCCCTGCTTAACCGATATGTTTAGAACTACCCTACTGGTTTTGCAGAAGGAAGCGCCGTGGTGCACCAACTGGCGCCACCGTTTCCTGTGAACTCCCTTCAACACATAAGGAAGCTCTCAATATGAGAATTAATCGAATCTCCAAGCCCTCCCGCATGACTTCGGTCATCGCTGCTATTTCTGCGACTGCCCTCGTGCTCGCCGGCTGTTCATCGGAAAGCGGCGATGACGCTGCTGGCGATAACGCTGGCGGCGAAGGTGCATCGGAAAGCTATTCCATCGGCATCAACCAGCTTGTGCAGCACCCGGCACTGGATGCCAGCGCCGCAGGCTTCAAGGCCGCGTTTGAAGACGCCGGCGTCGAAGTGGAATGGGATGAGCAAAACGCCAACGGCGAGCAGTCCACCGCGGTGACCATCGCGCAGCAGATGGCCAATGCTGATCACGATCTGTACTTGGCTATTGCTACCCCAGCCGCGCAGGCGATGGCGCAGTCCATCAAGGACGCTCCCCTGCTCTTTACCGCTGTCACTGACCCAGAGGCAGCAGAGTTGGTAGATTCCAACGATGCACCTGGCGCAAACGTCACCGGCACCTCCGACATCGCACCGATTTCGGACCAGGTGGATCTGCTGAAGGAACTGGTCCCGGATGCGAAGACCGTTGGTGTTGTCTACGCTTCCGGTGAGGTCAACTCCCAGGTGCAGGTGGATGAACTGACCTCTGTTGCGGGCGAGTCTGATATTGATGTGAAGTCCCAGACCGTGACTTCCGTGACTGAAATCCCGCAGGCGGTGCAGGCGCTTGGCGATGTCGATGCCATCTACGTCCCAACTGACAACATGGTGGTCTCCGGTATTGCTTCTTTGATCAACGTGGCCAATGAGAAGCAGATCCCAGTCATCGGCGCTGAGGCCGGCACCGTTGAGGGTGGCGCTGCTGCAACCTTGGGTATTGACTACGAGCAGCTGGGACGCCAGACCGGTGAGATGGCGCTGCGCATCCTGCAAGATGGCGAAGAGCCAGCGTCTACACCTGTGGAATCCGCGAAGGAATTTACCTACGTGGTCAACCCAGAAGCCGCTGAGGCACAGGGCATTGAGATTCCAGAAGCGATTTTGGAAGAAGCTGAAACCGTATGATCGGTGCAGTTGAGCTCGGACTCCTTTATGCCGTGATGGCGGTAGGCGTCTACCTCACCTTCCGAGTTCTAGATTTCCCTGACCTAACCGTTGACGGCAGTTTCACCACCGGTGCTGCTGCCGCCGGCGTACTCATTACTAACGGTGTTAATCCCATCCTGGCTACGGGCGTGGGTTTCGTTGCAGGCTTTATCGCCGGCATCATCACCGGACTGTTACACACCAAGGGCAAGATTGACGGCCTGCTCGCCGGTATCTTGACCATGATTGGCTTGTGGTCAATCAACCTGCGCATTATGGGCGGCGCGAATATCCCGCTGCTGAGCCAAGACTCCGTGTTTACCCCGCTCGATAGCATCAAAAATGACTGGGCTGTCGTCGGCCTGTTGGTCGTTGGTGCAATTGCGCTAGTGGCACTCATCGTGTGGTTCCTGTCCACCGACCTCGGCCTGGCGCTGCGCGCGACCGGTGATAATCAACAGATGATTACCTCCTTCGGTGTCTCCACTGACTTCACCAAGACGCTGACCCTCGCGCTGTCGAATGGCCTGGTTGGCCTGTGTGGCGCGTTGATTGCGCAGTTCCAGGGCTTTGCGGATATCTCCATGGGTGTCGGCCTCATCCTGGTCGGTCTGGCCTCGGTCATTGTCGGCCAGGCTGTTATCCCGCAGCGTCGCCTGTGGCTGATTGTCGGCTCGGTTGCGCTGGGCTCCATCCTCTACCGCCTGATTATCTACGTGGCACTGACGGTCGGCCTGAATCCGAACGACATGAAGTTGATTACCGCAGTGCTTGTCATCGCCGCGCTGCTGCTTCCGAAGCTGACCGGCCGGACGCCGAAAGTCGCCGGGAGGAAGGTAGCCAATGCTTAAGATCGATAGCATTTCCAAAACCTTCTTCGCCGGCACAGCCAACGAACGCAAAGCGCTTGTCGATGTCTCCTTAAACCTTGCCCCCGGTGATTTCGTCACCGTGATTGGATCTAATGGTGCCGGCAAATCTACTCTGCTCAACTCGATTTCAGGTCGGTTGATTGTTGATTCCGGAACCATTTCCATCGAGGGCAAGAATGTGTCCCGCCAACCTGAGCATAAACGCGCGAAGGTTGTTGGCCGCGTCTTCCAGGACCCGATGGCGGGTACTGCCCCGAATCTCACCATTGAAGAAAACCTGTCGCTCGCGTACTTGCGCGGCAAGGGCCGTGGGCTTTCTTTGGGGCTCAACTCCAAGCGCCGCGCATTCTTCCGCGAGCAGCTTGAAAGCCTAGAACTTGGCCTCGAAGACCGCATGGGCTCCAAGGTGGGTCTGCTTTCTGGTGGTCAGCGTCAGGCGCTCAGCCTTCTCATGGCGGGCTTTACCAACCCTGATGTCATGCTGCTCGATGAGCACACCGCAGCGCTGGACCCACAACGTGCCGAGCTGGTCACCACCCTGACGGAACGCATTGTCTCCCAAGGTAACCTGACCACTTTGATGGTCACCCACAACATGGCGCAAGCCATCCAGGTGGGCAACCGACTCATTATGATGCACGACGGCAAGATCATCTATGAGGCTTCCGAAGATCAAAAGCAAAAGCTCACCGTGCAAGACCTCATGTCGGAATTTGCCAAGATTAAAGGCGGAACCTCCGACCGCACGCTGTTGCAGTAGACGAAGTTAAAACTTCGTCCTTAGATCCAGTCTTCGCTCCCCACGGGCGAGACTGGATTTTTCTATGGCACTGTATTCAACGCCGCGTGCAGGCGCAGTGCTGCATGCAAACAGGTGGACTCCCAGCCATCATCAAGCACGCCTTCGGGCAGTACCGCCCGGGCCTTCTCCAAGCGGTAGTGCAAAGTGGCGCGGTGAATAAATAGGTTATCTGCGGTGGCGGTGACATTACGAGCATTATCTAAATACTCCAATACCGTCTCCCATAATGATTGGGACCCCTCAGCAATCAGGGCTGTCGCCGCTGGGGAAATCGCGCTGACGGTAGCGGGTGTAAGCTCCCAGCCCAACAACAAGCGCCAAGCACCGGAATCCTCCCATGTGAGAGTCTCTTGCCCCAACAAGGCCGCTACCGTGGCGATGAAACTGGCGCGCCGGGCTGTATTGCGGGCGCCGCTTAACTCATTGATTGTCGATGTTCCACGTGAAACAATCACGGCGCCGACGGCGACTGAGGCGGCCTGGAGGGCATCGAAAAGCGACTGCGATGCGGCCTCATCGTCTGAGCGCTCGACGATGGTCAACCCATCGTGATTATCCGTGACGAGGAAAGGCCGACGGCGCCGAAAGCGCAGCAATTCCAACATGAGCCGCTCAGGTGCATCTGTGGTGACTGCAGCTTCGGCGGCCTCACGGATGGTGAGCTGATGAATACGGATGGCGCCGCGCCGCGGCAGGAAGTTATTGTCCACCGCGTGCGCGAGCGACCCATCTAGACCCAAGGTGACATCGCGGGCTATCTCGCGCATCTCTGCTACCCGTCGCAAGAAGGTTTCATCGCGCGCGGCCATCAGGTCAATAATTGGCTGGCGATAGCTGGTGATGATCTCTAAGTCCGCTTCACTAATGGCTGGTGAGTCAATGAGCCAGATATGTCCGCACAGCTTCTCCCCTTCCCACAGCGGAACGCACAGGCGGGGAAGCAAATCGAACTCTTTATGTGCGGGCACGCGCACGGGATCGCGGGATTCCTGCACGCCATTGGCAACCAGCCACGGGATGGGTTCCGGGTTGGGTTCGCGGTGCAGGACATTAAATACCCGCTCATTATCGACTTCGCCGTATTGCGGGCTGGAGCAAAAGGCATAGAAGGCCGGCGTATCAACCTGGACGGAGCGTTGGAGCTTGCTAGCTAGCTCATCGACCAAAGATTGAATCTGACCGAGCTGGGCTGCGCGGGGTGTTGCTTGTGGCGTGGAGGAATCCATGGCTCAAAGTCTGGCACATTTTGACATTCGTCGAAGAAATTCACGCTTTTTGTCTAGTGACTTTGAAAGTGATGTGCAGCACAATAGATGTTAATGCAGGATAATGCCGTCACTGGCAAGAAAGTTGAGGACAAGACGATGCGCACTACCGTAGGTGAATTCATCATTAGGCGGTTGAAAGAACTGGGGATTGAGCACATCATTGGTGTGCCAGGAGATTTCAACTTGAGCTTCATTGAGCAGATTAATGAAGCAGAGAACATCGAATTCGTCGGCGCGTGTAATGAGCTCAACGCTGCTTACGCTGCCGATGGCTACGGCCGCCAGTCGGGTGTCGGCGCGCTGCTGACGACCTATGGCGTGGGTGAGCTCTCCGCGCTCAATGGCATCGCTGGCGCGCGCGCAGAGCACGTTCCCATGGTGAGCTTGGCCGGTTCCCCGCCGCTGTATTCCACGGAATATCGTTGGAACTTGCACCACTCGCTAGCAGATGGCGACTTTGAGAACATGCTGGATTCCATCCTGCCGTTCACCGGTGCAGCCGTGCGCATCACACCGATGAACGTGGTGGAAGAGCTAGACCGCGCGCTGCATATCTGCTTGCGCGAAAAGCGCCCAGTGCACATCCAGATCCCCTCGGATATCACCCACCTGGAAATCGAAGCGCCAGAAGAAGCATTAGACACGACGCTGCCAACTTCCGATGCCGAACGCCTCGAAGCCGCCACCGCCCGCGTGTTAGAGCGCATCGCCGAGGCGAAAAAGCCTGTCTTTCTCTTTGACCAGGACACCGATCGCCACGGTTTCACGGAGAAATTCCGCACCTTGGTGGATAAGCTGCAGATTCCTTATTCGCAGCTGACTTCCGGCAAAGGCGTGCTCTCTGAACGTGATGGCCTGTTCCTCGGTTCCTACAACGGCAAGGCTTCCGCGCCGGGTGTGCAGAAGATCGTGGAATCCGCTGACCTGCTCTTTACCACCAATCCACGTTTCATCGAGGTAAATTCCGGGTCTTTCACCCACCACCTGCCTGCTGAAGCCATCGTGAACTTCGGTGACCAGCACGTCAACGTCGGCGGTGAGTTCTTCGTCGGCATCAATACGCTTGAGCTTCTCGATGCCCTCATCGACCGCACCAAGGCTTCCCGCAAGAAGAAAAAGGAAGAATTCGTCTATGACGAGTGGGAGATTGACGCCGAAGCACCACTAACCCATGCGCGCATGTGGCCACGCTTCATCCGTTTCTTAGAAGACGATGACACCGTGATTGCAGAGGCCGGAACCTCCCACATTGGTCTCACCCCAGAGCGTCTGCCTAAGGGGGCACGTTATATCAACTCCCCTATCTGGGGCGCTATTGGCTTTACCTTGCCCGCACTATTGGGCAGCATGCTGGCCAACCGCGACCGCCGCCACGTGCTCTTTATCGGCGATGGCTCCTTCCAGCTCACCGCCCAGGAACTCTCAACCATCCTGCGTGAAGACCTCAAGCCGATCATCGTGCTGGTCAACAACAAGGGCTACACCATCGAGCGCTATATCCTCGGCATGGAAGAAAAGTACAACGACATTGCCGATTGGCAGTACGCCAAGCTTCCGCAGGTCTTCGTACCGGATACCACGATGGTTTCCTACCAGGCGCGTACCGAAGGTGAACTTGAAGATGCATTGAGCAAGATTCAGGCTTCTGATGCTGGAGCTTTCCTCGAAGTCCACCTTGACGCTATGGATGCACCTGCTGGATTGAAGGCCTTTGGCCCGATGACCGCTGACTTCGACTTCGGCCCACGTGGTCCCCGCAATCCATAAGATGGGAATGGTTGCCCGCGGACTAGGATAAAGCTAGGTTTCGCGGCCACACCCTATAAACCTGCAGCGATTAATAAAGCACAAGAAAAGGTAGCTATAGATAATGATCCGGAAAGATCTGGAAAACCTCCCCGCTTATGTACCAGGCGCACGCATGGATGATGCCGTCAAGCTTTCATCCAATGAGTCCTCCTATGCCCCACTGCCTTCGGTAGCCAAGGCCATGAGCGAGGCGGCAACTGGCGTGAACCGCTACCCAGATATGGGTGCCGTTGAATTGCGCACCGCACTGGCGCGGCATTTAGGCGTGGATTTTGAACAGACCGCGGTGGGTACTGGTTCCTCCGCCCTGTGCCAGCAGCTGGTCCACGCCACCACCACTGCCGATAATGAGGTGGTTTTCCCATGGCGCAGCTTCGAGGCTTATCCAATCTTCGCGCAGGTCGTCGGCGCAACCCCCGTGCCTGTGGAGCTTACCCCTGAGCAGGGGCTGGATATGGATGGTCTCGCGGCCGCTATTACGGATAAGACCAGCCTGGTGTTTATCTGCAACCCGAATAATCCTTCCGGTACGACTATTAGCAACGACGAGTTTGAAGCCTTCATGGCCAAGGTTCCCGCGAATGTTGTGGTCGGATTAGACGAGGCTTATTTTGAGTACAACCGCGCTGAAAGTCAGCCGATTGGCACTGAGGTCATCGCAAAATACGACAACGTCGTGGGCCTGCGTACCTTCTCCAAGGCTTATGGCCTCGCCGGCGCCCGCGTGGGTTATGCGTTTGGCCCACGCAACCTCATTGAAGCCATCAACAAGGTAGCTATTCCTTTCTCAGTGAACTCTCTGGCGCAAGCAGGTGCGCTTGCGGCATTAGATGCCAAAGAAGAGCTTAAAGAGCGTATCGATGAAGCCGTCATCGCCCGCGAGCGCATCGCCAAAGCATTTGCCGATTGGGGCGCAATCGCCTCCGAAGCCAATTTCGTGTGGCTTCCCGCAGCCGCGCTTCCACTTCCTCCGCAAGAGCTCGCCGCCAAATTCGCCGAAGCTGGCGTACTCATTCGTGCCTTCCCGGAAGGCGTGCGTATTTCCACCACAACGGAAGAAGAAACCGATGTCTTGCTGAAGGCTTTTGAGTCCATCAAGGATTAATTTTTCACCACATTAAGGGTGCCGGAGGATTATCTCCCGGCACCCTTTAGTCTTTCATGACGACAGTGCTTTGGGGACTCGCAACCGCATGCAAACCGGAAGCTAAGTACTTGCGCTATGTATAAAATGTCCCAAAATATAAGAAACTCTAGCTCCTTCGGGGGTAAGCGAAAATGCCGTTTCTGTCACATTGCTGTGAGTTGAGTAAATACATGTTCGCTCTAGTCAGGACAATTTTTGCTCAACGTTTGTGACTATTGTGCCTCTTGTTAACTAAGTTTCAAGTTTTTAATTGCCTTCCTGAACTACTGCATTTAATGCATTTAAATTCGTAAATTGCACTATTTTGGGGGCGCAGATTTAGGTTAAAAATTTGCCTAGGATATGGCTGGTTCCCAACTTCTTTTGTTGGGCAAACGTTTGATGCTGGGACTTATCCCGATTCCCGGCCAGAACCTGCAGGAGATCTTGATGCATTCGCATTCCCCTAGTGTGTCCGCGCGGCTAATTCAAAAACGTAAATGGCTTCGTCTCGGCATCGCTACCCTAACCAGTACCGCCCTCGTTGGTGGCACTCTTGTTCCCGTTCCTACGAATAGCTTTTTCCAGCACTCGCTCGTGGCTGAGGCTGCTGCTCAGGAAGCAGTTCTTGCTCACGCCGAGGGTGAGGTCATTGATCTTTCCCTTTTGCGCGGATTCGTCCACGAAGATGACTTGGGTATTTTCGATGGTCTCGTTGAAGCTTTCCAAGCGCAGCAGTCTTTCACAGGGAACGAAAACAACAGCCCCGAAACCAGCCAGCTTAACGTGGAAGCGCTGCAGGATATTCGCCTCAACCTGGGTGGAATTACTCTCCCGCTTATCGATGATGGCTCCGGCAACGGTCTATTGCAGCTCGGCACCGAGGGCGTAGGCGCTTTGAGCGCTTATGCTTCTGCACCTGACGCAACCTCTGCTCACGCTGCTGCTGGCGTTGTTAATGAAGATGGCGCAATCAATGTTGATCCATCCCAAGGTGCCGGCAACGTCGAAACCAACCTGCAGCTCACCGCTGTCTTGGATCAGCTGGGCTTAGGTCCAATCACCGATACCATCGCCGATGACCTGGCTCTTCGCCTAGGCGCTGTCAGTTCCATGGCACAGGCTGAAGGCAACGAAGTTACCTCTGAATACGCGGTAGCTAATGCTGAGCTGTACCTGCACAGCCCGCTGGTTGAAGAAATCGGCGGCCTGGTCAAGCCTGGCGGACTTGGTGAAGATCTCGACAGCGTCGTCAATGGCCTTTTGGGTGAAGATGGACTTGTTGGCGGTCAGATCGTCGGGCTCGTAAGCGGACTGCTTACCGGCTTGGGCCTAGGTAGCGTTGAGATTAACGCGACCACGAATCTCGAGGCGGCACTCGATGAGTTGTTAGGTCAACCGCTGACCTCGGAGGATGAATTAGTCACCATTGACTTGCAGTCTGGTGAAGTCAAGGTAAACCTGGAAAAGCTGCATGGGGATAACCTCAGCAACCTAGAGCCCAACACGCCTTTAGTTAATGCAGAGCAACTCACTCGCATTACCTCCACCGTGGATGGCTTATTGAATTCGCTGAGTCAGCGGATCACGGACACGTTGAACAATGGGGTCTTAGACACTCATCTTCAAGTAAAACTCGAAGTGCGTGTTCCTCTTGTCGGCACCCTACTAGGGTCAGCCGAGATAAATGGCACTCTGGCACAAATTTTGGCTGACGATGTCGCGGTTACCGGTGGTGGGGTGCTTGATGTCGTGACCGGTGGTGTGCTTGCGGATATCGTTGATAGTTTAGTTAGCGGTTTGGGCTCAGTTCTGGGCAGCGTCGATGATCAGGGAAACCTTCAGGTCACCATCCTGAACGACATTATCGGCGATCTTTTGACACCGGTTAATTCCTTGCTGGGTGACGGCTCCGTCTTGGGGCTAAGCGGTTTGATCGATGAGGTTCTGAGCGAGGTTGCGCAGGTAACCGTCAACTACCAGACGAATGAGCTGATCGCAGAGCCTGGTTCTGTCGAAGGTCGTCCAAATGCTCGCCGCGGAACGCTGACTGATCCTTCCGCAGATTTCAGCGTTGTACCTATTCGTGCACAAGTTCTTCCTTTGGGCACCGACGGCGGAGTTGTTGATCTTCCGCTGGCACGTTCAACGGTAAAAGCGACCGATATTGATGACCCTATTCTCAACGCTCCAGAGCTTCTAGGCATCGATCCGAACCAAGGGCCTCGTTCCGGCGGTAATGAAGTTACGTTGACCGGTACAAACCTCGCAGGTATTGACACGATCTACATCAATGACACCGCGATTACTGACTTTGAGCTCGATGCTGAAGCTGGAACCGCAACCTTCGTAGCACCACCATGGGCCGAGCTTAATACTACCCAAGACGAGGTTGAGGTCTCCGTAGCTACCGACGGTGATCGATCGGAGCCACTGGACTATACCTATATTGACGGCGCCCCTATTGCTGAGGACCATAACCCAGGCTACGATTACGTCTTCATTAAAGCAGGTCAAACTCTGCCTGTAGAACAGATTGGAGACACGGATCTTCCTGAGGGTACAGAGTTTGAGATTGCCCCAGGTTGGACGGGTCCTTCTGGTTGGACGATCTCCATCACGGACCCTGCTACGGGTGATCTTGAGATCACCGCACCAGAAGGTGCATTCCCAGGTACTGTTTTCCGAGTCCCAGTCATCGCAACATACCCAGATGGGTCAACCGATGATCTCCGCGCGCGCGTAAATGTCGTCATGTCTCCGTTTGAGATTGTTGAAACTATCCCAGGCGATACCTCGATCACCATTCGTTTTTCTGATGGAACTGTAATTGAAGTTCCTTATGGTGAAGCTGGCCAAGATGGTCAAGACGGCCAGGATGGTTTGACCCCACAGGTTGGTGAAAACGGTAACTGGTGGATTGGTGAGATCGATACTGGTGTGCCCGCCACCGGCGCTGATGGTGAAGATGGCGCTGATGGGGAATCCGTAGAAATCGTGTCCAACACTGTGGACCCAGAGACTGGAACCATCACCATTGTCTTCTCTGATGGCAATACAATTGTGATTCCTGCTGGTCAGGATGGTAGCGATGGTGAGTCGATTACTGTCGTTGGCCAGGAGGTTAACGCTGATGGTGATTTGGAGATTGAGTTCTCTGATGGAAC